>JAHLLH010000002.1 GCA_020444265.1 bacterium
GTTGAAACACAAAAACGTTGCTTAACTCCCTGTCCACCAAAACGGGGGAAGATCATATGAATAGGCCCGACTTGACGAGCAAGTCGGGCCACCCCATGTTGGGAACAGAATCAAGAACCATCGCCAGAGCGAAGATTATTTCAGCAGCATCACCTTCCGAACAGCATTGTGGCGACCCGCCTGGACACGGACGAAATAGAGACCGGATGCGTGGCCGGAACCATCCCATGTCAGGCGATGGGTGCCGGGGGTCGCGTGACGAGAATCGACAAGCACAGCGACTTGACGTCCCAGCAGATCGACCACCTCCACTCGCAATGGAGTCACATTCGGCAACGCGACCCGGATGGATGTGGAGGGGTTGAAGGGGTTTGGCCATGCGGCAGAGACCTCGAAGCTTTGCGGGAGCGCATTCTCCCCTACAGCAGAGGTACCGCCCGGGCTGACATGACCCGTGGTATCCGATTCGCCGCCGGAATAAACTGCGGTCACCCAGTAGACGGACTCCATGGTGAACGGTCCCTCATCCAGCCATTCTGTCTCGGCCACCTCGACCACCTGCTGTCCATCGCGGTAGACACGATAAAGATCTTCAAAGGAAGTCGTCGGCAGATCTGGCGCCTGCCAGCTCAGCTGGAAATTGCCTTCTACATCTTCACCTGTCAGGCCGGTCGGTGCGAGCAGGGCATAGAGCTCAACTTCAACCGGGTCGGGATTGGGAATACTGAGGTCAACCCCCACACGCAACATCTCGTACCCCGGAGCGCTAATAGTCAGTTCGGTGATTTGCGGTAGCAGGTTGGTCATCGCAAAACCACCCGCTTCGTCACAAAGCGCCTCAAAACCATCTCCTGAGATGGTAATCGTGACATCGCCATTTTCCGGAACCAAGGTTACTGTTCCACTCAACGAGGCCGACTCCCGAACGAAGAGAATAGCGGTTCCATCGGTAATGGTTCCTACACTCCCGATGGTCGAACCATTGCCATCCGCATCATAATAGAGCAACCCGAGCCCATCTTCCTCGTCTGGCGCTTCGATTCCGACCGTCGCGTTCAACAGATCGTTAACATCCTGGTACTGGAAGAGGATGAGTCCGTCCCCGGTCTGGGTCGTGTGAACCTCCGGATCGTAGAGCACGGTCTGGAACGTCTCGAAGGTGGCATCGGTCGGGTATTGACGGCTGTTGAACCACTCGAGATAAAAGAGGCCGTTTGTCTCGTCATACCAGGTCGAGAAGTTGGTCGCCTCGGCGCGGAAATCCTCCCAGAAGGGGGCCACCATCGCGGGTGGGCCATCAAGACCGGGGATGCCGGTGTTGGAGAAATCACCCGCCGTTTCATCGTCGAGTGTCCCCTGCGCACCGAAGAAAAACATGCCGTTCTCGTTGACAGTTACCGTGTCATACGAGACGCCGTAGTAGACAAAGGTAAAGGGAAGTTCGACCTCGTAAGGGGTGTCCTCTTCCGACATCGGAAGACGTATCCCGGCACCGCCCTCATCGGGATCAATCTCGACCCACGCATACTCGGGGGCGAGGGCATGGGCATCACCATTCTGGATGGCGAGGTAGCCATCGGCATCCGGACCAGAGGTATGGACACTGTCCAGCGCCATCTCGATCACCAGCAAAGGCGGCACGGTTTCCGGGGTGAGGTAGAGGTCCCGGGAGCCGCTCTGTTCCCCGAGGGTTGCACGGAGACGATGCAGCTCGCCGATGGTCAAACTCAACGTAAAGAGCCCTTCCGCATCGGTGGTAACCAACGTGCTAGGATTCTCGAGGTCCACCACCTCTGCACTGATTGCCTCCCCCCCGTCGGCATCCAGCACCACACCCTGGATGGATTCAACACCGCCGGTGTTCAGTGCGAAGTTTCGCTCCACCTCGGGTCCTTCGCTGTTGGCGAGCACATAACCACGTTGCGTCGTGTAGCCCGGCATACTGCAGACCAGTTCCGCATCCCCGTCCAGCTTGTGGTAGAAGGAATACCAGCCGTTCGCATCCGAAACAACGCCATCCTCCACGCCGTTCAGACGGACACTCGCCCCCGCAATAACAGAAGCGGTTTCGGAATCGGAGACGGTCCCGTGGACAAAGACCACGTTTTCATGCAGCGGGACGGTGGCCGCGAGGGAGAATTCCTGTGGTCCGAAGGGGATATCATAGCCATCCACCACAATCGTCCAGGTTCCCGCCGCCGGATCAGAAACAAAGATTTGCTCGACCACATCGATGCTGTTGCGTCCATTGGTCGCCGGATTGCCAGGATTGTCGCCATCAAGAACAAAAGGATAAAAAGTGCTGCTGATCGGCGAAGTCAGGGTCAGGTCGAGATCATTGACCAGAGTTACCGGCGCGAGCTGAGCCGCAGGCGGATCGGACCAGGCGAGGGAGACCTTCAAATCGGTTACACCAGGTGCAACCTCGAAAGTCATCGTCCACTGCCCCTCATCCTCCACCTCACCAGAGGCGAAGCCGTACTTGCCAACGATATCGACTGTGTCGTTCGCGTCGACCCGTCCGAAACCATACTGGTAATCCGGGCCGGAAACACCGGCATCATCTGCACCGGTCACCAACAAGGCTTTGACCTGGGCCGGGGTGGGACGGGGGAGGTCGGGGTGACGGTCCCAAGCCTGCATCAGCAAGGCCACCACTCCAGCGGTCGCCGGGCAAGACATGCTGGTGCCACTCATCGTATCGTAGCCACCACCGGGAACGGTTGAATAAACATTGACCCCGTTGCCCGCGATTTCCGGCTTGATCCGTCCATCATCGGTCGGCCCAAACGAGGAGAAGCTGGCAATGGAACCGTTGTCAGAGAAAGCACCAACGGTGATGATGTTTTTTGCGCTGGCCGGAATGGAAACCGTACCAAAGCCGGTTCCGCACGGGCTGCCGGAAATTCGTTCATTGCCTGCCGAAAAGAGCACCACCACTTCCTCGCCGAGACCGCCGCGTACCGCGGAATCGACCAGTGCGCTAGTCAGCTCGTAGTCCCCAAGCCAGGAGCAGCTGTAGCCATTAGACACAACATTCGCGCCAATGGAGTTGGTGACCAGACGTGCACCGCCAAGCAGCACCGCTTCGGTGTAATTGTCCCAGATGTCCTGCGGGCTGTTGTAAAGGCAGAAAGGATCGCAGGCTTCATAAGCATACGAGATGATCGACACATTTGGCGCCATCCCGCGTACGGTCGGGTCACCATTGCCGCCGAGGGTCCCGGCGACATGAGTCGGGTGGTCCGAGATTCCACCACCTTCCCCTTGGGTCGCTCGCCCCCCGAAATCGAGGTGGCTGATATCGACCAGGCCACCATCATAAACACAGGCGGTCACCCCGCTGCCATCGAGGTTGTAGGGGGCTACCTGAACCGGGTCAACAAACATGGTCGCGCGAACGCTTGCATTGTTCTCGGTAAGCGGCGGTGCGATGTAATCGACATAGAGCACTTCCGGCATCTGCGCGAGACGCAACGGTGTGTCCACCGACCCACGGATATACCAGGTGTTGAAAATTTCGACGTAGTCGCCGATCTCATCAACCAACGGGCTCAGCAGCGCTTCGCCATCCGCACCGTAAACGGTGGAGACAAGACGCACCGCGTACAAACGGCTGCCGTTTCCACCTTCGGCCCACTGCGGCATCTGGTCGCTGCGGATCGCTTCACTCAGCCGATCCTGCGACGCGAGAGGTCCCGCCCAACGTGGCGACGTGCTTGCAAGAGCCTCCGAGGTGACCCCTTTTTCGACCCAGGTTACCCAAGTGCCGCTACCGATGTACATCTGAAGCACAACACCCTTCCGGGCCAGGGTTTGTTTCGCCGGGGTGTCCGGATGCTCCTCGAACTGGAGCAGAATGGTGCTGCCATAACCTTCATCCGGACGGTTGTCAAACCATGCAGCGTTGTCATCCTTGGGAAAGAAGGTTTGTGTAGGAAGGTCAATCCGATAGCTATCCGGACCAGCCAGGAGGGGGTTGATGGCGAGTAGAAGAGTTGCCACTGCGAGAACGAGGCGACGTCCCGCCATCCCTTTTTCAATGATCATCAGAGGATTCCTTTGCCACTGCATCCCGTCTCTTTCCTTCAAGATAGCCTCTCGCCTGCCGCAGGGCCAACTGATCGCCCCCCGAGATTGGGATGACCCACTCATCGTACCTCAGCCCATCCCCCCTGCGAGACGGGACTTGAAGCACACTGTGGGGACAGGTACTTTATCAGGATGAATCGCGCGGCAATGATTGCTACCCTCGCACTTGGCCTGCTCGCAGCGCCCCCCCTCTCCGCCCAGCTGGTCGAGCAGGGATCCCTGCGCGGTTTTCTGCTTGGCAGCGAACCTGCCGCCGCCTACGACAACTGGTACTCCCACACCGTCGAAGGGTTGTCGGAAGCGGGCGGGTACAACGACTACATCCCCGCATCGATTGACTCACAGAACAACAACTTCGGCGAGTACAGCCTGATCCCGGAAGAGCAGGACGAGGCTGCACGCGAGGTGTGGATTCCGGTGTTCAACGCCTTGCTCGAGGGCAACCCCACCACTGCACAGCTGCTGCTGAACCAGGCTCAGCTTCCCTTCGATGCCGTCCGTTTTGAGGACAACGAAACCGGGCGCACGTTTTACCTCGTGCGGGAACGTCTCGACAGCACCTTTGTCGACAGCAGCGGGACACCGGACGATGTGTCGGACGATATTCATGGTAGCTTCCGCAAGGGGTGGGGGGTGTTCATTACCTGTCCCGGTGCAACGATGCCTTCGGTCATGGCGCAGGTGCCGCATCCCAATGACGATTACATCGCTCTGCCAATCGCCCTCGAGTTGCTGCTGCGTGGGAACTTCGGCGCGCTGATTGTCAATGGCACGGGCCGTGAGGTGGAATGGTTTGACAACTACTCCAACTCACTTTCCCTCTCTGACCCGACCCGTTACCCGCACCACCCGTTCAACTATTTCTGCGAAGCCTTTGTGAGCCGAATGCGTCAACAGGGCGAGCTGGATATGACAATTCAGCTTCACAGCTACGACACCGCATCACATCCAAACAGCAAGCCCGTCATGATCTCCCCGGGGCCGGCAGATGAATTTCCCAATCGCCCCATCTATGACCGTTCCCCGGAAGCACTGGACTGGATCAACTTCACACCCTCTGTTCCGGTTCCATCAAACGCCATTTATGATGGGCAGGCCGCCGTGCCAGTCATCAACTACTATGCTGTTGCATGGCAGAATGGTTTGCGTCACATGGAGTCCCTCTCCAACATCTCGCCCTATGTCGACTTGCCTGGGTATGGCGGAAATATCCCAATGGAGATTGTCGCCGAAGGGATCTATCCTGAGGAAAGTGTGGACAGGTTTGTTCATGTGGAGTTCGATGAACTTCCCGGGGTGATTGAGGATGCCGGGGTGCTGGAGGATTCCCTCTACGGAGCTTCAATCCCTCCCGATCTCGCTACCTGGGAGCCGATGCTGCTCTACTATGATGCTGCTATCGAAGGCTTGATTACGGCGCTGGAGGACATTTACCTCGTCCCGGACGAGCGAGCACCGACTGCTCCCGGCGACCTGCTGTTAACCTACAGTTCCGACCTTTTCGCAAACGTGCGCTGGACGCTGTCCACTGACCCCAATTTTTATACCTACGAGATCTATTACGATACCGATTTTCCTGTCGACTTGAATTCCCCAAAGATCGATTTGCATACGATTCCGGCATTAACAAACATGCTGACAGATCGGGTCCGGCTGGAACCCTTGCTTCCTGAAACGGACTACCAGGTGGCTATTCGTGCCCTGGACCGTGCCGGTAATGTCACTCCGCTTAGTGCTCCGCTCGAGTTATTCACGCAGGATAACACCAACCCGACTCTGCGTGACGAAGTATTCTTCAATCGTTTTCCTGTGGACGCCTGGCCACCTGCATTCTCTTGTGAAGTCAGCAGCATTGAACCGTTGGCCTATGTGGTGGTGGATGTAGAGGTGAACGGACAGGATCTATATTCCTTACCCTTGAACGCCCTCGAGGAATGGGAAGAAGGTGACTATATCGAATTTGGGCTGACAGGAGCCCCCCACCCTCGACCACACATCCAGGCGGGAGATCACCTGCGCTATCAATACAGGACACGGGATGTTTCGTTGCACACGGAGGAGACGGTTTCGGAGTGGTTCAGCGCGGAGTTGAACGACGGGCAGCATTTTTACGAGGCCAACCTCGAGCATTCTGATGGCGGGTTGCAGCCCGGTGGTGATCCCGGCTGGGAATGGGGAATACCCGAAGGAGGCCCCGGATCGGGTGAAGATGGAGATTATGCCTGGTTCATTCTGGACCCTCCACCGGGAACAACTTCTTTGCTGACACTACCCGGTCCGTTCCTGGCCCAAGGGGTCAATCAACTCTACCTGGTAATGGACGTCTGGTATGATACGGACGAAACGGGGTATGCTTCAGAAGCAACTGCGGGGTTCTGGCTGGAAACTCCTTACGATGAATTCTGGCGACTTGTTGACCCCATTGACGATTACCCTTCCTTTGTGGACACCCCAGGGCCGTACCACACCGATTGCCTGGGAGGCCATTCGGACGGGTGGAAGCAGGTTATCTTTGAACTGGACTATTACATCAATGAGGAGTTCGAATTACGACTCCATTTCACCTCATTGTCCAGCGATATCGGGTCGGTTGGTGCAGCGGTTGACAATATTCGCCTTACCTCCCAACCGCCCCAGCTCCCCGCACCCACCAACATCACCATCAGCCGCTACTCGGATACCGGGCTACGCGTTTCGTGGAACCGGAATGGTGCCACCCTGTACAGAATCTATCGTGGTCCAACCCCATCAGGACCGATGGAGGTGATCGGGGAGACTTCCAGCTCGAGTTATATTGACCGAGAGGTGTTAACTTCCGGTGGTGAATCGTTTTACTACCGGGTTACCGCCGTACTGCGTTAAACGAAGGAAGATGTCTGACGTGGCTGAAAAACCAAACATTACCGTCGCCGCGGGCCTGATCTGGCGTCGCGATGGCATGGTGTTGATATCGAAACGACCCCCCGGCGGACCGCATGCGGGACGTTGGGAGTTGCCCGGTGGCAAGCTGGAAACGGGCGAGGATCCACCCCAGGCGTTGATACGTGAAATTCAGGAAGAGCTGGGCATCCGTGTCGAGGTGGGCGAGGAATTTGGACGGGTGACCTACCGTTACCCTGAGGTGGTGGTCACCCTGATCGGTCTGCACGCAAAGTTTTGTGGCGGAGAACCGCAAACCCTCGAGGTGTCGGACTGGCGCTGGGTGAAGCCCGCAGAGGTCGCGTACTACGAGTTCCCCGAAGCCAACGCGCAGCTCTTTTCGAACACATGGGATGTTCCACCGGATGGCTGGGTGGAGTGAATGCTATGACTGTCCCATGCTGTCATCCCGGACTTGATCCGGGATCCAGCTACCTGATCTTGCCACGAGCGCTTTGGTCAAATCCATGGTCGGTCACAAGGGACGAGCGCCGTCTCTTCACTCCGGTTCATACGGGCAGATTGCCGCGCTGCACACCTGCGGTGCTTCGCTCGCAATGACGTGGGGCATTACACTTTGCCAAAGCTTCCAGATTATCGCGTCGCTCGACCATTCGATGCTGGGTCCCGGGTCAGGCCCGGGAGGACACCTCATCCGCCAGCTCACGGACACCTTTCCCCTCCGCATCCAGCCAGGTGATGCGCTCGTTGCGACGGAACCAGGTGAGTTGCCGTTTCGCGTAGTTGCGGCTGTTCTGCTTGATCCGCTCCACCCCTTCCTCGAGCGTAGCGATCCGTCCTTCGAGGTGATCGATGATTTCCACATAGCCAACGCTCTTCAGCGCGTTGGCATCACGGTAGCCACGGTCCAGCAGCCCCTTCACTTCGGCGACCAACCCATGATCGAGCATCAGGTCAACCCGTTGGTCAATCCTCCGGTAAAGGGTTTCTCGCTCCCAGCGCAACCCAAACCAGGTCGCCTTAAAGGGGGCCTCGTCTTGTTCCCGTTCGTGTAACGCGCTGAAAGGTTCGCCGCTGGCATGGATTACTTCGAGGGCACGTAGGATCCGTTGACGATCTCCCGGAACGATTTTGCGTGAGTAGACGGGATCGAGACGTTTCAGCTCCTCGTAAAGCGAGTCCAGTCCTTCGCTTTCGGCTCGTGCCTCAAGTTGGTCGCGAAGCTGATCGTCCTTGATGTCGTCCCCATCGAACAATCCATCCACCAGCGCCTGCAGGTAGAGGCCGCTGCCCCCGGCAACAATGGGGTGATGACCTCGTGCATGGATATCTCTGATCCAACGGCGTGCATCCTTGGCGAAGCGACCTGCGCTGTAGTAAGCATCGGGATCGACGACATCGAACCCATGATGCGGGACGGAATCCTGCTCCGTGAGGGAGGGTTTGGCGGTGCCGATGTCGAGGTAGCGGTAGATTTGACGGCTGTCGGCGGAGACCACCTCGCCTTGGAAACGTTTCGCCAGCTCCACCGCAAGCGCAGTTTTGCCCGATGCGGTCGGGCCGACGAGGATAAGGACGGTGGGGGTTGGATTGGTCATGGTTCAATGTATGCAAGTGGACTGGTCCGACGTGTCGCTGCGAGGAATCCTGCGAGCGCAGTGACGCAGGGTGACGAAGCAGTCCCAAATCGCTTTTCCTGCCTCAGTCGCACGCTACGCGCGCAGGGAAACGAATTGAGTGATACGAGATTGCTTCACCGGCAGATGCCGAATTCGCAACGACACCAAACACCCAACAGTATCCTCTATTCCCGCCCGAAGAGACGATGCAGTTCGCCCAAGGTCAGGTTGACTACAACCGGGCGGCCATGCGGGCAGACAAAAGGATACTCGGTCGTGAAGAGCTCGTCGATCAAGGCGTTCATCTCCTCGCGGTTCAGCAAATCGCCCGCTTTGATCGCCGCCTTGCAGGCGAAGCTGGCAGCAAGGCTCTCTTCCGGTTCCATCCGGACCTGGTGTTCCTGACGGAAATCAGCAACAATATCACGCAGCAGCTTTTCCTCGCTGCGAATCCGTATCCCCGCAGGAACCGACCGGATCACCCAATCCCGTCCCCCAAACGATTCTACCTCGAAGCCGACCTTGCTCAGGCTCGGAGCGATGTCCTCGAGCAGGGCGGAATCTTCCGGGTCGAGGGTCACCTGGGTCGGGAACAGAAGGTTCTGGCCGGACCAGGCACGGTTCCGCATCGCGGCGAGTGCCTTTTCGAAGAGGATGCGCTCGTGCGCGACATGCTGATCGATGATCACCAACCCGCTTTTGGTCTGCGAGAGGATGTAGGTGCGGTGCACCTGCCAGACATTGATCCGTTCCGCATTCGGGCTGGTGGTCATTCCCGCAGGTTGAGCCTCATGGGCTAAGGGCGCTTCGGTACTTTGCTCCTGTCCGTCCGTCGCGGTAGCGGCCTCGTTGAAGGTCGCGGCAAACCCACCTGCTGCCCCCGCTTCACCTTCATGTAGCTTCGCTCCACGCTGGAATAGTTTCTCCCCGGCACGCGGTGGCGGTGGAACCGCGATGGGCTGTTGTGTCGGGGCCTCACCCGGCGTGGTGGAAGCCGAATCCGTTGGCGGCATACCACCGGGAGCGGGTTGCTGGGTGGGACGTTCCTCGGGGGGCCGTCCAAACATCAATTCCAGTTCGCTTCGACCCGATAGCGCCCGCCGTTCCTGCTCCTCGCGTTGATGACTGGATGCAAACGGTGCCTTGACCGGCGCGTCCCCACTTTTAATCGCCAACCCGAGGGCATTGCGAATCGCCACGAGGACCGCACGGTAGGCATTGCTATCGTCTTTGAAACGGATCTCGTGCTTCGCCGGGTGGACATTCACATCAAAATCATCCGGCGAAAGCCGCATGTTCAGCACGTAGAAGGGTACCTGACCCGGTTCGATCAGGGGGCCGAACCCATTGACCACCGCATGGTGCAGCGCATGGCTCTGGAAGGGACGGCGGTTGATAAAGAGGTACTGATCGCCGCGTGAGCGACGGAACATCGAGGTACCGCCAAGCAGGCCGGAGACAAAGATGTCGCCTGAACGGCTTTCAACCTGGTGCAGGTCGGTTGCATTGTCCTCGCCGAAGAGCTGGGCGATGCGCTGCTTCAGGTCTGCTGGTTCGAGCTGGTAGACGGTGTCCCCTTCACGCAGCAGCTCCCAGGCGATGTCCGGGTAGGCGAGGGCATATCGCTTGAAGACACGTACAACATGACCGTACTCTGTGGATGGGGTGCGCAGAAATTTGCGGCGCGCGGGCACATTGTAGAAGAGGGAACGCACCTTGACCGTGGTGCCGCGTTCACGAGCCGCTGGCTCTGCCGGAACCTCCTGGCCGCCTTCGACACGATACCGGACCCCGGCATCCCGATCGTCCCGTTTGCTGACAATCTCGAGACGCGAGACACTGCCAATGGAGGGGAGCGCCTCGCCACGGAACCCAAGGTGCAGGATCTGCTGCAAATCTTCGGCGTCGTGGATCTTGGAGGTGGCATGCCGTCGCAATGCGGTCAGCACATCGTCCGCATCCATCCCCCAACCATCATCCGACACCAGCAGCTCATCGAAGCCGGCATTACGCACGGCAATCGTAATCCGCGACGCTTCCGCATCAAGAGCATTCTCGATCAACTCTTTGACCACCGACGCAGGCCGTTCAACCACCTCCCCGGCAGCGATCCGGTTGGCCACCCCCTCCGGGAGGACCAGAATCTGGCCGCGCGGCAGCAGTGATTCTCGCTTCGGAGGCTGCAGCCCGGAGGCGAGGGGTTGATCCTGGTTGGCGGACTCGGTCAAGGCGTGGTGTCTTTCGTTGTTTCGTTGGGGGTGGCCTGCTCGACGTGCGCAGGGACATCTGACGGGGTCAATTGGATATCCGGGACCGACGTAACTTCACTGCGTCCCTGGTGAAGCGTGTAAATCAGCACCGCGACAATCACCGCCATCATCGCCATCACAAAGGGGTTCATCCCGCGATGCACCCGTCCATGTTTTCGGCTCCACACACCCTGGTCAAACCGCATCCGTTCGGTCCGGTCTTTGTCCGTCTCCGGATCGTAGAACCGGGGGACATAGCTCCAGCCGCGCGGTTTGGGTCGTTTACCAAACAGAGCGAAAAGCATCAGTTCACTCCTGTGGGTCGCTGCAGGGAAAAACGGTCCGCCAGCAGCATGACAGTCCTGTCGAGGGTGTCGGTCGGATCCCAGGGCACATTGTTCAAGATGATGGTAAATGTGGCGACCGCTTCGCCATCCCTCAGCAGGTACCCCGCGAGACTACGAGTCCGGCTCATGCTGCCCGTCTTTGCAAGGATTCGACCCTCGTACCCCTCAAAGCGAGTCGCAAGCGAGGTTCGTGGTTCATGCGCTTTGGGAAAGATACCCAACCACTCGTCCCCCCACCGTTCCCATCCCGCCAGAAGGAGATCGTTCAGGGTCGCAGCGGAGAGGTTGTTTTTGCGGCTCAATCCGCAGGCGTCGTTGGCGCGCAGACCACGGGATGCCACCCCCAGCGAATCGAGCACGGCGGGCCAATGGGGTTTGCCAAAGGGGTTTTCGCCCAGCGAATCCGCGACAGTCGCCTGCACCATTTCGCACCAGGCATTGCTGCTGAAGGCGAGGGTGGCACGCAGAACCTCGGGCAACGGCGGACTCTGGTGGGTCAGCAGGAAGAGGGTGTCCGTGGGGATGGTCTCAAGTTTGTCCAATACCCTGACACTATCCGGGCCATCAATCCCGCTCTCGCGAAGCACCGCTCGCAATGCATCGGCGGTCAGGGCACGAGGGTCATAGGCGGGACGCATATCCTCGTCGTTCAACTCCGGCCAGAGCGGGTGGTTGAAGGGTGGATCGAGTTGCGGGCCGGGCTGTTCGGGAGTTTGCGGCCAGACTCGAGGCCGTCCATGATCCTCACTCCAGACGAGGGGATCCGGCCAGATGTCCCAGAAGAGGCTGTCGCCGATCTCCCCTGCGAAGGTGGTGTAAAGGCCATCATTCCAGGCGAGTTGCGACACCGCCGGGGCATAGCTGTAGGCAAGGTCCGCCGCCTCCCAGCCATCGGGGATGAATAGTTCACCCACCGCAACCAGCTCTCCATCCACCTGCTGCACGCCCGCCTTGCCCACCTGGGTCGCCCAGTTTTCAAAGGGTTCAAAGGGCCAACCTGTATAGGGCGCGGTATTGCCCAGGGTCGGATCCCAGGTGCCGCGTAGAATCAGGTCGCCGTGCATGGTGCCGGTGAAGTCAATCTCCCCGGTCGCGAGCAGATCGGTCCGCCAGCTGAAGTCCGACCCGAGGTGGGCCATCGCATCGGCAGCAACCATTACCTTTTGCACGGATGCCGGCACTAGTAAGCGAGTCGGATCGTGGGCGTAGAGCTGGACCCCATCGATTCCGGCCACCACCACTCCGACCGATGCGCCCGAGTTTTCCAGCGGCTTTACCAGTTCTCGGTCCACAAGCTGCGCGATGGTTTCCGGGTGCGGCTTCAGGGTGGGTCCGGGTGTCCTCGACGCACAACCTGCCCCAACCAGCAGCAGCGCGAGTAAAAGGACAACAGGGCCCTGTCTGGTAAGTCTACTCATGACCCGACCCCCGCAAACGTTCGCAGGAAAAAGCCGATCGCCGGGTTCATCACACGGCCAATGATTGGCGTACTGGTCACCGCGCCAAGCAACATCAGGGCAAACAGCCCGCGTGTCGCCCACATCTCTACCTTACGCCAAGTCAGCTCGTGACGGTACGGCACGAGGGCATGCACGAGACGTGATCCATCCAGCGGAGGGATTGGCAACATGTTGAAGACGGCAAGCGCGGCATTGATCACCACCCCATAGAGCAGCATCTGGCGGCCAATGACCAGCACAACTCCCCCTTCGCTGGGCAGGAGACGGACCAGAATCCCGGCAATCGCCGCGAGAACGAGGTTGGTGGCTGGACCCGCGAGAGCGACCAGCAGCATGTCTCGTTTCGGCTTCGCGAAATATCCTGGATTCACCTGGACCGGTTTGGCCCAGCCAAAGTGGAGGACAAGGAGGAAGATGGTTCCCATCAGGTCGAGGTGACGCAACGGGTTGAGGGTGAGACGCCCCTGGTCACGTGCGGTCGGGTCGCCGAGGGCAAGAGCCACCGCACCATGCGCCAGCTCGTGCAGCACGAGACCGACTAACGCGGCGGGAACAATCATCAGGATTTGCAACAGTTCCACCCAAACCTCTTCGTTATCAGGACCTTCACGGCGATGCAATATAGGCTGGCTCCGGAGGAGGGGCAATCGCCCCGCATAGGGTTCCGCTGTGAGCGGAAACACGTTGGCTATTGGTCTGATTCATTTCATTTCAGTATCTTCGAGTCTGCCCACGCAATATAGCCAGGACGTCATCCTTACTCGAGAGTATCGTTTGCAGGTTGGTTACCCTTCATCGGACCCGGTTGACCCGAACGAACCGCGCCGTGCTGTCGCCCTTGTTGTTGAGGACGAGACGGAGACCCGCGAGGTGATTGCCGCCGCTGTCGAGAATTACGGTTTTCGCGTGGTGCAGGCTGGAGACGGCATTCAGGCATATCGTCAGTTTGAGCGCGAAAAGCCCTCGATTGTGATCTCTGATATTTACCTGCCCTACACAAACGGTATCGTCCTGATGAACAAGATTAAGGTGCGCGCTCCGCGTCTCCCGATCATCCTCATCACAGGCTACTCCCATTACCGTCAATTACTGCAGGGGTCCCGTTTCCCGCCGGATGGTTTCCTCGCCAAGCCGTTCACGGTTGACGAACTGTACACCACGATGAACCGTGTCCTCGGCGTTTCCTCGGAATCCGGGTTTAATTCGACGATTCAGCGTTGAGAGTGTTGGCTTCCCCCCTCTCCAAAGGCGACATTTAACCAACCCTGTTTGAGTTTTCTCTTCAACATAGGACGATGAGCGCTATGGAACGACCGATGCAACGAGGACCGGAAGGCGTACCCAGCCTCTCGATCCGGGATCTGGTCGCCCTCGCGACCCGTCAACTGAAGGGCACCTCCCGTCAGATGGAAGACGGGTTCTGTATTGACGTGCGCGACTACCCTGCGGATCGCTGGGTTGAAATATCCCTGCACAAGTCGCCCCAGCCAGAAGGCGGCACGAACCTGAAGATTACGGTAGCCAGCCTGAAAACCCACGACCCGGACATGAGTGTCAACCTGGTCAATGTCGGCCACCTCTATGTCACTTGGCAGACAAAGGGGATGATTTCCTTCTGTTATGCGGGAGATGGACGGTATAAACTGATCAACGTCACCTACGACAACGGTGTCGTGGTGATCGAGGATGTCGATAAACGGCGTCACCGCAGTGACGAGGACATGAGCGAGTCTGAACGGCGGGCACGTGCACAACGGCGGACGTTCTACCACATCGGTCCTCAGTTTGACAAGGCTGAACCGCACGATTCCGGCAAGCCGATGGAGGGGTCGGTCGAAGCGGAAGAAGCAAACCTGATGAAGCCGGGCGAGTAAACCGACGGCAGTCTACCAAGCACGAACGTGTAGCCCGGGTGTTTTGTCGCCCGGGCTTGCATCTGTCTGGACGAACCATTCTACCAGAAACGAGATACGACGCATGACCAGCACCTGGACTGTGATCCACCTTCCCGGCGGCGAAACCGCCTACGAACTACTAAGCGAACCCTTGATCTCCCTTGGCGCGGTTGGGTTTACCAGCGACCCCGAACAATTGCATGCCTTCTTCAAGGACATCGTCTCCCAAGAGGCCCTGCTCGAACAGGCACAGACCCTCTATCAACCCCTGCAAGAGGAGGCCATCCTGCCCGCTGGGGAGATCACAATTGAGGTCGTGGCGGAAGAGGATTGGGTGGGACAATGGCGTCGTTCGCTGGGCCCCATCCTCGCCGGAGATCGTTTCGTTGTCATCCCCCCCGGAGTGGAGGCAGAGCCGGAGCCTGGGCGGATCGCCCTGCGTCTCGAACCACGCATGGCTTTCGGGACCGGAGAACATGCCACCACACGGATGGCGCTCGCGTTGCTCGAAAAAACAGTCCATGAAGGAGACCGTGTGCTCGACCTCGGATGTGGCAACGGCGTCCTCGCGATTGGTGCGCTGCTGTTGGGTGCTGGGTCAGCATTCGGCATTGACAATGAACAGGAAGCGGTCGATGAAACCCTTGAAAATGCTGAATTGCATGGAGTTGGAGAGAAGCTGAGGGCCCTTTTTGGTGATGTTCTAGCCGATCCGATCGAGGGGAGCTATGATCTCCTGCTGGCGAATATCTTTGTGACCCCCATCCTTGCCGGATTGCCAACCTGGCTGAAACAGATGACCCCGGACGCTCGGTTTATCTTTACCGGTGTTCAGGTTGGTGACGAGGAAAAACGGCTGCTGGAAGGGGTTGCTTCTATGGGGCTCGAGGTCGAGGAGACACTCCATCTGGATGGCTGGATTGCCGCTCGCTGTAGGCGTCTTCCCGCTTGAAGAGGCTTGATGGTGTGACTATCTTGAGGAAGATTAAGCCGCCGTCCGGTCCAGAACCGGGCGATGTTGACGCCCCGCACGGGGCACCTACTCCAGCGACGTGAGGTTCTCTCCGCTCCTTGCCTATCGAGTTGTACCGCTTCCCCGAGTCCCTTGGATGGGTATGCAAAGGAATGCTACGATGAACCGACCACATCGCGCCGACGTGCGCCTTGTTCGTTGGGTGGTGCCGTTTACCGTGATCCTGCTGACCACGCTCTTTGCTGGCTGTGAGTCAGATGATCCTGTTGATCCGCCAAGCGCCCCCTCGCTCGAGGCTCCCCAGATTGACTCGGTCAATGTGCCCACGTTCTGGGTCTATGACTCCCCTGATTACCGCACCATCTCTGTTGCCATCAGCTTCCCTCCTGCTCTCGAGGCGGCGGTCAAGCAGCAGGATGTGCCCGCGCCAAATGTTTTCATCATCTTTGAATCTCAGGATGGTATCGCCCCATCAGTCCAGTTCCAGCTTCTGGATGATGGCGGCGGACCGACCATCCCGAATCCATTTGATTTCATGGACAACCACTCTGGCGACCTGGTGCCCTTGGACCTGACCTACAGCCTTCGGATCAATGCCCTGTTCGCGAGTAGTGAGGGTGAGGTGACCATGCGTGTGATGGCAGGCTGGCCACTCAGCAGCGACAGCACCACCATGACCATGCTGCCGCCGGAAATCCTGCAGGTGGAAATCAATTCGGCGCCTGTGATCGAATCGTTCGTCCACAGCGACAGCCTCTACGCTGGCTTTGAAGCTGAGGAGTGGACCGCACGTGTGGATGATGCGGACATCCCCGCCGGAGATGCCGTCGAGCAGGTGGAAGTTCAGTTGATTCGCGATGGCGACACCGTGCGAAACCTCCTGATGGCCAAGTCTTCGCAACGCATCTGGACCTTCGCGTTGGAACCCACCTTTGCTGCCGGGCTGCCAACAGCCGAATACACGATTAACCTCACTGCGATCGACCGATACGACCAGCCTGCTACACCATACGAAAGTATCGTCTGGTTCGAGAACAGCGCTCCGATCCTGAGCGGACTGGTTGCGCCGGATACGGTCTATCGCCCCGAAGGGGACGAACCCAACCCCTACAATATGTTCATCAATGTTGCCGACTTGCAGGGCCAGGGTGACATTCGTCGTGTCGACTACATTCCGGTCGATCCCAATGGCCACATTCCGGACAACCTCGATCCCTTCTTCTTCAACGATCTGGGGGATATGCCAGATGAAGTTGCCAATGACGGCATCTTCTCTCACCAGTTTGCCGTCTACCCGGATGCGAGCAACTTCGGCACCTATACCTTTACCATTACCGCCCATGATCGGGCGGGGAATGACAGCGAGAGTATCGTCCATATGATCGAACTACCCAGTTCTGGGGGGAAGCGATGATCCGCCCTCCCCGTACCCTTCTGCCACTCGTTCTTGTGTTGGTGGGCGCCGTTGCCTTTGGCGCTTCCCCTGTGGGGCAGCCTTTTTCGAGCACCGCGCAATTGACACCCACCCCTCGAACCTTGTCTGGACAGGATAAGCTGCCCTCGAACAGCATCATCGATCTTGAACTGTTCGGACCTTACCTCTACGGTGCAACCGGAGAAGGATTGACACGATTCCGTCCGGTCCCTGGTGGCGAACCAAGCGAAGGCGGCTGGCTGCAGCCCACCCTTGCCGATGGGTTCGGACGAGGTGGCGTGAGTGGCCTGGCGATTGGCACCACCTCCGATGGTGATACGGTTGTCTGGGCGGCGACCGCGCTGGATACCTCTATTGCTGGTGAATCCTATGCTGCCGGGGGTGGTGTTGGATATAGCCTTGATCATGGCCAAACCTGGAGCTGGATGGGCCAGCCTGTGGATGACCGCGACGACGAGGAGATTTCTCCGACAGTCACCAGCGTGCAGAATGTAACGTACGACATTGGTTTCCTCGAGGATCGTGCCTGGATCGCCAGCTGGGGTGGTGGGCTGCGCTATTACGATATGAATAATCCCGACCAGGGGTGGGTGAATCATCCCCCGGACACCGACTCCTATGATGTTCTCGAACATCTGAACCATCGCGCTTTCAGTGTATCGGTGATGGATACCCTGCTCTGGGTTGGCACCGCCGCCGGGGTAAATTTGTCCCGCGACAATGGCGAGACATGGCAAAACTTCGCCCATGTTCCAGGAAGTGAATCGAGCCTGTCCGGAAACTTTGTTCCCTCCCTGGGGTCGCAGATCACCTCATCCGGTAAACGGATTATCTGGGCGGGCACCTGGAGCGCGGAAAGCAGCACCGAATATTACGGGGTCAGCAAGAGTGAGGACCTCGGAGTTACCTGGACACGTGTCCTTGGTAGTACGGATGAGCCAGTCCGTGCCCACAACTTCGCTTTCCAGGATTCCGTGGTCTATGTCTGTACGGATGATGGCCTGCTGAAGAGTGTGGACTACGGAGAAACCTGGGGTCGGTTCCCTGCGATCCGTGACCTCAACACTGGGGAACGGACGTACGAGCCGGAGATCTACAGCGCTGCGTATGGTCAGGACCGCCTCTTCGTCGGCGGCCCAGAAGGGCTTGGCGTCAGCGCGGATGGCGGCCTGACCTGGGACCTGCTTCGCTCCTTCCCCACTCCGGGCGAGAGCGGGCAACCAGATTCCTACGCCTACCCGAATCCCTTTTCCCCGAGCCGTTTTGCCGTGGTTCGGTTCCAGTACACTCTTGATTCAGCCGATAACGTCACGCTTGAAATCTATGATTTCGCGCTTGAGCTCCTGATTCGACCCGTCAAGGATGCCTTCCGTGCCGCCGGAGATCATAGCGAAGTCTGGGATGGACGCGGGCCGGGGGGACGTGAAATTGCCAATGGTGTCTACTTCTATCGCCTGACCGGTGGTGGCAAGGAACGCTGGGGCAAAGTGCTGGTTCTGGACTAATGGAGATGACGATGAAACGAACCACACTATCAGCCGCGCTGCTCCTCGTCGCT
Organism: bacterium; assembly: GCA_020444265.1. Classification (GTDB taxonomy): domain Bacteria; phylum Electryoneota; class Electryoneia; order Electryoneales; family Electryoneaceae; genus JAHLLH01. Next base: position 18,509 of record JAHLLH010000002.1, read on the forward strand.
TTCGCTCTTCCGGCGACTCTCCACGCTGAGGGATTTGCCGGATCAGCAGGTGCTTTTCTTAGGATGGGGTCGGGCGCGTCTGCTCTCGCCTCCGGCGATGCGGGTGTCGCTCGTGCGATGGGTGCGGAACAGGCCCACTACAATGCTGCCGGGCTTCCTTTCGCCCCGGCGAACGATGTCTATGTCGGGTACCATTCGCTCAGCCTGGATCGCAGCCTTGCGCACATTTCCGCCCTTGTCCAGATTCCAGAGATCGCATTCTGGACAGCGCCGATGCGTCCGATCACCACACGAGTCCCCAACAATCCCGACCAACCGGCTGAGCTGGTCTATCCTGAACAGCTCCGTCGAGCCTCGCTTGTCGAATACCGAGTTACCGACTACCTGAACGACCTTGCAGATGCCATCTTGCATGAAGCATGGTCTCCAACTCCTTTTCCTGAAGCCGGTTCAGAAGATGGTACCTCTCCTCGAATCGTGACCATCGAGGGGATCGAATACGTTGCCGGTGTTTTGAACCCGATCATTGAGGAGGCTCTTCCCGAGGTTATCAGCGGGGATCTGCGCAGTCAGGAGCAGGTGATTGCCTTGCTTGCATCGAAATACCAGACGGTCCAGAAGAAACCGGCCGCAATTGCGGTTTCCTGGACCCATGCCGGAACCGACAATATTCAGTCCCGTGATACCGACGGCCGAATTATCGGCGATCTCGGGTATTACGAGAACCGCTTCGCGTTGTCGTTTGGCCTGAAGCTACATCGTACGGTATCAGCCGGGGTTACAGTTGGTGTACTCTACGCCTTGATTCCCGACTTGCTCGAGGATGGAAGCAAGCCATTAACCTCAACCACCTTCGGTGGCGATATCGGTCTGCAGTTCCGTCCATGGTATCAGCGTGAGGCACCGTTCCGTCTCGAAACCCTCGCCTTTGGTGCTGCGGCGTATGATATCGGCGGGAAGAACAGTTGGAACACGACAGGCTATTGGAGCCTTGGGACGACCAAGACGGACAAGTATCCTAATCGTTACCGTGCCGGCTTCTCCTATGAGCCCCTCGCCGGAGTCAGCACCTATCTCGATCTCGAAACCGATGGTGCCGAGTTGCTGCGACCCAAAGGTGGGGTCGAGTTCCGTTTGTGGGGTCTTTCGAGGACAACCCGTCCTGGCCCCTGGGACCATCCATCTGTCATGATGGAGGGTTCAGGTGGCGTGACCAGCCTAACCCTGCGTGCCGGGGTGGATCGTGATCGTCCCACCTTTGGTTTTGGCTTGATGCTTCCTGTCGCTGGACTTGGTGCCACACGTCTTGACTATGCCTATGTTCTGGAGCCTGTTTCCCCAGAAGCGACCCAGGTTTTGTCCTGGCGTTTTCGCTTCACACTTTGATGCTGTGAGAGAACGATGAAGAAGAACCTGTTGAGCTTTCTACTGTTGTTGATCGCATTGCCCGCCTACGCTTTGCCTGGGTCCTCCTGGTTGGAGCTTGGTCCGGGTGGACGTGCAGCTGCGCTGGGTGAAGCGGTTACCGCATCGGTCGAAGGTGCCACATCGACCTACTGGAACCCCGCCGCGATGAACAGCGACGCTCGGACTATCGAAATCATGCAGAACAATTGGTGGGTCGAAGGCGGATCCTCCCAGTTCATTGCCGGTAGCATCCCGGTCAGCAACAGGCTGGTCCTCGGGGCCAGTGCGCTGCATGTCGGGATTGGAAATATTGATTTACGAGACCGTCCCTCCGCCAGCCCGATCGGCACTTTTGATGCGCGCAACTTCGCGCTAGGTGGTTCGTTCGCCTACCGCCTGGTTGGCCAGCTTCGTGCAGGTGCGACGGTACGTTACCTATCCGAATCGATCTATGTTGATCATGCCAATGGCTGGTCGCTGGACCTCGGTTTGCTGCATCAGGGGTTGCTCGAGGGGTCTCTTGACCTTGGCGCAACAATCCGCCATCTTGGCCGTATCGAGGCGCTTCGGCAGACGGAATACAGCCTGCCAACCACGGTTTCGGCGGGCGGTGTATACCGCTTGGGGTCCTTCGGGATTGCCAAGCCGAGCTTGATGGTGGAAGCGGGTAAGGTGGTGGATCACGATCCTACTGCCCGCGCTGGACTTGAAGTTGGTTTGTTCGAGTACCTGTCCGTACGTGGCGGCTACCAGTCCGGAATTGAAGGACGATCCTTCACCGCTGGGTTCGGGCTTCGCTACGAACAATGGCGTTTCGACTACGGCTACACTCCATTTCGAGACGACCTCGGCGCTGCACAGCGATTCAGCGCCGGGGTTGTGTGGTAATTGGAACCCGAGTAGGACGGTTCATAAACCGTTCCTGTAAACAGTGATAGACGTTTTCGTTCATGCTACTTCTTAAGGAGCTATTGCGAGATGGCCAAGCATCGGATCGCCTGGTTGCCCGGTGACGGGGTGGGCAACGACGTAATGGAGTGTACCCGTCTGGTGCTCGACGCGTTGAAGCTGGATGCGGAGTACACCCACGGTGACATCGGTTGGGAGTTCTGGAAGTCGGAAGGTAATGCACTGCCGGAGCGTACGGTAGACATGCTGAAGGAAACCGATTGTGCCCTGTTCGGTGCGATCACCTCCAAGCCGCGTGATGAGGCCGCTGAGGAACTGGATCCTTCACTGCGTGACAAGGGCTATGTCTACTTCAGCCCCATTGTTAAACTCCGTCAGCTGCTGAACCTGCACACCAACCTGCGCCCCTGCAAGGCGTACGATGGTAACCCGCTGAACTTCAAGGAAAACATTGACCTGGTCATTTTCCGTGAGAATACGGAAGGGCTCTATGTCGGTGTCGAATTCCATCCGATCCCGCATGACCTGATCGACAAGATGACCGAGTATCAGCCGAAGGCGGCACGTTTCAAATCCGTCGACGAGAATGACATGGCCATGTCCTGCCGTGTGATGACTCGTAATGGCTGTCGGAATATTGTTACCCAGGCCTTTGAATTCGCGAAGAAGTACAATCGCAAATCAGTGACCGTGGTCGACAAGCCCAATGTCCTTCGTGAAACCGGCGGCTTGATGGTGCGCACGGCACGCGAAGTGGCAAAGAACTACCCTGGCATCGACCTTTGGGAAACGAACATTGACGCGCAGACCATGTGGTTGCTGAAAAATCCGTTCGATTACGATGTCCTGGTCGCGGAAAACATGTTCGGTGACATTATTTCTGACCTGGCAGCGCAACTTGTTGGTGGCCTTGGCTTTGCCGCGTCCGGTAACATTGGTGACAACTATGCCGTCTTCGAGCCGACTCACGGCAGCGCACCGAAGTATGCTGGCCAGTACAAGGTCAATCCGATGGCGATGTTCCTGACCGCCAAGATGATGCTCGACTGGCTTGGTGAGGGCCAACTGGCGGACAAACTTGAAGGCGCCATCGCGAAGACGATTGCGGAAGGCAAGGTTCGCACCTATGATATGAGTGGTAGCAACACGAGCCTTGAGGTGGCTGAAGAAGTCGTCCGCAACCTCGCTTGATGGATCGATTGGAGTGGCGATGAGAGGTAAAGCATTTTCTGACACAAACGCCGCATCCCATCCTATAAAACGGGGATACCGTATGGTGTCCCCGTTTGTCGTTTTTCAATCGGAGCTTCGTGCTACCTTGGGCCGGGTGGGTCCTCTTGCCCTGGTTGTACTGTTTATCCTGTCTGGCTGTGGCTTCTTCTCCACCCGAGACCCGGATCCTCCTACCGGCAGTCAAGGCGGTGGGAATCTTGCATTGTCCGACGGCGAGGTGCTCGAGCTGATAGCCTCCTCGTTCACCCTTCGTGACCCCGATCTCTACATGGGGGTCATCTCCGAGGACTTCACGTACGCTCCTCTTCCCTCTGCTTACCCCGATGACCCTACTTTTTTCACTACATGGGGGGCCGCTCGTGAGGATGTCTTCATTCGGACCCTCCTCTCAGTCTCCCTGTTGCCTCCTGACTCGCTTGCCCAGTGTACCTTCGAGTCGATCAGTGAACAACAGTGGGCTGATTCCTCTATTTTCCAAGAGCGCTATACACTGGATGTACACACCCTCGAGTCGGAGTTGCCTCGTAGCTATTCGGGGTTGATGCGGTTGACGATTGTGCGTGAAGAGGACGGTGGGTGGCGTATCAGCCGCTGGGAGGACGAGGCGGTTAGTGGAGAAACATTTACAATCAGTCAGTTGCGTGCAGCGCTGTAGTTTTGTTAGCCAGCAACAAGAAACGAAGTGCTCGCATATTCCTATACGCACATAAGGTTTTAAAACAACGCTATCTTCTCGTTGCTTTAATTCTGTTTTAGCCGAATTCCTGTACGTGTGATGGGGTGTAGTGTTTCAAGACATAAGGCCCATTATTAGTTAGAAGTTCGGGGGACCGTTCGAGGTCAAGCGATGCATGCTGTACGAAAGACAACATGGGTACAGAGGGGTATCAGGCGTCTCAGCCTGTTGCTCATCGGAGTACTCATTTTCGTTAACGGCTGCCTTAATCCGTTTGCGCCGGAAGAGGGAGGGCTTTCTTCCGGTCTATGGAATTCGCAGGAGACCATTGGTGGTCTCTTGCAGAATTTCCGCACCGCCTATGCGCTTCGCGACAGCCTGCGTTATGCTGATTTGATCTCAGATGATTTCATTTTCCAGTATTACAATGCCGATTTGCTTCGCTACGACCAATGGTACCGTGATACGGAGTTACGTGCTACCGGCGGCCTGATGCGTTCCTATGACCGTCTTGATGTTCGTTGGGGGCCGCTCTACCCGGAAGAGCTGGATAGCTTTTCCCAAGTGGACACGACGGTTGAGTTCACAATTAATTTTTCGCTTAGTGTTGGCGACGATATTTCGATTGATGGTTTCGCCCGATTTCGCGCTCGAGCTGACGAGGACGGCAGGTTCCGTATCATTTCCTGGCGGGATGACTATTGAACAAGATCGTACGACATAGCGCCCCTGATCCGGTTCCGCGTAGCGCTGTCCTGCTGAGTGCGGTAGCTCTGCTGCTCTATCTTGTGCTCTTCCTTGTGATCCTGGTGCAGCATCTTGACTGGACCAGCAGAGACAGCAATGAGCTGGACAGTCTTGCAGCAGTTTCTTCCTATCACCTTGAGACCCAGGTGCCAGATCGCCTCTCTGTCCCTGAGCTGGTTGTTTCCACACCCGATCTAGACCCAAAGGTGACTGTACCGGCCCTGGTGGTCGTGTTGGACGATTTTGGTAACCAGTGGAACTCGGAGGTGGTCCAGGGGGTGCTAGCTCTAGATGTACCGTTGACACTTGCGGTTATTCCCCATCTGTGGGCCTCGGAACGTGTCGCCCGCGCGGCCATCAAGAACGGCAAAGAGGTGATTGTTCACCTGCCGATGCAGCCGGTCGGAGAAAACGCGTCCCTCGAAAAGCACTATCTGCACGCATCGATGGACAATAGAACCGTTGATGATTTTTTAGAGGATGCTATTCGTGCCGTGCCAGGTGCGATCGGGCTGAATAACCACATGGGGTCTGCTGCCACCCAGGACAGCTCGCTGATGGCGCGTGTTGCCGGGTGGTGCGGGAGGCACAATTGGTTGATTCTGGATAGCATCACCCACCCCTCGACCGTACTTTACCGTGAGGCGGATCGAGCCCGTGTACCAGCCGTACGACGTGACATTTTCCTCGACCATCGTCAGGACGAGGCCAGTATCCGTCGTCAACTGGAACGTGCGGTAGACTTGGCGAAACGTCGTAATGGCCCGGTAGTTGTTATCGGTCACCCCCACCGCGAAACCTGGAATGTTCTGCATCAGGAGCTTCCCGGGATCGTTGCGGAAGGGATCAGCTTGTTACATTTATCTGACGTTGTATACCAACCCTGATTGTAGGAGCGGAAGGCATGATGAGACTGTCGGTTCACCTTACTCCCCTGGCACGTTTTCGTGCGTTGGGCAACCACGCCGAACCAGACCTGTTTACTAGCGCCCTTGCGGTGGATCTGGCTGGAGCGGACGGGATTGTCTGCCGGTTGGAAGAAGATGGTCCGATCGACATCAAGGCTCTCGCCGTCCTCAAGAAGATTGTCCGCAGTCACCTGACCATCGAGGTAGAACCAAATGATGGCTTACTTCGTACCGCGATGGAGCTGAAACCCGACCAGGTTACCCTCGCTCCGCACTCGAAAGCGGCGTCCCAGGGGTTGGATGTCATTGCCAATGCTACGCCACTGCGTAAGCAGATACGCTCGTTGCACGCCGCTGGCATTGACGTCAGCCTCCAGGTCATGCCTGAAATTGAGCAGGTGAAAGAGGCGCGTAAGCTGGAGGCGGATGCGATTACCCTTTCAGTAGCACGATATACGAAAGCCGATTCCGCAGACGATGCGGTCATTTACCTCGAGGAAATTGAGGCGAGTGCGCTCGGCGCCAATCGTCTCGGCCTCTCCACCCTTGTCTCCTTTGCCGTTGACCACCGGAATGTTGCGCCCCTGGCCGCATTGGGGACCATTGATGAGGTTGTCCTCGGACACCGCCTCTTCGCGCGCTCCATGTATGTTGGCCTCGACCGTGCTCTTGGTGAAGTACGGGATGCCGTGCGCTGGCATCAGCCACGGGGATAGCATGGCGTATCATTCACCACGACCGATGAATTTTCCAACCTTCTGGCTGATCCTGATCGCCACCAGTCTGCTCTTCGCGGTCGGCTGTGATGGCCTTCAGGGGCCTCCCGGTCCGGATGCGGAGGGGTACGACCATCGCCCGCCTGAAGTGACTTTGCTGAATCCGTCCGCATCAACAGAGTTGATTGGGGACACCTTGACGTTGTTCGCAGAGGCGAACGACAGCTTGGGCGAGGTCGCCGAAGTGGAGTTCCTGGTCAATGGATCCAGCAGGAACGGGTCCAATTCGGCTGTGGTGACCGACGCGCCCTATCGATTTGTCTGGGATTTTTCTGCCGACAGTGCCCCGTATGGACTCGTCAGTTTTCAAGCAATTGCCTGGGATACGGCTGGCAATCGTCAAGCAACACCTCTGATGGTGCTGAATCGTCTCGAGTACACCGGTTTGGATACCGTTGAATACTGGATTCCCGGTTCCAGTGAATCCCTCTGGGCCATCCCTGCCGCGCACGAGGTGTTCGATGAGGATGGATTCGTCACGGACACCACCTACATGGACCGTTTCGGCAGCCGTTTTACAGCCCGTGGCGATGGTGACCTGCTTTCGGCCGGATTTTTCTTCGAGTTCAGCTCGGATTATACCACTCCAAGCCAGCTTTGGGTCATGGTATATCGTCTGGACTCCCAGTTCCAGCCTATCCCACTCGATTCGATCCTGGTACCTTTCGGGACAGAAGATCTGAATGACTGGTGGAATGTTGATCTTTCAGACTTGAATGGTGGCCAGCCCTACTCTTTTGAGGCGGGTGAATCGTTCCTGGTGGCAGTTCGTCTGGACGAGAGCGACGTGACAGAAGAGAGCGGGGTATTGCTGCCTGCGAGTGTGTTAAGTGCCATACCACCGGATCGTCAACTGGACCGTGGCTGGATGCGGACCGAGTTGTTGGGCTGGGAGACGTTGGGTAAGCATTACCGTGCGTATGGCGAGTTTCGTCCGAAGATGCGTGCGGAACTGGATTACGGATCAGGGTCAAGTCGCTAGGCGGCTTATATACGTATAGGTTTATGCATATGCGTTCTAACATTTATCTGCCAGCATGGTTAGCCTTTGCCCTCTTGCTGGGAACGGCCCCCCTCAGTTTTATCGGCTGTGAAGGACCACAAGGCCCGCCAGGAGAAGGGGTGACTGATTTTGATGCCCAGCCACCTTCCATCTCCTGGGTCTCGCCGACCAGGTCGGATACCATTTTTGTGTCCACGTTCGATGTCCGTGCCGCTGCTTCGGATAATGATGAGGTCGCCTTTGTTGAGTTCTACCTGGATGGTGTCAGCGAAACAGAAGACACCGCGGCAGTCGATTCAAGCTACCCCTATACCTACACCTGGGATTTATCTCGTCTCGATCGCGGCTATGGTATCTACCCGATTATCGCTCGCGCCTGGGATCCGAGCCGCAATTTTGCAGATACGCCGCCCTTGCTGGTGACCTATTCGCCGCCGCCCCCGGATCAGATTCTCTCCTACTTCGGGTCGGGTGACCTCGATGCCATGCATCTGCCGGATCGGTACGGCGACAAGTACTTCAATGTCCGTTTCACCCCAATCGATTCCTGCACCGTGGAAGAGGTTCATTTCTACTTTGGCACTCCTGAGGACTGGATTGGATATGGTGACAATGATCAGCCCTTCGTTGGAGGGTATGACTTCAACCTCTTCCTCTGGCGGTCCAATTCCAATGGCCTCCCGACTGTCTCCAGCGGCGACAGCCTTCTGGTTGCGGAAACCGCCATTCAATACGACGATTGGACCATCGTTGATGTTAGCGGGATGGACAGCACTGGCTACAACGGTGATTTTCATGCTGGCTTTTCACCCCCGGCAGGTCAGTATGCCAGCCATTTTAATGCTCACCGTGCCTTGCCACTCTACATCCAGATTGACCCCCTCCCGTTGTCCGACCCAACCGAGCATCGGTCGACTGAATTTGAGGACGGGTCCAATGCGCGTGGTTGGGGGACGGTTCAGTCCCACTGGAATGGCGAGAAACGTGACTTCCTGATCCGTGTCAAAGTCTCCTACATCAATGGCACCACGGCCATGTTGACACCCGGAATAGAGACGGGCGAGCAAGACGAGGTTTTACGATGACAGCTTCCCATCGCACACTCTTGCCCCTGGCTGCCCTGCTGCTGATTCTTGCCGCGATCGGCCTGTTGGTTGGCTGCAGCGGAGATGATGGTCCTGCCGGACCGGCCGGGTCAATCCCGGACAATGTGCCGCCAACCATTGTGCTGGTCGAACCGACGGCTGGGGACACCCTCAGCGACACCCTGCGTGTCACCGCCAATGCGGTTGACAATGTCGGTCTTCGTCGAGTGGTATTCTACCTGGACGGTTCAGATGTGGACAATGACACCGGGTATGTCCATCTGACCGAGGAGCCCTATCGTTTCACATTTGACTTGGTTGGACGCGGGATGGAAGATGGTCCTCACACCTTGATGGGCCGTGCCTACGATCTTGCAGGAAATGTGACCGATACGCCCCCGATGATTATTTACACGAAACGAATTATCACGGCCGGCGAAGCGGTTTTGAGTCATTACTCCGACTCTGATTCGATGATGGTGTATTCCTTCCCAAAGCGTCACGAATCCGATGGCAGCTTTGAGGTTGACAGCCTTTGGACCAGGTTTACGATGGAGCGCAGTGGCACTGTTACGTCGGTCGAAGTCTACCTCGATTCGCTCGAAACAGAAACGATGAACTACGACACCCTGCTGACGGTGGCGATTTACCAGTCGAACGGGGTTTACCCGACGAGCGAAGTCGCGTCCGGCCAAATCAACACCGAAGGGCTGGAGTTTACCGGGTTCCATACCCTGCCGGTCCCCTTTACCGATCCACCCGCTTTTGCTGCTGGAGATAAGTTCCACGTGTTGATGACGGTGGACGGACCGACGGACACGACCCGTTTCGGAGTGCGGACCGCCGTGATTGATCGCTATCCCTTCGCCACCGACAGCCGTTCCGGTGTCTGGTTTGACAACCTGTTGCAGCCTCCCCATTGGGAGACGATGCAGGAGCAGCAGGGGGGCGTGTACACCAAGGAATTCCTGATCCGCGCCATTGTGGACTACGAGTAGCGGTCGGATTGCAGTAGAACGTTTGAGACGTTTGGGTAGCCCGGGTCTGAAGACCCGGGCTACTATATTCCGTTCGGCTGTGGTCCCTATGCGGCTCGCATGTCTTGAAGGAAGAACGCTTCTCCTCTATCTTTGCTGTGACTCTTGGAACAAAGTGTTCGGGATGGGATGCAGGGGAGCGATGGTCGATCCTCTTTCCCCCTCCCCTTCTCCAACCAACCATTGGCCAAAGGATCGTTGATCATGCGCTACCAGCACCCCGTACGCGCCCCCCGCGGCACCGACCGCACCTGCAAAGGATGGATTCAGGAAGCAGCCAAACGCATGCTGCTACACAACCTCGAACCGGACAACGCCGAGCTGCCGGAGCAGTTGATTGTCTATGGTGGACGCGGTAAAGCGGCTCGTACCTGGGATGATGTCAACTACATCATCCGAGAGCTGGAACGTCTCGAAAACGACCAGACCCTGCTTGTCCAGTCGGGCCGTCCAGTGGGTGTTTTCACCACGCACGAGGATGCGCCGCGTGTCCTGATTGCCAACAGCAACCTGGTAGGACGCTGGGCGAACTGGGAACACTTTGACGAGCTCGAGAAGAAGGGCCTGATGATGTACGGTCAGATGACCGCAGGCTCGTGGATCTACATCGGTACCCAGGGTATTCTACAGGGGACCTACGAGACCTTCGCCGCGCTGGCCAAGAAACATTTCAATGCATCCAGCCTGAAGGGGAAGATTGTTCTGACCGGCGGTCTTGGCGGGATGGGCGGCGCCCAGCCCTTGTCGGTCACCTTCAATGAAGGTGTCGCGATTTGTGTTGAAGTGGACAAGCATCGTATCGACCGTCGCCTTGAAACACGTTACCTCGACACCTGGACCGACAGTTTGGACGATGCGATCAAGATGGCGAAGGAAGCTGCCGAGGCAGGAAAACCGCTGTCGATCGGTCTGTTGGGCAACTGTGCTGATGTGCTGCCGGAGATGATGAAACGTGGCTTCCTGCCCGATGTGGTCACCGACCAGACCAGCGCGCATGACGAGCTCTACGGTTACGTTCCCCATGGCATCAGCTACGAGGACGCTCTGAAACTGCGCGAATCCGACTCGGTCGAGTACAAAAAGCGTGCGATGGACAGCATGGTCGTTCATTGTCGTGCGATGGTCGAGATGCAAAAGCAGGGTGTTGTGACATTCGATTACGGCAACAACTTGCGTGGCCAGGCGGAACGGATGGGCTACGAAGATGCGTTCGCCTTTCCCGGTTTTGTCCCGGCCTATATCCGTGACCTCTTCTGCGAAGGCAAAGGCCCTTTCCGCTGGTGTGCGATCAGCGGCGACCCGAAAGACATCCACACCACAGATGCGGCGATCAAAGAGCTCTTCCCGCATGACGAGGCGCTGCATCGCTGGATCGACATGGCACAGGAGAAGGTTGCCTTCCAGGGATTGCCCTGCAGGATCTGCTGGCTGGGACAGGGGGACCGTGCCAAGGCCGGCTTGCTATTCAATGAACTGGTTCGGACCGGCAAAGTCTCCGCGCCGATTGTGATCGGGCGCGACCATCTCGACACCGGGTCGGTTGCCAGCCCGAACCGTGAGACGGAATCGATGAAGGACGGTACCGATGCAGTCGCCGATTGGCCGATCCTGAATGCCTTGTTGAATACTGCGTCCGGCGCGAGCTGGGTCAGCTTCCATCATGGTGGCGGGGTTGGCATGGGCTATGCGCTGCATGCAGGCCAGGTGATTGTCGCCGATGGCAGCCCGAAAGCGGCAGCGCGATTGCTGCGCGTGCTGACAAACGATCCGGGTACTGGGGTGATCCGTCATGCGGACGCCGGGTATGACATCGCGTTCGAGACCGCCAAGCGTGAAGGTTTGCGCATTCCACGTAACGAAGCTCTCGAGGAATAGTCGATGAACCGTTCCCCCGAACCTCCCCCACCTCCCCCTCCCGGCGGGGGTGGGACACCCCCGATGCCGGGACGTATTCCGCAGCATCAGAGCGGTGGCGGATTGAAGTTGGTCAGCATGACGCTACCGGTGGGGACAGAAGGCGGGGGCCAGATGGTGGACATTACTCCCGATCTCTCTCGATTGCTGAAAAGCAGCGGTCTCCATGATGGAAATGTGACCATCTTTGTGCCCGGATCGACCGCATCGGTGACCACCATCGAGTTCGAACCGGGCTTAAAAGTTGATTTCCCGGCGCTGATGGAGCGGATTGCGCCAGTGGACGCGGAGTACAAGCACGATCAGACCTGGCATGACGGCAATGGTCACAGCCATGTGCGCGCATCGCTTGTCGGTCCCTCTCTGGTGGTCCCCTTCGGCGGAGGCCGTCTACTGACCGGCACGTGGCAGCAGGTAGTGTTGGTGGATTGGGACAATCGTGCACGCAGGCGTGAATTGATTTTGCAGTTTATCGGGGAATAGCAAGTAGTTAGCATTTTGCTACTCCTTGTTTTGTAAACAAAAGTTACACGCGTGTTAACCCCCACCCCATCGCTGACGAGGGGGGCGGGGGTTGTCCATTTCAAAAAGCACTGTTATTCGCATATAGCGATACTGTAAAGAGGATGCCTTGGCTATCGATACGCATCTGCCCTCACGATCCGATTTCCTCGACCTCTTCAAAGAGGCCTTCTACAGCACCAGGCCTGTGTTGGAGCTGGTGGACGCAGCACGACGAGGGGAGCCGGTTACCGAATTTGTCCGCGCTTCCGGGTCACTGCCTGCTCTGGTTGCCGCCGCCCTTGCCGAGGAGCTGAAGCGTCCTCTGCTCTATGTGGCACCTGACATCCGGACCGCCGAACGAGTTCGTGATGATCTCCGCGCCCTGTTGGGCCACGACAATGCCTTGCTGCTGCCGCCCAAGTTCGCGATTCCGTATGATCCACTGCATCAGAACCAGCGTTTCGATGAACGTGCAGCCGTGTTTGAGCGGTTGCTTTCGAAATCTTTTGATGCCCTGATCGTTGTTCCGCCTGCCCTTTCCGAGCGCTACGAATCCCTTGACAGCCATTCAAAACGGATGATTCGCTTCAGCCTGGGTGACGAAATCGACCGCGAGGCGCTCGCCCTGATTTGCAGCGAAGCGGGCATGACGCGCGAGGTTCGGGCAGAGGAGCCTGGACAATTCGCGATTCGAGGATCGGTCGTTGATGTTTACCCAGCATCCAATGAACTCCCGATCCGCCTTGAGCTATGGGGCGATGAAATCGCAGAAATGCGTCGCTTTGATCCGCAGTCCCAGCGCAGTGAAGAAACCCTCGAAGAAATCCACTTCTTCGCCGGGGAACGTGGCGAATCCAGCGGCCAGGCAGGACTTTGGGAGATCCTGCCACGCAACACGACCATCTTTATCGACGACAAGGACGCCCTGGAGCATGGTCTGGAGCGTCACTGGGAAGAGATCGAGTACCAGTATGAAAAGCGGCGTGACCTTGAGAAAGACCGTCTGACGGAAAAGCCGGATGAGCTCTTTCATCGTCCGGACGATATCCTCGCTGGCCTTTTAAAGCGCACCACAGTTATCCATCGCGGCGCAGCTGCTCCAACTGAAGGCGCGGTCAATTTCAATACGCGCAACCAGGACAGTTTCCTCGGCGACCTCACCTCGCTCGCCTCACAACTGAAAGCAAATCGTGATGGCTCGGTCGCCAATTTCCTCTTCTGCGATCGTCCCAGCCAGGTCGACCGTATGGGTGATCTGCTGGAAGAGCATGGAGGCGCGGAAGAGGCCGTCCGTCTCGGCGTTGCCCCGCTGCACGCCGGGTTCAGCTGGCCGCAGGCGGGTCTGGCGGTGTACACCGACCACGAGATCTTTGGACGTCACAAACGAACTTCGCCCTTCCGTCGACGACGTAAAGCGGCTGATTCACGTGCCTTTGACGAACTTAAACGCGGTGATTTTGTTGTCCACGCCGACTTCGGGGTAGGTCGCTACCTCGGCCCGAAGACGATCAAGGTCGGCGGGATGGACCGTGAATGTCTCCAGGTCGAGTTCCGGGAAGGTGTTAAGGTCTATGTCCGTCTCGAGCAATTTGCCAAGCTTCAGAAGTACCAGGGCACCGAGGGCGGTGACCCGAAGCTGTCGAAGATTGGCGGATCGGACTGGGATCGAGCCCGCCGCAAAACCAAGGAAGGTGTCGAACGGCTCGCGAAAGAGATCCTCGAGATCTATGCCCGCAGAAAACTGAGTGGTGGTTTTGCCTTCCGCGAGGATACCCCCTGGCAGCGTGAGATGGAGGCGGCATTTGAGTTCGAGGACACCCCGGATCAGGCGACCGCTGCCGAAGAGGTCAAGCGCGACATGGAGCAGCAGCTGGCAATGGACCGCCTGTTGGTCGGGGATGTTGGCTTCGGTAAAACCGAAGTCGCGGTCCGTGGCGCATTCAAGGCCTTGCAAGACTCCAAGCAGGTGGCGGTTCTGGTTCCAACCACCATCCTTGCACAACAGCATTACCAGACCTTTGTCGAGCGGTTGCGCCGTTACCCGATCAAGATCGCTGTCCTGAGCCGTTTCCGCAGCCGCCGCGAACAGCTGCAAACTGTCTCTGACCTCAAGGACGGTTCCATCGACCTGGTGATCGGTACTCATCGACTGTTGTCGAAAGATGTCGAGTTCAAGGATCTGGGGTTGTTGGTTGTGGACGAGGAGCATCGCTTCGGCGTCAAACACAAAGAGGCGTTGAAACGGTTCCGTGCATCGGTCGATGTGTTGTCCATGTCGGCCACTCCAATCCCGCGAACCCTGCACATGGCGCTGTCCGGCGCACGCGACATGTCGATGATCTCGACCCCACCGCATGACCGTCTGCCAATCGAGACCGAAATTGTCCCCTTCGACGATCGCATCATTCGTGAAGCGATTCTGCGTGAGGTCGCACGCGGTGGCCAGGTGTACTTCGTACACAACCGAGTCCAGACCATTCACGCCACCGCGAAAATGATCGAAAAGCTGCTGCCGGACATCAAGGTGGGCGTGGCACACGGCCAGATGCGGGAGGGGGAACTCGAGACGGTGATGGACGAGTTCCTCAAGGAGCAATACCAGGTTCTTGTCTGCACGATGATTATCGAATCGGGACTCGACCTTCCCAACGTCAACACATTGGTCGTCAACCGCGCGGACCGTTTCGGCCTCGCCCAGCTCTACCAGCTTCGTGGACGAATCGGACGCAGCCACCGTCAGGCGTACGCCTACCTGATGACCCCACCGCGCATGTTGTTACAAACCGATGCGAAACGTCGCCTCGAAACCATCGCGGAAAACACCCGGCTTGGCAGTGGTTTTCAAATCGCGATGCGTGACCTCGAAATTCGCGGCGCGGGCAATTTGCTTGGCCCTGAGCAGAGCGGCTACATCAACAGTGTAGGGTTCGAGCTCTATACGGAAATGCTGAGCGAGGCGGTGGCGAAGCTGAGCGAGCAGGAGACGGTTGATCTGCCTGAAACCCCGGTCATCAGGCGTGATTCACGCGACGTGAAGATCGATGCTCCTGTTGATGCGGTGCTTCCTACGGAGTACATCCCGGATGCGCCGGAACGAGTGGACGTCTACAGGCGTTTAAGCAGAGCGCAGAAGCCGGACGAGGTCAACAATTTGCGCAAGGAAATGATGGACCGTTTCGGCACCTTGCCCACTCCCGCCGAAGCCTTGCTGCAAATTGTGGAAGCGCAGGCTCGTTCCGCGCGAGCCGGGGTGGCGAAGATCGACCTGCACGAAGATGTCGCCTTCCTTACCTTTGACGAGGAATGGGGCGGCGAAGCCTTCGACATCAAGATCGCCGAAGTCGTGGCTGGACTGCACGAAATGCCCTATGAGCTGCGCGGAACCGGACCGCTCGGCCTGCGTCTTGACCTTGCAGACTGTCCGGGTTGGACAGAACGTTGGCAGCGCTTGCAAATGATGCTCGCCGCCCTGCCGGAGGATGTCTGATCATGGAGAAACGGGTGTCTGGAGCGATGATCCGAACTTCGATCCTGCCTTTGCTGTTTGGCCTGCTGCTGATGGCCGGTTGCGATGAGACTCCAACCGATCCGAGCGGCCCAACTCGTCGCATAGCCGTCTACAATGGCAGCGGTGCAAACAGTGAATTCGCCACGGCCGTTAAGAACGCCCTTGAAGCGGATGGACGAGTGGTAGACCTTGTCAATGAAGGCCAGATCCAGAGTTCGCTCTCGGATTACGGGCTGGTAATTATATCCGCGGGTAACCCGATTGACATTTCGGATGCCCTCGGGTTTACCGGACGGGAACGTATCCACGGTCTTGTGAATGCGGGCGGGGGGTTCATCGGCATGGGTGGTGGTGCTTACCTGGTTGGAGACAGCATTTCTTACCGTGGGTCCGGGTCCATCACTCCGGGAATTGAGTTTTATCATGGCCTGAGCAAGGGCCCAATTGCCTCGCTGGCCAGTTCCGGCCATGTGCTTGCAGGAGTCTCCATTACCGATGTTGAGTTCGACCCGGCAAGCGGGACGTCCTTCCAGACGATGTACTTCGAGGGGCCCGAATTCCTGGTGGACGAATCCCTTCCTGTGATCACAATCGCACGGTACAATGCCAACAACCTGATTGCAGCAATGGGGTTTGAGTCCGGTCCGGGGCGAGTCGCGGTCTGCTCCTTTAACCCGGAGATTGAGGAGAATGACGACCGGGACGGAACATCGTTCGGCAGCGACCTGGTGGACCCGGAGTCGGAATGGTTTTTCCTGCAGACGCTTGTTGCCTATTGTTTCCGTGAATCATTGATTTGATTTTGGTTGTTCGCGAAGACAGATGGAGTTGATGTGATCCGCACCTCTTCCCCCCTTCCCCCAACCACCCGGGCTATGCAGGCTTGGGACGAGAAAACGGAAGCCTACTTGTATCGCTGGCCCATGTTGAACCGCGTGCTGGAACGGCGCGGTTTCGAGCTCATGCCGAATCTCCCCGTGGAGGCAGTTATCCATATTGCCGGTGTTGGCGGTGGACAGGAAATCCTTCCGTTGGTTCGTCTCTACCCGGCCAACACCATTTTCGCCAGCGACTTGTCGGGACAGATGGTGCGCGCAAGCCGCGAAAAAATAGCGGGTAATCCGCGTGAGTTCCCTGTGCTGCATCTTCAGGCGGACCTGCATGCACCTCCCGTCCAAGGGGTTCATGCCGCCATCTCGCTCTTTACCCTCCACTTGGTTCGAGACCCGGTCCTGGCGTTGAGTTCGCAGTGGGAGTCCCTTGCATCCGGCGGCTTACTGGCGGCGCTGTATTTCCCGCCGGAACCGGTCGGAGACGAGGGGCCTCTGGTGTCGCTGTACGATGCCATGCGAAAAATTCAGCCGAAACCACCCTCACCCTGGGAAGAGAACGCTCTTCGGTTCCTGGGCAAGGCGGGTGCCCTGGAGCTGGAACGGCGCGAGGTTCGTTCCTTCTGGCGCTACGACTCGCTTGATGACGTCCGTCCCACCTTCGAAGCGCTGCCCCACATTGCTGCTATTCGGCACCGTCTCGGGGACGAGATGTACGAGGAGTTCTGGCGACATTTCCACGACAATCCGGGGGTCGTTCAGGAGAAAGATTCCTATGTTGGTCGGGTTGGTGCGATACTATTGACCGCACGCAAGCCTTGACCGGACTTACGGGAGAATCGTCATGCGTAGTGCAGCACGTTTTGTCCTGCTGACCCTCCTTTCCCTCGCCCTCGGTGCCCAGGCACTGCAGGCGATGAAGGTCGGTGAGGCAGAAAAAGAAGCGTTAATGGATCACATTCGGTACCTGGCGGACGATGCTCGTGAAGGACGCGGCATCGGCACCCCGGGGCTCGATTCGTCGGCCGCCTATCTCGCCGATCGTTTCCGTCACTATGGTTTGCAACCCCTGTTTGATGGCGATTATTACCAACGGTTCGACATGGCCTGGGGTGCGGAAGCGCAGGAGGGCTGCTACCTGGCGATGAGCGAAGACACCCTGATGCTTGGCGCGGATGTGTTGCCTTCCGGCTTCTCCGGTATTGGCGAGGTTCAGGCCCCGATCCTCTTCGCTGGGTATGGTATTGCCGCACCGGAATATGAGTACGATGACTATGGCGAGGTGGACGCGACCGGATCGATTGTCCTGGTCCTAGAAGGCGAACCGGCGGAAGAGGTCGAGGGTAGCCTGTTTGCTGGTACCATGACCACCGACCACTCGATGCTGCGTACCAAGGCGATCACCGCCAAGAACCAGGGCGCGGTCGGGGTGGTGGTTGTGACCCGTGACAACACCCTCCCCACCCTCTCCACGGATGAGCCCTACCGGGATGTCGGCATTCCCGTGCTGTTGGCGACGCCCTCTTCTTTGAAAGCCCTCTTTCCCCGCCTCGACTTCGCGAAGTTGCGTCGCTCGATTGACGCCAACGAGTCCCCACGCAGCATGGAAGCTGGTGACGAACCGGTGACCATGTCGGTGCAAATGACACGCAACCAGGTGCCCGTTTCCAATGTCGGCGCGAAGATCGAGGGGAGCGATGAGGTGGTGATCATCGGTGCGCATTATGACCACCTCGGCTACGGCCAGATGGGCAGCACCGAGTACGGGATCCACGCGATCCACAATGGCGCGGATGATAACGCCTCGGGGACAGCAGTCCTGCTCGAGCTGGCACACTATTTCGCCGAGCATCCGGTCGGACCAACGCTCTGGTTTGTCGGCTTTACAGGTGAAGAGGTGGGGTTGGTCGGGTCGAACTGGTTTGTCAACCACCCCGCCGCCTCTCTGGACAACGCTACCTTCATGCTCAACATCGACATGGTTGGTCGCACGGTCGATCACAAACTGACCGTCTACGGGGTCCACAGCGCGAAAGGGTTGAAGGAGATGGCGCAAGCTGCCGGGGAAGGATCGCCGATGACCCTGACCTATACAGGCGGTGGGTACGGAGCTTCCGATCAGACATCATTCTATGTGAAAGGGATTCCTGTCCTGCATTTGCTGGGTGCGTTGCACGAGGACTACCACACCAGCCGTGACGATTTCGACAAGATCAACTTCGATGGACTGGTAGAGGTGCTCGATTATGGCGTCCGTCTGATCAACGAAGCCGCCAAGCCTGAAACAAAACTGGAATACCAGGAGAAGGCACCCCCTTCAGGTGGCGGGGGACGTTCCAACATCACCGTTTCGATGGGTACCATCCCCGACTTCAGCCAGCCGGACAGCCTGCGCGGTCTGCGTATTCAAGGTGTGCGCAGTGGGGCCCCTGCCGACGAAGCGGGCATGACCGGGATGGATGTGATTGTCAAGATGGACGACATCATCATTGACAATATTTACGATTTCACGTACGCGCTGAAACAGTACAAACCGGGCGATGTGGTCAAGGTGACGTACTTGCGTGAGGGTACCGAGCAGATCACCGATCTGACTCTCGCGGCTTCGACGCGAGGACGGCGTGGCGGTGGAGGCGGCGGGCATCCGGGTAGCGACAAAAAAGAAGGTGGACATCCTGGGGGCGGTAAATAGCACCCCTTTTGTGTAGACAACAACAGCCCGTGTCGATGGACACGGGCTGTTTTCTTTTACAGCGCTTGGGCTGGACACGTTACGCCGGCTAAAGACTACAGCCGCGCGAAGGTCTCTACCAGCGTCACCACTTCGCCTTCTTTCTCGAGATAGGTGGTCATTTCGAGAACGTCGTCGGTGATGTTGGTCTCTGCGGCCTGCGAGAGACGGTACCCATCCGCCATAAAACTGGAGACGGCATACAACGACCCGGGTGCCCAGGACCAGGTAAATTCCGTTTCACCCGAGGTGTCGGTATAGGATGCTGTGCCGTCGTCATTGAAGACCAGCGTCACATTGTCATAGTCAGGATAGTCCGTACCATCGCGGGTTTCGTCGGTCTTTTCCCATGTGCCATAGGCAGCGGGATTCAGTTCGCCTGAATCCTTCGCAAAGAAGACCTGCATCGGCTCAAGCGACCCGGAGCTTTCGTCATACATCAGCTCCTGACGATCAATTGTCATCTGGTCGCCCGTGATCGTGTAATCGATCACTTCACAGAGGAGGGATCCTTCAGTCGTGAGCAGCACCTTGTTGTCGCGTGCCACCCAGGTCATGGAGTCGAGTTGGACCTCAGAGGTTTCGTCCTCTTCTTCGAGCATAACAACCGCTGCCGTGCCATCCCCGTGCAAGCGCAGCTCCATCACGAGAGTTTCCTCGATCTCGCCGCTGATGGTCAGTTTGTAGGGTGCCCAAGTCCCGATTGCTTCTTCGGGTTGGGTGCCTTCATTCAAGAGGAAGGTGCGCATACCCATCGACGGGTGGTCCATCACAGCTACATCGCCATTCACCGCAAACTGGTAGGCCATACCCAATCCACTAAGCGGGTCCATGATGAGAACACGATCTCCGGATGCACTCCAGTTTGCCGTCCATGATTCCGTTTCCTCTGCCCAGATGTCGCCCGTTTCGATGTAGCGTGACGCAATCTGAATGCTACCGTCCGCATCGACAACAAAGGTAACTTCCATTTCGTAATAGCCATCCCCGACATAAGGTTCGGACTGCACCCAGGTGCCGAGCATCTCGTCCGGGGTTTCGCCTGTCTGCTTCCAGAAGGTGTCCTCGATATCGTACGTGGTGCCGTCCCACTCCATCTCGTAGCTCAACTCTCCCTTGTTGCCGTTGACGGTATAGCTGATGACAGATTCCCAATCTCCTTCATCTTCTGTCATCGTCAACACCGCAGAGACAGCAGTCCAGGTGAAGCTGAAGCTGACCGCCTCGTTCGATTCCGGGTCTTCTTCGAGGCCACTACCGGTCCCATCGGCATTAAAGGTGATGACGGCGTCGATATCCCGGTAGGTGTCGCCGAAATAGATGGATTCACGTACCCAGGTGCCGATAAGGTCCGGGTCAATATCGTCCTGAACCTCGAAGGGGCTGAAGGTCATCACAAAGGTACCTTCTTCGCGTATCTCGGTAAGGGCGAGGGATTCACCGACGACATCGTACGCCATGACGAATCCTACGTGATCCTGCTGCAGGACAACGAGATAACCTTCAACCGCGCACCAGGAGAAGGTTGAGGTTTCTTCCGGGTCTGTGTAGCTGCCGGTCCCATCGGCATTGATGGTGACACGAACGTCGTCCGGCTCGATCTCTGAGCCATCCTGAGTTTGGGCGGACATCATCCAGTCGCCAACGACATCCTGGTCGAACAGGTCTGTCATTCGGAACATTTCTTCAACCCAACTGCCACCATCGGCCTCGTGCTCGAAAATCGCGCGGTTGTCCGAGGGGAACTCGACCATGACGGTATGGTCGCCGTCACGTTCAAGCTCCAATTGCAAGGTGTCCCCCTGGAGGGTCCAGGTGTAGTTCTGGGACACGTACGTTCCATCATCATCGTACCAGGCTGTCCCGGAACCATTCGTTCGGAACACATTCACTGCTGGAGAAATGACGGGCGAGTCTTCCACGGTAAAGGAGTAACGCACCCAAGTGCCAACAAGCTCCTGGGAGGTGCTGTCCGGACCGGCCGGATCTTCTGTCTCTTCGCAGGCAGGAAACAACAGGCAGAGCGTCAGTAGCCCGAAAAGTGCGAGTACCATGATACGTTTCATCTCTTCCCCCCATGTGCGCAGTCTTAATGCGCAACATTTCACAAACCTGATGTGGTCAAGACGTCAAACTCGACAATACGTTGGTTGTTTAGGCTAATGTAGCAAGGAAAAGGAATTAAGGGGAGTGACGGGGATCAAACTGTTAGAATCTTGTCAGGACGCTCCGTTACTCGAGGAAGAGCAGTTCTGCCTGAGCTGTTTTCGGGGCGGGCTGAATCAAGGCGGATGCTTCTACCGGGCTGTCACCGACGACGGGAACGGTGCCCTGGGTGAAGGGAAGGTTGCGGATGCGCTTCGCATCCCGCTCAAGCTGATCGGCGGGGCGGTGAAGACCACGGTCCCGCAAGAGACGCGCATAGCTGAGCAGCACACTGGCGAGGCTTGGGCTCTCTTCGCCGAGGGTGCGTTCGTAGACCTCGATGCTTTGCAAATAGAAGTCTTCCGCTTCATCAAAAGCCTTCCGGTCACGCAATAGATTGGCGAGACGGAAGGCTAACTCGGCAACAAAGGGCGCTTCCGGCCCCTCGAGGAACGAGGCCTGCTTTAAACTGCGACGCAACAATGCTTCAGCTTCTTCGGACCGTCCCTTCGACACCAACTCCGCTGCATGACCAATGATGCGACGTTCCAGCTGGTAGGCACGTTCCTGCCCGGTAACCTCCTCAACTGGCACTCGACGCAGATCCCAATCGGGGGCCGTCGGCTTCATGGGTAAGGCGGTCTCGTTTCGCTCGGCCGTCTGACGAGTTTCCAGGAAATCTTCTGCGGTGTTGGTCGACGCCATATCATGCAGGTAGCGCGTAATAGTCGCCGCCCAGTCTTCCCGTGTCAGCGAAAGCGCCCCGAACAAAAGCCCTGTAACAGCGACCACCTGAAGGACGAGCAGACCCAGCAATTTGCCGTGAAGGAAAACCGGGGCCGATCCGGCACCGAGTGCGGCCTGGGCATTCGATCCGAAAAGCGAATAGAAGCCAAGCAACTGCTCCCGTCCATCGACAGGCGTCATATAAGGCGGAAAGAGAAAGAGGGCGAGCAACAACAACCCGGAGACCGTCAGCAGCATCTGCTGGGCACGGTTCGGACGGAGAGCCGGACGCAACAGTAGGAGACGATCCACCTGCGCCTCGGTTAAGTTCAACCCCGGCAATTCCAGTTGTTTGGGCTGCTGCATCAGGCTATCCATTCATCAAAAAGAATACCACACACTTGGAGCATCTCTTTTTCTCGACGCTCGAAGTGGTCACACTAACATACAATTATGAAACGAGTTTCATCAACAATTCCCAAAAAGAAGAAAAAGGTTGTACTCAAGGAGGACCCTGGCGGCGATTGAAGAAGCGAGACCCTTGCTGTTGCACGCCCCCCCGTTGCCCGCTACGTTTGCACCAACTATCTCCCACAGGGGGTCTGAATGGAATCCGTCCGCTTCAACCGTAAAGATGGCGTCACCATTGCTGTCTGCATCGCATTGTTCTCCGTAAGTCTTTGGATTGGTGTCAACTGGTTTGACGATGCTTTCCCGGAAGCATCCATCGACTTTAAAACAACACGCGCCTCATCCGAACCCCTCGCCCTGGAAGCCCTCGCCCTGATCGACCAGGTTCCCCCACAGGAGTATCGCCATGCTTCCCGGTTCAGTTATTCCGGGTTGGCGAAGACCTACCTCGAAAAAGAGCTGGGATTGGCGGACGCCCAGAAGTATTTCGGTAACCCGGTCGAACTCTGGTCATGGAGCCATCGTTGGTTTAAACCTTCGACCAAGGAAGAGTTCAAGGCGGACATTTCTCCGGAAGGACGGATTGTCAGCATTGAGCACAAGATCGCCGAGGAGGCGGAGGGCGCATCATTAACGCGAGACAGTGCCTACACGATCGCGTCTGAGTTCTTATTCGAAACAATCGGCCTTGATAGCAGCACGGTGACCCTGCTGGAGGGATCACAAACAGGGCGGCCTCACCGGACAGATTGGGAGTTTACCTGGAAGTTGAACGACTTCGAGCCCGTTGAGGGGTCGGACAATCGCTACCAGGTTACCCTGTTGGGCGATCAAATTGGCACCTTCGACCAGTTCCTGCATGTACCGGAAGCGTGGACCGCGGATTATCGCCGCCTGCGCAGCCTGAACCAGCTCGCAGGCAATGTCGATTCGGTCTTCATGCTGCTGACCGTTGTCGCGATTGTCGCCGTTTTCTTTGTCCGGATCAAACGGCTGGAGATCCACTGGCGAACGGCAATCTGGTTTGGCGGAATCGCCGCGCTATTGATGTACATGAACAACCTGAACCAGATGCCGCAGACGCTCTACTGGTATGACACGACTACTTCATGGTCAGGATTTCTGCTGAACGAGCTATTGCTGGGGCTGTTGGCATCGATTGGCGGCGGTGTGCTGATTGCGATTCTGACTGCTTCAGCGGAAGCGATCTTCCGTAACCACTACCCGAAGCTGATGGCCCTGCCGAGGATGTTCACGGTACGTGGGCTGCGCACCAAATCAGCCTTCATCAACATCGTGGTCGGGATCACAATGACCGCCTTTTTCTTCGCCTACCAGGTCATTTTCTACATCATCACGCACAAGATGGGCGGCTGGAGCCCGGCAGACGTGCCCTACACCAACCTGCTGAACACCGCCTTTCCCTGGATCGCGGTGCTGATGATCGGGTTCATGCCTGCTGTCTCTGAAGAGTTCATGAGCAGGATGTTTTCAATCCCCTTCCTGCAAAAAGCCTTCAGAAACCGTTTCACCTGGCTGGCAGTACTGATCCCCGCCTTCATCTGGGGTTTTGGTCATGCCACCTATCCTAACCAGCCCTTCTGGGTGCGTGGTGTTGAGGTCGGAATCGCGGGGGTGATCATCGGTTTTGTGATGCTGCGTTTTGGCATCCTTGCCCCGCTGGTCTGGCACTACACCGTAGATGCGCTTTACACCGCCTTCCTGCTCTTCCGTAGCGACAACCCCTATTTCATCATCACAGCAGCCATTGCTTCCGGCCTGATGGTGGTGCCGCTTTTACTGGCGCTGGTCGCTTACTGGCGGAAGGGAGGCTTCCTGCCGGACAAGGGGGTGTTGAACGAGGATATTCAACTTGGGGTTGGCGAGCAGACCGACACAACCGAGGCGGTCTCTGATGCAGTTGATCAAACTGCCCCCCTGTCAGCAGAACAAACACCCGAAATCCGCACTCCCTTCGGGGCGCGAGGACGTATCCTCGCAGTCGTTCTACTGGTGGCGGGCGTCTTGATTGCCCGACCGGAACGCCCCGGGGACTATGTCACATCGGATGACCGATCTGACCTCGCGATCGCCGTGGTGGCCGACAACATGCGTGCCTCCGGTCTTGCTGATCCAGATACCCTGAACTTCCAGGTTTTCCCCACCCGACCCTACCGATCGAACACCTATTCCGGGGCCTACCTGCTGAAAGAGCTGGGTTCGGTGAAAGCGTTCAACGATTTAATGGAGAGCCAGCGGAAAAACCGGATCGCCGTTTCGGTCTGGCGTCCAGAAAACCGGCTTCGATTCATCGGCGTCGTTGATCCTGACGCGGCTGAGGTCGACAGGATCCTGATATTGATGCCGGAAGAATATCCCGGTGATTCACTCTCGATCGACAGTGCGCGCACCCTCGCACGTGCCGCCTTGAGCGATGCGGGTGTTGACCTTTCCACGTTAATCGAGAAGAGTGCGGAAGAAACAGCTCGTCCTCATCGCCGAGACTACAACTTCATTTACGAGGCCCCGGAAGGCGACCCGCGTCATGTCGGCGAGGCTAAATTCCGCTACAGTGCGTGGGTCCGTGGCAGCTATGTCACCGCTTCCGGCAGCCCTTATTACGATCTGCCTGAAGCCTGGGAACGCGAGCGCAAAGCGGACACTGCGTTGCGCACGATCCGTCTTATCCTGATCGTCGGAGCATTTGCCTTCCTGATCGGCTACGCGATCACGTTGTTGGTTCTGCGTACCAAGAAAGGCGAGGTGCCGTGGAAACGTGCCTTCCTGCTGGCGATTCTGCCAACCATCCTGATCCTGCCCGGCCTCCCGTCGGCACTGCGTCTCCTGGAATCCGAGTATTTTTATCGTGTGGAGCTGGCGCAGAGTGTCTTCATGACCAGCGGCTGGATCAGCCTGCTGCTTGGAACGGCGGTCAATTACATCATCTTCGCCTTAACTTTTGCCCTGCTGGGGACCCTCTACCCTGAGCGAGAAGCCCTGTTGCGCGGCGACCAGAGGCGTCGCGAATTCGTGAACAGTCTGTTGACGGCCGCGGGTGCGATTGGTGCGATGATGCTTGTGGGTCGTCTTTCTGGCTGGGTGGGTGTCTGGCAGCCAACCTGGATTCCTTTCCAGGACATTTCGGCTCCCGAGTGGCTGCGTGCGCCGTGGATGGCTGGAGCAATGCTGCGTGAATCGGTAACAAGCTTTGCTACAACAGCCGGAGCCCTCGCGTTGATATCCTGGCTCTGGGCCGGACCTCTGCGTAAACCGATCGGACGACTTGCACTGATCCTCTCCGTCTTGTTGATCCTCCAGGCCAATTCCGGTGTCGATCCCAACGAGTGGCTCTACACGTTGATCCAGGGCCTGCTTGTGGTTGGATTCGGCTGGCTCGGACTGCGTTTCTTTGTCAATGGCAATCCGGTCCGTTTCTTTGCGGCAACCTGGGCGCTGGCTGCCTTTGGCAGTGGCACGGATGCGTTCGGACTCGGGAACGGGACCGCCGCGCTGCAAGGCTGGATCTTCTTCGGAGTTGCCACCCTGGGTCTGCTGGTCTGGCTGATGGGTGCTGGCGGGAAAAGACAACAGACATGATTGCAGGCGATTAACTGGAAGCCACGTTGAGGCCACAGAAAACGCCCGGCCATCTGGCCGGGCGTTGGAATGTCAAAGCGAATCCCTGGATTACTTCACATACATCATCTTGCTCCAAAGGATCTTGTTGCCGGCATCGAGACGCACCAGCAGGAGGCCGGACGACAAGCTCTTGTCGTTGACCTGCCATGTCACCTGCTTGTGGCCTGCGGACATCGGGCGGTCGATCAGCACCGCGATTTCCTGGCCGAGCAGGTTGTAAACCGACAAGCGGACGTCCCCGGACTCGGGCAAATCGAACGCAATTTCGGTTGCTGAGTTGAACGGGTTCGGGTAGCTCTGGTAGAGCACGAAATCGTTTGGTGATGTGGGATCGTCGGCCCGTTCACCAACATCGTTCAGGTTGTCCGGAGCGTTCGTGGTCATGCGCAACACACGTTCATTCTCGAGCGCTGCGGCAGATGCCGGGTAGAGATTGGCATAGGTGTATTCGAGACCAACGTTCCGAAGTCGGTTCATCAAGCCAACCGTCGCATAGTTGTTGCTCTCGTCCACATTCACCACGTTGTCGTAGTAAATCTCAATTACGCCGTCCCCGGATTGAGTCTGCATCACGGAGGGGTCGTAGAGAACCACCGTGAACTGCGCCGGGTTGGAAACATTCTGGTCGTAGAGGAAACGGTTCAGCGCATCATGCCACTCGATGATGAAACGGCCTTCCCCCTGGTCATAGCGGGTGTAAACCGACATCGTGGTCGAGCCAAACGGCGGCTTGAGGTCGTCCCAGAAGGCCGCGATCATGCCTGTCGGGCCGAGGCTGGAAGGAATTCCCCAGTTCCTGAAGAAGTTGACCGTGTAATCACTTTCTTCCTTGAAGGATATCCAGCCGTTGGAGCTGACCGTCAGTGGTGATCCCTCGTCATATGCACGTCCGTAGAACATGAAGTCGAAGGGGAGTTCCACGCTGACATTGTCATCATCATGCAGCTCGTAGAGGGTTGAGTTATCGTCCTCTGCGATATTGAACGCTGTATAGGTCGGCGCCTCATCCCACTGTGTATCGGTGTCATCGTAGATAAAGTAGCCGTGCGAATCCGGGCCGAATGGATCGGTTGTGGTTGCACCCTCCAGCGGGACACTGAAGTTGAGACGGTCCACCTCGGTGCCGTCCTTTGTAAAGACCATGCTGAACCGGACCACTCGTCCGTGATAGGTGGACGAGTTGACATTCACCGTGAAGTTCCCAACCGCACCTGTCGCACCGCTGGCAATGTTAACTCCTGTCACCTCGCCGTCGGTAACCGTCACCGCTTCATCCCAGGAGAGCAAGGTCGCCGTCAGGTTATCAGCCGAAACCGAACCGATGTTCTCGAACGAAAACTCCATCGAGGGGCTGCTGCCCGGCTCGAAGCTACCGCTGGTTGAGGTAGCGCTGACAAAGTTCATGTTCGAGGTGCCGACTGGAATCCAGACCTTGCCAGTCCACTCGCGGTCCGCATTATCGGTGATGGTCACATCCAGCTCGATCATCGCACCGTCCGGCGCGGAACCGTTGAGCGTAAAGGTAAACGCCGAGGTTGCGTTGTCTGCGCTCGCGCCGGAACCGAGATCACCGTAGCTCGCGCTGCTGGAGGTAATCTCCACCAGGTCGCTGTTCTGGGTTGAGATGGTCGCATTGATCCCGTTGACCGCTTCCGTGCCGGAGTTGGTCAGGGTGACCACCACTTCCACCGACTCGTCCGGGTTGACAAGACCATCTGCCCCGGCATCCACATCCCAGCTGGCGACACCGATGAAACGTGGTGCCTGGGTGACGGAAAGAGTTTCGATGACCGGGAGGTAATCCTGGTGAGTCAGCGTTACCTGGACATCACTTTCGAGATCGAGATCTTCCATCGGGATGTAGGCAATACCAGAGGCATCCGTATACCCGCCGGAGGAGAGGGTTTCACCCTGGATCAGCTGGACGTACGTGTTTGGCAGTGCGCCGTTCATTCCCTGGACCGACACTTCGAGGAAATCCTGGCCGAAGGTGATTTCTTCGGGCAGGGTGACCTCCATCAGACGCGGCGGGCGACGCCACATCGAGAGTTCCGGGTCACCGAGAACATGGTAGACATGCCAGTAGAACTCAACCTTGTCGCCATCTGCGCGGTTGAGCGGGAAGTTGTTGTAAAGTTCGATCTTCGCACGTAGTAGCGCTTGGGAAATGTTCCCCATGTATTCGGCGTAAACGCCCGTGTAGTACCCGGCGATCAGGCTGTTGTTGTAAGCGGTTTGGGTATGAAGATCAGATGGCGCAACCACCGCGACAGCTCCGGTCGGGTTGGTCGGCGTGCCCCCCACCAGCCACTTCTCGCCGAAAGATTCGGGATTGGAAGCGTTACCGAAGTCACCCGTGTTACAGACAAACGAGGTCAGGACCGGGAGACGGAACACATTGGTCAGGTCAGAAATGTCGCTGATGGTAAAGAGTGGTACTTCCCACCCCTGTGCATTTCCCCAGCCACGGTAGGTGACAAACAATCCGCCAAACTGGTTGATGCCAGACTTGATATCCTCACCGTTCGGCCCCTGGCCGCTCTGGTAGACGAAGTATTCGAGAACGTTGGGAATTTGCCACGTATGACGCATCCTTTCGCCGAGCCATTCCGATGTTGCGACGGGAGTCAACGGCTGAGCGCCACCTTCAGAGTAGTTTGCCGCAACCAGGTGGACCGTCTCGAAATAGGGGTCGTCTAACGGAATGTTGACGCTGTTTTTTTCGTAGGCCAACGTACGCTGGACGATTCGGAAGACATCCGTCGGGCTACCCGCAGTCATGCGTCCAATAAAGACTTCCGGGAAGTAGTCGCCACCCTCAATGTTGGCGTATTCCCAGTCGGTCACATCCCACTCTTCGCTGTAGCGCTCATCCGGGTTCTGAATCAGGCTGCTGGGAATCGCGGCATCAGCGCCACGGTTGACATCACCAACCAGCAGGACAAATTCGAGCGCCGGGTCGCTGTTTTCATAGCGATCAGCGACCAGGTTCTGGAGTTGGGCGAAACTGATGCTGCTTGTCGTCTCGTGCAGTTCGACCGTATACCCCTTCTGTTCCTTCCACTGGATGAAGGGCTGCAGGTTATTGACATAGGTCGTATGGGCAATGATCAGGTAGGTGCCTTTGGTGGTGGCGAGACGGGTCCCAAGATCATCGAGATCGTCCGTGATCATCTCCTGGTAGATCGGCCAGAAGGCACGCGAAACGGGGCGTGTCGGCTCCTGGTTGGAAACATCCTCGAGACGGTCATTGGTTTCGACGACGAGCTGAAGACTGGCCGCCACCCAGGCGGAACCATCCTCGTCGAATTTAACTGGGGTCATGTGCAGGGGTGCGAGAGTAACATCACGCATCACACCCGCGTCGCCCATGGAAACCCAGTCCACGGGGTTGATCGGCGATTCGTCCAGACCAACAGTCCCCAGCAGGGCACCATCGGCAGAAACGTGCGACACAACACCCCCGACCACCTGGAGGTTCCCGCTACGTCCCCAGGGAAGACGTACCAGACGCGTAAACTCGGGCGCACCTTCAACATGCCGGTCCGCCTTAACCCCGGCGATATTGGCCTGCATCAGCCCCTCGTCCCCCTCGGCCAATTCCAGGCTGCCGGCACTCCAGTTCAGCACGGTCTGGGTTGGGGTTGATTCGAGGACATCAAACTGTGCCGTCTGGCTTTCCGCCTCAGGAAGTGCGAGCCACGCCGCTTGAGCGGATCCCGCAAAGCAGATCAGGGTGAGCAAGACAAGGGTAGCGCACGCAACGGCATAGCGCTTCATTCGAACCTCCATCCATCTAGGAAACATCCACACTCTCGGTAGGCCCCGGACATACCTGGTTGATGGTAGGGCAGAGCGCCCTTCCCTCAGGCAAAGCACGAGGCAACTTGTAAAATTGGGCCTCCAGACCCCAACGCGCAACTCGCGCGCGCGAACAATCGACCCCCTTCTCCGTCTCCATCCCGTTTCAATAGTGTCCGTCTCACCCGGCTACTCCCTGCGATGTACTACAGATCACGCAGCTCGAAATGGTTCTCTATATCACACCTCGTGCTCTCTCTCTCCGGGGGCCTCTCCGTCTCCGGTCTTTATGATCCAAAGCCGTTTTCCCTGCCCTCCGCAGTTTGTTCGTTCCGGTTCAGGTGTGTATGTTATTCACAGCTTCGGTGAGGAGAGGAGAGACGTTGATGAAGCCACTTCGAACAGCTCGCTCGGGACGCTATACGGTCGTCCCTCTCTTCTTCTTCGCAGTCGTCCTCTTGACCACAGCAAGCTGTGACGCTCCGCGCGACAATACCCTCGACCCAAAGTCTCCCGAATACAACCCTGTTGGCACAGGTGAAGTGAATGATATTACTGATTTTGAAATTGTAGAGATCAGATCCATTCATGACGAATCGGATGGTAGCCAGGGACCTGTGGACAGGCTGGACATCAGTGTAGGACTCAAAGAACCGGATGGAATTGAGTTTGTTCAGCTGGAAGTTGCGGATACGCTTCGCTATAAAATGAACAAGGTAAACTTTGGAAATTATACCTTTACGCTTCACCCAAGCCGTGTGAATCATTCCATTTTCGATCTAAGTAACTCGCCTTTTCGCTTTATTGTTTACGACAGCAAAGGGTATGTGACTCAAAGTGAACCGTACTACATCGTCCGGATATTGAGTCATCCACCAAAGATTGTTCAGCCCGTCCTCGATGAGGAGGGCGAGCCCCAGGTGCTGAGTTCATTTCCCACTATCATCTGGGAAGATGACTTGAGCTCCTTTTTTGTCGAGTACCAGATAAAATTCTTCGTCTCAAATCGACATGGTGAAAACAAAGTGACGTTGAGCGACTGGACAACCATTCCGCGTATCCTCACGCCCGATCCTCCTGATACCGTGGATAATGGACTCGATAGTTTTCGGGTAGCATCCTTTATCCCGCCCGACGAAAGCAAGCTGTATCACGTGCTTCTGGCAGTTAAAGACAGGCATGGAAACAGGGCAATCTCAGCAAACCATCTGTTTAAGATCTATTGATTCGCTCGCCCACAACGAAGCAACGGACCTGCATATCATGAGTAACCAACCAGACCCACAGGAAGCCCTGCTGACCGGTCTGCTCCGAATTGGGGTGGCCATTCGAGACAGCAAAGCGCCGGGCGATGTGCTTGACGCGATCCTCGACAGCGCGATTGACACATTTCATGCAGAGCGTGGCTTCCTTGCCTTCGTCGGCGGCAATGGCGAGCTGGAGCTGCAAAAGACCAAGGGACTTGATCTTACCGGCGAGAACCAGCTTGGTGAAATCAGCAGCGGTGCGATGCAAAAGGCGATGGAAACGGGTGAAGCGGTCCTCGCTGAAGATGCCCGTCAGGACCCACGTTTTGCAGACTCCCAATCTGTCATCATCCATGATATCCGTTCAATTTGTGTTGTCCCGCTTCGTCTGGGTGATGATACCATCGGGGTGATGTACCTCGACAGCCGCCTGGGTGAGAATGATTTCAGCGAAGGGTCCACTGCCGCGCTTTCCCTTTTCGGCGCACTCGCCGCCCAGGCGATCGACCGCGCTATGACCTTCGATGCTCTCCACCAGGAAAACCTGCGTTTGCGCCGCCAGGCAGGCCGTTTCGCTTTTGATGAGATTATCGGCCAGTCCAAAACGATGGAGCAGGTGTTCGCACTGATGGAACGTGTCGCGCCGACCAACCTGCCGGTGCTGATCCGTGGCGAGTCGGGAACGGGAAAAGAGTTAATTGCTCGTGCCTTGCATAACTCCGGCGCGCGGCGTGAGCACCCTTTCCTCGCCCTGTTTGCGGGCAACCTCGGGGAAGAACTGCTGGAAAGCGAACTCTTTGGACATAAAAGGGGGTCGTTTACCGGGGCGCATGCCGACAAGCCTGGCCTGTTGAGCCTGGCCGATGGTGGCACCCTGCTACTGGATGAAATAGCGGACATTCCGGCACGCATCCAGGCCAAACTTCTGCGTGTCCTGCAGGACGGTACCTTTAAGCCTGTCGGCGACACCAAGACCTTGCAGGTGGATGTCCGCATTCTCTCCGCCACACACCATGATCTGACCAAACGGGTGAAGGAAGGAAACTTCCGTGAGGACCTCTACTACCGGATCAACGGCATCGAAATTGAAATTCCACCACTTCGCAAACGACGTGAAGACATTCCGTTGATCGCGGAACATGTCCTGCGCAGGTATGCCGAGAGCACGGATCGTGGCAACGTCCGTTTCAGCCGACAAGCACTCGATATGCTGGTGCAGGCTCGTTGGCCCGGCAACGTCCGTGAGCTCGAGCGAACGGTCCAGCGTGCCGTGGTACTCTGTCCCGGTCATGTGATCGAGCCGGAACACCTGGTCTTTACACGCAGCATCGAGGGCGAAGAGGGGCCGGAAGACTTGTCTCTGAAAGCCGCCGAGAAACGGCACATCCTTCGTGTGCTGGAAGAGGTGGACAGCAACCGTAGCGAAGCCGCCCGGATCCTCGGGATCAGCCGTCGCTATCTGCAGAATCTGATTAAAGAATGGCGCGAGGAGGGGCTGGAGGTGTAGCCTGCCTTCTGCCTGTTGAGTGGTTATGAATCGACGGATCGGGGAACATTACGAAGTCGTCCGGGAGCTGCAACGCGGTGCCTGGGTGACGGTTTATGAGGCTCGCCACGATATTCTCGGACGGCGAACCCTGATCAAATGGCTCAATCCTGCCTTTCAGGAGGACGAGGAGCTGGTTGGACGGCTCCGTCGTGAAGCACGTCTCGGTGCATCGGTCGACCATCCAAATATCGCACGTATCTACGAAGTCGGGGATGCTGAAGATCGTCCCTATGTCGCCATCGAGTGGATCGAGGGGGAAGACCTCGACGATGTCATGGCGCAAGAAGGCCCCTTTTCCGCCAAACGAACGCTCCGCCTGGCCAAAGACCTGCTCGCAGGACTGTCTGCGATCCACACGGTTGGAGTGGTCCATCGTGATTTAAGCCCGATGAATGTGCGGATCACCCCTGACGGCGTCGCCCGGATTACCGACTTCGGTCTCGCTACCGGGCCGTTCGACACCCACTACACCTTGCCAGGATCGGTTGTCGGTACGCCCGGCTATCTCAGCCCTGAACAGGCCTCCGGTAAATCGGCCGATGAACGTTCCGACCTCTTTTCCTGTGGTACCCTGATCCACGAGGCGCTGAGCGGGCAGGCGCTCTTCAAGGACGAGGACCTGATCGCGACCTTGAAACAAGTGCGAGCCAAACAGGCACCACCCCTGGAGCAGGAGATTGAGGATCTTCCAGCGGGATTCGATGAATGGCTGGCGAAACTCCTTGCGAAAAAGGCGGACGACCGTTACGCCTCCGCGAAAGACGCCCTCAAAGCCCTGCTCAATTTGACTGGCGAGACACTGAAGGAAGCCAAAGAGCAGCGTCCCGCTCCAAAGCAAGTCGTTCGTCGCGCAACCGGTTGGGGTGCGGTGGCGATGGCTGTGATCCTCGTTCTTGCTGGTCTGCTGACTCTTCCAAGCTACCTGAGTAAACAGAGTGAACTGGAGGAACAACTCCCCGATATCGATTCTCTTCGTCAGCTAGCCCAAAGCGAAGACACCATGAATGTCGAGGGAGACGAGAGTCGCGAGGGTGTCGAAGAGGACCCCGATTTGACCCCACCCCCTCCTGCGCAGAGTGAACGGGAAGGCGCTCCCCTGCGCACGGGGAGCACAGGGGTTGATCCCGGTTCGCCTGTGCAACGAGCGGACGAACGGGGTCAGACTCCCGAGCCAGAACCGGAAGAAGCCGATGTTGATCCAGATACCCTCTCCCCACCCCCCAATGGGTGGCTTGTCATTCACTCGCACCCTTGGGCCGATGTTTACATCGAGGCACAACGAGTCGGCGCTACCCCCGGCCTGATGCCCTTTGCCCACGAAGAAGGGTTGGTCCATTTAACGTTCGATAATCCCGGCTTTCCGCCAATTCCTATAGAAACAAGAGTTACCGCCGCCGAGACAACCAGGGTGTTGATCGAGCTGTCTGACTATGTCGCCTCGTTGACCCTCGCTGCTTCCCCTTGGGCAAAGGTCTACATCGATGACACACCGGTTGGTGAAACTCCGATTCCACGGACGCTTTATCTCTCCCCGGGCAGTCATTTGATTCGATTTATCCATCCCGATTTCGGTACGGTCGATCGCGAGGTGGACGTTGAGCCTGGTGACAGCCTCGCGATAAACGTTGAGATGAAGCTGGAAGGCACAGGCTTTGCTCCTGAAGAAAGCGAGGAGCCCCGATGATGCTCCAATCCCCAGGAAGAGTGATGAAATATCTGATACAAAGTGTGGTACTGCTGCTTCTGTTCTTCTTTCCCCGGTTCGCAGCGGGAGACTGGACTGAAGTAGGCGAGCTGCCGACCCCGCGTTCCGGGATGGCTTCGGCCGTTCTTGGGGATACTCTCTACCTGATCGGCGGGAGTGTTCCCGGGACCAGTATTCCTGTCGCCTCTTCGGACGTGGTGCGTTTTTCCCTGGAAGAGGAACTTTTGCTGGGTAATGCCCCTTCGCTGAACACCCCTCGAGTCGGCGCGAGTGCTGTGACCTACGATGGCGCCATCATCGTGTTTGGTGGACGACGTAATGACATTGATTATGTCGCCCAGATCGAGGCGTGGCGTCCCGGTGATGCGGAGTGGACTGTGCTTGGCGAACTGACCCCCGCGCGCGCATGGGCTAGTGCTCTTGTTAAAGAAAATGTAATCTATGTTGCTGGCGGCACGTCCGGTTCCGGGGAGCGTCACCGCCGTATCGACTTAGTTGTCCCCTACCTGGATGCTGAACCGCCCTATGCTGCGGTGTCCGCTCTGAATGATTCGCTCCCTTCATCCCGTTCGCACCATGCTATGATTGAGTTTAATGGCTCCATCTACCTTTTCGGCGGCTACTCTGTTTGGCCGCTGAGTGATTGCTACCGTTGGGATGATGAGGGGTGGATTGAAGTCAGTTCGATGGCCCAGGGGGTCAGCGGGATGGCCGTTTCACCGTTCCGTCATTCCCAGACAGACCTGCTCGTTGCTTCTGGCGGACGCTCTCTGACGGGTGAGGTCGCGACCCATCAGCTCATGGGATTTAACGAAAACTGGGGTTTCGCAAACGACCTCGTTCTGGATCTTCCTTTGGCACGAAGCGGGCATGTGATAGCCCCGCTGAGTTCTTCAAATAACCGTGTTTTGTACGTGTTTGGTGGCTCCTATATCAACACATCCGGTCAGCAGGTTATCTTGGACGATATCCTCACCTTCACTTCGAACAATACGTCCACGGTGAACGAAAACCGGATTGTTCAACCCGGGAGCCTTCACCTTGCTGCCCACCCCAATCCGTCCAACGGAGCGGTAACCATTTCAATTGTGCCCAGCAGCGGTTCAGGTGACCTGAATGTCCGTATATTTGATCTTCTCGGGCGGGAAGTGAAAGCCTGGCACCTTCCTGCGTCACGTTCTGCTACCACCCTGAGTTGGGATGGCTCGGAACATGGACGTGAAGTGACGGGTGGGATTTATTTCCTTGTCGCTCGTAGTGGTGATCAACAGCAGGTATTAAAATTATTCCGCTTGCCATGATCCGGCATTTTCAACGATTTGTTTTATTTTTTGTCTTCCTGCTTTGCGCTGGGAGTACGACACTGCTCGCCCAAATGGGAAATGTTCGGCCCGGCGATCTCGACGCACATCTTGACAGCCTCTTTACCAGCGGCCGCTTTGGCCGCCTCGAAGTCGAAGCCCTTCGTCTCCTGCATTCCAGCCGGGATGTCAGCCATGAACGGCAGGTTGCGGCACATCTTTACCTTGGTTTTTCCTGGGTGCTGACCGACCGGGACGAAGAGGCGAACGGCGCCTTTTTGCAGGCACTTCAGCTTGAACCCTCGCTGGATCTGGACGAGGTCTATGTTCCCCCTCGTCTCTATGAAGCCTTTCAGCAGGCACGTCTCGAATTTCTCTCCAACCGGGACCTTTTCCGTTCACCAATTGCTGGCACACCCCATCTCCCTCATTACAAACTGGGAACCGGACTGAATCTTGTTTTGCCTGGCGCAGGATTCATCGCATCGGGCCGACACCTGCGAGGTACCATCTGGACCACCGCCTTCCTGGGCTGTTCCGGTACCTTTGTTTATACTCTTCTGGAACGCTCGGATGCGCATACCGACTACCTGCGGCAGGCCAATCCTGCCCTCATCGAGGACCGCTACCAGGAGTTTAACCGGCTGAACAAACAAGCCTGGTTCCTTGGGCTGGGGACTGCCCTCCTCTATGTCGGCGCCCAATTTGATTACCAGATAGCCGATGGTACCATCTCGGCAGAACCCACACTGCTGGAAAGCTCGCTCGGTTCGACACCTGCACTTTCCCTGACGTTCCGTCGCTGACCGGCGTCTTCCTCCACTCTCTCGCGCTCTCCGGTCCACTGCCGGAATCTTGCAGGGTTTCGGGAGCTCCTCTACCTTAGCTGCATGTTTGAGACACCCGTAAAAGAACCGTTGCTCCCCCTGAGCAGGGATGAGATGGAAACGTTGATGGTGGGGTTGAAACGTAAACCCTTCCATGGCCGTCAGCTTCACGCCTGGATCCATCGTCACGGTGCGACATCATTCGACGAGATGACCGACCTTGCCAAGGATCTTCGGGTCGAATTGGCCGACCGCTGGACCATTGGCCTGCCAAAGATTGTGGAACAGGTGACCGGCGAGGGCCAGGATTCAGCCACCAAGTTTCTCTTTGAACTGGCCGATGGCGAACGTGTGGAAGCGGTGTACATCCCCGCTGATGACCGCGTCACCGTCTGCCTCTCCAGCCAGGTGGGCTGCGCTTTCGGTTGTACTTTTTGCGCCACTGGCCTGCTCGGATTAAAACGCAACATGACATCGGCTGAGATTGTCGGCACCTTCCTCGCGATCCGTGCGTGGGCACCGAAACGGATCAGCAATGTCGTCTTCATGGGCATGGGCGAGCCACTGGCCAACCTGAAAGAGGTGATGGCTTCTTTCGATGTGCTGACCGATCCGGATGGCATCGGCTTAAGCCACCGCAAGGTGACCCTTTCCACGGTTGGCCTGCCCGCGAAAATCCGTGAACTGGCGGACTATCCCTATCCCCCGAAGCTGGTCTTTTCGATTGCCTCGCCACGTGACGAGCAGCGGAAACGTGTGCTGCCGGTAGCGGGACGGTTTTCGCTTTCGGAGATGCACGATGCACTTTCCGATTACGCAGAGAAAACCAAACACTGGATCACCATCGCTTTGCTGGTTGCCGATGGGCTGAACGACAGCCTTGAGGATGCTCGCATGCTGCACAAGTGGATAGGCAACCTCCCCGCGAAGGTCAACTTGCTGCGTTACAATGAAGCGGCTGGCAATTTCCGGCGCGCGGACGAGGAAGCGATGGAACGGTTTGCAGCGGAGTTGGCGCGACTGGGACGGACTGTGGTCCTGCGACGCAGCCGTGGACGGGACATCTCCGCCGCCTGTGGCCAGCTTGCTGCACGGTCGCTGAATATCGAGGGTGTGAAGAAATAGCTACTTCATTTGCTTGACGAAAGATGGGCCCCGACATCGCGATGTCGGGGCCCATCTATTATCAGGAGCGAGATGCCTTGATCACTTTAACAGAGTCACACGCCTTGTCTGGCTGGTGCCCTCTGACTTCACCTCGAGCAGGTAGGTACCGGAAGGCAACCCATGCAATGGAACCGCGAGCTGCTGTTTGCCAGCGCTGAGTGTATGAGATTTGATCGCGACTTGCCGTCCAAGCAGATCGTAGAGCGCGAGCTGGACCGAACCGCTGTTGTTCAAGCTCAGGTTCAGCACGGCAGCGGCATTGGTCGGGTTCGGGAAGACACCACCAAGCTGGAAAGCTGCGGGGACGTCACGTTCTTCCGGGTTGACCGCCAGGTCAGCCAGCACGGCATTCATCGCAGCGACACCATCCACAATCCCCCACCCGATCTCGTTATCCGGGTTATCCGCTTGGGACGCCGTGTTTTTCAGGTAGGTAATCATCTCGAACGGGGTCAGTTCCGGGTTGGCCTGCAGGAGGAGGCACGCCACACCAGCTACTGCCGGGCAGGAGTAAGACGTACCGGATCCGAGGGAGTATTCATCAGTCGATTCGTGATCCACCAAATATACCATCGACCCCATTGCAGAAACATCTGGCTTGATACGACCGTCCACCGTTGGTCCGTGACTGGTGAAACCGACCGGACTTGCATCCCCGGAGACCGCACCAATGCTGAGAACTGAATCACCATCTGCCGGGGCACCTACCCAGTAATTCTGCGAGGCGCCTGCGTTGCCCGCCGAGTTGATGACCAGCAGGCCGCGAGCTGCTGCCATGTCCGCAGCAATTGTAGTCACTCCCGTATTCCCATCCAGATCCTCAAACTCGTACCAATCTTTGTAACTGAGGCTCGAGGAAACCAGGTCGGCACCATTGGCCTCAACCCATTCGAGGCCAGCAACCCAGTAATCCTCTTCCGCCGGATACTCTGCTGTGCTGTCCTCTGTCCGCGCCAACACCACTTCCACGTCCGGCGCAACACCAATGAAGTTGTTCCGGTCGTGAGCAGCCACCACCGAGAGGGTTTTGGACCCGTGTGACCCGGTTGCCACATTCGACGTTGAATCGTGGGTGTTGTAGGTCGCGATCAGGTTGAGGCTATTAAAGGCGACATGGGTATCAAGGCCGATCCAGCCGGAATCGAGGAAACCGAGGCGCACCCCTTCACCGCTATAACCCATGTCATGGAGTTCCGGCGCGCGGATGATGTTGCCTTGTTCCCACGCAACGCCATATGCGGATGTGTCAATATCGTCAACGGCGCGATCAAGACGAGTCTCCTCTGGAACCTCCGGGTCGGACATCCCGCGTGACCGTGCGACCGCTCGAACCTCACGGACCCCGTCCAGCGAGCGAAGCACCTGTTCCTGTGCCGGAGTCGCATCCACCGAGACCGCATTCAGCCAGCGGCTCTGGGTGCGAAGGTGAACCCCTGTTGCCCGCACACGATCAAGCAACGCTTGCGGCGGGTCGAGATCCAGCTGGCTGACTGCATTGCCCTCCACACGGGACCGCCTTGCTTCCGCCTTTACGTCCGCGCGTTTAAAAGCGTCAACAAAAGCCTTTTCAGAGGTGTCACGCTGATCAAAAAAGACCCAGACAGGATAGGTGGCGGGACCCCCTGCAAATGCGCACGGGATCAGGCTGGTCATCAAAGCAACAATCAAGGCAAACCGTAACATCTTCTTCATCGTTTTCCTTCATGGTCAATTCAAAACGGGGTCTCACCTAAAATAGCGCGCCACGCAGGCCCGACACCAGCCGGGAGTGATTGACACGCCAAGTATCGAGAAGAAACGCATTGCTACAGCCCCGGCATTTCAAACACCATCAAGAGGGCCAATGCGAGGAAGAGGAGGGTCAGGAGGAGGCGGGTCAAACCATAATGCTGCTTCGACCAGGATGCGAAGGTCCCCGAGGAGACTCCCGCATAGGTGAGGAAAAAGACAATCACCAAGGGAAGGATGAACAGCAGGTTGTAGAGCAGCAGGTAGCCGATTGCATTGCCTTGTAAAACAGGGTCTTTCAACATCAGGACAATCGTCGGCAGGTAGACTTGACCCGTACAAGCGGCCTCAAAAAGGGTAATCAGGATACCGATCCCGATGGCCCCGAGCAGCAGGTTGTTGGTTTTTAAGCCACGTTTCATCACGCCGTGGATGCGTCGTTTTGTCCCCCTCGAAAGCTGCAACACCTGGTCGCGTGTCTCCCCTGTACGCCAATACTGAATCAGATCGCGCAACGAGAGAAAAAATAGTATCCCGAGCAGCACCAGGGTGAGGATGTAGATGACACGTGCCACGACTCCGTACACCGCAAGAGCCTCCAGTGCACGGAACGCCCCCACGCCAAGCAGCAGGTATACCACAAAAACGGACGCCGTAAACCCGGTTCCGACAATCACAATCTGCCGCCTGGTCGACCCCGCATAGCTGAGCAGCCCAACAAAAAAGACAAGGGTCGCGAAAGCACAGGGGTTGAGGCCATCCAGCAAACCGGCGCCGACTACCGCCCAGAAACTGAAGGAACGGAATACATGGCGAGCCTGCGCTTTGCCTGCACCTTGATCCATAACCTCAGGCTGCCAGGTGTCTACCCCCTCGTCAAGCGCTTTTTGGATGGCCCGGTCGAGACGATCTGCCAACTCCTCTTCGCCCCCGAAAGCCTTGCTCCCAACCGCGAAAAGGAAGGGACTGCGTGTCTCCTTGATCCCATAGTGTGCGCGTACCGCGAGCAGTTGACCGAACCCGGAAGGATCGTCGATATCTATACTGCGGATAACAATCCGTTCCCCCCAGGTATCTTCGAGGTGGGGAAGGGTGTAATCCTTGACATTGCGGCAGGACTGGCAGCCAGGCGAGTGAAAGAAGAGGACGACGAGAGCATCGGACGCTTCTGATCTCGCTGTCTCGCGTTCAGTCGAGTCGTTCTCCCTATCAACCCTCTCCCCGGAAGGTTGCTGCCCTCCAGGCGCGACTTCGATTACAAGAGTCAAGCGGATCAGCAGCGCATCAGGGTGGTCGGTGAAGAGATAGACTGTCTTTTCGACACGCCCATCCGGTTCCTCTGGCTCCACCTCAAAGTCAACCACAAGGTCGAGGCCGTCAATCGAGGTAGTGACACAATCGCAGGTCGTTTCGCTCTCGACTGGCTGGAGCGGTTCTCCGCCCGGGAGGAAGAAGCGAAGGGTCTTCTGGAAGTGATCGCCTCGCGACCACTCGCCGAGATCAACCGTTGCAAACCCCTCGTTCACCTCGACCTGTTGGCGTGCAAATAGACTGGGCCCCCACACCACCAGCACCAGGAGGAGCAGAGCAAGACGAACAGACCGGGTAAAACCCGGCCTGTTCGCAACACCTCTTTTTCGCAGCTGGCGACTCACTTCAGGCCAGCTTCCTTGCGAGGTACAACCTGGACCGAGTTGACTCGGACCGGCTCAACCGGAATCCCGCGAACCTGATCGGTCTGAACCGCAGCGATTGAATCCACCACGTCCATTCCCTCGAGCACTTCACCGAAAACAGTGTAGCCGCTGTCAAGGTGGGGCTGGGTTTCGAGGGTGATGTACCACTGGCTGTCGGCAGAGTTCGGGTCCTGGCTGCGCGCCATACCGATGGCGCCACGTACATGCTTGTGCGAGTTCAACTCGAGTGCGAGCGGAGCATCCCGTTCGGTGCCGCCGGTACCGTACTCCATCTTCGGCGTGTTCGGGTCCGCCGTCTTCGGATCACCGGTCTGGATGACAAAACCGGGAATCACGCGGTGAAACAAAACGCCGTTGTAAACCCCTTCACGCGCCAGGGTTTTGAAATTGTCCACATGGTTCGGGGCTTCGTCCGGGAAGAACCCGATGATGATTTTCCCCATACTCGTGTCGAGTACCGCTACTTCGTCCTTCACAGACCCTCCGCATCCGATGGCAATCACCAGACTCACCACGAGCACCAGGGCCATCGTAAGTTTTTGTTTCATCGCTCCCATTCCCTCGTTGACTATTTCCAATCCTCTACGCACCCGGAGTGCGATTTGTTCACGATCCTGTTGTATCCAAAGCGGGACGAGTGACCAGCCAGGGACCTGGACGTTCCTGATTAGCAACCTCAAGGTCCACATGCTGGCCTTCTTCTTCCATCGCCGCCAGGAAGACTTCCAGCGCAAGGCTTGGCGCGTTGTTTGTTTCACTCAAGTGGCCCAGCAGAACACTGGTTGCCCCACGTTTCACCGCTTCCACGGCAAACCCGGCACCCTGATCGTTGCTGAGGTGGCCTCGCGGGGAGGCAACCCTCTGCTTCAGGTAGTAAGGGTAGGGTCCGCGTGCAAGCATCGCGGGGTCATGGTTCGCTTCGCAGACCAGTAGATTCGCCCCGGCAAGGGCCTCTACCATCTGCGTGCTCCATTCGCCCGAGTCGGTAAGAACCGCTGCTGATGAACCGTTCAGCCCGAAGCGATAGGCTACCGGGTCGGCGGCATCATGGCTAACCGGGACCGCATGCACCTCGAACGCTCCAGCCTGTTCAACGTTCCCGTTCATCATCCGCACTTTGGCGCCGTCCGGCAGTTTGCCGCGCAGCGCCTTTAAGGTGCCGCGTGTCGCCCAGACAACAGGCCGATGCTTAGCCAGCAGCCTGGTCAGGCCCTTGATGTGATCGCCGTGCTCATGGGTGATGAAGAGATGATCGATAGCATCAATATCCCGTTCGATCTCCTCTGCCCGCCGTGTCAACTGACGCAGTGAAACACCGGCATCAACCAGGATGGTGGTCCCGCCCCCCTCGATCCAGTAAGCATTTCCCTTGCTTCCCGATGCGATGGAACAGAGGGAGATGACGGCATCACGCCTTGGCATGCTTGCTCCCCGGTTCCACCAAGGGGATGGCGGCCAGTTCCGGCGGGAGCTTGTCCGGCTCCCAGGTTTCGATCTGGAGGGTGACCAGCGCTTCGACTGGTTCGGATGGCTGAAATCGCCCGCTGGAACGATCGACCAGGATGGCGAATGCCGCAACCTCGCCGCCCGCCTGCTTGACCGCATCCGCTGCCTTCAGAATGCTGCCGCCGGTGGTGATCACATCTTCGATCAGCAGCACACGTTTCCCGCGCACGTCAAACCCGCGACGCAGCTCCATGCCGCCGTCCGCCGTTTTCTCTGTGAAATAGGCAAGGGAGCCAAGGCAGCGTGCCATTTCGAAGGAGAGAATCACCCCGCCGGTAACCGGGCCAACGACCACGTCGGGCTTGTACTGGCGAATACGACCCGCGAGTTCCTCGACCATTTTCCCGGTAGTCACAGGGTCCTCGAGCAGGCGGAATTTTTCGACGTAGCGGTTCGAGTGCAACCCACTGGCGAGTTTGAAGTGCCCTTCCATCAGAGCGCCTCGCTGCTTCAGCAGGTCGAGGATTTCCTGTTGGGTCATGCGGGGAGTTCCTTGTTGGAGGTGTTCTGTATGGCAATTATCAATGCTTGCTTCATCGTCCGGCACAGGCTGGATTCCCGCCAAAGGCGGGCAAGCCTCGCAAGGACTTACAATCCGCGAGCTGCTTTGCGTGAAATCAACTCCATCCGTTCCGCTGCACGTGGGCTGATCTTTGTGAATTCCACTTGCACACGGACAAAGCCGGGGCG
Source organism: bacterium (assembly GCA_020444265.1). GTDB lineage: Bacteria > Electryoneota > Electryoneia > Electryoneales > Electryoneaceae > JAHLLH01. The sequence continues at coordinate 61,916 of JAHLLH010000002.1, forward strand.
TTCCTCGTCCTTGGTTACGCGCCGGATAAACCCGACGATGCCGACAAACTCATGGTTGCCCGGCAGGACAAAATCCATCGCGATCGAAGTCCCTACGGCAGGCAGTCCGCTGTTAAACATGCCTGCCTGCTGGGTGCTGAACTGGACACCTCCGGCAGAAATGTCCTTGACAAATCCACGCGCCTGGTTGGTCAGCTGGCCGTTGGGCATGAACCGAACCGTTCCGCCCAATTCCGCGCGGGTGTGCGTGCGACGCTGGTAACGTGTAATCCGGCTGGGGAACCCGATGCGGACGACCGGACCAACCCGTTCCTCAAACCCCAAGACCTTGGTCAGGAACTGATAGGCGGAATCCTGACGATAGTAGCGCACCAGCACTTCCTGCCCTGACTCCAGCTTGGGGCCGCCGAGGTCGGGTATACCAGTCAAGATCCCTTTGGTATCAATATCCTGAATGCGCACGTCGAACGTGAACACTTTACTGCCGACTTTTGCCCGGCAGCTCAGTTTTTCGCGCAGATACAGTTTCTTGGGATCATCGTACAGCGCCACTTCGTCTCCTTGAAACGAGGTTCAGCTCTCTTGAATGTTGCCGACGGAGGTCTGGATCGCCTCGGCTAACTTTTTTGCTTCCCGTGCCGACGCTTCCTGAAAATCCTCGCCGGACGAGGCATAGAGAATGCCACGTGAGGAGTTGATCATGCTGGGCAAAACGGACCCGGTCATGCCATGACGGACCGACGCGTCCAAATCACCACCTTGTGCTCCGACACCAGGAATCAGCCAGGGCAGGTCGGGTGCAGTCTTGCGGATCGTATCCATCGTTTCGACACGTGTCGCCCCGACCACCAGCCCGATATTGTTGTGCTCGTTCCACTCCTCCTGCGCCAGTTTCGCAATGCGCAGGTAGAGGGGGTCATCTCCACTCTCCTGCACCTGTGCGGAGCTGGGGTTCGAGGTGGCGGCGAGCAGGTAAACCCCATGTTCAGGGCGCTGGGAAAAAGGAAGCACCCCATCGGAACCGAACCACGGGTTGACGGTTGCGGCATCGAATCCATAGCGGTCAAACAAGGCGGACGCATACCGTTCGGCGGTACTACCGATGTCGCCACGTTTCCCGTCCCCGATCAGCAAGGCGTGGGGCGCGTGCACACGGACCGCATCAACAGCACGTTCCAGTGCCGCTTCGCCGTCTTTCCCCAGCGCTTCATAGAAAGCAAGATTGGGTTTGTAGGAGGCGGCATAGGGTGCGGTCGCAAGGATAATCGCCTCGACAAAACGCGCAACACCGTTCCGTGTTTTGCGAAGAGGTTCCGGCAGACGTTCCGGCACCGGGTCCAGCCCGATACAGAGGTAGCCGTTTTCACTCGCCTTGCTGAGGCGTTCCTGGAAGGTCATTCCCGCTCCTTTGTGCATCGAGGGAAAGTAGGCACAATGCCGGAAACGCGCAAGAGCGGACAGGTGTTGAGAAAGGGTGGCGTGTTCCACTCGGTTGAGGAGGGTTGGGCTACCCTTTTGTTCTGTCAGGTCCTAAGCGAAGCGGAGACCTGACAGAGGATCGCGCCGAGGGCGCGAATCAGGTGTCAGATCTGAGGATCTGACACAACTGGCGGCCGCCATTGCGAGGACCGTAGCGCAGCGGAGGGACGTGGCGGACACCTGCTGCATGAACTCACCTGTCATGCCCAGTCCCCATGTTCGGCGATAGCCGGACACGGTGTTTGTGTTGGGGACGTCGGGCATCCCCGTTGATTGAGGTCCGAAGCTTCGTTCATCGCCCCGGGGGATCCCCGACGCTCGCGGGTACCCTTCGGTCACGTGCCCGCTGACGCAGGCATGCGAGCTGGGGATGACAATTCATCCCCCGCCGAGACGACACGCCACGGATCGCTTGTCCCTTTGGTGAACCCGGTCTATATTCGTGCCTCAAGGCCGGGTGGACGACCCGCCGGGTGGACATGAAGGAACAAGAACGATGGCCAAAGAGAAGAGCTTGATGGATGTGATTGTGGCGCTGGCCAAGCGCCGCGGGTTTGTCATGCCAACCAGCGAAATTTATGGCGGGATTGGATCGAGCTACGATTACGGCCCTTTGGGGATCGAGCTGAAGCGGAAGCTTGCTGACCTCTGGTGGCGGGACATGGTTCGCAGCCGTGAAAATATCGTCGGTATTGATTCGGCCATCATCTACCACCCTCGCACCTGGGAAGCGAGCGGCCATGTCGACGGGTTTGTTGACCCATTGGTCGATTGTCGACAGTGCAAAAGCCGTTTCAAAGAGGATGACCTGCTGGAGCACGCCGCCAAGGCGAAAGGGATTGAAACTCCCCCAATCAAGGAGAATGGCCTCCATCTCGACCCGGATAGTCCTGAGTATGCAAAGCTACCCTGCCCCAATTGCGGAAACCGTGGCACCCTGACCCCCCCGCGTGCCTTCAACCTGATGTTCAAAACCTTTATTGGTCCAGTGGAAGAGGGAGCCTCGAGTGTCTTCCTGCGTCCTGAAACGGCACAAGGAATCTACACCGACTACCCGCAAGTGTTGAACAGCACCCGTTTGCGTCCCCCGTTCGGTATCGCCCAGATCGGGAAGGCCTTCCGTAACGAGATCACGCCAGGCAACTTCATTTTCCGAACCCGTGAGTTCGAGCAGATGGAAATGCAGTATTTCATCGTTCCCGGTACTGAAGACGAAACCATCGAGTTCTGGAAGGAAGAACGGATGCGTTTCTGGCGCGAGACCTGCGGTATCCGCGAAGAGAACCTCCGTTTCCATACCCACGGCCCGGACGAGCTGGCGCACTACGCGAAAAGCGCTTTCGACATCGAGTACCAATTCCCCTTCGGCTGGTCAGAATTTGAGGGGATTCACAACCGCACCGATTATGACCTGAAGAGGCATGCGGAATACTCCGGCAAAGAGAAAGACTTGATGTACTTCGACGATCAGACTCGCGAACGGTATTTGCCGTTTATCGTCGAAACCTCCGCCGGGCTCAACCGTGCGCTGCTGGCGATCCTGCTGGATGCCTACCACGAGGACGAGGTGGATGGCAACACCCGTGTCGTGCTCAAACTCGATCCGAAGCTGGCACCCTACACCGCCGCGATCCTGCCGTTGACGAAGAAGGATGGTTTGCCAGAGAAGGCTCGCGAACTCTTCAACAGCCTGAAGCACGAGTTCAACGTCTTCTACGATGAGTCGGGGAATATCGGGCGACGCTACCGTCGCCAGGACGAAGCCGGCACCCCCTTCTGCTTCACGGTCGACCATCAGACCCTCGAGGATGGGACCGTGACCATCCGTGACCGCGACACCCTTGATCAGCCGGATCGCCCCAAGATGGAGCAGGTCATCAACCTGCTGCGGGACAAGGTTTACGCGTGATTTTTTCAGAACACTAAAACCCCCGGTTCCGCCGGGGGTTTTTCTTTTCCTGGAGGCACTTCCAGCACTTTCCCGTCTGTCGGGCACAGGCCTATTTTGTGCGAACGGCAGCCTGCTGGGCTGTCCTTCGACCAACAGGGATCATCATGAACCGGCACCCCGGCTTGATTCTACTCGCGCTTTCACTCTTTGCCCTGTCCCTGCTTGTCGGCAGCACTCCCGCTTGTGCACAACCCACAACCACCGCCCCAACCAACACCCTTTCTGCCGAATCTGATTACAACATGACCATTCTGCCTGACCCCCAGGGTCCGCCATCACGTCCCAGGGTCGGGCTTGTGTTGAGTGGTGGTGGGGCAAAAGGATTGGCGCACATTGGTGTGCTGAAGGTGATCGAGGAAGCAGGTCTCGATATTGATGTGGTCACCGGCACCAGCATGGGCAGTATCATCGGCGGGCTCTATGCCATCGGGTATACCTCCGAGGAGATTGATTCGCTGGTCGTCTCGATCGACTGGGCCGATTTTTTTGCGGAGACGGTCAATCGTGAACACCTGTCGATGGAACAGAAGCTCTACGATGCCCGTTACCTGGCATCGCTGCCATTGCGGGACGGAACCGTCTCCCTGCCCAACGGCTTGATTCCCGGTCAGAATTTCTCCGCCCTGTTGAACCGTTTAACCCTCTTTGTCCACGATACGCCCGACTTCCACAACCTGCCTCGTCCCTTCGCCTGCATCGCGACGGACCTGGTGACCGGGGTGGCGGTGGTGCTGGATCACGGCAACCTTTCCGAAGCGATCCGTGCAAGCATGGCGATTCCCAGCATTTTTACGCCGGTCCCCTACCAGGGCTCCCTGCTGGTAGATGGCGGCATGGTGCGGAACTTCCCTGCCCAGGATGCGCTTGACCTCGGTGCGGACATCCTGGTCGGGGTCAATGTCGGCGTCCCGCTGAACAGCAGGGAAAAGCTGACCGACATTATCTCCATCGTCAACCAGTCCCTCTCCTTCATTGGTGCAGAATCGGATTCAATTCAACGCACCCTGGTGGATATTCTGATCGAACCGCCCGTGGCGGAGTTTTCGATCACTGACTTTTACGACGCAAAATCGATCATCCAGGTGGGCGAAGAGACAGCACGTACCTACCTGCCGCAGCTTCGCGCCCTCGCCGATTCGCTGAACCGTCTCGGCCCGGAGTCGCCTCGCCCCCTGCCGCCTCGCATTGATTCTGTCTATGTCGAGAAGGTCGAGATTCATGGGTTGAATCATGTGACCCAACGTCAGGTGATGGCTGATTTTGCGATTGATGCGCCCCGGTGGGTGACAACCGAGGAACTCGAGGCTGGGGTGGAACGAGTCTTCTCCTCCCAGTTCTTCGAGCGAGTCGGCTACAATTTGCAGGCGACACAGCGAGGGACGATTGTTACCCTGAATGTGCTCGAGAAACATTCCGACTTTTTCCGCTTCGGCTTCCGCTATGACAGCTTTGACAAGGCTGGTGTGCTGCTGAACCTGACTTCGCACAACCTGATCTGGAACAGCACCATGGCCACCCTTGACCTGGTGCTGGGCGAATACACCGAGGCGGAAGCGGCATGGTTTTTCCATACGGGGTATCGTCCACGGATCGGGATGCGTCTCCACTCGATTTACCAGCAGGCGCAATTCCTGATTACCCCGCCCTCGGTCCTAACCCCCGTTGAGATGAAGCTTCGTCTGAACCGTAATGAATTTCTCGCGGGAACTATCTTTTCCACCACGTCTGCAATCGGCGGCGGCGTTCGTCACTACTGGTCGGTCACCAGTCCGCGCTTTTCTGTACCGGGACTCAAACGGACCGAATCTTCCCACCCCGCACTGTTTGCTTTACTTTGGGAAGACAGTTTTGACCGGGCGGATTTTGCGACCGATGGTTCCTGGATCTATGCCGATTTTGAAATCGCGGATCCTGCGATTGGTGGTGATGTCGCCTATCGTCGTGGCGAGCTCTCCCTTGAGAATCGGACCGAGAGTCGATCCTGGCTAACCCTGATTGGGAGGTTGCGTCTCGGCTCGTCCACCGGTACCCCACCCTTGCACCGCCTCTTTTTCAACGAGCCTTTCGATGCGGTGATTGGGGCCGAGCCGGGTCAGTTGGCCGGGAAGGCAATCCAGGTTGTGGGTGGCGGGCTGCAATTCCAGCCCTGGCGCAAACGGTTTCTGGTGGTCGAGGGGTCGCTTGGCAACAGCTTTGCGAGCTGGAACACCAACCTTTCCTTCGATCAGTACGAGTGGGGGGTGGGGATCAGCGCGGGTGCCTCGACAGTGGTCGGCCCGATCAGCGCCTCGCTTTCAACCGGCAGCCTGCACGATGCCTTGTTTGCTGTCAATGTCGGGTTCCATTTCTGACCCTTGGTTGCACCACCGAACAGATGAGACAGCGGTATCCTTCCCCTTGTTCCCGTTGCCTGCATCCTGTACTTTTCCAAGCACGCTTTGCCTCACTCCTCCAAAGGTCTTCCCGAGTGGATTCAGGGGTTGGGCAGCATGAACCACGACCCGGGAACCACCATGCTCCGACGCTTTCTCCGAGCGAAAATACATCGCGCCACCGTAACCCAGACTGAACTGGATTACGTTGGCAGCCTCACCATCGACTCCGACCTGCTGAAACGTGCCGGTATCCTGCCGAACGAGCAGGTGGAGGTGTACAACATCACACGCGGCACACGGTTTACCACCTATGCGATTGTTGGTGAAGCTGGTACAGGCGAGATGTGTGTCAACGGTGCGGCGGCCCACCTTGCCGAAGTGGGCGACCTGATTATTGTTGTTACCTACTGTGATCTCGCAGAAGATGAGATAGAAAGCCACGAACCGGTGGTTCTTGTTGTGGACGATGAAAACAAACCTGTTTCCTGATTGATCCTCTAGGAGATCTTCTCGTGAAACTCCAGCTGCACGATGTCGCACCCCAGGAAGTTGAAGCCCAGTTATTCGTCGCCGGTCTCTTCGAAGGCGAAAAAGCGGTGGAAGGCGGCATGGGCCGTCTCGATGCCAGCCTCGCCAACCGGATGGAACTTGCCCGTAAGCAGGACGATTTTACCGGAAAGTCTGGCCAGTTTTTGACCCTCTATGGAGGAGATAATGGGCCTCGACATATCCTGGTGGTCGGTCTCGGAAAGCGAGACGAGTGGACTCCGGAAAAACTGCGTCGCGCGTTCGGCACCGCCGGTAAACAGGCACGAGCCAAACGATGGACGGATGTCGTCCTCATGCCGCCACTGAAAGGCTTTGCTCGGCCCGATGAGGAACGTGTGACGGTTGCCGCGGTCGAGGGGTTTGTTCTGGCGATGTACCGTTACGTGCGTCAAAGCCGAAACCTCGAGAAACTGCCGACCCTGGAGCTGCTTCGGGTCACCCCCGGCGAATCGGAAGGTGTTGCGGGTTTGAAGGTGGGCCTGAAACAGGCAAAAGCGAACCTGGACGGCACCCTGTTTGCCCGTGACCTCGCCGCGATGCCCGGGATGGATCTTTACCCTGAATCCTATGCCAAGATCGCGAAGGGGCTGGAAAGCAAAAACATCAAAGTTGAAATCTTCGACCGCAAAAAACTCGAGAAACTGGGCATGGGCGCCCTGCTGGCTGTCGGCCAGGGGTCTGCGCACCCACCGGTGCTGATTCACCTGACTTATGATCCGGGCAACCTGCCAAAAAAGGCGAAGACCTTCTGCCTTGTTGGCAAGGGTATCACCTTCGATTCGGGTGGCCTAGACCTCAAGCCCGCCGCCGGGATGCGTGACATGAAAATCGACATGTCCGGCTCCGCTGCGGTTATGGGGGTCTTCAAGGCACTCGATACCATGAAGCCTAAATGCCGTATCGAGGGCTTCATCCCCGCCGCTGAGAATATGACCGGCGGCAATGCTTATCGTCCCGGCGATGTCTTGACCTCCTACCGTGGCCTCACCATCGAGATAGATAACACCGATGCCGAAGGTCGTCTTGCCCTTGCCGATGCGCTGGCGTACGCCGCGGACACCGTGAAGCCCGACACAATGGTCGACCTCGCAACATTGACCGGCGCCTGCTGGATTGCTTTGGGTAACCATGCGACCGGCATGATGGGGACCGACGAGAAGCTTGTCGAGATGCTGACCGCTGCGGGTGACGAGTCCGGGGAACGTGTCTGGCGTCTGCCGCTCTGGGAAGAGTACTCGGAACAGATCAGCAGCGAAATCGCCGATTTGAAGAACACAGGAGGCCGTCCCGGTGGTGCGAGCACAGCAGGTGCTTTCCTGAAGGAATTTGTCGGTGACACACCCTGGATTCACCTCGACATCGCAGGAACCGCCTCTGAGGTGCCCGTCAGCTACGTGCCTCACAAAGAGCTGCCGACTGGTGTTGGTGTTCGTCTGATTCTGGAGACGCTGAGACGGTGGGTGTGAGACGAGATCAAGAACATCCTGATGCGGCCCCGGGCAACGACCGGGGCCGTCGTCGTTGGGTCGCCACTGGCATGCTTGTCCTGCTGACGGTCATCTGGGGGTTAACCTTCCCTGCCACCAAGGCCGCGCTGGAACAGACCGACCCGATCCAGTTCCTCGCCCTGCGTTTTGTCTTCGGATTTGTCCTGCTGGTGCCCCTGCTGCAGATCATGAAGCGCGCCCGGAAACGCCATCCAGCTGCGCTGCCCCATGTGGAATCCCCTGCACCCACTACCATTGCTGTGGCCACCGAACTGGAAGGAATGCACCCCTTCTGGTTTCGCTTGCGGACTGTCCCTTTGCGATCCATTGCTCTGCGTGGCGCGATCGTTGGATTGTTTTTAACAGTAGGCTTTATACTGCAAGTGCTTGGGATGCAGCATACGACCGCTTCGAGATCCGGCTTTTTCACCGGGCTGCTGGTGGTGATGGTGCCGCCCCTGGCGATGTTGCTGCGAACAAGCCGTTCCCCGCTCGCCTCCTGGCTCGCCATCCTGCCTGCGCTCTTCGGGATTTACCTGTTGGCGGACCCGGAACTGGGCGGGTTGAACATCGGCGATCTGCTGACCATCGGTTGCGCACTGGCGTTCGCTCTGCAAATGGTTGTGCTCGAAGCGTTGTCGTCCGGCTCGCATGAGAGCAACCGTCTTACTCTCTGGCAGATTGCGGTGATCATGGTCGTGGCTTCCGCCTGGGCTTTAATCGAAGGGAAGCCGGTTGAGCTGAACCTGGTTGGCTGGCTGGGGGTGGGATATACCGCCCTCTTCGGGTCGGTTGTGGCAGTCTACCTGCAGACACGTTACCAACCGGATGTACCTGCTGGCCATGCCGCGCTGATCTTTATCCTCGAGCCGGTTTTTGCGGCCACCTTTGCCTGGATCCTGCTAAACGAACCCTGGACCGCCCGTTCCCTTGCCGGGGGAGCACTTGTCCTTGCCGCGATGGGGTTGTCGAGCTTCGGGTTGCTTCGGGATAAACCCAACTAGGCAGCAGCCGCTTCTTCGTCTTCCGGCGCTTCTTCGCGGACCGTCTCCATCTTCGGCGGCGGGGCGGCATCATCATCCCTGCCCTCAAGATGTGGCGGGTTTTTTACACGGTCGATCACCTCGGCCAGGTTGGCGGTCTGGTAGAGCTTCCGCTCGATGGTGAACAGCAAACCCTCGTTGCTACGTTCCTCGAGCGCCTCCGGATGGACCGCATCATTCAATTCCCAGCGGATCAGGCTGATTTCGCCACGATCAATCTCAATGCCGGTGATGCCGTTCGTATTGACACAGCTGCCGCCATTGAAGTAGCTCGGGACTGGCGGTTCGCCCATCTCTTCGTTTTGTGCCTTCTGGATCACCTTGCGCAAATGCTGGATGGTCGCTTGCACCTGGAAGGGTGAGGGGTTGTTTGGCAGGTCAGCTTCCAGTTTTTTCAGCGCTTCCACAAGCTGATTGCTCTCCGGCAGGTCGCCAAACATGCTGCGATGGGTATGGCCGGCGATGACAATCTGACGATGTTTGCGTGACCAGCTATAAAGAAGTTCGTCGCGCTGGCGACGGACCAGGTGGTTCACCGCTGCACTGGCGGTGGTGTAGCGCAAAATCCTCTGTACCCAACGCCAACCATGCCGAACAGCCCAGGCGGCAAGCCAGGTGATTTCATCGCTCATCCACTCGCCCTGGTGGCCGTGCGTGATGAAAATGTCGTCCCCAAGACGTAGCCCCTGGTGAACATCCACTTCGCCCACCGCTTCCCAGAGGTACTTCTGGACTTTTTTCTCTTTCCGCCAGAGGGCATCGTGGTTGCCACGGATACGCACGTGACGCGGGAAGCCCTCGTCGGCGAACAGACGTTCCATTTCGTAGGCGGTATCTTTGTAGGCGCGAAGGATCGCGCTGATCTTCGCTTCCCACCCCTCTTCCACGTCGCCGTTCAGAACCAGCGAAAAACCTTGGTCGTAATAATGTTTCAATGCATGGCAATAGATCATCTCGTTGCGGGAAAAATCATCGACACGGGCCACCTTGTCCGCCATGTGGACATCGCTGAAGATGATATACCGGTCGTTTTCCACGTCAAAGGGTATCCGGGGCGAGGCCTGGTACGCTTCGTCGAGACGTTTAAACGTGCGATTGCGTGTACTGAACATATCAATGGGTTCCTGTCATCTCTTCAGGGTCTTTCACGCGCTTAGGGGTGGTCCTGTTTCCTGCCCGAATCAGACAAACTTGCTACCCTTTTTCCAGCCGAGCACCTGTAAGCGGTAGAAAAAGTTGGGGGCCAAGGCGAACAAGTACTTGAAAATCTTGAACGAGAAAGGTTCTTCATAGGTTCCAACGAACTGCTTTCCCGCTTGAATCCATACGCCGATCTTCTGCGCGACATGGTCAGCATTGGGCGCTGATTCGCACCGTTTCGCCCGGATGTTGTAGCCTTGCTTGTTCAGCCGATTGACGGGTGCCCAGGAGAGGGGTCCCTTGATCGCACCGGGACGGTATAGGCGTAAGCGTATGTTCGAATTAGCATTTTGAAGAATCGGGCCGACACCCGATACGAAGTAGTGAACCGCTATCTTGGACGCGTGATAGAGAGGTCCAAACGCCGAGGGGCTGCCATCCGCAATCGACCCAATCACCACCAATTCGAGTGGTTTGGATGGGTTCCGTTTCGCGGCTTCCAGCGCCACCAGCGAAGGAAAGAGGTAATTCACCCGGGTAATCGACTCGAGCGAATCGCCGAGCGGCTCGCCTTTCGGCCCGATTTCAGTCTCGATCTGGCCTGCATTCAGCAGTACCAAGTCAGGATCGGTGTCCAGAAGGGCGTTCGCATCGTCCGCCGTTACCTGCGGGCTGGTGAGAAGGGTATCATACGCCTGGTTCTCGACCGTGTCGCTCCTCGAGACACCCACAACATGCCAGCCCGTCCGTCTATAGTATCTCCCCAGCGCCTCGCCCAGGGTGCCGGATATCCCGGTAATTACAACGGTTTTGCCTGTCAAGCTGCCTCCTTCACAATCCTGTCTGCGACACGCATGGCGTTCGCAATAATCGTCAATGCCGGCCCCACCCCCAGCGAGGTGGGCATAAAACTGCCATCGACCACATAGAGGTTGTCGGTGCCAAAAACACGGCAATCCCTGTCGAGCACAGCGGTGTCGGGATCGTTCCCGAAACGAGCCGTCCCCACCTGGTGAGCCGTATGGACATCATCCTTGTCGCCCGTCATCCCGACCACATAGGATGCTCCGGCACGTTTCATCACGCGACGCAACCGTCCGAGAAAGACATGGGACCGTTCGATGTCGTAGCGATGAAAGGAATGATCGAGCTGAACCACGCCATCTCGCCCGAGGGTGACACGGTTGCCTTCCTGCGGCAGATCCTCGACCGTCCCCGCGAGGGTGACTGTACGCTCGTAAACTTTGCGTGCGGCCTGTTCGGGCAGGAGCACAGGCGACTCCTGCATCAGCGAAAGTGGCCCGGGAACGGGCAACACCTGGGCGTAACCCAATTTGTGCGGGTAGTCCGGCAGGCCGAAATAATCATCGGTGAATCCGACCTGTTTGCTGAAACGGTCCGCGCTGCCCTGTGGTTTTAGAAAGACTCCGGCCGCTACCGCACCGGTGTGGTACATGTAGTTTCGTCCTACCTGGTCCGATCTGTTCACCACGCCACTTTTGAGCAACAGCGCTGCGGTACCAAGTGCCCCCGAGCCGAGAACGACCGTTTCTGCGCTGATTTCCTGCTCATCACCCGTGCGATGGTTTCGCAAACGCACCCGGCGAATCCGTCCTTTACTTTCAACAAGTTCAACCGCTTCGGTTTCGGTCCATAGTTCCGCGCCGTGGTCCTTAATCGCCGGATCGATCGCTTGATGCAGACTCGAAGAACGAGCCCCGGTCGGACAGAGGTAGCCGGGACAGGTTGGGCAATGCAGGCAGGTGGAAAAATCGATCGCAAGCGGCAGGTGGAAGGGATTCAGCCCTTCTTTGCGCATCGCGTGGGTCAGTTTTTCGCTGATCGGTTCCAATGCTGGGAGCTGCCCGGGATAGTTGCTTTTGCGCTGACCGAGGTGTTTCGGCGGCTGGTCCGCTCTCCCGCTGACCCGGTAGAGCTCTTCGGCCCGGTCAAACCAGGGGGCGAGATCTTCATAGCGGATCGGCCATTCGTGCAGATGACGAGGCAGGTAGCTGTGGTAGAATTGTCCCGGGAAGAAGTCTTCCGGCGAGGGACGCAGCAGCACTGCGCCGAAGAGCGAACTTCCACCCCCGGCAATGCCACCGTTGAATAGCCTTCGTTCGCGACCGTTTCGCAGCAACGGACGGTCATCAAAGGGTTCCATCCCGACCAGCATCCGTTTTTCGTCTTGAAATGCTCGTCGGTCGGTGAATCGTTTCCCTCGCTCAACCATCAGCACCTTTTTTCCCGCTTGGGCAAGTGACAGCGCTGCTGTCCCCCCGCCAGCACCGGTCCCGATGATCAGCACATCAACATCCGTGGACACGACCCCTCCATCTGGTCAGGAGCACACTGGACAAGCAGTGTTCAATCATCCGCGAGGACACGCGGGATTGGCACAAGCACCTGGGTGGTCAGGCTTTTCAGTACCGATTCCCAGCCGTAGGTGGAGATCGCTCGTTTCCGCGAGGTTTCACGCATCCTCTGGTACTTGTCCGGGTCGGTTTCGATGATGCGGATCATGTCCAGCAGACGGCCGACCCAGGCATCGAGGTTTAAGGCCGGGACAACAAAACCGGTCGAGCCATCCTGCACGATCTCCCTCGGCCCTCCAACATCGGAAACCACCGCAGGCAGTTCGCAGCATTGTGCTTCGAGGACCACCATGCCGAAGGTGTCGGTCGTGCTGGGGAAGACGAGCGCATGACCCTGTGAGTAGATCGCAGGCAGATTTTCATGGGCCACACGTCCCAGGATCGACACGCCCTCGACATCTCCCACCTGCCTTTTGAGTTCTTCCATGTATGGCCCTTCGCCCGCAACAATCAGGTTGACATCGTCGCGACGTTGTCGGATTTCATTGAAGGCTTTGACCAAAAATTCGAGGTTTTTATCACGCGAGACACGGCCCACGTAGAGCAGGTTGATGCCAGGACGTTGACCGATCGTATTTCCGTTCAGCTCTTCCGGTGGGATATAGCGGAAGTTTTCATGGTCGATCAGACGCGGGAAGACCGACATCCGCTCCGGGTCCATCCCCCGTTTCGCAAGAATGTTGATGTATTCCCGAGTCGGCACCTTGATCTCATCCATCTGGCTGTAGAACCAGCGCAACCCACCCTCGACAATGTCCACCGCGCTATCGTCCGCATCGGTGATTTCGTGCAGCTCGTTGGTGAAGTCCGAGTGGTAGATGCCCACCGCTCGTACCGACAGCAACTTGGCTAGCAACAACCCCAACCCGCCGACCGGGCCGGGGGTGGAGATGAAAATCTCGTCCGGTTCGAAATCATTCAGCAGCTTCATCGCCTTGAGCACGGAAGGAATCTTGATCGAATACTGGCTGTAGTAAGGCAATTCGAAGTCGTGAACACGCGGCAGGTTGATTGTGTTTGGCGGTAGCTCCTCGGTGATCTCGTCCTCCCGTAAGGAGGTCACAATTTTAACGTCAATACCGTTTTTGTAGAACTCCCAGCCCATGTTTTTAAGAGTGACCGACGGGCCATTCATATCGACCAACGTATCGGTAAACCAGAGGATGCGACGGTTCTGCTGCACGGGTAGCGCACGCTGCAGTTCACCCAGTAGCGCACGATTGTTGTGCAAATGTTTCATGCTGGTGAAGAAGGGAACCAGCATAAACAGGGCGGGTATAGCGGCAGAAACCTCTTTCACGAGGGCGAATAGATCGCCCTGTTTCAGGGTTCCGGCAGTGGTCTGGATGGCATTACGTGTCATCTCGTCCACAATTGCTGCGATACGATCGTAGACCATGTCGAAGTTGGCTTCGACATCGGCAATATCCCGTTTCCGAATTTCCTCGACCAGTTCGCCAAGCTGACGTTTCCAGCCGGTTTCCGCCTTCAGGCCGACCACAGCCAGGCGATCCAGCAGGGAAGGCTTCTGTTCGCCAAAGATGACAGAGGGAAGGCTGATGAGCGGGGAAACCGCTAGCGGTTTGCTTTTCGAGCGCGAAAAATCATGCGCCACCTTGTAGACGGTCAGCGCAAAGGTATGGAAATCGTTGGACCGTCCCTTCGCGAAGCTCTTTTTCTTGCGGATTGACTCGAGGAAGCTGTCCGCGCCATTCGCGTTGGCCATCGTATAAGCCTTCGCGATAAAGAGGCCGGCGTGATCATCCGAACCGCCGGTAAAGCCCTTGACCCAGGAATCACGTCCCTGGGGACGGATGCCGTGTTTATCTTCGAGGCCCGACAACGTTTCTTCGCTGAGGTATTTGAGGTAGTAGTACAGGGTTGAGTTGCTGGTACTGGTCTGGCTGCCGTTCATCGATTCGAACACATCGAACAGCAGGATCAGTTTTTCGAGGTGGTCTACATTCAGTTTATTGTTGATGCTGTAGGTTGCATGGGCCACTGAGTGGGCGAGTTTCTGTTCCACCAGGTAGTCGCGCAGATCATAGATGTCATGGCGAATACCCTGCACCTGTTCGAACTGACCTTCGTTCAGCCCCCAGACGAGCACGTGAACTTTGCAGCCATCTTCCGGGAAATAGGTGGTGGATTGCACGCCAGAGAAGGCATCCGGATATTTTCGTGCCAGGGTAAGCGATCCTTCAATGGTGTTATGATCGGTGATCGTGACAAAGCTCATCTCTTTCGACTTGGCGCGATCATAAATCCGTTCAGGTTCGGTATAGGATTGTGCCGCGCCGAGACGCTGTAGGAACCATTCGGAAGGACGGTTCGAGAAACGTGAATGCAGGTGAAGGTCAGCTTTGGCCATAGGTCATCCTGTCGTTCAGGGGGGCCTGGCTCTCCTTTTTCCGGGCGAGGTCACGATCCTTTCCTCACAGTTCGGAAGCTGCGGTCCCCATAGTTCACGTGATAAGGAACAACCCTCCTGTCACTCTTTCGTTATGAAACCATTGGGAATGCGTGAGACTCCCCCTTACTTCCTTAACCGGCACCACGAGGAGGGGGGTGTGGACCATGTGCGAAGGTTTCCGTACATTCGAACACGTTGAAAACAGCACCCTCGAAATTTGAGGGAATCGGCACAGAGAGGATGTCATGGCGGGAAAAACCTTCAGCGAGAAGATTCTTGCGAAATACAGCGGTCTCGATTCGGTCGAGCCCGGGCAGATTGTCGAGGTCACTCCGGATGTGGCGATGAGCCACGATAACACAGCGGCGATTTCGAAGACCTTCGCAAAAATCGGGGTGGACAAGCTTTTTGATCCAGACATCCACCTGGTCACCCTCGACCACTGCGTGCCGCCGGCAAACGAAGCTTTTGCCAACAACCACAAGCAGATTCGAGAATTTGTCAAGAAGCATGGCATCAAGAACTTCTACGATATCAACCACGGTATCTGCCACCAGGTGATGGCCGAACATGGCCACTGCTTGCCGGGTACAATCATGACCGGGTCAGACTCGCATTCCACCACATACGGTGCGTTTGGGGCCTTTGGGACAGGGGTAACCCGCAGTGAAACCGCCGTGATCATGGCGACAGGCAAGATCTGGTTCCGTGTTCCGGAAACCTTCAAGATCATCCTGAAAGGCACCCTTCCGGACGGAGTGTATGTCAAGGATATCGCGCTGCACATCACCGGCACCATCGGGGCGGATGGCGCCCTCTATCGTGCTATTGAATTCACGGGCCCGACGGCTGACCGATTCTCCATTTCCGAACGCATGACCCTTTGCAACCTCGCGGTTGAGATGGGCGCCAAGGTCGGCTATATCCCACCGAACGAGGTGGTCTTCGACTACCTGGAAGGACGTGCAAAGAAAGAGTTTGAGGCGGTTTATTCCGACGATGACGCGAAGTACGACGAAGTCCTCGAATTTGACATCAGCAACCTCGAACCGCAGGTCGCCTGCCCGCATACGGTGGACAATGTCAAACCGATCAGCGAGGTCGCTGGCGAGTCCATTGAGCAGGTCTTTGTTGGGTCGTGCAACAATGCACGTCTCGATGACCTGGCGATCCTGGCGCACGTACTGGATGGGAAAAAGATTTCAACCGACACCCGTCTTGTTGTGATCCCCGCCAGCAGCCGTGTGATGCTCGATGCCATGCGCCTCGGCTATGTCGACACCATTGTTTCGGCGGGCGGTACCCTCGCTTCTCCTGGCTGCGGCCCTTGCATGGGCAACCATCTTGGCGTGCCAGGTGACAACGAGAAAACGCTCTCCACGGCCAACCGTAACTTCCGGGGCCGTATGGGCAACCGCGAGTCGGAAGTCTTCCTCGGCAGCCCCCACACGGCAGCGGTCAGTGCACTGCGTGGTGTAATCAGCGATCCGCGCGAAGTACCGGTCGACTGGGATGTGATCCGGTCGGAGCTGGGTCAGGCGACCCTGTCGCCAGTGCTGGTGAAGGCGTAGAACCATATAAAGCTGGAACGAAAACGGCAGGCCTGCTAAGGCCTGCCGTTTCTGTTTTTTTCTAGATGAATCGACCCGATTTGGCAAGCAAGTCGGGCCGGCCTCACTTCACAAACGCCACTTTTGTGGTCGCAGTCTGGGTGCCTGCCTTCAGGTTGAGCAGGTAGACGCCACTCGCCAGGTGCCCGGGCATCTGCCAGCTGATCCGGTTGCTACCGGCGTGGGCACGCTGCTGCCACGAAGCCACTTCCCTTCCCAACAGGTCTACAACGACCACCTTAACACGTTGCGCCTGAGGCAGGGTGAAGGGGATGGTGACCATGCCGTTGGTCGGGTTGGGATAGGCGCTATGAAGGGCGAAGGTCGATGGCGCACTCAACTCCCCGGCTTCATCTTCCACGCCGACCTCTACGCCCCATGCGGTGAAGAGGCGACGGAACCAGTCGGCACGATGGGTGCCGGTGGCAATCGAGTCGTTGACCGCTTCGAGGCCGAAGCTGCAGAAGACAATTTCGCCCGCGCCGTGCGCCACACGTACCCCGGCGAGTTCTTCGGGCACATCATGCGTGTAGACAAAGAGCGGCTCGGCGCCTTCTTGCGCCGCAATCACATCGAGGCTGGTCTGGTTCCAGGCGCCGCCCTCTCCGGCGAGCACGAAGTTGACATTCTGTGTCAACGGCACACCATCAATACCCTTTGCGGTAAGACGATTCGCATGTTCACGTGTGAAGTCAACCTGGAAGAGGGTGTCCATCGCCATTGGTGCGACGCCGTCCACTGATTCGGCAATGTTCTGGCCCGATACCAGCCAGTTGCCACCTTGACGGACAAAATTCGCCCACGCGTCGATCTGGCCCTCGTTGAAGGGACTGATAAGACGGCTTCCTGTGGCGAGAATCGCGGTCTGGTAGGGTTCGAGACGGGTGTCAAGATCGTTGACCTCATCGAGGGTCACCACATCGACCGCAAGCCCAAGCTCGTTAAGCGGGGCGGTGTACCAGAGGTCGAGACGCCCTTCGCCCCCCATGTCGGCATCAACAAAGAGGACATCTCCCACTCCAACCTGCAAATAGATGGGCTGCGTGTAATCGAAAACCCCACCGATCGCATCTTCACCCGTAAATCGGAGATCGAGACGGATTTCCTCACGGCTGCTGCCGTTTCCTTCGACTTCGATGCCCACATCCCTCACCACAGAGCTTCCGCCTCCAAGAAACGCAACCTGGAGAGTGTCCGCGTCAAGCAGGACGCGTGGGTTGTCGGACTGCAGATCCACATTAATTCCGGATACAAAACCATCAAGCTTGGCGATGCGCAGGCTCAATGTCGCAGGCTGATCGTGGGTCAAACGTGGTCCACTGGCTGATGCTACCCCAACAGAATCCACCGAGACAAAGGGATCAAGCAGTGCTCCAAGATTGAGCAGGCCAGCCCCGGTGCCCTCCTGGCTCATAGGGGTGGATGTGAGAGCGATACGTGTTGTGACTTCGTCGTAGGTCCAGTCTGGGGCGAGGCTTAGCAGGCTGGCGATTGCACCAGCGGTTACCGGACAAGCCATGCTTGTTCCGCTCATCGCTCCGTATCCGCCAGAATTCAGCGTACTGTAGATGAAGGATCCGGGGGCGGAGACGGTGATCCACGTTCCGCTGTTGGAAAACCCGGAGAGTTCGTTGTTCGGGTTGGTCGACGCGACTGAAATGACAAAGGGTTCCGCTGCCGGATAGTGCGGCGAGGTGCTGGATTCATTGCCTGCTGCTGCCACCAGCACCAAGCCGGAATCTGTAGCCGCTTCCATGCCCTGGTAGAAATACTGGGGATCACCACCTGATCCGCCGAAACTCATGGAGATAACGGAAAAATCGTGTTCCACCGCGTACGCAATTGCGCTGGTCGCTTCGGAAAGCCCTACTACTCCCTGGCCTGTGGTCAGGGTCCAGCCTGCACGCAGGGCCGCAACACGGCACCCGGCCCCGGGTGAGGCCACACCAATTCCATTGCCGGTAGTTGCGCCGGCATCCCCGGCACAATGGGTGCCATGACCGTTGAAGTCATCCGGGTTATTGTCAGGCGGGGCAGCATCTTCGCCGGGAAAGACCGATCCTTCATCAGTGGCGACCCAGTCCCACCCTATTCCATCATCCGTATATCCGTTTTCGTCGTTATCGATGCCGTCTTCATCCACGGACGGGTTCCAGATCCCGTCCCCGTCCAAATCCTCGCCCGGGTTGATCCACATCGAAGTGGCGAGGTCTGGATGGCTCCAGTTCACGCCACCATCCACGATTCCAACAACGATTTCCTCGCTACCCCCTGAAAGGGCGAATCCGCGTTCCGCGTTGATCGCCTGCAGGTGCCACTGCGAGGGTAGCAGGGGGTCGTCCGGGGTGTAGCGAAGTTCGCTCTGTTCGAAGGCCACGTTACCCCAAGCGTTCGCCACATCGCTGCGCTCCTGCAGCACGGCGAGGACATCATCGGTAGAAATCGATGAGGGAAAACGCAGGACGCGATACGACGGCAACAGGGTGCCATATTCCTGTTTCAGAGAGGTGGCACCCAGCTCCTTCAGCCAGCGATCCAGTTCGGCATCTCCGCTGTTCCACCCTTGTTTCCCTGCCGCATTATCCGGCCATGAGCCGGGTTGCGTCAACTCGATCACAACACATCCGTCCACAGGAATCGAGCCAGCCGCTTGGGCTGCGACCACCACCAACAGCGCCAGCAAAGGCACCACACTCCACCGTACAACCCGCATCATCACAAGCCATCTCCTCGGTCAGCGTACCAGGGTTATCCTGCGTGTCATCCACCGGTCGTTCCAGCCGGCTCGAACAAAATAGGTTCCGGACGCGGCTTCCAGTCCGGAGGAAGATCGTCCATCCCACACGAGACGATGTCGTCCCGCCAGGTAGTCGTTGTCAGCAAGCACCGCCACTCGTCGTCCAAGCAGGTCGTGCACCACCACCTCCAGTCGCCCTGCTTCCGGTAGGTTGACAATTGTTGAGGCGCTGCTGTTGAATGGGTTTGGCCAAGCGTTTGACAGGCTGAATTGCCCGGGGATCGTCACGTTTCCGTCCCACTCCCCACCGACGGTTCGTTTTGCCAGTCCAAGAAGGGCGCTTTCGCTTTCGGCGGCAAGGATAGCGAAGCTGGCGCGGCCCGGTTCAGCCACCGTCACTCCCTCAAGGCGCACAGCAACAATGTGGGACATGTCCCCGGCGGTTAAAAATTCCGCATTTTCGGTGCCGGATGTCATCAGCTGCGCTTTTTCCGTGTCGGTAAACCCGTTGTAGACCACCGCTTCGTTATCAATCGCCGCCACACCAACCGGAGTGTCGCCAATAATTTTGATCCCCGCAGCACCGTTTGGCCCGAGGATGTAGGAAAGTTTTTCTGTGCTGTTGTAGCGCACTGTATTGTTGTAGGCTCCGCCGATGTCCCAATCGCAGTAGAGGCCGACGTCGTAGGTGAAGTTGTTTCCTGCAATTGGGGTCACATCGAGGTCGACATAGACAATTTCTTCGCCGTTCGGGTAGCTGATGCTGGTCTGGTCTACCAGCACACCAGCCGTACCAAATGCCGCGCCATCCGTGTACTGGGCCGAATAGACAACCTGCGAGGGGGCGGTTGCGACTTGGCGAATTTCCCCGGCCGAGGTCGTAAAGAAATCGTAGATATTCTGACTGTTGTTGCCGAAGGCACAATCGCTGACATTCGCGCCCTGTGCCACCATCACCGAGCCGTGAAAAAGGAAGCCTGTGGAACGCTCTGTCAAGCGGATCCCTTCCGCACGATCTTTGTTGTTCACATAGTCACGGTACCCGATCGCACCGAAATCGGTGATACTCGCCACCATCTCCCCGGCATCATGAGTGCGCCACTTTGGGTCGACTGGGATATCAACGACCGTTGTAGACCGGTAAGTATCCAGTGATCCGTTCGCCCCTTCGTGCTGGACTTGAATATCCAGCGTCAAGGGTGCAAAACCACGGGAGCCTGAACTGTTGGCGTGGATGGTGAAGGCCCGTGAGGTAAACAAGCCAGGTTCGAGGTCTGTCCAGCCTTCCTGAAAATCTGCCTGGAGCCCACCATCTGTGCTGGTACAGGAAATGCTGACCTCGCTTGCAGACCTACCTATCAGTTCCAGCTCGAGAGTCAGCGAACCGTCCTCGCCGAGCTCGAGAACGCCGTCTTCATCCCCGTCGACGACGTCCAGGTTGTTCACGACCACCGTCGGACGATCCGATAAAGCAGTACGCCAGGCATCGACCCGACGGGTCGGATAGCCAGCGTTGGGAGGGTCAGTCAAGGGAATACTGCCGCTGAGTAGACGTGCTTTGACAGCATCCGCACTGAGGTCGGGGTCCTCTCCGATGATCAGGGCGGCAATGCCAGCCACCAGCGGGGTCGCCATCGAAGTGCCGGTGCTGTAGCCATATCCGTCAATCACCGTGCTAAGGATGTCGCTCCCCGGCGCGGCGATATCGACCCACGGACCCGTGTTGCTATACGAGGTAATCTGGTTGTCCAGATCAACCGCTGCGACACCAATGACTTCTTCGTAGGCCGCGGGATAGGCGAGAGCGGTTTGCCCCTCGTTACCGGAGGCTGCAATCAGGACAACATCATTGGCCGCGGCATAACGGATCGCATCGCGTTCAAAAGCGGATTCCCCTCCGCCTGAAAATGACATCGAGAGGACACGGGCACCATTATCAACCGCATAGACAATCCCTTCTACCGCGCTGCCGATCTGGCTTCCTTGCCCGGCCCGGATCGCCATCAGGCGAGCACCAGGGGCGATGCCGGAGATGCCGACCCGGTTGTTGTGTGCCCCGACCGCGATACCCGAGCAGTGGGTGCCGTGGTCACGGCTTGAAACATTCGTCGGAGCGTTCGGGTCGCCATCGTTGGAGTAGGAGTCCCAGCCGAAAAAATCATCGATGTAGCCGTTTTCGTCGTCATCAATGTTCCTGCGTCCATCCCGTTCCGCCTGGTTAACCCAGAGGATGGGCTGCAAGTCCGGGTGGTCCATGTCGACCCCATTGTCGACGACCGCCACCACCACACCCTCTGCATCCGGCGCGACATCCCATGCGGCAAAAGCATTCACGTGATCGAGGTGCCACTGGAAAGCGGCAAGCGGATCATTGCAGGTCGCGTCCAGGCCAGCGTCGGCAGATACTGTTCGAACCGGCGTTTCTTCCACCCACTCAATCCCCTCGTCGGCCATCAGCTGGAGACGAACATCTTCGAGTTCTTCGCTGGAGGAGAGCTCGACACGAAGCCAGCGGTCGAGACGGTTTGCTTCTTGACGCACTGTCTGGGGAAGGGCGATACGAGCTTCGACAACTCCTGGCAGAGAACGTAGTTCGCTGACACGATCCTGTTTATGGTAGGCATCATCTACCGTAGGCAATACATAGAGGATGGGTCCCGCCTGGGCCGCGAAAACCAGCATCAGGAGGCCGATCAACCCCTGTCCGAATCGTTTGAATACACTCACTGCAACTCCCGTCTACCGGACAGGTCGCCTGGTATCAGCGTGAACCCTGACGGCATGATATAGAGGTGTTCCTGCACAACCGTCTTTTCACAATAACATCTCGCCGGCAGGAAGGCCATCTCCTGTTTCCCGCTGAGGGGAATCGTGCCTCGTGGGGACCGGCTGTCCTGTCGCCATCCGTCTGCATGGCGGGGGTGGGCAGACGGACCATGGGTACATCTGGGGTCCACTCTTCTGTTTTGCTCTCGGGTATGTGGATGCTCGAATACTCGCAGGTTGTTATTTCTCCGCAGGGAGTCGCCAACTCCGATGAATGTCCGTCAGCTCCAATGGCCCGGAGGGCAGGTTCGCGCTCCACCCTTCCAGCGTGTACACCTGCTTACCACGCGTGTAGGCAACAACCATGAAATAGCGTGACGGCTCCGGTTCGGGGGTTTCCAAAGTGGAGCCTTCCTCGCTTGCCCTTTTGTGCTCCTCGTTCGGCGTGGCCGGGTCGAAGGGGACAATTACCGAATCTCCGCCCAGCTTGACCGTCCCAAGAATGTAGCTGCCCAGGTCCGCGCCCGCTTTTTTCTTCAGTTCGGGGTCGATGCCACGGATATGGTCCGGGATGCCCAGCTGTCTGGCGCGCATACGCAGGTACTCTGGCGCCCCGTTTTTCTTCAACCCGGTAACACGAGCCACCCGTACCCCGGTCAATCCAACCGAATCCTGCAGCACAACGGTACCGTCCAGCTTGTCCACCCGGACCCATCCTTGTGGAATCTCCAGAACCCCAATCCCCTGCACCCGGATCCGCATGGTTTCTGCTCGTGCTGAGGGTGCCGTCGAGGAGAGGAAGAAGAAGAGCAGCAATAGCAGGGTAATACGGCTTGTGCGCATAGAAAGTCCTGTCCTGGTTGTCGTCACGGGCGGTACCGGAGGTTACAATGCTGCAATACGTCTCCGGGAGTGGATCACGATTCCCCTCTTGCATCGAGGTATCCTCAGCCTGCAATGTAGGCTGAAAGTAGGGGTGGAGAAAACGGCTCCGCCGTGCTCGGTGTGCCTGTTGCCGAGTTGCGTGCAGAAAGCGTCCCCACTATATTTGTGGGTTCTTTCAGGCATGTAGCGGATAACGGGCCCCCGTTTCTGTGGGGAGCAGCCCGAACGAAGGGATAAGAAGGATGAAACGGACGTACCAGCCGCACAATCGGAAGCGCCGCAACAAGCACGGTTTCCGCGCTCGCATGGCGACCAAGCATGGCCGCCAGGTGCTCGCACGTCGCCGCGCCAAGGGTCGCAAGCGTTTGACCGTCTCCGATGCACAGTACTAAGAATTCTCTTACCAAGGCTGATATCCTCCGTGGGCGGATGACCTATGATCATCTGCTCCGTGAGGGCCGAAGGGTACGCGGGCGAGGCGTCACCCTTTTTTTTTACCTTCGTCCCGACGACGTTTCGGGACGATCGTACCCTTGCGCCCGTTCGGTGGTGCGATCAAGCGTAATTACGCGCGGAGACGTCTGCGTGAATACTTCCGCTTGAACCGGGATTTATTTCCTGATGGGCATGACACCCTGGTTCGTCTCTTCCGCGCACCCGATGACTGGGACCATTTTTTCAGCCAGCTTGACGAGCTCCTGAGCGAAGCACGCCGTATGGCGAAATCAACTTAGGGCTCATAGACCTCCGGGGGGAAAGAACTCGCCGTCCTCCCCGAACGAAGGATCCAGCGACGCATGAAGGAACGCGCAGGCAAGATCATTCAACGCCTTAGCCGGGCTGCCGTCCGGTACGTTGCACTGCCCGTGCTCGCTGTTTACCGTCGTGTCGGCTCGCCGGTGATGTACATGCTGGGGAGCCGTTGCCGTTTCTACCCATCCTGCAGCCATTATGCGGAAGATGCCTTCCGTGTGCATGGTTTTGGTAAAGGGCTGGTGCTCTCAACAGTCCGTCTCGCCAAATGTAACCCCCTTCACCCTGGTGGTATTGATCATGTTCCCCCTGCCGGGGAGTGGCATAGCCAGACGTGCGACCACGATCATACGGTTCACGATGGCGACAAAGAGAGCAAAACATCGATTGTAACATCCTTGTGATTGATCGCGTGATTTCTAGTGCGTATCACGCAGACAGATAATTGGTAACAACGAACGTAACAAGGCTGGTTGGCCATCATGGACCGTAGAACGCTTTTAGCGATTGTTATTGTCGGAATCATTATCGTTCTGACACCCTACTACTACAACCTGGTCTCCCCCCCGCAGGAGATGACACCTTCGGATACGGTCAACACCGCCATGGTCCAGAACGAGGGCGACAGAGGGTCCACGCCTGCTGTCTCCGGGGAGAGCAGCGAGCCCCTGGAGCAGAGTTCTTCGGCCACAATGGATGCCGAGAACATGGATCGCCCCTGGTATGCCGCTGATCCTGCAGGTGAAGCGGAAATGGTCGAGGTGTCGACGCCGCTTTATACCGCACGTTTTTCGACGCGCGGGGCGACGGTCCATTCCTGGACCATCCTGCCGACCCAGCCTTACCTCTCGGAAGGGGAGCAGTTGGTTCGCCCCTCCTTCGCCGACCGAAACCTGGTGCTGACCGCACGTGGTGGCATGGGCCTGCTTCGCACGGAAGAGAAAAACTTCAAGGTTGACAGAAAACGGATCAGTCTGAACAAATCCAGCCAGCCGATCTCGGTCACCTTCACCCTTCCGCTTCCGGAAGGCGGGTATTACCGTGAGATTTACACCTTCTATCCGGACCGTTATGATGTCGACCTGAAGCTGGAAAGCAAGAACTTGACCCGTCTTACCGGCGCCCCGAATGTCTGGTTCGGCTGGGGTGGCGGCTTGGCGATGACCGAGCAGGACACTGCCCAGGAACTCTATTACTCCCAGTCGATGTACCTGATGGGCAAAACGCAGGAAACATTAAAGGGCAACGGGAAAAAGGTAGAGGAAGACGAAGCGACAGGCGGGACCGACTGGGTCGCCCAGCGGACCAAGTATTTCCTGATGGCCCTCGTCCCGGAACAACAGGCGGATGGCGCACGTCTCCGTACCTTCGTCGACAACAGCTACAAGGGCAAGCACCCGCCGAAACTCTACGAAACCTCGCTTTCCCTTGGATTGGCTGAAACCGGGGATTTGAACCACCTGATCAAACTTTACCTCGGGCCACTTGATTACGGCACCATCCGTGCGGCAGACCCATCTCTAGAAGAAACAATGTCTTGGGGTTGGAAGATCATCGAGCCGTTTTCGAAGGGCATCTATTGGATCCTCGTCTGGCTGCACACCTTTATCCCGAACTACGGTGTTGTGCTGATCATTTTCTCTATCGCGATCAAGGTGGTTGTCTGGCCGTTGACCCATAAATCCCAGCAGTCAATGAAGCGGATGCAGATGCTTCAACCAGTGATGAAGGATTTGCAGGCGAAGCACAAGGACAACCCGCAGAAGATGCAGCAGGAAGTGATGGGTCTCTATAAGAAGTACAAGGTCAACCCGATGGGTGGTTGTTGGCCAGTTCTTTTGCAGATGCCGCTGCTCTACGCCCTCTTTATCGTCTTCCGCTCGACCATCGAGCTGCGCGGCCAGCCCTTCATTTTCTGGATCAACGATCTGTCGATGCCGGATGCGTTGATCACCTTCCCCTTCCATATTCCGCTCTACGGGGACCATCTCGCGGTACTGCCGATTGTCATGGCTATTTCGACCTATCTGCAGTCGAAGACCACGATGACCGACCCAAACCAGAAGGCGATGCTGTACATGATGCCGATCATGTTCATCTTCCTCTTCAACAATTTCCCGAGCGGGCTGACCCTCTACTACACGCTCTTTAACCTGCTGAGCTGGGCGCAGACCAAGCTGATCAAGATTCAGGATCCCAGCCTGGCGAAGGCGGTCGAGGAGAATCAGCTCGAGCACGAGAAGCAGGCGATGCGTGAAGAGCGGCGCGCCCGCAAAAAGAACCGGTCCAGCGACTCCTGATCCGATGACAAGCCGTCTGAATGATCAGGATACGATTGTAGCACTTGCGACCCCCGAGGGCCATGCCGCCCTCGGGGTCGTTCGTCTTTCCGGCCCCGATGCCTGGGATATTGCCGGGAAAGCGCTGCGCGATCCGTCAAGGGTAGCCGCATTCGAACCACGCAAGGCGGTGCTGGTCGATCTCGCCGACAGTAAAGGCGAACCGATTGACCAGGTGGTCATCCTGCCCTGGAAAAACCCCGCCTCATACACCGGCGAAGATCTTATCGAATTCAGCTGCCATGGTGGGCGTGAGACCCTGCGTCTTGTGGTTCAACGCCTGCGAGACCTCGGGGCACGACCCGCGGAGCCGGGTGAATTTACCCGTCGCGCCTTCCTCAACGGCAAAATGACTCTGGAACAGGCGGAAGCGGTGGCTGCGTTGATCGATGCTCGTACCGCATCGTCCGCGAAAGCCGCAGTACGTGTCCTGGAAGGCGGCCTGGGAAACCGAATTCGCAGTTTACAGGAAGCCCTAGCCGAATTCCTCAGCAAAATTGAAATCGGACTCGACTTTGTCGAAGAGGAAATCAAAACCTACGAGCCCGACGAGCTGATACGGTTCCTCTCGGACCTTGAGCAGCAGCTCTCTACCCTACTCCAACAACATCGCGCGGGGCATTTGTTACGTCACGGTGCATTGGTGGTCATAGCAGGACCGCCGAACGCCGGGAAATCGACCCTGCTGAACCGGATCCTTGGTTATGATCGCGCGATTGTCAGCGACATGCCTGGAACGACACGCGATTATCTCGACGTGACAATCGACCTGGAGGGGATTCCGCTTCAACTGGTCGACACGGCCGGCCTGCGCGAGGCATCGGACGCCATCGAGCAGGAGGGCACCCAACGCGCCCACTCCTTGCTTGACCGTGCAGATCGTATCCTCTGGCTGCTTGCACCCCCAACCTTTGAGCCCCCTCCTTCTTCCTTG
Organism: bacterium; assembly: GCA_020444265.1. Taxonomy (GTDB): domain Bacteria; phylum Electryoneota; class Electryoneia; order Electryoneales; family Electryoneaceae; genus JAHLLH01. The sequence goes on from JAHLLH010000002.1 coordinate 88,752, forward strand.
CAAAAGGACGAGCGTTTAACCTTACTGGTAAACAAGTCGGATCTGGGCAACCTGCCTGCCGAATTGACTTCGCTCCCCCAAATCAGCGGACGAACCGGCAAAGGGGTCGATGAGATGCTGCACCGTCTTGTCGACGACCTGCTGCAAGGAGCTGACCCCAGCGAATTATTGATCCTGGAGGAGCGACATGCCGATCGTATATCGGATGCTGTGGCCGCCGTCGGACGCACCAGCGATCTTGTCCAACAGCACGCCAGCGAGGAGTTGCTGGCCACCGAATTACGCGACGCAGTCAATGCACTCGGTGAAATTACGGGAACGATCACCACAGACGATCTTCTGAACCGTATCTTTTCCCGCTTTTGCATTGGTAAATAGCGGGTTTCGAGGTGTTGTTTCACGTGAAACACTCCCCTTTCTTCCTCGTTTCTTCCCGTTGTGTTTCATGTGGAACAAGTGAGAAAACCCCTCTCGCGGCCTCGATCTCCGGGGACAACCCCCTCTTTCGCTTTTATTGCGTCCAAATCGTCTCTACATTGGCGCCCTATTGAGAACTGGAAGGTCGCGGTATGGTAGATGTTGTCGTCATCGGAGGGGGGCATGCGGGTGTCGAAGCGGCAGCCGCAGCAATACGTGCGGGTGCATCGGTCGCGCTGGTTACGCGCGAACGAAATGCGCTGGCACGTCTCTCGTGCAACCCGGCGATGGGCGGCACCGCAAAGGGGCAATTGGTCAAAGAAGTCGACGCTCTCGGTGGCCTGATGGCTATCGCGACCGACCTCTCCGCCATCCAGTACCGGATGCTGAACCGGTCTAAAGGACCTGCGGTCTGGTCGCCGCGCGCCCAGGTGGACCGTGACAGCTACACTGCGGCCATTGACACTCTCTTTGCCGAGCGCTACCCGCAGATTGAAATCATCGAAGACGAAGCGGTGGGATTTGAAGTAGAAGGGAGTCGTCTTGTCGGCGTTCGTCTTGCTGGGATACCCACCCCCCTCGCCTGCCATGCCGCCGTCCTCTGCTCTGGCACCTTTATGCGTGGTCTGACCCATGTCGGGACTATTCAACGTCAATCCGGAAGGTTCGGTGAACCACCAGCCAATGCGATTTCTGAGAACCTGGCCGCCCTTGGCTTCCCGCTGGACCGTTTTAAGACCGGAACCCCGCCGCGTGTTGTGGCATCCTCTATCGACCTTAGCAGCATGGAGCGACAGGAGAGCGAAACCGAGCTCTGGTTCTTCAGCAGTGAGGTGAAGGAGAGGCAACTTCCGCAATCGGCCTGCTACCGGGCCCACACCGCGCCTATGACCCATACCCTGATCCGTGACCGGATCGAAGATGCGCCGATGTACAACGGGCAAATCCAGTCGGTTGGGCCACGATACTGCCCTTCTGTCGAGGATAAGGTGATGCGCTTCCCGGACCGGGAACAGCACCCCCTTGTCTTTGAGCCGGAAGGAATGGACCACCCCTGGCTCTATGTCAATGGCTTTTCTACCTCCCTGCCGGAAGAGGTACAGCTGCAGGCCCTGCGTAGCATTCCCGGCTGTGAAGAGGCTGAGATCGGACGGCCTGGCTATGCGGTCGAGTATGATGTTGTGCCGCCGCACGAGCTGCGTTCGACTCTCGAGACAAAACGTGTACCAGGCCTCTACCTCGCTGGACAGATCAACGGTACTTCCGGGTACGAGGAAGCGGCAATCCAGGGGTTGCTGGCAGGCGCAAATGCCACGCTGAAGATTCATGGCCGCCACCCGTTGCTGCTGGAGCGGTCTGAAGCGTATGGTGGAGTGCTGATCGACGACCTTGTTACCCTGCACCCCCGTGAGCCCTACCGCATGTTCACCAGCCGTGCGGAATACCGCCTGCATTTACGTCAGGACAATGCGGAAGAACGCCTGTATGAGAAGGCTCGTCGCACCGGGCTGATCGACGAGGAACGTTACCAAACCATCGGTGCGCGCTTGAGTGCGAAAGAGGAGTGGGTCGAACGTTTAAAAAATGTCCGGCTGAAGCGTAATCAAGTCGTATCAGACTCCAAAGACCCGGAACGGGTAGAAAACGCTTCCCATCTGCTAACACGTCCAGATGTTTCGCTTCAATCAATTCTTTCCGCGACCAATGGTGGCACGTTCAATAACCTTTCAATGGACCCCGGCCTGTTGCTGGCCGTGGAAATTGATATCCGCTATGCGGGGTATCTCGAGCGTGAGCGTCGCCAGATCCGACGTCTCCAGGACCAGGAGCGCCGTGCCATCCCGGATGACTTCGTTTACGAGGGTTTGAGCGCCTTGTCTGCGGAAGGAATGCAGCGGCTACTACTGCATCGCCCCGCCACCCTGGGCCAGGCCTCGCGCATTGCCGGGGTCACCCCTTCCGACCTGACGATTCTGCTGGTTGCGCTGAAGCGACGGGACGAGCGCGCCCAGGAGCCACGGGGAGCGAAATCGTCCTGAACCGGTTGTTCCTCTAGCCCTGTATCGTACATTCAGTCTACCAGTAGCGGCCGCGTTACTCACAGCCCGGCCCCAGCATATACTCCTGTTTTAGTGTGTTGGAAGAGATGGATCGAGATCAAGACAAGCGTCGAAACGACAAGCGGAATGATCGGCCTGTCGGAAAAGCCCCCGGCAACCCCTATGGCAAGGCCAAGGGAAAGCCTCGCCCGGGTGGCCCCGGCAAACCTGCAGGTGGGCCGAAGAAGGATGGCCCTCGTCCTTCCGGTAAGCCAAATTATAAACCATCCACCTCGAACTCTTCCAGCGCACCCTCGCGCGAACAGCCGCAACGCCGTCGTCGCAAGCTGAACGCGACACCCAAGGGTGTTGCCGCCCAGGCCCCTGCCTGGCTGTTGGACACCCAGCATGCTCCCCAGATATCGTCTTCAAATGTCACCGAGATGTTGGAAAAGATGGGGTTTACGGGCGACAAAACGATTATTGCATCGCTTGTCGACCACCTCCTGCTGGTGCGTGAATTGAACCGCGAGATCAACCTCGTCTCCCGCGCCAACGTGGATTCCGTGCTGCTGCAGTCCTTGTGGGAGAGCCTGGTGCCAGTGCTTCATCCTGCCAAGTGGCGGCGAGGCGAAAAGGTGCTGGATCTGGGTAGTGGTGGTGGGTTCCCGGGCTTGTGCCTTGCGATTGCCATGCCTGAACAGGAGTTTCTGCTTGTCGATTCACGGCGCGCGAAAACGCTCGCCTTGACCTCGATGGTCAACGACCTCGGGCTGAAAAATGTCTCTGTGGTACACGAGCGTGCAGAAAATCTCGCCTCGCACGAGGATGTGTTGGTTGACAACGTGGTTGTTCGTGCGGTCGGAGTCCTGAAAGAAGTGGCCCCATGGGCAGAAAAGCTGCTGAAGCCGGGTGGTACGCTGCTGGTCTGGAAGGGCCCTGAAGGGTTACGTGAGTTTCAGGCGCTGGATCGTGAACGTTGGGGGTTGTTGGAAACGCTTCCGGTGTTGCCTCACCGTTCGGTGATGGTGCTGGAATACAAGGGCGCGGCCGAAATGAAGGAGGGGTAGCCCCTCAACGCCACTCAAGTGTTTGTTTATGCTCGTCCTCGAATGTGTAGATAAGGGAATAATTCGGGGTGGGGGTGGAGGGAATGATTCGCTGACTGCGTGACTCGTCACGTGGAGCGTAAAACGTGTAGTCGCTGTCCAACGCGTCCGCTAGCAACATCGCTATGAACCCGACCACAATCGCCGAGGCCACCACGATTCCCCACCGAACGATCTCTCGCTGATTTCGTCTCCAGTACCGCTGCCAATTCATGACATTACTTCCTGACCTCTTGTGAAAGCATGACCCATACTGATTTATTCCTCGTAACGCTTCCCTCAAGGTACGTGTGCCTGTGCTGATTTTGCTATTCTTTCAGAGGAAATTGCATAATGAGAACCGTTGCATAAGACCGCAGGAATTTGCCCGACTGTTGCTTCCACCCTTGGCGCAATCTGCCTGCGCGGGCCTTTTTATGGCCGCGTCCCGCACTCTGCATCCAGTCCAGAGAGGATGACACTCAAATTGGAGTGGTCAGGCTGGAAGATTACCTTCGATCTTCATTTGCTCTTTTCGCTTTGCGGTCAAGTCAGGCAGCATCATGACCAGGGCTGTAAGGAACCAGAAAGGCTCCATGATACGGACAATGATAAAGGTATTGGCGCCAATACCGTGTATGATCATCCCCGCAAACCCGCCCAGGTAACCAACAATAAAAGCATACTCCGCCGGGAAAAGCTTTGGGTCCACCAGTTTGAGCTTCTTCACCCCCTCGGCGAAAATCGTCCACAAAAGCCAGCCGAAGGCAAATAAACCCACCACGCCTGTCTCCACCAGCACACGGAAATACTGGGCATCCTTGAATCCGGCGCCCGTCACTCCCCACCCGAAAATCGGTTTCTGAGTCCACTGTTTGATGGTTTGTGTCCAGGAGATGATACGCGCCGAGGTGGAAGGATCAAGGGCGGTGTCCCCCACTTCAACCACATCCGTACGGAGCTGATTTTCCTGGCCGAACGTATAGCTGACACGTTCGTAAACCGACGCGGGAATAACGAAAGGCAGGACCATCAGTGCCAGGATCATGGCAATAATCAGTTGACGGCGCTGTCTGCTATAGAAGATGACCACAAGGACGGCGGGGAACAGCGCAATCCAGGACGACCGCGACAGCGTATAGGCAAATGGAATCAACATCACCAACAGAAGGATGAGGTAGCCGGCGCGTTGACGCATACTCTTCAAGGTCGGTAGAATCGCGATCACCAGGGACATCATGATGACCAGGTAGCCACCAAGCGTGTTCGCTTCACCGCCCTCGCCCTCAAAGGGCGCCGAGACACGAACCCCGGATGGAATCTGCGAAACGGCATACAGCGAGACAAGGAAAGCAGTGATCAGGAACATGCGGCGATACCGCCACAAGTTGGTCAGGTCCTGGATATGTGACGAGACCATAAGAAAGATCAGGAAGTATTGGAAGTACTTGATGTTGTACAGCAAACCAACCAGCGGCGAAACGTTACCGTTGAAGATCCCGAGGAAGGTTGCAAAAAAACTTATGCCAAGATAGGTGAAGATGGGGCGGTTCAGCGGTGTGCGGATAAAAAGACCCAAGTCCTTGTTCACAGCCGTTTTCACCAGCCAGGAGAGGGTGATCAAACCGAGCAGAAGGTCATCGAAACGGAGGACAACGTCACGCGAAGTGTCGGTTCCGCCCCCACCGCCCCCACCAATGGCAAACTCCGGAGAAAGCAGCATGGAGAGAATGAGGATCGAGAGGGCGAAGTCAGTATTGATGAAAGCGAAAATGAAAATTGCAATCGCAACCACCGAGTAGAACGCGAGGCTTTCGTCATAGCCAGCAAGGCTGGAGATGGCCAACGAGGCGAGGGTCACGACAATCATGGTCGCGACCACCGCGAGACGTTGATTCCCGGTATTCAGCCCGAGAGAGCCTCGAAAAAGCATCGCTCTCGTCTACGCTTTCTCTTTTTCTTTCGGCCCGAGCAGGGTGTCAACTTTAAGTTTGCCCATCAGACGTTCCCACCCGGATTTACGTTTCGGCTGCTGTTCCACCACCTCGGTATCGCCGGACGCACCATAGTACTTGCCGTAGTAATAGTGCGAGCTGGAGAAGCCGATCAGTTCTGAACGAAGATCGTTGAGCACAACACCCATGACCGTTGCGCCTACCGATTCAATCTGCACCTTTGCGCGACGCAGCGCGGCGCGTGGCACCTTGCCGGTACGGTAGACTAACAGGGTCGCATCGGTTCGTTTCGCCAGAATCGCCGCATCGGTCACCGGCAGCACCGGCGGGGCATCGAAAAGGATGATGTCAAACTCTTCGCGTGCCTCGTCAATGAACTGCTTCATCCGCTCGGAAACCAGCATTTCTGCCGGGTTCGGCGGCACACCGCCACTGGTGATGATGTGAAGGTTCTCCATACCCGGGGTCATCAAGGTCGAGGACATGCCCATATCGCCCATGATGATATCGGTCACCGTTCGAATGCAGTCGCGCCATTCGACACGTCCCAGTACGATATCGACCACACCCGGGGCCTGATCGATCCCGAAAACCTTGTAGATGCTCGGGCGACGCAGGTTGCAACCGACCAGCAGGATTTTCACTCCGCCCTGCGCCATCGTAATCGCGAGGTTCACAAGGGTGGTCGACTTTCCCTCCTGCAAGGAGGCAGACGTGGTGGTAATCGTCTTGACTGGCGAATCAATCGCACGGAATTGCAAGGCAGTACGCAGGGCGCGATAGCCTTCCGCCACAGGATCTTTCGGGGCAAAGTGGGTGACAAGCCGTGCGGACGCTTCGAGGTTGGGGTTGTTTTCCAACCCCGGGTTTCTTCGTAACAAGTGTTCCGTGACCGACTCGATGTCGATGCTGGGGATTACCCCAAGCACCGGCACCTGGAGGAATTCTTCAACATCTTCGATTGTCCCGATGGAGGTATCAAACGTTTCGAAGAGGAAGGCGAGTACCAGGCCAAGTGTCAGCCCAATCACAAAGCCTACACTGATCATGCGGCTCATATTGATGTTGATCGGAGCCTGATTAAGCATGGCGGGACGGACCACAGTGACCTCGTCCGCCTGGTCCGCTTCACGGATCAATGCTTCCTGGTATTTAACTGTCAGGTCGGTGTACTGTGCTTCACGCAGGGCAACTTCACGTTCCAGCTGAGCATAGCGTCGTTGCGCTTCGGGTACCTTGGCAAATTCGGCGTCGCCTTCGGCAATCAGCCTGTCGAGATTCTTCAGCTCGCGTTTCTTGGCGTCCAGCATATCTATCGCTTCTTCAGCGATCTGGCTGAGCAATGCCTGAATGTCACCTTCAAGCTGGGTAATGCGCGGATAATCAGGTTTGTATTGGGTCAACAGGTCACGTTTACGGACTTCGAGTTCGATCAGACGCTGGTTCAACAGGGCAATCGACCCGCCGTCCGCTTCTCCGGAGGAAAACCAGTCGATCAGGCGCATGGCCGAGGAGTCCATGGCTGTGTTTTTCAGTTCCCCTTCACCTGTCTTGCGCAGGTTTTGACGCTGACGAAGCTGTCCGAGCTGGGTCGTAAGCTGATCAACAACTGTCTCGAGCGACCGTTTCTTTTCACGCAGGCTCATTTGTTCTTCGAGCCTGAGGCGGAGTTGGTCGTTCAAGACGGGGAGTTTACTCTGCTGGCGAAAATCCTGCAACCGGTTTTCCGCAGCGTTCAAATTGGACTGTGCCAGCAGGAGTTGGGATTCGATAAATTCTCGTGTTTCACGATCCTGCCGGGACTTCTCCTCCAGATGAGTTTCGGTGAAGACCTGCGCCAGGGTCTGTGCAACATCGCGGGCCTCGTAGGGATCATCCGATGTCACATTGATGTCGATGATATTGGTTCGTCCACTTCGTTCCGTGGTGACCAGACCAATCATCCGGTTGACCATCGATGCCAGTTCGGAGTTGGAACGGACATCCTCGCTGGTCAGATCACGATCGATCTTACCAAGCCGTTTCGCCACCTTTTCCATCACAGGAAAACTGCGGATCAGCTCTTGCGCAGTGGCGATGTTATCCCATCGTGTGTAGGTCAGCCGTTGCAACAGCAACCCTGCAACCGTGTTTGTCTCTTCCACCTTGACGCTGGAATAGGAACTGTAGAGCGGCTGACGGGAACGTCCGAAGAAATAACTGAAACCGAGCACCAGCAACGTAGCGAAGAGCACCACTTTCCAGCGTCGGCGAAGAATTCTCTGGACATCGCGCAGATTCAGGTCATACTGGGCCATGCTCGGCCACCTCTTTCCGTTTAACTATCCTCCGAGCACCGCAATCAGGATCACGGTCTGTAGCACAAGACCGACCAGCTGGACAACACGAGAGGTTTTTTCCAACCAACTGATTGGCTTAAAGGGGATAAAAACTCGATCCCCCGGTTGCATCAGAATGTCCTGCGTGGCCACCCCGTTCTGGAAAAAACTGCGAAGATCAAGACGGATTAATTCACCGTTGCTCCGCAGGAGAGAGACATTTTCCAAATCCGCGTTCGGCTGAATGCCACCGTTGGCTGCAATAAATTCAGAAGCGGCCATGTTCGGTACGAGAGCAAAAACCCCCTGTTGGACACATGCCCCAACCAGGACAGCCGTCAATGACCGATAGTCGAGTACCTCAACAAACACCTGTGGTTCTTCGATATAACGCGTCAAGTCACGCTTGATGTTGCGCTGAATTTCGGATGGCGTCAACCCGGCAACCTGAACCTTCCCGAGAAGGGGTACCAATACTTTCCCCTCTTCCCCTACATCGGTTTCGATCACTTTTCCGACATCCTCGAAGGAAACTCCCTGGTAATAGCTGATCCGAACCCTGTCGCCGATACCGATGACATATTCGATCGAACCGCCGTCGCCAGCCGTATCCTGTGCCAGGACAGTTGTACTGCCAGCCAGAAGTAGCACCAGCAGCAGCCCGCCTCTCCACCATTTCATCGAGGTGATCCTCATGTCAGGATAGATACCACTTTCGCCAGAATGCTGTGTTCCAGGTACTCGAGGTCAATCGGTTTGGTAATGAAATCAACGGCACCCTCTTTGAGCGCCTGCCGACCAATCCCTTCGTCGAGAACGCCGGTGACAACAATGACACCAACAAACGTGTCGAACGAACGGATCCGCCTGAGCACCTCGATCCCGTCAATTCCCGGCATCTTGATGTCAAGCAGAATGACATGCGGGCGAAAGAGCTTGGTCTTGGCAAGTGCATCTTCGCCGTTCAGCGAGACCATGCATTCGTACCCACTACCGTTGAAATAATCGGCGAGAAATTCGCAGATTTCCTGTTCGTCGTCGACAATCAACAGTCGTTTTTTTACCGTTTTATTCAACATGATCTCCAGAATGCGACGTTTCGCCACAGCACCTTAGCTACCCAACAATTGCATCGCCCGGGTCGCGGCTTCTTCGGATCCACCGGCACCATGAAGATGGATGGTCTCGCAAAGCGTGCGCAAGCTGCCAAGTGCTTGAGTTTCATCTCCCGCATGGTACGCGAGGGACAACAGTGCGGGCAGCGCCTGAATATCGTTCAGCTTGCCCCTCAGTGCATCAAAACCAACCAGTATTGCAGCGCGCGGACGAGAGGCCCGTACCCAGGGAACAGTACCGTTGGCCAAGTGACGTTTTCCTGCCGGATCGACACGACCTGGTTTCAGGTGGTTGAAGCGGCTCCAGACATCATCCCGCGCTCGTAACCCATCCCCAAGACCCGCAATGCGAAACGATCCTTCATCACGGTAGAGAAAGAGCAGATCATCTGACACAAGCCGCGCGTGCTGCGACAATAGCAACAATGCCGTTGTGGTCTTTCCGCTCCCCGAATGCCCTGCAATCATCACACTGTTCCCGCCCATATCCACGGCACTGGCATGCAGGGCGCGAACCCCTCGTGCCGCCAGCGGCGGAAGAAGTGTGGGCAACAACAATTGGTCAAAGATGCTCTCAGTCTGAAGCCAGGCGGACGCTGGCAGTGCTATGTGGGCCTTTCCGGCCCGTGGATGCAGTTCGATGATCGTCCCGAGATCCGGATGCCACCACAGCATGTGGTCCGGATCGCCGTACGCCTCGAGTCGACCGCGCTTGAGACGGGGTTCTCCCTCGGGCTCGGGCATGGAGGCGTTGCCCACTGACAAGTCGACAAAAATATCCGGCTTATCGTCCTCCTCCACCGCACGAAATCCGTCCGGTACAGCAACTTCCGGGATATCGTGGTTGCGGTGCAACCCGATCCGGACCCCGGCAAATTCAAATTGGATCACTGAGACTCCCGAAGAAACCCCACAGATACGAGCTCGCGACAAAAGGTTACAACTTCAGCCCGACACTGCTCGCGATCCGGCGCTGATTCACGGGAGGCCAGTGTATCGAGTAACACATCCAAGTTACGCGATTCGCGCAGGTGCTTCCAAACCATGCGGCCCGTACTATTCACGATCACATAGTCTCCCGTGTCGCGCAGGAGCAACAAGCCCTCGCTCAATTCCTGCTCGACCACCTGATCGACGGGTACGGGTAATGTGTCCATAGTGTCCTCTGTTTCGGTGAGGCTATCCACCAATATCGAGTGATAATACAAAAAAAACCAAAACCAATGCGACTCGCCGGGTTACTCGGCCCGCTTTTTCGGGCCGTCGCGAAATCCCTGTATCAGCTTTCCTGCAGCGCGAAAACGGTCCTGCAGGTAGGCTCCCCATCCGGGACGGTCCGTATCGCTGAACCAGAAAAGATCTCGTGATGGAAACATGGTGCGAAAGAGATACCCCGCTTTGTCCCGGTTGTGGTCCATCAGGTCAAGCATCGCACTCAATCGCCTCCACCCGCCATGCTGAGTCAGATGACCATGGCCGATCACATAGGGAGACCGTCTCGCTGCGGCACGAGCCGTAGCTTTGTCCGGTATCAGGTGATCCAGGGGATGCCAACTGGTCGCATAAAGTTGACGGGCTACTTCCAGGCCAACATGTACTCCTCGCAGAATGTTCCAGTGACGGCAGAACGTTTCAAATTCACGCGGGTCTATCTGCTGTCGCCATAATTCACACCCGAGATGGACATCGTAGGACCAGGCGAGACGGAAGGTGCCGTGACGAACGCTGTGCAAGGCCGTATAAGCAAGATGTTGGATCGGTTGTAATGTCGAGAGCGCCAACCCCTCGGTCAGTTCGAGGCGGCTGGTCTGCTGGGTCAGCGCATCAGGATGAAGCCAGAAGGGTTCTGTCCGGTCGATAGGATCGCGATGCAAATCGACGATGACAGGACGGACCGGGTGACGCAACACCTGAGCAAAGCCATATTTACGGCCAATTTCGGCAGGATGGTCACGGTGAATACTTGGCTGGAGACGCCACCCCTCTCCCTGCAATGCTTCAACCGCTTTGTCAAAATCCCCCGTGCCAAGCAGAATGTCGAGATCACCAGGATTGCGCAGCCAGGGGCGCGGATAAAGCTCTGCCAGGGCTAGTCCTTTGAAGAGAACCGGGTGGAAAGGACGGAGGATTTTCAGGGCGTCCGCTAGCGCCACGACCACCATGTTACGCCTGATTTTTGCCTGGAGAACAGTCTGATCCAGCCTTTGTAGCGGTTCGCCTGCCAGTTTGCGACGCCAAGTGTCATGCCTGCTGGCCTGCCAGGAACCGAGCGGACCGAGACCGTGGTGAACGATCAGATCGGCAATGAGAGACGGATCGGACAGCTCGCCACGAGGAGTTCCCCCCCGAAGAAGCTGGCAGGCATCCCGCACAACCCGTTCCGCTTCAATCCGGTTCATAGGTTTCCACGATCACGTTCGAACAACTTGTGTAACCGCCAGAGGAAGGGGGTCGTCAGCGATTGAACCTTCCCGTTGCGTTTACGAGAAATCACAACACCAAGCAATTGATCAAGCTGAAGACGATTGATATCCTGTTGACGATCTCCCCGCTCGAGCAAAGCATCGCTTTCCCAGCCGAGAAAACGATGGACGATTAATTGCCTGTCCCGGACAAACAGAATCATCATCCCGGGCCGTAAGCTTTCCCGTTCCGATTGCTTCGTCCACGGTTGAACGAGCACAAAGTCCCCGTTGCGCAGCAGCGGTTTCATCGAGCTGCCGGAAACGGGGACCCAATAGGGACTCTGAAGTGTGCGAAGAAGTTCGGCTGGATCCGTGTTACGGTCCCCAGGGATCGGGTTCGTCGCTGAAGAGCTTGGCTTCAATTCGTCCTTTCTCCACGACTGCGGGCGGTGCATAGCGCTCTTCATCGTTCGAATCGATCGGATGCTGTGCGGGGTCCTTCTCCATCCTTTCCTCCTGATCGTCCTGCTGAGGTCCTACCCTTGCAACTTACACATCGAGGTTCCGCACGTACCGAGCGTTTTTCTCGATAAATTCACGTCTCGGGGCCACCTGGTCTCCCATCAGAGTCGAGAAGAGACGATCTGCTTCGGCAGCTTCATCGATGGTCACACGAATCACAGTACGACGCTCCGGGTCCATAGTGGTCGACCAGAGCTGATCGGGATTCATCTCGCCGAGACCTTTGTACCTCTGAATATTGATCTTCGTTTCGCTGCCAAGCTCCTTGATCCGCTGTTCACGTTCCGCATCGTCGTAAACATAGATTTCGCGGTTGCCCTTCTTCAGGCGGTACAGCGGCGGCTGGGCGATGAAGATGTGGCCACGCGACACCAGTTCCTGCATGTAACGGTAAAAGAAAGTGAGCAGCAGCGTTCGAATATGCGCGCCGTCCACGTCGGCATCCGTCATGATGATGATCTTGCCGTAGCGAAGGCGATCCAGGCTGAAGTTGTAGGTGCCGTTATTATTGCCTTTGCCGTTTCCGGTGTCGCCGTTGGTGAAAAGATCTTTTTCCTCATCGCTCGAATGGCCGATCCCGGTCCCGATTGCTGAAATCAAGGTCCGGATTTCCTCGTTCGAGAGGATCTTGTCCATCCGTGCTTTTTCAACGTTAAGAATTTTACCACGCAACGGAAGGATCGCCTGGAAGCGACGATCTCGTCCCTGCTTCGCAGAACCACCGGCCGAGTCACCCTCGACAATGTACAGCTCGGTTCCTTCCGACCCGCGAAGCTGACAATCAGCCAACTTACCCGGAAGACCACCCGATTCGAGCGCACCTTTACGTCGGATCAGATCCTTCGCCTTGCGTGCTGCTTCACGGGCTCGGGCAGCCTGCATGGCCTTGTCGATGATCCGCTTGCCGACTGAGGGGTTTTCCTCGAGGTAGTCGCCGAGCAGTTCACCCACGATTGTCTCGACGACACTCTTCACTTCACTGTTGCCGAGCTTGGTTTTGGTCTGGCCTTCAAACTGAGGTTCAGCCACCTTGACACTGATCACCGCGGTCAACCCTTCACGGCAATCATCCCCGGACAGCGAGAAGCCATCCTTCTTGAACAACTTCGCCTTGTTCGCATAGTTGTTCAGGGTACGCGTCAACGCAGTCTTGAAGCCGACCACATGGGTGCCGCCTTCAATCGTGTTGATATTGTTGACATAGGAATGCAGGTTTTCCTGGTAGGAATCGTTGAACTGGAAACTGATTTCCACCGGGACGCCGTCACGTTCCTTTTCGAAATAGACCGGCTTGGCGAGAATTGGAGTGCGATTTTCATCCAGGTATTTCACAAAGCTGGCCAGGCCACCCTTGTAGAAAAATTCCTGGGTGCGATCCGCTTCGTTCTCCTCGCGTTCGTCCGTCAGGACAATCTTGAGGCCCTTGTTCAGGAAGGCGAGTTCGCGGAGACGGTTGGCAACGGTATCCGCACGGAAAACCGTTTCCGGGAAAATGTCGCCATCCGGCTTGAACTGCGTTTTGGTACCGTTCTTTTTGCGGATCTTTTTCGACCCGACTTCCACCGGACCACTCGGCACACCCCTTTGGTAGCGTTGCTTGTTGGGAATCTGCTCGCGTACCGAGGTTACCTCGCACCACTCGGATAAAGCGTTGACCACGCTGACACCGACACCGTGCAAACCACCGGACACCTTGTAGCTGTCCTTCGAGAACTTGCCGCCGGCGTGCAGGACGGTCATGACCACTTCAAGGGCTGTCTTCGGTGGATCAACGTATTCGGGATGATTGTCAACCGGAATACCACGGCCGTTATCCTCGACCGATACACTGCCATCGGTATGCAGGGTAACACTGATCTCGTCACAGTACCCGGCAAGGGCCTCGTCGACCGAGTTGTCAACAACTTCGCTGATCAGGTGATGAAGACCGCGGACCGCGGTATCACCAATGTACATCGCGGGACGTTTTCGAACAGCTTCAAGTCCTTTGAGAACTTGAATATGTGAAGCGCCGTACGACTGATCACTACCTTTTTTTGTGTCCGACATTCTTGCTCTTTTGTATGAAGGATGTTCAACAATCAGGAACCGGTCAGGACGATTTCCTTGACCATCGATGACCCGACCCGGTTGTTGATCGAAGCGATCAACTCTGCTCGCATATAGAGTAACTGGTGGCGCCAGGCGCTGTCGGCCACTTTGACGATCAAGCGACCGCGTTCCAACCTGAGAGGGGTCGCCTTTTCGGCCACCGCTTCCCCCACCATCTCGTTCCAGTGGGTGAAGAGGTCGGCTTCCCTGAGACGCCCCCCGAGGTTCCCCTGGTCCACCCATCCCTTGATGGCTTCCCCGAGCGGCAGAACCTTGCCGCCGGATCCGCTATCACGGGAGCGGTGTTTCTTTTGTCGTTCCCGTTCCCAACCGTCCCAGGCTTGTCTCTTTCGCCGGTCGGAATCGTCTCTCATCTCAGGAGAGTCGCACGGGCATGACCAGCATCAGGAAATCTTCGCCTTCCTTCTGCTGGGTGGGACGCACAATCCCGGCCTGAGTCGAACCACCCAGGTCAAATTGCACATCTTCTGTCGGCACCTGCTTCAGCAGGTCGAGGACATAGGTCGCGTTGTAGCCGATCGTCTGCGCTTCACCCTCGTAGATGGCATCGACCGCTTCACGTCCCTTGCCGCCAAGTTCTACATCTTCCGCCGAAATCTCTACCTTTTCCTGGGATAGATGGAAGACAATCTGACGGTTGATCGGGTTGGCAAAAATCTGGGCACGTTTCACCGCACGAATCAGGGTGGCCACATTGACAATCATCTTGTTGTGGTTCTCCTGAGGAATCACACTTTCGTAGTGCGGGTACCGTCCCTCAATCAGCCGACTGTAGAGGGTGGCGTGCTCGAGACGAACCATGATCTGGTTGCCGCCGACCACAAGTTCCACATCCCCCTTCTCCGGCAGATTGCGTCGAATCATATCGAGCGCTTTGACGGGAAGGATCAGTTCACGCGACTCTCCTTCGGCACGGAACTTCTGATCGATGATGCGCACCAGGCGGTGACCATCGGTTGCAACACTGCGAACTTCCGTCGGTCGAATCTGGAAAAAAACACCGGTCAGTGCCGGACGCAGCTCATCACGCGAAACCGCGAAGCTGGTCCGTGCAATCATCGAGTTAAGGTCTTCCGCAGTGAAACGCAGGGTGGCCGCGCTGTCGATCTCCGGCAGGCTGGGATACTCCTGGGCCGCAATACCCGGCACCTGGTATTCACCCTCGCCAGCATCAATCAGCAGGTGATGGCTTTCATCCACATTAATCGTGAGAGTCAGACCATCCAGTTCCCGGACGATATCACCAATCTTTTTTGCAGGAACCGAAACACTTCCGCTCACCTCGCCCTGGACATCTACCTCGGTAACCACGGATACTTCGAGGTCCGTCGCTACCATCTTCAGACGATTTTCTTCAAGCTGCAGCAGGACGTTCGACAAAATCGGCAGAGTGGACTTGGTCGGTACAGCCGGGGAAACTCGACCGAGAGCTTCCATCAGGTCAGCCTGGGTGACTGTAAAGCGCATGGTGCTCCTCACGCGGAGAAGGGGGAACTTATCCCCTCCTGGTTTAAAATGATTGTATTAGAGGTAACTCTTTGATGTTGTTGTAGGCTTGTGGATAGAGGGGATAACCCTCAACAATTCCGGAAAGCCCTGAACCTGTCTGCCCTTTTTTCTTTCTATCGGTGTGAATTGAGAGGGGATAGAACGGATAGTTGTCCCCTCTGATCCACTCGTGGAGGGTGGGTAAAATCCAACCACTACGCAACCCACATATTATCCACATTCTCATCCCCATCTGTGGATGAGAGGAGGGGTGAGAAAAAGGGCTTTTCCGCCCCCTCCTGAAAATCTGTGAAATATAGGAAATCCGCTGGCTCCGGGTCAAGGAGGGAAGGTGGATTTCAGCCGAAGCAGGGAAGAATCTACGGGTCGGAGAAGAAGTGAGTAGCCGCTTGAAAAAACAGCTACTCTGATTCACTCTCAATGCGTGAAACCATCTGTTCGAGCTGGGAGGCAAATGCCGGATCCTGCTCCCATTCATCCAGCTTGTCGCGCGCGTGCAAAACAGTCGTATGGTCTCGTTTCCCGTACTGTGCGCCCACCTGCTTGAGCGACTGGCCTGTCAGACGGACCGAAAGGGCCATGGCGATCATTCGCGCTCGTGCGATAGGCTGCGTGCGAATCTTTGCCATCAGCAGATCCGGAGCGACCTGAAAATGCTCTGCAACGACACGACGGACGATCTCAACTGTGATACGTCGTTCACGGTTCGAGACGAGGTCCTGAAGGGCACGATGGGCCATTTCGGGTGATATCTCCGACCCAGTCAGGCTGGCGTGCGCCATAAGGCGAATCAGCGCTCCCTGCATTTCACGTACGTTCTTGGTGAAATGGCTGGCGAGGTAGTCCAGCACACGCGGGTCGAGGTTGAGGCCCTCTTCCTCGCTCAACTTCTGGATGATCGCGATACGAGTATCAAAATCAGGTGGCGCGATGTCGGTGACCAGGCCCCAGCCAAAACGAC
Source organism: bacterium (assembly GCA_020444265.1). Classification (GTDB taxonomy): domain Bacteria; phylum Electryoneota; class Electryoneia; order Electryoneales; family Electryoneaceae; genus JAHLLH01. Next base: position 105,193 of record JAHLLH010000002.1, read on the forward strand.
TGACGAGACGTTCATCGAGACCGTCCAGTTCACGAGGCGGTTTATCGCTGGTCAGAACAATCTGCTTTCCCGATTGGTGAAGCGTGTTGAAGGTGTGAAAGAACTCCATTTGGGTCCGTTCACGTCCAACCAGAAACTGCACGTCATCCATCAACAGGACATCGACCGCTCGGTACCGGGCGGAAAACTCGTCGGCGCGATTCGCTTTGATCGCCTCGACAAAATCCTGCGTAAACCGTTCGCTGGAGATGTAACGGACCATCGCACGCGGATTCTGGATTAGTGCCTCATTGCCAATCGCCTGCAGCAAGTGCGTTTTTCCCAGCCCAACCCCGCCGTAAATCAGCATCGGATTATACGCGGTCCGTCCCGGTGATTTCCCGACTGCGAGCGCGGCAGCACGTGCAAACTGGTTTTGCGGACCCTCGATAAATGTGGAAAAGAGATACCGCGGATTCAGTCCGTGATCAACCCGGGGACCTCCATTTGTTGGCGGAGTGACCACCTCTTTGACCTGAAGCGGAGCTGGCGCAACCTTCTGGTCGTCCTGCTGGCCGGTAACATAGATGAGACGCGCATGTCCACCGAGGGTACGGTCGAGAGCGGAATCAATGTGGTCGGAATAATGACCTTCAATCCACTCGTAATAAAAGCGACTAGGCACTTGGACGGTGAGTGTACCATCACGAAACTGGACCGGTTGAATTGGACGGAACCAGGTATGAAAGGCCTGTTCCGGTAGTGCGGATTCAATTAATGTGCTGACCTGCATCCAAGCTTCGTGAGCCGCATCGTCCCGTGTCTGGTTTCCCTGTTTGGCGAGAAGGGGGCGGGGAGTGGCGAGTCGCGTCATGATCCCTCTTTATCCTGTGAATAACTCATTGTGGATGAACGTGGATAACTCTCCGTCAACGACAGATACCCCCTGTGGTTTCTACACAGTTGACGCGGTACCAAGATGTGGATAAGTGGCGGAAAGCCAAGCGTGACAAGCAAAAGCCGCCCTTGCCTTGAGCGGCGAGGGGAAAAGATAGACGAGACTCGGGGGTGAGTCAACAGTGAGAAATGCGAGAATCCTTCCCCCGCCCGATCAACTGCCCGAAACCGGACAATGCGAAGAGAAGCGGAACGTAACTACTGGGTTTTATTCATGGCCTGGTTTTCAGTTTGCCTCATAGAGCCTACAATATTTTTTTTAATCATCTCTTGCACACTGAAAGTTGAGGGCATCTTGCGAAACGATAAGTGGACTCGCAGGGTGATGCAGATCAACACTCTATCTGCTGGGAATTGCAATTTTACTATCCATGTCGTACAATACCGAAAAATAGCGAATTATCGCCGTGGGCGATAGTGTCTGGGGAAAACGCTACGGGTTCAGGGCACCTAAACATCCAGGTACTTCAGGTAGAAAGGCCGAAAATGCTAGACATTTTAGGACAGGCGTTGTCCTCGATCGGCGAACGGAAAGCGTTGGCGAATAGTCTATTATCGTTCGCCCGTGACCATTTTGGTGGTGACCATGGCTTTTTGCTCGAGCTGGAAGAGACGACGGGGAGTTTGCGTGAAATCGCATCATTTGGTGACGTCGAGGAGATGTTAAACCAGGACATGCGCATTTTTATGCAGTACTCGTCCGATCACCCCACCGACCCTGATAGCATCATCGTTGCCCCTGACGCAAAGGCGGTGAAAAAACTATCCGCACGCAAAAGTGTCCGCCGTGACATGACAAAAGGTGTCCTCCTCTTCCCGTTGGCCAGCGGAGATCGCGCGATGGGCGCGATTTACCTCGGCGAAAAGAAGAGTGGTAACCTGAAGTTGAAGGGCGTGAAGGAAAACGATTTGCTGGCGGTGGGTCAAGTGATGGGCCAGATCATCAACCTCGACCATGTCCAGCAGAAGCTCACCCTGCAAAACCGTGCGCTCCAGCAGGAAGTCAGGCATGTCGCCAGTTTTGACCAGCTGGTTGGAACGAGCGACGCGATTGGACGAGTCCGTCGCGCCCTCGAACTTGTGACCGAGACCGACGTGGCGGTCACCTTGATCGGCGAGGATGGAACCGGTCGTTCCACCGCAGCCGAGGCGCTGCATTTCCACAGCCTCCGTAAACGGAAGCCTCTCGTCGTGCTGCCGCTGGATGAACTTCCGGAAGCGATGCACGCCAGCCTGATCTTCGGTGCGGTGCCGGGGACGGCCAATGTACCGGCGAAGGGGCGTCGCGGTGCGTTGCGTGATGCCAAGGGTGGTACGCTGGTCCTTGAAGGGATTGACACCCTGAACGCTGATCTGCAGGACAAGCTGGTTGCAACGATGGACAGCGGGCGGACGACGGTGGTCGGGAACGAGGAAGATTACCAGGTTGATGTCCGTTACATCTTCACCACCTCGAAGAACCCGCGTGACCTCTTCGAATCCAAGCAGCTGGCCCAGGATTTCTACCTGAAATTGAACATTTTCCCGGTGGTGCTGCCACCCCTGCGCGACCGTGTCTCCGACATGCCGATTCTGGTGGAACACTTCATTGAGGAAACCACTGCGGCCTTTGGAAAAACCATCTCCGGCGTCAGCAGCGAAGTGTACGACTTCCTCGGTACCTGGGAATGGCCCAACAATCTGGATGAGCTCGAGCACGAGATCCGTCAGGCGGTGCTGCGTGCGCCGGATGGTGGCACGATTACCCCGGCGATGTTGAGCACCAGCCTGATCAGCCGTCAGGAGCCAGCGCTGATGGATACCGGCGAGGGCACGCTGAAGCAGCGGATTGCCCGCATCGAGAAGCGGATGATCATGGAGCAGCTCGAGCGCAACAAGCACAACCAGTCGATCACAGCGGACCAGATGGGCTTAAGCCGTCAGGCGCTGATCAATAAGTTGCACCGGTATGGTATCGAAACCGGCCGGAAGTACAAGCGCAAGATGAGGGAAATCGCCGCACAGGCGAAAAAGGGAGAGTGATCCCGCAACACTCTCCGCTGCGAGGGCAAAGCATTCGCGGAACGGGTGGCACTTCGGTGTCACCCGTTTTTTATGGAGTCGGTAAGGCTTGCCTGCCTGTGGATGGTTTCCAACCGCGGCCCACACAAATAAAAGCCAGGCTTGCAAGCCGGGGCACGTTCAGGGGAGGAAACAGGGGTTATCCACCCCTGTGGATGAGAATGAGGATAAGTCGGCGATGTCCTCGCTATACCTCGAGTGTTGGCGGCGGTAAACCATCCTTACGGGCACGCATGATGTCGCGGAGACGTGTCAACACAACCTTTTCATCCAGGGCTTGCACCTCGTTCACAACCCGTTCAAAAATGGCGTTTGCCCCCTCTTCCGAGTTGTGAATCTCGCCATCAAGGATTGCTTCTTCGATCAGCGCCTTGATCAGGCCAACACGCGGCCCTTCCGGCAGGTCGGTGCGACGCATGATCTCCTCGCCTCGGATTGGCGATTGGAACGCGCGCAGCACATCCTTCTTTTCGATCTCTTCCATCCGGTCGACCATCCGGTCGAACTCTTTCAGGTAGCGACGCACCTTGCGCGCATTGCCCGAGGTGATGTCGGCACGGCACATCTTCAGCAAATCGTCAATCTCGTCCCCCGCCTGCACCACCAGCCGGCGGATTGCCGAATCGCTGACTCCCTCGTCCTGCAGGTTCATCGGTCGCATGTGCAGGCGCACAAGATGGCTGGTATAGCGGGTCAGATCCTCGCTGAACTGGTACTTCTTCCCCATCTTCCGAACCATCCGCTCGCCGACATGTTCATGGCCGTGGAAGGTCCAACCCACTTTCGGCTCGAACTTTTTCGTGCGCGGTTTGCCAATGTCGTGCAACAGGGCGGCGAAGCGCAGATTGACAGGGACGTCAGGATAGGCACCGACGAGCTGATCCACCACCTGGAACGTATGCAGCAGCACATCTTTATGATGGTGTTTGCCCACTTGATCAACCCCGGCCAACTCTTCGATTTCGGGGAAGATGACATTCAGGACGCCAGATTCATGCAGCAGCAGCAGTCCACGCGAGGGCGGATTGTGGGCGAGAATCTTGAAGAACTCGTCGTTGATCCGTTCGCGCGCGACAATCTCCAGCCGTTTCGCCTCACGCTGCATCGACTCCCAGGTCGGTTCGGCGATGGTAAAATCGAGGCGTGCCGCGAAACGAACCGCGCGCAGGATACGAAGCGGATCGTCACGGAAGGTCTGTTCCGGGTCGAGCGGGGTGCGCAGAATCCCGGCCTTCAGATCGTCCAGACCGTTGAAGTGGTCAATGATAGTGCCGGGGTCACAGACATCCATCGCGAGGGCGTTGATCGTGAAATCGCGTCGTGCGAGGTCCTGATCGAAGGGGGCCGGGGTGACATCCGGATTGCGGCTATCTTCGTGGTAGCTCTCCGCACGGCTCGAGGCGAACTCGAGCTGGATCGATCCGGTACGGATACTGGCGGTACCGAAGCGTCGATAAACCTGGATTTTCCCCTTCAGACCGAGCTCGGAGGCGACCCGTTCCGCAAAGGCGGGGGCATCCCCGACGACAGAGAAGTCGATCTCGCCGCTGAAAGGCAGGCCGAGTTGACGATCCCGCACGTAACCCCCGACGGCATAGACATCGAGGCTGTCACGAGTGGCGAGACGTCCAATCGCCTCGATCGCGGCATCGGGAGTGGAAAGGTTAGCGGTCAAGGGTTTGACGGGCTTTTTTGCGGAGCTTTTCAAGGCGTTTCAAATCGTCCTGTTTACGGTCCATCTCATCTTCGTCGAGCGGCAGGCTGAGGGCATCGTCCGCATAGGCGATGACATCGTCCCACTCCTCCTGCGCCGCCGCAATGTGCCCCAAACGGTGCAGGATCCCCACCTCGCGGGCCGGGTTCATTCGAGAGACACTACGCAACGAAGTCAACAGGGAGTCATAGCGACTGCGCGCCAACTCCCAGCGCTCGGCAAGATAGTAGGCTTTTCCCGCCGGTTCGAGCAGTCCACGCGGGCTTTGCCCCAGAGCCTGAGCCATCGAATCGGCCAGCGTCGCTGCTTCCAATGGACGATCCATTTCAATCAACGCCCAGCTCAAACCAATCGCTGCGGAAACCCGGTAGGGGCTGTTGCCGCGTGCGATGTCGTAGAGTGTGGCGATGGATTCGTCACGTTTGTCGGCGACAAACGGTGTCCAGGCAAGACCACGCAGTGCATAGGAGCGCCAGAATTCGTAAAAGGCAAGCGAGATCTTCGCTCCGGTCAGGTCTGGGTTCATATCAAGAGCGGTGCGCATTGCTTCGGCACTTCGTTGTGCAGGTGTAAATGCTTTCAGGGGCTTCCGAAGTACATCCATGTGGTACTGGGCAAATGCACCTTCCAGCGAACCATACAGCATATAGTCAATCGCCGATTTTTCGCTGTCCTGTTTTTCTGACCATAACACCTGAGCTTGTTCGGCACGGTCATGAAAAGCCCGCATTGCCTCCGGACTGCCAAGGTCGATGTGTTGTGCGAGGGAGACCATTGCGCTCAACACCCACTCATCAAAATGTTGAGGTCTTGCTGGGATAAACGAGAGGTCGGTGTAGTGTTCGAGTGCAATCGCTTGACTTGTCAGCCTGGAAGGAAGGGTGGTTTGGCCCGAAGGGTAATTAGCAGCGATTAGACGTTGAGCATCGAGCGCACGCAACGAATCCTCGTTGACTTGCGCAAACACGACAGTATTTGCTGAAACAATGAAGACCAGCAGAAGAAGCAACGGAAGTCGCATCAATCCAGTCTCCCCGGTGCATTCCAATAGTAACGCACGAGTGCGACATCAGTGCCGAGCCAGAGGTAATCGCCCTCTCCCTTGACCGCGAAGACCGTCCGTCCGGCGAGACCTTCCTTGGCGGTGTAGCGGATCGCGTCCTTTTCGCGCGGGTCATACTTGACAAGCCCACGGTCGGTGCCGAGCCAGAAATACCCGCCGTGGTAGTCAATATCAAAGACGGCGCCGCTTGACCACTGGTTCGACAACGCCTGCTTCCATTTGCCCTTGCCATCCTTCCATGCCAATCCCGTGCTGGTGCCGACGGCGAGGATGCCATTTTCGGCGTAGAGCGCAGTCGGAACGGATCCGGCCGCAACGACTCCAGGCACTTCGATGTCCAGCCAGGGACCATTGGGCGTGTGTTTCAGCAGGATGCTGTTGGCTGCGGCGTAAAGCGTGTCGCCATCGGCCGCGAGCTGGTAAAACATCTCGGAATAGGGGATCGGTTCCAGCTTTTTATCGGGACGCAGTACAACGCTCGACTTGCTGTCAACGAAGGCGAGACCGTTCCGTGTCGCCGCCCAGGCACCATCACGGACCGGCTGGACGTCAAGCACTTCCATCCGCGGCAACCCTTCCTGCTTGCGGATCTGACGCCAATTGTCACCCCGGCGGAACATCACACCCTGTGTGGTCGCCAGCCAGACAGACCCATCGACACCCACCTCCATCGCCTGCACGTCCGAGGGTTCGAGACCCCATTCGGTGTCGGGTTGATAAAAGGTCCAGCGGTCCTTGCTGCGGTTGCGCTCCCAGACCCAGCCGCCCTCACGGTCCAGCTTCGCGGCGCACCAGATAGCATCAGGTCCAACCGCCATTGCGTGCGCCGGGCCGGGGCCACCGGGGTAAAATTCAATCTGGGGGGAGTAAGTGCTCAAGGTGCCGAGGCCAAAGCCCGTCCAGCCGTAGATAGCCCGCCCCCATTCATCTTCCACCCCGCCTGCGAATTCCCAACTCGAGAAACGGTGATGCAGCTCGTTCTCCGGGCCGATGGTGTAGTTATAGGGCATGATCACGTGCGGCCCGGGCTTGGCATCGTTGGCCGCGCCCTGACGAGTTCGTTCGAGCACATCGGCGCTGGGCCCGTTGATCTTCTCCCATCGCTCGTTGGTCTTGTTGCGTCGCACCCACCCACTCCCGGCCAGCTTGACATACACATCACCGGTCAGCGGATCCTCTCGCACCCGCCGTACGCCCGTCAACATGATCGCCCGGTCCATCGACCCCGGGACGCTGTACCAGGGTGTCAACCACCTTTTGTCATTGCGGTCATAGCGGAGCACGCCGTGATCGGTGCCGACGTAAAGGGTCGTGCGCCCGACGGAAAAATCGTAAAAATCACGCGTGTCCCCCCAGGCGATCCAATCCCCCTCGACAAAACGGTCGCGAGCGAAGGAATTTGTTCCGATAATCGCAAAAAAGAGGGTAAAAAAGGTCAGAACCATGGTAAAACGGGTCGTTTTCATTTGGTTTCCGCGCTATTGGTTGAAGATTTCCGCTCAGGAATCCAGACGATGGCGATAGCATACTCCCCATCATGAGACAGGGAGAGGTGAAGGTCAGGGTGGTGGTGCCGCGCGGCGGCCTCCTCGGTCAGCTGAATCGAGGGTTTGCCTGTCTGGTCTCTTTCCAGCTGCATCTCTTTCCAGCTCAAGCGGTCGCCGATGCCGCAGCCAAGTGCCTTGGCGCACGCTTCCTTGGCGGCCCAGCGGGCGGCCAAACGTGCTGAACGGTTGACACTGCTGCCAATTGCAGCGAGTTCACCCTCGGAAAAGATGCGTTCGAGAAACCGGGAATCATGCTGGAGGTCTTCAAATCGGCTGATTTGAACGAGGTCAATGCCGACACCGGCGCCCGGAGGCAGAGAAAGTTGGGACAGAGCTTCCACACGGCCATCCATGCTGGTTCGTTACCCACAAGATAAGATGTGGGCAGTCACTTGGACGATGAAAGGGAGTTTACACCCAACGATCAACAATCGCGACCAGGTCTCCTATGTCGTCAATGACCACATCTGCGGAAGGATCGGGGCCGTCCGGAACAACTTCGGCGCCGTATCGTGCGTGAACCGTCCGCATCCCCAGGTTCTTTGCTCCCAGCAGGTCGCGATCGACCCAGTCCCCGATCATCAAAGCCTCTTCAGGCTTCAATTTCAGCCTCTTCAGTGCCATGTTGAAAGGCTTGGGCGAGGGCTTCGCTTCGCCGGTGTCATCGAAGGTCACCACGGTGTCGAAAAGGTCGTGAATCTGGAGGTAACAGAGGCGCAACCACGCCTGAACCGAAGGAGCATCGGACACAACAGCGATTTTGATCCCTCGTCGAATCAGCGCCACGAGGGTGGAGCGTGTATGCGGATACGCGACAAGTCGTGCCTCACGGACACGTCGATAGGCAACAATTCCAGCCGCCAGAATCTTCGGATCTACTCTCCCCAACACATCTTGCAGCATTTGATCGAAGACATGCTGAAACTCGATCCCCTCGAGCTCGTAGACACTAAAGATACGGCGCCTAACTTCCTCGGCGGTCAAGGGAAGGCCGGCGTCGATCATCGCCCAGGCCGCTGCTTCGATCGCAGATTCCTTCATCGTGATGAAATCGAAGAGGGTATTGTCGAGATCGAAGATGACCCCCTTCAACGCTCGCGTGTTCACCATCCCCCACCTCCGCCGGTCGCACGATGCAAGTCGCAGGAGTCGATCGGTTCGTCTCCGCGACGGAACAATTCGTCGTACACATGCGGGCAGGTCGGGCCGGCGAGCATGCCTGTATCTTCGCAAATGGGTACTTCGACCACACCGACAGGCAATTCGAACTCATCCCAGGGCCACCCTTTGTCCTCGTAGACCTTGTTCATGAAGATGGCCCAGATCGGCAGGGCGGCCACCGCGCCGGACTGATGGGCGCCGAGGCTCTTTTTCGGATCGTCAAATCCGACCCAGACACCGGCGACAATTTTCGGGGTGAAGCCGAGGAACCAGGCGTCTGTAAAGTTGTTGGTGGTCCCGGTTTTCCCGGCTGCGGGGGCACGGAAACCCCATTTCCAGCGCGAGGAGCCACCGGTCCCCTGGTTGATCACCCCTTGCAGCAGGTCAACCATGATCGCGGAGGTCTCTTCGCTGAGCACCACCTCGCGTTCGATACCATTGCTGACAATCACCTGGCCGTTCCGGTCGTCCACCTCTTTAATCGCACGCGGGGTGGAGCGCACACCGCCGGAGGCAAAAACCCCATACGCGGTGACCACATCAATCGGAATAACGCCTCCCGCGCCCAACGCCAGGGACGGCACAGCACTCAGCGGGGTGGAAATCCCCATACGGTGTGCGTAACGGATCACTTCGCGCAACGGTACAATCCGGTCTTCGCCGGAAACCATGCGCACGGTGACGTTGTTCAGCGATTTTTTCAGCCCCTCGCGCAGGCTGACATATTCGCCGCGGTTCTGGACATTGTAGTTCTCCGGTCGCCACCAGGTACCATCCCCCATCAACAGGGGTTGCACCATGTTGAGAATACGGTAGTTGGCGTAGATACCGTTATCGATAGCCGTCGTGTAGACAAAGGGCTTGAAGACGGACCCCGGCTGACGCATGTCGGCCTGGACAGCACGGTTGAACTTGGAACGGTGGAAATCACGTCCCCCGACCATCGCCCAGACATCGCCAGTCTGCGGGTCCATGGCGACAAGGGCAACCTGGACCTGGAAATATTTATTCAGGATGCTGTCGACCGCTGCGCTGTCGTCCATGACCGCCTGCGCAAGCGCGTGCATGGAATCTTCAAGCGCTTTGTTTCGTTCCGCCAGCATACTCTCGGTTGAGGTTGAATCATCCTCGTTTTCCTCGAGCAATCCCTGGTTGCGCAGGCTGTCACGGTAGGTTTCGACAAGCCAGTCGAAGAGACCGTTGTGGGTAAAGCGTGTGTTAAAGTTCTCCTGGAACTGGGTAATATGGCTGTCGACAGCGGCATCGGCGGCGTTCTGGATCACCGGATCGAGGGTAGTCTGGACCTTGAGGCCGTCCCGGTAGTAGTCGAACCCGTAAACCTCTTCCATCTCCTCGAGCTGACGGCGAACCCATTCGGTGAAATACGGGGCGATGCCAAGATCATCGGCTTCATTTTCTGCGAGAACCAGCGGCTCGGCACGGGCCTCGTCGTAGGCCTTCCGCGTAATATCCCCTTCCGACAGCATGTTGAGCAGGACTGTATTCCTGATCCGGAGCGCCTCGTCCGGGTTGCGCAGGGGCGAATAGTAATTGGGTGCGCGCAGCATCCCGATGAGCATCGCTGCCTGGCCGAGGGTGATCTCGGAGGCCGATGTACCGAAATAGAGCTTGGATGCGGATTGAACGCCGTAGGCCCCGTGTCCCCAGTACATCTGGGTGAAGTACATCTGGAGGATTTCATCCTTGGAGTACGTGCGCTCGATTTGGACCGCGGTAATCATCTCGCGCAGTTTCCGTCGAACCGTTTGCCTGCGGTGGAGATAGAGGTTGCGCGCGAGCTGCTGGGTCAGGGTCGAGGCGCCCTCTTCGGTCGACATCGATAAGGCGTTGACAGTAAACGCGCGCATGATCCCGATCGGGTCAATGCCCCAGTGGTTGTAGTAGCGACGGTCTTCCGTGGAGAGCAGCGCATTGACCAGGTAGGGAGAGATGGAGTCCAAGGGCACCTGGACACGTTTTTCGGTGTAGAATTCCTTAATGACGGTGCTGTCTTGCCCGAGGACGCGTGTGATCAGGCGCGGCGTATAGGTTTCGAGCTGTTCGAGCTTGGGAAGGTCCGTGGAGAGCGCCTGGATAACCGTCAGGACGAGCGCACCCGCGACCAGTACCACCGCGAGGGCACCGAGGGCAATCGAGGTCAGGGAGGGGCCGCTGGTCAGGTCTCCCTGCACCCAGGACCTGGAGTATCGTCTGCCCTGCGGGCGGTTCATTGCCACACCTCGTTGCGGGGTAAGCCCCCATCAATCACACTGTACCGTTGCTCGGAGAGGAAGGGACCGGGGTTGTGGTAGTGGCCTCCGGGACGTTCCACATCCTGCTGGTCATGGGTGTGTCCAAACACAACCACGTCATGACCCTTCTTCAGAATGTCGTCCACCGCCACCAGGTATTCCTCGAGCCCCGGTTCACGACGTTGCCCGCTGTCGTGCCGTTTCCGCCCCTTATCACTGGTCGTACGGCCAAGGTGCATCGCCCAGTCGGGATGTACAAATGTCCCGAAGAGCTTTTGGGCGATTCCTGAACGGAATACCTGCTTCAACAAGCGGTAGTTCCTGTCGCTTGGAGCAAACCCATCTCCATGATGAAAAAAGTAGTTACGCCCATCGATATTGGCTGTCCACTCGTTCATGTGCAGAGTGAGGCCGATTTCACGCGCCAAGAACCCCTTCAGGTGAAAATCATGGTTCCCGGCGAAGTAGTGGACGGGGACTCCGGAGTCAACAATGGCCTGTAGTTCGGTAAGAATAGGGTAGGCCCGCTTTGGAACCACATGTTTCCATTCAAACCAGAAGTCGAAGATATCTCCGAGCAGGACATAGCACGTCGTAGTAGAACGTGTTGATTTAATAAGGCTTAGGAACGAATTTCGTTGCTCAAGTCCGCCCTTGCGATCGTCCAGCGGCAGGTGGGCGTCGGCAACAATGACCACACGCTTTGAGGGGTCGGTTTTCATCATGATCCGTATGTCTCTCGTAAACGTTGGGAAAAGTAGAACTCTCCGATGTTCCGTGCAAGTTCATTGTTCGAGGGGGTTGACTGTTGTGAGACGGCTTAAGCGAGCTTAATTTCAAACGATGCAACTTGACAAGCAGATCCCGACTCGGCGACCGGGCCGGATCGCCTTTCCTGCGATGTTGACGACACTTGGGAACGGTAGACGGAACGATCCCATCTATCGATCTGCTGTCTGAATATGGGGGTGTGTTGAATCGCTGTGTTCTTCAGTTGTACAAGTAAGGCTGAGGGAGGATAGTGCAGTTTCATTGCATTTACCCTAGAAACAGGAGGGAAGGTTTATGAGTAAGGTACGATGGTTTGTTCTTGGTATGGCCCTGCTAATGGCGTGGTCATTCGCTTTTGCGTCGCAGCCGCTTGAAACGGCTCCGGCGACCCTGAATGCGGATGATGCCCGCGTTGTGCCAAACCCGGGACAAAACAACAGCCTCGACGAAGTCACTGTTGTTTACACGTATGACTTCGAAGATGCGAATGTTGAGGACGACTGGACCTTCAGTGACCCCGCTGTCCAGCCGAACTACTGGCATACGTCTGATTTTAGCCCCAGCACGGGCATGAACTGGTATTGCTCCGATCCCGCAACCTACCCTGATGGTGGTTACGGTGATGACTGGTCCCAGTTCATGATGTCACCCGTCCTCGACCTGAGCGGTGCCGGGACTCTCAGCCTTTCCTTCATGCTTCAGCTTACATCGGAAGGTGTGGACTGGGATGGTGGTAACGTGATGGTCCTGCACGGTGCGGACGAAGCGTCTGCCGTGTATGATGTCGTCCCGGTCGGAACAGGCCCGGCGTACATCGGCCATGTTCAGGCCTTCGGCGACACGTGGGTTGCGGATGCACAGGGTTGGGCAGGCACCACAGGTGACTTCACGACCTGGTCCGAAGTGACCATGGACCTGTCGTCCTACAATGATGCCTATGTCCGTGTCATCTTTGCCTTCGTTTCCGATGGCAACACCCAGGACGGTACCGGCATGCAGGTGGATGACATCGAGCTGCTCGATGGCGAAACAGCTATCTGGGCGGACGATGCTGACGGCACCAACGTTGGTGGAGCACCGGAGTTCCTGAGTGGCGCAGCTGCCGAAGGCGGCTCGACGGTTGCTCAGAACTTCGAAATCTTCGATGGCGAGTACGACCCGCCCTCACCGACTCATATCATGGGTACCGATGAGAACCCGATTGGCCAGCCGTACACCCACTACTTCACGGGCCCGGAATTTGATCTTCCGACCGTGGACACCGGTGACAAGCTGAAGATCAACTATGCCATCCGTACGGGTTGGGACAACGGCACCGCCGACTTCTCGACCCAGCAGTATTACTACGTGATGGAAATTTACAACCCGGATACCGGTGTCTGGGCAAACGTCAACACGATTGATGGTGGTTCGAACTACGCGATGAACCACTACCTGGCGGAAGGTGAATGGACGACCTTTGCGGAAGCCTACACCAACCCCAACTTCAACTTCGACGTTACTGCCATGCAGGGTCTCGAAGGTGTGCGTCTCCGCATCCGTATTCGCGCCATGGGGTATGACTTGACCGAGGCCGGCGGTTTCTGGAACCACATGCTGTTTGATGACCTGATGGTTGAGCACCACACGCTTGATCATGATGTTGGCTTTATTTCGACGTTTGTCCCATTCCCGCGTTCGGTGGGTCAGCCCATTTCCACAACGACCCTGTTGGCCAACCTCGGTCCGAACCCGGAAACCGTTCCTCCCTTCACCTGGAACTATGGTGCAGGCATTCGTCCGATCGCTCCGGCTGGTCCCTACACGCTCGATCTGGAAGAGGCTATCGTGCTGACGCTTGATGCGCAGCTCAACGATGGTTTCGCCGGTTGGGTTCCGACCGCCGCCGAAGATGTGACCATCTCCTTCTCGCATACGTTGTCACCGGATGACATCCCGGCCAACAACAGCCAGGAAGGCGATGTGACCATCATGGAAGAAGGAATGTGGGAGCTTGGTTATGACGGCAGCCTTGCCGGCACCACCTCCAACATGGCCTACTTCGATGACGGCGAAGGCGCGCTTGTCCACATCTTCCCCGAAGCAATGGGTGGAGATGTTGCCTTCATCGGTCAGACGATTACCGGGATCAAGTACGAGATTCCATGGAATGATGGCTGGTACGGTGCTGGTACCACGGTCCAGTATGATGTTTCCATTCTGGCCGGTGGTCCGCCGCCGCATGCTGCCCTGTACACCTCTGATCCGATCGATTTCTCGGACCCGAGTGGCACAGGTGCGTTCGGCACGTACTGGTTCACCCATGAGCTGGCCGAAGATGACCAGATCACTCTCGAAGCTGGTGAAGATTATTACCTCTACCTGCGTCCGCTGACCCCGAGCGCAAGCTTCGGCAACCTGCCGTTCATGCGTGCCCAGGATGCGACCCACGCGGGCGAGAACTTCGCCTCCGCGTACTACATCTACGACACCGACACCTACACCAGCGGTTCAAGCCGTGCATGGGCCCTCCGCGCCATCACCGAACCGATGATGGATGGCAACGGTGCGCCGACCGAGTTCACCCTGGACTTCCCGGGTGATGTGGTCCAGTTCCCGGATGTCGGTTTCATCTGGAACGCTTCGATGGATCCGGAGCATGGTCCGGTGAACTACAGCCTGACCATCATGTCGGGGGATGATGAAATCACCATCGACAACATCATGGACAACTCGGTTGCGGTGGATCTTGAAGCATCAGATCTCGGCGCCGAGCCGAACCAGGCTTACTCCTGGTACGTGACTGCGTACGATGTCTGGGGTGCGGAAACACAGAGTACAGACACCTTCGACTTCGTCATGGCGGATCTCGCACCGACCGAGTTCGCGTTGGTTGGTCCTTCGGATGAAGGCGAGTGGTCGGATCTGGATGTGGACTTCACCTGGGAAGAGTCGCACTCGCCCCAGAGCAGTGAAGGTGTGACTGTCTCCTACACGCTCGTCGTGGAGCAGGGCGACAACACCCACACGGTTGCTGACCTCGATACCGAAGCCTCCACGGTGAACCTGGAGAGTGCTGGCTTCGAGCCTGAGTACATGCAGGAATACTCCTGGCATGTTGTTGCGACGGACTCTGAAGGTCGCGAGCGCATGTCCACGAGTGACTTCACCTTCACGTTCACAGGTTTGAGTGTTGGCGAAGAAGCCCTGCCGACCGAGTTTGCGGTGAGCGAGCTCTATCCGAACCCGTTCAACCCGAGCACCTCGATGAAGGTCGCGCTGCCGAACGCTGCGCCGGTTCATGTCACAATCTTTGATGTCCTCGGACGTCAGGTTGCCGACTTGAACTACGGTCAGCTCGCCGCGGGCCGTCACCACCTTACCTGGGGTGACAACACCATCTCGTCCGGTCTCTATGTCTTTGTCATCAAGGCCGGCCCGATGCAGGTGACTCGCAAGGCAGTCTTTATGAAGTAATTCATGTTTTTGGCCGGGTCTTGCATCTTGCTTGACCCGCCTCGAACATTTATCCCCCGCAGCCTTTTGGTTGCGGGGGATTTTTCATTACGTGCAAAGGGTCTTGTTTTGTCTTAGCGCAAAAGGAGGTATACAGCGGTACGGATGTTCAGAGAGCAGAGGAATGCTCGCTTGACCGACTTGTGCCATCCACCTATCTTACAAGACTAGAGGAAAAGGAAGGGTCTGAGAGTACGTACAAACACAGAGGGATTAGGTAATGAGGAAATTTGCAGGGTTGACACTGACTGTGTTGTTCTTGATGGTCTTTGTCGCGGGTTCTTTCGCGGCAGAGCGTGTGATCGACCAGTCGACCGTGGCAAATGCGAACGCAACGGGTTCGTTGATGGAAGAGCATGCCGCGGTACCGAACGAGCTCGACGAGCCGGTCGTCTTGTTCGACTTTGAACTTGAAAACCTGGACGACTGGACCTGGGGCAACAATCGTATCCAGGATTCTTTCTGGTCTACCAGCACGTACAACGCACACGAGGGCAGCAACTCCTGGCGTCCCTTCAATGAAGAATACGGCGACAACGGTGGCTACGCGAACACGTGGCTCCAGACGGCCATGACTCCGGCCCTGGACCTGACCGCGACCACAACCCCCGAGCTGACCTTCTGGTTCACATTGAACTGCGAAGCGGCCGGTGGTGAGCCGGAAGGGTACGATGCCTGGGATGGCGCCAACTTCATGATTCGCTACACCAACGACAGCGAAGAAGTGGTCACGGAAGTGGTCACGGACTTCACCGGGACCCAATACAACGGCACCTCGTACTTCTCTTATGGTTTCGAGTGGTACATGGGCGCGGGCGTCCCCGGTTGGAACGGTGTCATCGACTGGACCGAGATCACGATGGACCTCTCGGCCTACACCGGCTACGATGATGTCCAGATTCTCTTCACCTTCTGCTCCGACCCGGGTTATGACACAGCCTCCCCGGCGCCGAACGGTGATCCGACCATGAGTGGCCTGCAGATCGACGATGTCTCCATCCATGATGGCGAGACTGTCCTGTTTGCCGACGACGCGGAAGATCCCGAGAACACCGAATTTATCTTCTTCGGTGGCCTGGACGAGACCGTCCCGAGTGAATTCCAGCTCCTCGACGGCCAGGCTGATGCTCCGTCCCCCTCGAAGGTTCTCGACGTGAACAACGTTGAGCACGGGTATTCGCACTACATGGAATCCCCGGAATTCACCCTTCCGACCTTAAACGATGGTGAGCAGCTCTTCTTTGACCTCTGGGTCAATTCTGAAATGGCGTACGACGCCGCCCTGACCTACTACGCTTCCTGGGAAGCTGAGATCTGGGACCCGGTGGAAGAGCAGTGGTGGAACGTCAACAACATCCGTAACATCAACGCCGCGTCCAGCTATGTTGGTCCGAGCAGCGGCTGGAGCAGCGTAACCACCGACTTCGGTAGCGCGGTCTGGGAAGCCACCCCGCTTGCTGGCGAAGAGGGCGTGAAGCTGCGCATCATCTTTAACTCCGCAGCGGGTGCCTATGATTTCACCTTCTGCCGTTGGGACAACTTCACCTACGAAGTGCGTGGCGTTCAGCACGATATCGCCACCCAGATTCTTTCAATCCCCTACCCGGTCGCGGTTGGCCTGCCGAACCCCGGCACGGTTCAGTACACAAACCAGGGTATTGAGGAAGAAACCTTCATCGCCTTCTGGGGTGTTGGTGTTGCGAACGTTCCCGGTATCCCCGGACCGAGCATCACGCTCCCGGTGGAAGAAACAGCCCTGATGACCATCGACACTCCGAACGACGCCTTCACCGGTTGGGTTCCGAGTGCCGCGCAGGCGGGCACCACGGTCAACCTGGTTGCACGTGCCAGCTTGAGCACGGATGAAGACAATACGAACGACTACGATACCACCGCTGTGTACGTCAACAACGCTGGTGAGTACGAGTTCGGGTACGACAACCACACGGTTGCCTGGTTCTACACCATGAACAGCGCGAATACGGGCCCGATGACTCGTTTCGTGATGGACCAGAACAACCCCTACTTCACAGATGTCCCGCTCGACATCAGTGATATCGGTGTGCAGTGGTACTCCGATCCGGATACCCGCGCCAACTGGCCTGCCGGTGGTATTCCCTTCCGTGTCCACGTCTACGAGGGTGGCGACACCCCGGGCGCCGAGCTGCTGAACCAGGAAGTCACGGTTAGCCTTGCAGCCGGTACCTTCGGCTGGGCGCTGATCGATGTCAGCGGTGTCGAAGCCCTTCAGGGTGCGACCGCGGCAGACTTCTATGTCTGGACCGAGTTCTACACGATGGTCAACGACGGTACGGTGGATGTCGTCCAGCCCTCGATCCTCGCGGACGAGAATAACACGGGCGAGCTCTACCCGAGCAACAACCTGTATTATGACGGCGAGACGGTCACGGAAGCGGGCTATGCCTCCTTCATCCACGTGCTCGCAACCGAGACAGAAAACAGCGCGGACGAGCCGGTTATCGGCGCGATCCCAGGTGAGTATGCTCTCGATGCCGCCTACCCGAACCCCTTCAACCCGACCACCACGCTGCGCTATGATGTCGCGCGCACCGGTCAGGTCAGCCTGAAGGTCTTCAACGTCATGGGTCAGGAAGTTGCCAGCCTCGTCGATCGTCAGATCCAGGCCGGTAGCCACACCATCACCTTCGACGCTTCGGCGCTGACGAGTGGTGTCTACTTTGTTCGCATGCAGGCTGATGGCTTCAGCGCCGTCCGCAAGGTCATGTTGATGAAGTAAATCGCCTTGGCGATCAGGATGGATTCCCCAAGCGGGACCGCATTTGCGGTCCCGCTTTTTTGGTATGGACAATGACGTGGTGGGGGACGGGCTGCGAGTGGGCAGGGGGTATGAGACCCGGGCAGGGGTCTGCCCGGGCTACCCTACCTGTCATCCCCAGCGCACAAGTCCGGCAGCTGCCGGACTATGTCGTTGCTGTTGTGCGGGTCGGGGATCCCCCGGGACCTTCCGACACAGGACTGGATACATCACTGCGTGCGTCCACCTGTCTTTCCGGGCACGACTCGGAATCCAGCATCGTTCGCTTGATAGAGTGATACCGTCCCGGCCGGGGCCGCACCCCAGCCTGAGTGCTGGGGCGACGAAGCCAAACCACCCTGCGAGGAACGACGACCCACTCCATGCTGATGTGGCACCTGGGTTACGGGCGGTCCGCACGTGGCAAGAGCAGGTAGCTGGGCCCCGGATCAAGTCCGGGGTGACACCATGGAAACGCTTGCATCAGGTCCGCAGACCTGGCGCGTTCCATCGGGATGAAGATACCCGACTTGACGAGCAAGTCGGGCCACCCGATAGCTGCGAATGGGAAGCGGAAGTGAGACCCCCAGGCGGGGGACTGCTTGGGCCACCCGACCCTGTCATCCCCAGCGCACAAGCCCGGCAACTGCCGGGCTATGCCTTTGCCGTTGTGCGCGTCGGGGATCCCCCGGGGCGTAGAACGAAAGGTGTGGTCTTCGGTTGTTGGTGGGTCCCTTTGCAGCAGCACAAAGGGTGCTATCTTCGATCAAAGGGGACCTACGAAGCTCGCAGGTTCAGAGTGTTCACGATCCAACTGACGCCGGATTGCGAGCTGGAGATGGCAGGGATTGCGCTGAAGAAACCAGGGCCACAAGACTACCTGGGCCAGAGGTTAGGCCCTACAGCGCGAGCAGGTCAGCGTCTTCGTCGATACGGGCAACAGGATTGAGGGCGATGGTGTGGTTGCCGTGGTAGATCACCAAACGGCAGTACCCCCGTCCTTTTCGTGGATAAAGCTTGAAGGATTTACTCTGCTTGTGGATGGCGAGCACCTCGCCGCCCGGACCAATCGTTTCGGCGTAATTGACGACCCGATCAAACTCGATATTCAGCTTGTTTGCCTTCCAGCGGAACTCCTCGATCATGGGTAGTTCTTCATTCGGCAGGGCACGGGTAATCTCTCGCGAGAGGTGACGTACCGCGATAAACCGTCCCGTTCTCATGGCCTGCAGCACCTTATCCGGATCGGGAGCCCGCTTGCGCTCGAGGTTGGTCCCCTCCCGCAGATCCACCAGCAGGTACCGTTTCCCGGTCTGATGGCGGCTGCGCAAATCATGGCAATCGTCCCCGGCGGTTCCCCAGACCAGCAGACCGGCGGTCAGTGCATGGTCCCAGGGCTCGAAATCGTCAATCGACTTGTTGAACAGCTCAAGCGCATCATAGTCCATGGTGGTGGCTGCTTCGGCACACCAGGACTTGTTGCTCGGGTGGGCGAGGATCAGCATTTTGCTGTCAGCACGTAATCGTTCGATCGTTTCAGCCCGTCCCGCCAGAGATCCACCGAAGGGATATCGTTCCGACCGGGTACGAGTCGCGCCGAGCACGAGGACATGATGGTTGTGCGGCCCCCAACCGTGCTCGTAGGCGAGAATACCGCCGTGGGTGTGCCCGGAGTCGGCGATCCGGTTGTGTTCGGTCAGGATGACCGAGCCCGCCCCGAGTTTTGCATAATGATCAACCATCTCGCTGGCGGTAAACGCTCCTTCCCAGCGGTTGGTGTGCATGTGCATCACCACCGGCACCCAGCGTGGACGTCCCTCTTCGTAGGGGGCGTGGAGACGGTCGCTACCTCCATCGATCAGGTAGCGCGGTGGGGTCGGGACCGTATTCTGCGGGGTACGGAAGAGCAGGATGCGCCAGACGGCGGCACTGAACGAGCGAACAATGATCCACGCTTCTTCAAGGATACCGAGAAGTGGGGTGAGGCGACGTCTTGGGTGACGTGTTTCATCGTCACGAATGATGCTTTCTCGCGCTGCAAACCCCAGTCCGCACAACAGCCCGCCCGCTGTCATCACCCAGGGGTAGGCGGGCAACGGCAGGTAGAAGAGTGCAGCGACAACAAGCAGTCCGGATAGCCAGCCGCCCAGCAGCACCCCGCTGCGCCACCCGAATTTTCGCCAACGAGACCGCTCCTTCAGCGTGACCCGTCCATAGCCGATCAACACCCAAAGAAGCGCGAGCAACGCCACCGGTTGATACCAGACGAACGGCATCATCACTTCCCAGGTTGCGTGTGCATCCGGCATGTACCTCAGCCACTCCGGCAGCTCGAACGCGAGCGAAGCAACAGAATAGACAATCACTGCCAGGGGAAGGGCCGCGAAATAGGCGACCTTTCGCCCGCTGGCAACGACCCAGGGAATTGCGGTGGCCACAATCAACAGCTGAACAGTCGCGTAGGCAGCATATCGATACGTCAGCAGGGGCACAGAACTTTCGAGATGGCTTCGGGGCAAGACCCAACTCGCAGGGAGGTCCAGCAGGATCGAACGCAAGGCCAGGATGGCACCCAATAAAAGGAGCGCAACAACCGAACCGTGCAGCATGCGCTCCTCACGCAAGAGCCAGATCGGTACCAGCAAGCCCATCCCGAACAGGATCCAGCCATGTATCACCATCGGGCCGGGGTCCTCAAATCCGGGCATCAGGTAGCTGCCCAGCATCACCAACGCGAACAGTAAAAACGGAGGAGCGGCTGCGTGCATCCGTGGACGATCTACTGCATGACTGAGCGAAGCAGCCATCGCGGTGACCAACCCGGCGAGACTCGAGATGGTCAGCGCATTCGGGTCCCCACCGAACAACAGGATCGAAATGTGAGTCAACACCCAGACAAGACCGGCGAGTGACCAGGGGTAGGCAATGGGCCGAGCGGCAGCATCCACCAGCAGTCGCGACATCGGATCCGGTTCCGAGGTTGTCAGGTCAAGGCTTTGCTGGGGGGGCTGATCGGTCACGACAGTTTTAACTCCGTCAACAGGTGCATGACCTCATGGACCACATCAGCGGGATCGAGCGAGGAAACACTCTCGCCGTGCTTCGCGATCACGGCACGATGAGGAACACTTTGTGGTCCGAACTGGGCATACGCTTCATGGTGGAAATTGTAGAGCACCACCATCGGGACATCCCGTGCTGCGGCAGTCTGGACAATGCCGGTGTCCGGGGTAATCAGCAGGTCCGCTTTCGCGATCAGGGCGCTGGCTTCGATCAGGGAGCGGGTCTCCAGGGTGGTCACATTGTCGAACATGTCGGCGAGCTGGTCACAGAGGAACCGTTCCTCCGGGGCGCTGAGAGCCAGGAAACGCACCTCGGGCATCACCTCGCTCAACTGACGGATCAGGTTGCGATAGCTGTTGGCCGTCCATTCCCGTGTCGGGTTGTTGCCTGCCGAGAGGTTGACCGCAATGAACGGGACCCCATGCGGCGCCGGACCAAGTTCCTGATCGGCCCATGCCTCCGCTTTCGGGCTGATACCGATATGGATACGGCGATGGACCCGTGTCGGGTCGAGCCCGAAAGGAGCCAGCAGACGGACGAAGGCCTCTGTCCTGTGTTCATTCCGCCAATCATGCTCGATCGGGTGTGTCAACAGTCCGTTGTGATGCGGATGGGAAAGGCCGATGCGGAACGGGGCACGAGTCAACAGCAGGATCATGCTTTCCGTTGTGGCCGGATGGCCCTTCGGCATCAGCACCACGTCCGGCTTGTAGCGGATAATCTGCCACATGGAAAACACCCATTTAGGCAGTTTGTGGTAAAGGAAGACACGGTCTACGTGTGGATCCATCGTGGCGAGATCGTACCCAGCCTTGGTGACAACCACGGCGATTTCAGCACGTGGACGGGCTTTGGTCAGGCCTGCGAGCAGTGGCGTGGCGACCAGGTAATCCCCCCGTTTGGTCGGAATCAGCACGAGGATTCGGCGCACGTTTGCCGGCACAGTGGCTGCCCCGCGACGTGGGGTGCGGAGGATACGTGACAGCAGCACGAAAAGAAGGTGACGCCACCAGGGTCGCGAAAAGACCGGGTCGTTCATGCTCAAGATCCAATCAAGGGGGTTGCCAACAGTGCATGCAGCCCGCCATGGGCCGCATGTGGAAACGTCCACGGGGGAATGTATCGCCGGGGGCGAGGAGTGTCAATCCTCTACGGGAAGGGCAGACGGGCGCGGGGTCTGCCCAAGTGCCTTCCTCAAAGAGGCTTCAACCCCGTCGATCATTGTCTCGAACGAGAATTTAGCCTGAATGCGGGTCTGCCCGAGCTGGCCCATGCGGTCCATCTCGTCCGGCTGCTGTTCGAGACGCTGCAGCAGCGCGGTCCAACTGGCAGCATCGTCAAACGGGATCAGCCATCCTGCCTTTCCCTCTCCCAGTAGCTCCTCCACATCGCCAGCCGGAGTGGAAGCCACCGGGACACCTCGCACCATCGCTTCCATCAAGGCGTTGGGCATGCCCTCTTCACGGGAAGCCAACATCACCAGGTCCGCCCCCGAAGCCATCGAGGCAGCATCGTCACGGAATCCGGCGAAATGGACACGACTCCCGAGGCCAAGGGTTTCGGCGAAGTGGGTCAGCTCGTCCCGTTTGTTTCCTTCTCCCATGATAACCAACCGCCAGCGGGACGATTTCGGCAGAGCGGCGAAACCGCGCAGCAGCAGGTCAACCCGCTTTACGCCAGTCAACCGGCCCGAATACAACCCCAGTAAAGAGGTATCCGGCCAGTCGGGAACCAGGGCACGGAGTGCATCGTCCGGTTCCTTGTCGTTTGCCGGAAGGGTGCCATTGTAAACCAGATCGATCGGCTTGGTCAGCCAATGGTACCGACGGTAGGTATCACGAATTTTCCCGGAATTGGTCAGGATGCGCGTGATGTAGCGACTGGTCATCCGGTGGCGCCAGGTATCCTTCAAAATCGGAAAACCATTCCGATGGACCAGCGGACAGCCGACCATCCGTGCGGCGACACCGGCGGTACGGATATCCTTGTTGTGATGGCCGACCACTACCTCAATGTTGTGACGGCGCAGCAGACGGAAAAAGGTCGTGATGGTTCGCGGGCTGTAATCAATCCCCACCTTGACAGAGTGGACCTCGATCCCTGCTTGGCGGGCACGCTGGTCAAGTGGCGAGGCGGATCGTGCCGCGATCTGGACATCATGTCCGCGAGCGGCAAGACCAAGGGCGGTGCGCAAGGTCCACCCTTCCCCACCTCCCCATTCGGCAGCGAGATTGACAAACAACACCCTCATCGACGGCCCTCCTGCACCAGGTTGAGTAACCCGATCAGGTGAGCCGTCATCCGGTCCCAGGCAAATCGTTCACGAACTCGCTCAAGGCCCACATCCCCTATCGTGCGACGAAAACTGGGGTTGGCGGCAAGTCGACGCACACGTTGCAGGAAGCCCTCATAGTCAGCCGTATCCGCCAACAAAAGGTGATGCTCGTCCTCGAAATGCTCCTCCACCCCGCCGGATCGTGTCGCCACCACCGGGGTGCCCCGCCCCATCGCCTCGAGCATCGTATTTGAGATGCCCTCGTTCGAGGAGGGAAGGGTAACCAGGTCGGCGGCATCGAACCAGCGAGTCACTTCTTTCGACAGGCCGGGCAACTCGATATTGTTTTCCTGTCCCAGCTTTCGGACAAGCCCCTCGAGATTCCAGCGCTCATTTCCCTCCCCAAAGAGCTTCACCTTGACCGGATGCCCTTCCTCGGAGAGCTGGGCGGCTGCACGGATCAGCCAATCCCATCGTTTTTCGACCGCGAGACGGCCCGCACCGACAATCAGGGTGTCGCCGGGAGCAACGTTTCCCGTTTCCCGTAAACCATTCCTTTCCGCTTTGCTTCCCGGACCTGGAGTATCGACACCGTTGTAGATGACATGAACCTCAGACGGCTCGATCCAGCTTGTCTGCATCAGCGTGTCACGGATTGCCTGGGCGTTGACAAGGATTGCTTTGGGCAGCAGCCCATAACGGAAGAGGTCCATCGGGTGACGGTCCCGCAGGCTACGGACAACCCCCAGGCGCAGCAGGTTTGGGGTGTGGGTCAGACGCGCCGCGAGGCCCGCCAGCCAGTAATCGCGGACGCGTGTCGGAATGATAACATCGGCGTGACGGCGGAAATGTAGCGCCAGCCGTGTCAGCGAAGCGAGATCGCCATCATTGCGCATCCGTATACGGGTTACCGGCACCTCGACACGCATCCGCTCCTGAAACAGTTCCGGGTTACGCAATACCAGCGACACCTTCAACCCCGCTTGCTGCAAGCCTTCTGCGGCACGCAGGGTCCAGTTTTCCGTGCCGGCCCATTTTGTACTGGAGCAGATCAGGGTAACCTTTTTTACACTCATTCTGCACCCCCTACAGGAGGCTTGAGCAGGTGCTGCTGACGTGCCAGGTGACGATAGACGTCGCATCGCTCGAGCAAGTCTTCGTGGCGACCCCGGTCGAGAATGCGCCCCTCTTCCAGCACAATGATCGTACCCGCATCACGGACTGCGGCCAGGCGATGAGTGACTGTGACCACAGTCCGCCCTTCGGTCAAGGTGCGCAAAGCGTGGTTGACCGCCTCTTCCGATTCCGGGTCCAGCGCGCTGGTTGCCTCGTCGAGCAGGACAATCTCCGGGTCACGCAACAATGCGCGGGCGATGCTGATCCGTTGACGTTGCCCACCGGAGAAAAGCGCTCCCTGTTCGCCGACAACCGTGTCGTACCCCTGTGGCAGTGCGGTGATAAAGTCGTGCGCATGGGCGGCACGTGCTGCCTGCTGAATGGTCGCATCGTCCATATCATCGAGGCCGTAGGCGATGTTCGCACGGATGGTGTCGTGGAAAAGGATCACTTGCTGGGTGACCATGCCGAAGAGATGACGCAGTTCGAGCGGGTCGATCTCGCGAAGGTCAGTGTTGTCCAGGCGGATCCGCCCCGAAGTGGGATCCATGAAACGGGGTAGCAGGTTCAGCAGGGTCGATTTACCCGACCCGGAACGGCCGACGATCGCGATGTGGTCGCCACGCGGGATCGTCAGGTCGATCTCTCTCAGCACCTCGGGGGTGTCGTCCGTGTAGCGAAAACAAACCTTCTCCAGGGTCAACGCTTTGTCGAAATGGGCTGGTTTGGGTTTCGTGACGGGGGCCGCAACATCGGGAAGGGTGTCGAGAATACGGAAAACTCGTGAACCGCTCGCCTCCGCCACACGGATATTTGCGAAAATGTTGCTCATCGACAGAAGCGGGTTGAGCAGGGCAAACAGGAGTACGAGGAAACGGATAAAATCATCGCTGGGGATGGTCCCGCGCACCAGTACCAGCTCGCCGCCGACATAGAGGATGGTGCTGATAATGAGGATGCCGACCACTTCGTTCAGCGGGATAACCAGGCGACGAAGCCGTTCCTGGGCAAAGGCGCTGCGGTACTGATCTTGCGTGTGCTGCCCGAAACGATCTCGCTCGAAGGGTTCGTTGACAAAGGCTTTGACAATCCGGATGCCCGACAGGGTTTCCTGCAAGTGGCCAGTCATGCGGGCGAAAATTTCCTGGACACGGACCGCGTGAGTCTTGATGCGGCGTGAGAGGAACTGGACTGTCCATCCCACCGCTGGCACCACCACGACCGCCGCAAGGGTCAGCTTCCAGCTCACAGCAAAGAGCAAAACGAGGAGGAGAACCGCGTTCAACGGGTCACGCACCAGTTTGGTCAAACTTTTGTTGAGCGCGGCGTTGAGCTGTTGGACATCGTTGAGTACGGCCGATAGCAGGGTGCCACGGTGTTCGCGCTGGAAAAAGGCGAGATCCTGGCGCAACAGGTGGCTGAAGAGGTGGTCACGCAACTCTTTGATAACACGCTGCTCGACATGGCTGATGTAGTAAAGCTGCAAATAGCCAAAGAGGTTGCGTCCAAAAAAGGCGGCGACAATCGCCAGCGCGGCACGGAAGAGGGTCTGCTGCGGGCTGTCGGCGACAAGAAGAGTGTAGGTCCACTGTTTCAGCAGGCCATTGAGGCCGCCTCCGCTGCCCGGATCAGCGAGCTGTCCCTGAAACAGGGCGGTCAGGAAGGAGGCCGATAACCAGTAGGCAGCGGTGGAAAAGAGGACAAAGAGGGCGGTGGAGAGGAGCATGGCGACGATGTGGGGCGTATGAGGATAGAGGTAGCGTGTAAAGCGCCGCAGGACGTGTTTCTCGGAACCCCTCTCGTTCACTCGCATATCCGGATGACTGCTCTCGTTCGCGCCCCCCATCAGTACGCGTCCTTGCCGAACAACACCGCTGTCATCGTCTTCGCCAGAATCCACAAATCAAAGCCCAGCGACCAGTTCTCCACGTAATACAAATCAAAACGAGTCCGGTCCGCGATGGGAACATCCCCACGGAGACCGTTCACCTGAGCCCAGCCGGTCATGCCGCTGCGGAAACGATGCCGTTCGAGGTAGCGCGGGACTTCCTCCTCGAACTGTTCGACAAACTCAGGTCGTTCCGGTCTCGGCCCCACCAGGCTCATCTCGCCACGCAGCACGTTCCAGAGCTGCGGCAGTTCATCGAGGGACCAGCGACGGAGAAAACGTCCGAGTGGGGTCACACGTGGATCGCCAGGTTTCGCCCAGACCGCACCGGATTTCTTCTCCGCATCCGTGCGCATCGTACGGAACTTGATGATTGGGAATGGCCGCCCGTCGATACCGACCCGTGTCTGCTTGTAAAAAATCGGTCCCTTGCTGGACAAAGCGACCAGTAGGGACAACACGAGGAAAACCGGGGAAAGCAATAGGAGTAGAAGCAGCGATACAAGCACATCAAAAGCCCGTTTAATCACCCCGTTCCAACCGGCGAGGGGATCCTCACGCAATCGAAGCATCGTCATGCCCGCAAAGGTCATTGGAGCGACACGACGCGACAGAATGGCTTTGGTACCGGGCGCAAAGAGGAAATGCAGCCGATGTCCGCCCAGCATGTCGATCACGGCACGCGCACGAGCGAAGCGCTCGAACCCGTACGCGAGAATGACCATATCCACTGTCTCACGTTCCACCAGGTCGGGCAGATTATCGGGCAGCGATCCGGTTGGATCGTCTACAATGGCGGAAACACCCTTCAAACCCGCTTCACGATGGCTGGAAAGGGAATGCGCGATCTCCTCCGCATGGGTACCAATAACCAGGGCGCGATGCAGGGGTCGTACAGGAAAGAGGGCGGAACGCAAGAGGCTGTAAAAGAGACGGGCCAGTACGAGAAGCAGGGTGCCGAGGAAGAGAGTCAGCACCGCGACAACACGTGAATACTCAAACTCACGGTAGAAGAAGAGAAAGGCGAAGAGCAGGGCGAAGCCGACATAGTAGGAAAACAGCGCGCCGCTGATTTCGCTGGAGAGGTTCCCGGGATCAAGCCGGACCTGGTAGACCCCACGTAAAGCAAACAGGACGACCCACACCATCGCCGCGATCAAGGCAGAGAAGACATAGTAGGAGAACGACGGCACGCCGTAGATCACCGGCACAACGGACGTAAAAGGAGGATTGAAGCGCACCAGATACGCAAGAATGGTGGCCGCAGTGAGCAGAACAAAATCGGCACTCGCCTGCAGGACCGGCCAGAGCAGCAACATGCTGTCCTTGCGCTTCATCGCTGGTGTTTCTCCTCCAATGGGTCAGGGCCGTTCGGCCACACGCGTGCCGTGTAAGGTAAGCAAGCAGTCCTTCAGATGGGAGGGGTTCGCACAATCTGTGGGTCAGGAGGCGTTCGAGGAGGGTTCGTCCTTTTCCTGGGTGTTTTCACGGATATCGTCCACATCGATCTCGTGCTGGTTGATCTTCTGTTGCAGATTTTTCCGTGCCAGCCCAATGGTTTCAGCGGTGGCACTCACGTTCCCGAGGTGTTGGGTGAGGGCGCGGATGAGGAAGTCCCGTTCAAAGGCCGCCTTGGCAATGCGGAGGTCCACCTGGGTGCGCACGTCGGGGCTGCCTTTACGCACCAGGTCGGGCAAGTCCATCAGTTCGATACGGTCGGTGTTGGCCATGACCACCGCATGTTCCATCGCATTTTCGAGCTCACGCACATTGCCCGGCCAGCGATGGTTGGTGATGGCACGCATCGCGGAGGCAGAAAGAGTCATCACCGGTCTCCCGGTCTGTTTCCGGAATCGTTCGATAAAGGCACGCGCCAGCTCGGGAATGTCCTCAGGCCGTTTCCGCAGTGGTGGCAGGTGCAGCGGTATGACGCTGAGGCGGTAGAAGAGGTCCTCACGGAACCGTCCACGCTCCACCATCGCTTTCAAATTGCGATGGGTGGCGGCGATGAGACGGACATCCACCTCGATCGGTTCGCTGCTTCCTATCCGTTCGAAGGTCTTTTCCTGCAGCACACGCAAGAGCTTCGCCTGGACATTGAGCGACAGGTCGCCGATTTCATCGAGGAAAAAGGTGCCACGATGGGCCGCTTCGAAGCGCCCCTTTCGCGGACTGGTCGCGCCGGTGAAAGCGCCCTTTTCATGCCCGAAAAGTTCCGATTCAACCAGTTGTTCCGGCAGGGCGCCGCAGTTGACAGCAATCCAGGGCTGTTTCGCGCGGGGGCTGTTGAGATGGATGGTCCGCGCGAGCAATTCTTTTCCGGTCCCCGATTCCCCAGTGATCAGGACCGTCGAGCTGGTCCGCGCCACTTTTTTGACCGCTGTATCAAACAGGGAAGCGGTGGCGCGGTTCCGTGCGACAATATCTGTATAGGGTGATTCATCTTGTTGGTCATTGTCGAGAAACGCCGCCGCCCCGGATCGCTTGATTTCTTCCACCATCCTGTCCGCGACCGCTTCCTCGCCCTGGCTGAAGGCGAAGTAGGCACGTGCCCCGATGTGGGCAAACTCGAAGGCATCGTCAAGACTGGGGTAGGCCGTACGCATCACCACCGGAAAACCGGGCAGTGTTGCGAGCAGATCGTGCACCAGGTCTTTCCCGCCGATATCCTCGAAGATGACCTCGGAGACGAGCCCGTCCACCGTGCCGCCGAGCACGAAATCGAGAGCCTCCCTCGCAGAAGCGCGGTAGGAGACACGCAGGCCCCGCTCCACGAAAAGCGACTCGAGGACGGTCGCATCCGAGGGGTTGGGACAGGCAATGAGGACGTGAGGTGTCATCCGTTCGAGGTTCCTGTCACGGTTTCAGGATTATCAGGACGGGCTGAACGCTAGAAGTTCTGGAAACGGTCCATGGTCAACTCAACCCGATTCACCCAGTACTCCCTACTCTCTTTATCGGGTAGAGCGGCCGCTTTCTTTCTGGAGCGACGCAAACTTGAGAGCGCGGAGCCACGATCCCCATAGCCACGGTAAGCCCAGGCAAGGCGATAGGGAATCAAGGGGTCGGTACCCATCATCTGTTCGGCACGTTCATACGCCTTGATGGCGGGATAAAAGTTGCCAAGCCTTTCGCAGGCGACACCGAACTGGTAGAAGGTGTTGGCGTTGCTGCTGTCCTTGTCCAGAGCATCACGCAGGATACGAGCTGCATCACGGGACCGCCCAAGCTGGTTAAATCGTGATCCGAGAGCGGTCAGTTCACGAGCGCCCATGGTTGCGGGGTCACCACGCAACTCTTCCGGGAGGACCTGTTTGCGGTACCTTTCCTGGAGACGGAATTCCTGCACCTGTTCCTCGCTGAACCCGGCGGCGCTGAATTCACGGTCCGCCATCTCCTTCATGCCCATATCTTCGAAGACAAGAGCGAGCTGGAGATGGGCTTCGTTCCAGGCCGGCCGTATCGCGAGTGCGGCGGAAAAAAGCAGCGAGGCGTTGGTCAGGTCGCCATCTCCGTAGGAAACCGACGCCCAGTTGAAATAGTCCATCGCCGGGTCCGCTTCCCGTTTCGGCACCTGCCAGGGGGCGTTGATAAACAGAAGCAGCAGCAGGAGCAGGGTGATCGATTGTATTCCACGAACCGGCTCGGCTCCCCGCAGCCGCTTAACAACCTCCCCAACAGCACCCACGGCATAGACAATCAGGATGCCGATGATCGGGTAACGGTATTCGCTGGAGACGAAAAACATCAGGTTCGCGGCGAGGTAAGAAAGAACCAGCGCGATCGGTATCCAGCTGGAGGGATGCTTCCTGGTCAGCACCAGTCCCAGCAGGCCCAACGGTGCGATCAGGCCGAAACTGATCCACATCAGCGCTTTCAGGATCGGGGAATATTCAGCGACACCGTAAAGGCTGACATTGTTCGCCACCTCGACCCGGTTGAAGAAGTAGGCGAGTTTGCGCAGCTCGAGGCCCGCCCATTTGATGGGATGATGGACAACCCAGCTTAGCGCCTGCCCGGTCCAGTACGAGGAAGCACCCGAGACAGAAAGCTCCTTGCCGGTGCGTTCCGAGGCGACGCGACGATAATCTTCTGCCTCATAGATTGGTTCGGCGCTGGTCAGGAAAGGCGCTTCGGTGTAAATCCCGGCGGCATCCTCGTGGTTGCCGATGTAGAGGTTGACCCCGAGGGAGTTGGTGGAGAGGGCGAAGCTGCCGCCCATGCGCGCGTTGCGTGCCATCACCGGCAGCAACATCATCACCACCCCGAGCACCAGCAGACCCATTCGTCCCAAGGATTGTTTTCTTCCCCGCAGGAAAAACAGCAGCCCAAAGGCGGGGATAAGCAGGAGTGCATTGGGGCGACCCAACGCGGACAAGCCAATCGCCAGGCCGGCGGCGAGGACACGCCACCAGGCGATACCGCGCAGGTCCTCGTCGAGCAGGGTCAGCGCGGCCATGGTCAGGAAGAGGATCATCGACGCCGACAGCAGGATGGCATCGTAATAGACCGACGGCGCATAGAGGGTGTAGACCAGTGCAGCCAACGGTCCCATCCAGGCCCCGAAACGACGTGCAGCGAACCGTCCGATCAACAGCATCGTACCCAGCGAGAGCAGGCTTTGCGCCCAGAATGCCGAGGAAGTCAGCGTGTGGTCGAGACCGTTCGAGGCTGCGATCAGCAGGGGGTAGAGTGGGCTCATAAAGAAGGGGTGCGGTCCTAGACCAAGCCCATCGAGAATACGTTGCGCCCACTCGAGGTAGTAGCGTGAATCAATAATCGGCACCTGTCCGGCGGGGCTGACGAGGACATGATCGATGTGCAGTGCGCGCAGGACGAGGAAGAGGACAGCCAGCAAACCATAGACGGCGAGGCGGAAGGCATGTTGTGGCGGCGGTGCAGGTCGCTCGTTCATGATCTCTCCGTGGGGGTAGATGCCGAAACGTGGTGGAATATAAGGCAGCGAGGGGGTGGATAAGGAAGGCCGCAACCATCAAAAGCAGTGTCATTCCCAGGCCCCATGTCCGCGACAGCGGGCAGGGTGTTTGTTTTGGGGCCGTCGGGGATCCCCGTGGTTGATGATCGCAGGTTTCGTTCTGTGCCACAGGGGACCCCCAGCGCGTCCGGATGACCTGCGGTCACAACAACGTAGACACGTCGTTGGATGCTGGGGATGACAGGCAGAACAAGAGAGGATTGGATGAGTACGTGCCCCGGCTTGGCAAGCCAAGCCGGGGCACCCATCACATTTTCATCATGATGTCAGTTGTGCACCTCCACCCCCAACTTCCCCTCGAGCGGCTGCTTGCCTTCGGGAAACGGGCACACCATTTTATTCCTCCTGAACAGGACCACCACCACACGCTATCTGAGGAGATGACCATGGCAGCACCGACAGCTCTCTTGCAGGAACGAATCGAACGAGTGCAACAAGCCTTGAAAGAGGGGCCGAACGCCCCGATGCTGGTGACCGACCCAGCCAATGTCGGCTGGCTGACAGGGATTCCCGAGGATTTCCAGAAGGATGCCCGCATGTTGATTGGGCCGGACAAAGCGGTGTTTGTGACAGATGGCCGCTACGAAAACCGGATTCCAGAAGTACCGGGCATGGATCGCTACATCTGGGGCACGAAGCACATGCACCAGTATCCCGAGCTGAAAGAGTTGCTCGAGGGTGCGAAGAAGCTGGTGGTGGACACCCGCGGCCTGCCGATTGACATCTACGAGCGTCTCCCGCAGATGCTCGATGTAGAGGAGGTTGTCGCTCCCCCCGGATTCCTTGACCGTCTCCGTATGGTCAAAGGGATCACAGAACTCGAACTGATCCGTGAAGCGGTCAAGATTCAGATCGGCGCTTTCCGGTACATGGTAGATGAGTGGCTGCCCGCCAATCGTACCAGCAAAACCGACATGGACTTCATGGAGCAGTTGGTCGAGAAGGGGATGGAGCTGGGCGCGGAAGGGGTCAGCTTTGAGCCGCTGGTTGCGATGGATCAGGATGCCGACACACCTCATCCTGATATGACACGCGCTCCGCGTCCCCTGAAGGATGGGACCGTGATGCTGGTCGACTGGGGCTTCACTTACAAGGGTGTCTGCACGGACACGACCCGCATGATCGTGATGGGCGCCGATGAGTTGCCCGCGATTTTCCAGGGAATGCGTCTGCTGCAGGAAAAATGGTTCCAGGCGGTCGAGGACGAGCTTCTCCCAGGTAAAAAAGCGAGCGACGGCGGCAATGCCTATGTCGTAGGCATGAAAGCCGCAGGGATCGACAAACCCTTCCACGGTGCCGGACACGGGACCGGTGGTGCCTACGTCCACGAGCTGCCGAAGGTCTCCGGGCTGGCGGAGGGGCTCGAGGATTATGGCATCCCCTTCGGGCAGGCGATTGTTCTCGAACCTGGCATGATTGTGACCAACGAGCCGGGGATGTACGAGAAGGGTGTCGGCGCCTACCGTACCGAAAACATGGTGCTGATCACCGAAGGCGGCCGTGAAATCCTCGACAAGGATCTTCCGCTCGAGCCGTTCTTTGTGAAGTAAGCGGCATTGGTTCGATGATTTTCATCGCCCCGGCTTGATGCCGGGGTTTTTGTATGAGAGATGTGTCCACTACGGGTGGCCCGGGTCTTCAGACTCGGGTTTCACTCCCATCACCCAAGTGAAGCATTTCAGCACACACAACCCGCCATGTCATCCCTGGCTTGACCCGGGATCCAGCATCAACTGTTGTCTATGGAAACGGAATCCGGAAGCCGGGCGACATAGGAAGTGACCCCTCGACCTCGCTGTCACACACCCAGGTATCACCCCGTCGTCCTGTCCGGTAGTCTTGGCTGGATCCCGGGTCAAGCCCGGGATGACAGAGGGGCGCTCTGCCGGGGCACAAGAGGTGGAATACCGATTGTGTACTCTGTGGACACAAAACAAAAAACCCCGACATTGAGCTGCCGGGGCAAGAGTTGATCGATTAACCAAAAGAGGGTCAGGCGTTCGCCTCTTCCTTCACCTGGAACGTCGGTTCCTTGAAGAGTGCGAAACGAATCCAGTTGTAGCCGAACTCGAGCAGCGCCTCATCGTCCTCGCGGATCGCTTTGACCGTTGCCTCGTCCACCTCGAACCGCTTGAGGAAGCTGGACTCAAAGACAAATTCGCGGAACTTGTCGATGTTGTAGGCGACCATGTGGAACATTTCCATCTGCGGCGGGGTCAGCTTGTTTTCGCTGAAAAAATCGTGGAGGGTGACCTCTTTGAACTTCTCGCCGGCATCGTCCCACTCTTTTGCCTTCTGGTCTTCGATCCAGCCACGGATCGTCCAGGGGGTCTTCTCTTCGAATCCACGGCAGACATCTTCGTGCATCATGAAATAGAAGGGTTTCGCTTCCTCGTGCTTCGGGGAGGCTTTGCCCACCGGGAACATACGGCATGGCCAGGGACGATCTTCGTAGACCGTGCAGCCGGTTTTGGCATCGACAAAGGGGCACTGCTTTTTGTCGCTGTCGTCCATCTTGAGCAGGACGATCGGGTAGTGCTGGCTTTCCTCGATGGGCATGATGGTATGCTTGTCGAGGAATTCCCAGCTCTTCATGCCGAGGCGGTTCTTCAGCCGGACGATATCGTAGGGCGTGAGGAAGATGTTGACATCGCTGCAACAATCGTTGAAGCAGGGGACACCGGGGTGGCACCCGAAGGTGAAGGAGTCGTCCTCGTTCATCCGGTCGTAATTGTCAAAAATGGCTTTTTTCAGGTTGTCAAATGCTTCGACACGCCCATCCATCGTCTACTCCTTGTCGATGATGAATTCACGCAGGGCGTCACCCGACCAGACTGGAATCGGACCCTTCTCCCCCGTGAACGGATCCTCTTTGTAGCGGTAGGAGGTTTTGGAACCGTACTTCTCTTCCATCCACGCCCACCCGCGCTTGAAGTACGCGCACTCGTCGTTAAAACAGACGTAAAACCACTCGGACACAAAGTTTGACAAGGGAGGTGCCTCGGTGCGAAGCATCGGTTGACCACAGTGGGCACAGACTGGTGCGTCAGAGCCGGTTGGATCTGGCAAAAAGGTGCTGTTTTCAGTCATGGTGGTATCCAGGAAACAAAGTGAACCCCCCGTCCCTGTCCTATGATCACCAAGTCGAAGCTTTGTGAACTATTGAACAATATAGACGGGGATCTATGTCAATTCCATCTGTTTGGGGAGTCGAACCTCCCTCTTTCTTGTCCAAGAAACGTACTGCAGAAACAACGCAAATGGAACAGGAGCGGGAGGTTTTTTGCATGGGCGATGGGTGGCCCGGGCAGTCCCCTGCCCGGGTCTCACTCCCCTTTTGTTCTGGCGTTGGGTTGCCACCGGACACTCCGGAAGCTGACGAGAAATCATTGTTGTATCCCTGTGGCTGCACTACTTTGGGGCGACTGTCAGCGGGCACACGCTGATGTTGGACGACTATCACACAGGCTGTCATGTCCCTGCTTAATCCACTTTTGCTGGGTGGGCTGCTGCTGGCGACGCTGCCGATCCTGATCCACCTGCTGGCACGCCGTCGCTTGAAGCGTCAACCCTTTTCCACGTTGGATTTTCTGCAACGGTTGCAGACGAAACGGATGAAACAACTCCGTATGCGTCAATGGTTGCTGCTGCTCCTGCGCACCCTCGCGGTCCTTCTGCTGGCCTTGGCGTTCTTGCGTCCGGTAATCAGCGACCAGGCCGGGTTGGGTGCGGGGTCCAGCGAGAGTGTTTTGCTGGTGGATTTGTCGGCCTCGATGGTGGCGCGCGGGGCGGAAAGTGAAACCCCGCTCGACCGTATTCGGGACACGATCCGTGACCTCTGGCCCGCTTTCGAGCGTGTTTCACTGGTGGTGATGGACAAGGACGGCAGCCGAGACATCACCCCTCGGGCCGCAGGAGGAAGCGCGCCCGCCTGGATCGATCGGCTCGCGGTCGATGGCCGTTCAGAATCGTTGAGCAGCGGCTGGAACCGTGCCGTGGAACGTCTCGAGGAGAGCGACGCTGCAACCCGTGAGTTGATCCTGCTTTCCGACTTCACCGGACCCGGGCTCGACTCTCTGCCAGAGCTACCGCAGGGGACACGCCTCTACCATCTCAACCTCGCGTCCCGGGCCTCGGTCACCAACGCTTACATTCGTGAGACACGATTCAGCGATGCGGTGCTGCGTCCCGGTGCAACAACCTCACTTGAGGTGGTCGCGGAGGTAAGCGGTACCGACGAGCCGGTCCGTTGCATCGTCACCGTCACTCTTGATGGCCGTCGTGTCGCAGAGGGCGAGATCGAGCTGACCCCTTCCGCACCCTCGACCATTTCCTTCCCGGTA
Organism: bacterium; assembly: GCA_020444265.1. Classification (GTDB taxonomy): domain Bacteria; phylum Electryoneota; class Electryoneia; order Electryoneales; family Electryoneaceae; genus JAHLLH01. Next base: position 140,650 of record JAHLLH010000002.1, read on the forward strand.
CAAGTGCCCGATGCCGGCCAGCATGCGGGCGAGGTAGCCCTCGAACTGAACGATGCTCTCGCCTCAGATAATCGTTTTCCCTTCCTTTTGCAAGTACCCGGCAGCCGCCGAGTCCTGCTGACCGGGGATGATGTTCAGGCCTTGCGTTACATGGAATTGGCCCTCGACCCGGAGGGACGGCAGAGCGCATTCGAGGTGGAAATCCGTCCGGGACGAGTCCGTGCCGGTGAATTGAGCGCAGTGGATGTCGTGGTAGTTGCGGGATGGCAAAACCCGGACGCCGCGACGGCGCGTCAATTAGCGCAGTTTGTTCGCGATGGCGGAGGGTTGTGGATATTGTTGGATGACCGCACCGACCTGGGCCGTTTGAGCCGAACCTTGCTGGCCGAGGTGGGCTTTGCGCCCCTTGCCGACGAACGAGGGCGATCCAACTCGGTCACCCAGTGGGAAGACATGGACCTCGACCACCCGGCGCTACGTTCCCTCTTCGATGGAGAGGGGCAGTATGACCGTCCTGCGGTGGGTCGTCTCTACACAGCCCACGCAGGCAAGGGTGAACGTGCGATCATCCGTGTCAGTGATGGCCGTCCCTTCCTGCTGGAACGGTCCCTTGGCGGTGGACGTGCCTGGTTGACACCCAGTGCGGCGAATCGCAGCTGGACCGACTGGCCCATCTCTGGCGTTTTTGCACCCCTGGTGCAACAGGGGGTTTCCTACCTCGCAGGGGATGCGGTTCATGGTGGCAGCGAGGTACGTTGCGGCGAGACGATTGTCTGGCAGACACCCATCGAGGGAGAGGGACGATCTGTCGAAGCGATTGACCCGCTGGGCAACCGTGTTCCTGCGTTCCCTGAATTTCGCGAGGGACGGCAGGCGTATGTGACCAGTGCGACCCTCTGGCCCGGTCATTACCGTCTTCAGGTTGACGGCATTGAGCAGGAGGAGGCCGCGGTACATGTACCCGCGACCGAAAGCAGGCTCGCCGTAGAGAGTATTCCTGCCTGGGCGGGTCGTGAATTGAGCGGAAGTGGCAGCGAAACCCTGGCGGAAACCCTTCAGCAGGCTCGCACAGGTCGCGAGTTGAGTACGCTAATCCTGATCGCGGTGCTGCTGCTGCTGGTGGCCGAAACCATTGTTGCACGGGAAGGCAAACCACGTCCCGAACGATCCATGCGAGAATCTTCTACAACAGCCTAGATGATCTTTTTGTGCCTGGCTTCCAGGCCTGACACACAATCGCACGGCACATGTGCGAAGAGTGCGTCAAACGTGGGCGTCTGACGCAACAACACAAGCAACAAGCCGACGGTATAGATGATTGAAATAGAACACAAGAAGCCAGGGGATCGTGAAAAAGCGGTCCTTGTCAGCGTGATTCGTGCCGGGACCGCCGCCTGGGTGGCCGAGGATCATCTGGATGAACTCTCTGCGTTGGCGGACACTGCCGGGGCGGACGAGGTGGCACGGGTGATGCAGCCACGCATGAAACCAGACCCCGCCACCTTCATTGGTACAGGCAAGGTGAGCGAGGTGACCCAGATAGCCGCGCAGCACGAGGCGGGCCTGGTCATCTTTGATGATGACCTCACCCCGGTTCAGATGCGCAACCTCGAACAGAAGCTGAAACGGAAAGTAGTCGACCGCAGCGGCCTGATCCTCGACATCTTCGCAAGCCGTGCGCGGACACGTGAAGCCAAGGTGCAGGTCGAACTGGCCCAGCTCGAGTATTACTACCCTCGTCTGACGAAAATGTGGTCCCACCTGAAGGGTTCGCAGGGTGGTATTGGTTTCCGTGGCCCAGGTGAAACCCAGCTTGAGGTGGACCGCCGTGCTGTCCAGCGACGTATTTCTGCCCTGAAAAAAGACTTGGGCAAAATTGCCAAGCAGCGTGCAACAAGGCGGAAAGGCCGTCGCAGCACTCCTACAGTCGCCTTGGTTGGCTATACCAACGTCGGCAAGTCCACCCTGCTGAATGCCTTGTCGGGAAGCGACGATGCCTTTGTCGAGAACCGTCTTTTCGCCACGCTCGACTCCAAGGTCCGCCGTGTCGAGCAGAACCGTGGCAAACCGATCCTGGTGATTGATACAGTTGGTTTCATTCGCAAGCTTCCGCATCATCTTGTTGCATCGTTCCGCTCAACGCTGGAAGAGGCTCAGGATGCCGATGTGCTGGTCCATGTCGCCGACATTTCACACCCCCATGTCGAAACTCAGATGGAGCAGACGCTCAAGGTGCTGGCGGAATTGGGCCTGAAAGAGAAGACGACTCTGACCATTTTCAACAAGACCGACCGGGTCCCCTCACCCGGCGTGCTGGACAAGATGAAAGAAACCTATCCACATGCGCTTTTCCTCTCTGCCACCACCGGACTCCGTTTGTGGCAGCTTGTTGAACGGCTCGAAGCGATGCTCTATGTAGGCTACATGGAGGTGGATCTCGAGGTGACCCCCGATCAGCTCAGCAAGCTCGAATCGGCCGAAGGAGATGTTCAGCTTCAGAACAAGGAATGGACGGAAGGAAGCATCCGTCTGACCCTCACCGGGAGTAAGTCGGACGTGCAGCGGGCGCTCAACCGGGCGGGGTTGCATCCGGACAGTGGTGAAAGAAAAAGATAGTAGAAAAGTCCCTCTTCTAATAGTGCAAGAGGTGAGGCGAGAACTTGGCAGAACGGTTTGCACGTGCTTGTTTTTCTAAAGATTCCTTCGTTCCTTAACTGACAGGGGTACCCGTTTCCTTCAGGGTAGCTGCACGGATCGCGACCCGAAATCTCGCTCCCATCACCGATCTTGTCGAGAACCAGTTTTGGGGATGTGATGCAAGGAATGTCAGAAGCAGGCGCAAAATCTAATCCAAGGTTACCTTTCTCTCGTTCGGCCCAAGGCATTGCCCTGATCTATTTAATCCTCTCCGTCTGCTGGATTCTTCTCTCCGATGCTTTTTTCCTTCGTTTTGCTACGACACCACGTGAGTTAACACTTATTCAGACCTTTAAAGGGTGGTTTTTTGTAACCGTCACAGCTGTCATCGTCTATTTCCTTGTCCGTTCAAGCCTGAAAAAGGTGCGTGAATCTGAACAGCAACTGGCTCACCAACGCTCTGAAGTGGACCTGATCATTCGCAACCTGCCCGGCATGCTCTACCGTGCCAAGGCATCTGACAGGTATCCGATTGAGTACGCCTCAAATGGCGCGGAACGCCTGGCAGGCCGCCCGTTGAGTCAGTTTGAAGACAAGGGGGTCTCACTGCTTGATCTGGTAGAGGAGGAAGATCGGGACGAGCTTCTGCACAAACTGGAACGAGCCAAGGAATACGGAACCACTTTCCATGCGATTCATCGGATCAAACGACCTAATGGGGGAATCCGTCACGTGCTGCACGACGGCCGTTTCCAGAAAGGTGAAGCAGGTGCGGAGGCTTGGCTGGAAGGATTGTTGACGGATATAACGGCGGAGATCGAAAGCCTGCAATCACTGCGGGACAGTGAAGAGCGTCTCCGTGCAGTTATAGAGAGATCGAGCGACGCGATCTACATTTTCCAGGGAGATCAGTTCGTCCTCGCCAACCCCCGCTTCCTCGAGATGTACGGTTACTCGGCGGACGAGTTTTATACGCCCGGATTCAATTTTCTCCAGATGGTCGCCCCCGAGGACCGAGAGTTGGTCCAGCGCTTACAGGGCGAGTTCGAGAAGACGACCTCCGTACCAACGTCGGTTACCGTTTTCTGCCTGCGAAAGGACGGAACTCGTATCCAGGTGGAGGGCAGCATCTCGGTTGTCGATTGGGATGGTAAGCCGGCCATCCTTGCAATCCTGCGTGATGTAACCCAGACGCGCAAGATGGAAAAGCTGATGAGCGAGTCCCAGAGGCTCGAATCGGTAGGCCGTCTCGCAGGCGGGGTGGCACATGATTTCAACAATCTGCTGACGTCGGTCACAGGAAATGCGGAACTGGCAGAATACAAGGCGGAGAACGGGCAGGATGTCCATGAAGAGCTGCGCGAAATCCGGAAGATTGTCGGTATCGCCTCCTCCCTGACCCATCGCCTTCTCACTTTCAGCCGTCAACAGCCCACCGAAGCGAAGCCTGTTAGTCTGAACGACCTGATGTCGGACATTGTCATTCTCGTACAACGGTTGATCGGTCCGAACATCCGGCTGGAGATGGACCTCGCGGAGAACATCGGGAATGTGATGGCAGATGGCGCCGAGATGGAACAGGTGTTGATCAACCTTGCGGTGAATGCGCGTGATGCAATGGCACGAAGTGGAGGCGCCCTCACTATACGGACGCGCGAGGTGACCTTGACCGAGGAAACCACAACCCTTTCCACCATCAAACTGAAACCGGGACACTATGTCCTGCTACAAGTTGAGGATACCGGGGAAGGGATGACGACTGCAGTGCGGGAACGCATCTTCGAGCCCTTCTTCACCACGAAAGATCAGGATCATGGAACCGGGTTCGGTTTGGCGACGGTGTATGGTATCGTCAGCCAGGCGGGTGGCGGGATTCATGTTGAAAGTATTGTAAATGAGGGCAGCGTATTTACGATCTACCTGCCATCGCTGGAACCGGAAGCAGTGGCGAAGGGTATCCCGGAGAATGAAAGCGGCATCCTGGATAGTGAGGTCAGTGTCCTGCTGGTGGATGATGATGAGACCGTACGGAAAATGCTGGTCAAATCAATGAGCGCCTACGGGATCCATTCTGAGGCGGCATCCGATGGGGAAACGGCCATTTCAGCCCTTGAAAAGCGCGAGAGTCCTGTCGATCTGGTCATTACCGACGTTATGATGCCGGGGATGAACGGCATGGAACTGGCGCGTCATCTGCTTGACGCTTACCCGAAGACGAAGATCATCCTGATGTCGGGGTACACCAGCGATGTGGCGGACGAGATCTTGCTGGCCGACCCACGAGTAACCTTCCTGGGTAAGCCGGTTGGCCCGAAACGGCTCACCCAGCAAATCCGCGAAATCTTGACCAGCTAGCGGTCAGTTTTCCACCCTTCCCGCTCAAACATCTCGTACAACGATCCGACCACGTTGCGAACATCGTGTCGCTTCACCACCCAGTCGCGACCCTCTTCCCCCTTCTGAAGACGATACTCCCTGTCCTCGATCAAACGAACCAGTTCCTGTTCGAGAGTATCACTCGTGACCGGGACAAAGGGATGGTCGGGAATAAAATCGACCATCTGTGGGACCATGCTGGTACAGGTCGGGATGCCGAGGGAGAGGTATTCGACGCTGCTCATCCCGTACCCCCACCCCCCGGTGTCCGCAATCTGGTCGATGGCGATGTCGCAGGTGGCCTTTAACTTCATCGCCTCGTCGTACGGCATGTTTTCGATCAACACCAGCTCGACCGGGTGCGTTTTTTCCAGCTTGCGGACCACCTCGATGATCCGGTCGGTTCCCTTGAAAGCTCTGACTCGAGCCGTATGCACAATCCGCAGTTTGTCGCCACGGGGTCGCTCGGTGGGTTTCACCGCCTCTGTGTCAAAGGGCAGGAAGAGGTACTCGAGGCGAGAGTCCATCTCGAGCAAATCGACTTCGCTGGTCAATCGCAAGCCGAGATGCTGGTCCACCTGGGGGTAGATGCCACGATTGCGCATGTCGCTACCGTGGTAAAACGCCACCATCGGCTTGCCTCGCAGCCCCCATCGCTTCACGATGCGAGCATCACGGAAAAACCCGGCCCCCTGGTCCAACCAGACAAAGTCGTAGTCGTCAAGCTGGTACTTCCTGAATGCCGCCTGCACCTTCGGGGCGATCACCAAGTCACGCAGGGCGAAAAAGGCTGTTGCAAGCGGGCTGGGGGAATGCCACCAGGGAGGGCGTTCTTCAATCGGCGTGTCATCGGCGAGGGGACCGCGAGTGATCCGATGCAACAATTTTCGAGAGTTGATGATCAGCTTGTTGTCCGGCTGCAAAGGCAGGTCGAGACAGATGTCCTCCTCGAAGCCGAATGGACTGCGGAAGAGGGTCACGATGCGGCATTCATGCCCCCTTCTGCGGTGTTCACGTTGCATCAGGGTCAGGGCGCCGGTGACATGGTAGGGCGCGACACAGAGAATCTTCATGGGTTGGGTGGCGCATCCATTTCGAGGATCGCTGCCTTGAGACGGTCTGAGGGAATGGGCAATTTGGCGCAATACTCTGCCGTTTGTTCAATCGTCCAGGCGCCCTCTTCGCAGCGGATCACATCCACATGGTTGAGACTGCCGGTTCCGAAGCTGAGCCAGCCGGTGTATTCAAAAATATCGTCGTAGGCATCATCATAGACATTGAACAGCGGCATCGCTTCCGGCGCGACCATCTTCTGGGTGGTGGTCCAGATTTCGACACGGCTTCCCGCATTGTTCGCGAGCTGGGCCAGTGGACCGGACCCGATCTTGTTGATAAATGTTCGGCCGTCCAACGCGTCGCAGCCGAGGATCAGGTGGTCCAACCACCCTTTCCCGGCGATTTCGAAGAGGACGCTGTCGTAGAGGAGCTCCTTTTTCACCTTGAGTGCTTCGAAAGCGGACTGACCCTCGCCTCCTGGTTCCGAATAGCCGACTGTAGCACTGGCACAGGCGAGGTCTGCATCCTGCAACGCTTTCATACCTGCTTGGACCGTAGAGCTATCCGAGAAGAAACCCCAGTGATTGGCGGGGGTCGGTGGGTCAGCGACCAGTTTCTGCTTGAAGTGAAGCAGGGCGTTCTGCACCTCCTTGTGGAACGCTTGCGCGGCGTCCAAACACCCGCCCGGTCCGCCTTGTTCGATGCCGGCTTCAATGCGGGTGGCGAGGTTCAGGACCGGCGCCATGGCACGTTGGCCGCGCACGAGAAAGAGCAGGGCATCATATAGCTCCTCGGCGGTGGCACTACCGGCCCGGGCAAAAGCCTGGGCGGCGCTGTCGGCAATGACAAGCGCGCCGTTGGCACGGTCACGCGCCGCATGGTTGAGATCATCGCGCCAATGGGCGCCCGGCTCAGCCATTGCTCTTGTAAATGCTCGTCATATCGAAATCATAGAAATCCGGCATACAGTACCGGCACCCCTGGGCTTCCTTGTTCAGCGGATCATTGAGGTATCGTTTGACACCATCAAGGGTATAAATCTTCTTCCGGTTGTCCTTGGGGATCTTTGTAATCTTGCACTCGTGCTGGGGACGCGCCATGTCGTGAACGACATTGGTATCAAGATCCACCACCCACATGATCTCCTCCGGGATGAACTGAGAAACGGATGCTCTTGTTGTTTTATTCAAAGTACACGCGGGTCCTGAAGTACGCAAGCAGCGGACCCCTGTCGATGGTGGATGACTGGCAGGTGTCCCCAGGTGCCCGCAGCAGGGTTTGACCAGACCATGGTGACCGCTGGCGGCACTCGGGAGCAGGTTGTACCTTCGGGCATGGCAACCATCGAACTGCACACCGGCCTGCCCGGGTCGGATCGTCACAATCAGATCATGGATGTGGTCACCAGCCACGGGGATGCGACCGTCTGGTGGCTCGTGGATGAAATGCGTCGAGCAGAACGCACCGAGCAACGGCTCTGTGACCGACAAGGAGGCGTGCTGACCGGGGTTGAGGTTCTGGTGACCGGACGGTTGGCGCTGCACATCCTGAATGAAAGTGGACGATCTGTACCGACGGTGGATGTTGAAGTCCGCCGTCTCCTGCTACGTGACCTGCTTGCTTCTTCTACCATTCAGGCGCAGGTGAGCAATGAACTCGGGCCGGGGTGGGCGCGACGGATTGAAGAATTCTATGCGCGCTTTGAGGAGGAACGGTTTCTGGGGCCGAGACAGGACCGTCAGTCGATTGAAAGCCTTTTAACGCAACGATACCCCTGGGCGCTCGACCTGCTGCAAGCCTATGAGCGTCGGATTGAGGAAGCAGGATTGATCGACGAAGAAACGCTTCCGCGTATCGCCTGCGAATGGATGGAAGGTGGAGCATTCTCCCCACCCGACCTGTTGGTCGTAGACCGTCTCGGTCCCCTGCGTCCCTCGCAGCTCGAAGTGTTGCATCGTCTCGCGGACCAGGCTGAACGGACCCTTGTCCTGCAAGACGAGAGCGAAGGAAGCGGCGGAGGGCTGGCGCTGGCGAGGCAGGATGCCGAACGCTGGCGCGCCCGACACAGCTGTACCACCATCGAGCATCGTTCGCCAGAACGTTCCGTTCAACTCGCACATCACCTCTTCGCCGCCCCTGGAACGGCACAACCTGACTCGCCCTCCCATACCGCGACCCTGCGTCACCACCTCGACCGAGCTGCGGAAGTACGTGCGGTGGCCGCTGAAGTTTCGAGGTTGGTGCATGACGAGCAGGTACCGGATGACGAGATCGCGGTGGTCTGCACGTCGCTTTCTACCTATGCGCCGCATGTGGACGAGCTCTTCGGACGGTATGGTTTGCGTGCGGATGTACGTCTGGGGCAACCCCTTTCCTCGAGCCCTGTCGCGCGCCTGATGGTCGCCCTCTTTGCCCTGCGCGCCGAGGGGATCAGCCGCGAGGGAATCACCGATGTGCTGCTGAACCCCTATGTCCGCTATGGCACCCAGTTCACGGATCACGGGCGTGTGCTGGCGTTCGATACGGCGGCAAGGCGTGCACGGATTGTTGATGGACGCGACGGCCTGAAATCCTCGTGGCTGGAACCCTTCCGGGCGGAACTCGAGCGAATGCGTGAGCAGGTAAACCTGCTCCAGAAGGAGGATGAAGGAGGGCAGGATCTGGAGGAGGGTGATCGTGAAGGGTCAAGCCCGGAGGTAAAGCGGGAACGCATTGAGAAGCGTCTGGCCTGGCTCGAGCGGGCGCTGGAGGAGTTCACTCACCTCGCGAATCGTATCCTCGCCTTGCCTGACCCCTGCACGGTTGAAGAAGCGCTCGCCTGGTTACGGGACATTCAACGCACCCTCGATGTACGGTCCCGTGTCCACCGTATGGCCCGTCGTGACCCGGAACGGGGGCAGCGAGATGTCCTCGCCCTCGGCCACCTTGAGCTGACACTGGACCACATCGCCACCACCCTGCGCTTGCAGGGAAGGAGTCGTTGGCCGGTCAGCAAGTTCACCGAACTGATGCAACTCGCGATCAACAGCAGCCGTCTGCGTGCGGGACGCCGTCTACACGGCGGCGTACCGGTAATGGGTCCGCTTGACCTACGCGGCCTGCGAGTCAAACACCTCTTTTTCCTCGGCCTGACTGCCTCCACCTGGCCCCGTTCCCCCGGCATCGACCTCGCCGATCCCTTCGCTTCGACCTGGAGCGATGTAGATCGCCTTGCCGAATCCCATGCGCTGACCCTCGAAGCCTTTTTCGCAGGCGATGAAGTCCACCTCAGTACCCCCTGCCCCGCCCGAGGCGAAGGCGACGAAGCTCCCTCTCCCCTGTTGGATGAGCTGGCGAGTAGTGGAGTTCGGGTAGAAGAGGCGACCAACGATGAGACACACATCTATCGCAGTGCCCTGGAACTAATGCCGGAAGTGGGGCGGTCGTTCGCAAGTGAGGAACGGGACCGTGTGTTGAATCTGCTGGCAACTGCGGCGGGCCAACAGAGTAATGAGGCGATTCTCTGGGCTCGCATTCCGCTTGTTGCAGCCGTTGAAACCCAACGTCAAGACCCGACCAGTCTAACCCGCTACGAGGGTATGCTGGAGGTGGAAGGAGTTGGTGGAAGGGTCACAGAAACAGTGACAAGTCGCCCCTGGTCCGCCAGCCGACTCGATACCTATGCAACCTGCCCGATGAAGTTCCTCTTTGGCAATGTGTTGAAGCTGGAAGGGGTGGAGGAGGTCGAGGACGAGATGGATGCCGCGTCGCTCGGGTCATTGGTTCATGAGATATTGGCGAAAGGCACCCTTCGGCTTCAGGCGCTTCGAGGCGGTCCGGTGGTTTTCTCGGACCATCCGGACGAGGTTGCGCGGGTGATGGACGAGGTCGCCGACGAGGTTCTCGAGCAATTCCCCTATGACAACCTCTATTGGCGAATGATAGTCCACTCGGTCCGTAGCGGCTTGACCGAGGAGACAGACTTTCCCGGTTATCTACGTCGAGTGATTGATCGTCACGGCCTGAAAAAAGACCTGATCGGCGAGGCGATCTACCATGTGGAAGCCGGGTTCGGGCTGGAGACGGGCGAGGGTGAGGAACAGCTCTTTGCGGAACCGATCCGGATCACTGTGGACGGTGTAACTGTCCCGCTTGCGGGGAGGATCGACCGGATCAGCCTCCACCCGGACAAAGGGTGGCGCATCTGGGACTACAAGGTGACAAAGAACAATCCCTCGAGCAAAACACTGATTGCCGGGGGACGCAGCTTTCAGCTTCCCCTCTACTTCTGGGCGCTGGAAGAGCTGCGGGACAGCGGTCAACTCGCGCTGCACGAGTTTGATCGATCCAGCTACTTTATCACCAACCACGAGGGCAATCCTTCCCTCCCCACAATCTGGTACCAGAAGGATCATGTTCAGGACAGCGAGCAACTCAAGCGGCGAGTGGTCGAGGTAGACTCCTCCCTGAAAGCAGGTCGCTTTCACCATCCATTAAGCCAAAACGACAAACTTTGTCCGGACAGTGACTACAGCAATTACTGCCCCTTCAAAGATGTTTGCCGCCGCGACCACTCCCTCTTCAAAGAACGCGAGGAAAAGCTCGACCCGGGCTACCTCAAGGATGCTTACATCCTCGGTTTCCAGGAACGATTGGCGGAACGTGCCGATGCGCAGGGAGGTGAAGCATGAGCGAGTTCAGCTTCACTCCTGCGCAAAACGCGGCGCTGGATATTACCTCGGGCAAACTTGTGCTGGCGGGGGCAGGGTCGGGCAAATCGACTGTGCTCGTTGAGCGCTATATCCGTCTACTGGGCATAGCGGGTCACGAACCACGCAACATTGTGGCCATGACCTTCAGCCGCAAGGCAGCGGCCAGCTTGCAGGCAAAGGTTCAGCAAGCGCTGCTGGAGCGAGAACAAAACGACCCGGCGAATGCTGAGCATTGGCGCGCACAGCGCGAACGGATGCCCTGGGCCTGGATCGGCACCATTCATTCGATCTGCGGAAAACTGCTTCGAAGTTATCCGCTGGAAGCGGGGGTTGATCCCGATTTTGTGATTGGTGGGTCAAGGGTTGACCAGACGGAACGGATTCACGATCACCTGCGACGACTCGCCTATCAACATGACCCCGACCTGGCGATGCTGCTCAGCGTGCTTCCGAAAACGAAACATATCGAAGAGCTGCTGAAGAAGGTGGTGGAAACACCGGAACTGGCGGACGCAGCACGACAAGCGGGCGAAGACCCAACGGGCGCGAAACAATGGCTGGACCAAGCTCTACCCGCCCTCGCGAATGCACACCATCTGTCCGACGAGGAGCGTTTCGACCCCGCCCAGATCGATCACTCGGCCTTTGTCGAGGTTCTCGCACCGCTCTACCGAATCGCACAACCCTTGCTGCCTGATCCATCAAAAGCGTTGGATCAGCTTCAGTACGACGACCTCGAACGCTATGCTTTACAACTGCTGGAATCCGACTCGTCCGCCGCACATACTATCCGTGACCAGGTCCACCATCTCCTCGTGGACGAGTTCCAGGACACGTCAGCACGTCAATGGCGATTGATCCGTGCGATGGTCTCCCCGCCCAATTCTCCGCTGGCGACAAGGAAACTTTTCCTTGTCGGGGACGCAAAGCAGTCGATTTATGGTTTCCGTGCCGCCGATGTGACGGTTGTTCGTCGCGCGGAGGCGGAGTGGAAGCAGGTCGAACCCGACGAGACCTCATGGCGGATCAATCTCAATGACAACTTCCGGACCCTCGCCGGGGTCATCGAACCGTTGAACGATCTTTTTAACAACCTTCTCGAGAAGGAGAAGGTTGACCACCTTCCCTTCGAAGCGGAACCTGAACCGCTCGAAGCAAGACGGACTCCCGGGGAGGGTGCGAGGGCCGCAGTCGAAATGGCGGTCGCACTGTCGGAGAAGCCCTATGAAGGATATGGATGGCTGGCGAAACGACTGCGTCGCGAGGTCGAAAGCGGAACCGTTCCAATCGAGGACGAGGCTACAAGGCAGGTCCGTCCGCTGAGCTATGAGGACATCGGGATTCTTTTCCCGAACCGTACCCACCTGCCACAATTGGAGGAGGCCTTACGCGCGGAGGGGATTCGCTACACGATTGTGAAAGGCGGCGGCTTTTTTGACCGGCAGGAAACCCTCGATATGATGCACCTGATCGCGGCACTTGCCGATCCGCGCGACCACCTCGCGCTCGCCGGAGTGCTGCGAAGCCCTCTGTTTACCCTTTCTGATCCTGCGGTAACCGCTCTGTTTATAGCGGGGGATGATCCTCATAAGACCTGGAAAGCCTTTGCCGAGGAGGACTCCTCCGTTGTCTCCTGGCGCTTGGAGCTTCTGGACGAGGATTTGACCGCCCTGCAAGCGAGTTGGGCACAGTGGGAAGAGCTACAGGAATTGTCTTTCCACAGCAGTCCTTCCGACCTGCTGCTTCGCGCGCTGGAGGTCAATGGAGGATGGACCGCCTACGCCACAGGTCGCCGTGGCGAACAGCGCGTTGCCAACCTCTACCAGTTCCTGGATCTGGTGCGTAATACGGTAGAGGAGGGCTTTACCACGCTTCGTCGGTTGAATGACCGCTTGGCTGTCCTCCGCGAAGAGGCGGACCAGGAGCTTGATGTCGAGGCGGATGTTCACCAGGGGCAGGGGATCCGTTTGATGACGATCCACGCCTCCAAAGGGCTGGAGTTTCCCTACGTGGTCAACCTGCTGAACCCGAACAAACCCAAGAAAAATGGGCCCGATAAGTTCCGGCGGGGTCACCTGCTGGTGCCGAATCATCCCTTTTCAGCGCTCGCTGATCCTGTCTGGGGGCGTCTTGTCGAAGAGTCAGCCATGCGGGGCGAAATCACCCTGCATTCCATCATGCGCGAGCAGTTCGAGCAGGCCGAGGAGCTGGCGGAAAAAACACGTCTGCTCTATGTCGCGGCCACTCGCGCACGAGACCGCCTGCTGGTCTTTGGGAATATCCCGACAAACCGGAAGGGCGAGCGCGAGTTGCAGACCAATTCACAAGTCGAGCTTTGGCTGCGAGCGCTCGGAGTTGAGCTGGACGAGCAGGGCGACCTGACAGAACCGAAGATCGACCATATTCCGCTGCATGTTCTGACCGACGAGCAACTTGTTGAGGTTCATCCTCCCTCAATGATTGGTGCATCGTTGGACGAGATCGAGCTACCCGACCCAGCGCAGCCATCTGAAAACGTCCGTCTGCATGCACCACCTCCCCTGTCGCGATGGACGCTACCGATTACGGCGTTTACCTCCTACCTCGCGGACGGAAGTGTGGATGCGTTGCGTGAGCTGGTCTGGTATGCCAGCAGTGGACTTGAGCCGGGCGAAGTCGAGGGCGAAGAGGGGCTCGATGCACCGGCATCATCTGTGGCGCAGGACCAGGCACGCCGTTTCGCGGCTGAAGCGGGGGATCTGCTGCACCGCAGCTACCAGGCCTTCGGGCCGGGATGCAGTTGGGAGCAGGCGGAAGCGATGATCACCGCCGAAACCTCGGGCTGGGGCAGGAAAGGGCTCGATGGGGACGAGGGCTATGCGCGTCTGAAAACCCTGATCGAGGCAGGCGAAACCCTCGGGTTGAAGGAGCTCCCCTCCTCAGCAAAACGTGAGCTGCCCCTGCTGATGCGATTCGGGGCTGTGACCCTCCGTGGACGGGCCGACCTCGCCTTTGTAGAGGGTGACTATGCGGTCGCGGTGGACTACAAGACCAACGCGATTGGGGCGGACGAGGTCGAGGAGCTGGTTCGGTCGCATGGCTATGAGCATCAGGCGAAGCTCTACGCGATCGCCTTGTCGAAAGCATGGAAAAAACCTCATGCGGAGTGTCGTCTTGTCTTCCTCGGGGCGGGCAAGACGGTGACCATCGCGGTGGGACCGGAGGACGAGGTCTTTTACCGTGAAAAGGCGGCGGGGTTGACGTCGGACTGGGTGGCGATGGAACGGAAAGGGTAAAACCCTATTCATTGGTTACGGAAACCCGGCTTGCAAGCCAAGCCGGGGCACGTGACTGTGGCTTGGGTGCCCCGTCACCCAAGCGTGCATTTCAGCACGACGGGGAGGATGTAGACAGATGTTCCGTCAGGTCTTTAGTGTAGCGGAGATCTGACGGTATCGCGCCAAAGGCGCGATACGGTGTGAAAACAGGATAAACCCGGGCCGCAGGCCCGGGCCAGATAAAACGGCGTTTCGCTCGACAGGAAAAGCCTTTTTCAGAGGTCCAAGAAACCCGGGCAACAAGTTTGCCCGGGCCAGATAAAGCGAGCAGAGCATGATCGGGATACTAGGTGGGACATCGTTCCGGGAGACGGATGCGCTTCGCACGGGACGGCGTGAGCTGGTGGCGACTCCCTACGGACGGGTCGAGGTGACGTTTGGGGGCGGGGTGGCAATGATCGCACGTCATGGCGACTCCGGCGACCTGCCGCCCCACCGGATCAACCACCACGCCCACCTGAAAGCGTTTCAGCAGATTGGGGTGGAAAAGGTGGTCTCCTTCGGATCAGTGGGTGGACTTAAAAAGGGGTTTGGACCAGGCACCCAGGTTTTAATCGACGATCTCTACGCGCCGTTCCGGGTGGCGACCTTCCATCACGACCGGTTACAGTTCACTGTCCCAGGGTTTGATGGTGGTTGGTGGAACCAGGTTTACAAGGCGCTGAAAGATACCGGGTTGGCGATCCAGCCGGGTGGAGTTTATGCGGAAACCCTGGGCCCTCGGTTTGAGACGGTCGCTGAGGTGAAAGAGCTGGCTGAAAACGCCCATGTGGTCGGGATGACCTGCGCCAGCGAAGCGATCCTCGCGCGGGAGTTGGGGCTGCCGTTGGTGGTGATTGCCACCGTCGACAACTGGGCCAACGGCATCGGCGAAGAGCCGCTTACGGGCGAGGGGTTTCATCAGATGGTGCGAAGTAACCACGAGAAGGTGATGCGGGCTATTGATGCGGTGGTGGGGTTATAGGTAAGTACTTAACAAGAGGACGGTCTGATGATTGAAACTAAGATTTTGGGTCCCGAATATGGAAAAATGGAATATGTGTGCCCACACTGTAATGTGTTCGCAGACCAGCAGTGGAACATTCCAAATGGAACAACTGGATTCAGCTCAGGTAACAACTATCATCTACATCCATTCCGAATCGCGAGATGCCGAAAATGCAGTAACTTAACCCTATGGCTAAACGAGGAGCTGGTCTATCCAACAGGATTAGTTGGCATTCCTCCAAACGAAGACATTCCAGATGAGATTCGAATTCTTTTCAATGAGGCACGAGAGATAGGCGCTAAATCCCCAAGGGGTGCGGCTGCGCTACTCAGACTCGTCGTTCAGAAACTCTGCCTTGAGCTAGGAGAAGAAGGAAAAAACCTTAATTCAGACATTGCAAGTATGGTAGAAAAAGGCCTCCCAAAGGCGGTCCAACACGCATTAGATGTAGTAAGGGTAATTGGAAATGAAGCTGTGCATCCGGGTGAATTGAACTTAGAAGACGATAGAGAAACTGCTGAAGCATTGTTTGAACTAGTGAATATTATTGCTCAAGACAGAATATCTAACCCCAAAAGAGCAAAAGAGTTATTTGACAAACTTCCACAGAGCAAGAAAGAACAAGTAGAAAAACGAGATAGCCGACAGCAAACAAAATCAGATTGACAAGCCACAATCCCGTTGTCAT
The DNA here is from genome assembly GCA_020444265.1 of bacterium. GTDB lineage: Bacteria > Electryoneota > Electryoneia > Electryoneales > Electryoneaceae > JAHLLH01. The sequence continues at coordinate 156,403 of JAHLLH010000002.1, forward strand.
TTGTCCATAATCAGACAATTGTTCTCGATCCTCATACAAAAATGTCATTGCGAGGGACGAAGTGACGAAGCAACCCCCTCAGGGATGGCACCATGTTGCCAAGCCAGAGGGGCTGCTTCGTTGGCGCGATGCGCCGCCTCACAACGACTTGCTACCCGTTCGTCCAGCTCACCTCAAGCCCATCCTTCCCGACATCCACCGTCAACGCTGCCCCATCAAGCACCTCACCGGCGATCAGGGCACGTCCGATCCGGGTTTCGAGCTCATGCTGGAGGAACCGTTTCAGCGGGCGCGCGCCGTAGACCGGGTCGAAGCCTTCCTGTGCGACAAACTCGCGGGCGGTATCGGTCAGGGTGAGGGTCATCCTGCGGTCGGTGAGCCGTTTCCGCAGGTCCTCGATCAGCAGATCGACAATCCCCTTGATCTCGTCCAATGTCAGCGACTTGAAGAGGACGACATCGTCCACACGGTTCAAAAACTCAGGACGGAACGCACCGCGCAGGTCGGACATCACCGCCTTGCGTGCTCCCTCGGTAATCTGGCCATCTTCCCCGATCCCATCCAGCAGGTGCTGGCTGCCGAGGTTTGAGGTCATGATCAGGACGGTATTCTTGAAATTGACCGTATGCCCCTGGCTATCGGTGATGCGTCCATCATCGAGGATTTGCAGCAGCACGTTGAAAACATCCGGGTGCGCCTTTTCGATTTCGTCGAACAGGACGACCGAATAGGGTTTCCTGCGCACCGCTTCGGTCAGCTGACCGCCCTCGTCATACCCGACATAGCCTGGAGGGGCACCGATCAAGCGGCTGACGGCGAACTTTTCCATGTACTCGGACATGTCAATGCGGACAATGTTCTCTTCCGTGTCGAAAAGAGTTTCCGCGAGGGTTTTGGCCAGTTCTGTTTTGCCGACCCCGGTCGGGCCGAGGAAGAGGAAGCTGCCGATGGGACGGCGCGGATCCTTGATTCCGGCGCGGGCACGGATGACTGCGTCGGCAACCAGCCTGACCGCCTCATCCTGACCGATCACACGGTTGTGCAACACCTCGTCCAGCTTGAGCAGCTTTTCCCGTTCCCCTTCGACCAGCCTGGTCACCGGGATGCCGGTCCAGCGGCTGACGATGTCCGCGATCTCTTCCTCGGTGACCTCCTCACGGATCAGGTGATCGTCACTGCGACGAGCTTCCATCGCCTTCTCTTCCGCCTCGAGCTTTTTCTGCAACTCGGGCAGGGTGCCGTGCTTCAGTTGCGCCGCCTGGTTGAGGTCGTAGTCCCGCTCCGCCTTGTCGATCTGGATACGAGTCAGGTCAATTTCCTCGCGCAGCTTTCGGACACGGTCCACCACATCCTTTTCGCTCTCCCATTGGGCACGCAGAGTGTTGGCGCGTTCCTGCACGTCCGCCAGCTCTTTGCGCAGGGAGGAGAGACGTTCCTTGCTCGCCTTGTCCTTTTCATGTTTGAGCGCCTGCTCCTCGATCTCGAGTTGCATAACCCTGCGGGTCACCTCATCGAGCTCCTGCGGCATCGACTCGATCTCGGTGCGGATCATCGCGCACGCCTCGTCGACCAGATCAATCGCCTTGTCGGGCAGGAAACGGTCGGTGATGTAGCGGTGCGAGAGGGTAGCGGCAGCGACAAGGGCGTTGTCCTGGATACGGACCCCGTGATGAACTTCGAAGCGTTCACGGAGGCCACGGAGGATGCTGACGGTATCCTCGACGGTCGGCGCATCGACCTGAACCGGCTGGAAGCGACGTTCCAGCGCGGCATCCTTTTCGATGTGTTTACGATATTCGTCCAGCGTGGTCGCGCCGAGGCAGTGCAGCTCGCCACGTGCCAGCATCGGCTTGAGCATGTTGCCCGCGTCGATAGCCCCCTCCGCCTTGCCTGCACCCACGATGGTATGCAGCTCGTCAATGAAGAGAAGGATGCGCCCGTCCGACTGTTTCACTTCCTGCAAGACCGCTTTGAGACGTTCCTCAAATTCGCCACGGAACTTTGCTCCGGCGAGCAGGGAACCCATGTCGAGGCTGAAGACCGCTTTGTTCTTCAGTGATTCGGGGACATCGCCACGTACAATGCGCTGGGCAAGCCCCTCGATGATGGCGGTTTTGCCGACACCGGGTTCGCCGATCAGCACCGGGTTGTTCTTTGTTTTTCGGGACAGGATGCGGATGACACGACGGATTTCGCCGTCCCGACCGATGACCGGATCGAGCTTGCCACGTCTCGCGGCATCCACCAGGTCGATACCGTACCGTTCGAGCGCCTCGTAGGTCGCTTCCGGGTTGTCGCTGCTGACTCGTTGGTTGCCACGGACCTCAGTCATCGCTTGCAGCAGACGGTCTTTCGTCAGGTTGAAGCGTCCAAAGAGCTTCCCAAGCGGGGTCGAGCCGCCCTCCTGGTCAATCATCGCGAGCAGGATGTGCTCGACACTGATGTACTCGTCCTTGAGGCGTTTCGCTTCCGCTTCCGCCTGGACGAGGGTTTTCGACAGGTGCTGGGTGACATAGACCTTGTTCGCCTCGGCACCGGGGCCGGACTGACGGGGCCGTTTCGCGAGTAGTTCCTCAACGGCGGCACGGACTCCATCCGGCGCAAGCTCCATCTTGTTCAGGAGACGCGGGACAAGGCCCTGCTCCTGGGTGACCAAGGCGTGCAGCAGGTGGTCGCTATCTACCTCGAGATGACCGCTGGCGGTCGCGAGGTTCTGCGCCTCGTGGATCGCCTCCTGCGACTTCTGGGTGAACTTGTTCAAATCCATCTATGGTCTCCTGCGCCATGAAGGCGCGGTTTTCAAAAGGTGTCGGTATTCAAGTATACAAGCTGCGTGCCAACTTAAACCAATGGTTTCAGACGGTTTTCCACCCTTTTTGAGGGTTGTCCGGACAGGCCGGACGGAGTACTCTGCCTGTCTGGCAGAGGAGTCGTGTCGATTTGGCGGAGCAAAGAAAAACAGGACGAAGCTCTCCTCACGGGTTCCTCTCCGAATACTCATCTGGATTGAAAAGAAGGACGGGATCTTTGAGGCGAACCCTGTACCCGGGATGGGCACAACGCCTCCTGTCCCGCTTTGAGACGGACCAGCACCGCTGGTCCGTTTGTTGTTTGTTACCCGTTCCGTCAGGTCCTTAGCAAAGCGGTGACCTGACGGACCATCGCGCCATCGGCGCGAATCAGGTGTCAGATATGGGGATATGACACAACACATGAATGCTGCCCTCGTAAGGGGATTGCTTCGTTGGCGCTGTGCGCCGCCTCGCAATGACTTGTGGCGAGGCGGTGGTTGCGGAATCACCTTCCCGCCACCCATTTTCCACCATCCAACCAACCCCGGGAGAGGGATGTCTGTGAGCAGCCTGCCTGTTGCGCCGATGGAATTCTGGTATGGCGAAAAAACGTTGCTGACCTGGCCGACAGCGTCCGTCTTCAGCTCGAGACAGGGGAAATACCCGGTCGGTAGTGAAGAATGGGTTAAGGCGACACTCGAAGCATGCGCCGATGTCGCCCGGAAGGACCATGTGTTGCTGACCAGCGTCGGCATGCATACGTGGGAGCTGGCGGCGTGGGCGGCGGGCGAAACTCTCGGGCAAGTGGTGCTGCTGGTGCCGCTCGAAGAGGGGTTGTCGGTCGCGCGGGCTCACCCAATCCTGCAGCAATACATCAGCGATTTCGGCCTGACCCAGAGTACAGTGTTGGTGGTACCGTGGTTTGTGAAACGAGGGCAGTCGGTCAAAGAGAGCTGGAAACAACGGGACCGCTGGCTGCTCGAACGTGCGAAACGTCTCCTCCCCATCTCAATTCGTCCCGGTGGATCGCTCGAAACGTTGATCGGTGAGCCTGAGTTCGAGGGCAAGGTGGAGCGGACGTGGGCCGTGAACCATTCGCCCGCCACTAAAAAATGGCCCACGCCACCCGACCCGGAGGCCGTCGAAGCCAAGCTGGGCGGCGACTGGCCCTGGCTGGTGCATTGGACACGGTCCACCCCTGACCCCTGGCCCGGCGAAGCGACGCACGAGTTCTACAGCGCCCTCGTGCAGTCGGGCCGCGATTACCCACGGGATGCTTTCGCAACGCTGACGCGGATTGTGACCGAACGACGATTGCGTGGCACTCGTTGGCGTATGCCGATGGCGCAACCCCTCGTCTCCTTCACCAGCCTGCCGCCCTGGGAGATGGTGCACAGAATGACCTGGCGGAAACGGTATGCACGTCCGGCATTTGAACCCTACGGGGTCGCGGTGCACCGTGATGCGTTGAGTCAGTTTGGGGGACGATCGGTACGATATGGGGCGGCGGAAGAACGAGTGTCGCTTTCTGCATTGGATCGCCTCTTCTTCCAAGTCCAGTCCGATGTTGGTGCCGATTGGCAGGGCGAGCAGGAGTGGCGGATCCGTGGCGACCTCGAGCTGCCCCCGCAAGGCAGCGACCAGGTGAAGCTGCTGGTGCCCAGCGAAAGCGAAGCGGAGAGATTGCGGACGGTATCGCCCTTTGAGGTGGTGAGTTTGCTTTGAAAATCATTGCGAGGAACGAAGTAACGAAGCAACCCCCTTCGGCTTGGTGTGGATGGCCACCACCCCGGAGGGGGTTGCTTCGTTGGCGCTCTATGCACCGCCTCGCAATGACGTACCTGGTGATGGGTGTGCCAGAGTCATTCATTCGGATAGACAGACGCTGTCTCGATAAAGGCGCGGGCGAGACGGAACCCTTCGGCGGTGTGCAAGGTGTGGAGTTGGACACGGCTGTCGCGCAGGTTCAGCCAACGGCAATTCTGTACCGAACGGTAAGCGTTGCGGTCCTCCACCCCAAGCGGTTCGAGCACCTGTTTCACCTGGTAAACGGTCGGAGAACCGAGTTTGGCGAACTTGAACCAGAGGACCATCAGGGTCGAGGCGAGGACACTCGGGCTGATCGCATTGGGCCCACGTTGCGGGTGATGGTCACGGAACGTACGAAACCTGCCTTCGTCGAGCACGAGGAAGGGTGGTTGACGTGTCGGTTGAATCGCTTGGTGGGTCAGCTCGGGTGGCACCTGGACCATCCGACAGAAGGAACGCAGCTCCGGGCTGGGCAGGAAGGGACCACTGCTTTCCTCGGTGTGGGTTTGCTCGGCGATCGGAGTCGGCAGGCCGCTCGATTCACGCTCTCCTGTCCCGGTAATCGCCGCGAGGACGGATTGCCAGAGGAGCGGATCGGCGGACTCCGCCACTACTGTGTTCCCCGCTTTCAGGATCAGCTTTAACCGGGTCTTCATCGCCATCGGACCGCTCAACCCTCCCTGCTTCCTCGAAGATTTCCAGAACGGGACTCAGTTTTACGGAATTGCCAATAACTCACAGACAGGTGTAAAACTGTGTCATACTCTCTCTTCGGCAAAAAGTGGAAGTGAGTCCAGCAGTGGGCAAGGGGAATATTGAAGAAAATCCACCGATCCACTCTCTATGACTCTCTTTGACTCTCCTCCTGTTCGTGTTGAGTGGGGTCATATCAGCTTCACAGGGGTAGGGTTGGAGGGGATCTACTCGAGCTTTTTGGGCATGAAAAAACCTGCCCCGGAAGGCAGGTTAAATCGATTCTATAACGTACCGCGAACTCAGGCTGCGGCTGCCACCTTCTCTCCGCCCTTCGGGGTGCGTCCCAGCCACCAACTGATGATGAATCCGCCGATCAGCCAGCCGACGAGGAGGTCGACGATGTCCATCAGGACATAGGAGAGAGGGAAGTAGAACCAGTTGACCTGGGTCATGTGGACGGTCAGGGTGGCGAAGAGGGCGAGGCCCAAGACAAAGAGAATCTCCTGTCCTCGTCCCTTGAGCCTCGGTTTGGCAAGCGTCAGCAACTCTGCTGTCAGCCACCCCGCTAAAACCAGGTAGATAAACCCGATGATCATCGTCCCGACCATCATCGGGTCCTTCGGTTCGCCGGTGTAGACCATGAAGGGGACAAAGTCGCCCTCACGATAGATCTGCATGACCTTCTCCTGGTCGGTCTGCATCTCGGTCATCCCGGGGAAAAAGTAGACCCCCGTTTCGAGGTCTTGCGATTTCAGGAAATCGAGCACAACGCCAGAATCAGAAACTTCTTTTCCTACCATCCTGTGATGGGGCAAGGCCATCCAGGCGACAGAATTCCAGATGAAAATGGCCAAACCGGCAAGCAGGCCGGCAACAATGGTCTTCCTCATTACTCCTCCCTTCGTGTATAAAACCCCGTCCAGATCACGGCCCAACGGGGAAATCCACAGGGAAAATGAGAGAGATCAGGACAGTGAGCAAGAGAGAACTGAAAAAATGTTCAGTATCTCAGAGGCATGTTTCAGAGGTAAGGATGGGACAGAAATATGGTAAGACCTGATTGGGCGCGTTACAGAAACCCGGCTTGCGAGACAAGCCGGGGCACTTGGTATGCGATGTGATTCTGCATTCGTTCAGCGGGCGCTACGCGGAATCATGACAGCGATACGGAAGACCCAACCATCAGCGGACGTAGAGCAGCTTGCGAACCTGGGTGGTGCCATCGCTGCCGTGAACCCGGAGCAGGTAAACACCGCTAGCGACGGTTGGACGCCAGGAGAACTGGTGGAGCCCCGCAGCGAGCGACCCGGTGTGAAGGGTTTCAACCTCTCGACCCAACAGATCAAAGACGCGCACGTTGAAGGCGCCCTGCCTGCCGACTTGCATGTTGACACGGACCGTGCTGTTGAAGGGATTCGGCCAGGTGTTGACAAGCTGCCACCCCTCAGGCGAGGTACTGTTTTCCTCGGCCGAGTTGGTCAGGTCGGTCATGAAGGCATGGTGCGTGGTGGACCAGGTACCTTCGGTGTTGCTGTCCTGTGCGAAGACTCGCCAGAAGTAGAGGCGATGATCGATGAAGTCGTTGGCGGAGAGGGTCATGGTGGTATCGTACCCGGTCTCCCAGGAGTCGACCTCGTGGAAATCGGATTCGAGCGAGAGTTCGAGGGTATACGTGACCCGTGTGTCGATCGAATCGGGGTTTTCCGAAGCTTGCCAGCGGAAGATCAGGTCGCCCGCACCAATGGTGGCCCCATCGGCCGGTTCGATCAGGTCGAAGGCGGTTGGCGCCAGCGGAAAGGTGCTCGAACCAAAGAGATGTATCGCGACACTCTCCTGACCCGGGGAATCTGTCAGGATGAAAAGGGTATCCTGAAAATTACCCTGCACCTCTGGCTCGAAGCGTATTATCAGCTCGGCAAAATCTCCGGGATGAAGGGTGTCCGGCAACTCATTTTCGATGGAGAAGCTTTCACTGCCCGCGATTTCGTACCCCTCGATGGCGAGTGGCAGGTTGCCTGCGCTCAGCATGGTCAAGGTGGCCTGCTGGGAGGAACCGATTGGTGTCAACCCGAAGCCGAGAGTCGGCCAGGGTACCAGCAGGTAGGCCGTCGGAGGATCATCGGGGTCTGTCGGGTCAATGATCCGCGTGCTGGAATAGACATAGTCCCCCGCATCTGTTCCGTCGCCATCGGCGGCGAGGCTGGCGAAGTAGAAGGTCACCGGCCCGGTCGATCCGGGTGGGGAGAACCAGTCAAAATTCCAGACGCCGAAGGTCTGGCCGGGATAGGACCCCGCTTCGGTATGGGTGAGGAAATCAAGCGAATCACCATCGGTATAGAGAGCCTGGGTATAAGGGGCCTGGGAGGGTGTTGTGTAGAAGACGCCCGCCTGGTTGCCTTCCGAGTCAACCGCAGTTATCTCATATCCCCACGAGGTTGCGCCAGTATGGCCGATCAGCACCTGGCCCGAGTAAAGATGGCTACCCTGATAGGCCGCAGGAATTTGCAGCAGAGCGGTTCCGCCGGGTCCGCTATTGAGTTCGAAACTTGAATGGCAGGAGGTACAATCCATCATGGCAGGTGGATTACCTGCATAGGCCGGGGGTGCCCCTCCCACATAGGCGAAGAGGTGTGCCGGGAAGAGAACAAGGCAGAACGCGGCGAGAGCGAACCGTACGTGTTGGAACATCATCTGAAATCTCCGGGAACGCGGGGGGTTGTCTTCCCGCGTACCGGTGGCGAGAGGACCGACTCGTCCTTAAACTACGGATCGAGAGCAGAGCGGGCAAGCATTCCCCCCGGTCCTGACGGGAGTTCATATGGGGCCAAGGGTGGGTCAGTGGGGGGCGGGTGGCTCCCAGAGGCCGCAAAAAGGGTGGCAATCCGGCCGGGTTTTCCCCTCCATTGCTGCATCTCGCCATGCTCAGGCAACCAATTTCCCCTTTGTCGGGTAGAAGGATGGAGCCTGTCCCCGTTGTCACCGGAAGGGACGGGGATCATCGAGCTTTGCCTTGCCCCTGCCACGGGGTATGGCTGATATTACACGACTGTCAAAACGCCAGGGGTTTTTCCCAGTGAACGATTCGATGACCAACACTCCCTTCGAACAGGGCAAGCTTGACCACGTGGACCGTCGTCCGCACCGCATCATCGCGGGTCTTGTCCTTCTCTATGCCTTGATCCAGTTTTTTGCGACCATGGCGCCCACCACTTCCTTCTGGGATTGTGGTGAGTTTATCGCCTGTTCCTATTCGATGGGTGTGCCCCATCCCCCGGGAGCGCCATTCTATCTCCTGCTGGGTCGTCTCTTCACCCTGATCATGCCCCTGCCGGACATCGGGCTGCGTGTCAACGCGCTGTCGGCAATTGTCAGTGCGCTGACGGTAATGCTCACCTACCTGATCATCGTTCGGTTGATCCGTCGCTGGCGTGGCCCGGAGGAGTCGGTGAAGGACAAGGTCGTTCTCTACGGCTCTGGTGTGATCGGCGCCCTCGCGTTTTCAGCCTCCCACAGCTTCTGGTTCAACGGGGTTGAGGCGGAAGTGTACGCCATCTCGATGTTCTTCACCGCCTTTGTCTTCTGGCTGGCGATGCGCTGGATGGATGATCCGGACGGCCAGATGGCAACCCGGTACGTGCTGCTGATCGCCTACTTTGTCGGTCTTGCGACGGGCGTCCACCTGTTGAACGTGCTCGCGCTGTCGCCGATTGTCATGATTATTTACTTCCAGAAGTACAAGTTCAGTTGGAAGGGCTTTTTCCTGGCACTGGCGGTCTCGTTTGTGGCGATTCTGGTTGTCTACCCGGGCATTGTCTCCGGCATCCCGGCACTGCTGCACGCGGGCCTGATCCCGACCATCCTGGCGGTTGTGGCGATGGTTGGTGTGCTGGTCTGGGCAATTGGGAAACGCCGGACGGTGATGGCAACCGTGCTGGCGAGTGTCCTGCTGGTGCTGGTCGGCTATTCGACCTATACCGTCATTTATGTTCGTTCCAACCTGAACCCGGTGATCAACGAGAACCAGCCGGACACGGTGGAACGTCTCATTATGTACCTCAACCGCGAGCAGTATGGCGCGGTGGGGCCGGTGGAAGTTCAGGATGCCAACCCCGGCACGATTGCACGTTTACAGCGCAGCGGCGCCAAGTTGATGCCGCTTGCCGGTGGCAAGATCCTCCGTTTCCACATCCTCGAACGCAAAGCTCCTTTCTGGGACTACCAGATCAACCAGATGTACATCCGTTATCTATCCTGGCAGTTTTTCATCGGGGAGAAGGGACAGCTTTATCTCTTCCCCTTCCTGATCGGGTTGTTCGGGATGGTCTGGCAATTCTGGCGTGATCCGAAACGTGGGTTCTCCATTGGTCTGCTCTTCCTGATGACCGGTCTGGCGATTGTTTTCTACCTGAACCAGGACAACCCGCAGCCGCGTGAACGAGACTATGCCTACGTAGGCTCCTACTTCGCGTTTGCCATCTGGATCGGCATTGGGGTGACGGCGCTGGTGGAGTTTGTCGAAGACTTCATGGCCAAGAGCAGTCCGCAGGTGAAGCGTGGTGTGGCTTATGGCCTCGTTGGCGCAATGTTCCTGCTGGTACCGGTCAACATGCTGGCGCGCAACTGGGATTCGCACGACCGTACTGGCAATTTTGTCGCCTGGGATTATTCGCGCAATATGCTGGAAACCTGCGAACCCAACGCGATGATCTTCACCAACGGCGACAACGATACCTTCCCGCTCTGGTACCTGCAGGTGGTGGAAGGGATTCGTACCGATGTCCGTGTGGTCAACCTCTCGCTGTTGAACACTGACTGGTACATCAAGCAGTTGAGGGACGAAGACCCGAAGATGCCGATCGGGTTTACCGACCGTGACATTGATACCCGTTTGACCGGACGTACCGACGAGGCGCTGCTGCTGCGCTACTGGCCCAAGGGCGACCGTACCTGGAAAATCAAGAAACCGGACGGCAGCTACATGGAGTGGGATGTTCCCGGTACGATGTACATCCCGACCGGGATGCCGGGCGAACAGCCGGGCGATCCCAACTTCCTGCGTGTGCAGGACGTAATGATCCTGCACCTGATCGAGCAGAATGGATGGAAGCTACCGATTTATTTCGCGGTGACCGTTTCCCAGTCCAACCTGATCGGTCTCGACCCCTACCTCAGCATGGAGGGGTTGACCTTCCGTCTCCATCCGAACCCGGCGCCGGAGATCGACGAACCCAAACTTCGGAAGAACCTGTTTGAAACCTATGCGGGTCACTACCGGAATCTTGCCAACCCGGATGTCTACTACTTCGATAACGTGATCAAGTTGTTGCAGAACTACCGCAGCGGTTTTCTGCAGCTCGTCTTCCATTATTACCGTCAGGCGAACCGGACCGCCCCGGAAGCGGTTGGTACGGTGCCGCAGGAACTGGCGATGGATCGTTTCGAGGAGTTGAACGCGCGTGAAAAGGCGCTCTACACCTTAAATATGATGGACGAGATCATTCCGCCGGAAACGATTCCGTTGACCAGCCGTGACGTGTCGCTGCAAATCGGCCGTCTCTATTACGACCTGGGTGATACGGTGCGTGGCTCGCGCTACGTCCAGCACTCGGTGGACCTGGCGGGCAACTCTGCGGAAGCGAAGTTGCAGGCGGCGTTCTACTATAGCGAGTACGCGAAAGATCCGCAAAAAGCAGCGGACATCATTGACGATGTCATCGCGAAGGCTCCGACCATCGAAAACCTCTTCAATGCCGCGGCGATTTATGATCGCGCCGGGGAGCAGGAGAAGGTGGACGGGGTGCTGAAGGCGCTGGACGAGCGGAACGATCTGACCACGAAAGACAAGCTTGATCTGGCCTCCTTCTACTTCTCCAAGCGCAATTACGAGAAAGCGCTGGAGCTGTATGAGCCCCTGAAACAGCAAAACCCGGGCAACGGCGAGATCTATGGCGGCCTGTTGAGTGTTTACCAGGCGATGCGTGACACACCGAATGTGACCAATTTGCTCAGCGAGTGGATCAAGGCGCACCCGGAGGATACGCAGGCTCAGGACATGCTCAACGAGTGGTCCCTTTCAAGCACGAACACACCGTAGTGTGAGGCCTCGGGGCAGGATGCTGGTATCCGTTGTCATTCCACATCTGCGGGGGCGTGATCCCCTGATTCCACTGCTGGACGACCTGGCGCGGGAACGTGCCGGGTTGGACGGTGAGCTGGAAGTAATCCTGGTGGACAATGCCTCCAGCGACGGGTCGAGCCAGGCGGCGAAAGAGACCCACCCCTGGATCATCCTGCATCGCCTTGAGAGCAACCTCGGGTATGCCGGCGGCTGCAATGCCGGGATCGATGTGGCGACGGGCGACTGGATCTGGCTGTTGAACGATGATGTCCGTCTCGACAAGGGAGTTATTCCCCGTATGCTCGAGGTGGGTGAATCAGCCGACGATGTTGCAGCAGTACAGCCGAAAGTACTCTCCCTGATCGAAAAAGGGATGTTCGATTATGCAGGCGGCGCAGGCGGGATGATCGACATGTTCGGGTATCCCTTCGCCCTGGGCCGTTTCGGCGGCGACCTGGAACAGGATCTAGGTCAGTATGACAAGGTCCGCGAGATTTTCTGGGCCTCGGGGACGGCTTGCCTCTGGCGCCGTTCAACCCTCGATGTGATCGGGCGTCTCGATAGTACCTTCTTTGCCCACATGGAAGAGATTGACCTCGCCTGGCGTGCGTGGAACGGAGGATGGCGCATCCTCTCCGCTCCGTCGGGGGTGGTGCACCACCTCGGTGGAGGCACCCTCTCCTACCAGGCCTGGCGCAAGATGTACCTGAACCACCGCAATGGGTTGATCACGATGGCGAAGAACCGCGAAGCGGGATGGCTTGTGTTGCTCCTGTTTCTCCGTTTCCTGTTGGATAATGGTGTGGGTCTGGCGGAGGCCGTCCTCGGGCGTCCCCAGCGGATCACAGCGGTCTGGGCCGGTTGGCTGGCATTCCTCTGGAGGACCCCTGCATGGCTCCAGGAGCGAAGGACGGCGCAGAGTTATCGAACCCGTAAAGACCGTGAACTCCGCCATGTTGTCTACCACGGATCAATCCTCGTGGCATTTGCACGCGGTGTTCGGTCCGCCTCCGCGATAGTTGCGGAAGCGCAGGCATCACCCTAACTTTGTTCGGATTAAACGGATGCACTTTCACCCCGGCTACCATCTTCGTAGCCAACGAAGTAGAGGAGGCTCTCCAGGATGAAGCGACGTGGACTGCTGACAGCGATCATCCTCGGCGTATTCGTGTTGACGGGATTTGCTCAGGCACAGGACGTTTCCGTTTTTACGCGTAAGCAGCCGAAGATCGAACGCCGGTATGGTATCCAGCTGACCGGCAATTTCGGCCTGTATGCGATGCAAGATGTCAATGATTATCGTGCAAACACTGTCGACCATGCCCGTGTTGGCAATACGGATGGCGAAGCGACCCAGGGCATTGCCTGGGGAATTGCTGCGGTGTATCGCTCCCACCAGAATTTCCGTTGGACCATTGGCTACAGCGTGATGGGACAGGATAAATCCTCTGCCGCGTGGAACAACACGGCGGACGGTCAGGCCGGTTTCAACGAGCAGACGGTGAACGGTTCTGAGTTTTATGTGGTGGGTAGCTACTTGATCCGTTTCAGCGAGGCGCTGAACCTGCACCTCGGCCTCGGCCCTTCTGTGGTCAACGGCAGCATGGATCGCAACTCGACCGCCGCAACCAGCGTCTACGACGCCAAGGGCCGTGGGGTTGGATTCCGTGCGCAGGCCGGTGTTGAGCTGCTGCTGGGCAGCAAGCTCAGCTTCAACGTGCTCGGCGGCTACCGCTACGCCCAGATTGGCGAGCTGCGGTACGATGACCGTAACCAGACGGAACAGATCCTCTACTACAACGCCGGCAGCAACAAGACGATGGCGCTGGACTTCTCCGGCATCTTTGTCGAGTTCGGTATCCGGATGTACTTCGATCCGTCTACGGGCTGGTTCAGGATGTAAGAGCTCTCTGAGGATGAACTTTTAAGCCCCCTTCGTGGGGGCTTTTTTGTATCCTTTTGTACCGTCTCGCTGACGTTTGCAGACAGGGCGGGAGAGCGCACTGTCCAGCAAGGGAGCACCATGAAACGTACCATTCCTGTCCTTGTTCTGATCCTGACAGTGATCCTGGCGACCGGTTGCAGCGTGCTGAAGCGCGATGCATCCGAAGGCGACACCCTGCTCGCCGTTGCGGTAGAAGGTTCGCACGCAGAACTGGTGAAGCCTTATGTACGGCGTGCCCTCGAACGTTCCATCCGGACACCGCAGGACGAAAAACGTTTTTACACCACCTTTGTCACAGAAGATTCGCTCGGTCCGGTCAGCCGGTGGCAAAACGTGCTGCTGATCGGCGCACTCGATTCCGACGACCAGATCTCGCAACGAATCCAGCGCATGCTGGATGGCGAGGTGCTCGAGGGGGTCCGCAGCGGGAAGTACGCGGTCTTTCGCCAGAAGGATGTCTGGGCACGAGGGCAGGCGGTGGTGGTTGTGGTCGGCGCGACGCGCGCCAGCATGATGAGCTGGCTGCAGGCGAACGGGGACGAGCTCTACAACCTGTTCAAGGAAGCTCGCGACGAGCGCATGGCGAAAAAGCTCTACTCGGTCTACGAGCAAGAGGAATTGGCGGATTCGCTGCGCAAGGCCAACGGCTGGACGTTGCGCATCCCCCATGATTTCGGTGTCGTCTCCAGCGGTACCAACCCCGGTTTTGTCCGTCTCCGTCGTTTTTACCCGGACCGTTTCCTGACCGTCTCCTGGCGCGAAGGCACCGCGGATGATGTCAATGATTCTACGTTGTTGGCGTGGAAAGATTCGCTTGCGGCTGGCTTTGCCGATCCCCAGCAGATCAACCCGGCTTTTGTCGACAGCCGCGAGATGATGATCGGTGGTCTCCGGGCGATCGAAGTGCATGGTCTCTGGGAAACAAAAGGCGCGATTGGTGGTGGACCTTATGTCAGCTACTTGTTGCATGACGAGGGGACCCTCTACCTTCTGGATGGACAGGTCTTCGCGCCGGACCGGAGCAAAGAGCTGTATATCCGTCAGCTCGAAGTGGTGCTGAATAGCTTCCAGCCGTAGGGTGAAGGTGTAGGGAATTGTTGGAGCGATGTGTCAGATTCTCCGGGTGTTTTGTCAGATCCTCAGATCTGACACACGATCGCGCTGTTGGCGCGAAGATCCGTCAGGTCTCCGCTTCGCTAAAGATCTGACGGAACTGCCTGCACAGGCTATTGAAGAAAATCATCAACAACACAAAAAAAAGGACGACCCATGGCCAAAGTAGCGATCCTGATGGGTAGCAGCAGCGACCAGGCAATTGTGGAACGTGCAGTACCAATCCTCGACTATTTCGGGATTGAGCACGAGATGAAGGTGATGAGCGCCCACAGGAACTCCAGCCAGGTTGTCGAGTATGTGGAAGGACTCAAGGATCGTGGCTTTTCAGTCGTGATTGCCGCGGCGGGCATGGCGAACCACCTGGCGGGCACAGTTGCCGCACGGACCAACCTGCCGGTAATTGGTGTTCCGCTTCCGGGCGGCTTGATGGATGGTCTCGATTCGTTGCTGTCGACAGTCCAGATGCCCGGTGGTGTACCGGTTGCGACCCTCGCGGTTGGCAAGGCTGGCGCGACCAACGCGGGCGTGCTGGCGGCGCGTATCATCGGCCTGCAGGACGAGGCGGTAGCGTCCAAGCTCGAGGAATTTGCGGCGAACGGGTATAAACTGTAGAGCCTGAGAATGATCCGTGTGCTGGTCACAGGTTGTCATGGTCTATTAGGCCAGAAACTTGTCGAGGTCTTCAGCCCCGATGACTGTGAGTTGCACGGATTGGATATTCACCCGGAAAACTGGTTTGAGGGACGGGCACAGTACCACTACCACAAGCAGGACATCACAGAACGTGCCGCGGTGCTGGACATGGTTCGCACCATTCGCCCGAAAGTGATTGTCAATACGGCTGCAATGACCGCGATTGACGCTTGCGAGGTGGAGCGGGAACGGTGCTGGGCGGTGAATGTCCGTGGGGTAGAGAATCTGGTACACGCCGCGAGACGAGTGGGTGCTCGTGTCATCCACCTGTCGAACGAAGATGTATTCGATGGCAACGCCGGGCCCTACACCGAGCTGGACCGTGTCAACCCGGTCTCCTACTTCGGAAAGAGCAAGCACGCATCGGAAAATGTGGTGCTTGGTGGCGGGGTGCAGGGAGCGGTGGCACGCAGCGCGATGTTGTTCGGCCATGGCCGCCGCCTCAAAACCGGGTTCATCCCCTGGATTGTGACCCGGCTTCGCGAGAAGCGAGACGTGAAGGTGGTCACGGACCAGATTTCGAATGTTACACTGGTGGACGATCTGGCTCGTGCAATCAAACGAATGGTGGCCCTCAACCGCAGCGGCATCTACCATGTCGCCAGCCGGGATGTCATCAGCCGATTTGATTTCGCGGTACGGATTGCCAAAGCATACAACTATCCGAGCACGTCAATCATTCCGACCTTGTCCAGCTTGCTGGATCAGACGGTTCAGCGTCCATTGCAGGGTGGGTTGATTGTCGAAAAGGCCGAGCGCGACCTGAATCTCAGGTTCGCCACGGTGGACGAAGGATTAATGATCTACCGTCAACAGGAAGCCGGTTTTAATTAACCGACGAGGACGATGAAGCAGATACAGAACGTACTGGCGATTATCCCGACGTATAACGAGCGGGAAAACATCCATTATGTGGTCGAGCGCGTGCTCGCGACCGATCCACGTGTGGCCATCCTGGTCGTGGATGACAGTTCTCCCGATGGGACCGGGAAGCTGGTCGAAGAAATTGCGAACGACAACCCGCGCGTGGACATGATCACCCGTGCAGGAAAGCTCGGGCTGGGCACGGCCTATGTAGCCGGGTTCAAGTATGCGCTGGAACGCGGGTATGATGCGGTGATCGAAATAGACGCCGACCTGAGCCACAACCCTGATGATATCCCGCGTCTCATCAAATACGCGAAGGATGCCCACTTCGTGGTCGGCAGCCGGTATGTATCGGGTGTCAATGTGGTCAATTGGCCGCTGAGACGTCTGCTGCTCTCCTATGGCGCGTCCGTCTATTCGCGTGCGGTCACAGGCATGCCCTACCGCGACTTGACGGCTGGATTCGGCTTGATCCGCAGGGAGGTTCTCGAAGCACTCGACCTGGACCGGATCCGATCCAATGGCTACAGCTTCCAGATCGAGGTGAAATTCAAGGCATGGAAGCGCGGGTTTACGATTACCGAGTGTCCGATCATCTTCACCGAGAGGACACAGGGAAAATCGAAGATGAGCAAACGGATTGTCTATGAGGCGATCCTGATGGTCTGGAAGCTCCGTTTCTCTTCCATGCTGGGACTGTCGAAGTGACCGACCTTTCTGTTGTCATTGTCAGCTACAATGTCTGCGACCTCCTGACCACCTGCCTGCTGTCGGTACACCAGGCGAGGGCGGGCATGGAGGTCGAGGTGTTTGTAGTGGACAATGCCTCGCAGGATGATACACTGACTGTCGTGCGGAAGCGGTTCCCCTGGGTGAAGCTGATCGACACGGGCGAGAACCTCGGTTTCGCCAAGGCCAACAACCTCGCGCTGAAGCAGGCGCAAGGGCGTCACCTGATGATCCTCAACCCGGATACGGTGGTTGGGGAGCAAAGCTTGAAGCACCTGGTCGATTACCTCGATTCACATCCCGAGGTGGGTGCGGTTGGGCCGAAGGTGCTCGACCCGGATGGCAGCTTCCAGGCAACCTCGAAACGTGGCTTGCCGACCCCGTGGGCCTCGTTCTGCAAGTTATCAGGCCTTGCGAAGCTGTTTCCGAAAACGGAAGCCTTTAACCGCTACGAACTGGGCCATCTTGACCCGGAGATGGAGCATGAGGTCGAGGTACTGTACGGCGCGGCGATGATGGTTCGTCGCGAAGCCTACGAGAAAGTTGGCGGGTTGGATGAATCCTATTTCATGTATGGCGAGGATGTCGCCTGGAGCGACAACATTGGGAAAGCGGGCTGGAGATGTGTTTACCTGCCTGGCGAACCCATTGTCCATGTGAAAGGGGAATCGACCCGACGCAGCGACACCGACCGGGACCATCACTTCTACGGCGCGATGCGGATTTTCGCCCGCAAACATTTCAAGCTGTCGTTTCTGTCGCGCACCCTGATCGATCTTGGCGTTGGGCTGGCGCTGGTCGCATCACGCATCCGGAACAGAAAAAAGCAGGTTATCCCTGCATTGGTGGATCTTTTCCTGATGTGGTCCGCCTTTTGGATGGTTTTGCCTCTTTCGCCCGAACAGCCGCCGTTACCCACGTCGGTGACCGCGCTGGTTTTTTCGTTGATCGGGCTGGCGGTTTTTGTACAGTCCGGAGCCTATCGTAAGCAGGCCCCGAGGCTTCTCATCTTCCTGCTGATTGCTTTCGCAACCTTTGCGTTGTTCACTGGATTCACCTATTTTTTCCGCTCCCGGATTCTCGCACCCGGAGTGATGGCGTTGGCCAGCGGATTTGCGTTCGCGTACCTGATGGGGTGGCGTGCCCTGTTGCTCCTGCTGCGACATCGTGAGGGGTTGCCGAAGACCTTGATTGTCGGGGACGACGAGATTGCCCTGGAATGGGCAAAGCGAGCCCGCACGGGACGGTTTGGCAGGATGATGCTGATTGGCCTGACCGGTTGGGATCCTGATAAGATTGGCGAGGTGCTGGACGGTTTGCCAGTGCTGGGGCCCGCAAAAGAATCGGCTGGATGGGTCCGGCGATGGCGTGTCCGTAAGGTGGTGGTTTCACTCACCGCTGCCCCAATTCGTGAGATTATCCAGGCGCTTGAGCAGCATCCACTGCGAAACGCCAGGGTCGAGATGTTTGACACCAGCCTGCTGTGGGATGGCGAAGAAGTTCAACCCGAGTAGCTGATACCTGGAGACGAGGATGAAAGACTTCGTCCTTCATTTCGAAAAACCGATTGTCGAGTTGGAAAACAAGATCCTCGAGATGCGCGAGCTGGCAAAAAGCGGTGACGTGGACATCAGCGAGGAGATTCAACAGCTCGAACAGAAAGCGGTCAAATTGCGCGAAGAGGTATTCAGCAATCTGGACCGCTGGCAGCGTGTGCAGCTGGCACGTCACCCGAAACGTCCTTACACGCTCGACTACATCGAACAGATGACGGACTGGTTCCAGGAGATTCACGGGGACCGCAATTTCCGTGATGACCCTTCGATTGTCGCCGGGTTGGGGCAGATCGATGGACGTGATGTGGCGATTATCGGTCATCAGAAGGGCCGCAGCACACGTGAAAACCTGCACCGTAACTTTGGGATGCCACACCCCGAAGGGTACCGCAAGGCTTTGCGTGTGATGAAGCTGGCGGAGAAGTTTAACCGTCCCGTCCTCACCCTGATCGACACCAATGGAGCCTATCCCGGCCTCGGTGCCGAGGAACGTGGGCAAGCGGAAGCGATTGCGCGCAACCTCTTTGAGATGAGCCAGCTGACAGTTCCGGTGGTGAGTGTGGTCATCGGTGAAGGCGGTTCCGGCGGCGCGTTGGCACTCGGTATCGCAGACCGCCTGCTGATGCTTGAGTACGCCTGGTACTCGGTGATCACCCCGGAAGGTTGTGCCTCGATTCTTTACCGTGACGCAACCCTCGCCTACAAGGCTGCCGAGGCAATGCGTCTGACAGCCAATGACTTGCTGGAGCTTGGGGTGGTGGACGAGATCCTGCCCGAGCCCTTCGGCGGTGCCCACCGTGACTGGAAGACCACCGCTGACACGGTGCGAACAGCGATCAGCAAACAGTTCAAACAGCTCGAGAAATTGAAGCCCGAGACATTGATCAATAGACGGATCGACAAGTACGGCAAGATCGGCGTGTTTGAAGAGGCGTGACCGCGTCAAGAGAGTAAACAGAGGCCCGGTGCAGATGCGCCGGGCCTCTGTTTGTGAACGACGGATGGTTGCTTGTTGTTGCCTTATTAACCCTCGAGCAACAGCCGAACCTGTTTGGCGAGTTGCGCCGGGGAAAAAGGTTTGTGGAGGAAAGGGTCCCCTTCGCGGAGTTGACCAGCCTCACGGAGTTGGTCTTCACGATGGCCCGAGATGAAAAGGGTTTTCAAGTTGGGACGGCTCGTCTTCATGCGCTGAACCAAGTCATCCCCACCGAGAGTGGGCATGACAACATCAATGATGGCCAGGTCGATCTTGTGCTCCTCAACCAGAGCATACGAAAGAGCGAGGTGGGGGTCGTTCATCGCCATCACCGTGTAGCCATAGATCGACAGCCCAATCCGCAAGGTGTTGGAAATATCTTTGTCATCATCGACAATCAGGATAGATTCGCTGCCCCCAAGCACGTCGGCTGTATCGTGTACTTCTGCAACTTGTGTTTCCTCCGTCTCTTCCATACAACGAGGGAAATAGAGCGAGAAAACAGTCCCTTCGCCAACCTTGCTGTCGACCAGGATACGTCCCCGCATCTGTGTCATGATCGCCTGAACGGTTGATAACCCAAGTCCGGTACCTTTGCCTTCATCCTTGGTGGTGTAGAAGGGTTCGAAGATGCGCATGGATACCTCTTCGTCCATCCCGAATCCATTGTCCTTGACCACAAGCACGACATACTCCCCTGGCGGCAAGTGCTGGTCAATCCGGCTTGCCTGGGTGCGCAGGTCCTCGTTACGGGTGGAGATTATCAACTGACCACCATCAGGCATGGCATCCCGTGCGTTGATCACGAGGTTCAGCAGGATTTGACCGAGCTGGGTCGGGTCGGCCTGGATGGGCCATATCTCCTGCCCGGGCGCGAAATAGAGCTCAACATTATCACTGAGTGTTCGCTTGATGATGAGCTGCATCTCTTTCAGAACGTGGTTCAAGTTCAGTTGTTTCGGTTTGGCAACCTGTTTCCTGCCGAAAGAGAGAAGCTGCGAGGTCAGCCTGCTGGCACGGTCGACGATGCCTTCGATCGCCTTGAGCTCAGATGTGGGAGGAAGCGAATGCTCCAGCTTCTGTTTGCCCAGCTCGATATAGGCCATGATGCTGGTGAGCAAATTATTGAAATCGTGCGCAAGTCCACCTGTGAGCCGACCCACCGTTTCCATCTTCTGTGCGTGCTGGTAGCGACGGTCAAGGTCGATGTACTCGGTGATATCGGTCAGGGTAATGATGGAACCACCCGACGCCTGCTTGTCTGTTTGAACAGGAGAGACAGCGGCGCGCAGATGTTTTTTTGCGTACTCAAGAATGACCGGTTGAACGGGGACACCGGTAGCCAGGCCCTCAAGCAGCACATCAACAGCATGGTTCTTTTTCAGGTGGACGAGTTCGCTAACCGAATGTCCCGAAAGCGGGGAGGATTCAGCATCAAACAGTTCACCGGCACGTCTGTTGACGGCGAGGATGTTTGCGGAACGATCAATTAACAGCAATCCGATGGGTGAATCTTCGAACAGGGCGCGACCGTAGACAGAGCTTAAGAAATCGTGCGCGAAGGGAACTTTCGACCCTTGCTCGTCCTCCATAAATCCCTCACAACTGATGGTGGATGGACACTTCTTGTGGCGAGCAAGATATAATCAAATAGAATGAAAGAACAAGATCATGTGACAAAACAAAATTCCAGCATTTATTGAGCGGCGATATTAAATAAATCCCTTAAAACCCCAAACATCACCTACACGCCGATGAGGTAAACTCAACAATGTGTCGGATACAGCAGGGAAAACACGTTCGCAGTCCTGGCCACTTTGGTAGTTTAACGGAGAGCGGGCATATCCTCGCACCCCCCCCTCACGAAGCGTTGTCGAGGATCTCCCGTATCCTTCTCCCGAGGGCGGTTGGTGTGTAAGGTTTTGGTAGATAGGCAATGGGGGGTGGGTTTTCCCCCTCCTTGAACAAAAGGTTTTCGGTATATCCCGAGACATACAACACCAGCATGTTCGGCCGTTTCTGCTTGATCCTGTCGGCGAGATCGGGTCCCTTGATACCGGGTAGGACGACATCGGTTAACAGAAGATCGAACATCTGGGAGGGGTCTTCGATCAGGCTCAGGGCAGCTTCTCCATCTTCCGCCGTATGCACGGTATAGCCACAGGTGCGGAGGAAACGTGAGGTGGACTTCAGGATCACGAGGTCGTCTTCAACCAACAGGATACGTTCTTTGCCTTTGTATTCCGAAAACAGACTCTGATCTTGGGCGGAGTCAGCCGACTGTTTGTCGGTCTGAGGGAGGTGGACACGGAAGGTCGTGCCACCTTCTGCGAAACTCTCGACGCTGATATCTCCATGGAGCTGATGGACGATGGCGTGAACGGTTGCCAACCCCAATCCGGTTCCCTTTCCGTCCTCCTTGGTGGTAAAGAAGGGCTCGAAAATCTTGGAACCGATTTCCTCGGGGATGCCGCAGCCGGTGTCATGCACCTCCAGTACGACATAGCGTCCTGGCTGCAAGGTGGTGTGGGTAAGGGGCACGGGATCATCCGAAATGAGGTTGTCCGTGCGCAGGGTGATGGTTCCTTCTGTTTCGATGGCATCGCGCGCATTGATCACCAAGTTCAGCAGGACTTGTCCGAGCTGGCTTCTGTCTCCAAATACAGCACCCAGATCGGGATGAAGTTCCTTGTTGATCGCCACATCTTCACTCACCGTCCGATTGAAAATCTGGTCCATCCCATTGATCACATCGTTCAGGTCGACAACTTCCGGATTGACCATCTGCTTGCGCCCGAAGGCGAGGAGCTGCTGAGTCAGCAGGCTGGCCCGGTTAACAACGGATTGGATCTGGTTGACCTCGGTAGCGGCGGGATGATCCTCCCCAATCATCCAGACGGCCATGTCGGCGTGACCAAGGATGGCGGTCAGCAGGTTATTGAAGTCGTGGGCAACACCTCCTGCAAGCCGCCCAATCGCTTCCATCTTCTGTGCCTGCTGGAATTGACGGCTCAGGCTGTGCAGCTCGGTTTTATCGAGCATGAGCAACACGACCCCGTTGATATTGTCTTCCGAATCGGTCAGGCAAGTGCCGTGCAATTCGAGCTCACGTCGCACGCCATACATCGAAACGTGGGTCATTTCATAGTGACGGATCTCTTCCCGTTTGAATAAGCGGGAGATCACATTCGCCATCTCCGATTTTGTGAAAGAGGACACTTCTCGGTAGTCGACATTAATGACTGGTGCGACCTCCTCCTCCGGAACCCCCATCAGGCGCGAGAGGAAAGGATTGCTGTAGGTGACCTTACCGAAACGGTCAACAATCAGGATGCCGACAGGAGCGTTCTTGACAATGCCACGGTTCAATGCTTCGGATTCACGGAGGGCCTGCACCGCTTCGGTCCAGTCGGTTACATTGCGAACAACCAGCATGACCCTTTCCCGGTCAAACAGTTGCATGCGTGCTTCAAAATATCGGACGGTTTCATGAGTATCGATCTGGTAGGTGTATTTCTGCATCGCCCCGGAATCAAACGTTTTTTTCAGGGTACGGCTGATATCATTGAGTACAACTTTCGGGAGAGGGAGGTCGTTGAAGTTTGACCCGATAATTTTGCTACCGTCGATCAAGAGGTCGGTGTTTGGTGGGGCATGGAAATCGAGAAACGAGCCTTCACGATCCACAAGGAAAACGATGTCAGGGAGGGCAGACATCAAAGAAGCCTTTTTCAGGCTTTCTGTCATCGACTTTCGGTTCGCTTGGTGCTGTTCGGTGACATCTTTTGAAACACATCCGACCACCGGGACACCTTCATGCTCGCCAAGCGGGAAATAGACAGCCCTGAACCAGTGTGTTTCACCTCGGAGGACAATTTCACGTTCAACGGTTACCTCACCGTTTGCCTCAATCGCGGCTTCGATGCCCTTGATCTGGGTTGAAGAAGTACGTTCCGGAAAGAGCTCCTGCAGGAATTTGCCGGTCAGTTTTTCGCTCGTGGTGTTGTGATGTCCAGCGACAACATCGTTGGCGTAATGCAACCGGCCGGTGCGATCTGCGATATAGACCACATCGTTCGTAAATCTCATGGCTGCGCGGAATAAGCGGAGTTGCAGCTCGTCCATTCCTGCTCCGAATAGCTCACCCTTGCGAGCGTAGTACGCTCCAGCGGAGCGCATTCTGCCCCGCACCCTTTGCTGGTTCAAATCGTCCCAGCACCTGTTGCCTGACGACCTTCGCTTTCCTGGCATGCAAATCCCCGTTTCGTCCCGCGAGATCAGACAAGGCAGCGGAACCTTATTGCACGTTTCATTGGGGAGGGTTAACTTAGCCTGTGCAGAAAAGAGACAAGAGGTCCCGGTGATTAGAAAAACGCAAAAACTGGGCCTAAACCGGGTTTTCACCACGAACGCAAGGACAGCATCTTATGGCGACACGTATCGGCATCAATGGTTTTGGTAGAATCGGCCGTCTCGTATTCAAGGCCGCCTTCCAGCGTGACGACTTCGAGTTTGTCGCGATTAACGACCTGACGGATGCGAAGACGCTGGCACAGCTGTTGAAATATGACTCCACCCACGGTCGCTTTCCGGCCGAAGTAAAGGTGGACGGCGACAACCTGATCGTTGGTGGAAAAACGATCAAGGTACTCGCAGAGAAAGATCCGACCAGGCTGCCCTGGGGTGATCTTGGCGTAGATGTGGTCGTGGAATCCACCGGTGTCTTTGCCACCCGTGAAAAATGCGCTTGGCATCTGCAGGCTGGTGCAAAGAAGGTTGTGCTGACGGTCCCGGCGAAGGACGAAATTGATGCGACCATCGTGTTGGGTGTTAACGAGGACGAGCTGAAGGACGAGCATAAGATCGTCTCGAATGCCTCCTGCACCACTAACTGCCTGGCGCCGGTCGCCAAGGTGCTGAACGACAGCTTTGGTATCAAGCGTGGCCTGATGACGACCGTGCACGCCTACACCAACGATCAGCGTATTCTCGACCTGCCGCACAAGGATTTGCGCCGCGCCCGCAGCGCCGCGATCAACCTGATCCCGACCACCACCGGCGCAGCACGTGCCGTGGGCAAGGTCATCCCGGACCTGAAGGGCAAACTGGACGGTATGGCAATGCGTGCCCCGGTGCCGGATGGTTCTGTGGTCGACCTGACGGTCGAGCTTGAGAAGAACGCGACGGCCGAGGAGATCAACGCGGCGATGAAGGCGGCGGCGGAAGGCCCGATGAAGGGTTACCTCGAGTACAGCGAGGACCCGCTGGTTTCCAGCGACATCGTTGGCAACCCCCATTCCAGCGTCTTCGATTCCCAGTTGACGAGCGTGATGGACGGCAATTTTGTCAAGGTGCTTTCCTGGTACGACAACGAGTGGGGCTATTCGAACCGCGTGGTCGACCTGATCGGGAAGATTGCCTGATTGTATTGGTCATCCCCACAAGCGGAGTGATCCAATGGGGATGCCCGACGGTCACAAAGACAAGAGAATTGCTGGCTGACGCCAGCATGTGACTGGGCATGACAGATCAGGATACTGTTGAGCCAGATGTTGTGGCAGGTCTTCGGACCTGCCACATCTTCTGTCAGGTCAAGAGAGCTGACAGACCCAGCGAAGTAGAAGATGTGTCGCTGCGAGGAGCAAAGCGACGAAGCAGTCTCATAGCTCTCTCATGCTCTCAGCTGCGCGCAGCGTGCAGGGAAACCAGGGTAGAGACATGAGGTTGCTTCACCCGCGGACGCGGGATTCGCAACGACAGTCAGGAAACGTTTCAGCCCGGAGCGACCGTGTTCAACAAGATGACGCTGGACGACATTGATGTGCGGGGTAAAAAGGTCCTGATGCGGGTCGACTTCAACGTGCCGTTGGACGACCAGATGCAGATCAGTGATGATTCCCGTATCGTGGCCGCCCTGCCTTCGATTCGCAAGGTGTTGGATGGAGGCGGACGTCTCATTCTTTGCAGCCACTTTGGTCGCCCGAAAGGGGAGCCGAAGCAGGAATTCAGTCTGCTGCCAGTCGCCCACCGTTTGGGCGAGCTGCTGGATCGTCCCGTCTCCCTCGCCCCGGATACGATCGGGCCCGAGGTGATGCTGAAAACCGAGTTGCTAAAAGATGGCGACCTGATCCTGCTCGAAAACACCCGTTTCCACAAGGGCGAAGAGAAGAATGATCCCGATTTCGCCCAGGCGTTGGCGCGCCTTGCAGACATCTATGTCAACGACGCCTTCGGTACCGCCCATCGTGCCCATGCCTCCACCGAAGGGGTGGCACGCTACCTGCAGCCTGCAGTGGCCGGCTACCTGATGGCGAAAGAGCTGGACTACCTGGGCAATGCCGTCGCGAATCCGAAACGCCCCTTCTATGCTGTGCTCGGCGGCGCAAAGATCTCCGGCAAGATTGATGTGATTCGCAACCTGCTAGACAAGGTGGATGGCATTTTGCTGGGCGGAGCGATGACCTTTACCTTCGACGCTTTCGAGGGGATGCTGGTCGGTGGCTCGCTGGTCGAAGAAGAGCGCAAGGAGATGGCGGGCGAACTGCTGGAAGCTTTCAAGAGCTCGAAGGCGAACGTCTACCTTCCCAGTGATTATCTTGTCGCCGATAAATTTTCCGCTGATGCCGCCACCAAGGTGGTGAAGCGGGGTGAGGTGCCGGAGGGGTGGAGCGGGCTGGATATTGGTCCGGAGACGGCAAAGCAGTACGCCGAATTGCTCGAAGGTGCCGGGACCGTGGTCTGGAACGGTCCGATGGGAGTTTTCGAGATGGCGCCTTTCAGCAACGGGACACGCGCTGTTGCCGATGCGCTTGCACGAGCGACCAAGTCTGGTGCGGTTACCGTCATCGGTGGCGGGGACAGCGCGGCGGCGATCAAGCAGTTCGGTCTGCTTGAGGATGTAAGCCATGTATCTACCGGCGGCGGAGCGTCGCTGGAATTTCTCGAGGGCAAGGAACTGCCCGGCCTGGCGATCCTGACAGATCGTCCCGCATAACCGAGGATATCGATGAGAACACCGATTGTAGCCGGCAACTGGAAGATGAACTTGGGTCGTTCCCAAGCCCAGGAGCTCGCGTCCGGCTTGCGTGAGACGGCCGGCAAGGAGAAAGGAGTGGAGGTCATCCTCTGCCCTTCGTACACCTTGCTTCATGTGGTTCACGATGCCGTCCAGGGCAGCTCCGTTGCCCTCGGGGCCCAGAACCTCTTCTGGGAGGAGAAGGGCGCCTATACGGGTGAAGTATCCGCTTCGATGTTGCTGGATAGCGGCTGCAGCCACGTGATCATCGGCCACAGTGAACGTCGCCAATACTTCGGAGAGACCGATGCCTCGGTCCGCAGAAGGCTTGTCAGTGCCCTGGAAGCGGGTCTGATCCCGATAGTCTGTGTTGGCGAAACCCTCGAGGAACGGGAAGAGGGTAGCACGGAATTGGTGATTGAAAGACAGATCAGTGGTGCGCTGGAACGGTTCAAGCCGGAGGATGCGGCGAAGATCATTATCGCCTATGAACCGGTGTGGGCGATTGGTACCGGACGGACCGCAACTCCGGTTATGGCACAGGAAGTACACCGAATGATCCGCAACTGGATGGCGAAGACCTTTGGCGATGATGTGGCTGAAGGAGTTCGTATCCTCTACGGTGGTTCGATGAAGCCCGGCAGCGCTGCTGAACTGATGGCGCAGCCGGATATTGATGGTGGCCTGATAGGGGGTGCCAGCCTGAAGGTGGACGATTTTACAGCCATCATCCAGGCGGCTCGCTAAAGAGACCGGTGGTGCAGAACTGTTGCACGGTCAAGCGTCTCCCTCTATATTGCGAAGCCTTGTACGAAAGCTCTGAAGGATCACGATGATTTACGGTTTCTTACTTGTCATTCATGTGATTGTCTCGGTCTTGCTGGTCGTGGCAGTCCTGATGCAAGCCTCGAAAGGTGGCGGTCTGGCCGGTATTGCCGGTGGGGCAGCTTCCACCGCCGTTTTCGGCGGACGCCAGGCTGCGACCCTGCTGCACAAAGTAACCATTGTGCTGGCGGTTGTCTTTGGCCTGAATTGCCTCGTGCTCAGCAGCCTGTCCAAAGGTCGCAGCACACCCCGTTCCGTGACCCAGGAACAGATGCAGGAAGAAGCGGCCTCAAACCCGCTCGGTTTCCTCGACGATGGAAGCTCTGATGCGGCGATGCCCGCGGGAGAGGGTACGGCAACCCTGCCGACCACTCCGGCTGAGGGCGGCGAGACCGAGGAATAAGTGTACGATCCTCCCTGGTTCCCGGGGGGTGAACATAGACAAGCTGCCCGAGTGGTGAAATTGGTAGACACGCAGTGTTGAGGGCGCTGTGCCTTCTGGGTGTGCCGGTTCGAGTCCGGCCTCGGGCACCCTGAAAAGAATGGCCCCGGAGTTTATCTCCGGGGCCATTCTCTGTTGCGAAGGAGAGTATTGAACTGCGACAGGTACGCTCACAGTGGAATTGGCAACAGCCTGCCGCGTTGTGGTTAGAAATCAGAAGCTGGAGGTGTAGCAGATGGCGGAACAATCACTACGCTAGGCGCGCTTTTCCATCGCGATTTCGATCTTGAGGGTAAGGCCACCGGCATCGAAGGGGATGACGACCGGGGGCGCCTGGACGTTATGGTCGATGAGGATGTCACGGCCGACCTGGACCTTCGGCAGGCTGATCTTGAAGGATTCACCGGTTTGGCTCAAGCGGCTTTTCCCACCCCCAGCGACCATGTTGACCAGCTCGCCGACACAGTCGATAACATCAGCGTTCAAAGAATTCGCAGAATCACCCGTAAAACGTTCGTAGACAAGGTAGGCGAGTTTATCGTCTAGGGAGAGGCCAACAGAACCGTGCACACCCTCATTGGCGAAGCTGATCAAGCCGGTGATATCGGCCATCGCCTGCTTGTTCGCCTTGAGGAAGGGCTTCAGGGCAACCGGGGTAAGTCCAGTCATCGTGGAGAAGGTTTCAACCAACGCCTCGATGAAGGGATTGATGTAACGAACATCCATTCCGTACGGTCCGCGTTCTCGATGGAAACAAATCGTCCTGCGGGGCTTGGCCCCCCACCCAGGTCTCGGTCCCCCAACCTTACCTGGTATGTGGCGGATCGCCCCAGATCCATTCCATCAAGACCCGCCAAAACCCAATAATACTGATCAAGCACGAAAAGTCCAAAACATTAAAAGGGCTCTCCGGCTCGCGAGGAATGCTACACGATTACGAGTGGTGCCGTCGATAGGAAATCAACACATCAAGGAAAAATTCCCTCCCCAATGGTGCGTCCCTTCGTGTCCGGATCGACCGAAGCATCGCCTCTTCTTCCGCTGTCAGGTTGAGCATCAAGCGTGTTCGGTCATCCGCCAACAGCTCCTCCAGGCCGGGATGCAGGTGGCCTTCACGGATCGGTTCGTATCTCCGCTCGGCCGCCTTCTGCACGACATCGCCCTCGACCCCACCACCCCTCTTATCGGCATTCTCCGGGTCGCTCCAAAGCTCGGAAGGGGAGACCCGCAGCACCTTTGCCAGACGTAAAATCGTGTCCGAACGAGGGTTTTCATGGTTGTTCTCGATCAGGGAGATGGTGGCGCGATCAATCCCGGATCGGTCCGCGAGAGCCTGCTGGCTGAGAGCTGCACGTTTCCGTGCGGCACGCAGATTCTCTCCGAAGAGACGAGTCGTGTGGTCGTTGGTTGTCATGGCTCCCTCCCGCAGGAGCACTGCCGTTTAGGATATCCCAGATTGAAACTACATTAAAAGTTGGTCGTACGCAACAACACAACAGATATTCAAGAGTCCTTCGGGGATTCATATCCTATGGAATAGCAACAGATTGACGACGAGACGAGCAAACAAAGAGTCTCGCGGAGTGTTGTCTATTGACAACACCACAACAACAAACTATCTTATGTCTGTCGGCTGAACAAATGTTCAGCTTGTGCGGGGAAACCCACTTGACAACCCACCAGTGCAGCGGTCCCCTATTTGCCGTCCTGCCCCGCCGCCCCGCTTCGGACTCGGCGCCCCTGATTGTCTGCCACCCCGGTCTTCCCCCTTCGCCCGCTGCATCGCCTCCCGCCCACCGGGTACTGCCCCTCCCAGGCAGACCGTCCCCCGCGACGGATGGACCCCCGCATGTCCATCCGTCGCGTCCTCAACAGATTCGAGGCTCAAAGAAGAGCCCTCTTCCATCTCGCGCCTCTCGGCGCACCCACCAAACGAGGAGTCGTCATGGACCTCCACCCCAAGCTGCTCGCCGCTGCGGACATGTGTGACGCCGGCGAGGATGTCAACTTCGATGAACTCGCTTTTCTGCTGCGTTACGCGGCCGATGAGCTGGCCGATCGTCCCCAGGCAACCAAAGAGCGGGATCAGCTGCTCGAACGACTTCGTACGCGTCTCCTGGCTCGATGTGATCTCTTGAATCGTCCCACTTCGGAGCAGGATGTCGCGCGTAACGGCACCCTGGCCCAGCTCGAGGCATTGGACGAGACCCTCGACCACGAGCTACGAGCCCGTTATCCGCAGCCGGGTGAAGCCCCCGTACCAGAACATGCCCCGAAAGAAGTGTTTCCCGCCGACCAGTTCCTCAGCGGACGGTGATCCCACCTCATTAACCAAAACGGAAGACCTACCAACAAGGAGTTCACAATGAGTACACCCCTCGTGATTGACAACGAAGGAATCGGCGGCGGTCCCTTCCTGACCATGAGCCTCGACGCCTCCGCCGGGTTCACCCAGGACGACATCGATGGCAACACCACAAGCTGCCGTATCTCGGACAGCAACGAGGTGTCGAAGGGTAGCGCTGGAGACAAGCTTTTCGGCAAGGTGGTCTGGGTCTCGACCCAGCTGGTGAGCGGCACGACACGTCCTGTCAGCTGCGCCATCCAGGCACGTGGTGTGGCCCGCTTGCTCACCGACACTCCCTCCCCGGAAGTGAATCAGATGGTGGAACTCGCGGGTAATGGCAAGGTGCGGAAAGCATCTGCCGATGCTGACATCGCGGTTGGTGGCCACCTGATGCGTGGCCAGGTGATCGCGGTGGACAGCAGCAATGGCACCTGCGATGTCTGGCTGGGGTAAGAGAGGGGTGGCCCTGGCAGTCCCATGCCCGGGTGTCACTCCCACAAGGATGTGTCAGATCCGAAGATCTGACACGTCTACCGATGAATAGACCCGACTAGTCAAGCAAGTCGGGTCACCCACCCAACGCCACTCACCTCTTCAACATCCTCCCACACAAGGAGTTTCCCATGTCGCTTGACCTGACTCGTGCCCAGTCGCTGAAGGGCACCATCATCGAACATTCCCGTTCCGCCAACCTCTCCCTCTACCACGAAGCACAGGAAGCGGGCTTGAGCCTGACCGACTGGCTCGAGAAGCAGGACCCCAGTCCCCGTGATGCTGACGGCTGCATCAACAGCCGTCTCGATGCTTTCGAACGTCAGCTCGCCGTGCAGGAGATCAAGACCAACGGTCCGAACGCGATCACCGTCGAACAGTTCTTTGTCGGTGGCGCGATGATCCTGCTGCCGGAGTACATCCTGCGTGAAATCCGTCACGGCTACCAGCTAGTCCAGGATCCGACCGACCTGATCGCGGTCAGTGTGCCGGAACAGGGTCCGACCGTTCGTCCGATCTACATCAAGACTGATGACGCCAAAAAGTCGGTCGGGAAGCGTGCTTCCGGCGGCGCCGCCTACCCGAAGGTGCAACTGCTCTATCGTGACAAGGAAGCAGCGATTGTTGACCGTGGCCGTCAGTTCGATTTCAGCTACCGTGTCGTCAAAAACCAGAAGCTCGCCGAATTCCGTGTCTTCCTCTGGTGGATCGGCGCGCAGCTGGCCTATGACGAAATCGACACGATTTACAGCATCGTGAAGGACGGCGATGGCACCAGCCCGGCGGCATCGGATGTATTCAATGGCACGGCTGGAAGCCTCAGCTACAAGGACCTGGTCCACCTCGCCAGCAGCTTTGATGTCCCTTCGCAGATGACCCACATCCTCGCCAACCGCGATGACATCGAAACAATCCTCAACCTGAGCCAGTTCCAGGACGCGCAGGCCTTCAGCGCCAAGCAACTTATGCAGACCAGCGGCCGTGCCGCGAATTTGCTGCCGATGAACGCCAAGCTGGTGGCGGTGCCCGGTGCGACTTCGACCGAAATCATGGCGATCGACAGCCGTTTCGCAGTACGTGAAGCTGTCAGTCAGCCATTGATGATCGAGGCGGACAAGGTGATCGAGCGTAAGCTCGAGACCGCCGTGGTCTCGAAGGAATCAGTCTACACCGTGATGGTGGACGAGGCTCGTTCCTTCTGTGATTACTGAGATGAAACCATTCAGCCCCGGCTATTGCCGGGGCTGAATGGAGGATGGACCAACTAGTCAAGCTCGTCAGGCAGTACCTGTTGACGGTTATGCCAGACACGCAATATCTGGACAGCGGATCCGCGTGTTCTGTAAACAATTCTACAGGGTGGAACCACGAGTTCACGGCAATCGCTGAACCTGGTAGATACAAATGGTTTTCCGCTCAGTGGGAAAGAACGCAGCGTCAGACATTTTTCCACGAGGTGGCGAATGAACCTGGACGCTCGATCTGCCGATTCCTCCTCGATAAAGGAACGCAGAGCGAGAAGATCTGATAGTGCCAGGGGGGTCCATTCGAGATCATACGAGTTCATTACCCTGCCGAATTAACCTCTTTTTCCGAGAGTCCAAGGGTATCAAGAACCTGGCTGGTCGTCAGGAGTTGTCCGGAATCGGCTTGTGCGACACCAGCCGCAACCGCCTCCAAATATTCCTCGCGCCTTGTCAGCCGGTCGTATTCCTCGGGCGACACCAAGACTGCCGCTGCACGACCATTCTGGGTCAGTATTAAAGGATCACGCTCAGAATGCAGACGTTTGACCAAGTCGGCGGATCGCTGTTTGAACTCACTGATCGGGATGATACGTCCCGAAATCGTAGAAATACCCATGCTTCACCTCTATTCAACCAGACTAAATATAAACTGAATTCGGACTTTTTACAACACAGGAAAACGTGATATGTCCCACAACCAAACATCCATCTGGCTGGATGCTCGTCAGTCCGTGTGCATCCTGCCTTTTTCGAAGAGTGTCGCAACCAGCTCGGCCTGGCTGAACGGGCCGGGGGGAGTGGCGGGGGATGGGGTGCCGATGCCGGTTGCCGGGCTGTTGCGCGGGTTGACGGTTTTTGATGGCTACACCGTGCGTGCGGAAAATGGCGAGGTTGCTTTTGAGGCCGGGGATCGTCTCGCGGTCTACGCCACCTACGATGGTGGCAGCGGCCTCTTTTCCCTCGCGGTGGTGCTCAACGCCACCCCGACCTCGATCGTTGTTGGATCGGTGGCGTCCAGCACCAGCCTCTTTGCCACCCTGGACATGTTGCTGATGGAGGATGCATGAGCTGGACTGAACCGGATACCATTCGCGTACACCTTCAGGCATTGAGCATTGATGCCTTGACCGTGCGCTTCCTGCCTGTCCAGATCCAGGGAAGCGGCGCAGTGCAACTTCCCCACGCATCGCTTGCCAGTGGGCAGGTTAAACTTTACAGGATAGAAGCGACCTACCCCACCGGCCCTGTCGAGGTTACCCTATCCGGATCCGGATGGGTGTCGTTGGGTCTTGGTCCACTACACCCGAAAAGTGTGGTGCTCGCAAAAGGGTGGACCCTTGAGGACCGTTACCTCGAAGGAATTGACTATGCGGTGGACGAGGCGGCGGGATCGGTGAAGCGGCTGGACGGAGGCACGATTTCCCCGGGTGCGACGGTGAAGGTATGGTGTCTGCCGTTGGTCGAACTGACCGAAGCGACCGACTTCGAAGTGGATTACACCGCCGGGACTATCAAACGTCTCCCTGCTGGCGTGCTACCCGACCCGACATGGGTGTTGGTCAGCTACTCGACCACTGCGGTGGGTGCATCGGACGAGTTGATCGGGCAGGCGATCTCGGAAGCGGAAGCAAAGATTCTGGACCGATTGAAGGAGGGGTACGACGAAACCTCAACGGATAGCGGACTGGGGATTGGCACGACCGAATTGACGTTGTCGCTGTTGTGCGATGACATGGCCCTGCGTGCCCTAGCAGCGGTTGGAGATGTTTCCGCCGATGATCGTGCCCGCCGCTTCCTCGATTTGAGTCGTCGCTACGAAGAACGTGCCATCAGCACCCTCTCGAAGTTCCTCCGTCTTCCTCTGCCCGCAGTCTCGACCCGCCAGAGCAATGTTCCTTCACCCTCCGGCTGGTAGCGAAGGGGTGGCCCAGCCAGTCCCCTGGCCGGGTTTCATTCCCCGATGCAGTTCTTCTCTCGGCTGATGGCGAAGTAAACCCCGGCATCAAGCTGCCGGGGCCAGAGAAGTCCAGCCGATTAACATACTTGACGAGTGTCCTCATGTCACCCGAGCTACCCTATTCCTTTCTCGAGTTCCTGTCCGGGTGCCAGACCCACGACCCGGCATGGCCGGAACCGCGTCCGATCCCAGTCGATTGGGACTACATCCGGGAGTTGGCCGACAGATTGACAAGTCAGGAACGGGTTATCGTGGTTAAAAGCCGCCAGATGATGGTCACCTGGCTCGGCTGTGCCTGGTTGTTGCAGCGAGCCTTGACCGGTGGGCCGGGCATTCATGTGGTGGTGTCCAAGGAGGAACGATCCGCGAAGGAGTTGATCGAGCGGATTCGCATCCTGCTTGATGGCCTGCCGAAAGAATGGCTGGAAGAGTGGATCGTCAGCTCGAAAAGCACGATCACCCTGACCAACAAAAGCACCGCCCACACCAGTCGAATTGTTTCGCTACCCGCTGCACCCCATGCGGTGCGTGGTTTGTCACCACGTACCCTCTTTTGGGACGAAATGGCGTTTACACCAAACGACGAAGAGATTTGGACCGCAGTGAAACCGGCTGTCGATTCCGGCGGTTGGTTCCTTGGCGTGTCGACCCCGAATGGACCCAATGGTGTCTTCTACCGACTCGCTCATGACTATTGCGGCGAGTTCATTCAGCATCATCTCGGCTACCAACAGCATCCGGAACGTGAGAACCCCGACTGGCAGACCATGGCGCGTGCCGGATTGTCCGAGGAACGTTGGCGGCGCGAACAGGAATTGAGCTTCGAGGGAGCCGAAGGGCGAGTGTACGATCAGTTCAACAGGGACTTGCACCTGACCAGACCCACATGGCGCGCTGGTAAACGAAAACAATCCCGTTTCTATCGTGGCATCGACTTTGGCTACCGAAAGCCGGCGGTGGTCTGGGCGGAGGAAACGCGGAGCGGTGAGGTGATTGTCTTCGATTGCCTGCTCGGGGATCGTTGGTCGCTGGAAGAGTTGCTGATCCAGATCCACGAGGTGGATACCCGCCACCATTTATCGGAACGTGATTACACCTGGACCGCCGTCGATCCGGCGGGACGTGCTACCAGCGATTTTGGCCTTTCCCCCTGGTCTGCGCTTGAGGAAGCAGGCATGAAGCTCAAAACACGAACCTCGCAGATCGCCTGGGGCCTTGAACGAGTCCGGTCCCTGCTGCTTGATGCCAACCGCGATGTCCGCCTGCGAGTCCACCCTCGGTGTGAAGAGTTGATCCGTGCCTTTGACGGCTACATGTGGGATGTAGCCGAAGATCAGCCAAAAAAAGATGGCGAGCACGATCACCTGATGGATGCCCTGCGCTACCTGGTCATCAACCTGCCCCGTTTCCACATGCCCGGTTTGTCGCGCAGCCCGCGCATTGCCGGCTTGTCCCCCGAACCCGACCGCGATTGACACACCCCCTGGAGGTGCCATGTTTGAACGTCTTTTTGCATCCCGTCGTCCGAAGACGGAACGTTCAGTTTCACGTCCGCTCGAGACACGGAATGCGCTCACTGTTTCCCCGCCACCGATCGAGTCCCTCAGAAACGGGTCCGGCTTTCAGTTCACCGGCCTGAACCGTGGCGATTTCTACCGTTTTCTTCGCGATCGCATCCCGATCGTTTCCTCCGGGATCTGGACCTGGGTGCATCTCTGCACTACCCCGCAACGTCTCGAATTGGCAGGCGGCGAAGCAGAAGTCCATCAGGCTGGATCCCTTCTTGAGGACCTGCAAGGCCGGATTTATCCACGGTTAGATGGGGACCGTCACGGCCTCGAACGGCTCGTCGAAAGCAGCTTCCTCGATCTCTTTACCCTGGGAAGGATGGCCCTCCGTGTCCACCTGCTGCCGGATCGTTCCGGGGTCAGCCATATCGAAGCGCTTGATCCGTACCGGATTCGCTGGCAACGACTCGAGGATGGACGATCTCAACCGTGGTACGAGAAAGATAATGGCGAACTGGAAGCGCTCGATTCGGCCACCTTTTTCCACCGCACCTTGACCAGCGACTTGCACCAGCCCGATGGGGTCGATCCCCTCGCCTCGATCCCTTTTGTCGTTGAAATCGAGCAACGGATGCTGGAGGACATGGCACGATCCAGCCACAACGCTGGCACCCAACGGTTGCAGATCCGTCTCGCCCCGCCCAACCGCGAGCCCGGTGAAGATCAGGAATCCTACACGCGGCGCATCAACAGCTATTTCGACACGACAGTTCGTCAGTTTCGTGAGCTGGGTCCCGATGACAATGTTTTCACCTGGTCGGATGTGGAAGTGGAGTTGATCGGGGGAAGTGGAAGCGAGGGTTCGGTTTGGAAGATCAACCGTGAACAGGTGATCGAGGATGTGATCACCGGTCTCAAGCTCTTTCCCTGGGCGCTTGGACGCAGCCACGGTACAACGAAGAACTGGATTTTCGCGCAGTACAACCTGCTGATGCAGATTGTTGATTCAGTCCAGCGCACCGGCACCGACCTCGCCGAATGGCTGCTGCATCTCGAGTTACGTCTGCACGGCAACCTTGCCACCCCTCGCTGGCTTTTCGCCCCCAACCAGGACCCGTTCATCGTCGAGCGCAACAAGGCGAAGCTGCTCGAACTGGAGCGCGCCGAACGTCTGGTCGAAGCAGGTATCCTCAGCCTCAACCAGGCTGCGAGAGAGTTGGGGTATGACAAAGCGTGGAAGGGGGAATGACAAAGCCAGTGGCTTGGGTGCCCCGTCACCCAAGCGAAGCATCTCAGCACCCAAAAGGTTGTGTCAGGTCCGGCGACCTGACACGTCCGACTGATGAATAGACCCGACTTGGCAAGCAAGTCGGGCCACCCTACCGGGAGACCTGACGGAACAACCTAACCTGTCACGCCCAGGCCCCATGCTGACGTCAGTCAGCAAGGTGTTTCAGTTGGGGTCGTCGGGTATCCCCTGAAGAAGAGAACCACCCCTTCTCTCTTCGTTCAAAGAGGATTCCCGACGCGCTGGTGGTGTGCTTCGCAGACAAGACGGCTTACGCAACCTGTCGCGCTGGGAATGACCTCTCTCAATCAGACACAACCCGCTTGAAACTACCCACTGGAGGACACATGCTTTCCCAAACCCTGGTCGGCACGTTGCTGCGCGACCCCTGTACCGCTGAAAGGGCGGACCTCGAAGCGATCCACACCCTGCCCAACCCGCCGTTGGTCAAACTGTCTGAAGATGAGATCCATGTACGACGCTGTCGTCTCGCGAGTGATGCAATCGACAGCCGGTTTGGACGATTTCGCACTGAGGACCTGCCCCGTCTGCTCGAATTGGTGCAGGGTGCGCCAGTACTTGTCGGCCATGACCGTCGCACGCTTGGCGTGGCCCGTTTCTTTGGCGGACAGATCGAGCTACGAGACGAGGTCTCCTGGCTGGTGCCGAAGTTTTACTGGCCACGTGCCCACTCGAAGGCGCAGGACCTTCGTGTCATGATCGACAGTGGGGTCTACAACGAGGCGTCCATCGCTTTTGTCTACAAAACCCCGACCTGCAGCATCTGCGGACAGGATCTGCGTTCCTGCGCCCATTGGCCGGGCCGTGATTACGACAACCAGCTCTGTTTCTTCTACTATGATGGTGTCGAACGAGTCACCGAAGGGTCGCTGGTCTATCGTGGCGCAGCCCCCGGCACCGGGATTGAATTGAACCTCGAATCCAACGCCAAACCAGACCCGAAGACCGACCACTCCAACACACGCACTCTGCGCATCAAACATCGTAACCGTCACTTCATCGCCGACCTGCATGAACAGGACCCATCCTGATCTGCACCCGTCATCTCACCTTTCCCACCCGGAGGAACCCATGAAGCTCCCCGTTTCAACCTTTTCGCTCCCTCTCATCCTCGTTCTTATCCTGCTTGCCGCATTCCTTCTCCCGTGTGCTCCAGCGAGCGCCCAGTCCTTCGGCGATGCTGCCGGGATGATGCAGGGAGAGCGGATCGCACGCGTCACCACCTTGCTCGATGACACCCTCCATGCCGGGACCGACACCACCGCCTGGCTGCCTTTCGGCACCCATGTGGCGTCCCTTGCGGGGGAACGTCCCTACGCACCCACCCGCTTCACACTCTTCGTAAAAGTCGACACCGCGTCGGTTCCGCATGCCGCCGCCCCCTCGATTCAACTCGCAGCACAGGTGGCTCTAAGCGATACCGCCATTCCATACGAGCAACTGGATGGCTCCCTGACCCTCGCCCCCTCGACCAACCCGATTACCTCGACGACAGGCCAGAGCATGATCGTCCCGATCTACGGCGGCGGGTATGTCCGTTTTATCACCACCAGTACCGACACAGCACGTGTCCGTCTCGACCTCTGGCGAGTGCGGTAACCGCTCGGTTTGTGAGAAAACGATCATCACCTGGATTTGAAAGGAGAAGCTGATGCTGAAAAGACTGCTGAAAACAAAAACCTTCTGGGGCGCGTTGGTCGCCCTGGTGACCGCCGCAGAATCGGTCGCGGTAGGCAGCGCCAGCCTGACCGAAGGGCTCCAGCTTGCCATCCCTGCCCTGATGGCCCTCTTCCTCCGTGATGGCATCGCGAAGGTGGCGGGGAAGTAAACCAAGTCATTGCTAGTAATCCGGCAGTTGCCGGATGACGTAGCAACCCCCAACGGCGATTTGTCCATCCGATGTCATGCCCAGGCCCCATGTTCGGCAGCAGCCGGACAGGGTGTTGGTGTCGGGGCCGTCGGGCATCCCCCGAAATGAAGAACCGCCCTCCCGTCTTCGGTTAAGGGGGATCCCCGACGCGCTGGTGGTGTGCTTCGCACACAAGGCGGCTGACGCCACCTGTCGCGCTGGGGATGACGTAAACCCACCCTTCAGAGAGACCCCCATGACCACCCTGACCCTCACCCTCCGTGACCTGCTTTGGTTCGGCTCGCTACTGGTGACCGTCGTGCTCGCCTACAGCCGTCTCCAGGCGGAAATCCGTCACCTGCAGGATGTCAAAGCGGAACGTGCCGAGGTGCAGCGACTCGTCGACCATCTGCGCGACACTCTCGCTGAGATCCGCACCAGCCTGGTACGTCTCGAAGCTGCGTTGCGTGTGCAGGGCGGGGGACAGCGGGAGGAGGAACAAAGTTGAATACTTGATGGGCGGGTGTCATCCCGGACTTGATCCGGGATCCAGCATCTTTCCTCATGGCGGAGCGACACGGTTAGATCCGAGAACGACGGGGCAGGAAAAGGCGGCGATGACACTCGGGTGGCCGATCACGCGAGAAGAATCCTTCACTCCACCCAACAGGGGACCTCGAATTCAAGCGAGTCGCTCGTGGCATAAACTGGTAGCTAGACCCCGGATCGAGTCCGGGGTGACACATGAGGACACGGTGGGAAGGGGTCTGAAACCCGGGCAACAGAGTGCCCGGGCCACCCACAAAGCACCAAAAAACGGGGTTGGCCATCGGCCAACCCCGTTCGTCGTTCACACAATCAACCAGCCGCATCAATTAATCGGCCAGCCTTTTTCTTCCCACTCTTTCAGCTTACGGCTCGCCTCACGCAACCGTCGCTTCTCTTCCTCGCTGAGGGCTTCAAGCCCCTTGCGGTTGATCTTGTCGAGCAGGGTGTCTACCTCTTCCTGCAGGTTCATGATCTCGTCACGGCGGCTGTAGACCACTTTGAGGTGCTGTTTCCGTTCCTTCTCCGCCTGGGCTTGTGAAGCTTTCCGCCGCCATTTCGGCCACTGGAGGTAGAGGAAGCCGAAGAGCATCCCACCGAGGTGGGCGAAGTGGGCGATGGGGCTGTTGGGGTTCAGGCCGCTGAAGAACTCGATGGCCGCGACCACGATCACGAAATACTTGGCACGGATCGGAATCAGGAAGTAGAAATAGATGAGCTGGTTCGGGAAGAGCATGCCGAAGGCCAACAGGAGACCGTAGACCGCACCGGAGGCGCCGATTGTCGGGATTGGGCTGCCGGGCATGACGGCGGCATTCAACACGCCCGCGCCAACTCCGCAGAGCAGGTAGTAGATGAGAAACCTTTTCGGCCCCCACACCTCCTCAAGCGTTCGTCCGAACATCCAGAGGACAAGCATGTTGAAAAAGATATGCCCAAAGCTGCCATGCAGGAACTGGTAGGTGAAAACCTGCCAGATGTAGCCGTGCCAGAAAGCTTGCGGAATCAAGCCGAAATAATAAGTGAGGACACGTCCCGCGATCTGCTGCAGCAGGTAGACTGCTACATTGATGATGATCAGCGTCCGTACCATCGGCGGAAACATCCCGCTTCCGCCATAGCCTCGTTGTCCGTAGTTCAACGTCTTCCCTTTCGCATGGACGCACCATGCGCTGATCGTTGATGGGCCCCTGCCCGAATGACGGGTCCGAAGAAGATACTGCCTCAAAAGTGGAGCAGTTCCGGAACCCGATGGCTCCTTTGAAAGTGAACACCCTGTGGGAGCCGGTAACCTTTGCGCCATTTCGCTGTCTCTAAGATACACACCCACAAACGACAAATAGTGGACTTCAACCAGCGATTGGCGGAGGAGACAGACGATGAGACAGGGGAAGATGATCAGGGTTCGATTCGGGATCGCGGCCCTGGTTCTGCTGCTGACAAGCCTGGGAGCCTTTGCCGGTACCACCGGCGGCTACCTCGGTGTTTACACCAGTGATATTAATGCTGCTATGCTCGAAGCACTTGATTTTGAAGAAGATGGTATCCTTGTCAACGATGTGATCAAGAAGACTCCGGCAGCTGAAGCGGGCCTCAAGGCGGGCGATATCATCATGCAGGTCAATGACCGTAAGATGATCTCAACCAAGAGCTTGAAACGGGCTCTTTGGCGTGTCGACCCGGGTGAAGAAGTTACCCTGATGATCTGGCGGGATGGTAAGAAAAAGAACGTTAAGGTCAAGGTTGCCGAAAAGCCGGAGAAGGAACACTTTGGGCACAGCTTCGTCTTCGGCAATGATATGGAGGGGAGCTGGAGCACCAGTACGAAAACACGCCCCTTCCTCGGGGTGGAACTGGACAAGCTGAACGACCAGCTCGCGGAGTACTTCGGCGTTGAAGAGGGTGAAGGTGCCCTGATTTCACGCATTGTTGAAGACTCCGGCGCCGAAAAAGCGGGCTTGAAGGCAGGAGATGTGATCCTGACCGTGGCCGGCGACGAAATTGAAGATACCGGCGATGTCTCCGATGCGATCCGTGACAAGGAACCGGGCGAGGAGGTCGAGGTTGTGGTCATGCGCGAGAAGAAAAAGATGACCATCAAAGCGACCCTCGGAGAACGGGAATCGAACATCTATTTCAACCCGGGGACGGTCGGTTACATGATGAAGGATGTGATCCGTGAGATCCCCGACATCAATGTCGAACTGGATGACCTTCGTGAAGAAATCAAGGGGTTGAAGGTGAAGGTTAACGAGCTCGCTGACTGATCGTGGAGCCGCTGTCAAGACTATCCGCACCGGGAGGGCATCGCCTTCCCGGTTTTTTTGTGCTAACATCTCGCATGGGCGAGGGTTTACCTCCTGGCTTCGGACTCCTGGAGACAGTCGTTTTTTGATCGAAATGGAATTGTGAGGGCCTCGCTTGTGACAGCTAAGAATTGATAAGACAGTAGCTTGTGAAGGATTGGTACAATCTCGAAGCGTTAAAACAGTGTTTTTCTCGGCCAAAACCTTAGTTTTGCATGATGTTAGGTCAACCTATCCGCTTGACTCCAACTGGGCTTTGTCCTACTTTTGCAATGGTTCACAATCGGTGCGGGGGGCAAGGCCTGTTCGGGTAGGAACAGGTGAGTGCCGATTCAAGTCTCGGGGGGGACGTCTGAAATCAGCAATCGTCAACTAGTTGCTATTTCAGGCGGTACAGCAGTCGGATCCCCGGAGGGTGTGTCGGTTCTTCCCAAGAGCCCACCTCTGCGGGGGTTCTCTTTTTTACCATCGAGATGTGAAACCTTTCACGTAACAGGGTTGCATTTTCTGGGAGGTGACATGAGTCCGGAGCTGGCCGCTGAGGGCACCCGTACCGTGGATCTACTCGTCGTTGGGGGCGGCATTGCTGGCCTGACCACCGCGATCGAAGCATCCGAGGCGGGCCTTCAAGTCGCGCTGATCGAACAAGAGCCCACCCTCGGTGGACGTGTCGCACGATTCCACCATTATTTCCCCAAGCTCTGCCCGCCTGCCTGCGGACTCGAAATCAACTTCCGACGATTGCGTGACAATGAACGTGTGAACGTCCACACTCTCGCCACGGTCAACAAGGTCGAGGGCGAAGCGGGCGACTACACGGTCAGTGTGACGGTGAAACCTCGTTACGTGAAGCCCGATGCGGGCGACTACAGCACCTGGGCGGAGAGCTGCCCGGTGGAGATGGACGATCCCGCAAATTATGGCCTGTCGAAACGGAAAGCGCTTTACTACCCCGCCGAAAATGCCTTCCCGGCAAGCTGGGCTGTCGATGAACGTGCGGTGAAAGATCCCGCCTTCATCGAATGGGCCAAGGGTTGCCCGGATGATGGACTCGACCTTGAGATGGCCGAAGAGACCCTGACGTACAAGGCAAAATCCATTGCCCTCGCGACAGGCTGGGTCCCTTACGATGCCACGAAGCTCGATTTACTGGGCTACGGCAACGATCCGGATATTGTGACCAACGTCCAGTTTGAACGTCTTTCGGCGCCCAATGGCCCGACCGGCGGCAAGCTGACGACCCCGTCCGGCAAAGAGGTCAAATCGGTGGCCTTCGTGCAGTGCGCCGGAAGCCGGGACCGTGACCATCTGCCTTTCTGCAGCGGTGTCTGCTGCACAGCGAGCTTGAAGCAAGCCTCCTATGTGCGTGAAAAACTTCCCGATGCCGCAATTCACATGTTCTACATCGACGTACGCACCCCCGGCCGCCTGGAAGATTTTTACCAGGAACGTCAGGAGGATGCCGCGATCACGTTGCACCGTGGCAAGGTCGCCAAGGTGGAGCGGAACGGCGCTCTCAAAGTGACCGCCGAGAACACGTTGACCGGCTCGTTGGAGACGGTTGAGGTGGACCTGGTGGTGCTGGCGACAGGGATGCAGCCCGCCGCTGCACTGGTAAAACCGGTTGCAGAGGTTGAGCTGGACGAGAACGGCTTCATCGTACAAACAGATGAGGCCACGGGTGTGTACGGTGTGGGCACCGCGGTACGTCCAGCAGCGGTCGCGGAGACCCTGCAGGATGCCACCGGGGCGGCCATGAAGGCGCTGCAGATGGCGAGGAGGTCCTGAGATGGCAGAGCAGACAATCAAAGTCGGTGTGTACTGCGCGGGCGATGATGAGATTACCAATGCTCTCGACATGGCTGCCATCGAAAAAGCGGCAGTCAAGGAGGCCAAGGCGGCGTTGTTCAAGCTGCATCCGCACATCAGCAGCCCCGAGGGTGTTGAGCTGATCAAGGCGGACATCGCCGAGCAGGAACTCAATCGCATTGTAGTGCTGGATCGAAGCGAACGTGTACATCCCGGTCTCTTCGATTTCGGGCCGGCTGTGCTGGTCGACCAGGTTCCGTTCCGTGACCTCGCGGTCTGGATGCATCCGCCGAAGGATGAAGACAGCCAGATGTTCGCCGAGGATCAGGTTCGGATGGCGGTCGAAAAGATGAAGCACATTGCGCCGCCGGAAGCCTCCGAAAACCCGGTCGAAAAGACGGTGATGGTGGTGGGTGGCGGTGTCGCGGGGATGCGTGCCGCACTCGGCACTGCACGGTCCGGCGTGAAAACCGTCCTGGTCGAAAAAGAAGACCACCTCGGCGGTTGGGGCGCGACCTTTACCAAGACTTTCCCGACACGACCTCCCTATGACAAGTTGGCAGATACAACCGTCGCCAAGCTGATCGAAGAGGTCCAGGCGGAACAGAATATCGAGCTGCGTTTGCAGCACAAGGTGACCAAGATCTCCGGCGAACCCGGTGCCTTCCAGGTCAACCTGAAAAATGGCGGCACCCCGGACAGCGAACTGACCGTCGGCTCGATTGTCCAGGCCACCGGTTGGCGTCCCTACAACCCGAAACGACTTACCCACCTGGGTTGGGGTGCGAAAAATGTGGTCACCAACATCGCGTTTGAGAAGATGTTGCAGGAAGGAACCGTCGCGCGCCCATCCGACAGCAAAGCGCCGGAAAGCATCGCATTCATCCAGTGTGCAGGTAGCCGTGACAAAGACCACCTGCCCTACTGTTCCGGTGTCTGCTGCCGTGCATCGCTCAAGCACGCGATGCAGATCCGTGAAGCGTATCCCGACACCAAGGTCTACATCCTCTACAAGGACATCCGCAGCCCGGGCCAGTATGAGCTCTTCTACCAGGCGGCGCAGGATGATCCCGGCATTTTCCTGACCAAGGGCGAAGTGGTTGGAGTCGAGGAACAGGGCGGCGGCGCTCTGAAGATTGACCTCGATGAAACCCTGCTGGGTGAAAAGATTACCGTCAATGCCGACATGCTTGTGCTGGCAACTGGAATGGTCCCGAGCACACGAGTCGAGGATGGCATTTTCGAAGGGGACGGCGAGGAAGACCTGGCCGATGCTCCTGTCGAAGGTGCAGAAGGTGACGATGGCGCGACAGCGGATGGTAAAAAGATGGCGTCCGGTGCGGAAACCGGGGCGAAGATCCTCAACCTGAGTTACCGTCAAGGTACCGATCTGCCGACCCTGAAGTACGGTTTCCCAGACAGCCACTTTATCTGCTTCCCCTACGAAACCCGTCGAACCGCCATCTATGCGGCTGGCACAGTCCGTGCTCCAATGGACATGGCACAGGCGGCGATGGATGCAAACGGTGCCGCCCTCAAAGCAGTCCAGGCTCTCGAGATGACCGCGCAGGGCGAAACACTGCACCCGCGCTCACGCGACCTGTCGTACCCCGAGTTTTTCCTGCAACGTTG
Source organism: bacterium (assembly GCA_020444265.1). Classification (GTDB taxonomy): domain Bacteria; phylum Electryoneota; class Electryoneia; order Electryoneales; family Electryoneaceae; genus JAHLLH01. The sequence continues at coordinate 200,984 of JAHLLH010000002.1, forward strand.
TACTCAGTGTAAACGATGCACGGAAGATTGCCCGTTCGGGGCGCTCGATGAGGACGAAAAGGGCACACCGAAGCCGAACATCGCACGCTGCCGTCGCTGCGGTACCTGCATGGGCGCTTGCCCGGAACGTATCGTCAGCTTCAAGAATTACTCGGTGGCGATGGGCAACAATATGATCAAGGGCATCGAGGTGCCGGATGAGGACGAGGAAAAACCGCGCATCGTAGCATTTGTCTGCGAGAACGATGCTCTGCCAGCCCTCGAAAGTGCCGCGAAACGTAAACTGCAGATGAGTCCCTGGGTCCGTATTGTCCCGGTGCGTTGCCTTGGCTCGGTCAATACCATCTGGATCACCAACTGCCTTGATGCGGGGATGGACGGGATCCTTCTGCTTGGTTGCCGTCATGGTGACGATTACCAGTGCCACTTCGTCAAAGGGTCGGAACTGGCCGAGTACCGTATGGACAATGTCCAGGAGAAGCTGAAGCAGATGATGCTCGAGATGGAACGTGTCAAAATCGAGTCGATTGCAATCGACGAGTGGGACCGAGCCATCGAAGTGATCAACGAGTACGCGGAAGAGATCGAAGAGATGGGTCCGAATCCATTTAAGGAGTTCTAGGGCCCCTTGAGTGGCCCGACCTGCTCGCCAAGTCGGGTTTGTTCATCAGATGTAGGCCGGATTCTTGAATCCGGCGAGGATGGGCCCAGCCCATCGACCTTTATAGTTATTTGACCGTGTAGGCCGGTTCCCAACCCCGGCAATGCCAACTAAAGGTTGGTGTTCCACATCGCGTCGAAGACGCGAAGAGGTGCAAAGAAAGTGAAGAAACCCGGGCAACAAGATCGCCCGGGCCAGGAAAGACAAGCAAGACGTACCCACAGCCGCGCGCAGGGGGGAGCCGGATGGATCAGCCATCCGGCAGCGCGACTGTTTTGTGAACAGATTCACTACATAGTAAATAGATCGTTCACATTTTCACATTTCAAGGGGAGTATTCACTATGGCGTCTAAGCTGATTTCACCCCACGGCAGTGATGAACTCGTCATCCTGCTGCTCGAGGGCGATGCGCGCGCCGCGGAGCTGAAGAAAGCCGAAGGGCTGAAAAGGGTTCCGTTGTCAAGCCGTGAAACCGGCGACCTCATCATGCTCGGCATCGGCGGTTTTACCCCGCTGAAGGGCTTTATGGGCAAAGAGGACTGGGAGCACGTCTGCAGCGAAATGAAGATGCCGACCATGGGCGGCACCTTCTGGCCGATCCCGGTCACCCTCTCCGCCGACAAAGACCTTGCTGACACAATTACCGTCGGTGAGGAAATCGCGCTGTACAGCGATGAGTTCGGCGAGATCATGGCCACGATGAAGGTCGAAGAGAAGTACACCATCGACAAGGCGTTCGAATGCCAGCACGTCTACAAGACGACTGAACTCGAGCACCCCGGTGTGAAGATGGTGATGGACCAGAAGGACGTGAACCTCGCCGGTCCGGTGAAGGTCCTTTCGGAAGGCAACTTCCCGACCGAATTCGCCGGCATCTATCAGCGTCCGGCCGAATCACGCGCCGAGTTCGAGAAGCGCGGTTGGAAGACCTGTGCGGCGCTCCAGCTCCGCAACCCGATGCACCGCAGCCATGAATACCTGGCGAAGATCGCCAACGAAGTGATGGACGGTATCTACATCCACCAGCTCGTCGGCAAGCTGAAACCGGGTGACATCCCTGCTGATGTCCGTGTCGACTGCATCAACACGTTGGTCGATGGCTACTTCGTCAAGGAACGTGTCCTTGCTGGTGGGTATCCCCTCGACATGCGTTATGCCGGTCCGCGTGAAGCGCTCCTGCATGCGCTCTTCCGTCAGAACTTCGGCTGCACCCACATGATCATCGGTCGTGACCACGCTGGTGTGGGCGAGTACTACGGCCCCTTCGAAGCGCAGGACATCTTCGATGAGCTGTGGGATGGCGCTCTGCAGTGCCAGCCGCTGAAGATTGACTGGACGTTCTGGTGCTACAAGTGCAACGGCATGGCTTCGATGAAGACCTGCCCGCACCCGAAAGAAGATCGTCTGTTCCTCTCCGGCACCAAGCTTCGCAAGATGCTGTCGGAAGGCCAGGTGGATGAGATCCCGAAGGAATTCAGCCGTCCGGAAGTCCTTTCGATCCTCGTCAAGTATTACGCCGGTCTGGAAGAGAAGGTCGAGATCAAGGAACACCGTGCGTCCCAGGGGATGGATTCTGGAGCAGCGCACAAGTAAGACATAGAGGGTGGCCCGGGCAGTCCTCTGCCCGGGTTTCTTCCCTGTTTGGTTGCGTGCAGGTGGGGATTGCTTCGTTTGTTCGCAATGACTTCAAAACCAAACCAAAGTAGCATAGAGTCAGTTCCATGAACCATGTGGGGGGTTCGCCCTCCACGTCACAGAAGGAGAGGGTCCATGCCAAGCTATGTGATCCTGGACAAGTGCGACGGCTGCAAGGCGCTCGATAAGACCGCCTGCCAGCACATCTGCCCGAACGACCTCATGGCCCTGAATAAGGATCTCATGAAGGCGTACAACCGGGAGCCGGAGCTGTGCTGGGAGTGCTACAACTGCGTCAAGATTTGCCCCGTACAGGCGATCGAAGTACGCGGCTACGCCGACTTTGTCCCGATGGGAGCATCGGTTACCCCGATGCGCGGCAGCGACAGCATCATGTGGACGGTGAAGTTCCGCAATGGCAACATCAAGCGGTTCAAGTTCCCGATTCGCACAACGGAAGAAGGCACGGCGGTACCGGATGGTGGGTACGGCGAAGGCAAAGGCGATCTCAAGAGCCAGATGCTCTTCACCCAGCCGGAATCGTGTGAACACGAATTCTTCACCCTCAACAAGTAACCAGAACGCAGAGGAGGAAAGACCTGTGAAGGAATTCCAAACGGTCACCGTCGAAACCGATCTTTTGATCGTTGGCGGCGGGATGTCGGCCTGCGGCGCGGCCGTCGAAGCTGCGTACTGGGCCAAGCAGAACGGACTGAAGGTGACCCTCGTCGACAAGGCGGCCATGGATCGTAGTGGCGCTGTCGCGATGGGCCTGTCGGCCATCAACCAGTATGTCGATCTCAAGAGTGGCAACAACACGGTCAAGAATTATGTCGATTACGTCCGCCAGGACCTGATGGGCATCACTCGTGAAGACCTCGTTGCCAACATCGCACGTCACGTAGACAGCTCCGTCCACCTCTTCGAAAAATGGGGTCTCCCCATCTGGAAGGATGAGGAAGGCAACTACGTGCACGAAGGTCGCTGGCAGCTCATGATTAACGGTGAGTCGTACAAAGTGATCGTCGCGGAAGCCGCGAAGAACGCTTTGGGCAACGACAATATCTATGAGCGCATCTTCATCGTCGAGCCGTTGATGGTGGACGGTAAGATTGCTGGTGCGGTTGGCTTCAGCACGCGCGAAGAGAAGTTCTACGTCTTCAAGGCGAAATCGGTTCTCGTCGGCATGGGCGGCGCGGTCCACATCTTCAAGCCCCGCAGCACGGGCGAAGGTCTTGGTCGTGCATGGTACCCGCCGTGGAACACCGGTTCCTCGACCTATTTCACCCTGCAGGCCGGCGCAGAGCAGACCTGTCAGGAAGTTCGTTTCATCCCCGTCCGCTTCAAAGACGGTTATGGCCCGGTCGGTGCGTGGTTCCTGCTGTTCAAGTCGCGCGCAACCAATGCCATGGGTGGCGAGTACATGGTCGAACGTCGTCCGGAACTCGACAATTGGGTGCCTTACGGTAAGGTGAAACCGATCCCGGCCAACCTCCGTAACTACCTCGGTATGCTCGACACGATGGAAGGTAAGGGCCCGATCTTCATGCGCACCGAAGAAGCGATCCAGAAGATCGCCAACGAGTTCGCAGATGACGAGAAGGGCTACAAGAAGAAGATGAAGGAACTCGAGTCTGAGGCTTGGGAAGACTTCCTCGACATGACCATTTCGCAGGCGCTCCTGTGGGCCTCCAGCAATGTTCAGCCGGAAGAGAAGTCCTCTGAAATCGCCGCAGCCGAACCCTACTTCATCGGCTCCCACTCGGGCGCCAGCGGATGTTGGGTCTCCGGACCGGAAGACATCCAGACGGACGAGACGAAGGGCGAGTACTTCTGGGGCTATGCCAACATGTCGACCACACCCGGCCTCTTCTGCGCGGGTGACGCATCTGGCGCCAGCAGCCACAAGTTCTCCTCCGGTTCCCACGCGGAAGGCCGTATCGCCGCGAAGGGCGCCATCCAGTACATCGTCGACAACAACACCCAGCTCGCGGTGGACGACGCACAGATCAACGAGCTCAAGGATCAACTCCTGAAGCCGCTCCAGATCTGGGAAGACAACCATGCCATGTCGTCCGATCCCGACATCAACCCCGCCTACATGCGTCCGAAGATGTTCATGTTCCGTCTCCAGAAGATCATGGACGAGTACGCTGGCGGCGTGAGCGCTCAGTTCACGACCAACGAGGCCATGCTGAACAAGGCCCTGGAACTTCTCGCCATGCTGCGTGAAGACTCCGAGCACCTCGCAGCCGAGGATCTGCATGAACTCATGCGTGTCTGGGAAAACATCCATCGTCTGTGGCAGGCCGAAGTCCATGTCCGCACGCTTCTCTTCCGTGAAGAGACCCGTTGGCCGGGCTACTACTTCCGTGCCGATATGCCGAAGATGGATGAAGAGAACTGGCTGGCCTTCGTCAACGCCACCTGGCACAAAGATACAGGTGAGTGGGAAATGACGAAGCGTCCGGTGAAGTACATCTTCAAAGACTAGTTAATGTCTACCCACAGGACCTGAACACGTCCTGCAAGACAACCCCGTCCCGCGCTGTCCCGCGGGATGGGGTTTTTGTTTGGTGACCCGACACGTCCGTGTCGGGTGTCTTCAGTGAGGCGAGTGTCATCCCGGACTTGATCCGGGATCCAGCTACCAGCTCTTTGCACGAGCGATCGTGCATGATCCGAGGTCCGTCATAGGGTGGAGTGAGGGCATCGTACAGTCCTCGTCCCCGACACCGAAACTCGGACTCAACCTTCCACCTCTTCCCCATGAAGGATGCTGGATCCCGGGTCGAGCCCCGGGATGACACGTCTCCAGCACCCGTATGCTATCCTACCCCTCCACCCGCAGTTCCTTCTCGGCGAAGATCGAGTAGAGCACCGGCACCACAACCAGGGTCAGCACGGTCGAGGAGAGGAGACCGCCAATGATCACCCAGCCCATCGGGCCCCACATCGAGCCGCCACGTAAAGTCAGAGGCAGCAGGCCGCCGATGGTGGTGGCGGTGGTGAGCAGGATCGGGACGAAACGGCTCTGCCCGGAGGTCATCAGCGCGTCCATCATCGACACCCCGCTACGTCTGATCTGGTTGGTCATGTCCACCAGCAGAATCGAGTTGTTGACCACAATTCCAACAAGCGAGGTCAGCCCGACAAAGGCGGTAAAGCTGAAGGTATACCCGGTGATAAACAGGGCGAAGATCGACCCGATAAAGGCGAGGGGCAGCGCGGCGAAGATAATGATCGGTTGACGGAACGAACGGAACATCAGGACCATGGTCCCGAAAATCCCGATCACCGCGACCGCCACCGCACGGTACATCGAGCTGAAGGACTCACCCCGCGCTTCCGACTCACCACCGAACTCGTAGCGTGCGCCGACCGGGAAAGCGAAACGATCGAGACGGACACGCAACTCCTCCTCAACTTCGGCGGTCGGAACCCCGGCGGTATGCGCGGTCACCGACACCATCCGTTGCCCGTCGCGACGTTGAATGATCGACTCGCTTGGTTCCAACTTGAAATCCGCGAGCAGGGTCAACGGGATCTGCTTGCCATCCCTGCTTGTCAAATGAATACGTGACATGTCCTCGACCGTTGCATCTTCACCGGCGGGTAGACGCAGCACGATGGGGTATTCCCGTCCCTCACGGTCCCGGTATTCCCCGGCGTGCCAGCCAGCCAATGCGGTTCGCACCGCCTGATCGATCTCATGCAACGGTACACCCAACATCGCCGCCTTGTCGCGTTTCACATCCACCTTCAGGTCGATGGCGCTGGTGGCAAGCGGGTTGGTGATGTTGATCGCGCCGGGGATGGTCCGCAGCTCCGCCTCGACATCGTCCGCGAGACGTTTCAGCACATCACGATCTTCGCTGAAGAGACGCAGCTCAATCGGCGCGACCGAGTTCGGCCCCTGCTCGAGTTCCATCACCTCGATACGGGCACCGGGGTAACGGTCAAATCGTTCACGTAATCCTTCGGCGAACGCCGCCAACCTCTCAGTACGAACATCATTACGCAGGGTCAGGTAAAGCTGACCATAGTAGCTCGCTTCAGCTCGGCTCGATAGGTTGTAATAAATCGAGGGCTGGCCACGTCCCACATTCGTCGAGACCATCTCGATTTCGTCATACTCGCCGCAGACCTCTTCGACCCAACGGATCACCTTATCTGTGGCATCCATCGAGCTGCCTCGTGGCAGGTTGACATCCACCATCAGCACCGGTTTGTCCGCCTTCGGGAAGAAGGAGACCCCGACAAAGGGGAAGAGGGCAATGGCACCGAAGAGGGTGAGGGTGGCGGTGGTGATGATCAGCCAGCGATGGTTAAGACCAAAACGCAGTGCCCTGGTGTAGGGTCCATCGACAAAGGTTTTGATCCGTCGTACGATCACCGGCTGTTGCTCGGGTTTGATCGGACGCAGGATGCGGGTGGAGAGCATCGGGCTGATGGTCAAGGCGACCAGCAGCGAGGAGAGCAAGATGATCATCACCGAAATCGGCATCGAGCGAATGAAATCACCGGAAACATCCTGCATCATCGCCATCGGGACAAAGGCGAGCACGGTCGTGATGGTGCTGGCCACCACCGCCCAGCCGACCTGCGAAGTGCCCTCTTCGGCAGCGCGTCGCAGGTTCAGCCCTTTCAGCATGAAGGTGTTGATGTTTTCGGTAACCACAATGCCATTGTCCACCAGCAGGCCGAGCGAAATGATCAGCGCAGCGATGGTCATCTGCTGGATGGCAAAGCCGCCGCTGGCGATAAAGCCCATGGCAATGGTAAACGAGAAGGGGATGGCGATCATGACAATGGTTGCGGGACGCCAACCCAGGGCGAAGAACATCACCAACCCGACCAGGATGATGCCGCCCACCAGGTTTTGGAAAAAGTCCCCGATCCGCTCCTTCACCGCGATCGACTGATCGAAGACGGTGACCAGCTTGATATCCGGCGGCAGGTTGGCTGCAAAATCATCGAGGGCCGGCTGGATGTCGGCCATGACGCGGTTGACATTGCGTCCACGCTTCATTGAGGCGGTCACCAGCACCGCCGGATCACCGTTGACACGGATAACATGGCTGCAATCTTCCGGCGCGAAGCTGAGGTCGGCGATCTCATCAAGGTATATCGGAGACCAGCGTGTCCCCCCGACAGCCGTCTGACCAATCTGCTTCAGCGATTCGAAATCGCCGGTGGAGAGGACGTTAAACTTCCGGTCGCCGGAAGTGACAGCCCCGCCGGGGATATTGGCGGAGGCGGATTTCAGGGCATTGACCACCTGGGTCAACGGCAGGTTCCGCGCGGCCATCTTCTCCATGTCGAGCGAAATTCGCACCTCTTCGCTGCGAGTGCCGAAGAGGTCGATGTCGCTGAGTGCGCCATACTGCTGCAAACGGTTTTCGAGACGATCCGCGTACCGTTCCACATCCTGCAAGGGGCGATCTTTGCTGACCAGTGCGACTTGTAGAGACTTGACATGGAAGGAGTTGAAGGCCTGCACATCGCTGCGCAACACACCGGGGGGCCACTCATTGGCCGCTTCCGCGACACTGCGTTCCACATCAGTCAACACTTCCGATTGGACTGATCCCGGTTCGAGGTGGACGGCGAGGATGGCGACCCCATCACGGCACCAGCCATCGGTATGTTCGACATGGTCCACATCACGAACCAGGTCATCCACCGGGTCGAGGACAAGGTTTTCCATGTCGGTCGGGGTCGCGCCCGGCAGGATTACCACCACCTGGAGTTGTGGCGGTTCGATGTAGGGATCTTCGCTGCGTGGCATGCCCATAAATCCCAGCATACCATAAACCAGCAGCAGGACCATCGCGACGATGGTGAATTCCCTGTTGGCGAGGGCGAGATGGGTCAGTTTCACTTCTGCCCCTCCTCGATCGTGACACGGCGGCCGTCGGACACATACCCGGCGCCTTCTGCGATCACCACACTTCCTTCGGGCAGGGTCGGCGCGACATAAATCGCTTCTCTATCCAGCATACGGATGGTGACCGGCCAACGAGCGGCGTGCTCGTTTTCCACGAGGTAAACGTAGCCACGGTCCTCATCCATGCTGCTCAAGCTGATGGCGGGTAGCGCGATCATCGGTTCGGGAGGTTCCGGCAGCGAGACAGTTACCACCAACCCGGGGGTGATCTGGTCGCCCTGGGGGAGCTGAACCTTGATCGGGAAACCACCCGTCCCAGGTTCCCCGGTACGGCTGATGGTACGAATGATGCCGGTTCCGGGTTCGTTGTGCCCCTCGGTCTCGACCGCGATTTCCTGCCCCTCTTCGAGGGTCGAGGTCAGCAAAGCGGGGGCGGAGATGCGAACGATTAAACGTGAGCTGGCATCGTTGCTTAACACACGAAACACCGGCTGGCCTGCCCCGATAATCTCGCCCCGGTTGACCAGCTTCATATTGACACTGCCGGCGAAGGGGGCTCGGATAATCGAATGGTGGAGGTTGAAGCGTGCGCGACGCAGGCCCGCTTCGGCACGTTCCATCCCGGCACGAGCCGCTTCGAACTGCTGGTCGGTGACCACATCGCTGTCGTGCAGCCGCTTGATGCGTTCGAAGTCATTCCTCGCGACCAGCGCCTGCTGTTCAGCGTCGGTCAACATTGCAGCGACTTCGGTGGTGTCCAGCAAGGCCAGGATCTGCCCTTTTCGGAACCTCTCGCCAATATCCACCCGAACTGCCTGCACCACACCGCCGGTCTTGAAGGAGAGCATCGCCTCCTCGTCTGCCGTGGCCAATCCGCTGACACGATGCAGCGCTGAGTGCGGGGCGATGGTTGCCTCAACCACACGGACCGGGACCGGCTGTTCCGGGTCGGGCATCGCGGCCTCGTTTCGTGCGCAACCAATTGTAACCAGCGCTGCGAAGAGGAGGATGACGAATAAGGCGCTGAGGACAATGATGTCTCGTTGTTTCAGGAAATGGCGGCTTTCAGGACGCAGGTCCGGCTGTGTCGTTTCCCGGTAATCGTTATAGATGGTCATTCCTTCTCTCCCAGATAGGCAAGCCCCATGCTGCGTTCGAGATCGGCCAGCGCACCCAGGTAGGCATAGCGGCTGGTGATTTCGGCGGTCTGTGCGCCACTCAGGGCGGCACGGGCATCGAGAATCTGCAATTGGTTCGCCATCCCTTCGGCGAACAACTCGTTGGTGATGCGGTACCCTTCTTTCGCCGCATCGAGGCCACGTTTTGCTGCCACCCAGCTCCCCTGTTTGCTGTGGGCGGTCAGCCATGCGGCGGTCACATCCAGTGCGATGTTGTCCTGCGCGTCCACCTGACGATATTCCAACTGACGTTCCGCCAGTTTCGCCTGCTGGACTCGGGCGCTGCGACGTCCCCCCTCAAACAGGTTCCAGTTCAGTACCAAGGATGCCATGCTGTAATCGGCATCGCCATCAAAATTGTATTCCTCGCCCTGGAAACCATATTCCCCCGCAAAGACAAGATTCGGCAGGTAGCTGGAACGACTTGCTTTGACACTGCTTTCCACCGACTGCAAAGCCATACCGAGGGAGCGCAGTTCGGGACGGTTCCCCGCCGCGGTCTCTTTCGCTTCCTCGAGGGTCAAGGTCAGAGGCGGAAGGGTGGAACCATCCTCTACCTCAGGCAGAGCGTAGTCCCACTCATCCCCGGTCATCCGGTTCAGGGCGGCGAGGGCAACTTGCGCCTGGGCGGAGGCGGCAATCGAATCAGCTTCGGCAGAAGCGTAGGCCGCTTCAGCACGTTTCAACTCGCTGACTGGAAGCAGGCTGGCGGCGTGCTTTTCACGAACCGTGCGGAGTTGTTCACGCACCTGCTTGACCTGCTGGGTGCGCATGGTCAGTAGTTCACGGGCCGCATAGGCATTGTAGCAGGCATTCCGCACAGCGGCGTGCAGATCGTTTTCCTTGCCGCGTACGCTGGAACGGCTTGCTTCTTCGGCAGCTTTCGAGGCACGGTACTGGTTGAAGAGCCCGCCGCCGGTATAAATCGGCTGCACCACACTCAGCTTGGTTTCCTGCTCTGTTTCACGTAAAAAGGGAATCACTGTCGCCGGGACATCGACCGGGATGACCGAGGCGGGCAGGAAATCGTTGACATCGAACCGGATCTCACGACCCCCGGTGCTGCGGGTATACCGTGATCCGGCACTCACCTCCGGCAGCATCGCGCCGAATGCTTCGCGCCGTTTCGCATGTGCGATGGCGATTTCCTGACGATCCGCCTGGAGGGCCGGGTAGTGGTCGATGGCACGGTCCGCATAGCTTGCGGCGACCTCGGTCACCGTCTGCCCGGTAACACTCAATGCTCCACCCAGCAGGAGGACCGCGATCAACAGAAAGGCTGCGGCTGTACGATCAAGACAATGCATGATTACCTCAGGAAAGCGCCTTCGATTCCGATGGTCGCGAGCATATCATTGCCGAAGCGAAGCAGCAGACTCATCAAGCTGGTCACTTCGTCATCGGTGTAGTCTTCGAAGAAGAGGGCCATCCGTTCCGCGAATCCACGCTCCGCTTCCTTCAGCTTTTCCATCCCTGCTTCGGTCAAAGAAATGCGTTTGACACGACGGTCTTCCGGTGCGGGAAGGCGCTGGATGAATCCCTGTTTTTCCAGATCGTCCACCAGTTGGGTCAGGTTGGCCGGGCTGCGTTGCAAGGATTTTCCCAGCTCGGTCATCGTCGGGTTGGTGTTGTGTTCCGACAGTACGTGCAGCAGCACATACTTGATCGTCGAAAGGCCAATCTCCCCGAACACCGTGGTGTCCCCCGCCTTGGTGACAATCTCGCCGAGGCCGTGCACCAGCTTCGGAATGGCGGTTTCTGCATCCTTCCGGTTCATCCCTTCCGGCAGCAAGCAGTCAATTTCTTTCAGAACCATATTTTTCCTCAGAAAAAGGTTTTTGTATAAATCTTTCACCTGTAAAATATCTACCCAAGAAGGAATCGTCAAGTGGGGAGAGAAGAAAGGTGCTCTCGAGGAGGAGTTCAGGCTATTTTGCGCGATGATGAAGAGTGCCCGGGCCACCCCTGTGGTCTACAGATGTGCGCGCTGGGGGTGATAAAAGCGGTAAATGACACAAAAAACCCGGCGAGGAATTCACCACTCGCCGGGTTACCCTAAGGGGAAACCAGTAGACTACCTCACCAATTGTACACGCCTTGTTGCCTGCAATCCATCCTCGCCTTCGAGGTGGAGGAAGTAGCTGCCGCTGGCTACCGGAATACCATTGCCATCCTCTCCCTGCCAGCTTATCAGGCGCGATGCACCATCGCCCGGCCCCTCAAAGAGGGTCGTCACCTCACGTCCCAACAAGTCGTAGACACGCAAGCTCGCCTGCTTCGCGGCGGGTACCAGCATGGAGATGTTCAGACTCGAGTTGAACGGATTCGGCCAGGCGTGGGTGATTCGGTAGTCGGAGGGCGAAACGGTGCGTTCTTCGGGGACCGAGGTTACCAATCCATTCCCGATCCACGCGCCGCCACCCTGGCTGCCATACCAGGCGCGGTCCGGGTTGTGCGGGTCCACTTTAAGCACCAGACCGAAGGTGTGTTCGAGCCCATCGCTCTCGAGGGTCCAGGAGGTTCCTGAATCACGGCTGACCCAGACTCCGGCTTCAACCGAGGGTTCAGGGTTCCAGAAGGTCTGGCTGATGGCGAGCAAGACTCCCTCCTCGCTGGGGTGGGGTTCGACATCCGAGATGCGCGGCTGGTCCAGCACCAGGTCCCAGCTTTGGCCGAGATTATCACTACGATAAATCCCGCCACCGGGAATAGTCCACCCATAGTTTTCGGTCGTCCCGATATACATCCGTCCCTCGACAAAAGGATCGAGCGCAACCGAAAGGATCTCCTTCTGGGGCGTGTTGCTGAGCTGGTTCCAGTTGCCACCGCCATCACTGCTGCGATAGACGGTCCCTCCCAGACCCTCGAAGGTGTTGGTTCCGACAAAGACAAAATCTTCATGGTGCGGATCGAGCGCGATGGCCCAGACATAGGCCGCATCATCCCCCAGCCCGGCACTGATATCGGACCAGCTACCACCGCCATCCTCACTCTTGAAAACGCCGTGATTGTAGATCGCGGCATAGAGAACCCGGTTGTCCGGGTCGGATTGCAGATCGACTAGAATCTGGGGACGTCCTTCCGGCAGGTCTGTCATTTCGATCATCGTTTCCCCGTTGTCCGGGGAACGGAAACAACGTCCAAAAGGGAATCCATCGGCTTCGTCATTGCCGCCCTGGCAGCGGCCGACATAAAGCATATCGTTTTCAGAATCTACCGCGAGGGAGAAGGCGCAATCGTAGGCCCAGTCTTGCGTCTGGTCCATGCGCAGGTAGCTCTGGCCCGCATCATCGCTGCGCCACAAGCCCATATCGTCATAACCCATGTAAACACGGTCCGGGTTATCCGCATCGAAGGCAAAGTCGTAGATGAAAGTCGCTTCAACCCCCCGTCCCATCCACCCATTTCCAACAGGTAATGTGTAGGCGCTTTGCCAGCTTTCGCCACCATCCTCGCTGGTTGCAAGCCATTCGATGCCCATGATCATGTGGTCCGGATCGCTGGGCGCGATGGCAATCAGGCCGAGGGAAATGGCCCCCCACCAGTCGAGGTCGAGGTAGCCGTAGTCAACGGTATCATCGGCACGGTTCCAGCTGTGGCCGCCATCTGTGGTGACGTAGCAACCAATGTCGCTGTATGTCTCACCGCGTCGTGTCCCGGCGAAAACATGGAGTGGATCGGTGGGATCGATTGCAAATTTCCAGTAGTCGTAAAACGCTTCTGCATCTTCATCGAACTGTGGCAGGTTTCCATTGGCAGTCTGCCAGTTCGCAGCACCATCGAGGCTGCGGTACAAGCCCCCTTCCCAAGTGGCGGGAGTCCCAATGTCGCCATCGGTTTCAATCGAAAGGTAGAGGGTCAGTTCTTCATCGACCACGACACCATCGATCCTCAAAACGGACGTATGCGGGAGCCCATTGTTGGCCGATGACCAGGAATTGCCCCCATCCATGCTTTTCCAGACCCCATCTCCCGTACCCGCGTAGATGGTTCGATTGCCAACAGGGCTGGAGGGATCAATGAAAAGGCTGTGAATGATCGCTTCTGAGTCGATGCCCGTTTCGAGCAGCTCCCAAGTGTTCCCACCATCACTGCTGCGGTGAATCTCACCCACCCCCCAATCTCCCAGGTTTGCATCGCCCACCCCGAGGAAAAGGAGGTCGCTGTCGGCTGGATCAACCGCGACATAGGCGACCGGAGGGGTTTCTTCGGTCAACTCGTCCGGGTAGATGAGCGCCCAGCTTTCGGCCCCGTCGCTGCTCTTCCACAAGCCCGACCAGGTGCAGGCGTAAACCGTTTCCGTGTCAGAAGGATCGACCACAATTTCTTGCACGCCAAAGAAACCGGCGGAGGTCCAACCGCCGGCGGGGGAACCGTTTTTCATCTCCCAGCTTTGGCCACCATCGGTGGATTTGAAAAGGCCCTCAACATCACCTCCGACATAGATCACATCGGCATCGGTAGGGTCGTAGGCGACTGACATGAGGAAACCTCCGCCGCCCATACCGGTACTGGTCCAGGTTAATTCAGCATGGAGAGAGGGAACGATGGTCAGGGCGAGCAAGATCGCGAAGGATAGAATCCCTGCGCGGAGGGGTGGGGGGGTCATGCAACCTCCGGTGTTCGTGAACCGGCACAGGAAAGTAACTGGAGGCTATTTCCGGGGGCAACTGGATTGGTCAAGCGTGATTTATCGCAAACTCCCCCTCCATGAAACGAGTGCGAACGGAAGTCTGCCAAGTCATGCCTTCCAGGCAGTGACGTTGTACCTTCCAACATTAGACAAAAGGAATCCTATGGACGACAATGCAGCCATCAAACCATTCCGGCCGTGGCGAACCATTTGGCACAGCCCGCGTGAAACAGTCCGTCTGGCGATCACCGAACAATCGGTTTCCCAGATGTATGCAACAGCGGGGCTCTTCGCCGTTTTTACAGTCTTTGATGATTGGAATGAGATCATTGGGCAGAGCATGGGATCCATGGTTCTCCAAATTCTTGCGGTGATCGCCGCCATCGGGTTGACCATGGTGTTGATGGTAGAAGGAATGCCAAGGCTGCTGGGTTGGACGAGTGGGATATTCCAGGTTTATCGGCCCCTGTCCGACATCAAGCGAGGGTTCGTCACCACCTTGATTCCCTTCCTCCCGTTCATGCTGATCGGACTTGTGGCAGACAGGCTTGAAGCACAGTTCAGCTCAACAGGTAGTCCCGACTTTGGTGGAGGAAGCTGGTTTGCTCTCGGTGGTGCAGTCGGAATGGCGCTGCCGATGATGCTACTCTCGGTTGGGGTGCTTATCTGGCTGGTTACTCTGACAAGCCGTGGCATGGCCGAACTCTTTGGGTACTCCCCATGGAAGGCGTTTGTGCACCTGATGGTGGGCTGGGTGTTGTTTGTTCTTGCAGCAATCGTGATAGTTCTGCCGATCGCGATTTTATTTGATTGATGGAAACTGAAACAGATATGATACACTCGGGAAACAACCCGAGGGTGCTGCTAAACCAATGATTGATGAATATAAAAGCAGGGTGGGGGGACGCTTGGAACAGGTGATCAGAAAGGCTTCATTTCGGCCATGGCTGACTATATGGAAACATCCTCGCGAAACAGCACGGGTGGGGCGATCACAACTTCGTTCCTATCAATTCTATTCCATCCTCGCGTCATTCAGCATCCTTGTGGTGATCACCGACACCGATGATCTGGCCTCCTATGGCTTGTGGGAAACTGCCTGGCGTACTCCGATTCTGATCGGGGCCATCATCCTGATTGGCGTGCTGGTGGGTGAACTCGCCCCGAGGGTGCTGGTCTGGACAAGCCGTGCCTTTGATGTCACCGCGCCCCTTGTGGAGGTTCGGAAGGTCACGGTGCTTTCTCTGATCCCCTTTTTGCCTGTGCTGCTGTTGATGCTGATGAACGAGATAATGATGCTGGGATTCTTCAACATTCCCAACGGTGAGTTGGGTGTGCTTGGCTGGATCATGATCTCGGGGGCATTTTTGTTGTTCATTCCAATCGCGTTGGCTGGACTGGCCCTCACGGTATGGCAGATCAGTATTGTAAGCCGATGTTTCGCCGAAGTGTTCCAGTATCCAGCGTGGAAGGCAACGGTTCATCTTGCCTTTGTAGGCATTCTTCTCTTTTCCGCGATTACAGTTGTTGCTGTGCCTCTTGGAATGTTGCTGTATGTTTCCAGTTGACCTTCGCCACAATCTCCCCCGCATATCAACCCGGACCTGATCCGGGGTCCAGCCGAGAAGGGGGCGTGCGCAGCGTGAAAGGGTCCGTAACGAACCGGGCATCCCGGCGCTGTGAGCCCTGTCCCTCTGGTGGGGTTGTACGGTTGTGTCAGGTCCGTAGACCTGACACCTCGACCTGATGAGAAGACCCGACTTGGCAAGCAAGTCGGGCCACCCTGGGGGCATGCCCGGGATGACATCCCCCATAGGCACAAAAAAGCCCGGGCGTCACCCAGGCGGAAAAACATTTATATCCAACGATACCCCTACGCATCATCCTTCTTGATGAAGGTCATGGCGGTGGTGATCATCGAAGCGACATCGCCGAGGTTCGCCGGCAGGATCACCGTATTGTTCACCTTCGCCAGCTTGCCGAACTCGTCCAGGTAGTTCTCCGCGACGCGCAGCTTCACTGCGGTTTCGCCACCAGGCTTGTCGATGGATTTCGCGATGGCTTCAATTCCCCTTGCTGTCGCATCGGCCACTGCAATGATCGCCGAGGCTTCACCTTCGGCCATGTTGATCTGACGCTGCTTGTCCGCTTCGGATTCCTTGATCACCTTCTGCTTGTCACCCTCAGCATTGTTGATGGCAGCATCGCGTGCTCCCTCGGACTGGAGAATGACAGCACGTTTTTCACGTTCCGCGCGCATCTGCTTTTCCATCGCGGCGAGGATGTCTTCGGGCGGCTTGATGTTCTTCAGCTCGTAGCGGAAGACCTTGACACCCCAGGGGTCGGATGCTTTATCGAGCTCGAGGACGACCGCCGCGTTGATCGCGGAGCGTTCCTCAAAACTCTTGTCCAGCTCAATCTTGCCGAACTCGCTACGCAGGGTTGTCTGGGCGAGCTGGGTGATCGCGAACCCGTAATTGTTGACCCCGTACGAGGCACGTTCCGGGTCCATCACCTTCATGTAGAGGACGCCGTCCACTTCGACCTGCACGTTGTCGCGGGTGATGCAGATCTGCGGCATGATGTCTACCGCCTGCTCTTTCAGGGAATGCTTGTAGCGGATAGCATCGAAGAAGGGCAAGAGGATGTGGAAACCGGCATGCAGGGTTCCGTGATATTTACCGAGACGTTCCACGACGTAGGCGTTTTGCTGCGGAATGACGACCGCTGTTTTGGCGATAATGACCAGCAGCAGGACAACCAGGATAATCGTAACAACCAGGGCACCGCTCATGAGGTTCCCCCCTTGTGTGGGTTGGTATCCGGGAGTGGGTCGGTGTTACGCCTGCGACCGTTTCCGAACATCCAGTTTCAGACTGTTGACGGCGGCGACTTCGCAGGTTTCCCCAGCCGCAATCGCCTCCTCGCTTACATTCACCGCCTGCCAGGGCGTACCGCGAAATTCAACGGTTCCGGTCTCACCGGACGGAATCTCGTCCTTCGCGATGACACGTTCCCCGACCGCCGTATCCACCTCGTGGTCCGGCCCGCCTCGTTGGACTCGACGCAGGAGCGGTTGACGGAACAAAAGAAGGGAACCGACCGAGAGGACGCCGAAGATCAGCAGCTGCAGCCAGAGGGTCATGTGCAGCCCGATCAGCTCGAGAAAGAAGAGGACCAACGCTCCGACGGCAAAAAAGATGATAAAGATTCCACCCGGGGTCAGGATTTCTCCGATCAGGAAGACCAGCCCCAGCACACCCCACATCCACCAGCTCATGGTATCCTCCCCAGAATGACTTGATCTTTGAATATACGCCGCCAGCAGACGATCAGGGGGTTATTCCTGTACCGTTCCGTCCGGATTGACCACTGTCTCGTACAACAGCGTACCCTCAAAATCGATCAACTGCACCACCATCTGTTCGCTATCCAGCGACACTGCCATGAAGCCGGAAGTGGACTGGGCGAAACGAGTCTGCCCCGGGACGTCCTCGTCCAGGTCCTGTAACTTCGACCCGGCTCCACTCGTAAAGAACTGGACATCGCTCTCCGGCGGGTCCTGGTGCTGAAGGTTGTGGTCGTGGCCGTTGAACCATGCCTGCACACCAAATTCCGTCAACAGGGGGACAAAGGTTTCTTGAAGAACCTCGATGTCACCGTGACGTGAACCCGTCGAATAAACCGCATGATGCGCAATCACAATTTTCCACTCCGCATCCGACTGGCTGAGCTCCTCCCGGAACCACTCCTCCTGCTCCCCGGTCAGGTCCGACCAGAGCCGTTTGATCATACGCCAGGGGGTGTTCCAGAAGGGGAAGCGGTTGGTGTCCAGCACGAAAAACTGGGCGATCTTCCCCTCTTCGAGTGCGTACTGGAAGGAATAGTACTTGTCCGGCATCCTCCAGCGGGTGCTTTCCTCGCTGTATTCGATCTGGGCGTCGACATCGCCACGGTAATCATGGTTGCCCAGCGCCACATACCAGGGCACCTGGAGCGAAGATGCGGTGTAGATATCCTCGAAGGAGGTTCGCCACTGCTCGTCCTCCACACTCATCACCCCGGAGTTGTAAAAGTTGTCGCCGGTGCTGACAACAAAGTCGATGGCCATCGTGTCGGCCACCTCACCCATGATCTGGGCCACTTCCATCTGGTGGTGGTTGCCATCACGTCCCCAATCCCCGAGGACCAGGAAACGGAGGCTTTTGGCCTGCGTGGAGGGCACAGCCAACAGGAGCAGAACGAAGAGAAGGGTGCCTGTGACAAGGGGGGTGCGATGGTGCTGCGGGGAACGCGGCTTCATGAACTCTCCGGATACGGATGAACGGGGGGTCATGCTGGAAGGTACATCAGGAAAGGTTCAGGACGCATAAGCAAGAGGTGGAAAAGACACCCTCAAGGACAGTAGCGGGAAAGAGCCCCGAGAGTTAGGGTGCCCTATATTTTCTTTTCCAAGCCTTGTGATAATTGTATCATACTTGGGACGGATCAACCATCATGGAGAATAGAAATGCTGAATCAGGATCAGCTGAAGGCATTGTTTGACTCGATTGACGCGAAGGATGCGGAAACCTTTGCCAGCTTCATCAGCGAAAAGGGCCGCTTTGTTTACGGGGCCCAGATGGATGTCGCGGGCCGTACGGCGATCACCGAGGCGGTGGGCGGTTTCTTCGGGACACTGGATCGTCTCTCGCACTCGAATCTGCAGGCGTGGGCGGGCGATGATGGCAAAACTCAGTTTGTCTATGGGGACGTGCACTATGTGCTGCCCAACGGCAACGAGGTCGATATCGCGTTCCTCAACCGCTTCACCTTCGAAGGTGGCGAGCTGGTCCACTACCATGTCTTCACCGACCCCACTCCCCTGTTTACGGCGGCGCAGGGATAGAAAAAAGTGGCCCGGGCAATCTTGTTGCCCGGGCTTCTTGGGCCTGCGAAAAAGCCGTGAACGCAGCAAAACCCCATTGCTCTGGGTTCACTCCCCTCTTCCCACGCAGATCATTGCCTGCGACGTCATTGCGAACAAGCGGCGTAGCCGCGCCGTGTGGCAATCTGTCTAGATTGCCACACGCAGAGCGGCAGAGGCGTGCTGCGTCGTGGAGGTACAGCAATCCCCTTCCGGCGATGACCGCCGTCAGGGGAATAGTGGAGCAGATTGCTTCGCTACGCTCGCAATGACGTGGTGGGAGAGGGTGTCACCCCGGACTTGATCCGGGGCCCAGCTATCTACTCTTGACACGAGCGATTCGGTTTGATCCGAGGTGGTCTGGCGGGTCGACTGAGGTCCCGCCCGCCTCTCGCTCCTGATTGTGGACCTCGGATCGATCCAGCTACCGCTGCCCCATGAAGGATGCTGGATCCCGGGTCGTGCCCGGGATGATATCTACTTCACCAGCACCACCTTACGCACCTGATCCTGGCTTCCGTCGAGGGTCGCACGCACCAGGTAGGTCCCCGTCGCCAATCCGCTGCCATCAAAGAGCAAGGTATGTCGTCCCTGAACCGCATTCTGGTTCCGTAACACAGTCACCTGCCTCCCCAACAGATCATACATCGCTACCCTCACATGCCCTGCCCTCGGCAGGTCGAGGGTGATGGTGGTGGTGGGGTTGAAGGGATTGGGGGTCGGGGGATGCAGGACGAACGATCCCGGCTGCGCTTCTTCAGGTTCGTGTTCCTGGGCGGAGAGGGTGTTGTCGTTGAACAGCACATCGCCCGACCGGAAGATGAAATCATCATCCCCGTCCCCGTCCACATCTGCAATCGCCGCGAGATCGGTGGGAATCGAAACCCCCTCAAAGGGATCGGTCACCATCCAGTAGTAGCCGCCATTGGGCAGGGGACGTCTCAGGTAACAGGTGGAGGGAAACATCATCAGGTCCAGCAGGGAGTCTTGATCGACAAAAGAAAAAAACATCCACTCCACGGGCCCCGGGTTGCGCGGTAGCTCATAGGTATCCCGCAACAGCCAGTCACCGTCGACAAATTCCTTGCGTTGGAAATGGAATGCAGAGTGGTCCGACAGCTGCAGAGCGAGCATCATTGCCGGCTCGGGGTTGTTATCCATATTGCCGATTGCCACAAGCGAATCGGGTTGCACGCCGCGAGAGTAGTTCGGGAGATTGGACCAGTTCGTGCCGAGCGGATCGGCGGGAGACACATAACCGGAGGTAAAGGGAAAACGGTACCCATTTTGACGTGTATAGCCGATCAGGTGCAGCGTCTGGTACTGCGATCCCTCGTCCCATACGCTGTCGAAACGGAAAACGGTTTCGAAGACGTTGAAGTTCCAAAATTCCATCAGGGGGCCCAGTTTGTGCCACGCATTTCGCTCGTCACTCCAGACCCATCGATTCAGGGAGAGGTTGTAGATGAACGGATTTTCGAGGTAGTCGATGGTATCGATCCAGGTAGATCGGGTGGTTGCAAAGAGACGAGTGGGATCGGTTGGGTCCGAGTTGATGGCGACAATATCAGCGGGCTGCGTATAGTCCTCGAAGGGCACCAGCAGGTTGCCGGGCTCGATTGAACAGGCGCTCCAACTGTGATCCTTGTACAGCAGGAACTCGTCCACCCCATCCCCAGTCAGATCAAAGCTGAAGAGATTGTTCGCATAGTCTTCCCCGTACAAGGAGAGGAGATTGCGAGTCGGAGATTCGGTAAACGAGTCGTCCACGACAATAATTTTGTGGTTTCGGATGCTGGGTTCCCCTGGTTCAACCCACACTTCAGCAAAAAGAAAAACCAGCTCCGCAGCAGGATCATCATCGATTTGAGCGAGTTGGAAGCCGTAATACGCAACGGTCAGCCCGGTGAAGACCGTCTCAAATTCATACTCCCAGGTCGTCCATCCCCAAGGGGCAGTGGTGTCCCGCAGGACTACCACAAGGTCGCAGGTGCGGTGATGGGAATCCGACTGGGCGAAGACCCAATCCAGTAACCCATCTCCGTTCACATCTCCATAGCGGTGGTCGTAGCTACGGCAGTCTTCCGCTCGAACAATCGAGGGGACCGACCCCTCGGTAGGCTCCCAGGAGGGGTTGGAGGCGAGATAATTGTATTCGTAGCTGATGGGCAGCTCGCGTGCTTCCGTCGAGATGTCGGCGTGCAGCAGGGGTCCGTCCACCCAGAAACTGGCATCCTCCCAAAAAGGAAGGCCATCGAGCGTGACCAGGACCAGTTCCCAATCGACCCCGGCAAGGCTTGGGTCGGTATCGACCAGGAGACGCAGGACTTCCCCATCAAACCCACGTCCATAAACCGGTGAACCGGATTGGTTGGACCCATAAAGGAGACGGTAGGAATTGGGACGGGTCTGAGCGGGGGAGAGTCGAGTATCCAGCTCGTCCCACCTCCAGATCCAATCCTGGCTGAATGAGGGGTGAGGCAAGAAGAGGAGGATAGCAAGAATGGCCGCAGTGGAATAGAGAGATGCCCCCGACTTCATTTTGCCTCCAGTCAAAGCAATCCGTACAGAACAGGTTTATTTCATCAGGATCATTTTTACCGTACGGGTGTCATGATACTTATAGGTTGCCCGTACAAGGTAGACCCCGGACGCGAGACGGCTGCCATCAAACAGCGCATCACGCCTCCCGGAAGGTACGGTTCCATCCTGCAACACCGCCACCTGCCTCCCCAACAGATCATACACCGCCACTCGAAGATGCCCTGCCCTCGGCAGGTCGAGGGTGATGGTGGTGGTGGGGTTGAAGGGGTTGGGAGAGATGGAGGTTATCGTAAAAGTGCCGGGACGAGTGGCTTCCACAGTAGGGTCCTCAACCCCATTCCAGCTATGGTTCAGCAGCAGGACACCATTTCCGAAATAAAGATCCTGGGTACCGTCCAGATTGACATCGTATGCGCTCAACGGGGAGCTCGCGGGAAGCGGGCCGACGTCCGCGAAGGGCTCTGCATGTTCCCAGAACGTCGTTCCGTCCAGTCGGCGAATGCAGATCAATGCCTGGTTGTCATTGTAGACCAGGTCTGGGGTCGTGTTGCCATCAATATCCGAGACAAGCATTTTGAACGTTGGCTGCGGAATATCCTCCGACAAAACCCAAGATCGGCCCGTCACCCACTCTTCTCCATTCCAGGTTTGTTCGTAAAGGGTGCCATTGTAGTACGAGATATAATCGAGCCGCCCGTCTCCGAAGATGTCGCCATAACCACCAAGACGAGGGTTTTCAAACCCGTACAGGGTTTGAGAATAATCGTTCTGAAGTTGCCACGGTTCATCATCATTGGCGGGGGGCATCCAGACTTTCGTTTTGAACGTATAGCTGATTGGTACGCTTTCCGAGATGCCCGAGAGGATGAGCGCACGATTCTCGGTATTGTCCAGGGGAAGGGAGGTGGCATTCGCGCCGTGAGTATAGATCGGAATTCCGTGTAACGTATATGACTCGCCATCCGGGTTGGCACTCCACATGCAGTAAGGCGCACGTATGCTGGGAAGGGTCTCGTCACTGGAGTACCACGGTCCTGTGATGCCGGCAGAAAGGAATCGAACCGGAGTGTTGATCTCGTCGAGTTCGAGCGGCATCCAGAGCTTGTAGGGCGGTGACCAGGCACGTTCCGGGGTGAATGTCAGAGGATACATCGTTCCACCAACGGAACCCTCCAGCAAGGTTCGATGATCGGTGCTCAATACCTCGTCGCTCCCGTCCCCATTTATATCCGCAACAAAAAACTGCCTGGTCGGGTCCGCCGTGACGATCAGGACGCTGTCCGGGGTCGCGGCAAGCAGGCAGCAGCCGTCCAATAACGGCACTGTGTGCATCTGGTATGTCCACCGCTGGCAGAAGAGTTCATCTTGTCCGTCATCGTCGATATCGAGCGCATAGATCCCGTAGGCCACTTCACCCGCGACCACCGTAGCTGTTAGCGGCTCAACACCGTCCGTCTGGAAATGGACGGTAACCTCGTTGGTGTCATACCGCTGAATCGCGTAGTCGAAGAGTCCATCACCATCAAAATCACCGACGGTGTAAATTTCGAAGTCCTCTCCGGTGAGATAATACGAGCGGTCCAAGACCCACTCGACCGTTTCCCCGGCTGGGTCATAGAGGGATGTGATCAAGGTATCCTGCTGATCCCCCGGCAGCACATGGACGTAACGAATCTGCGATCCAGCGGCCATCAGGTGGCGCTGGAAGGAGCCATAACCAACCTCGTCCGGCAGGTCAATCATGAGGGGACGGGTTACCCAGTTATGGCTTGCAGGACGCGTATCATCGTCATATACCATGATCGCGCTGGTTCCCTCTTCTTCCATGACAACAAAACGTGGCGCAGATTCCCCCTCCAGGGTCAGGCAGTCAACCGCTTTTCCCAACAGGCTGTCGGTGGGGGTGCCATTGGGAGTCAGGTTCACCCATTCCCACTCCCAGTGTTGGGCAACAGAGGGAGAGGAAAGCAGGCAGACGAGGGTAATGAAAAGAATCAGGTGTTTCATAAGAACCTCATCGAAAAATCCATTTCAAGGAAGATATGCAAGAAACGGACCGTAAAACGACAGATCAAGATGTCCGTAAAGCCAGAAATAGTAACCAACCCTTCTCCATGCCTTTTCCTCGAGTGGGAACCAGACACCAGGAGGTGGGAGTGTCACGCACACCTCGTCCGCTATATTGGGGGAGGATTTACCGGGACGGTTCATGAGCTTTCGCTCAAAACAAACAGGTTGGCAGATCATTCTGGCGGGACTATTTCTCCTGCTGATGACCTCCTCCGCCTTCGCCCAGCAGCCTCCCACCTGCTCCGGTTGCGGGAAAACCATTGTTGGTAGTTATGTCGAGATCGAGGGGAAGGCCTATCACAAGGCATGCGTTGTCTGCGCGGAATGCGGGAAACGGATCCTCGGGCAATACGGTAGCAAGGATGGCAACCTCTACCACCCGGATTGCTACGAACAGGCGCACGCTCCTCGTTGCGGGGTCTGCGGCGAGCCGATAGTCGGGCAGTATGTCACCCTCGAAGGACAAGCCTACCACCAGGACTGCTACCGGGACCGGGTCGCGAAACGTTGCGTTGTTTGCGGCGAGGTGATCCAGGGACAATACATCGAAGATGGCTGGGGCGGGACGATCCATGCCAGGCATCATGAAACGGTCCCCCGTTGCGATTCATGCAGCCGTTTCCTGGCTGGTCTTTCCGGTACTCGTCACCTGGATGATGGCCGTTCCCTCTGTGCCGACTGCTGGCGCGGTGGTGTCCACGATCTGCCGCATGCCGAACGATTAATGGGTGAGGCGCAACGTATCCTCGGCGAGGCGGGCATTGGACTTCTGACTCCGCTGGAAACCATCTCCCTCGAACTGGTGGACAAGCAGAAAATCGCCACCATCGGAGGCGTGGGCGGGGACACCTATGGGGTCCACGAGGTCGAGTCGAAACGAACCAGCGATGGTCGTGTGATCCTCGAGGAAACGACGATTTATCTTGTGCGGGATCTACCCGAAGAACAGGCGTTGGCTGTACTTGCGCACGAGCTTTTTCATGTCTGGCAGCACGAGCGTGGGGCAGATGGCGGAGCGGCGCAGTGGCGCGAGGGAAGTGCCAATGTGGCTGGCTGGCTTGCCTTGCAAAGCCGAAACACCGAGCTGGCACGCTTCCTGCTCGAGAAGATGGACGAGGCGCCGGACTTGACCTACGGTACAGGGTTCAGGCGGGCGAAACGACTCTACGAAACACGCGGGAAAGTGGTCTTCCTCGAGCGGGTGCTGTTGGAGGGGAAACGGTAGGTTCGACGGTTTTTACTGGGGCTCAAGGACAGGTGAGCAGGAGTGCTGAGAGGCTTCGCCTGGGTGGCTGGGCACCCAAGCCACCAACATCTGCTGTTCCAGTCAGCCGCCCTTTGTCTAATCCTTAACCCGCGGGAAAAGCAGGTGGAAAGCGGAGCCCCGTCCTTCCTCGCTCTCGATCCAGACAACACCGTTCACCTGTTCGACGGCGGCATAGACACTGGCGAGTCCAAGGCCGGTCCCCTGCCCGTCACCCTTGGTGGTAAAGAAGGGTTCGAACACCTTCGCCTGAAGCTCTTTCGGAATCCCGGTTCCGTTGTCCGCGGCTATCACCGAGACGTAGTCCCCAGCTTGTGCCGTTGGATGGAGACGGCAGAAGTGTTCATCGCACGTGAAATTCCCCACCGTCACTTTAAAATAGCCACCCAGCGGCATCGCATCACGTGCATTGACCGCGAGGTTCAGGATCGCCTGTTCGAGCTGACGGGCATCAACCTTTGCTTTCCAAAGGTTGGGGGTAACCTCAACGTCGAGGTCGACACGTGGGGCGAGGAGACGATCCATCATCGGAGCTAGCTCGTCCATCAGTTTGCCGATGTGGACCGGCACCGATTCGACGGGGGGACGGCGGCTGTAAGCAAGCAGGTCGCGAATCAGCTGCGCGGCACGTTCCGCTGTTCCCATAATCAGGGTCAATTCTGTGCGCAGGTGACCGGTCAGGGATTTATCCGCCAACGTGACACTCGCATGACCGTGAATGACAGAAAGCAGGTTGTTGAAATCATGCGCCAGCCCACTGGCGAGACGGCCCACGGTCTCCATCCGTTGCGCCTGCTGGAACTGTTCCTGGGCCTCGGCACGCTCTTTTTCAGCCCGTTCGCGCTCCGCAATCTCGTATTGCAGTTTTTTAAGCGACTCTTCAAGACTCCTGGTCCGATCCTCGACCAGGGCCTCCAACTGACGGTTGATCCGCCTGAAACGGGCATTCCGAACTCGCTGGTAGAGCACGACTGCGGCGAGCAGGAATAAAACATAGACGATGTAGGCCGCTGTCGTTCGATGGAGCGGAGGACGGATTCGGACGGACTGGGAGGCAACCTTGCTGACACGACCTTCGGTATCTCGTCCACGCACCTCGAACTGATAAATGCCTTCCCGCAGGTTCTCGAAGTCGTGGTAGGTTTCACGGCTCCAGTCGGACCAACTGTTGTTCAGGCCGACCAGGCGATACTGAAACTCGTTCTGCTCGGAACGGACATACCGTGGAATACTGTACTCAAAGCGAATCGAATTCTGGTCCCATGGCAGGGTGATGCTGGACGAAGAAAGTGTGGAAAAGGTCATCTCGTTGTCATGGGTACGAGTTACCATGCGACGCAGAACGGCAGAGAACTCCAAGTCCCGCTTCACCTTCGCGGTTTCATCGTACCGCAGCAGGGTACCACCGGGACCGCCACCCCAGACGATGCCATCCGGCTCGGGGTAGACCGAGTAGTAGGAGCGATTCAGCCCCTGGTTCAGCGGGGCGGAAATCAGGTATTTGCCATAGGGCTGGGGGGTAGCTACAAGACCAGACCACGGTTCCGAATCAAACCAGACCCGTCCCTGGTAATCGACGGTCGGCCCCACAATCGCTTGCAGGGTGCGGAAGTCGGTGTCAAAGAGGACCGAGTCGCGTTCGAAGGTCTCCGTCTCCCGGTTGAAACGGAACAATCCCTGGTAGGAACCGACATAGAGCCTGCCGTGCAGACGGAATGGGTAGTAGTAATCCGGACCGGGCAGACCGTGCCCCTCCTCGAAGTGGGTCCGGTCCTTGAAAACCAGCTTCCCCTCGGCATTCTGCGAGAGGGTAACTCGTTCGAGGTAGAGGTCGTCGACGGTTAGCCAGAAGTGATGACGTCCATCCTGCACGATGTTGCGGATGACTCCCTCGGTTTCCTCGATGTTTTTCTTGTCCACCCAGTGTCGTCCATCCCATTCCAGGTAGCCCAGTCCCCCAAACCAGTCGCCATAAAGCACACGACTTGAGTCGCGAACGAGGAGCATTGCCTCCGACCCGTAGTTGACCACTTTTCGCGGGGATTCGGAGGAGTGCAGCGAGGAAAACTCGTAGATGGCATCGAATGTTGCGACAAGGAGACGGTCCTTCGCCGACAGGACCTGCCAGGTCCAATCGTGGATGCCTTCCAGCGGGACCAGTTTCGCATGGCCCAGGGAATTATGTGCAGGTTGTAACCGGGCAACTCCCTGGTCCCCGCCGACCACAAGCGTGTCGCGGAATCGTGTAATCGAGAAGACGGTTCCGGAAAGGCCTTCGTCCAGCCCGAATCGTGTCATCGGGGAGTTGATCTGCAAACGTGCAATGCCAAAATCGAGCGGGAACCAGAGGCCCCCTTCACGGTCCAGGGTGCCGGTATGGACCACGTTGTCCGGCAGGCCGGTCTCGCGGTTATGGACCGAGAGAATGTTGCCCTCGGAATCGAATAACGCCAATCCGCCTGATTCGGTGGCGAGGCCAAAAAGATTGTCGCGGAGCGGCATCAACTCCATGCCGTGATAGTCGATCGAGTAGCGGATGACAGGCGCTTCGAACCGACGCGCTTTGCCGTTCTCGAAAGTGTACCAGATCTCCTTGTCATCATCATCCAGCGCTGCCAGCAGGAATCGACCCGGTCCGAACGAGCTCATCTCGAAGATGAAAATATCCTTGAAGAATTCCCCCCCAGGCAGCAAGCGGAGCGAATCACCATCTAGGGTGAGCAACCCGACCCCATACTGCGCGATCACATGCTGGTCATTTCCATAGCAGTAAGCCGAATAGGGTGAATACTCGTCGAAAGAGTACACGGTAAAAACGCCCTCATCACCGTTGCTGTTCGAAGGGACAAAACGCAAGAGGTGGTTCCAATCCTCGAAGATGATGCCTTCGGGGGTGGCGCGAGTTGTCCAGACGTTACTTGGGTCAATCGAGTCCGGCAGAAGATGGGCGAGCGAAACCAGTTCCGCAGTGCCGTCGGGGTGTTTTTTAAGCAGGCCGATATCGTGGTCAAATCCGACGTAGACGCGGTTGCTGGGGTCGACGGTCAGCGAGAGGGGTTGCAGGTTGTCCGGATGACGGTATAGTTGCCAACGGACCCCGTCAAATTCGAGCACGCCACTCATGTTGGCGGCATAGATTAAGCCAGTTGAATCCTGGACGATGCTGGTGTTCTGGCTGTCGGAATTGTAGTCTTCAGGCAGGTATGTTTGTATAAGGGGCATCCCGGCTTCCTCGGGACGAGCAGAGAAGAGGGATGTTGCCGACACCAACAGCAACAGGAATGGAATGAAGATTCGCAAGCAGGAGATTCTCAAAATCATGGTGTCGTGAACCGGCCTTTCCAAACACCCGCCTGAACGTCAAATACAAAATGGGCATACCACTCCCTGGCACACCCCAAGCGTACCTAACCCCAGACATCTCAATATACAGGTTGTGAATCGCGTCAAACCGTACCGGATCGGATTCTAACGATCAAATAAGCGTACAACACAAAAAATACCAAATGTGTGCGCTGGGTCATATTTATTGAAATAATGGGCCAATCCGGGAGTTAGGCGTTTTTAATCATCAGACGAGGAAAACGAGGCTGGCTCTCCGTGTGGGGTGGGCGGAGTAAATACTCTGCGATCAAAGGGTTTCATGCTGCTTTTCACACCACTGCTTAAGTTGTTCGCCATAGAGGTAGACCCAGCCCTCTTCGAGGCTCTTCAAGGTGGATTCGTTGAGGCTGCCGATGCTGCATTCCTCGAACTCAAGACGGCATGAACCGTTGTCGTCTGAAAGCTTATAGGTGCGGAACGAGAACGCTGGACCGCCCCAATCCGGGAAGAGCTCTCCGGTCATTTGCAGCATGGTGTCGGGTTGAATGGTGGTCACTTCGCCCCAGACCAGCCCACCGCCATCGGGCCACTCTTCTACCATCTTGCCGCCAGGTTTCAGGTCGATTCGAATCCTCGAACCTTCTGGTCCGGCAAGGGCGTCCTTTGGAAACCAAAGGTCCAGATCACTGGTCAGGCCGCGCCAGACCACGTCACGTTTTGCCTGGATGGTGAAATTCAACTTCAGGGTGTGGGTAAGGACAGCTTCAGGTGTTTCGTACATGATGGATCTCCGTGTGGGGGAACAGGAGCTAACACGACTAAAGTGAGATCAACTGGACCGCTTCCACCAGCCAGATTCCCACTCCGAGCAGAAAACCGATGACCCAGACAATGGCGATGGGAATGCTCGGCTGCGCGAAATCCTCGTGACGTTCCGGCAGCAGCACGGCGGCGAGCAGCATCGGGGGCAAAATGAAGGCGTGCTGCGCAGGTGCGCCGTAGAAGACGGCCACTGTCGTCATGATATAGAGAAAGATCAAGGCGGTCCAGCCACGCCAGGGGCCACGCGGCCCAAAGCACCAGGCAGACCAGCCTGCAGCGAAAACAGCCACATGCAGGAACCAGGTGGCGAGACGCAACCAGAGTGGCGTGTCGCGTAATGCGTCCACCATTTCGGCGGGTTCATACCCGACCAATTGACGCGCGACCAACCCCTGGTCGCTGCGCAGGGTCCAGGCCCATTTGCGCAGCACTCGCTTCAATGTTGCGAACGGGTGTTGTGTCATGCTTTTGATCGTGCTGCGAATCAACATCCGTTGCGCGGCCCGTTCGAAGGGCGGATGCGAGAAGTTGATGTCGTACCATCGGTTCCCCCCGGGCGCGAGGGGGTGGTTGCCAATGTAGAGAGCGGCACCGGTGCCGGTGGTCAAGGTCCGTTCCCCGACCACAATGTCATTGCGAACAATCCACGCCGCCGGGCCGATTGCCGACAACAAGAGGGAAACAAGTGCCAGGCGAAGCACCAGGGCACGTGACCGGCTGCGCCAGAGAATCCAGCCCCAGAGCAGTAGAGGCAGGAAGAGGGTGATTGGTTGAACGAGGATCAGTGCGCCGCCGAAGACCCCGGCAAGGGCGGCACGGAGATAGAGCCGAATGTTGGACGGTCGATCCTGCGGGTCTCCCAGCCAGGGGGAGAGCGTCAGCAGCAGGAGATAGAGCAACAGGGACGCGAACGTCGTCGGCAAAATCGCCGTGACATGGAAGAGGTCAGCAGGAAGGATGGTTGCAACAATCAAGACCTTCCACATGGCACGCAAACCGCCGACTCGTCCCGCGAAGGTGCCGAGGATCAGCAGCGAAAGGGTCGAGAAGAGAGCCTGCACCACCCTGACAAGAACCACATGTTCCCCGGCGATCTGGTACAAGCCTGCAATGAGTAACGGGTATCCAAGCGGGTGGTAGGCTGTTGGCAGGCCGACATCGTTGATAAATCCACGTCCCTCTGCAACCCGTCGTCCAAGTTGCTCGAAGGCCGCTTCCTCTCCCGCAATCGGGTCCGGGGAGATGGTCAGGGCGAGCAGGAGACGCAGCAGCAGCGCGACCGACAGCAACCATTTGGCGTGACGCAGTACGTCGAGGGGACGCAGGTGCGGGAAATCGCTCAACGCGCCCTCCCCAGCCAGGCTTTCACGACACGATCGTGACCGTTCAAGTCACGGTGCAGCTCAGCATTCCGCGCCCATGTCTTATGCAAGGCGAGGGTCGCCTTTCCCTGGCTGCTTCCGAATTCGCCGAGGAAGAGCCCGTCCGGGGTCAACCAGCCAGACAGAGCGGCGGCCAGAGCACGATGGGCATCGAGGCCATCCTCGCCCGAGACCAGTGCTTCAGCGGGCTCGTGGTCACGGACATGGGTATCCAGCTCGTCCAGCTCGTCCATCCGCACGTAGGGCGGGTTCGAGACGATGATGTTAAAGGGTGCGCCGGGAGGGGTGAACCCCTTGGCGAAAGCATCTGCTTTCAGGATGGTAAGCCGTTGCGGGATTTCGTTGTGCGTGCGGGTTAGATGGAGCTGACCATTCACCTTACTCTGGTCGCTGAAGCCGAGGGCGCGAGCGTTATCGAGGGTGGTTCGCAAAGCGGCGGAGGAGAGGTCCACCGCGACCATCTCGTGCACGATCCCCTCCTCGAGCAGGGCGAGCGCAATTGCCCCGGAGCCGCACCCGATGTCGCAACCTCGTTCAAACCCGCCCTTGGGTGCGTGATTTTTCGCGAGGTCAATCAACAGTTCGGTCTCGGGTCGGGGGATCAGCACCCCGGGCCCGACCTTCAGCGTGATGCCATAGAACTCGCTCTTGCCGAGGAGGTACTGGACGGGGGTGCCGTTGGCACGCTGACGCAACCGTTCACGGAAACTCGTTTTCTCCTCGTCGTTCAGCGGACGGTCAAAATGGAGGTAGAGGCCGACACGGTCCAGGTCGAGCAGGTTCCCCAGCAGCAGTTCCGCCTCAAGACGGGCATCCTCCACCCCTTTCCCCTCGAGGTAGCTGCTGCCAAGCAGAAGCAGGTCGACGAGACGGTTTGAATTGGGGTTGGGTTGCGGCTGGTTCATGCGGAGAAACCGTTTTGTAGGGTAGCCCGACGTTCTGCTTGGGGGGTGTGCTGACATCTGAACCCGGGTGACGGGGCACCCGGGCCACAACAAACCTTACCCCTCGACCGCTTCCTTGAGACGTTCCTCGGCGTCGTGCAGACGGAGAGCGTCAATCAGTTCCAGCAGGTCCCCATCCAACGTTTCGTTGAGCCGATAAAGGGTCAGGTTAATACGGTGATCGGTGACACGGCCCTGCGGGAAGTTGTAGGTACGGATCTTTGCACTACGATCACCGCTCCCGACCAGCAGGCGACGGCTTTCGGATCGTTTGGACCGTTCCTCCTCCTGCGCCTGTTCGTACAAACGGGCACGCAGGACACGCATCGCCTTCTGCTTGTTCTTATGCTGGCTTTTTTCGTCCTGGCAGGTGACCACCAGGCCGGTCGGCAGGTGCGTGATCCGAATCGCCGACTCAGTCTTGTTGACATGCTGTCCACCCGCGCCCGAGGCACGGTAGGTGTCGATCCGCAGCTCGCCCTCGTCGATATTTACATCGACCTCGTCCGCTTCTGGCAGCACGGCTACCGTGGCGGCGGAGGTGTGAATCCGCCCCTGTGATTCGGTCGCCGGGACACGTTGCACCCGGTGTACACCGCCCTCGTACTTCAGCAGGCCAAAGCTGGAATCACCACGCACCGCAAAGACCACCTCCTTGAACCCACCCATTTCGCTTGGATTCGAAGAGAGGTATTCGGTCTTCCAGCCTTGGCGTTCCGCGAAACGCTCGTACATGCGCAGCAGGTCCCCGGCGAAAAGACCAGCTTCCTCACCGCCTGTCCCCGCTCGAACTTCTACAATAGCAGCCTTTTCGTCGGCGGTGTCCGGCGGGACAAGGGAAATGTAGAGGGCGTTCAGCGCACGTTCTGCCTTCGGCTCGAGGGCCTCGACTTCTGTCCCCGCGAGCTGTGCCATTTCTTCGTCATCCCCCGCCTCCTCAAGCAGTTCACGAGCACCCTCGAGATCCTTCTCGAGTTGATGAAACTTGTCTGCGGCGGCGAGCAGTTCTTTCAGACGACGGTGTTCACGGCCCAGTTCGCTCATCTGGGTCCGGTCGGTGACAATCGAGGGGTCGGCCATCTTTGTTTCCAGCTCACCGATTTTCCCACGTGCCGACTCGACCTGCCGTTCAATTAACTCTCGATTCATGATGGTCTATATCGTTAATGGATGTTTTGAGTATCTGGGTGGTCCGGTGGCTAATATAGGAGTTCTCCGGGTCCGTGCGGGTTCGGTGGGCTTTCGAACGGGAGACGGACCCTCTACATTGCCCGCGAGAGCCGGAACGACTGTCTACCAACCCGAGAGCCACCCATGCGCGCGGTCCTGATGTTCATCGCCATCGCCGTCCTCGCAGCCCTGATTGTCTTTGCACCCCAGGGCCTGCTGACCAAACCCCACTACAGCGAAGGACTGCTGGAGGCGTGCCAGCTGGTCTACACAACGGTCCCAACGGGGATGACACCGGATTCAGTCCGTTCCGAGATGGTGCAGGCGATTGATGCGAACCGGGTATCACTCGTCATTCCCCTGGTCGTTCAGCCCTCCCTTGCTGCGGTCCGTGGTGAGGTGGCGACCCCCCAGTTGACTGGCTTCCTTGTGGAGACCCCTCTGGACAGCACGACCCTCGCCTCCCTGCCATATTCCTATGTCCAGCTCGAATCCCAACCGGCGATGCGTGCCGAGTTTCCCTACCGTGGTTTTCTCTCGATACCGCTCGGAGATTGGAAGATCAACGAGCGCGTGCGGAAACGTGCCGCGAAAAAATCATGGCAGCATGACCAACTGATCCAGCTGCTCGACCGGGAGGGCGAAACGCTGGTTTACCTGGTTCCAGAGAAGGCGGTGGATTTTTAATCAGGTGGCCGGTTTCCTGACTGCCCTACGTATGTCACCCCGGACTTGATCCGGGGTCCAGCTACCAGCTCTTGCCACGAGCGATACGTTCCCAGCCTGGGTTCCCTCTGGGGGGGCTGAGCCCCCTGCATTCTCGGCAATGCGACCAGGGTACCAGCGCCACCTCGTCAAAAATGTTAACCCCGGATCGAAACGTATCACTCCGCCCGGAGGAAGGATGCTGGATTCCGGGTCAACTCTCCGAGGGCGAGTAAAGCCCGGGTTTACCCGCCGCAGGCGGGATGACATGAGGCTGGAGGGCTAGAGGAGGGTCGCTAGAGTTTCTCCAGCAAGGGAGACACTTCCTTTAACACCAGCCGAAACACCTCTTCCTGGGTGCCGGTGGCGTCAATGTGGTGGATCTCGGGGTAGGGCATCCGGTCGAAAACGGCTTTCACCCGCTCGAGGTTGTCACGTGCTTCGAGCACGTTGGGCATCTCGCGCCTTCCCCCGGTGATACGATCCAGCGCAATGTCGGTCGGAATGTCGCAGACCAGGGTGAGGTCGGGTGTGGGGGCGAACAGTGTCATCTCGTTGTGGATCTCTTCCGGGGAACGGCCCCCGCGTACACCCTGGTAAGCGGCACTGGAGTAATAGTAACGATCAAGGATGACAACGGTCCCGCCTCGCAGACCGGGCAGGATCAGGGTCTGGACATGCTCGGTACGGTCTCGCCGGAAGAGGTCCAACTCCGCCTCTGGATCGTGACGTTCCCCCTTGTGCCACAGCTCACGCAGGGCACGTCCGTACGGTCCATCGGTTGGTTCAAACGAGAAAACAGCATCGTATCCCGCTGCACGCAGATGGGTGTGCAGCGCTTTTGCCTGGGTGGATTTTCCGGAACCGTCCAACCCTTCAAAGACGATCAGGAGTCCCTTGCGACCGGGGTCGCCAGGATGTAGCAGGCCGCTCACTTGTACCGTTTCTCCCCCGCTTCGACAGCGACAGTCAGTTGATTTTCTGCCGGTGGAATAGGGCAGTTGTAGTGGTTGGTGTAGGCACAGTAGGGATTGTAGGCCATGTTGAAGTCGAGCACCATGCTCTCCTGACCCGGGGCGGGGGGGTCGACATCGAGGTAGCGTCCCGCACCATAACTCTCCTCGCCGCTGGTCACATCCGTAAAGGGGAGAAAGCCGTACTGGGCCCCATTCAGCGGCACAAAGAGGGTCGCACTCTGTTCGGTTCCCTGCGGGGTCATGAAATGGAGGCGACTGTGTTGGAGGTAGTGCTTGCTCAGGCCGAGGGAGGTGGTCATGGTAACCGTATCCGGATCGGAGATGGTCTCCACCAGGGCTTCTACCTTCCACGCTTCATCGGGCTCGAAATAGTGCAGTCCTTTGAAGTTCATCCGGGAAGCACGTGCCGGGTCAAAGGCCATGATCCGTGCGCTGGTTGCGCCGCGATAGACCTGGATCAGGAAACGACCTGCACGCAGGGTGTCGCCTGGCGCCATAGTCGTCGGGACCGGTCCGATCCGGTTGCGTCCCAACATGAACTGGCCACCCATTGGAATACGCAGATAGACCGCGCCTTCCTCCTTTTTCCAGGTCACTTCCAGAGTGGGGATGCCGACATCGGCGGTGGGTGTGTCGAGCAGGAGGGTGTCGGGACGGACTGCAACACGGAGTGCCTTTCCTGTACGCAGGGAGGCTTGTCCGATGGCAGTAAAGGGCCCGATCAGATCGAGACGTATATCACGATCTTTCGCGCGCCGATCCTGCAAGACAGAGGTTTCGTAGTCCCCCGCAAACAAGGTGCTGGACCCGGCACCCAGGAGAAGCAGAACCCCAACCAGAAATTTCATCACACTGCCGGTGTACAGCCGCATACCTCACCTCGTTCGCTAACCGTGCGACAAGGTAGGGGTTGCAGCAGGAAGCGGCAAGCAGTACGGGGGGCGGGACAGTAATGCGGTGGACAACAACGCATACCACAGACTCAGTTTTGCCCAGGTTCGGTCGGAGGTGAGTACGGGACGGGATCATTCCCTTCCAGGTCGATGATGTTGATGTCCCGCCAATAGGTTTTGTCGTGAATCTCGGAAAGGTTCAGCAACTTGTCCACAAGGCCGTCCATCCGGCGGATGATCTTTGGCACCAGCTTGATCGTCTTGTTGACTTCCACCGCATCGAATCCTCGAAGTTCTGCCAATTCGGCCATTATTGAGAGGGCCCTGAGCGGCTGACGGAATTCATGGGCGACGGTTCTGGCCATCATGCGAGCCGCTTCGATCTCTTTTGCATGTGATTCCGCTTTCTGGCGACGGTTTTGTTCGCTGACATCGGCCAGAATGCCGAGGATGGCAGAGGCTCGTCCGTCGATAAAGGAAATGGGTGTGGTCCAGAGGTGGAGTTCGAGCATGTGGCCATCACGATGAGTACGGAATACATTTTTTTCGACGGGCTGTTGACGGGTGATGGTTTCTTCAAAGAGTTCTTCAAATTCGCTGTTCTGGGACTCGTTGACAATCGGGTTGTATCGGCCAATTACCTCTTCAGCTTTCCAGCCGAACATCTTCTCCGCAGCCGAGTTCCAATGGAGGACCGTACCGCGTCGATCAAGTACGATGATCGAGAGAGGAGCACCGTTAATAATGGAGGTCAGTGTTTCGTTCAACTGATTGACGCGGTTTCGTGCGACAAGTCGTTCGCGACGGGCACGTAGCGAGGAGATCAGCAACCAGGTTGCGAGACCATCGAGCAGGACGCCAAAGAGTATCAGCAAACGGATCGAGGCCCACTGTTCGTCTCGAAGATGATAGGCAGGAATCACCTCGACAATGGTCCAGCTAAGCGAGCGAAGGGTTTTGCTCGTCCAAGGATCGAACGTGTCAGGTCCTGTCCACGCGATGGGGTGGGCGATGAAAATCCCGTTTCTGCTTTTGATGTATTCTTCACCCGCGCGTAGTTGTTCGTATTCCTTCTCGTATTCGCGTAAAAAGATATCCCTGTCGACCCCGGACTGATCGCTGGTGTCGGAGGAGACAATCATGTTTCGCCCCTCGCAATCAAGCAGGAAATCGTGGATCTCGTCCGTGGATGAGATTCCGAGGAACCAGTTAGCAAAGAGCCCGAATTTATTTATGAAGAGTACGCTTCCCGTACGGCTACCGTCTGGGTTGTAAATGGGTAGGCCTGCAAGGTAGGCGTGGGTGCTCGACCCAAAACCGCAGTTGTCCAGATGCTCGATGAGGAAACCATCTGATTCCATTTTCTCGAACATGTCCTCAGGCAACATGTCAACCCACAATGGCG
This sequence comes from bacterium, assembly GCA_020444265.1. GTDB lineage: Bacteria > Electryoneota > Electryoneia > Electryoneales > Electryoneaceae > JAHLLH01. Next base: position 237,388 of record JAHLLH010000002.1, read on the forward strand.
TGCCGCTATCTGTCGTGTGGTTCAGGATCGTGTTGCCTTCGCGACGGATCGACAACACCGCTTTGTTGGTTTCATTCAGCACAAAGACACGATCAAAGGTCATATTGGTTGTGATAAAACTGGAAAGCAGGGCTTCCGTGGCGCGCCGCTCGCCCGACTCCATTGAAGAGAAAGATTGGACGGTTCCAAGGTCACGTGCCAGCATACTGAATGAGTTCAGCATAGCCCCGTGCATAGCGGAGATCAGGTTGCCCTGAAGGAGTGCGCGACGTTTGGCATCCGAGATGAGTTCAGCGCGACGAACCGACCAGCTCCCCCATGCCAACAGGGCAACCATCGTGACCATCAAAAGCTGAAGCAACAGGATGGGAATCAGCTTTCGGGACCGCGCAACAAGTCGTCTTCCAATACGTCTGGGCATTCGTTCGTACCTGTGATCAACCGGGAGGTTCGTACTCGGGACATGTTCAGGAATAGAGTAGATTCATGCGACTACGCTGTTTCGTCTCGAAACACAATCTTAGCTATCGTTTGCAGGTGCAATGAGTATGCCCAAATGGAGGATAGCCCAGATTTATCAAACGGGAGTCGGGTGCCTCGTGTGATATTTCATTGGAGGAGCCCGAATCGAGCAGTTGCCATCTTCAAGTGGTTTTCCGACATTGAATTGCTGAAGCAGTAAGGGGGCTGCACATTCTTGGGGGCTGGTCTTCCATTCTCTCCTCCGGCGTGATGCAACATGTGTGTCATCGATCAGCCTGACAGATGGGCGAACCAAAGGGATGGATGTGGCGGCGGAAAGAAAAACGGACAAAGAGAAGCAGGCGCCCGACCTGGGGATTGTTGGGAAACGGGTCCGGCGGACAGTGCTGCGCAATGCCTACTTCGCGGTCGTATCTCTTGTCCTGGTAGCCATCCTCTTTCTCTGGGCAACATTCCAGGTCTGGCAGGTCGGTCTGAAGGACGCCGTTGTTAACCAGGAACGTGCCTGGGGACATCGGTATGTGGATGCGGAGGCGAGCTTCATGACTCGCCGTCTCGAGTCCATCGAAACATCCCTCCGTCGTTTTGGCGCCACGGCCCTCTCCTGGCAGAACACTCCCGGCCCCTCCACCCAGCGTCTCTCCCCGCGTGGGCAGTCCTGGATTGTGAAGGGGGACGATCAGAACGCAGAAACCATTGTCTTTGCCCATCCGACCTCGATCCAGGATATCGTTGGTCGCGCCGGAGGTTCGCAGTTTGATCCGCAGGCACGCGGCCAGTTGCTTGTCGATCCTGCCATTGAAGCGGCGGGGATCGCAACCTTGGAAGGAGCCTTGCGACGCCTGCCTTCCGACCACCTCGAAGACCGTATCCGTGACCGTCAGCAGCTGCTGAATTTGAAAGCGGTGCGTGAAAGCGCACGGACTCGAGGAAGGGCTGTCTCCTGGTATACTGGTGGGTCGCTCTCCAATACTCCACCCGCTCAGCAGGCGGGGGCATCCTTCCCTGTGATGAACGAGGGCAGCATTGTCGCGGTGGTATTTGTCGAGGTTGACGCTCAGCAGTTCCTTCCGATCATCTCCACCGAAGAGGGGGAGTGGTCGCTGATTGTGGACAGTAAAGCAGTTGTGGTTGCAGCCGACAGCCTTGGGGCCGAGGTGATGGCGCGTGTCGGCACCAATTTGACACGAGCAGCGCAACGTCCTGTCTCCACCTTCGGTAACCGTCTTCTTGAAAAAGAGTCCGGTGAATGGCAAGTGTCAACACGCAAAGGCACCTGGTTGTGTAGCTATGTGACCTTGCCAAAGCAGGGGTGGAAGCTGGTGCTGGCACGTCCCACCGGCATGCCTGAAGGCGCGGCTCAGACACTGTCACGCAATGCCCTGATCGCGACCATCCTGCTCAGCCTGATTCTGTTGGCGCTGCTGCCCCTGGTGCGCTTCCTGCTGAACAGGCGGGCAGTCAAACTGGCTCAGACCGCCGATGAAGTGGTCGAGTTGCTCGAAACCTCGCTCGATGAGGTAGGGCGTGACATTCCCCTGACCGCTGCCGGCGAAGATCGTTTCCCGGAACTCGAAGGGCTCCTCTCGATTATTCGTCATACGGCACGCGACATCGGGACACAACGTCGCGAATCGTCACGTGAACGTGAACGTCTCGCGACTATCCTTCGCTCGTTGGATGTCGGGGTGGCGGTGATGGATCGTCGCTTCAGCGTGGTGTATGCCAACGATGTCGTGCTCAATCGTCACGGCGATCAGATCCGCGGCAAACGAGCCTCCTGGATTGTCGAGGACAACCCCTGGGAGGGGGCGGATGATGCCCGAATGGTGATGGAGGATGGCAGCCCCCACACGGTTCGGAAGCAGATCCAGGTCAGCGGCGAGCAACGTGTTTACCAGGTCACCTATTTTCCGATCATTAATGCTCCCGGTGGACGTGTGGAAGGGTTTGGTGAGGTGACAACAGATGTTACCGAACTGGCCCACCTGCAATCGGAGCTGAAACGACTTGCGGACGACTTGCAGGACAAGAACGAGATCCTGAACAAGAACAATGCGTTGCTGCAACGCGCGGATCGTGTAAAATCCGAGTTCATCGGCAATGTTTCGCACGAACTGCGCACCCCGATGAACACTGTGCTCGGCTATTCACGTATCCTGTTGCGGCAGAACGAAAAACTGGACGATTCAACACGTGAAACCCTCGAGCAAATCGAGGCGGCAGCAACTCGTTTGATGGAGCTGATCGAAGCGCTGCTCGAGCTGACCCGTTTGGATGCCGGCTCGATCAAGCCTCGCTTGCGCAGCTTCCCGGTGCTCGACCTGGCAGAGGAGCTGGAGCGTGAGTTTACCCCGAAGATTGAGGCGAAAGGGCTGAACTTCGTTTTGGAAGCGCCGCCCAGCAACATCCTGATTCAGCAGGATTACGAACGGATGCACCAGGTGCTGATCGCGCTGCTCAATAACGCGATCAAATTTACCGAGGAAGGGGATATCTGTCTCGGGATCAAACGAGATAGTGACTTCCTCGAAATCTACGTGCGTGATACGGGAGTGGGGATTCCTTCGGACGAACTGGCGCATATCTTTGAACGGTTCCACATGTCGGATGGCTCGGTAACTCGTCGCCATGGCGGCATCGGCCTGGGCTTGACTCTTGCCCTGCGTCTGACCGAAATGCTTGGTGGTACCATCCGCGTTGACAGCGCTGAAGAGGAAGGCACAACCTTCACCATCCGTGTCCCGCGCGACCTCGAGGCGGCCATCGATCAGGCAAATGCAACCACGTCCGAGGTAAATGTTTGAGCCAAGCGAGTCCACTCATCCTGCTTGTCGATGATGACCCTGTCTGCAGGGACATCACACGGCGGATTCTCTCCCATGAGCTGAAGGAGTTCAACCTCGAGCTTCGTGAAGCGACCAATGGTGCAGAGGGGCTTGAGCTCGCGAAAACCATCCAGCCGAATTTGATTCTGATGGACATTGCCATGCCGGTACTTTCCGGCACGGGAGCAATCGAACGGCTGAAAGCGGACCCCGAAACAGCATCGATCCCTGTTCTCGCGGTCACCGCGATGGTGCTGCCACGTGAACGGGACAACCTGCTATCGATCGGGTTCGATGGCTACATCCCCAAGCCGATCAACTATGATGCACTGGTGGAACAGGTTCGCTCGTACCTTGACCCATCCGGGTAACCATTGCCACAGGACTTCCCAACACACGGGATCGCCAGCACGAGGATCATGTAGATGAACGCCATCCGACGGACCCCCATCCTCCTTTCATTGTCCCTTGCTTTGCTTACTCTCCTTGCTGTTGGCTGTGCGGATCAACCACTTGAGGTTGCTCCCGCTGATGAGACCCTGCTGCAGGACATGGCCACGTTCCGTCGCGGGGAGGTGGGGCATGGATTGCTGGTCTCACACAGCGGCTTGGTGGCTTCCCTGCCGGTTCGTGACTTCGGAGAAGCCCCGCTCGCGGTTCCTGCACGTGGCCTTTTCTACGGACCCTATCGCTTGCTGGATGGTTGGAGTTGGGATGCCGGGCAGACCGGGCAGACGGACCCCGGTGCGCTCGCTCAGCAGCGTCCAGACCGGATTGAACGTCCCTTGCCCGGGATCGGTACAGAACGAGTGATCCTCGACCCCGATTCCGCCTGTGGGGTCATTCTCCTGCCTTCAGGACCGGGTAGCCTGGTTCGGTTCATTCCCGCCATCGACTTGCGTCCAATTGCCGAACCATCCGCAAACGCCACAGTCTCCTGGTCCGAGCTGGACAAGGCGCTGATCGCATCACTGCCCAACGAGGAGATTGTGCTGGCGCTGGTGTCCAATGGTGGGTTTGCGGAAGGGCGAGAGGAGAAGCGGATCGAATACGCCACTTCCTGGGGACCGCTTGAAGCGGTCGCGAGTGTCCTCGAGCCGGGGCTTTTCTCCTTCCCGAAAGCGAAGGGAGCGGCCATTGGCCTGGGGGTTGCAACCTCCCGGCAAGATGCCGTACGTCTCGCACGACATGCGCTTGATCAGCGGAGCACCATTGAACGACGGGCCAAACAACGTGCGTTCGAGACACTTGACAGGGTCGCGGTACGGAGCAATGACTCCCTTTTTACCGCTGCGGCAGCATGGGATATCTGGTGGACAACCGACGGGTTACTCGTCGGGCCGGAGGGAAACCGTCACCGTTTGTCGCGTGCCCCACTACCCTATGCGGGTGATCCTGTTGCGGACACCAACACCCTGCCAGCCCTGTTAGCAATCCACCCATCGGACCTCGACCCGGCACGGCAGCTTTTTGCCGCGCTGGACGAACCATTTGCGGAGAACGATCTCGAGGGCTATGCCTATGCCCTCGCACAGCTTCTGTCCGACCGGATGCTCGCGAGTTGGTTGTCTACTGATTCTGCCCTGGTCGAACACGCTCGTCTGCTGGCGACCTACAGCCCCGATTTGACGGTGGACCCCGACTCGACTGTCTACGACTTACTCACCCGCTGGGATATTGATCTGCGTGATGCTGGTTTCAGCCATCCCGCCCTTGCCACCCAGTCCGGTCTCGCGTCGCTGCTGCTTGAGGCGATGGAAGATTTGACGACGTTGGCTCGGCGCAACGACCTTGAGACGGACGAGTTCCAGTTTCTCACCCAAATCATCGCCACTAGCGCACGCCCTGACCCGAACTTTCCCGCCTACATCCTGCTGAAACCGCCGGAAAGCTGGGATGCGGAGACGGTGGAGGAATACCGCGATGCCTCCACCCACCCGCGCCTTTCACTTCCCTGGTATGAACGCCATTCTCCCCTGCACGCGAGACGGGGGGATGATGAGCTCGCAAAATTGGCGATGCGCATCTGGACCGCAGAGCATGGGCTGCGTTTCCATGCCGAAGATGGATTCCGTCCACTCGCTTTCAACTCCAGCCGTTGGCTCGCCTGGCATCAGCTTAACCGGTCGGGCAGCGCGATCAGCCGTCAACAAGTGGATGCGCTTTTCCGTGGTGAATATTGGAGTTGGCTCTACGAGGACCCGATCCGCCAGGTGACTCTGCCAGGCGGGGCGGTGGTCGATCAAGAGGTGGCGGCACGTCGGCTGAACGTCCGACTGCGTGACCTGATCGGCCTCGAATGGAAGGGCGGCTTTTCACGTCCTCGCTCGCATGAGGGCGACCGAGGTAGCCCGGTGGTCACCGGATTCAGTCTGAAACCGGCCCAACCGCTTGAGTTCTGGAAGGGAAGAGCCGTAACCTTCGCCATTGGACAGGGCGATGCCCGTATCCAGGTCTACATGGAACCCTGGGAAGGGCTCTATCGTTTCTCCGTGTCCGACGACAGCCGTGACATGCAAGTCGACCTGATCGACCTCCCGGTGGAGGGGACACGGTTGAGTGGCAGTTTTGCGGTGCAGTCGGGACGGGTGATCGAGATAACCCGGGAGTTGACCGGGCCGGGTTTGCGAAGCCTGATGATCAACGGGGTTGAACTGATGAATGCTTCGAGGCAGATGATACGATGAACAAGCAACCTCCCCTCGCGCTTGGCATCGACCTGGGCGGCTCCTCGATCAAGTGGGGAGTCGTTCAGCCAGATGGGACCATCCTCCAGGATGGACGTGTCCCGCTTCCGGATCGTAAACCGGGGACGGTAGCTGATGCGTTGGCACGTGTGGTCGAAACCGCGACCGGATCGGGTGAGACAACGCTTGTGGCGGTTGGGATCGGCTCGCCGGGGTTGATCGACAAGACTCGTCGCATCGTCCGGACCTCACCGAACTTTCCCGGCTGGCAGGATGAGCCCCTCGCCGGAATGGTCGAGGAACTGATCGGAAGCAAGATCCCGGTCGTGCTCGAGAACGATGCCAACCTGCTCGTCTACTCCGAGACACGGTGGGGTGGGGCGGTCGGGCTGAAAAACGTGGTTGTCCTCACCCTCGGTACCGGTGTTGGTGGCGGGGTGCTGGTGGATGGCCACCCGGTCCGTGGCTCGGGCGGAGGTGGCGCCGAACTGGGACACATCCCGATCGACATTCATGGCCCACGTTGTGGTTGCGGTGCGACCGGTTGTTTTGAGGTGTTTTGCAACATTACCGGCACGATGCGCGAAGCCTCCTCGGTCTACGGGGTCGCCAAATCCCCTGTTGACCCAGAAGCACTCGCCGAGGCGGCTCGTCAAGGCGATGACCGAGCCATTGAGACCTGGAAGCGAGTGGGTCAGTATTTAGGCGCCGGGGTGGCGGGTTTGATCAACATCTTCAACCCGGAAGCGGTGTTGGTCGGTGGCGGGTTGGCCAATGCGGGGGACTTTCTCTTCGAGCCGGCACGTGAAACAGCCAAGGCTCGCTGCTATGCTCCGAATTGGGCGGAAACCTTCTTTGGTCAAGCGAAGTTAAAGGAACGGTCCGGGTTGCTGGGCGCGGCGGCTCTCGCTTTCGAGCGGGTGGGGGTAGAGACTGCATCCAGCCTGCATAGCGAGTAGGGTTCAGCTTGCACGGTGACAGTGCTCCGGTTACATTCAGTGCATCAAACGATACGACTCAGGGAGTAAATACGCATGAAGCGGTTCGTGACGGTTGCAGGGGGGATCCTGCTGGTAGCCATCCTGGTTATCACAGGTTGTTCGAACAAGCCGAGCGAGGAAGAACTTTTCAGCAAGGCAAAGGCTGCACAGGAGTCGCGTGATTTCACGGGCGCTGTCGATGCCTACAAGCTGGTTGTGGCGAATTATCCCGACGGGGACCGTGCCGACGAGGCGCAGTTCATGGTGGGCTTCCTCTACGCCAATGACATTGGCGACACCACCGCCGCTCGTACTGCCTACGAGGTCTACCTCGAGAAGTATGCTGCTCGCAGCGACAGCGGGATGGTCCTCTCGGCAAAGTGGGAACTTTCCAACCTCGGCAAGGATGTCGATCAGATCGAAGAGATCATGAATTTTGCCGGTGGCGAAAGCGACAGCGAAGCTGCCGAGTAGGCTTGATTCGATACGACAGTTTTACGGGTGGCCCGTCTTGCTTGCAAGTCGGGTTTACTCATAGGTGGATGTGCGTCAGGTCTCCGGACCTGACGCAACCGTCCCCACCTGGCTGCAGCGTGGTGGTGTTGTGTGGGTGCTATCGATGTAGCGACCGGGGTTTCAAACCCTGACGTTCCTTCCATAAGGTGTCAGGGGCCCTTGGGCCCCTTCTTTTGTTGCCGGGTTTGGAAAACCCGGCCTACATCTGATATCAAAACCGCCCGGTTTCCCGGGCGGTGTTGTGTCGAACAGGCCACGTGACGTGGGATCAGGCGGCAGACGAATCTGATTCAGCAGCCACAGGCGCAGCTACCACCAGTCCCTGGCCAAGAATACGTTTATGCGAACGTGCCCAGACCATCGCAAGGGTGCGGTAGAGCATGTGCGCAAACTTCGAGTAGGGCATGTACCACAGAATGAAGAAGACAAAGACAATATGGATGAAGTAGGTCGGGTAGGCAATTTCGCCGATGCCCGCCCAGCGGAACAACCAGCTCATCATGCCGGTCAGGCCGACGAGGAAAACCATCCAGAGGAACAAACGGTCCGCGTAGCCATTGGCCCCGACATTATCCGCGTTGATCGCGCGACGGATCAGCATCATGGTTGAGCCGACGAGGATCATGATCCCGGAGACCGCACCGAGGATTTTGATCGGGTTGGGCAGGTCGATGGGGCCGTGCATACCCATCAGCAGACGAACCAGGGCGAGGCCAGCAGTCGCCGCCGCACCGATGAAGCCGTACATCACCAGCAAGTGAGCGACCTGTCTCGGTTTGTTTTGTCCACACTGGGAGAATCGTTTGTGCCCCGCAATCTCCAAGATGGTCTGGATCAGGGAAGGAATGAACCCGGGACCGCCTTCCAGCGCAGCATCGTGGTTCAGTCCTTTCCAGAAACGATACAAGCCGACCCCGGCGATCAAGAAAATGAGGATGTTGCCGCCGATGAAGAGCATCTCGACAATGCCGGAGGGCACAAACTCGGTCAGCATCACTTCATCACTGTTGAAGAAGTAGGCCAGGTCATGCCCGTTGGCCGACATGTTGATCCCAACCAGCGCACCGACAATCAGGATCGGTACCAGCAGAAGCAGAGGCAGCATCGCCGGATTGGCGAGGGCACGCCCCATAAAACGCGGGTAAGTGAAGCTGGCGTAGACGTAGTCACGGACCGCAGCGAGGACATCGCCGGGGCGTGCGTCGCGCGGGCAACGTGTCGAGCAGTCGTTGCACTGGTGGCAGAGCCAGACATCCGGGTCGCTCAGCAGGCGATCTTTCATGCCCCACTGGGCCCAGATCATCTCTTTACGCGGAAAGGGCCGATCGGCGGGCGAGAGCTCGCACACCGTGCTGCACGTCGCGCACTGGTAACACTTTTTCAGGGTGTCGCCACCGGCGGCACGCACGTGTTGGATGAATTCGAGGTCGGGTTCGACCACGAGACGGTCAGACATTGCATCCCCCCTACTGCAATACCGTTCCCCGCTGCCTGTTGCTAATGTGCACAAAGTATCGGGGAATCTTGCGAAATATAGTGCAATCTCCTCCCCAACTCCAAACCGGAGCCCCTATTTGTCGCCGGTGAGATTGACCCTTTGGAGGTCGATTTAAGAGACAATTAGAGAGATAAGCAACAACCGCCCCTTCTTCCGGCAAGCGCTTTGCACAACCATCTAGCACACGATAGACATTGCTCAATTCTGATACAGGACGCCAGATGCATATTCTTGAAACCGAACAGCTTGTTCCACGTCCCATCAAAGAGGTTTTCGCCTTCTTTTCGAAGCCGGAGAACCTGGCTGAAATCACCCCAGCCTCGATGGGCTTTCGCACCTTGACCCCTTCGCCGATCCAGATGAAAGAGGGAGCGTTGATTGATTATACCATCCGTCTCGGCGGCCTCCCACTCCATTGGCGCACGATGATCAGCGATTATACCCCCCCGTTCCGCTTTGTCGATGAGCAACTGGCCGGGCCCTACACCTTCTGGCATCACACCCACACCTTCGAGGAGGTCGAGGGCGGCACCATGATCCGGGATACGGTACGCTACCTGCTGCCCTTCGGCCCGCTGGGGAAGCTGGTCCACGCTCTCTTTGTCCGTCGCCAGATCGAGTCGATCTTTACGCATCGTCAAAGAGTTATCAGAAAGCAGTTTGGGTGAGGATTGTTGAAGGTGCCCCGGCTTGTCTCGCCGAGTCGGGTATTTGTGTGTTCAGTGTAGGCCGGACTTGTCTGCCTGGGGCTGATTCTTGAATCCGGCGAGGTCCGGCGAAAGCTGGACGTTCCTTTTTTGATGTGCCAGATCATCGGACCCGACAGAACCCATTTGCCATAGCCGGACGAATGCAACCATGGCATGCGATGCAACCCACGTCCCCCGTCGAGAACGGAATCGAAACGGCTAGGCTCTCCCCTCTTCTTTCCTGACCCCTTCCTTGTTATTATGAGAGTGTCGGAACGGTTTCGATTGGTGTGGGATACAACAATGAACGGGGAAAACAAGATGAAACCGACGTTGATTTTGATGGCGATGATTCTGTTTTTCACATCAGTCGCCAGTGCGACGGTGGTGAACTCATGGGATGCACCCAATGAAATCTGGGGACTCACCTCCGATGGCACCTACCTCTGGGCAGGGCAGGATGATGACCCAAGCGGCATTGCCCAATTGCTGAAGCTCAACCCGGACGATGGCTCGATTATTGAGCAATTCGCGATGCCCGGCCAGGAATTGCGCGGGATCGGCTGGGATGGCACGACATTATGGGTTTATTCCTACCGGACCGGAACCACCAACATCGACTCGATCTTCCAGGTGGATCCGGCGGACGGGACGATTCTCGCCTCCCTCCAGACACCCTTCACCAGCAACAACTATGTCGGTGGGATGACCTTCTTCGATGGTTACCTCTGGATCACACGGTACTACCCGGATGATCCGACCGAAATCCACAAGGTCGACCCCTCAACCGGCGCATCGGTGGCGACCATCACCTCGCCGCACCCCCAACCGGAAGGTATCACCCACGATGCCACCACCCTGTGGATGGTCGGGGACTACTTCGGGGGGGCTGAAAGCATCCTCTACCAGCTGAACCCGACCACTGGCGAGGTGCTGCACCAGGAATACCCGCTCGGCGAGGGAGTGGTGGATACTCGCACTTATGACCTCACCTATGATGGCAACCACTTTTTCCTCGTCACCAAACGTGACAACAACTACGCCCTCCGTTCGGTCTACGAGCTCCAGATCGGTGAAGAAGGCGACCCGGTCATCGAGGTGACCGGCACCCCCATCGATTTTGGTGAGGTGACCCTCGGCAACAGCACCGAGGCTATCTGTACGGTGACCAATAGCGGGACCGCAAACCTGGTCTTCATGGCTTCAACAACAAGCCCCTTTGTGGTGGAAGCAGGTCCCTATACCGTGATTCCCGGGGTCGACATTCCCCTTGCCATCGAATTCAGCCCGGAAAGTGCGGGTGAATTTTCGGAGACGGTGACCCTGGCAAGCAATGATCCGGTCACCCCGGAAGTGACCTTTACCGTCACCGGGACGGGAATCGAACCGCCCACCCCCGAGGTGGAGTTTGATCCGGAGGCGATTGTGGTCGGCTGGGGTCTCATCCCGACGTTCTGGGATGAGGTTTATGGAGTGCAGGTTGACAATGTGGGCGATACACCGGCGACGCTTGTTGTCGACTCCCTGGTTTTTGAAGGTGAGTTGCTGTCCGAGGATTATTATACGCCAGACCTGCCGGAGACCCTCATGCCGAATGAAAACGGCTGGCTGACGTTTGATCTCGAAGATGGGTTTTATGACTGGATTGAGGAAAATGATCTGTGGATGTCTCAAATCGCTGGAACTCTCTACCTGAGCTTCGAAGAGAACCCCCAAGCTCAGGTGCAGCTACCCTGTACAGGAGGTTACGTGAATGTTAATGAGCAGGGGGTAGCATCACCCTTGACCTATCAGCTCGCCGACCCCTATCCGAATCCGTTTAATACCGGTCTTCGAATCGAATACGCCCTGCCGAGGGCGGGGGACGTGACCATTCAGGTGGTGGATGTGCTGGGACGTCACGTACGGACCTTGCAGCAGCTTCACCGGGCCGCCGGTTCCCATGAGGTCTTCTGGAATGGGTTGAATGATGGTCTGCAACCAGTCTCCAGCGGCACCTACTTCATTCAGATGAATGCGGGCGAGTTTAATGCGGTGAAACGGGTGCAGTTTATGAAGTGATTGGATGATCTGGCCCGGGCCTGCGGCCCGGGTCTATCCAGTTTTCACACCTTCTGGTGGGTGGCCCGATCCGGCAATTGCCGGATCGGGTTTATTCATGGGAAAAAAAACGTCAGGTCTGAGGACCTGACGCAACCATTGTAACTGTATTAGACCTGACGCAACCGTATACGCTGGATGACACAACCGTATACGCTGGATGACACAACCTCTACCAATAACTCTCCATGTGCAGGGTTCCCGGGCTGTTGGGACGGTGCAGGGTGAAGCCGAGATCGGTGTACTGGGTCTGGACCGACTGGATCATCTCTGGGTTGCCGCAGAGGTAGAGGTGCGTGTCTTTTTCGGGATCGGGACGGAATCCCGCGACCTCTTCAAATCGGTCCGGCTCGAGAAGCTTCTGCACCCGTACAGTCTCTCCCTCCCACACCGTTTGCTCACGTTTCCGGGTCACGGTCGGCAGGTAGAGGAAGCTGCTGTCCCGTTCCATCAGCGCGTTGAGTTCCTCACGGTAGGCGAGATCCTCGACATAACGAACCGTATGCAGCAGGACGAGACGGTTCCATCGTCCAGTACCGGCGAAGTGACGCAGCATGGCCATGTAGGGGGCAATGCCGGTACCGCTGGAGACGAGGATGATGTTGGCGTCACGTGGGACATCGGTCAGGGTGAAACGACCTCGGACGCGCGGCTGGACATGCAGACGGTCCCCTTCTTCTAGACGCCAGAGGACAGGAGTAAATCGTCCACGCGGCACGAGATTGATGAGGAACTCGAGACGGTCCAGCCGAAGCGGGCTGCTGGCGATTGAATAGGAGCGTCGTGTCAGCTCCGCCTGTTCCATTGGCAGGCTGGTCAGAGAGACCGGTGCATCGGTGGTCGCGGTCTGCATCGCGATGTCGGCATACTGTCCCGGCTCGAAAGTAGGCAGGCTCCAGTTGTTGAGGCGGACGGTGAGGACCGCCAATCCCTCATTCAGATCCTGACGTTTTTCGATCCAGGCGTTGAGTGGCACCCCTCGTCCCGTATACCCCGGTCCATACGCATCCTTCTTGACCGTGCTGAACGAGGCTGGTTGGTAGTTAAACGGCATAATCCATCGTCAATCGAGTAAACCCACGTGGTTGTCTGTCGGGGCGAAGATGTTAGCTTCCCCGAACACACTCAATATAGGGTTGGATGCAGGATTGGTCGAGGGGTTGTGTGGACGTGACGAGCAGGGAGAGATGGCGTGGAGTGGGAGTGTGGGCAGGTGACTGCACGGGCCACCCTGACGACCATTCTGCGTAAACGGTGGCGATCTGTCATCCCCAGCGCACAAGTCCGGCTGCTGCCGGACTATGCCCTTGCTGTTGTGCGCGTCGGGGATCCCCGGGGACGTCGGACACCTTCCCGGTCACGTCCTTGTGAGCGAAGCATTCTGCTCTGGATTCGGGGCGACAGCCCTCAGCAGGGTGGCTGCGGAGGTGGAACGGTGCCTGGCGGCACCGTGGGCAGGACGCAGATTGCCACGTCCCTGCGCTGCGCTTCGGTCCTCGCAATGACGTGGTAGGGGACAGGCTGCAAGTGGATAAGGGGGAGCGCGTGCGTTTGCTCAGCATGCGCACAGACCATAAGGGGGAGCGAGACCCGGGCAGGGGACTGCCCGGGCCAACCAACATGCTAACACGTTCTACCGTGCGTACTCGTTCTGGTCCATGTCGAAAGGCTCGACCTTGATCCGGTTGCGCTCGTCACGCACCAGATGCCCCGCCTTCACGTCAGGATCATGCTCGAAAATGACCAGGTAGTTGCCCTCGACCGCTTCCTCGAGGAAAGGTTCCTTGAAGGCCATCGAATCGACAGGGTAGAGGTCATAGGCCATGATGTAGGGCAGCGGAACATGGGTGGCACGTGGCAGGATATCCCCGGCGAAAATCAGGGTGTGGCCGCCCGACTCGACCTGGACGAGCTGATGATACATCGTGTGACCACCGGTGATACGGACGCTGATTCCCGGCATGATTTCCCCATCGCCATCAAGCCATTCGATGACACCCGCTTCTTCGAGGGGACGGAGGTTTTCCGGTTTGTAGGAGCGACGGTCTTTCGCGTTGGGATGGATCGCCGCTTCCCATTCCCCTTTCTGGATCCAGTACTTGGCGTTGGGGAATTGCACTTTGAGCTGGCCATCGCTGTCGATGTAGGTCCCGCCGCCGGCATGATCGAAGTGAAGGTGGGTCTGGATCACATCGGTGACATCTTCCTTCATCACATCGACTCGGGCCAGGTCGGTGACCAGGGTGCGCGGACTGTTGATATGGAACATCGCAGCTTCTTTTTCATCCCACTTGCCGCCGAGGCCGGTGTCGATCAGGACGACGCGGTCGCCGGTCTTGATCAGCAGCATGTTGGCATTCATTTCGATAGTGTTGGCATCATCCGGCGGGGCGATTTTGGCCCACATGACACGTGGCACAACACCGAACATGGCGCCGCCATCCAGGCGGAACTCGCCATCTTCCAGCAGAAACAGCTCCATATCTCCGAAGGTCATCGCAAATCCTCAAAGGTCTTGTTACCGGGAAGAGTTACCCTTTCCGAACGCTGCAAAGGTAGAGATTGGATGCAGCCGCTGTCGAGGTGATGCCAGAGAATCCGCGAGCGTATGAGCCCTCAATCGATGCGATCGCCAGGCTCGCCATACCACCAGCCGTAGTAGTACAGGTATTCACGGAAAAAACCGACGGTGTTGAAGATCATCGAAACTTCAACCAACGCCCCCTCACGGATGATGTACTCGCTGGCGCCGACATGGTGCTCGGGATCACCCCAGTCGTAGGTATAGCCAAGCCTTGTCCAGGGGTACCCGGTTGACGAATAGTCCTCGTTGGCCTCAAACCAGACACGGTAGGCTGAATCAGCGGCAGCTGACCAGGTATTTCGCTGGGCGACGGTATCGTCAATTTCAGGGTCCATCGAGGGACGCATGAGGTCATCAGGAGAGACATTGAGCAGGACCATACGATCCTTCTCTGTGTCGGGTGGCAGGCCGAGGTATTGGGCGAGACGGCGGCTTATCTCATCCTCCGTCATACGCTCCCACTCAAAAGCCCGAATCAATTGGAGAGGGATGGTCACCCAGGTCACCCCCCAGTCGGTGGTTATAGTGTCGCCGCGGCGAAAATCAAAGATGTCGGATTGAGTCCAGGTCACAAGCTGGACCGAGTTATACAGCTCGCCCCATCCGCGAACGAGGTAAGGGGAGTCCTCGTTGATTGCCCAGAGAGAGTCCACTACTTCCCACTCCTCGGCAACAGCCGCATCTTCGATTGCCGCATGATAGGGCTCCCTCAAGTCGGTATACACCTTCACGGTATAGAACAAGCGTCTCGTTTGCATATCGTCCATTGCTCTGCCGATAGCAATCTCGCAGGTTGATGTAAGGGTGGCGCCAAAATTAGTAACGGGTGATGGAGGGCGGAAACTCGCGGTCAGCCAGCCTTGGTCAAGCAGACGCTCCGCAGGACTCCAAACCTGTTTTTCATCGAAGAAGTAATCATTCCCTCCCGTCGCAATGATCTCGTAACGAATCGTGTCGTTTTCGCTCACAACCGGTAGTGGTGTGAAAAGTTTCAGGTTGGGTGCCTTGTATTCCTGATCCTCGAGCGGCACACCGAGGAAGGTTTCGCACCCAAGGGGCGCGAGGGCGATCAGGAGCAGGGAAAACAGCAGGCCGCGTGCATGATGTCCGTTCATTGTCGTGTCCTCCCGGGCAGAGCTGATTAGGACCCTCGCCGTGTAGCAAGGGTCCTATTAAAATACGATCTGCTACTCCTTTTGTTGCGGTGGCTCGAGGTACTTTTCAAAGCGCAATGGCTCGCCGTTCTCCCAGGGCTTGTAGCGGTTCATCAGGTCAACTCGTTCCCCGATGGGTGGATGGCTGGCACGCCAGAGTTTGTACAACCAGCCGGGACGAGGATTGGCGAGATTGGTCTGCTGCAACTTGATGAAGGCCGTCGCGGCGGAGTGGTTGTCGCGAGTCAGCTCGAGGCCGAACTTGTCGCAGGCTGTTTCCTGGTACCGTGAAACCCCGTTGACCACCGGCGACAGCAGAAAACTGGCGAGGCTGAAGAGGAGCAGGATCAGGGGAATCGCGGCGATGTCCGACAGATGATGGAAGCCGAAACGGTCCCCCCACTTTTTCAAAACCCACCCAGCGGTGCGATGGACCGCATACATCCCGATCAGGATCAACAGTGCGCCCATCAGAATCATGGTGTACATGTGCCCGAGCACATAATGCCCCATCTCGTGGCCCATGACAAAGAGGATTTCCTCGTCGTCCATCTGCTCGATGATCGTATCCCAGAGCACAATCCGTTTCGTGCCCCCGAACCCGGTGACATAGGCATTAATCGAGTTGGTATCCTCACTCTTGTTGACCTCGAAAACTCGTCCCCCCTCGATCCCGGCACGATCCGCCACGTTGAGAATTTTCGCTTCGAGTTCCTTGTCCTGCATCGGCCCGAAATCATCGAAAAGCGGTTGAATCCAGATCGGGGCGACCATCAGCCCGAGGATGAGGAAGGGGATCGCACCGAGGCTGAAATAGAGCCACCAGCGTGTCGGGACCTTTTTGATGAGACGCAGAGGAATCCAGAGGAAGAGCAAGGCCATCACGATCCCGACCAGCATCCCCTTGATCGAATCACCAAACCAGGCCCCGAAACTCTGGTTGGAGAGGTCGTAGGCATGCTGACGGACAAACTCACTGTAATACGAGAGCGGGAACGAGAGAATGAAGTCGGCGAGGGTAAAGAGCAGGATGTAGATGACAAACCCGAAGTACCACTTTTTCCCGATCCGCTTCCCAATCCGCTCGAACCAACCCGACAGGCCGCTGAAAAGGATGAGAATCGGCACCGCCCAGCCCCAGAGGTTCCCCACCACCCAAAGGAGATTCCCGCTGCGATAATAGCGCATCGCCTTGTCGGTTGGCTCGGGCACTTCAACTAAACCGTTGGCCATCGTCACACTCGAGTCGAGTGCCAACGCACTGTCCGGCAGAGTGTCCAGCGCTTCGCTGACACTCATGCTGACCGGTTCTATCTCCTGGGCGAGAGTTGTGGGTCCTGTCATCAGAACGGTGAGCAGGGCGAGCAGGAACAACCAGCGGAACGTACGGCTCATGGTCATCTCCATCGGGAATGGGGGTTACCAAAACGAAGGGAAGATACGACGTTTCGAGTAGCGAAAGCCGCCTGTGGGTTGCCCTTGTCATCAATTTTGACCTATACTCCTCCCATTGTACACGCCGCATGGGCAGGGGTGCGTCCCCTGTGACACCTACCGTGCCGCGTTCGCCAAGCCCTGTCCAAGTAACACGAGTGGAGACCCATGCGGGACATCGCCTGATCCTACGACTTCAAGGTTGATGCAGCGACCACGTGCCTCGAACTGGTTCGTGCGTGCTGTCTGTGGATTTGTGCGAGGTACCCCATGTCCAGTCGATTGCTCCAGGGCGATTCCATCGCCTTTCGTTTCCCTGATCAAACTGAATTTCTCTTCCAGGATGCCAATTTCTCCGTCCAATTGAACGGTGGCACGCCTTCCCGTATCGGCCTCGTTGGCCCCAATGGTGAGGGGAAGACGACACTCCTGCGCATCCTTACCGGTGAGTTGCAGGCAAGCCAGGGCAGGTTGTTAACACCTTCCGAGGGTCTCAGCCTTGCTGTGCAGCCGCAGAGATTGCTGGAGGAGAGCGAAACACTCTCCCTCGAGCAGTTCCTGCTCGAGCCACTGCAGGAGGTAACCAGCCTCCGGGACGAACTCTCCATGCTCGAGGATCATCTCGCGACCGACACCAGCCTGTTGACCCGCTATGGCGAGGTGCAAAGTCGCTTCGAGGCATTAGGAGGGTATGATCTCGAGGCACGGCTGGATCGTGTTCGCAGCGGTCTTGGGATCATGGAGATTCCGCTTGAAAGAACAATGGCAACCCTTTCCAGCGGGCAGAAAACACGGGCTGCGTTGGCTCGTATGCTGCTGACTCAGGCGGACCTGCTGTTGTTTGACGAGCCGACCAACCACCTCGACCGTGAGGCGATCGAGTGGCTGGAAAGGGTGCTTGCTGACTCCAACAGGGCGTTTGTTGTGGTCAGTCATGACCGTGCCTTCCTCGACCGTGCGACCAATGAAACCTGGGCGGTGCGCGGCGGAACCTTTGAGAGCTATCCCGGCAATTACTCCGCGTATGATGCCTTTCGCGAGGAGAGGAACGCCCGCATTACGCATGAACGATCCGTGCAAAAGAAAGAGGTCAAGCGGCTGGAGTCCTCCCTGCGAGAACGTGCAGGGTGGTCGATGCAGCGAGAATCCCAGAAGGCGGGGCACGGGGAGAAACGGACCGAGCCGAAGGATCGAGGTTTTATCGGGGCACGGTCTGCGGCGCAGATGAAGCGCGCCCTTGCGATCCGGACACGGATCGAGCATGAACTCGAAAAAAAGAAGATCGAAATGCCGCAGGTCGAGGAGGAACGCATTCTCACCTTCCCGACGGTTGGGGATGCACCCGGTCTGATGGCGCGTCTCGACGATGTGGTTGCCGGGTATGGCGAGGGGAAGGTGCTGGACCGATTTAACCTGGAAATCCGTGCCGGGGAACGGATCATCCTGACCGGTCCCAATGGTTCTGGCAAGAGCACGGTTTTGCGTCTGCTGGCGGGGTTACTGCGCGAGGAGGAGGGGAGAGTCCATCTCCACCCACGAACCAGTCTCCACCTCTACAGCCAGGAACAGGCAGAGCTGCTGGGACGGGATGCTGGATGGGAGAGGGTTGGCCAAATGGGTGGCCCGGACAGTCCCCTGTCCGGGTCTCATTCCCGGCATGTCACTCAATCACCTCCCTCCGAGATGTCATTCCCAGCTCCCATGTCAGGCGATAGCCTGGCACGCGCGAAGCGCCAGGGAGCGTCGGGGATCCCCCGGGGCGATGCGAGTGGTCCGGTGAGCCTCCATGCAGCTGCGAAAGAGGCTGCCAGCGACAGGGGACGAGACCCGGGCAACGGAGTGCCCGGGCCACCCCCTCCTGCTGGGAGTGACAGTCTATCCCTGCTCGAGGTGATCGCCGACCGGACGCAGCACAACAGGGCACGCCTCTTCCTCGGTTATCTCGGGATTCGGGGGGATGAGGTGTTCCGCCCCGTGGGCAGCCTCAGCCCGGGTGAGCTGGCACGTGCCGCGCTGGTGCGTACCCTGCTTTCCGATGCCAACCTGATCCTGCTGGATGAACCGACCAACCACCTCGATATCCAGGCACGGGAGGCGCTCGAACGAGGGCTGCTCGCCTACGAGGGCGCGCTGGTGGTGGTGACCCATGATTTGCGTCTGCGTGAACGGCTGGGAGGGCGTGTGGTGGAGATGTAGGAGGCTGGCCTTGGCGATGTGGCCCGGGCCTGCGGGCCGGGTCTATCCTGTTTGTACACCATTCCGTGTCGGATGACACGATCCAGGAAGAAACCTCTTGTCACCCCGGACTTGATTCGGGGTCCAGCCTCGAATCTGATAACAGTCCGATACAGACGGATCCGAGGTCGCCGGGAGGGGTGAAGGGCTCGCTCGTCCATGGTCAATGGACAAGGATGGGAGAGGCGTGAAACGCCTGGAGTGTGGATGCTGGATCCCGGGTCAAGCCCGGGATGACAATCGCCTTTCAAGGTTTCTTCGATGCAGGCCGGATTCAAGAATCCGGCCTGCGTGAATAAACCCGATCCGGTAGTTGCCGGATCGGGCCACCCACCTCACTTCACCAACTGCACACGCTGAACCATTGCCCCGGACCCGCTTTCCAGACGTACGAAATAGGTGCCGCTCGAGATCGCGGTTCCGTTGGGCGTCCAGACGGCGGCATGCGCCCCTGCCGCACGTGTGCCCCGCTCGAGCAAGGCGACCTGTTGCCCCAGGCTGTTCCAGACACTCAACTCAACCGCACCTGTAGCGGGAAGGGTGTACCGGATCGACAGGGACGCGTTGAAGGGGTTCGGGTACAAGGCGGTCAGCGCGGCAGTGGCGGGGAGCGAGATGGTGCGCTCATCCGTCGAATTGTCAGGCAAGTCGAGATGGTCGGCGATGAATGTAAAACCGACTTGGGTCCGTTGCGCCAGCAAGCTGCTGTGGTCGCCGTTGTACTCCTCGAACGTATGCTCGATCCCGAAAGCATCCAGCGAATCGACCAGGGCGGTGTTCATCGGGAAGACACCCAACTCATCGGCGTTGCCGCAGTCAAAATAGATCGCGAGGTCGTCGAGGGAATTATGCTGGTCACGTACCAGCGTACCCGGGAAAAAGGGGTACCAACGGTCAAAGACCTCGTCAATCACCTCCCCATCGCTGTCAAGCGGAAACTCGACATCGAAGGGTTGCTCCAGGTCGGGGGTAAAGGCACCCGCGAGGGTGAACATCAGGTAGCTGAAATTGCCAGCGGTCGGGGAGTAGGTATAGGGTGCTTCGCCACCGTTTTCCGTCAACACCTCCCCGAGGACATAATCGATTCCCGCCAGAGATTGCGGCCCGGAATGGGCGGCGACGACGGCAAAGAGGTTGGGGTAGAGCAGGGCGAAACGCATCGCCCCGAAGCCACCCATCGAATGGCCCATGATGGCCCACTGGCCGGGATCGGAGGAGACCGCATAGGTTCCCTGCAACCACGGAATCACTTCGGTGATGATGTGATCCTCGAATTCGCCATAGAGGTCTGAATTGACATAAAAACTACCGGCGTAGGGTTCGGCGCTCCCATCGGGCAGGACCATGACCATCGAGGGCAGTGCTTCAGCCAGGATGCCGTTTTCCAACACTCCGGTGATGGCCACATAGCTACTGGGTGTCGCCCCCGCCCCATGCAGAAAGAGCACAACCGGCCACTCTTCCCCCGACTCGGGATCGTAATCCGGTGGGAGGTAAACCTTCGCGGTACGGTTTTCCTGGAGCAGCTCACTGAAAAAGACCCCATCCACCACCTCGGCAAGAAGGGGCGTGGTGGTCAGGACGAAAAGCAAGCTCAGGATGGGACGCCAGTGTCGCATGTTCACACCTTGGGTAAATGAAACGGGATTGCGTCCGCAACATCATCACCATCTCCTGTGCCAAGCAAGAGGGAGGGAAGAATTGCCGGAAATCCTATTTCTTTTTTTTCTTCTTATTCGGTGGCTCGGCAAAGACGTGGTGTTTACATGCCATCACAATCTCCCATTCCGCCTCGTACTCCTCCGGCTCGATGCGTGTCCAGACCACCCAGGTGCCCATCCCTTTTTTCATCCCCATCGGCATGAAGGGGGTTGTGTCGTTCCGTGCCAGCATCTCCTCGTACCGGTCCGGCGGCAGTTTCAGCAGGATACCGTCCTCATAAAACATCATAAAAAGTTTATTGTTGGAAACACAGGCATAGCCGGGGTGGCCCATCATCTGGCCCTTTTTCAGGTCGGGATCGGGGGCAAGGCGGTGGCCGAACCAGTCGATGAGATCGTCACGGAAATTCGCGGGCATGGCAACTCCGGGTTGTGGTCTGGGTGGATAATATCTGAACAAATGTTCTTGGGTGCAAGGGGTGATTTGGGGAAGGTGACGTCATCCCGGGCTTGACACGGGATCCAGCCTCAAATCTGATAGCAGTCCAAGACAGTTGGATCCGAGGTCGCCGGGAGGGGCGAAGGGCTCTCTCTTCCCCGGTCAATCGACAAGGATGTGAGAGGCGTGCTCCACACGGATATCGGATGCTGGATCCCGGATCAAGTCCGGGATGACAAGGGTTGGGGGTGCTGAGATGCTTCGCTTGGGTGGCGGGTCACCCGAGCCACGGACCAGACTCACCTCGTCCCAGGCGGGCTACCCTGTCGCGCTCTTCGCTGGGGGATCCCCGACGCGCACAACAGCGAGGGCATAGCCCGGCAGCTGCCGGGCTTGTGCGCTGGGGATGACACCTCCCACAACAGACAAACCCCGTTCGACCTGCCGAACGGGGTTTGTCTTGCAGAGGCGCGGCGCGGGATTGGGCTCAGCCCCCTGCTAAAACTTGTCTGTATTATTGGTTCTCGTGGCTGCCGTACACATCCACCGGTTCCACGATCGATTCCTCGAACAACTCCGGTTGCGAAATGGTCAGCTCCGGCTGGAAGAGGCGCGCCTTGCGCAATGCCATCTCACGAAATTCTTTGTAGCTCTTGTCGCCTCGGGTTTCACGAACAAACACGGCGTACGCTTCCGCCGCATCTGTGGTACGTCCCTGTACCTCGAGCATCCGTGCGAGGCTCATCATCAATTCGGGATCATCAGGCCGTTCAATCAACGCGCGCCGATAGGCCGCCGCGGCAGCGCTCTCATGGCCTAACCGTGTATGCGCCACCGCGAGGGCGGTCTGGATGTCGGGATCGTCCGGCGCCAGGCTGACCGCCTGTTTCAGGGCACGGAGGGCGCGACGGTGATGGCCGCGTTCCAGCCGTGCGAGGCCGAGTCCATACCAGCCACGTGCAAACTCATCGTCAACTTTCACCGCATACCCGAAGGAACGAGTCGCATCGGATAGCTTGCCGGCATCGAGGAAGGCGATACCACGGTTGATGTAGAGCCAAGCTTCCGGTTCGTTGGCCGCCTCGGCCGCCTCGCCATAGGCTTTTGCAGCATCGATAGGTTTGCCGAGACGATACTTTGCAAAACCGAGCGCGCTGAGCACCGCCTTGTCCGGGCCACCGTGTTCCGCAGCACGTTGCAGCGCACGTTCCGCCGCTTCGAATTCCTGGCGACGGACCTTGTCGAGCCCGATTCGCTTCAGCCCCTCCGGATCATCCAGCTTGATCGAGGGCGCGGTAAAGACCCAGACCGGATCCTCCGAGCTGCGCATGCCACGTTCCTCAGGGCGACGAGGCAGGGCGAGCTGGTCGGTCGGTGGTTCGCCGACGCTGCCGGGCTGCGTATCCACAAAAGCCAGCCCTTGCTCAGCTCGCGCATTGCCCGGATCATAATCGAGGGCCGCTTCGAGGTGTTCACGTGCCCCCGCAAACTCGTTGATCCGTGCCAGCAGCAGCCCGAGGGTAACACGCGATTCCACATCTCGCGGGGCCAGCTTGACTGCCTCAATCCAGGGATCCACCGCGCCGTACAGGTCGCCATTGTCGATTTTTGCACGCCCCAGGTTGCGCCATGCGGGAGCGTAATCCGGCGATGCCTTGGCCGCCAGTGCAAAAGCTTTTTCCGCTTCGCCAAATCGCCCTGTCTGCTTCATCAGCAGACCGAGCGCATTGCTTGCAGCGTAGAAGTCCGGAGCGATCCTTGCCGACTCACGGTAGGCCAGTTCTGCATCGACAGGTCGTCCAATCTGTTCCAGCAGACGGCCTGCATGGTAGAGGCTGCGGTAGTTGCCGGGGTCTTTCAGCCATGCGTGACGATAAAGCGTGTAGGCTTCTTCGATGTGACCGAGCATTTCATAGCTGCGTGCCTGGGCAAAGAGTTCGCTGGCTGCAAAGCTCGCCTGGTCCGCACGAGTGGCGGAAGAGGGGAGTCGTCCCTCCGGCAGAGGGCCGCTGTCCGCTGGGTTTTGTCCCGGTGCGAGGGGCACCAGGATCAGGACCAGCAGAAGAGGCAGGCAGTGGCGAACAAAAGGCCGCATAACGTCGGTTCCCGACATGGGTAATGGTCCGTTTTACCTGGGGCAAACGGTCCGATGGACCTCCAGCAAGAAGCGAGAGGTCCCCTCCACTATCTAGTATCGGTAGGTTGGGCAGGATCCTGAAGTGGTCACTTGAAGATTGTGTGAAGGAACGCCGTATTCGTCTCCAACCGATTGGACGAAACCGGGGTATCCCCTTTTCTAAGGTGTTCTGCGGGCCATAGTTTAGGGGGTTCAAGCCTCCAAACTTATCCTCGGTCCCCGCTTCCGAGTCAGGCTGGGCAAAAATACTTCCGCCGTACCGTCACAGGCCTCTGCCTTCCGATACGGTTTACTGGGATTACCGGGAGACGTTATGCATCACGTACGGTTCCGGGCATTGCTCGTTGCACTGCTCGCTGTTGCCGCCTGTGGGATCGCACCTGCCTCAACCAATGACCCCACCTCTGTTGATCGATTCTTTTCGACTCATTCCTCTGCTTCGGGTCTTTCTTTAAGCTTTGATGTGCCTTCGCTGAGCTGGGATAGCGATGGTGTTGAAGGACAGATCCCCGTGCTCGAAGGTGCCGGTTTCGCCGGTGTCGCCGGGGCACCGATGCTGCCGGTCTACAACCGCATGATTCCGGCCCCCGCCGGGATGGATGTTGTAATCGATGATGTGCAGGCAACCTGGGAAGAGGCGGGCCAGTTCCAGGTGGCGATCGAAGAGGGTAAGGAAGGTCCTGTCGAGCGGGATGATGAAAAGTACAA
This sequence comes from bacterium, assembly GCA_020444265.1. Lineage (GTDB taxonomy): Bacteria > Electryoneota > Electryoneia > Electryoneales > Electryoneaceae > JAHLLH01. The sequence goes on from JAHLLH010000002.1 coordinate 261,521, forward strand.
CCTGGTCGCCGAGGAATCATGGACCCCGGTTGAGGTCGGTTCCACCGGCCGTTGGCGCGATATCCGTTTCGCCCCAGTTGCCATTCGTCCGATGCGTCTTGACCCCATCACCGGAACCGTCGAAGTCGCCACCCGGATGAACGTCAGCTTCCGGTATGTTCCCTCCCAGCAGCAGGATAGCTATGATCCCCCAGGGGTCAGCGAAGCGCTGTTGCCACTGTACGAGCAGCTTGTTCCCGGTTCGCTGGACGATGTCGACCCAACCACGGTCAAACGCGGTACCTACCTGATGATCGTGCCCGATGATTTTCTGGAGGCGGTTGAACCGTTGATTGCATGGCGGACACGGCTTGGGTTCCATGTTGATGTGGTCAGCACGGCAGATGTACCGACGACACCGAACGCACTCTTCACCTGGATGAATAGCTATTACCAGACCGCTGATCCGGCGCTCGACTATGTGGTCTTTGTCGGCGATGTGGACAATCCCGCGAACATCCCGTGCCACTTCATCAGCCCGGGAGTTCCCGCTCCGATTGACCCGAATATCGCAACCGATCAGAAGTACACCTACGATTACACGGCGGGGAACGATTTCGCCAATGTTCTCCCGCGCTATTTCATCGGCCGCTTGAGTGTCGACAGTGCGATTGAAGCGCGGACGGTGGTCAACAAGATCATTCAGTACGAGAGTAACCCGCTCTCGGGCGACCCCAACCGTTGGACACGCGCGGTCACTGTCGCGGACGCCTCCTTTGCAATCAGTACGGCTCAGACTCAGAATTGGGTACGGAACAAATTGCTGGACAATGGTTTTACCAATGTGCAGCAGTTCGTGCGGACCCAATGGCAGGATCCGGGCGGCAATGCCGTTCTTGCCGGGATCAACAACTCGGTGAGCTGGGTCGCCTACCGTGGGTTCGGCTCCCATTCGAGCTGGTCGGGACCCTATGTCTTCGATGACATGGTCGTCAGCCAGATGACCAACACCAACAACCTCCCGGTCATCACCAGCATGGTCTGCGGAGGAGGCGCCTTTGACGAGGTCGCCAGCGATCCCTGCTACGGTGAAACCTGGTTGCGTCTCGGTACCCCGAGTAATGTCAAAGGGGCTGTCGCCTTTATTGCACCCTCGGAAATTGACACGCATACCCGCTGGAACAACATGGTGCTGGCCGGGTGGTATACCGCCCTGTTTGACCAGGGGTTGCGTACGGCAGGCCAGTGCCTGGTGTCGGCAAAAGTCCAGCTGTACAACAACTACCCCCTGCTGTGGAATCCGAACGGCAGCAACGAGAACAGCGTCTGGTTCTACTTCCACACCTACAACATCCTCGGTGACCCAGCTCTGCAGCTTCGTGCCGAAACACCACGTGTTTTTGATGTAACACACGCGACGGAACTGTCGCAATCCGCCTCGCATTTCCAGGCTACCGTCCTCGATGATTCCGGCCTGCCTGTGCCAGAGGCGGAAGTGGTGGTGACCCAGAACGAGACGGTTCTGCTCGGCGTCGGCAAGACCAACGAGTCCGGCCTGGCAAGCTTCGAACTGAGCAGCCTTCCCGGTGATGGAACCTATGAACTGACGGTTTCACGTCCCGAGTACGTCCCCTACATGACCGACTTGACCCCGGTGGGGGATCGCGGTCTGATGCTGACCAGCCTGACCGGCAGCGAGCAGGATACGGATGATGCGACCAACGGGGATGGCTTCCTCAATCCGGGCGAACTGGTCCTGCCCGAAGCAACCTTCCAGGTTGTCGAACCGGGTGGTTTGCAGAACGCCCAGGTGACCATTTCCCTGCCGGAAGGTGGCGGGGTAGTGGATGTCGCCACCGAAAGTTTTGGTGACCTGGACCTGGGCGACCTGGTCACATTGGCCGACGCACGTATCCGCTTGAATGAGAACCTTGAGGATGGCGCGGAAGTGCCGGTTCTGATGACCTTGCAAAGCAGCACCCGTCAGCAGAGCCATCGCGCTCGTTTACAGCCCGTTCGCGCCCCACGTCTCCAGGTCGCCTCCACCAGCTTTGCAAGTGACTTTGGACCGGGCGACACAGCCAACCTGACCATCAACCTCTCCAACCTGCACGAAGAACTTGGTGCGGGGATGGTGACCGGGGTTCTCGAGTTTGAGGATGCACGGATCAGTGTTGTCGATGGCGAAGGAACGTGGGATGAGCTTCCTGCAAACGCGGAAGAAGTTTCTAACAGCGACCTCTTCACGGTTAGTGTCACCGGGGAAGCCTACCCGGGCCGTCAGGTCGAGGCAACCCTGACCCTGACTACCACAGCGGGGGACGTGCAGGTTCGGCCGGTCATGATTGTTGTCGATGGCGCTTCGCCGGAGACCCCGACCGGTCCTGTTGGGCCGGGTTATTACATGTATGAAGATGTGGATGCTGGCTATGATTATCTGCCTGACTACGAGTGGCAGTCCATTGTCGGTGAAACAGGGACCGTTAACTTGGGGATTTCTGATCGTGGAAACAACGAGGACGAGACCACGGTCGTCAACCTCCCCTTCGATTTCCCCTATTGGGATGACCAGTTTGACGTGATGTCGGTCTGCTCGAACGGTTGGGCTTCCTTCGGTGAAACGGACCTCTTTTTCTTCCGAAACCGCCCCATCCCGGGACCGCTTAGCCCCAATGGCGGCCTCTGTGTCTTCTGGGATGATCTCGTGATGAACTGGAGCAATTCCGGGGTTTACAGCCAGTATGATGACGAGAACGGCTGGTATACGATCGAGTGGCACAATGTGCGCCCCTACAATTCCTTCTCCGGGTCGATGAGCTTCCAGATTCGGCTATTTGACCCGGCCGCGCACGGTGCGCCTGGTGGCCTGGGGATGATTGCATTCCTCTACGATGACGTGGTGAACAATGATGGTGTCGAGAACTTCAGCACGATCGGCCTGATCAGTCCGGACGGCACCGAAGCGATGCAGGTCGAGTTTGCCAATACCCCGGCACCGACGGCATCAGGTGTTGCAGAAGGACGGCAGATGCTCTTTGCTGCACGTGGGTCCGCCGAACTCGATCCGCCAGATCTGCATATCCTGACCCCGGCGATTCAACTGAATGCCGAGGCAGGTGGGCAGAGCGCAACTCATCTTCGAATTGCGAATCAGGGCGGACGGTCTGCACGTGTTCACATTACTGGCGAAGGTATCGGCGCCAATTGGCTGCCCGGCGGTGAACTGGATGAACATGGCGGCCCGGATGCGCTCGGCTACCACTGGTATGATTCGCGTGAATTTTATGGTCCAAGCTTCAACTGGATCGACATCGAAGAAGCAGGGAACGAGGTGGCCCTGAGTGGTGGTGGGTCCGCCGCCACCGCCGCTATCTCCAGCGAAATCGACCTCCCCTTCGACTTTTCGTTCTATGGCGCGGACTATTCCAGCATCTGGGTTTGTGAAGCGGGTTACCTCACCTTTACCAACCCAGGCAGCAATGGTTTGCCGACCAACACGGAACTACCGAGAACGTTCTCACCACGTGCCTCCATCTTCGCCTTCTGGGATGATCTGAGTGTGGGAGAAAATGGTGCGATCTATGTCGAGGTGACCGACGAACGCGCGGTGATAACCTGGTCGGACCTGCTTCACTTGAACGGGGATGGTGAGTTTGGTCCTTACACCTTCCAGCTCACTCTCCATCCCGATGGGGCGATTCATGTGCAATACCTCGACATGAATCCCCGTCTTGACAGTGCCACCATCGGTGTGCAGAATGAACTCGGGACAGTTGGCTTGATGGTCAGTGCCAACGCCTTTACCGAGGAGTACATCGCCGATGACCTCGCATTGCGTTTCGTACCCGGTCTTCCGTGGTTGACCATCGCACCCGGCACCACCGGCATTCAAGGCGGGAATGTGGCGACCATCGAATTGACCGCCAATGCGGAGGATGTCGAGCCCGGGTTGCACAGTGGAAGGCTGCTGGTTCGATCTGCCTTCACCGAAGAAGCCTTTTCGGTTCCCATCGAGTTCTTTGTCAGCGATACACCGGTCGGGAACACCCCGGCAATTCGTGTGGACCCCTTCCCCGGCGAGGCGATTCCCGAGGATGGCAGCTTCACCAGTTTCTCCCTCGCACCCTATGTTGAGGACTGGGATGACGAGTCAGACCAGCTCGAATGGTTAGCGTTTGTGGATGATGCGCTGCAGGTAGAGGTAGATGACGAGAACATTGTCACTATCACGCCTTTAGCGGAATGGGATGGCGAATCGGATGTCACCTTCCGTGTGCGGGACGACAGCTACAACCATGATGACATCCATACGACGTTCCGTATCGGTACAGAGAACAACAGCCCTCGCTTTACCAACGTATCCCCGCAGAGTGTCGGTCAGATTCTGCCCGACACCGAGGTCCAATTCACGGCGGAAGCGGAGGATCCCGATGGTGGCGAGGTGAGCTACCGCTGGTATCACGGCGCCGCAGAAATCGGCACCGGCACATCGGTTGATGTCAACTTCAGCTGGCTTGGAAGTGACACCATCCGTGTGGTTGCGGACGATGGCAACGGCGGCAGTACGACTCTCTTCTGGTCGGCGCTGGTCAGCAGTAATGACGCTGAGGAACCGACTAAAAATCTCCCGACCGAGTATGCGATTGAGGCGCTCTACCCGAACCCGTTTAATGCGACCATGCGTATGCGCTATGCCTTACCGCGCGCGACCGAGGTGGATGTGCGTGTCTACAACCTGCTGGGACAGGAAGTGGCCCGCCGTGCGCTCGGCTCGATGCGTGCGGGACGCCATGAACTGGCATTCGACGCGTCCAACTGGGCGAGCGGATTGTACCTGATCCGTTGGCAGGCGGGGAGTACAGTCCAGGTTCGTAAAGCGGTCTTGATGAAGTAGGCGAAACCACTTCTCAGAGCATTAGAGTGCAGGGTGTGCATCGAAAAAGGCACCCTGCCTCTCTTCGTTATGGATTGGGAGAGCGTGTGACAGTTGCCACCTGCTTTGGTACGTTACAGGCCCTATCTTGTTGGAAACCCGATGCAGCCGCTCGTCAGCAACGGTTGACGGCGGTTGTCGTGTGAATGGGAAGCAAATGAACGGTGTGAACGGGAGGAAGCAAATCATGCGCTCGTCATCAACCCTTCTTCGGCGGATGGTTGCGGGTCTGGCACTGGTGGCAATGCTGATTGGGGTAACCGGATGTCCGGGTGGTGGAGGACCAACTCCGCCTACGCCGGACGCTCGTTCCTATGGACCACCTTTGAATGCAATTACTTTTGTCGAGCTTGGCGGCTATCTCGGTACAGCTTCCCCGACAGCGGGCGCGATTGCGATGTATGTTCCCGGTGTTGGCAACAGTACAGAAATTCTGGATCCCGGCTACAGTGTGACCTGGATGCCCGGGTCCTCCCTCGAGGGCAATTCTCGTCTCTTGACGGGCGACAGCCACAACAGCCGTCTCGTTCTGATTGACCAGAACGGCCTCGAGATGCAGGAGTTTCTCGACGGCTCGCCTGAGATGTATCAGTTCTCGGGTGCGGGGTCGCGTCTCGCCTATGTCAAGGACCTCGAATCCTCCCAGCAGCTTGTCATTGAAGGGGTGGGAAGCATCAGCGATTTCACCCTGATCGCCGAGTTGTTACCGCCGTATCGCTTTGCCAGCATTCCCTCGTACCATTCAACTGCGGGCAGGGTTGCGATCAGCGAATTCAACGACACCAATCCATCGCTTTCACGGCTGGCCTTCTACACCACCGGTGGTTCCCTGAGTAATGCAGTTGATCAGCGGGTCTATAGCCCGAGCTTTAATGATGCCGGGTCACGCTGCGCTTACATCGATGGTGAAAACGGTGCAGCGGCAGCCACCGATCTTGTGATCATTGACGGAAACCTGGCCGAAGTTGCCCGGTATGATTTCAGCGGCTTCGGAACAGGTGCCTGTGCACTTTCCTGGTCGCCGGACGATTCACGGATTGCCCTGTTTGCCGGGATCTATTCCGATTCTCCGCGTCTGCTGATCTACGACATTTCGAATCTCGTTGCCCAGGAGCTGGAGCAGACGTTTGGCACCATAGCGGCCAACCCGACCGATCACCCGAACTGGTGCTACCCGGAGTGGAGCCCGAGCGGCGATTCGATTACCATGTTTGTCTCGGTGAACGATTCGTACAGCCTGGTTGAGATTGATTTGCTTGGGAACGGGGAAGTGTTGCTGGACGAGATAAATGCTCCGTCCAAACCCAATTGGCTGGACACCACGAACTGATTCGATTCTGACAGAATAATTCAACCCCGCTTTTTGGCGGGGTTTTTTGTTGGCGGAAAGCTTGGCCGTCATACCCAGTATGTCATCCCGGGCTTGACCCGGGATCCAGCATCCGATACCTGGGTGTTGAACGCCTTCCCATCCTTGTCCATTGGCGTAAACCGAGTGAGCCCTTCGCCTCACTCGGCGGCCTCGGATCAACCTGTTTCAGGCTGGTATCTCATTGGAGGCTGGACCCCGGATCGAGGTCCGGGGTGACAGGTATGGCGGGCTTTGTCGGTATACCCTACTCACCCGTCAGCAGCACACCATCCTTGCGGTGGAGGTGGGCCATGAACAGGCCGGATACCAGCCAGATGGCCGAGGCGATGGCGAGAGCGGGGAGACGGCCCAGCCAGGTCATCACCACATAACCGAGGAGGGGGGCGACACTGCCTCGAACCGCTGTTGCCGCGATGTGCACCGCCTGGTACACCCCTGCATCCTCCTCGCCCGCGAAACGGACCGAGGAGACACTCCAGAGGATACTGACCCCACCCATTGCGATACCGAAGACCCCAAAGGAGGCAAAGACATAGGCCACCGTATACTCCGGCAACAGGTAGGAAGCCATCAGCAGAAGCGGATGCAGCGCGAGCAGGCTGAAGACAATCGAGGCGAGCTTTTGTGCGGTCACACGGTCGTAGAGACGGCCAAACCAGGCGATCGAAAGGATGGTCACAAGCTGAAAAACGGCCCCTCGCGCCAAGCCGATCATCGTATAGTCGAGCTGTAGATCATCCACCAGGAAAATCGGGGTTACCGGCAGCATCATCATGAACGCCATGCCGTAAATCATGAACCCGATTTCGAAACGAAGGAAATCGGGACGACGTTTCAAGAGACGGGCCGCATCCTTCAAGGGTGCCAGCAGATTCGAAGGGGTTGGACGCCAGGCAACATGGTCGGTCTGGTGGCGGGTTGGGATCGATGCGAACAGGATGGTGGACAGGACTCCGATCGCGCCGGTGATAAAGAAGACATGACGGAACCCGTCCGGATGACCATCCATCCAAAGCCCCGCCAGCCAGGAAACCAGTGCTGCGGCGGCCATGCGCAGGCTGTTGGCCATGCCGAAAATGCTTCCATGATCTTTGCTGGCGACATGCTGCTGAAGCAGACGATTTTGTGCGGTGAGCACGACGGCATAGGCGAGGTAGTAGATCAGGTAAATCAGCAACAGGTGTGGCAAGTGGGTCAGGTAGATGCCAGTCATCAGACCGATATGGCCGATGAGTCCAACGATAAGCATGATTTTCCGCTGGTCACGTCCCTCGAGCATCCGTGACCACCAGATTGCCGTAAAGTTTGCCAGCGGCATGAGCATGGTCAGCAGGGTAATCGCAAGCGCGCTCGCACCCAGGGATTTACGTGCAATCACCTCCCCAAAGGTGATGATCGCGTAAACCGGCCCACTCAACGCCAGGGCGGTGGTGAATCGGCCACGCATCGGACCGCGCGGGGCAAGCGGGAGGATCAACCAGGTTCGCATGCAGAGAAGGTAAGCGGCACGGTAGAAAGCGCCAAGGGGCTCTTGGACTGGGACCTCTCCAGAACGTATGTTGAACAGTCCCGAGGTATGAACGATGAACCGTGGAGGAGAAACGATGACACGCCCGACCGGAAGGTCTTTCTATCAGATTGTATCCATGATGCTTTTGCTGGTTTTTCTTGCCGTCTCCCTGACTGGCTGTGCCGAGGAAGAACCACGCCACAACAACATCCCCATCTCCCTTTGGATGAAACGGATCGTTCAGAGTGAAAATGTCCGAACTGTGGATCAGGCAATTGAAGCGATTATTTCTATCGGTGAACCTGCAGTTCCCTACCTGATCAAAACATGGAAGAAGAACGAGTCGATCGAAATCCGCTGCCGGATTGCTACGATCCTCGAGGGGATTGGCCCAGCGGCGGCCCCGTCGGTACCAGAGCTTGTTAAAGCTTTGAATGCGATCGAAGAGCAGATGGTCTCCTGCGCCGCCTTCGCCCTCGGTGGAATCGGCCCTGCGGCGGCTCCTGCGGCGGAAAAACTGGGCAGCCTGTTACGGTCCAGCGATTCCACCACCCAGATCAACATCCTCTATGCCCTCGGTGCAATCGGGCCACAGGCTGCTGGCCAGATGGACCTTGTGCTGGAAGCCGTGGAGCGCGAGCGAACGCGTGACGTGGCCATCGACGCCTTAAGCCAGCTCGGGCCGAAAGCGATCGAAGCGGTCCAGCCATGGCTGGACAACGGCAGCCGTGAGCAGAAACTCGGTGCCCTGCAGGTGCTGGCCAACTCCACCGAGGATGTTGCGCTGGGGACCATCCTGCCAAAACTGGCAGCGCTGACCAAGGATGATGATGTGATGGTTCGCGGTGCTGCGGCACGTGCTATCGGACGTGCGCGGTCAGAAGCGGCAAGTGTCCAGGGTGACCTGCTCAACCTGCTGAACGACAAGGACCCCGATGTCAGGCGTGATGCCATCCAGGCGCTGGTCAACATCGGCCCAGATGCCGGAGCGGACGGCCTGATTGCTGCGCTTGGAGACCCTCGCCCGAAAGTCCGTGAGGGTGCGGCTCGTGTGATTGGACGGTACCAGACCCTGGTCCAGCAGTCACGCGACAAGCTGATCCAGCATATGGCCGATGGCAATGTCGATGTCCGTGTTGCGGCCATCGATGCCTTGACCAGCCTCGGAGCGGATGTTGTGCCGGTGATGATTCGCCAGTTGAAAAGCTCGAGCGTCCTGATGCGTTTCGGCGCAGCCCGTGTCCTGGGGAATTTAGGCAGCGAGTCACGAGCCGCGCTTCCCGAGCTGCAGAAGTTGATGAACCACAATGACAAGCTGCTTAGCAACGAAGCCAAATCGGCGATTGCAAAGATTCGGTAGACGACTTATCCTGATGTACCAGGGGGTGGCCCGGGGTTTCGACCCCGGGCTTCTTTTTGAGGTTGGTGGTGGGTGGCCCGACTTGCTTGTCAAGTCGGGTCTATTTGTCAAGATGTAGGCCGGGGTTTCCAACCCCGGCAACGATGGGTAACGCCCATCGACCTCATCGCGTTGAGACGCGACAAATGTAGGCCGGATTCAAGAATCCGGGAACAAAAAAGGGCCCGAGGGCCCCTGATACCTTCTTATGTAGAATATCCCGCAGCCGCCGGACATCGCCGGGGTTGGAAACCCCGGCTTACCTCTTAGAAATTACGCGCAACCGGGTTGCGAGGGTCTTCGCTGTAATCATAGAAACCCATGCCGCTCTTGTTCCCGAGATAGCCGGCGGCGACCATCTTGCGCAACAGCGGGCAGGGACGGTATTTGCTGTCGCCAAGGCCCTCGTGCAGCACTTCCATGATCGCGAGGCAAACATCGTTGCCAATCAGGTCGGCCAAGCGCAGCGGACCCATCGGGTGCGCCATACCGAGTTTCATCACGCCGTCGATTTCCGCAACGCCGCCAACCCCTTCCATCAGGCAGTAAACCGCTTCGTTGATCATCGGCATCAGGACACGGTTGCTGACAAAACCGGGATAGTCGTTAACCAGGATCGGTGTTTTGCCCATCGTTTCCGAAAGCTCCTTAACGATGGCATAGGTCGCATCGCTGGTAGCAAGGCCGCGAATCACCTCGACCAGTTTCATCATCGGGACCGGGTTCATGAAGTGCATGCCGATCACCTTGTCGGCACGTTTGGTCTGTGCGGCAATTTCGGTGATGCTGATGGTGGAGGTGTTACTGGCGAGGATGCTGCTTTCCGGCACGATCTGATCAATCTGTTTAAAAATGTCGAACTTGATCTGCGGGTTTTCGGTGGCCGCTTCGACAACCAGCTCACGGTCCGACAAGGCGTTCAGATCTGTGGTGAAGGTGATGTTGCCCAGTGCCGCATCGGCTTGTTCCTGGGTCATCTTTTCCTTCTTGACCATACGTCCCAGATTTTTCTCGATGGTCGCCTTGGCACGGTCCAGAAACTCCTGCTTGACATCGACTGCGAGGACATCCAGACCGGTCTGACCCGCTACTTGGGCAATCCCATTGCCCATCGTACCGACACCGATTACGCCGAATTTGTTGATCGCCATCTCGGTTTATCTCCCTGTTTGCGATGGTCCGAACCACCTGTCGCCATTGGCCTGGACGCTATCGCTAGTATCGTTGCATGAAGGAAACCCCAAAAATCCGGTAATACCAAAAAGATGACACCTTCTCGAAGCCTGAATGGTTGACGTACATATTACTTCTACGGGCAAGGTATCTACAGGTATAAAAACCGGTTTCGTGCTTCCTGTTTCCAGATTTCTTGAATGAATTCATCGAACCCGAAAAAGAGGGGGCACGCTTGTGCCCCCTCATCGGGAATTCGACTAGAGCATTTCGACAGCGAGAGCCGTCGCTTCGCCGCCACCATTGCAGAGGCTGGCGATGCCCTTCTTGGCGCCGGAATCCTGCAGGATGTGCAGCAAGCTGACCAGGATGCGCGCGCCGCTGGCACCGATCGGGTGGCCGAGGGCAACTGCGCCGCCACGAATGTTGACCTTCGACGGGTCGAGGCCCAGCTCTTTGTTGTTGTAAATGCTGACGACCGCAAAGGCCTCGTTGATCTCGTAGGCATCGACCTCGTCCGCACTCCAGCTCAGCTTCTCCAGCAGCTTCTTGACCGCGCCCTGCGGGGCGGTGGTAAAGTGGAGCGGGTCCTGGCTGAAGGTGGCCCAGCCACGGATCACGGCGATGGGCTTTTTGCCCTGTGCTTCGGCCCAGTCGGGGTCGGCGACGATCAGCGCCGCGCCGCCATCATTGATCGAGGATGCGTTCGCCGCCGTAACCGTACCATCCTTTTTAAAGGCGGGCCGTAAACTGGGGACCTTGTCGGGGCGTCCACGGCTCGGTTCTTCATCGGTATCGACAATGGTGTCGCCCTTTTTACCCGGGATCACCACCGGCACGATTTCGTTCTTGAAGAGGCCTGCTTCGATCGATTCGGTCGCGCGCTTGTAGGATTCGATGGTGAACTCATCCTGCTCTTCGCGGCTGATGTTGTTCTCTTCCGCGCAGACTTCGGCGCAGATGCCCATGTGGTGATCGCCATAGGGATCCCAGAGACCATCATGCATCATCAGGTCGACCACCGAACCGTGCCCGTAACGGTAGCCATTACGTGCATTTGGCAGGATGTAGGGCGCGAGGCTCATGTTTTCCATGCCGCCCGCCGCGACCACCTTGTTCTCGCCCAGCATGACCGATCCAGCCGCTTCCATCACCGCCTTGAGGCCGGAGGAGCAGACCTTGTTGATCGTCCACGCCGACTTGCTGTCAGGCACACCGGCGTACTTGGCCGCCTGACGTGCCGGGGCCTGGCCCACGCCGCCCTGCAACACCATGCCCATGATCACTTCATCGACATCGTCGACCCCGATGGCCGCCTTGGTGATGGCATTCTTAATCGCCGCTCCGCCGAGCTGCACCGCTGGAATTTTCGAAAGGGATCCACCGAATGATCCGATCGCGGTCCGTGTCGCGGACAGAATGACTGCGTCCTTCATCTCAAACGCTCCTTCGTGTGAATGTGATGTATCGTATGCTCGATTCTATACTCTGGCCCGGCCTTGCAGGCCGGGTTTATCCTGTTTGCTCACCAGCCGTGGGCTTATTTTTTTCTCTCCATCTCGATAAATCTCGAACGACCTCCGTCAGGTCTCCATTGCGTTCAAGACCTGACGGAACGTCAGCGATCATTTTTACCAGCGTTCAGCCGTTGGGTCTCTTCGACAAAACGGTCAAAATCGCTGGTTGGTTGCTCGGTTTCCAGCTGACGGCGTGCCGCATCGTACTTGACAAATTGATCCTTCGCATGCTGCTGGGCCAGTTCATGACTCATCCGTCCCGCATCCTTCAGAATCTCGCGCTCGTTCAGGGTCAAGAAGGCATCGAGACGGTCCCGCCATTGCTCCATGGTCATGCTTCTGCGACGTTCTGCCATGTCCTCGGCAAAATCAAGGTACTGGGTGACGATCCGATTCAAGGCACGAACTTCAGGTTCGGACAGGTAGTTTTTGGCAACCGTCACATCCTGGCGGCGGATCGGACCTGCGGGTGCGTTCTTCCAGGTTTGCAGGCCCATATTCGGTTGATCAGCCTGCGCGCGTTCCGAAATCAGCTCTGCTGCAGTATGACCGTGAATAGCCCAGTGCAATTTGTTCTGAACAGTGGCAAAGAAAGCACGAGTCTCCTCTGCTTTCGGATCGTAATCGATGCTTGTCGTGTAGATATCGGTGATTTTCTGATAAAATCGACGTTCCGAGGCACGAATGTCCCGGATCCGTTCGAGCAGCTCGTCAAAATAATCACGCCCCAGGTTACGGACATCCTTGAGGCGTTCGTCATCCATTGCGAACCCTTTGACGAGGTACTCGTTCAGGGTTGCGGTGGCCCATTGACGGAACTGGGTGCCACGTCGTGAGCGGACACGATACCCGACCGCGAGAATCATCTCGAGGCTGTAGAAATCGACATTCCGTTCAACTTCTCGTGTGCCTTCCGTCTGAACTATCCGGATTTTCCGGATAGTTCGATCTGCTGTCAGTTCCCCCTCTTCGAGGATATTAAGGATATGTTCGTTGACCGTTTTAACCGATTTGTCATAGAGTTCCGCCATCAGGCGTTGTGTCAACCAGACCGTCTCCCCCTCGATCCGAACCTGCACACGGGTTCGTCCATCCTCAGAACGATAAAAGAGGAAATCGCCCTGGGGTTCAGATGGAACCGGCACGGTTGATGGGTGTTGATCTGTCATGCAAAACTAGCCTGTCCGTTGGATCAATCCTCTTCCACCAGAAAGCGGAAGGAAAATAGCTGCTCTTCAATCGGAACATTGACGACTACATAGTCATCCTCTACCATCCGGTCTTGCAGGTGAATTACCCCGTCGGCTGATTCACCGGGTTGCAGGGTAACCGCGTCCATCAAAGCGTCGATCTCGTTTTCTTTGTCGCCGAGGTCCTCCGCCACCTCCATATGGGTTTCGGTCACATCCCCCAATTGTTCGAAGGTAGCCCCCCAGTCGGTCTTTCCTTCCTCAACAAGGACCTGGTTCCCCTCTTCATCGGTTTCGACATCCGTCTCCACCCGTTTCGGTGGTGCGACGATGGTGGCAAAGAGGCCGAGGAAGAAAAAAGCTCCGTTGATACTCTGCTTGGCATCCACCGATGCCTTCATCTTCCGCTTCGGGATCACCGTAACCGGACGATGACCATCCACCATGTCGACATAGACCTCAATCTGCTCGGGGTCGAACTCGACAGGGTGGTCCGACAAGTTCTCGCAGAAAACATAGAGTTCCGTATGCGACTCGGAACGGACCTTGTAGACGCTGACCGCGACACGGAAATCCACCTCCTCACGGGTAATCACCTGCTTCCCTTTGGAGGTGTAGATATCGTCCCCTTTTTCACCAATCGGTGAAAGCTGGTAGTGGGTCGCGCATCCGGAGACCATCATTGCAAAGAGCAATACAGTGCCAGCGAACCATGCCTGTGAACGCTTCATTGTCATCTCACCGCAGATTAATTGGCTCCAACCCATTCCCGATAGATGGACGGTCGAAACAGCCCGGAGCTTCATCAATAATAGATTTCTGTCCTGATCGTCCCCGCCGGGTCCATCCAGCGTGGGGTGAAGCCGAGGGGCACCAGAAGGTGTTCCATGTCGGTGATCATGCCGCTGTTTCCACAGAGATACACATGCGTGCGCCCCGGGTCAAGCGAGAGGCCGGTCATCTCAGAAAATGCACCCGTATTCACAAGGAGTTCGGGGAGTCTACCTCGACGGCCTGTCCAGGCGCTGCTCTCTGGTTCACGGGTGAGGGTGGGGATGAAGGTGATCGAAGGGTCCACCTTCGCATGCTCCCGGAACTCCTCCTCATACCCCAGCACCGACGCATGGGTGGCACCGTAGAGCAGGGTCAATCGTTCCCAGCGCCCGGTGCCCGCATAAGCTCGCAGCAGGCTGACAAAGGGCGCAATCCCGGTCCCTGTCGCGCAAAAAAGCAGCTCGGAGGATTCGGGGACCCCATCGAGGGTGAAGTGGCCGCGGCATTCCGGGTCAACGTAAAGCCGGTCGCCCTCGTTCAGGCGATGCAGCCATTGGGTGAGCTGGCCGTTGTCGACCTTGTTGAAGAAGATTTCGACATCCGGGTCGCCGGGTGAGGAGCAGATTGAGTAGGCTCGTCGGACCACCCCATCCTTGACAAACTCATCCCCCTGTGGGCCAATTTCTCCCGGTTCAACGCGTGGCAGGCCCAGTTCGGTCCACTGACCAGCGGTGAAGGAAAGCGGGCCATCATCGTGGTGGCAACGAAAAATGGTATGGTGCGGCCCCAGGTCGATTCGCTTGACGAGGGTCGCGTTGAGTGGTTGCTGTGTCATCTGCCGTGTGGGGTTGGGTTTAGGGGGCGCTTATGTAGGAAGAAGGTACTGTCCAGCAGCGGTCGTGTCCACGGGTGAGGCCGGGAGTGGCTCGGGGTGGGGTGGTAACCAAGTGGTATCCACCCATGTAGATTACTTTTCCTCAAGTCACAATGAAAACCCTCACTCCCCCACATCCCTCACGATGAAGAACCCCTCATCACCCTGGTTCTGGTAAAGAGGGAGGAAAACACGGCCGGAGAGGGGGGCGAGGACATCGCCGTGGCGATCCTGTCCGAGGATCTCCCCTTCGGTGACTGTCTGGAAATTTTCATAGCCGGGGTTCATGCGGAAGGAGTCGTGGTCCGAAAGAGCGTGACGGTAGACAATCTCAACAATCCGTGAAACCTGGTCGGGACCGCTCTGCATCACCGTGCAGGCTGCAGCTTCGTCTGGTACGATCTCTTGATCCACCATGCCCAGTTCCAGCAGGAGTTGCCAAACCATTGCCTCGTGGCAGGCGATGGATATCTCGTCCTCGTGACGTCCCGCTTCAAATGCCATCGCCGACCAACCGGTGCGAGAAGCATGTTCGACCAGCATCCCCTGTAAATAGCGCGAGGTGCCTTTGACTTCGATGACACCGGTTCGTGCAACAACACGGTCGGCGAGGGGATCATCTCCGACGGCGACAAAGGGCGGGCTGTCAGCGGAGGAGGTGTGCAGATCGACCAGCGCGAAGGGGCCGCTTGAATCGCGTGCGATCTCCGCGAGGGTCCGTGCCAGGTCCCGCAGTTCGATCTCTTCGGGGACGGTGACCGTCGCATCGGGTGCGGTCGAAAGGGTGTGGACACGATCCGCGGACCAGAGGCGATTCAGGTCAGATTGAACGAATCGGGTCCCGCGACGCATGGCTGACAAATTCCCGATCAACGCAATGATTTTCCCACGTATTTCGGCGGAGGTTTCCTCAAGGTGAGCGAGCACACGTTTTGCTGCCTTCACCCCGGCAAGTTCATTGCCATGCAGCGCTCCGACAACAACGAGTGTTGGTCCCTCGACCGCCCCGCCCGCCTGTCCGATCACACGTGACAACCTGTTCCCTTGTTCTGCAAGACTGCCGACCATACGTCGATTCACGTCTAATCCTTAAGATTCTCTTCGAGTAACATGCCCGCCATCACCATAAAATCGTCCTCGCTGATGACACCCACAAGCCGTTCATCTTTGAGCACAGGCAGGCAGGAGATGCGGTTTTCCCGCATCATATGGATGGCGTCAATCGTCTTCGTATCCGGGGTCACCGTAATCGGTTCGGTCACCATAAAGTCGGACACAGGCGCAGTATGGCCATCCTGCTTGGGCAACTCACGGCCCGTCAGTTTGAGCAGGTGACGATGCGAAACGAGGCCCATCAAGTGATGATCCGCATCCTCGACCATCACATGACGCACCTTGTGCCAGACCATCAGGTTGGCGACCAAATCAAGCGGCTCGTCGGGCGAGACCGTATAAATGTCGGTGGTCATCAGCTGGTTGACAGTGAGGTAGTTCTGTTTCCAGCCGCCCGCTTCGTCAAGACGTGCCAGCGGCCATTCGTGCACCGGTTTGCCTTCGGTTTGACGTTTAACCGTCGCCGCGACCAGTGCGTTGATCTGTTCCCACCGTGTTCCGCCGGACTGCTTGATGCTGCCCAGCGATTTCAGCGCCCACTGGGAACCGGTCATATCGGATTTGACACGATCCCGGATGATATCGAGGTAGCGGCTGACATCGTCCTTGTCGATGCCTCGGTTCAACAGCCCTTCACGCGCCAAAGGCAGCAGCTCTTTCAGGATGAGGTCGTGTGCGGTGACCTTGGCACCGTTGATCCATGTGAAACGGGCATCAAGGCCGTGACGTGCCGCAGCATAAAAGTTTTCACGTGCGTGGTCGAACTCCATCACCTGTGTGATGTCATCGTACTCCCCTTCAAGCCCAGCCATCAACCCGAACCAGAAGGCGGCATTCGCGACCTCGTCAACCACCGTCGGCCCGGCTGGCAGGACACGGTTTTCGATGCGCAGGTGGGGCTTGCCATCGCTGATGCCATAACAGGCACGGTTCCAGCGATAGACGGTCCCGGTGTGGAGGCGCAGCGCCTCGAGCTTTGGCGCACGGCCCGCTTCGATCGCCTCAAAGGGGTCCTCGGCATCGTCCAGTGCGAACAGCACCTTGTACCTGGCAATGTCCTCCTGGAAAATCTCGAGGACAGATTTGTCCACCCAACGTGTGCCAAAGCTGACGCGCGGTTGCAGCTGACGTTCGAACGGCCCTTTTCGTGTGTCGATTGACTGCTGGAACAAGGCGATGCGTGTTTCGCGCCAGAGGCGGAACCGTCCGAGGAGCGGGCTGTTGACCGCTGCGGCCAGAACCGGTGCGGTCACTGCCTGCGCCAGGTTGTAGCGCTGGGGAAAAATCTCCGGATCGACCTGGAAATGCACCTGGAAGCTGGTGTTGCACGCTTCCAGCATGACGTTGTCGTGGGTCAGGGTGAGCTCGTCGATTCCTTCGATCTTGAGCTCATAGGCACCCCCTTCACCGAGTAGACGCGCGAACATCTCGTTGAGCATGTAGTACCGTTCACGCGGGGTCATGTTGTCGAGGGTGAGGTGGGATTTTCGGATGGTGGGCAGGATGCCGGTCAGGGCGATGTTGCTGTCCATCTCCTGCGCTGCTGTTCGAGCCCGGTCAACCACCTTGTTCAGGTGGGTTTCCATCTCGCGCAGGCAGGTGCCGCCGAAGGGGAGCGGATCGAGGTTGGCCTCGATGTTAAAACGAGCGATCTCGGCGGTAAAGGCGGGATCATTCATCCGTTCCAGCAGCTCCGGACCGATGGATGCAGGCTGCCAGTTTTTGTCGATCAGGGCAAATTCCTGTTCTGCACCGATACGTCGCACGCCCGACTCAATCATCCCGGTCTCGAGCATTTTCTCGAGGGCGTGTACATCGTTCAGCAGGTACCGTGTAAAGCGGCGCAAGGTTTCGCTATCGCCCGAACTCCGTTCGAACATTTCACCCATCGACCGTACTCCTCCCCGCAACATTCTCCCACAGGAAACCGTCCAAACCCGCATCAATCAAGGTCTTGGGCCGGATGTTCGGGCAAACTAAACGTGATAGGGGAGGCTGTCAAGCAGGAAGTGGACAGCATGACAAAAGGTTGTGTCAGGTCTCCTGACCTGACGCTTGAACCGATGAATAGTCCAGACTTGCAAGTAGGTTTGACGACCCATCACTTACACCGCTTCCCTGTGTCATCCCGGGCTTGACCCGGGATCCAGCCTCCTTCGTTTCATCGAGAAGCACCGTTCCAGCCGGGTTGCCCCTTTGTCCGAGCACGGGGGGAGACGAAACCGGGCCACTCTCCCAAAAAACGTCCTCACTCCATCAGAGAGAGGACCTTGAATTCAGGTGTATCGCTCGTTGTCAAATCAGGTAGCTGGGCCCCGGATCAAGTCCGGGGTGACACCCAAAACTGGTTGTGTCAGGTCTCCTGACCTGACGCATCTGCTCATAAATAAACCCGATCCGGCAGTTGACGGATCGGGGTCATCCCACGTTGGCCAGTGATCAAATCACATGGTACTTCGACTGGATCTGCTTGTAGGGAATGGCCACCGTCACTGTGCACCCTTTGTCCGGTGCGCTGTCGAGGGTGATCTCGACTCCGTGATCGTCCAGCAGCACCTTCGCATGCGTCAATCCCAACCCGGTCGCGAGGGTCGCCGGATACTTGCCATCGTCCAGCGGCTCTTTGGTCGTAAAGAAGGGATCGAATGCTTTGGCGAGGGTGTCGCTGTCCATGCCAATCCCGCTGTCCTTCACCTTGAGGACGATGGTTTCGTCATCGTGGGTGCCAGAGACGACAAGCTTACGGTTTTCCGAGGTAGACATCGCCTCGATTGCATTGGTCAGAATGTTGCTGAACGCCATCAGGAAATCGGCAGGGACACCGATGAAGGCGGGCAGATCCTCCGGCAGATCGGTTTTCACCTCGATCATGTGTTTGAGACGCGGATCGCCTTTGTAAAACTCGAGCTCGTTCAGAATCATCTTGCGCAGGTCGACCGGGGCCACGACTCCGCGTGATTCAATCTCCGCCTTGTAGAGCATGACACGGATCTCGTCCTGCAGACGATGGCCGAGCTGGCCGACACGCTCGAAATCATCGGCGAGATCGGGGAATTTGAGTTTGAGCAGGTCCATCGTGCCGAGAATGCCGGTTAAGGGGCCGTAGAGGTTGTGTGCGATGCCGGCAACCAGCAGGCCGAGCTTGCCAAGCTGTTCACGGGTTGCGACTTCTTGTTTGTCAGGCTCTTGACCGCCCCCGACGATTCCGCTATCCGACATTCATCCCTCCGCTTCCACTCTCCCCCTGTGCGGATCGCACTTCGGCAAGATAGCGAGCGGCCTCTGATTGAGCAAGCAACTCTCCGGCTTGACACCATACGCTTACCCGCCTACTTTTCCTGCTCTTCACCTTTGCCGTTCATGGTTTCCCTCGTGGAAGCCCTACCTCCGGAGAATGGACATGTTTGTCCCGGCCACCAGTCCGCTGATCAACGAGGAATCCATCGCCCTGCGTGTCGATACGATGGGCGCGGAAATTGTGGATACATTTGGTAAAGGGGAGCCGATTGTTCTGCTCGGTCTGCTGCGTGGCTGCTATGTCTTCGCTGCCGACCTGGCCCGTGCGATTTCGCGTCACGGCGGAGTGGTTGGCGAAATCGACTTCATGATCGCTTCGAGCTATGGGTCGGGAACGGTTTCCAGCGGAAATGTGAAGATCGAACGGGATGTGCGTCACGATATCGCTGATCAGGCGGTCCTGCTGGTAGATGACATTCTCGACACCGGCCATACCCTGACTCATGTCAAAGCGTTGATGGAAAGCCGTAACCCCCGCATTCTGAAAGCGGCGGTCATGCTGGATAAACCGTCACGGCGGCAGACGGATGTGACTGCCGAGTTTATCGGTTTCTCGATTGACGATCATTTTGTCGTGGGCTACGGCCTCGACTACGACCAACGATTCCGCGAGCTGCCCTACATTACCACAATGATTGAACGCGGGTAGGAACGATTGGGTATAAATTCGCGGTCTCCAGTGCACTGGGCGGGGGTTTGCCTTCCGGGCTGGTATCGCCTACTTTAATCGCCGTTGCGCGAAAAGAGTGCTGGTCGAATCGTTCGACGGACAGAGACATATTGGAGAGGTGGCCGAGTGGCTGAAGGCGCACGCTTGGAAAGCGTGTTTGCGGTAACCCCGTAACGTGGGTTCGAATCCCACCCTCTCCGCTGATAGAACACGATAGCCCCGGTCTTGATGACCGGGGCTATCGTGTGTTTTGAGGTTACGGGACAATTTGAGAACATCGTCTGAAAACCCCTATCTGGGTTGTGACGATTACCTGCGATGTGGCGCTGCAACTTTGCAGTGCCCATTCCATTGAACGTTTCTTTCAATCAATTTACGGGAATCGAAACTTATGGGCCTTCTATGACAGACCAGGCTTCTGTCTTTCTCGCTGTAGACACAAGTAGAACAACAAATTAGAATCAACACAAAAACTGGCCCATGGGTTGCCTATTCATTAGATAGACGATTGAACAGGCAACGGGACCATGGAACTGACGAAACGAACCTTTCCGATACGATTTGTCCGGCTGACCCTCTTGGCAACCCTGCTGATGGGTTTTGTCAGCCAGCGGGTGGACGCCCAGCAGGGTGGGTTTGATCAATTGCGCCCATCGGACAGAGAGCTCGCCTCCTATATCGCAGAAGCTCGTGGCGCAAACCCTGACCTTCAGGCTTGGCACGCACGAGTCGAGGCGGCGGGGCTGAAGATTTCGCAGGCGGGGAGTTGGATGGATCCGTCTGTGTCGCTGGCCCTGGCAAATGCCCCGACCAACAGCTTCGACTTGAACCAGGAACCGATGACAGGTGTCTGGCTGAATGTATCGCAGGCCATCCCCCTTACCAGACACTACGGGGCAAACAAGCAGATCGCCGCCTGGCAGCAGGAACGTCAAACGGACTTACTCGCGGAACGTGCCGAGACCATTGCCGATCAAATCGCGCAGACATGGTACGATTGGGCCTACCTGAAAGCTGCCCTTGCGACAGTCGACTCGACGGTTGAGTTGGTCGATGGCCTGATCGATGTCGCCCTGGTGCGGTACGAAACGGGCAGTGGATTACAGCAGGATGTCTTGCGTCTCCAGACCGAACGCACGCGCTTCGATGACCGTCGCGCGCAGCTCGAGCAGCAGATTCTCAGCACCCGTCGCAGTTTCAGCGTGCTGCTGGGACGTACTGCCCGGGACACCCTGGCTGCTACCCCCACCCTTCCCGGGTCATTCATACCCTTGCAGGCTGATTCCCTGCAAGCCTTGCTGGCCAGGAAGAACCCGACTCTTCTCAGCATGCACAAGGAAACACGGATTGCCGGGGAACGTGTGCACCAGGCAAAACGAGCCCTCTGGCCTGACCTGAAGCTGAACGCCGGATATGGATTTCGTCAGCAGACCGATGCCGGGGTGGACCGTCCTGATTTCCTCACGGTAGGTGTCGGGGTCAGCCTGCCCATTTTTGCAGGCAGTAAGCAAAAGCCGGCGATCCAGGAAGCGGAAGCACAGAACCGTGAAATCGCCTTCAGCCTGCAGGACACCGAACAGAAACTTCAGCTCGCCCTCGCCTCATTGATGGATCAGGATGATCGCCTCGCCCGACAGATCGAGCTGTACGAGCATGGCATCCTGCCCCAGGCCGATGCGACGGTTCAAGCGGTGACGGCTGCATGGTCGACGGGGAAAGTGGATGTGGATGCGCTGTTGAACAGCGAAATCGTCCTGATGAATACCCGGCTTGAAGCACTGGCCCGCAAACGGGACCGTGCGAAAGTACGCAGTGCGATGGATACGCTGTTCGCAGACAAGGAATCCTCCGGTCCTGCGGAGGAGATGATAAAGACTGTGGAAGAACGATGAAGAGGCTCACTTTGCTCGCACTGCTGATAGCAGGCATCTTGCTGATTAGCGGTTTGACCGGTACACAAGCAGCAACCTCTGAGACGACACCAATTGAGGAGCTGCGAGTCTGTGTTATGCACCCTTGGGAGCATGCGGATGGAGAGGGGACTTGCTCCATCTGCGGGATGGAGTACTCGACCGTTCACAACCATAAACCCGGCACACCCTTCCCGGGAGTCGACAAAATCTTTTTCGATTCGGACAACCCGATGTGGGTGCATGAAGGCCCGGGACAATCCCCGGATGGAAACACCCTGAAGCCGATTACGGACTCCCCCTACTACGAAGAACCGGAAGCGGAAACGGACGATGAACCGTCGATGGAGATGACGGATCACGACTCCGCTCCTGCTGAACCAGCTTCTTCCAGCACAACCCAACTCTGGACGTGCGGGATGCATCCGGATGTGATTCAGGATGAGCCGGGCCTCTGCCCGATCTGCCATATGGACTTGATTCCCCTGAAGGGATCGACCGCGGCGGGAACGGGAGCGCAGGTGCAGATCGATCCGGTCACTCGCCAGAACATTGGAGTGAAAACCACCCCGGTAAAACGTCAGACTCTGAGACGGATCATCCGAACCAATGCTTCCGTAGAGGTCGCGGAGGATCGTGAAGTCCGTGTCACCTCACGAGTCAACGGCTATGTCGAAACCTTGCGTGTCGCTCGAACCGGGGACCCGGTCCGAAAAGGGCAGACGTTACTCGATATCTACAGTCCCGAACTGGTAACCGCGCAGGAAGAGCTGCTCCTGGCGAAGCGAACCTTCGATGCTGCAAAGGGATCAGGCAACGAGACCCTCGTCCGCAGCTCCAGCGCACTGCTGAAGGCCGCCCGGAAGCGTCTCGCCCTGTGGGAGATCAGCGACAAGCAGATCAAGCAGATCGAGACGAGTGGCGAAGTGAAACGGACGCTGTCCATTGTGTCGCCTTCCAGTGGCATCGTGCTGCACAAGGCGGTCACCCAGGGGGATGCGGTCAAACCAGGTTCTCCCCTCTTCAAGGTTGGCAACCTCGGTGTTGTATGGGCTATTGCCCAGGTTTACGAGTTCGAAATGCCTTGGGTCAAGGAGGGGGATCAGGTCGAGATGACATCGGTCTACGACCCCCATCTGCGTCTGCATGGCACTGTCGACTTCATCTACCCGGTGCTGGACCCGAAGTCGAGGACGGCGAACGTCCGCATCAAGCTTGACAACCCGGATGAATCCCTGAAACCGGACATGTGGCTCGAGGCAAAGATCGAGTCGGCTCCTCGTGAAAACGTCCTCGCCATCCCGATGTCTGCCGTCGTGCGTTCCGGGAAACGGGATATCGTTTTCATCGAAGTTGACGAGGGCCTGTTTGAACCGAAGGAGGTGCGCCTTGGTGTCGAGTCGGATACCCAGACGGAAATCCTGAAAGGGGTTGAGGAAGGGGACCGTGTGGTGGTCTCGGCGCAGTTCCTGCTGGACAGCGAAGCGAAGCTGCAGGAAGCTATCCAACGTCGCATCGCCGAGCGAACAAAATCCTCCGACGACAGTTCGATGTCCGGGATGAACCAAAGCGGGCATGCGCACTGATGTAAGTCCCAGGCTCCCACCGTCCGGTACAACCGGCGGGCACCCCCCCCCCAGGCCCACAGGTCCGTATCGGACGGGGGAGCCAGTTTTATTCCATGTTTGTCTGGTTGACGGTTAGTTGAGAAGATGATGAATCCCATTGAACGCATCATAGAAGGCAGCATCAAGCATCGCATCCTGGTCCTCCTGTTGACCGTTGCCGTGGTCGCCATGGGGGTGCAGGCGTTGCTCACCTTGCCCGTGGATGCGATCCCGGACCTGTCGGATGTGCAAGTGATTGTACTAGCCGATTATCCCGGTCAATCCCCGCAGGTAGTTGAGGACCAGGTTATTTATCCGCTCACCACCTCGCTGCTCGCGGTGCCCTATGTCAAGGATGTGCGCGGGTACAGCTTCTTCAACTTCGGCATGGTCTACCTCATTTTCGAGGATGGCACCGACCTTTACTGGGCAAGAAGCCGTGTCCTCGAATACCTGAACCAGGCAGCATCTCGCCTCCCCGAAGGTGTCACTCCCCGTCTTGGCCCCGATGCAACCGGTCTCGGCTGGGTCTACCAGTACACGCTCAAATCGAACAATCACAACTTGCAGGAGTTGCGCTCTCTGCAGGATTGGTACCTGCGCTACGAATTGCAAACGGTCTCCGGTGTTGCGGAAGTGGCGAGTGTCGGTGGATTTGTCAAGCAGTACCAGGTCGTGGTCGATCCGGATAAACTGGCCGCCCTGGGTGTACCGCTGAAACATGTGAAGATGCAGCTCAAGGCCTCGAACAATGATGTCGGGGGACGTCTGGTCGAGATGTCCGAGACGGAATACTTTGTGCGCGGCCTGGGCTATCTGCGTGGGGAGACCAACCACGACATCATCCAGCAGATCGAGTCAATCCCTCTTGGGACCTCCGAAGGCGGCAAGCCGATCATCCTCAAGCAGGTGGCGCATGTCCAGGTCGGTCCTGAACTGCGCAGAGGCATCGCCGAATGGAATGGCGAGGGGGAAACGGTTGGTGGTGTGGTGGTCATGCGCTATGGCGAAAACGCGCTTGCAACCATCGACCGGGTCAAGGATAAACTCGATGAACTTCAGGCAGGGCTGCCAGATGGGGTGGAGATTGTTCCGGCCTATGATCGTAGCGACCTGATTGAACGTGCCATTGATACCCTGAGCAGCAAGCTGACCGAAGAGATGATTGTTGTTGCATTGATCATCATCCTCTTCCTGCTTCACTTCCGATCCTCGCTGGTGGCGATTTTCACCCTGCCAGCCGGTGTCTTGATCTCCGTGCTGGTGATGAAGTGGATGGGGATCAACGCCAATATCATGTCGCTGGGAGGAATTGCCATTGCTATTGGGGTGATGGTGGATGCCAGTGTGGTGATGGTGGAGAATGCCCACAAACATCTCGAACGAGATGCCGGGAAAAAACCGCACACTCGCATCATCGCCGATGCGGCACGTGAAGTCGGCCCTGCCCTCTTCTTCAGCTTGTTGATCATCACCGTCAGCTTTGTTCCGGTCTTCACCCTGCAAGCGCAGGAAGGACGGATGTTCCGTCCCCTCGCCTTTACCAAGACTTTTGCGATGGCCTCGTCGGCGCTGCTGGCGATCACCATCATCCCGGTCCTGATGGTCTATTTCGTGCGGGGAAAAATCCGCAGCGAAAAAGAGAATCCGCTGAGCCGTTTCTTCATCTGGGCCTACCGTCCCTTTATCGTCGGCTCCCTCCGTTGGCCGGTGGGGGTGATCATCGGTGCTGTCCTCCTTCTTGGCTTGACCCTGATTCCGGCATCGAAGATCGGCAGCGAATTTATGCCACCGCTCAACGAGGGCGACCTGCTCTACATGCCGACCACACCTCCGGGCATTTCGCCGGAGAAGGCGCGAGAATTGCTGCAGCAGACGGACCGGATTATCAAATCCTTCCCCGAGGTGGAACATGTCTTCGGGAAGATTGGGCGCGCCGAAAGTGCGACCGACCCGGCCCCGCTTTCGATGATTGAAACGACGATCACCCTGAAACGTGACCGCAGCGAATGGCGCAAAGGGGTGGACATGGACTCGCTGGTCAAGGCTCTGGATGAAGCGATCCAGATCCCCGGCCTGACCAATGCCTGGACGATGCCGATCAAGACACGCATCGACATGCTTTCAACCGGGATAAAAACCCCGGTCGGCATCAAGCTGATGGGTGACAACCTTGACACTCTCGCAGCACTCGGCGAACGCATCGAGGGCATGGTCAGCGGCCAACCCGGTGTCACCTCGGTCTATGCAGAACGTGCGGTCGGTGGACGGTATATCGACATCGACATCAACCGTCAAAACGCCTCTCGTTATGGTTTGACCACGGGCGATGTGCAGGACATCATCATGTCCGCGATGGGTGGGATGAATGTTACCTGGACGGTCGAAGGCCAGGCACGTTACCCGGTCAATGTCCGCTACCCACGCGAATTGCGTGACAACTTGAGCGACATCCGCCGTATCCGTATCCCCACCCCGGGCGGCGCGCAGGTTCCCCTCCAGCAGGTCGCCGAAATTCGGATTACCGATGGTCCACCGATGATCAAGACGGAGAACGCGCGGAAAACCGTCTGGGTCTATGTCGACACACGCGACAGCGACATCGGTGGGTTTGTCCATGATCTGCAGGAGGTCCTTCGTGATGACCTCAAGCTCCCGACCGGCTATTCCATCGTCTGGTCCGGCCAGTTTGAATACATGGAACGTGCTGCGGAACGTCTACGTCTGATCGTCCCACTGACCCTGCTCATCATCCTCTTCCTGCTCTATGTCCACTTCGGCAATGTCACCGAGCCGCTGGTGGTGATGGGCAGCCTGCCTTTTGCGCTGGTCGGTGCGGTCTGGCTGATGTTCTTCCTCGGCTTCAACAATTCTGTAGCCGTGGCGGTGGGCTATATCGCCCTGCTCGGACTGGCGGCAGAAACCGGGGTGGTGATGCTGGTCTACCTGGACGAGGCCTTCAAACGGTTCAAAGAGGAAGGCCGTCTGACCTATGCCTCCGATCTGCGCACGGCGGTGATGGAGGGCGCGGTGGAACGTGTCCGTCCGAAACTGATGACGGTTGCCACCACCCTGATCGGCCTGCTGCCAGTGATGATCGGTCATGGAACCGGCTCGGAGATCATGAAGCGTATTGCCGCGCCAATGGTCGGTGGACTGGTCTCGTCAACCGTCCTCACCCTGATCATTTTACCGTCGGTTTACTACCTGGTGAAGCGTCGCCAGGTCGAGGCGGACCCGCAACCTGAAACCAGCAACTGACTATTCGACAACAACAAAGCATGAACATGAGGAGAACGACCATGAAAGCAGCAACTGTCCTACTTGCGACGGCCGTGATCGGTTTCGGACTGGTGATCGGCATCAACAGCAACAGCCGAGCCAACGAGAGTCCTGAAATGACCTCCTGTTGCGAGGGGCATGACAAAGAAAGCTGCACGATGAACGACAAATCGTGCGACATGAAGCACGGCGAAAAGGGCGGTCATGCGATGGGTGCGTCCCATCATATGGACATGCACGGTGAGCCGAAAGGGAAGGTGAATGACAAGGGACAGGCTAGTGGTGCGACCATGGATGCCGTCTACTCGGGTCGTGACCTCTACACCTGCCCGATGCACAAGCAGGTGGTCACCGACAACCCCGAGGCCAAGTGCCCCCTTTGCAACATGAACATGAGCAAGATGGATGAGGCGGCGGCCAAAGAGCTTCGCGCCTCCGATCCGACCGGCTGTGTCATGGGTCCGATTGTACGTGAGGGGGACGACAAAAACCAGACGTGCGACATCTGCAACATGAAACTCCGCACCATCCCTCGTCCCGAGATGAAGAAGGACGACATGAAGCATGAAAGCTGATGTTCTCCTGATCGTTTATATTCCATCACCCCGGAGGTGCCGTTCCAACCTGCGCCCCCGGGGTGACTTTTCTACTTTCCTCCCCTTGCTTTTGACCAGCTCATCGGGGTAACTCCCACAACCGGATTGAACATTTTGTTCAATAGACTTCTCGAGACTCCGCATGGGAACCAGCGACCAAAGCAACCTGCAACGAACAACGCCGTTCTGGATCAAACTCTTCGGCGCCGGGGCTGTTGTCATCCTGCTGACCGCCTTCACGGTTGGCTTTATCGGTTACACCCAGGCACGTGAAGCCGTTTTACGGCAAGCGAAACGGCAAGTGCTGAGCGTGGTCTACGAACGAGAAGCCCATTTGAGGACCTGGCTGGCGGAACGCAAACGCACGTCGGAAGTTTTCGCCACCTCAAACCAGGTTGTCGCATCTTACCTGCTGGCGGAACGAGGTAATGCGAATGCCCCAGGGATCGCAAAGCAGGCACTGAACTACCTCCCCTTCCAGATTGCCCAGGGGGGTGATGTGCTGGCTGTGGCCTTGTTAGACCGGGAAGGGAGACCGTTCACCTCCGATGCCAGCCTGGAAGAGCTGACTGCGATCCTGCAGGTCGATGTGGTCGATTCTGCCCTTGCCGGGTTAACCCAATTCGGCCCTATCCACCTTAACACCGAAGGTGTTCCCGCGATCAACCTCGCATCTCCGGTTCGAGACCGTAGCGGACGCATCCTCGGCGCTTCGGTTTTTCAGTTCTCCACCCGAGCGACCATCGATCCGATCCTGACCGATACCACCCGGTTTGACCTGGGAGATGAGTCCTTCCTGCTGGATCGCGATTTTGTCATGCTGACACCCTCACGTGTCCACGAGCACCCTGAACCGCTCAGTCACCAGATGAAGATCCCTCCCGCTCTCGAAGCGATGACCGGACATTCGGGGGTAATGGTCTACGAGGGGTTTCTCGGCGATAAAGTGGTGGGCGGTTACACCTACATGCCTGAGCGGAACTGGGCGCTGATCACCGAGCTGAACCTCGAGGATGCCTACACACCCGTGAAACAATTCCTTCAGGGTACGACCCTCGCAACTCTGTTCGCCCTATTGGGAATGCTCGGTATTGCCCTACTCCTGACACGGATCTGGACTGATCCGCTGCAGCGTGTGATTGATGCAAGCGAAAAGGTTGCGGGCGGGGACTACCAGGTTCATGTGCCCGAGAGCAGACGGCGCGACGAGATGGCTGGGCTGGTGCAAGTTTTTAACCAGATGGTCGATGGTATCAACCGGTCACGAGAAAACCTCCGTCTCAGCCAGGAACGACTGATGCAGTCGGAGAAGATGGCTGAAATTGGAACCCTGCTCGCGAGTGTGGTCCACGAGATGCGCAACCCGCTCTCCTCCATCAAGGTCAACCTGAAGCTGATTGAACGGCAACTCACTGGCGAAGCTGGGCAGCAGGCCCTGCTCGAAAATCTTCAGGACGATTTGCATCGTCTCGAGGACATGCTCAGTGGACTGCTGGATTACAGTCGTCTCCCCTCCACCACTGCCCAAACCGTCTCCTGCGGAGCCATCCTCAAGGAAGCAGTCGATGAAGTTCACCCTGATGCGGACGCACAAAATGTTCGTGTCGATTTACAGGGGGACGACATGGATGCGATTGTCCTGCAATGTGACCCCGCAGCGATGCGTCTCTCTCTTCAGAACCTCCTCTCAAATGCGATCCAGGCATCGGAGGTGGATCAGGTTGTCGAAGTCAGGGTAGCCAAATCGAGTGAGGTTGTCACAATTGAGATCGAGGATCAGGGAAAAGGGATGTCGGAGTTTGTCCGGGAACGTCTGTTCGAGCCCTTCTTCACCACCCGCGATGATGGGATCGGATTGGGCATGAGCAACGTGAAAAAGTATATCGACCACATGGGCGGGCGTATGGAAATTGAGTCCACGGAAGGGGAAGGCACCACCGTTCGCCTCACCTTCCCGACAGGAGAGAAGTAATGGCCACTATCCTCGTGATCGATGATGATCGTTCCATCCGACGCGCTCTTGACACTGCCTTTTCCGCCTTGGGCCATACGGTCCATACTGCTGGGAACATCGAAGAGGGGGAAGCAACCTGGCTGGCGATCAAGCCCGATGTCATCTTCCTCGACTTGATGCTGCCGGATGGCAATGGCTTCCAGCTGCTCGACAAGGCTGATGATGGTAAACTTCCGGGGATTACAGTAATGATCACCGGCCATCAGGACCTGGAGAAAGCGGTGACCGCGATGCGTGCCGGGGCTTTCGATTACATTCACAAACCCCTCGACCTGGATGAGCTGGAAGAGACCCTTGGGCGAGCTCTACGTGAGATCGATCTCTCCGGAAAAGAGGCGATCGAAACTGACCCGGATGCGGAGAAGTCCACCAGCGAACTGGTCGGACGTAGCCGTGCGATCATCGACATCCACAAGCAGATCGGTTTGGCGAGCCGTGGTCGAACCAATGTGCTGGTGCTGGGTGAGTCTGGTACCGGCAAGGAGCTGGTCGCCCGTGCGATTCACCGAAACACAGACGAAAACAGCCCCTTCCTCGCTATCAATTGTTCCGCTTTTGTCCAAACGCTGCTCGAAAGTGAGCTTTTTGGACACGAGAAAGGGGCGTTTACCGGTGCAGTCGCCGCCAAGCCAGGCCGTTTCGAACTGGCCGGGGAGGGCACCCTCTTCCTCGACGAGATCGGCGACCTTGACTTGGCTCTTCAGGCCAAGCTCCTGCGTGTGCTGCAAGAGCGCACCTATGAGCGGGTCGGTGGAACCAAAACGCTTCCATTCAAGGCCCGGGTCATTGCGGCAACAAACCGTGAACTGCAAGCGATGGTCGCGGACGGTCGTTTCCGTGAGGATCTCTACTACCGACTTCGTGTTGTTGAAATCCGTATTCCTCCCCTCCGTGACCGCACCGAAGACATCCTCCCCCTCGTCAAACATTTCCTCGTCAAAGCTAGCCGTGAGATGGGACGTAGTGTCTCCCGTATCCCGGAGGAACTGGTGCAGCAGTTGGAACGATACCATTGGGCGGGGAATGTTCGCGAACTCGAGAATCGAGTTTTGAGTGGCGTTCTGCTCTCGACAGGGGATACGCTGCATATTGACTTACCTGAGACGGATGATGATAACGGAAAGGTGTCAACGTCGGACGATTGGCAGCGATCCCTCGATGAAGTGGAGGCGCAGCATATCGCC
Organism: bacterium; assembly: GCA_020444265.1. GTDB lineage: Bacteria > Electryoneota > Electryoneia > Electryoneales > Electryoneaceae > JAHLLH01. The sequence goes on from JAHLLH010000002.1 coordinate 291,915, forward strand.
CGTGTGCTGAAGGCAACCGGGCGCAATCTGGGGAAAACGTGCGACATTCTTGGCATCAGCCGTCCTACCCTCCGTCGAAAAATCGAGGAGTTCAACCTCTGATTCGCACAAATACACACCCGGATTGTTTTCAACGATGAAACAGAGCTTTCAACCCGATTGAACACGCTGTTCCATCGCGCAACTATTCTCCACACAACCTCTTTCTAACTTATTGTTATTCTTTCGCTTCAGTATTACCCCCAACTGGCAAGCCCTTTGCGTTTTCTCCTCTTGAACAAACATTGCTGAATGCAGGAGAAAAAAGGAGTTCGTGATGAAGGGCTTGACAGCGATTGGTCTCATGGTTGCCTTGCTGCTCCCGGGTATGGGGCTCGCAGCCAGCTTGAGTGGAACGGTAAACGACATCGAAGGAGCCCCTCTTGAGGGTGCACGTGTCGCGATCCATTCCGGACACGGTGGCGGCGGCCACGGCGGCGGTATGATGGGAGATTATGAGGGTTGGACAGACGCCGAAGGCACCTATACGATCACCGGTGTTAATGCTGGTACGTACGAGGTACGTGCCATGCTGATGGGGTATGTCATGGAGGAAGTCGAATTGACCTTCATGGCGAATGACGATTTGACCCAGGACTTCGCGCTAGCCTCAAGCGGAGGTGGTGGCGGTGGCCACGGCGGCGGTATGTGGGACCACGGTTGGGAAGAGGTTGAGCTTTCCGGCACCGCGATGGTCGAGGCCAACCCGATGCATGATTTCATCTATCTCGATGTCGATGCAGATGAATCCGCAGACTATCTCCTCGGTTTCGGGCCGCCCAATTATATCCCGGAAGATGACATTTCCCTGCCGGTAGATGGCGACCAGATCGACATCACCGGTGGCTTGATGACCCATGGCGGCTTCATGATGGATGAACCGATGGTGATGGTCTTCACCCTGAATGGTGAAGCCTGGTTCACCCCGGATTCCTCCGGCCACCACAACGGCACAGGTGGCGGCTGGCATGATGACCACGGCTGTGAATACGGCACCCCGGAACTGGTCGGTGTAGAAGGATACACCCTGGTCAACGATGGCATGATTGATCACAACCACTTCTGGCTGAACATCGATGAGGGCGAAGAACCGGAGTACCGTCTCGACTTCGGTCGCGACGACTACACACCGGACAATGGCGCCCAACGTCCCGAAGATGGTGATTGGGTCGAAATTGTTGGTGGCCTGATCGAGGGCTGCCCAACGACTCCGACTGTGGTGGTCTACGAGATCAATGGCATGTTCTGGCGTGAACCTGGAGACACAACCGGGCTTGGTCCGCAGCCAACGACAAGCGTGGACGAGGACTTGAATCCAGTATCTAGACCCGCCGAACATCTGCTTGTGGATGCCTATCCAAACCCCTTCAATCCTACACTAACTGTGCAGACCATACTTCCATCGGCCCAGACATTGTATGTAGCGGTCTATGATCTGCTTGGCCGGGAAGTGGCTACTCTGGCAGATGGTTCCTTTGGGCAGGGGATTCACTCCTTCACGTTTAATGGAAGCGAGCTTGCGAGTGGGGTCTATCTGCTTCAAGTGAAAGGCGCAGACGAACACACCCATTCACAACGTGTTGTGCTTGTGAAGTGATGGAATGCAAAAGACCCAAGTCCACAGCACAGCGATATAAGCGGTAAGGATAAACACCGTTGGAAAGCGTGTTTGCGGTAACCCCGTAACGTGGGTTCGAATCCCACCCTCTCCGCTGATAGAACAAAGATAGCCCCGGTCTTCAGGATCGGGGCTATCGTACGTTTTGGACCAGGGGAAATCCTGCCGGGTTGAAAAAGGGGGCCGAGTCGTGCAGCTTGCGACATTCCGGGGCCGCTTCCTCGAACTCAAACGCTACGCGGGGCAGACGAAAGCCAGGCTCTCCCGCGTATGGAATCTTCCTGTCAATCTTCTATCTTCATTCAGTGCGCGATTATCGGGTTTAATGTTTGCAAAAGAATGTCTACTCTTCTTTCCAGCAGTATATTTGTAGTACATTTTGTCAAACTTACCAGCATTGTGGAATGAACCAATCAAACCTGAATTACCTGCAGGCAAAAACCCACTGCCCTGCGCTCGATTGCGTAGAGCACGATGTCCATTGGGGGGCATGGAAGTCGCACAGAAGGGATGGAAAATCGCGTGACGACGAGAGAATCGGACGAGACAACCAAACAGTATCCTCTTCAGCCAATCTCACCAAGTCAACGAAAATACTGGGTACTTGCGCAACTTCTTCCTGAAAGCCGGGCCAATCATCTTCCTTCCCTGATGAAAATTGAGGGGGATCTGGATGTCAAGGCGTTCAGAGAGGCGTTTCAGGCGTATACCCTGCGTCACGATATTCTTCGAACGGCCATTGTTGTCCGTGATGGCGAACCGATGCAGTGTCTGCTGCCATCGGTGGAGATGAATTGGGTCGAGAAGGATCTGCGTCACCTGAACCCGGAAGATGTCGAAGCAACGGTGGTACGTGAAATGGGAGCGGTGTCAGGGCTTCCGTTCGATTTTTCGAACCCGCCGTTTCAACGTCATGTGCTCTTCCATACCGGCGAACAGACATGGTACTACGGATGCTGTGAATCTCACATATCCCTGGATATGCAATCCTGGGGGGTGATGAACGAAGAGATCGGGATCCTTTACCAAGCGATTAAAACAGGACAAACCCCCGATCTACCTCCTGTTGAGTACCCGTACAGCCGCTACACTCGCTGGCAGCTTGAGTGGGTTGACTCGCCCGAAGGGATTCAATACCTCGAAGAGTGGAAAACCCTGCTCGCGGGACGAATTCAGCCATCCTCCATCCCTACAGATTTTTCGCGCGCGGGTAGACCCTCTTCAGATATCGGATTCGCACCCATACAGATTTCCGTTGACCTGCTGGACAAGGTGAAGGCATTCGGCTTTGAACGGGTGCTGCCGGAGAGGTGGGCGCGTGCGTCCATCGCCACTGTGATTTCAGCAGCGTTGGTCGTCATGCTGGCTCGTCAATCCGGAAGTCCGGAGCAGACGATTGGCATGGCCTACACAAACCGTGATGAGCCCGGCCAGAAGAGCTTTCATGGACCAGCAGTGAATGCCTTGCCGGTCCCAATAGAGGCCAACGAGAAGGAGACCTTCACCGAGATCGCCCGCCGTTGTCAACAGACCATGAAACGGGTTTGGGAACTGCAGAAAATGCCGCTCGAAACAATTGTCGAGCGGCTAAACCCCGAACGAAGTCAGGGACACAATCCTATGTTTAATGTAGGGTTGGAATTCGAGGTGGAGCGTGTCCTGACGATCCCCGGCCTGCAGGTGACGTGGATTCACCTGCTGAACCTCGGTTCAAAAGCCAACCTGAACATGGCCTTTCAGATTTGGAATGACAACCCAACAGGGTACCTCGAATTCAGTCCGGACCTGTTTCATCCTGAACGCGCACGTCTCATGGTTGAGCAATTTCTTCATATCCTCGAAACGGCTGTGGACAATCCTGATACCCCCTTGTCGGAGCTTGACCTCCTTCCCGCCTCAGAGACCACGATGCAACTGCAGGAGTGGTGTAAAGGTGAGGATGACGTCGACGCTTTCATGACTCTTCCAGGGTGGGTTAAACGGCATGCACGGATCACACCCACCGCCACCGCACTCCGGTCGAGAGATCAGGTGATGAGCTACGGGGAGTTGTGGGAACAGGCAGAACGATTGGCGGTTTGTCTTCGTAGCGAGGGTGTCCAACAGGGCGATGTGGTCGGTCTCTATGGCGAGCGGAAGGTTCCCCTGTTCGTAGCGATCATCGCGGTTCAGCTTGCCGGGGCTTCTTATCTCCCGCTCGATCCGGACTACCCGTTGGAACGTGTTTCGTGGATGATCCAGGACTCCGGTGCAAAGCGTGTGCTGGTATCCGCCGCGCATAGGGATCGATTGGCAGGGAGCAAGGCTACGCTGATGGAGCTGGAGTCACTTTTGAGCTCGGGTTCGGCTGAGCATCAAGCAGCCTCGGCCTTGCCTTCCCAAACGCCTGATGATCGCGCCTATCTCATCTACACGTCTGGCTCAACCGGTCGCCCAAAAGGGGTCGAGGTTTTGCATCGGGGAGTCAGCAATCTCGGACATGCACAGCTTCGGGTGTTCGGGCTGGAGGCTGGATGCCAGGTCATGCAGTTCGCATCGCTCAGCTTTGACGCTTCGGTCTGGGAAATGCTGTTGGCCTTCACGTCGGGAGGCACGCTCTGCATACCTGATCGACCACAAACGCTTCCGGGGCAGGAGATGCTGGGGTTCCTGCGACAGAACCACATCAACATGGTCACTCTCCCCCCCTCCGTGCTCTCCGCCCTTCCTGTAGTCGAGCTGCCGGATCTGGACACCATTGTTGTTGCGGGAGAACCCTGTCCAGCTCGGCTGGTGCAAACCTGGAGTGGCGGCCGGAGATTTTTCAATGCCTACGGCCCAACGGAGACGACCGTCTGCGCAACGGTGAACCTTTGCCGCCCGGATGATCCCAAGCCTTCGATTGGGCGTCCACTGCCGGGAGCGAGAATTCTGTTGCTGGATGAGCAACGGCATCTTGTCCCTGCCGGAGCCATTGGCGAGCTGTGTGTCGGTGGCGGTTTGCTCGCACGAGGCTACCTGAACCGTCCAGAGTTGAGCGAGGAAATGTTCGTTGACGACCCGTTTCTCCCGGGCGAACGACTCTATCGCACGGGGGACCTTGCAAAGTGGCGAATGGATGGCAGGCTGGAGCTGATCGGGCGCAGGGATAACCAGGTCAAGATTCGAGGATTTCGAGTCGAGCTGGGCGAGATCGAAGCTGAACTGGCAAGGCATCCTCGGGTTCGTCAAGCCGTCGTGGTCCCGGCCTCATCGGACGAGGGGCTGCCTGATCATCTCGTCGCCTACTATATCGTCGTGGGGGACGGTTCCTTGCCCTCCGATGAGCTGAGGCGCCACCTGAGTGCCACGCTCCCCGGCCACATGGTGCCCTCTACCTTCGTCCCGTTGCAGGAATTACCCCTGACATCGAATGACAAAGTGGACAGAAAGCTGCTGGAAGAGCGTGCGAAAACCGAACGATCTTCGACAGAGTCGAAAGTAGCCCAGCCCCTTACCAATACAGAGGAAAGGGTAGCTGCTATCTGGAAAGAGGTGCTGCGTGTAGCGAGCATCGGACCGGATGACAACTTCTTCGATGCAGGGGGCCATTCGCTATCGCTGATGAAAGTTCGGTCCAAGTTGGAGTCGGAGTTCTCAACAACATTGGATACGGTAGTCATGTTCACATATCCAACTGTTGCAGGTCTGGCACGCTACCTTACCGGGAGAGACGATCCCGACAGGAACCAGCATACCAACCGTGGAGAGATCCGGCAACAACACAACGCTTCCATCAAGCAACAAAGACTTGCACGGCTGACTCATCGGAAGTCTAAAAGGAACAAGGAGTAGGGCCGCATGGCATATGCGTTCCGAGGGGGGGACGGTTCCGAAATTGCTGTTGTTGGACTGGCTTGCCGGTTCCCCCGTGCAAAGGACGAAAGGGAGTTCTGGGCTCTGCTTCGCGACGGAGCAGAAGGCATACGTACGTTTAGCGATGACGAGCTGCTGGCAGCCGGTCTCGATCCTGAACTCATTCAGGACCCGGACTATGTCAAGGCGGCCGGAGAGCTGGATGGTATAGACCGTTTCGATGCCAACTTCTTCGGGTACACTCCGCAGGAAGCCGCCACCCTGGATCCCCAGCAGCGGCTTTTTTTGCAGGAAGCGTGGAAAGCGCTCGAGAATGCCGGTATTGACCCGGGACGCAACGATTCAGCGATAGGTGTATTTGCAGGAATCGGCCATAGCGAGTACCTGTTTTCCCTGTCGAGTTCCAGCGATTTTGAACATGATCCTGCAGGACGTTTCGCGTTGATCACCGGCAACGATAAGGATTTCGTTGCCACCCGGCTCGCATACAAGCTTAACCTCTCCGGCCCCGCGCTGACTGTACAAACTGCCTGCTCCACCTCCCTGGTTGCCGTACACCTCGCTTGCCAGAGCCTGCTCAACGGAGAGTCCGACACTGTCCTTGCCGGAGGGGTTTCGCTGCGCGTTCCCCACCCCGCCGGGTATCTCTACCAGGAAGGGATGATTGCATCGCCGGATGGTCATTGCAGACCGTTTGACGAAAAAGCTGCAGGAATTGTCCCCTCAGAAGGGGTTGCGGTAATTGTGCTCAAACGGCTGGAGGATGCACTCGAAGAAGGGGATCGCATCCGTGCGGTTATCCGTGGATCGGCGATCAACAATGATGGGTCCGAGAAGATCGGCTATACCGCGCCTAGTGTGCAGGGACAAAGTCGGGTGATTCAGGAAGCCCTCGCAGTCTCGGGTATTGACCCATCTCAGATTGGCTACGTTGAAGCCCATGGAACCGGCACAAGCCTTGGCGATCCCATTGAGATCGAGGCGCTCAACAAGGTGTTTGCCTCCCCGGATCGTACCCCCGGATCGATGCTCGTCGGATCGGTGAAAAGCAACCTTGGGCATACAGATACCGCAGCGGGGGTGGCGAGTGTCATCAAAACCGTCCTGGCGCTGGAACATCGTCACATCCCGGCCACCCTTCATTTCCAATCGCCCAATCCAAAAATCCGTTTCGCCGATGGTCCTTTTCGCGTCTGTGAACGTTTGACACCCTGGACAGCGATTGATGGAATCCGTCTCGCCGGGATCAGTTCCTTCGGTATCGGCGGCACCAATGCGCACCTGGTGATACAGGAGGCGCCGGACTGGATCGAGGAACCGGAAAGCAAGTCAGATTTGCGACCGTTTGCGCTGTCCGCGAAAACCAATTGGTCCCTCCGTGAGCTCGCGAAGCGCTATGCCGATGCCCTGATTGAACGACCTGATTTACGCCTCGAGGATATCGCTCACACAATCGATGTGGGACGGGCACGTTTCCCCGAAACCCTGCTTCTCGCGGCGAGCACCACGGAAGAGATGTACCGTGATCTGCGCACGTGGCTGGATGATGAAGGGCAGGCATCGACCCTGGAGCTGCATTGTCCATCCAACGCTCCGAAACTGGCGTTTCTCTTCACCGGTCAGGGAGCGCAGACTCTTCGGATGGGATGCGGGTTGCTGAAGCAGGACCCGGGATTCCGGGCGAACATGGAGCGATGCGACAGCCTTTTTGCCCCGCATCTTGGTGGTTCGTTGTTGGAGGTGATTGATCCATCCGAAGGGGATGCGGAAGCGAAGGCGTCAAAATTGAACGAAACAGGCTGGACCCAACCGGCCCTGTTTGCGCTCGAGTATTCGCTTGCACAGTACTGGCGGGAACGTGGGGTGGTCCCGGACGCACTTCTCGGGCACAGCATTGGGGAAATTGCCGCTGCCTGTTTCGCCGGGGTCTTTTCGCTTGAGGATGCAGTTACCCTGGTGGCGCATCGTGCTTCCCTGATGCAGGCACTGCCGAAAGATGGGTCGATGGCGGTCCTCTTCACGGAGGAGGAATCGCTCACCCCATTGCTGGAAGCCGCAGACGGCCAGCTTGCCATCGCGGCTCGCAATGCTCCGGGAAGCATCGTGATCTCCGGTACCAGCAATGCTGTCACCGAGGTGTGTGCCCGGGCAAAGGAAAAGGGGATCGGCTCAAGAGAGCTGACAGTCTCCCATGCCTTCCATTCGCCCCTGATGGAGCCGATGCTCGACACCTTCAGGGATAAGATCGCGGCCATTCATTTCCAATCCCCAAACCTGCCCCTGGTATCGAACCTCACAGGTGAGGTTGCCGGAGCGGAAATCGCCACACCCGACTATTGGGTACGGCAGGTGCGAGAAACCGTCCGCTTCCAAGCGGGTGTTGAGACCCTCCTGAACCAGGGGTTCAATCTTTTCCTTGAGCTGGGACCCCGTCCTGTTCTGTGCCAGTTGGGACGTCAAACGGCTGATGCTGTGGGCAGCGAGTGCGGGTGGATTCCAACTCTCGTTCCGGCGAGTGATGACTCCAAACGGATGATGCTCGCAACCGGTGCGTTACAACGAGCCGGGATCAAAATGGGCGAGGATCAACCATCGACCGTCGGACGGATTATCGACCTGCCAACATATCCCTTCGACGAGCGGTCCTACTGGTTGGCACCGCCAGCTTCCTCCAGGCAGGTTCAAACGCCGCATATCTACGCAACAGCCAATGCCCCCGCTTCGGAAGCGGGGCAGAACCGGGTTCCGAACATGGTTAGTCCCAGTGAATCGAATACCGTCCACAAGACGGATGTCCTTGAAGCGTTAACGGATGAGGTCAAGTCGCTGACAGGAGTTTCTGTCGACGAGGATAAAACAGAGGTGAACCTGTTTCATCTCGGCATTGATTCCCTGATGCTCGTACGGATACGTCAGGCGATCAAGAAACGTTTCGGGGTTTCCCTCCCGATGGCTCAGTTCTACAGCGACCTGGACAGCCTGTCGAAGATAGCAGACGCCGTTTCTGCTCAGGTGCCGCAGGTTCCCACAGTAACCCCTGCCCAGTCTCCGAGGACGATGCAATCTGACGGAGGCAACGGAGCCAGCACCCCTGTCAGGACCGCCCCAGCAAATCTTCCCCAGGGAAGAGCGGATGCTTCGGTGGTGGAACGTGTCGCGGCGATGCAGATCGAAGAGATGAGCCGTTTCATGGCGCACCAACTCGAGGTGTTGAGTGGTTCGCTTCAGGGGTCCACACCAGCCGAAGCGCCCGCAAAACGAGTTCCCTCGAAAGAAGCTCCCGAATACCGTCCTCAAAACCTCTCGATGTTCCAGAACTTTGAGGCCGAACACTTTACCGTGGAACAACAGGCCTTCCTCGATGATCTGATTGGTCGCTATACCAAGCGAACGCCGAAATCGAAAGATTCGATCGAAACCTATCGCCCCTGTTTTTCCGACTGGATCAATGCGGTTAATTTCCGCTTTTCATTGAAAGAAATTCTCTATCCCATCGTTGTCCATCAGTCCAAGGGTGCCCGTCTGTGGGATATCGATGGCAACGAGTACCTCGATCTTGCGATGGGCTATGGGGTTAATTTCCTCGGGAACCGTCCAGATTTCGTTGAAAAGGCAATCGAAAAGCAGCTCCATGAGGGCATTCAACTCGGTCCGCAATTCGACATGACCGGTGAAACCGCCAAAATGTTGTGCGACCTGATCGGCGTTGAACGGGTCACCTTCACGAATACAGGCACCGAAGCGATGATGGTTGCGGTGCGGATTGCACGTGCGGCAACAGGACGGAAAACCATCGTTGTCTTCCAGGGGTCCTATCACGGCATGTTTGATGGGCTGATGGTTGCCCCGAGCGATGAGGGGACCCTGCCCGCCTTCCCCGGCATTCCTGAGGGAATGGTGGAAGATGTGATCATGCTGAACTACGGTTCGGAGGATTCGCTTGAGGAGATCCGCAAGCTTGGTCCCTCCCTCGCGGGGGTCATTGTCGAACCCGTTCAATCCCGCCGTCCCGGTTTTCAGCCGCGCGAGTTCTTGCACAGTCTGCGGGACCTGGCGGACAAGGATGGCTTCGCGCTCGTCTTTGATGAAATCATTACCGGGTTCCGTGTCTCCCCCGGTGGGGCGCAAGAGTATTTCGATGTACGGGCGGACATCGTCGGCTATGGCAAAGTGATCGGTGGCGGCATGCCGATCGGCATCATCGCGGGCAAGTCAAGGTTCATGGACTTCATCGATGGTGGAACCTGGAAATATGGCGACCGCAGTCATCCCGAAAGCGGCACCACCATTTTCGCTGGAACCTTCTGCAAACACCCGTTGACGATTGCATCCATGCACGCGGTGTTGAGCCATTTGACGAAAGAAGGGCCGAAACTGCAGGAACGGGTGAATGCGATGGCCGCCCGTCTGGTGGATACACTCAATGACTTCTTCGTCGAACAGGACGTCCCGATTCGGATTCGACGGTTTGCATCCCAGTTCCGTTTTGAATCCTTTGGTGAGTACGATCTGGCAAAAAACCCGATTGAGATGGAATTGCTGTTTTACCTGCTGATGCTGGACGGTATCTACACCTGGGAACGGCACATCTGCTTCCTCTCGACCGCACACACGGACGATGATGTGGACCGGGTGATCGAGCGGACAAAAGCGGCAGTGATGGCGCTTCGTGCCGGAGGTTTTTCCTTCAGCTCAAACGTTAAAACCGGGTTGAAGGCATGACGTTCGCCGGGCGAGACATTTTCCCTGTTTCGTCGGGGGAAAAACGGCTGTATGCCCTCAGCAAACTGGAGGGAGGTGAGGCGCCCTATCACCTCACCGCCACCATCCGTCTCGCCGGAGATATCGATGCAAGCCGTCTCCAGCAACACCTGGCAACACTGATTCAGCGTCATGATGCTTTGCGCAGTGGCTATGAGGTGGTTGACGATCAGATCGTTCGCGTGCAGTACGATCATGTTGACTTCACCTGTCCCCTGCTCGAACGTTCTTCAGTCTCGCTGGACTCGCAAATTCGCTCGATCACCATTCCCTTTAACCTGGCACAACCACCCCTGCTACACGCCGCGATTTTGCGTGAATCCAGCGAGGAGCACCTGCTCGTGCTGGATGTCCACCATATCGCGGTGGATGGCCTTTCCTGGAATACTCTGATCCAGGAACTGGAGATGTTGTACAACGGTCAGCAACTCGAACCCGATCCACCACAGATAAACGAGTTCACCTCCTCGCAACTTGCATGGCTCGAGACGGATGACGCAAAAAACCATGCTCACTTCTGGCAGGAGACCTTTGCTTCCGGCATTCCACGTCTCGAACTGCCCTGCGACCATCCTCGCCCAAAGCATCAGGATTTCACCGGGCAGGAACACCATTTCTCTCTGCCGGAAAGGTTGACCACTGCCTTGCGTTCCAGCGCTCGTGAGCAGGGAGTCACCCTGAACATGCTGCTGCTGGCTGCCTGGTCGCTGCTGTTGTATCGCCTGAGCGGGCAGGATGACCATGTGATCGGTTTCCCGACGAGTGGCCGATTTGACGAACGGCAACAGAAAATTGTCGGCATGCTGGCGGGTACTTCGATGGTGCGTCTCCGCCTAGCCGCCGACACTCTCTTCAGCCACTTTCTCACCGTCGTCCGGGAAGAGCTGCTGGCCGTTTACCAGCACCTCGAATACCCTTTCGAGCAAATTGTTGAGGATGTGCAGGTACGTCGCGACCTGGCCCGAAATCCGTTGTTCGACACGACCTTTGTGTACGAAGTGGCGGACGAACGATGGATCGACTTGAACGACCTTCAGAGCGACTTTCAACCTGCTCCAAAAGGGACGTCGATGTTCGACATCGCCCTCGAAATCACCGACGCAAAGGGTGATTTGAGCGGTGCATTCGAATACTCGACTTCTCTGTTTGGTTCGGCGACCATCGAGCGTTGGGCTGGGTACTACACCCGTCTCCTCGAACAAATTGTCGCCCAGCCGGATACCCCTCTCAGCAAGTTTGATTTGCTGGACGAGGTGGAGCGTAAACGTCTACTTGTGACGTTTAATCAGCCGGGTATTGCCGAACCTTACCCGGGTACCGTCGTCGAAGGTTTCCTTCGCATCGCGACGGAACATCCTGCCAACATCGCACTTCGATTCGGCGACGAGGAAACCAGCTACGAGGAGCTGGCGACTCAGTCCCGGCGGATCGCCGGGTGGCTGGCGGAGATTGGGGTTGGACGTGGGGATCGGGTTGCACTCCTGCTACCTCGTTCTCCCGATCTGATTTTTACCCTGCTCGGTGTGCTCCGGGCGGGGGCGGCCTATCTGCCTCTGGACCCGGCCCAGCCGGACACGCGTCTGCAATCAATTCTCGATTCGAGTGGTTGCAGCCTCATGTTGGTGTCTGCAGGAACGATGGATCGTCTCGCCGATGCGGAATCCCTGCGTAGGGTAGATGTGGCCCTCATCATGGAAGGGTCCTCCGGCAAGTCGCTGCCGGAGGTTCACACAACTGACTCGGCTTACATCCTTGCAACATCGGGCACCACAGGAATCCCGAAGCTCTGCCCCATCCGTCACTCGAACCTGATGAACTACATCGGTTGGGCGACGGGCAGCTATTTCGGTGATAACATGGAGGGGGATTTCCCGTTCTTCACGTCCATCAGCTTTGATCTGACGGTGACCAGCCTCTTCTGCACGCTTCTGCGTGGACGAACCCTCGACATCCTGCCGGATGGGCTCGAAGCGAGTGAGTTGTTGCAGAGGATTTTCGGCCCCGAATCACGGGTGGACACGGTCAAGCTGACCCCTGCGCATGTGGGTGTCCTGGGCGAGCTTGGATTGCTAGAAACGGGCATTCAACGTGTGATTCTCGGCGGCGAAGCGGTGACTCAGGATCATGTACATCTGCTTCAAAAGCTGAATCCCGCGATGGCGGTCTACAACGAGTATGGTCCGACGGAAACGACGGTTGGCTGCACAATCAAGCGGCTTGCTCTGGATGAGAACACCATCACCATCGGTCATCCGATTGCGAACAGCCGTGTCTATGTGCTGGATGAAAACCGTGAGCCGGTACCGATTGGGGTCTATGGCGAACTTGTTGTGTCGGGTGCCGGAGTTTTCCAGGGCTACTTGGACAATCCTGTTGCCACAGAGAAGGCGCTGATTCACCTGCCCTTCGATCCGGCGAAACGGGGGTACCGGACCGGGGACCGTGCGCGATGGCGAGCTGATGGCGAGCTCGAGTGTGCGGGGCGTCTCGATGGTCAGATCAAATTACGGGGCCACCGGATTGAACCGGGGGAGATTGAACAGGCGTTGCTTCAGCATCCCAATGTTCAGGATGCCGTGGTTGGCCTCCATGAACCAGGTGGCGAGCCGGAGTTGACCACCTGGCTTGTATTGGACCAGCCGGTCGATGCGCTCGAACTTCGGTCTCACCTCGCTGCGATGCTCCCCGAAATGATGATCCCAACACGTTTCAACCGTATCGATCGGGTGCCGTTGACGACAAACGGCAAACGTGACCTGCGCGCCCTGCTCGAGATGGAAGAGGCCCGGATCGAAAACGGCCAGGATTACATGCCGCCTTCGACCTCCCTCGAAAAGACCCTTGCTGCGGTCTGGCAGGAGGTGCTGAAACGAGACGTTGTCGGGATACGGGATAACTACTTCCTGCTCGGCGGCGACTCCATCAAGGCAATCCAGATTGTTTCACGGCTGGGGTCGAAGGGCATCCACCTCCTTTTCCGTGACCTCTTTGAACGGCCCACCATCGAAGCACTAGCACCAGTGGTACGCGGGCACGCAGTGGTCGCGGCGGAGCAGGGTCCGGTAACAGGAGAGGTGCCGCTCAGCCCGATCCAACAGGAATTTTTCGCACGTCACCCCTTCCACCGTGCCCACTTCACCCAGGCGGTGCTGCTGGAGTGCGGGGATCGGGTGGATCAGCACCAGCTCGAACAAGCGCTTGTTTCGCTCCAGGACCACCATGACGCGCTGCGCATGCGCTATGATTTCAGCGGTAGTGGCGTCCGTCAGCTCAATGCGGGACTGAACTATCCGCTGGCTTTCGAATTCGAGGATTTGCGCGGAAAGCCGGATGAATCCGCCGAGGCCCAACGTCTGTTAGCTGCGCTTCCGGCTAAGGTAAACCTGTCGGAAGGACCGATGTTGCGCGCGCTGCTGCTCCGGATGAGCGATGCGGACCGTCTCCTCCTGGCTGCTCACCACCTGGTGACGGATGGTGTTTCCTGGCGAATCCTGGTGGACGATTTGAACCGTCTGATGCAACATGCGGGAGAGGGAGAATCCGTTTCCCTGCCTGCCAAGACGAGTTCCTTCCGGGAGTACGCCCTCGAAGCGAAACATCTGCAAACCTCGGATGCTCTTGAAGAGGAAATGGAGTACTGGCGTGCCCTCTCTGAACAGCCACCAGCGTCACCAACCACATGGTTGGAAATGGGTGCTGGGACCATTGCGGAGCGAATCGACCTTGCTGGAACTCTCGATCCTGAGACTACCTCAACTCTTGTGCAGGCGTCCCGTTCGACCGGTCAGCCGTTACAACAGCTGCTGTTGACAGCACTCAGCCGGGCCATGCAGAAGGAGGGGACAGGTCTGCGCCTGATCGCTCTCGAAGGGCATGGTCGTGATGGCTGGTTCGATCAGCTCGATCTCACACGAACCGTCGGCTGGTTCACCACCATCTACCCCTTCCTGTTGCCAGAGGGTCGGGCTGGTGTCGAGGAGACGCTGGAAGAAATTCGCTCCTCGTTCGAAACTCTCCCTCGGCAGGGCGGGGGGTATGGGTTGCTTCGATGGGGCGGGCAAGATGAGATCAACGCCCACCCAAGCGTCCTCTTCAACTTCCTCGGTGATTTTGATACGGAGCAGGAGGAAGGTCCGTTCAAGCTGAGGATCGAACCCCTGGCCAACACCATCGGCCCGACCTACCCACGCTGGTATGAGCTTGAGGTCGAATGTTGGATCCAGAAGGGATGTCTTGAACTTCATCTCCTGGGCAATGGCAGGTGCATGGACCGTGCGAAGCTCGAGACACTCCATCGCACGCTGCTAGAGGAAGTCGGACAGATCGCAGATGTTCTTGGAACGGGGTCTATGCTCCCGGAAGATGGTCCCCTGCCTGCCGATTCCGCCATCATCGAGAAAATTCTGGAGGTGCCAAAGGACCGCCTGGAGGAGATCGTTCCCCTCGCCCCCTTGCAGGAAGGGATGCTGTTTCATGCGTTGCAGGACCGGGACTCCTCCGCCTATGTGGAGCTCTTTTCACTCCAACTCGAGGGGGCGCTCGACTGGGAAACGTTTACACGCGCCTGGAGCAATCTGATAAATCGTCACACAATTCTCCGGACACGATTTGTTCACAGCGAAACGAGTCAACCTTGGCAGGTAGTGCTGAAGCAGGAGGATGTTTCGCTCGAATGGCTGGACCACATGGCCCTGAGCAACGAGCAGCAGGAGAAAGCACTTGGACAGTTGATCGAGCAGGAGAAACAGTCCGGGTTCGACCTCGAGAAGGGGCCGCTGATGCGTGCTGTTGTGGTACGCGAAGGGGAATGGAAGCACCGCCTTGTCTGGTCGTTCCATCACATGCTGCTGGATGGTTGGTGCATGGGGATTTTCTTCCGGGAGCTGTTTGAACTGCTGGATGATCCGGACCGCGAACTCCACCCGGCGCAGCCTTTTTCCACGTTTATCCGTCACCTCAAACAGGTTGATCGCAAGGCAGCGACAGACTTCTGGAAGACCAGCCTTGATGGTATCCGTCAACCGACCCGTTTCTGCCCGGTGGTCGATGGTGCGAACCCGCCCGACCCAGCCAGTTCCGACCTGGTGCTCGATTCAGAGACCACCTCTTCACTGAAAGAGGTTGCAGCACGAGCCGGGGTTACTCTCAGCACGCTGGTCCGGACAGCATGGGGCGCGCTGGTCAGCCTTGATACGGGCCACAGCGATGTGATCTTCGGCGCTGTTTCTTCCGGACGGCCCGCCGACCTGGAAGGGGTCGATCAGATGCTGGGCCTTTTCCTGACAACCCTTCCTGTGCGTGTCGGGCTGAGCTCGAGCGAGCCTATCACAGACCTGTTGAGACGGGTGCAGGAAACCGCGCTCGAGATGGATGTTCACCAATACCTGCCCTTGCCGGACATCCAGATGCTCACACCTGCTGGTGGTGAACTGTTCGACCACATCCTCGCCTTCGAGAATTACCCCCTCAACCCGGAATCGCTGGGGAGCCGTAAGGAGGAACACCCCCTTCGGATGACGGATGTTCAATCCTTCGAGCAGACCCATTACCCGCTCACAGTTGAGGTCTATCCAGACCAGAACCTGACCTTCCGTTTCCTCTACGACTCGAACCGATTAACGACGGAGTGGGTGGAGGGGATCAAGGGACGATTGCAGGAGCTTCTGCTCAGGATGGTGGACCGGAGGAATGGTTCAATCGGAGAGTGGATCGACGATTTGAAAAAGCCGGACGACATGGAAGAGGAGCAGGCCTTCATCGCCTCAACACTCGAGATCGACGACGATTTCTAATTCAGGCATCGAGGATAGCCGGACGTCTATGAACAAGCGTTACGTACACAGTATTTTCCGATCGATTGCTTCTGCACGCCCTGACTCCGTCGCCATCCGGTCAGCAGAAGGCGAGATTCGCTATGCCGACCTGCTGACCCGTGTGGATCAGCTCGCCGTCCGAATCCGTGGACAAGGAATCGGCGACGGCTCTTTTGTCGCCATCGATCTTCCTGAAAGCATCGACCTTGTCGTCTCGATGCTCGCAGCCTGGAGTTGCGGAACCGTCTATTTCCCCATCGGTCAGGAATGGCCGGAAGCACGGACCCGTTCCCTCCTCGAGCGAGTCAGTCCCGCATTGGTGCTTTGTCTTGAGAAGGATGCCGGAAAGCTGGAGCGGCTTCTCGCCGCAGGAAACCCATCTGGCTACCGTCCGAACATCCTGCTTGTTGATAATCCGCCCGCTAGCACCTCCTCGCCACAGACCGAGGAATCGCAATTCAATACGAATGGCGACGGGGACGAAGATGCTTACCTGTTGTTTACCTCCGGTTCGACCGGGGAGCCGAAAGGCATCCTGGGACGGCACAAAAGCCTGAGCCATTTCATTCATTGGGAGATGAAGGAGTTCGGGATCGGACCAGAGGATCGTGTCAGCCTGCTCGCACCGCCGACCTTCGATGTCAGCTTGAGAGATATGCTGGTTCCACTCCTCTCCGGCGGCTGCCTTTGCATCCCGCCAGAGGGGGTGAAACGGTCGCCGGGTCGTCTTCTCGAATGGCTCGAGCGGGAAGAGGTCACAACGATCCACTTGGTGCCATCGCTGATGAGGTTGCTGGAACAGGAGGCGCGTGACCAGAATGCCTCCACCTCACTACGTGCGGTGAAGCATCTGCTTCTGGCTGGGGAGCCGCTCTTTGGTGCGGACGTGAACCGTTGGCGCGAGACCTTCGGGGACTCGATGGAGTTGGTGAACCTCTACGGTCCTTCCGAATCGACCCTCGCGAAACTCTACCAGCGCATCGAAGAGGGTCCACTCCCTTCCGAGAAAATGGTCCCGGTTGGAAAACCGATCAGCAACACTGCGGTGTTGATTTTGCGAGATGGTGCCCTCTGCCGTATCGGCGAAGAGGGCGAAGTTCATATCAAAACACCGTTCCTGAGCAACGGTTACTTCGGCCTGCAGGAAGCGAACCGCGCGAGCTTTGTGGACAACCCTTTGAACCCGGAAGAAGAGGATATCCTCTTCCGGACGGGTGACCTGGGCTGTTACCTGCCGGATCGAAGTGTCGTGCTTCACGGCCGCCTGGATATGCAGGTTAAAATTCACGGCAACCGTGTTGAGCCCGGCGAGATTGAGAGCTTGCTGGTTTCGTACGAGGGAATCCAGCAAGCCGCGGTGCTACCCGAGGAACAGGTGGATCACTCCTGGTCCTTGAGTGCCTTTTATACCAGCGATGGGGAGCTCAACGGGGAGGAACTCGGCGATTGGCTCGGCCAGCATCTGCCCGCCTACATGGTCCCCGGTCGGTTCTTCAGGTTGGATTCCCTGCCGTTGACCAGCCATGGAAAAATGGATCGCCACGCTCTGACCAAGCTCTCCCGTGAACGGCAACAGGAACAGGAATACCTCGCCCCCGAGACGGAGGCAGAACTCATCCTTGCCGAGATATGGCGGGAGGTGATCGGGCTTGATCGTGTGGGGGCCAGCTCCCATTTCTTCGAGATCGGAGGGCATTCACTCCACGCTATCCGTGTGGTGGCGCGTCTGCAACGAGCCACGGGTATCGAATTGTCGATCCAACAGCTCTTCGGCCACCCAGTACTGCGGGATTGTGCCACTCTTCTGGATAGCCTGACACCGAAAACCGAAGCGACTATTCCGCATCTACCCGATAGCGAGGAAGGCTATCCTCTCTCGCCTTCCCAGCGTCGCCTCTGGACCCTCTTTCAGATTGATCCCGGATCTCTCGCTTACACCATTCAGAGCGGGATTCGTCTGGAGGGTGAACTCGATCAGCAGAGCCTCCGCACCGCGTGGCAGATGTTGGTCGAGAGGCATGAAGTGCTGCGCAGCCGGTATGTGCTGGTGGGGGACGAACCACGTATGAAGGTCGATCCGCCTCGAGCAGAGCTGCCGATGGTTGACCTCTCCAGCGAGGTTGATCCCGAAGCCACAGCCACCATCGAGATGGAGCGTTTGTCCGGCAAACCCTTTGATCTCACCACTGGGCCGCTTGTGCGTATCGCGCTCTACCGGATCGGTGAAGAGAACCACCTCCTCGCCTTGCAACTGCATCACATCGTGGCCGATGCCTGGTCGCTGGATGTCCTCGCCGGGGAGTTGCAGCAGCTCTACAACAGCCTCCGCAGTGGAGAGGATACCGACCTGCCTGCCCTCCCCTTCCACTACCGGGACTATGCTTCCTGGGCACGGGATCGTCTCCAGCAGCAAGGAGTTGAAACATCGCTCGGCTACTGGACACGGAAGCTGGCGGATGCGCCGGTCCCCGCTGAATTGCCCGGGGATCGAACACGGCCCATGCGTCGCTCCTTCAAGGGCGGAACCATCTTCCGCTCTTTGGACCAGGCGACGCAAAACTCCCTTGAATCGGCGAGTCGACGATATGGAACGACTCCCTTTTCTATCCTGCTGACAGCGTTAAAGGTACTGGTCTACCGTCTAAGCGGGGAGCGTGATGTCATTGTCGGCACCACCGTCGCCAACCGTACGATTCCCGAGCTCGAAAACCAGGTAGGGTTTTATGTCAATACCCTCGCCCTCAGGGACCAACTCCATCCGGATCAAGGTTTCGCAGAGCTGATTCAAGCTGTATCACAGACCGTTCGGGATGGTTTCGCACAACAGGACCTTCCCTTCGACAGCGTTGTTGAAGCGCTGGATTTGCCACGCGACCTCGCACGCAACCCGTTATTCGATATCGCCCTGATCCATCATGCGGACCGTGTGACCTCCATCGAGATGGATGGCTTGAAGGCGGCCCCAATCCCCGTTGAAGAGCAATCGGCCAAGTATGATCTCCTGATCTCTTTCGAACAGCGGCACGGCGAATGGATGCTGGAGGCGAACTACAGCAGCGACCTGTACGACCCCGAAACGGTAGAACGTCTGCTGGACCTCCTGACGACCACCCTTTCGACAGGTGTGGCGCAGCCGGACACCCCGATTGGCGATCTGCCTCTGCTTTCGGGCACTCATCTTGAACAGGTGCAATCCTTCGGGGTTGGCGAACAACGACCCGAGTGGCTTGGCAAAACGGTGCCGGAAATATTCCTGCGGCAAGTGGGCCGGACACCCGATGCGACTGCTTTGATCAAGGGATCGAGTTCATGGTCCTATGCAGAGTTGCAACGTGACATGCAACGAATATCAACGTGGCTGAGGGCGGAAAAGGTCGAGCATGGCTCGGTGATCGGTGTGCAGTGTGAACGCTCCCCGGAAGGGATCGCCGCCCTGCTCGCCATCTTGCAGGCGGGATGTGTTTACCTCCCGCTTGAGCCGGATCTGCCCGCCGAACGGCTTGCCTGGATGCTCCGCGACTCCGGTTGCAAACTGGTTTTGCATGACGGCTGTTCCACAGCAGCCATACCGGATGATGTCAACCGTGTTGCCCTGTCTGCGATGAAGAATAATGGAGTTGACGGCGAGTCATCTTCACCGGGTTCCAGCGACCTTGCCTACATCATCTACACCTCCGGGACGACGGGTACTCCGAAAGGGGTGATGGTCGAGCATGGTGGTTTCTGCAACATGATCGCAGCCCAGATTGAAGCGTGGGAAGTGGCGCCGGCATCACGGGTGCTGCAATTCGCCTCGTGGGGATTTGATGCGGCGTTGTCTGAAATCTTCATGGCCCTCTTCTCCGGCGCGGCCCTTGTGCTCGCAGATCGCGACACCCTGCTCGAACCAGACCAGTTCGCCCGGCTGATGGAACGTGAGCAGATTACCACGGCTACCCTTCCACCGGTGTACCAGGCCGCACTCGGCAAGCGATCCTTCCCCTCTCTGCGCACGCTGATATCCGCAGGTGAAGCAGCAGAGCCTTCGCTGTTGGCTTTTCACAGCGAGACAGCGACTTGCTGGAATGCGTACGGCCCAACCGAGTGCAGTGTCTGCGCCACGATGTACCGCTACAGCCCAGCTGGACAGTCCCGCATGGTTCCTATCGGCTCACCCATCCCGAATGGCGAGGCGCTTGTCCTCGATGCGCGCGGCAATCTGCTCCCGGTGGGAATTCCGGGAGAGCTTTGCCTCGGCGGTGTGGGAGTTGCCAGGGGCTATCTGAATGATCCGGAACGAACCAAACGCCTTTTCCCACCCCACCCTGTCGGGGTGGAGGGCCAACGTATCTACCGGACAGGGGATCGTGTACGCTGGCTCGCCGATGGAAATCTTGAGTACCTGGGACGAATCGACAATCAGGTAAAGATTCGAGGCCATCGTGTCGAACCCGCCGAGGTCAGCCGTCACCTTCTCGACCATCCGTCCATTGCCGATGCAGTCGCCGCTCCTCTGGGGAGTGATTCCGGGGGGGAGTTGGTCGCCTGGACTCGCACGAGGAGGCGTCCTGAACTATGGCCGTCTGTGGCCGAGTTTTATGTCTACGACGACATCCTCTACCGAGCGATGTACACGGATGAGGAGCGAAACAGCCGTTATCGGGCGGCCTTTGAAGCCGCGCTTCCGGGCAAGACCGTTCTTGAAATCGGCCCCGGTCCTGTAGCCATTCTGGCGAGGATGGCGATTGAGGCGGGAGCACGAAAAGTGTATGCCGTCGAGCTGCTGGAAGAGTCCTGGCGCAAGGCAAAAGCACGTGTCGCCGAGCTGGGGTTGCAGGATCAAATCGAGCTGATTCACGGGGACATTCGAACCGTCACCCTGCCCGAAAAGGTGGATGCCTGTATCTCGGAAATCGTCGGAGCGATTGGCGGGTCCGAAGGGTCCGCGAAGCTGATCAATGAAGCGCGTCGCTTCCTGAACGACCCTGCCGCGATGATTCCTTCTCGCAGCCTGACCTGGATGGCGGCGATGGAACTGCCCGATGATCCAGACCTGCTTCAGCTTCCCGACATCGCCACCCACTACATCAGCCGGATTTTCGAGGAAGCCGGACGACCATTCGATCTGCGCATGAGCTTGAAACATGTCGATTCCAGCCTGCTCCTGAGCGATCGCGGTCCGATTGAGGACCTCGACTATACCCGGCCGGTGCCGTTGGAAGCGAGCCACAAGGTTGAGCTCGAGGTGAAGCGGGACGGTATCTGTCATGGCATCCTGGCGTGGATGGAGCTCTTTACCGACCCGGATCATTCCATCGACATTCTCGAGCATGCGGGGAGCTGGCTCCCGGTCTTCCTGCCGCTTTCGGACGAGCCCTTTGAGGTGCGTGCGGGTGATTCCCTGCATGGTCGTGTCGATCGAACACTTTATGAGAACGGGTTAAATCCCGAGTTCACGGTCAAGGGGGAACTTCACCGTGAAGGGTCGCTGGTGCAGCGGTTCACGGTCGAGGCGAAACATATTTCGCCCGGATTCCGCACCACACCCTTCCATCATGACCTGTTTGATGAAAAGGGACTTGTCCGTAGCATTCCTGAGGCGAATGCCACCGGCCTTCGCCGTTTTTTGCAGGATCGTCTGCCGGACTATATGATTCCGTCACGGTTTATTGAGGTCGAGTCCATTCCGCAGACCGCGCATGGCAAGGTGGACTTCGAGGCGCTGCGGGTCCTCGCGGCGGAGGAGACGCATGAAATCGCATCGAAACCGCCGGTAACAGAGAAGCAACAGACCATTGCCGAGGTGGTTGAGCAGGTGACAGGTTCA
Organism: bacterium; assembly: GCA_020444265.1. Classification (GTDB taxonomy): domain Bacteria; phylum Electryoneota; class Electryoneia; order Electryoneales; family Electryoneaceae; genus JAHLLH01. The sequence continues at coordinate 313,786 of JAHLLH010000002.1, forward strand.
CACCTTCCGGGCGTGGACCAGGATCTGTTCGCCTACGGTCTCGATTCGATTCGAGCCATTCAGATGGTTGCCCGTTTAAAGGAAGCGGGGCTGCATTTGGACGTGCGGGATATCTTTAATCATCCTACGATTGAACGCCTTGCGGAGATCGCTCGCGAGAGTGGTCGTTCGATCGACCAGGGGCCGGTGACCGGTAACGTTCCTCTTGGGCCGATCCAGGAATGGTTCTTCGACACGCACCATGCTTGCCCTCACCATTTCAACCAGTCGATGCTACTCGCACCCTCTGAACCACTTGATACTCCCAGCTTGCAGGCAACCCTCGACTCTTTGGTGGATCATCATGATGGCTTGCGTCTCGTGGTCAAGCAGGGGGTTGATCAACCAGAGCTGGTGATCCAGCCGTTCAACAAGGCTCACCTCGTTGAGGTTGATCTGCGGGGAGAGGAGGATGCGTTATCCGCCATGCAGGATCGAGCGCAGCAGCTCCAGTCCGATTGTGATCTCGACAGGGGACCGCTTTTCCGTGCCGTCCTGTTCCACCTCCCGAAAGCGGACCGTTTGCTGCTCATCGCGCACCATCTCCTTGTTGATGGAATTTCCTGGCGCATTCTGCTCGAAGATCTCGAGCGCGGGTATCGAATGGCAATGGAGGGCGATACTCCCATATTCGCCGCAAAAACGGACTCGTTGATCACATGGATGGACGCTTTGCAGGCGGCTGCCGATACTGGCGAGTTCGAAGAGGAACGTTCCTTCTGGACCAGCATGAATCAAGCGGACGTCCAGCCACTTCCACATGCTAGCAGCGATGGCCAAGCCGCGACACGAGCCGACAGCGAGGTGCTTCATGCTTCGCTCGAGGTGGAGCAGACTCATCTTCTATTGACGGCTGCCCTGGGTCGCTACGGTACCGAGACGACCGACCTGCTCCTCACCGCTCTGCTTCGCGCTTTGAAGCAATGGACAGGAACTGGTCAGGCACGGCTTGCCTTGGAAGGGCACGGACGTGAAGAGCTGTTTGATGACGTTGATGTCACACGTACTGTTGGATGGTTTACCTCGCTCTACCCAGTGCTGCTGGATATTGATGAATCCGAAGAGATCGGCTGGCAGGTACGAACCATCAAGGAATCACTCCGCGCTATTCCCAACCGTGGCATAGGCTATGGGGTTCTGCGCTACCTGGCTGATCCACCTCTTTTCAGCAGCCCAGCTTCTGCAATCAGTTTCAATTACCTGGGACAGACCGGCACGAGCGACAGGGATACTTTTTTCCAAATGTCCGATGAACCGGCCGGTCTCGAGATTGGCTTGAAATCGGAACTCGAAGCAGAGATCGCCCTTGTCTGTGCTGTTGTTAAAGGTGAACTCCGAATCGACCTACGCTTCAACCGGACACTTTTTACCCATCGGGCGATGGAAAGGCTGCTGGAAGACTGGATTGGGGAGTTACGTTCCCTCATCCAACATTGCATGGAATCAGGGGAGCGTGAACTGACGCCGAGCGATTTGACCTACGATGGTTTTTCCATGCAGGAACTCGATGACTTCCTTGACGATATTGATCTCGGGGAAGAGGAGTAGTTAATCAGGGGGGGGGATGGACTACACGTTGACCATGAACGACCTGAAGCGCCTCACCGGCTTCAGCGCCCCGGAGGTACGGGACCGTCTCGCTCGCGATCACAGCATCGAGCTGACACCCTCCGATTTGACGGTACCTCCCCACGCCGTGCGGGCACTGCTCGGTTCCCTCGGGGTGGCTTACAAGCCCAAAACAATCGCCTTTGTCAACCTGAAGGGCGGGGTCGGCAAAACCATTTCCGCGATCACCTTTGCATCCCGGGCAGTGCAGTATGGATTCAAAACCTGCCTGATCGACATGGATTCCCAGGGGTCAGCATCCCTGGCGTTCGACAGTGAACCGGCGGAAGACGACCCCATTTTTTACGATGTGTGGCAGAAACCGGGGAAGATGGTCCTGCCCTCTCTGCATCAAATCGGAGATGGGTTTTACCTGCTTCCCTCCTCGCTTGACAATGCCCTGCTCGATGCAGCCCTTGCCAATCCAGCCGCTCAGAAAAGTGCGGTGCAGGGCGTGTGCGACGAACTCTACCGGGGCGGATTCGACCTGGTCGTGATTGATTGTCCACCCTCCCTCGGCACAGCAGTCATCTCGACCATCAGTGCGGCAGACAGTCTTGTTATTCCGTTGGCCAACGACCCCTATTCCTCAAAAGGGTTGGCACTTACGCTGGCAGAAAGCCGTTCGATCCGCTCCACTTTTGGACTACCCGAACCGAATGTTCATATCCTCTTCACACGCTACGATAAACGTGAGCGGCTTACCGAAGAGGCACATCGCTACCTCAAGAAACACCACAAGAAAAATCTGTTGCCGGTTGTGATACCGACCAGCACGCGATATGCACAGGCTCTGGCACGACGCGAAACGGTTTTTGCACCGGGGGATTACCGTGAGGCGAGGAAGCCCTACGATCTCCTGACACGCCATCTACTGGCGATTTTTCCTTCGAAAGGGGGGAAGTAACATGGCAGATGACCATCCTGATAAACCAAAAGTGAACCGGTCGAGACGGCGGCCCTACGAACAGGCTGCAGCCGGTGGCACCAAGAAACGTCCAGCGAAAGCCACGGGGTCGCGTCCGAAAACGACGAAGAAGATCGCTTCTCGTCCAACCCGTAGCACCAAATCAGGATCAGGCAACGCACCAAAGCCGAAAACGGAAGCGGCTGTGGAAGCGACACCCCTTGAGACCAAAGCAGGCCCGGCACCAGATATCGGCAATTCGATCAAGGTGGTTGAGGTAGAGGAGCCGTTGACGCCGAAAGCGGACAAGGTGGTAAGAAACCATGTGATCGCCTCGATGGGGTTTGGCCTGATTCCGATTCCTATCGTTGATATCGCTTCCCTGATCCCGGTCCAGATGTCCCTGGTCGCCGAATTGGCAGAACTGTATGGCTGTTCTTACAAACGCGACCGGGATCGGTCGGTAATGGCAGGCGTTTTGACAGGCATCCTCTCCCATCATTTTGCCTCCGGCAAGTACCGTTTCCTCGTTCACACCATTCCTGTGGTTGGACCGCTGCTCAGCATGGCCACCTTCCCGGTATTCGCCGGCGCAAGCACCTATGCGGTCGGGAAGGTCTTCATTCAGCACTTCGAAACAGGTGGCACGTTGCTCGATTTCAAACCGGAAAAGGTGAAAAGCTTTTTCCGTGAACAGTACGAGCAGGGGAAACGTTTCGCCTCTGGCGTGAAGACCGGGAAATAGATGGCCGACCGGAAGAACATTCAGGATCTTTATCCGCTGACTCCGCTTCAGGAAGGGATGCTGTTCGAGGCTAATCTCGACACAGCATCGAGTGCCTACTTCCAGCAGATGACGATGTGGCTGAGCGGAGAGCTTGATCCGGATCTCTTCGAACAGGCGTGGAACGAGCTGATTGACCGTCACGACATCCTGCGAACCGCATTTATTCAGAGTGGCGGCAAACGACCGATGCAGGTGGTCTTGCGGAAACGCCCGCTCATGTTGCACGTCAAAGATTTGACTGCCCTCAGCGACGACGAAGCACGTGACCATGTGGACTCTGTTGCCCTCGAGCAACGGAGGCGCCCCTTCGATCTCGCACGAGATGTTCTCCTGCGGCTTCACCTCTTCCGTCTGTCCGGCCAACGATGGTCCTTGCTCTTCTCGTTCCATCATATCCTGATGGATGGCTGGTGTTTTCAAATCCTGTTCAAGGAATTACGTGAGCTCTACACGGCCCTGATCGAGGGGCGATCCGCATCGCTTCCGCCGGTCGAACCGTTCGGTCGTTTTGTCAAGTGGCTGGAAAAGCTGCGCAGTGAAGATGATTTGTCCTGGTGGCGTGAACAACTGAAGGGGATCGAAAGTCCGACCCTGCTGCCATCCGCCCGAGGCGACCAGAGCGAAAAAGGGTCCTATCGGCTTGAACGTCATACGCTGACACTCGGTGAGGATGAGAGTCTGGCTTTGAGATCGCTCGCGGCTAGGAACTCGGTCACCTTGAGTAACCTTGTGCGTGCGCTGTGGGCGCTTTTCCTGCGCGGACATGGCGCTGAAGAAGAGGTTGTATTCGGGACAACGCTCGCGGGACGGTCCATCGACCTTCCGGGGATTGAGCGGATGATCGGCCTCTTTATCAACACCGTGCCCGTGCCGATTCGGGTGAGCAGGGGCGAGTCATTCTCCTCCCTACTGAAACGAGTGCAGGAACAGTCCTTCGAGCAGGATCAACACCAGTATCTCTCCCTTGCGGATATCCAGAGCGTCAGCAGCTTGAAACGCGATCTGATCAACCACCTGCTCATCTTCGAAAACCTCCCGGAAGAGGAGGGGGATGCAGACAGATCGTTCCTTCCCGGGCTGGACCTGCTCGACTCCTCAACCTTTGAGCAGACGCAGTATGATCTCGAAGTGTCGGTCTTTCCGAGGCAACACCTTTCGATACGTTTCGCTTACAATGCGAACCGTTTCACCGCGAACGACATCCACCATTTTTCGCAACGGTTTGAAGCTCTCGCACGGTCGGCAATAAGCTTGGGTGATGTATCCCTTGACCGGATTGACCTTGTGCCGGACGAGGAGCGCAAGTGGCTTAAAGGGGTAGATGAGGTTGGTAGCGGCGCGAAACCGTTCAAAACTCTGACCGAACTGTTTGCCGAACAGGTCGATCAACGACCCGATGAAACCGCCGTCATCGCCGGGGAAAACCGATTCAGTTTCCAGCAGCTTGATCAACTCGTGGACCGAGTTGCCGGACGACTTCTTGAGAGTGGTCTTGATGCAGGGGAACGGGTAGCCCTGTTGCTGCATCGCAGCGAGTGGCTGCCGGCGGGGATGATAGGCGTATTGAAGGCGGGTGGGGCATGGGTGCCCATTGATCCGGACTATCCAGACGCGCGCATTCGGACCATCCTTGACCAGGCGGGGGTACGTTTGGCACTGGTGGACGACCCGCAGGAATGGCAGGATCGCATGGGTGCTGGTCTCGACTGGGTCGGTGTGCACGAGTTGCCCGAGAAGCCCAGCCCGATCCTGCCACCGGATGACCCGAAGAGCTTAGCCTATGTCACTTTCACATCCGGTTCCACCGGCGAGCCAAAAGGTGTGATGGTTGGCAGGGACAACCTTGCTGCGTTCTCCCGCAACCTGACGGATCGTTTCGGGATGGTGCCCGGCGACATTATCTACGCTGTCACAACCCATACCTTCGACATTTCCATCCTTGAACTCCTCTGCACCCTGCTCAACGGTGTCACGGTTGTGATCGCCTCCCGTGAGTCAACTTCGGATGCAACACACATCCTCGAAGAGATCGCGGAGCATGAGGCAACCCTGCTACAGATGACCCCTTCCCACCTGGGGATGATTCTCGAGGGACTTCCGATCCTCCCGCACCTGCACACCCTGCTGATCGGGGGCGAACCTCTTCCTGCTGACCTGCATGATGAGCTCTGCACGCTACCGGGAAAACGCCTGTTTAATGTGTACGGTCCTACCGAGACCACGATCTGGTCAACCGCGAAGGAAATCAGGCGGGGCCAGCAGACGATCGGCACTCCGCTCGCGGGGGAACGTGTTGTTGTGCTGGGCTGGAACGGCTTTCCTGCACCAACAGAGGTGCCCGGAGAAATCTGCGTAGGCGGGTCCGGCGTGTCGAGGGGGTACATCGGAAACCCCGGCATGACAGCTGAACGATTCATCGATGATCCGGACAAACCCGGTGAAACTCTTTATCGTACCGGGGATCGTGGACGTCGTCTCCAGAATGGGGAGGTCGAGTTCTTCGGACGGCTTGATAATCAACTCAAAGTGCGTGGTTACAGGATTGAACCAGGCGAGATCGAGGCGCACATCGCTCGTCTTGAAGGTGTTCTGGAAACCATCGTGGTTCAGATTGAAGATGGTGAAGGATCGTCTGCGCTGGTCGCATTCTATACCGGGCTTCACGTCTATGATGAAGCCACCATACGGCGTGAGCTGACCCCCTACCTGCCGATCTACATGATTCCGTCCCGTTTTATCTACCTCGACCAGATGCCCTTAACTCACGCCGGGAAGGTCGACCGGAAGGCGCTTGTTGTCAGCGATGCGGCACGTCGATCTTCCATCCGCCCCTTCGATATCCCGCGCACGGAACTCGAATGGACCATTCTACGCATCTGGGAAGAGGTGCTGAACCAGCCGAGAATCGGGATTCACGATTCCTTCCTCGAAATCGGTGGTCACAGCCTGAAGGCGATGCAAATCGTTTCGCGTCTTCGCAAAGATGCGGGTGTGTCGGTATCCGTCGGCGAACTGTTGGAATCGGGGACGGTTGCAGCTCTCGCTGAAAGAGTACGACTGGCCGGCTGGACAGCCTACAAGTCCATCCCGCATCTGCCGAAATCTGGGACAAGCGAGCTATCACACGCGCAAAGACGGTTGTACGTCCTCGAAAAACTGGCGGAGGGGGGCTCCTCGGCCTACATCCTTCCCAGTCTGACCCGCTTGCAGGGCAAGCTTGACCTCACGGCACTGTCCGAAGCCTTCCGGATCCTCGTTCAGCGTCATGAATCCCTGCGGACTCGATTTGTCATTGTTGACGGCGAACCTCGTCAGGAGGTGGTGGAGGTCAGGGACTTCGACGTCGCACAGGTTGATTGTCGAACAAAGCCCGACCCGGAAGCATGGGCCCTCAAAGAGGCTCATGCCCGTTTGAACCACCCCTTTGATCTCGCGCGAGCACCCTTGTTCGATGTCACCCTCTTTCGGCTGGACGAGGAGGAGTGGCTGCTCTATACACGCATGCATCACATCATTACCGATGCTGGGTCGATGGCAATCCTTGAGCGGGAATTGGTCGCCTGCTATGATGCCTTCTCGAACGGATCCGCTCCTTTGCTTCCTGATCCGGAGGTTCGCTATCGCGACTTTGCCTCCTGGCAGACAAACCTGCTTGAGGATGAACAGGGTAATAATCACCGTGATTATTGGCTGAAAACCTTGCGGGATGTTTCGTTGCTAGACCTGCCTGCCGACCGGCAACGTCCTGCCAGTCAGGATGTAAGTGGGGATACCGTACAAGTCGAGCTTGGGGAAGAGACCGTTCGAAAGCTTGTTGCCCTGGGTCAGGACGCCAACGTTTCTCTGTTCACGACGATGATGGCGGTGACCAGTCTTTTCCTGAAACGGTTGACCGGGGAAGAGGATATCCTGCTCGGCACTCCCGTCAGCGGTCGTGACCACCCCGATCTCGATCGAGTCGTCGGCTTCTTCGCCAACACTCTTCCCTTGCGGACGCGATTTGAGGGTATTGAACGGTTTCGTGATCTGCTCGAGCATGCTGGACGTGTTGTTCGTTCCGCGATGGACCATGCGCTCTATCCCTTTGATCGACTGGTGGATGATCTCGAGCTCCAGCGCGACCTGAGTCGTCCCCCGCTGGTCTCGGTGATGCTCTCCCTCGATGAAGTGGAGCAAGAGCCGACGCTACCGGGTGTCGAAAGCCAGCATGTACCGTTGACTTCCACTATCAGCCGTTTCGACCTCACCATCGAGGCTCTGCGTCGCGATGGCGACCTCCGCATTGGGTTGAACTACTCCACAGCCCTGTTTGACCGGGCGACAGTGGAACGGTGGGCTCAATGGCTTCAGCAACTCCTTGCCTCGATCCTCGATTCGCCGGAAAGACCTCTTTCATCGCACGCAATGCTGTCCGGCAGCGAACTGGCCATGCTCAAGGAGAAATCCTCAGGCGTGTTTAAGCCCATCGATCCTGCGACCAACCTGGTCAGCCTGTTTGAGGCATCGGTTGATCGAGACAATGACCGTAGTGCGGTACGTTGGGGCGGAGCGGATTGGACCTATGGCAAGCTGGACAGTGAGGCAAATCGTATCGCCCATGCGCTTGCCGAACTCGGTATCGAAAAAGGGAATGTTGTCGCTTCGCTGCATGACCGATCTGCCCAGGCGGTAGCGGCAACATTGGGAATTCTCAAGGCGGGTGGGGTATTGCTCCCCTTGCGTACGGACGACCCTGTGGAACGGGTCCAGGGAATGCTCAGGGAATCGGGATGCCGGGTGGTGGTCTGTGAACCGAGGTACACCGAGACTGCATCACATTTCCAGAATGTTCGGCTTCTGACAGCAACCATGTGGGCATCGATGCCGGAGCATCGTCCGGTGGGCACCCTTGATGGGAACGATCTCGCCTACCTGATTTTCACCTCGGGATCGACCGGTACTCCCAAGGGTGTGCTGGTGGAGCATGGCGGTTTCTGCAACATGATCCGTGACCAGATCGAGCGGTTCGGAGTTCGATCCGAGGATCATGTCCTGCAGTTCGCACCTCTTTCCTTCGATGCGTCCCTGTCGGAAATCTTCATGGCCTTGCTGGCAGGAGCTGCCCTTGTACCCGTATCAAGCGAGGTAATCGCAGACCCACAACAATTTACTGGGTTCCTTGAGGGCGAATCCATCACGGTTGCAACCCTGCCGCCCTCCTACCTGACCCTGCTTGACCATCAGGCGGTAGCGAGATTGAAGGTGCTGATCACTGCTGGTGAAGCGCCCATCCAGAGGGATGCTGAGGCGTTGCGGGAGAAACTACGCTACTTCAATGCCTATGGCCCGACCGAATCTTCTGTCTGTGCGACCATGCAGGAGATTCTCCCCGACCTCGACCTGTCGCGTGGGGTCCCAATGGGGTCTCCGGTCGCAAACATGCGTCTCTATTTGCTGGATCATGATTTGGTTCCTGTCGGTCCCGGTGTTCCCGGCGAGATAGCTCTTGCTGGACCCGGTTTGGCTCGAGGCTACCTGAACCACCCGGACGTGTACGAGAAAGCCTTTCTGCCCGATCCCTTCTACACCGGCGAAAGGATGTATCGAACCGGGGATCTGGCAAAACGATCTCCTGATGGGGAGCTGATCTACCTGGGCCGTCGCGACGAGCAATTGAAGGTGCGTGGTCAACGGATGGAGCTTGGGGAAATTCGCCACCATCTTCTCGCCCTCCCAGGTGTGCGAGATGCTGCACTGCTTCCTTTCCCGGAACGGGGTCCCATCACAGGTGTCACCGGCTGGCTTGCCGGGGTCGAACCGGACCAGCTTCCGGCACACCTTCATCTGCTGAAGGATAATCTCCCGGAAAGCATGATTCCCGGCCAACTGATCGCGGTTGAGACCTTGCCATTAACCCCGCAGGGGAAGCTTGACAAGAAGGCCTTGCTGGCGATGAGGGGAACCGGTGCTGAGGCGACTGTCACGGCGGCCGGACTTCGTGGAGTGCTGCTCGAGGAGTACCGGCGAATCCCCGGGTTGGAATCCATCGGGCTGGATCAATCGTTTTTCGCGGCTGGAGGCAACTCCCTCGGTGCGATTCAACTGGCAACCTGTCTGTCCGAAAGGCTCGAGCGACCGGTGGGAGTGCGCGCGCTGTTTCAGCATCCGACGATCAACTCGCTTGCAAACCACCTGGAGCAGGATGATGAGGAAAATCCCTTGCCAGTCCATGTCCAGAGTGCTTCGCTCCACTCCCCAAAAAGCTCTCTCGTTGAGGTGGTCGATACACCCCTGTACGAACAGTTCCGTCAAGGGGTTGTCGCACCAGTTGATGCGGCGGCTGTTGGCTATTTCACCCAGGAGATGCTTACTGCAACGGGTTATTCACACGAGGAGTTTCTGGCTCGTGCAGGGGACAAACCAGTGCTCAGCAATATCATTTCGTCGCCTCATGGACGAATCGCCTTCTTCACCCTCCCCCTGTTTACGGCCGATCTTTTCCGTGCTCCTGCTCACGTTCTCGATCTTCTCTCCCAAACCCTCACCATGGCAGGCGAGATGGGCGCTCGGATGGTTTCGTTGACGGGGTTGATTCCCTCTGCAACCGGGTACGGGCGTGATCTGTTGGAACGTGCGAAAAACCACCCGGAATGGCCAGATGTGACGACCGGTCATGCTACCACGGCGGCAACGGTTCTACTCTCTATCGAACGTATTCTGCACGAGACAGGACGTTCACTGGAAGACGAAAAACTGGGGTTGCTAGGCCTTGGGTCTGTCGGAACCTCGATGATGAGGTTGATTCTAGCTTCAATGCCACACCCCAAAGAACTACTATTATGTGACTTAGAGAGTAAAAGCGACCATCTGAATAAGCTCGAGCAGGAAGCGAAAGAAACGTATCAATATTCTGGAAAAATTGAAAAAGTAATTTCTCAATTAGAAGTTTCTGATGCATTTTACTCCTCTTCCCTTATTGTCGGGGCGACAAGTATTCCGGATATCCTGTCTGTCTCAAAATTGAGTCCGGGTACACTTGTTGTGGATGACAGCGGTCCACATTGTTTTTCTGCCGACGATGCTGCTGACCGTATTTCTCGCACGGGCGATGTCTTGTTTACGGAAGCAGGGGGGTTACGGACGAGCACACCCTTTGGTGTTCAAGCCTGGCTTCCCGATTTTCTGCTTGATTGGATGAGTCAACACGATATCCGTCCCTACGAGGGGTTTGACACTCACGAAATCACGGGTTGCGTGTTGTCGTCCTTGTTGACAGAACGTGAGCAAAAGCTCACCCGGACCGTGGGGCAGCCCAGCGTGGAAGAATGCCTGGACCACTTGCACGCATTGCGAGCGTGGGAGATGACAGCAGCTCCTCTCAAGTTCGGAGATATAAAGATCGGAAGCGACGAGATCAGACGTTTTCTGCGTGGCCAGCAAAAGGCTGGGCAGCATGTTACGCAGAGTGGAGTACATACAACATCCTGAGACAAGAAAGCCTTGGGCAGGAAGGCAGTAAAAAAGGGAGAAGATCATGAAACAAGTGTTACGGCTGGCGTTGGGGGGGGCACTGATTTTGTCTACAGTGCTGGCAGTCACAAGCTGTTCGGAGGAGGATGATAACAACCCGGTATCCATCAAAAACGAAGCAGAAAAAATTGTAATGGAGGCGATGCTTGATTCGATCGTCACTCTTGCAAGAGTACCGGGAGCAGCACTTGCGATCAGGTTCCCTGATGGGGATGAGTGGGTCACCTGCACAGGTACCGCAGATCTAGCAACCAATCGTCCGATAACAGAATCGGATCCTTTCAAAGTGGGGAGCATCAGCAAGACCTACACAGCGACCGTGGTGCTCAATTTGGTCAAGACAGGCGTGATCGAGTTGGATGAACCACTAGCAACCTACCTGCCAGACAGCATCGCAGCGTACTTGCCTGTATCCGATGTTGATTCTGTGATTACCGTCCGAAGGGCTTTAAATCACAGTTCGGGCATTGTCAATTATGTCCATCTTCCCGCTTTCCTGAGTCAGTATACCACAGATTGGACCTATACCTGGACGCCGGAAGAACTGATCGCCTTTACGACCGACACCCTCTATTTTACCCCGGGTTCGGGCTGGACCTATTCGAACACGAACTACATCTACCTCGGTCTGATGGTTGAACATCTCACCGGCCATTCCCTTGCGGAGGAGATTCAGAATGTGGTTCTTGATCCGCTCGGATTGGCCCATACCTGGTTCCCCAACACAGATGCGGATTTGCCGTCAGGAATCGCACAGGGATACTACGATTTCAACAGCGATTCGACCTTGGAAGCTGACGAGTCCATCACCGATGCATCCCCAAGCGCAGCGTGGGCAGCCGGCGCGGTTGTGGCGACTCCGCTCGACCTTCTCCATTGGTTGGCCGCACTCGATGATGGCACCCTGTTGACCCCGGAATTGCAGGCACAACGTGAGATTACAATTGATTTCACCCTCGGGGGCGAAGCCTACGGGTACGGCCTTGGGATTGCGCGTCAAGCAGCTGTGGCATGGGGGCACCAGGGAGGGATCGATGGATTTGGTGCCATTATCAACCGTCACGATGAGGGCTATGATTTTGCGGTCGTAGTGAACGGAGAATCTCCGATTATTGCCGAAAATCTTGCAAACGTCATCTATGTCACGGCGGTTGATAAGCTGATCGGTGGGCCAGCCAAGCGTCTGGCGAAGAGCACTCAACCCCAATCCGCAGGCAGTGATTATTCGACCGGTGTTTCGGTTTTGCGCCACTTGCGCTATTAACGAAAAACAACCGGGGTCGTTGGACGATCGATCTGCTTAATGACTGTTTCCGTCGTGCGGTCCCAGTCAACGGAGCAGGTTATCGGGCTGAAGATGACCTCCAGAGTTTGACGATTAGTTCAAGATTGTGAAAAAAGAAACCTGAGAGCCGGTCATTCGATTGCTAACTTGGTCGGCACAGAAAAGTCTAAAGATCGGGAGAAAAGAAGATGGCAGATCAGATGGATACTACAGTGGTGGAAACGCCAGCCGACGCATCGAAAAAGATTGTCAAGAACTATATGTGGTGGTCCATGGGGGCGGGTCTGATTCCTGTTCCCCTCGTTGACATGGCTGCCGTTACGGGTGTTCAGATGAAGATGGTGGCGGATATCTCCAAGGAATACGATGTAAAGTTCTCGGAGAACCGCAGCCGAAGCATCATCATTTCGTTGCTTGGCTCGCTTGTCCCGAACGCCTTTGCTCGCGGATTTGTTGGTAGCCTGCTCAAAGCCTTACCCCTGGTTGGTACCATCGCGGGCACACTCTCGATGTCCCTCTTCTCGGGTGCGGCGACTTATGCCATTGGCCAGGTGTTCGTGCAGCATTTTGAATTGGGCGGCACCCTGCTGGACTTCGACGCGGACAAGATGAAAGCCTACTTTGAGGAACAGTTCAAAGAGGGGACGAAGAAAGCGGAAGAGCTGAAGAAAGAAAAGGCGTAGCCGACCTACCGGCACGAGACAGGTCGTTTCGGACGGAGAAAAGGGGGACGGAAATGCCCTTCCAGTTTTATACCTTCCTGCTCGCATCACCGCAGCTTATGCTCGGGTACGCCCTGGCGTGCATGCTGGTAGGGTGGTATGGAAAAGATACGCGTATCGGGTATTGGGGATTTCTGATACTCTCTTTTGTTCTGACTCCGTTCGTGGCATTTCTTTTCATCTTTCTCAGTGCTCCGGCAAAACGCCGTAAATAGCGACTGAAGTTGAGAGAAGTCATTGACGAACTGCCCTGTTGAGGTTCAGCAGGGTAGTTCGTCGCTTACCCTTACCCGAAAACGGGCATGAGCAACTATATTCGCTTTATAGAGATGTTTCGAAGGGAGACAGCCGACGCTGCGACGGGAATCCGTCTGCTGGTTGTCACCTTTCTCGCGGGGGTCTTCAACGTCGCCCTGCTTGTCATCATCAACTCCGCGGCACACGACACATCGTATGGCTCAGCCAATTTTCGTTACTTCGGGCTGTTTGTCGTAGCCATCCTGCTCTTCATTCTTTCACAGAAGTACATCCTTTCAAAGATCACCGTCCTGACTGAAACGGTTATTGATCAAGTGCGGACGAGGATCGCGGACAAGGTGCGCTCCTGTGATTATTACAAGCTGGAGCAGATCGGTCACTCAGACATCTATTCGAAAATCACCAAGGATACAGCGACCATTACCCAAACCTCACCTGTCATCATGAATGCTCTACAGAGCGGCCTGATGGTAGTGTTGAGTATGATCTATGTTGCCGTCCTCTCCACGACGGCATTCTGGCTGGCCATGATTTCAATCGCCATCTCGGTGGTTTACTTCATTATCAATGACCGTGAAATCTCGGGCAATATGCGTGAGGCAGCTCGCCGGGAAGTCCACCTTTTCGATTCCCTCACTCATATCCTCGATGGGTTCAAGGAAATCAAGGTCAACCAGGAGAAGAGCGAAAGTGTTGCCAACCACCTGAACTCAATCTCGTCATCCGTACGCGAATCGAAGATAAAAGCACTGATTCCATACGCCAACAATTACATCTACTCGGTCGTCTTTTTCTACCTTCTGATCGCGGTGATCATCTTTGTCTTGCCAAATTTGATTGAGACCTTCAATGATGTCGTGGTCAAACTGACGACAGCGATTCTATTCATCGTCGGCCCCCTCTCCAATGTCGTCAACATGATTTCTCTGCTATCTCAATCGAACATCGCTGTGGAAAACATCTATAACCTGGAAGAGGTTCTGGACGATGCAAATGATGGCATTAATCCCAATTTGCAGCAGATCATTCCCAACCATGAATCCTTCGGCAAGATCCGTTTCGACAGCGTCTATTTTGATTATCGGGACGAGCAGGGTACACCCCAGTTCCGGGTTGGTCCGATTGATCTGGAACTCAAGAATGGGGAAGTGCTGTTTATTGTCGGCGGAAACGGCAGCGGCAAGTCAACGTTCCTCAAGCTGCTGACCGCTCTATACCACCCGCGTCAGGGATCAATCTGGCTCGATAACACTCCAATTCAACGGGAGACCATCCAATCCTACCGTGAGCTCTTCTCTATCATTTTCTCAGATTTTCACCTGTTCGACAAGCTGTACGGGTTGAACGATATCGATCCAGATAGAGTGCATGAACTTCTGCAGGTTATGGAGCTGGAGTCGAAAACGAGTTACGATGGCGAACGGTTTACCAATTTGAATCTTTCGACCGGGCAACGGAAACGTCTGGCCCTGCTTGTCACCTACCTCGAGGACAAGCAGGTCTATGTGTTCGACGAGTGGGCGGCCGATCAGGACCCCCATTTCCGAACCTATTTCTACAACACCCTCCTGCCGGATCTTCAGAAACGAGGCAAGACAGTGATTGTGGTTACGCATGACGACCGGTACTTCGCCACCGCAGATAGGATTCTCAAGATGGACATGGGAAAATTTGTTCCCATGGACGTTTAGAACGGAGCAGCGACATCATGATTAAGAAACTGTACCGCCGAATGAAGGAGTGGTTTTATCAGCGCCGCTTTCGGCTGATTATCACTCTGCTGCTCGTTCTTTTCGTGTTGTTCTATCTCGCTCCCCACATGTTCATCTTCGTCCTGCCCGGGCAGGGCGGAGTACTCTGGAAACGATTTGCGGGCGGCACGGTCATCGAGAAAGTGTACGAGGAGGGGACGCACATCATTGCGCCCTGGAACAAGATGTACATCTATGATCTTCGTACTCAACAGGTTCAGGATATTGTCCCCATCATTAGCGAAAACGGCTTAACCATTCACGTTGAGCTTTCGATTCGTTATCACCCGAACCGTTCGATTGTAGGTCTTCTGCACAAAATGGTTGGCCCGGATTATGTGAATGTCGTCGTGGTTCCAGAGGTTGAAGCTGTGGTGCGTTCTACCGTCGGTAAATACAAACCTGAAGAGGTTTATCGCGCACAGGAAGCCATTGCAGAGAAAATCGTTGAGGAATCAGCTAAACAGCTTGAAGAAAGGTATGTGAAGCTCGACGATGTGCTGATTAAACGGATCAGACTTCCCGAGTTGATCAGCCAGGCGATCGAGAACAAGTTGATCCAGCAGCAAGTAGCTCAAGAATATGATTATCGTCTTGAGACATCGGTAAAGGAAGCCAAGCGGAAGCGCATTGAGGCCGAAGGAATCAACAATTACAATGTCATCGTTGAGCAAAACCTGAACGAGAACATCCTCCGTTGGGAAGGAATCCGGGCAACACGTGAACTTGCGGTTTCAGAGAACGCGAAGGTTGTTGTGATTGGTTCTGGTCCGGATGGCCTTCCCATTATCCTGGGGAACCAGTGATGAACTGGTCAACGGGAATGAAAACAGTCGCCATCCTGTCATTGGCCTTTCTCTGCTCATCTTGTGAGCCAGATAAAAATCTGGTCAAAAAACGGCTTGCTTATCAGCAGGAAAACACCGGCAATATCCTGATCGGGGTGAATTGGCCATTTTCGGCCCTGGACGATCATTTCCGTGAAGGGCTTCTTCTCGCGCAGGAAGAGATCAATGAAGCGGGAGGTGTGCTCGGAAGAAAGATAGTCTTAGATATTCACGACAATGGTGGAGATAAAAACAGGGCGCGAAAAATTGCGCGCGAGTTCGCAAAGAACAGAAAAATGGCAGCTGTCATTGGTCATGCATATTCACGCATCACCGTTGAAACGAGCGTCATTTACGAGGAAGCCGGTCTACTTTGTCTTTCACCACGCTCCCAGCTTTCAACCCTGACACAACATGACCTTGATCTCTTCTTTCGAACCTCTCCATCCAATCGCGAGCTGGGTGACGCTGCAGCAAAATATACGTCGCTCTTGAATTTTCGAGAGCCGGTCGTAATCATGGCTTCGGACGAGTATTCCAAGGAGCTGGCAAGTTACTACCAGACCAATTTGGCAAGACGTGGAATTGAAGTAGTCTATACCTTCTATTATTTCCCCTGGAACACCGATTACCGTGCGATAATAAATGAAATGAACCACATGCATCATGATATCATCTTTGTGTCTATGGATGGTGACGAGGTTGCCGATTTTGCTTCGAAAGCTCGTTCGCTGGGGGAAAATGCTCCAATTATGGTGATCAATAATACGACAGATGATTTTATCGAACACGACAGCGCTGCAGCAAACAACTCCTATAACATTGCCTACTTTAATCCTAATGTAGAGACTGAATCAGTTACTCAGTTCATGGAAGCTTATGCACAGCGTTTCGATGCTAAACCGGATAATTGGGCTGCAAAAGGATATGATACGTTGAAGCTATACGCCGATATGGTAAAAGAGACAGGATCAGCAAACGCTTTTGAGGTCGCTGCAAACCTGCGCTATTTAACCGGATGGGAGGGAGTGAGCGGGACGTATGATTTTTCCAGGGAAGGTGACGTGCATGTTTCCCCTCTCTTTGTCGAATCCGTTCAGGATGGAAAAATTACCTACAGGGGGGTGGATGAGTTCCATCAACCAACGCTTGCTGAAAAAGTGGCTGGGGTCTGCGAGAATGAGATCAGGAGAGGACTGGCAGAAGTAAATGTGAATAAAAATATCCTTTCTGTCGCGCTGGCCGAAAGCCTCCTTTTTGGTGATCAATTGACATCACTAAGTTTTGAGGGGCGAACCATCCTGGGGTCCATTGCTGCCGCGTTTCTTGCGGATACTCATGCGCATTCACTCCATGTTCTGGGACAGATTGATTATGAGACGATTATCCTTGAAGAAAGAATAGGCAGTCATACCGATTCCGAAGTTGCGGAGCTACGCTCGATGGCGGTCGGGTCCTATCTGATCAGCCAGGGGATCAATTCAAAAGAAATTGTTGTTGCGGGCGCTAATGTTGAGAATACGATTCCTGAACATATCATTCCCGAGACTTCTCGTATACAGGGCAATCGAATCGAAGTTCTGTTCGTGCATGATGTTGATCTTAAACAATCTATCAATAACCCTCCATCTGGTAATTAGAGATGTGTTATCGAATCTCGACTTACGAGCGGTAAGAGGCAACCGGATGATGGATACAGATGGATCACAGACCGGACGTATCACCCTCTTCGCCCTTCCATATGCTGGAGGGACCGCCAATGTGTACCGTCGTTTTGCCCCCCACCTGTCCCCTTCCGTTGAATTGGTGCCCATCGATATTCCCGGACACGGGCAACGGATTGCATCGCCTCCCTTGAAACAAATGGAGGAGTTGGTTGCTTTCATTATCGAGCGGATAGAGGAACATCATCCCGGCATCTATGCTCTGTTTGGCCATAGCTTTGGTGCCCATCTGGCCTTTTTGGTTGCGAGAGAGATGAGAAATACAGGAAGAGCGCTTCCTGCTCATCTCATATTGAGCGGCAAGGCTGGCCCCGACATTCCCTTCAGGCACAAGGGTATCCACAAGCTGCCGGGAAAGGAGTTTCTGGAAATCCTTCATGGATATGGTGGGATACCGGATCAATTCTTCGACGAATCGGAGTTAATCGAACTTTTCCTCCCTGTTCTCAAGGCAGATTTTGAGGCCATGTCCAGCTACAGGTTTGATGAGGAACAGCCGCTACCAGTCCCGATTACCGTCTTCCATGGTGAAAAGGACTTGTACCCATCTGAAGACTATCAATCCTGGGCAGAGGAGACATCAGAGAGCTTTCGTATCCTGACGTTCAGCGGAAACCACTTCTTCCTCTTTGATCACCTCGCAGAGATCGGCAATGTGGTTTCGGAACAGCTCGCTGCAGCATATCTG
The DNA here is from genome assembly GCA_020444265.1 of bacterium. Lineage (GTDB taxonomy): Bacteria > Electryoneota > Electryoneia > Electryoneales > Electryoneaceae > JAHLLH01. Next base: position 331,891 of record JAHLLH010000002.1, read on the forward strand.
AGTTTCCAGATACAGACTGCACCGAGGGCCTGAGCTCATGACCTGCACGGTGCATGTTGCGGTGACCTCGATGTTGCTTGACGAAGGGACTTGGGATCAGGCACTGGCAGTTTTGCCGCAGACAATCATTGAGGAAATCCGCCGTTTCAGACGTTGGCAGGACCGGACAAATGCTCTCGCAAGCAGGCTCGTACTCCGGAAAGTGTTCAAGGAAAGGGGACTGCCGGACGATTCGCTTGAACATCTGGAACGCACCAGACAGGGACGGCCTTTCCTGGTTGGAATGCCGGACTTCAACATATCTCATTGTGATGGCTTGCTGGTGTGTGCGATCGCAAGCGAAGGAGAGCTTGGCATTGATGTCGAGAACGTCAGGCCCGTCTCTTTTGATGATTTTCGTACACAGTTCTCAGATGAAGAATGGAGAGCCATCCATCGGGGTTCCGAGCCGGAACGTCACTTTTTCCGACTATGGACGCTCAAGGAAAGCCTTGTAAAAGCTGATGGCAGAGGGTTGGGCCTTGACCTGCTCACCATTCAACATAGACATGGCATAGCCATTCTTGATGGTAAACAGTATCACGTTCGAGAACTTGAGCTTGGCGCCGGTTTTTGTGCCCATGTGGCGAGCAGAGAACCGATAACCGAGGTACATATCCAGTGGGAAGAAAAATGGTATCAACCATCCGAGTGATACGGTCGGTCCTCATCGTGGCCACATGTCTCCTTCTTGCAACCCCAATGATAAGTGTGGCTGAAGAGAGCGGAGGGATGTCGACGCCTGCTAGTGCATCGGGTGCAGGAACCTGGTGGCGAAGCAGTTCCCTCGCTCAACCTTCCCTGTCGGACAAACTCCAGTTCCATGCAGAAGCACAACTTTCGTATGAATGGAAAACGGGAAACCTGGAGGGGAACGAGCAGAATGGTGACGCCATGATGGCGTTGCGCTGGAATCGTTTCACGAACTACATCCTTTTCGAAATCGACAACCAGACCTATGACGTCATCCCGAGTAATGCCTCCTTTGAACAGCGTCGTTGGGCTGTTGAAGAGATACTCCGAGTGGATCTGACCAGGTTGTTCTATTTCGACGTGGATGTGCTGTTCAACGAAGACACAAGCATCTATCTGACCCGTCGTCTCGGTGGCTACGCCGGGCCGGGCGTCTACCTTCAATTTGGAAAATTCAATATTTCATTCCAGGTGGGTGCCGGTGCCGACAGCAAAGAGTATATCCCGGCGGTTTCATTTGCCGATAGGGACGGAGCCGCATTGTTCTTTGGCGAAACCATCCATTATCAGTTGACACCGATGACAGAAATTTCCCAATTGACTCGATTTGTGAAGCTGATCGATTATGCTGGTTTTTCCGAGTACAATTTCAAAGTGAGTGTGACCCAGGCGATCACAAGAACAGTGGCTCTGCTGTTTTTGTTTGAGTACTCCTATAGTGACGTGGATATCCCCGGAGTGGTAGCCGGGAATACGGATCAGGGAATCGGGTTGCAGCTGATGCTATGAGACTGGTTGATGAGGAAGCGCGCCACGGTTTATGATCAGGGTACAAACCAGTTGCGTGGACCTGTCAAAGTCACCCGAGCAACACAGGATACCGATCATTGCCGTGGCAATTCTTTGCGGGAAGCGAAAAGCAATTCCGAAAGCCTCTAAAAAATGTAATTCTATACTGATCGTAGAAATGCCAAAATGTTGACCGCCCCGGGCCTACTCCCAGGCGGTTTTGAGTTCTTGCGCAGAAACAGCATCAACCAGAAGCTGTAAGCCTCCGAAAACCTGAGCAAAACATGCTGTCCGGTTTCAACCGAATCTTGCAGGATACTGCGGATTTGTGAGTATGAAAACGAGCACTTACATGTTTTGTCCTTTCCCGTCACCCCAAGGTAAATGAGGCTCCTCTTGGAGTCAGGAGTGACTAACAATGACAGTGTAAGAATTTTTGGTTGATTCGCTAATTCCATAGTATATGGGATTTTTGGTAATTGGCTAAGATAATTCCATAAATAGAATGGAGTTAAGCAAATTAAAAAAACTGCTAAAGGTTGTTTTTTAACAAGTTGTAAAATTGTAAACTCAGTTTTTAAGCCTTGCGCTTTAGCCCTTTGGGAATTTCTCTTTTTTTGTTAGAGACACCTATCTTTTGGAGTTCCAACACTACTTTGATGCCTATTGCACCATGCGAATAGTCCTTTGAGTTCGATCGATCTGATAGAGCGCCGAGGTGGAAACTCACCTTCGATGATTTGAGATTGATCCTTTTCAGCTTTCATCAGGATTCACGGTTCTGACCCCGGATAGCGGGGGGGGATTTACAAGATTGCATTTCTGGAGGCGGATGAACACGTTTGCGCTGGGTGCTGTTGCAGGGGGATTATCTACTACCCTACCACCTTATCAAGCTGCTTGTCCCGATTGGGATACTCGCGACGTTTCATTGACCACCAGGACAATTTCCAGGTCGTCCAAGAGATGGACTTGGAAGTTAAAGCCGACGTTTTACTCCGATCCTTCCGTTACTGCCCGCACGTGATCTTCCCGAAAAAGAGTAAAAGTCTCTGACTCTCCGGAGACATGGTTCTTTGGTTTTTACGGAATTGTGATCGTCGTCAACTTTGAGTTAGGAACTCCTAAGTATATCTGCCTGCAAGTGAAGCAGAAACCTCGTTTAAAAAAGAAGAAAATAGAATAGCAGTTGAGTGGAGGAGGAAGAGATGAAGAAAATCGTAGTGTTTTTCACCATGGCAGCCTTGCTGGTTGGTTTTGCTGCGGTGGCTTCTGCCGGGCAATTCAGTAAAACGCCCTTGGATCCTTTTAATTCGAAGCGCGGAAACGTGACCGAGCGGACCGGCCTGGGGGAGAATGCGGTCGATGTCGTTGGGGTCAACATTGACTCGGTCGGAGTCTATAATTTCACGGATTTTGTCAACGGCATCGTGTATTTGGACGGGCTGCTTTATATCGGAGCCGAGACGAACGGCTTGCAGATTCTTGACGCTTCCGATCCAACCTCTCTATCACTCGAGGGCTCCGAAAATACTTACGATGTTACCGGTGTAGCAGTATCAGGTGGTTACGCTTATGTAGGTGATGCTTCCGGTATATTCGCCGTCTACGATGTGAGTGATCCGACAACTCCCACCGTACATGGAGCCGCGAGCACTGTTTCCGAACCTCTGCTGACAGTCACTGTTGACGGTGGCTATGCCTACTGTGGCAGCAGTAGCGGGACGCTTTACATCTTCGACATTAGTGATCCCTCCTCACCAACTCTTTCAGGTTCGCTCACCTTCGCCTCCGAGTATGCCTACAACGTTGTTGTTGAAGGCGATACAGCGTTTGTAGCCAATGGGAAGTTTGCGTTTGGAGGGGATATATCCGGGCTTCGGATTGTGGATGTCACCGACCGCACTACTCCGACCCTGATCAACAGCATTGACTTCCCCTCGACCTCCATCGTGCAGGGTGTAGCGATTGACAATGATCTCGCTTACATCACCTGGGCGAGCACCACATCCGGTGGCGGTCTTGAAGTCTACGATGTTTCCGATGTGGACAATCCCACCTCATACGGAAGCTACGCATACGGCGATGAAATGCGTAGCATCGCCATTCAGGGCGACTATGCGGTCATCAGCGCCGGGTACAGCGGTGTGATGGTGCTGGATATCACCGATGCTGGGAACGACAATTTCAGCGAAACCGGCAGCTACATCGCCTGGGACTACTGTGATCAGCTCGTTGTCAACGGCGGGGACTTCTTCAACAACGCATCGGCATCCACAATCGCCTTTGACGGTTCGGCGGCTGGCCTGGCAGCGAGTGTCACCCCCAGCAACAGCCTTACCCTTGATGCGATTACCTCATCCGCCTTCCCGGCTGTTGACGTGGATGTCACCGTCGTTGATCAGGATCTGGCAGCCGTAACCGGGCTTACTTCGTCCGAGTTCACCATCTCAGAAGATGCATCCGGCCAGACGATTACAAACGTGGCCGACAATGGCAGCGGCAGCTACACGATTTCTTACACCACGTCGAACACAACCGAAGATGGTTCCTCGCGTTCGGTGACGGTGGACCTCGACAATGGTGGCCTGACCGATTCCGCAACAGACAGCTACACCGCGCCGACCGCGGCCGCTACGGAACTGACCATCGGCACCCCGACGGTACTGACAGGCGATACCGCTTGTGTGCCGGTCACGGTGACCTCCTTCAGTGATGTCAGCACCCTCGAGCTCTACATCAACTTCCATCCGAGCGTGGTCAGCTTCGACACCCTGACCAGCGTCCCCATGGATGAGCCAGTCTTCAACGCTGCAGCGGATAGTGTTTTCCGTGTCACCTGGTCCTCGGTAACCCCGATCACCTTATCCGATGGCGACACCCTCTTCTGCATGTACTGGGTCAACGACGCTCTCGCGTCCGGCGACACCACCATCTTCGACTGGGATTCGGGCAGCTCTTTCCTCGCTGACTCGGATGCCAGTGTCTTCACGGGTGTCACTTACAATGATGGCTGGTTGGCCGGCCTCACCCTGATGAATATTTCGGGGAATATTGCCTACAACACCAACGGAAATGTTGTCGATGGAGTCACCGTTGACCTGACGGGTGATGCAACAGCATCCACCACCACGGACGAGAACGGCGACTACAGCTTCAGCGACCTCGAGCCGGGTACCTACTATGTGACCCCCTCCTACGAGGTGGAAGGTCACACGAGTGTCAACGCGCTCGACGTCTTCCGTATCCAGCAGCATATCGCCACCGACCCCTCCTTTACCGATGGTTTCCAGTACGTCGCGTCGGATGTTGACGGCGGAACCACAGTTTCCACGATTGACGCCTACAAGATTCAGCGTGTAATCGTGGTGTTGGACACCAACTTCACCCGTGGGGACTGGAACTTTATCCCCACCAACTACGGCACCAACACTTCGAACTGGGATAGCGCCTGGGATGAGTGGGCGGTTGGTTTGGTAACAGACGATGTCACCGGTGTTAACTTCGATGGTGTCCGGATCGGTGATGTCAACAACACCTGGCCCAACAACTTCGTCGCCGCCAAGACGGGCAACGAAGAAGTGTCCGGCAACCTCTACCTGACCGATGCCACTGTCAACCCGGGTGAAGCAACCACGGTTGAGCTGCGTGCGAACGGTCTCGCTGAAGTCGGCGTGGTCGAGTTCCATATCGAGTACGACCCGGAGATGATCAGCCTGGAGGATATGGACCTGTCCGCTCTTCCGGGTGCGGTCAGCTCGGATGTTGATGGCGAGATTCACGTAGTCTGGGTCAACGTGCAGTCCGCGTTGCCCTGCGATGACCGTACCCTCGCCACCTTCGAGTTCCAGGCGGCTGAGACCAGTGGAGCCAGCGAGATCACGTTGAACGATGTGGTCATGGGCAACAGCCAGGGGCACGAGCTGAACCCGGCCGTTGACAACGGTACCGTAACCGTCAGCGCCACCACCAGCCTCGAAGGCGACAACGCCCTCGTGACCGAGTGGGCACTGCGTCCGGCCTACCCGAACCCGTTCAACGCCTACACGACGATTTCCTTCGACGTGAAGGATGCGAGCAACGTTCGGATCCAGGTCTACAACGTACTCGGTGACCTGGTGACCACGTTGGTCAACGACAACCTCGCCCAGGGCCGCTACAACGCCAGCCTCAACGCGAACACGTTGTCCTCGGGTACCTATTTCGTGGTGATGAAGAGCAGCGGCTTCAACAAGATCCAGAAGATTGTCCTGCTGAAGTAATGTCCATGTGCTGTTGGCCCGCACAATCCCGTGCGGGCCAACAGCCTTTTGTTTTATCGTCGTAGATATGGACTCTGCACGGTTTGGGAAGATGGTTCAGAATCGTGTGGGTCTGGGGGGAACCTCGTGAAGAAGCTGTTCAAGGTAGATATGAATGTTGCAGATGGTATTGCTGATTCGATTGGGAGGAAGCCGGAGATGAACAGGCTATCGATTGTGTTGCTAACCCTGGCGTTGGTTGTCTCGGCCTCCTTTGCCGAAAACCGGCACGGTAACAGCCAAGTGCAATCCTCCGGTCAGCAGATGAAACGGTCTGATGAGTCAGGTCGGAATGTTGGGCCCTCGACAGAAAGCCTCGATAGCGTTGAGGATAATTTTAATTTTCTCTTGACGAACAGCTATGAGACAGCAGGTCGTCTTCACTTCAACAGCTTCGTAGGTGATTATCTCTATGGGACGATCACGTCTACACCGGGATTTTTTATCTTTGACATCTCCGATCCTGATACCATCGCGCCTATTGGTTCCGCACATGATATCCCGTTGGGACCCAACGAGTACTTAGACCAGCTTGATTCGGGCAATGGTCGTGTCTACGTGCTAACGTCCGAAGACAGGTTGCTCATCTTTGATGTATCCAATCCTGCTGATGTATCGCTGACTAGTTCCACCACCATCGGTGGAAATATTACCTACATGGTCGCGAATGGGAATATTGTCTATTTTTCCACGTGGGGTCTTTTCCCGGATTATGTCTCACAACTGATTGTATATGACGCAACCAATGCAGCATCTCCTGTCCTTGCGGATCAGCTTGCCATGTATGACCGCGGCGGAATGCTGCTGCAAGGAAATTATCTCTACTACCTTCAGTCTAATGATGATCTTTGGATCTACGATATTTCCGATCCGTACAATGTCACGGAAGCTGGCAGTTATACGGGTTGGGATTCCTTCTCGGGCCTACGTCTTGCTGGTGACAGATTGTATTGGCCCGGCGCAGCCATTGAAGGTGATGACCCTAGAATTGGCGTGTTCGACCTCACTTCCCCTACTTCACCAGTTTACCTCACCTCCATTCTGGGTGGCTATACCAGCACTCCAGACGTGACAGCGTATGGCGATCACATTGTGGTTACAAATTCAGTAGAAGACACAACTTATATGCGGGTTGTTGATGTAAGCGACCTGGCAAACGATAACTATTCGCAGACGGGTTACTACGAGAGAGCTGTTGATGGTTACTCTCGCACCTATTTTAATGGAGACCGTGCATACGACTATGGATATGAGGGTGCCGGGTTTGTGCTGGAGGTTCTTAATTTTGCCGCTGCGCTGGGCGATTCATTATCGTTTACTGTTGCGAACATTGACACCAGCTCCTTTCCGCTTGTCTCGTTTGAACTGACTGTTACCGACAGTAGTGGTTCGGCCGTTACAGGTGTGAACACATCAGACGTTCAGCTATCCGAAGATGGAGTTGTTCTGTCCAATGTTGCGGTTTCCCAACTTGGTGATGGGGTCTATCAAGTTTTCTTTCAGCCTGACAACGATACGTATGATGGTGCTGTTCGTCAGATCGATTTGTTTGTCGAGACAACCCATCCATTCGGTGGAACCAGCCTTAGCTATACCGCTCCGCCACCAGAGGTCTACCTGGCATTAGACAACACGGATGTATCCAGCTTCCCCGATCTGCACGTCACCGTTACAGTCACAGACGAGACTGAGGGTGGGGTCACCGGATTAACATCCGGCAGCTTTGTTGTCAAAGAAGATGAGATCGACCAGGCTACCGTTTTGGTGGATGACCTGGGGGATGGCAGCTACGACGTGTCATATTACACATCCAATGCGGCGTTTGATGAGACGGTACGTCAGGTTCAGCTTGTTGTAAATCACAACACCGTCGCGGACACCATCGACACCCAGTACACTGCGCCTGGTCCCGAACTGCATGTCGCGATCAACCATGTGGATGGGTCCACCTTCCCGACCGTCACCAACTACCTCAAGGTGAACGATGAGTTGGGGCAGCATGTGCCCGGCCTGATTGCCGCCAATGTCGATCTCGAAGAGGATGGGGTGGCGCACAGTCTTGAGAGTGTGAACGAGACGAACACGGCAGGCCGTGCGGCAACCAGTCTGATGCTGAACTTCCGTTCTTCGATGACACCGGAAGCGATCGAGCAGATGCGCGTCGGTGCTCGCACCTACATACGCAATTTCGCGCCAGGCGATACCGGTCTGGTCGGTACCTACGCGGGTGCGCTGGGCAATGTCAGCAACCTGACGTCCGACACCACCGCCCTGATGTCCATCGTCAACTCGACCCACAATGGCTTGACGGTGGGTAGCTACTTGATTGATGACATTCAATTCGCAGGTGCCGCCGTCAACTTCACCTCTGCGGACAAAGCAGTGATCATCGTCGCCGACAGCGCCGATGATGGGCGAAGTGTGACATCGCTGTCTGACCTCTACGCCAACCTTCGTGCCGCGAATGTCCGTGTCTTTCCCATCGGGATCGGAAGCATGGTGGATGCCTCGTTTATGCAGGCTCTCGCCGACACCTCCGGTGGACGGTACTATCAGGTGAGTCATCCCGACTCGTTACCCGGCATCTTCAAGCAGATTTCGACCATCATGCAGAGTAACTACGAGGTCGCCTACCAGACTCAGAACGACGTCAGCGATGGCAGCGAACGTGCTGTGCAGCTAACCGTCACGCAAGATGACCTTTCCGACAGCGCGGACAGCGGCTACACCGCGCCGAATCCGCCGACTCTCGCCATTGGCGAGGTCAGCGTGGTTCCCGGCGATAGCGTGAAAGTGCCCGTGACTGTCAGCTCGTTTACCAATGTCAGCGTGATCGAATTCTACATCCACTACGATCCAACGGCCCTCTCCTTTGGACGTGTGAGCAGCGCTGCGATGGATGCGCCGGTCCACAACGCGCCCGACGAAACAGAGATGTTCATCTTGACCTGGTCCTCGATCAGCCCGATTACCCTGAACGACGGCGATACCCTGATGCACCTGCATTTCGCGACGGATAACCTGGGCTTCGAGGAGGTGACCCCGGTGATCTGGGCGGAGGCGGACAGCAGCTATCTCGCCAACTACAATGGACGTGTCTTCGCAGGAACCGCGCTTGAGGACGGTTCGGTCACTGGGTTGTCGATTATGACCGTTTCCGGCGCGGTCAGCTACTATTCGAACGACATCGCCCTCGATGGGGTGACAGTCGATCTCGCGGGGGATACGACCCTGACGACGACTACCGACAGCGACGGTAACTACAGCTTCCTGGAAATCCGGCCTGGTTCCTACACCGTGACCCCCAGCTTGAACGATGAGAGCGGGCATCCAGGGGTGAGTACGCTGGATGCCTACCGTATCCAGCAGCATGTTGCCAGCATCGACCCCTTCACGACGGGCTATGACCTGTTTGCATCGGAAGTGAACGGCGCTGATGGGGTGAACACGGTCGATGCCTACCAGATCCAGCGTGTGATTGTCGGACTGGACGAAGCGTTCGCCGCAGGCGATTGGGCTTTTGTCAGCAGCCATTACCCGATGAACAGCGACAACTGGGCGGATGCCGACCAGCTCAACAGCTTCACCCTGACCGATACCGACAGCCTTGATCAGGATTTCTACGGCCACCGAGTCGGGGATGCCAACGGTACCTGGCCCTCCTACTTCCCGGGGCCGAGTAAAAACGAAGACTTCAGAGGTATTGTCAGCCTCGCAGATGCTGCCGTCCAGCCGGATGGAGTGGTCACCGTCGAGCTTACGGCCTCAGAAATGCCGCCGATCGGGTCGGTGGAAGCGCACATCGCGTTCGATCCTAATGTGATCGAGTTGGTGGAGATGAACTTCGACGCGCTCGAGGGCGCGGTCGCCTTTGCAACCGACAGCACGATCAGCGTCAGCTGGTTCAACATCAACGAGCCGTTGCATGCCACCGATCTCGTGTTGGGCAGCTTCCAGTTCGAAGCGGTGGGTCCGCTCAACAGCGAAAGCGCGCTTGACTTGTACCGTGTCGAATTCGGTACCGAGCTGGGTGAGAAGCTGTTCACGGAGGTCAGCGACGGTTCGGTGTCCATCACCAACGATCTCGGTGTGGACTACCAGGGCGCGGAGCTGGTGACCGATTGGGCCCTGCGTCCCGCCTACCCGAACCCCTTTAACGCCTATACGACCCTCTCCTTCGACATGAAGGAGACCAGTCGTGTCCAGATCCGTGTCTACAACATCCTCGGCGATCTGGTGGCGACGCTGGTGGAAGGATCGCTGCCGAAGGGTCGGTATGCTTCGAGTGTCAATGCGCAAGCGTGGTCGTCCGGCACCTATTTCGTTGTGATGAAGACCAGCGGCTTTAACAAAGTCCAGAAGATCGTGCTTCTGAAGTAGGCGAGAGATTAAAGGAGAGAGCGTTCCCTTCACATGTGAAATCCCCGATGTGATTGAAACGTAGGGCAATAGATACGCCCTAAAGAGTTAGGTGTTTCTAAGATTTTCAAAAAAAATCGTGCGCCCATGACTTCGATATGCGAAGGGGGGAATGCACGCATGGGAAAGTACTTGGGACAAGTGAGGTGGTCATGAACAAGCTGAAGATTGGTGTATTGCTTGCGGCTTTCACCCTGTTCGCCGTCACGATGACGGCGGATGTAGCGAACGCTGCTGGAGGTCAGAACAGTCACGTGAGTGGAACATCGTTAACAAAAAGAAGCCATACCGGATCTGGGTCCACAGTGGGGCTCGATGACATTGAGAGTAATATCTCCTTGCTCGGGTCCGTTGACTTGCCTTCACAGCCCTACGCGGTGGATGTGCAGGGTACGTACGCTTTTGTCGCTTGTGACGTAGACGGACTCCTGATCTATGATCTTTCGAATACCGCATCTCCCACCTTGGTGGATCAGGTCACGGACATGAGCGGATCATACGATGTGGTGGTACGGGGTGACTACGCCTATGTCGCGGACTATGAGGGTCTGTTCATTGTTGATGTGTCCGACCCGACTAACGCCAGTCTGGCAGGATCACTCCTGTCGAGCTTCCCCTATTACGGAGTGGATGCATCGGGTGACTATGCCTATGTCACCATCTCCCAGGGTGCGCTCTGGGTGATTGATGTTTCCAACCCTTCTAGCCCCTCGATGGTAGGTAACCTGACACTCCCGGAAGCTAATCCGGGCGCCATCTCATACCAGAATGATTATGTCTACATCTGCGATGGAGCGAGTGGACTAGTTACAGTGGATGTCTCAACGCCCAGTTCTCCAAGTGCGGCAGATACGTTAAGTCTGGCAGGGACACCGCTGGATGTATCAGCGTTTGGTGACCACCTCATCGTGGCAATTAGCGGTTCATACATAGCAATTGATATAGCGACTCCATCCGAACCAACTCACCTTTTCTCGACGTCGGTCAGTCCCCTGGGTGCGGTTAGCTTAATAGAGAATACTGCAGTCATTATGGGAACATCCGCAAGCAACAACTATGTCGCGATCTTCACACAGTCAAATTGGACCTACTCAAGTGAAGATGGGTATTATAACCCTGATAGTAATGAACCATTTGTAGACGGGGAGCTGGTGGGTACGACCTATATTTGCGCGATTTCCCAAACAACTCTCTATATGCTGGATGCCTCCGCTGCATTGGGAGGCTATCAAACATCCTATACCGTAACCCTGAACAACATTGATACGTCGGCTTTTCCGCAACTTACTTGCAGTGTCACCGTGGAGGACGGAAGCTCCAATCCTGTCACCGGCCTGACCGCTTCAAATTTCAGCCTGACCGAGGACGATGCCAGCCAGTCCCTGGCCTCGTTTACCGAACAGGGTAGCGGCAGCTATGATATCGTTTACACAACCGCCAACTCGGCCACAGACGGTTCCAGCCATGCGGTTGAGGTAAACGTGACGAATGGTTTTGCCTCGGGATCGGACACAGAATCCTATAACGCGCCACTGGTCTACGATGTCACCATTGACGCCATTGATGCGAGCGCTTTCCCCGTCGTTACCAGCACGGTGTCGGTCCTGATCGGCGGCAGCCCCTATGCGGGTTTGACTGCGGCTGATTTTGCGTTGTCCGAGGATAATTCCGATCAAACATTGACTTCCGCTACAGCCGTCAGCGACAGTTATGAACTGGTCTACACGACATCAAACGCCGCTGAAGATGGTTCCAACCGGGCAGTCGCTGTGAGCATGACCAACGGGACAGGGTCGGATGAAAGTTCCTACACGGCACCCGAGGCGTACGGCGTTACGGTCGATGCCCTGGATGCCAGCGGTTTTCCGGCGATCAGCGCGACGGTTACCGTGCTTGGTTTCGACGAAACCCCGGTGTCCGGATTGACCCTGTCGGACTTCTCCCTGTCCGAAGATGATGCAAGCCAGACCCTGGCTTCAGCGACCGAGCAGGGCGACAACAGCTACATTCTTGTCTATACCACCTCCGGTACTGATGAAGACGGGACCAGTAGAACCGTTGATGTGAATGTAGATGATGGAAGCGGTAGTGGATCGGCGAGCGGTTCCTACACGGCACCGGAAACCTACACGGTTTCCATCGACAATCTTGACGAGTCTGCCTTCCCGCAGATTACCGGTACGATCTCCGTTCTGCATTTCAACGGTGATCCTGTGGCCGGATTGAGCATGTCGGACTTCTCACTGTCGGAGGATGAAGCAAGCCAGACCCTGACATCTGTAACCGAAGAGGAGGACAATAGCTACACCGTTGTCTACTCGACAAGCAATCCGGCGGAAGATGGCAGCACCCGCACCGTGGAGGTGGCGGTCAGTCATGATGACAGGTCCGATTCGGGGGATGGCAGCTACCAGGCGCCGCAGGTTCCCGGACTAGTCATCAGCGATGAAATTATTCTGATCGGCGAGGTTGTCGATGTACCCGTGACGGTTGCGAACTTCCACAACATCTCCGTGCTCGAGCTGTATATCGATTACGATACGTCGAAGCTGACCTTCTCCGATCTCGTTCAGGACAACATCAACGGTGCTGTCTTTAACGACAACGAGGGTACGGTCATCTTTTCGTGGTTCTCGACCACGCCATTGGATCTCATGGACGACGATACGCTATTTACGCTTCAGTTTGAGACGGACGGTCTGGTCAACGGCGAAACCACAGATCTGACTTGGGGTGAAGCATCCTACATGGCAGACTTCGATGCCATTGTATTCCAGGAAGATGCCTTCATTGATGGTTCCGTGCATGGTATTTCGACTGCGATCATCTCTGGTTCGCTTTCCTACTTCACCAGCGAAATCGCCTTGCAGGGTGGTACGGTTAACTTGACCGGTGACACGACCCTTGCGGCGACCAGCGATGAAAATGGGAGCTTTCTCTTCGAGGATATTCTGCCCGGGTCCTACATGGTCTCGGCAGAGATGAGCGATGAGGGCCATCCCGGGGTCAACACTCTCGATGCCTACCGTATCCAGGTCTCCCTGGATGAGATCAATCCCTTCGAAACCGGCTACCAGTCCTATGCGGCCGATGTGGATCAGTCCGCACTGGTCAACACGATGGATGCGTACAAGATCCAGCGCGTCGTGGTGGGGCTGGATGAGGGCTTTGATGCGGGCGAGTGGGCCTTCATCAGCAGCAGTTACGGGATGACGACCGAGAACTGGGCCGATGCGGAGCTGTTACGCAGCTTCAGCCTGATGGGTGTCGACAGCACCGACCAGAACTTCTATGGTGTCCGTCTCGGTGATGCCAACAACACCTGGCCCAGCCTCTTTATCGAGAACGATGAGGAAGAAGAGATCATCGGTAGCATGACCATCGCCGAAGCAGTTGTTAGCCCGGGTGGGACCGCTACAGTCGAACTGCGTGCTGAAGGGCTGATGGATCTTGGTGTGATCGAATACCACATCGAGTTTGACCCCACCGTGGTGTCGTTGCAGAGCTATGATCTGGCAGCGCTTGGTGGAGCCATTGCTTCAACGACGGACAGCACGATCAATGTCAGCTGGTTCGATATCCAGACCCCGCTCAACTGCGGCGACCGTATCCTCGGTAGCTTCACCTTCCAGGCGGTCAACGAAGTCAACGTGCAGAGCGACCTCGAGCTGACCAGCGTGGTGCTTGGTGATGCCAACGGTATCGAGCTGTTCACCGAGCAGAACGATGGTTCGATCATGGTCAGCAATACGATGGGGGTCAACTACCAGGGTGCCGAACTGGTGACCGACTGGGCGCTGCGTCCCAGCTACCCGAACCCGTTCAACGCGTACACGACCCTCTCCTTCGATGTGAAGGATGCCGCCGAGGTGCAGATCCATGTTTACAACGTCCTCGGTGACCTGGTCACCACCCTCGTGCAGGGCAACCTGCCGAAGGGCCGTTACACGAAGAGTGTCAACGCCCAGAACTGGTCGTCCGGCACCTACTTCGTCGTGATGAAGAGCCAGGCCTTCAACAAGGTGCAGAAGATTGTTCTGTTGAAGTAAACCAAGTCTGTTCCCCGATTGGGTGCCGTTGGCCAGAGACGGTCAGCGGCACCCAAAACGGGGTTGCAGCTACCTGTTCTACACGCTGTTCCGATTGGTAAACGTTTGAAAGCCTGCTCAATCCTGAAACGGGGGGATGCAGGAGATGAGAAGACTGGCAAGGAAAGACCTGAAGATGAAAAAATTCGCGTACGTATGGTTGATCGCAAGCATGGTTGTTTCTTCGGCTGCAGCGAAGACCACTCCTGGTGTTTCCACACAGTTTCCGGAACGTACCACAGATGTGGTTACATCCCTTCCGCTAATTGGGTCGAACGTGGCAATTAATAGCCCCGAATACGCAGAAGTGACCTTCGATAGTGGGAAGCTGTATGTCTCAGGAACGTCTCCCGGACTCCAGATTCACGATGTCTCTTCTCTACCAAGCATAACCCCGCTTGGAATCTACTCCGGTGATCAGACGTACGGTCTTGGTGTTTCCGGCAATACTGCGCTGGTGGGTGGTACAGGAGATTTCAGCGGTTATATACCTTTTTACGTGCTGGATGTAAGTAACCCATCATCGCCTGCACAAGTGGGTTCAGGAACGGTGACTGGTTTATCAGATGGTCCGTCCATTGTCAGTGTGCAACTCTTCGGTACAACTGCCGCTATTCTTTCAAAGGACCTGCTCCATGGCAGTCAACTCGACTTCTGGGATATATCTACTCCGTCCAGCCCCACCCGGATCAGTTCTGGTACGCCCCCAGCAGCCGTTACATATGAATCAGAATTGTACCTTTCCGGCACAAAGCTCTATCAGTTGGGGAATAGTGGCGCGGGGGTTGTGGACGTAAGTGATCCCGCCAATCCAACACACCTGAGCTCGTTCTCTGTAAATACCAGTCCCCAGGCATCACTTACTGCAATTGCAGGCAAAGATGAGATGGTCTTTATTGGCGACGCGAATGGTAGTGTAAAGTTCTTCGACACATCCGTCTCACCCGCCGTTGAAACCGGATCAATCCAGCTTGGCCAGGGAGTGAAGGATTTGTTGATTGAAGGTGATTATCTCCTGGCGCTCACAAGTGAGCAGCTTACTGTGTACCACATCGGCCGAGTGGCTGAGGGAGATGCGTACCTCACAGGTTCCCAGGGCGACTTTACTTCTGCTCACCATGTTCTTGGTGATGGGACTACGGTCTATATCCTTGAGGATGATCACATTTTCGCCTATGATGCCACCCAGGCGTACGTGGAGCCCTCCTTTCCGGTGATCACCTACACGGAAACGGTGACAAGCGGTTTTCCTGAGATTCAGAGTTCCTTGAGTGTCACAGAGGTATTTGACAGCAACACGCCTTACACGGGCTTGACCTCGGACAACTTTACTCTTACCGAGAACCTCTCCAGCCAGACAATCTCCGTCCAGGAAGGCACTCCGGGCTCCTACGTTCTGACCTATACCACTGAAGACTTGAGTGGACAAGGTCAGAGTCGTGATCTTCATCTCGTCCTCACGTACGAGGGTGAAGCGACCGATTCGGTGGATGTGACCTATGTCGTGCCTTCGATCGAACTAACGGTTGGCACCGTTGATGTCAGCGAATTCCCGTCCATCAGCTTCCCTGCAACCGTGGTGAACGAGAACGGTGTGAAGCGGACCGGGTTGACGACTGCCCATTTCGAGTTGGTGGAAAATGCGGTGACCCAGACCGTGTCGTCCGTGACGGAGCAGGCAGACAGCACCTACATCGTTGGCTATACACCCACAGACCTCAGCCATGTTGGGAATCTCCGTACGCTCAACGTAACCATCGACTACAATGGGCTTGAGGCATTTGCATCCGTGGATTATACCGAGCCCACTATTGCGCCGGCCCTTTCCGTCGAGCTGGTTGACGGGTTGCTCAACTTCCCCACGCTGACGGTGATGATGCAGGTGACAGACGAAATCGAGATACCTGTAGCAGGTCTTGCCGCTTCTGATATTACGGTGGAAGAAAATGGAATCGTTCCGGAGCAAGTGTCTTTCGGCAACGTAGGTGACGGTTATTACATCATCGGTTATACGTCACCGAACGGAATTCCGGACGGCACCACCCGTTCTGTCGAGTATTCCGTAACAAGTGGTGACCTGTCCGACGTGGCAAGCACCACCTATGATGCTCCGCTGCCCCCGAGCCTGACCATTGGCAATGGCGAAGCTGTGCTGCCAAACGTGGCGGATGTTCCGATTACAGTGGAGAGCTTCGGCAATGTCTCGGTCATGGAATTCTACATCAACTACGATCCGTCCAAGGTGACCTTTGAGAACATCACAAGCGACGTTGCCGAAGGAATCGTTTTCAATGCATCCGACGGCAACCTCATCCTCTCCTGGTTCTCGACCAACCCGATGTACCTGGACGATGGCGACACGTTGCTGACGATGCATTTCGCCACGGATGGCTTCGAGGCCGCTGGCTATGAGACCTCCCCGGTAACCTGGGCGGAGGGCACCTATATGGCCAACTACGATGCCGATCTCTTCGAAGGGATCACCTATGAGGATGGTTCGGTGATCGGCCTTTCGCATGCTGACATTTCAGGTGTCTTGTCCTACTTCACCAGCTCGATCCCACTCGCAGGCGCCGAAGTTGGCCTCGTCGGTGACACCACGTTGTCAGCAACCAGCGACGAGAACGGTGCGTATCTCTTCGAAGCAATACTGCCCGGGAGCTACAGTGTGGGAGTCCTGATGAGCGATGAGGGCCATCCCGGGGTCAACACTCTCGATGCGTATCGTATCCAGATATCCCTGGATGACATCAATCCTTTCGAATCCGGGTACCAGTACTTCGCCGCCGATGTCGATCAGACTCACTTGGTCAACACGATGGATGCCTACAAGATCCAGCGTGTGGTGGTCGGGCTCGACGAGGGCTTTGATGCGCCCGATTGGGCATTCATCAGCAGCAGTTTTGCCATGACGACCGAGAACTGGGCTGATGCGGAGCTGTACCGCAGCTTCGACCTGATGGGTATCGACAGCACTGGTCTGGATTTCTACGGGGTCCGTCGGGGTGATGCAAACAACTCCTGGCCAAACCTCTTCCTCGAAACAACCACTGAAGAGGAGATCACCGGCAGCCTGACCATCGCCGATGCGGTGGTGGGACCGGGTGGCAGGACTACTGTCGAACTGGAAGCACTTGGCCTGGGCGAAATTGGTGCGCTGGAATGGCACCTCGAGTTCAATCCGGATGTGGTCACTCTGTTGGACTACGACCTGCCGGGGATCGGTGGCGAGGTGGTCACCACGACCGACAGCACCATCAGTGTCAGCTGGTTCAACGTCGCCTCGGCGATGAACTGCGATGCCCGTATCCTCGGCTATCTCACCTTTGAGGCTGTCGAACAGGTCAATGTCGAAAGCGACCTGCACCTATACAGAGTCGTACTCGGCGATGACTCGGGCGAAGAGCTGTGGACGGATGTCCAGGATGGCACGATTACCGTTGCCAACATGTCGGACCTGAATTACCAGGGCGCCGAGTTGGTAAGCGAGTGGCAGCTGCGTCCAAGCTACCCGAACCCGTTCAACGCCTACACCACGCTCTCCTTTGATGTGAAGGATGCGAGCGAGGTGCAGATCCATATCTACAACGTGCTCGGCGACCTGGTCGAGACCCTCGTGCAGGGCAACCTGCCGAAGGGCCGTTACACGAAGAGTGTTAACGCTCAGAACTGGTCGTCCGGCACCTACTTCGTCGTCATGAAGACCCAATCCTTCAACAAGGTCCAGAAAATCGTCCTGTTGAAGTAAGGAAGAAGAGTAGCACATGATCTCAGCTTTGATACATTTTGCATCGATGCGGTTCGTTCGGGGAAGCGATGTTTCCCCGAACGGTCAGCTCGATCAAACAGCTATCGTCCCGCAGGGACAGGAGAACTTGAGGGGGCTATGGGACTGAAAAAATCCAAACTGGCCGCACTGCTGTTGCTTGTCGCACTTCCGCTTGCAGCGAAAAGCCAGACCCTGGTACAGATTCCTGACCAGGTGGTCAACTCGGGTGAGACGGTCGAGGTTCCGCTCGTGGTCCAGGACTTCAACGACGTTGCTGTCTTCGAGATGTACATCGACTACTCGAGTTCCGTGCTCGAATATGTCTCGATGACCGGGCCGACTCCCTCGCCAGTAGTCAATGACGTTGGCGGCAGGACCATCATCTCATGGCTCAGTACCAACCTGCTTAGCCTCGAAGATGGCGAAACGTTGATGACCCTGACCTACCAGGTAAATGGTGCGCCGGGCGAATCGACAGTGATGGACTTCACCTCCAGTTCCTATCTGGCCGACGAGAACAGCCTGGTGATTCCGACCACCTTCGAAGATGGTCAGATCGAAGTCTTCAACCCGCAGCCTCCGGCGGCCTTCAACCTGGTTTCGCCCGCGAATGGGGCGTTGCTGACCACCCTGACACCTGAGCTGGTCTGGAATGCGACCACCGATCCAAACCCGGATGATGTTCCGACGTACAACATCTACCTCGATACCCAGGCCGACCTCTCGACCATGCAGCTTGTGGGCGAGGGAGTGAGTGAGGCGAGCTTCAGCCTGGATGCGTTGATTGACGACGAGACCTACTACTGGACCGTCTTCGCGACTGATGTGAACACCGACGGCACTTGGGCGTCGGATACTCTCTCATTCTCGACCGCAGTACCGGATCCTCCCTCCGCATTTTCTCTGATTACACCTGCAGAGGACGACACGCTGAACAGTACGGAGGTCTTTTTCCAGTGGGAAGCCTCTGTCGATCCCGATCCGGGCGAGAACGTGGTTTACGATGTCTACATCGACACGGATGCTGATATGGCTGAAGCAGTGCCGCTTCAGTCCTTGATTACAGACACGGAATTCACTTCGACGATCGAGGATGGCCTGACCTACTACTGGACCGTTCATGCGATCGATGCCTCCACCCTCGAGACGATTTCCTCGGACACGGTGATGTTTGTAGTCAACGAACCGGATCAGCCACTCGATTTTGCCTATGTCTCGCCCTCAGACGGCGCCGAATTGAACGAGCCCGAGGTGACGGTTCTTTGGCGCACCGCCGAAGATTCCGACTTGGCGGATCTCGTTATCTACCGGATTGAATGGGGCACCGACCCTGAGTTTGCCGAATATTTTGAAACGACGACCACAGATACTACGTATACCATCACCGATCTTGCGAACCCGGCGAACCGTTCGAAACGTTTAACAGACTCGTCAGGTAGAGGTAATGGCACCTCCGAACCGGACGATCTGCCGGACAACAGCACTGTGTTTTGGAGGGTTGTCGCGATAGACAGGTTTGGGTTGGAGACAGTAGGTCAAGAAAATCAAGCGTGGTCGTTCACTGTTGAATTGCCCAACTCTCCCGAAGCGTTCACCCTGCTGACCCCGGAAGACGAGACAATCCTGGAGAGTCTGGATACATGGCTGACCTGGGAGGCGACCATCGATCCGGATGATGTGGAACGGTTGCAGCATTACGATGTCTGGCTCGATACCCAGGCCGACCTTTCGACGGCCCAGCTGATCGCGGACAGCCTTGGTGACATTGAGCATTTTATCGCAGAGCTTGAGGACGATCAGAACTATTACTGGACGGTTCGGGCGACGGACGACAACACTGCGGGCAGATGGGCCTCCGACACGCTTTCCTTCAGCACGGCGTACCCCGAAGCGCCGCTTGCCTTCACTCTCATCTCGCCGGAAGAAGGCGCCGAAATTTCGGCCACCAGCGCAACGCTGACCTGGAACGCGACCACCGATCCGGACCCGGATCAGATACCGACCTACGATGTCTGGTTGGATACGTTCCCGGACCTCTCGACCGGGCAGACGGTTGCTTCCGGCCTGACTGGCACCGAATTCACGGTTGAGGATCTGCTGGACGACCACACCTATTACTGGGCCGTCCATGCGACCGACAGCAATACCCCGGGCACTTACTCGGACACCCTCTCCTTTGTCACCAACCAGCCCGAGTTGCCTTCCGAATTCTCCCTGCTGACACCGCTGGAGGATGACACGGTCTGGGCGGGTCTGGATACGACCCTGACTTGGGAAGCCTCGGTTGATCCGGACCTCGACCAGGTGCCGTTTTACGACGTATGGCTCGATACCCTGGCTGACCTCTCCACTGCTGAGTTGGTGGCGGACAGCATCGAACCAGCGGAGTTCCTGATCGCTGATCTACTGGATGACCACACCTACTACTGGACGGTTCGTGCGACCGATATCAACTCGCCGGGACGGTGGGCGTCGGACACCCTCTTTTTCCACACTTACATGCCCGAGCAGCCGACCGCCTTCAGCTTGGCGGCACCAGCGGACAGCACGGTGATCTCGTTCGATCCGCCATTCGATGTGGAGCTTTTCTGGCACCCCTCGGTCGATCCTGACCCGGAACAGACGGTGACCTATGACATCACCTGCGTTGTCAGTTCCAACTTTGCCGAGGACAGCACCTTTGTCTTCGCGGGGATTGCGGACACCAGTTATGTGATTAACATTCCTGACAGCCTGCACATCGAAACCTGGCCCGATACGATCAATGCCTTGTGGCATGTGGATGCAATCGCGGCAGGCGATACAGTGCGAAGCACGGAGACCTGGCTGATCATCTATGCGCCGCCGCTCGATGTAGCCGAGGGCCCGGATGGCCTGCCGCTCGTCTACGGTATCCAGTCGGCCTACCCGAACCCCTTCAACCCGACGATGACAGTGGAGATAAGCCTGCCACAGGCATCGCCTCTGCGTGTTGAGGCCTTTGATGTGTTGGGAAGGCGGGTTGCCCTGCTGCACCAGGGACGAGCTGAAGCGGGAGTTCGTCAGTTCGTTCTGGATGGCTCCAGCTTATCCAGCGGCGCCTATTTCGTGCGGGCCACCGTACCCGGAAAGATGAACCAGGTCCGTAAAGTGGTCCTGATGAAATAGCATCCACCTTTTTGTTCTCACGCGTTGGGCAGCACCCCTCAGGTTTTTGAAGGGGTGCTGTTTTGTTCCGCCCGGTCCGAAAAGTCCCTACATTGCTGGCGAGTGGAAGAGAGTCATTTTGTCGGGAGGGGGGAAGCAGGATGAGTGAGGCGCGTAAACAGTGGATGCAGCTGCCAGACATCGTCTTTCGCGATGATTTTCAGGACGATGCTCTCCTCTTCGACCCGGAAACAGACAAGGCGTTTCGATTGAACCGTACAGGAGTTCTCGTATGGAACGCACTCGAACAGGGGGCGACAGTCGAGGAAGTGATCGAGCGAGTCCGTGCGAAAACAAGCGACCACCCTGCCTCGCTTGAGGAGGATGTGCGTGCCTTTTTCCGGTTGCTACAGGAGAAGTCTCTGATCGGACGAGTCAGCGGGCTGAACGACCGAGGGTGAGTGAATGAGCATCGCCTACCACCTGCAGCTAGCCGATGGCACCTGTTGGCAATTTGAAGCGGATACAGCCCTTACTCCCTGGTTGGCCGATTTTGCATCGATCCTCTCTCTTCCTGCTGCCGCTGACCCACCCGACTCCTCTTCATGGACCTTCTCGGTTCACTCCACAGCACCTTCTACCCTGTCCATTGATAGCCTTCAGTGGTCGATGTATGGAGTGAACTTCCAGCTCAGCGAATCCGAGAAAAAGGTCAGCGCTGTTGTACCAGCAAGCCTCGAGGGGGAGCGACGCATTTACTCGATGTGGTCGATGGTTCAGCCGCTCTATCGTCGAGCGACCCTGCGAGGAGGTGGACCGTTGCATGCTGCCCTGTTGGCGCGTCACGGGGTTGGTGTGCTGATCGCAGCACCTGGCGGGACGGGAAAAACCACCACCTTTCATCGTTTCAGCGAACCGTGGAAAAAGGTGACGGACGACGAACTGCTGGCGGTGAACACGGACTCCGGTTATGTAATCCACCCCTTCCCGACCTGGAGCCGATTTCTGCTCGATCCGGGGAACCATCGTTGGAATGTCAACCAGATGCTTCCCCTCGGTGCCTGCTTTTTCATGCAACAGGGGGAGGACGTACAGATCGACCGTCTCGGGCAGAGCGAAGCCGCGGTGCTGATCCATCAGTCGATGCGTCAAATCCTGCGACGAGGATGGCAGGCAGCTGGAACAGCGCAGGAAAAGAGACTGAAGCTTGCCGCCTTCGATTCCTCCTCGGAGCTCGCAAAGCAGGTGCCTTGCTGGAGACTGACCCTTCCACTCGAGGGGACGTTCAGCGACCAGATTGAAGAGGTGTTGAGGAGGGAGGGGGTGTGGGATGAGTGAAGCAGCACAGGATTCTCCTCACGCGGTGAACTCCTCAACGGGCGGGCATGAGGTACGGTTTGTCGGCACCAGCATGTCGCCACTCTTCACCTCCCTCGACCAATTGCGAATTGAACCGATCTCCTTTCAGGAGGTCCATCGCGGGGACATCCTCGTCTTTCAACACCCTTCCAAACCGATCCAGGTGGTCCATCGTGCGGTCGAAGTGAAGGATGATTATGTCCGAACTCGTGGCGACAATTTGAGCGCTCCCGATCCTTATACCCTGACCGAACTGGATCAGCTTCATCGTGTGGTTGGGGTTGCGCGAGGCGGTACCCTTCATTCCGTGCTGAATGGTCCAAAAGGTTTCCGTTATGCGAGACGGCGTCACCGGATCCTTCTCCTGCGTCGGAGCATCCGTCGCCCACTCCTGCTCGCCGTGCTGGGGGTCCATGCCATTGCCCCGGTGCTGCTGCAGCGCATTCTGCGGAAACATTTGCGAGTGGTAGACAAGCAGGTCAACGGAACCACCACGCAGCTCCTTCTGCTTGGAAAGCGACCAGTCGGAAAACGTGCCACAAGCCGCTCCGAATGGGAGCTGAACCCTCCTTTTGACAAGATTTTATCCACCACCCATCTGCCCTGAATACCGACCAGGCTCCGGGGGAACCGCACGAGCGGCGTTCTCCAAAGTGTGCTACCTTTCACAAGGTTGGTTGACGGGAAGTACATGGGGAATCCGTCTACCATCGAAACTTGTCTTGGGGGTTGGCAGGCATGAAGACCAGGGTATTGCGCTGGACCGTCCTTTCCGGATTTGCAGCGTTTGTTTTGTGGTACGCGTTCGGATATGGGGATCGATCCTTCGAAAATCTCTGTCCCTTCGGGGGTGTTGCGAGCTTGTATGGTTTGGCTACCGGCGGGGAGTTTACCTGTTCGCTCGGCCCGGCAAACTTGTCGCTGCTGATCGGGATTGTGGTTCTCGCCCTGATCGCGAAACGAGCTTTCTGCGGCTGGGTCTGCCCGCTCGGGTTTATCGGAGAGTTGATCTACCGTCTTCGTGAAAAGGTGACACGGAAACGGGTCAAGACCATCCCACCGCGTCTCAATGCCTGGCTCAAACCCCTTCGATACATTGTGTTGGTGCTGGTCCTCTATTTCACCTGGCAGACCGGCGACCTGATTTTCCGCGGGTATGATCCCTTCTATGCGATCTTCTCCGGGATGGGACACGGCACCCTCGGCTGGATTACCTGGAGCATCCTTGCCATCTTCCTGATCGGATCATGGTTTGTTCCGATGTTCTTCTGCCGCTATTTCTGCCCACTCGCGGCCACCCTCGACCCCTTTAGCCGTCTCGGGTTGATCAAAGTGAGCCGGAATGCCGAGACCTGCATCGACTGCAACAAGTGCCACAAGGTCTGCCCGCATGATCTGCACCCGGAAAAGGTGGATGTGCTGCGTCACCATGATTGCACCAACTGCATGGAATGCATCGACGCCTGCCCCATCGCGAAGTGTATGACCCTGAAAGCGAAAGTGTAAGGAGAAGAAACGATGACGATCCCACGTTGGGTGATCCCGGTTCTTGTGGTTGTCTTCATGTTCGGTGGGTATGGCCTCCGTCTCGCTTTCACTCAGCCCACGACAAACGTGGTCTTCGCTGAGCAGACAGCGAGTGGGGAGATGGCGAAGATCGAGGCGACGGTTCAGGGAGTAAAATGCAAGGGCACCGCAGGCTTCTTCACAAAGATGTACAACGAAACGCCCGGCATTTACACGATCAAGACCTACGCCTCCGAGCACAAGGCGGTCTTTACCTACGATCCCTCTGTCACCTCGCCCGACGACATCAAGGCGGTGATGGAGAAGAAGCTGACCTTTGGCGATGGGTCCAAACGTCAGATTTTCACCTGTCTGGAGATGGTGGAGAAGTAAGGCACAACGCTCACGATTGTACTGTTGATAGGGTGGCCCGACTTGCTCGCAAGTCGGGTTTACTTATGAAAATATCGCATCAGGTCTCGGCGACACCCTGCTGGGAACGAGGTGGGTGGCATGGTTATCGCAGATAGCCATGCCACCCGCCGCTAAGGACCTGACGGAACCATCCCGTGGACCTGACAGAACGTTGCATACGTCAAATGTCCACCCCCCAGTCATCCCCAGCGCACAAGCGCGCGGAAGCGGGCTCGAGGTTGTCGTTGTGCGCGTCGGGGATCCCCGTAGGCGGAGTTTGTGAACCTTGGCGCTTCGCATCAGGGGATCCCCGACGCGACATGGTGGCCTATGGCCACAACAGGGTTACACCCTGTTTGTCGCTGGGGATGACAGGTGCGGAAGATGAGGTCCGGGGTGACACACAGAAAAACCCCGACAGCAAGCTGCCGGGGCTGGACTATCTCGTGCTGATATGCAAGCTTGGGTGACGGGGCACCCAAGCCACGTACACGCTACCGCATCAGCACCACCTTGCGCACCTGGACCGTCTGGCCCGGTGCGGTGGCGCGGACGAAGTAGACGCCGCTGGCAAGACGGTGGCCGTCGATTACGTACCGATGATGGCCCGCCTGCTTGTGCCCATCACCGAGCAATGCCACCCGCTGCCCAAGCAAATTGAACAGCTCGACACGCATCTCCGCCGCCATCGGCAACCCTACGACCACTGTCGCAGTCGGGTTGAAGGGGTTGGGGTAGACAGCTTTGATGCCGTACTCAACCGGCATCGTTGTCCACTCATCCACACCGAGGGATGGTGCGAAGAAGACATGGAAGGTGTCCACCGATTGGGTCGTGTCGCCCTGTGAAATGGCCTCGACCCACCACTCGACTGAGATGGTATCATCCCATTCGGTAAACAACAGCGAGTCCGGCAGGTTCAACGTCAGGCCGTTTTCTGCCAGGCTGTCCAGCGAGACGGTGGTATCCACCAGCTCCGCATAGGTGACATGACCGAAGAAGCTGTAAAGCAGCTCCGCGCCTTCGTCCGGATCGCTCGACTCATCCCACGTGAAGTTGAGCTCCAACGGTGGGAAGTAGGGCACCCAGGTGCTGTCGAACGGGGTCGACAACCCGAAAGGAGTTGGCGGATCGTTCAGCGTTGTATTGAACGACCATGTTTCGGTCGAGGTACGGTTGCTGTCGGTAAAGGTGTCGTAGGCGAGCACCTTCCAGAAGAGGGTCATGTTGTCCGCGAGGGCATCCATCGTGTAGAAGGTGTCCAGGCCAACAGCATAGGTGTCGACGACAGCAAATTCCGCGTCCTCACCAAGCAGCAGCTCGTAGCTGATTTCATCAGCCGGATCATCATCTGTCGCTGCCCGCCAACGGAAGGTCAGGGGCAACTCGGTCACGAGTGAATCCTGCGCAGGGGTGACCAGCGAGAACTCGTTCGGGATCGACACACCACGTCCCTGCAAGCTCACCGCGACATCCTCTTCATCCGGATCATCGCTGATCACATGAAGCTCGCCCATCACCTGCTGGTTGAGGATTGGTGTGAAGAGGACCTCGATCTCGGCGAAGGTTTCCGGTTCGATGACGACGGGATCGTCAAAGACGACAGAGAAGGTGTCCGGGTCGACCATGGTGACAGAGGTAACTGTCAGATCACCCGTGCCGAGGTTCAGCACTTGCATCATCCAGCTCCCCGATTCACCCAGCAGCACGTTCCCGAAATCGTGGAACGTCTCCTCGATGTGGATATCCGGCACCGGCGCCGGGGTTCCGACACCCTGCAGGTTGATGGTGGTCTCCTCCTCATCCGGATCATTGCTGACCAGGGTGATCACCCCTTGCCGCAGACCAGTAGCATTCGGCGCAAAGGTGATGACAACCGTGCCTGAACCTTCCGGCGCGATGGTGATCGGTTCGGACGTGGTGAAGACTTCATTGCTGGAGAGGATTTCGCTAATGACCAGGTTTGCTGTGCCGATGTTCTCGACGACAGCGGTCCAGTCGCGTGTCTCGCCAACCGTCACGCTTCCGAAATCATGTACATCGACATCGATGAAGATGTCCGGTGTTCCCTCTTGAACTCCGATGCCGTTGACCGCGATGGTCACTTCGGCTTCGTCCGGGTCATTGCTTGTAAGCGTGATGGTTCCTGACAGTTCGCCGCTTTCGGTGGGCGAGAAGGTGATGGTAACCGTCGCGGAACTCTGGGCCGGAATGTTCACCGGACCGGAGGTGGTGAACGAGGCATTGTCCGTGGTGATCTGGCTGATCACCAGCTCCTCGTCTCCCACATTCTGCACCGTCGTGTTCCACGGCACCTCTTCACCAACCGTGACCTCACCGAAGTCGTGCTCGGTGTCGGTCAGGGCGATATCGGGGCCGAGGCCGCCGCTGACCGAGGTCAGCTGGCTGACATTGGTGCCGAAACCGAAGCCGAAGGTGCCGTCCCCAACCGCGTACTCGGGAACTGCGGGCAGCTCCTGCTGTCCTGCTGCAGACCAGATGCGGAACGAAATCATGTTGCCGGGGGTAAAGCCATCCAACTCCTGGCTCGCATCGGCCTGCCAGGCGGTGATGGAAGCCGGCCAATCGCCATCCAAAACAAGCGACCCGACACAGAGCTCGCCGTCAAACACTGCGATCTCATCGCCAACACCGAGGGCTTCTTCATCGAGCGAGGCTGCCTGCACTACGACTGCGTAAGGCAGACCGGTTGGCTCGACTGGAGTGAAATGGGCATCACCGGCTACACCTACACCTGAGACAGTGACGAGAAGCTCTCCCTCGTCCGGATCGTTGCTGGTGACAGCCAGGGATGCCTCGACCAGACCGGTGGTTGTTGGTGTGAACTGGACGGAGACCCATTCATTCGTTCCGGGTTCAATCACGATTGGAAATGCCGTGTCAATCGTGAATGCCGGGTGATTGCTGGAAACCCCGCTGACCGTCAAGTCCTGCTCGCCGCTGTTCTGGATTTCCATGCCCCAGACATCGGTGATTCCAACACTGACCTCGCCAAAACCATGCGTTGTCAGGGGAAGATGAATATCAGGATCATCTCCCCCACCCGTCGTTGCAACCAGCATGCTGACATTGGTGCCGAAACCAAAACCGAAGGTTCCATCCCCGACAGCGTATTCGGGCACGGCTGAAAGTTCCTGCTCGCCAAAGGCGGACCAGATTCGGAAGGTGATCGTATTCCCGGGAGTGAACCCATCAAGCTCCTGGCTGGCGTCCGCCTGCCATGTGGTGATCGATGCTGGCCAATCTCCATCCAACACAAGCGATCCGACACAGAGGGCGCCATCAAAGACGGCGATCTCGTCGCCCGCACCGAGGGCCTCTTCGTCGAGCGAGGCTGCCTGCACCACAACAGCATAGGGCAGTCCGGTCGGTGGGACAGAAACAAAATGGGCTGGAGCGGCAACACCTTCGCCGCTGACCGCAACTTCGACCGTGGGTTCATCCGGATCGTTGGACGAGATTGTGATCGTCCCCGTGAACATTCCTTCGGAGTTTGGCGAGAAGTGAACCAATACGGTTTCTTCCTGCTCGGGGTCGAGGGTCAGGTCACTGGGCTCATCAAGAGTAAACGCTTCGTTATCCGATGTGCCATCTGTTAAGGACAACTCTGCTGTACCAACATTGCTGATTGTCACCATCCAGCTCAGCACATCGCCAACTTCCACCTGGCCAAAATCGATGGTTGTCGGTGAAACGTTGATGTCAGGCAGATCCGTGCTGCCGCTTGTCGCGCTCAGCAGGCTGATGTTGGTGCCGAACCCAAGCCCGAAGGTGCCATCACCCGTGAGATAGGTCGCCGCTCCCGCTGCTTCCATCTCGGCGGAGGCATCGTAGACGAAATAGCTCATCTCGTTGCCGGAGGTAAACCCCTCGAGTCCCTGGCTGGCGTCTGCCTGCCAGGTGGTCACCGAGAGCGGCCAGCTTTCACCAACCACACCCGCGCCCACACACAGCTCGCCATCGAAGACACCGATTTCATCGCCAGCGACCAGTCCCTCACCATCGAGAGTGGCCTGCTGGAAGACAACGGCATACGGCAGGCCGGTTGCTCCTACAGGTGTAAAGTGGTCTTGGGCAGCCGCTGGCATTGTGAGAAGCAGCAGGACACCCATCCACAGAATCAGTTTCTTCATACCATACTCCTTCCTGCAGTCGGTGTGCCCACCGGGCAGATGCACCTGGCACCTGCCCGGTGGGGCTCAACCGGACATCCACGCTACTTCAACAGCATGATCTTCTGCATCTTCGTGGCGGACCCGAAGTCCACACGCAGGAAGTAAACGCCGCTGACCATGTTCGGACGGGCCTGCATGATGTGACGGTGGTAACCCGCCTTCATCACGAGGTTCTGCTTCGCGACACGCTGGCCAAGCAGGTTATACAGGGTAAAGGTCACTTCACCACCCTCGGGCAGGCCGAAGGGGATGGTGATGGACGGGTTGAACGGGTTCGGGTAACCATTGCTGACCGTGAACTCGGTCGGCAGTTCGGCACGTTCCACACTAATCCGTGCGCCTGCGCCTTCACCGAACTTCGCATTGCTCGACTCAGCCTTCAACGGCAGCTCAGTACCATCTTCGCCGATCAGGCGAACCTTGATGTTCTGGCCACGGGTGAAGCCTTCAAGGCCATGCTCATCATCCCCGCCCCAGGCGGTGATGTAGGCAGCCTGACGTCCTTCAATCGCGGCACCCTTGCCAACCATCAGGTCACCGTTGTACAACTCGACCGCGGCAACACCATCGGCATCCAATGCCTCATCCCAGCTGACAAGCACCGGGTAGGGCAGACCGGTCGGGGCCGGGGCATCCTGCAGGACGGTGATCTCAGTCATCGGCATGCCTGCCTTTGAAGGCATGCTCTGGTTAAAGCTGAAGAAAACCGGGTCGCTGACAAAGACCTGGTAGCCGGTTCCGGGAACCAGGTTGCCGAGCGTGTTGACGCTCGCTTCTGGCCAATAGACAAGGCCATCATCGTTCATCACAATAATCAGCTGTTCGCCGATCTCAGACAGCGCGGCTTCGACCGGATGTTCCTCGAGGAAGGGATAGCCCATCCAGTTCCAACGGTTGTTGGCGAGGGCATAGCCGGTGTTCGGATCAAGCGGCATACCGGTGATCGGGAACATCTGATCGTTGGTGACAAAGACACGGTAGCCTTCGGTCACATTGATTTCGCCGATGTTGTTGACACTGGCTGCCGGCCAGTAGAAATCACCGTTGTCCTCGTAGACAATCTGTAGACCTTCGAGCATGTCGGTCAGGTTTTCAATTGCGAGATCCTGGGGCCAGAGCGGGGTTGAAATGAGTTCGTAGCGACCACCCTGGAGCGGCTGCTGAATGGTAATTTCCTGCTGGACATCGAGGTCGACATTCGAGCCGACACCAAAGCCGAAGGTGCCATCCCCCTGGATGTAAGTCGCGCTGGCCGGGTATTCCATCATGTCACCATGGACCCAGGCGCGGAAGATGATGTCGTTGCCGGGGGTGAAACCGTCGAGACCCTGGCTTGCATCACCTTGCCATGCGGTGATGGAAACCGGGTAGTTGTCAACAATTTCCATACCGACACAAAGGTCGCCATCAAAGACCGCGATTTCGCTGCCTGGAGGAAGTTCACCCTCGCCGAAGGTTGCACTAGCCACCACGATGGCATAGGGCAGACCGGTTTCAGGGACGGGCCAGAAGTGCTGCTCGCCTCCGCTGCCTTCATATTCGATGTCGCTGTGGTAGCGCGGCTCGATCCGGAAGATGGACTCACTGGCATACTGCGGGGTCAGCAGACCGAAGTTGTTGTTGATCCAGCCTGTAATCGAAAGGACCTGGCGGCCGTTGATCGGGGTGGGGAAGGAACCGTCACGGAAACTGTAACTATCCGCACCGACCAGGACGGCCGGCATCTCATCCTCGAAATCATCGACCTGCATCAGCATGTTGCTGTACGGCATATCGGTGTTGACCACTTCGCCGCCACCGGTGTGGACTACCACACCTTCATGCATCTCAGCGTACCAGTAGTCCCACACCTGGCCGAGGCCATAGCTCTTCGGATACCATTCACCCGGGAAGGATCCGAGGTTGGTCACCGAACCGCCATCGGTGTAGACCATGAGTTCCGTCAGGTTCGAAACACCAGCTTCGTATTCGCCGACGACACCCTCAATAATCACCTCGTCCCCAACCGCGAGATCCGGGACAACCGAGGCGTCCGGAGCATAAACCACCACACTGCTCCAGCTACGAAGCTGATCGATATCGTTTATCCCGTATGCCGCATCAGCAATGAGGAATTTTACCGCGCCTTCTGGCGCATTGCCAATCCCTGGTTCCAAGGTAACAAAACCATGAATCACGACTGATTCGCTGGGGATGGTGCCACCATAACGCTGTGCACTGGCATAGGACTGGTCGTTACGGTATTCGTCGACACCTTCGTTGCGGTGTACGACGATATCGTGCCACTTGAGCTGCTGGATGTAAGGAACAGAATCGAACCAGCCATTCTCGATGTTGGTCGCGACCTTCAAGTCGTGCGCGATTTCCGGCAACAGTTTGTATTCGTCGTAACTGTAGTTCAAGGGGCCCTGAACGTAATCATAGGGCTTGTCCAAGGTTACAATCTGCATGTAACCGTTTTCGGACATCGGGTTGTCCACCTTAAAGCTGTTGCCCGATTCATCACCGATAAACCACTCGCCGTAGTTGCCTGGCTCAGCAGTTGTGATAACATTTTCAAAGCGAATCAGGCAGGACTCGTAGGCTTCTGCCGAGGCGCCTTGCATGTCTGCCATCGAGACCGTCGTGTATGCGAGGGCCGCTGGCGGATTGTCCCAATGGATCGCCGAATCGAAGACCTGGATGTTGGATTGATCTTCAACAACCAGCTCAGTCAAGCCAAAGTATTCCTGGATGTAACCCGACACACGCACATACCAACCAACACCCATGCGCTGCTGCAGGCCGCCTGGGACGTAAACATAGATGCCGTTCCACGCGCCCGCTGCATCCGCCATGAAGAAACGGGTGTTGCCGCCGGAAATCGGGTCAAAGGTGACCCAACCTTCGACGATGACATCCTGGTCCGCCCAGGGGCTGGCATCATCCGTGGCCGGATCTTCGACAAACTGGATGTCGTAGATCGGGGTGATGGTTGGTGGGAAGTAGACACGGTACATCACCGTCTCAAGTGTCACTTCCAGCAAGCCATCTTCGTCCGTATCCACTTCTTCGCCTTCGATGTAGAAGACACGGTTTTCGTCGGCTTCCCAGTAGTTGTGTTCCGCATTGACATCTTCAATCTGGTACTTGAATTCGACAGCAGTTCCGGCACGCAGACCGTGGATCGTAATCCAGCCGCTGTACACGGTTCCCTCGACATCGGTTAACTCGATCGTGGTTTCCCAGCTACCGAGTTCCGGTGGACCGCCACGGACGCCGACAAGCATGGTATCAGGGTCGCCAAAGCCGGCATCAACGAAGCTCTGGACGTCTACACTGAAATAGACTTCGAAGTCGTATTGTGGCAGAATCCAGTAGATCCAAGGCTCGTACCAGGTGCCTGGCTCGCCGAAAGTATCGTGGGTAAAGTTTGGATCGGTCGTGTCATCAAGTTCGATGCTGTGGTTTTGATCAAACCCGGCTTCCACATCGAGCCCGTTGATCGCGTACTTGTAAATCTGGTGAATCTGGGAACCAGCATTGAACTGAAGCTGGACGGTGAACATGGAGTCACCCGCCACATCGTCCGGGTACACACCATCATCATGGAGCTGGAACCATTCGTCGAAGTTTTCCCAGGGCCAACCATTGAAGTAGCCAGCGATTTCGACGGTTTCGATCTGTTCGACACCCTCAATACCGCCCGAGGAGGGATCATCCAGCTTGTAGTACGCAGGACGCATATCCACTTCAAAGATCACATTGGTGTCGGTCTGGATGATGTCATCTATGCTTAGATCACTGAAGTTGACCGGCGCCAACACCACGTCGAGGTCGCCGTCTTCATCGACATCCGGCTCATCGCCCATCATCTGGAAGGAACGGTTCGGGCTGGTTTCCCATTCAGCAAGGTCCGGATTACCGTCTGGGATAATGACATATTTGAACTCGATTGGGGTTTCGACCGGGATGTTGTCGAAGGTGAAGCTATTCGAAAACAGGCCGTCGCCGGCATCTTCCATCACAGCAACCTCTCCAGCCCAATTGCCAAGGGTGGGGTGGCCGCCACGGATCACGACTTGGTCGCTTTCGGGGTCGAACTGACCATTGAAGATCGGGACAGACATGTCCACCTGGAAGGTGACATCCGCGTTCACATTCTCCAGGTCACCCGGTACGTCGTTGAACCAGACGATATCGATGACCTGGTCTTCTTCGGTGACGGTTACCGAACGGTTCGGGATCGTTTCCCAGATGGCTTCGTTCGGATCACGGAGGACCAGGATGACATGCTTGTAGCCATAGTCACCCGGCTCGAGAAAGAGGTTCGCAGTGAAAATTCCATCTGAATCAGGATCCATCATCTCGGGCTCAGTGCCACCCCAGCCATTAAAATCACCTCGCAGCACGAGCAGGTCCTGTACGGGCGTGAAGTTGCCCAATTCCATCTGCTGGTTCATGTTCACTCGGAAGGTGACATTGCCCGCCTGGGCGACAACCCCTGTGAACAACATCACAAATCCAAGAAGCAACACTCCAAGGGTTTTTCGTGACACGGTACCGTCCTCCGTAAAAAGGTGCCCGGGCGCAAGATGTACTCTATCGTTCTTTGCACCCGGAATCCGTATGGTATGTTAGTCGTTCCTAATCTTTGCGTTTTATTCTACCTATTGAAAGTAGACAGGTAATATATGGCCATTTGTGCTCATTTGTGTGAGTTTGATCACACAAAATCTGCTGGTATAAGAATTTAAGTTTCGAGAAACTGATCAACCGTAATGCATACCGCACAGTAATAACACTATTAGGGAATTGTCTTCCTGCTGAGATCCGATAATGGCAGGAGTTACTCTTTGAATTTTTGGGAATTAGCGAGTTATACATACGGGACCGTCATCCCTTCCCAATCCTACCTCTCGGAGGCCTCCGAGAGCTTAGGTGAACAGTTGAAAACGCTTTTTGGCAGGATATCTGAGTCGTCTGCAATAGGGGTGAAGGTTTTCGGGGAGACAAGCGATGTGAAAAGCGGCTCGATCATCAAGAGCCATCTTGACATTCAGCCAGCAAATTACTTTCTTACGTCAACGACAGATAAAAGCCAACATTTACGTAAGCGTTAAAGTTATGACCGTACCCCTCTTAACACATGGCGAGTTGCTGAAACAACTTGAGATCGAACGGTCCGATCTGGACCGCTGGATCCACCTGGGCCTGATTCGACCCGCAACCAACGGCAGGGATGCGGACGCCCTGTTTACGCACGAGGCCCTCGATGCGGCACGTCAAATCAAATCCCTGCTGGACACCGGGTTTGACCTGGCCGCCGTGCAGAAGATCGTTCGCAAAGTCGGTCTACCTTCCAACCAGGGAAACAAACGGAAGCAGAACGGCCAGCAGTTGATTACGGTGGGTGAGCTGGCGGAACAGACTGGTCTGAATCCCCGCACGATCCGTTACTGGGAAGAGCGGGGGATCATCCTGCCGGACGGTCGTTCAACTGGCGGGTTCCGTCTCTACTCCGAGCAGACCGTTGCCATCATCCAACTGGTTCGTGACCTCCAGCTCTTCGGCTACACCCTCGAGGAAATCAAGGAAGGGGCCGACCTCCTGCGTGACTTCTTCGCCTTCAGCGAAGGAGTGCCGTTGGGTGGTAACGCGGAACGTGTGGCGGCGATGTACGAAAAGATCAGCCTGCTCGAAGGAAGAATTGCGACCCTGAAGCAGGGGATCAAGAGGTGGGAAGACCTTTTCCGAAAAAGGAAAAAAGAGCTGCACAAGATGCGGGAGCAGGTGGAGAAGGAATGATCTGTACTCCCCCTGATCAAACCGAAACAGTCACGCGCTTCGGCTTTGCTTGCAAGCCAGGGTTCAGTAAAGAGATTGGTCGGGTCACACCACTTGGAATCTGTGAGTCACGTACATGATGTAAACCATATCAACGGGCTATAAAAATCCTGCTTGCAAGAGAAGCCGGAGCACCCTCTGGATGAGGAGTCGTTATGCAGCAGCACAAGATTGTCTTTATCGAACCAAAATCGCCGGGCCCGCACATCTTCTCGGCGTTTCCGCTACCGCGTCTGGGCTCTATCCTGCTGGCGACGCTGGCACGTGACCTCGGCTGGGAAGCAGAAGTCATTGTCGAGGAAACTCACCCGGTCAACTGGGACATGCTGGAGGGATGTGATGCAGTCGGCATCTCGACCATCACATCCACAGCGCCAAGGGCATACGCCATTGCTGACCGTGTCCGTGGCATGGGCATCCCGGTTGTAATGGGCGGGCCGCATGTCACCTTCCTGCCGGACGAAGCCCTTGACCATGCTGACTATGTGCTGCGGGGTGAAGCGGAAGAAGCTTTTCCGCTGCTGCTGGCGATGCTGCTCGGGGTTCGTGCCCCGCAACTTGTCCCCGGCCTGAGCTGGCGGACCGACGATGGCAGCATCCAGCACAACGACCGTCCCAAAGGATGCGTCGACCTGGATACGCTGCCCCATCCCGACCTCTCGCTGGTGCGCGGCAAAGAGACACGTTCCTATGGCCTTCGTGTCATCCCGATCCAGACTTCACGGGGTTGCCCGTTCGACTGCTCCTTCTGTTCGGTGACCGGGATGTTTGGCAGGAAATACCGTCACCGTTCCACCGAGCACATCCTTTCCGAACTGCGTCGCTACAACAGCAAAAAGAACTTTGTCTTCTTCTACGATGACAACTTCGCCGCAAGCCCTGCGAAAACCCGAGAGCTGCTCGACGCGATGATCGAAGAAAAGCTGGAGCTGCAGTGGTCCACCCAGGTCCGTGCCGACATTGCGCACGACACGGAACTACTGGAAAAGATGAAGCAGGCTGGATGTCATACGGTCTTCATCGGGTTTGAATCGGTCAACCCGGACAGTTTGAAGGCGGTGCAGAAGAAACAGACCGTCGAAGAGATGAGCGAGGCGGCGCAGGCATTCAAAAAGCTCCGCATCCACGTTCACGGCATGTTTGTTCTGGGGTTGGATGATGACAATCCGAAGACGGTCAAGGAGACGGTCCGTTTCGCGAAAAAGAACCGCTTGAGCTCCGCCCAGTTCCTTATTCTGACACCTTTGCCCGGAACTCGTGCCTTTGATGAACTCAACGAGACACGGCGAATAAGGTTCCATGACTGGGGTTTGTACGACGCCCACCATGTGGTGTTCGAGCCGCTCCACTTCAGCCAGCTCGCGTTGCAACGTGCCCAGATCAAGGCGCACCGTGCTTTTTACTCAGTACGTGAAACCCTGCCGCATCTGTTGCAACGGGACATGGTCGGTCTCGTCATCGCCCATTATGCCCGTGGCTTGAACCGGACCTGGCGCAAGGAAAACCGTCTCTACCTGAAGTTGTTGAAGCTGCTTCGTCCGGGTGGCCAGGCAAAGATCGTGGCGGATTTTCACCCAACTATCCAGCTTCAACCATCACCGTCTGCCGGACGTAACTGAGGGGGACCGATCCGGATGGCACCGACCCACCGTTTCTCCGCATCGAAGATCGAAGTGCTGTTGGCACGAATCGTCTTGACCGCCGACATGCACGAGATGAAACCGTTGCACGCACCCTTTGACAACAGCGTGCTCTGCAAAATTCCACAGGGGACCGAGGGGGACGTGGAAAAGGCGGTAGGATTGGCGAGACGCGCTCAACCTCGTTGGGCGGCCACCCCAGTCGAGGTACGTGCCGATCTGATAAACCGTCTGCATGACCTCATCCACGACTGCCGTGAAGAGTTGATGGACCTGGTCCAGATGGAATCGGGCAAGGCCCGCCGTCACGCTTTCGAAGAGGTTGCCGACTGCATGCTGGTGGCCCGGTATTACGGGGTCCACGGTACGAAGATGCTGCGTCCGGAACGGCGTCGCGGAGTGTTGCCGGTGGTCAGCCGCGCGGAGGTACGTCACCTGCCGTTGGGGGTTGTCGGTTTCATTGTCCCCTGGAACTACCCGCTTACCCTCGCGATGACCGACATGATCCCGGCGCTGCTCGCAGGGAATGCAGTGGTGGTGAAACCGGCCAGCCTGACCCCCTTGACTGCGCTCTATGTGGCACGGTTGTTCGAAAAAGCGGGGTTACCACGTGGTCTGTTTAACGTGGTCACCGGATCGGGACGCGGGGTTGGTGAGCCCTTGATCGACCGTGTCGATTTCGTCCAGTTCACCGGTAGTACGGAAGTGGGACGTGGTGTGGCGGGGCGTGCCGGGGAACGTCTCATCGGTTCCTCCATGGAGCTGGGCGGGAAAAACCCGATGCTGGTGCTGCCCGATGCCAACCTGAAGCAGGCGGTTGAAACGGCGCTTCGTGCCTGCTTCTCAAACAGCGGGCAGCTCTGTATCTCGATTGAACGGATCTATGTGCATCAGTCGCTCTATGACCGCTTTGTGGACCGATTTGGGAAACGTGTGTCACGGATGAAGCTGGGCGCGGGGTACGACCTAGCCCCGGAGATGGGATCGTTGATTGATAGCAGCCAGCTTGAGACAGTGCGTCAGCATGTTCATGATGCAGTCGAAAAAGGGGCGAAGGTGGTTGCCGGGGGTCGCGAACGACCCGACCTCGGACCCTTCTTTTTCGAGCCGACAGTGCTCACCGATGTGGTCCCCGGCATGACCCTCTTCGACGAGGAAACCTTCGGCCCGGTGGTCAGCATCTACCCCTACCGTGATAGCCACGAAGCCATCGATCTTGCCAATGCCGGCCCCTATGGCCTCAACGCCTCCATCTTTACACGCAACGCGAAAGAGGCGGCACGCATCGCGCCGATGCTGCGGTTTGGGACGGTTAATCACAACGAAGGATACGCTCCAACCTGGGGTGCAACCGATGCGCCGATGGGTGGGATGAAGCAGTCCGGCTTGGGCCGCAGACACGGCAAAGAAGGTTTGCTGAAATACACCGAGGCACAGACCCTGGCGTATCGCCCCTTGATCCCCATCGCCGCCCCCGCCTGGCTCAGCCAGAGCCGTTTTCAGGCAGTCCTCTTTGGAGCACTCAAGCTGCTGAAACGGATTCCCAGTCTGCGCTAAGGTTGTGAGTTGAATGCACGGACAGGTGCAATAGGGGCACAGGTTGGCTGCTGTGTCCCTTGTTCTATTTTGCCCAAAGCCTGATGATTTCTGGATATCTCCCCTTCTGTTTCCCCGGCACGTCGCTTGCGTTATCTTGTTGATAATGGAGCCGGGGAGGTGATGACGATGAGACGATCAATTCAGATTGTATGCACAGTAGCGCTTGTCGGGTTTTTATTTCTGACAGCACTCTCCCACGCGCAAGAGTGGGCCCAGCAGCAGATGCCCGCTGGAAGCTCCATGCGCTATTTTTGGAATCCTCACGACACATCGGAAGTGGTTGGTTGCCGTCTGAATGAGCATCAGATGTATAGAAGCCTGGATGGCGGACGAAGCTGGGCGCCCTCCAACGAAGGTTTCCCCGCAGGGCCGCACCTGGACGCTACGATGATCTATCACCCGACCTCGCCTGATACCCAATACTATGTGGAGTATCAAAGGCTATTCCGAAGTTTTGATGGTGGAGTATCCTGGCAGGACTGTTTCCCCGAGCAGGCGGACAATATCCGGAATGTCGAAGTGAGCCCCGTGGAGGCAAGCCGTATCACCTGCTTCGACTTGAACGGCACCGGCGGCCACCTGATCAGTGAAGACTATGGTGATAGCTGGACTATAATGCCCGTTCCTGAAGGTCTTGCCAATCTTCGATTCGATCCCTTCTCAGAGCAGCATCTAATCGCCACCTCGTCAGATTCGCTCTTCGAATCCTTTGATGCCGGAGTGACGTGGAATCCCTACCCAGCACAGGTAACAGATTTAATCATCGGGACCATAAGCGATATACTGTTCGACCCTGTTCGCCCGGATACGATCTATGTCAACTGGTACAATGATATCGTCCCAGCCGTTACAATGACTCGTTTCACGATTTCACCCGAGCCACATGTCGACATCCTGGCGGAGGGTACCCTGACGGATGCTTCCCCCTCGGGTCTGCTTGTGGCGAAGTCATCGTCGTATCCCAATTTCCAGTCAAACCTGTATACGAGTCTGGATGGTGGAGACACCTGGAACCAAATCGCGGAGTGGTTTCCATACACCGGGCAATTCGATGGTGTGCTGACACAGTCGCCCAACCTTTTACCAAACCCATCCGATCCGCAGTCAGGCCTTCTTTTCGAAGGGGTTTATTCCTTCCACACGACCACAGGTGGGATTGATCCGGGCACAATTGTTACCGGGGTTGATGTGCAACGTATTGCAGGCATCTATCCGCGAGGGGATGATACCATGGTGCTGTCCGGGCATGGTCAATTGTGGAATTTGCGGCAAGATGTAGAGCCAACCTGGCCGATACTGTGGGATTTTGTCAGCGATGTAGCGTCGCTGAATGATGCCTGCGACACCCTCTTTGCCGCTGGACTGGGGTTTCGTCGAAGCGTGGATGGTGGCAATTCGTGGACAGTCACCCCAGGTACTTTTTATGTAAACAACACGAGCAACGTGCTGGTGCTGCCCTCTGATCCACCCCGAGTGTTGTTCGACTACAATGGGATGTTATATAAGTCAACCGACTGGGGGAACTCCTACAACCCGGTCGAAGAGAGTGGGCTTCCGGATACGTGGGGAGGCTTCGACATCTACACAAACCCCTCTTCGCCCAACCAGGTCTGGTTTCACAAGCAAGGCGACCTCTACCTGTCTGAGGATTACGGAGACCATTTCAGCCAGGAACTCGAAACCGAATCGAATATGATCGATCTCGAGATGACCGCCAGTAACCAGATTCTATATATGCTACACCCCGAAGGCACGATCAGCTACTGGATTCGTGATACCGAAGCACTCGTTTCTATCCATGTGCCCTCCGAGCTGGGGGCGGTTTTTGCGATCGCCTTACGTCCCGGAACCCTCGGCCATTTCTTTATTGGCACATTTCACGGGGTTCATGCGACGCAGAATTATGGAGGCAGCTGGACCGAGATCGAGGGCGATTTCGAGGGGACAGTCACCTCGTTGGCCTTCAGCCAAGAGGGGTCGGATCTCTATGTCGGTACCCAGGATGATGGCTTGTGGATCGGGTCCGATCTCTTCCCGCCCAATGCACTTGCGGACGATTCGAACGATCTTCCTGCCACCATCACGCTGCTTCTCGCCTGGCCGAATCCGTTTAATGCCAGCACACGGATTGCTTATGACTTGCCGCGAGCGGGTCGGGTGAATCTGGCGGTTTACGATCTGCTGGGGAGGCGAGTTGCGCTGCTGGATGAGGGGTTGCGCGGTGCGGGACGGCACGAGGTGAGTTGGGAAGCGGACGCTGCCAGCGGAACCTATATCGTTCGTCTGCAAAGCGAAAGTTTCGACCAGGCGCAGAAGGTGTTGTTGGTAAGGTAGACTGTCTGTCACCCCGGGCTTGACCCGGGGCCCAGCCGAGAGGGATTCGACGGGGTAGACGATCGCCATCCGAGCGACTCGACCTGAAGCGAGCTCGCATTGGGATGAGACACCCCCTCGCAACGCCCCGAGTGGGTCAGGTGTGCCGACTGGGGAGCGTCGCAGAACCAGTGGATGCTGGATCCCGGGTCAAGCCCGGGATGACACGAGGAAGGCTGCATCATGTCATCCCCAGCACACAATCCGGTGTAACCGGATAGTGACCGAAGGGAACAGGCGAGCGTCGGGGATCCCCAGAAGCGACAAACGAAACCCCTGGCACATCGCCCCAGGGGATCCCCGACGCGCACAACAGCAAAACCAAGCCCGCTGGCGCGGACTTGTGCGCTGGGGGATGACATCTTAAACCCCCTGAACAGACAAACGCCCGACGGACAACCCGCCGGGCGTTTGTCGTTGACAAGATTAAATCACTTCATCTCGAGCATCGAACGGGCAATGACGAGACGCTGGATCTCGCTGGTGCCCTCGCCGATCTCGGTAATTTTCGCATCACGGAACATCCGCTCGACAGGGTATTCTTTCACATACCCATAGCCACCGTGCACCTGGATCGCCTGGTTGCAGACACGTGTCGATACTTCCGACGCGAAGAGCTTGGCGATGGCCGATTGACGGCTGAACGTCTTGCCCTGGTCCTTCAGGCGGGCGGCGTGGTAGACCAAGTGACGGGCCGCTTCGATCTCAGTCGCCATGTCGGCAATCTTGTGCTGGATCGACTGGAAGGCGGCAATCGGCTTGTTGAACTGGAAACGTTCCTTGCTGTACTTGATCGCCTCTTCCATCGCGCCCTGGGCAATCCCAAGCGCCATCGCACCGATCGAGATACGGCCACCATCGAGGGTGACGAGGAACTGCTTGAACCCCTCTCCTTCGGTGCCGATGATGTTCTCTTTCGGAATTCGCAAGTCTTCGAAATGGATCATCGAGGTGTCAGAGGCCTTGATCCCGAGCTTCTTCTCCCGCTTGCCACGGATGTAGCCCTTTGCATCGGTCGGGATGATAAAACTGCTGATCCCGTGCGTCCCCTTGGTCTTGTCGGTCACTGCCGTCGCGACAATTGTCCCCGCCACGCCACCGTTGGTGCAGTAAATCTTGGTGCCGTTGATCACCCATTCGTCGCCATCGAGCACGGCGGTGGTTTCGGTGCCGCCGGCATCGGAACCGGCATTGGGCTCGGTCAGGCCGAACGCGCCGAGATGTTCACCACTGCAAAGCGGCGGCATCCACTTTTCTTTCTGCTCCTCGGTACCAAAGAGGTTGATCGGGCCGATGCCCAGTGAGATATGGGCGGCAAGGGTGATACCGGTAGAGGCGCAGACACGGCTTAGTTCTTCAACGGCGATGATGTAGGAGAGGGTGTCCATCCCGGCTCCGCCGTACTTGTCGTCATAGCAGATACCGAGGAGTCCAAGTTCCGCCATCTTCCCGATGGTTTCCTCGGGGAAGCGTTCTTCCTCATCGATCTCGGCCGCAATCGGCTTCACCTCGGATTCGGCAAAGTCACGGACCATCTCGCGCAGCATTTTCTGTTCGTCGGTGAGGAACATGTCAGTGGCATCCATCGGGACAGCTCTCCTCTTTGGGTTGTGGAACGGGGAACCTATCTGTGAATCATGGCACAAAAAGGGTCACAGGTCAAGACCGTCGCTAGGGTTAGGACTCCTGAACCCGACGCGAAATCTGCTCGGTTGGAGACGGGCCTTTTCTGGAAGGTGTTGAGGTGTCATCCCGTTAGAGGCGGGGTAAACCCGGGCTGTACTCGCCTTCGGCGAGTTGAACCGGGAACCAGCTTACCATATGCTGGTTCCCTTGATGTACATCGGGTTCAATTTGCTAGGCTGTTGCACCCACTGCAGAGAAAGCCTCTGCGAAAAGATAAAAACCATAGGCGACAACAATCATCATGAGGTCCACGGTAGCTCCGATAGCGGTGTATTTGTGACGTCCCTCGTCCGGACGGTGAATGACCATGATCGACTTGATATCGTCCAGCATCACCCAGAGGGGCCCCTCAAGTTTCTCGCGTCCTATACGTTGGACAAGTATGGATGTTCCGGGGTCTGAATCAAGGAAGGTCGCCTCGAACTCACGGCCGTCCTTCATCAGGATCAGGACCCGCGCTTTGGCCTTGATCGTGTGGGCATAGGCATGGTCAACGTATTCGAGGCTCTCATTGCTGCTGTCCACAGAACTTCCAATCCCGTATCCCACGACAGTTGCACAACCTGTCCAGACTGGGATGCCAACGATCAGCAGGAACAGCGCGATACGTTTCAGAAGGTATTGTGACATTCGAGCACCTCAGACGGTGAAGGGGTTGCCGTTAATCATCCAGTTGAACGCCAGGATGAGCGTTAGAAAGGAGGAGTCGATAATCAGACCAATCCGTGCGGCAGGACCAATGCTCCCTCCCTCGGCCGACTGGTAGCGCTGGATGGAGTGGAGTTGCCATGGGCGCAGGCCGACAGGCTTTGCCTGGCCGCCGCTCTGCAGACCCACCTGGAGCACAAAGGTTGTGTCATTCTCCATACCACGGTAATACCCCTTCAACATCTCGCCGCTAACCACCTCGACAAGCAGACGGTCGCCTGTTTCAAGCCGTTGCAGGCTGTCCAACGGGATGGATTCTATCTCTGGCTCGACCCTGTCATCCGAGAGGAGAAAATGGTCCACCCCTGCACCGATCATGGTCGCGCAACCGTTAAACAGGATGAGGCCGATCAGGAGCAGGGAAAGGAGAAAGGTGATTCGTTTTGGCCGCATTACTCCCCCACAAGGGTTCTATTACTCTGCAAGAAAATAGATCAGAAGGATAAGAGCAAGCACAAAGGGTGCAATAGCATCAAGAAGCAGACCGCCGATCAGACCTGTTGTGCGTGCCTTCGTTGGTTCTTCAACCACATAGCTCCGTCGTATCTCATCCAGCGGCTGGATGGTGGTGGTCAGGATGAACTTTTTCCTTTTACTCAACTCAACATACTCCCCCTTGCTGTAGGAGAGCAGAAAACCCTGCGCTACCGTAGTGTCCTTGCGAACAATAATTAGACGGCTTCCTTGTGGGAGCAGCTCGATACGTGGGATGGTGACCTCACGTAACGAGTGATTGCGCTCGTCAAGCGAACGTCCCG
This sequence comes from bacterium, assembly GCA_020444265.1. Taxonomy (GTDB): domain Bacteria; phylum Electryoneota; class Electryoneia; order Electryoneales; family Electryoneaceae; genus JAHLLH01. The sequence continues at coordinate 375,180 of JAHLLH010000002.1, forward strand.
CCTTGTAGCCGAAGTGTGCCGTGCAGCCAGGGAGCAGCCCGAGAAGAAGGGTCGCTAAGAACAGAAGAAGGATCGTCCGACGTTTCATATCCATGTATCTCTGCTTTCTACAGGCTGAGGATGAGAGCGACAATCGCGGCGGTCCCGAACATCCCAATCGGAATCAGCAGGGGTGACATCAGTGCCATCCAGATCGTTTCGGGATCGTAGTTCGCTTCCACCCTGTACACCTTATCGATGCTGTCCCAGTCGATGACGATTGTGTCGTAGACATGACTCGTCCAGGTGGTTCGCAGCAGGACATATTCCCCCTCGGCAACATCCAGCGGGTAGCCGTAGACCTCGCTGCTATCCTGTTGAACAAGCAGCACCGGCACACGGACCTCGTAGACCCGAAGTTTCTCCAACGGAATCTCTTCAAGGTTTTCTTCGATGTTCGCGGGACGGAATTCTGCCGTACGAAGGGGTCCTGCGCAGCCGGTGCACAGGAAGAGTGCAAGGAAAAGGATGGCTGGCAGAATCGTGTAAGTACGCATCGAGTCTCCCTTTAACCTTACGTAGCCCATGCAGCAAACCAATAAGCAAACAGTACGAGCACAACATCAACAACCAGTCCCAACCCGGAGCCGAATCGTTCGAAGCCAGGATACATCTGATATCGTTGAATCCGTTCAATATTCCCCAGGGTGATGGTTTTCGTCCCATCCGGAACTGCGGGAAGCCGTCCACTGAGAACTAGTGTTGAATCATTGGATCCCGATGCCAGGTAGCCACGAATCCGTTTCTGGTCGTGGGTGTTGACAATCAACAGGTCACCCACACGCAACAGCAACAAGCTGTCGAGCGGGACGGTGACCAGGGTAGCATTGCTTCGGTCTATTTTGCTGCCAAGATGTCCCAGCGCCATGCTGGCACAGCCAGTCGTCAGCAGAAGGCTGAGCATTATAAACAGCAGGATGGTGCGATTTTGTGGACGGTGGGTCATACCATCCCTTCATGATTTAATAAGCTGGCCTGCTATACAGTGCCAGGTCCGTTAAAAATGAACGTGATGATAAGGATCACGAGGGCTGAAAAGACAAAGCCGTAATAAGCCCCCACAGCATCGACCGGGAGACCAAGTATAACCCCGGTCATCCGTCTACGGATCGGCTGCTGAATCAGACGTACATACATCAGGTCCGAACGATGGATGGTCTGGTTCTGGTGGCCAAGGATCCAGCTGCCTGATCGAACAACAAGTGATGTGTCCAGGCGGATTGACTGAAGTTTGCCCTCCAATTCCGTCTCATCCTGCAACGTAATCAGCAGATGGTCCCCTTTATGGAGGGTCAGGAGCTGGTCGAGCGGAACCGGCTCGATGGTCCGGTTCCAACGGTCCACCTGGGTGGCGGTAGATGTGGTGATAAAGGTGGCGCACCCGGAAACCAGGATCATGGCCAACAGGCTGCACAAAAGCACGGCCCGTCGAAATGTTGCCCTTGTGGTTCGCACAAATCCTGCTCGTTCTGATGGGGTCGTTGATTTCATAGGATAAAAACCGGTATGAAAATGAACCCAATAATCGCTCCAGAGAAGAAGGAGAGCACTCCACCAATCCCGAGGTCCATCAGGGAGCCGAGGAAATAGCCGCCAGAGCTACGTCGCCCCATCGGGTACTCAAGCCGTTCCACACGGGTGATGCGAGGCCAGGAAACCCTCAGGGTTTCGTCGCCTACAACTCCCCAATGTTTGCGTAGAAGGATGAATTCGTCCCGCTCGACGTGATCGAGGTAGCCCTCATAGATCTGGTCGCCATCATAGGTCACAACGATTTCCGTGCGCTCGCTGAAGACATGAAGGGTGTCGAGCTGGATTTCAACCGCAAGGGCATTTCTTTCGTCGAATTTCCGGTCCACCCTGAACCCGGTGGTGGCACATCCGGTCACCAACAGGAGGAGCGGAAGGGGGAGCAGGAGGTAGCGTCCAGGGAGGCTATTTGCACGGGTTTTATTCACCGAATCCCCATGTTGAAGGGATAGGTTGGGCTGATACCATGTTATGTTGCATTGTCTGAACTCCCCCAGTCTGATACGTACAGCAGGAACAAGATACTACCGACGGATTCCTTGTGTCACCCCCATGATCATGGCGACAGCCAGCAGGATAAATACGATACCTGACAGCGCGACAATCAGCACGGGGCTATCGCTGCGCCGAAGCACAAACCAGAGGACAATACAAGCAACCCCCGTCAGTCTGCCCATACCCGGATGCAACGGCAACAACCCACCACGTTGCGAGCCGATACTGCCGAACCAGAGGGGAAGGATCAGAGGATTGGATGGAATCCCCGCCCCGAGAATCAGGATGATGCCAACGGCGAGCAGGATCACGGTTTCATTCTACCTTTCATCATGCTGGGTTCAGAAATGCGAATCACTCCTTCACCAGCTGGTTCCCAAGCTTGACCGCTTCCTCTGCATTCCTCGGTGATCCGACAATCCCCAGGTCTTTCAGGATCGAGGGGTTTTGACGAAAGATAAATCCGCCTGCGATGACAGGAATGGACGCATGCTCAGAAGCCTTGAGTCGTTTCAGCATATCACGTATCCGTAGAATACTGGTGTAAAGGGTTGCTGAAACAGCCAGCAGGTCTGCTTCGTACCGCTGGACAGCGGAAATGACATCTTCAACCGGCGTACGTGCCCCGAGAAAAACAGCGGTCCAACCATCATACTCGAACAAATCGGCGACCATTCGGATGCCGAGCTCGTGCTGGTCATCAGTCGCCGCGCAAACCACTGTCCTCTTCTTCGGTTCCAACGAGACAAAACGGAGGTAGAGCTGGGCCATCACAAGGTGGGTGATCCCGGAGGCGTAGTGCTCGTCCGCAACCCCCACCTTTCCGATTTCCCACAACCGTCCAATCTCATACTGTACCGGTTCGAGCACATTGAGGTAGATTTCTGGGAGGGTCAGGCCACGGTCCGCAGCGTCCAGCACGACCTGACGAGCCTCGTTGCCTCGTGCACGCAGGAGAGCGGCGAGGTAGTCTCGAGCCACGTCCACGTGGGGGGCATCATCTTCCAGAAAACTGCTCTGTTCCCAGTGGGTGGTACTGAAAACTTCTGTTCCGGCAGTGAAAGAAGATTGAATGACCTTCACTTCGGAGGGGGAGAGAGACTGTTTCAGCGTGTCTTGAATGGTATTCCCGACACGCTGCGCAGCGGAGGATTGGATGCCCAGCCCACGGAGATAGGAGCGCATCCAGCCCATCTGACGTGAGTAGGGATCGGGCTGCCCAGTCGCAATGGCCTCGGCCAATGATGCGATCGTGTTCCCGACATATTCACGCAGGCTGAACCGATCCCGCGTAAAACTCCTGATGCCCGGCTCTTCGAGATTGATCAGTGCCTGTTCAATCGTCATGGTCAGTTCATCAAGACGTTCTACGAGGAGGGTTTCCTCGCTGGAATCAGAAAAAGTACCCATCAGCTTTGCATCCCCCTGCAACGGTCTGCGATAGCCTACAAAGATCGATCCCTTCTCAGCAAATGCTTTTTCGCAAAGCTCTCTATTATCCAGAACTTGGGATGCCAAACACGAGTAAGAAAAGCAAGGCTGAACCTATGGTAAGGACAAGGTAAAGATCAGCAGCAAACCCCGTAAAGACACCCACTGTTTCTCCGATGTGATGGTTCTTCAATCGCTGCACCGACTCGATTGTGTTCCACTCGATCTGGTCCATCCACTCGGGCTCGTCCTTCATGTCCGAGCAGACAACAATAAATTCCTTTTGTCGAATCATGTCCACGTAGCCACGGACAGCACCGTGATCGGTGGTCTGCACAAGCACTTGATCGCCCCGATAGAGATAATGCGAAAGGCTGTCGAGAGGGATTGGTTCAACCGACGCGCTCGCCTCGTCAAAGGCCCCTCCAACACGCGCGCCCAAATAGGTTGCACAGCCCTCGACCACAAGGAAGAGGAGTAAATGAGCTACAAGCAGAAAGAAATGATTGATTCGCAGGCGACGCATGAATCCCTCCGTACATAACCGCCTAGCTGATTATTTCCAGAATATTTATTACTCTACCAATCAGATCGTTCCATGATCAGCTCCGCAAGGTGCATGGTGCGCACCTGGGTGGTGCTGTCGTGTGCCTGACGTTCCTGCAAGGTCACCAGGCAACCGGGACTCGATTCGACTTCCACTGTGTAGCCTAAATCGCCGCGAAAAGGGTCATGATCGCAACAGCCTCTGTCAGGGCTTGAATGATTAGGAATAGAACGTATGTGTCGCCCACCATTCCGATCCCTGCACCCCAGTTTTTTGCCGCCTTCGGGGTAACATACCGGGCAGCACGATCCACTTCTTCCAAGGCGAGGAAAAGAGTGTGTTGTTCATGAAAGCTGGTACGTTGCCAGATTTCGAGCGAATCCTCTTCCGTGATCTGGAGCAGAAACCCTTCGACAACACTACTGTCCGTCAAGGTCAGGGCGAGACGTTGGCTGCTGGGCATCAGCGCCAGGCTGTCGAGCGGCAGCTCGACGGGATAGGAGCGGGCATCATCCACCACAGCACCTGTGAACCAGCCGACAGCGGTGCAGCCAGCCGTGGACAACATTAACAGCAAGATGATCGAGAGATTGAAGATGTTCCATTGATGATGCTGCATTCCTCTCTCCTTACAGATCAAAAAGCAGTCTTGGGCGTTATCGGTACTTTTCCGGCGTGGTCTACAACCACCCCTCACCAGTCACATCGCTCCATGATGAGCTCCGCCGGGTGCATGGTGCGCACCTGGGTGGTGTGGTCGTGCGCCTGACGTTCCTGCAGGGTTGCCAGGCAGCCGGGGCTCGATACAATGGCGACCGGGACACGTGTCGCCAGCATGTTGTCGATTTTACGTCGCTGCCAGGTTGCGGCTTCATCGGGATAGATCGAAGAGAACGATCCACCAAACCCGCAGCAGATGGTTGATTCGGCCATTTCCTTGATGCTTACCCCCGGGAGACGGTTCATCAGGTTTCGAACACTGTCCTGCTTGCCAGTCGTGTGCGTCAGATGGCAGGAGTCATGAACCGTCACCTCGAGGTCGGGCGCTTTGGTGGGGGGAAAGACCGGGTCGAGGGTCTCCATCACAAAGCTGGCCCAGTCGCTGGTCTTCTCTTTAATCTCAAGTGCCAGCTCGAGCAACTCGTCATCGGCTTGGAGCATCAGGTCGGGCAGTTCATGCTGGAACGCTCCGCCGCAGGTAGCATCGGGCGAGACAACGGCATCCACTCCCGCCTCGCTGAACGCCTTCAGGTTGACATGCGCCAAGCGGCGGGCCGTATCAAAGTCCCCGTTGTTGAAGGCGGGCGCGCCGCAGCAGACCTGATGCTTCGGCAGCACCACTTCGGCACCCAACCGCCTCAGCACCTCGATAGCGGCCAACGCGGGACCATCAGCGACATAGTTCGCCATGCAGCCGAGGAAGAGGCCGACACGTGCACGTTTGTGCGTGTAGGGTGGTAGAATCTCGTCCATGCCTCGCAGAAAGGATCGTGTCCGCAAATTGGGCACCGCCATCCCACCAGCGAGGGTGTTGACCGCTTTGTGCCCGAGGGTTTTCTGCGCGATGGACCCGAGGGTGACTCCCAGCTCGACTCGTTCCGGTTTCTCGAGGGTCTTGAAGATCATCTTTTTCGCGGTGGGGATGCCGCGAGCATCAGCGATCACCTTCCGCGCCGCGATGAAAAGCAGATCGGTCCGCACCCCCGCGGGACAGGCGGTCTGGCAGGCGTAGCAGAGGGTGCAGAAGTCGAACGTCTCCGGAGAGATGTTTGCCGGTTTGATGTCGTTGGCCACCAGACGGCGTAGCAGCACAATCCGTCCACGTGGCGAGAGCAGCTCACGGTCAGACAGTTGGAACGAGGGACAGACCGACTGGCAGATGCCACAGGTGACACAGGCATCCAGCTCGCGTTGCAGACGGCTCAGTTCGGGGTAGTCGATCATGGCGATAATATAACGACTTGGGCTCGGTCAATCCTGTTGGCCTGGGGGTCTTCTTGGATTTGATGGGCGCGGACGCGGGCTAGGGATGAAAAGACAAAGACCTACACGTGTCATCCCGGACTTGATCCGGGATCCAGCATCTGCTGGTCCTGGCATGCTCCCCCCGTCGGCCTACCTGACCTGCTCGGGGCGTTGCGAGTAGGTGTGCTGACATGCTTCGCTTGGGTGGCGGGGCACCGAAGCCACAAAACCTGTCATCCCCAGTGCACAAGTACGCGTCAGCGGGCTTGGTTCTGCAGCTGTGCGCGTCGGGGATCCCCTTTGAATGAGCGGTACCGTGTTGTCGCTTCGCCTGCGAGGACTCCCGACGGGCTGGGGGTGGTCTTCGACCACAAGGATGCTGACGCATCCTGTCGCGCTGGGGGTGACAGGTGTGGGTGGCCTAGTAAAAAAGCTTGCCAGGTGAAGACGACTGTCTCGATGGAGAGATTTCTCCAGCTTACCGCTTGTGATGGTGTGGTGTTGGGCAGTAGAGTAAACCCCGCCCTCAAGCAGTGGGGCCATACCTTGTTTTTCGAAAGAGAAAAACAGGTCAAAATGGCCTCATCTCGGGGAGGCGAGCGTTTTTGTCCATTGCTCGCGCGAAGGCGGGCGCTTATATTCCCGTTTGCTTGAAAACGTGAACAGTGGGAGTACTCTGTCCGATGCATAACTATGCGATAGCGGAGATCGCGGGACGTCAGTTCCGGATCGAGGAAGGCACGAAGGTTACCGTACCTCGTCTCCGCGCCGAAGAGGGTGAAACCGTGAAACTCGACAAGCTTCTCCTGATCAACCAGGAAGGCAAGGTCACGGTTGGTGTACCCTATGTGGATGGTGCCAACGCGTCGGCGAAGGTTGTGGAACACAGCCGGACCCGAAAAGTGTGGGTGCTGAAGAAGAAACGTCGCAAGGGCTACCGTCGCAATGCGAGCGCCCGTCAGCTGCAGACTGTCCTCTCGATCGAGAAGGTCAACGGCTGAGCGTGAAGGTCCGGGTTCTCCCGGAGCGAATACCCTTCCACCGGAAGCTTTCGGTGGTATGTTGTTTTGGAAGGAGTTGAAGAATGGCTCATAAAAAAGGTGGCGGCAGCTCACGGAACGGTCGCGATTCCAACCCGCAGTATCTCGGTGTCAAAGCCTATGGTGGCGAAGCCGTGACAGCGGGCAGCATCATCGTGCGTCAGCGTGGCACCAATGTCCATCCCGGCAAAAATGTCGGCAAGGGCAAGGATGACACCCTGTTTGCGCTGGTCGATGGCGTGGTAGAGTTTTCCAACGCTGGCCTGCGTCGCAAGACCGTGCACGTTATGCCGTCAGATAACTGAGTCGACCAGGGGGTTGATTCGGGGGGAACGCCAGACTTGGAGGCCGAAAGATGGTCAAGAAGATCACGGTAGTCGGTGGCGGGTATGTAGGTGAGCATACTGCACAAGGTCTGATGCTTCAGGAGTTGGCACAGGAAGTTGTCCTGATTGACGTCGTCGAAGACATGCCGCAGGGCAAGGGTCTTGATCAGCGTCAATCTGCTTCTGTATGGGGCACGGACACAAAGGTCACGGGTACGAACGACTGGGCTGACACTGCCGGTAGTGACATTGTGATTCACACGGCTGGCCGTCCACGTAAGCCCGGCATGAGCCGTGACGATCTGCTGGAAGCAAACGTCGCCATCGTTCGCCCCTGCATGGAACAGGTGCGGGAGCTGTCCCCGAATGCTACCGTTATCATGGTTGCGAATCCGCTTGATGCGATGACCTACGTCGCGAAGCAGGTTCTTGGCTTCCCGAAAGAGCGCATCTTCGGAATGGCTGGCATCCTCGATACCGCTCGTTTCCGCGCGTTCATCGCGATGGAAACCGGCGTCAGCGTCCGCGACATTCAGGCAATGGTCCTCGGCGGCCATGGCGACACCATGGTGCCGCTGCCCCGCTTTACCACCATCGCCGGTCTTCCGCTCGAGCACTGGGTCTCGAAGGATAAAATCGACGCGATGGTCGAGCGTGCTGCCAAGGGTGGTGGCGAGATTGTCAAGCTGCTGAAGTTTGGCTCCGCCTACTATGCCCCGTCGATTGGTGCGGTCGAAATGGCCGAAGCGATTGTCAAGAACAACCGTCGCGTACTGCCCATCTGCGCCTATCTCGAGGGCGAGTACCAGCACGAGGGCATCTACATGGGTGTCCCGGCAATCGTCGGCGAGAACGGTGTTGAGAAGATCATCGAGTACCCGTTCAACGCGGACGAGCAGGCTATGTTCGACAAGTCGGTTGAAGCGACCAAGGGTCTGCTGGAAGACGTCAAGAAGTTCCTCTAGCCGATCAGATGAAGCAATTTCCAGCCCGGGGACCAGGTCACCGGGCTGTTTTTTGTTGGCGGGGATAGGGGTTCAGGGACAATTGGTACGAGTCAAAACCTTCTGTCATCCCCAGGCCCCATGTCCGGCAGCTGCCGGACAAGGTGTTGGTCTTGGGGGCGTCGGGGATCCCCTTACGTTGAGCGTCACAGTTCCCTTCGGTCACAATCCGGCAGTTGCCGGATTTGTCGCTGGGTGTGACAGGGTAGACACGGTGTTGCGGACCCGGGATGACACGTCGAAAATCGTTCACTTGGAGAAACCATGCAGGGACTTGTCAATCTGTTGCTCATCGCCGGGCTGGCGATGTCGGTGCTGCTCACCTTCCTGGTGATCAAGGTGGTGTCAGGTGGGTTGAAACGGCGAGCGTCGGGATTGGCCGAAGGGTTACCGCTCTGGGCGGGTGTGCCCGCAGGCTGGGTTGATCAGCAGGGGGAGGTGGCGTTGTCCGATGATCCTGAACCCTGGCCCGAGGGAAACTGGGCCCAATTGCTTGCGGAACATCGCCCCAAAGGCCACCCGGACCGTCCCCATGTCCGATCCCTCGAAGAAGGGGAGCGTCACCTGCTTTTCCTGCCCGGGCGTAATCGCGGAGTCAACGGCTGGTGGGTGCTGCTGGTCGACGGGGAAAACAAGCCAGTATGAATCAACAAACGACCTTCGCAGAAGGTCGTTTTCAGTCCAACTGGAAGACTGCACTTCCGATATCGATGGTATCCTGTAAAACCGACGCATTTACTTCCCAGCTTGTCGAGTTCGGGAAGGTCAGGGTCCCGGTGTAACGACCCGTTTCCCATACCGCCAGGCTTGTGTCCGTTGGTTCAACCCCTTCCGGGATGGCGAGCTGGACGGTTAACGTGCTGTCCAGGTCGAAGCGCTGGGTTGTTTCACGCGAACGCCAGGCGAGCAGCTCATAGCTCTGGATGCCCGGGACTGGTTGCGGCGGTTCGAGCCAGGCGAGGACCACCATCATCACTTCGACATTGGTTGCAACCGCGACCACCGCCCGTCTCGTCTCCCCCTCCGAAATGGTGATCGGCATGTATGTCCGAATCGTCAGATCATTGCCTTTCCAGGCAAACTCCAACGTCCACTGGCCTGCGAGATAAGGAACCAGGATACCTGAATAGAGCAAGTTGGTGCGGTTGAAGGAGAGGATCGGGGTTGCAGGTGCACCGAGGACAAGACTGCTGTCTGCAAGACTGTTGTCCGGAAGCGGATCAAACGCTTCTTCGAGACGCAGGTTCATGTGGACGGAGGCGTTGCTGGCGTCGGATGGGGAGTTGTAGGGGAAATAGAGGTAAACCCGGGTGTATTCGGTAGTGGGGAGGGGACGATCCGTATAGACCTCGCCGATGGTGCCGTTGAACGAAACCTCGCCCCAACGTTCCGCATTTTTCAGTTCGCTGGGCAGTGGTTCCTCGCTTGGTTCGGTGCATCCCAAAGCGAGGACAAGCATCACCAGACCGCACAGCCCCCAAATCCCTGGACGCCTCATTGGTCAACAGCTCCCGGATCTTCGGCCAGCCCCATCAGGCCGATGAATCGGAAAGTAGGAAGGCAACAGGGGGAAAACAAACACCGTCGTGTTCTTTCGAACACGACGGTGTGGAAGATGCTGCTTTAAAAGGCTTACTCGCCTGTTTTGGCCGATGAGCTCATCGTCAGAACATCTCGTTCGATGTACATCGGAGGCCGTTTTTTCATGGCATCCATTTCGCAGCGCCAGCATCGAGCATTCACAGAACGCCAACCAACCTGCTGTGAACAGTCCATACAGACACCGGGGTTTGACCCATTGGCCGCGCGGCCGATAACAGTCTGCCGCCGCGGGTAGGACCGTCGATATGTCATTGACCTACCCTCCTTTCGTCAACTCCAACCTGTGACCAGGTCCCTCAAGTCGAAACCTGGAAGGAGAGACGCGACCCCGCTTTCAGGAGAAGGGCGCATTTCCGAAGGCGGGAATGTGCATGTTGGTTCATCCGTGCACAAGAGGCACTTTCTCTCCTTACTCCAGTCTCTCTGCAAGAGCAGGGCCAATAAACACCAAATACGATAACGTCCGTTTTATATAGCTATATAACAAAAGTTTATGGTGTCGTTTGCCCGGAGTGAAATCGTGGGTTCAGGAGGGGTGTGAGGGGGGTCACAAGGTTGGCGCACAGCTCTGCGCACGACATGCACAAGAAAAGGCCGAATGAGCGCAGGTTGGGTGTGACCGGGAACAAGTTGCCGACAACAGAACGATGATCCATCATCCCGGGCTTGACCCGGGACCCAGCATTCTTCGGTTCCTGGAGTTCCTTGGTCGGCCTTTTCTTACGCCGTCCGTGGCCGGGGGAGGGCCCTCTCTCCGCCACTCCAATACGAACACGGTTTGAAGGGTTCAGGACTGCTTGAAGTGCGGTGGCTTGATCCCGGATCAAGTCCGGGATGACATCTTTATTGTAGTCAGAAAAGTATCAGCCTGGCGAGAGCTCAGCGGGAGGAGGTGGAATCGACTGCCGCACCGCGATCCCGTTCGAGGGCGCGGAAGTAGTCACGAATGGTCTCACGCCAGGGACGGGAATAATCACCATCGAGGGCACGCAGCATCCGTTCGCGCAGCAGGTCTTCTTCTTCGGGTGGTAGTTCGCCCGGCGCAGAAATCCGTCCCCCCTCGGCCACACGACCGGTCCGTTGACGGCTATACTCACGTTCCTGCAGGGAGCGTTGGCTGTCCAGCAGACGTTGCACGATTCGCTGCTGCAACCGTTTGGTGCGTGAGGTAACCGATTGATCCTCGAGGTCTTTGGCGACCTGATCCATCGCATCCCCCAGCCCATCGAGCGAGCCTAACATCTCTTCCATCGACTGGTTCTGCGACTGCCGTTCCAGTTGACGCATCTGCTCAGCCAATGCACGTTGCCGTGCCGCCATCTGCCGCATCATCTGCCCTCTGGACCCCGGTTGGGAGCCAGGCATGGGCATTTGCATGCTCTGGCTACCCTGGTTGAGCTGCTGTTGCTGCTGCGCCATCTGCTGGAGCGACTCCATCATCTCCTGGTAGCCGGTGCCGCTGGACGAATTCTGCATGGCCTGCTGGGAGGAGTTGAGACGCAAGAGGGCGAGATGCATCATCGCCAAAGCGTGTCCCTGTTCCCCCGTGACTTCGCGTGGGCGACGATCTGTATACCGCTCTATCGCCGTCTCCATGTAGGAACGAGCTCGCTGCAAGTCGCCAGCAATGGGTGCACCGACAAAGAATGATTGTTTCATCAACTCGGCGACATCGTCCTCGAGCACGCTCATCCCCTCCAACAGCGCCTCCTGATCGGCGGCGAGAGCGGGGTATCTCGGGCTGGCGATACCGAGGGTGCTCGACTGGACACGAAGCGCTTCCTGATGGCGGCTCAGGAGCAGGATGCGCGCGTAGAGGCGGTCCATCTCCTTGCCAACTTCCTGCTTGCCCTGGTCCGCATAGGATTGCTGGGTCTGACGCATCCGTTGCGCGAGCTGTTGCATCTGCTCACCGGCCTGCTGGGAGGGTTTCTGTGCCTGTTGGGGTTGTCCCTGCTGCATCGATTGCTGGGACTGCTGCATGGACTCTTTGAGGTTCTCATCCTGCGCAGCGTTGGCCTGCTGGTTCAGTGAGTCGGCGAGCGCCTGGTTGTTTTCGCCGGCTGCATCGTCGGCGACTTCTTCCGCCCGTTCCGCCAGGTTCTCCAGCTCCTCCTCGATGCGCTGCTGCTCGAGGGCCGCCTGCTTCGCCTCCTGGCTGGTGGCATCCTCCATTCGCTGGGCAAGATCCATCTGACGATCCGCGAGGTCCTCGGCCCGTTTCGCCAGCTCATCGAGTCGTTTCTCCATCTGCAACCGTTCGAGGATCGAGAGGTTGCGATCGAGGTTCTCCATCAACTGGTCCTGGTTGGCAACCAGTTCTTCGAGTGCTTCACGGACCTGCTCTCCGTCCATCTCCTCCATCGCGGTACGCAGCTTCTCCATCGCCTCACGCATCTCCGGTGTGGCGATCTCTTCCATCAATTCCTGCAGCCGCTGGTACTTTTCGAGAAGTTCCTCGCTCAGCAGGTTTTGCGATTCGGCTTGTTCCTTGAGCTGTTCGAGGGTGTTAGCGACCTCGTCCATGTTTTGCAGCATTTCTTCCTGACGGTCCAGGGTCTGCTGCAGCGCACGTGTCTCTTCCCAGCTCATCTCATCCGGGTTCGACTTCATCCGGGTGAGGGTCTCTTCAAGTTTCCGTTTCGTCTCTTCAGCCTGCTCGCGGGCTCGTGCCATCTCGTCGCCCGCCTCCTGCTCCTGCTGCTCGGTGAGCTGGAAAAGCTCTTCAACCGAGGGGAATACGAGGCGGCGGGTTTCGGTTCGGGCACGTTTCGGCCCGCCATAGATGTCATTGTCCCACGCTTCCACGAAGTAATGGACCTCGTCCGTGGGGAGCAGGGGCAAATCGGTCAAGGGCCAGAGGCCACGAACGATAGCTCGCCCGGACTCATCGGTTTCCGGCTGGAGATCGACCCCCTGAAATTGGTTCTCGCTGACGCTGTCCGGCCCGAGCAGGTCGGTGTGGATACGGTAGCGCAGACGCATCTTGCTGATGCCGTAATCATCGTCCGCCAGGGTCACCAGCGGGACCACGAGGCGGTCGGGAATCAATGCGCCATCTTCCGGCAGGCGAATCTCAACTCGCGGATACTGGTCAGAGATGGTGGTGATGTCGTAGCGGACCGGTTCATCGCTTGCAACGCCATCACGGGCGGTCAAATTTACCCACCACTGACCAGGTGAGCCGACGTTGAAACGTCCTGTCACATTCCGCTGATCGACACGAAGTTCGAGCGAATCGAGTTCGCCATCCTGTTCTTCCAGTTGTAACCAGGCGGCGGAGAGGGGACGGCTTGCTTCGAGGGCGATTTGTACACGGGTTCCCGGAAGGGCGGTTACTTCGCCAACCCCAACTGGCAGGGAAATCGGCTCCTGGCTGGTGTAGGCGGGTGGCTGGAGGGTCAGTTCCACACGGGCCACCCGCGGGCGCGCGATCATCACAACATCGACCGTGTCGCTGGATAATCGTCCGCTGACCGCCGCGACACGAGCGTTGCGCTGAATATTCTCGAGCAGGGCCGTGTAGAGGGTCGTGTCCGCAGAATCCTGTGTTGTTTCCAGGCGACGGACCAGCCCGGTGCCTTCATCAACGAGGAAACGCAGGGCGCGGGGTCTAGCGTGCCGGGCACGGACGCGTAACTCGACATCCTCCCCCTGAACCACTCGCATGGTATCAGGCCCCTCGAGCGCGAGGACAACTCGTCCCGGCTTGAGGAAGGTGACCGTGGGATTGGCGAGACGATACCCTGCATTAAAAAGCGCATCCCCGACAAGGATCAGTGCGAGGACTGTCACTGCCGTAGCGACCGCAAAGGAACGCAGCGCATTGAAGAGGGGAGTCTGACGCAGAAAACGGCTGCTCACGAGGGTTGACGCAAAAGCATCCGCCTGTTCGAGGGCAGCACGGCGCAGATCGGCGCTGGTATTCGGGTCCTGCTTCGCTTCGAGCTGGAGAGCGTTCAGCAGACGGTCATGGCTTTCCTCATCCTCCTGCCAGATCCAACGTGCGAGGGTCTCGAAAGAGGGGACCGTGCTGCGGAAGAGAAGCACGAGAGTGTAGAGGAGGGGTGCGAGCAGGACAAGAGCCGCCGTCCAACGGAGCAGCCCCGCCAGCAGGCTGCGCGCCGCCGGGTCAAACCAGGCGATGGCTTCCAGCCCGGTGATAGCGAGCGCGAGGAGCAGGACAAAGGCAATGGATGCCAGCCAGGCCGCACCGGCCCAGACGATTTTCTGACGTCGCCGGAGTTGTGTCAGCAGGGCGGTAATGTTGGGCAGGGTTGTACGCATGCCAGGTCTCGCTGCGGTCTCGTGCATGGCTCAAGATACACAGGGGTAAAAGCGATGGAAGGATTTGTAATAAATTTATAGAGCTCCTAGTATAACTGCCTTGCTACTTGCAAGAAAATGACTATCTCGTGAATATGTCTACCATAGAATCAGCATTAATATTAATAAATTTTTTGTTTGGGTTACTACTATCTATAACAACAATATGATATTTGTTCTTTCTTTCTATATCCTTAATCATTTCGTATTTACCATTAATATTAACCATACTTATAGGTTTCGACAGATTCAGTTTTAAGAGTCTACTATGAATTTCCTCCTTATTATCACCTTCTATAAAAAGAGCTAAGTCAATATCTACTGCATTTATTGATCCTTTAGTTACAGAACCGAATAGAGCCACCCTCTTTAGCCGATTTCCGCAACAGTATTTGATGCTTTCTAGGTCAGCTTCGGGAATGTATTTTTGAATCACCACGATACACCTAGTAGTTAGAACAGAAGACGAAACAAATACACTAAGAAAGAAACTAACGACGTAACAATAACACCATCTATAACAGAACTTGCTATTTTACCTAACCATTTTGTAGATAATCCATGTGTATAATAAAATACAACAGTAAAAAACATATTTTCAGGAACATTCTTTCCTTCAAAGTAAATCCCTGGTTTGTCAGTTAACTTCTTGTACTTAGGGCTACTATATTCGATGTTATAACCATGATTATCGAAGATAAATTTAACACGTAATATATCGCATTTATTTTCATGTGATATATAATGATATACATGGTATCTTTTTATAAAGTAATTGTTTGAATCCATTTTTTTGAAGTCTAGTATCCTGTGGTATTTTACATCAAAATATAGATTATTATCTTCAAGTAAACTTTCTGGGAATGTTATTTTGTATCTAATTCTACTATTAGATTCTGAAAAGTATTTAGAGTGTGATGATTCATTATCGTCAGAATCAAGCTCAGCTTTACCATCCCATTTTTTTTCAGAAGAGCTAGTAAAATAAATTTCATCTTCGAATGGGTTGTACCTTTCTTCAAAAGCAATCTTCCAGACGTTAGGACCATCAATAATTTTTTTTAAGTGATATTTTTCAATTATTATTGCATGATCATTAATGGAAGCAGGTAGTTCTATTTCTGTAACACAAGACATTATCTTGAATACAGGTGCATCATCAGAAGGTTCAGAGTGAAAATAGTTTTTCGGAGCGGGTCTATTAGACATCAATAATATCCCAAGTAGTGGCGATAGGGATTAGATAATCATCTCTGAGATATATCGCAAGACAAAAAGAGGAAGAAAGCACTACACAGGCAGGTTCGCTGCAACAGGAGAAACCACCCGTCTCCCGGATACTCCCGGTACGGTCCCGATGGTTCCCATTCACGGGCCACCTAGTTGCAATGATCAGGTGCAAGGCTCTCCAAACTCCAAGTTATTGCCATAGTGGAGGGTCGGAAACGCTTGTCAGCAGGGGCTTCTGTCGAGTCAGGATTCCTCATGCGGAAGAAACGAACCTGCTCTAAACTTCACAAAATTGTACTGGGACAGAGAGTCCCAGCGGTGGCCCATCCTGACTCACCTGACTACCTTATGGTAGATGTGTGCTGGATTTCTGGGCCGGCAGTGAGCGCAAGTCGCACCGCGATGCGTTATTGGCAATCATTGGAAAGTGAAACCATTGCTCGGGGGAGGCGATGGGTGATGCCACAATCTTGATCCTGGGTGGCTACGGTGAGACGGGAAAACGTCTTGCCCGCTACCTGCTCGCGAGCACCACATGCCGTATTGTGGTCGGGGGACGGGACGCCTCAAAGGCGGAATCTTTCGCTGCAGAACTCAACGATTCCCAGATGAGCGACCGTGTGCTGGGCATCCGTCTCGATGCAACTGAGCGCGAATCCGTCCGCGATGCGCTACAGGGTGTCAACCTCTTCATTCAGGCAGGTCCCGCTCTTCCAGAAGAGGTGGTGCGCCTCCTCGCCGAAGAAGTTCTCAACGCTGCTGCAGACTGGATTGATATTCAGCTCGACTCAACCCAGGCGGCGATTCTCTCCACCTTCGAAGAACGTATGAAAGAGGAAGGACGCTGCTTTGTCACCCAGGGCGGTTACCATCCCGGCCTGCCTGCCCTGTTGATTCGCTGGGCGGCACGTCACTCTCCCCACCTCGAAAAAGCTATTGTTTCCAGCTACCTCAATCAGAAGGGTGGTCTCCCCTTTACCAGCGGTGTCGACGAGCTGATGGACATGTTCCGTGGCTACGAGGCGCACATGCTACATGGTGGAGAATGGGTCAAGGTGAAGGGAACCACTCCGGACGACTTCCCCAAGGTTACTTTCCCCTTCGGCATCGGCAAGCAGATGACGACGCCAATGGACCTGGAAGAGATGAAATCGCTGACCGAGATCATGCCGGATATCAAGGAGAGTGGCTTCCTGATTGGCGGGTTCAACTGGTTCACCAACTACATTGTCAGCCCGATCGTCATGGTGGGGATGAAAGTGCTGCCCTTCATACCTCTGCGCAGTTGGGGACGGCTTTTCTCCTGGTCCTGCTGCCGTTTCGCCAGACCGCCCTACGGGGTAGTTGTGCAAGTTGAAGCACGCGGGCAGAAGAACGGTCAGGAGTATGACCTCAGCCTTGCGATGTACCATGATGATGGCTATGATCTGACCGCCATCCCGGTTGTTGCAACCATCCGTCAAATGCTCGATGGTACCTGCCACACCCCCGGCCTCTATTTCCAGGCATGGCTGCCGGAACCAACACGGATGATCCGCGACATGCAGAAGATGGGCGTGAAGATCCTCGAACGAATAACGCCGTTGAATAATTTCATCAACGGCGCCGCCTGATTCACTCTGCTCATCGGCCTATCTGTCATCCCGGGCTCGACCCGGGATCCAGCATCCTTCGCCTTGAACGTGGTACACTTTCAGCCTTCAGCGATAGTGCCTTGGGCGTGGTTCGGGGGGCGAGCGTCGCCCTGTCCATTCGACCTCAGACTAGATCAAACGAGACTGTTTGAACAGCGGATGCTGGGCCCCGGATCATCCGTCTTCGCCAAGGCGACGGCGGGACAGGAGTCCGGGGTGACACTTCGCTATGTCACAAGTGTAGCACGGGCATCTTGCCCGTGCATCGCGCCGCAGGCGCGGAGAGGAACGTCCGGCAGGTGCCGGACATCGCCGGACTCGGAGAATCTGGCCTACACTCGATGAATAGGCCCGACTTGGCGAGCAAGTCGGGCCACCCACTCCCGTTCTACTCCCGTCCCGGTGGGGATGCATCCAGCATGGCACGCACCCGTTGCACCAGTTCGACCGGTTTGAAGGGTTTCTGCATGTAAGAATACTGCTTGCCGGGGTGAGTCCGGTCAATGTTCATCTCCTCGTGGTAGCCGGAGATGAAGAGGACACGGATACCTGGCCAGAGGGTTTCGAGGACACGGGCGAATTCGACACCGCCCATCTTTGGCATAACCACGTCGGTGATGATCAAGTCATAAGGATAGTTGCGTGCCTGGCACAACTCGAGCGCTTCTGCACCGTTGGGAGCCATTTCGACCGTATAGCCGAACTGGGAAAGGGTCCGTACCGCAAGGTCGGAGACAGCTACCTCGTCCTCGACGACCAGCAAACTTTCCTGCCCTTCCAGGCTGCCCGCCTCGTCCGGGATGTCGGGTTCCGCGTTCATCTCGGCCGTGCCTTCTGGCAGGTAGATGGCAAAGCTCGTTCCCTCGCCCGGATGCGACCTGACCTGGATGTCCCCGTTGGTCTGCTTCACTATACCATACACTGTTGCCAGCCCCAGCCCGGTTCCTTTTTCGCCAACCTTGGTCGTGTAGAAGGGCTCGAAGATGCGATCCTGCACGTCCGGCGGCATCCCGGTTCCGGTATCGGTCACTCGCAGCAACGTGTAATGGCCTGCACTAAGCCCGGTTAAGCGTTCCAACGTTTCTGCCTGCAGGGTGATCCGTTCGGTGGAGATGGAGAGAGTTCCCCCATCCGGCATCGCATCGGCGGCGTTCACCACCAGGTTCATCACCACTTGTTCCAGCTGAGCAGGGTCAGCCATCACCTTTGGTGTGTTATCGTCCAGCTGCATATTCAGTTCGATATGCTCGCCGATGAGACGGCTTAACATCTGTCCCATGTCGGTGAGAATGCTGTTGACATCTACCAGGCGACTGCTGATCACCTGCCTTCGGCTGAAGGCTAGGAGTTGACGGGTCAGATCGGCGGCACGTCCCGCTGTCCGCTGCACCTCCTTGAGTTCGGTATGTGGGGGTTCTTCGCGCTCCAGACGCATCAACGCGAGGTCAGCATTACCGGTAATCGCGGTCAGCAGGTTGTTGAAATCATGCGCCACCCCGCCGGCCAGACGACCAATCGCTTCCATCTTCTGTGCCTGACGAAGCTGTTCCTGGAGCTGATGCTCAGCGGTGATATCGCGGAAGACCAGCACAACCCCGTTCAGCTTGCCATCCCGTCCACGGATCGGCGCACTCGAATCGGCGAGGTTGTGGCGACGTCCTTCGCGGTCGATCAGCATCGTGTCTGTCGCTAATCCGATGATCTGCCCCTTCTCGAGCACTTGTTCGACGGGGTTCAGCAGATGGTTGGGGTCGCTCTGCCGGTAGAGCTTCAGTACATCGGTCAGCTTGCGGCCTGCCGCTTCCTCGAAGGTCCAGCCGGTAAGACGGCAGGCGATGGGATTCATTCGGACAATCAGGCCACGTGTGTCGGTCGCGATCACACCATCGCCGATACTATCGAGGATAGTCGCGAGATTCTCTTCGCTCGCCCTTAACGCTTCTGTGGCTCGAATCTGGTCGGTGATGTCCCGAATAATGCCCTGGTAGCCGGTCAGCTCATTGTTGTGGTCGTAAGTCTCGTTGGAGGTTAAACGACAAAAGAGAATTTGTCCATCTTTCCGTCGAAGCTGGACATCATAATCACGGACAAATCCTTTGTCATGAAGGCTTTCCAGCAACCTGGCACGATCATCTGGATGCTGGTAAAGATCGACGGCATTCAGACGTTCCAACTCGGCTGTCTCATAGCCTAACAGCTCCACCATCGCCTGGTTGGTGGCGAGGAATCTGCCGGACCGGCTGGTGATGTAGACGGCATCATGAGAGGAGGTGAAGAGCGACTGGAACATCTCGCGTTGTTCACGGAGCGCCCATCGACGTTTCTGAAGCACTTCCGCGACCCAGGCAGCCAGCAGCGCGACGACCACTGAGATCAGGTGAATCCAGAAGATGGGTCCATGTTGAGAGTCATGGATGGATTCGCGCGAGGGAGCCATGACGAAACGCCAGGGCGCATCCACGAAACGAATGGGACGTTCCACAGCGGCTTCCGGTAGCGTTTCCAGGCTGGGGAAATTGTGGTTTGAAATCACCACATCCTGTCGATCAACAAAGGCAAACCGGTATTTCTCGAGGAGGTTGCCCTCATTCAGGCAGGTGCGAACAAGATCATCGATCCGGAAGACACCGTTGATCAGTCCGAGCAGCTCCCCATCAGGCGAGAAAACCGGATAGTAGGTCGCAAAGCCGTACCCGCCTTGCAGGAGGAGGATGCGATCTGTTCGTTTGATCTCACCTGTCCGTATGGCTTCAGTAGAGGCAGTTCGGACACTCAGGTCTGGATGGTATCGAAGCTGTTTGTTCAGCGCTGGCTCATTCCCCTCGACCGGGTTGATCTGACTGATGGTCAGGGTGCTGTCGATCCAGTTGATGGCCTGGAAACCGGGGTAGGTGTCGATCAGGCTTGTCGCGACCTGTTTGTATAATGACGGGTCATCCCCATGCAGGGGAGGTGCTGCACGTTCGAGGCGCAAGAGAGAATAGACACGTGTGTCGATCCAATCCTGAAGGCGAAGAATGACCTGTTCCGCGGTAACTTCGGTGGCAATCTGGATTCGTTGCTGGTTGTTGCGCAGGATCACCCAGGTGATGGTCTGGCCGAGCATGAGAATGACGAGCAGCACAAACAAGGGTAGCCGGATATGGCGAAACGTACTGGTACCTGTCGTCTTTCCGGTTCCCATATGCCTCAGCATGCCCACTCCCGAGGAGAATCCCGATGAAATTTGACTGGCAATCTCTCAGTCACCTGAAATGGAATTCCGGAACAAGCAGTAAGGTACTCAGGATCGAGCCCCCTGCCAACGCATCGTTCCATCTTTTTAAACCGTGGCGTGTTTTAACACTCCCCGTGCACGTTTCCGCCACGTTCAGGGGTGCAGCGCAGGTAAATGAGACAGCAAAGTTGCGGAACTCGACTATCGTCCAGAGCATGGCCGGGGCCTCCGTTTGATTTGCCGCTTGAATCTTAGAACACTAAATTATTTGCCTGCATCGGAGCGATCAGGTATGCAGTCTCCCTTGTGACGATCCTAACGAACGGGCAGTCCCCAGCCCAAATATATCGCGTCAGACAACCACCAACCGAGGGCACGATGAACTTCCAGTTAAGCGAAGAACAGGAGATGGTTCGCCAGACAGCGCGTGAATTTGCTGAAAAAGAATTGCGTCCAGGCGTTGCCGAGCGTGACGAGAACGGCACTTTCCCGCGTGAACAGGTGAACATGCTGGGTGAGCTGGGATTCATGGGGATGATTGTCGATGAGGAATGGGGCGGGGCTGGATTCGATACCGTCTCCTATGTCGCAGCGCTCGAAGAACTGTCGCGAGTCGACCCCTCAACCGAAATTATCTGCAGCGTCAACAACAGCCTCGTCTGTTACCCGTTGATGAAATTCGGCAGCGACTACGTGAAGGAAAACTTTCTCAAGAAGTTCGCTACCGGCGAGTGGCTGGGTGCCTTCTGTCTGACTGAACCGGGCAGCGGTTCGGATGCTGGTGCGATGAAGACCCGTGCGGTGAAGGATGGGGATGACTGGGTTCTGAACGGGTCGAAGAATTTCATCACCAACGGTGAAACCTGTGACGCATATGTCATGGTCTGTGTGACCGATCCGGATGCAGGCCATCGCGGCACCTCAACCTTTGTTGTACCAAAGGACACCCCTGGTGTCATCATCGGGAAGCACGAGAACAAGATGGGCATCCGTGCCACTGACACTGTCTCGCTCACCCTCCAGGATGTCCGTGTACCGGACGCCAACCTGGTCGGGAAGCATGGCGATGGATTCAAGACGATGCTGACCGCGCTGGACAGCGGGCGCCTGGGTGTAGCGGCACAGGGGCTCGGCATTGCGCAGGGTGCGCTGGACGAGTCGGTAAAGTACAGCCAGGAACGAGAGCAGTTCGGCAAGCCGATTGCCGCCTTCCAGGCGATTCGTAACAAGATCGCCGACATGGCGACCCGGATCGAAGCGGCACGCCTGCTATTGCGCTACGCAGCATGGCGGAAGGATGCTGGCTTGAGCTTCAGCCAGGAAGCGGCAATGTCGAAGGTCTATTGCAGCGAAACCGCGACCTGGGCAGCGCTCGAGGCCGTTCAGATTCACGGTGGCTACGGCTACACCAAGGATTACCCGGTGGAGCGGATGCTGCGTGATGCGAAGATTACAGAGATCTACGAAGGCACCAATGAAGTTCAGCGCATTGTCATCGCGCGGAACGTCTACGGTGAGCGATAAAGCGTTGCCCGTCCCGGAGCTCCTGAGTTCCGGGACGTAGTCTCTTGTTCGGGATCAATGGATAAAGTGGTCTCCCGGATGATGAGAGGTAGAACTATTTCTGACTGCTGCAAAACTGTGAAGGGAGAAGTCTCATGGGTTTCGACGGATCCGGAAAAATCTGGATGAACGGCAAGCTGGTGGACTGGAACGATGCAACGATTCATGTCGGGGCGCACGTGGTCCATTACGGAACGTCGGTCTTTGAGGGCATCCGGATGTACCAGCGGGAAGCGACAGACGGCAAGTCGGCCATCTTCCGTCTGCGTGAGCACATCCAGCGCCTCTACAATTCGGCGAAGATTTACCGGATGACACCCGATGAGATGATGCTCGGCGGCAAAAATGACCCGAATGACCGTCGCCTGGCGTACGACATCGACACGATGATGAATGCCTGCGTTGAAACACTGCAGGCCAACGGCGACAAGGCCGCCTACATTCGTCCGGTGGTCATGCGTGGCTACAACAGCCTCGGTGTTGACCCCCGTCCCTGCCCGGTCGACCTGATCATCATGACCTGGCCCTGGGGCAAGTACCTCGGTCCGGAAGCGCTGGAAAAAGGTGTTGATGTCTGCGTCTCAAGCTGGTCGCGCATGGCACCGAATACGCTACCTGCACTCGCGAAGACCGGCGCAAACTACATGAACAGCCAGCTGATCAAGACCGAAGCTCTGAAGAACGGCTATGTGGAAGGCATCGCACTGGACACCAACGGATTTGTCTCCGAAGGTTCCGGCGAGAATATCTACATCGTCTTCCACAACAAGGGCAAGGATGGCCGTCACCTGATCTACACCCCGCCGCTTGGCAACAGTGTTCTGCCGGGTATCACCCGTGACTCGCTGATCAACCTGGCGGACGATGCTGGCTTCGAGATTTCCGAGCACATGATCCCACGCGAAATGCTCTACACCGCGGACGAGGTCTTCTTCTCCGGTACCGCCAGCGAAGTGACCCCGATTCGGTCGATTGACCAGATCAAGATCGGTGAAGGCAAGCGTGGTCCAGTAGCTGAAAAGCTGCAGGAATTGTTCTTTGGCATCATCGATGGGAAGCTCCCCGATACACGGAACTGGCTTACCTTCGTTGACATGAAGTAGTGTATCTTGAGCATTGCGGCGGTCAGGTCGACCGTCGCAATGCCTGATACGGAGAGTTCGATGGAAGTACGCGGCGCAACAAGCCGTCACGAAGCTCGCGAATGCGCGCTTCAGGTTCTCTATGCGGTGGACGTAGCCGGGCATGACCCGGGCAAAGCGTTCGATGATCTCGTGAACGAGGGAGATCAACGGCACCGGGATTTTGCACGTCGGCTGGTCAAGCTGGCCCATCAGTACCGTCAACGGATGGATGATCTGATCGCCTCCAAGTCGGAACGATGGGACCTCAAGCGCATGGCCCTGATCGACCATCTCGTGCTTCGGCTCGCCCTTGTCGAGCTCTTCCACATTGATGATGTCCCGCCGAAGGTGACGATCAACGAGGCGATTGAAATCGCCAAATTGTACAGCACTGATCAATCGGGACGGTTCATCAATGGTTTGCTGGATGCGATTTTCTCCGAGCACGAGCAGGAGATTCGCAAGATCAAGAAGAATGTGAGGCCACCTGCATCGGATGGGCAGGCGGGACGGAAGCAGGGCGGAAAACGCCCCCCGAAAACCGACCCCAAAGCAGGAAATGACACGGATACGAACGGGAAGGATGTGTAACGGTGCTCTATGCGATCCTGTCAGACGTGCACGGTAACCTGCATGCGTTTGAGACGGTGCTGGAGGATCTAAAGCATCGTTCACCGGATCGCATCATCTGCCTCGGCGACCTCGTCGGCTACGGCGCTTTTCCAGACCAGGTCGTTAACCTCGGACGTGAGCATTGTGATGTGATCCTCGCGGGCAACCATGATCACGCCGCTGTCGGACTGACCGACATTTCCGCCTTTAATCCCTACGCTTACAAAGCAGCGATCTGGACACGAAAGCAGCTTTCCGACGAAAACCTCCAGTTCCTGCGGGAACGACCCTACACCCATTCCGAGCAGAAGCTGCTCTTCACTCATGCCAGTCCGAACCACCCCGAACAGTGGTTTTACATCTTCTCCGACCAGGACGCCGATGCGGCGATGAGCTCGAGCAAGGCGGGGACGGTTTTCATTGGGCATACCCATGTTCCACGTGACCACCGCACCAGCCATGGGCGCCTGATCAATGTTGGATCAGTCGGCCAGCCGCGGGATGGCGACCCGAAAGCGGGGTATACCCTGTTCGACGATGAGACGGGCGAGCGGAAGCTGGTACGTATCGGATACCCGGTCGAAGAGGCGATGAAGGCGATTCGTGATGCTGGACTGCCAGGTTTCCTCGCGGATCGTCTGGCGGTGGGGCGGTAATACTTTTTGCCCTGCCAGTGTAGCACGGGCATCTTGCCCGTGCATCGCGCCACAGGCGCGGAGAGGAACGTCCGGCGGTTGCCGGACATCGCCGGATTCGGAGAATCCGGCCAACACTCGATAGGGTTGCGTCAGGTCCGAAGACCTGACGCAACTGTTTTGAAGAATAGCCCGACTTGGCAAGAAAGTCGGGCCACCCTGTCACATCACTCGTTCCTGTCCTTCTCCTTCGGCACTTCACGCAATTGGGTCGAGGTGAAGACGTCCCCGGATCCCTTCCGGATAAAATCCGCCTTCACATAGCGCAGGAAAGTCGAGTAGGTACTCGATGCAGCCAGCAGGGCGCCGTGGACCCCCTCCCGCCAGCCGCCACGGACGAGATAAATCCGCAGGAACGTACTCAAGGCATGCAGCAATGCCGGGCCGACCCCCGTCTTTTTCGAGGGTTGATCGGCGATTTTCTGCGCGGCGAGGGTTGAGTAACGGTCGATCTTGGCGAGGTAACGAGGGAAGCTGGGGTCGGTGTGGTGATCCATCGCATGTTTCAGCTCGCCCAACTTGCCGTCCACATGAATTTTCTCGTGGACGATATCCTCGCTAAAGCGACCTCTTCCGCGGCGGTACAACCGGACAACCTTGTCATTTCCCCAACGACCGTGCTCAATCCGTTTCCCGAGGAACCAGGCACGCCTTGGGATCCAGTAGCCATCGAGGGACATCGGGTCACGGACTGTTTCGAGGATTTCGAGCGCGAGGGCGACAGTGATGACCTCGTCCGCATCCAGCGAAAGCACCCAGTCGCCATGCGCCAATTCGACCGCCTTCTGTTTGGTCGGACCGAAGCCTTCAAAGGGGAGGTCCACCACACGGGCGCCCAGTTCGGTCGCGACAAAGGCAGTACCATCGCTCGACCCGGTGTCAGCGACGATGACCTCCTGGGCGAAACGGACACTCTCGATGGTCGCCCCGATACGTGCCGCCTCGTCCTTGGCGATGATCACTACGCTGATGGTCGGATCATCCCCCTGGGAAGTGCCAGCGCCCTCGGGCTCGTGTTGTGGCGAGTTCAGCATGTCGTGAAGGTAGAACGAGGCAGGGATTGGTTGCAATGGCGAGGACGCAAGGGACGATCATCAGCCTTGGCCTGGGTATCCCGGCACCTTGACGACCCGAGAGGTGTCACCCCGGACTTGATCCGGGGCCCAGCCTCCATTATTTCAGCAGCCACACCTGAACCAATCCGAGGTCCTTCGAAATGGATGTCGCGAGGTCCGAACCACCGTCCAAATACGATTGCTGGAGGCCGACTGGATGCCTCATTCAAGGCGAAGGATGCTGGATCCCGGGTCGGGGCCCGGGATGACAGGTGTTGTCAGCGTTTCAGCAGGTTCCTGTACACCTCGAGGTAGTCCCGGGTTACCGCCGCGATGGTGACATGGGAGGTGACCCAGTCGTAGGCCCTCTCACGCATCTGCTCTTGCAGGGTGGGGTCATCGAGGAGACGATTCAACTGGTTGGCGAGGCAGGCAGCATCGCCCTCTTCGCAGGTCAGGCCACGGTCTGCGACCGAATCGAGCATCCCTCCCGTCAGGGTCGAGACCACTGGCACACGGTAGATAAAGGCATCGAAGACACTTGAGTTCAGCCCCTCGGTGTGATTGCCGGTCACCAGGTAGATGTCGAAGAGGGGGAAGTAGTCCTCGACTCCGTCATAGTGACCTAGCAAGAGGTAACGGTCTTCGAGGCTGTAGTCACGGATCATCGCCGGGATTCGTGTCGCATATTCGTCCCCCATGGTGCCGAAATGAAGGAAGACTACATCCTGCCGCAGTTCCATGAGATGACGGATCGTTTCGACCATGGTCACGGGGTCCTTCTGGTCAACCAGATCGCCCGTGGTAGCGATGATTTTCTTCCCCTCCAGCTTCAGCTCATTCCGAAGTGCCTCAACCCGTTTGAGATTAGGGTTGAGCTGCTTCACTGCTGAGGAGATCAGTTCGACCGGTTTGGAGGTGGTCTGGGAAAGGGTGTCTCGAATGGCAGAGGAAATCGCGACAATCCCATCGGTGAAACGGTACTTCAGCTTGCTGAAGAGATCGGTCTGGACGAAATTGACCCGTCTCGTATAGATGAGGGGCCTGCGGTGGACCAGTTTTGCCAGAAAGGCAAGCGAATGACCCTTGCCGCTCTGCGCGTGGACCAGGTCATAGGCCCGTCCCCGAAACGCCAGAAAGGCGAGCGCCCCTCCCTGTCCGGGCAGGGCATGAACCGTAAAACAGGCCTCTCGTGCCCGCTCCTCCAGCGGCGTACCGCGACGGCAAAGCAGCTCGACCGCCACGCCAGCGTCACGCAACCCTTCGAGGGTGTACATGGTTTGACGTTCCCCGCCGCGCCATGTCTTTTCGGTGTTGACCTGTAGGACACGCATGCGGCCAATATACTGTCATCCCCCTTCCATCCCAACTTGTCACCCCCAGCGACAAATCCGGCAATTGCCGGATTGTGACCACAGGGAACCTTGTCGCGTCGGGGGTCCCCTGAGGAGAGGAGTGGAGACCTGGGTGCTCAATCCATGGGGGTCCCAAATGTGCTGGGGATGATAGACGAGGAGTGCGACATGGCAACAGGCGTTTTTCACGCCCCGAGCCTGAGGGGACCGTCTGGCTGACCCCTATATTCCACTCAACGACACGGAGCAGGTATGTCACAACGCGATAGCATCCTGAGAGCGCTACTGGAAGCGGGGCAGCGTCTCGATCAGCGTCAACTTGTCGCCGGGACCGAGGGCAATCTTTCGGCAAGGCTGGAGGATGGGACGATTTTGATCACCGCATCGGGACGATTCAAGGGGACCTTGACCCCGAATGACCTCGTGCTGGTGGACCTGGAAGGAAAGAAGCTCGAGGGAGCAGCGGCCATGTCAAGCGAAGGGTGGACCCACCTCGAGGCGTATCGTGCAAGGCCTGACATCGGGGCCGTGGTCCACGCTCACCCGCCCCATGTGCTCGCCCTGAACCTGCAAGGGTGGGATATGGAAGCGGTTCCCCTGGCAGAAGCAGCCTATGGTTTTGGCTCGGTGCCAACCTGTGAATTTGCAGTCCCGGGCACCCCGGAAGGTGCCGCCTCGATCGGTGGCTGGATTGAAAAGCGGGATGCTTTGCTGCTGGATCGTCACGGTGCCGTCACGGTCGGCAGCGATCTCCGTCAAGCGCTCGCCCGTATGGAGATGCTCGAGGCTGTTGCACGAGTCATTGTCCTCGCTCGTGGCCCGAATCACATCCGTTCACTGGAGGCCGAGCAGGTGGAGCGCATCCGTACTGCTGCTCTTTTAGCCGGGGGGCGCAAAGAAGCGATTGATGCCTGGGCGGAGAAGGTGGGGTGAAAAGGATAGCCGATTTATAGTCGCCGCCTCTCCTGTCATCCCCAGAACACAAGTCCGGCAGGTGCCGGACTTTGTTGTTGATGTTGTGCGCGTCGGGGATCCCCTACGCGCACGGGTTCCCTTCGGTCACGACGCCGCTGACGCGACGTTGTGCGCTGGGGATGACAGAATGATGTCGTGACGAAGCAACCCCCTGAACATTGGCAGATGGGTGCCACAGTTCAGGGGGTTGCTTCGCTTCGCTCGAAATGACTTCGAACACCTATCGATCAGGCTCCCGCGAACTCGTCACGGTTTTGCATCTCTTTCAACTCGTCGAGCTTGGCGCGTTCGTTGGCCACCTCTCGATGGGTCGCCTGAATCTGTTCAAACAGGTCCAGCACACCCGGATCGTCGAAAATGTCGCCTCGTTCCTCAGCCACCTTTATCCGGAAAATCAACTCACCGAGCTTGCCGTAAAGGTTCTTCAACCGCATACGCAACGAAGCGATTTCGACCTCGATGATCCCACGTTGAGCGACATCCCCCGCCACATCGAGGGTCCGGTTCATCAGACGATCGGCGGTATTGCGGATACGGTCCCAGGTGGTCTGGTGCCCCTCACGGCCATAGCCGTAGGGATCGCCCTCGTGCTTGGGGGAATCCTCTTCCCACTCAAAGTCGTTGTTTTTCTCTTTTTCAGTCATGGTCCGAGTCCTTCTCCCTTACGCTGTAATTCCGATACAATATAACATAGTTAGAAGGGGTTTTCGAGACGTGGATCACATCGAAGAGAAGCTCTCATCCACGAGGAACTTCTGTTGGGTTGTCGGCTGGAAACGAGCGGTCAGACAAAGTATCTTGAACGACCGGTATATCAATTTGATGTCGTCCCAGGTGGGGCGTGGAAAGGACAACACCATGCGTACTACAGCGTATCTCTTCCTGGCAGTTCTTTTGATCGGTTCTTCGGTCTACGGAGCGCCGGTCGATTTGGACGACTGGCTTGTCGCCGGGCCTGCCGAAGCACCGTACGGACAGCTCGACGAGTTGGATGACTACAACGCTGTCAGCGATTTATTTGAAGCGGATCCCTTCCACGCCAGGGAGCTCTGGGCCAGCAACGGTATGGAGCTGCGACTGGCTCCTTTCGAAACAAGCAGCTTCCGTGCGGAAGAGTTGTCCCTGGATGCACCAGAGGTTGGCAGCCGGACCCTGAAGTACGCCGCCGCCGCGAGCTACCTGAAGGTACCGGCCTGGCAGAAGGGCAGCCTTGTGGTACGTGGTGCAGCACCCTTCCGTCTTTACCTCGATGGCGAAAAACTGATGGAACGAACCTCTGCGGCCGACTCCGACACCACTGAAATGTCCGAAAGTGCGACCATCGACCAGGGCACCCGCCGTCTCCTGCTCGTCACCGCCTTGACCGGCAGCGATTCGCTCGCGACCTGGTCTTTCGAGGTACGTTATGAAGCGGACGAGGATACGCCGGAGGAGTGGATGCCAAACGGCTCGACCGATCCGATGCACGGCTTTGAGCTACCTGATTACCCGATGATGGAATCGGTCGGCGATCTCTCGATGAGCCCCGATGGCAAGTACCTGGCTGTCCGTGTCGGCTGGCGTGAAGGCCCCGAGCTTAAAGCGAAGAGCGAGCTGCGTGTGCTGGACATGAAACGTCGTGAAGTGGTCTGGAGCTATGGCGAATCGGTTCGTCCGAGCCCGCTGCTCTGGGCGCCGGACAGCCGGAGCCTGCTGCTCGGATTGAGTGGCGACAAGGGCAAAGATCTCTTCCTGCTGACCACCAATGACTGGCTGCTGCAGCGTGTCGCACGTGGCCTCGAGGATGCAGGCTCGTTCGAGTACGCGCCGGATGGGCGTGGCCTTTATTACACACGGAATATTGAAGCAGCCGAATCGGATCGTGAATACAAGGTGATGTGGGGGCTCGAAGATCGTTGGGGCGGTTGGCGTGACCTGACCGAGTTCCGTTACTACGCTTTTGAAGGTGGTGTCTCCATTCCTGTCGCGAAGGGCAAGTACGGTCCCGACTCCTTTGTCATCGCCCCCGATGGCTCCGCGATCTATGCTTACCGAAGTGTTCCGGAGGTGGAACGTCCCTTCGGTAAGATTGAGTTCTGGAAGATTCCGACCAATGGCGGCGAGGCGGAGAAATTTGGCGGGATGCGTGTCACTCGCAGTGGAGCCTTGACGATCAGCCCTGATGGCAAGACCCTCGCCTATGTCGGTCCACCAGCGGAAGTGATGGGCAATGACGATCCGCTCGAGAACGCGCACAACACCAACAATTCCGACCTCTGGTTGATTGACATCGCAACAGGCGAAGCACGCAACATGACTCGTGACTTTGACCCCGATGTCGATGGCTCCAGCTATGGCACCGGCGGCAGCAGCGATGTAGTCTGGGGCGAGGATGGTAAGATTCACTTCTCGGCCTTTTACGACAAGTCGATGTACTACTGCACAATGGACCCGAAGTCGGGCGAGATCGAGCAGCAGAAGCTGGCCTCTTCCGGTTTTGCCAACCTCGCGATCCCGAAAGCGAAGGGTGCGACGGTTGTCGCTTACCGCGCTGACAACCTCGCCCAGTACTCGGATATCCGTTGGTACGATGTGAAGCGGAAACGTGGTGGAGATCTACTGCCCTTGAATGAGGCACTGGCGAGCATCGCTGCCCCGGCGGTACGTGTCGAGGACTATGATTTCGTCAACAGCGAAGGCATCACCGTGCCGGGGTATCTCTACTACCCGGCCGGGTACGATCCGGATGGTTCCTACCCGATGATTGTCGACACCTACGGTGGCGTGATCGGTTTCGGCGATGGCTTCATGTGGGGCAGTAACCAGTGGGCAAATCGCGGCTACTTCGTCTACGTGCCCATCCCACGTGGTGCCAATGGTTACGGCGAAGAATTCGCTGATGCGCACCTGCATGAATGGGGTGTGACCACCAGCGCGGACATGAACCAGGGTGTCAAACACATTGTCGAGAACGTGCAGGGTGTCGATGGCAGCCGTGTAGGGTTCGACTCCGGCAGCTATGGCGGTTTCCTCGCCATGTACCTGTTGTCGATGGACAAGGATGATCCGAACTACTACCCCTACAAGACCGCGGTCGGAGGTTACGGCATCTCCAACCTCGCGTCGTACTGGGGCGTTGGGAACTGGGGCTACTGGTACATGGAAGTGTCCGCCCCGGGCTACTTTCCCTGGAATCAGCCGCAGTGGTTCATCGAACACTCACCGCTCTACCAGGCGGACAAAATTGATGTGCCGCTCTTGCTGGTCCATGGCGATGCGGACAACAATGTCCCGCCGATGGAATCGGACCAGATGTACACCGCCCTCAAGCAGCTCGGCAAAGAGGTGGTCTTTGTCCGTTTCCCGGGCGAGGGACATGGCACGGCCAACGATCGCCGTCATTACATGGAACGCAAACGGATTGAGACGGAATGGTTCGACAAGTACCTGAAGGACCAGCCCGGCGCGTTCGACGAGCGGATGAAGGAAGAATTCAAGAAGTAGAGATTGTGAAGTCATTGCGAGGAAGGGCTTCGCCCTGACAAAGCAACCCCCCGGATAGTGGCAGATGAATGCCACGTACCGGGGGGTTGCTTTGTTGGAGCTGTGCTCCGCCTCACTATGACTTGCAGGAATTCCTGTCACCGCACCTCTGTCATCCCCAGCGCACAGGCTCGCTTCTGCGGGCTGGGGGTTGGCGTTGTGAGCGTCGGGGATCCCCCATGCTCGAAGACCGCAGGATTTGTTCATCGTCGAAGGGGACCCCCGACGCGACAGGGTGACCTGGGGTCACAACAGCGTTGGCACCCTGTTTGTCGCTGGGGGTGACAAGTATCTACTGTCGCATCTCTACCCCAGTGCTGACTTGCAGAGCCCCTCGAATTCACTCACCTCAATCACCGAGGCATACCTCGGGAAGAGCTGGGCCATCAGGGTCTCGTGCAGCTCCTGGTTGGTGTCGAGGCAGCCGTCCTTCAGGACAAACAGCTTGAAATCACGATCCGCCGCTTCGAGCAGAGTGGAGAGGACGACTCCGCTGGTCAAAACTCCTGCCAGGACAAGTGTGTCACGGCTACTCATGCGAAGCTTTTTATCGAGGTCCGTGGTCGAAAAGGCTCCGATGCGTGTTTTGCGAACGAGAGTATCTCCCATCTGAGGTTCAAGAGTGGGGTGAACCTGGGTAGAGGGGTCGCCATCATACATCAAGCGGTTGTTCGCGATATCCGTGAGACGATCATCGTGCTTCGGCAGACGGTTGTAATCGAGGTCATTAAAGGCGATCCGTACGTACCCGACCTTCATTCCCTTGTCACGAGCTGTGGCGATGGTCCCGGCGAGACGGTTCACCAAGTCGTCCGATCCTTCAAACCGATCAAGGACGGAGGGTTGCATGTCCAGCAAGAGAAGCATGCTGCGACGGGGATCGATGTTCGGGGTGCTCATCGGGTGCCTCGGGTTGGTGGATGGATAGGGAAAGATACAACATCGTATCCTCTAGCAGCAGATAAAGCCTTACGTCATTGCGAACAAGCGAAGCGCCGTGTGGCAATCGGCTCTTTATTGGGGACGCAGCCCCCAGCGGAGTGCGGATGGATGCGGAACGCCGCCTGTCGGCACCGTAGGCACAGCGTAGATTGCCACGTCCCTTCGCTTCGCTGCGGTCCTCGCAATGACGGCAAGCGGACACTCCTGTCATCCCCAGCGCACAAGCTCGCGTCAGCGGGCTGGGGGTTGGCTTTGTGCGCGTCGGGGATCCCCTTCCTGGTGCGAGGCCCTTGGGGATCCCCGACGCGCACGGGTTCTCTTCGGTCACGATCCGGCTACCGCCGAATTGTGCGCTGGGGATGACAGTGTGGAGAAGGGTGACATGGCACGTTGCGTCAGACTCCCCTCCGCCCCATCTCCTCCCCTCACACAAAGCACACCGCTCTCCAGTTGCACGACCTCAGCCCGGACTGCTATCATATCCCCATCCGACGGGACTTCCTCTCCGCGGACACATCCACTTCATCAGGACGATCCCTATGCAATGGCTCAAGGAAAAAGGAAACCTGGACGACTTCTTCGAGAAGGTCCGTACGGCTGACAGCCGTGTGCTGATCACCGACTATGATGGCACCCTTGCTCCCTTTGTTTATGACCGCAACCGCGCCAAACCATACCCCGGGGTGCAGGATGTTCTCGAGCGTATCAATTCACAGAACAACAGTCGTGTAGTGATTGTCACCGGAAGGACCATCGAGGACCAGCGACGGATCATGGCTCTGCGTTCGAACACGGAAGTGTGGGGTACGCATGGCTGGGAGCGTTTCTCTCCCGATGGCAGCCATCGTGTCTGGCCCATCGGAGAAGGCTACTCGGAGGGACTCGAGGAAGCGATCGCCTGGGCTACACGTGAGGAACTGCTGGAACGGATTGAGACCAAACCGGCTACAGTCGCCCTCCATTGGCGTTCCGCTGCAGGCGAGGAGAAGGAGCGCATCAAGGAGATTACCGAAAAAACCTTCACCAGGATCGCTGAGGAAAGCGGCTTGCTGCTTCACCGTTTTGATGGTGGATTGGAGCTGCGGACCCCGGGTCGTGACAAGGGCAATGCGGTCAAGATCATCCTCGAAGAACTTGGAGAGGGCAATCATGCCTTTGCCTACCTTGGGGATGATGCTACCGATGAAGATGCCTTTGCGGCGCTTGAGGGAAGCGATGCCCTGCGTGTGCTGGTACGGACCGAGCTGCGTGAAACCGGCGCCGACCTCTGGTTGCGTCCGCCACGTGAAATGATCCGATTCCTTGAACGCTGGGCTGAAGCAACCAACTCGACAACGGAATGAATGTTCGTCACAAGCGATTAGTCGTCATATCCAACCGACTGCCTGTTTCCATTCGAGATGAAGAGGGCGGGCAGACCCTGCAAACAGCCTCCGGCGGGCTGGTCACTGCCCTCGCGCCGATCATGAACCGGAACCACGGTCACTGGATCGGCTGGCTGGGGCAGAATCAACCGGACCACGTCGACCGTCTGGTGCAGGATTTCAACAAGCAGGGCAGCTACACGATCCAGCAGATTCCTCTTTCCAATGAGGAAATCGAGAAATACTACCTCGGCTTTACCAACGGCTGCATCTGGCCGCTCTTCCATGATCTGTTGCCGATGGCAACCTTCAACCAGGATGAATGGGACGCGTACGTTCGAATCAACGAGCGTTTTGGCGAAGCGGCCGCCAAGCAGGTAGAGAAGAATGATTTTATCTGGGTGCACGATTATCATTTGATGATGGTTGCACAGGTGCTGCGTAAGAAGAAGGTGCGTCAGCCGCTCGCCTACTTCCATCACATCCCTTTCCCTTCGCCGGACATTTTTCGTCGAATGCCCTGGCGTGAAGAAATCCTGAACGCACTTCTCTCGTTCGACCTGGTCGGCTTCCAGAGTTTGCGGGACCGTCGCAACTTCATCGCCTCGGTCCGCGAGATGGTCCGTGGAGCGTACTTCACCAGAAAACGGAGACATACGCTGGTCCATCTCCATGGACGGTCGGTGCGGGTCGGTAATTACCCGATCTCAATCGACTTCGAGGAATTTGACGAGGCGGCTCGGTCGCAGGAAGTCCGTCTCGAGATGGCTGCCATGAAGGCGGCCTTCTCGGCGGAAACCCTGATTCTTGGGCTGGACCGTCTCGACTACACCAAGGGAATCCCGGAACGTTTTCTCGCCTTCGAGCGGCTGCTCGAGCTGCATCCTGAACTGATCGGTAAGGTGTCGCTGCTGCAGGTGGTGGTGCCGAGCCGGATCGGGGTTCAGATGTACCGTGATCTGAAAGAGGAGTTGGACAGCCTGACTGGACGGATCAACGGTCGATTCAGCGAGTACGGCTATGTGCCGATTTACTACTACTTCAAGCATCTCTCGCGAGCTGAACTACTCGCGCATTATCGTGCCTGCAACGTGGCCTTGATTACACCGCTGCGGGATGGGATGAACCTGGTGGCCAAAGAATATGCCGCCAGCCATGTCGACCTGGACGGCAGCTTGATCCTTAGTGAATTCACCGGGTCAGCGGAACAGCTGGAACGTGGGGCCTTCATCGTCAACCCCTACGATCTTGAGGGTGTCGCGGACGCTGTGTACCGGGCTATCACCCTTCCTGAAAAAGAGCAGCACAAACGCATGCGCAGCATGCGAAGCCAGGTCCGTCAGAACGACGTCCACCGCTGGGTGGGGTGGTTCACGGATGGTATCGAGGCGACCTGACCCGTTCGAGGCCAGCTTTTTGCTTGAAGAATAGAGAGTTAATCGACTCCCGAAGCAGGCCCGAGGAGGAAATGTCAAGGAATTGTCCCTTGCATCCTCCAGATTGGACCGGGTACATTAGCCGAGCTTAACAACCGAGACAGGGAAAAACGTGTGCCAGTCGGGACGCGGATCCCCTATTTTTACGTGTGTAGCCTTTGAATCATGCCGCCGCGGTGCAACCTCGCCTCCCCGCTTGGGTCACGTTTGCTGACGTGATCAATTAGTCATTCCCCGGGGGGACGTTCAGTCAGCAATCGTGGTGCATCCAACGCAAGGGTAGCAACCTTGGCACAGATCTTCTCTCCGAAGATGAACCGGTTATTGTTGAACTCGGTAATCGGTTCTATCCTGGTTGTGGTGTTTGTTGTCTTTTTCTTCTGGTATTACGGGTCACCGAAATACACAGATGTCGGGTATCGTCCCGTTCAGCCGGTCAAGTTCAGCCACAAGCTGCACGCCGGGGACATCGGGATGGATTGCCGCTACTGCCACAGCCAGATCGAGCAGGCCGAGCACGCCAATATTCCACCGACCCAAACCTGCATGAACTGCCACAAGGTCATTGGCGCGGACAACGCCAATCTCGACCCGGTTCGTGAAAGCTGGAACACGGGTGAGCCGATTGAATGGGTGCGTGTCCACCTGCTTCCGGATTATGCCTACTTCAATCATGCTGCACACCTGCGCGCCGGAGTGGGCTGTATTGAGTGCCATGGGAATGTCCGGCAGATGGACAAAGTTGAGCAGATGAAGCCGCTTTCGATGGGCTGGTGTCTCGACTGCCATCGTAGCCCGGATCAGTACCTGCGGCCCCAGGCGGAGCTGACCAACATGGAATGGACGCCGCCGGTTGACCACACGGAGTGGGTCGCCAAGTTCAAGCAAGAGAAAAAGATCAACCCGCCGGAGGATTGCAGCGCATGCCATCGCTGAAGAACGGCAACAGCAAGCCCGCATACTGGCGGAGCATGGATCAATTGGCGGACACCGATGATTTCCGTCAGTTTGTCGAGAAGGAATTTCCGGGCGAAGCGGGCCAGCTTGACAGCCCGGTCACCCGTCGCTCTTTCCTGACCGTCATGGGTGCCAGCATGGCGCTCGCAGGTTTGACCGGGTGCCGTAAGCCGGTCGAACACATCGTCCCCTATGTCTCCCAGCCGGAAGATGCTGTCATCGGCAAGCCCCAGTTTTATGCGACGGTGATGCCACGCGGCACCGCGCCACTCGGGGTGGTGGTCGAGACCCATGAGGGTCGTCCGACCAAGATCGAGGGCAATGAGCTTCATCCGAGTTCATTGGGTTCCAGCGACCTGCTGGCGCTCGGCTCGATGCTCAATATGTACGATCCGGATCGTTCCAAGCGGAATTTGCAGAACGGTGCGATCAAGACATGGGATGATTTTGTCGGCTGGTGGCAGGAACATGAAGCTGCTCTCGCCGAAAATCGAGGCGAGGGCTTCGCTCTCCTCAGCGAGAGTTTTGCCAGCCCCACCTTGAACCGTCTCCGCAGTGAATTCCTGAAGAAATATCCCCGCGCACGCTGGATTGCCTACGATCCGATTTCGGAAGAGAACCGGGACCGTGGCCTCGCCGCTGCGACCGGATCGGTACAGCAACCGGTGTACCAGTTTGAAGATGCCGAGATAATCCTTTCGCTCGAGAGCGATTTCCTCCAGGGCGAGGAAGAGTCGGTCAAGCATTCCCGTGCCTTTGCTGCGGGACGCCGTGTGATGAAGCCGGAAGACACGATGAACCGGCTTTATGTGGTGGAAAGCGGCCAGTCGACCACAGGCAGCATGGCGGATCATCGTCTGCGTATGCCAGCTGGCAGGATCGCCGCCTTCACTGCCGCGCTTGCGCTCGAACTGGAGAAGAAGGGGTTGTCAATCGCGGGCAGCGATGCGCTGGCTCCATACGCCTCCCACAACTTCGACCGTACCTGGCTCGAAGCTGTGGCGGACGATCTCCTGCATCACCGTGGCAAGAGCCTTGTCACCGCAGGCCGTCGTCAGCCGGCAGGGGTCCATGCCTTGGTTTACGCGATCAACGATGCCCTTGGCAATCATGGTCACACCATCCGCTACCGCAGCCGTGAGGATGTCCTCGGCAGCGACAGCGCCGCGCTGAAGCAGCTGGTTGATGAGATGAAGGGTGGACAGGTCGGAACCCTTGTCATGCTGGGTGGCAACCCGGTCTACAATGCCCCGGCCGATCTTGATTTCGCTGGCGCGTTGAAGGGGGTCGATGTTTCGGTCCACCTGTCGGAGTTTGTCGACGAGACCAGCAAGAAGGTGACCTGGCACCTGACACGGACCCACTTCCTCGAAATGTGGGGCGATGCTCGTGCCACCGATGGCTCTGTCTCGGTCATCCAGCCGATGATTGACCCGCTTTACGGGTCCCACAGCGAGATTGAACTGGTCGCTTTGATGGTATCCGGTGAGCCGGTTCGCGGGCATGATGCGGTTCAGGAAACCTGGATGGGCCGTTACCTGCGTGGCGAAGGGGAGCGCGGCTGGCGTCGCGTGCTGCATGATGGTATCCTCGCCAACAGTGGCGAGCAGGGTGGCGCACCTCGAGTCAACGCACGCGGTGTATCCTCCCTGCTGCGCGATGAACCCTTCTCGACGGACGAGCCCACACGCGACAACCTCGAATTCGTCTTTGCATCCTCCTATACGCTCTATGATGGCCGCTACGCCAACAATGGCTGGCTGGTCGAAGCGCCGGACCCGATCTCCAAGATGAGCTGGAGCAATGCGGCGCTGCTGTCGAAGAAGACGGCGGATGACCTGGGTGTGAAGGAACGAGAAGCGCTGATCCTGTCGGCCAACGGTGTTGATATCGAGCTGCCGGTCTATGTTGTGCCCGGCCATGCCGACAACAGTATTACCCTCGAGATGGGGTGGGGCCGTAAGGGCTTCGGTCGTGTTGCCGATGGTCATGGCGCCGACATCTTCCCGATGCGTACCAGCGCCGGAGTTGATTTCGCGCTGGGTGGCAAGGCAACCGGCACCGGACGCAAGCTGGAAATTGCCAATACGCAGGATCATGGCTCGATGGAAGGCCGTGAGATCATTCGCGAGGCGACGCTCGATACCTACCGTAAACATCCGAAGTTTGCGAAGGAAATGGTGCATGTCCCCGACCTCAAGTCTCTCTGGAAAGACTGGACCTGGTCGGAAGGCTACCAGTGGGGCATGGCGATTGACTTGAATGTCTGCACCGGCTGCAACGCCTGTGTAATCGCCTGCCAGAGCGAGAACAATGTCCCCGTGGTGGGTAAGGATCCGGTCCGCAACGGTCGCGAGATGCACTGGATGCGGCTCGACCGCTATTTCGTTGGCACCATCGAGGATGGCCGTATGGTCAACCAGCCGATGATGTGCCAGCATTGCGAAATGGCCCCCTGCGAACAGGTCTGCCCGGTCAACGCTACCTCTCATGACAATGAGGGGCTCAATGTGATGACCTACAACCGCTGCATCGGGACACGCTACTGCTCGAACAACTGCCCCTACAAGGTGCGCCGATTCAACTTCTTCAACTACACCAACAAGCTGCCCGAGCTGATCCAGATGGCGCAGAACCCGGATGTAACGGTTCGGTCACGTGGTGTGATGGAGAAGTGCACCTTCTGTACGCAAAGGATCAACGCGGGCAAGTACCAGGCGAAGGCGGAAGGTCGTGAGGTGCGGGACGGCGAAGTGAAGACCGCCTGCCAGCAAGCCTGCCCGACCAACGCGATCAGCTTCGGCAACATCAACGATCCGAAATCTGAAGTGTCGAGCTGGAAGAAGAACAGCCGGAATTACGGTGTGCTGGAAGAGTTCAACACTCGCCCCCGGACCACCTATCTGGCCCGCTTGCACAACCCGAACCCGAAGCTGGGCGACCCGGTGTTTGACACCGAGTTTGTTCCGCATGGTGGTGGGCACGGCGAGGGGCACGGCTCGAATGGGCATGGTGGAAACGACCACGGTGCGGAAGCTGGGCACTAAAGTTTCGTCAGAAGTTCGGTCAGGTCTCCTGACCTGACCGAAATATCCGTCAGGTCAGGAGACCTGACGGAACAGAAGTGGTGAATCGGGGGATTTTGCATGGGCCTTCGCTTACCCGGTCAAGAGGATGCGGATTGTTTCTTTGTGACAACCAGCTTCCTTGACCATCGAAGGTTGGGTGAAGTAGAGGGTGTTTTTGAAGGCTTGGCAGAAAAGCTACTGTATTACTGCAGTCGGGACGGAGCGAAGGTACCAGGCTATGTGTGGATGCCATCTCATGTTCATCTCCTCCTAGTTCTTCGAGGGGAGAGGCTGGGAGCGTTCATGCGAGATTGGAAGAAAATTACGACAACCGACATCCTCGCCCCTCGTTTCGGTTCTGGCCCACAATGGGAGCAGCGGTACGACCGAGTGGCGATCTGGACGATGGATGTGTTTCAGACGAAGCTGGATTACATCCACAACAATCCGGTGAAAGCCGGGTTGGCGGACGTTCCGGAAGGATGGTATTGGTCGAGTGCGGCGGATTACGTGAACGACCGAGAGGGACCGGTACCGGTGTGGAAAGAGTGGTGGTCGTAGGATAGTGTCTGCCTGGAGGTTCGGTCAGGTCGGGAGACCTGACGGAACAGAGGATAACGACCAAGCAACAACGATCAGAGTGATAGCAAGCAACAACGACGCATACAAAAGCAAGTCAACATAACGAACGGTAAAAGGGCCCGTGAGCGCGACGACATCCAACGCGAGCGTGCGCAGCACTGAACCGCTGGTCTGGGGAAATCCAAGTTTCCATGATGTGACCCAGACAGTAAGCGGGATTGTGGAGGAACGGAAAACCCCCATCTGGTGGTGGGTGGCGATCAGTATCTCCGGTGCGCTGACGCTCAACTTTTTCGCGATGATGGCCTACCTGTTCTGGACAGGGATCGGCGTCTGGGGCAACAATGTCCCGGTCGGTTGGGGGTGGCCCATCGTCAACTTCGTCTTCTGGGTTGGTATTGGGCATGCGGGAACCTTGATTTCCGCCGTCCTCTTCCTCTTGCGCCAGAAGTGGAGAACGTCCATCAACCGGTTCGCGGAGGCGATGACCATTTTTGCGGTCATCTGTGCCCTGATTTTCCCCGGCATCCATGTCGGACGAATCTGGGTCGCCTACTTCATGTTCCCGATTCCGAACCAGATGGCGATGTGGCCGAATTTCCGCAGCGCCCTGATGTGGGACGTTTTCGCGGTCGGGACCTATTTCACCGCGTCCTTCCTCTTCTGGTACACTGGCCTGGTGCCCGATTGGGCTACCCTGCGTGACCGTGCCCAAACCAAATGGCGCCGGTTGATCTACGGTGTCCTCGCGATGGGCTGGCGGAACGGCAACAAGCAGTGGAAGCATTACGAGCTCGCCTACCTGCTGCTGGCAGGTATTTCAACCCCGCTTGTCCTGTCGGTCCACTCCGTCGTTTCCACCGACTTCGCAACCTCGATGCAGTTCGGCTGGCATACCACCATCTTCCCGCCCTATTTCGTGGCAGGTGCCATTTTCTCCGGCTTCGGGATGGTGATGACCCTCGCTATTCTTGCGAGGATAGTCTACCCGCCGGTAAAGAACTACATGACGGTGACCACGCTCGAACGGATGGCGAAGGTGATCATGCTGACCGGCATGATGGTGGGCTATGCCTACATCACCGAATTCTTCATGGCTTACTATTCGGGCAACAAGTACGAACAGTTTGTCTTCGTCAACCGTATGTTCGGACCCTATGCCTGGGCCTACTGGATCATGTTTTCGTGCAACGTGATCATCCCGCAGATCTTCTGGTCGAAGAAGATGCGCACCTCGATTCCGGTCCTCTTTGTCGCATCCATCTTTGTCAACATCGGCATGTGGTTCGAGCGGTTTGTCATCGTGATTACAATGCACCGTGACTTCCTGCCGAGCAGCTGGGGGATGTTCAAGCCGACGATTTACGACATCGGCATTTTCGCCGGGTCGTTCGGCCTCTTCTTTACCCTCTTCCTGCTCTTCCTCCGTTTCGTGCCGATGATTGCGATGTCGGAGATCAAGGGCGTCCTGCCACAGGCCCAGGTGAAGCATCACCATGGTCATGACGAGGGAGGGGCGTGATCATGAGCGAACAAGTAAAAGTCCACGGCGCCCTCGCCGAGTTTGATGGCCCGCAGGCCCTGATGGATGCCGCAGGCAAGATGCGCAAAGCTGGGTTCAGCAAGTGGGATACGCACAGCCCGTTCCCGATCCATGGGATGGACGATGCGATGGGCGAAAAGCGCTCCCCTTTGGGTTGGTTTGTCAGCGCGGCGGCTTTCACCGGCTTCGCCCTGGCGCTTTACTTCCAGTACTGGACCAGCGCAGTAGACTACCCACTCATTATTGCGGGTAAAACCTACTTCAGCTACATGGCCTTTTTCCCGATCACCTTCGCACTGACCGTGCTGTTCAGCGTGTTGACGACGGTCGGCGGGATGGTGGTCCTGATCAAGCATGCTTTTTACCATCCAGTCTTCTACTCGAACAACTTCGCGAAGGCGAGTGACGATGGGTTCTTTGTCAGTGTGATGGCGGACGATCCGAAGTTTGATGCCTCCGCCACC
This sequence comes from bacterium, assembly GCA_020444265.1. GTDB lineage: Bacteria > Electryoneota > Electryoneia > Electryoneales > Electryoneaceae > JAHLLH01. Next base: position 416,823 of record JAHLLH010000002.1, read on the forward strand.
AGCGACTTCCTCACCTCCATTGGCGGCACCAATGTGGAATTGCTGCAGGAGGTAGAAGGATGAAGATGCGCACTCTAACATCATTTGCTGGCGTCGTAGCGCTGGTAGTACTGACCGGTTGCCAGGGGACTCCAAAGGAGAAGACCCCGATCCATGTCAATCCGAACATGGACATGCAGCCGAAGTACCTGCCCCAGGCGGAAAGCGACTTTTTCGCAAATGGCAGCACGAACCAGCCGAAGGTTGAAGGGACCGTGGCACGCGGGCAGCTCAAAGAAGATGATGCCTACTATCGTGGCATGGACCCACGCACCGGCAAGCCGGTGACCGAAAACCCGGTACCCTTGACTGAAGAGGGTCTGCTGCGCGGACAGGAGCGGTACAACATCTACTGTACTGTCTGTCATGGTGCGACCGGCAACGGCAAAAGCCTGGTGGTGGAACGTGGCTTCCTGCCACCACCGGACTTCCATACCGACCTGATTCGCAACTATCCCGACGGGCACATCTACGATGTCATCACGAATGGCATCCGCAACATGCCGTCCTATGCGGCACAGATCCCCGTCGAAGATCGTTGGCAGATCGTTCACTATCTCCGTGCGCTGCAGCGGAGTCAGCATGCGACCATCACGGATGTCCCCGAGGATCTCCGTGACCGCCTGAGGTAGGAAGGAACCCATGCAGTTCAATCAAGAAACCTACACCTTCACCGACCCGGGTCGTTTCGGCAAAATCATGCTGATTGTCGGGATCATCGGCCTTCTGCTCAGCGCGGTCGGAATTGCGGTGGATGCGCACCAGTTCTTTGCGTCGTACCTGGTCAACTTCACCTTCTGGGCGACCCTGGGAATCGGTGGCCTCTTCTTTGTGCTGGTCCACCACATGACCGGCGCGGTCTGGAGTGTTTCGGTCCGTCGTATTGGCGAAGCGGCCATGGCAACCCTGCCGATGGTCGGCCTCTTGGCCATTCCGATGCTGCTCGGTGTCAACCAGATCTTTTCCTGGACCGACAGCGCGATGATGCACGCCGACCCCATTCTGGAAGCGAAACTCGGCTACCTGAATGTGCCCTTCTTCATAATCCGGACGGTGGTTTACATCGGGGTCTGGATTCTGCTTTCGATCTTGCTGCGACGCCTTTCGCTGGCACAGGATAGCAGTTGGGGTGAGAATGCGCCATCCAGGTTCCTGCGTGTCAGTGGACCGGGGACGATCGCCTTTGCTTTCACCGTCTCCTTCGCAGGCTTCGACTGGATCATGTCGCTTCAGCCGTTGTGGTATTCCACCATCTTCGGTCTCTGGTTTTTCTCCGGGGCGGCGGTCACCATCTATGCCTTCTTCGCAATCACATCCCATGCGTTGGCGAAGAAAGGTGTGCTGGCGAAAGAGATTACCCAGGAACATCGTCACGATATCGCGAAGCTGCTCTTCACCTTCATGGTTTTCTGGGCCTACATGGCGCTGTCGCAGTACTTGCTGATCTGGTACGCGAACATGCCGGAAGAGACCGCCTTCTTCAAGGATCGCTGGGTCGGGACGTGGACGTTCTGGAGTGTCTTCTACCCGGTCGCCGGCTTCGTCCTTCCCTTCGTGCTGATGATGAGCCGTCACATCAAGCGGAACCGTTGGTTCCTCACCTTCTGGGCGGTCTACCTGCTGCTGTTCCACTGGTTTGATCTCTACTGGAACATCGTCCCCACCTTCCATCCGGATAACGCCATTTTCTCGTGGATGGACCTGACCCTTTTTGTCGGGATGGGTGGCCTGATGCTCTGGCGCTTCTGGGCGGTCTTTACCAGGCACCCGGTGCTGCCAGTGACCGACCCGAATCTCCAGGATTCGCTGGACTTCGTCAATCAATGATGGATGTTTGACAGATGAGTGACGCTAAGAAAAACCCGGTTGTTCCGCCTGCGGATGCCGGATACGAAACGAGTGATACCAAGGGCCGTCCGATCTTTATCGGGTTGTTGCTCGCCGTGGTGATCCTGGTTGTGATCATCATCGGTTTGAGCAACTTCTACACGATGACCCAGGAGGAGATCGTCTACCAGAACGTTCTCAGCCAGGTGGATCCGCGTCTCGATCAGTACCGGGCGGCGGAGGATTCCATCCTGACCTCCTATGGGTGGGTGGATTCGACCAATGGCATTGCACGTATTCCGATTGACCGTGCGATGGACCTGATGGTCGAAGAAGCAGAGAAGTAACAACCTTGGAGTACGGTATTAACGTACGAGATAACAAGAGTATGACCCAGAGTGGGCCGGCAGCCGACAGGCAAAACCGGCCCGCTTCTGTCCTGGAAGGACGGTCCGATGGGCCGACCTGCGAGACGGGGATGTGCCGCCGCACCCCCCTCGGTGGGATCACCGTCTGCCAGCTCGTGATGATTGTCTTTTTCCTGCTGATGGCATTCAGCGCGGCGCAGGGGCAGATCAACCAGGAAAAACCAGCCTTCGCGGAAAAGATCGACATCATCGAACATCTCGGCGACACGATTCCGCTGGAGATCCCCCTCAACAATGCCGAGGGAGATACGGTCCAGCTTGCTGACTATTTCGGGGATGGCCGTCCGGTCATCCTCATCTTCCACTATTCCGACTGCCCGATGTTGTGCAGTCTTGTGCTAGACGGGGTGCGTGACGCGCTCAACAACATGGACTTCACCCCGGGGAAGCAGTACCAGGTCCTGACTGTCAGCCTCGACCCACTCGAGACAACCGTTCGAACCCGTGGGACTCAGAAACGGTATCAGAAGGAGCTGTCGGACAAGAATAAGACCGCCGATTCCTGGCTCTTTTTCACAGGGGCTGAAGAAAACGTGCAAGCTCTGACCGAGGCAATCGGGTTCAAGTACTACTATGACGAGAAGCTGAAGCAGTACATGCATCCGGCGGCAGCCTACATCCTGTCGGACGAGGGGCTGATCAGCCGCTACCTCTACGGCATCGAGTTCAACCCGCGTGATCTCAAGCTGTCCCTGCTGGAAGCATCGGAGGGCAAGGTGGGTGACACCGTCGACCGTATCATCCTCTATTGCTTCCATTACGACCCCGATGCGGATGGGTATGTTGTCTTCGCGGCGAATGTGATGCGCCTGGGCGGAGCGGTGACCCTGGTCGCCCTCGGTCTGCTGCTGGGGATTCTCTTTGCGCGGGACCGAGCGAAACATCGTGCGGCGGCGAAGGAAACGGAGTAGGAAAGTGGCGTTAGTTCCGTCAGGTCCTTAGCGCAGCGGAGACCTGACGATCTGACACAACGGGTAGCGTAGCGAAGACCTGACGGAGAGTGTAGCACGGGCATCTTGCCCGTGTATCGCGCCGACGGCGCGAAGAGGAACGTCCGGCGGTCGCCGGACCTCGCCGGATTCGGAGAATCCGGCCTACGCTGGATGAATAAACCCGACTTGACGAGCAAGTCGGGCCACCCTGATGAGGTTCCGTCAGGTCCTTAGCGCAGCGGAGACCTGACGGAGTGTAGCACGGGCATCTTGCCCGTGTATCGCGCCAGCGGCGCGAATTGTATGTCAGATCTGAGGATCTGACACAACTCAAAATGGAACGCAAGCCGTTGGCTTGCATCGCCGGATTCGGAGAATCCGGCCTACGTTCGACAAAAATCGCTCGCCTCAATTGTTAGTGCGAGCGAAGAGCCCTCCCTGTTCTCTCCGTGCCCGGGAGGGTCCGAAAAACCTCAACTCCGGTCTGGAAAAGACTTTACCAGAAACCACCCTCGAGAGAGTCAATTTGACTCGGGGATGCATCCCTATGCGTCTCGCATTACATTGGTTCGGGGGAAGTTAGGCCCCTTTAACAACGTGGGGAGGTCGTCCACCGGAAGGGTTGGGCGACGGGCCAGCTTTACGTAAGGAAACTTTCGTTCATGGACACCACAGCCACCTTTTGGCTGCCAGTACCCGCATCGACGGTCGCGCAGGATATTGATGCTTTGTGGAGTTTCGTCTTCTGGATCTCCACCTTCTTCTTCCTGCTGATTTTGGGCATGATGATCGTCTTCGCGATCCGGTACCGGCGACGGGCAGGAGATGTCGAGCGTCTGGACAAAGGTCCATCCCACAACAACCCGCTCGAGGCAGCCTGGATTATCATTCCCACCCTCATCGTCCTTGTGATTTTCGTCTGGGGGTTCCGAGGGTACATGAAAATGACCGTTGTGCCCGCCAACTCTATGGAGGTGAAGGTGACCGGCCAGAAATGGTTCTGGTCCTTTGCCTACCCGGAGGGCGCATCGTCGGTCAATGACCTCGTGGTCCCGGTGGACACCCCGGTGAAGCTGCTGATGAGCTCGCAGGATGTGATCCACAGCTTCTATGTCCCAGCCTTCCGTGTCAAACGTGATGTTCTGCCGAACCGTTACCAGGTCGCCTGGTTTGAGGCGAACCAGGTCGGCGAGTTCGACCTCTTCTGCACGGAATACTGTGGAACCAGCCACTCGGACATGATCGGGAAGGTCAGGGTATTGTCGAAGGCGGACTATGCCAGCTGGCTGGAAGAATCGACCATCGGGGCTGAAGGGATGGATCCGGTAGAACTTGGACGCAAGCTCTACACCGCGAAGGCTTGCATGACCTGCCACAGTGTGGATGGCAACCCGGGCAATGGACCCACCTTCAAGGGGGTCTTCGGGCATCAGGTCGAGTTTGCCGACGGCAGCTCTCTGATGGCGGACGAGAACTACATCCGTGAATCGATTCTCAGCCCTCGTGCGAAGATTGTCGCCGGGTTCCAGCCAATCATGCCGACCTACCAGGGGCTTTTGAAGGACGCTGAGATTGACGCCCTTGTGGCATACATCAAATCGTTGGGGGCCGAAAGTGAGTAATGCCGCAACCCATACCGAACCGCTCCGTTCCAACCTGGCTGTGCCGGACCAGATCGACGAGAAAACCGGTCTGCCACGGGAAAACTACATCCAGGATGGCGGCAAGGGACTGAAGTCCTGGCTGCTGACGATGGATCACAAGCGGATCGCAATTCTCTATTTGATTACTGTTGTCGCCGCCTTCTTTGTCGGTGGCATCATGGCGCTGCTTATCCGCCTGGAACTCTTCCTGCCGGATGAGCAGTTTTTCAACGCCGATCAGTACAACCAGCTCTTTACGCTGCACGGCGCGATCATGATTTTCCTCTTCATTATCCCGTCGATTCCGGCGATCTTGGGGAACTTCGTGCTGCCGTTGCAGATCGGGGCGAAAGATGTCGCCTTCCCGAAGCTGAACCTCGCCTCCTGGTATGTCTACATGCTCGGCGCGGGCATTACCCTGATTTCAATTTTTACGAGTGCTGCCGACACCGGCTGGACCTTCTACACCCCCTACAGCTCATCAACCTCGACCTCGGTTATTCCGATGACCATGGGGGTCTTTGTTCTCGGCTTTTCTTCGATCTTCACCGGCCTGAACTTCATTGTAACCGTGCACAAACTTCGTGCGCCGGGTCTCACCTGGTTCAAGATGCCGTTGATGGTCTGGGGTCTTTACGCTACCGCGATCATCCAGGTGCTGGCAACCCCGGTGCTCGGGATAACGGTGCTTCTGTTGACGCTGGAACGTGCTTTCGGCATCGGCATTTTCGACCCGGCGATGGGCGGCGACCCGGTGCTCTACCAGCACTTCTTCTGGTTCTACAGCCACCCGGCGGTCTACATCATGATTCTGCCCGGCATGGGCATCATGTCCGACCTGATCGCCACCTTTAGTCATCGCAAAATTTTCGGCTATAAGTTCGTTGCGTTTTCCTCCCTGGCCATCGCCCTGGTCAGCTTCCTGGTCTGGGGACACCACATGTTCACCTCCGGACAGAGCGAAATTGCGGTGATGATCTTCAGCTTCCTCACCTTCATGGTGGGGATTCCGTCCGCGATCAAGGTGTTCAACTGGACGACAACCCTTTACAAGGGGTCAATCAGCTTCGCGGTGCCGATGCTTTACGCCCTTGGTTTCCTCTTCCTCTTCACCATCGGTGGACTGACAGGGATTGTGATCGGAGCCCTGTCGCTGGACATCCACCTGCATGACACTTACTTCATCGTGGCGCATTTCCACTATGTGATGGTGGGTGGTACGGTGATGGCGTTGATCGGCGGGTTGTACTACTGGTGGCCGAAGATCTGGGGACGGATGTACAGCCGTACCCTCGGTGTCTTCGCCTTCCTGCTGGTCTTCGTTGGCTTCAACATGACCTTCTTCACCCAGTTTATCCTGGGTGCGCGTGGCATGCCGCGGCGATACTTCACCTATGTCGAGCAGTTCCAGCCGTTACACGCCTTTTCCTCGTCCGGCGCGATGGTGATGGGGCTCGGTTTCCTGCTGGTCGCGATCAACCTCTGGTGGGCGATCAAGCATGGCAAGCCAGCGGGCAGCAATCCCTGGGGAGCGTTGACACTCGAATGGACCGAATGCACCAGCCCACCGATCCCGCACAACTTCAAGGAAACGCCGAAGATCGAGTATGGTGCCTATGAGTACGACCGTGTGATCCCGACGATGGAAAAGCAGGGGTAACTGCTGTTCGGTCAGGTCTCCTGACCTGACCGAAAGGTCCGCCAGGTCGGGAGACCCGGCGGAACAGACAGGACTGTTCAGGTTTCGTCAGGCCCCCGAGCCTGACGAATGATCGCGCGCTTTGCGCGCGAAGGTTACGTCAGACGAGGGCGTCTGACGTAACACACAGGATAAAAGGACCATTCAGATGGCAGATTCAGCCGCACATCCCCGTTGGCTCCAGCACCACTTTACGAGTGCCGGGCAACAGCGGGAATCCGCGAAACTGGGCATGTGGATCTTCCTGGTGACGGAGATTCTCTTCTTCGGCGGGTTGTTCTGCGCCTATGCGATCTACCACGCCTGGAACCCGGATATTTTCCATGAAGCCCACAAGGCGCTCGATTGGCGTCTGGGTGGCCTCAATACTCTCGTGCTGATTACCAGCTCGCTGACCATGGCCCTGGCGATTCGTTCGCTTCAGGTCAACAAGGCGAAACTTGCCAACGGTTACCTCTGGGCAACCATCCTGCTGGCGTTGACCTTCATGGTCATCAAGTATTTCGAGTACGCGCACAAATTCCATGTGGGTCAGCTTCCGGGCAAGTACTACACCTACACCGGCATCGAGGGCACCAGCCCGCACATCTTTTTCAGCCTCTATTTCATGATGACGGGGTTGCACGGGTTGCATGTGATGATCGGGATCGGGGTTATTCTCTGGCTGATCATCCGGAACCGTCGCGGCGACTTCAGCAATGCCTATTACAACCCGGTCGAGATGACCGGACTGTACTGGCACCTGGTCGACTTGATCTGGATCTACCTGTTTCCGCTTTTCTATCTCGTGGGGTAATGAACGATGAGTAACGAGCATTCGGCCCACGGGGCCTCGCAAGATCATGTTATGCCGGTGCGCAACTACCTGATGGTTGCCAGCGCCCTCTTTGTGCTGACCGTGATCACCGTCGCAGTCGCGCAGGTGGACTTTGGCGCCTGGAACCTGGTCGTTGCGATGGTGGTTGCCACGACCAAAGCAGTACTGGTGGCGATGTTTTTCATGCACCTCTTTTACGATAACAAGCTGTTCGCAGCCTTTTTTACCGGGTCGTTTGTCATCCTCGGCATTTTCATCGTAATCACCATGTTCGACACGATGGAACGGGACCGTCTCTATCCCGAGGTGGCCACACCGATCCGTGAGCACGCCATCATATATGACGATGAGGGCAAGCCATTGAAGCAGAACGCCCATGCTGGCGAGGGTGAGCACGGCGAAGCGGCGGAGCATGGGGATGCGGCGATGGAGCACGAGGAAGGTGCTGCCGCCGAAGGAGGCGACGAGCAGGGCTCGGAGGACGCCACTTCCGGCGGGCATTGAGTTGATTCGGTCAGGTCTCCCGACTTGACCGATGATCTACCAAGTCTGGAGACCTGTCAGAACGGGGGATCCAGCGTAAGTTGAATCGTGTGCGATGGTTAAACTGGGTGTCATCCCCAGCGCGACAGGGTGCGATAGCGCCCTTGTGGTCAAAGACCACCACCAGCGCGTCGGGGATCCCCTGTGGCCTCGCACTGCTTCGGGGGATCCCCGACGCATCCGGGTTCCCTTCGGTCACAACACCGCTTTGCGATGTTGGATGCTGGGGATGACGTGTGATCGACGTTTTTAATTATGCCATAAAGCAAGCTGTCCTGGGGGGACATCGATGAAAGCACTGACACGCTTTTCCTTTGTGGCGACCATCGCCACCTATCTCTTGATCTTCACGGGCGGGCTGGTCCGTGTCTCGGGCGCCGGCCTTGGCTGCCCGGATTGGCCAAAGTGTTTCGGACGATGGATTCCACCCACTTCGGTGGACCAGCTTCCCAGCCATATTGACCCAAGCCTTTTCAACTTCACCCTCGCCTGGATCGAGTACGGCAACCGTCTGCTCGGCATGGTCGTCGGTCTGCTGATCCTGGTGACGGCGATCCTTGCCATCATCCATGCACGTCGTATCCGCCGAATCTGGCTTCCGGCGGTTGCCTCGGCTTTGCTGGTCGCTTTTGTCGGCTGGCAGGGTGGCCAAGTGGTGGCGGCCGAACTGAAACCCCTGCTGGTCGCGGTCCATCTTCTGCTCAGCTTCCTGATTGTCAGCCTGCTGACCTATCAGACTCAGCAACTTCACTACCTCGCGAAGCCGGATGCGGAAGACGGCGCGGACTACCCGAAGGTGACCCGGCTGGTCTTCATAGCCTGGATTTTAGCGGTTTTGCAGAGCGCGCTGGGTACCCAACTTCGTGCGGCGGTGAAAACCATTCAGGATGCGATGCCGCTTGGTGGCCACTCAATGTGGCTCGATGCCGTCGGCCCGATCAAACATGTTCACATGCTGTTGGGCATCATTGTCGCCGCCTTTGCATCTCACCTCGGAGTTAAGCTGCTGAGACGTGCCCGTCATGCATCCCCGTTGGTCCAGCAATCGAGCCTCGGCCTGCTGATCCTCGGCATCCTGATGTTCGCGATTGGCCTGATGATGGCTTTCGCGAGCTACCTGCCGATATTCCAGCTGATCCACCTCTGGGGGGCTGCGTTGATGGTCGGCCTGTTCCTGCTGCTCCTGGGCGCGTTACGTCAGCACGAAGGAGGACGAGATGAGTAACACGAAACGATTTGGCATGTTGGCCGCCGGACTGCTGGTGGCGGCGGTGCTTGCAGTCTTTGCTACTGTGGTTTTGCGTCAGGCGGACCGTTCCCGTGCCGATATTCCGGTCATCCAGCCGGTGCCGGACTTCGAGTTCATCAACCAGCAGGGGATGGCTTTCGGTAGCGCTGACCTGATCGGCAAGATCAGCGTGGTCGATTTCATCTTTACCCGCTGTGAAAATGCCTGCCCGATCATGGCACGTGAAATGGGCGAACTCTACCGTGCGTTCGAGAGCACGGATGATGTCCAGTTTGTCTCGATTTCAGTGGACCCTTCGCATGATACCCTCGAAGTGCTGCAGGCCTACGCCTCCGCGAACGGTGTCGACGATGACCGTTGGACCTTCCTGCACGCTCCGATCGAAAAGGTGGTCTGGCTTTCCGAAGAGGGCTTCCTGCTCCCGGCGGAAAACCTGCCGATGGGCCACAGTCCTCGTTTCGCGCTCGTCGACCGTCAGGGGCAGATTCGCGGCTACTTCAACGCTCTCGAGGGTAAGCCGATGATCGCCCTGAAGCAGCAGATCAAGCAGCTGTTGAAAGAAAAACACGGCAGTCATGGCATGGTCTCGTCCGCGCACGCCGCCGAGATGAAGAGCGAGGTCCACGCGGCGAAGATGGACGATAAGGAAGGCGAGAACTGCTGTGAGCCTGGGGGCGAATGATGGAAGCGAGCTCACACGCCACGTTAAACGCTGTGCTGAACGCCATCGCCGCGGTGTTGTTGTTAACTGGCCGTTTTCAGGTCAAAGCGGGCAAGTTTGATACTCACAAGCGGGTGATGATCGGGGCGCTGACCGTTTCGGCTTTGTTCCTGGTCAGCTACCTGGTCTACCACGCGCAGGTCGGTTCAGTACCCTATCCCTGGCACGATTGGACCCGGCCCGTTTACTTCACCATCCTGATTCCGCACGTGATTCTCGCGGCGCTGATGGTGCCCTTTATCATCGCGGCAGTCTGGTTCGCATTCCGAGACCGTTTCGACCGCCACAAGGCGCTGGTGAAGTGGGTTTGGCCGGTCTGGATGTTTGTCTCGGTGACAGGTGTTCTGGTCTATTTGATGTTGTACCAACTGCACCCGTAGTGTAGTTTTGGATAGCCTAACAATGGGCGCTGTGCTGGCCCGCTGGGCTGTCATGCCCAGATCGCAATCCAGCGATAGCTGGATCGTGTGCAAAGCACACCAGCGAACGTCGGGCATCCCCGTTAATCTCGCACCGTTTCGGGGGATCCCCGACGCGCACGAGGACAAAGGCCTAGCCTGCTGACGCAGTCTTGTGCGCTGGGGAGGACAAATAAATGAGTGGGGGAGTGAGGACGCATGAAACAGGGTGAACAGGTCTTGGAGACTCCGGTGGCGCCGCTTCAGTGGGTGGGGCAACGGATCTCTGCGTACATCAGCCTGACCAAGCCGACCATCATGCTGCTGGTTGTCCTGACCGGTGCGGCCGGTCTTGTGCTCCAGGGTGGCCTGGCGGATCATCCCTTCCGTTTCGCCCTCACCCTCTTCTTCCTCGGTATGGCTGGCGGTTCCGCCAATGCCTTCAACCAGTACTTCGAGCGGGACCGTGACGCGATCATGCGTCGGACACGGAAACGTCGTGCGCTACCGATGGGTCGTATCACTCCAGCCGAAGCCTTTGTCTTCTCGTTCGTGCTGGCGGTCGCATCCACCCTTGGCTTCTGGTTCCTCTTCAACCCGCTGTCGGCGATGCTGTCGCTCGGGACGATCGTCTACTACGCCCTTTTCTATACCCTCTATCTCAAGCCACGTACCCCGGAAAACATTGTGATCGGTGGCGTCGCCGGATCGATGGGCCCGGTCATCACCTGGGCGGCGGCTTCTGGCACCATGGCGATTGAACCCTGGCTGATGTTTGCAGTCATCTTCTTCTGGACCCCGCCCCACTTCTGGGCGTTGGCGGTTTACATGAAGGATGACTATGTCGATGTCGGCTACCCGATGCTGCCTGTCGTCAAGGGGCAGCGAGTCACCTGGAACCGTAGCATCGTTTACGCCATTATCACCCTCGCGACCAGCATTGCCCTGCTCGGCTTCGGCACGGGCTGGCTCTATGCGGCAGCAGCCGTTGGCCTCGGCGGCTGGTTCCTGCGCAGGCTGCTGCACGCCCGCCGTGAGGAAAGTGTCCTTGCGGCACGTGGCGCCTTCACCACCTCAATTGTCTACCTGCTCGCCCTCTTCACCGCCTTGATCCTCGACAAGTCGATTTTGGGATAGTGGCCCACCGAGGGTGACTGGTACCCACGATCCCTGTTGAGCTGGAAACCTCTTTTTATCTCTTGGGCCAAAAGTTGCGAAGAGTGAACGGGTACGAGGGTACCTGTCACCACTCTTATGCCGAGTGAACCTGTTGGTGACAGGTACACTCTGAGGGGGAGCTGCGTGATAGGATGCGACTGGAGAGGGGTTGTCCTCTGAATTCCTCTTCCAAATGGTGTGTACCAGTCACCGTCGATAGTCTTGTTTGCCCTTTTGAAGACAGGTACACTCTGGCTCGAAGCAGTGTCTTTCCCTGCTTTCTTTGATTGGCAGGCCGCATACGATGCTTCGTAGGTTGCGGCGTGTACCAGTCACCACGCGGGCAACTGTCACAGCTCCTGTCACTTTTGAGGTCCCATGACCACCCGAACCAGCACCGCGACACGCCATTCCCTGCTATTCCTCTCGGATTCAAAAGTCGAGGTGGTGGAAGAGACGATGGGAGCACTTCCAGCCAACAAGGTGCGCATCCTCGCACTCGCCTCCGGTATCAGCAGCGGTACCGAAATGCTGGTCTATCGCGGCGACGTGAATCCTGATCTGCCGGTCGATGAGACGATTGACGATCTGCCGGACCGTCGCTTCCGTTACCCGCTGAAGTACGGCTATACAACGGTCGGGCGAGTGGAGCAGGTTGGTGATCTGGTCGATTCCGTCTGGAAAGATTGTCTCGTTTTTGCCTTCCACCCTCATGAAAGCCGATTCGATGCTGACCCGGCGACCCTTGTCCCGGTTCCGAAGGGGGTATCGGTGGAGGATGCCCTTTACCTCGCGAATGCGGAGACGGCAGTCAATTTTGTGCTGGATGGTCAGCCAAGGATCGGGGAACGAGTGCTCGTTTTCGGACTGGGGGTGCTGGGAGCGTTGACCACCTCCCTGCTGGCGACCTTCCCTCATGGTGGCCTCGTGGCGCTCGATCCGCTCGGGACACGGCGTGCTCTTGATCTGGGTGCAGATGCCATGCTCGATCCCGATCAGCCGGATTTGAAGGAACAACTGAAACGGACCTTTGTTCCTGGTGCGGATGTTGATGGGGCCGACCTGGTGTTTGAACTATCCGGCAACCCGGAAGCGCTGGATCGTGCGATTGAGCTGACCGGGTACCATGGACGAATTGTGATTGGATCATGGTACGGTGAGAAGGCGGCACAGCTTCATCTTGGGGGACGGTTCCATCGCAGCCGGATCAAGCTGATCACCAGCCAGGTCAGTAGCATTGCTCCGGAATTACGGGGCAGGTGGACACGAGACCGTCGCTTCTCGATTGCCTGGGAGACCATTCGCGAGGTCCATCCGGCACGCTGGATCAGCCATCGCTTTCCGATTGAACGCGCTGGCGAGGCCTACGATCTGATCGACCGGAATCCCGGCGAATCGTTTGTCACCATCCTCACTTATGGACAGGAATAACGATGTTCCATGTGACTTCACGGGTAGCATTCAGCGCTTCTATCGACTTGGTTGTTGGAGGAGATACAAGCCGTCGTACACACCATTATCTGCTCGAAGCACGTGTCGAAGGACCGCAGGTGGATGACGAGGGTTTCCTCTTCGACATCACAAAGCTCAACACCATTCTGAACGAACTGAAGGTACGATGGGGTGAGCATGTGCTGAATGATCTCGCCGATTTCCGTGGCCTCAACCCGACCCTCGAGCAGGTGGCACGTGTCGCCTGCCATGAGATTGCCCAGCCCCTCGTTGGCCTGCCATTGACCAGCATCGAAGTGACCTTGTTCGAGCACGAGAAGGAGCCCGCCCCAGGACCCTCCGCAGGGTATCTGATGCGTCTCCACGGAGACCGTGCATGAAAATCGGGCTTGTGATTTATGGCAGCATCGATAGCCTCTCGGGCGGCACACGCTATGACCGTCGACTGGTCGACTATCTGCGTGCGCAGGGGGACGAGGTCGAGATCATTTCGCTAACCGACCATGGTTACTTCCTCAACCTCTACACCGGCTGGTTCCTCGGGCCGTTGATCAAGCTTTGGGGACGTCGCTTCGATGTGCTGCTGGTCGATGAGCTGACCCATGCGATGATGGGTTGGATGATCGAACCGATCCGGAAGCAGCTCGGCTGCAAGGTGATCAGCATCGTTCACCACCTCGCGAGTGATGAGCCGCGTGCTCGTTGGAAAAACTGGTTGATTCGCAGGGCAGAACGGATGCTGTTGATGACGGTGGATGGCCACATCTGCAACACCGAAACCACGGCGGATCGGGTCCGTGCAATGGACCATCGACCCGCCCCGATCAGCGTTGCCCTGCCCGGTGTGATCATCGAACAGGAGTTGCCCGCGATCGAAGAGATTCGTGCACGGGGCGAGCGATCAGGTCCTCCCCATCTATTGTTGGTTGGGAATATCATTGAACGGAAGGGTGTGCTCGAGCTGTTGACTGCGTTCGACGAGACTGAAATACCCGAGTGGACCCTCTCGCTGGTGGGACGGACCGACTTGGAACCGGCATACGCCGAGCGGGTTCGTCAGAAGATCGAGCAAAGTGGGGTCGGGGATCGGGTTACGTTGCATGGCCCGCTGGAGGGAGATCAGTTGGCGGAGGAATACCGTCGCGCCGACTTTTTTGCCATGCCCTCCAGCTATGAAGGTTTCGGCATCGCCTACCTCGAAGCGATGGCCTATGGCCTGCCGGTGATAGCGTCGCGTGCGGGCGGTGCGGTTGAGATAGTTAAAGAAGGCGTCAACGGTTTCCTGGTCACACCGGGCGACCAGGCGGGACTTGCCGAGAAGCTGATCACTCTCGCCGGAGATGCGACGTTGCGTGTCAAGCTGGGGTTGGAGGCACGGGCTACCTTTGACCGCCACCCGACCTGGGAGGAGAGCTTTGCCGGGGCACGCGCCTTCCTCGAAGCGAGGGCAGGTGGCTGATGGAACGTACCCCGGAAGCCTTTCTCCAAGCCAAACGTCAACTGGACAGCCGTTCGCATCACGTACCGACATGGCAATGGTTTCGTGCGGAACTGGCGACTCTCCAGCAAAGTGAACCCCTTCAAATCCTCGAACCGGGGTGCGGCACAGGAAGCCTTCTCGAGCACCTGCTAGCGCTCCCGGAATTGAAACATGCACGGATAGAGGCGTTTGATAACGATCCCGACCTGATCGCCTCTGCGCGAGCATTGCTACCTGAACGAGCAACGGCAGCGGGCTTTTCTCTGAACCGGAATGGAGAGCAATACCTTCTTCGGCAAGGAGAACGGAAAATCGAGATTGTCTACCGTACCGCTGACATCGACCACTTCTCCATCTCGTCCAACCAAAACCATCCCTACGATATCCTGATCACTCACGCGTTTCTCGATTTGTTTCCCATCCCCGTCCTTGTACCAGACCTGTTGGCGCTGCTTAACTCGGGCGGCCTTTTCTACGCTTTGTTGACCTTTGATGGCGGGACCCGTTTTCTGCCTGAACTCGATCGAAAGTTGGATGATCGGGTGGTTGAGCTATACCAACAAAGCATGGTCCGCAGAGACAAAGATGGACAGGTTTATTGGGGGTTTGAGGCGGGGCGTGATCTGCTGAGAGTGCTGCAGGATGTTAACGCCAAGCTGTTGTCATCCGGGGATTCAGATTGGAACGTGGATCCCGGCGAGTTGTTGTCCGAAACGGATTACAAGGTCTTTTTGCGGACGATCCTTGACTATGTAGAACGTGAGGTGGCAGGCAACGAGGACATTGATCCGAAACGTTTTGCAAATTGGATGAGGGAGCGTCGCAAGCAAGTGACGGAAAAGAGCCTGCGGTTCCGTGCGCATAACATCGATGTGTTGGCACGAGTGTAGGCCGGATTCTTGAGTCCGGTCTGGTGATCTCTTTTAGCACATTCGATGACGGGGGGGTGACACCAACACCTTACAACCATCCCGCCTCAACATCACGTTCGCGCATGAGTCGCTTTGTACGTTCCATCACCACCCGGTATACCGCTTCCTCGCCCACTTCACTGACCAGCTCCCCGATCCGAATCGTTGAACTGACATCCACCTCTACCCGTTGTGCACGGAACCTCTTGATCACCACCTGCAGCATCGCAGCGAGTTCCTCTCGTGCCGCCCGGGTCCGTCGCAGACGGGTCAGCCAATGGTACTGGGCGAGGGGGGAGATGCAGCCACGGATCAGCACAATCGCCAGCCGGGCCTGGGGGACCTGCCTGGCGAAAAAAGCCATACTCGAAGACCAGTGGTCGAGAGAGGAAAGCGCATCTGGATGGATAGCCGGGTCTGGTTCGATTTTCCCCGCCGGGTAGAGCGCCAATGCACCACCTGCCTTCAAGTGATGGATGCCTCGTCGCAAATGCGAAGGGAGAATTGCCTGTTCTCGATCCAGCAGCAACAATCGCCTGCGCACCTCGGGCAATGCTTCGAGGAAGGGGTTGCTGTGGGCGTAGAAGGTGAGGTCATCGCGGGCGAGAGTGCTCATCAGGGCGAGGGAATCGGTCAGGCCAGGATGGTTGGACAGCACGAGCAGGGGGCCCTCGGATGGTAGCTGTTTTCCAGCCAGCGAGAGCTGAACCTCCCACCCTTTCAGGAAACCATCCGCCGCTTGCCCCCATCCCAGTTGCCCGACCTCACGGTCAAATCGCAGAACCGAATCCGCGAACTCCCCGACCAGGGGAGTGACCAGAGGGTGCAGCAATCGTCCGAGGCGAGAGTCGAGCAGGCCGAGGCCGCGCATGAGGTCATCACGTGCGGCGATTGAAAGCGCCTCTCTACCTGAGCTCGACAAAATGGCGTCTCCGTTTGCAACCAGTTCGAAGGTAGGGGTGCAGGGAAGCACCGGGAATGGACTTTCAGTCGAAACGTTCCTGTCTCCAGGGCAGTGTCCATTGTCCCGCGAACGGTTGGTCACTACTTTCGAGCGTAACGCGGACAGACACCGCAAGCGAGGAGTGAGCATGGACCGGATCAAGACCGGAGTGATTGGAGTTGGACGGCTGGGACGATTTCACGCGCAGAAACATGCGGCGAATCCCGGTGCGGAGTTGGTGGGGGTCTATGATGCCGATGCCAAACGAGCCGAGGAGGTCGCGCGTGAGGTGGGCTGCCGTCGCTACGCCAACCTCGATGCGCTGCTCGCTGATGTCGATGCTGTCAGCTGTGCCGCACCGACCACCCTCCACAATGAAGTCGGTCTCCAGATTCTCGGTGCAGGCCGTCATCTACTGATGGAAAAACCGATTGCCGCCACCTCAAAAGAGGCGAAGGCGCTGGTCGATACCGCCGCGAAAAAGAAACTTGTGTTGCAGGTGGGGCACATCGAACGCTTCAACCCGGGAGTGACCGCGCTCCGTGGCATCGAGGTCCATCCGAAGTTTGTCGAAGCACACCGTCTCGCGCCCTACAGCCCTCGTGGCGCGGATGTCAGTGTGGTTCACGACCTGATGATCCACGATCTCGATGTGCTGCTGCACTGGATGGGTCACGAGGTGGAACGTGTCGATGCCTCCGGTGTCCCGGTCATCACGAAGGAAGTGGACATTGCCAATGTTCGCATCACCTTCTCCGGGAAACGAGTCGCCAACCTGACCGCCAGCCGGATCAGCCTGAAACGGATGCGAAAATTCCGGATGTTCGACGAGAACGCCTACATCTCGGTCGATTTCGAAAAGAAGCGTGCAGAGATTTTCAAACGCGTTCCCCCCGGTACCCCGAAAGCACTGCCGATCCCTGGGGCGGACGATCATGACCTGCGTGTGCTGATCAAACGGACGCGTGCGAAGAAAAACGAGGATGCGCTCGCAAAGGAAGTCGATTCCTTCCTCGATGCAGTTCGCTCCGGCGGTAAGCCGGAGGTGGGAGGGCTGGAAGCGATGGTAGCCCTCGAACTGGCTGAGGAAATCGCGCGGCAGTGTCAGCAGTAGAGGTGGGATGGTGTGAGTTGGTGTCATCCCGGGCCCCGACCCGGGATCCAGCATCTTTCGCCTTGAATGAGGCAGTTCATAGGCCCCCAGCGAATATGTCTGGCGGTGGTTCGGCCCGCACGACGCCACATCCTCACGACCTCGGATTTGACCAGGAGAGACTGCCTGAATAGTGGAGGCTGGGCCCCGGATCAAGTCCGGGGTGACATGCCAACCACCTCCGTAAGCAAACGTTTCGCTACCACCTCCGCACCATCACTCCGTATCCCGCTGAAATCGTAGGGAAGTTGGGCGAGGACGGTTTCAATCGCCTCCTCCCAGCGACCTGCAAAAAGGTCCTCATTGCTGATCAGGGCAAAGGGCATGGACTGCTCGGCGAAACCGATGATCGCGGGGGCTTCCATGAACTGGGTACGGTCGGTAAGGATCAGGCCGGAATGGTTGGCGGCGGTTTCGGCGACAGTGCTGTAGCCCGGTTTGCTCAGGACCACATCCATCGCGCGCACGAGATCATTGTAACGTAACCCGAGTGCCTTCAGATCCGCATCGGTCAGGTAAAGGTAGCCCTCACCCGGATCCTCGATGGGTGGGGTGACGACGAAACGATACCCGGTCATTTGGGAGGCACGTGCCAGCCGTGCCCCACGTAACCCCTCGCCACCGAAAGCCAGCAGCACAAGGGGACGGGTTTCGTCTTGCAGGCCGAGACGGGAGCGAGTCTCCTCGATGGATATCTGCGAAGCCCGAGCAACCAGCGGCACCTGCTCAACAACAGGGAAGCTTGCCATGCCGATATGCATCGGGAGACGGAAGAGTCGTGTCGAATGGGAGTAAGCCTCGCTGGCCAGCGAAACGAATCGTTCCAGCTCAGGCGCATCCTTCGCGAGATCGCGCCAGATGTCATCCCAGGAAAAATTACTGCACCCATAGGCGGGTACACCGGCGATCTGACAGGCTTCAAATGCACGTGGGCTGATGTCGATCAGCGCTGCGTCGATCCCTGTCTGTTTCAGCCACACCGCTTCCTGCTCAACCAGCTTGTCGCCTTCGGGACCATAGAAGAAAGTCAGCTTTTCAACGGATGCAGGGAGGTCATGACGGATCGAATCGAGGGCGACCAGTCCGATGTCGAGACGGATGGGAGCAAACGAGGAGGGATGCTGCTCGAGGGTCTCGAGCAGCATCTCCTCCCGGTACGGTGCACGTATGTGAATGCCGACATCGGGCCGTTGTTTCTGCACCTGACGGATGACCGCGAGGGTCCTTGTCAGGTGGCCGTAGCCATGCCCGGTGACGTAAAACGCAAGGTTCATTTCATCAACATCGCTTCTTCGTCAATCGGCAGCAACAGCATGGCGTTGTCATCCTGCATGCGTTCGATTGTCTCTTTCGCCTTCACCATCTCCTGGACCGTCATCAACTGGTCCCCGATGATCAAGGTACGAAGCTGACGTGAGAAGGGTTCCGCTGTCACACGCGGGTAGAGATCGGCTTCGATCACTTCGCTACGCTTGACGCCTACCCTTTCCTTTGCCACCTGGATGGCATCCCACAGGCCGCCATTCATGTCGACCAGACCCGCCTCGAGGGCATCTTTGCCGGACCAGACACGGCCCTGCGCGAGTTCTTCGACACGGTCCATCTCCATGCCACGACCATCTGCGACAATGGATTTGAAGGTGGTGTAGGTCTGATCAACACCTTTCCGGATCACGTCGAGTTCATCGTCGGTCAAGACTTTGCCACGCTGCAGGTTAATATTCTTCCCGCGTGATACATCGTCGAACGTGATTCCCAACAGGGAGTCGAGACCCGGTTCGCTGGCAAGATGGGCGGTGATGACCCCGATCGACCCAGTGATGGTGTTGCGGTCGGCGATGATGGTATCCGCAAGCGCCGAGATGTAGTAGCCGCCGGAAGCCGCGACACCGGCCATGGAGACAATCACCGGGATGTGACGGACACCTTCGATAGAATGGTCGGTGGTGCGACGGATTTCGCGTGCAATGATGTCACTTGCCAGCGCGCTGCCGCCGGGGGAATCGACACGGAGGACGATCGCCTTGACATGCTTGTCATTGCGTGCGGCCCTGATCGCCTGGGCAACCGTTTCCGATCCCATCTGCTCGTCTGTCAGGAAGCCGTCCCGGCTTTTCCCACGCTGAATCGCGCCGGTTGCATAGACAATCGCGATCTTCGGGGTGGTCATCGACTCCCAGGTCTCGTCGATCATCGGGTTCGACAAATAGTTCCACTCGGAGACCATTTGCGGCATCCAGGAGTCGCTGAAATCTTCTTTGACACGCTCTTTCAACTCATCCGGGTAGAGCAGGTCGTCCACCATGCCCATATCGAGCAGAATCGAGCCCTCATGCAGCGCATCGTTGACCCACGCTTCCGCCGTTGAACGGCTGATATTTCTGCCTTTGCTGACACCATCCAACCAGCTGTCCCAGCTGTCCTCGAGCAGGGCTTCGCGCGATTCACGGGACTCTTCGGAGAAGTTGGTCCGGGTAAAGGTTTCACCGGCGGACTTGTACTTGCCCGCGGCGACCACCTGCATCTCCATGTCCAGCTTGTCGAGGGTGCCCTTGAGGAAGAGGCCGGTCATCCCCATGCCAGGCAGGAAGACGGCTCCTTCCGGGTAGAGGTAAATTTTGTCGGCGACACTGGCGAGATAGTAGCTGCCCATGCCCAGGTCATAGCCGTAGACCACGATCTTCTTGCCCGCCGCCTGGAACCGTGTGAATGCGTCACGCAGTTCATTCAGATCGGACATGGAGGCCTGGAAGTTGTCGATCTCGAGGCTGATACCCACGACACGGTCATCCTTGGTCATCATGTCGATACGTTCAATGGTTTCCAGCAGGTTACGATTCCGTCCACCGAAAAAGCTGAAGCCCTTATCTTCTTCAACAAGCTGACCGCGCAGTTTGATGTTGACAATCCGCTGGGGGGTGAAGTTGTTGAACACGGAGTTGTAAGCATGGCTGCTCAAGCGCACATAGCCGACGCCGCCATCTTTCGCGGTTCCTGCGGGAGGATCGGACGGGAAGGCGTGCGAGTGGCCGAAGGTCAGCGACTCTACCGTGAAGTTCAGCCCGGCGAAAACCGTTTCGGTTTCCATATCGTACCCACCGCTGACACCGATGCCCGGCATCGCCTTCAGCTCGGCGAGGAAGCGGGGTTTGGCAAACTCGTAATCGTCCGTGGGTAGTGGTTTGTGCATGGTGCCATCAACAGAGAGAGTCAGCGGGCCACGCATGGGCCGGAACGCGAGGGCCATGTTGTAAGAAGCATCATGGTCAACCGTTCCGATACGACCACCAACAGCATCCTGGATGACAAGACCCAGGGAGAGGCATTCGGTCGGACGTGCGAGAAAACCGAAGTCCCAGGTGTTTTGACGATCCAGGTTGTAGAAGTAGTGGTAGTTGAACCCGAAGTAAAGACCCTGGGCTAATTCGCCGCCCAGCCCCCAGGTGTACCGACGTCCGCTGACCGGACCATTCATGTATTCGGTTGCGAAGCCGAGACCACCTGCGGCCAGGGCAAAGCCGAAATCATCATCGTAGATCAGGTCGTTCTGATCGAAGCTGGCCGGTTTGGTGAAGAGGAAACCTCCCTCATCGCCAATTCCGATGCCAGCCGGGTTAGACCAGACGGCGCCAATGGCGTCGGGTGTGGCTACCGAGCCATAGGGTGTGGCAATCAAGGCACGGCTGTTTGGTAGATTGGTGAAGCCAATTTGTGCCTGTGCAGGTGCGACAACCGCGACCAGCATCAAGCCCAACAGTCCAGCAATCGTAGCTTTGCGTAACATCTCTCCCTCCAGATGCAACCCGGTAGATGCCTCTACAAATCCCCCCCAGAGGGGCGAGCACCATGTTGGCAAGATCCAGCGCAACGATGGCAATATCCCGGGATTACAATTATGCCCGCTGATCCAGGTGAAGCAGCAGGGTTGTCAATGCGTCTTCTAAAGGATGGTCAGTGGAAAGCAGGTGGTGACGTACTTGGTGATGGGCGCAGCCCGTCTTGATTGTTTCCAGGTACTCATCCATCTGCTCTCGATACGCCTCCTTCACTTGCCACGGGTTCACTGCAATGGATGTGCCAGTCTCGAGACCCTCGAAACGACTCTCGCGTGTAAACCCGAAATCGAGCTCGCGTGGATCGAGGATCTGGAAGACGAGGACATCCTGTCCCTGGTGACGGAAATGATGGAGGCCCTCGAGAATGTCGGAGGGGTTGTCCAGCAGGTCGGAAATAAGGATAACAAGGCCACGGCGGTTCAAACGTTCCGCGACAGCATGCAGCACATCGCCCAGTTTCGTTTCACCGCTCGGTTCGTGGCGTTCCAGCGCGGCCCAGAGCTCATTTCGCCAGGTCAACGCGGACCGTGGTGTGAGCAGCTCACGAAGCTCTGTGTCAAACAGGCCCAGGCCGACCGCATCCCGCTGGTTCAGCAGCAGGTAAATCAGCGAAGCAGCGAGGGTGCGTCCGTACTCAGCCTTGCTAACCTCCCCCCCGGAGGCAAAGCCCATCGAGCCCGAAAGGTCGAGCAGGATGGTGGCGCGAAGGTTCGTTTCTTCCTGGTATTGCTTGATGTAATGGCGGTCAGTGCGGCCGAGAACTTTCCAATCGATGTGTTTAAGAGGATCACCTGGCTGGTACATCCGGTGTTCGGCGAATTCGACCGAAAAACCATGGTAGGGACTGCGGTGCAACCCGGTCATATACCCCTCGACGACCACCTTCGCTCGGAGCGAAAGGGGTTGGAGACGATGGATCAGGGTCGAGGAGACCAGCTCTTTTTCGGATGCACGCAACATGGGAGCAAGGTAAGGGGTCCGTGGGCCTCTACGCTTGGCTTCGGGTTGTCTTGGGGAGATGAGATGGCAGCCTGAACCAGATGACTACCTCACATACACCACTCGTCTGGTTGCACTTCCCAGGGCTCCGGCATCAAGACGGAGGATGTAGATCCCGGACGCGCCGGATGGAGACCAGGTGATCTCGTGCTCGCCAGAGGAGTAGATGCGTGTCGCGAATGCATCGACTTGCTGTCCCGTGACGTTGTAGATCGATACACTCACCGGGGCGGATTCGCTTAGCCTGAAGCGCGCACGGAGTTGACTGTTGAAGGGATTGGGCCATGTACGGACCAACGAAAAGGCATCCGGTACACTGACTTCCGGCTCTGGTGCATCGGTATCCGCCAGTAACTCGTCAATGACTGCCCGATGGGCGGTGGCATTGAAGCCATGACGGCTGGATACAAGCTGCACGATACCTTCCTGATCGATGATGACGTACTGACGGTCTACTTGGTAGACATTCCCCACCTCGCTGCCCTGGGTCAGGAGTGGGAAAGTGGCTCCTCCCTGGTCGCCAAATCCTTCGACCGCGAACGTTGAGCCGTTCCACTGGTCAATGCCAAGCACTTGAACATCTTGTGATGGGTAGGCTTCATGGATTTGTGCCTGAACGGAACCAACCTGGTCCCGGCAGGCCGGTCAGGAATAGCCGAAGAACATGATGTAGACCACCGTGCCACGGTAGTCACTAAGGCTATGCGACATGCCGTCCGTATCACTCAACGTGAATTCGGGCGCAGTTTCGCCCACCTCTACCGCCTGTGCGGGGAGGACGGCAATGGCAAGAAGCAGAACGACAGAAAGGATCGAACCAATAGAACGGATCATGCGTCACCCTTTTTATCAACGGGTTTCAGCGGGGTTGTAAGGGTATACTAACTCTGGTGGTGTGCGTACAGCAAGGGGGGTGGTGGAGGTTGGGAGAGGAAAGGATGTGTGTGGGTGGCGTGGTTATCGAAGTTAGCCACGCATGCATTCTGTCCGGGATCGGCTAGAACGCGCGACAGCACGTCATTGCGAACGAAGCGAAGCCCAGTGCGGCAATCTGCTCTTGAATTGGGGGCGCTAGCCCTCAGTCGCCTTGCCAGTGAAGGTGGAACGGTGCCTGGCGGCACCGTAGGCAGGGTGTAGATTGCCAAGTCCCTTCGCTGCGGTCCTCGCAACGATGTGATTTGACGAGTTTCACTCGTAACCGTATCACCCCTGACTTGATCCGGGGTCTAGCATCCGGAGTTGAAGGCGTGCAGTCTGGTTCAATCCGGGTTGGTGCCGCTGAGGGCGTGCGAGGGGTGTTGATCCGCCTGGGCCTCTTGCCACGGGGCCGACGAGGCAACTGCGCCGCTCCATTCGAGGCTGGATCCCGGGTCAAGCCCGAGATGACAGGGTGGTCAACAAAAGTTGGTTGCTAAAGTGAAGAAACCCGGACAACAGGATTGCCCGGGCCTGAGTAGTACCAGTCCGCCAGTTACGGTTTCACCGTATCCAGCAGCTTCTCGATGATCGCATCGGTATCAACTCCGTCGGCTTCGGCACGGAAGGTGCGCACGATCCGGTGACGCAGGACCGGTTTCGCCAACGCGGTAACATCCTCCGCATCCGGCGTAGGACGTCCCTCGAGCACGGCTCGTGCCTTGGCGCCGAGGATAAGGTATTGCCCGGCACGCGGGCCGGCACCCCAGCGAATCCAGTCACGTACAAACTCATGGGTCGCGCCATTCTCGGGGCGGGTGGCACGGACCAGCTGGACGGCATAGTCGAGAACTGTATCGCTGATCGGCACACGACGCACCAACTCCTGCAACTCCTCGATCTCCTGACCCGTCAGGATCGATTCGATCTCCTCACGCTTTCCGCCGGTGGTGGAGGAGACAATCGTTCGTTCCTCGTCCAAGGTCGGGTACTCGACCCGCAAGTTGAACATGAAACGGTCAAGCTGGGCTTCAGGAAGCGGGTAGGTGCCTTCCTGCTCGATCGGGTTCTGGGTTGCCAGCACGAAGAAGGGTTCTTTCAGCCGCATGGTCTGGCCTGCCGCGCTCACCTCATGCTCCGCCATCGCCTGAAGCAACGCTGCCTGGGTCTTGGGCGGGGTACGGTTGATCTCGTCAGCCAGCACCACCTGCGCGAAGAGGGGGCCGGGGATGAATCGGAATTCCTTACGGCCTGTATCACGATTCTCCTCGATCACTTCGGTGCCGGTGATGTCGGTCGGCATCAGGTCGGGGGTGAACTGGATACGGCTGAAGCTGAGGTCGAGCGAATCAGACAGGGTACGGATCAGCAGGGTCTTGGCGAGACCCGGTACACCGACCAACAGGGCATGGCCACGTGCCAGCAGGGCGATCAACAGGTGGTCCACGACCTCTTCCTGCCCGATAATCACGCGTCCGATCTGCTTTTTCAGTAGCGTACGTGCGTCCGCAATCCGTTTCAGTGTCGCGATGTCATCCATGAAGGACGTTCCAAGCTAGGCGTTAACCGGCGAGATGTATACCGTCCCAAGCGACGGCTCGTTCCATGATCGGGACAAGGTAGGCGGTGGCGGTGGGGGCCGCAACGGACACAGGGAATCGGCGGAGTTTGATACCAGACTCATGGGAACCATCGCCACCCAACCGGAGTGGATCAGGAAGGAGCCGAACACGCGGAGAAGGATCGCCCATGGATAACCCCACGCCGAATCGCACATCCCAAAAATCGTTCTGGAAAACGAAGGTTGGACTGATCGTACGTGAAATGTCGATGATCTTCGGAACTGTCCTGCTGCTCCAGGTAGGGCTGGTACAGGCCTACCATGTACCGACCGGGTCGATGGAACAGACCATTATGACAGGCGATTTCCTTATTGCGGACAAGGTGACCCTCGGGCCACGTACCCTGCAGTGGGTTGGCGTGCCCTACACCCAGCTTGGTACCCATGTTCCTGCGCTGAAACTTCCCGGTTTCCGTGACCCTGTTCCCGGTGATATTGTTGTTGTCGAGGTGCCGATCGAACCACGCACGCCCTATGTGAAGCGAGTTGTGGCGGTTGGCGGGCAGACGGTTGAGGTGCGGAACAAACAGCTCTATGTGGATGGTCATCCAGCCGATGTGCCGGAGTACCTGATGCACGGGGACAAGCGTGTCCTGCCAAAGGGGTTGCGTCAACAGGGCATCCCTGCCGCTCTGGGCAATCGTGACAACTTCGGCCCCTACACGGTTCCCGACGAGATGGTCTTCCTGATGGGCGACAACCGCGACTTCAGCCTCGACAGCCGCTATTTCGGACCTGTTCCCGAGTCGAATATCATTGGACGAGCTCGAATCGTCCACTTCTCCTACGATGAAGAGAGCGAAGGCATCCCCTTCTGGAAGCGCTTGCGTTTCGATCGAGTCGGGACCATCCTGAACTGAACCATCCGGAGTAGACACTAGTGGCCCGGGCAATCTTGTTGCCCGGGTTTCTTGGTCTCTAGCCAATACTGAATACCCCTGCGACAAACCCCTTACACGGTCCGTCTGCTGTAAGGCTTCGTGTGCTGAAATGCTTCGCCTGGGTGACGGGGCACCCAGGCCACTGCTGGCGAAGTATTTAAGCAGACGGACAGGAGGTAAGGCGGTGGAGTCAAGGCATCTACCTTGTTCCAAACCCAAGAAACCCGGGCAACAAGATTGCCCGGGCCACCCACATGTAAGCCGTATTCCGTGGTTTCCTACTCCACCCCCAGCACCGTCCCATACCAGGGCACCCAGTGCCCGAGACTGACGTACCAGTAGTTGCGGGGATCATACTCGTACCACGGTTCCTGCTGCTGGAACTGCACTTTCAATGCCTCAGGTGAGGGTTGATTGGCCAACCCCAGCGAAGCAGCGACTATCCGCGTGATGTCGGGGGTTGGTGTCAACGCGAGCGCCTGTTCAATCAACTCTTTCGCGCCGGATGTGTCGCCCGCCGAAACCATGTAAAGCGCACGGTAGCTCAGTGTTTCCGGATCATTGGGACGCAACGCTTCCGCCTCCGAAAGCTGGGCATCCGCACCATCCAGGTCACCCCACATCAGCAGAACACGAGCATATTCATAGCGCAATCCGGCGACACCGCTCCGTAAACGAACCGCACGGTCAAACTCGGTACGTGCCTGATCAAAGAGGGTGGTGTCACTCGTTTCGAGTGCGCTGTCAGCGAGGGCCGACGCACGGTTCCAGATCGCACCCGGCAGGTCGGCCTGAACAGCCAGGGCGGAATCATACCAGGCGATCGCCAGCCCCTCGTTTCCATGCAAATATTCCTCATACCCGAGCAATTGCTGCATCTCGAAACGATCCTCGAGGGAATCGAGCCCATAGGCGCATCCTAGCATATCGCGGGGGTCGTAGGTCGCACCACCGGGTGCATGGGCCATGACCGAGGCGAGGGTCGACCAACCATCCGGCTCGTTGGGGTAGAGAGAGGCGAAACGTTCTGCCTGGGCAATGGCAGTCGAATCATCATTCCGGAGCGAAGCGACATAGGCACGTGCCGCCAGCACATTGCGAACATCGTTTTGACTGCTGTCGATTGCTGCAAGTCGTGCCCAGGAGCTGTCCGCCTGACCCTCCTCGAGGGCCTGGTAAGCCGCGCTGACATAGCCTACCGTGTAATAGGGCGTTACATCCTCGACAGCGAGGAAATGCTGGACAAGCTCGGTTAGTGTGGTGTCGAGGGTGACCAGACGCTCGTGCAGCATCTCGCGCTCGTCATACTCGTCCAGCGCCGGGGTTTCCCAGGCGTTGACTCCTTCCGCGAAATACTCCCAGACTGTCGATCCCTGGTAACGGCTCATGAAGGTCTTGGTGCCTGCTGCTTCGCGTGCTTTCGCTGCACGATAAGCATCCTCGAGTTGCTTTTTCTCCGGTTCTGTCAGCAAACCGTGCACCTGGTGGGTCAACTCGTGGACCACGGTATTGTAGCCGCCATAGAGCAGGCGTTCAACATCTTCCACACCGGTGACTGTGTTGTAGCCGCCGGCGCCACGGACATCATCCCAAAGTCGGGAGTCGAGGTTGATTCGTTGATCCTCGAGCGACCGCATATTGGGCGCTTCGGAAAGTTTTTCGTGCAACGGTTTGATGTAGTGAGTCTGGCCGGTGGCGACGAGCACCGGGACAAAGCGACGCCAGGGATCGACTGCCAGGGCAACCTGCTTACGGTGCCGGGGGGCGAGTTCGTTCCAGTTGGCGACATACTTGTCGATACCGGGAATCACAGGTTCGGGCAGGGAATCGAAGGAGGCACGGTAGCGTTCGCGACGTTGGCTCAAATGCAACAGGCGTCCTTCCTGAATCCGAGCCAAAATCGCATGCGCACGTCCATATTCCGGGCATAGTTCCAGCGCCGTGTCGCACCAGGCTTCCGCGAGATCATAGTCACTTTCGAGCCAGGCGATTTCTGCGAGGAGGATAGGAGGATCGATCAGGTCGGGTCGAACCGTTGAAATATCCTGCAACATTCCGCGTGCCCCATCCAGATCGCCCATCGCGATGTAGTCCTTTGCCGTCATCAGCAGCGAATCGGCCTCGCCGGTAGCGAAAAGGTGGGGGTAGCGTTCCTCGATCTGAGAATAGTTGAGCGGGGTGTAACCATTGCCCAGGTAATAATGGGCGCCCTGATGGTAGGGATTGACCTCGATTGCGACACGGAAAAGCTCGACCGCTTCACGGGTCCGTCCCAGCCGTATCATCGTCTTGCCCATTGAAAAGAGGGCATCATCACTGAATCCACCATGATGCAGGGCGTAGCGAAGGGTATCGAGCGCCTGCTGGAAGTGGTTCTGACGATAAAGAACATCTGCGGCGCCGAGCAGGATTTCCCCACGGACCACTTGCGCTTTCGCGGAGTCAAGTGCGTTACGATAGTGGACAGCGGCACTGTCTAGCTGGTGTTGTCGGGCCAGCAGGTCCGCCTGCGCCATGATCCGAACCGAAGGCATCAATTGCGGCCAGAGGTAGAGATAGGAGTGCTGCATGTCCTCAAACCGTTCCTCGAGCTGGTAGCGACGAATATCACGCAGGGCCTTGGTCCAGTGCGGGCCGGTAGCATGGTCCGCAGGTTGGTCACCATTGCTGCTTTTGTCGACCACCAGGTCGAACCGACGGCGCTTGATGAGGGAGAGGTCGCGAAGCGCCTCCACCTGGTCGCTGTAGGGCTGGCTGCTGTTGTAGTCCGGGTCCTGGCACCAGAGGCCGAGCTGGTAGGCGACCGCCGCATGCTCGATCCCGGTGAGGCTGTTCAGCGAGGTTCGCAACGAATCCGCAACTCCTTGAATCTCCGCCATAAGGGCGGAAGGTTCTTCGGCCGCGGTGGCGGTGACTGTCAACAACAGGGCGAGGGTAAAAAGTATCCAACCCCGTTTATAATCTATCCGTCGGAAGGTCAACTTCACGTAGTACTCCAAGCTGTAAACCGGAATCGTGTCCGGACTTGTCTCACCCTTCAAAGAGGCAGGCACAATCCTCGAGGCGTGCTCCCTTGCTGTCAGCAACGGCAAAGGTCGAGGGACCGCGCATCGAAACACCCGCGTATTCGCCCTTCTTGTTCAGCAGATAAAACTTGAGGCCAAAGTTGGGGACCCCTTCCTCAGCGAGCAACCGTGGCTCTTTCGTATGAGAGACGACTCGTCTGAGTACCTCGAGGCCAGCATCGACTGGCGCCAAGCCTTGGCGCATCAGTTCGACACCGAGGAAACTGCAAAGGTTTTGCAGGTTGGCCTCGCCCCGGCCTGTGCTGCCGCAAGAGCCGACTTCGTTGTCGACATACAAGCCCGCGCCAATAATCGGCGAGTCGCCAACACGTCCCGGAATTTTGAAGAAGAGGCCGCTGGTGGTTGTGGTGCAGGAGAGGTCACCGGTCCTGTTGATTGCACCTAAGTGGATGGTACCGGTGATACGCTCGACGAGCGAGCGAACATCATCAGCAACTGTCTCTGGCGGAGGAGGAATCCAGTCGTCCACCTTGGAGTGGGTCTGCTTCCAGTAGAGCCAGATTTCTCGAGATTTCTCGGTCAGCAGGTTCTCCTCCTGGAAACCCTGGGCTTTCGCAAATCGTTTCGCGCCCTCGCCTACGAGAAGCACATGGTCGGTCTGGACCATCACTCGTTTGGCGATCTGGGCAGGGTGACGGTACCCGCGGAGCGAGGCAACAGCACCCGCCTTGTGACTCGGTCCATGCATGACAGCGGCATCAAGTTCGACTTCACCGTCCTCGTTCGGCAGGCCGCCGTACCCGACTGAAATATCGTCCGGGTCATCCTCGACAAGCCCGACTCCTGCGATGGCTGCATCGAGCGGGTCGTTGCCTTCAAGCATCTGGCTCACCGCGAGCTCGACCGCCTCAAGGCCATTTCCTGAGGCAATCGCAATCGGTGAATCGAGGGGCAAGGAGATGGATGTGGTGGCCGGACTGGCCTGGAGGTGACGTGCGAGGGGCAACGCGAGAGCGGCCCCTGTGGTGGTGCCGATAAAGCGACGGCGTGACAGTTTTAGCTCGTTCATCTATCCTCCCTGGATAATTTGAGGAAGGTAGGTTGGCCGAGGTGAATCGACAAGCGCGGCAAGGGTTTTAAGCAACCCCACAAGACGGCTTGGAGCACGTTTGGCCGAGAAGAGCGGCGTCACTACAGGTCATTTGGGTGGCGGGGAAATCACAGACATACAGATATATGGAAGAAGTAATAACAACTCAATCGTACCCCCTCAGCTGTCATTCAGAGCATCGCGAAAGGCAAGGAGTCGGGTGATATCATTTTTCCCTTGGTCTGGTCGCGTGTAGCAAAATGCTACGCACCCAGCGACCCTGAAAACGAACTGTCGTGAGTAGGTAAGGGTCTTATCTCACAGCCTGACCCTCGCGCGAACGCTCCTCTTCTCACTTGGACAAGATGAGCTACCTGACGAGTTGTCCTTCGCAACTCGACACATTTCTCTCCTCGATCTTGCTACCCCCAGAGTTTTTCCTGCGCAAAAGAGGGACACGAATCCTCCGGAGAGATCATTCATCGTCTAAACGATCCTGCGGGCCAAACTGAGAGGTCGTGAAAGGTGTATTTTAGACACATCTATAACAGACTACTATAAAGCAAGATCGCCGGATGGTATGAGGTGAGACATCAGCTTTTCAGGGGTATCGGCCCTGATAGCCAAGAAAGTAAATGGGCCCCGTTTCGGACCGAGATGATCGCGACAGGGAGAATCAGCCAATTCACTTCTAGTCAGGAGAACCACAGGTAGAAGTGCTATATTCACCGAGTTGATATGTCAATGGGGTGGAAACGCGTGAGGCACCGATGGATCGGTACACCATGCAGCGGGAGAAGTATCGGCAGCATGCGAGTCGACGGTCAAATCGTTATCCAGGACAGGACGGAGGGGTTGTTATCCTCTTCCTTGTCGTTCTTCTGGTTCTCGTGGTTGGATACAGCGCTGTGCTTGTCAATCATGATCCGAACCGGGTGGAAGCGAGCGAGCTGGACAAAACGTTTACGCCCAAGCAACTCAGGAAAGATCTCTCCTTCCTGATGATGACACTTGAGGACGTTCATCCGAATCTCTACGCCCATGTAAGCCGTGAGGAGATTGAGGCGGAACGTGCCCGTATCGACGCTTCGCTCGATGTCGAGATGACACGTCTCGAATTCTATCGTCAGGTTGCACCCTTGGTGAACCGGTTCAAAGATGGTCATACGCGTGCAAATCCTCCGCGAATTGAACGACGCGAGTACACGGATCAGGGTGCACTGCTCTTCCCGCTTGATCTCGAGTTCGGCGAGGATGAGGTTCGTGTTCTGCACAACTACACCAGTGATTCGCTGGTAGCTCCGGGTACGCAGGTGTTGGGGATCAACGGCATCCCGATCGAGCAGATCGAAGAACGTCTGCTGCAATTCGTAAGCGGCGAGCGCAGCAATTTCAAGCGTGATATTCTCACACAGCGGTATCGTTGGCAGCAGTGGCTGGTCTTCGGGTTTGAAAGTCCCTTTGAGGTAACCGTCCTGCGCACAACTCCTCGTGGCTCGACCCCGATTGCCCGCACCTTCCTCGGTCTGACCAAAGAAGAGCTGATCGCGAAACGTGAAGCGTTGACCGATACCACTGTACAGGAAACGAACTACTCCTTCACGGTCTTGGACAACCGTCTCGTACCCGATGTCGGCTATATCGATTTCAATTCCTTCGCCGGGATGGACGAGTTCGAAGTATTCCTCGATACCACCTTCCGCTTTCTGCGTGAGCAGGAAATCGGCGATCTGGTGATCGATCTGCGTGGCAATGGCGGTGGCAATTCGACGCTGGGTGACATGCTGATCAACTACCTCTATGATCAGCCGTTCAGCCAGGCATCACGCATGGATATCAAAGTCAGCAAGCAGTTCAAGCATCACATGGCCAACCGCTGGCTGCCCTGGTACCTCCGTTGGTACCCGCCTTTGGGGGGCGATCAGTTCAAGCGGATATGGGAAGCACCGGAAGGTGGCATTGTCAGTTTCTCGAGTGAACCGGATTCGGTTCAGGAGAACCTGTTCCGATTCACTGGGCAAATCTACGTGCTCATCGATGCGGGCACCTATTCGAGCGCGACGATGTTTGCGGCGACAATGAAGGATTACGGGATCGCAACCCTGGTGGGCGAGGAGACCGGTGGCCTGGCCTCGCACTACGGGGAGGTTTATCCCTTCCATCTCCCGGAAACGAAGCTATCCTTTGGCTGCTCCAGCAAGCAGTTTATGCGTCCCAGCGGCGAGGATGATGGTCTCGGTGTCGTGCCGGACATCACGATTGATCCGACCGAATTCCGACGCCGTCCGCCGGATGACATGGGTCTTGCAACGGCGTTGAATCTGATCCGTGAGGACCGCAGGACGAGGTAGGTAACAATCATGGATAATAAAAGACTGGCCCCGGCAGCTTGATGCCGGGGTTTCTTGTTTGGCATCTACGGCCAGCTGACTCCATGTCATCCCGGGCTTGACCCGGGATCCAGCCTCAAATAGATAGCGATGCTGCACCCTCGGCCCCGAGGAGAGAAGGCCAGGCAGAGCACCAGCCTTCACACGCTCTCGATGGCACTGCCCCGGATGAATCGAGAGCACGTCCATTGTTGAGGATGCTGGATCCCGGATCAAGTCCGGGGTGACACAGTGCCCGAGATTTGCATCAGTGGAGGCAATGATGAGAGGGATCGTTCGGGAACAGCCGGGAGGCTTATTGATCTTCCGGACGCCAGTAGCCGTGGGTGGGGGTTTCGGAGGGGGAGCAGGGCATGACGTATTCCATGCGGATTTCTTTGACGATCAGCTGCCGGGATTCCTCGTTCAGGTCGGGGGTGTAAAGGATTGCATAACGCAGGCCGAGGTCCTGGTTCTCCTCCCAGCAGGCACGCCGTTCATGGTTCTTGATCCCGGCGACGACATCTTCAGCCTCGTCGATCTCGAGCATCATGATACCGCCCTCAGCTTGGGCCAGCACCACAAAGACACCCGGTTTCGGCTGTACATCTTCCAACGACTCGTGCGGCCCCTCGAACGAAAACCAGCCAATCTCGATACTCATGCGGCGATCTCACTCCAAAATGACCCTGCTGACTCCCTGTCTCTCCATGAGGGTACAACCCGCAATTCCTGAATCCAAATGCTGTTCCCGGGCCCATCTCTCGTGGCGAGGAACCTCTCCTTTCCTCCTGCGAGAGCCCACACCCTTGCAACCCTCACCCATGTAGCGCATCCCACTTGGTGAACAACAACACGGCGGATGTCGCCGGAACAAGTGACGAGAACACGCTACGATTCCCGATTGGGAACGTGCACATGGAGACCAACATGGCCATCCTGAAAGATCAAGACAAACAAGCTATCCGGGAACGATTTGGTGAGATGACCGGTGATGTGAAGATGATTTACTTCACCCAGGAAATTGACTGCCAATATTGTGCAGATACGCAGGCGTTGTTGACGGAAGTCGCGGAGCTGAGCGACAAGCTGACCCTCGAAGTCCACAACAAGGTGACTGATGGCGAGTTGGCCGAGTCCTATGGCGTGGACAAGGCCCCGGCGACGGTGTTGACTGCAGCGGACGGCAAGGATCACGGCATCCGTTACTACGGTATCCCCTCCGGCTACGAGTTCGCTTCCCTTCTTGAAGACATCCTGATGCTGTCGGCGAATGATTCCGGCCTGGACCAGGCAACGCGTGACGCGCTCGCCAACCTCTCGGGCGATGTCCACATGCAGGTCTTTGTTACCCCGACTTGCCCCTACTGCCCCGGCGCGGTTCGTGTCGCCCACCAGATGGCGTTCGAGTCGGAGAAGGTGAAAGCGGATATGGTCGAAGCGACCGAATTTCCTGACCTTTCCATGCGCTACAACGTGCAGGGTGTGCCGCGTACGGTCATCAATGATGACTTCTCGCTCGAAGGCATGATGCCCGAGCAAGCCGTGCTTCAAGAGGTGTTGAAAGCAGTCTAACCGCTGGGTGGGGGACGAAGGTGGGTCGTATTTTGAACGCCATGGACCACACTCAACCATCCCGGCCCGCCTCATCGGAACCCGATGAGGATGTGGCGACCGCGGTGGACCCGGAACGGGAACACGCGGAAGAGCGGGAATTGATCGCACGTGCTGTCGCGGGAGACCGTGACGCTCGCACCGAGATCGTCCTGCGTCATCAGCGTAATGTCTATAACCTCGGTCTACGTCTGACCGGGAACAGCGATGCGGCGGAGAACATCCTTCAGGAGACCTTCCTGAAGGTCTTCGAGAAGCTGGGTAGCTTCCGTGGCGACAGCCGCCTTGGCACCTGGATTCACCGGATCGCGACCAACGCCGCGTTGATGATGATGCGTAGCAAAAAAGGGAAGTACTTCGTCCCAATCGAGGAAGAACGGAACAACAACGATGACGAGGATACGGGCGACATGAGCTTCATCGCCCGCTCGCTGGATCGTGATCCGCTCGAATTGACCCTCGATGAGGAGTTGAAACACAACCTCGAACGAGCGATTGCCTTGCTGCCGGACAACCTGAGAGCGGCCTTCGTGTTGAAGGACCTTGAGGGGATGACGATGCAGGAGATCGGCGAGGAACTGGGCAAGTCGGTGTCCGCGATTAAAGCGGACCTGCACCGGGCACGTTTGAAGCTGCGCAAGCAGTTGGCAGAATTTGTCGAGGGGAGGTAAGCATGGATCCGAAGAAAAAAGTAGTGGTGGATCCGCAGGAAAAAAAGCTGCTGACACCCGACCAGCTCTGTGACGCGTTGGAGGTTCACCTCGGACGCAGCAAGGGTCAGAAAGCCTGCCGTGACTTGATGGCAAGGATGAAGGATGATCCGGCATGGCGTGCCCAGCTCAACACATTGGGGTGTACCGTGCAGGTCTTCCAGCGGATGGAAGAAAAGGCTGTCCCGCAGGACGTGCAGTACCGCCTGATGGATGTGCTTGACTTGAGCGGCAGTGACGGAGAGTGTGGAGACGATGTCAAAGAATAAACGGACCCGGTTGATCACCCTGGGCGTCGGCATCCTGGTCGGTGCGGTTGGCGGATGGCTTTACTGGCGGTTTGTCGGTTGCCTCGGCGGCACCTGTCCGATCTGGTCGAGCCCTTGGATTTCAACGGGCTATGGCGGTCTGCTCGGCTACCTGCTTGCGGGACTGCTGCCCTTTGGGACTGAAAAATTTGCAAGTGAAACTGAGTCGACGGACCCCGATTCCGGGACTCGTCCGACGGAAGGATAACGATGAAGAAGCAACTTTGGATCGCGCTGGTTCTGGTCGCCGGGTTGACCGCTGTCGGCTGCTCGAAGCAGGCTGACACTCAGACCGAAGCGAAAGCGGAAACCACCGAGCAGGTTCAGACCCAGGAAACCAGCATGGGCAACGAGGATGCGAAAGCGATCAAGGCCGCTGGCCTGATCCCGCAAGCCGAAGCCCCGATGGCTCCGCAGTGGACCCTGCCCGCGACCGATGGCACCTCCCACTCCCTCGCCGATTTCAGCGGGAAAGTGATCATCCTCGACTTCTGGGACACCTGGTGCCCGCCATGTAAAAAAGAGATCCCCGGCTTCATCGAGCTGCAGAACCAGTATGGCGATGATGGCCTCGTGGTGATCGGTGCAGCGTTTGGCCGTGATGGCCAGGCGGCGGTGGCGCAATTTGTCAAGGATTGGGAGATGAACTACCCGGTGGTGATTGCGGATGGCAAGACGAACCAGATGTATGGCGGCATTCGCTCGATCCCGACCACCTTCATTATCGATCGCACAGGCCGCGCCCGCGCCAAACACGTCGGCTATGTCGACAAGGCAGTCTTTGAACAGCAGGTAAAAGCGCTGCTATAAGTCATTGCGAGGCAGCGTGACGCGCAAACGAAGCAATCCGCTGAATTTGTTGGATGAACCCCGGCTTGATGCCGGGGTTTTCTCTGTCGTCTATTATTGTCATGCCCAGTCCCCATGTCCGGCGATAGCCGGACACGGTGTTTGTGTTGGGGACGTCGGGCATCCCCGTTGGATGAGAACCAACCCTTTCGTTCCTCGCCCCGGGGGATCCCCGACGCGCACAACGACAACGGCAAAGCTCGCTGATGCGAGCTTGTGCGCTGGGGATGACAGGCACCTTGAATTCTGTTGCATGCCAAAGCAGCAGTTCCAACCGTCCCCAATCCTCCTTACCTTTCACCACTCAACAACAACCTGGACCAACCGATGACCGAGACGAACTACCCCATCCCACCCGTCGAACGGGGGATTTTCTGCAACCGGACGCTTAACCTGCGCTCGATCAAGGCGATCGGGTACGACATGGATTACACATTGATCCATTACCACCCGGATGCCTGGGAAGAGCAGGCCTACCTTTTGATGAAGGAGAAGCTCGGAGCGCAAGGCTGGCCAGTGGAGGATCTCGAGTATGATCACGAGCTGATCGTGCGCGGACTGATTGTCGATGTCGAGCTGGGCAACCTGATCAAGACGAATCGTTTCGGGTATGTGAAACGGGCGTTCCACGGGACCCAGCCGCTCAGTTTCGACGAACAGCGGGATACCTACTCGAGAACCCTCGTTGAGCTGGACGATCCTCGTTTCTACTTCCTCAACACCCTCTTTTCGCTGTCCGAAGCGTGCATGTTTGCGCAGATGGTCGACAAGTTTGACCGTGGCGAGCTGCCTAAGGTGCGGACCTATGCCGAAATGCGGAAGGTGATCAACAAGGCTCTGGATGAAGCGCATACCGAAGGTGTGCTCAAAGGGAAAGTACTCGAGGATCCGGACAGCTACATCGCCTACGATCCCGAGATCCCGCAGGCGCTGCTCGACCAGAAGCAGGCGGGTAAAAAGCTGGTGCTGATCACCAATTCGGAATGGGCCTATACCAAGCGGGTAATGGAGTTTGCCTTCAATCCCTACCTGCCGGAAGGGATGACCTGGCGTGATCTGTTCAAACTGATCATTGTCTCCGCACGAAAACCCTCCTTCTTCAACGATCCCAACCCGGCGTTTGAGATCATCAACGAGGAGGGGCAGCTGCAGCCGATTATCGGAGGGTTGCAGGAAGGAAAGATGTATGTTGGCGGCAATGCGACCCAGGTGGAACGGTTGTGGAAGCTGGCCGGCGAGGAAATCCTTTATGTCGGCGATCACATCTATGCCGATGTCACCGTCTCGAAAAATGTGCTCCGTTGGCGGACCGCCCTGATTATCCGTGAGGTAGAAGAGGAGCTGGCCTCCTTGGAGGGGTTCCAGCAGCAACAGGCGAAGTTGAGCCGACTTATGCTCGAGAAGGAGACTCTCGAATACCAGTACAACAGGGTGCGTCTCGATGTGCAACGAGCCCGCAAAAACAAGGGCACTGGCCTCGATCAGAAAGCCTTGCAAGCCCAATCCGATGAGCTACGGAACCGTATCCAGGAGATCGATGCGGCCATTGGCCCGCTCGCGAGAGCATCGGGCGAGCTGATGAACGGGCATTGGGGACTGATCATGCGTGCGGGGAACGACAAAAGCCACCTGTCACGCCAGGTCGAGAGCTACGCCGACATCTACATGTCCCGTGTATCTAATTTTCTTCACCTGACCCCCTTCGCCTACCTGCGATCGCCGAGGTCGAGCCTGCCTCATGATGAGACCGACGGGCTGCGCGGACAGGAATAGACCAATAACAAATCGCCCCGGATCAGCCGGGGCGATTCCTTTTCAACAGGATGTCAAACCGATCAGGACTTGTTCTCCTCGTCCATCGGTTCTTCTTTCATCATCTCGCCCTCCTCCTCGGGCATCTCGATTTCCATGAACTCCATCCCGCAGGCGCAGTGGGTCTTCTCGGCATCAGCAGGCAGCACCGTATGGCACTTCGGGCAGCCCTTCAGATGCTTCGCACGCAACTCGGTGACCTGTTCCTTGGTCATTTCAACCACTGCCATCCCGCAGCCTTCCATCGGGCAATGGGCATTCATGTCCTCGGTGACAAAGACATGGTGATGGTCGCAGGTGTAGAGCTTGTCCGCTGTGTAGACATAGCTCATGTCCTTGTCCATCTCCATCATGTGGTCATGGTTCATTTTGTCGCCAGAGTCCTGCATGCCGCCCTCATCCTGGGCGAATGCGGCGGGGGTTGCGACAACAATCAGGGCAAAGGCCATCATCAGGCCGACGAAAACGCGCAATGCCTTACCGTGCATGGCTCCTCCTTCCAGCTCGTTGTGGATCGGGTAATGTTATGCACCGGGGCGAACAGCTTTTGCAGCGTCCTTCCCGGCAATTTCAGGTGTGGTCAGATCATCGCGAGAATGTTTGTATCAACAAACAATACACTTCGATCCTCTGGTCAGCAACTCTCGATGGAAGGTTGGTGAAAATAGTGGTACAGCAGGAGAGTGTGACTGAGATGGGATAAAAGAAACAGCCGGACCTCAACTGAGGCCCGGCTGTTTTTGGGAGAGGCTGTGGGTTATCAGCCTTTGGGAGGTTGTGTTTAGCGACGGCCACCGCCGGGGCGATTGGTGCCGTCGGGACGCTGCAAGTTGGCCTTGAGGGCATTTCCGCGGCGGGCGGGGCCGAAGCCGCTACGACCGCTGCGCAGTCCGGCATTGTCGCAAATCCCATCGCCGTTCGCATCAACAAAGCCGAGGGGTCCACGCTGACCGAGGCCACGACCACGTCCCTGTCCACCACGAATCCCCTGCTGGGTGCCGCTGCCGTCCTGGGGCTTAGTGTAGTCAGCATCCTGACCGTTGGGGATGCCGTCGCCATCGTGATCCGGCGCGAGGTCATTAAAGCCATCACCGTTCTCGTCAACGAAACGAGGACCGTGCTGAATCGGTACCGGGGTCTGGGGATCGGTGTCGCCTGCAAATGCCACTGAGATGGCCATCGACATCGTCAGGGCAATCAAGAGAAGCCATCCAAAGCTCTTCATCGTTCTGCTCCTTACCAAGTTGGTTGGAAGATCAACTGTCCACCGTGTTGTTTGATCCAACCACTTGCGAGAAGCGTGCCAGTTTCTTCTGTCGCCCTCCAAAATCAACAGTAAATCACTGATATAGTGTGCTTTAAACGGAATGGTGCCAGGCTCAGGATCAGATTGGTTCCAAGGCAACAACTCTCTTTTCGTCAAGCTGGACGAGTCATTCGGCAAAATGGACGAGATGCCGGGGGAGGTAGCGGCCTACTTCGTCCGCGTATAAGGAAAAAGAAGGGATGGCTCCTTGAAGTATCTCTTTGTATAACAATTAGTAAGAGAAGGGTCAGGGTGGTTAGTGGGAAAACTGGCACGGCACTGGCATTACACCGGGCAGACAAACGAACGCGGTTGAGCCGCATCCACAAGAAGGAGAAGGACGATGAAACGCAGTCTGCTCGCAGTGACGTTGATGCTGATGATGGTAGTGGCAGCCTCCGCCGATACGGTGACCGGTACGGTGACCGATTCGACGGGTGCTTTTGTCGAAGGTGCTGTCGTCAGTGTCCGAGTCGATCGTGACCTCTGCCCCGGTGGCCAGGCGTTCCGCACGCTTACCGCCGCGGATGGCAGCTTCACCATCGAAGAGGTCCCGGAAGGTCTGTGGCCCATCCACGCTGGCAAGCGCCAGGTCGGTCAGGTCCAGGCTGAAGTTGATGTAGCGGCTGAAGGTGTTGCGACCATCAACCTGCAGCTTCCCGGTTGCGATGGTGATGGTGGTGGCTTCGGCGAGCGTCGTCGCCGCTGGAACCGTTTCCGTCACATTGTTGGCGGTCGCTGATCCTGAAGTGTTCACCGGACCCGATCCAATTGGACGGGTCCGGTGAGTGGTGCAGCGCATGACCCTTCAAGTGTCGGCAAGCCTGGGGAGGAGTGCCGGTTTGAAGGGTCGGCGCTTGCCTGTTCATTGGCAACGGCCCCACCTTTGAGGAACGAACTTCCTTTGCAGGAGATGGTTTGAACGCCGGTGCCAAATCGACCTTGTTTCGCGGCCAATCCTTTCTGCCCGGACTGCTGCTGATTCTCTTCCTGGTGGGTGGAGCATCTGCGGTCTGGGATTTCTTCCGTGTGGATGCCATCACTCGGAACCTCGCCCTGCGCGAGGTGAGCGGCTTGGTGAAGCAGGTAGAGGGCGACATTCGGGCGATCGCACGCGAGAATGAGTACAACCAGATCAATCATGACGAAGCCCTGGTTGCCCGGGCACGTCTGATCGCCTGTATGACGACTGAAAAACGGTTCTCTGACAACGAGTTGGAACAACTGGCGGACGATGCGAACCTCTCCTCGATAGATCTGATCGATGGTCGTGGTGCGTGGGTTGCTGGAACGGACCGGTTAACCGGGCTTGGTCCGGACGAGTTCATTGACATCCTGAGTGAGCTGACCCTGACAGGCCGTGAGGAGATGGTCCTGGGGGTGTTTGACCCCTGGACCGAGCAGGACCGGATGATGTTCAACATGGTCCTCATCGGGCACTATGTCGCTGCTATTGCACGGCCCGGTGGCGGTGCGGTGGTGGTCAGCACGGACTACTGGCCCGAGACACAAAGCCTGGGCAGTATTCTCCACCAGCTCAACCAGCACCCAGAGGTGCTGTTCGCGATGCTCACATCGAGTGAGTCCATTCTCGCAGCGACAAAGGGTTTGCCGGAGTGGGTCGGTGGTCCGGAGGATAGCTTCTACGATTGGGAAATACCGGTTGATACGGTCGCTGCGCGGTTTACACGGACTCCCGATGGGGAGCCGGTTTTTGAGGCGGTGACGGACCTGACCGGTCTGGACGATGTGACCCTGCGCATGATGCTGCATGCCGACGAGCTCCGCAGCATCCGGTCACGCAGCTTGGTGGCGCTGAGCATTCGGACGGTTCTCTTCATGATGCTTGGCGGGCTGATTCTCGCCTTCCTGGTCGCCAAGCAGAACCAGCGTCTGCTGGCCGAGGAGCGGGACAGGATTCGGCGCGAAGTCGAGCGCCTTGAAGCAGATCGCAGAGCGAAAGAACGTCTCGAGGCGATGGGCAAACTGGCGGGAGGCGTGGCGCACGAGATCCGCAATCCGCTGAATACGGTGGAGATGGTGGCGCAACGTCTCGAACTGGAATTCGAGCCGACGTCGGACCGTGATGAGTACCTCTCAATGGTCACGACGATGCGCACGGAGGCAAAACGGATCGGGAAAATCGTGCAGGACTTTCTCGCCTTCGCACGGCCTCCCGCGACCAACCGTCAAAAGGGTTCGTTGACCGATGTGGTGGAACGGAACATTGCCCTCTTCCGTCCAATGGCCGAGGCTCAGGGGGTCGATATAACCCTCGAGAAGGGTAACGTCAAAGAGTTTGCATTCGATCACGAGCAGGTGGGGCAAGCCCTGCAAAACCTGCTGCGAAACGCGCTGGAAGCGGTGCCTGAATCCGGGGGGGAGATCCGGGTCCAACTGGAGCAAGAAGGTTCGTATGCACGGATGGAAGTTGCGGACAATGGGCCGGGGATTCCTCTTGAGGAACGAGTTCGGGTCTTTCACCTCTACCACACAACCAAGGCGGAAGGGACCGGAGTAGGGCTGTCATTGGTCCACCGGATCGCCGATGAACATGGGGGACGTGTCGAGATTGACGATACCCCCGGCGGAGGGGCAACCCTGCGTATCTACCTGAAACGGGAGTTTGCATGAGTGCCCACCGGGTACTGATCGCGGATGACGAAGCGCCGCAGCGTTCCACTCTCGCGGGTTACCTCAAGAAGCGTGGCTTTGAGGTGCTCGAGGCGGGTGATGGGGTCGCTGCGCTGAATACTCTCGGCAGGGAGGCCATAGACCTGTTGCTGACCGATTTGCGTATGCCGGGGCTGGATGGTCTCGAGCTACTCAAAAAGGCGCGCGAGCTGAACCCGTTGGTCGAAGTGATTGTGATGACTGCGTTCGGGACCATCGAATCAGCAGTCGAGGCGATGCAGGCGGGAGCGCATACGTATATCCAGAAGCCGGTCAGCCTCGCTGAATTGCAGATCCAGGTGGACCGCGCGCTGGAACGGAAACAGCTGCACGAGGAAAACCGTGAGCTGCGCGCACGGATGGGCGACGACGCGTCCGGTGACCTGATTGCCACGTCGCAAGAGATGCGCGAAGTCTTCGGCCTGGTGGCACGAGCCGCTCCCTCGCGGGCATCGGTGCTGATCCTCGGTGAATCGGGCACGGGCAAGGAGATGGTGGCGCGGGCGATCCATACCACATCACCACGTGCGGAGAAACCCTTCGTACCGGTGAACATCGCTGCGATCCCGGAGACCCTGGTCGAGAGCGAACTTTTCGGCCATGAAAAAGGATCGTTCACCGGCGCTGTTGGCAAACACACAGGTGTTTTTGAACGGGCCAGCGGGGGCACTCTCTTTATTGATGAAGTCGGGGATATGCCCTTGTCGGCGCAAGTGAAACTGCTTCGCGTGTTGCAGGAAGGAACGATTGAACGAGTTGGTGGCAGCGGTTCGACGGCGGTGGATGTACGGATTGTCGCGGCGACCAATGCTGACCTTGAGGAACGGGTTCGCAGTGGCGAGTTCCGTGAGGACCTCTTCTATCGTCTGAATGTCGTTCGCATTGAACTGCCGCCCCTGCGTGCGCGGAAAGCGGATATCCCGCTGCTGGTCGAGCACTTTATTAAGAAATACGCCTCTTTGAATGGCAAGGAGGTTGAAGGAGTGGATCGCGCGGCGATGGACCTGCTGATGAAGCATCATTGGCCCGGCAATGTGCGTGAGCTTGAAAACGCGATTGAATCGGCGGTGGTGCTGAGCCGTGGCTCGCTGGTCGGGCCGCGAGACTTGTCCCAGCATCTTCGCGGTGGCTTGTCATCTGCATCGGGCAATTCGCCATGGCAGGATGAAAGCCTGCCATTGCCGGAACGGGTGGATGCCTTTGAACGGGATGTCGTGCAGCGCGTGCTGGATGAGGTCGGTGGCAACCAGAGCGAAGCCGCCCGCCGTCTCGGCATGTCGGAAAAGGCGATCCGGTACCGTCTCAGCCGCTGGAACGGCGGAGAGGAAGAAGCATGAAACGGACACTTATCATAGCGTTCGCAGCCCTGTTGCTGCTGCCGGCTTTGCTGGCAGCCCAGCCGGACTCCACACGGACTCATCCCCGTCCCGAAAAACGTCCGCGATTCATCGATCTCAATGGGGACGGGATCAATGATCTCGCCCCGGATCGTGATGGGGACGGAATCCCCGATGCCCTCGACCCGATGTTCCAGGGCCCGCAGGCAAGACACCGGATGGGCTGGTCTCATTCAATTCCCGACAGTGTGATGACGGACAGCCTGGCGTTTCGTGGGTGGTGGGAAAATGACCGTCAACGTCCAAACTGGCGTGATGCCTGGAACCGTTGGAACTCCCTCGTCCGTGAAGCAGGTGGGATCGACAATCTGCGTGAACGGTGGAATCGCGAGGGTATGAACCCACGCGATCTTCGTCGCCGGATCATCGAAGAACGTCGTCGTCCGGGTGGTGGAGGCAGTGGGGGCGGTGGAAATGGTGGTGGCGGTAATGGTGGGGGCGGGGGGCGAGGATAGCCCCGATGAAACGTCTCCTCCCCTCTATAATCGTCGGCCTGCTCGCCTTTGGGCAGGCAACTGCCGAACTGCCTCCGCTCTGGTATGAGTTCACTTTCAATGGCGGCAGCACGAGCAATCTCTTTGCCGACAGCCTCGATGTCGATGACAGCTATGGCGGCATCGGGGTCGTGCTCGAACAGATCATCTCCCCGGCCTGGGTCCTCTGGTACCAGGGCTATGGAGAGACTTTCGCACAGACCTCCGACCTCGGAAGCCTCGACCATACCCTCGCGCTGGAAACGAGTACGTTTGTCGGGCAACGTGGTGAACTCTATGCGACCGCGCTGGCCAATGCGGTCGGGTATGCCAGCGACTACGAGCTCTACAACCGGAATGCTGTCGGGATGACCGGCGGGTACCGTCACCTGGCCGACGAAGCACTGCGTCTCAGGGTAAACGGTCAGTTCAATACGATGAGCTACCCCAACGCTGACACCCTCGATGTGGACTACCGCGAAGGAAGTCTCTCGTTCGGTGCCAATGTTGCGCTGCGGATTCCAGTCTCCCTCGATGTTGAGCCGGGTATCCAATGGCGAGTCTACGACAGCCTGGACGATCCCACCTCGACCCGTTACCTCTGGCTCTCGCTGCGGGCTTCCACACCGTTGACCCCGAAGACCGGGTTAGTAGCGCGTCTATTGCTGCGTGACCAACTCGACACCGAGGCCACCCAGCTTGTCGCGCTTGCACAGGGCGGATTGGATGCTGGGGACATGCTGTGGGATGGCTGGCAGGGTGGTGTGACCCTGAATCGGATGGAGGGTCCGTGGTGGTTCAGCAGCGGCCTCGACTTCGGCCACAGCGCCTACGCGCAGAGCGTTCTCTATTCGGGTCAGCCAGCACGGACCGATGACCTGGTGCGCGGCACGGTCAAAGTGCAACGTGTGCTGAATCCTGTCCCGAAACGTCACCGAATGACCGTCGTGGCGAGCGTCAGCTGGACGCAAAACAGCTCAACCATCGGTTACTACACCTATGATGGGTTTGCGACACGGCTGGCATTGCGCATCTCGGCAGAGTAGGTCGAGGATTTAGACCACGATATTGTCATGCCCAGGCCCCATGTCCGGCTGCTGCCGGACAGGGTGTTGTTGTTGGGGCCGTCGGGCATCCCCTTCGGTTGAGCTCAACAGCTTCGTCCATCGCCTCGGGGGATCCCCGACGCTCGCTGGTGTGCTTCGCACACGAACAGGGTTCTCACCCTGTTGCGAGCTGGGGATGACAGTATACGTGCTAGCGCAGGGTGCCCCGGCTTGGCTTGCAAGCCGGGTTTCTTTAACCAGCTTAAAAGGGTGTTACCTTCCATTAGTTTGCATTGTTCACCTGCCAGGGAAGTGAATGAGACACGCGAGCTGGTTTCTGCTCTTGACGTTGATCGGTGGTTCTGCCCTCGGGGCTGAGGTCGAGGTTATCTCCCGACCGGGTGATGACAAATCCACCCTCGAAACAGCGGCCCAAGTTTTCCCGCACCCCCGTCAGCTCCACTACCAGCAGCTCGAAACCATCGCCTTCATCCATTTCGGGATGAATACGTTTACGGGCCGTGAGTGGGGCGATGGCAGCGATGATCCCGCCCTCTTCAACTCAACGAAACTCGATGCTAACCAGTGGGTCAGCGTCCTCAAGCAGGCCGGGTTTAAGCTGCTGATC
This sequence comes from bacterium, assembly GCA_020444265.1. Lineage (GTDB taxonomy): Bacteria > Electryoneota > Electryoneia > Electryoneales > Electryoneaceae > JAHLLH01. Next base: position 461,769 of record JAHLLH010000002.1, read on the forward strand.
TTCACCGCAAAACACCATGATGGCTTCTGCCTGTGGCCGTCGGATTACACCGACTACGACATCGCAGCAAGTCCATGGAAAGAGGGCAAGGGCGACCTGCTGCGTGAAGTTGTGGACGCCTGCAACGCGCAGGGTATGGAAATCGGCTTGTACCTCTCGCCATGGGACCGTCACCATCCCGACTTCGGCAGCGAAACCTACAACGAGTATTACCGGAATCAGCTGCGTGAAATCCTGACGAACTATGGCCCGTTCCGTGAGGTCTGGTTCGATGGGGCGGGACGTACCGAACCGGGACCAAGCGGCGAGGTGCATCAATTCGACGATGAGGGCTTCTGGCGGATTATTCGTGAGCTGGCCCCCGAAGCAGTGTTGGTCGGGATGGGCCCGGATGCGCGCTGGGTGGGCAATGAGGATGGTTATGCACGCGACAGCGAATGGAGTGTGCTGCCGCTGACACGAGATTCGGTTGACTCATCTTTGCCGCCAGAAGAGCTGCTGCTGCGTCACTTCGAACCGAAGAACCGGATGGACGAGGACCTCGGTTCGCTGTCCGCGCTGAAGGGCGCGACTGCTCTGCACTGGTACCCGGCGGAGGCGGATGTATCGATCCGTCCCGGCTGGTTCTACCACCCGGAGGAGGACAGCCAGATCAAGTCTGTTGCCAAGTTGACCGACATCTACTTCGGCTCCGTGGGACGGAATGCCGTCCTGCTGTTGAACATCCCCCCGAACAAAGCGGGACGGATCACCCAAGCGGATGCCGACACCCTTCTCGCTTGGCGTCAGCATCTGGACGAGATGTTCGAGACCAACCTGGTCAAGGATGCGGCCATTCGGGTGGGGTTGGAGGAAGTTGATCCAATGATCCTCATTGATGGGAATATCTCGACTTCCATTCAGGCAGTGAACACCCTCACGTTCAGCTTTGACACGCCTGTCACCCTGACCAACCTGCTGCTTCAGGAGGCCATTGAGCAAGGTCAGCATGTTGCCGAGTGGGTACTGGAAGCGGAAGCGGTAGGTGGTTGGACGGAGGTGGTTCGTGGCACGACCATTGGTTACAAACGGCTGGAGCGGTTTGATGCGGTCACCACTTCCTCGCTCCGTTTGCGCGTGCTCAAGAGCCGGGGAGCGGCCTGGATCGGTGAGGTGGGATTCTACACCAACTGATCGACAACGTAGCCAAACATGTCATCCCGGGCCCCGACCCGGGATCCAGCCTCGCATGGGTTGGCATAGCTCCCTCATCGGCCTTGAGGTGAGAAGCCCAGGCTGAATAGAAGCGCTCACACGCCCGCAATATGACGGCCCCAGATTGGAGCGAGCCGTACGCCCACATCACTGGATGCTGGACCCCGGATCAAGTGCGGGGTGACAGGCAAGAACCGAGCTCGCATCTAATACTCGCTTTTCCGGTCCCCCATCGCGAACCACTCTTCATAGATCAAGTCGAGCTGGTCGCGGGTGTCGGTGAGTTTCTCACGTTTTGCGAGTTCACGTTTGGTGTTGCCTTTTTCAACCTCGCGCTCGATCTCCTCATCCAGACGAGCGATCTGGTCCTCGAGACGTTTTATCTCCTCTTCGAGGAAGGTGAACCGTTCCGCGTTGAACTTGATCCGTCGGAAACGGTTGTCCTTGGAGGCGCGTTTCTTCTCTTTCTCCTTGCGCCGCGCTGCTTCCTTCTGGGCCTCTTCCTCATGGCGCATCTCCTTCCACTCGTCCCAGAATTCGGAGAAGTTGCCCTCGAAGGGGTGGATGTCACCATCGAGCACGTAGATGATCCGTTCCGCCATCTTGTCGAGGAAGTAACGGTCATGGCTGACGATCAGCATGGTGCCCTGGTAATCCTCGAGGGCATCCTCGACCGCCTCACGGCTGAAAACATCCAGGTGGTTGGTCGGCTCGTCCAAAAGCAGGAAGTTGTCCCCGCCCGCCATCAGGGCGGCGAGCTGCAAGCGAACTCGCTCCCCGCCGGAGAGGACGGAGACCGGCTTCTCGAGATCGTCACGGGTAAAGAGGAAACGGTGCAGCAGCGCCTCGGCCTCGTTCAAGCGGAGGTTGGCCAGACGCATCAGCTCACGGACGAGCTTGGTGTCACGGTTCAGCTCCTCTCCCATCTGAGAGAGGTAGCCGAGCTTCATCGCACGACCGACACGCAAGGTGTCATTCTCCCACCGCCCCTCACGGTGGACATCCTTCAGCAAGGTTGACTTGCCCGTGCCGTTTGGGCCGACCAGCGCAACCCGTTCCCCCTGACGTATCCGCAGGGTCACCTTGTCGAACAGGGGCGGATTGTCGCCGAATTGACGGCTGTACTTGATCATGTCGAGGGCGATTTCGCCCTTGGTCTTCTCGCCGCCGAGCCGGAACCCCATCTTGCGTCGATCCTCGCGCATCGAATCGACCGACTCCAGCTCCTCGACCCGTTTCTCGAAACGTTTCGCCGTCCGCGCCAGCTTCGGGTTGTCGTAGACCGAGGCCCAGCTTTTGAGACGCTGTATCTGGAATTTGAGACGGTCGGCTTCACGTTGGGCACGTTTCGCCTCCGCTTCCGCCTTTTCCATTTTCAGCAGTTTTTCGGCGCGGTAGGCCGAATAGTTTCCCGGCCACTCTTCGATACCAGCGTGCTCGACTTCCCACACGGTTTTGCAGACAGAGTCGAGCAGGTAACGGTTATGGCTGACAAGGACAAAGGCCCCGCGCAGGTTCTTCAGCTCGGATTCGAGCCAGTCGAGCCCTTCGAAGTCGAGGTGGTTGCCCGGTTCATCGAGCAGCAGGATGTCCGGGTCCTGCACCAGCAGACGGGCCAGCCCGATGATGTTGCGTTCCCCACCGGAAAAGGTGGAGACATCACGGTGCCAGTCGGCGTGCGGGACACGCAGACCATCGAGGATAGCATCGACACGAGCATCCGCACGCCAACCATCCCGATGATCGAACTGCTCCTGGACATAGGCGTAACGGTCGAGCACACGCTGGTAGGTTTCCGGGTCCTCGTTGCGGAGGGACTCGTCCGCCATTTGTTTCTCGAGGTGACGCAATTCCTCTTCGAGTTCATCCAGTGCCGCGATCCCCTCACGTACCTCGGCATAAAGAGTGCGTCCCTCCGGGTAGTGCGGGTCCTGCTCGAGGTAGCCGACACGGACTCCCGGTGCGAAGGCAATGTGACCGTTGGAGGGAGTTTCGATGCCTGCAATCATGCGCAAAAGGGTGGTTTTGCCCACACCATTGCGCCCGACAAGCCCAATGGCGGACGACGCATTGATCTGCTGCGAAACCCCGGCGAGTACATCCTGTGCGCCGTAGTTCTTGGAGAGGTTGTTGAGGAGTGCGAGGCTCAACTCTTGTCCTGCCTGTATGCAACAACCAGCGATGCCGTCAGGCACCGCTGGCTGGGTGGAACATCTGGGAAAGGGTGCGTCGGTTTGGTCAGACAAGCCGGAGCACCCACTACATCGAATAACTCAACTTACTTGAGCAAAACCGCCCGCTGCACAAAGTGCTTGTCCGCGGCACGCAGGGTCACCAGGTAGGTGCCGCTCGCCATTTGTGGGCTGCTGCGGAAGACACGCTGATGGTTGCCCGCGGGCAGGATGCCATCAGCCAGGGTCTGTACGATACGTCCATCAACCGACATCACGACCAACTGCACCTTCGAGGCTTGCGGCAGGGTGAAATTGACTCGCGACATAGCGTTGAACGGGTTCGGATAGACTGGATCCAGGCTGTACTCAAAGGGTTGTGCGGACGGATCGTCGACGCTGTTCGTGCTGTAGGTCAGGGTGAAGACCTGGATGAGGGTGTCCTCGGGCACATTGGTGCTCGCGAAACGAACAGTGATCACATATTCGGTACCCTCTTCGATTTCCTGGGTTGTCTGCACATCGAGACTGAAGACATCGTCGGTCTCCCCAGGTGTCAGCGGATCTTCGACTTCGTCCAGGAAGGGAGGGTAGCACGCTTCGTGGGTGCAGATCGAATTCGTCCAGTCCTCGGGGCCCTCAACGCTGAGGCGGGTGATGATGAAGACATCTTCTTCAGCTGAGGCATTGGTCAGCGAGCCGTGAAACTGGTAGAACCCAGGTTCGCTGACGGTCATGTCCAGGTGGTCGGCCTCAAACAGGAAGGTCTCCTGGGCGGTGGCGGCAAGGGGCAGAAGCAGAAAAAGCAATGCTATTGTAAACAAGCTGTGCTTGCGCATCGTTCAGGTCTCCGTCATCTCGTTCGGTCCAGCGCACCCCCCGGGGTGCAAGCGGTATCCAACTCACTATTTACACACACTTGGCCATTCATTTCAACTTGACAGGGAGGCTCCCCGGCAGGGAGAGGAGATCAAAGACGTAGCTCAATTTGAATTGTTCTCCCGAGGGGGATGCGCAACCCGGCTTCCAGTCTGTATCTTAGGGTTCCCCGCCGGCCATCATGTGAGGGCATGAGGGCTGAGTTGGTTTTCCGAAGCAAGACATCTATATTTCTCTGATCGGGTGCTCTGCGTTCTCGACGGGCGTGGAGCGATTTGACGTGCAGCAAGATGGGGTTCATGATGATGCGAGCAGGCTCTAGCTGGGGATTGAAAGCACTGGTCCTCGGTCTGTCTCTTTCCGCGATGGTATTTGTCGGATGCAACGAAGGCGCGAAGTTCGATCCGGATCTTCTCTTCTCCCTGGAGGATTATGCGGATGACACGGACTATGCCAATGTTTATCTAGACATGATTAACCAGGCATACGAATCGCTTGAATCCGCCAAGCCTCACCTTGCCGGGAACGAGTCGGGCATTCCTTTTGTCGAGGCGATCCCGGATGGATGGCACCCGGTCGCTGATTCAGAGGTGCTCTCCACTCTGCCCGGCTTTGCCGATCCGAGCTGGTTCTTCTCCTACCAGGGCGCTGCCTACGAGGTTATCCGTTTTGACGCTGGCGTGCCGGAGAACAACCCCTTGCATCCTGCCCGTGTTGACTATGGGCGGATCAAGTATCAGACCGACCCGCTCGGCGGCCAGCATGTCAATGGTGCAGTGGCTTCGCTCTGGTATACGGATGACTATCAGAACCAGACAACGGCCCAGGGAGGCCTCTCCTTCAGCAGTGTTGAAGTGCTTTTCTTCACCCAGGGTAGCACGATTGATCAGAGCTTCCCTGCTGGAATGGTGAACGGTTGGACCGCAGGCCTGACCAATGTGTCGGCCCTGCCACACAATCCATCCGCGAGCTTCGACATCACTGGCCAGACCCTGATTACCCGAGTTGATACCCAGGACAATGTGATTCTGGATGTCGAAGGATCCGCCGTGATCCGCTCCAATGGCCGTGGTGAAGGCACGATTAGTGTCGATGGCATCGAACGCTGCCGTTTTGTCTTCGAATCCCGTGACACCCGTTTCCACGGTTATGTAACCGTGCTGTCGAGCAACTTCGAGGATCGTCTAACCTTCTGATCCTCTCGTGTAGAACATAGAAACGGGGCCGTGAGAATCTCACGGCCCCGTTTGTTGTATCCCCAAACGTGGAAACTCAGTGGCCTCGACGCCAACGGTCCAGCTTTTCAAACGCCTGATTGGCGATCTGGATCAACATCTCCATCTTGAACGGTTTGACGATGAAATCCTCAAAGCCCACCTCTCGGCACTGAATCAGGTGGAAGACGGAAACATACCCGGTCATGGCGATGGAAATCGCAATCGGGTTGCGTTCACGGATGGCACGACAGAGTTCGAGTCCTGTCATCCCCGGAAGCTGTAAGTCGAGAAAGTGGAGCTGGATCGGCTCGTTCTCAAGTATGGTCAGCGCCTCTTCGCCGCTCTCCGCTGTGGTAACATCAAACCCTTCGTCCCGAAACGAACTGGCGATGATTTCACGCATCGTCTTTTCATCATCGACAACGAGAATCTGTCTACGTGTCATGGAAAACCTCAGGCCGATCAGATGATGGTTTCTGGAATCGTTTCATACATCATTGCAATATAGGCACATGATTTCCAATGAAACAGAGAAAAAACCCGATCTCGTTTGGTGTTATTGGAAGACGGTCCTCCTGTGGAAATTGGAGCGCAAATCTTGTCTGTGCCACCGATCAGCGATACTTTGCCTGAACTATCAGGTTGTCTGGATGGGAGCGGTGAACACAATGAACCAGTGGATACAGGCTTTTACACGAATTTTTTTCCCCTTCACGCTTCTTCTGGCTGCTACCAGCCTCACCTTTGCGGAATGGTCTCTGCTTCCCGGTCCTTCTTCTAGCAGCCCTGTTAACATGACTGCCTCCTCGTCCCTTCTTCTCATGCCTGACAGCTCTCTGGTCCTTATCGTGCTGGATCAAGGGGAGCCGACCCCAGCTTTCCATCTTAAAAGATTTGACATGAATGGCGATCTTTTAAATGAAGGTATATCACCACTTTCGAGCCTGGATCTTGAACCCCCCATCCAAACAGCGGTGATCGATACCACCGTTTTTGCCGTCGGGATCAATGCCACCGTCAACCCACCCAGCGGGCATGGACAGGACATCCTGATACGCACGTTCGATCTGGCGTTTGATCAAGTTGGTTCCCTGCTCATCATCCATGAGGGGGATGATTCCCTTTCCGCGATGATCGGACTGGGCAGCTCGCACGTTGCGATGACTGGTGTGCTGGATGGACCGGAAGGAAGAGCGTTTGTTCAAACGGTGAGTGTGGACGGTCTTCTTGATTGGGGTTGGGAGGATACGCTTAGCAGCCATCTCACAAGTCGTGGTTTGGACATGCTCTGGGATCCGGTGCATGGATTTGTCACCCTCCTTCGTTTCACCACCGCACTGGAACAGAAAGTTGCCCTGGTTCGGATGGGTACGCCTGTTGAGTGGATCTACATGAACCCAGACCATCAGTTTCCTTTCCGCAAGGGTAAAATGATCCTCGGCGGGGTCTACGATTCGAGCATCTACTATTGTGGGTTTGACCCGATTGGGGATGCTTCCGGATATATCATCGGTTCGTATGACAATAGGATGGATTACGGCTGGGAAACCGAGGGTGAGGCAAACGCGGGAAACCTCTCCCTCCTGCCCCGTTTCGGGATGGTACACGCAGAAGGAGTTCTCAATGTGTTGGTCGTGAGCGATCAACCCGCGCCAGGCTGGTCCGATCAATACATCGTGGAGATCGAATGGACGCCGCCGTCTGACATGCAAACCTTCGAAATCGGCGGAAATGCGGTACTGAGTACACCGACGAATGGCGCGGTGCTTTTGGGCTCTTCCATCACACGGATCGGGAGGGATGGCAGTAGCTATTACACCGTGCCCCTCGATGGGGAAGCGGTTGAAGGGGTCCGGCTGAATGACAGCGTTTTCGTCGCGTTGATGCGTGAAGAGACCACCCCCGACCACTTCACCCACACCCTCCAGTGGTACACCGAACACTTTGAAAATCTTCCACCCGATGCGCCAGTACCTCTGGAACCGGAAAACGGCGGGATTGTCGACCTTCAGGAAGATTTTTGGGCAGCAATGCGTTGGCGCACCCCCAATGATCCGGACCCCGAAACAGAAGTTGAAACCCAAGTCGTTCTGCAAGTGCAGCGATTTCAACGGCCCGACACATTGTTCACCATTTCCGGATTACCCGATACCAGCTTGGTTATCCGGTTTCTGGACAATAATGCTGGCGTTCCGCTTGATCATATTCAGGGGGCGATCTGGACGCTTCGTTTTATCTCTCAGGGAGATACGGTCGAGATGGACGAGCCGTGGAGCTTTACCATTCAATCGACTGCCGTTGCTGAAACTCCCCTGCCGGTATCGTTTGCGTTCGATCTCTATCCCAACCCCTTCAACAGCAGCGCAAGGGTTCGTATCAGCTTACCTGAACCAACCAACCTGCGAGTTTCCCTGGTCAATATGCTGGGACAGGAAGTATTCAGTCAGCCGTTTCATCGCTATGCGGCTGGCACTCACACTCTCTCTCTGAATCCGAGCCTTTCCAGCGGGGTCTATCTCCTCCGTATACAGGATGATAGCGGCCATACACTCGCTGCCCACCGTGCGATTCTGATACAATAACTGTCGAAATTTCGACACCCTGATTGTTGATATTTCGACAACTGTCGAAAACAAGACACTCTTTCGCTCGCTCCAAATCGGGCCCGATTTTGTGTTTTTTGTGTTATTGTCTGTCCTTCCGACGATCCCTCCCTTTTTGGCACACTCCTTGTAAATGAGTCGAGCAGTGAACGGAATGACTCCCGGGGATTGTATGCGGATTCTGCTAGTAGATGATCAGCCTGAAAATGTTGTCAGCCTGGCCAATGCCATTCGTCGTGGGGGGCATGCGATTACAACGGTTTCCGATCCGTTTGAGGCGTTGAAGCAGTACCAGGCGAACCCCTTTGATACCGTGATAAGCGATGTTCGCATGCCGGGTATGACAGGAATTGACCTGCTTCGATCCATCCGTGATTTCGATCCTTCGGCAAGGGTCATCCTGATCACAAGCTTCGGAGATGCGAAAACGGCGATGGCTGCCATCAACAATCGTGCGTGGGCCATGCTTGGCAAACCGATCAGCATTTCAACCATGATGGACACGTTGTCGTCCATCGAACGAGATATCGAAGAGAAAACTGCGACGTAGGCAGCAGAGGAAGTAGACAGCACAGGGAAGCGAGGGAGGTGTAAGAAGATGTCGCGCATCGGACTCCCCCTTGCCTGAAAAGAGAGGGGCATTGCATGAAGAACCGTTGGGAAAAAGTATTGATTGTAGCGCTTCTGGCGCTCGTAGGCACTTCAGTTAGCTGGGCATCTTCGGTCGAACTGAAACCGTACGGATTCGTTCGGTTCGAAGCAGCACGGGACAATTCCGAGCTGGCCCGTGGCGACTGGATGCTGTACAACTACAATGGGAACAGCTCGCAGCAGGACGAGCAGGTTCTCACCATGACCGGTCGTCACACACGCATTGGCATCAAGCTGAGTGACCCGGAGATGGCGGGCAACTGGAACGTCAAAGGTGTGATCGAGGTCGACTTTGCAGGTGGTTTCCCGAACAGTTCAACCGCATCCCGTCAGCCTCTGCTCCGTTTGCGCCACGCTTGGATTGGCCTCGCCAACCAGGATTGGGAAATTCGCATGGGGCAGGATTGGGCCCTGCTTTCTACCCCCTTCCCGCGGACGGCGAACTTTGTTGTCGGCGCGGCCAACGGCAACCTCTGGATGCGTATGCCGCAGATCCGTGTCAGCACCGTAAACAAGCCAGTCAATTTCGCCGTCAGTTTGAACCGTGCGATCGATGGCAACAACAAGTACGATTCCTTCACCTCATCCGATTTAGATCCCATCGGCGAAGGTGAGCGGACCGGGCTGCCGTGGGTCATGGGACGTGTCTGGTTTGGCCCCAAGAACTTCACCGTTTCCGTATTTGGCCACTACGGCACCGAGGCTTCGCTGGATACAAACGATGTGGCACACGATGTTTCGAGCTGGTCGATGAATGGATCGATCGAGGCAAAGGCTGGCAAGTTCACCATCGTCGGCAAGGGCTTCTACGGGACCAACCTCAACTCCTTCTTCGGTGGCATCATCCAGGGTATTGTCCAGTTGCCTAACAGCGTTGAGACAATCAACTCGAGCGGCGGTTGGGGCTATGTCAGCTACGCGATCAACGATAAATGGTCGTGTACGGCGGGTATGGGGATAGACAACCCCGAGTCCGACTACCTGAGTGTCGGATCACGCGAACTGAATACGTGGATCTTCGGTAACGCGGGCTTCAAGCCCAAGTCCAACCTGAACTTCATGCTTGAAGCGGATTATATGGAAACCCAGTACGGCGATCCGACGCCGGCTGGCGAGAACATTCGTGTGATCTTCGCAACTGTGTACTCCTTCTAACCCACCCCCCCATTATGCAAAGGAGTGAACCATGAACTTGAAGAACATTACTATAAAAGCGAAGATCATTGGCTTGATGGTGCTGATGTCTTTCGTACCCCTGCTGGCAATTTTGGGGATCACCTTCTACTCGAGCAGGGATGTTCAGACAGTTGTCAGAGATGGCTTGGATTCCCTTGGTAACGCTAACCTGACCCAGATTGCGCTCGATATCTACCACATGTGCGAAGTATCGCACGAGCTTGTCATGCAGAAGCTGGACGAGGGAATTGAAATCGCGAATTATCTGATGGAAGACAGTCCCATCAGAGAGTCGAGCAGTATGGTTTCCTGGACCGCAGTGAACCAGTATACGAATGCGGAGAAAAAGGTTACCCTGCCTCTGATGACCATAGGGAACCAAGCTATCAACAAGAATTTTTCCGCGTCCGTAAAGACCCCATTTGTTGATGATGTCGCAAAACTGAACGGTAGCACCTGTACCATTTTCCAACGGATCAACGAGCGCGGCGATATGCTTCGTGTGGCGACCAATGTGCTCAAGTTAGACGGGTCGCGCGCGGTTGGCACGTATATCCCAGCTGTTAATCCGGATGGAACACCCAACCCGGTTATCTCAACGGTCATGAAGGGTCAGACCTACAGGGGACGGGCGTTTGTTGTCAACGACTGGTACATGACATCATACGAACCGCTGCGTGATTCGTTCGGTCGGATCATCGGTCTTGTTTATGTTGGTGTCAAGCCAGAATCGGTTCAATCTCTGCGTCACGCTGTCATGGACACCAAAGTCGGCAAAACAGGCTATGTCTATGTCCTTGGTGGTAAAGGCAGTCAGAAGGGACACTACATCATTTCCTACCAGGGCAAGCGTGATGGAGAGGATATCTTTGGTGCCAAGGATAGTGATGGCAATCTGTTTATCCAGGATATCGTTGAGCGTGGTGTCCAGTTAAATGATATGGAAAGCTTTGTTGCCTACTACCCCTGGAAAAACAAAGGTGAATCTGAAGCACGGATGAAGAAGGCTGCGATCACCTATTTCGAACCGTGGGACTGGGTGATTGGTGCCTCGACCTATGAGGATGAGTATCGTGTCGCCCACAAGCGTGCCGAATCATCCTTCACCAAGCTTCTCACGACAGTCGCGATTATCGGGCTTGTCATCCTGATTCTTGCTTCAGCAACAGCCTATTACTTCGGCAATGGGGTCGCCAAACCAATTCTCGAACTGACCCGGATTTCGAAGAAGATTGCTCTCGGTGATCTTTCTGAGGCGCCCAAGGTCCAGCGAAATGACGAGTTGGGTGAACTGGCGAACGCCAACCGTGACATGCTGACTTCGCTCAACGACAAGGCCGATCTGGTCAGCAAAGTTTCCCATGGTGATTTGTCGGTTGAAATCAAGCTGGCCAGCGAGAGTGATGTTCTCGGCCAGTCGCTTAACCGGATGAAAGACACCCTAAACCTGGTCATCTCGCGCCTTGATACCTTGGCCAAAGAGCATCAGGAAGGGGATGTTGAGGCACGTTGCGATGTCAACGGTGTCGAAGGCGGATATGCTGAGTTGCTCGAAAACGTCAATGGCGCGTTCGAAGCCATTGCGAACCCGGTGGTCGAATCGATTGGCATCCTGAACGAGTATGCCGAAGGCAAGGTCGAGAAGGAGATGCGTGATCTGCCGGGCAAGCAGATGATGCTGACCGATGGCCTGAACCGTATGCGTTCCTCCATTCGTGCGGTCATCAAAGAGACGATTGATCTGGCACGATCCGCAAGGGAGGGCAACCTCAAGGACCGTGGCGACACAACGGTTGTCGAAGGGGCGTATCGCGAGATCGTCGAGGGCATCAACGGAACGCTTGACTCGATCCTCGAACCGATCAACGAAGCTGCTGCGGTTCTGGAACGGATGGCGGAAGGTGATTTGTCGCCGCGTGTGACGGGTGATTACAAGGGTGACCACGCTCTCATCAAGAACCACCTGAACCAGACCCTGGAAGAGTTGAATGAGCTTGTCGGCCAGACCCAACGTGCGGTGCAACAGGTCGCAGAAGGATCCAACCAGGTCAGCCAGTCGAGCCAGTCCCTGTCACAGGGCGCGACCGAACAGGCGAGTGCCCTCGAGGAGATTTCTTCCTCGATGACCGAAATTGGTTCCCAGACCCGTCTCAACGCTGACAATGCCGCCCAGGCGAACAAGCTGTCGATCACATCCCGTGAGTCGGCTCACACCGGCAGCGGCCAGATGGACCGGATGGTTCGTGCGATGACGGACATCAGTGATTCGTCGGTTGAAGTGCAGAAAATCATCAAGGCGATTGACGAGATCGCCTTCCAGACCAACCTGCTGGCGTTGAACGCGGCGGTTGAAGCGGCACGTGCCGGTGCGCACGGCAAGGGCTTCGCGGTGGTCGCGGAAGAGGTTCGAAACCTGGCGCAGCGTAGTGCAAAGGCGGCGCAGGAAACAACCGCGCTGATCGAAGGGTCGGTAGAGAAGACCAAGGCGGGTGAAAAGATCGCCTCGGAAACCGCCGAATCGCTGAGCAGCATTGTCGAGAGCATCACGAAGGTGACCGACCTGATTGGTGAGATCGACAGTGCCAGCCGCGAACAGGCGCAGGGTATCGACCAGGTCGCGGAAGCGCTTGGACAGGTGGACCAGGTCACCCAGTCGAACACCGCGAGTGCGGAGGAGTCTGCTGCAACCGCCGAGGAACTCTCCGGCCAGGCAAGCCAGCTGCAGGTGATGCTCTCCCGCTTCATCCTCAGCGAAGGAGCCCGTCAACTGATGAGCGCCCCGGCTGCCCCGGCATCACGGAGACACCAGGTAAGGGGTACCTCCGATGATGGATTCGAGGAGAGCTATCAATCCGAGAAACCAGCAGCACCGAAGGCAGGCAAAGTGGTCAAGCCGAATGATGTGATCTCGCTGGACGACACGGATTTCGGTGGCTTCCGATTTAACCGTGATTAACAGTCGATGAAGCATAATCCGCTCTCTCAAGGGTCGAGAGTGCTTCATCGACTTTTTTTGCGTAAAAACCGTAAAGTTCTAATAGTTATACCTAACTCCGTGAAACAGTGATCCTGATGGAGACGCTGTGTAAACAGAAGGGAAGTAGAATGCGTAGCTCAAGAACAAAGCTGGTTGTCGCGCTGATGCTGTTGACTATGGTTAGCGTATCAAGGGGGGAAGTTCGAATTTCGGATCAGGTCACGCTTGACGGAAATGTTCGCTACCGCTACGAGCTGAACGACAAAAGCTTCAATCCCGATGCAGGGGCCTATGACTATGCTTCGCTGCGGTCGTTCCTTGGCGTAAATATTGTTCCGTCCGAAGGTCTGCTTGTCCGCTTCAAGTTCGGTGAAGCTCGGTACCTGGGGACAACGGCCTCTAACAGCGCGTCCACAGCACTTGTTGAGCTCCACGAAGGCTACGTCGACTTCAACTCTTCCTACATCCTTCCCATGAACATCCGTATTGGTCGATTTGAAAACTGGTATGGCTCAAAACGACTGATGGGAACAGGTGGGTGGAATGTGTACGGACCCCGCACCTATGATGGCATCCGGTTCCGCTGGGCACAGGGCGGCACACGGGTTGACCTGTTCCACTTCACCACCGTGGAACGGTCCGCTGCAGTAGCGCCTTCGAGTGGCGCCAGTTTCGACGAGCAGGATCGCAGGTTGATGGGTGTGGCGGTGAAAACGGGTCCCTTCCAGCCGCTGCTGATGGTGGATTGGGATTCGGCCTTTGACCACGGCCAGGACAACGCAGATCTGATCGTGACTCCAGCTGTGAATTACATGGGCAAGCTGTCGCAGTTCAAAGTTACGGTGGATGCCGCCTACCAGTTTGGTAATAAAGGCGGGAAAGACCTTTCCTCGCACCTGCTGGTCGGAAAAGTGAAGTACGGCATCGACAAGTCGATTCTGTCGGGTATCTCAGCAGGAGTTGACTACACCTCGGGGAATGGTGCAACAACCCCAGCTACCGAGGATCATGCTTTCTACGCCCCCTACATGTCGCGTCACCTCTATCGTGGTTTCATGGATTACTTCAAGGATGTGAACAACGGTTTACTGGATGCGAATGGTTCGCTTTATCTGAAGCCGGGAAAGGGAGCGACTGTCTCGGTTGATCTTCATCATTTTCGCTATGTCGAGCCTGCGGTAACAGCTTCGGGAGAGTATTCCGGGCTTGGCAATGAGATCGATACACGGCTTGTAATGAAGCTGATGCCGAAGTTGAGCCTGGATGCGGCGTACTGCCTGTTCATGCCAAGTGAAGATTACCAGGCTTCATCTGGAACGACAACGTTCCTCTATTTGGCGTTGACCGCCAAATTCTAAGGGTGTAAACGCTTCCGGATGTGCCGGGGGGCGTCACATCCGGAAGCGAGCACGGTTTTTTAGCCACTGTCTGGAAGCAGACATCTGCTAGAGCGTGTTTCCATTTCGCAGGTTTGCAGTTCGAGTAGAAAGGACGTTCAAGATGGGTATTCGAAACCGTTTCCTTATTCCGCTTATCGTTGTCTTCGTTGCAGTAGGTGTGTCGGTCTTTTTTATCATGCGGAGCACCAGCCTAAGAAGTTTGGAAAAGGACCTGGATCAACAGTTTGGATTGAACCAGAAAGAAGTAAACAGCGGTATTGCTCAGATTTCGCATCAGGCTTTGGAGATCGCCAGCCTCTTCTCAAGATTGCCGGAAGTAGTCACCAGTTATGAAACGATTGAGAGTGCAAATATCGACGACCCTTATGATGCAACTGTCCAGGAACAACGCGAGAAATTGCGTGAGTTCATGGCAAGCTACAAAAAGGGGTACAAAGAAAACCTTGATGGGGCACAGCTCAAACTGCACTACCACCTGATGAATGGTCGCAGCTTCCTCCGTGTCTGGCGAGAACACCAGACAACGAAGGGGGAAGATCTTTCGGATGATTTGCGATCCTTCCGGAAAACGGTTCAAACAATCAATAGTGGTTCCCATAAACCGATTTCTGGGATTGAAATCGGAAGGGGCGGATTCGCTCTTCGTGGCCTCGCCCCAGTGACCACGAACAGCGGAAAACACCTCGGTTCCGTAGAAATGTTGTTCAGTTTCGATCAGTTGACTTCGACCGTAAAAACATCCGACAGACAAGAGTTTGCGGTCCTGATGAACAAGAGTGAGCTTGAGATTGCCCGCTCTCTGCAAGACACCTCTAAGTATCCGATCCTCGGTGATGACTACGTGCTGATCACAGCATCAAACAGTGATCTCTCCAGATCCCTGCTTACCTCTAAGATGCTGCAGGCTGGCAGAGAGGGGATTTCACCTGTATTCAAGAAAAAGAACTACTGGGTCAAGACCTTCCCGATCCGCGATTTTGAAGGAACACAGGTTGGTGTGTTCGCAGACATTCGCAATGTCGGGATTCAGCTTGCGGACTTGCATCGGTCCACAACCTCCACTCTTCTCATTCTTCTTTTTGCACTGGGTGTCGTTGCAGCAGTCGTTGTCCCGATCGTGACCCGCATTACAAATCGCATCAAGCGGGTTCAGGATGCAGCGAATCAAATTGCGCTGGGCAATGTCAATATTGAGATCGGCGACACTGGAACAGATGAGATTGGCAAGCTAGCCGATGCATTTCGCACAATGGTGGAAGCTCTTCGATCAAAATCCGAGGCGGTAGTTGCCTTTTCGAACGGCGATCTGACTGCAGATGTGAACGTTGCATCCGATGAGGATGACCTTGGCCATGCACTTGTTCAGATGCGTTCCATCATGCAGAAGCTTGTAAAGAACCTCGAATCGCTGGCGTTGGAGCATCAGCAAGGTGATGTTGAGGCCCGGGCTGAAACCGCTGGTTTATCTGGCGCCTACCTTGAACTCGTGGAAAACGTCAATGGCGCGTTCGAAGCCATTGCGAATCCGGTGGTCGAGGCGATTGGCATCATGAACGAGTACGCTGAAGGGAAGGTCGACAAGGTTTTGCGTGACCTTCCCGGCAAGCAGATTATCCTGACCAAAGGCTTGAACAACATTCGTGGGTCCATTCGTGCGGTCATCAAGGAGACGATTGATCTGGCACGATCCGCAAGGGAGGGCAACCTCAAGGACCGTGGCGACACAACGGTTGTCGAAGGGGCGTATCGCGAGATCGTCGAGGGCATCAACGGAACGCTTGACTCGATCCTCGAACCGATCAACGAAGCTGCTGCGGTTCTGGAACGGATGGCGGAAGGTGATTTGTCGCCGCGTGTGACGGGTGATTACAAGGGTGACCACGCTCTCATCAAGAACCACCTGAACCAGACCCTGGAAGAGTTGAATGAGCTTGTCGGCCAGACCCAACGTGCGGTGCAACAGGTCGCAGAAGGATCCAACCAGGTCAGCCAGTCGAGCCAGTCCCTGTCACAGGGCGCGACCGAACAGGCGAGTGCCCTCGAGGAGATTTCTTCCTCGATGACCGAGATCGGTTCCCAGACACGTCTCAACGCAGACAATGCCGCGCAGGCGAACAAGCTTTCCATCACCTCCAAAGAGTCGGCCCACACCGGCTCCGGACAGATGGACCGGATGGTCAGCGCGATGAGCGAGATCAGCGAATCGTCCAGTGAAGTCCAGAAGATCATCAAGGCGATTGACGAGATCGCGTTCCAGACCAACCTGCTGGCGTTGAATGCAGCGGTTGAAGCGGCGCGTGCCGGAGCGCACGGCAAGGGCTTCGCAGTGGTCGCGGAAGAGGTTCGTAACCTGGCGCAGCGTAGTGCGAAGGCCGCCCAGGAAACAACCGCCCTGATCGAAGGATCAGTGGAGAAGACCAAGGCTGGTGAAAAGATCGCCTCCGAAACGGCGGAATCGCTGAGCAGCATTGTCGAGAGCATCACAAAGGTGACCGACCTGATTGGTGAGATTGACAGTGCCAGCCGTGAACAGGCACAGGGTATTGACCAGGTCGCCGAAGCACTTGGCCAGGTTGACCAGGTAACCCAGTCCAACACCGCGAGTGCGGAAGAGTCAGCAGCGACTGCTGAAGAGTTGTCCGGCCAGGCCAGTCAGCTCCAGGTGATGCTCTCCCGCTTCATCCTGAGCGAGGGTGCGCGTCAGCTGATGAGTGCTCCCTCCACACCGCCGTCACGGAAGCACCAGGTAAGGGGTGCCTCCGATGATGGATTCGAGGATAGCTATCAATCGGAGAAACCAGCAGCACCGAAGGCAGGCAAAGTGGTCAAGCCGAATGATGTGATTTCGCTTGACGACACCGATTTCGGCGGCTTCTGAGTCCAGCAAGATGTCAACCCAACCTCCCGGTGAAGATCACCGGGAGGTTTTTCTTTCTATCGGGTGACAGCTCGGGCTCGACAGGCAGGATGGGCAGGAAGTACCTTGCTCGCAGACCACGACCACCTCTCGGGGGAATCCAGTGCTGAAGGTGCTCTTCGTTGATGATCAGGTTGAGATGCTGAAACCGCTGCTCAATCTGGTAAAAAACCTTTTGAAGGATGTCACGATTCTGGCCGAATCATCCGGTGCTGCCGGGCTTGAACGAGCGCGTGTGGACAAACCGGACATGATTTTCCTTGACATCTCGATGCCCGGGATGGATGGCTACGAAGTCTGCCGCCGCCTTCGTCAATCGACACAGACCGAATCGGTGCCTATTCTCTTCCTGAGCTCCATGGACCTCACCATGAAGGAGCAGCTGGAAGCGTTTGAGCTGGGGGCTGTCGATTTTCTACGTAAACCGATCCAGTCGGTTGAACTCGCGACACGGATCCGTGTCGTCGAGCGGCTCAACAACTACACCCAGCATCTCGAAGAGTTGGTTGCCGAGCAGACACAAAAGATTGAAAAACAACAGCTGCTTGCCGCACGTACCCAACGTCTCGCGGCAATGGGCACCCTTGCGGCGGGTATTGCGCACGAGATCAATCAACCGCTCAACGCGCTGAAAGTGACCGCCGACGGCCTGCTCTACTGGAAAGATCGGGACGAGCATATCAGCGAAGAAGAAGTATTTGATGGTCTCCGTTTCATCTCCAAGCAATGTTTTCGCATCGAGTCGATCATCAACAATATGCGTGACCTCGTCCAGCAGGGGAGCGGGGGCGAAATGGTCTCGGTTGACACGCATAATGTCATTGAACAGGCACTCTCGCTGATCGGGCAGCAGCTGATGAGCCACGGTATCGAGATCGTCAGGCACTTTGAGCAGGGACTTCCCCATTGCTTAGGCAGCCAAACTGCGCTCGAGCAGGTGGTCTTGAACCTGCTGACCAACGGCATGAACGCCCTCGACTCGATACAGTCAAATAACAAGCAGCTGGTGATTGAAACACGCTCGGATGCTGAACTGGTTACGATTCGGGTGATTGATAACGGACCGGGTATCCCGGAGGAGAAGCTGGAAAGTATTTTTGACCCCTTCTATACCTCGTCTCCGGCGACCGAAGGGATGGGTCTCGGGTTGTCTATTACGCAAAACCTTATCGTCAGCATGAGAGGTTCCCTGGCGGTTGAAAACGTCGAGGGTGGAGGGGCTTCCTTCATTATTACTCTTCCGAGGGCAAGTGCATGAAGGTGCTGCTCGCGGAAGACAGCAGGGAAAGCCGGGAGAGTCTCACACGGTTTCTGACACGATCCGGGCATGAAGTAACCTCCTGTGAGGATGGTCTGGAAGCCTGGCGTACCCTGCAGAAGGATCCTCACTCCCTCGTTCTGACCGATATTCAGATGCCGAGGCTCAGCGGCCAGGACCTGCTCGCGCGGATCAAGGGGGACGAGTCCCTCAAAAACACCGAGGTCGTCCTGTTTACCGGTTTTGGCAACATCGGTAGCGCGGTTGAGGCGATGCAGAACGGTGCGCTCGATTACCTGCTGAAGCCAATCAATGTCGAAGAGCTGACCCTTCTGCTGGAACGTGTCGAATCGATGATGACCTTGCGCACGGAACATCATCAGCTTCGGGAACACTTTGACGAGAAGGTCGGTGAGGCGACCCGTGAACTAGAATCCGAGCTTGCCACCACACGAGAAGCGATTGCCCGGCTGATTGGCACCCAGGATATTGTTGTCCATTCTGCTGCGATGCAACAGTTGCTGAGAACGGCGGAACGTCTACGTGCAAAACCCGATCTGCCGGTGCTGATTGTCGGTGAAACGGGGACCGGAAAAGAACTGATGGCGCGGTTTGTTCACTATGGCGACGGCACCGTGACCACACCCTTTGTAGCCATCAATTGTGCGGCGATTAATCCGAACATGTTTGAGAGTGAACTGTTCGGCTACGAGGCGGGTGCCTTCACCGGGGGCAATCCGAAAGGGCAACCGGGAAAGCTGGAAGCAGCGGACGGCGGGTCGCTCTTTCTGGACGAAATATCAGAGATGAGCCCCGACCTGCAGGCCAAACTCCTTCGAGTCATCCAGGAACGTGAATACTACCGAGTCGGTGGGGTGACACGGCTGAAGGCCAATGTGCGCATTATCGCAGCCACCAACCGTGAACTCGAAGATCTAATTGAGCGTAGCGGCTTCCGTCGTGATCTCTACTACCGTCTCAACGTTGGCCTGCTGAAGGTACCGCCGTTGCGGGAGCGACCTGATGGGATCATGGCCATCGCGCAACGGTTCGTGCAAGATCATCTGGACGAGGGACGGACTCGGTTTACGAGCTTTTCCGATGAGGCGATCAACAAACTGGTCAACTATGACTGGCCGGGTAACGTCCGTGAGCTGAGAAATGTGATCGACCGGATGGTGCTGCTCTATGATGATGAAGTGGTGCGGCCCGATCACCTGGAATTTGACGAGTTAACGGGCCCTCAAAGCACGTTGGATAAAGCTGGAGGGGAACTAGGCCCTCCGCTCCCATCCGACCAGTTCGACCTGGATAACCACGTGCTGGACATCGTCGAAAAGGCGCTGGAGCAACATGAGGGCAACCGCAGTAAAACCGCACGCTACCTCGGGATCAGCCGTGCGGCTCTCTACACCTACCTCAAACACCTTGAGAAGCGGTAGACGGTTCTCACCATAACCACGTTTTATCAACTCCAGTCGAGCCACACCTTTTGCGAGAAGGATAACAGGTTCGTAACTTTCTTCACAAGGTTTCGGCGAGCTAATCGTCCGTGTGGATGTTTCCGTTTCCGGGGGGCACTGGCTGGGATAGCTGGTGGGAGGAGGGGAACCACAGGGGAAGCTCGGAGAAATCAGTCCCCCATGTCGAGGATTGGACATGGCCCGGTTGACCCATCCATTCCGCACGACAGAGGGAGAATCGTCCGCGTTGCAGAAGCTACGCAGACGTTTTGATCTCTTTCGTGAGCTGCTGGATCGGAACAACCAGGTCCTCCAGATCATCGGCGACATGGAAGAAAAAGCCCAAGGCGAATACCTTTTTGATCTCACCTATGTCCGGACCATCCTCGAACAGTTGCGGGATGCGGTCCATGCGACTGTTGACCTGCTGATTGACCTTGGTGGACCAGAGTACCAAGTGCTGAAGGACCGGGCGAACGCGATCGAATCGCAGATTGCCCTGCTGCTGCCGGGCACTCATCCCGTCGAACCCGGCCCGATGGTCCTGCCTTTTTCTCGCATTGACAGCCGTGACACTTTCCTCGTCGGCAGCAAAAACGCGCAGCTCGGTGAGATGAAACGTCTCGGCCTGAATGTGCCCGAAGGTTTCGCGGTCACAGCCTATGGCTATCGGTGCTTCCTCGAAGAGAATGGTCTCCAGCAGGAGATCGACGCTCTGCTCGAGGGGTTGGACATTCAGAATCATGATGACCTGGTTGCTGTTTGTGATCGTCTGAAAGTCATTTTTGAAAAAAGTCAAGTTCCCGGGGACCTCGCCAGCGGGATCCGTGACCAGCACGATGAGCTGCTCAGCAGACGTGGGGCTGGACGAGTAGCCCTGCGTTCGAGCGCCATCGGGGAGGATTCCCTCTTCAGCTTCGCGGGACAGTACAGTAGTTTCCTCAATGTGCCCCCTGATCAACTCCTGAAACGATATCGCGACATCCTTGCAAGCAAATTCTCGCCACGTGCCCTCTTTTACCTGCTGAGCCATTCCATCGGTGAGCAGGAGTTGGCGATGAGTGTCGGCTGTATTGAGATGGTCGATGCGATGGTCAGCGGGGTGATGTACACACGTGATCCGATTGATCCGGATGCGGATACCGTGCTGGTGCATGCGATTTATGGCCTCGGTCCCTACCTCGTGGAAGGAGAGGTCTCGCCGGATGTATTCAAGCTGTGCCGGGAACGAGCCGGGGTGGTGGAGTCGACGATACGGACGAAGGCACGGCGGCTTGTCCTCGATCCGGAGGGTGGGGTGAAGGAGGAGCCGGTCCCCGAGGCAGATCGTGACGTGCCCTGTGTGGATGAACGTACCCTGCAATCTTTGGTCGACATTGCAGCACGTCTCGAGGATCATTATGGTCACGCTCAGGACATCGAGTGGGCGGTGGATCGTGCGACAGGACGTGTTGTCGTCTTGCAGGCACGTCCCCTGCGCCTCCTCTGCGATCTGCCGGTTTCCGAACGGGTCGATCTGGACGGACTGAAGGTTCTCGCCTCCGGTGGAACCACAGTCTGCCCCGGTGCAGGTGGTGGCCCGGTTGCTGTGATTCAGAGCGCGGACCAGGTGGGGGAGATCGAACGTGGGTCGGTGGTGGTTGCTCCCAATCCCTTCCCGGCGTTGGCGCAGGTGCTGGATCGTGCCAGCGCACTGGTTACTGAAATCGGCGGAAGTGCCAGCCACTTGGCATCGTTGGCTCGTGAAAAACGAGTTCCGACTCTCGTTGGCATTCCCAAACTTCTCGATCGGATGGTGCCGGGAGATGTTGTGACTGTCGATGCGACAGGGATGAGCATCTATGCCGGGATGCAGGACGAGTTGATCCAGAACCGTCGCCCGGAGTATGACTTGTTCGAGGATACGGCGATCTATGATCTGCTGCGTCGCCTGCTCGAGATCATCTCCCCGCTGAACTTGGTCAGCCCGACTGAACCTGACTTTCGCCCGGATCGCTGTGTCACCTTCCACGATATCACTCGATTTGCGCACCAACGCGGCATCGAAGAGGTCTTTCACCTCGCGCGGGAAGTGGGTCGTCAGCGGGATGCCGGTGCCATGCTGGATACAGTTTTACCGTTGCCTGTCCATGTTCTCGACCTGGAATCGGTTCTCCCGGACGGGACCCAGACCTGGTCGAAGGAAAGGGACATTCCGGAGGGTCCCTTCCGTTCATTCTGGAGTGGGATGCTCAAGGAAGGGTGGCCCGGTCATCTGCCCAACCCGAATCGTTTCATTCCCGTCTCCGCCTCGCATGGCGGCAATTTGCACTCGACTCAGTTTACCGAAAACAGCTTCGCGGTCATCGGACGGGACTACGCCCTGGTCAGCCTGCGCCTGGGGTTCCATTTTACCTCGGTTGAGGCGATGGGTTGTGATGAACCGGAGAAAAACTTTGTCCGTCTGCATTACAAGGGCGGTGGTGCGGCGGCGGATAGACGGCAACGTCGGATTCGTCTCCTCGCCGAACTGCTCAGCCGCATGGGCTTCGAACACATTGTCAAATCCGACTTCATTGACAGCGTGATGACCTTCCGTCCACGGGAGGAGATCCTCGAGACCCTGGCCCGTTTAGGGCGGCTCACCCTGATGACCAAGCAGCTGGACATGGCGCTTTCGAATGACCGTGTCACCGGCTGGTACCGCGAGGACTTCGCCAAACGACTCGGTCTCGCAAGCGAAAGGGTGTTCCCATTATGAAAACCCTTTACGTGCGCCTGAAACGTCTGCTTCTATCAATGCTCCAGTCACGGCACCTGGTGCCGGTCAGTACGGTTCTCTTTGTTGCCATTTTCCTGGTAACCCTGCTCGTCGGAATCGAGAATGCACGGACGATGCGTGAGCGGATCAAACGGGATTATCTCGATCAGCAGGCACTGTTGGCACGTCAGACGACGGCTCGTTTAAGCGAGGAGCTCGAGACAGTTAAGGCGGAAATTCGCAGTCTCTTCCGCCTGACCATCATCTCGGACAGGCAGGAATACGAGCTGCTGCTGCGGGAAGCATTTTTACGTCTGCGCGGTCATGGAGTGGTTGAAGTTGGACTGATCGATCCGACCGGGACCATTCACTACGAGCACGAGCCGGGGGCGGAGTATGCAACCGTCGATCTCCAGGCCCTTGAACGCGGCAGCGGGCATGTTAGAACTCAGGTGATGATCGACCCCACCCACACTCATCATCTTACGGTCTGTACATGGCAACCTGTCCCGCTCGATGCAGGGGATGGAACGCTCCCTATCACCAGTTACGCCCATCTGGACCTGGAACGACTGTCACGCTACCTCATGTCGGATGTGCACGGGTTGACCGGCTGCCAGGCGTGGGTCATCGACCGAAGTGGTCATTACCTCTATCACCCGGACAGCAGTTTGATCGGGGAGACGGTGCTCGATGTGCATGCGGGAAGGCACCCCAAAACCCACTCCTGTGAATTCGAGGAACTTGTCGCCGCGATGATCGCGGGTAAGCAGGGGCGAGCCGAGGTAAAAAACGGCGTTCTTGTGAGGCGCGATACCCCGGAGATGCAGCTTTTTGCGTACGCCCCTCTGCTGGCGGGTAGCGGAGAGGACAACCTGTTGGGGTCGCTCGCTTTCGAAACCCCGACCAAAAACGTGGTTAGCGGACTTGAATCCCTCTACTACCGTCAGTACATCGCAGAGGGGGGATTACTAGCCGGGTTGCTGCTGTTTGGCCTGCTGGTGGCGAGTTATCAGCAGCGGATGTCACGAAATCTCCGTTCGCTGGTAGGTGAACAGGACCGTATCCTCTCGGGCATTCTCAGCAACTCCGTGGATGCTGTGGTTGTCATTGACGAGAACGATAACATCCAGATGTGGAACCGTGGCGCACAGCTCATCTTCGGCTTTGCGCCGGAAGAGGTGCTGGGCAAACCCCTGCAGCTTCTCATTCCGTCAGACATTGACGCCGAGGAGGAGCTGGAACAGATCCATGCAGAAATCCTTGAGAAGGGGTATGTCAGCAACTACACCACGCAACGTCTGACAAAGGATGGGCGACGAATTACGGTCGATATTTCACGGACTCCTTACCAGTCGCCGGATGGAAGCATCTCCGGCAGCACGGCTGTGATCAAGGACATTACCGAGAAGGTGGAACTGGACCAACGGATGTACAACACGGAGAAGCTCGCATCCATCGGTCTGCTGGCAAGCGGAGTAGCGCACGAAATCAACAACCCGTTGACGATCGTCCTCGGCATTGCTGACCTGATGAAGGAGAATGTTCCGGAGGGTAGCGATGCCCGCCGTGACCTCGAAATGATCGAGGAGAATGCCAACCAGGCGCAAAGAATTGTCCAGGACCTGCTCAACTTTTCCCGGGTCAGCGAACGGGTTGAGGGGCAAACCGATGTCCGAACTGTGATTCGCAAACTGGTCGAGTTTGTTCAGCACACCAAGCTCAACGGCGATGTGGAGATTACCATCGATTTGCCCAGGGAACTGCCGCCGATTCTCGCTGATCCTCGTGAGTTGCAGCAGGTGCTGCTGAACCTGATCAACAATTCAATCGCCGCTGTCGACCCGAAAGCA
This sequence comes from bacterium, assembly GCA_020444265.1. Taxonomy (GTDB): domain Bacteria; phylum Electryoneota; class Electryoneia; order Electryoneales; family Electryoneaceae; genus JAHLLH01. Next base: position 486,268 of record JAHLLH010000002.1, read on the forward strand.
GGGACTATCCACATTTCGGCTTTGTACGAGGATGGTGAGGTGATTGTCGGGGTGCACGACAACGGGAGGGGTATCCCGGAAGAGATTCAACCACGCATCTTCGACCCCTTCTTCACAACGAAAGAGGTGGGCGAAGGAACCGGGCTCGGGTTGTCGCTCTGCTATGGAATCGTGCGAAAGTGGGGCGGTGATATCCGGTTCGAGAGCCCGAGCACCCTTGGCGAGGATGAGGACATTTCCGGCACTACCTTTCTACTTAGCATTCCTGCAAACGGGGGAGAGCAGGCATGAACCAGCACATTCTCGCCATTGATGACGAGCCGCATATGCTCGTTTTGCTCGAACGGATTGTTCGGGAGAAGACCCCGTACGAGATTACCACCACCAGCAATGCCCTCGAAGTGCCTAAACTACTCGATGAAGAGCAGTACGACATGATCGTCACTGACCTGAAGATGCCGAAGCTGGGAGGGCTGGATATCCTGCGGCGGATTCAGGAAGATGGACGACGTGAACTGGTGGTCCTGATTACCGCGTTCGGTACCATTGACACCGCACGCGAGGCACGTGCCCTCGGTGTTTTCGATTACATTACCAAACCCTTCCGCAAGGAAGAGATCCTTTCCTGTTTGCATCGTGGCATGGCGATGCAGCGAGCACGCAGTTGCTTGAGCAACTGGGAAGGGCTGATGGAAATGGATGAGGAGAAAGCGGTCGATGAGTTTCGGAAATTGTGGCGGGAGTCGAACAGCTGACTGTGCCCCGGCTTGGAGTGGCGCAGAATAAAGGGTGGATAGATGTCATCCCCAGCGCGATAGGCTGTGCAAACAGCCTTGCGTCCGAAGGACGCCACCAGCGCGTCGGGGATCCCCTTTGGCGCTGCGAGATTGCGGGGGATCCCCGACGCGACCGGGTGACCTTCGGTCACGACACCGTTGGCACGGTGTTGGACGCTGGGGATGACAGGTGGTTGTGGCCTGGGTGCCCCGTCACCCAGGCGTGCATGTCAGCACGATAATCTTGAGATTATCCCAGACACTGATGACAATAGATAGACTGGATACGTCAGAGACGTTTGGACCTACGATAGACAGGAGTGAACAATGCATACCAAACGGGCCGGGGAAATCATGATCCAACTGGATCATTATCCCCACATCCCTTACTGGTTTACGATACGCCAGGCAATCGCGGAGATGGAAACCGCGGAAATTGACCAGGATGGTCGTCGCTCCATCCCACGAGTCGTGCTTGTCTTCGATGAGGCATACCGCCTGATGGGTTTCGTCCGCCGTCGCGACATTCTGCGTGGCCTGCTGCCCAGCTTTTTACAGAACAGCCACTCTTCGCTGGGGGGCAAGGAGTACGATATAAAGGTGGACCCGAATCTCTCGGAAGTCTTCTCGGATGAGGAGACGGATGAAATTCGTGAGCTGGCCAACACGCCCATCAGCACCGTGATGAATCCCATCGTCCATACGGCGGACGCGGAGGACCATCTGCTGAAGGTGGTGCGTGAGATGGTGGTCAACAATTACTACATGCTCCCGGTACAGCGGGAGGGAAAAATCGTCGGTGTTGTACGCTCCATCGACGTGTTGCATGAAATCGCGGGGCTCGTGTTGTAGTGGATCACCAAACCTGATGCGATGATCCACGTGAGCCGGCATCTCTCCGGGGGAACCCTCCAGGGGTTGAGAGACAAAGGACAGGCATGGACACCAAAAAGGCGCGGACGGCGGCTTCCGGGCAACAGCACCCGGATCACCTGCCAACCCAACCAGATGCGATTCAGCTCGCACCCTGGACCAAAAAAGTGGATGTCAAACGGCTGATTTGTATCGCCGTCGGCATTGTGCTTTTCTGTATCGTATTCTTCTCGCCGGAATGGTCCCCTGCGACCGATCCGGGGGGGCAAAGCTTTGAATTGACACGAGAGGGCAAGGCGGCGCTCGCCCTGTTCCTGCTCGCCGCGACCTGGTGGGTCTGCGAGGTGATTCCCATCGGGATTACCGCCATCGCCATCGGGGTCATCCAGGCCCTCTTCCTGATCCGTCCGGCGCAAACCGCCTTCACCGACTTCATGGACCCGAGTGTCTGGTTTATCTTCGGCTCCCTGGTCATTGGCAAGGTCTTTTCCAAGACCGGTTTGACCCAGCGTATGGCCTACAAGATGCTCGTGCTGGTTGGGGAACGGACCAGCATGATCTATCTCGGGGTCTTCCTGATGACTGCCGCGATGACCCTGATCATGGCGCATACGGCTGTTGCGGCGGCGATGTACCCCTTGATGCGTGCCATCTACACGATGTATTCGACCTCGTCCACACCGACACGATTCGGCAAGGGTTTGTTCATCGGGATGGCCTTTGTCGCCGGGGCCGGGAGCATCATCACGCTGTTGGGTGCGGCACGAGGGGCGGTGGCGATTGGGTTCTTCAGTGACATTGTGGGCCGTGAAATCTCCTTCTTCGAGTACACTTGGTACCTCGGCCCGGTCGGCTGGGTTATGGCGGTGCTGCTCTGGGGCTACATCATGCTGGTTTTCCGCCCTGAACAAGCGAAAATCCCCGGTCTGCGCAGCCGCGCCAAATCGCTTTACAGCCGCCTTGGCCCGATGAGCAGCAACGAGTGGATCACCCTGATCCTGGTCTTCGCCGCCATTGCGGTGCTCAGCCTGCGCTCGTTCGTCCCGATGTTCGCCGCGTTCAACAAGAGTGCGGTGATCCTGGTGACCACCATCTGCTTCTTCCTGCTGAAGATCCTCGACATCAAGGACCTCGAAGAGATCCCGTGGAATATTGTGCTGCTGTTCGGTGGAGCGATGTCGATCGGTTTCTGCCTCTGGCAAACCGGTGCGGCCACCTGGCTGGCGGTAAGCTTTATCACCCTGCTGCAGGATGCGCACTGGCTGGTCTTTGTCATCGGGATCGCATTCTTCGTCATGATTATGACCAACCTGATCATGAATGTCGCCGCGATTGCGATTTCGCTGCCAGTGGCACTGGTGATCGCGGACTACCTCCATGTCGCACCGGAAGTGGTCCTCTTCTCCTGTCTGGCAACCGCCGGGATGCCTTTCCTCTTCCTTGTCGGGGCGGCACCGAACGCGATTGCCTACGAGTCCCGTCAGTTCACCTCGGGCGAGTTTTTCAAGGCGGGTATTCCTGCCAGCATCCTGTTGATGGTGGTGGTGACCCTGTTTGTCTGGTTGATCTGGCCGTTAATGGGGATGCCGGTGGTACTGAAGTAGCTGGACGGCACGTCCTCATGGTGTCAGTTCCTGTCCTCGTTGCGTCAGGTCTCCGCTTCGCTACGGACCTGACAGAACGGGCGTGTCTCTCCGCACGTAAGAGGATGGAGTCATCTGTCAATCGTGCGAGTGAACCTGGTTGAACAGAAGCAATTGCACCATGGTCCGAGAAGGTGGATACGTAAAGCCTGAAGAAACGGAACCTTGAAATGTCTGACTACCACATACTTGCACCATCCTTCCCAATCATTGTTTAAGAGAGTCTAAGTCTGTCTTACATGTTATTAAATATAAAGTTAGGGTGTCCTTACCCGTGCATTTGGCACGTTCCCAGTGCTACTTTCCCCTAACCCTCCCCAGGAAAGCCGAAACCAATACTCTTCATTGAATGGAGGCACGGATGAAACCTGCCCGTTTGATTGTTCTGTTGATGTTGCTGGTCGCGGGGTTTGTTGTCGCTTTTGCCAGCCCTGCTGGCGAAGAGGCTCTGGGAAGCCGCAGCTACGACGACTATGAAACCCCCAACACCTGCCGCCCCTGCCACCTCGATATTTTCCGTCAATGGGAACAGTCGATGATGTCGCAGGCCTACACACATGAGTGGGACGAGGTCGAGTACTTCGAACTCGCGGTTGAACACGCGAAAAAGGATGCCGATTTCAAGGGCGTGGATGATGGCTGCAATGGCTGTCACACCCCGATGGCCTTCCTCGCGGGGGATGTCCCACCGCCAAGGCCGGGGAACAGCCGTGCGGACGAGTCGGTTCACTGCGACATCTGTCATACGGTTACCGGGTTTGAAGGGGACACACCTTTCAACTTCAACTGGATCAGCGAACCTGGGCACGCCAAGCAGGGACCGCGTACGAAGGATGAAGCGGTCGCATCCCCGCATCATGAGATGGTCTACAGTGATTTTGTGAAGACCCCGGAATTCTGCGGCACCTGCCACAACGAGATGGATCCCTTCGGCCAGTGGGTCAAGGGCACCCACCTCGAGTGGAAGGAAGGTCCTTATTCGAAAGAAGGTGTGCGTTGCCAGGATTGCCACATGACCTATGCACCCGGAAAGAGTGCGATTATGGGGGCAACGCATGAGGATATCGCTCAGCACCTTTTCCACGGTGCGCACGATCCCGGCAAGGTGCGAGGTGTGATCGAGCTGCGTATCCACCCGGATCTGCGTGAAGCGGAACCAGGTGAGACGGTGAAGTTTACAGTGGCACTATTCAATCAGAAGACGGGCCACAAATTCCCAACCGGGTCGGTCGAGGACCGGATTGTCTGGCTCGAGGTACGTGCCACCGATGCCGATGGCAACACCTACTCCCTGCCTGTCGATCCGAAGGGTTTCGAGGGAGAAGAGACCACCATCGGGTCGGAAGTGCTGGCCTATCAGGACATGGGCCTGCCGCTGGACAAACCTGATTTTGAAGGGGTCCGTCGCGATGGATCGGTGCAAGTTGGCGACCGTATTTTCCGGATGGCGTACCTCGACCCGCAGGGACGAGTCACCATTCAGCAGTGGAACACAAAAACCTTCGGCCCGGACTACCGGATCGGACCGCGTGAAACCAAACTCGAAACGTTCACCTACGATCTGCCCTTTGAGGTAGCGCCGGGTGAGTTGACGGTGACTGCGACCCTCTACTACTCAAAGTTGGTCTCCTCGGTTGCCGAGCTGCTCGGTGTACCGGATGAAGCGGAACCATATCTGGTCAACGAGCACAGCACCACGCTGACCATTTTCGACTAAGTCATTCCCACGGGGTGGCCCGGGCAGTTCTCTGCCCGGGCCACCCCGTTCGAGTTTCTTTTCCAACACGAAGCATGGAACAAGAGATAGATGTTGCTCCATGCCTTTTCAGGGGGAACCATGAAACGCTTTACGATTGTCCTTTTGCTGACGCTTTTCGTTGTCGGCATGGTCGCCAGCGAGGCGATGGCGGTACCCGCTTTTGCACGGAAATACAGGATGTCCTGCACCACCTGTCATGCACCTTTCCCAAGGCTGAAGGCCTATGGAGATGATTTTGCTGGCAATGGCTTCCAGCTCGAGGATCAGGATTCGCCGCGCTATTTTGTCGACACAGGCGATGAAGAGCTCGATCTGATCCGCGACTTCCCCTTCGCGGTACGTTTCGACACCTGGGTCTTCAACGATGGTGCGAACGAGAAGGCGACCGATCTGCGCAGTCCCTATGGGGTAAAGCTGATTTCCGGCGGTGCCTTGTCTGAGAAATGGTCCTACTACTTCTATTTCTTCATGAACGAGCGCGGTGTAGTAGCCGGGATGGAGGATGCCTTCATCGGCTACAACGATGCGTTCGGCATGGACCTCGATATTGCCATCGGCCAGTTCCAGGTCTCCGACCCGCTCTTCAAACGAGAACTGCGATTGACCTACGATGATTATGTGCTGTACAAGGTCGCGCCGGGCAATTCCAACATTGATCTCACCTATGATCGTGGTATCATGATCGCCTATGGTCTGCCCACCGGTACCGGGATCACCCTCGAGCTGCTCAATGGCAACGGGATCGGTGGAGCCTACGCCGATCACAGCTTCGACAGCGATGCCAACAAGTCGATGTTCGCTAGTGTGTCGCAGGATGTCGGTGAGATGTTCCGTGTCGGCGCCATGACCTACATGGGCTCGGAAGATGCTGCAATCGGCACGACCAACGATGTCACGTACATCGGGGCGGACGGAACAGTTGGTCTGGGCGCCTTTGAGATCAATGGCCAGTGGCTGCAGCGAACCGACAGCAACCCGCTGTTCTCGGTCAATGAGGTCGAGGTGGTGACCAACGGACTGATGGCGGAGGTGATCTATTGGCCGCATGCCGATGCAAGCCGTTGGTACTGCGCAGGTCTTTTCAACATGATCACCAGTGATGATGCTGCCATCGAGGAGACGAGCGGCACGTTGCATTATGGTTACCTGGTGAAACGGAACCTGCGAATCGGGGTGGAAGGCACCTACGACACGGAAAACGAGCTATTCCGTGGCGGAATCGGGATGATTGTGGCGTTCTGATCTGACGTATGATTCGCGCACAACCTGTTGCGTCAGGTCTCCCGACCTGACGCATCTTTCAGGCAGGTCAGGAGACCTGCCTGAGCTCTTTTAAGAGGTTGTGTCAGATCCTCAGATCTGCCACTTGATTCGTACCGCGGCGCGATCCTCTGTAAGTTCTCTGCTTCGCCAAGGACCTGACAAAACGAATGGGCACAAAAAAAGGCCGCGGCGTTAGCCGCGGCCTTTGGGCATCAAGACTTTTATTTACATGCCCGGCCGACGGACATTTCCGGCCGCAGGGCCTTTCTGTCCTTGCTCAAGTTCAAACTCAACTTCTTCACCCTCGTTGAGGGTCTTGAAGCCATCGGACTGGATGGCGCTGAAATGCACGAAGACATCCTTGCCGTCTTCAGCTTCGATGAACCCGAAGCCCTTGGCTTCGTTGAACCACTTCACTTTACCCTTCATGACACTCTCTGCTGTTCATTAAACACTATATTCTGCCGTATTCTGCGGCAGGCTGTCGAGTGGAAGCTAAACGCATTTTTCAAGGGTACCAACACTTTTTCACAAGACAACAACTTTTGGAGCTTCTTTTCCGGGCGGGAGAGTACCCCTTGTTTACCACCCAATTCGACCAATATGACAAGGTTTGTGTAGTGACATAACTAGAGTATTAACAGTTATTTACGTACCTATTGGGGATGGTTTTTTATTAGGTTTTCAGGTCGGATAAATCCCTGAAAATCACCCAAATCCGCACGAAAATGGGGCTCCGGAGGCCTCCTCTTCGACCATGCCCCCGGAAACTCTTGCCCCCTGAAACCAACTCGAAGGCAAAAGGGAGCTCCCAATAGCGCTCTCATTTCCGGGCTATTCCTCTCCAAAACCCTGCCAACCCCACGTAATCCCGATACTTCCACCTCCGCTCTTCCCGTGGCATATCGTTTGCCAACTAGGCACGTGACAACTCTATCGAAAGATGACATGACCCGGAGGCGACTGGAGGTCGTGTCCCGGAAGAAGGGAAGAGCGGATGACGCGCGAAACGAGTGCTGCTCCGACGGGAGAAGGATCGATTCTCAAGGGTGGGACCATCCTGGTGACCGGAGGGACCGGATCCTTCGGCAAGATGTTTACTCGCCACCTGTTGAAACACTACCAGCCGAGAAGGCTGATCATCTTCAGCAGGGATGAACTGAAGCAGCACGAGATGCGCATGGCGGGCTTCAACGGCCCGCAGATGCGTTATTTCATCGGCGATGTACGTGACAAAGACCGTTTGCGCCGCGCCATGCGTGGGGTCGATGTGGTGGTTCATGCTGCCGCACTCAAGCAGGTGCCCGCATGTGAGTACAACCCGATGGAAGCAGTGCAGACCAACGTCAACGGTGCGCGCAACATCATTGATGCCGCGATTGATACCGGTGTCAAGAAGGTGCTGGCGCTCTCTACCGACAAAGCGGTCAACCCTGTGAATCTTTACGGCGCGACCAAGCTGGTGGCCGAGAAACTTTTCATTCAGAGCAACGCCTATTCTGGTGGCGACGGTACGATGTTCAGCTGTGTCCGATATGGAAACGTCGTCGGCAGCCGTGGCAGTGTCATCCCGGTTTTTGCCAAGCAGCGCGCCTCCGGCAAGATTACCATCACCGACCCACGAATGACCCGCTTCTGGCTCACCCTCGCGCAGGGGGTGAAGTTTGTCGCGGACACGATCAATGTGATGCACGGCGGTGAAATCTTCATCCCGAAAATCCCAAGCATGAACATCATGGACCTTGCGATGGCGGTGGCGCCGGAGTGTGATGTCGATGTTATCGGCATCCGTCCCGGTGAAAAGCTGCATGAGCTGCTGGTAGGAGAAGATGAGGCACGACACACGCTCGAGCTGGAAGAGATGTTCGTGATCCAACCGGCGCACCCCTGGTGGTCCAAGAGCAATTTCGCCGATGGGCGCCCGCTGCCGGATGGTTTCAAGTACGACAGCAACTCAAATGACGAGTGGCTTGACATGGAAGAGTTGCGTCAATTCGTCGACACAGTCGAACACGAGGGCGATGAAGATCATGATCCCGTACGGGCGTCAGTGGATATCGCGGGAGGACGAGGAGGCGGTGCTGGAGGTACTTCGGTCACCGTGGCTCACAACCGGGCCGACAGTCGGGACGTTCGAGACACGATTCGCTGAAGCAGTAGGCGCGAAGCATGCGGTAGCTGTCAGCAATGGCACTGCCGCGTTGCATGCCGCTGTTCACGCTGCCGGGGTTGGTCCCGGTGATGAAGTGATCGTACCCCCGATGACGTTCGCGGCCACCGCGAACGTTGTCCTGTTCATGGGAGCGACCCCGGTTTTTGTCGATGTCGACTCGTCTACCCTGCTGATCGACCCTGAAAAAGTCGAGCAGTTGGTGACCAGCCGGACCAAGGCAGTCATCGGGGTGGACTATGCCGGGCAGCCCTGCGACTGGGTGGCGTTGCGTACCATCGCGGAGAAGCACAACCTCGTCCTGATCGCCGATGCCTGCCATGCGCCGGGCGCGACCCTGCATGGGAAACCGGTCGGTAGCCTGGCTGATCTCTCGACCTTCAGCTTCCACCCGGTCAAGCACATCACCACCGCCGAAGGCGGGATGATTACAACGGATGATGAGGCGATGGTCGAGGCAATGCGTCGGTTTCGCAACCACGGCATCACATCGGACCATCGCAGCCGTCAGGAGAAGGGGACCTGGCGCTACGAGATGACTGGTCTGGGTTACAACTATCGTCTCAGCGATTTGCAGGCGGCACTTGGACTCAGTCAGCTCGGTCGCCTTGGGGAGTGGGTCGAGAAACGGCGTGCTATTGCGGCGCGTTACGACGAAGCCTTCGCCGACTTGCCCGGAGTGGAACCGCTTGGAGGGCTCCAAGGCGCCCGACCGGCGTGGCATCTCTATGTCGTGCGGATCAAGCAGGCTGTGACGGGATTGGATCGGGACACCCTCTTCCAGCGACTGCGTGAGCGAGGAATTGGGGCAAATGTCCACTACATCCCGGTCCATCTGCACCCCTGGTACCGTGAGCAACTCGGCACGGGTGAGGGGCTTTGTCCTGTGGCGGAAGAGGCGGCGGAGGAAATCCTCTCGCTTCCGATGTACCCGGCAATGAGATACGAAGAGATTGAAACGGTGATCGGTGAAATCAGGTCTGCACTGTCCAAGGAGGACGTAGCATGAAGGTCGTGGCAATCATCCAAGCACGGATGGGCAGCACCCGTCTCCCGGCTAAGGTGATGAAACCGCTCCTGGATCGCCCGATGATCGAGCATGTGATGCACCGAGTCGGGCAGGCGAAAACCTTAGACGATGTCGTGCTGGCAACCACCGACTTGCCACGGGATAATGTGCTCGCCTCCCTCGCGGAACAGCACGGATGGAACTGTTTCCGTGGCAGCGAGGACGATGTTCTGGACCGTTACTACGGCGCCGCCCTCGCGACCAATGCGGATGTGGTGGTCCGCATTACCTCCGATTGCCCTCTGATGGATCCCAGCCTGATTGATGCGGCGGTGAAAAAATTCCTCGCGGCCCTGCCGGAAGCGGATTACCTCTGCAACTGGCTGCCGGAACGGACCTATCCTCGCGGTCTTGAGCTCGAGGTACTGACCTTCGAGGCCCTCGAACGAGTCTGGCGAGAGGACCACAACAAACTCTGGCGCGAGCATGTCACCAGCTACATCGACTACCGTCGCGAGCTGTTCAACATCCACGGCATGATGCATGATCGTGGGTTGTCGCACCTGCGGTGGACGGTGGATGAACCGTCAGATTACGAGCTGATTTCACGGATATACGACCACTTCGGGCACGCTGATTTCAGTTGGATCGAAGCGCTTGAGCTGGTTGAGTCTACACCGGAATTGAGCAAGATCAACGCCGATGTGAAGCAAAAGGCTTGGCCGGTGACGGCGGAGGAGTGGGAGAAGGCCTGAGTCTGGCCCGGCGGGTGGCCCGACTTGCTCGCAAGTCGGGTGTATTCATCAATGTAGGCCGGATTCTTGAATCCGGCGAGGATGGGCGAAGCCCATCGACCTTTTTTCTGTTCCGTCAGGTCTTTAGCGAAGCGGTGACCTGACGGATGTTCGCGCCGCAGGCGCGGAGAGGTGTAAAAACAGGATAAACCCGGGCGGCACGCCCGGGCCACGCGGTTTCATGGCTTGGGTGCCCCGTCACCCAAGCGTGCATGTCAGCACAATACCGCCCCGGTTGAGTAGACCACGCGGCCTCGGATCAGGTAGCTGAGCACGACCAGGACAGCGTCAGCTGGATCCCGGGTCGAGCCCGGGATGACAGAGGTGGGAGCAGGGGGGCGAAAGTGAGCAGACCCGGGCAACCAGCCTACGCCAAGGCTACGGCTTGGCAGGCAAGATTGCCCGGGCCAGATGCAGCAGTGAGGATAATATGAGCGAGAACAAAGGCAAAGCGGGATTCCGCAGGATTGTCAAACGAGTGGTCGACCAAGTGGCGTATGTCGAGAACATCCGTGAGGAGATGCCGCTCTTTCCGCAGTACATCCACATCGAACCGACCAACGCTTGCAACCTGAACTGCACCCACTGCCACCATCATATCCGTCCCAATGGCAAACGTGCGATCACTCGTCGCTTCGGCATGATGAAATGGGATGTCTACACCAGGATTATTGATGAGCTTGAAGGGCGGCAGGTTCCCGTCACCCTCGACACCCAGGGTGAGCCGACCCTACATCCTCGTTTTCTAGACATGATCGAGTACGCCCGATCCAAGGGGGTCTACACTTCGGTCATCACCAATGGCACCCGTCTGACCGAAGAGATGACACGACGTTTGATCGAGCTGAAGTTGGACCGTTTGGTCTTCTCCTTTGATGGCATCGACAAGCGGCTCTACGAATCGGTACGGGTGCGATCCAAGTTCGAACCGACCTTTCGAAACGTGCTGCGTTTCATCCGGATGAACCACGAGGCGGGGCACCCGACCCATGTCTGCATGTCTATGGTCTTCCAGGAGAAGACACGGGACCATGCCGATGAGTACAAGCGCTTTTTCCTATCGCTACCTGTCGACAAAGTCTTCCTCAACCCGCTACTCAACCTGGCGGGCTTGAGCGAGGTGGGTGAGGCGGAAGTGGACAACAGCGATCCTCAGGGGCGGCCTCAGTCGGACTGGCCGATCTGCCGAATCCCTTGGGAGAGCATGACCATCAACTGGGATGGGACCGTCGGTCCTTGCCCGGTGGATGTGAACGTGGTTTACGGCCTCGCGAATGTTACTGAATCCACGTTGGAAGAGATCTGGAACAATGATCGGATGAAGCAGTTCCGTCGTGCGCACATCACGAAGGATTACAGTCTCATTGAAGAGCAGGGTAAGCTCTGCGGCAGCTGCAATGCGAAGTTCGACGATGAGTACGATTTGCGTGACTACCCGAACTATGCGGTCGATGCCATAGAACGTCAAGCGATCCATTTCGCGCACCAGCTACGCGAGGATAGCCCGGAGGCGACGGATGACGAGGCACGGTACCAGCGTCTACTCGAAGTGATCGACAATCTCGAGTCGATTGAGGCACCTGTCTCGGTGGGGACAAACGGAGTTTAGGACGGGATCATGCGCATCCTCTTTCTCGGTAACAATCGAGTCGGACTGGAAACTCTTCGCTACTTGCAAATGCAGGGCGAGGAGCTGGTCGGTCTCGTGCTCCATCCCGAGGAGATGCGCAAGTGTGGACCCGAGCTGATCGAAACTGCAAGTGTGCCGGGTGATGCCCTGTTTCAAGCGAAAAGTCTTCGTGACCCGGACGTACTCGAGCGCATTCGTGACCTGAAGGCGGATATTGCGGTGTCGGTCTTCTTCGGCTTTATCCTTAAACCAGAGTTCATCAATATCTTTCCGCAGGGTGTGATCAACCTGCATCCCGCCTACCTGCCATGGAACCGTGGCGGCTATCCCAATGTCTGGTCGATCATCGATGGCACCCCGGCTGGGGCGACCCTTCACTACATTGACCCGGGCGTGGACACCGGCGACATTATCCTGCAACGTGAAGTGGAGATCTCGCCCACCGACACCGGGGAAAGCCTCTACGACAAGCTGGAACACTGCTGTGTTGATGTCTTCAAGGCTGGCTGGCCGATGATCCATTCCGGCAACGCGCCACGTGCTCCGCAAGATCCGTCTGAAGGCACCAGCCACCGTGACCGCGATGTCGAAACCGTCGATCAGATCGACCTTGACAAACAGTACACCGGGCGAGATCTGATCAACCTGCTGCGAGCGCGCACGTTCCCGCCGCACGCGGGCGCGTGGTTCGAAGAGAACGGGAAAAAAGTCTATCTCCGTTTGCAGCTCCTGACCAAGGAACAGCTTGAGGCGGAGCAGTCCATCGGGGGGATGGGCAAGGACGGCGAGCCGTCACGCCGGGAGGAGAAGCATGCCTGATCTCGTATCCTGGCTTCCCCTCGATACCCTGCTTGGGATTGTCCGCATCGGCTTCGGGTTGATGTTCCTCGTCAAGCTGGGGTATTCGTTCGATGCCGTCCAGCTCGTATGGGCGCACAAACGGCCCGGAGGGGAGGGGCTCTTCCGTGCATTGAGGATCATTCTCTTCTCCAGCGCGGTCTTCTTCACTCTTGGCCTTTTCACCGGTCCGGCGGCGCTGGTGATGTGGTTGCTCTACGTGGTTTTGTGGAGGTACGCCTCCCTCTACGGCATGGAGGACATCGCCTTCCATGCAATCGCCTTCTATTTTGTCTTCGCAGGAGCGGGGGATGCGGTCTCACTCGACGCCTTGTTTGGGGTCATCGCCTGGAGTCGCCTGCCTGCGGGTACACTGATCCCTGAACTGGCCCTCGCGGTTGCGCTGGGCAACATCTTTTTGTCCGCCGGTGTGACCAAGCTCCCGAGCAAGATGTGGCAACGGGGGCTGGGGGCCTACTACTTCTTCCTGATGCCCAATTTCAGACGTTTCGATACCAGCCTGATTACACGTTTCGAGCTGCCGATCCGAATCCTGAACTATGTCGCGCTGGTGATGGAAATCGGGATGCTGCCGGCGATTCTTCTGAATGGCTGGCCGGTCGGGCTGCTCTTCTGGTTCCTCGCTTTCGGCTTCACCATCACCCTTGCGACCATCTTTGTCTTGACCTGGATCGGCGAGGCGCTTTCGCTGGTGATGCTGCTCGTCCTCTGGCTTTTGTTGCACCAGCAGGGTGCGGGGCTGTTGCCACTGCTGACGACTGAACTGGGCGCACTGTCCTGGACACCCCTGAACATCACCCTGATTGCCCTGATGACCACGACCCTCGGGGCGGGCCTCTGGGTTTCAATCATCGCCTTCCCGAAATGGGTGGAGAAGGTGCCCTTTGTGCGTGAACTGGATCGTCTCTTCCGAACCATCTCACGAAACACCTGGGGTCTGATCCCCTGTATCGTCTTCACCGAAACCCACATGGAAGGACCGGTGGTCTATCGTGTCTGGGCGGAGGACGGTGAGGGTAGCCGTGAGGTCTTCCGTATATTTGGCGAACAGTCGAACCCCGGTCCGGATCGCCCGTTCAGACCCGCTTTCTACGAAGTAACGTCCTACAAAGTAGCAGAAGCCTGTATGGAGCTCGACAATTGGGGCGAGGTACGCACCGAGCCGAGGCGTGCCTTCATCCTGCGGCTGGCGGAATTGATCGCACGGAAAGCGTCACACCAGGGTACCCATCCGGAGAGTCTTCGTTTCCGCATGCGTCAGATCATCCCGCCGAAAGGCTTCGCCGGATCGATCCAGCCGCACCTCGAGAAACCGTGGCGAGATGCCTTTGTTGTCCGCTTCAACCAGGGGCAGGCAGTGAGTATCGAGGGGCTGGGTGACAAGATCCTCGAAGGACCGACCGGGCGGGACATAAACCGTATCTCGTTCGCGTTCAACCCACGTCAACCGTGAGGGAGCGATGTACCTGTCATTAAAAAAGGACCAGGGACGTTTACAGCGTCCTATCTTCCTCTATGATGCCGATTGTGGAGTCTGCACACGGACGGTTCACTGGCTGAAGGATCGTGGTGCGGGCATTGCGATCGAGTTCACCCCCTACCAGATGCAGCTCGACCTGCTGAGACGAGTCAACCTGACTGAAGAAGAATGTCTTGATGCGGCCTGGGTGATCGAACCAAACGGGTCCAAGGTCCGGCTATACCGTGGCGCCGCGGCGATCAATTACGGTTTTAGGAAAACCACCTTGCCCTCCTCGCTGGGCTGGCGTCTATTGGGTAGGCTTTATCCCCTGCCGGGGATCCGCCAGGCGGAAGACCTTGGCTATGCCTGGTTCGCGAAAAACCGTCGCCGCTTCTCCCGCGAGGGAGAGGTTTGCTCGGTGGAGATGTGATGCGATGAATGAGTCCCGTTACAAGCCGGTCAGTGTGCAGGAAGTAGTGGAGGAGTACTCTGCCTCCGCCGATGCCGGGACTCCTTATCAACGGGCCAAATGGGGCAGTGAAGCGAGCATGGTCAACCGGTTCCGTTTCGCGCTGCGCCTCCTGCCGATGTCGGATATCCGCACCTGGCTCGACATCGGCTGTGGCGAGGCCGATTTTTTTGCCCTCGCGGAAGAAGAGGGTTACATCTTCGACCAGCTCACCGGCCTTGACATCACCCCGGCGATGCTGCAACGAGCACGTACGAAAGCCCTCATCAGTCCGTCCCGTTTCATCGAAGGAACGCTCGAGCAGGCAGGTTCGCCAGGGGAAAGATTCGACCTGGTCACCCTGCTGGGGGTGTTGCAGCAGTGTGGCATGCGGCCTGCGGAGGCCTTGAGCTCCGCTGCGAGGGCAGTAAAACCGGGCGGTGTGCTCTTCGCCACAACCAAACATCTCGGATGGAATGAATTTACCTCTGGACGGTTGTCGCCGAATGAAAACCACTCCTGGTTCTTGTTGCCGGAGTTGGAAGAGGCGGTCGATCTGTCCGGCTTACAACTGATCAAAAGCGGTGGATATCTGCCACGAGAAGACCTGGAGGTTCCCGTCGAGGAATCGCACATGGTTTATCTCCTGGCCCAGCGGCCCTGAGGGGGGAGTATGGGATCCATGAAAGTGACGGTTCGTGCCGATGGCGGCTCGGAGATTGGGTACGGACACCTGATGCGGACCAGCACCATCCTCCGAACGATCGGACGAATTGTTGATCTGGATGTGCGATACCTCGTACGGTCCTGGTGCGACACCGCACCGATTGAGGAAGCGGGTTGGTCGGTCGAGGTGGTAGAGGATGATTCTTGGATCGATGAAGTTATACCTGATGCCGGTCCCCTGCTGATCGATAGCTATGAGACGACTGTCGAGCAGTTGGATCGTCTCCGTGGCACCGGTGCGATGGTGGTGATGCTCGAGGATGGGCAGAGGTTGGATCGTTACCCGGTGGACCTGCTGATCGATTCAGCTCCGGGGGCATCCAAACTCGCGTACCAGGGAGAAGTGGCCACTCTCTTCGCACTCGGAGTGCAGTATCTGCCCCTGCGGCGAGAGTTCCTGACTCTTGACCGTCTGGACACTCTACGGGAACGCACCCCCCACATCCTGCTCACCTTCGGAGGCAGCGATCCCGATGATCTGAGTAGCCGTCTCTTGCCCATGGTGGAACGGATGGAGGGAGTTGGACGCATCACCGTTGTGCTTGGTCCGGGGTACCAGGGGCGGGTCAGCCCCTCGGATGCCGGGGGACGGGTTGTGATTTTACGGAATGTGAACCGGATGGCGGAGTTGATGCAGGATGCCGACCTGGCCATCTCGGCGGCGGGCGGGACAGCATTGGAACTGGCATATGTCGGTGTGCCTACCCTGCTGCTGCCATTGACACGGGATCAGGAGCCAATTGCGACGGCGCTGGTCGAGGCTGGTGCGTCAAGGATGTTGAGCTTTGCCAAGGGCGAGGGGGAAACCGTCGCCGAACAGATCGGAAACATTTTGAAGGACAGGGATGCCCGTCTCGCAATGAATCGTGCGGGACGAACCCTGGTGGATGGACGAGGGGCGGAACGGATCGCCCATCTCATGTTGGATCAATGGCGAGGCAGAATGTGATCTCAATACCCGGTAGTGGGATTCGTTGGATCGATGCGGAGGTGCATCTCTTCCCGGCGGAATGGTGCACCGAAAGCTGGCAACCGCCCCATGAGGAGCGAGTGCTTAGACGCACGATCTACGAGCACCCCGACCGGGAGGTTGCGCTCGCGGGGGCCGATATCAATGGCTTGATCGCCGAGATGGATCGTGCCGGAATCCACGGATCGGTCATCATGGGGTTGCCCTGGCTCAGTCCTCGACTCTGCGACGAAAACAATGCTGCTATCGCGGAAGCAGTGAAACAACATCCCGACCGTCTCATCGGACTTGGAGTCCTGCCGCCACCGGACCGTGTCGACCCGGTGCATGCAGTGCGCACGATCCATGAAGAACACGGGTTGAGCGGGGTGAAGGTGATTCCAGCCTGGCAGGATTGGCGTCTCGACACCTCTTCGATGGATGACGCATACCGCGAAATGGCTGAGCGTGGCCTCGTCCTGATGCCCCACACCGACCACCCCTACCTGCCCGATGAGGGGTTCGATGCTCCGCATCGCCTGCTGAATGTGGCGAGACGGTTCCCCGACCTGAAGATTGCCGCACCCCATCTGGGCGGAATGCTGGCGGGCTATGGGTTGTACGAGCCGTTGCGTGAGGAGCTGAACAACATTCTCTTTATCGGAACTGTCCCCAAGACCATGCCGATGATCCGTTGGGCGGTCGAAGCGGTGGGGGCTGGACAGGTCGCGTTCGGGACCGATTTCCCCTTCAATCCCACCCACGAGCAATCATCGATGCTGGAAACTGTGGCCGCAATGGGTTTCAGCGATGCTGATCTGAAACGAATCGCTGGTCAGAATGTGCTGGACTTTTACGGGGTCGAGTGGTGAGGATTGTTTCTGGACATCAGCCGGTTTACCTGCCCTGGCTTGGCCTGTTCCACAAGGCGAGCCTTGCCGATGTCTTTGTCTTTATGGACGATGTCCAGTACCTTCGTCAGGATTGGAACAACCGCAACAAGATCAAGGGTTCGCAGGGCGCTTTCTGGTTGACGGTTCCGGTTCGTTTGAAACAATCCGCCAGCGAAAGGCTGCGCGATATCCGTGTCGACAGCGATGGTTTCGGAGCGAAACGTCACTGGCAATCCGAGCATTTCCGCGCCCTCGAAACCTGTTACCGTAAGTCTCCCTACTGGGAGCAGTACGCTCCCTTCCTCGACTCTTTCTACCATGCCAAGCCATGGGACTGGCTCTGGGAAATCAACTTGACGCAGCTTCAATTTTTCTTCGAAGAGCTGGCTATCACCCCCGAACTGTTGATCGCCACCGAAGTCGGTTTCGAGGGGGCCAAATCCGACCTGGTGCTGGATCACTGCCGAAAGACCGGGGCCGGGTTGTGTGTGACGGGGACCTTTGGACGGGACTACATCGATGTTCAGTCCTTTATTGATGAAGGCTTGTCCCTCCATTTTCAGGAGTATCAGCACCCGGACTATTCGCAACGCTACGGTGATTTTGTCAGCCACTTGAGTGTGATTGATCTACTTATGAACCACGGACCAGACAGCCGAGATCTCCTCCTTACGGGCAATGTTACACGCTCCGAGCTCGAGCAGGCTGTGAAGCAGAAGGGCGAACCGGGAGTGATCGAGAGGAGTTCGGGGAAATGAGCCAACGATTTGTCCTCGGATCTCGCACCCTCCAGCCGGGCCAGCCGCCCTATGTGGTCGCTGAAATTGGGGTCAATCACAACGGTGATTACGACCTCGCCGTGCGGAGTATCGATGCCGCCGTCGAGGCGGGGGTCGATGCAGTCAAGTTCCAGACATTTCGCGCCGAAGAATTCATGGCCGACCCGGACCACATGTATGAGTATGAAAACCAGGGCGAAGTGGTTCGTGAGTCGATGTACGAGATGTTCAAACGGCTGGAGTTACCGGAAAGCTGGCACGGGAAGCTGAAGGCGTACTCGGAAGAGAAAGGGGTTGATTTTCTCTCGAGTGCCGCCGATCCACTCTCCGCCAATTTGCTGGTACGGTTGGGTGTTCCGGCGTTAAAACTCGCCAGCGAAGATCTGATCAATTTGCCGTTGCTCGCCCATGTCGGCAGCCTCGGGCAACCGGTGATCGTTTCGACCGGAATGGGGGACGAACACGAGGTTGAGCAGGCGCTCGAGACCCTGAAATTAGGCGGCTGCGATGATATTCTGCTGCTGCACTGTGTTTCCCTCTACCCGACCCCGGACGAAGAAGTCAATCTCCAGCGCATGATCGCCCTGCGGGACCGGTTCGGGCTGCCCGTGGGTTATTCGGACCACAGCTGGGGCATAGAAGCATCCCTTGCTGCCACCGCGCTGGGCGCCCTCTTCATCGAAAAACATTTCACCCTGGACCGTACCCTGCCCGGCCCCGACCACGCCCTTTCCAGCGACCCCGCTGAGATGAAAGCATTGGTCGAGGGGGTCCGCAAGGTGGTACGCCAACTGGGCGCCACCACCATTCAGCCTTCCCCTGGCGAAGCGGCAGCACGCCGTTCCTTCCGACGGTCCATCGTCGCCAAAACCGACCTCCCTGTGGGGACCGTCCTCAACTCGACCCATCTCCACCTGAAACGACCCGGAACTGGCCTCCCACCAAGCCGTCTCGAAAGGCTGCTGGGCAAGACCCTCCTCCGTCCACTCACGCAGAACGAACAGCTTCGCGACGAGGATGTTGGATAAGCCACACGTCATCCCCCCAAAGGCACATCATTTGCT
The DNA here is from genome assembly GCA_020444265.1 of bacterium. Taxonomy (GTDB): domain Bacteria; phylum Electryoneota; class Electryoneia; order Electryoneales; family Electryoneaceae; genus JAHLLH01. The sequence goes on from JAHLLH010000002.1 coordinate 505,364, forward strand.
CCATTAGACGTGTACCATTCCACGAGCTGCGTGATCGAGATCGGTCCTCTCCGTGATTGGTTTAAGCTGATCGTGGAATGTCGCTGATAGTCGTGTGTTCGGTAGTCATGGAAGATGGCTGACGGCACAGTGAACCGGGACAGGTGTGCCCGGTTCAGGACGCCGACAGGAAAAATGCACCATGAAGACGATCATTCTTGCCGGAACGGGACGGAGCGGGACCACCATCGCGGCCGATGTAATCAATGCGGCGGGACGGTTCCGGTTCCTGTTTGAGCCGCTTTTCGCAGAGCGGGTGCCGCTTTTCTCCGACCTCAGGGCTCGCGAATACCTCGGCCCGGAACGAGAACGTCCCGATCTCAACGAGCTCTTCGACCGTCTCCTTGAAGGGGATGTCAGCAACGAGTGGACCGACCGTCACCCCATTCCCGAATCGCCACAAGGCTTGTTCATCAAAATGGTCCGTGCCAACCTGCTGCTGGGCTGGCTGCACCGTCAGTATCCCGAACTGAAGCTGATCCTGATGCTGCGTCACCCTCTTGCGGTGAGCGAGTCACGGTTACGGATGAAGTGGCCTGTTACACTGGGCACCTATACCGGGCAGAAGGTGCTTCGGGAACGGTACCTGGAGCCGTACGAAGAAGTGCTGGCGGGATGTGGAAACCTGCTCGAAAAACATGTAGCTGCCTGGTGCATTGAGACCCTGATTCCCCTCGCGGAAGTTCCCGTTGAAGCGTGTCGCCCGTTGGTCTACGAGCAGCTTGTCGAGCAGTCCGGTCTTACCCTGCTGGATCTCGGGGCATACCTGGGCGAATCCTTCGGGGAGATTGAACTTGCACGGCTGGATCGTCCTTCCGAAACGAGCATGGCCAGTAGCGCGAATGCGATCCGTGCCGGGAAAAAGGTTACCAAACGCTGGATGACAGCCTTCTCGCCTGAGTTGATCGACCGATCCTTCGAGATTGTCGAGAGCTTTGGTTTGGTCGGGTTGTACGGCAGGGGCGGCGAGTTTCCCACCATCCAGACCTACCGAAACGTGCGAAACGAGGTCCTGAAGAAGCTGGGTCGAGAGGATGAGATCAACCTTCGTGAACGGTACAATCCACCGGCTATCCTGTCCGTTGGACGGAAACGTCCGCTTCGGGTTGAGGAAGCGGTGGCGCTTGCACGGAGGGGGCTGCATCGGGCCGCGCTCGCACGTCTCGATCGCCTCACGAACCAGCCCGAGTTTAAGGGTGCGGTTCGGGAGGCAAAACGTGAGATTACGTTAATGCGCCAGAAACACAGCAACCAGGTCCTACAGCAACAGGCAGGATGATGGGATCACGATACGCAGTTGAGAACCCCACAATTGGGGCGGTGGTCGTGGCACGAATGAAGTCGAGCCGTCTGCCGGGAAAATCGATGATCGACATTGAGGGTTACCCCTCCCTCGGCTGGCTGGTGGACCGCATCTCAAAATCCACCACGTTGCAGCATATCTCTATCGCGACCACTGATGATCCCGCCGATGATCCAATCGAGGACTATGCCCTCGACCATGGCCTGCTCTGCTACCGTGGCAGCATGGAGGATGTGCTGGGCCGTGTGCACGGCGCTGTCCAACACGCCGGGTTCGATGTCGTCGTCCACCTGACTGGTGACTGCCCCCTGCTCGATCCGTCCATCATTGATCGTGCTGTCGTAGCCTTCCTCGAACGCGACCTGGACTACCTGATCACCAACCCGGAACAGCATCCTCGCGGGTTGGATACGGAAGTTTTCTGGGCGACAGCATTGGCCGATGTGGAAGCTTCGTATGATGACCCCTGGATTCGCGAGCATGTCACCGAACCACTCTATACGACCCCGGATCGTTATTCCGCGGGTCGCCTGGATGCACCCGACGAGCTGCACCGTCCGGACTACCGTCTCTGCATCGACACTCCCGAGGATTATGCACTGATCGACAACATCGCCAAACATTTTGCCCCGGAGCGTTTTTTCCCGGCGAAGGCAGTGATGGAGCTGCTCGACGGACGGCCCGACCTGGTGGCGATCAACTCTTCGATTAAGCAGAAAAAGTACAACGCAGCTGTGATCGGTCTAGGCCAGATCGGCTCGACCTATGACCAGGACCCGAAGCTGGGGAAGCGAGTGAGCACCCATGCGGGTGCCTATCTGCGCTATGGCAAAACCCGTCTTGCCGCCGGGGTTGATCAGGATCCTTCCGCGCGTGAAGTCTTTCGCAGCATGAGAAAGGTTCAGGACGTTTACACCTCGTTTGAGGAACTGCTCGATGCTCAGACGCCTGACCTCGTCTCCATCGCCACCCATACTTCCAGTCATGCGGAATTGTGTGATCGTGCGCTGGATGCCGGGATCAAGGTAATCTTTTGCGAAAAACCCTTTGTCGATGACCTCGAAGCCGGGCAACGGCTGCTGGAAAAAGCCGACGCTGCCGGAGCGATCATCGCGGTCAACCATTGGATGCGCTGGTCTCCGCTCTTTCGTGAGTTGCGTGACTACATCCGGGATGGCCGCCTGGGCGAGGTGATGAGTGTGCGCCTGCACTACAGCCGTGGCTCCATGAATTCCGGCAGCCATGCAGCTGACCTGGTCCGTTTCCTCTTCGGCGAAGTTGCTGGCGTCCGTGCCACAGAACGGATGGAGTTGGACACCGGCGACCCGAACATAGGCGGCATTCTGGAGTTGGAAAGCGGGGCGCTGGTCCATCTCACCATCGGCGACTACCATCACCATTTCACGTTCGACCTCGACATCATTGGCAGTCTTGGGCGTGTCCATGTGCATGATGAGGGGGTCGATTTCTGGCGAGTGGCGGAAGGGGAACGTGCCAATGACATCCGTTCCCTGCTCAAAGCGCCCTCTCCCTTTGAAGAGGAACCGGTGACCGATTTTACGGCGCCGGTGGAGGAGTTGGTAAACGTCCTCGATTTTGGCACCGGTTCGATCAGTTGCACCGGGGCCGATGGATTGGCAGCGGTGCGGATTATCAAAACGTTGCAGGCATCCTGGGAGCAAGGGTGTGCACGGCTCACCTTTGATCAGCAACACGTTGTGACGGAGTCAGGAGAGAACCCATGAGCGAACTCGCCCTGCTGGGGGGCAGCCCCCTGGTAAATCGGAAGTGGCCGGCCTACAACACCATCGGCGACGAGGAAAAAGCCGAGGTGCTCGATGTGCTGGAGAGCGGCATTCTTTCGGCGTTCCACGCCTCGCCCGGGAAGACGTTCGGTGGTGGCCCGAAGGTGATGCAGCTCGAAAAGGAGTGGGCAGACCACTTCGGAGTGAAGCACGCCATTTCAATGAACAGCGCCACCTCCGCGCTCTACGCAGCGGTAACTGCCTGCGGGATTGGGCCGGGGGATGAGGTGATCGTCAACCCGTTGACCATGACAGCAACCGCAAGCGCGGCGCTGGTCAATGGTGCGGTGCCGGTTTTCGCCGATGTTGATCCACACACGATGAACCTCGATGCGAAATCGGTTGAGGAGAACATCACCCCACGCACCAAAGCGATTTATGCCGTCCATCTTGCCGGTCTGCCGGACGACATGGACCCGTTGATTGCCCTCGCGAAAAAGCACAACCTCTGGCTGCTCGAGGACAATGCACAGGCGCCGGGAGCATTTTACAAGGGGCGCTACGCCGGGACAATTGGCGACATCGGGGTCTTCTCGCTCAACTGCCACAAGGTGATCCAGAGTGGCGAGGGCGGTATCGCGGTGACCAATGACGATGACCTCGCGCTGAAGCTCAAACTGGTACGGAATCACGGGGAAAAACTGCTGCACCGTTTCGGTCTGGGTGGCAAAGACAACCTGATCGGCTACAACTACCGCATGACCGAGATGGAAGCGGCGGTCGCCTATCATCAGCTGCGTCGCCTTGACAAGCTCAACGAATGGAGCGTCCGTCTGGCGGACTTCCTCTCGGCACGCATCCGTCGCGAGTTTGATTTCCTCACCCCGCCGCTGGTCCCGTCCAGCTCGACCCATGTCTACTACTTCTACCAGATGGAGTACGACGAAGACAAGGCCGGGCTGCCGCTGGACCTCTTTACCGAAGCGGTTCGTGCGGAAGGAGTACCCGTCGCAAGCCGTTGGCCGATGCCGCTGTACCGTCAGACAATTTACCGTGACCGGAGCGCCATCGGCACCACCGGCTACCCCTTCAGCAAGCCGTGGACTGAGAGCGATGTTTCCTACGAAGAGGGCATTTGTCCTGTCGCGGAGCAGTGGGAACATCGTTCCTTCTTTATCGAGACGCTCGTGCGCTGGCCCAATGAGGAAGAACACATGGAATTGATCGTGCAGGCGATCCAGAAGGTGATGGAGAATCGTGGTGAACTACTCGATGCACAGAGGAAAAGTGCAGCGGAGCTGGTCGGTTGATTGAGGGCCCTCGCATCCTTGTTGGAACCGAACCACCGGGCGGGGCGGTAACCCTCTTCCCGGTGGTGGATGTACTGCGTTCACGAGGAGCGGATGTCCGCCTCCTGGGTGCTGGGTATGCTAGTGTCGTTTTTCGACGGCGGGGGATGCGTTTCCAGGATATTGCCGCGCAGTTTGGACGGTATATGGATGATGGCGCGGTGCTGAACGAGATCAACCGGTACAAACCTGATGTCATTCTGACAGGAGTGGTCGGAGATCGGGAAACCGGGCTGGACTATCGCCTCCTGCGCGGCGCGGCTGCGTTCAATATCCCTCGTGTTGGAATTCTCGACTCCTGGATGCACTTGTCGGGACGGTTCGAGGCTGAGGATGGCAGCAATCCACTGCATTACCTGCCCGATATGCTGGGTGTGCCGGACCATGCGACGGTGGATGAACTTGTAGCGTTGGGAATTAAACGGGACCACCTGGAGGTGGTTGGACATCCCTACCATGCGGAGATTAAATGGCTTGCCGGGCAAATGGACAGTATTCGAAAACGGGTACGATCCGAGCTCGGTATTCGTGAACGAGAAATGCTTCTGGCCTTTATTTCCGAACCCCTTAGCTGGCTTCGGGAACGAGACGGTTCTGATATCGGGTATGACGAGTTTGATGCTTTTTCCCTGCTACATGCAGGAGCGGACAAGTCCGGTTTGTCGATGACTGTGGTAGTTAAAGATCACCCACGTCGTCCCACCCTGGCTGCGGAAGTAGGTACACGTTTCCACAGCATGAAAAAGGTTCGGCTGTTACCGTTGACCGATCCAGCGTTTGATGCGCTCGACCTGGTGCTGGCCTCGGACATTGTCGCGGGTATGTCTTCGACCTTGCTGGTTCATGGGGCGTTGCTGGGAAAACGGACTCTCTGCCTTCAACCGGGCTTGAAGGAGGGGATGGATTTAAACGTGCTTACCCGTCGTAAACTGCTGCCGAACCTTGGGACGGTCGATGATGTAGCGTCCAGCATCTGGGACGGAGTTGTTTCCCGCGGAGGAACTGAGGGGATCCGGGCCCTTTTCGGGTGGGAGTCTGCGCCGGATAAACGTGCGGCGGACATGGTACTCGGGACGGTGGACAGCAGCACCAACAGAAAAGGCCGACAATGAACGTGAAGCGGTTGGAACACCCCTTCCTGGTAGGCAAGCAAGTCTACCTGCGTGGGTTGCAGCGTAGCGATATTGATGGGCCCTGGTTCGACTGGTTCCATGACCAGGATAATACACGGTTTATGTTCAATGGCTCACGTCCCAACAGCCGTGAGTCGATGGAAGCCTTCTACGAGCATGCGGCCACCTCGAAAGATGACCTTATCCTCGCGATTTGTATGAACGAGGACAATCGTCACGTCGGCAACATCTCCCTTCAGCAGGTGAGCTGGTTTTACCGTCGTGCTGAACTGGGGATCATTGTCGGGGATCGTTCGGTGCAGGGTCGAGGTGTAGCGACCGAAGCGTTGAAACTGATTCTCGCGCATGGCTTCAACCGCTTGAACCTGCACAAGGTCTACCTTCGAGTGGAAGAAGGGAATAAGGCGGCGCGGCGTGCCTTCGAAAAGGCCGGCTTTGTCGAAGAGGGCATTTTGCGGGATGAAATCCTGCATCATCGAGCATGGCAGAATTCGGTCTACATGGGCGTGCTGGAGGACGAGTTCTTCAAAACATTCCCGGAGTTTGCCTGATGAAAGGGAAGCCGATTGCGGGTCTTGAGGGCTCGGTACTGGTGATTGCGGCCCATCCTGATGACGAACTACTCGGTTGTGGCGGGACCATCGCACGATTGGCCCTGGCGGGGCAGGATGTCCACATCGCGATCTTTGGCGAAGGGATCACCTCGCGGCAAAAAGCTCGAGACGATGCCGACTCCGCAGAGCTCGACACCTTGCACACCACCGCCCACCAGGTGGCGCACCACCTCGGCGCGGTCAGCCTTGACCTCTTCAAACTGCCCGACAACCGGTTTGATACCGTCCCCATGCTCGAGGTAGCCAAGCAGATTGAGGAGCTGATCGAACGCTATCAGCCGCGTGTGGTTTTTACCCACAGCGGCGGCGATCTGAATGTCGACCATGTCGTGCTGCACCGTGCCACCCTGACCGCAACTCGTCCGATGGAAGGGCACCCGGTCAAAGATGTCTACTGCTATGAGGTCGCCTCCTCGACCGAATGGACCTTCCAGCAGTTCTCGCCAGTTTTCCGACCGAGCCTTTTTGTCGACATCAGCGAGCAGCTCGAGCGGAAAGTCGAGGGGATGGCCCTCTACGAGAGCGAAGCACGTGAGTTTCCGCATCCCAGATCAGGGGATGCGCTACGTGCGATTGCGAGACGGTGGGGGACGGTCGTCGGTTTGCAGGCCGCGGAAGCCTTTGAGTTGATCAGGTCGGTGAGATAAAGCGTTCGGTGATACCGCCGTTCCGTGAGGTCTTTAGCGTAGCGGAGACTTGACGGATGATCGCGCCGTTGGCGTGAATGGTGTGTCAGATCTGAGGATCTGACACAACGACGATTACCCGAGAGAGTTGGATTGCCAGGTTTCGCTCGCAAGGACGATTACCATCAGGGAGAGTAAGGTTCATGATCCTCGACAAAAGGCAACTATTCCGCCTGACCCAGTCGAAAAAAGTGGTCGCTTTCGGTGCGGGGGTGACGGCGGAGAAGACTCTCCATGTCGTGCAGGATGCCTTCGACTACTTTGTGGACAACAACGAGGAACTGTGGGGCACCACATTCGAGGATCGTCTCGTTTTTTCACCGGAAAAATTGCGTGAAGAAGACCCAAACGACCTCTTTATCGTCATCTGCAGCACCTTCTATGAGGAGCTGATTGTCCAGCTCGAAGGGATGGGTTTTCAACCGGGACGGAATATTGGCTTCTCACCCCTGCTGCATACGGTTGTCGCCTATCGTACTCTCGACACAGGCTCTACCAGGCTGCTGGTCAGCGGGTATGGGGGACATGGGGGGCTCTACCTCGTCAACACGCGCGATGGTAGCCATGAATGTGTCCATGAGGGCCCATTCCGTGGCGTCAAATTGCTGGACAACGAGCTCTTTGCAGTGGTGGAACGGGAAGGGATCTGGGTGCTCGACCCGGAATCCCTCGAGGTCAAGCAGAAGCACAGCTACCCGGACTTCCGCAATGCTCTCGGCATCGAATACTGCCCCGACCGAAACCGTTTCTATGTCGCCCTCTCGGGAAGGGACGAGATTCTTGTCATCGACCGTGAGACGATGAACGAGATCGACCGTATCACCCTCTTCGCAGAAAAATTCCAAGCGACGGGGAAGGAGCAGCACCACATCAACGACATGCTGGTAATGCATGATGGCCGGAAGCTGCTCGTCTCGATGTTTTCCTTGACCGGCTACTGGCGTCAGAATGTCTATGACGGCTGCCTGGTGGAACTCGACCTCGACCGGATGGAGCTCGGTCACACCCTGATGAGCGGGATGGCGAAACCGCATACGGTCCGCCTGTTTGAGGATGATATCTATCTCGTTGACTCGTTCCGAGGCCAGGTCATGCGCGGTAGCGACAATGTGATTGCTGAGTTCAATGGCTTCGTGAGAGGGTTGGAACGGGATTCCGAACGGTACTACATCGGTCTCAGCCGGAACCGTCACATCGAAGAATCCTACCGCCTTGACAAAGCGATCATGGCCAATCCAGGGCTGATGGTCTACCTGCACGAGGACAACGTTTACAAGTTCATCGAGCTGCCTGTCAGCGATGTCTATGCGATCCTCGACTTGGGGAGGGACGGGGAGTAAGCTCTTGGTCTTGTTAGAGCTACTCCCAATGAATTCCCTTTCTTCCCCTTGAGCTGACTCTCTCGCCTGTGTACGTTTGGGAATCATCCCAGAACCGAAAGAGAATCCATGCCAAAACAGGCGATTGACTACCATTCAGCCTTTGCCGACAGTCGTGTCGGGCAATCCCTTGGTGAAGAGGTCAGCCGTGATCTCTTGCTGCGTGGCGAAATGCGTCACTGGAGCAAGGGGGAGCTCATTTTCCAGGAAGATGATGAGGTACCTGGTCTCTGGCTGGTGGTCGATGGGCAGGTGAAGCTGAGCCGTTTCACCGCCGATGGCCGTGAGGTAATCCTGCACATGGCTTCTCCCTTCATGATCATCGCGGAGGCGGCCATCTTCCTCGGCAAATACCCCGCCTCTGCCACCGCGACCAGCGACTGCGCCATGGTCCTGCTCCGTACCCCGATGGTCTTCGAACTGATGGAAAGCCATCCGAAATTTATGCGACGCATCTTCGGCAGCATGTCGGTCTGGTTGAAACGGATGGTGGATAAGGTCGATCAGCTGACCATGAACGACGCCACCGCTCGCTTGGTGCGCTACCTGCTCGACTTGAAGGGCGAGAAGGGCTCGACCAAAGACCGTGTCGTGCTGCCAGTGAAGAAGGGCGAACTGGCGGTGATGCTCAACATGAACCAGGCCACTCTCAGCCGCAGTTTGCGCCGTCTCCAGGACGAGGGTGCCATCGCGGTCGACGCCAAATATGTCGACCTTCTCAACCACCCCAAACTGCAGAAGCTCGCCTTGCCACCGATTGAATGAGGCGCATCCAGCAGGGGAAGACAGGTAGCCTATCACCCTCCCAGAAACCAAAGCCGGAAGAGCAGCCCACCTGTCACATGAAATGTAGTCAGGTTGACAGAATGCGCTACCAGTTCCTTCTCACCGTTCCTGACCTTGGGTAGGTCCATCCGTTGAGGAATGACAAACGATCCTCGAACTACCATTGATACGATGGCTCCGAGATGAATGTGTGCCTCCCCACCCGCAAGCAAGTGAGGGACAATAGTCTCGACTGACTTGTCAACGGGTGGATCGTCGCTCTCGACACCAGTTACATGCAGGTTGGCGGTCGCCGAAGTAATCCCGGCGCCGAACAGCAACCAGGTTTCCGTTCGAAAGGCCTTGTAGCGGTGGCTCGCCGGGATTGGGTTCAACGATATCATTCCAACCAGACTTGCATGGTCCGCGAAGAGACGTTCCGTCTCACGACCGATACCCTTTGCTCGGTATCCTGGTGACCGGTAGGCCATTACTCCTGCTGAAAAACGGGGCAGGAGACCCACCCGGATCGAGAGTGATGCAGGTCGAAGTTCCCATTTATACACAGGATAGCTGAACCGGATAGGCGCTGGAATCCATTCGGGATAGTCTGGTGTGCCGCTGAACCCGGATTGATCAAACGCCTCTTTCAGGTCGGGCTTCATCATGTGAAGGCCTGCGGAATAGGCAAACTCCAAAGTTATCTGCGGTACACGACCATCGAAACGTGAGGATGAAAGTCGCCCGTCGGCGTCTTGGGCAAACAGGACGAGGGGAAAAACCTGGAAGATCAATGTGACAAAGAAGAGTGAGCGATACCGTGTCATTCGTTGATCCGCTGTTCGAACTGATACTGTAATCCTAAGAACATAATCATTGTTTGATCTGTGGTGCCCACTGAAATGCGGGATAGTTGACACAGCCCCACCCGAGATTCTCTACAAGTTTTTAGCTGAGCGTTTTTGACCTGTGCAAAAACTCCTGATCCCCTCTCCACCCATCTTACCGCTGCGGAGGTATGTCTGAACTGGATTCAGGTGCGGTTTGCCTCCACCTTGTGAAGGATACCACAAATTCAGAATAAAGCGTCACCCATGCAGGGGGCGGAACAACGAGGGTGGACCCATGAAACGTCTGACGATCATCATCACAAGCATCCTGCTGCTGGCCGGTTTTGCGCAAGCGGCGGACCGTGCAACGGTCGAGGGCAAGTGCATGACCTGCCACAAGGAGAAGAGCCCCGGCCTCTATCAACAGTGGTATTCATCCGAGCACTCGCTGCACAATGTGACCTGCTATGATTGCCACAAGGCGGAAAAGGGCGACAAGGATGCCTTCATGCACGAGGGTGCCCTGATCGCCACCCTGGTCACCCCCAACGATTGCTCGGTCTGCCACACGAAAGAGTCCGAGGAATTCCAGCGCAGCCATCATGCGAAGGCGGGGAAGATCCTCTCCTCGAACGATGCCTACCTCGCCCATGTAGTCGCGGGCGAACCGGCAGCGATTGGCGGGTGCGAAACCTGCCACGGTGGCGTGATGAAGCTCGACAAGAACTCGCCGAACCTCCTCGCCAAGGGCACCTGGCCGAACAGCGGTATCGGGAGGATCAACCCGGATGGCAGCCTTGGTTCATGCAATGCCTGCCACACACGTCACGAGTTCAGCATCGCCCAGGCACGACAACCGGAAACCTGCGGCAAGTGCCACCTCGGCCCCGATCACCCGCAGAAGGAGATCTACGAGGAGTCGAAGCATGGCATCATGTACTTCACCAACAAAGAGAAGATGAACCTCGACTCGGACCACTGGGTCGTCGGTGAGGACTACTACTCCGCGCCGACCTGCGCCACCTGCCATCTCTCAGCGACCCCGAACCAGCCGGTGACCCATGATGCGGGTGAGCGTTTGTCCTGGACCCTTCGTCCCCCGATTTCGAAGCATCAGGAAGATTGGGAAGAGAAGCGCGACAACATGAAAGAGGTCTGCTCCGCGTGTCATGGTCCCGTCTTTGTCGACGGTCACTATGCTCAGTTCGACGGTGTCGTCAACCTCTACGATCAGAAATTCGCGAAGCCGTCCACCGAAGTCATGGCGATCATCAAGAAGAACAAGTCGCTCGAGAACGAAGCGAACATGTCCAACGATCTCGAATGGACCTACTGGGAGTTGTGGCATCATGAGGGACGGCGGGCACGTCACGGTGCAGCGATGATGGGTCCGGATTACACCTGGTGGCATGGCATGTACGAGGTCGCGAAACACTTCTACTTCAACTTTATCCCAGAAGTGCGAGCTACTGGCGACCAGGAAGTGATTGACTACATCGACAACATGCTTGCTAACGATCCGATGCACCAGTGGATGGATCGTCCCACTGCCGAGCTGAAGAAAGACATCCAGAACGGCAAGATGCAGGCAATGTTCAAAGATTACTACCAACCCGTGATGGACGAAAAATGAGACGCACCTACCTGGCCTTTCTGCGTGGCGTGTCGGTCAACACGTTCAGCAAGCTGGGTGCAGCGTTCGCCACAGCAGCAGCGATCACCTTCCTGCTGTTCCAGGCGCTGAGCCTGGTGGGAATGCTGGGCAACGCCTACTTCGGGCTGGTGCTCTACCTTGGCTTTCCCTCACTCTTCATCCTCGGCCTGCTGCTGATCCCGGTTGGCTGGTGGGTCGAGATGAAGAAAACGGGACAACCCCTCCGAACACTGTTGTCGAAGCGATTTGGGGACGAGGACCTGGAGGCGAAAGCGACCGGAGCGAGGTTGCTGCGTACAGTCACCCTGTTCACCGCGATTAACGTGTTATTGTTGGGGGCGGGGACGGTCCGTATGCTCCACTTCATGGACAGCGCCCACTTCTGTGGCACCGCCTGCCACAGCGTGATGAACCCGGAGTGGACCACCTACCAGCAGTCGCCGCATGCACGGGTGAAGTGTGTCGAGTGCCATGTTGGAGAGGGAGTGGATGCGCTGGTGAAGTCGAAGATCAATGGTGCATGGCAGATGGTGTCGGCCACCTTCGACCTCTACGAGCGCCCCATCCCGACCCCGGTGCATCAGTTGCGCCCGGCACGTGAGACCTGTGAAAAATGCCACTGGCCGGACAAGTTCAGCGGCAACCGTATCCGCAGCTACGTTCACTACGAATCCGATTCGACCAACACCGCCCGCTATACCACCCTGATGATGAAAATCGGAAGTGGTCGTGAGGGCCATGCCACTGGTTCCCACTGGCATGTTGCGGAAGAGAACGAAGTACGGTACGCGTCGGTTGAGGATGAACGTGAGCAGATGCTCTATGTCGAAGCGTTGCAGCCGGACGGCAGTTGGAAGCGGTATACCAACAAGAAACTGGCGTGGTGTGGTGAGCTGGAGCACGAGGACCTTCGGACAATGGATTGTGTCGACTGCCACAACCGTGCGACGCACATCTACGAGCAGCCGGAGGATGCGGTCGATGAACGTATGCGTCTCGGGCTGATCCCGGAGACCCTGCCCTTCATCAAGAAACGTGCGCTTGGGGCTCTGCTGAACGGCTACCCGGACGAGGCCGCCGCGATGAAGGGGATCGATGCTCACATCCGAAACTGGTACCGTCGCGAATACCCGAACCGAATCGCGCCGATGTCAAAGGAGATTGATCGGGCTGTTGAAACGGTTCAGGCGATCTGGCTCCGCAACATCCATCCCGGTATGAACATCGGTTGGGGGGCGTACCCGAGCCATCTCGGGCATCAGGAGGGCGAAGGCTGTTTTCGCTGCCACACGCCTGATTTGGTGGATGATGCGGGAGAAAGCATCCCGATGGACTGCACATTGTGCCACTCGATCCTCGCTGAGGATGCCATCGACCCGATGGAATACCTGGTGACCGAACCGGACGACACGACCGCGAACGGCATGCAGGCGCACTACCTCTCGCGGGAATTCGAGCAGTCGTTCCGGGACTGATGCTGGATGGTTTTGTGTTGTGCTACTGGGTGGCCCGGGACGTCAGTCCCGGGTCTCTCTGTCTACTACATGTCATCCCGGGCCCCGACCCGGGATCCAGCCGAGGGACTAGCCTATTGGGCAGACTGTCAGCCTTTCTGCGACACTCTGCCCAACCAGAGTAGATAGCCACGCCTGCATTCTTTGTCCCTGTCGAAAGGGACAGACTGCGAGCATGGCAAGCTACGCTTACCATGCCATCCTGGCGCTCTGTCTACGACATGTCATCCCGGGCCCCGACCCGGGATCCAGCCGAGGGAGGTAGCTACCAGGCACCCTGTCAGCCTTTCTGCGACGCCCTGCCCAACCAGAGTAGATAGCCACGCCTGCATTCTTTGTCCCTGTCGAAAGGGACAGACTGCGAGCATGGCAAGCTACGCTTACCATGCCATCCTGGCGCTCTGTCTACTACATGTCATCCCGGGCCCCGACCCGGGATCCAGCCGAGGAAGCTGGCTACCAGACAGACGATCAGCCTTTCTGCGACACTCTGACCAACCACGTCATTGCGAACAAGCGCCCCAGGCGCGCAGTGCGGCAATCTGCCCTTGATTGGGGGCGTCAGCCCCCACAGGGTCGGGACGGGAAGAGGGCAAATGGTAGAACCTCAATCACTCATAAAAAACCCGACTTGACAAGCAAGTCGGGCACCCAGCATCCATGCCAGTCATCCGTTTCCCTACGCCGGTTTCACCGGCAGCCAGATCTCGACACAGTGCTTGCCTTCAGGACCCTCGCCCGGCTGTCCGATGTACTTCTCGAAGGCGGGGCGGTCATCCGGGGTGTAGCCGCTTTCGGGCAGCCATCCAGCATAGACCGCTTCCCAGACCTGACCGTACTGCGAAGGGTCGATCTCGAAGAAGGCGACCGCATATCGTCCCCCAGCGAGAGTCATCGTGCCCACGTCGCCCTCGCCCTTTGTGCCTTCGGGCACGCTGATGCAGCAGGAGGTGCGCAGCTTGTCCTCATCGACCACCTCCGGCGAATCATGGTAGATCGAAAAGGTCATGGTCTCGGCGTTGATCAGGTCACGTGGCCCGGCCCACTGATAGAGCCGTCCGAAGAGGCGCTCGAACAGGGCGCCATCGCCGGCATAGGGGCCAACGTGACGGACATAGGCGACGGGAATCGGGTCGATGTCACGGACGGTGACATCTGCGGTGATGGTGGATTGCTCTTTCATGGTCACTCTCCAACGTTGTGTGAACGGAACGCTGGAAGAAGGGATGATTTGTACCTCCCATTCTACCGGAGGATTGCTGTGCATGTGCTCATTCTTGCGGAGTTCTTGATCGAAGTTGCTACCAAGCGGGTAACGAGTGCGCCACTCCTTTGCGGACACCCCCCATTGTTGCTTGAACGCATGGGCGAAAGCGGCAGAGGAGGAGAAGCCGGTGTCCAACGCGATCCGTGTGATCGACATTTCCGGGTTCGAGGTCAGCTTGCCGGCTGCCCAGTTCAAGCGAATGCGCTGGACAAATTTCCCCAACGATTCGCCCATTGTGGCACGGAAAATCCGATGGAAGTGATAGGGCGACAGATGCGCCACCTCGGCCAGCTCGTTCAGGGTCAACGAATCCCCTTTGTGTTCCTCGATATAATCAAGGACACGGTTGATCCGTGCGATGGTCTCTTTGTTCCCCTGCATTGTCCTCCCCAGATGGCTTCCGTTCCGCCGTGTCTCCCGTCCTGGTGGAAAGATCGGTAAGGTCGGGAGACCTGACCGAACCAACGATTGACCGAACCAGGGATAATATGCTGAAGATTTGTTCAGTCCACAAGTCATGGCGGAGAATGCAGCGGTGAAGCACGCCTTTCAGGTAAGGGAGGTGTCATCCCGCCAGAGGCGGGTAAACCCGGACTTCACTCGCCAGTGGCGAGTTGACCCGCGATCCAGCTGAGGGAGCAGGCTACAAGGCTGACAATCGGCCTTTCTGCGACATCGTATGCAACCACCGTTCCGGGTCCAACACCTGTTCGTGCGATCAATGCAAGGGGCGCTGATATGCACGCTTGGGTGACGGGGCACCCAAGCCACGGACCGTCTGTCATCCCCAGCACGAAAGGTCGCGTCAGCGGCCTTGTGTGCAAAGCACACCATCGCGCGTCGGGGATCCCTCGTGGCAATGAACGAAGGGGCGGAACTCAACCAACGGGAATGCCCGACGGCCCCGAACACCAACACCATGTCCCTCAATCGCCGGACATGGGGCCTGGGCATGACAGGTGAGTTAAGCTGTTAAGTCACCTGCCACATCCCTACGCTTCGCTTCGTTCCTCACAATGACGAATTCGGGAGAAGGTGATGAGTATTACCGGATCAGCAGCGCCCTGCGGATTTGTGTGGTACTGCCTTCGACCCGGACAAGGTAGAGCCCACTGGCGACAGGGGTTCCATGTTGATCGGTTCCCTCCCACGCCCAGACAACAGTCGTACTGCCTGCAGATCGTTCAGGGAATTCTGAACGGTTTACGACCCGCCCGAGCAGATCGTACACGATAACCTCGGTAGGGCGATCTCGAGTGAGAGGGACAGTCATGCGGATGAGACCGTTGGTGGGGTTGGGGTACAAGGGGCCAAGCTCGGAATGAACCGGCAGGGATGAGTTATCCTGCTCCTCAACCCCGACAGGTAAGGTTGGCTGGTAATAACGATTCCCGCCTGGCGTATTCCCCGGCATCGGCCATTCGAAACGGTCGATGGGGGTGTCGAGGGAAACATCGTAGAGCACGATTTCACCACGAGGAGTAGCTACGACAAGATGTAACATAGATGGAGAGGAATTAAAAATCGCCGACACAGAATATGCAAGCACGTGATTATCAAACAGTTGACTAAAGGGAAACCCTGCTAAAGGGCTACCATTATAAAAACCGTAAATTGTTGCACGAAACATATCATTTGATACTGATGAACCGAAGATAAGCGGGAGGTTTCCGGCGATGGCAATTACTGCGGGTTCAGCACCGCCATTGTCTCCGGCAGTTAGTGGAAAATCAGGAATGATAGCTCCCGTATGATCACGAGCATACAGGTGGAAACTGAAATTTTTAAAAAGTAATTCTGGCTCATTATTACCCTGAATGTCAGCAGCGATTAAGTCGTAGGATGAACCAGAATGGCCATCCCAAATCGGGTTGGATGCCGGAAATCCTTCAAGTAGTGTTCCAGTTTGGTCGAAGAGGTAAGCATGCCTTTCGTCAATCAGCCCTACATACCATTCATCTGAGTTGCCAAAGAGGGTAAGGGGTGAGTAATAGTCATCAGGTTGAAGTTCTGTGTAAGGAACAGGCCAGCCTGCGATTTCTGTATCACTCCACAGGAAGCGTGCGTGCAAAAGATTTTTTGTGCCCCAGACTAATATCGCTTCACCACCCCATGAACTACCGATTCCCACAACAACAGTACCATGAAATGAGCCATCAGCTTCGCCTTTAGGCCAAGGGAAACCCTGAATGTTGTTTCCAGTTCCTTCGACTCCATAGACCATCGAGTCTGCGATATAAAACAATTCATCTGTGCCGTCCTCGTCAATATCAACAAGAACAGGGGCGCTGATCGGATTCTGGTACCCCTCGACGAAGGGGTGAAAACGTGTCAACTCGGTCCTCTCCATTCCATTCAAACCAAAGATGCGATAAAAGTATCCTGAGTCAGCCTTAACTGTTTGAACCACAAACTCAGGAATGCTATCACCATCCAAGTCTCCAATTTGAGGGCCATTACGGATGTGTCCAATATCCTGCGAACTCGCCCATTCTCTCGGCCATCCAGGTAAGTGGTTGGCATCGAGATCGAGAACGGTCATTCCATTGCTAGAGGCTACGGCAATTAGTGTGCTTCCGTCAGCATTAGTCCAGGTTGATAGGTAATCGAAGTGCCAAGCCCCCCATTCCGGATTTCCGATTTGTACCGGCCAGCCGGGGTGGAGGGTGGGCACGGCGAAAGATGTCGACAAGAAGGACAGGAACAGGAAGCCGAGCAAGCTATGTCTCATTTTATTTACCCTTCATTGATATCTTGATAGTGTAGTATTACTCTTATCATTGTATGACATTGACACGGGGTTTGTCAACGATTTCAATCCGGAGGACGCATGAAACGCACCATGCTCGCCTTCTTTTTCATTCTGCTCGGGCTTTTCAGCACAGCTCAACTGTATTCCGCAGATCCGCCGCCATCTGAGCTTTTCGATCTCTTTGGCGAGTCCGTTTTTGCGAACACTTCATCTGGTGCACCGACACAAGGATTGTCTCAACTCTATCGGACAAGTGGAAGCCCAAAGGTTTATTATCATAGTGAAGGTACGAATTGGAGTATCCTCGACCGTGTCAATGAGGCTCCTTACTATACCACATGGAGGACGGAACTCACGCCAACAGAAGAAGGAATAGTTCCCTACGGAACATGGGAAGATTTTTCTTCGTACCAGTTCCAGGATACAACCACTGCGATCGGTATCCGTACCCACACCCTTCGGTGGGATTTTGTCGCGGGTGATGAAGACTAGATTACATTTGGCAGAAGTGTCAATGATATCAGAGGGAATCGCACAAGCGATTCCCTTCCTTTTGTCCCCACTTTGCGCTCCAGTCTCCCCCCTCCAGAGCCTTTTGACTTACGCAAAAAAGGATATCTGAACCCCGCCGTATCCTGTGTCTGAAACAGGGACATCTCGTGCGGGGGCGCGAGTTTTTTTGGACGAGGAGTTCGGGACGATGATCAAGTACCGTGAAGCTGGACCCGGAGGGGGGACGAGTGGAGCGGAAGTACTCCCAACTGTAGAACAGACCCATAATACCGCAGAGGGCACCATTCTCGTCAACGGGCACAACGGGAATGGTGCCGGTTTGCGGTCTGGCAAAGTATCATCGGCCAAACCGAAGAAGGCGAAGCTGGTCAAGTGGGACAAAAAGAAGTTCGCGTTAAAGGTGCGCTTAACACGGACCAGCGGCTGGCGGCTGATTGTCCAAACCGCCTTTCTCGCCACCTGCCTCTATCTCGGCTACCTCTTCCTGGTCTTTGTAGAAGCGGCGAAAACCACCACCAACGGGCCATTGCCCCTTCGTCCACCCGGAGTGGAGGGCTTCCTCCCGATCAGCGGGCTGATGGGGCTGATCGACTGGGTGAACCAGGGTGCGCTGAACACGATCCACCCGGCGGCGACCATCCTCTTCATCCTCTTTGTTGTCCTATCGCTGGTACTGCGTAAAAGTTTCTGCGGATGGATCTGCCCGGTCGGCTTTTTCAGCGAGAACCTGGCCCGCTTGGGACGTGTTCTTTTCAAGAGGAACTTCCTGCTGCCGACCTGGCTGGATGTGCTGCTGCGTTCGATCAAATACCTGATTCTCGGCTTCTTCGGCTGGGCGATTTTCAACATGACGCCGAGTGCATTGGACGCCTTCATCCAGAGCCCCTACAACAAGGTCTCCGATGTCAAGATGCTCGACTTCTTCCTGCAACTGAGCGGGGTGGGCTTGATCGTGATCGCGGTCCTCGCGATTGGCAGTGTCTTCATCAATGGCTTCTGGTGCCGCTACATGTGCCCCTACGGCGCGTTGATGGGCATCGCCTCCTGGCTGAGCCCGGTGAAGGTGCGTCGTGACCCGGTCAGCTGCACCGATTGCGGCCTCTGCGACAAAGCCTGCCCAGCACGTCTGCCGGTGATGACCAGCCTCAAGGTGACCAGCCCGGAGTGCATCGGTTGCAACGATTGTGTTACTTCCTGCCCGGTGCCAACGGCCCTCTGGATGGGCACCCCGAAGCGGAAACTCGCTCCGAAACGGATCGCCATTGTGATCGGCCTGGTCTTCATCCTCGGGGTGATCGGGGCACGGTTTGGCGGCTGGTGGTACAACGATATCCCGGATGATGAAATCCGGATGCACGTAGAAAAGATGCACAGCGATGAATATGGCCATCCCGGCCGGTGATGGGGGTGGTCTGGGCAGTCCCCTACCCGGGTTGCATCCCCGGTTTGACAAGCGGTCATCCCCAGCGTGCAATCCGGTGTCAACCGGATGGTGACCGCAGGGAACAGGCACGCGTCGGGGATCCCCCTGATTGCGCGCCGGGGTGGGGATTCCCGACCCGTCTTCGCCAAGGCTACGCCCAGGCAGGCGGCCCCAACCCCAAAACCTTGTCCGGCAGCTGCCGGACATGGGGCCAGGGAATGACAGCTACAACAGGTCAGGTGGTTCGGTCAGGTCTCCTGACCTGACCGTAGAGGCGGCAGGTCAGGAGACCTTCCGCAACGACTGAGACAGAATGCGTGATGGGGGAGAAAGAAGGATACGATGATTTCTGTGAACGAGAACAAGACGATTACACCCGATACAAAGGTCCTCGACCTGGTCGAGCAGTACCCGTTCCTGACGGACACCCTTGCGAAAATCAGCCCGAAGTTTAAGGCACTGGGCAACCCGTTGATGCGCAACACCATTGGTAAAGTCGCAACCCTGAAAATGGCAGCGGTGATGGGATCGGTGCCGTTGCAGGGGTTGATGAGCGCGCTGGTGACTACTATCCGTCGCGAAACTGGCGAGGAGCTTGGTGCCACCACCTCGAGTGGAAATTTGGAAAAGGACGAGAAACGGGAAGCATTGAAAGGTATCATCCTCTCGCTGCACGCGGGCGAGGATGTTGAGACGGCTCGTCAACAGTTCAACGACCTGTTCGGCGATGTGGACGCTTCCGAAATCGCGATGATGGAACAGCAGTTGATCGCCGAAGGACTGCCGGCCGAATCAATCAAAGATCTTTGCGACATCCATGTTGGAGTCTTCAAGGATGCGCTCGATGGCGCACCTGCCAGCCCTGACCAGAAACCCGGCCACCCGGTCCACACCTTTATCGTTGAAAATGCGGAAATCAAAGCACGCACCCAGGATCTCCGTGATGTGCTCGAGAAAATCGGCGGCACCCCGAAACCGAACTGCGGCTGTGGATCCTGGCACCAGATTGTGGCGCTTGTCAACGAGATTGCCGAGGTCGAAAAGCACTACCTGCGCAAGGAGCATCAACTCTTTCCCCTGCTCGAAGAGAAGGGATTCGATGGCCCCAGCCAGGTGATGTGGGCGATTCATGACGATGTCCGTGGCTGGTTCAAAGAGGCACAGAAGCACATCGCGTCCGAGGATGGTCCAGCCCTGGGTGAGCTGCTGCCGACATTGCTGACCGCGATCGAAGAGATGATCTACAAGGAAGAAGCGATCCTCTTCCCGACCGCCATCGACATGCTGGAGCACGAGGACTGGGCGAAAATCCACAAGGGCGAAGAGGAAATTGGATTTTGCTTTGTCGAACGTGGCAGCGAGTGGAGCCCGCGCATCAAGATCAACCTCCCGAAAGAGGGCGAAAAGAAAACCGCCCTCGATTCCCCGGCAGTGCAGGCGGTCGATGCGGTCCGTGACAAGCACGCCGCGCTGTTGGAAACCTCGAAGAACAACAACGGTTCTGCCAACGAAGTTGAAGAAACTGGCGAGATTCCGCTCGATGTGGGACGCATGTTCCCGCAGCAGATCAGCCTGATGCTTAAACATCTGCCGGTGGAAATCTCCTTTGTGGACGAGAACGATACGGTCCGGTACTACACCGGTGTCGAACACAAGATTTTCCCGCGTACCCCGGCGGCGATCGGACGCAAAGTGCAGAACTGCCACCCGCCGAAGAGCCTGCATCTCGTGCAGCAGATCCTCAACGACTTCAAGGCGGGAACCCGTGAGGTCGCGGAGTTCTGGATCGATGATTTCATGGGCAAGTTCATCCACATCAGCTATGTCGCGGTGCGGGATGAGCAGGGGGTCTATCGAGGTACGTTGGAGACGGTTCAGGACATCACCCACATCCGCACCCTCGAAGGGCAGAAGCGGCTGTTGGACGAGGAATAGGCTTGGGTGGCCCATGCAGGGGACTGCCCGGGTTTCATCCCCAGCGTGCAATCCGGTGCTAACCGGATGGTGACCGCAGGGAACTGGCACGTGTCGGGGATCCCCCCTGATTGTGTACCGGGATGGGGATTCCCGACGGCCCCAACCCCAAAACATTGTCCGGCGGTCGTCGGACATGGGGCCTGGGAATGACAGGTAGTCATGGCTTGGGTGCACCATCTCCCCACCTGCGGCACGTCGGGAGACCTGCTGCAACGAAGTATTGAACCTGCTGCAACGCTTTGGCAAAGAATAAAGGTCACTATAGTTGTTTAGAAAGCCTAACAGTCTTTGATCTAATTCAATATCCGTTATAGATTTGGTGTTGAAATGTCCGGTGGCGGGGGAAAGGCGGTACCGGACGGGAGACAGGGGCCGCGCAGTGCGCGGACAACAAGGAGCAGGACATGCGTTACACACGTCTCTGGGTTGCCCTCGGGCTGACCATAGGCCTTTCCTTCCTCGTTCTGGGGTATTACGGGGTCGAGATTTATCGTGAAGCACCACCCATTCCGGACAGGGTTGTCACCGAATCGGGTGAAACCCTGATAACCGGTGCAGATATTCGCGAGGGTCAGCAAGTCTGGCAATCGATGGGGGGTCATTCGGTGGGTACGGTCTGGGGCCACGGTGCCTATGTTGCGCCGGACTGGTCCGCGGACTGGCTTCATCGTGAAGCTACCTGGCTGCTCGACCACTGGGCCTGGCGAGAGGACAGCGTCGGGTACAATGAGCTCGCTGCGGAACGTCAAGCGGCTCTGCGTGAGCGTCTGAAAGCCGAACTGCGAACGAATACCTATATAAAAGCCACAGGTGACCTGATCGTGTCGCAGGATCGGGCGGACGCTATGGACGCCGTGGCGAGCTACTACATCCGCCTCTTCGGGGACGACCCGGAATTAGATGCTCTTCGTGATGACTATGCGATTCCATCCAACACCCTGAAGACGGATAAAGCTCGTCAGAAGATGGCCGATTTCTTCTTCTGGGCCTCCTGGTCCTGCGCGACCAATCGTCCCGATTCGGATATTACGTACACCAACAACTGGCCCGCGGAACCGTTAATCGACAACAAACCGACCGGGGCCATCATTCTTTGGTCTGTTTTCTCGTTCATTGTCCTTCTCGCCGGAGTAGGTGGGCTTTCCTGGTACTACGCAGTAGAAGCGCGCAAGGGAGAGGATGAACTCGCAATTCCACCGGAACAGGATCCTTTGCTTGGCCTGAACCCGACCCCTTCGATGAAGGCAACCCTGAAATACTTCTGGGTGGTCACCGCGTTGGCGGTCGTGCAGATTATCATGGGTGTAATTACCGCCCATTATGGTGTCGAGGGTCATGGTTTTTACGGTCTCAAGCTGGCTGACCTCTTCCCCTATTCTGTGAGTCGAACTTTCCATGTGCAGATCGGCATCTTCTGGATCGCGACTGCCTGGCTAGCAACCGGTCTTTTCATTGCCCCGGCGGTATCCGGCAAGGAGCCAAAGTTCCAGCGTCTCGGGGTCAATGTCCTCTTTGTCGCCCTGTTGGTGATTGTGGTTGGATCGTTGATCGGTGAGTGGCAAGGCATTATGCAGAAGCTGGGCCTCGTGCAGAACTTCTGGTTTGGCCACAGCGGCTACGAGTACATCGAGCTGGGTAAATTCTGGCAGATCTTCCTCTTCGCCGGCCTCTTCATCTGGCTCTTCCTGATGCACCGTGGCATGTATCCGGCCTTCAAGAAGCAGTCCGCAAACCGTCACCTGCTCATCCTCTTCTTCATCTCCTCGGCGGCGATTGCACTCTTCTACGGTGCAGCGTTGATGATTGGACGTGAGACCCACCTGGCGATGGCGGAGTACTGGCGCTGGTGGGTGGTGCACCTCTGGGTCGAAGGGTTCTTCGAAGTTTTTGCGACGGTCGTGATTGCTTTCCTCTTCACCAGGATGGGGCTGTTGCGCGAGCGCCTGGCGACTCTGGCGGTGATGGCAGCGACGGTGATCTTCCTCTTTGGTGGTATCATTGGCACCTTCCACCACCTCTACTTCACCGGAACGCCGACCGCAATCCTTGCGCTGGGTGCGACCTTTAGTGCCCTCGAAGTGGTGCCGTTGGTCCTGATCGGGTTTGAGGCGTACAAGAACCTCAGCCTGACGAAATCGATGGACTGGGTCGCTGAGTACAAGTGGCCGATTTACTTCTTTGTCGCGGTTGCTTTCTGGAACCTTGTCGGTGCGGGTCTCTTTGGTTTCCTGATCAACCCGCCGATCGCCCTCTACTACATGCAGGGCCTCAACACGACACCAGTTCATGGACATACCGCATTGTTCGGTGTCTACGGCATGCTTGGGTTCGGCCTGATGCTCTTCAGTCTGAAGGGATTGACGGTGCGCAAAATCTGGAAGACCAAGGTTCTCTCCTTTGCCTTCTGGGCGATCAACATCGGGCTTGCCCTGATGGTGCTGATCAGCGTGCTGCCGATTGGATTGCTACAGACGGTAGCCTCGGTGAATGTCGGTCTCTGGTGGGCACGTTCCGCGGAGTTCATGGCCACACCCGTGATGGACACCCTGCGTTGGTTGCGTGTCATTGGCGACAGTATTTTCGCCGTCGGTGTGCTCGCATTGGCATGGTTTGTCGTTGGTCTGAAAACCGGCTGGTCGATCAAGGATGAGATCACAGTGATCGGCCAGATGGAGCAGGATCGTTAAGTACCGTTTCCGGTCAGATTCTCAGACCTGACCGAATGTTGCGGCAGGTCTGAGAATCTGCCGCTCAGGATTGGGTGAGCAGAGGGGTGACCCGGGCAGTCCCCTGCCCGGGTCTCATCCCCGGTTTGACAAGCTGTCATCCCCAGCGTGCAATCCGGTGCTAACCGGATGGTGACCGCAGGGAACAGGCACGCGTCGGGGATCCCCCCTGATTGCGCACCGGGATGGGGATTCCCGACGGCCCCAAACCCACCACCTTGTCCGGCAGCTGCTGGACATGGGGCCTGGGAATGACATGTGGTCATGGCACAGGTGCCCCGTTCACCCAGGTGTGCATGTCAGTGCACGGCGGTTCGGTCAGGTCTTCAGCCTTGGCCGAAAATGCGGCAGGTCGGGAGACCTTCAGCAACGATAAAATGGAATGGAAGCGTGGCAAGCAGTACTACCCACGCCACCCATGAGCACGTTTTGGAGAAGAAAGATGGCATCGAGAACCATTGTCCACATTGACGAGTCCCGTTGCGACGGCTGCGGGGAGTGTATCCCGTCGTGCGCGGAGGGGGCGCTGATGATCATCGGCGGGGTCGCGAAACTGGTCAATGACAAATATTGCGATGGGATGGGCAGCTGCCTCGGTGTCTGTCCGCAAGATGCCATCACCCTCGAGGAACGTGAGGCAGTGGAGTTCGACGAGAACGCTGTCGCCGCACGAGACCCCAAAGAAGACGTATCCCACAGGGAGGGGAGGGCTGCTCCGCCCCCCGCAGTAGCCGCCCCTTCCTGCTCGGGATCGATGCAGCAGGCATTTGGTGTTTCGGTGGAGGAACGAGCCGCTTTAGAACCGAGTGCACCAGCACCCTCGATGCTCGAACACTGGCCGGTGCAACTGACGCTGTTAAACCCCGGAGCAGAATTCCTTCGCAATGCTGACCTGCTGCTGACAGCCGATTGTGTGCCTTTTGCTTACCGGAATTTTCATGCCGACTTCCTGCCGGGACGAGCGGTAGCAGTGGCTTGTCCCAAGCTCGACCAGGCGGACCGTCACATCCAGAAGCTGGCCGCCATCTTCGGACAGGCCGGGCTCAAACAGGTCACCATTCTGCGCATGGAAGTGCCCTGTTGTGGTGGGCTGAATCGCTTGGTCGGCGAAGCGATGCGGATCAGCGGAGCACGTTTCCCGGTCCGTGAGATGGTTGTATCAGTCCGGGGGGAACTGTTGAGCGAGCAGGTCCTGCTCGCAGGATAATTCAAAGAAAACGATGGGAAGCGCTTGAGCTTCCAACCATCATCAACCATTTTGTGCAAACTATCACAAATGGAAGAAAAGGGGGATAAGATGACCAGAATTCGCATCATGCTTGTCGCATTGGTCCTGCTCGCATCCGTTTTCGGCGCTTTTGCAGATAGCAAAGCGGATTATGGCCTGCAACTCGATGCACGATGGCGTGGCGAGAGCGATGGCCGTGACATGAGCAGCGACACAAACATGATCCACGCCAGTGCCTTGCGCAGCCGTCTCGGTGTCTGGATGAAACAGGGGGATGTCAAGGCGTACGTCCAATTTCAGCATCCTCACACCCTGGAATGGAACTCGTCCGCGCTCGCAACCGACAACACGGTCGACGTTCACCAGGCCTTTATTCTCGTGGATCGTTTCCTCACCGACCATTTGACGATGAAGCTTGGCCGTACTGAGTTGAAGTATGGTGATGAACGTCTCGTTGGTGCGGTCGGTTGGTCGAACATCGGACGAGTCTTCGATGGTGTCGTATTCCGGTACAAGGCGGACGCCAACTGGATTGACTTTTTCTACACAAATCAGTCAGGTCCGGGCATGGCGAATTCTCCCAACAGTCTCTTTACAGGTTTATGGGGACGGATGGATGCGCTGAACCTGGAAGCGTACCTGCTGCATAAAAACCTGGTCGGCCCTCGTCCGGATGGAGAAGTGGTCCGTACCGAGGCACGTACCACCGCCGGTCTCTATTACAAGAACATGTTGACCGATCAGATCAGCACGTCGGGGAATGCGGCCTACCAGTTCGGGACGTTTCGAAACTGGAATGGTGTCGGCAACAGTGTCGATTCGGATATCGGCGCCTGGTTGTTTGCATGGCAGGTGTGGTACAGCATGAATCCTGAAACGATGCCCGCAATCGGTGTCGGAGTCGATTTGACCAGTGGGGACGACGATCTGGGTGACACCAGCATTGGAACATTCGACAATCTTTACTACACCGGCCACAAGTTCCGTGGGCACATGGACCTGTTTCTCGGGTCGAATTTGCGTGGTTTGAGGGATGTCTATTTTACGATCAAGATGACTTCATACGACCGTTTAACGACTGCCTTCAGCTTCCACAATTTTGCAGAAATGGCAGCACCTTCAGGCAGTTCAACATCGGTTCTTGGCAACGAGATCGATTTGGATAGCAGCTACAAGCTCAAACCCAATCTTTCATTGGGCGCAGGCGGCGGTCTCTACCTGCCCGATAATTCCAACCTCGACAGCGCCCTCTGGGGTTACCTGATGTTGAGTACGGTTTTCAACACGGGCAAGTAAAAGGCCCGAGTCCTGATGAATCTGAACAGCACTGTCCAATTGTGGACAGTGCTGTTCTGTCTTGCCCTCCGCAGACCCTTGTCATTCCACCAGTTACAAACTGGCACGCCATGTGTATTCATTGTCCAAAAGAGGAGGAGTGTGCATGGACATGGCGATCAACCAGAACGAGATCCGCAAGGGATGGTTCAAGCGAGTGACGGTCGGACTGATCGTTGTTGTCGCTCTCGTACTTTTTGTCATCGTTCTGCGCTTCTTGCTCGCTCCTTCGGTGAAACGATCCGCGATACGCACGGCAGTGGTGGAACGTGGACGTGTGGCAGAAGCGCTCAATGGTACGGGCACCATCATCCCTGAATTCGAGCAGGTAATCTCCTGCCCCTTCGAAACTCGCCTGCTATCCCTCAATAGTCATCCGGGAGCCCTGCTCGATTCAGGGGATGTGATTGCTAATCTCGATGACCGTGAAGTCGCGGCCAATGTCAAATCGCTATCTGATCAAATTGAACTGAAGCGCAACAAGCGCGAACAACTTGATCTCGACCTGGCACGTCAGCTTGGGGAACTCGAAGGAGAAATTGCGATTCTTGGGCAACGGATCGAGTACCTCGCTGCCAAGACCGAGCAACAGCGTGAATTATTCAAAAGCGAAGTCGCAACCGTCTGGGCGGTTCGTCAGGCGGAGCTGGACGAGAGCATTGAACGAATCCGTCTGGATCAGGCACAGTCGAAGATGGAGCGGTTGCGTGAGACGACACAGAAGCAAATCGAGGGGCTGAACATCGAGCTGCGCTTGCTCGATCAGCAGCTCGATCAGGCACAGGAGCAGCTCGACCGTGCGATTGTCCGGGCAGCCTGGTCCGGGGTGCTGACCTGGGTGGTGGACGAGGAAGGCATGGCCCTGCATCGCGGCGATGTGTTAGCGCGAGTATCCAACCTGAGCAGCTACCGTGTTGAGGCGACCTTGTCGGACATCCATGCGAGCCGTCTAACGGCCGGCATGCCTACCGAAGTCGTCCTGGGTGATTCTGTGCTGACAGGTCGCGTGCAGTCGGTCCTGCCCTCAACGGAAAGCGGGACAGTCAAGCTGGTTGTTAGCCTCGATCAACCATCCCATCCCCTGCTGCGAAGCAATCTCCGAGTCGAGACCTATGTGATCCCCTCGCATGTCGAAAAGACATTGCGTCTGAAAAAAGGGGCCTACGCATCGGGTTCTGGACGGACCGGATTGTTTGTCATCCATGGCAGCCGTGCCGTCCGTGTGCCCTCGTCCATCGGTCTGACAGGTCGAGCCTTCAACCAGATCAAGTCAGGCCCCGCCGAGGGAGATGATGTGATTCTCTCTGATATGAGTCGTTTCCAGCACCTTGATGAGGTGCGTGTCAGAAACTAATTGGGAAGCAGTACAGAGCAGGAGCCGAAGGAGATGTCCATGATCATGCTTGAAAACGTCGACAAGGTCTACCGCACGGCGCGGATTGAGACCCTTGCATTGGCGAACATCAATTTGACGGTTGAGGATGGTGAATTTGTAGCGGTGATGGGTCCCTCGGGCTCTGGGAAGAGCACCCTGCTTCACCTGATGGGTCTGCTCGACGCACCATCGACAGGCAGCATCCATCTGAGCGGAAAAGAAGTGCGGGCCTGGGGGGATCGACGGTTGGCACGCCTCCGCAACGAGTCTATCGGCTTCATTTTCCAATCCTTCCATCTCGTGCCGGATTTGACCGTGTTAGACAATGTGGAAATCCCCCTGCTCTACCGGAAGATGACCGGGTCAGATCGTCGCAAACGATGCATTCGCGCCCTCGAGCAGGTCGGCCTCGGCAGTCGGATCCACCATCGTCCCGGCCAGCTTTCCGGCGGCCAGCAGCAGCGTGTCGCGATCGCACGTGCGATTGTCGGCGAACCTCGTATCCTGTTGGCGGACGAACCCACCGGCAACCTTGACAGCCAGATGGGGGATGAGATCCTGCAAATCATCGAGGAGCTGAACAAGCAGCAGGGAACGACGGTGGTTATGGTGACCCACGATCCTCGTATGGCAGAGCGGACGGCACGGACGATTCGGCTGTTCGACGGCCGCCAGGTAAACTAAGGGGACGGTCATGTTCAAAAACTACCTGAAAACAGCGTGGGCCGTCTTCAAACGAAGGAAGTTCTTCACCTTTGTCAACCTCTTTGGCATCGTTTTTACCCTTGCGGTGTTGCTGACGGGTGTCACGTTCCTTGACAACATCTTTGGTGCGATTCCGCCGGAAGTGAATGCAGACAGGACGGTTGGGGTTTACATGGTCAACATCCACGGCGAGTACGAGGATGGCGGATCAACCAACTCGAACGGTCCTTCGGGGCATTGGTTCCTGCGGACGACCACCACCGATCTACCGGGAGTGGAACGTGTTTCCATTTTCGGGATGATTGGAAAAGTGCAAGCCTATCGCGAGGATCGAAAGATTGAATCCTGGCTCAAGTACACCGATTCCAACTTCTTCCGAACCCTCGAATTCGATTTTATCGAGGGCCGTGCCTACACGCAGGATGAATACGATAATGCCGACAATGTTGTCGTGATCAACAAGACAACTCGCGACCTCTACTTCAATGGCGAGTCCGCTGTCGGGAAAACACTGTTGGCCAATGGACGCAACTACCGCGTTGTCGGGGTGGTTAAGAATATTTCTTTTCTGAGGATTGTGCCCTTTGCAGACATTTGGGCACCGACCACGATCTCACCGACGTTCGATCCGCTGGACCGTAGCCTGATGGGCAACTACATGTGTCTGATCGAAGCGAAGGATCGTGCCTCCATTCCCCTGATTCAGGAAGAATATGAGGCACGCATCAGTGCCTTCGACATGAGCGAGTACAAACCTTTTACAGAATTGGTCGCACGTCCCGAGTCTTTCTTCGAAACAGCGGCGCGCAATATAGCGGGGTTGAGGCGGGAAGAAGGTGGTGCGGTGACACGAGTGCTCACCATCTTTGCATTGATGGTGCTCTTGTTCATGTTGCTACCGACCATCAACCTGGTAAACCTCAATGTGAGTCGTATCCTCGAGCGGGCATCTGAAATCGGTGTACGAAAGGCTTTCGGTGCCCCATCCAAAACCCTGATCGGCCAGTTCATCATCGAAAACATGCTCCTGACCCTGTTCGGTGGTGTGCTGGCACTTGGCTTGGCATGGGTACTCCTCGACATCATCTCGGCAACAGGTCTGATCCCCTACGCCAACTTCAGTCTCAACATCCGTGTCTTTGGTTATGCCCTGCTGATGGTACTGGTTTTCGGATTTCTTTCCGGTGTTTATCCAGCATGGCGTATGTCCAAAATGAACCCGGTCGATGCGTTGCAGAGGAGGGAACAATGATACGTCACTTGCTTCGACTCGTCTGGGCTCGGAAACGGTCCAATCTGCTGCTGATCCTCGAAATTTTTGTTTCAACTCTTGTGCTGTTTGCGGTCTTCACCATGGCTTTGATCGGGCTGAACCGTCTGCTAACACCCATCGGGTTCAACCCCGAGAATGCCTACCGCATTTCCATTGATGTCGGCCAATTGGGTGATGACAGTTGGGCCTCGGAAGCCATCGAAATAACACACCGTCTCCAGCAGGAGCTACTATCTCTGCCGGGTGTGGTGACAGTGGGTGGTGTGTACCCACCACCTTATTCGCAGATGACCTCTTCGACGACCGCGCAGCCAGACAGCAATGCTGCTGAGGTGAGAACACTCCAGACTTATGTCACCGATGAGGCGCGGGAGGCACTTCAGCTCAATCTTGTCGCGGGACGATGGTTCGATGAGCAGGATGCCGAAGTATCCTACCGTCCCGTAGTGATTACTCAACGATTTGCCGACGAGCTCTTTCCCAACGAAGATCCAGTGGATAAGGAGTGGGGATCGGAACACGTTTACAAGATCATCGGGGTGCTGGATGAGTATCGTAAAAATGGCGAGCTCTCCGGACTCGACAACCACATGTTCCAACGGGTCAGCTTGACCTCAGCAAAAGGTCGTCCGATTCGTAATTTCATCATGCGGGTTGAATCAGGAACCCCTGTTTCCATTGAGGAGATGGTGGTCAAGCGGATGCGTGCGATTTACCCGGATTGGACCTACCGGATTGCCCCGGTGGAGGCTGATCGTGACGCGACAAATCGGTTAAACGTGGTGCCCTTTGTCGTGGTGGTTATGATCGGAGGCTTCCTGATGTTGATGGTTGTACTTGGGATGCTGGGTGTGCTCTGGCAATCGGTGACCAGAAGGACCGATGAGATTGGCCTTCGGCGTGCTTTGGGCAGTCCGAAGGATACGGTTTACCACCAGATTCTCGGCGAAATAACGTTGGTAACACTTTTCGGCTGTACCCTCGCAGTCTTGCTCCTCCTGCAACTGCCCTTGCTTGGCATCCTGGGCAATATCGGTTGGCAAACGATTATCGGTGCCCTTATGCTTTCTCTCGGGTTCATGGTGATCCTCGCACTTGTCAGTGGGCTGTATCCCGCCTGGCTGGCGGCACGTGTCCAACCAGCGCAGGCGCTGCACTACGAATAAGGAGTGGATGGATGGTCCAGCTTCCACGTACCGTGCTGGTGGTGGATGATGATGTCGCGGTCACAACGTCACTCGAATTGCTGCTGAAGCAAGCCGGGTATCGGGTTCGGTCTGTCTCCGGACCCGATGCCGCTCTGGCACGGATCGAAGATGATCCGCCAGACCTGATCTTGCAGGATATGAACTTTTCTCGTAGTACCGAGGGTGAAGAAGGCCTTGCCCTGCTCGGACGGATCAAGGCCGTCCAGCCCAATCTGCCAGTCATCCTGATTACTGCTTGGGGGTCAGTGCCGTTGGCGGTTCGCGGCATTAAGGCGGGTGCATCCGATTTTGTCACCAAGCCCTGGAGCCACGAGCAGATTCTCCACTCGGTACGGACAACCATCGGCTTGGCAGATGCAAAGAGATCGCCACTCAATGCCGATCCACCATCACGCAGCGAATTGGACAGCCGGTTTACCTTCCGGGATATTGTCGGCGAAGACCCCATGTTGCTACGTGTACTCGATCTGGTCGGACGAGTTGCCGCGACGGATGCGCCGGTGCTGATCACCGGCGAGTCGGGGACCGGTAAAGAGTTGGTGGCCGAAGCGATCTGGCGCAACAGCACACGGGTCAAGGAACCTTTCGTCAAGGTAAACCTCGGTGGGATTCCAACGACCCTGTTCGAAAGTGAGATGTTCGGCCATGTGCGCGGAGCGTTCACCGATGCACGAAGCAATCGTGTCGGACGATTTGAAGCGGCGGATGGAGGTACCCTTTTTCTGGACGAGATTGGCGACCTCGAAGCACCCAGCCAGGTGAAGCTGTTGCGTGTCTTACAGGATCGTACGTTTGAACGGGTGGGGTCGAGCACGAGCCAGACCGTTGATGTACGCATCATTTCTGCCACAAATCGTGACCTGTCGACCCTGATTGAGGATGGCGATTTTCGTGAGGATCTGCTCTATCGTCTCAACCTGATCGCCATCCAGCTTCCCGCCTTGCGGGAACGACCTTCGGATATTCCGCTGCTGGCCCGTCACTTCCTGCAAGAGCTCGCGGATCGGTACAATCGTCCCGTTCCCCACCTCACCGATGCGGCGCTCGAATGGCTGCGGTCCAGGCCCTGGCCCGGCAATGTGCGTCAACTGAGGCAGACCATTGAACGGACCTTGCTGCTGGCAAAGGGAGATCAGCTCGACCGACGAGAGTTGACCCTGGCCGATGAAATGCAGCCGGTGGAACGCAGCCGTGCGAAGATGCCCCGTCCCGGCTCCATGACCCTCGAAGAGATGGAACGGGAAATGATTCGGCAGACGTTGAAGCGTTTCGAAGGCAATGTCAGCCAGGCGGCGGATGCCCTCGGGCTGAGCCGTGGTGCACTCTACCGCCGGCTTGAGAAACATGGGCTGTTGCCATGACGTTGCGACGTCGGCTGCTGCTCTACCTTGTGCTGCTTCACCTGGTGCTGGGAGCACTGGGCGTGGCGCTGCTCTGGCAGGACCATCGCCCCTGGATCATGGCCGTCGAACTCTTCCTTATCGTCTCGCTTTACCTCGGCATCCGTTTTACAAGCGGTTTTCAACAGCACATCGAGATTGTCACCACTGGTGCGGAGTTCATCCGCGAAGAGGATTTCACCCACACCTTCACCGAAGTTGACGCTGCCGACGTGAACGATCTGGTGCGCCTGTACAACGAGATGATCCGTCGTCTGCGAGAGGAACGTCTGAAACAGCATGAGCAACACGCTTTCCTGACACGTGTCCTCGAAGCCTCACCGACCGGGATGTTGACTCTCGATCTGGACGGTCGGATTGATATCGCCAATCCAGTAGCCGCTCGCCTTCTCGAACGATCGCTCGACACCCTGCACGGTACCCCGCTGAATCAAATCGACTCAAAGATCGCGGAAGCGCTCCATAGCCTTGCGCCGGATACCTCACAGATGGTTTCGCTCGGTGGAAGGAGACGGATCAAGTGCACGCATTCTCATTTCTATGAGCAAGGTTTTGCGCACTCCTTTTTCCTGATTGAGGAGCTGACCGATGAACTGTGGCGCAGCGAGAAAAAAGCGTATGAAACCCTGATTCGGACCCTCTCACACGAGGTCAACAATACAGTCGGTGCATCCAACTCCATCCTGCGAAGCAGCCTTGCTTTCGGCGAGCAATTGCGTGAAGGAGATCGTCAGGATTTCGAAAAGGCGATTACGGTAGCCATCGAACGGACCGATCACCTCAATGCCTTTATGCGCGGCTTTGCCGATGTCATCCGTTTGCCGGAACCCAATCGACGCCCTACAGACCTTGTCGAACTGCTGGAACGAATCGTCACCCTGCACGAACGAGAGTGCGGGGAGCGTAACATCGCTCTGCGTCTGGACTGTTCCGAGGAGAAGGTGGTGGTGTCCCTTGATGTGGTTCAGGTTGAGCAGGCGCTCGTCAATGTGATGCGTAATGCGATTGAAGCAGTCGATCAGGATGGTAGCATCCGGTTGGCCGTGCGCCTGGCTTCCGAAGGGTGGGAACTGGTGGTCGAGGATAGTGGGCCGGGCCTGAGCGAGGAAGCCCGTCAGAACCTGTTCATCCCCTTCTTCAGCACCAAGCAGCATGGCCAGGGCATCGGCCTGACCCTCGTCCACGAGATCCTTACCCGCCACCACTTCGCCTGCTCCCTCGACAGCGACCCCGGTCAACCGACACGCTTCAAGGTGGTGATGGGGCGGTGAGGTGTCTCAAAGGTGCGGGCAGAGTGTCATTCCGGGCTTGACCCGGAATCCAGCTGAGGCTGGTGATTATGAACACGAGTGTAAAATCTTGAGCTTAACCATGTCAACCAATTCCTACGCCGTCTACATCCTCGCCAGCAAACGAAATGGCACTCTCTACGTGGGTATGACGAGTGACATAAACCGTCGCATGAACGAACATTATCGAGCTGAGAAGAAAGGGTTTACTCAGAAATATTATGCCCATCGTCTAGTTCATTGCGAGTTTTTTGAGGATGTTCGAGAAGCCATCAACCGCGAAAAGCAGCTAAAGAAATGGCGGCGGAAATGGAAGCTGGAACTAATCGAAAAGGACAATCCTAATTGGGAAGACCTCTCTGGAATGTTGTTTTAGGTATTTGGGTATGACGAGGGCGAGTTCTCTTCGTTTGCGGGCTAGCTCGGACCGGTTTGTATCGCTCTGTTAACCAGCGTCAGCTGGATCCCGGGTCAAGCCCGGGATGACATGTTTTAACCTTCTCGCTTACCCGTCCATCTCCCCGTACACCTCCCCCGGCCCCAATTCATCAGGAAAGAGGTCGCGGAGAGCTTTGCGAGCGTTGTAGCAGAGTTGGCAGCCGTCAATCCAGTCACCACGCAGAGTGAGGCCGTGGGCACGGACCAGCTCGGCAGGACCGCCACGCATCAACGGGCCAATGATTGGGTGGGTGTCAGGGTCGTACTCCTCAAGGATGGTGGTGAGGGGTTTCTCGTTCAGATTGCCCAATGAAACCCCCTGGCAAGGATAGAGACGGCCGTAGGGATCGAGGTGTAACCGTCCCAGGTCCACCCAGTCCTCGTCCGTGCAGGAGCAGAAGCTGCTCCACGGTTGACGTGGTAGGGACTCGTCCACGAGGGATGTGGCGGCTCGTCCACGGAAACGGACTCCACCGCCGACAATCGGGGTGCCGGGCTGATGCGGGTCCTCTTCGATACCGGGCGGGTCGATGCAGATTGTGCCGGCATCGATGCCCAGTTTTTCCGCTGCGGCACGG
Source organism: bacterium (assembly GCA_020444265.1). Taxonomy (GTDB): domain Bacteria; phylum Electryoneota; class Electryoneia; order Electryoneales; family Electryoneaceae; genus JAHLLH01. The sequence continues at coordinate 539,862 of JAHLLH010000002.1, forward strand.
GCACGGTCCGCCGGGGTTTCTGATTCGTCTTCTCGACCATGAAAGCCATCATCGCTGAAGGAGATCGCCACTCCGCCCATTTCGGCAAAGGGTTTCAGCCATTCGACCGCGTCCTCGATTGTTGTCGCGAAATAGCCGTTCGACACGATCCCGACTTGCATCCCGAAGCTGCGTGCTTCCTTCGCTGCTCGCACCAGCACCGGGTAGACGAGAAAAGGTTCACCTCCCTCGAAATAGATCTCGCTCACCGTGCCAAGTTTATTCGCCTGACGGATACTGCTGAGCGCCAGCTCAAGCGGCATGGTTGCACCGGTTCTAGGGGAGGAATGGACAAAGCAGTGGTCGCACTCGTAGGTGCAGCGGTAGGTCAATAGCAGGTGCAGGCCTGTGAGATTCATCGTTGCCCCCGGATCGATAGAATACCAATAAAGTACGACGAATCGTTTGACAAACCATAGGGAACGGCCCGGGTCCTCATAGGGGTTATTTTGTTGGCCATGCTGAGTCTGCTTCATCCCCAACAAAAAGGTGACAGTCACCCTAATGTGACTGTCACCCTGATCACAATATTTTTTCTTGGTTTAGCAGTCGCAGTTTCCGCCGCAGCCACATCCGCCGCCGGAGCCTTCCGCGTCTCCGCCACCGCATCCACAGCCACCACCTCCGCCGCCACTACCACAACCGCAGCCGCCGCTGTTCTTAGGCTGGGGGTAGGAGGCACGGCCCGCAATGATGTCCTGGGACAGCGGCAAGCGCTCCACCACATCACCAGCGACGATGCCAGTGCTGCCGACTTCGTCCGCCGCGAGGTTGCCTGCGAGGCCATGGATCGTTGTCCCGGCAATCGCCGCATCTTGCGCGGAAAGGCCTTGTGCCATCATGCCGGCAATGGTGCCGGTCAACACATCACCCATGCCTGCCGATGCCATGCCGGGATTGCCGGCGAGGATCGAATAGACCGGGCCGGTCGGGCTGGCGACAAGTGTTGGCACACCCTTCAGCAGCAGGGTACAACCCCATTTGCGGGCGTACTCACGCACGATCCCGACTCGATCTGCCGCGATTTCCTGGCTGGTCTTGCCTGTCAGGCGTGCCAGCTCACCGAGGTGAGGCGTCAGGACAATCTTGTCGTTCAGGTTCGCGAGGGCGTCCGGAAGCTGCGCGAGAGCGTTGAGACCATCGGCATCGATGACCGTCGGTAGGGGCAAGTCCTTGACATGCTCCTCGAACCAGTGAACCGTTTCCGGGTTCAGCGACAGGCCGGGCCCGATCACTTCGACATCGGCCCATTCACGGGCTTCGTCGATGGTAGTTTCTGCTTCTGGCGAGATGGAGCCTTCTGCGGTGTCGGCCACGGGGATGGTCATCACTTCGCTGGCGCTGCCTGCCATGATCGCCTGGGCGTTCTTCGCGGTGGCCACCTTAACCATGCCCGCGCCGCTGCGCAATGTCGCCTTGCTGGCCAGTTCCGCCGCGCCGGTCATGCCGACCGATCCCGCGACCACCAGCACCTTGCCAGCATCACCCTTGTGGGCATCCATGCCACGATCTGGCAACATCTCGTAGACGTCTGCCGGTTCGACGAGGAAGAGGGGGACATCCAGTTCCATTACAAATTTCGGCGGAATCTGGATGTCGACACGGCTGATACGGCCCGCGAACTCGAGTCCGGGGCTGATCAAATGGCCGATCTTGATCTCACCGAAAGTTGCGGTGATGTCGGCACGGACCGCCGGGCCATGAGCATAACCGGTCGAACCGTCCACACCGGACGGAATATCGACACTGACCACAGGCGCGGCGTGCAGGTTGATCGCCTCGATCGCATCGGCGACCAGACCATCAGCCCCGCCACGAATACCGGTGCCCAGCAAGGCATCGACCATCACATCGGCGAACGGGAGACGGTTGAAGTCATCGCTTTCCTTCACCTCGACCGTTGATCCACCGAGCTTCTCGTAGATGTCGAGGTTGGTTTTCGCGTCACCCTTGATCCGGGCACGTTCCGCGACGAGATAGACCATCACTTCCGCGCCTGCGTTCAGCAGACGGCGTGCGATGGCGAACCCATCGCCACCATTGTTTCCCCCACCGCAAAAGACCAGGGCGCGTGCCCCGGCAACACGGCCACCGAGGATCTGCTCGACTTCGAGCATCACACCACGGCTGGCCAATTCCATCAAAACGATTCCGGGCAGGCCGACTTCTTCAATCGTCCTGCGGTCCAGGTCACGCATCTGGTCGGGAGCGATGATTGGACGCATATCGTAAAACCTCACTGTTGTTTCGTTGGCTGGGCACATGCCCCGGGGGAAGAGTACGGAGAAAGGAGGCCGGGTTCAATCCGTCCGGGGAGACAGGCTGCCCTCGTTGCCGATAAAAGTAAGCTCTCCTAACTCTTGGACCAAGACCCCGGGAGGGGGCAAGGGAGATTGGGGAGGGTGGAGTCGCTCAAGGGGGGGCTGGTAGCGGGGGCACACAAGACGATGTCATCCCGGGCTTGACCCGGGATCCAGCATCCGTAGGGAGGGACATGCGACCATGTTGATTCCGAGGTCCATGGCAGATTCAGAGGCCGGAAGTGGGTTGTCGCTCGCATCCACGTATGACCTCGGAATCGGCTGTGTCGCTCGTGTCGAGGGCTGGTAGCTGGATCCCGGATCAAGTCCGGGATGACAGGGTTACTGCATGAGACGCGCGTTAGATCACGTCATTGCGAGGACCGAAGCGAAGCGCAGGGAGGTGGCAATCAATCTTGATTGGGGGCTCAAGCCCCCAGTGCCGTTGGGGTGGAAGCAGGACCGTATCTGGCGACACGGTTGGTAAGGCTCAGATTGCCGCGTCAGGCCTGCGGCCTTCCTCGCAAAGACGGGTGCTGGAAGTGGCAGCGTGAATCCTGCTGTCATGCCCAGTCCCCATGTTCGGTGGTAGCCGGATAAGGTGTTGGTGTTGGGGACGTCGGGCTTGCCCGCCTTTGGCGGGTTCCCTTTGGTCACGACGCCGCTATCGCAACGTTGTGCGCTGGGGATGACAGACTGACACGCCATCGACCAGCAAGGCGGCCAGGCAGCCTACTCCTCTGCCCGTACATAGGAGTAATGCAATTCTGGATCGTTACGGAAGTCGATCAGGGTGAGGTTGTCGAGGCCGGGTTTTTCGAAACGGAGCGAGAACCATTTGTTGCTCTGAGTGAAGTTGATCTGGTCCGCTTCGACCGCCCAGTAAAAGGTGTCGAGTTCGTACTCGCGGTTGAGATCCATCAGGAAGCCGGTGCCCTGCTGGGTAAGAATCATTTCGGAATGGTCGAGGGTGTGCAGCGAATCGGTGCTGGCGATTCTAGTCAGAGTCCAGGTGCCGTAAAGAGAAACATCCACCTTCCCGGGCGGGAAGGGGTTGTGGTCCTCACGGCAGCCGGTAAACAGTAGGATTGGCACCAGGAGAAGCAGGGGCAAACGTGTGCAACGGTTCATGGTAGCCCCGAAATCGGGTCAGCGGCTCTACTCCATCCGTAGAAAGATAAACGTAAGATCAAGAGTGTCACGATCCGCATGGAGGGTCAGACGTTCTTCAAAAAAGAGGCTGTAGGTCATCGAGTTTGCAAAAGGGAACCCTGCAAAGTTGATCTGACCATCCTGGCATGCCCATTCCAGGTTGCCGTCGGAACCGTCTGTCATGACGAAACTTCCAAATCCCTGGGAATTCAGGAACAGATCATCCAGCTCAATATCAACTTCAAATTCCCCCTCAACCTGTTGGACACAATCCCATTCACCGACAACAGCGGCAACAACTTCGCCCTCTGGATGGACGGAGGTTACTCCATCGTCACCAGAACAACCGAGGCAGAGTAGAAGAGAGAGTCCGCACAGCAGAGTGGTGCCGAGCATAGGGTAGACTTTCATGGTTCTTCCTGATTTGTCATGCTTATAGCGGGGATGCATTCGAAGGACAATATACGCCAAAACTGAGTGTACCAGCCAGACGATCATCATTGTAGTGTTGATTCGTACCAACTGATGCCCACTGTTTCCAAGCTCGACCCAATTCCCCTATCTTCCACGCGATGACTATAGCAACACGCAAAAAGACAACGGTCACCGGACCCGTGGTGATCGGGTTCGATCCGGGGACGACGGTAACCGGATACGGAGTGATCCGTGCCGGGGTCCGTTCCGAGCTGATCGAGGTGGGAGTGGTCCGTCCAAAACGTGGCGACTTGATCGAGAGACGTTTGCAGGCGATCTACTCCAATGCCATTGACCTGATCCGCAAGTATGATCCGAAAACGGTCGCGGTGGAAGACCCCTTTGTCGGGAAAAACCCGCACAGTGCGATCGTTTTGGGGCAGGCACGTGGAGTGCTGTTGCTGGCGGCGGCGGAGCTGGGTGTCGAGGTGGCGCACTACTCGCCGAAAGCGGTGAAATCGTCGATAGTGGGGCGAGGCTCTGCCTCGAAAGAGCAGGTGCAGTTCATGGTGCAGAAGCTGCTCGGGTTGAGCGAGATGCCGGGGCCGCTTGATGCCTCCGATGCCCTCGCTGTGGCCCTCTGCCATGTTCATCGTGGACCATCCACCTCCTCGGCGCAAAGTGAGCCAGTGGACGTGTCGAAACTGGTAAAAAATCCGGGGGATGCCGATGCAATCGCCCGTTGGAAAGCAGGAAAAGGGAGAGGACGATGATCGACAGGATTGAAGGACGTATTGTTGAGCTGGAGCCGACCCATGTGGTGCTCTCTGTGGGTGGAGTAGGCTTTTTCCTGTCGATCAGCCTGCAGACCTACGAAAAAATCGGTCGCAGAGACAAGGTTCTGCTTCACACCTACCTGCACGTACGCGAGGATATCCTCCAGTTGTTCGGGTTCGTGGACAAGGAGGAACGGGCTGCGTTCAAGATCCTCATCTCAATCAGCGGGGTGGGACCTCGTGTCGCCCAGGCGATTCTTTCCTCGCTGAGTGTTGCGACTCTGCGTGATGCTGTCGCCGCAGGGGATTGGAAACGATTAACTGCCGCACCGGGGGTGGGAAAGAAACTCGCTGAACGAATGGCGGTTGAGCTGCGGGATCGCCTCGGAGGCACCGAGGCAGCAGAGACTGCAACAGGTGAGGGTCCCGCTGGTTATGCGGGAGTGGCGGGATCGATCCACGATGCTGTGCAGGCACTGGTTGCCCTCGGCCACAACCCCGGCAGCGCGGAAAAGCTGGCCACCCAGGCCGCGAAGAAGGCGGGGGAGGGCGCGAATGTGCAGGAGCTGATCAAGATCGCATTGAAGGGGTAGGGTTTGGCTCCCAACCAGTTTGGAATTCAAGTGCTGCCAACAGGCATCCTGTTTGTGTTCACGGTCTGATGTTGCGCTGTCCTACCGACTCTCGATTTCCGAATTCCAAACTGTCTGGGACTGTCCTGCCTCAAGTGGTCATGAAAAGGGTGCCCCGGCTTGGCTTGCAAGCCGGGGCACCTGGTACACACGTCGCGTACCAAGACAGAAGGCGACCTGCGAGAGCCCGATTATCCCCAAAAAGTAGAGGCTCGGGGAGACGGAGTGGCGCACGGTAGGGGTTGCTGCCGTATCATACCTCCCCTGTGGCAGCAACCATTGTATCAGGTCCTGATGGAGGTAGATGGTTGTGTGACATGGATCACGGGAGCTTGCACAGGTTCCAGACCGCGAGTATATTAGTCTATTGCCTCGGCGTTGGATCTTTGAGGGAGGATCCGGCGCATATCGCTCGAAGAAGGTGGTGACGTTGTACGGTTTCCGTCGAACTGCAGAGGTTGGTATCTGGTATGGCATGAAGGTCCGTAACCAAGTGCGGGCGTTTAGTAGCATCCAGGACCGTTGATCGCAGCCCCGGCCAATGGGGCCGTATGCGGTGGAATCCGCTGTACGGCCATCTGCTGGGGCATTCTTCTTGCAGACCATCTTTGAGCGACTCCCGCACAGGCAGGCAGGATTAGCACAACGGTGCAGTACTAAAACCGGATCGCGGGCGTGGCCGCGACCGTCGGCATGGGAGAGCTTTGTCCCTGCCACGGAGGCGGTACGTCGGCGTTTTTCAATAGGCGAAAGAAGGCAAAGGAGCAGGTGTACAATGGCCGACTTCCAGAAAATCCAAGTCCCCGCCGAGGGTCAGGCGATCACTGTGGCGGACAATCGACTGAACGTCCCCGACAATCCCATCATTCCGTTCATCGAAGGTGACGGCATTGGCCGTGACATCTGGAAAGCCAGCGAACGTGTCTTCGATGCTGCAGTTGAAAAAGCGTACGGCGGTTCCCGCAAAGTCGCATGGATGGAAGTCTATGCGGGCGAGAAAGCGGTTGAAACCTATGGTGGCGACACCTGGATGCCGGAAGAGACTTTCGAGGCGATGCGTCAGTACCTCGTCGGTATCAAGGGACCGTTAACCACTCCGGTGGGTGGCGGCTTCCGCAGTCTCAACGTGACCCTGCGTCAGGTGCTGAACCTCTTCGCCTGTGTCCGTCCGGTCAAATACTTTGAAGGTGTCCCGAGCCCGAATCGCAAAGCGGGCGAGATGGATGTGATCATCTTCCGTGAGAATACCGAGGATGTCTACAGCGGCGTCGAGTTCGAATCGATGTCGCCCGAGGCAAAGCGCCTCATCGAGATCCTCAAGAAGGAATACGGCAAAACCCAGATCCGTGACGATGCCGGTATCGGGATCAAGCCGATCAGCCCGACAGGCTCGAAGCAGTTGATGCGCAAGGCGCTCGACTGGGCCGTCGAGAACAAGCTGCCCAGCGTGACCATCATGCATAAGGGCAACATCATGAAGTTCACCGAGGGCGCGTTCAAGACCTGGTGCTACGAAACCGCCATCGAGGAATACCGTGATCACATCATAACCGAAGCAGAGCTTTGGGATGAGACAGTGGCCGAGGATGGTGTCACCCCGATCGAGGCGAAGGGCAAGTTCGCCCACCTGCGTGGCGGCAAGCCGGCTGGAGATGCGAACGGTCGTATCGTGGTCAAGGATCGTATCGCGGATAGCATGTTCCAGCAGATCCAGACCCGTCCAGGCGAGTACAGCTGCATCGTTTCGCCGAACTTGAACGGTGACTACATCAGCGACGCCGCGGCGGCGTTGGTCGGTGGTCTGGGTATGGCGCCGGGTGCCAACATTGGTGACTATATCGGCCTGTTCGAGGCGACTCACGGCACCGCACCGAAGTATGCGGACAAGGATGTGATCAACCCGTCCTCCGTGATGCTTTCCGGCTGCATGATGTTCCGCTACATCGGCTGGGGCGAAGTGGCTGACATGATTGAAAGTGCGATTCAGAAGACGATTGAGAAGAAGACGGTGACCTATGACTTGCACCGTCTGATGGATGGCGCGACCAAGCTGAAGACGAGCGAGTACGCGTCCGCGATTATCGAGAACATGGGTTAAAACCCTCCCGATCCACCCGTAAGCAATTGCGAAACGGATGGTTCGGGAACGGTTGATATGCGTCGACAGGTGTGGGCTGTATGTCACTGGACATAGGAGTTCGTACCAGATCGGCGGGAATGTGATTCGCAACGACAGGTTGCTTGCCCGATGTTGGGGGCGAGTGTACCTTGAGGGTTCTGATGTTTGAGAACGAAGACGGAGGTATGGTATGCGAGGCATAGGCGCTCGGGCATCGTTAGCGATGGCGATCGTGCTTTGCATGCTGCTGCCCAGCATGGCGTTTGCACAGTCCGGCAAGGTTGTCGGTGAAGTCGTTGAGCAGGGGACGGGAGATCCCATCATCGGCGCAAACGTTGTGATTGAGGGTACCAGCCGCGGTGCGGCGACAGACTTGGACGGCCGTTTTGTGATTCTGGCAGTCCAGCCTGGCTCCTACACCGTGAAAGCGAGTGCGGTCGGTTATGCGGCCACAGTGATTGAAGATGTAAAGGTCAACATCGACCGCACCACCAACCTTGAATTCCAGCTCCAATCCTCTGCGGTTCAGCTGGAAGAGGTGGTCGTAACCTACTCGAAGCCGACGGTGGAGCTCGATGTTTCCTCGAAGGTGGAACGTATTTCCTCGGAAAGCCTCGGGATGATGGCCAACGACGACGTTGCTGCCGCGTTGACCGCAACCCCCGGTTTCAAGATCGATGAGGAAGGCAAAATCCACATTCGTGGTGGTCGTGACACCGAGGCTCGTTTCCTCGTGGACGGTATCGACACCCGTGACCCGATTACCGGTGAATCGCTACCGCTCAACCTCTCCTCGATCAATATTCAGGAAATCCAGATTCTGACCGGTGGTATGTCCGCGGAATACGGCCAGGCAATGTCCGGTTTCGTGACCATTTCCACGCCAGAAGGTGCGCCGGACAGCTACAACGGCAGCATCACCTGGCAGACCGATCAGATGACAGACGACTACTCGTTCAATCAGGACGAGCTTAACGCCGCTCTGGGTGGTCCCGTTCCGTTCACTCGTAACATCATGGGTCGTCCATTGACCTTCTATGCGACGATGAACGGGAATATCACGGATACCCATACGAACCTCGGCGTGGATTACGACCCGAACGATTACATTGGCACAGGCTTCTCCCTTCCCCAGCGTCAGTACAATGACTGGGGTGCCAGCCTGAAGCTCGCGTATGACCTGGGTCGCGGCAAAAAACTATCCGCCTATTTCACCGAACGCACCCTGACCTGGGATGTGTACGGGCGTGGTACCGCGGATGTGTCCGGCAACTATGGTTGGCAGTATGCCTTCAATACGGACAACCTGCCGCTGGCGCGCGACAAGCGCTCCTCCTTTAATATTGACTTCACCAGCCAGGCTTCTCAGAACACGGTGATGACCCTTTCTCTCGGTCGCCGGGTGATCAATGCCTCCGTCCGTCCGCGCGGCAAAACCCCGGGTCAGTTCACCCTCGAAGAAGAAGTGGAAGCTTTCCGTGGCACCGGCATCGACCAGAATGAAAATGGTCGCCTCGACCAGGATGCAGACGGTGACGGTGTGGTCCATAGCACCCTGGATGAGTTGAGCAACGATGTCGACCAGAACAATTTCCTGGACGGCTACTTCGATGCCAACCGTTCGTCCGCCTATGAAGGTGGGAATGAGGGCTATGAGGACCTGAACCAGAACGGTCGCTGGGATCGTGGTGAAGACTGGATTGATCTGAACGGCAACGGTGTCTACGATTATGCTGAACCGTGGACCGATCGTGCCGATCCACTTACCGGCCAGAACAACCAGGGCGTCTGGGACCCGTGGGATCCCTTCGTGGACATCAACGGCAATGGCACCTGGGATCCGGCTGAGCCGCAGATGGCTGAGCAGGATATCAACGGTAACGGTCGCTGGGATGGTGAACGTTTCCAGGATGCGAACGAAGACGGTGTCTTCGAACGTTGGGAGCCCTTTACCGACCTGAACGGCAACTTTACCTGGGATCCGGGTGAACCCTTTACCGATCTGAATGGTAACGGTGTGCAGGATGATGGCGAGGGGTACGACGACTCCAACATGAACGGCTATCTCGACCAGCGCGATCTAGTCGATAACGGCAGTAGCACGGAAGAAGCCGCTGAGCCGTTCTGGGATGGCGACCTCTGGCATGACACTGGCGAGCCCTTCATTGATCGTCCAGATGAAAATGGGCACTATAACGGTGTCTATGATCCGGGCGAAAAATTCTGGGATCTGCCCAGTTCGGGCAGTGGACTGACGATTAATGGTGGCACCATCACCATTGTCGGCAACCGGGCGTACGGTACCCCGACCTTGAACGGCCAGTACGACCCGCCGAACGGTGCGTTCGACGAATACGAGCTCTTTACACAATGGTCGGGTGACCAGCAGATGCCGGTCGCCTATACCTACGATCTTGAGCAGCACGGTGCCGAGTGGATTTACACCGACTTCATGAGCTTCAATCCGACTCACAGCACATGGCAGAATCGTACCCTGCACGACACGGAAGCTCCGGTCTTCGACCCGCCGAACCTGACCTATGATGAAGGCCAGGAACGGTATGTGGACTATAACGGGAACGGTGTCTGGAATGGCCAGGACCTCTTCCTGAACCCGGGTACCTGGGATCAGAGCGCAATCTGGTCGAAACGTCGTACAGAAGAGTATTCCTTCAAGTTCAAGTTCCAGAGCCAAGTCCACAAGTTCCACGAGATGAAGGCCGGAACCGAGATGTACTACTACATCATGAGTCAGCAGTACATCGAACAGCCTGACCAGCTTTACACTGGCGCAGCTGATGTGGGCGCCAATGAGCCCTATTCAGATCGTGGTTCAGTTCGTGACTTCTGGGAGTTCCGTCCGGTCGAAGGTGCAGCTTATATCGAAGACAAGATGGAATTTGAAGGATTGATCGTGCAGGCAGGTCTGCGGGGTGACTTCACCATTCACGACCAGAACGTGATTGACGAGCAGCGTCGTCGCTATGAAGCTGGTGAACCCGGAGCGGTTCTCGCAGACAAGTATCGTCTGCAGTTCGCCCCGCGTCTCGGCATCAGCCATCCGATCACAGAACGTTCCAAGATGTACTTCAACTACGGGCACTTTTACCAGCGTCCTTCCTTCACCTATTTCTACAAGGCTACTACAACAAACGTGGACGAAGGAACGGTCGGTAACCCGAACCTGAAGTACGAACGCACGGTGACCTATGAGGTTGGTGTTCACAACCAGATCTCCGATGATATTTCGATCCAGATCGCTGGTTACTACCGCGACCTTTACAACCTGATCTCAACCGTCGCCCAGCGCGAAGGTCCGATCACCATTTACCGGTACATCAACCTCGACTACGGCCGTATGCGTGGCTTCGAGATGAAAGTCGACAAGGCCTTCGCGAACCACTGGCAGATGAACGTCAACTATGACTTCTCCTATGCCTACGGCAAGGCGTCCGGCGCGCTGGATTCCTTCAACAACCGTGCTTCGAACGCGCCGGTGAACTACGATGAGCATCCGCTGGATTGGGATGAAACTCATCGCGTCACCATCAACACCGCGTTGATGTTCCAGCAGGATGACCACCCGGTGCTGTTTGGCTTCCGTCTCCCGGACAACTGGCTGATGTCTCTCCAGTGGCAGTTTGGGTCGGGACGTCCTTACACCCCGTCGCGGTACACCCTCGGTGTGGACAACGAGAACCTGATCCTCGAGAATTCTGCCCGCATGCCCTGGACCGAGACGACCAACTTCCGGTTCGAGAAGTATTTCGGTATGGGCCAACGCGCGAATGGTCGTGAGTTGATTCGCTGGATCCTCGGTGTCGAGGTGTACAACGTGTTTGACAAGGACAACGTCAACTCGGTTTACGAGTCAACAGGAACGACGGATATCGCGGTTCACCCGCTGGATCCGAATTACAACCCGTTCCTCAACCGCAGTGTCTACGATGCAAACCCGCGCAACTACGGCGCTGGCCGTCAGATCGTGGCCAAAGTCGGCATCGAATTTTAACCTGGGAGGTAAGGCGACATGAAGCTCTTGCGTCGCATCACAATGCTGATACTCGTCCCGGGGCTGATTTTAGGGTTTGCGGGATGTGCGGATGACGACGATGGTGTCGGTGGAGGTGGTGTTTCCGGTACCCCGCTTTCGGGGAACCTCACCAGCAACCTGACCCTCGGCGGTAGTCCCTACGTCATTACCAACGATGTGTTGATCGAGGCAGGGAACACCCTGACGATCGAACCTGGTGTCGAGATCAAGGTCAACGGCAACTACACCTTTAAGGTGGAAGGCACCCTGCGGGCCGAGGGTAACGAGCTGTCGATGATTCATTTTACGTCTGCCAACCGGAACCCCAATCGTGGTGATTGGAAGGGCATCTGGCTGGATGGCGCCGATGATTCATCCGTCCTCCGTTACGTCCGTGTCAGCTATGCAGGCCGGTACAACCTGATTGCAGACACCTCGCGTACCTATGTCGATTCGTTGCACGCGGGCGTCAACACGGTCAATCTGCAGCGTGGCGCTGTCACCGTGCAGGACTGCTCGCCGACGATTGAACGATGCATCATCGAGCTCGGTGGTTATGATGGTATTCATGTTGTCGGAGCAGCAAACCCGATCATCGAATACAACACCATCGTCCAGAACGCATTCAACGGTATCCGTGTTGAACCGGACTGGGAAATCTGGTGGACCACCCAGGACATGACCGGCCTCGGAACGGCGGAAATCCGGAACAACATCATCACCGATAATGATGATGCCGGTATTCGTCTGCCGGAAAATACAAACCTGTTCGACACAGGTCTGAGTCCTATTTCCGAGTACAACAACATCTGGAACAACGTTTCTCCAGATTATGTACCGCCTTCATGGCAGCTGCATGAAAATACTGATGTCAGCAGGGATATCCATGTAAACCCGATTTTCGTGGACCTTGAACTTGGCGATTACCAGCTGCATCCTTGCAGCGGCGTGGTCGACAGTGGGGATCCGGATGATCCAAACGACATGGATGGTACACGTGCGGATGTCGGTGCACTGCCGCTTTTCCAGGGTGAGTACGATCTGGCCAAGACGCTGACGGATGCGAAGCTGACCCTTAGCGCGAACGACTACCATGTCACCTGTGATGTGGTGATCGAACCGGGCCAGGTTTTGACCATCCAGCCTGGTGCACGCATCTTCTTCGATGGCCCCTACGGCATCGAAGTACGAGGCGACATTGACGCACAGGGCACGGCCAACAACCCGATTCTCTTCACCTCGGGTCAGGCCGAGCCGAAGCGTGGCGATTGGCGTCAGCTGGTTTTGGATAACGTCTCTGATGCATCGGTGATGTCGAACGTCATCCTTGAGTATGCTTCGATGGAGCGTCTATCCAAACCGGTTCCGGATACTGTCGGCGCGTTGACCCTGATCGGCAGCTCGCCCAACCTGACCAACATCACGATTCTTGAATCGTTCTACACCGGCCTCTACCTCTACAATGGTTCGAACCCGGTGGTGGACAACATCGTTGTGCGTGGTGCAGGTGTTGATGGCATCCTCTGCCAGTTGAACAGCAATCCAACGATTACTCGTGCAGAAGTCAGTATGGTGCAGGGATATGGTCTGCATTTCTCCAACAACAGCGCTGCAAATGTGACCAACGCGTTGGTCTATGACGCTGCTGTGGTGGGTGTGGTCATTGAAGACAACTCTTCACCGACCCTGAACTTCGTTACGGTATATGGCAACCTGATTGACATTGCGGCCAGCGGTGGGTATGCAAACCGTGGTGTCCGGGTCAGCCGTTTCTGCGCCCCGCGTATCAGTAATTCAATTATCGCTGATTACTCCGGTACAGGAATCTTCTCCGAAGTTTCCTCCACGGTGACCTTGAACGAAGTCAACGTGTTTACCCGCTATACCGGAGTGGACGACATCCCCGCAATCGAGGGTAATGTGACCCCGGAGCCGATTGACGGAGTTACTGTGTTCGCGGATGACAGGGGTGGGAACTTCCGTGTTCAAAGCGGCGCTGCCAAGAATGCCGCGACCGACGGTACTGATCTTGGCGCGTACGGTGGATCCAATCCGCTGTAAGCACCCCGAGGCATTACGAACACGGTTCAGCACAAGGTACGGGAAGGCACTATGTTGAGAGCAAACAAGACAGTGGAGCGTGTCGGGGCAGGACTGGTTCTGCTCCTGGCCCTGGCTGTAGCCATGCCCGCATTTGCATACATCGACACCTCACAGGATGTCGAGGGTGCAGCGGGTCCGGTCAGCAGAGGGTTCCATGTCCCCGCGGAGTACATCGAAGAAGCCAACCGAACGATCGATGTTGGCCTGCTTTGGATGACCATCACGAACCACGGCTACTTCGGGAACGATGCCCAGGGTCGAACGGATGCATTGATCGACCCGTGTACAGGCCTTTGGGCTGTGCAGGCAGAGTATCCGGGTGGTACGGGTGTCCAGTATCTCTACCAGGCGGGTCTCTGGATCGGCGCCATGATCCAGGAAGAAGGCTTCGAGTACCCACGAGTCTCGGTAGGTACGGAAGGTTGGTTCGGGGATGCGGACGAAGAATTTGTTCCGACGATGGACATTGTCGAGCGGACAACTCGTTCGAACGCCGTCAACTGCCTCGGTGACTTTATCTTCAGTGATGATGCCGTCTCCGAACAGGACATGATTACCTCATACGCGGATACGTCCACCCAGCTTGCGGGCGGGACGAGTCGATCACATCCCCGTGATGGTGTGCATGTGCCGTTGGGTATCCAGATTACCCAGCGTTCCTACGCCTGGTCATACAACTACGCGCAGGACTTCATCATCATCGACTACGAGATCGAAAACATCGCGGACAAGTACCTGAAGAACCTTTATATCGGTCTCTATGTTGATGCGGACGTCGGAATTCCGAACACATCGGCCTACGATGATGATATTTGCGGGTTCAAGAAGACCTATGAATATCGTCCTCCTGGTGCTGAGGAAGCGGAAATCCTGACCATCAACACGGCATGGATCTCGGATAATGATGGCCGTCCGAGTGGGACGTTGAGTGGGACCAACCTGACGGCGCCCCATGTGACAGGTACACGTGTTGTCCGGGCACCAAACCCGAAACTGCGTACCTCCTTCAACTGGTGGATTTCCAACGGAACGGCCGCTCTCGACTTCGGTCCTTCCTGGGACGATGATGGCAGCCAGGGTGAGTGGACGGCGGAGTACGGTACTCCGGTCGATGATACCCGTAAATACTTCGTCCTGTCGAACCGTGAATTCGACTTTGACCAGTACTATACCAACACACCGGACTCGATCACAGGGAATCCACAGATTTTCTATGACCGTGATGGTGTTGAACTTGAACGCCATAACTGGCGACTCCCGCCGGAAGATAATGCGGGTACCTGGGCGAACGGTTTCGATACCCGTTACCTGATTTCCTGGGGTCCCCTCGGCATCTTTGACTTCATTGATGAAGCCGGCAACCGTGTCTACCGTCTGAACCCGGGCGAAAAGTTCTCGATGACCATTGCCTACGTCGCAGGTGCGAACTTCCATGACACTGGTGATCATTTCCAGCCGACGGGTGAAACGATTGACTGGACCAAGTTCAACTACCTCGATCTGCAGTACAACGCCGATTGGGCGGCGAAGGTCTACGATAACCCAATGCTTGATACCCCGGATCCCATCACCGGCCTGACCGACGGCTGGTTTGGTGAGGATGTGGGACGTGACAGCATTTATGCGATCAACGAGCTGGATACAGTATCGTTCATCGATCTAAGCACGGGCGAACAGCTTACCCGTATCTACCCGGGACCGGATGAGGATGGTTCAGAACGAGATGGTCGCTTCCAGCCGGAAGAAGACTTCGCTCCTCGTCCCCAGCGATTCGACTACACCTACGACAATGGTCTGTTCGACCAGGGTGATGGCATCCCCGACTTCCAGGGACCGCCTCCCCCGCCGACGCCGATTCTTTCCTATCGCTCGGAAGGCAATGACTTGATCCTGCGTTGGACCAAGAAGCCCTCTGAGGATCCGGAGTATCGCGATCCGTTCAGCCGGATGCAGGACTTCGAAGGGTACCGGATTTATGTCTCGAACACGGGACAGGAAACCGAGTACAGCTTCCTGGCGGAGTTTGACCAGGTGGATTGGTCCTACTACACCGAAAGCGATTCGCTGCTGGACAGCATTTACACCGATCCCACAGGGCTGCCTCCGATTCGTCCGTTTGAGGATCGTAACCAGACCACCATCCAGGGCTACTTGAAGCCGGTCGGCTTGAACATTGGGTTTGATGCGATCGCGATCAACGATTCGACGTACGAATTTGTTGTTGAAAACGCTAACCCGATGATTCCGCGCTACTATGCGGTCACCGCGTATGACTACGGTGATTACCGTAGTGGTACTGAGCCGCTGGAATCGGCAAAGTCTGCCAACGCGATTTATGTTGCACCGGATCAGACCGCTGGCAGCGGAAAGAAGAAGCCGGGCGTGGTCCCCAACCCCTACAGGGCGGACCAGAATTACACCCGTCGCTTCCTCGAGCTGGCGTTCAACGAAACGGATACGACCTATGCGTCCTGGGAAAACCGGAATGATGGTTCCCCGGGCTACTACCCGCAGTCAGATCGTCGGATCTATTTCTATAACCTGCCCGAAAGGTGCTTGATCCGCATCTTCACGGTTTCAGGCGACCTGGTTCAGATTCTCAACCATGATCCGTCCAGCCCCAACCGAATTTCCCTCTGGCAGGCGGACCATGCGGAAGCATGGGATTTGAACAGCCGCAACCAGCAGCAGGTTGTGTCGGGCCTCTACCTGTTCAGCGTCGAAGATCTGACACCTGAGAACAAGGGGCATATCGATGTCGGCAAGTTTGTCATCATTCGTTAAGCGAGGTGCGACCATGAAACGAAACAGACTGCTAAGTGCCGTGCTGGCGTTCGTGCTGATCGCACCGGGTTTCGCGTACGGTCAGGCGAAGGTGGGCACAACCGGTGCCAACTTCCTCAAGATCGGACCGACATCCCGTGGTGTCGCGATGGCGGATGCCTTCCTGCCGATCGCGGATGATGTGTCCGCGCTCTGGTACAATCCGGGTGGGCTGGTCAACATTCGACAGACTCAGCTTGCCCTGACCCATGTGGACTACCCGGCGGATCTGCTGACCTATGATTTCCTCGGTTATGTCCAGCCGCTGCCCGCGATGGGCGCCGCATTGGGAATCCAGGTTTTCGGACTCAACTCCGGCGAGATGGATGAAACGACCCCGGCTCGCGTTTTCGGTACCGGACGTACCTTTGGTGCGTCGGACCTCGCAGCGGGCGTGACCTATGCGCAGCGTCTGACCGACAAGTTCTCCGTCGGCGCCACCGCCAAGTACCTGCAGGAAAACCTGGCGGACGAGACGGCGTTTGGCTGGGCGGTGGATGTAGGAACCTTCTACAACACCGGCTGGAAATCGCTGCGGATCGCGATGTTGATTTCGAACTTCGGCCCGGACATGGAGTTCATCAGCACGCCTTTCCCGATGCCGATCATGTTCAAATTCGGCGTTGCGGCAGACGTGATGAAATCGGACCGGAACCGACTCACCCTCGCGGTGGAAGGACTTCATCCCAACGATAACGTTGAAGAGCTGCATATCGGGCTTGAATACGCGTTGAACGAGATGGCGTTCCTCCGCGTCGGGAAAAAGTTCAACGGATTCCAGCGCAGTTCGTACGAAGACTTCGAGGATGATCCTGAGGCGAACGATCCTTTCATCGAATACCCTGTCCTGAATGAGGATGGTTCGATTTCGATGCATGGGATTTCGTTCGGTGGTGGTGTGTTGATTCCGGGTCTCGGCCTTGGCGTGGACTATGCGTACGCGCAGATTGGCTACCTCGGAAACATTCACCGCTTCAGTCTCAGTTACAAGTTCCGTTGAGACGTACGTGTGTGATGTTGTCAAACCGTCGGGTACGCTTTAGCGTCCTGAACGGTGAACCAGGATTTACTGAATCAATGGCGAGGTGATATCGTGCGTCAGATCACCAGAGGGATCGCAGTAGGTGCTATCCTCCTGCTCGCAGCAACGGGCCTTTTCGCCCAAACCGATGTGGGTGGATCACCGATCACGAGCGATCAGACCTGGGACCTGGCAGGGAGCCCCTACCGGGTCATCGGGGATGTCTTTGTTGATACATCGGCAACCCTGACGATCGAGGCGGGTGTAACCGTGCAGTTTACAGGCCCCTTTGAAGTACGTATCAAAGGTATCCTGCATTCGAACGGTGCTCTGCCAGAGGTACCTCAGAACGTGCGTGTTGAACCCGACGAGGTCAACTGGGTGACGTTTACCCAGGACACGACGGGCTTGGCAATGGACCAGCGTTGGAAGGGTATCCGCTTTGACAACGCCAAGAGCGGGTCGGTGATCGAATGGACGATCATCGAGTTTGGATACGCACGCGGCGAATGGCCCGACAACAATGGTGGCGGCCTATACGTTAAGGCGACATCCCCACGGATTGAAGGGGTTGTCCTGAGGGCAAACAGGGCGGACAACTTTGGCGGGGGCGCCTACATCGTCTCATCAGCATCGACATTCCGTAATAACCTGATTGTCGATAACTATGCTGATGTCTCCGGTGGCGGTCTCTACCTGGACTTGGCAACCATTCCGTTGCACAATGTTACGGTGGTGAACAACATCGCCGGTGCGACCGATGGCATCGCGGCCTCCCATGGCAACGGTGTTTACTTCGGGCCGGGAATCAACCCGTACATCCGTTCCAGCATTTTTTATCAGAATCAGCATGTGAACTCGGATGATGAGGGGTACTTCAACGCGGGCCAGAATACCAGCAGTGATCCGGAAATTCGTGCCAGCATTGATACCTCATTCCCGCAGGACGATATCGCAAACCAGGTGTTCAGCGATCCGGACGAGGCTGGTTTTAAGGAGTTCTTCTTCTACACCCTGAGTGATTCTTCGATTGGTGTGGATGGCGGGATTCTGGATAATGATCGCTGGGTCAACGAACCGACCCCGAATGGTGGGCCGAATGGTGGACGTATCAACATGGGTGCCTTTGGCGGTACTCAGCTTGGTGCCAAATCCCTTCCTGTGGCCATGCCGCTTAACACCCGAAACGAACGCAACTCGCGTGTCATCTTCCAGCCGGCACGTCCGGGCGAATCGACATCATCGTCCGCCCAGATCATTAACATCGGTGCCGGTCTGTTGACCCTGCGTCATGACAGCTTGCGGTTCATGGAGGCCATTTCCGAGGATCGTTTCGAAATCCCCTACTTCCAGCCGATGAATGTCCGGCCGGACAGCCTCGGGGCTTTCGAGATCATCTACCATGCGTCTGCTGGCGATTCACTTCTCGATTCGCTTGAGATCGGAACCAATGGCGGTCCCGTCCGTTTCGGGCTTCGTGCACTCTCTATCGATCCCTTGATCGAGGTTGATATCACTCCGATCGACTTCGGGGTCGTTAATATCGGTGAACCGGAAAGCCGCGAACTCATTATTGGCAACAGCGGTACCTCGGCCTTGACATGCAGCTTCTCGTACCGGACAGGCAACTTCGACGAGATCAGCCAGATCACGATCGCGCCGGGGGAAGAAGACACGGTGACGGTCGTCTGCGATCCAATCTCGACCGGGCCAATTTCGGACATTCTGCGCATTGGCAACACCGATTCGCCTCGTTCCATCGAGCTGAATGCATATGGTCGAGGTGCGATTCCGGAAGTTCTCTGGCCGCTGGAAGACGAGATCGATTTTGCGTTTGTGAATGTGGACGATACCGCCGAAAAGATCATCGTGATGCGTAACAACGGTAATGAGCCGTTGGTCATTGATTCGGTCTATTCGTCCAACTCGATGTTCACGACCGACTTCGAATCTTTCCAGGCGGACAGCGCGCTGACGGATACGCTGGTCGTTTCCTTTACCCCGACCGAGCTGAACATCTTCGCCGATACTCTGAGGATCTACTCACCGCATCGCAGCTGGACCTATTACCTGTCCGGTCGTGGAACTGAAGGTGGTGTTTACTTCAGCGGTGATATTCCCAGTGAAGAAAACCGTATCCCCGATGTCTGGGGTGCAAACGGGGAAACCGTCTACGTCTGCGCGGGCCCCTCGACCATTCCGCCGGGTGAATCGTTGACCATTCTCCCTGGTGTGCGTGTGCTGTTCGAGTCGAACGATTTCATCCAGATCGAGGGTACCATCGAGGTACTGGGTGTGGAAGGTGACTCGGTCTACTTCGAACCGCTCTTCAACCAGCGACATGGCGGTCTGCGATTCCTCGCCAGCAGCGCCGGAACCCGGATGAAGTACGCGGTTATCGACAGCGCCCGCAGTTGGACACTTGACGAGATCAACGATTACTTTGACTATTCGACCGCGGATGGCAACCTGATCCGTGCGGGTGAACCGCATTACCTGGCGCATGGAGGCGGCCTTAGCATTTACAATTGCAACCCGACGTTCACCGACATCGCCATCCGTAACAGCTTCAGCAACCAGGATGGTGGCGGCATGTGGATTTATCAGGCCGCTCCAACTTTGATCAATGTTGATATCGAGAATAACGAGGCAACCGGAAGCGGCGGTGGTGCCTACTTCTGGGGTAGCGCGCCCAACTTCCACGCCAGCTCGATCAACAATAATGTTGCCGGACTTCAGGGCGGTGGTGTTTACTTCAAATCGTATTCCAACGCCTTGTTCACCAACAATGTTGTCCATGACAACCTGGCACATGGCTGGGGTGGTGCGGCGTATGTCACCGACCACAGCAACCCGTTGATCCTGAACAACGTGCTTTACTCGAATCAGGACGACAGCCTTGCGAACGGTCTTTACGCAGCGGGCGCATCACGGCCGATTATTCGGAACACGGTACTGTGGGAGACGGATGGCGAGTCGATCGTCAACCTGACCGGCACCGAAGTGATTGCTCGCTACAGTGTTATTCAAGGCGGGTTCCCTGCTGGTACGAACATCCTCGATACCGATCCGATGCTCGACCTGGCGAATGGTTATGTGCCCCTGGCCGGCAGCCCGCTGATTGATGCTGGTGATCCTGCGGAAGCGTTCGAAGATTACAGCTTCCCGCCATCCCAGGGTGAAGCGCGAGGCGACATCGGTATTACCGGTGGTCCTTATGCTGCCTATATCGGTGGTGCGGTTCTTCGAATGGCTGTCTTCCGCAACCCGGCAAGCCCTCGTGGCCTCCAGTTTGTTATCAACGGGATGCAGGCATTGGACGGTGGTGCACCGCAGGTCACCCTGACCACGTTTAATGGGGAAGAAGATCTGTCGGTGAGCACGGTGGACAACACCCACCACATCTGGCGTGCACCCTATGTCGCCGAAGAATCGGTCTTCTTCGAGGTCGAAGCATCTGGCGCTGTTGGTGGGGAGTTGGTGTCAACCAGACGCCGTGGAACGATTGCCCTCTTCAAGACCGCCACAGGTGGTTTGATGAATCTCGCCTCCGGTGCACGGCTTGTTCTGCCGCCGTACGCCCTCAGCCAGGATGTCGTTCTGCTCGGACAGGCTGAAATTTCCACCAACCTTCCCGAGGAAGCTTCCTTCGCGAGCATTGCGGCTGAACGCTTCAATATCTCCGGGCCTGCTGGTAGCTGGAGCGAGGCTGCCGAACTGGTGGTGCCGTATGACGATCAGGTTGTGATGACAGGTCGTGAACGTGGCCTCTCAGTCTGGCGTCACACAGACGGAAGCGGATGGCAGCAGCTTAACAGCTCTGTCGAGCCGGACAACAAGACCGTCCATGCAACGGTGGATGGTCCGGGCAGCTTTGTGGTGCTGTATCAGACGACATCTGAGAGCAGCGATCTGCTGCCACAAACGTCGGTACTTGGCAACAACTACCCGAACCCTTTCAACCCGACCACGACGATCCCCTTCAACCTCCGGGGATCGGCAGAGCTTTCGATCTCGGTATTCAACGTGCTCGGCCAGAAGGTGGCGACAGTTACTCATGGCTGGTACACCGCAGGACAGCATAATGTGGTCTGGGATGGCCGGGATATTTCCGGGCACCAGGTTGCCAGCGGTGTTTATCTCTACCGGATGGAAACACATCCCGCGGACGGGTCAAAAGGCATCACGCAGACCCGTAAGCTGGTCCTGATGCGATAAGGAGTAAGCTATGCGTGCAGTGATTTTTAAGCGATCCTACACTGCGGTCGCCCTGGCACTCGCCCTCCTGATGTGCGTGGGATGCTCAGGATGTGAGGATGACCCGACCAGTCCGGATGACGGTCCGGACGCGGTGGAACTGACTCGGGACGGCTGGAATGCCTTCGAGGCACTCGATTGGACCGGAGCGTTGGACAATTTCGAACGCGCGATCAATCGTGGTGCCGAGTCCACTGAAGCGTACAGTGGTGCTGGATGGGCCAACTTCAGGTTGGGCAACCAGGCTGATGCCCGGGTTCGTTGGAATGAGGGCCTTCAGGAAATTGGCGGCGTGCATGACATCAACTTCGGTCTTGCTTCGCTCGATATGCTGGAAGACGATTTTGATTCCGCAATCGACCATTTCCTGGCGGTGCTTGAGACTCACCCGAACTATACCTTTATCCACGCTTCGGGGATCAACAACGACGACATCCGTCTCGGGCTCGCGCAGTGCTACTTTTTCAACGAGGAGTATCAGAACTCTCTGGCGCAGGTCCAGGTGCTGAACTCCAGATTCGAGGCCGACTTGACGACTGTGGAAGGTCTGACCGAGTTGAGCCAGGAAATTGACCGGCTGATCTCGATCTACGGCTAATCGGGAGACCAAACCATGCGAAAAAGCAACCGCCTGATCATCGTCTTTCTGGCATTGAGTCTGCTGTTGGCAGTACTGGCAGGCTGTGCTGAGATGCAAGGCGACGTGGACGAGAACAGGGCGCCAAACGTATTCTTCGTGAACGTGCACGACAGCAGTGCGAGCATCGTTTATGACTATGCGCCGGTGATTCAGTGGCACGGGAACGATCCTGATGGCTTTGTAGACCATTATTCCTATGCTGACATCACCGACTCTGCGGCCATTCAGAATCCGGAAGGGTACATCAACCAGATTCCGGCTGAAGTCTGGAAAGACACCATCGCCACTTCTGCCCGAATCTTCCTGCTCTCCGAAGCAGGGGATACGACGGAACATGTCTTTTACGTCCGCTGTGAGGACAACGAAGGCATGCTCAGCGATATCGCCTATCGGACCTTCTTCCGCACCAACCGTCCACCGGACGTTCCCAAGATCGGGATTACGGGTGAGGATGAGGATAATTTCTCAGAACGGCGTGTGATTACGAGCGATACGCTCTTCAGCGCACCTGAAATTACCTCCACCTTCCCGGGCATCTCCTTCTCCTGGCGCGGCAAGGATCCGGATGACAAAGCGTTGTTCAAGATCCCGTTGGAATTCCAGGCGATCTTGATCAAGTCGCCGTCGGATACCGTCTTTGTCCGGAACTGGTCGGATGACACGGATATCACTCTTGCAGACCTTGAGACGGGTAACTATACGCTCAATGTCTGGGCACGGGATGATGGCTTCACCCGTTCGGTCAACCCGGCGCGGATCGAGTTTTACGTCATTCGTCCGACCTTTGAGCACCATCTGTTGGTCGTCTACGAATCGAACAACCAGGGAACGATTGCCACCCTTCCAAGCACAGCGAGCAGTATGGCGTTCTATGATGGGATTTTGCAGGATGCCAACGAATCGCTGGAGAACGTAGAGTTCGACTTTGACGGGTTGGATGTTCAGTACATGGTGATCAACCAGGCGCAAATTACGGCTGCGAATCTGCCATCTCGATCCCTCATTTCCCAGTATCAGATGGTGATATTTATTCAGGATCAGTTCAAAACGGCCAGCTTCTCGACGAGTAACTATATCCCGGAGAAGGCCAATCTGCTGGGAGATTATCTCGCAGTTGGTGGACGTGCCTGGCTGGTTGGCCGCATGATGGGTGGCCAGATGTTGAACTGGACTTCGGCATCAGCAACTGAACGTGATATCTACTTGCGCTATTTTGGTGTCAGCAGTATCACGACAACCTCTTGGTTGAGAACCGGATCGCTTTGTTACGCCGAATTCATCGGTTCAAGAAAGGCGATTGCTGAATTCCCGGACTTGGCTTATGATTACGCCAAGGCTGCAGAGAATTGGCTGGAAACACCTGGTTACCTGCCGAACAGTGAAGGCCAGTCCGGAGTCGAACGTATTGAGCGTGCGCAGGGTGCGCAGACGACTCAATACATTTACTCCAACACTGCTGGAAGCTTGATCGAAACAGAGCCTGAAGATGCCACAGTGGTGCAAGCTGTGACCATCAACGGTGTGAACATCAACTATCCGCCTACACCCACAACCTGCTACTTGCAGACAGCAAATCCGAACATCGAAGAGGTGCTTTCGGTTGTGAATGTCACCAAGCAGGAAGCGGGTGCAGTCAATGCGGTTGGTGAAGTGGTTTTCGTCAACAACAGAACCATATTTGTCAGCTATGACGAAGGTCAGCCCTGGGCCGACAGCGATTCGCTCGCGGTAACCTACACCTACGATCCAATTTCCGATTTCCACCTGAAGCCGTGCGCGATCCGCTACGAGGGTGTTGACAATGGCGATGTCTTTGCCGAGTTGCGATTCCGCACCGCTCTGACCGCCTACTCCCCCTATTTCATGGAACGTGATGGAGTGTTGGAAGAGTGGATCCTGATGTTAGACTGGTTCTTCAATCCCGAGTTGAACAGTGGTGGTATTATCATTGATTTTGACACGGGTGGTTGATCCAACCTGGTAATCAATAACGCCCGATCCGGATGTTCCGGATCGGGCGTTATCATTTGATCGTTGAAACCCTTATCAGGGTAGTGTGACTCGTTTCTGCTTGAGGATACGAATCAGGTTGATGCGTGCATCCTCAAAATCAGGATTGAGACGAAGGGCGGCGCGGTAGCAGGTTTCCGCCATCTCACGTTTCCCTTGCAGTTCAGCGGCTACACCGAGGTTGTTCCACGCCTGGGTGTTCTTCGGGTCCTTGCGGGTCAGCTCCCGGAATACATCGTAGGCCTCATCATTTCGATCCTGGCGCAGGAGGCAAACTCCGAGGTTGAGGGCGGCGGTGGGATGGTATCGAGTATCCAGGATGTCACGGAAGAGTCCTTCCGCCTTTTTTACATCCCCCAATCGCATCTCAGCATGGGCTACATGCAGTTCCCATTGACGTTCCTCCGGCACCTCGCCCATTGGATTCAGGCCGATACTGACGATAATCAGCAGACTGGCTGCAAGCAGACCACGAACCAGGCTGGGGACCTTGACCGGTCCCCGGCGTAATGTCCAGAGACGCTGCACACTCGCTCCAGAAAGCAACGTGAGAGCAGGTGCTACAGGAAAACGATAGCGTGCTGTGATAAAAAAAGCGAGCAGCGAAAGGGTATAAATGCCAGCGAAGGTAAGCACTGGCCGAATACCGGGCGCATGGTCCCATGCCCAGAAGAGAGAGGGCAGGCCGGTGATCAACAGTAGCGGGAATCCGATGATGACGAGGAAGGCAAAGAAGGGGTGAACCTCGCGCAGTAGCGGATGAAGGGCACGATTATTATTGATTTCGCGTGCATTGAGCAGTAATAACAGTTTTTTTCCTGTCAAGCGAAGAGCATCACCGGGGTGGTCGCGCCAGAATTCAAACGCTTTCAAGGTGTAGAAAGCGGAAACATCGGCATCATTAAGTTCCGCTCCCTCGATTTGTTCGGCACGCATCTTCACTTCGCTGCGAGTCCAATCGGCGCCGTAGACCGGGTCCACGGCATACGCGCCGGACGCACCAGGATGGTTGCCGAGATAGAGATTGATACCCCCCTGTGTGCTGATCGACAATCCACCGCCATGCTGTACATTGTGCAACAGGATCGGCAGGACAATCAGCAGCATCAACAGGAACTGCAATAGTGGGATAAAACTACGCATCTTTCGCAGGTTGTCATCATTGCGACGAAACCACCATTGCGCCAGCATCAGTAGCGGCCACCAGAGCAGGGCATTGGCACGCAAGCCTGTCAGCAGGCCGAGGAGCAGGGCAGGGGGAAGAAGTGTGATCCAGGATTGACGGATTCGGTCCCACTCGAGCAGGGCGATCAGAAAAATGAATCCACTGACGAACAAGCTGGTGATCAGCCCTTCGCCGTCGAAGTAGATGCTCATGCCATACAACGCCCAGAGCAGGCCTGTCGTCCATCCTGCGGCCCATCCAAACCATCGCCGGGCAAGCAGGGCGAGGATGCCTGCTGAGAAGGACGAGAAGAGCACTTGGAGGAAACGGATGGGCCAAAAGGTGTCACCACCGAACAAGTGGCCCAGCAAGGCGATAACCTGCGGGTACAAAGGTGCGCGGAAGAACGCCCCCTCGGGGGGTGCCTCATGGAGGATCGCATCGGCCCAGTTGCGGTAAATCTCAGCGTCCATACCCGGGCTTAGCCACGGGGCAAGATCGGATGCCATCAGCAAATAGACCGTGCGTACTGCGAGGGCGACAAGCGAGACCACGGCGAACAGGATGTAGGACTGCTTCCCGTGCCCGGTTTCTCCCGTGCCTGTTGCGAGTTCCATGCTTGAACCCTGAGCTCTTTTCGCCGTATCCTGTCGCACAACAGAAAGTAGGTTCGCCAGCGCCTCCGGGCAATGGTAGATGGTGGTCCGGGTAGACGAACAGCAACGGTTGCGGATGATGCGAGGGATTCATGCAGGATTGCTGCGGTGGGGGCTGGTTATGAGCCTGCTTGCGGGTGTTCCCCGTGCCGGTGTGGCGGATGCGATGGAAGAGGCGGGACGTGAAGCGGCACGCATCCTGGGAGACCTGGTGCGACTCGACACTACCAACCCTCCGGGAAACGAATCCCTCGTGGCTGATTACCTGGCACGTCTCTTTGAACGTGAAGGCATTGCCTACCAGCGCCTGAGCCGTGATGAAGGCCGTGACAACATCATCGCCCGTTTGCACGGTAGCGGTAAAGGTAAACCTGTCCTGCTGTACAGCCACAGCGATGTTGTTCCTGCCGATCCCGGTTGGGGGACCTGGACGGTTGATCCTTTCTCGGGGGAAGTGCGTGACGGTTTCCTTTACGGTCGCGGTGCGATTGATGCGAAGGGGTTGCTTGTCTGCCACCTGATGACCCTGCTGATGCTGAACCGTGAAAACGTTCCTCTCGACCGGGATGTCATCTTCCTCGCCGCCGCTAGTGAAGAAACGGGTAGCGGTCCCGGAGTGATCTGGCTGTTGGAAAACCATCGTGAAGTGATCGATGCTGAGGTGGCGTTGGGCGAGGGGGGACGTGTCTGGGCATCCAGCGATACGGTCTGGGGTGCCTGGGTGCAGGCAGGTGAAAAATCTGCTCATAACTTGACGGTAACTGCCATCGGGGATGCTGGTCATGCAAGCGTGCCGCGTGGGCGAAATGCTGCGGGCAGGTTGGCACGTGCCATCACAAGGATTGAGGCGCTGGACCTGCCGGAACGTCCCAACCCGGTCAGCAAAGCATTCCTCGAAATCATGGGGCCGATGGACAGTCGCCTTGACGAGGGAAAACCTCGTTTCGAGGCGATTACCCGTTCGACAGTAACCGTCACCAGCCTGCGGAGCGGTGTCAAATCCAATGTGATTCCACCCTTTGCGGAGGCGAACCTGAACCTGCGTCTCCTGCCCGGCGAAGATTTAGATGAGATCACCCAGTTGATCGAAGACGCTGCCGCGGAAAACGGGGTTACTGTGCGTCATAAGCCAGGAGTATCGAACGGGGCCTCATGGATTCCCTTTGACACCCCCTTCTTCGGGACGATCCGTGACGCGGTGAAAGCACATTGGCCCAACGCGGTTGTTGCGCCCTATCTTTCCCCCGGGACATCGGATGCATCCAAGCTGCGTGCAGCCGGAATTTTCGCGTACGGTCTCATGCCCTTCCCGATGACACGTGAAGAGAGCCGGGGCGTGCACGGTGTGGATGAACGAGTCAGCCTGGACTACCTGACCGAGGGTGTTTCGCTGACCCACACAATTGTGTTGAACTGGGCCGGTGCTACCCAGAAGAAGGAGTCGGACGGGCGCTGAGCGATTCTGTTCGATGGATCGGGGAGACTTCGACGGTGGTGAGGTCATTCAGTTATCGATGGTGGAAGACGGTTGCATTCCTCGCGGGGTATCTCGCCCTCCTCGGTTTGCTGGTCCTTCTCCCTGTTTCAACCTCTGGACAGTCGGTTTCTACCCAGATCGACTATACCGTTTTTTCCCAGTATCCAGATTCAATTTTGGAAGCGGGGTATCGTCCCGCCCATGTCCCCAGCGGATTCCTACCCGAACTCGACGCGGAACGTCCACGTATTGCCCTGGCTCTGTCCGGTGGTGGTGCGCGCGGACTTGCGCATATCGGGGTGATGCAGGTGCTGCAGCGCGAAAACATCCCGATCGATATTATCGCCGGAACCTCTATGGGAGCCGTGGTCGGAGCGCTTTACACCTCCGGCTATACCACAAATGAACTGGAACGATTGACCCTCGCCATTGACTGGGGATCCCTGTTCAGCGATGCACCCAGTCGCAGGAACCTTTTCCTCGGACAGAAAGAGACCGCCAACCGTGAACTGTTGAATCTTCGGTTACGGAATGGACGTCCTTATATCCCGGATGCACTGGTTACCGGGGAACGTCTTTTTATCGAACTGTACCGTTTAATGCGAAACGCCCCATATGCCCCCCTTGGTGGATCGTTCGACAAGGCGAGGACGGTCTTCGGCGCTGTCGCGACCGACTTGAACAGTGGCAATCGTATCATCTTCCGGGAGGGGGACATCGCTCTCGCGTTGCGCGGGTCAATGGCGGTGCCCGTCGTGTTTCGTGCGCTGCGTATGGACGGCATGCTGGTGGTCGACGGGGGTGCAGTCGAAAACATTCCGACTCGTTCCGCGCGGGAGCTGGGTGGTGAAATAGTGATTGCCGTCGATTGTGCCACTCCCACAGAACCGGAACTCGACCCCGACTTGCCCTGGGAAATTGCGAACCAGGTGACCACACTGATGACGGCGGTCAATGATTCGATTTCACGTGATGCTGCCGATGTGGCGATCATTCCCGCACTTCAGCAGTACAACAATACCGATTTCCAGAATGTGCGGGACATCATTCGTGCGGGACGAACTGCCGCGGAAGAGATGTTGCCACTGATCAAGGATATTGTTGACTTACCCCCAGTCGCTCCAAGGTTGATGGTGGATGTGAAACGAGTGCGTCTGGTGACAGACGCTTCGCTCAAGACACCGCTGGATGCCGGAGTGTATGGTTTCCATAGGGGACGAGTCAGCACGCATGAGATCAATGATGGTCTTACCTCCCTGCTGCGTGACTTGCGTGCTCAAGGATATGGTGCAGCATCTGTCCGTGCTGAACTTCTGTCGGATAACACCCTCCGGGTGAATGTTGATCTCGGGGTTGTCAGGATTATCCGGATCGAAGGTGTTCCGGGCCGTCGCCTGCCGATGGTCCTGCGTGATATCCGAGTCAAACAGGGACAGCCGCTTCGCACCGAAGATGCGGTCAAAAGCCTGGTGCAGCTGCACGCGACAGGACGTTATACGACCGTCTATTCCACCTTGCGTCCTCATGAAAAAGGTGGAGTGGTCCTCACCTTTATCCTCGAAGAATCTCCCCTGCCAAGGATTGGGTTGGGGATGGGATTTGACTCGGATCGACGGTCACGGTACCTGGGAGAATTTGCCATTGGGAACCCCTTCCCCGACTTAAGTGAAGAACTTGTGATCCGGGCACGGTACGGAGAACGAGACCGTCACTACGGCCTCTACACCAGCGCGGATCGCATTTCACGGAGCTACATCGGATGGCAGGGCCAGATCGAATATGTGGAGCGAGAACAGACGATCTATGATACGAAGGGTGACAAGTTACGGGAGGCAAATGTCTGGACGACACGTGCCCAGGCGATCGCCCTGTTCAACATGCGAACGTGGGGACGTGTTTCCGCGGGGATGAAGATCGAGAATGTGGCCGACAAGCTGAATGTCACCAGCCGGGAACGTCTCTACAATGGTGTTCTGCTTCGAGCCACCCTTGACACCCAGGACCGTCGCCCCTTCCCGAATCGCGGCTACCTGGTTGACTGGGGGTACGAGTCCTACATCGACCCGGCGGACGAGACCCGCAACTTTAACCTCTTCCATTTCAACCTGGAATCGGTGGTGCAGGTTCAGCAACGGACCGTGCTGCGAGCGGGTGTGGTAGGTGGCGTCGCTGAGTTGTCGACTCCGACTACTCATCGCTTTGCCATCGGCGGATTGACCAATTTCCCCGCCTTACCGCCCTATCGTTTCCTCGCCCAGCAACGGATCGGGGGGACGTTTGAAGCACGGTACGATTTGATCAGCAAGGTTGTCGCCGATGCCTACCTGCTGTTCCGTTACGATGCCATGGCTTTCAGCGACCAGAAAGATTGGCGTCCTCAACGTCAAGACATCATCCAGTCCTATGCCCTCGGTTTCGCGCTGGATACCATTCTCGGACCGATTGAATTCTGGGGCGCCTACTCGCCGGCTTCCCACACAGGCCCGGAGGAGACACGAGTGGCGGTGAACTTCGGCTACCGGTTCTAAGCGACAACAAAGTCACTGCGAGGCATCAAGTGGTTTGGGTGCCCCGTCACCCAAGCTCGCATATCAGCACACTCGGCCTCGAACAGGTCGCATGGAAGGTAACCATAATAGAATAAACCCCGACAGCTAATTGCCGGGGCCACGTTGTAAATCAAGGTCGCGTCCTTCGCATTACCGGATCAGACTCACCGGTATCACCCTCTCCCTTTCTCCTGCACGAAGACGGAGGAAATACTGGCCGCTGGATACATTAGCACCGCTGTCGCTGCGCCCATTCCAATGCAACGTATGACGCCCGGCGGAAAGCGACCCGTACTGAATGTCCCGCACTCGCTGACCGAGCAGGTTGAAGAGGGAGATGCGTACATCGCTCGCCGTCGGTAGGCTGACACGGACCGAAACACTGCTGTTGAATGGATTCGGCCAGGGGCTGCTGATGGCGAATTCGGTCGGTAGATCGGGATCATCAACCGAGTTGACTGGGAGGGCAGTTCCGGTCAGGTCAACCGCCACGGTGTTGGTGTCATCATAGCTGACGACCATCTGGCCCTGATGGACCCCTTCGCTTCCGGGGGAGAAGGTGAGGGTCAGGGAGATGGATTCACCCGAGGCGATGCTACTCTGTGTTTCCGCATCCCAGTTGCTGCTGAAGGGTGCATCGAGCTGGATATCAGTGATCGTAAGGTCGGATAGGCCACGATTTTCAAGGGTAACCGTCAGTTCGCTGCTCGCGTCAACATCCGTATCCTCGAACTCAACCCTGCCCGGAAGGATCGCGAGGTAACCGCCATCGGTGGCACGAAACTTAGCATCATCGATGTACCATCCCTCGCGAGACACCGACACGTCCGAGACGAACCGCCAACGAAGCTGAACGACCCCCGCGTAGTCGCTCAGGTCAAACCGTGTATGCAGGCCGTTGATCCCACCCGCCCAGATCGGCGCATCTTGCGGCAGTGCGGTATTGCCATCCGTGTTACGGACTGTATGCTCATACCCGCCGATTGGTGTGAGTAGGATCCACTCGGTTTCGCCTTCGGGCAGAATTTCGAGACGGGCGCCATCATAGGCTTCCGGGTAGTGGGTGGCTGAAATTTCGGTGTCAACAAATTGCCAGAAGCTGAGTTCCGTATTGGCTTGCAGCTCAATCACCGGGCTGATCAGCACCGCATCCAGGTCATTGTCATACCCACCCTCCCCGCTCGCACCACATTTCCAGGCAGTTGAGCCCGAGTTTGAGCGCATGGTGGATAGGTGCCACTGATCGCCGAACCCTTCGGTGGCGTAGCCGTGGGTAAACTCCCCGACACCCTCCTCGAAATCGAAGGCGAGGTAGGGGTCAACCTCCGGGTAAAGCTGGACATCATACCTGCTGAACGAACCGCTCATCACACGAATGGTGGGGGAGGATACGCTGCGGTAGCCGGGTGCTTCGATGTGAAGCACATGGTGACCAGGATCGGCAAGCCGGTAGTAGTCACCCAAGTCTGGATCGGGGAAAACCTGGATCGGATTGTCACCCAGGGTGATGGATGCATACACCGGTTCGCCAGTATATGCATCGGTTACCACACCACGAATGCCCTGGTGGGCGGCGTGCATCAGCTCGATCATGGCGTCCCGGTTGTCATCCCAGTAGGTAGGAAGATCATCGGCGGGTGGCCAGTGATCATCGGACAGCTCGATGGTGAAGTGGAGGCAACCACGCCATTTGTAGGTCCAGTCCTGCATGCCGCCGGTGATCGAATACCAATCGGCCCCGTTGGTGATCCCGTTGGGAAACTGGGTGCTGTTGGCCATCATCGGGTTCAGGCTGGCGTAGGTCAAGCCGGCGTTGATGTACCAGGTGTCATCCGGGCAGATGGTATAGACCGCCTGGCCGTCCGGGTTGGTGTCCCAAGGGTAGTTGACCACATACACACCACCGTGGAAATTGGCGGCGAGAACCGGTGAGTGGGCAGCGAAAAAGCCCATCATGGCTACTGTTTCCGGCTCACGGTCCAGTTCCCAATCGTAGGGATCGGCGATACGGTCAGGAAAATTGCGGTTCAGATCGACACCATTAGCGTTGAATCGGGCGCCCACTACGGTGCCATCGGGATTGATCGAGGGGACGATGTAGATATGGGTTTCATCAATGAGGTTCTGAATCTCGGTGTTACTATCGTAATTGTCGAGCAGGTAATGGATGAACTGCATGCAGTTCTCTTTGCCGACCACCTCGTCACCATGCATGGATGAGAGGTAGGCGAATTCCGGCTCTTCCTCTTCTTCCAGCACGTTGTCCGAGATCTCCATCAGCCATAATTCTCGTCCCTGGACGGACTGTCCGATGGAACTCAGCCGGGTCAATCCCGGGTTGTCGCGGGCGATGGATTGCAGCTCAGCAGTCAGGGTTTCGTAGGTATGGTAGTCATCCGTCTCATCCAACCCATCGGCCAGCAACTGGGCACGTTCACGGGCGAGGTCGGGCAGGAATTCGATGGTGTACCCAGCCCCACGCAGGGAGTCTGCTTCACGGTCACTCAGGTAGAGGACAGCACGGTTCTGCTGGATGCGGTCTACGATCAGGCCGCCTCGCACCAGTGCCTGCGCATCCGCAGGGTTCAAGGCTGTCGCTTCTGCCGGACGGCGGTCGAAGAAATGGGTGCTGGCAAGCAATCCAGCTGGAAGAAGAATAATGATGAACAACGCGATGAAGGATCGACTGCGCCATGCCATGATGAAACCCCTTGAGCTGGAAAACGAGCGGTATTCAGGTAAAGTAGGGCAGGTGGGTACAAAAGGCTAGAAACATGGCTCCGGGGATGATACGGCAACAACGGTCCAGGGGGGTGCCCCGGCGTGGCTCGCAGCAGGGTTAGCATCGAGGGGAAAAATCAGGTGTTACCCTTTTGTCTGTGCCGAAACAGGTCAACACCCTAAAGAATGCAAGCATGGCAAGCTTCGCTTTCCACGCCATCCGTATGTCCAACAGGAGGAAACCCGGACATCAAGCTGTCCGGGCCGGAATTATTCAGAGATGGATCGCGCCTACCGTCTCGCCAGCCGCTCCACCACGTCCTGCGGGCCGCTGAGCAGGACCACGTCCCCTGGTTGCAGGATCAGATCGGGTGACGGGACAATGCCTTCGATGTTGCCGGGTTTGTCAGGGCTTGGGCGACGGACCAGCATCACCTCGATTCCCCTTTTCGCTCGCAGGTCGAGAGTGCGCAGACTTTTGCCCGCGAACTCACTCGGGACCTCGATCTCGGCCATTGAATAGCCGGGGCTGAGTGGGCTCGACTGCACCTTGTTGGCCACAATCATCGAGGAGGCCATGCTGCCCATCAGGTCCCGTTTCAGGATCTCGTGGTTGTACGCTTCAACAACGTCCGCACGATGAACCGAACCGATCACGCGGGTCGGGTCTGCCGGATCGACCACTGGGAGCTCGTCCAGATTTTTCCTACCGAAGAGCTTGATGACCACATCCAGGGTTTCATCCGGACTCACCGCCACCGGGTTGAGATTGGCGATGTCCGCGGCAACCAGGATCGGTTCAAGGGCTTCGACATCAAAGAGGACACGCCGCAGCTCTTGGAAGGAGATGAGGCCGATGAGCCGTTCTTTTCGATCGGTGACAAAAATGGTGGAGTGGGTGGCAGCATCACCGATGACATCGAGCAGGGGTCGCAGACGCATGTTATCCGGGACCACTTTGAATTCGGTGCGCATCACGTCTGCAGTGCGAATGCCTTTCAGCACATTCACCTCCGCTCCGCGGCGCAGGTTGATCCCCTTCGCCTTCAGTTTCACCGTATAAATCGACTCGGTCATCAGCTTGCTGCCAAAGAGGACGGCAATGATCGAGGAGAGCATCAATGGCAGAATGACCGCATAACCCCCGGTCAATTCGAAGAGAATCAAGATCGCCTGGAGTGGCGCACGTGTCGCACTGGCCACCACGGCTGCCATACCAACAAGCGCATAGGGACCGTAATTGGGCGCCATCAATTCCGGAGTGATCAACTGGCCGCCGTACCAGACGACACCTCCTGTCATCGCGCCCAGGAAGAGGGAGGGAGCGAGAATGCCACCCGAGCCGCCGGTCCCCAGGGTCGCCGAGGTGGCAACAATTTTAGCAACGATCAGTCCGAGCAGCAGCATCAACGGCAGGTGCCCACGTAGTGCTTCTTCGATAAACTCGTATCCAACACCGTAAACATGCGGTAGACCCGCGACACCAAGCAGGCCGATGGTCAAGCCGCCAATGGCAGGCTTGAACATTTCAGGGATACGAGCCCGTTCAAAAACATTTTCTGTGGCGGTCAGCGATTTGGCGAAGGCGACCGCGACCATCGCAGCAGCGAGCCCGAGGACAGCATAGTGAATCAGCTCAATCGGGCTGACCAAGGCATATTCCGGAACCTCGAAAGCGGGAGCATTGCCTAAGTAAGCGCGGCTTACGGCTGTGGCAGTGACCGAGGCGACAATGATCGGGGAGATGTGCATGACGGTAAATTCGCCGAGAATGATCTCGAGCGAGAAGAGCATTCCAGCTACCGGCGCGTTAAAAACCGCCGCAATGCCCGCCGCCGATCCACACCCGACAAAGGTCTTCATCTTGGAGGGGCTGACCTTGAGGAACTGGCCGATTGCCGAGGCAATTGAGCTGCCGATCTGGACAATTGGCCCTTCCGAACCGGCTGATCCGCCCGACCCGATCGTCACCGCACTGGCAACTACTTTTGCCGCCGCGACTCGTCCACGAATGATACCGCCCTTGGTGGCAACCGCAGCCATCACCTCCGGCACACCATGCCCCTTCGCCTCACTGGCGAAGAAGGTGACAATCGGACCAACAATCAGGCCGCCGATGGTCGGAATCGCGAGCAGCCAGTACCAGGGAAGATCGAGCAAGTAGTGGTAGGTCGGTTCCGCGGTGCCGAACATGAGACGTTCCACACCATGAATGGCATAACGGAACCCCACGGCCCCGTACCCGCCGATCACCCCGATAACCAGGCCGACCAGCAGGTTGAAGCTGTATTCCCGGGAGGGAAACTCGCGAAGCAGATGCAGGAAACGCTCCCAGAGGGAGAGATGCTGTTTCCGTTCGTCTGATTCCTGTCCAAGCATGGCGGTTGTCTTTACGCGATTACCCGACGGGACACACTAGTTCCCGCATCCCAAAAAGTTCGTAACCTTCCGGGCGCGGGAAACTTAGCGGGTCAAAAGGAGGGGATCAAGGGCGTGATGGAGCCAGCAACACGAGGCGGAGGGCGGGAAATCCCGCCGGATTACGCCTCAAATCGTTCGCCGAGAATGTTGGTGAAGCCTAGTACCTTGATATCGAAGGTACGTGCGGGTGTCTTAAGGGTGACCTTCTCCCCCGCTTTTGCGCCACGCAACTGCTGACCGATCGGAGAGAGAATCGAGATCATCCCCTGCTTGATGTCCATCTCCTCGGCGAGCACCAACTCGTACGCGTATTTCTTGCCGTTCTCCACTTCCTGCAAGTCCACCAGCGAGTAAAGGCCAACCGAGCTCTTGTCGACATCGTTCAGGTCGATCGAGCTGAGCTTGGTCAGACGGTGCTGGAGCTGGTTGATGTAGACACCCAGGTAGGACTGACGTTCCTTTGCCGATTCATATTCGGCATTTTCGGACAGGTCGCCCTTGGAACGTGCTTCCTCAATACGCAACGGGAGGTCGACCTCGTATTCGTGTCGTGCCTCGGCGATCTCGCTCTGGAGTTTTTTACGGACGGCTTCCAACCGATCGTTCATCGGTTCCTCATACCTAAGAATCGAAACAATAAAAACGCATCGGGGTCGCCGTACCACGGCGCCCCGATGCAATGGTTGAAGATAGGGCTCAATTCCCTGAAAGGTCAAGGGGGACAAGCCATTTCGGCGTTCCGAGCTTCTTATTAGTGACAGGTACGAATTAAATTAATTCGTACCTGTCACTAATAAGATTCCGATGGAACATCCCCACACCTGATCCGTGAGACAATTACAGGAAAAACAAGGAGGATTCTATGACATGGCCATCTGGTGATATTCGCGCACGTGCTGAAAAGGCAGGAGTTCCCGAGTGGCTTTGGGCGGAATTTGTGGTGAATGTCCACATGAAAAGCCAGTACATCCCGGAAGAAGAGGCGATCCGTTCGGTGATCGGCGAACTGCACCGTGCCACCTCGGATACTCACCCCACCCAACTGAAGGCGGGGTCGGAGTAGCAGACGAGCAGTCGGTTCCGAGTGTCACTCCGGACTTGACAGGGGTCCAGCCTCGAATGGGTAACAGTCCGAGACGGTAGGAATCGAGGTTGCTGGAGGGTGCGACGGGGAGTGGTGGCTTTGCCGTGCCGGTTGACCTCGGATCGATCGGGCGTTCAGCGTTGCATTTATGGATGCTGGATCCCGGGTCAAGGCCCGGGATGACACGGCGATCCGTGTCCTGGGTGAGTGGCACGGCTTGGCTTGCAAGCCGGGTTTTTGTTAGGGAAATGGGTGTCCGTCAGGACAACCCTTTCGCGCGGAAGGCGCGATGCACGGGCAGGATGCCCGTGCTACACGCAGTTGCAGGATGCCATCAATACGTCACATCAAAGCCGAGCATACCGCCGCGGGGGTCGGTCCATTTGACAACAACACGGTCCACCCGTGCGCCGCGAGGACCACGTTTCAGGTAGTTCAGCAGGGCATCCACATCTTTTTCCGGTCCTTCAGCGATCACCTCCACCTGGCCGTCTGGCATGTTCTTCACCCAACCGACGATCTCGGGGTATTTTTGACGGACCGTATCCATCACAAACCAGCGATATCCGACGCCCTGTACACGTCCCTCGATGGTCGCGAAGAGACGTCGTTTCTCGCTCTTGGCCTCTTTATCGCCCTGCAACACAACTCCTCCGGGGTCATACCCGAACACCTTTTTAAGTTACAATACTGACACGACAAAACCCGACATAATGTTGCCGGGTTTTGGGATTTCTCGGGAGATGTTCCCATCTCCAAGATTCTTGAATGTCTGACTCAAGGGGATACAATGAGACCCGGGGCTGAAGCCCCGGGCCACCCTGTATGCTTCCGATTTGAATGCCAATTACGGGGTCATCCGGTACATCATGCGTGGGAAGGGGATCGCTTCACGCAGGTGATCCCGTCCGCAGATCCAGGTGATGGTCCGTTCGAGGCCGAGGCCGAAGCCGGCATGCGGCACGCTGCCATAGCGTCGCAAATCGAGGTACCAGTTGAAGGGTTCCTCGGGCAGCTCATGCTCACGGATCCGTCCCAGCAGCACATCGAGATCGTCCTCACGGACCGACCCACCGATCAGTTCGCCATAGCCTTCCGGTCCGAGCATGTCGAAGCCGAGGACACGGTCCGTCTGCTCGGGATCACGCTTCATGTAGAAAGCTTTGATCTCCGCCGGGAAATGGGTGACGAAAACAGGGCGATCATAGGCGCTGGCGAGGATGGTTTCGTGACGTCCACCGAAATCTTCGCCCGGCTCAAACTTCGCCTCTTCCTCGTCCGGATGCTCTTTCTGGTAGGCCATCAATACTTCGCACGCCTCGTCGTAGTGCAGACGCGGGAAGGGCTTCTGGATGCTCTCCAGCTTGCTGAGGTCGCGGTCCAGTGCTTTCAGTTCGGTCTGACGATTTTGCAGCACACGCTGGACGACAAAAACGGTCATGTCCTCGGCGAGGTCCATGTCACCAGCGAGATCGAGGTAGGCGACCTCAGGTTCTATCATCCAGAATTCGGTCAGGTGACGGCGTGTTTTTGACTTTTCTGCACGGAAGGTCGGCCCGAACGTGTAGACCTTGCCGAAAGCCATCGCTCCCGCTTCGGCATAGAGCTGGCCGGATTGGGTCAGGTAGGCGATGCTGTCGAAATATTCCGTGCTGAAGAGGGTGGTCGTTCCCTCGACGGCGTTTGGGGTGAACATCGGCGTATCGAAGTTGATGAAACCACGCTCGTTGAAAAAGTCACGGATCGCGCGGATGACCTCATGGCGAATGCGCAGGATCGCATGCTGCTTCGAGCTACGCAGCCAGAGGTGGCGGTTGTTCATCAGAAAATCGACCCCATGCTCTTTTGGGCTGATCGGGTAGTCGACCGAGTCGGCCACCTTCTCGAGGTCAGTAAGGACAAGTTCATAGCCGCCGGGGGCACGGTCATCCTGCTTGATGGTGCCGCGGACGAGAATCGAGGTTTCCTGGGTCAAAGCCTTGGCAAACTCGAAGAACTCATCACCTTTTTCCTCACGGGAGCAGACGGACTGGACAATACCGGTGCCATCCCGCACGAGCAGGAAACGGAACTTGTTGCTGCCACGCTGGTTGTAAAGCCAGCCGGCCACTTCCACTTCTTCCCCGACATGCCTGGGGAAGTCTTCGATGTAGACGCGCTTCATAGGTGTCGTTCCACTTTCAGCGAACGGGTCATGAGTTGAATCACGGCTTCCCGTGCGGAAGCCCCTTCAAAGAGAATCTCGTACACTTTTTCGGTGATCGGCATCTCGACCCCTTCACGTTGAGCGAGGTCCCATGCCGAGCGGGTGGTGGCGACCCCTTCCGCCACCATGTGCATCGACTTCAGAATGTCTTCCAGGCTGCGTCCTCGGCCCAGCTGCTCGCCCACGTAACGGTTCCGGCTGTGTTTCGAGGTACAGGTGGTGATCAGGTCGCCCATCCCGGACAACCCGGCAAAGGTTTCTCGTTTTCCACCCAGCACGCTGCCAAGCCGTGAGATTTCGTGCAACCCACGTGTAATCAACGCCCCACGTGTATTGTCCCCGAAGCCCATGCCGTCGCAAATACCGGTTGCGATGGCGATGACATTTTTCAGCGAGGCTCCCAGCTCGACCCCAACCGGATCATCGGATGCGTAGACACGGAATGTCTGCCCGCTGAACCATTCTTGAACCGTCTGCGCGGTTTCCAGGTCATGGCAGCCTGCGACGACGGTTGTGGGAATCGACTTGCCCACTTCTTCTGCGTGGCTTGGGCCACTGAGGGCAACGTACCGACGGGCGACCTCTTTCCCGAGAAACTCCTCGGTGACCTCGCTCATCCGTTTCAGCGTTTTGTTCTCGATCCCCTTGGAGGCGCCGATCCAGATCTTGTCGGATTGGTCGCCCTCGATGGTTTTGAGGACGGATCGGACCAGTTGTGAAGGAACCACGACCAGCACACCATCGACCCCGTCCAGGCTGTAAGGCAGATCGTTGGTCACTTCGAGATTGTCCGGGAACATCACATCCGCGAGGAATTCACGGTTTTCACGATCTTTTGCGAGTTTTTTTGCGGCCTCCGGAAAGAACTCCCACATTTTCACCTTGTGGTTCTGTTCTCCGGCAAGCAGCACGGCCAGGGCAGTTCCCCAGCTTCCGGCCCCGAGTACGGCGAAATTCGCCATGTTACTCGTCCTCGTGTTTGTCCATCGGCTCATTCATCCCGTGCTCCCCGCCCTGCAGCAAACGCAGGACATTTTTTCGATGAGTGAAGAGCAACAGGGTGGGGACCAGCAGTCCCCATAGAGCCGTTGGCAGATGACGATCCCCCTCGAGAAAATAGAGGAGGACGGGAATCGATGCTCCGGCAATCAAGGTCGCCAGCGCAAAGGTTTTCCAAAGATAGAGTGTGATACCGTAGATCACGATGGCTGTGGTCACACTGTGCGGTGCGATGGCGAACATCGCACCCAGGCCTGTCGCTGCGCCCTTGCCGCCTTTGAAACGGAGGAAGGGGCTGTAGACATGGCCGAGAAAAGCGGCGAAACCAACCCAACCCAGCACCGCGATTGGGGTTGGGGCGAGCAACGGATGCAGCAGGTCGGCCGCAACTTTCGAGGTCAACCAGACCGGCAGATAACCTTTCAGAACATCCACCATGAAGGTCGCAATGGCCCAGCGCGGGCCAATCAGACGAAAGACATTGGATGCGCCAGGGTTACCGCTGCCATGCTCGAGGATGTTAATCCCCGCCACTCGCTTTGCCACCAGAACCGCAGTGGGCAGCGAGCCCAAAAGGTAGGACGCTAGCAGAATGACAAACAACCGCATGGTGTCCTCGCCTTCTTCGTCTGTTCCGTCAGGCTCTTCTGTTCGGACAGGTCTCCCGACCTCTTCGTTCCGTCAGGTCTTTAGCGTAGCGGAGACCTGACGGTGTAGCACGGGCATCCTGCCCGTGCATCGCGCCGCAGGCGCG
This sequence comes from bacterium, assembly GCA_020444265.1. Classification (GTDB taxonomy): domain Bacteria; phylum Electryoneota; class Electryoneia; order Electryoneales; family Electryoneaceae; genus JAHLLH01. The sequence goes on from JAHLLH010000002.1 coordinate 580,213, forward strand.
AATGGTGCGTCAGATCTGAGGATCTGACACAACCCTCCGGGTCTGACACAACCCGAACTGTCATCCCCAGCTCGCATGCCCGTGTCAGCAGGCACGTGACCGAAGGGAACCGGCGAGTGTCGGGGATCCCCCGGGGCGATGATCCACCGGTACCGTCTTCGATCAAAGGGGATGCCCGACGGCCCCAATCCCAACACCGTGCCCGGCTACCGCCGGACATGGGGCCTGGGCATGACAGCATTCCCTATCCTGCGACCACCTTGCCGATACGGACGGTATCAATGCCGAGGTTCATCGCGTGCATGATCAGTTCCTTAGCCCGGCCCGGCTGCATCACCATCACCCAGCCGATGCCGAGGTTGAAGGTGCGTCGCATATCCTCTTCGGGGACTTGTCCCAATTCCTGGATGTGACGGAAGATCGCGGGACGTTCCCATGCATCCCAGTCAATCTCGAAGCTCAATCCGTCCGGCATAATCCGTTTTGTGTTGCCGACAATCCCGCCGCCCGTGATGTGAGCCATGCCACGCACCGGCAGGGAACGGTCCAGCCAACGTGAGACGGCGGGCCTGTAGCAGATGTGGGGCTTGAGCAGCGCGTCGGCGACATCGCCATCCAGCCCCGGGAGAGTATCGGTAGGTTTCAGGCCGGCCATCTCAATCAGCACCTTGCGTGCAAGGGTGTAGCCATTGGTGTGCAAACCACTCGAAGGCAAGCCGACCAACAAGTCTCCCTCACGAATTTTCTCGCCGGTGATCATTTTGTCACGGTCCACTACTCCGACAATGGTCCCGGCGAGGTCATAGGAACCCTCGTGATAGACGGCGGGCATTTCGGCGGTTTCACCCCCGACCAGCGCGACACCCAGGTCGGCACAGCCGTTCGCGAGACCATTGATAACAGCGGATGCAGTGTCCACCTCGAGGTGGCTGGTGGCGAAGTAGTCGAGGAAGAAGAGGGGTTTGGCGCCGCAGGTGAAGATGTCGTTCACACAATGGTTCACCAGGTCGCGCCCGATGTTGTCGTGCCGTCCCGCCCACAGTGCGGCAGCGGTTTTGGTCCCTACCCCATCCGTGCTCGATATCAGGATCGGATCTTTCATGCCGGAGGTGTCCAGACGGAACGCACCGCCAAAGAGACCGAGGTCGGCGGCGACTTCGGGCCCAAATGTATTCCTCACAGCGGGCTTAATTCGCTTGACGAGTTCCTCGCCCGCATCGATGTCCACACCCGCATCACGATAGGTCGCTCCGCCCACAACTCCTCCACATCTCAAGTCGGTTGATCAACAGGCCGAATATAGCGAGCAATCGCCCCCATCTCCACAGCACGGAAGGGACTTCCGAGGGGCGGGAGTGACAGGGTGGCTAGAATCGGCGACTCAAGCTAACTTCATCTTCTCTCGCTGAAAAACGCAGGTCTGAAACCGGAATTGGTTGCGGACATTTTGTCCACCAGTTATAATAAGATGTCGGGTTTCTTGTTTTTGGGGGTTAACGATGAAAGATGGCGATACCTCAGCCTTGCTCCTGGATGTGCGCCCGGAAATCCCGGAGAAAATCATTGAACGGTGGCAGAATGTCGCAAATATTGCGGCGAAGCTGATCGGTGTCCCGTCCGGTCTAATTATGCGTGTGCATACCGATACGATTGAAGTATTTGTAGGCAATCATTCGGATGCATCCCCCTATCACGCTGGTGAACGGGAGAAACTGAACTCCGGTCTCTACTGTGAGACTGTTATCAAAGAACGGGATAAGCTACTCGTACCCAATGCGCTAGCAGATCCCGATTGGGACAAGAACCCGGACATCAAACTTGGCATGATTAGCTATTTGGGTTTTCCTGTCTACTGGCCGGACGATGTGGCATTTGGCACGATCTGTGTTCTGGACAACAAGGAAAACGCTTACAACACCCTGCACATTGAGCTGCTTGAAACTCTACAGCAGGCCCTTGAAAGCGATCTCCAGCAGCTCTATCGTCTTGCGCAGTTGGAGAAGGCTATTGACCAGATCAACGCTTTGCATGAAATTCTTCCGATTTGCAGCGTCTGCAAGAAGGTGAAAAACGACAAAAACTATTGGGAACAGGTTGAGGATTACCTGCTAAAAAACAAAGGTCTACGCTTTACACACTCACTTTGTTCAGACTGTTCAATTAAATACATCGAAGAAATAAAGCAGGACTTGAAACGATCCTGAACGAGACGTTTTACACTCTTTTTATCAACCTCGAAACGGCGGTAACGACACCAGCTTCAGACCTGTTTCTCCTCCTGCTCTACTCATGCATCCCACAAAAGAAATTCCTTGCAAGCAGATCATTCAGCCTTGATATTGATTTCTACCGCTCTAAAAAGTATTGACATCATTTCGAAATCGTTTTTGTCACAGAGCAAGCGGTTTCGTCTCAAGATCGAACCGGGTTCTCTCGCAGAAACCGGGGCTCGTCGCATTTCTGCCTCGTTTTTTGAACCATCCGCATCGTGATGGAATCCATCACCTCTCCGGGAACTCCCGGATCGGTCATCCAGAAACTCAGAACAAGTACGCCTCAGACACGAGGAACATCATGGAACCGCTCAAGGAGTTGGATGCCCAATCGCGTGCGCACGTGATGGACGAACTCCGTGCTATCCTGCGGGAACGATCTCCGCAGCAAGCAGATGAACGACGTAAAACCCTCGCCGAAAGCCTGCAACCCGACCACCCGCAAGCTGCCGAATGGATTCTCGGCCAGAACGGTCAGGAAGACAAAAAACCGATCACCCCTCAGCGTGAGTTCGAACTCGATCAGAAAAAGATCGACAAGCTGAAGGGGAAGGTTGTCCTGATCAAGTACGGCGGCAATGCGATGGTTGATGAAACCGCCAAACAGCATGTCATCCGTGACATCTGCACCTTCAAACAGGTCGGCGTCAAGCCGGTGGTGGTCCATGGTGGCGGTCCGGTGATCAGCGAACTGCTGAAGCGGGTCGGTGTAAAAAGCCGTTTCATCGGCGGCCACCGTAAAACAGACCCTTCGGTCATGGCTTATGTCGAAATGGCCTTGTCAGGCAAGGTGAACAGTGAAATTGTCAAACTGATCAGCTTCAATGGTTTCCGATCTGTCGGTATTTCCGGCAAGGATGGCAACCTGGTTACCGCGACCAAACGTATCCACGAGGTACGTGATGGCAGCATGGTCCGTAAAAGCGATCTCGGTCAGGTCGGGGATGTCACTTCGATTGATACGACCCTCGTAGATGCGCTGCTCGATGCCGATTTTATCCCGGTTATCGCACCGATCGGGGTCGGCGAAGATTTGCAGGATTACAACATCAATGCCGACATGTTCGCCGGGCATATGGCTGCCGCGCTCGAGGCCGGGGCCTATGTGGCGATGACCGATGTGGACGGCATCTTCCTTGACAAGGATGATCCCACCACCCTCATCCCGGAATTCAGCGCACACGCCGCACGAGCGGAGTTGGGACGAATCGTTCAAGGCGGAATGATTCCCAAGATCGAATCCTGCCTGATCGCCCTGGACAGCGGCGTAAACGAAGCGCATATCGTCAGCGGAATGGTCGAGCACGCGATGCTTGAAACCCTGCTCGGCCACCAACAACATGGAACCTGTATCACGGCAGACTCATGACACCCACTCAAGAGCAAAATCGGGCACAAGCCCTCGAACAGAAACACCATCTCCAACTCTACAAACGATACCCGGTCACCTTCGTCGATGGTAAGGGGTCGATCCTGACCGACAGCGAGGGCAAGAAATACATCGATGCCCTCGCTGGCATTGCCGTCAACTCGGTTGGTCATTGCCATCCCCAAGTAGTCAACGCGATCCAGGAGCAGGCGGCGAAGCTGATTCATGTCTCCAACCTCTACTTCACCGAACCGCAATCGGAATTGGCTGAACGGTTAACACGGATCAGCGGGATGGACCGTGTCTTCTTCACCAACAGTGGCACCGAAGCGGTAGAAGGGGCGATCAAGCTGGCGAAACGTCGTGGGGCCAACAAGGGACGCCGAGGGCAGATCATCTCCTTCGATGGCTGCTTCCACGGTCGTTCGAGCGGTCCGTTGTCGGCTCACAGCGCGAAACAAAAGCAGGCCTTCGAACCGTTACTTCCAGGGTTCGCGCAACTTCCATTCGGCGACGAACAGATCTTGCGTCATACTGTCGATGACAACACCCTCGCTATCCTGATCGAACCGGTCCAGGGGGAAGGCGGAGTACGTGCCGCACCGGACAGCTTTCTCCAGCTCGCAAGGCAGCTTTGTGATGAACATGATGCCTTGTTGATCGTTGATGAGGTACAGTGTGGTGTTGGACGGACCGGATCGTGGTGGGGCTTCCAGCAGTCGGGGGTCAAGCCCGACATCATGACGGTTGGCAAGGCCCTCGGCGGAGGGTATCCCATCGGCGCAGTATTGGCGACCGAAGAAGCTGCGGGCCATTTCGCCTTCGGGGATCATGGCACCACCTTCGGCGGCAATGCCCTCGGCTGCGCTGCAGCCAATGCGACACTCAAGGTATTCGAGGAGGAGAAGCTCGTCGAACGCGCTGCTGAGATGGGTGAGTATGCTCGTCATAAGCTGCAAAAAGCGGCGGAAAGCAGTGACCGTATCCAAGAGGTACGAGGACGCGGAATGATGATTGGCGTCAACCTCGCTTTCGAAGGCAAAAAGCTGGTGGTTGAGCTGATGGAAAAAGGAGTCCTTGCCAACTGCACGGCGGATACCGTGATTCGTTTCCTGCCACCCCTGACCATCAGCAAAGAAGAACTTGACCAGGTGCTCGACACCTTCCTCGAAGTCCTGGCGAAGCATGAAACGGAGGGTCAGGACGCATGAAACCCCTCAGAGTAGGCATTGTCGGGGCGACCGGGTATACGGGAAGTGAACTGGTCCGTCTCCTGCACACCCATCCTTCCGCGAACATCGAAATCATCACCTCTCGCAGCAAGGAAGGGGTCTGTTTCAGTTCGATTCACCCCGCCTTTCATGGCATCGAAGACCGCGAACTCGAATCAAAGGATGCCTTGCGGGACCGTGACCTCGACCTCATTTTCCTCGCCCTGCCTCATCGTGTTTCGATGCAGACGGTGGCGGACCTCGGGTTGGAGGGTCCGAAAATCATAGACCTTTCTGGTGATTTTCGTTTGCGAAGCGCCGAGGTCTACGAATCCTGGTACGGCACGGAACATGTGGCGCCTGAGCTGCTGGAGCAGGCCGTATTCGGCTTGCCGGAACTGCACCGTGACAAGATTCGCGGAGCAAAACTGGTCGCCAATCCCGGTTGCTACCCGACGGCCAGCATCCTGACCCTGTATCCCCTGATCAAGCATGGCTTGATCAAAACAAAAGGGATTGTGGTTGACGCAAAATCCGGGGTGACCGGTGCGGGCGCAAAGGCGAAAGAGTCGACCCACTTCCCGAGCGTTCATGGCAATTTTTCCGCCTATGGCCTGCTCAACCATCGTCACACCCCCGAGATTGAACAGGAATTGAATCGGGCTACGGACGAGGAGGTGCAGTTCCTCTTCACGCCGCACCTGCTTCCGGTAGACCGTGGCATCCTCGCGACCGTCTATGCGGAACCGTATGAGGGTGTTAGATCGGACGAAATCGCCGAGGCATACCGGCAGACGTGGGGCGAAGAACCCTTTGTTCGGCTGGTAAACCAGCCACCCTCCATCAAGTCGGTACGAGGCTCAAACTTCAGCGATATCTACTCATCGTTCGATCCTCGGACAGGACGTGTGCTGGCAATCGGTGTGATCGACAACCTGGTTAAAGGCGCGGCGGGACAGGCTGTACAGAACATGAACCTGATGTTTGGACTGGATGAAACGCTTGGATTAACCCAGGGACCCATTGACCCATGAAGGATGCAAAAGAGCAGTCGAGCGAGATTGTTGTGGAGGACCAGAAGATCATTGGGAATGGTTCCTCGATTCGTGAAACCATCACCGATGTCCGTGGCTTTCTAGCGTGGGGAGCGTACACCGGCATCAAGAGCAAGCGACGTGACCTTGCGTTAATCTATTCGGAGGTCCCAGCCAGCGCGGCGGCGGTCTTTACTCAGAATATGGTGGTAGCTGAACCGGTCAAGATCAGCCGGAAGCACATCAAGCAGGGTCGTGCGCAGCTCTTTGTGATCAATGCGGGCAATGCGAACGCCTGCACCGGCGAGCAGGGAAGGCTTGGCGCACAGGAAATGGTGGACACGGCCGCGAAAACCTTCGACCTCGATCCGAAGCACATCATCATCGCCTCAACCGGTGTGATCGGACGGAAATTCCCGACGGAAAAAGTGGTCAAGGGGATCATCAAGAATGCGAGCAAGCTGACCAGCGACCCGATCGCCGGAACCCTCGCAGCCAATGCCATCCTTACCACCGACACCTTTGCAAAGGAAAGCTACAGCCGTGCAAAGATCGGGAAGCATGAGATCCGGATGGCCGGGATCGCGAAGGGGTCGGGCATGATCCATCCGAATATGGCGACCATGTTGGGTTTCATTGTGACCGATGCCGCCATTACTCCTCCGCTCCTCGATGAGGCGCTGCGCGAATGTGTCAATGAGTCCTTCAACATGATTACGGTTGATGGCGACACGTCGACCAACGACATGGTCGCGGTAATGGCGAATGGCCAATCCGGCATGCCGGAGATTAAGACAAAGGGTAAGGCCTACAAAGCGTTTCGCGAGGAGTTGATGGAGCATTGCGTCGTGCTGGCAAGTCAGATTGTATCCGATGGCGAGGGCTCAACCCGTCTCATCCAGTACGATGTCGAGGGCGCGCCGAATAAAGTGGCTGCGCGTCAAATCGCACGGACCATCTCGGACTCGAACCTGGTGAAGACCGCGTTCTTTGGTCGTGATCCGAACTGGGGGCGGATTGTCGCAGCGGCAGGCCGTGCCGGGGTCAGCTACAACCCGGACAAAACCGATCTCTTCATCTCGACTGAGAAACGGACCGTGCAACTGCTCGAAAATGGACAACCAGTCAAGTGGAATGCACGAACCTTGAAGAGCATGATGCGTGCGATCCACCTCTTCGTCCGTATCAACCTGAAGAGCGGCAAAGGCAGAGCGACTGCCTGGGGATCGGACCTATCCTACGAGTATGTCCGGATCAATGCGGAGTACACAACCTGACGCTGCATGCTTCAGGTCGATGATCACTGCCCGGGAAACCGGGCAGTTTCTCTCTGGATCAGGCGAGAGGGGAACAGGCAGGTTTTACCTGCTTTTCAATCCTATCTTGTGGGAAGACGAGCCACTGTTGATTCTTTGTCACCTTCAACCATCCTGTGGGGGGATGTTTTGGAGCGTTCGCTCAGACAGTACCGAAAGAAGCTTTTTCTTCGCTACGAGGCGGTTTCGCTGCTACTGCTTACCCTCTTTCTGGTCGTTCTCTTTCAATTTGTCCTTTACTTTTCGCGGCAATCCTACACCACGCTTTCTGCCGAGCAGCTTGCAACCACTGAACAACGGGTAAAGCTGTTTATCGCGGACTACATCACCGATGCTCAATTCCTCTCGGAACTGAGCTGGGTTCGTCGGTTAGACAACGATGCGTCCGTCTCAACCTGGCAGGCGGCACGAGAGGATCTGCGAGCATTCGCAAGAGACAAGCAAGCCACGTTCGATCAAGTGCGTATTCTCGACGAAAGAGGGATGGAACGACTTCGGATCGATACCGATCCGGATAACAGAGTGTATGTCGTTCCAGAAAACCAGCTGCGCGACAAGTCAAATCGTTACTACTTCACGGAATCACGTGGGTTGGAACCCAGCCAAGTCTATGTTTCGTTACTTGATTTGAACGAAGAGGACGGTGAGATTGAGGAACCGTGGAACCCCATGATCCGGTATGTTACCCCAATTCGCGGGAACAATGGTTCGAACGACTGGACTATGGTGCTGAATCTGCGGGCATCACGCATGATCAACTCCCTGCGCATTCGGGAGGAGGGTCGGCTTGGCAAACTGCTCTATGTCAATCCGTTGGGCTATTTCGTGGAAGCACCCCAACCTGACATGGCCTGGGGATGGCAACTTCCTGAACGGGTGAATGCAACGGTGGCCAATTGGAATCCAGAGCTGGCGACGGCTTTGGAAGAAGCCGATGCCGATACGCTTTTAATTGGCGGGGATCTCTTTGTTTTCCAGATGTACAACCCGGTTGGTGTGGCGGAACTGGGGAAGGACGGTCTCAGGTCAATTCTTCCGGATGAAGAACGGAGTCGTGGTCACCTCATCATCTGGGTCAAGAAAGAGATTATCCGTGCTTTCGCCTGGTCTGAGTTCATGCCGGTACTCATCCTTGCTGTGATCAGTATTCTGCCGATGACTCTGTTGAGCTGGTCCCTGGCGACACGTCAAATGCACCGGGTCGAACGGGCCCAGTTGCGTGAAGAGGCGGAGGTGCTGCGCGCTACCCAATCCCTGGCACGCGGGATCGCGCACGAGTTCCGTCAGCCCCTCGCCGCGCTGAAGCTCGCTGCCGACCTGGCAGATCATATGGATCTTCCGGATGATGCCCTGGGGAAACTGGTGAAACGGATCCCGCCCAACGTGAAACGTGTCAACGACTTGGTGTCCCAGCTGATGCACCTGACCAAGATCAAGGAAATAGAGTATCCAGGAGGCAACAAAATCCTTGATCTGCACGGGGATGAGAGCGAGGAAAGAGACAACTGAATGCAAAACGGTCAGCAACAGAATTGCTGACCGTTTTCATATTTTAGTGTTTCAGACCTGCCTGAAAGGACCGGAAGACCTCTTCAGCAGCGACCACCGTTGACTTGATCTGTTCATCCCTGTGCGCGGTCGAGAGGAACCATGCTTCGTACCCGCTTGGCGGCAGGTAGATGCCACGTTCCAGCATGCCACGGAAAAAGACGGCATAGCGCTGGTGGTCCGCTGCCTGCACATCCTCGAAGCAGCTAATCGCTGTATCGTTGAAGAAGAGGGTGATCATCGATCCAACCCGCTGAATCACTCCTGGCACCCCTGTGGATTTCAAAGCCGCATCCAGACCCACCTGCAGCTTTTCGCCTACCATTTCGAGGGTCGAGTAAGCGTCATCATCCAGCAAGCGCAGGGTTGCGAGACCCGCTGTCATCGCGAGGGGATTGCCCGACAGGGTCCCGGCCTGATAGACCGGTCCAGAGGGGCTGACCTTCTCCATCAGTTCGCGACGGCCACCATAGGCCCCGACCGGCAGGCCGCCACCGATCACCTTGCCGTAGGTCGCGAGGTCCGGGGTGATGCCAAAGCGCTCCACTGCGCCCCCTCGTGCGATTCTGAACCCGGTCATCACCTCGTCGAAGATCAGCAAGGCACCGAACTCATCGCACAGCTCGCGCAACCCCTCAAGGAAACCCTCGTTGGCCAGGATGACACCCATGTTGCCAGGGACCGGCTCGACAATCACTGCTGCGATGGCGTCCGGTTCCGCTTCGAAGAGGCTGCGGACGCTGTGCAGGTCGTTGAACCGTGCGACACGTGTATCCTTCGCTGCGCCTTCGGTCACTCCGGGGCTGTCCGGTGCGCCGAAGGTGGCAACGCCTGACCCCGCCTGGATCAGGAAGGAATCGGCATGACCATGATAGCCGCCGGCAAATTTGATGATCACCTCGCGTTTGGTCGCAGCACGTGCCAACCGAAGCGCACTCATCGTCGCTTCGGTGCCGGAGTTGACGAAACGGACCATCTCAAGTCCGGGGACACGGTTGACAATCTCCTCGGCCAGCTCGACTTCCGCCGCACAGGAGGCGCCGTAGCTGGTGCCATGGTCGAGCGCGTCACGCAAGGCGGCAGTGACCTCCGGGTGGGTGTGGCCGAGGATCATCGGGCCCCAGGAACCCATATAATCGATGTACTGCTTCCCCTCGACATCGGTCATGGTCGCGCCCTTCGCCGAAGCGATGTAGGGCGGGTTGCCGCCGACCGCTTTAAAGGCCCGCACCGGGCTGTTGACCCCGCCCGGGAGGACGGCTTTTGCTCGTTCGTTCAGGTTCTGGTTGGTGGGCATAAAACGCTCGTTGGTTCGACGGTGATAAAATCTGAGTCGTTGAGATTGGTGTGTCATCCCGGACTTGATCCGGGATCCAGCTACCAAATCTTGCGACGAGAGACAAAGTTAAAGCCGAGGTGATCTTGGGAATTGGAGCGTTGTCCTTCTTTGCTTTTGATCCGCTATCAGCCAAGGATCAGACCGAGTCACTCAGCCCTTCCTGTGGAGGCTGGATCCCGGGTCAAGCCCGGGATGACAGACAGGATGCCTTCGTCGCATATACCTCTTCTCACCCCTCCTTCAACCACTCCGCCACTTCGGTGGCATGGTAGGTGAGGATGAAGTCGGCACCAGCGCGTTTGAAGGAGACGAGGGTTTCGAGGATGACTCGCTTGCGGTCAATCCATCCCTTCTCGGCGGCGGCTTCAATCATCGCATACTCACCGGAAACCTGGTAGGCGGCGGTGACACGGCCAAACACTTCCTTGACACGCGCCAGCACATCGAGGTACGCCACGCCCGGTTTGACCATGATCATGTCGGCACCTTCCTGCAGGTCGAGCTCCGCTTCACGCATTGCCTCGAGGACATTGGCTGGGTCCATCTGGTAGCCGCTGCGGTCGCCGAAGGAGGGGGCTGAGCCGGCGGCGTCACGAAACGGGCCGTAGTAGCCGGAGGCATATTTGACGGCGTAGCTGAGGATCGGGATCTCCTCGAATCCGTCGGCATCGAGTGCATCCCGGATCGCTTCGACCCGTCCGTCCATCATGTCAGAGGGAGCCACAATGTCTGCCCCGGCACGTGCATGGCTGACCGCTGCTTTGCCGAGCAGCTCGAGCGTGGGGTCGTTTTTTACCTCGTGGTCGTGGATCACCCCGCAATGACCGTGGTCGGTGTATTCGCAGAGGCAGACATCTGTGATGACCATCAGCTCAGGAACCGCCTCTTTGATGGCACGAGTCGCCCGCTGCACCTCGCCCTGCTCATCCCACGCACTCGATCCGGTCGCGTCCTTTGTTTCCGGAATCCCGAAGAGGATGATCGCCGGGACACCAGCGGCGGAAATGCGCTTCGCCTCTTTCACCGATTCATCCACACTGAGGTGGAACTGCCCCTTCAGGCTCTCGATCGGAGTGCGGACCCCTTCGCCGGGGACAATAAAGAGCGGCTGCACGAGATCGTCCGCACGGAGATGGGTTTCACGTACCAGCCTGCGCATCGTTGCGGTTCGCCGTAAGCGGCGGGGTCGTTCAATGGGAAAGCTCATGGTCCAGTTTCTCCAAAACAGTATCGGCATCGTCACGATGGTCGTCCGTCACCAGTGCCATCGTCAGGGCGCGAGCAGTCTGCAGCCCATCTTCCTCCAATGCAGACTTCTTCAAGTTCGCGATCAGGAGGCTCGTAATTTTACGCACCAGGGAGCGTGAAAACTTGTCCACTTGCTCCTGGTCGCTGTCGGCAAATCGTTTTGCACTGCGCGCCACTTCCTGCTGACGCAGCTCTTCGAGGACCTGCTGAAGCTGTTGAATGGTCGGGGCGACACGGTTTTCACGGTACCACTCCGCGAACTCCTCAACCAGCTTGTCCACCAATTTTGTGGCACGTTGCGCTTCTTTTTCACGCGACGCAAGGTTTGCGGCTACCAGTTCCTCGAAATCGTCTACAGTATAGAGGTACGTATCATCCAGTTTTGCAATGCCCGGCTCAATATCACGCGGCACGGCGAGGTCGAGCAGGAGACGCATCTGTCGCGCTTGTTTACGTGCCTGCTTCATCAAACGAGTGGTAAGCACCGGCTCGTCCGCGCTGGTTGCACTGACCACCAGGTCGGCCCAGGCGAGGTCTTCTGCTGAAGGGGGCCAGGCAACCGCCATACCGCCCAACAGGTCGGCGACTACCTGCGCATTGGCATGTGTCCGGTTGCTGATCCGCCAGCCAGCGACCCCGGCGGATTGCAGGTGACGTGCTGCCAAACGGCTTGTCTCGCCCGCACCGACCAGCAGCACCTTGACCTCGTCCAGCTTGCCAAAGATACGAGTTGCCATCTCGACCGATGCACTCGCAACCGAGACCGCGCCCCGGCTGATCTGAGTGCGGTGCCTCGCCTGCTTGCCCGCCTCAATTGCCTTGCCAAACAGCTTGTTGAGGACGGTGTTCGGCGCGTTCTGCTCCTGCGCCTGGGTGAGCGCGTCCTTCACCTGTCCGATGATCTGTACCTCACCCAACATCTGAGAATCGAGACCCGCCGCGACACGGAAAAGGTGCGAAACGGCCTCTTCGTCCCGCAATGTGAATGCCGATGCAACCTCCTCGCCCGTCAACCGGGTCAGGCTGGCGAAAATGTCACGCAGCCGAGTGGTCTCATGATGCTGGTAGGGCGAGAGGTAGAGCTCCGTCCGATTGCAGGTCGAGAGGATGATTGCACCCTCGATGTTGCTCGACAGCAAAAGTGTCTCATAGGCCGCAACGATCCGCTGCGGACCGATGGACCCCTTGTCGCGAACCTCGATGGGGGAGGTGTGATGGTTGATGCCGATTGCCTCGATTCTCACGCGAACCTCCCGGTGAAAATTTCCACCACGGAGACAACAATCAGCAGCAGCATCACGCAGGAAAGCGCCAGCGAAGCACCCGCTAGCCTGCGGTTGCCGAGCCAGCGGAAACGATCTGCCGCAGCCAGCAGCGAGATCAAGAACCAGAGGGTGAGCATCGGGTGCAGATGTGAGACCATCGCCGCATCACGTTCAGGGTTGAGGTAGAGGTTGCTCATCGCGGAGATGACACTGATGGTAATCAGCAGCCAGCCATAGCCGAGGGTCGTGCCGCGCAGACGGTCCAAATCGTTCAACGAGGGAAGGTTCTGGTACCATTTTCCAAAAGATCGTCCCTTGATCTGACGATGCAGGATCAAATGGGCGGTGCCGAAGACACCGCTACCCAGCAGCAGTGCAACACCGGCGACCGAGAGGGTGATGTGGAAGCCAGAGCGAAAGCCAAACAGCGATGCCGGAACATCCGCACCCGGCTGGAGGCCGAGGCAGGTGCCGAGGACCATCATCACAGTAAGGACTGTGAGCGGAAAAATCGAGAAAAACCTCTGACGCACCTTCCTTTGCAACAGCGAGTGCATCGACCAGATCTGGACGCCGAGAAAGACCAGTACCTGGCCCGGGGTCAGCACCGGCGCCTGGTTCTGGATCGCTGCCATCACCACCAGCCAATGGATCATAATGAGCGACAGGACGGTTCCGATCCGGACGAGGACCTCTTCAATCTTCCGGTCGGGCCGTGCGATCAGCATCAGCCACGCCGCCAGCAGGCCACTGGAGAAGGCGACAAGGATCAGGGGAAGGGTGACATAGAGAGTGTTCATACCGCCTCCCCGATCTTGAGGATGGATTGTGCGATGCGTTTGGCATCTTTCGCGCAGCCGTTGACCGACACTCCACGGTAGGAGGCGCCGGTGAAGTAGAGGCCAGGCAGCTCCTGTTCGAGGGATTCGCTCTTGGCGACTCGTTCCTGATGACCAAGGGTGTACTGGGCGATACCGCGCGCGTGACGAAAGGCCTTTCTGTAGGAAGGTTCGCCGCGTACGTCCATCACACGGCGATGAGCTTCGTCGGCGGTTGCATGCAACTGCTTCTCATCCAGCTCGCTGATGCCCGCGTCATGGGCACCGCCGAGGATCGTGCGTAGCAGACGATGGTTCTCCGGGGCTTGCCCGGGGAAGATGGCATCGGACCAGAGGGAACCCAGTGCGCGAACCCCTTCGCTACGCGGGATCAGGACACCGAACCCGTTGAGCGGGTGGCCGAGGTCGCGCTGATGGTACCCATGGCAGACCACGTCGACCGGCGCGTGCCAGATGTCGCCGATTGCCCCGGATACTTCGCGGTCGAGATCGAAAATAATCTCCGCGGTCGCCCAGGAAGGGGCGGCGAGGATCACCGCATCGCCGGTCGTCTGCCAGCCATCCCCACGAACCAGAAAGCTGCCGTCTGGGTTTGTCTCAACTCGCTGGACAAGACGGCCCATATGCAACGACCCCTCAAAGGATGACGCGAGGGTGTCGGTCAAGGTGCCCATGCCATTGAGGAAGGTGTGGAGGACGGCATTTGGGCCTGAAGGTCCACCCGCCGTGGTACCCTTTTTCCTCGCTTCACGCTGCTTGGCGATCATCGCTCTGAAGAGGCCGCCATAGTCACGTTCCATCGCAACCATTTTCGGGAATACCGCTTCCAGGCTGAGGTTGTGCGTATTGCCCGCGAAAATGCCGGAAACCATCGGGTCGAGCATCAGATTGGCGAAGGTCGATCCGAGGCGTCGTGTGCCGAACGAGTGTACCGACTCTTCCGGGCCATTTCGTTTAGCAGGAACCAACGGCTCCAGCGCAATGCGCAACTTGGCACCCAGCGGGAGAATGTTGGACTTGAGGAACGCCGGTGGCTTGGTCGGTACCTGGCGCATCTGACCGGAGTGGTAGATGTAGCGATTAGCGGAGGCCTCATCGGCACGGACCAGCTCACTCGTCAATCCAGCCCGTTCCACCAGCTCAAGAGTGGCGGGCTCGTTATCGAGGAAGCCATTTGGCCCCCATTCGCAGGTGTAGCCTTCCTCGATACTCGTGCGTGTCGTCCCCCCGGCGGACTCATCAGCTTCGTAAATCTCAACTTCCGGTTCGACCCCCGCTTCCCTGCCATAGCTACGCAGGAAAAAGGCGGTTGCGAGACCGGCAATCCCCCCGCCGATCACGATCACTCGTGGACGGTCCCCGGTTGGATCATACATGGTCCATCTCCTGAAGGATTTCGGCCATGACGTTCCCGAAACGAGGGTCGTCATTGTAGGCTGGCACACGTACGATGGTTTCTACTCCACGGCTGCGGGCGTAGGTGGCTGCTTCCGTGTCGAGGTCATGGATGGTTTCGAGGCAATCGGCGACGAAGCTGAGTGGTACGATGACCAGCGGTTCGGTGCTGTCGCAGAGACGTTTCAATTCATCCTCGATGTAGGGACGTGTCCACTCGACCGGTCCGAGACGCGATTGGAAAGAGACGGTCCAGTCAGTGGTTTCAGGCAAGCCCTGCATGATGCGTTTCGCATTTTCACGCACCTGGTCCGGGTAATCCTCACCCGCATCCACATTTCGCTGCGGGATGCCGTGGGCGACAAAGAGGACCCGAGCATGTGGTCCGGCTTGCTCCAAGGCGTCGTTGACCATCGCTTTTTGCAATTCAATCACCGAGGGATGCAGACCCCACGCGGGCAGGTGGGCGAGGTCGAGGCCGAGACGACTCGCCTGACGGACCGCTTCGGCGACCACGGACCCGGTCATTGCTTTGGTCGAATGGGGGAATAAGGGGACCAGCAGGATACGTTTCCGTCCATCACGCCGTAGCTTGAAAAGTGCTTCCTGGATGGTAGGGGAGGTGTAGCGGAAGGCGTAGGAGACACGAATCCGCTCGCCATGACCATTCAATGAGCTTTGCAGCACATCCACCTGTTTCCGTGTCCACTCCGGCAGGGGTGATCCGCCGCCGAGTGCCTCGTAGCGCTTCCGCACTTTCGGCGTCCTGCGCCAGGCGATCAGCTCACGGACCAGGCTACGTACCGGTGCGGGCATCGGCAGGATGTGCGGGTCGGAAAAAATGGCGCGCAAGTAGGGTTTGATGTCCGCGAGGGTTTCCGGACCGCCCATGTTTACCAGCAGAATGTCGCGATCCATCAGACGGTCCTCGAAAAGGTGACGTTTTGTTGATCGGGCAGGTACTGGTCGAAGGGCATGGCGAGGTTGCGGACAAACAACTGGCCGAGTGGAGTGATGTCCCAGCCCTCGTCCGCAGGTACAATCAGCCCATCCTCCTCAAAGGCTTCCAACTTCTGCATCGCCACATGAAGATCGACTGCTTTGTCGAGGGTTGCTCCCTCGGGCATCCTGATTCGCAGATTGCACATCAGCTCGTTGATCAGCGCTTTGCGCTGGATGTCATCCTCGGTCAGTTTGTGGCCTCGAAACGTCGTCCATCCGCCCTGCCCGATCTTTTCCTCGTACTGCTGCGGCAGCGGAAGGTTCTGTGCGAAAAGAGCGTCGAGCTCGCTGATTGCCGATGCACCAAAACCGACCATTTCGAGCCCACGAATGCTTGTGTAGCCCATGAAATTGCGCCACAGCGTGCCCTCGTTGCGTGCCATCGCCAGCTTGTCTTCGGGGACGGCAAAGTGGTCCATGCCGATGGAGACATAGCCGCTGTCGGTGAAATGGTGGAAGGCGGTCAGCAACATCGAGAGGCGTTGTTTCGGGCCGGGCAGGTCGATTTCCTTAATAGCACGCTGATGCTTGATCTTGGCCGGGAGATGAGCATAGCCGAAAACCGCGAGACGGTCCGGGCGAAGCTGTGCGATCTGCTCGAGGGTATGCTTCCAGGTGTCGCTGGTTTGAAGAGGCAAGCCGTAGATCAGGTCGACATTGACCCCGGTGAAACCGTGCGAATGGCAACGGTCGATGAAGCTCTTCAGCTCGTCATAGCTGAATTCACGTTGGACAGCTTTCTGCACGGCGGGATCGAGGTCCTGCAAGCCGATGGAGATGCGACGGAAACCGCGATCGGCCAAGGACTTCAAGTGAGCATCGCTGGTCACTCGTGGGTCCACCTCGACGGATCGTTCCGCACCTACCGCACCGGGGATTTCCTCGAGCACCGTGTCGATCAGACGGCCCAACTCATCGGGCGCATTGTGGGTCGGGGTGCCGCCGCCCAAGTGCAGCCAGCCGTGCTCGACCTGGCCCTTGAAGATGTTGCCGGCGCGACGGATTTCCTGCGCGATGTAGCCAGCGTGGCCAGCAATTTTCTCACGGTCATTCGAGATGAAGGAGTTGCAGCCGCAGTAGAGGCAACGCTTCTGGCAATAGGGCAGATGCAGGTAGACCGCGATGGGTCGTCCCTTGTCCGGCAACGCTTCGAGCCCTTCGAGGTACGGGGCGGCGGGGAACTCATTCGACCAGACCGGCGCGGTCGGGTAGGAAGTGTAGCGCGGGCCACGCACATCAAACTTCTCGACCAGTTGCACAATCTGCTCGTAGGGAATCTGGTTCAGCGGAGTGAAGGTTCGGTCGCTCATCGCGCGCCTCCACGGATTTCGTCAAGCAATATTTCCACCGCCTCAATCGGGGTCTGCGGCAGGATGCCATGGCCCAGGTTGAAGATGTGCGGCGCATCGCCCGCCTCGTTCAGTACGCGGCGTGTTTCACGCCGGATGACGGATTCATCGCCAGAGAGCAGAATCGTGGGGTCGAGGTTGCCCTGGATCACCTTGCCCTCAGGCAGGATGTCGCGTGCCTCATCCAATGGGGTCCGCCAGTCGAGACTGACCACATCGGACCCTGTTTCGCCGAGGGAGCGAACGAGGTGTCCACTCCCTCGGACGAAGTATGTGCAGGGGATGTCTTCCTCACGCAAGCGGGAGAGGATGCGCTGCAGCGAGGGGAGGATCATCTGGCGAAACTCACGGTCCGGCAGGATGCCCGCCCAGGTGTCGAAGAGCTGGACCGCATCCGCACCCGCTTCGACCTGGGCGATCAGGTAGTCGCTGACCATGTCGGCGAGACGGTCCAGCAGGCTGCGGAAAGCATCCGGCTCGGCATACTGCATCCGTTTCACATTGGCGAACGGATCCGGTTTGCCGCCCTCGATCCAGTAGGTTGCGAGAGTAAAGGGTGCCCCGGCGAAGCCGATCAGGGAGACCGTCTCCGGCAGTTCACGACGCAGGATGGTGACCGTTTCCAATACCTCGGATAACGCTTCACGCGGCTCAATATCCTTCATCTGCTCGAGGTCGGCGGCGGTGCGAATCGTGTTGGCGATCCTCGGGCCGTGCCCCTTGCCGAACGTCAGTTCCGCACCCATCGGCTGAAGCGGCACGAGGATGTCGCTGAAAAGGATGGAGGCATCGAAGCCGAATCGACGGATCGGTTGCAGGGTCACTTCGGCGGCGAGGTCCGGGGTGTGGCAGACCTCTAGGAAGCTGTGGTTGGCACGGATCGCGTTGTATTCGGGCAGGTAGCGCCCTGCTTGACGCATCAGCCAGACCGGCGGTGTATCCAGATGCTTCTTCTCACGCACGACTTGTTCGTAGGCTCGGCGGTTGGTTGCCTCAGGCATGGTTGCTCTCACTCTCGTTTGAAGGAAGGGATGTCGCATCGCTTCCCAGTACAGTCGTCACGGCATGCATCATGCCGATGGTGTCAGGGGTTTCGGCGGTGGTGATGTTGGTCGCACCCGCCTGCTTCAGCGCCTTCTCAGTGGTTGAACCGATGGCGATGCAGGGTCGCTCGAATGGCTGTTCAATGGAATGGGCCCAGGTATTCACCGCGCTCGGTGCGGCGAAGAGGATCGCATCAGGGGTCGGTAGAAGGGCTAGTTCGTGACGGATTAATTCTGCCGACAGCGGTTGTGTCTGGTAGAGTGGCCAACGAATTACCTCTGCTCCCGCTTCGGTCAAGACCTTGCTCAGCTCGCCGATGGTCTTCTCTGCGCAGGGCCAGAGGACGATTCCAGGTGCAGGGTCCACCTGCAGCAGTTCGGCAGCCAGTTCCGCTCCGGTTCGTCCCTTGGCAACCGTTACCGGAAAGCTCAGCAGGCCACGTGCTGCATCAATTGTCACCTTGCCAAGCGCAGCGATTCGAATGTCCGTTGGGAGGGTGGCCTGCCATTTCTTTTCGCACTCGTGGAAGCGACGGACGCCGTTGACACTGGTCAGCACCACCCAACGGACCTTATTCAACTCGGGGACGGTGGTCTTCAGCGGGAGGATGCGTGTTAACGGCAGAGAAATTACCTCGATCCCCACTGAAACCAGCGCTTCGGCGAGAGGCTCGGATCGTTCCGCATCCCTTGTCACCAGCAGCCGTTTCATGCCGGCACCTCGATCAGCGCACGTGCGAGGTCAAGCGCCAGGTGCTCGGCCTGGCCTGAAACGTTCTTCCATGTGGGTTGGCCTTCCCCACCCCAATACCCGCAAATATGCCAGCTCTTCTGATCCTGCCAGGCGTAGGCGCCGAGCGGCAGACTGCAGCCGCCGCCAAAGGTATCCAGCACCGCTCGCTCAATCTGAGCAGCCTGACCGGAGGGAGCATGGTGGATGGATTCAATCACCGTCTGGATACGGGGATCGTCCGCACGCATCTCGACTGCGAGAATTCCCTGAGCGGGGCTGGGGATGAACTCAGTTGGGTCGAGGGTGAGTACATGAAAATCGGACAGGTCGAGATTGAGACGCTCGATGCCTGCGGCGGCGAGGAAGATGGCGTCGTACTGACCGTCCGCCAGTTTCGCGAGACGGGTTGGGACATTGCCGCGCAAGTCTTTCAGGGTGATGTCCGGACGGAGTGCCTGAAACTGGCTCCCACGTCTCACCGCACTGGTACCGACTATCGCCGCCAGTTTCAGCGGGTAGGGATCAGCGTTGTCGTCCACACTCTCTCTGCGGATAATGAGCAGGTCCGATGGGTTGGCGCGTTCGGACAATGCCACAACCGCCAACCCTTTCGGCTGTTCCAGCGCCATGTCCTTGCAGGAATGGACCGCGAGGTCGATCCGCTCGTCGAGCAGAGCTTCCTCGATCTCTTTGGTGAAAACTCCCTGCACTCCCAGTTCACGAAGAGGACGATCCTGTACACGGTCACCGTGAGTGGAGATCACCATCTGCTCGACCTCGAGCCCGGCCTCTTCCAGCTTTCCCCCCACCCAAAGCGCCTGCCACTGCGCCAGGTCACTTCCTCTTGCACCGATTCTCACACTACCCTCCTGGTTGCTTGCACTAAAAAGTACAAGGAGGGTGTGGGGCACTTGTCATGGAATTGTTATGTAAATCTTCGACTCCCCTAACAACGGGGTACTTGGAAACGGTGGATTGCACGTCATTGCGAGGAATCAGGGCGAAGCGCAGCGTAGCCTGATGACGTGGCAATCTGAGTTTTTTTGCCGCTCACGGAGCGGCAGAGGGGTGAAATGGTTTTGGGTGCAGGGCCGTCCCCTTCCGGCGATGACCGCCGTCAGGGGAGGACAGAGCAGATTGCTTCGCTTTACTCGCAATGACGTGGTCACCATGGTGCGGGAGAATAGCACCCTACTCCCGGATCATCACCATCTTGATCTCGGTCATCTCGTCCACAGCGAAACGGACCCCTTCACGGCCGATGCCGCTGGCACGCATGCCGCCATAGGGCATGTGGTCGACACGGAACGTGGGCACGTCGTTGACCATCACTCCGCCAGCGTGGATACGACGGATCGCCCGGAAGGCTCGTTGAAGGTTGCTGGTGAAGACCCCGGCTTGCAGACCAAAATCGGTGTCGTCTGCCAGACGTAACCCGTCCTCGAAAGAGGGGACCGTTTCCAGAACCACTACCGGCGCGAAGACCTCATCGCAGCTCACCTTCATCGCGGGGGTTGTATTGGTCAGGACTGTTGGAGCATAGGCACGGTCACTCAGCTTTTGACCACCCGCCAGCAGGGTGGCACCGCCTGCGACTGCTTCCTGCACCCAGTCGTGGGTACGGTCCACGTCGGCGGGGCTGATCAGGGGGCCGATATCACTTTCTTTAACAAGGGGGTGATCCACCCTGAGCGTTTTTGTGGCGGTGACGAACCGTTCGGTGAATGTTGCCGCGATCTCTTCGTGGAGGTAGATCCGTTGCACGGAAATGCAGACCTGTCCGGAGTTGGCGAATGCACCCATCAGGCAACGTTCAAGGGCAAGCTCGAGGTCGGTATCCTTGTCAACCACTACCGCGGAATTGTTGCCCAATTCGAGGGTCACTCGTTTGAGGTCGCTGTGCTGCTTGATCCAGGTGCCTACCTCACGGCTGCCGGTGAAAGTGATCTTGCGGGGGCGAGGATCGGTGACCAGTTTTGCGCCGATAGTCCGTCCACTGCCATGGATCACATTCAGCCCGCCTTTTGGCAAACCGGCATTCTTGACTATCTCGGCCAGCAGCAGCGCGGTTAACGGGGTTGTCCCTGCCGGTTTCAGAACGAGGGGGCAGCCTGCGGCGATGGCAGGCGCAACCTTGTGGGCGACAAGGTTAAGCGGAAAATTGAAGGGGGTAATGGCAGCGACAAGCCCGACCGGCTCACGGTACCAGAAGCCGAAACGTCCTTCACCAGCAGATGATGCATCCATCGGGACCGTCTCGCCGTGCAGGGTACGTGCGATCCCCGCCGCGAAAATGAAAGTCTCTCGTGCCCGGCTTGCTTCACCGAGTGCGTATTTCCAGCTCTTGCCCGCTTCGAGCGCGATCATCGTCGCGATCTCTTCTTCACGCTGTTGCAAGCCGTCGGCAATCGCTTCGAGGATCGAGGCACGTTGATGCGCAGGCAGTTCCGCCATCGTGTTGGTGGCGTTGTGACCGGCTTCAAGTGCACGTTCTACCGTGGCCTCATCTGCCACAGGAAGCCGTCCCACCACTTCGCCGGACCATTTGTCCTTAACCTCGTCCCACTGACCAGTTTCGATCCACTGACCATCGACAAAAAGATGGAAATCCCTGCCCATCTACACCTCCCTCGAGTCGTGTGCACATCTCAAGAATGACAATGTAAGAAATGCTAAGGAAGGGGGGTACATGGTGCCGGGTGCATCAGGCAAAGGAGGATGGTCACATAATTGGAATACATGAGCGACCTCGTTGAAATCTGGAATCACAATTGCAACATTGCGGAAGATGTGGTTACCGCTGTTCAATTCCAGAACAGTTTCGCACCGAACATAAAGGTTGGTGGTCGTGCTAAATCAAGGAAAAGACCAGAAAGCAGTTTTCCGAAAAAGTGTTCCAGTAGCGATCGAAGCACTCGATGTTGCTCTCCGTCAACTCTCTACTGGAAACATGGAAGCTGTCGAAAGCTTGAGGCGAATCGCCAATCAGCTTCAGATAAACAGCAGTAAATTCGGGTATAATGATGTGGCGAAAGCCAGCGCCCAACTTGCCTCCCTCCCTGACGTAGAGCTTACCAAGCAGGGGCGTGAACTAGTCAAACTACTATATGGACTTCTCGGGGATCATGAGAATCCGTCGACCCATATCCTGATTATTGACAGCGATCTGGATTCTGTGCAGAAAATGGAATCTCTCTTGCAGAACAGATTCCATTGCGTCATCACTGTCGCTCATTCAGCTCATGAGGCCATGCACTTGCTCGCCGATTTGACCCCTAACCTGATTCTGCTTGGCCTCATCTTGCCTGATCGAGACGGACGCTCTCTGCTGGTCGATCTAAAAAGGATGAAGCGACTCGAGGATACGCAGATTGTGATGATCAGCGCCCTTGATGTGCAAGTCGTCCGTTCTGAGTGTTTGTTACTCGGTGCGGATGATCTCCTTGGCAAACCCTGCAGCGAAGAAAGTTTTCTCCGCTTGATGGGTAATATTATTGAGACGACCAGTCTTGAGGCGATGGAGGAATCCACGAATGAGTCTCTGCCGAACCTGCAAGTAGGGATTGAATGGCTGGAGAAGAATGCAAAGGTGGGGACTCTCGTTGCGCTCCTCGATGTGGATCACTTCCATGAAGTTTTTGATCATGAGCCCTTTGAGGAAGCAGAACGAATCCTCAGCGAGGTAGCAGCTCGTATTAATGGCCAGTTGGACGAGGGAACGACCCTGTATGGCGGTGATATCGATGACTTCCTTCTGATCCTTCCGGAAGGAGAGATCGAACAGGCGAAGAAGACAATCCGTGACTTGCAGCAAGTTGTCAGTTCCATTCCCTTCACAAGTGTGGGAGGGGCCTCCTACCCATTGACCTTCTCTGCAGGTCTAGTCAAGGTGACCCAACCTGACTCAACCGAACAGGTACTGACTGAAGGACGACATGCCCTGGCGCAGGCAAAACGCAAAGGGGATGGAATTCTTCACACCCATGGTGACCCGGATCAACCGCCACGTATCCTGCTGGCCGAAGATGATCCGATGATCGTAAAACTCGTTCAGCACAGGTTGCAACGGGCAGGTGTCGAAGTGGTCGCTGTAAACAATGGTCGTGATGCGCTTGAAAAGGGGCTTTCCTTACCCTTCGATCTCATTATTCTTGATGTGAAAATGCCAGTTCATGATGGATTTGAGGTGACACGACGACTACGTCTGGAGCCATCACTGAAAGATGTCCCCATCGTTCTCTTCACTTCTCTCGGATCTGAGCAGGATCTCATCCGTGGATTTGAGCTGGGAGTAGATGACTACATCACAAAGCCCTTCTCACCGGCTGAGCTACTTGCGCGGCTCCTGCACTTGATCAGGAAACGGCCTTGAGTGGGCTGTGGAGCAAACTATCGGGTGCGGTGGCGGGGGTGCGAGATATCCCGGCATTGCATGACATCCTCCTTTGGTTTGAAAGTCTCTGGCAAAGATTTTTGCAACTTGGATCTGGTGATCAGGCGTTCGCGATCATTATTATTGCGATTCTGGTATTCACCTTTTTAAGTCTGCTCTTTGGTCTGCGCGCCCTGTTGATCCACTTGAGACGGCAACAGATCAGTCGGCGAACAGCACGGTTAGAGGAAAAGTGGACCCAAACCTTGCTCGATGTGCTTACGGGGGAGCGCGAGGTGAAGTCGATTTGGCGAATGGTGCAATCCCGCGACCGTCATTACTTCATAGACTTCCTTGCTGCTTACGCCCGCCGTGTGACCGGACATGAACGTGAACTGATCGAGGATGCGGCTCGACCCTGGCTGCGGTTTGTCCGACGACAAATAAAAAGCAGAGATCCCGCAAAACGTGCTCGTGCGTTGCGTACACTTGCTGATCTGACCCCACATCGAACTGCCCGACTGCTGCTTGAAGCGTTAAACGATCCCTCTGATCTGGTGTCGATGGTCGCAGCTAGGACCCTGATTCGGATCGGGGACAGTGCACATCTGCCACTCATCTTGAATCGTCTGAAACGGTATGATATCTGGTCGGAACAATACACTGCATCCATGCTTGCTTCCGCAGGAATTGGTGCGGCGTTTTTTCTCAGGGTCTACCTGAATCAGGCAAGTACCGGCGAGCGGGAACGAGCCATTGTGTTGCGAGCCCTGGCCATGATCGGAGATTCACTGGCACTTCCGATCGCGGAAACAGCACTTCGTTCATCTTCGAGTCTATCGACCCAGATAGTTGCCCTCGACATGATTGGTGAGCTTGGTACAGCTGAGCAGGCCCCCCTGGTTCGTCAACATGTACGATTTGCAGAAGAAAGTGTTCTCGCTCATGCTTTGCTGGCGCTTGGGCAGATCGGCGATGAGAGTGATATTCCTCTGCTGGAAGCACACCTTTCGCACCCCTCTACCTGGGTGGCCCTTCGAGCTGCCATTGGGTTGGTAAAGCTTGGCGCTGAAAAGACGCTTCACGAGTTTGTAGCATCCGGTTCACCAAACACCGTCTTTGCGCAGCAGGCGCTGGCGGAGGAGGTGTACGGATGAGTGTTGACTTTCATTCGTTTGTCTGGGCAGTAAACTGGATTGTCCTAACGTATTTCATTGTGTTGAATGGCTTTTACCTGATGCTATCGCTGGCGGCGAATTTCTATGTGAAGAGATATTATCGCCGTATCAGCGGGATGCATTTTGACGATCTCATCAGCGAAAACGAGGCGCCGCCAATTACCCTGGTCGCTCCGGCCTACAACGAGGAGGCGACGTGTGTTGAGTCGGTGCGTAGCCTCCTCTCCCTGCACTTTCCCGACTTTGAAGTCATTGTGGTCAATGACGGATCAAAAGATCATACCTCCCAAGTGTTGCGTGAAGCCTTCGAACTCTACGAAGCGCCCATCGCACCGACGGCGAAGATTCCATGTCAGCCGGTCGAACTCGTCCTGCGGAGCAGAATCCATCCAAACCTGGTTGTTCTGGAAAAGAAAAATGGTGGCAAGGCAGATGCACTGAATGCCGGGATCAACTACACAGCGACTCCCCTTTTCTGCGCAATGGATTCCGACAGCCTCTTAGAACCTGATTCTCTGTCGAGGATGGCACGTGCCTTTCTCGAGGACAGTAAAACCCTCGCAGTCGGCGGGTCGATTCGTGTTGTTAATGATTGCACCATTGACTCGGGGTGGATCAAAGAAGTACGAATGCCTCGCCGTTTGCTGCCAGCGATCCAGGTAGTGGAGTATCTACGTGCGTTCTTAGTTGGACGCATCGGGTGGCATGCGCTTGGTTCAACCTTGATCATTTCCGGTGCGTTTGGAGTATTCCGACGATCTGCAGTGGTCGAAGTCGGTGGGTATGCACATGATACGGTAGGCGAGGACATGGAACTGGTCGTTCGGTTGCACAAAGCGATGCGTCGGCAGAAACGGCCCTATGCGATCAAGTTTATCCCCGATCCTGTCGCGTGGACCGAAGCTCCCGATTCCCTAAAGGTGCTTGGGCGGCAACGGGACCGCTGGCAACGCGGTTTGTGGGATGTTCTGTGGCGGCACAAAGGGATGTTGTTGAATCCCCGGTACGGGTCCATCGGGATGGTCGCGTATCCATACTACTTTTTCCTCGAAATGCTGGGGCCGGTGGTGGAAGCTCTTGGGTATATCACCTTTGCGATCACTTTGATTCTTGGGTGGGGGACAGGGTGGTACGCGTTGGCTTTTCTGACAGTTGCAGTCGTTCTTGGTATTGCGCTCTCATTTCTCGCCCTGGGGATTGAAGAGCTCTCATTTCGCAAGTATTCCCGTTTGAGCGATCTGTTCAAAATGTTTGGCCTGGTGCTGATCGAAAACTTTGGCTATCGTCAATTGACAACGTGGTGGCGGATCAAGGGAGTGTACAACGCAATCCGTGGCAAGAAAGGGTGGGGGAAGATGACAAGGCGCGGGTTTGCATCCGGGAGTTCATCATGATCTACGCCGTCGTTCTCAGCGCCCTGACCGCTCTCGCTTCCATCGACTCAGCACAGGCCGCCCCTCCCAATGGCACAGTAGAAGCGGTTGACCACTGGCGGGCTATGCTCGCTAAGGATTCTACCTCGTACGATGCCTGGTTCGGGTTGGCCCGTTCGCTCGCCTTCACAGGTGATCATGTGGGTGCCGTGGAGGTGGCAACTGAACTGTTGGCGGGATTTCCCGATGATCCCGATGCCCTGCTGTTGCGAGGGCGAGTGTATGGATGGCTTGGGCAGTATGAGCGTGCGGAAAAGGACTTGCTGAAAGTCTCCGAACTCACGCCTGACTACGCCGATGCCTGGTCGGCGCTAGCAGACCTCTATCGCTGGTGGCAGAAGGGAGAAAAGGCCGTCGCGGCAGCGAAGCGGAACCTTCAGCTATCCAATGGTAATCCCCAAGCGTGGATGAACCTTGCACGAGCTCAAATTGCGGCAAGACGGTTTCCAGAGGCGCGAGAAACCCTGAACGGAGCTCGGTCAAAGGGTGCCGATCCAGATGTTGTTGCGCGCACGTATGCCCAGATTTCCCGGGTTCAATTGCCTTCCCGCTATGAGGCGACCACACTGGTGGATCTCGAAAAACGGGATGGTGTCAATCAGCTTAATCAGGTCATTACGCTGCTTGTAAAACGGCAGTGGAAGCGGGGATCGTTGATCCTGGGCGGTCAGCAATACGTCCATGACCCCACCGACAGGTCCGACCTTGTAGGAGAGGGCTACCTTGACCTCTGGCCGGGTTATTATGGGCACTCTCGTCTGGTTTATCCTGTCGTGGGGGAATCCCCACTTGATCTGGATGCTACGGTAGACTTGACCAGAACTCTGCAGGGACGGTACGAGGTAACCGCAGGGTGGAGACGGATGCTGTTTGGCACAGCCACGGCAAATATCGGGTTTGTAGGAGGCGGCGTTTATCTCAACAGTTTCTATTTTCGGGCCCAGTTCATGAGTAGTTCAAGTGAAACGACATCCGGGACAACCCTGATGGGTGCTGTTCGCTGGTACTTCCATACGGTGGATGATTATGTCGATGCCTCGTTATTCAGAACGAGGGATAGCATCCTGTACCCAGGTTCGTCAGAATCCCTTGAAACTAGCGGTTGGACTACAGTCGTACGAGGCCAGCTCAAAGTTTGGCGCAACCATGGCCTTCAGTTTGGGTTGAGGTACCAATCCGACTCATCACTCACCAGGGCTGGCACAGCAGGTTATTTCTTCCGCTTCTAAAAGCTTCTCATGGCACTGTTTCGCTCGTAGTGGGGCGTCATACAGGTTGCTCGGTGAGGCGGCCCCTCATCGAATTTGTGAAAGTCCTCTCGAACTCCTTGACTTTTCCGGCCTCTCTTAAATATTATGCAAACGATTGCGTAACACGGACCACACATGATTCGATGGCCCCTAGTACGGTCTTTTTTGGCTTCCCGGGGGGGGCGGATTCTTTTTTCTGCCGTCCTGCCGGGCCTCCTCATTTTCTCCAGTTGTTCCACTTCTGATCGCAACTCATCCCGTCCCCTCGCAATTGCAGGCTCTGCAAGGATTTCGCAATCTCAGTTTATAGATAGGCTTACCGACCTTCGCTTCAAACAAGGGTTTCCCGATAATGCAGCGGTTCGTCAGCAGCTGCTCGACCAGATGGTTAACGAGGAGTTGCTGCTCCAGGAAGCGAAAACACATGGCTATGACCGTGACGCCCTTGGGCAGCGCGAGCAGGAGCTGATCCGCCAAAAAGCCCTGGTCGATGCCTACACGCAACACATCATCCACCCCAAAGTAACGGTTGCAGATAGAGAGCTGGAAGAGCTGTTTATCCGCTTTAATACGAAGATTACGGCGCGTCATCTTATTGCGCAAACGTTTGCGGAAGCCACCGAGCTGCGTCAACGGTTGTTGGACGGGGAATCATACCAGGTTCTGGCGAAGGAGGTCTTCGAAGATCCGGTGCTGAGCAACAATGGTGGGTTGCTACCGCTCTTTACGGTCGATGATACCGAACCCGCCTTCGAAGAAGTGGCCTACAGTCTGCCAGTGGGGACTGTTTCCGAACCGATCAAGCTGAAGCATGGCTATTCGGTGATACGTGTCGAATCACGTGTTCGTACCCCGATGATGACACGTACTCAGTTCACCAACAAACGCGCGGAGTTGGAAGCCTTTCTTCAGAGACGGAAGCTGCGAAGTGCGGCGAACGAACACACGGCATGGGTTCGGGATGAAGTCCTCGCCCTGCAATTCCATCCCGAGGCAAGCCTCCGGTTGTGGCAAGAGCTGCAGGGCGAAAGCACCCATCAGCCGGACGCAACCCTCTCAGCCTTCACATCCGATGGCAAACCCATCGCGGCAGTGACCCGTGACGGGGAAATCGACATGAAAGCATGCCGACACCTGCTAGATGGGGCGACGGAGGAAGAGCTGAACTGGATCGATAGTCCGGATCAACTTGAAGAGTTGTTGACCGGGCTGATGGTTCGTCGCTACATGGTCGAGCAGGCCGAACAAGCTGGATTGGGTGACGGACCGGAGTTCGAAAAGGGTGTTGAGCAGATGTGGCAACGCTACCTGTTGGGACGGATGCAGGAGACGTTGCACGCCACCCAACCGATTCCGCAGGATTCTTTGACCGCCTTTTACGCCGCGCACACCGATCGATACAACCAGCCCGCATCGATTCTGCTGTGCGGCATTCGTTTGTCATCCCTGGATGAAGCCAAACGGCTGGAGGTTCAAATGCGTGATGGCTTGAGCTTCGAGCAGGCGGCAAGGGAGTGGTCGATAGACCGTGAGAGTGGTCAACGCGGTGGCATGCTGGGTCTGTTTACCCAGCGAGATCTCGGCCCCGAGGTCAGAGCGGTCTGGCCGTTGTCGATTGGAGTGGTCTACGGTCCGGTCAGGATGCCGGGTGGTGGTGCGGGCTTCTTCCAGGTCGCGGATCGTCGCGAGGAAGTCCACCATGCCTACAACGACATCAAGGACCGTGTCGAAGCTGATTACCGTGCCATGATGGGCGATCGTCTCGAACAGGATTTCTGCGCAGCACTTCGCAAAGAGAAAGATGTGGTCATCTACCGGGATCGCTTGCTTAACCGTGATCTGAAGGGGGAGGCGCGATGAAGAAGAATTGTGTCTGGTGTCTGCTGTTTCTCCTCCCACTGATGATGCTGCCGACCATCACTCATGCGCAGACCTTCGGCAAGATTGCTGGCCGTGTCCTCGATTCCGAAAGCGGGGAACCATTACTTGGAGCAGCGGTGGTGGTCGAGGGAACACGTCTCGGAGCCTCCACCGACCTGGACGGCAACTTCATCATTCTCCGTGTCCCGCCGGGCAGCTACACACTGGAAGCTTCCTTCCTTGGCTATTCGACCACACGTGTGCAGGAGGTCGAAGTCAACATCGACCTGACAACCCGTCTGGACGTCATCCTCACTCCCCAGGCCCTGGCGGCGGCGGAGGAGGTGGTCGTTGTCGCGGAACGTCCATTGGTCAGGCGTGACCAGACCTCGATGGAAAGCCGTGTTGGGTCGAAAGAAATGGATCGTATGCCGGTCCAGAATCTCGCCGATGTGATCGACGTACAGCCGGGTGTGGTGCGTGGCGGGGATGGCGGGTTGCACATCCGTGGCGGGCGATCTTCGGAAGTCAGCTACCTGATGAACGGCATCAGCATCACGGATGATTATGACAAAAGCCAGGCGATGGATGTGATGAACGAAGCCGTCGCCGAGTTGCAGATCATCAGCGGGGCGTTTAACGCCGAGTATGGCAACGCGATGTCCGGGGTGATCAATGTGGTTACCAAGGGCGGCTCGAACCAATTTCATGGCAGCGTACAGATGGAGGCGGGCGATTACTACAGCGGTCGTACCGAGCTATTCCCCCACCTCGATGATGTATCCCCATCCTCCAACAACAACCAGACCTTCACCCTCAGCGGCCCGATCCTGAAGGACAAGCTGACTTTCTTTGCCTCCGGCCGCCGATCTCAGTCCGAGGGCTGGATGTACGGTGAACGCTGGTACCGTCCGCAGGGACGTGGGACGATCAACGGTGATGGAGAGGTCGTGGCCGCCTATGGTGACAGTGCCGTGGTGCCGTTGAACGATTGGGAGCATCTGAACGGTCAGGGTGTGTTGCAGTGGACTGTGACCGATCAACTTCTGGTCAAAGCGGACCTGCTTGCGAACGGTGGGTCGAGCCGTGGCTACAACCACGACAACAAGTATAACCCGGATGGAACCGGCTACACCGATACCTGGGGCAGAACCGGGATACTCAAACTGACCTGGCTCTTCTCGGAAAACACCTTTGCCGAAGCCTCCTTTGCTGACCGTGAGAACAACTCCTCGTACTCGCTCTATGACAACCCCCACGATGCACGCTACGCGCACCCCGATTCTGCGATTTATGGCAGCTACAGCTTCGCGCAGGGGGGGACTGATTTGTCTGTCTTTGAAAGGACAACAATCAGCCGGATCGGCAAGCTGGACCTGACCAGCCAGGTCAATGACCGTCACCAGGTCAAAACGGGCCTCGAAGTGCAATTGGACCGGGTGGATTATGATGATATCACCCTGATTCCAGCGAAGGATGAGAACGGACAGGAGTTGGTGCCCTTCCAAACCAGTATCCCGAAGCCGAGCGAACAGAACCGCAGCAAGTACAGCCGAACGCCCTACAAGTTCGCGGCCTACATGCAGGACAAGATTGAGTACAAAAGTGTAGTGATTAATGTCGGCCTGCGTTTCGACCTCTTTGATCCCCAGGGCAAGCTGCCGGTCGATCCGCAAGACCCGAACATTTACCGTCCGCTGAAGCTCGCCAACCAGTACCACGACAGCAATGGCGACGGAGTGATCGACCTTTCGGAACAGACCGAGGACAACCAGTTAACGGTGGCGGATCGTCGCAGCTACTGGTACAAGGACACCTCCGTCAAAACCCAGGTCAGCCCTCGCCTCGGTGTTGCCTACCCCATTACCGACCGGGGGATCATCCACTTCTCCTACGGCATCTTCCAGCAGATCCCGGAGTACAGCCTGCTGTATGGGGATGATGAGCGCAAGGTGGCGGAATCGGCGGATGTGTACGGCCCCTTCGGCAACCCGGACCTTGAGCCGCAACGGACCACGATGTACGAGCTGGGTCTGTCGCAGCAGTTGACCGATCAATTCGCGATCAACCTGACCGGCTTCTACCGCGATATCCGTGACTGGATCAGCGCAGGAGCGCAGATCCCGACCTCTGTGGCCGGAATATCCTATGTCACCTACACCAATCGCGATCTGGCAAATGTCCGTGGCATCACCTTCGGCGTGGAAGGTCGTTTCACCGACCGCATCCAGCTCTTCGGCGATTACACCTACCAGGTGGCGGAGGGGACCAACTCCTCACCGGAAGATGAATACTGGTCGCAGATCGACGGCGACGAACCGACCAAGCAGCTCACCCCGCTCAACTGGGACCAGCGTCACACGCTCAACCTGAACGCTTTCTACGGCACAGCTGAATACGGTGTGACGTTGCTGGCCAGCTACAACTCCGGGCAGCCGTATACACCGGAGATTCTGACCGGGGAACGGACCGGGCGCAGCATTATCGCAGGTTTGTCGGACAACAGTCGCCGTATGCCAAACCGTTTCAATCTCGACCTCTACGCCTTCCGTGCAATTCCAGTCTGGAGCACCCGAATTCGCTTGTCGCTCGAAGTAAGGAATCTGCTCGACGGGAAGAACCCGACGGCGGTGTTCAACGATACGGGACAGGCGGATTATACGGTCAACGAAGAACTTGTACAGGATGCAGATGAAGGTTATTTCGTGCGTCCCGACTACTATGCGGAACCTCGTTCCATTCTCTTCGGAGTGCGCTATGAATTCTAGGGGAATGGGCAAGAGAGCTATCCTCGCTTGCGCCTTGTTGCTGACGGGCTTCTTCCTCCTTTTGCCCGTCAGCCAGGCGTGGGCACAGCCCTCAGACCAGTACGAACCCTCTGATCAGCGCGGTGTGCCGGAACTGAGGCGCTTCACCAACATGGACGGCAACTCGGTACGGGTCAGTGTGTTCAACACCGGCTTGTCTGGCGCGCCGGCGGAGTGGCCGGAAGCGGTCAACTACGAGTACCCGAAAAATACGGACCGAATCTACATCTCAATCGTTGGCATCTGGCCCGCCGGGGAGGTGGTAGATGAAAACGGCAACACGATCCAGATGATCGACATGCCGATGTGGCGCACCAGTCCCAGCGGTGATTCCTGGAACATGGAACCGATCCAGGGCTTCCTGAACCCCTCCCACACCGACCTTGCCCGCAGCGATGATCCGGAGACGTGGCCGCCGCAGTCCGAGGGAGGCTGGCGGGATAAACGTGACGATATCGGCGATCCCGGTTGGGTGGGGTCGTGGAACGGCTTCTTCGGTAAAAACATCTTCAACGCCGACCTGGAGCTCTTTTACCGCACGGGCGACGACAACTACGACCGTTACAACTATCAGCCGGATGAGACCGATCCGACACGTGCCGGGCTCGGGCTGCTGATGGATGTCCGTACCCTCGCCTGGACACAGATCCTGATCAACGATGTCGTCTTCTTTGTCCACGACATCAAGAATGATGGCACGAAACGCATCCCGAAGGCGAGTTTCCTGATCTTCCTCGCGGACTATGTCGGTGGGGACGGGACCGATGATGAGCCGTACGTCGACATCCAGACGGACGTCGCTTTCCTTACGGATTATGACCGGATCGGCACCGAGGCCTTCGGCAGCGATCCGGTCGGTGTGGCGGCGGTCAAGTACCTCGAAACGCCGGGCAACCAGGTGGACGGGATCGACAACGATGGCGATGCCGACCACCCGCAGCATGCAGGCATTCTGAACGGCATCCTTCCTGACCCAAGTGTCGTTTGTCCCCTCTTTACCGCGTCCGATTTCGAATCACGGTTCATTGGCCCCGGCCAGCCATTGGTGCTGATCGACGACGAAACCTTCAACCGTGTGGTGATCAATTACCCCAGCGGTGGCGGGACGGTGGTGACCCAGGGACGGGAAATTGACTTGCCAGCGGGCGGGATGACAGTCCGTGAAGACACCCTCGCCAATGCGCTTGATGACGACTTCGATGGTCTGATTGACGAACGCGAAACGATTCACCTGAGCCGTTTCGATGAGATCACGGGCACCGAAGTCCCGGTTCGTTTCATCAACTACCTCTCCTTCGCTGTGGGCGATACAATCAAGCGTGGTTTCGTGGTGCCGGGCACCGATGCCGTGTGGAACTACGAGAACGTTGCGCCGCTGATTGACGAATCCCGTGACGATGGTTTCGATAACGATGGTGATTGGGACCTGGTCAATGATGATGTTGGCCTCGATGGTGTCAAAGAGACTTTCGACACGGGCGAAGGGGATGGAGTTCCCTCCAGTGGCACCGGCACAGACTTCCCCGGCGAGCCGAACATCGACAAGACCGATGTGACCGAAACCGATGTCATCGGTCTGACCGCCGCAAACCAGGTACAGGTGGGGACCGTCTCCTACAATAGTGCCGACCAGTTCCTCTGGAATCGCTTCATGATCCCCGGCCAGTTTGTCCTGCCGAGGCCGGTGGGCGAGTACGACACCTTTGTTTCCAGCGGCTTCTTCCCGATTGAACCGGGGGAACGGCAAAGGATGGCCATTTCTGTGGCGATCAGTGCTGGTGGGATCAACCGTGACGCTGACATTCAAGGGGTTATCAACAAGCAGGCGCACGCGCTCGATGCCTACTCAGTAGATTACCAGTTCGCCCAGGCACCGATCAAACCGAACCTGAAAGCTGTCCCCGGGGACGGCAAGGTGACCCTCTACTGGGATGATGTATCTGAAGCGTCGATCGATCGTTACATCGAGTCGGTTGGTGGCGATCCGAACGACTTCGAAGGATACAGGGTTTACCGTGCTACCGACCCGGCGATGGAGGATGCACGGACCATCACCGATGCTTATGGCAACCCGATCCTGCTCCGGCCCATTGCCCAGTTCGACAAAATCGACGGCATCTACGGTCTCCACCCAGTTGACATTAACGGCATCAAGTACAACCTCGGCAACGAGACAGGGTTGCAGCACAGTTGGGTTGATGAAGATGTGACCAACGGACAACGTTATTTCTATGCCGTCGTCGGCTATGATTTCGGTTTTGAACTGGCGAACATCGCCCCGAGCGAAAGCCCGATCCAGATCGATGTGGATCAGCAGGGGAACATCAGGCATGGCAGCAATGTGGCCGTGGTCCGTCCCACTGCACCCGCCGCTGGTTATTTGCCGCCTGGAGTGACCTGGTTCGAGCACAGCGAAGGAGGCGCGACCGGGACAGTCGAGGTGCTGCAGATTGTCGATCCGGATGCGATCAAGGATGGGCATACCTACGAGATCACCTTCCGGGATACGGTTTACACCGGCACCTCCGGCGACACCTTGACCACACGAGATTACAGTGTCTTCGATGTGACAGAATCGGGCAGCCGTGACACGTTGTTGGCCAACAGCAGGTTGTTCAACGAAGACGATCGCATCCCGATCCTCGATGGGTTCGAGCTGGCGATGAGCAACGAACCTTTTGTGATGATCGACGAGGACACATCGGGCTGGAACGATCCGGAAGTACATCGCTACGCCTTCGAGCCGGTTACCTATCCTGGGGTTAGAGGGGAACGGCGGCCGAAGGATTACCGTCTGATCATCGGTGAGGGGGTGCAGTCCACCTCCTATGACACCACGCTCGGTAGTGGTGCCCTGGCCTTCGACCTGCCTTCAATTGGTGTCAACTTCAGGCTCGAACATATTCTTACCGGTAACCCTGTCGCGTTCGCCTATGCCGACCTCTATGGTCAGGATGGGCTGTTCAATGTCAACCCCACGAATGGCGACCAGACCGATATCCTCTTCCTTCTCGAGGATGATGGTCAGGGTGGCTTGAGCTACACCTGGCAGATCAGCCTGCTGTTGACCAACGCGACACGTGATCCGATTGCAGGCGACACCCTCGAGGTGCGTCTGAGTAAACCCTTCCTGAGCAGCGATGTTTACCGTTTCCAGGTAGAAGCCTCGGAGATCTCGACCAGCAAGGCGAAGGTCGATCTCGACCGGATTCGTGTCGTCCCGAACCCTTATGTGGCAGCGGAATCGTGGGAAGTTTCCAATCCGTACACCAGCGGACGTGGCCCACGTGAAATCCACTTCATTAATCTCCCGAAAGAGTGCACGATCCGCATCTTCGATGTGAGCGGTACCCTGATTGATCAGATTGAGCACAGTTCTCAAAATGAGGATGGCACAGCGATCTGGGATGTGCTCAGCAAAGAAGGGTTGTCCATCTCCTATGGCATTTACCTCTACCACGTGAAAGCCAAAGGGATTGGGGAAAAAACCGGAACATTCGGGGTGATCAAATGACAAACCGACACCTCGACAAGACGATACGAAGCTTCGCTGGTGGCATGGTGCTCGGTTTGCTGATGGCCGGGAGTGTGCTGGCGGAAACGAATAAGGTCGGTACCTCGGCGGCGGCATTTCTCAGGATTCCTGCCGGGGCACGAGGCAGCGCCCTCGGCAGCGCCTTGACCACTCAGAGTGGCGATGCGACCTCGCTCTTCTGGAATCCGGGAGCATCGGCCCGTCTCGAAGGCACCCAGCTCAGTTTCGATTACTCGGACTGGCTGCCGGGCCTGAATTACGGTTTCGTTGGCGCGACCATGCCCGCTTCCGGGTCGTTGAACATCGGGGTCCACGCCGTTTACCTATCGACGGATGAGATGGACATCACTACTCCTGAATTCCCGATGGGCACCGGGCTTACCTACAACGCCGCCAGTACAGCAGTCGGCGCGACCATCGCCAGCAACCTGACAGACCGTTTTTCCATTGGTGGCACGATCAAAGTGATCCAGGAACGGATCTACAACTCGACCGCGAACGGCATCGCGTTTGATGCGGGCACGCTGTTCAACACCCCCTTCAACAACATCAAGTTCGGCGTCGCGATCACCAATGTTGGCACCAAGCTTCGGATGACTGGCGAAGACTTAAATGTCCGTGTCGATGTCGCGCCCGACCAGGAAGGCAACAACGAGTCGACGGTCGGCGAACTGAAGACGGATCGTTTCGATCCGCCGCTGCTGCTGCGCCTTGGCCTTAGCGGTGACCTCTTCCGGTCGAGCAGCTCACGCTTGACCTGGATGGTTGACGGCATCAACCCGAACGATAACGCGCCCAGCATCAACATGGGTGCAGAGCTTGGACTGATGCAGGAAGTACTGAATCTACGTGTCGGCTACAACGATCTCTTCCTGGTGGACGGGATCCGTGGCTTGACCTTCGGGGTAGGCATTCGCGCCCTCTCAAAGCCGACGGTCGTTTATGTCGATTACGGCTTCCAGGCGTTTGAATACCTGGGATCGGTGAACCGTTTTACGGTGAGTTTGGTGCTGTAGTGAGGTCGTGTCAGACGGCCTTGGTGGTTCCGTCAGGTCCATAGCGCAGCGGAGACCTGACGGTGTGTAGCACGGGCATCCTGCCCGTGCATCGCGCCCGGAGGGCGCGAGAGGTGTGTCAGATCTGAGGATCTGACACAACGAGTGGAGGATCTGACACAACGGGTCTAGATGAACAAAAGAAAAACGATAGAACTGCAGGGGGGGAGAAAAACCTCGATTGTGACTGGTTTTGATCCAATTGATTTCCACAAGGAGACAGGTATGAAGAATCACAGCATGAACCGTTTGCTGTTGATCGGCCTGGTGCTTCTGATCTCGGCATTTCCGCTGTTCGCCCAGATCGATGTAACGGTCCGTTTCAACTCCGCAACGGTCGGAGACACCCTCACCCCGGATCATTTTGTCCAGATGCGCGGTGAGCTGAATGCCGGAGGCTCGGAGCTTCCTGGCGGCAACTCAATTACCTGGGAAAACACGTCGACCCTCGTGATGGAAAACGTTGGCGGCGATTACTGGTCGCTGACATTTCAGATGATGCCGGACGACACCCTTTTCTACAAATTCTGGACCGGCTTTGATGAGAACACCGGTACATCTGTGGTCTGGGATGGTTGGGAAGGTGGCTTGACCAACCCGGATGGTGTCGCAGGCGACAATCGTGTCCTGATCACGGGTGACCAGGATACCACCCTGGCCTTGCAGTTCTATAACGGTTCCACGTCAGCGGTGGATCAGTATTACCGTCCCTACGTCGAGCACGAAGATTCGACCGCCTTCTATTTCCGGGTCAACATGGCGGCATTGCTGCAATCCGAAGAGTTCGATCCGGAAGTCGATGTTCCTGTCGGCCCGCAGGGAAGCGCGCCGCTCGACCCGACTGATAGCTGGGCCGATCCGATTGTTGAGCTGGAACGTGAAGCAACCGAAGGTGTGGCCGCCGGCTTCTGGAGTGGCTATGTCAATGTCGCCACCGCCGATCTGACAGCCGGTGCAACTCAGAACTACAAGTTTGTCTATGCGCCCGATGGAACCGGTGAAGCATGGGAAGACAATATTTCCAACCGTTGGTTTGACATCTCTGCGGACCTCGCCAGTGGCGCGCACGACACCACCCTGCACTGGGGCTATTTCGATGGACGTGCCCCCGGTGGTACCCCGATCAATACCACCCTCACCTGGCTGGTCGATCCGGGCGCCTTGCAGGATCTCGGTTTCTTTGACCGGGCCCTGGGCGATCACCTCTACATCCTCGGTCCCAATGGCTGGACCATCCCCGACAACGCAATCGAAGTTGTCTTCCAACCGCTGCTTCAGCAGTGGGTGGCTTCCGAAGACTTCTCCCGTTTCGAGGGGGATGTGTTACAGTACAAGTATGTGGTGGTCTACGACTCCTCTCGTATCGACACCTTACATGAGAACTACATCCCAGGTCTGCCAGGTATCGAGTTGTGGGAAGAGCCAAGTGTGACCGAAGGTTCGAACCGTACCTATGCCATCATCGATGCCGAAGAGCAGGCCCCGGAAGGGGACTTTGGCTACGATTTCCAGTTCTACTCCAGCATTCCGCCGGAGGGTGTGGTCGACATCGACATGTCGGTAACCTTTAACATCGATATGGAACCAGCGACCGACCCGGAAGTCAACGACAGCAATCCGTTGTTCCGTCCCGGTGTCGACACCGCCTATCTCTATTTTGAGTCCCCGATCCTGATGCTCACCCAGGAGCTGCCGGCCTATGAGCATACGGTTGAGCTGTCGGACATCGATGGTGACGGCATCTACAGCGCCACGATGGAGTTCGTCCAACCCTTCCCCTATCAGATCGGGTACCGTGTTGGGTACACGACCGATGATGTGGATGTGATCAATGGTGGTGGCGTGGAAGCGGGACGTCGCTACTACCAGTTCATCCAGCCGCAGTTCCATGTTCCGGGTGGTGAGACAACCTGGTTTGATGAGTTCAATCTGCGGACCATTGCCTGGGTCCCGTTCGAACTGCCATCGGAAATTCCGCCGGACTTCTCGCAAGAGCTCGCCGTCGGCGATGACCCGGTTGAAACACCCAATGACTGGTACCTGGCGGAAGGCTACCCGAACCCGTTCAACCCCTCCGCAACCATCTCTTACAAGGTAGGTGCGCGGTCGAATGTGACGGTGAAGGTCTATTCGGTACTGGGCCAGGAAGTGCGTACGCTGGTCAATACCGCAAAGGCTCCCGGTGTCTACCGGACTGTCTGGAACGGTTTGGACAACAGCGGCAGCCCGGTTGCATCGGGTCTTTATTTCATCAGGCTTTCCAGCCCGGAATACACGAAGGTGCGCAAGATTACGTTGTTGAGGTAATGTGGTTGGTGACCCTCCCGGTCCGCTCGGATCGGGAGGGTCATCCCCTTAGTGGTTCCGTCAGATCGCCGAGTCTGACGAATGTCGGTTCCGTCAGGTCCTAAGTGAAACGGTGACCTGACGGTGTGTAGCACGGGCATCCTGCCCGTGCATCGCACCCGAAGGGCGCGAAAGGTGTGTCGGATCTAAGGATCCGACACAACCGAGGATATTCGTTCAAGACCCGACAGAACAGATCGTACCGATCAAGGAGTGACGTTTTGAAACTGGCCGCCATAAAAAAAGTGACCCGACTCGCCTTGTTTTTCCTCTTCCTCGGGATTCTTTGCGGAGCATCTCAAACCTTCGCCCAGGAGTTTATGGTCGGGGCGGATGTTTCTTCGCTGCCTTCGGTCGAGGACAATGGTGGCCAGTTTTTTGATGAAGGTGAGGAAGGAGATCTGCTGGAGATCATGCAGGATCATGGCTACAACTGGATGCGTCTCAAAATCTGGCACACGCCGGACGAGCCTTACAACGATCTGGAACGGGTCCGTCTTCTGGGTCAGCGGATCAAGAACCTCGACCTGAATTTCCTGCTCGACTTCCACTACTCAGACACATGGGCCGACCCGGGTAGTCAGGATATTCCTTCGGCATGGGTCGGTATCCCTTTCGAGGCGATGGTGGACTCGATGTACAACTACACTTACGTGGTGATGACCACCCTGCGTGACTCGGGTGCCATGCCCGATATGGTTCAGATCGGTAATGAAATCAACTGCGGCATGCTCTGGCCCGTGGGTAACATCTGCGGCGGAAACAACACCCCGGAACAGTGGTCCCAGCTTGGGCAGCTTATTGGTGCGGCGATTCAGGCGGTTGATGATAGCGAAGGGGAGAACGACGACGTACAAATCATGATTCACCACGCCAATGGTCACCCCAATTTCCTCCAAGGCCTGCTGGACGAGGGGCTGACCATTGATTACTACGCCCGTTCCTATTACCCGACCTGGCATGGCACGATTGACGAGCTCGAAGACAACCTGACGACCCTCGCCAACCAGTTTGACCAGGGGATTGTGGTAGTGGAAACCGCCTACCTCTGGACAACAGATTGGGCGGACGGCACGAATAATGTTTTCTGGACCGATGATGTGGTTCCCGGCTACCCGGCATCCGTCGCTGGTCAAACCAACCTGATGTATGCAGTTCGCGCAGCCGTGCAGAATCTCCCGGATGACCAGGGCAAGGGTGTTTTCTATTGGGAACCGGCCTGGATCACGACCGAAACACGTGGCACACCTTGGGAGAACGCCTGCCTGTTTGATTTCGAGGGCAACGCGCTTTCCTCGCTCGACGCCCTCGCGCGTGATATTTCCGACTGGCCGACCTCAACTCTGACCATGCGTATCAACACCTCCAGTGTCCTCGACACCTTCCGTTCCAACGACATCCTGCAAATTCGCGGTGAGGTGTACGGCTTGACCGGGGAACGTCTCATTGACGGTCGCCGCCTTTCCTGGGGCGATGATTCACGTCTCCTGCCCGAGTATGCGGGTGATGAAGTCTGGGAGATCGAGATTCCCCTCTATGTCGGCGATACCCTCTCCTACAAGTTCTGGACTGGCTTCACTCTGTGGGATCCCACTCATCAACGTCTCGGATGGGAAGGGCCAGTCACCCCGCCGGTTGAGTTTGACAACAACACTCGGATGGTGGTCGCGGGGGAGAACGATACCACCATCGCCCTGCAATTTGTCAATGGTTCCGGCGCGACAGTCGAGCAGTACTGGCGACCCTTTGACGTTGATGAGGACTCGCTGACCGTGATGTATCGAGTCAACCTCGCGCGAGATATGGAACGTGGCACATTCAACCCTGATGCGGGCGACTTTGTCGCGGTGATGGGTAGCGCCCCCTTGATGATGAACAGCTTGCACGTTATGCAACGTGAAGAGTTCAGCGTCGCAGATGGTTCCTTCTGGTCGCTCGGCGTCAAAATGGCGCGTGCCGAGATCGAGGGCGACTTGGACATCAGCTTCACCTATGTCGTCATGCACACGGATGGCACGCGGGAGACAGAAAACCTGACCCGCGAATACACCTTCGCCGAGAATTACCCCGAAGAGATCGCCTCCGTCCCCTGGGTCTTCTTCAACAACGGTTTGGAGGTGGGGATTGGGGACGCTGGGCAGGATAAACCGCTGACCCCGACCCTGCTGGATGCCTGGCCGAATCCCTTTAACGCGACCGTACGTCTCAGCTATTCCCTCGATGTCGCATCGAATGTCAGCCTTGCCGTCTACAACCTGCTCGGGCAGGAAGTCCGTCTGCTGCGCACGGCTCGTCAGACTGCAGGTCAACACCAGGTGGTCTGGGATGGGGCGGATTATGCGGGCCAAGGTCTGCCCTCGGGTATCTACTTCGTGACCCTGACCACTAATGCCGCCACAGTCAACAAGAAAGTGCTCCTGCTACGCTAGCGGGAGGGAGGATGCATGGAATCTCGTGACGACAAACTGCAGGCCATCTTCAGCGTGTTGATGCTGCTGGTGATCATTTCGATCACCATCTCGAGCTGTTCGCAGCAGAAAAACGAGGGCCCGGATGAGCAGGTCTTCATGAACGGGGCGGACATTTCCGTTCTTCCCCTGCTCGAGGACAACGGGGTTGTTTTCTCGGATGAACAAGGTGAGGCGGACCTCTTCACCATTCTGGAACGTCACGGGTTCAATAGCATCCGTCTGAAACTCTGGCACTCGCCGGACGAGCCTTACAACGATCTCGCACAGGTGAAGGCGATGGCGCAGCGGATTAAGGCACACGATATGCATTTCATGCTTGATTTCCACTACAGCGACTGGTGGGCCGATCCGCAGAAGCAATACAAACCGGCGGCTTGGGAAGAGCTTTCCTTCGACCTGTTGCGCGACAGCCTTTACACTTACTCGAAAAGTGTTCTGCTTGATCTCAGTGCCCAGGGCACTCAGCCAGGCATTGTTCAGATCGGCAATGAAATCCGTCCCGGCATGTTGTGGCCGGATGGACGAGTTGATGGCGAATACGACACATCCGAGCAGTGGGACAACCTCGCTTCGCTACTGACTTCGGCACGACGTGGTGTGCTGGAGGGCGCCGCCGATCCCTCGAAGACCCAGGTCATGATCCACTTCGACAATGGCGGCAACAATACGATCTGCAGGAAGTTTTTCGATTCGCTGGCAGTCCGAAATGTCGAGTACGACTTGATCGGCTTGTCCTACTACCCGAAATGGCATGGTCCGCTCGATTCCCTGGAAGCCAACCTCGCCGATTTGAACGCACGCTATGGCAAGCCGGTGATGATAGTCGAAAGCGCCTACCCGTGGACGATGGAGTGGGCCGATGATCAGGGCAACCTCTGGTGGACACCGGACCTTGCTCCGGGCTATGAAGCCACCGTGGATGGACAGGTCGCCTACTTCGAGAACTTGCGCAGGATCATCACCAATGCGCCCGGTGGATCAGGCCTTTACTACTGGGAACCAGCCTGGATTGCAGTGGAGGGATTGGGCACACCGTGGGAGAATGCCACCCTGTTTGATTTCAAGGGCAAAGCACTGCCCGCATTGGATGCATTCACAGGACATGCCACCGGAGAAGAGGAATGATCTCGTTTCCCCGTATCGCGCTTGCGGCCTTGCTTGGCATCGCATCGAGCGTCTCGCTTGCCGCCAACCCGGACTGGAATCGCTACATCGAAGATCCGGAGGTGTATGCCATCAACCAGGAAGAACCGCATGCGCCACTCGCCCTGTTTGACAGCATCGATGAGGCAAAGGTGGACGGTGCGAGAAACCCCTGGTCGGCAAGCTTGAACGGGGAGTGGCAGTTCCAGCTCTATGACACCCCTGAAGCGGTTCCGGAGGGGTTCTACGAGACTGATTTCACAACCGAATGGGCTACGATTCAGGTACCCGGCAACTGGCAAACCCAGGGATTCGGACATGCGCAATACCGGAATGTTCCGATGGCGCTGCATCCCTATGATCCGCCCAACGTGCCTGATCTGCTCAACCCGACAGGGGTTTACCAACGCACTTTCACCCTGCCGGAAAGATGGACGGAACGTGAACTGTTTCTCCGTTTTGATGGAGTCAAATCCTGCGCTTTTGTCTTCCTGAACGGCGAGTTTGTCGGCTATGACCAGGGCTCAATGACCCCGGCGGAATACAAGGTCAACGACTTCCTCAAACCGGGCGAGAATACACTGACAGTCGCGGTGACACGCTGGTCGGATGGCTCCTACCTCGAGGATCAGGACATGTGGCGTTTCGCGGGTATCTTCCGCGATGTCACCCTCGATGCGCGCCCCACCGTCCACATCCGTGACTACTTCAGCCGCGCCATGCTCGAGCAGGACAACCGTACCGGCAGCTTCGAGGTTGATGTTGACCTGCGTTCCTACGCAGACTCGAAGCAGACTATCGCGATTGAAGCGGTGCTGCTCGATCCGTCGAATACAGAAGTCCTTCGCCATCAAAAAGAACTCAAGCTAAAAGGCGGCACATCCAAGACGGTGACTCTCGAGGGAATGGTTGAAGATGTAGCGGCCTGGTCGGCGGAACACCCAAATCTCTACACCCTCTTGATCCACCTGATAGATAACGAAGGCAACACAATCGAGATAGCACGGCAAGCGGTAGGCTTCCGTCGCTATGAGGTGATCGGCAACCAGATGTTTGTCAATGGGGTTGCGATTGACATCAAGGGAACCAATCGTCACGAGCACGATCCCCTCCATGGACGCACGGTGCGCTATGAGATCATGCGCAAGGATGCACTGCTGATGAAGCAGTTCAACATCAATGCGGTCCGCACCTCGCACTATCCCAATGACAGCCGCTGGTATGGCCTCTGTGATTCGCTTGGGCTCTATGTCTGCGACGAGGTCAATGTCGAGACCCACTACACGGAAAACACGTTCCTGAAGCAGGAGAGCTATCACGCCGCCACGGTGGAACGTTTTGTTCGGATGCTGGAACGGGACAAGAACCACGCCTCCATCCTCTTCTGGAGCACCGGCAATGAGGCCGGGTTGCATCCGCCCCATTTCAAGATGGCCGAGTATGCGGAAAAGCGTGATCCCAGCCGTCTGCTCTACCACCAGGCGAACTGGCCGCATCATGGTGATGCGCCGTATGTCGATGTGATCGGGCCACGTTACCTGACCCTCTCCGACTTGATGCAAATCGGCGA
Source organism: bacterium (assembly GCA_020444265.1). GTDB lineage: Bacteria > Electryoneota > Electryoneia > Electryoneales > Electryoneaceae > JAHLLH01. Next base: position 624,197 of record JAHLLH010000002.1, read on the forward strand.
GACGAGCGAAAAGCCGTTGGTCGAGGGCGAGTATGCACACGCGATGGGCAACAGCCTCGGGCATCTGGATGACCAGTGGGAGATCATTCGACGGTACCCCAACCTGCAAGGTGGATTCATCTGGGACTGGGTAGATCAGGGCTTGATCGATACCCTGCGCACCACCCCGAATCCTGCATCCGACAACCCCAACAGTGCTGCGATCCTCGGGCGATTGAACGTGATCGAGGGGGTCGAAGGCACTGCGATTTCCCTCTCCGGTCTTGATGACTGGGTGGAGATTTATACCGGGCCGGAGTACGACACTATCGAAGCGTTGACGCTCGACATCTGGGTCAAGGCGGGTCCGTGGTCAGGCCCGAACCCCTTGATCACACGCGGGTCGAAGCAGTTCGGGCTGGTCCAAACCGATCCCGATACGATCCAATTCCACATGGATGTCGGCTGGCCGAATCCGAAACTGCGTGTCGCGACTCCCCTCACCTGGCAGAGCGAATGGCATCGTGTGACTGGCACTTGGGATGGCGAGAGGGCTCGCCTCTATATCGACGGCGAAGAAGCGGCATCTGAACCGGCGAGCGGGCACATGTGGCGCAAAGTGGTGCCGGTAAACATCGGACGAGATGCAGCCATCCAGACTGACTCGCACCAGGGCTGGCTCGCTTCGATTGCGGTGGACAATGCGCGCATCCTGACACGTGCCGCGACCCCTGAAGAACTCGACAAGATGGATGGACCGGATGAGTCCGCCCTGCTCTGGCTCGATTTTGACCGGGTGGACCGTGGCGAAACCTACTTCTCCTACGGCATCAGCCCTTTCTGTGTGAACGGCATGGTCTTCCCGGACCGGACCCCGCAGCCGGAGCTATGGCAGGCGAAGGCGACCTACGCGCCCGTCTTGGTTGAAGCAGTCGATTTGTATCGCGGAAAGATCAGGATCACAAACGAGCACAACTTCACCAACCTGAGCGAGTTGAATGTCAGCTGGAAGGTGACCCAGGGGAGTGAGGTGGTGCAGCGGGGCCTGCTCGATCTGGACATTGAGCCACGTGGTAGCGAGGAAATCACAATCTCCTACGACATGCCCCACAAGGATGCCTGGAGCAAATGGTACCTCGAGCTGAATATCACCACACGTGAGGCGAGTGACTGGGCGGACACAGGCCATGAAATCGCCTTCGCCCAGTTTTTGCTGCATGAGGACAGCCACCTCGAAGCAGAGTATGATCGCCGTCCCCTTGAGATGACCGAAGCTGATGCCATGATCACCCTTTCTGGCAACCAGTTCAGCTACACCTTTGACAAGGAAATGGGAACCCTCAGCTCGATGATCGTAGATGGCGAAGAGTTGCTGGTCGAGGGGCCGCAGCCATCCATCTGGCGCCTGCCGGTGATGAACGAGAGGATGAACTGGGGCGAAATCGAAGCTTCCGAGTGGTACAACAGCAGTTTTGAGACCATGCAAGTCATAGTCGATAGTATGGCGGTGGAGCGCGTTGACAAGGACCGTATCCGAATCACCGTCGACAACCGTCTTGCCTCCTGGAATTTCAAGTCCACATATGTCTCGCGTATGGTCTGGGTTTTCCGCGGCGATGGAGAGGTGGAAGTGAAGATGGAGAGTTACCCCGTCGGCAATTACCTGGTCCGTTGGCTTCCCCGTTTCGGGATCAGCATGACCCTGAGTCGGGAGATGGACCGTGTCAGCTGGTTTGGACGAGGACCCTTCGAAACCATGTCCGACCGGAAGAGCGGAGCTCGCATCGGGGCGTTCAAGGATTGGGTGGTTGACGACTTGTCTGTTCCCTATCTGCACCCGCAGCACAACGGTACCCGAACTGACACCTGGAAGGTGCGGTTCAACCGGCCGGACGGTGCCGGGCTTCTAGTCAGAGCGGAAAAACCCTTCCAGTTCGGTGCGTCCACCCGGATCAACGATGACCGTGCGGTTTATCCCTTCCAAGTCGCCAAGGGGCAGGGGATTGCTGTGCACATCGACAGTGAAATCAGTGGAGTCGGGGGTACGCCGGTGCCGTTACAGCCGAAGTATCGTGTTTACCCGACGAACAAATCGTTCTCGTTCACCATCAGGCCGGACTTCGGAGACAATCAGTAATTGTTGAACGAGGAATCGAGGAAAAACATGCTGAAACGAGTACCCACCTTGAAGGATCTGGCGGCGGAATGCGGTGTGTCGGTCTCAACCGTCTCGCGCGCCTTGCAGGGGCATGCTTCGATCAGCGAGGCGACCATCCACCGCATCCAGACCCTCGCCGCTCAACGTGGATACGTGCCCAATGGTGTTGCACGAGGTCTGCGTCACAAAAACACCCGAACCATCGGGGTGCTGGTGCCTGAAATCCGTCACGACTTCTTCTCCTCGGCGATTGACGGCATAGAGGAAGTGGCGTTTGGCAAAGGATATACGGTTCACATCGCGAAGTCGGATGAAGAGTACCAGCGTGAGGTGATGAATACCCTCAGCTTCAGCTCTAATCGTGTCGCCGGGGTAATTGCCTCTGTATCCCAGAACACCAAAGATGGCGAGCACTTCCAGCGTCTGATCGACGCCGGGATTCCCGTTGTCCTGTTCGACCGTATTCTGGACGACTTGAACGTCCACAAGGTGATTATCGATGATTATTCTGCCGCTTTCCGTGCGGTGACACATTTGGTGAAGTCAGGCTACACTCGCATCGCCCACCTTGCTGGTCCCGATCATCTCAATATTGCACGGGAACGTCTCCGTGGCTACACCGAAGCCCTGCTGGCGGCGCATCTGCCGGTGGAATCTGCGATGATCCAACCGTGCGAGTTGTCCGAAGAAGGAGGACAGGCCGGCATGCAGGAACTTCTCGGCCTGCCGAAACCACCGGACGCGGTTTTTGCGGTCAACGATCCGGTTGCGGTGGGTGCACACATGCAGATTCGTCACTCCGGCTTATCCATGCCGGATGATATCGGGCTGATGGGCTTTTCCAACAACCCGATTACACAGCTGATCGACCCGCCGTTGACCACGACTGATCAGCACGGCTATGAGCTGGGACGGAAGGCGGCGAAGATTCTGCTCGGTCTCATCAAGCAGGGAGCGAATGCTGATAAACCGGAGACGCACATTGTGCCAAGTACCTTTATTGAGCGGGCTTCCTCGCAACGAACCCCTTTAACGGTGTAGCTTGGCCCATGTCTTTTTTGAACGAACCTGAGAACACATCAGGAACGAAGGGAGTCACCATCCAGCGTGGCCTCTTTGGCCGTCTGCCGGATGGTCAGGAGGTCAGCACCTTCCGTCTGGTTGCCGAAAATGGTTCGTCTGTAACGTTCAGCGAGTATGGCTCTGCGCTGGTGTCGATCCAGATGCCGGACCGTTCGGGCAATCTTGGCGATGTCATTCTTGGCTACCCCACCCTCGAACAGTATCTCGAGGATCCCTGGTACATGGGGGCGGTAGTAGGACGATTTGCCAATCGGATTGGTGAGGCATCATTCCAGCTGAACGGCAGCCGGATCGAATTGACGCCCAACCAGCCGCCACATCATCTGCACGGTGGCTTGAACGGCTTCAATAAAAAGTTGTGGAAGGGAGAAATACTGAACCACCCCGAGGGGCCGTCCCTGCGCATGACCTGTTTGAGTCCTCATGGCGAGGAGGGGTATCCGGGGACGATGAAGGTGAGCATGATCGCCACCATGACCAAACCGGGTGAATTGCAGCTTCTGCTCCAGGCCGAGAGCGATCGTGATACGATTGTCAACCTGACGATGCACCCCTATTTCAATCTTGCTGGGAACGGCGGGAATATCCTCGATCACAAGCTGCAAATCGAATCGTCATCTTACCTCGAACTGGATCACGATGGCATCCCCACCGGTGCCAAAAAACCGGCGGAAGGGAGTCCTTTCGATTTTTGCAGCGCTCGCAGGATCGGTGAGCGGATTGAGGACGACTCTCAGCAGTTGTCCTGGGCTGGTGGGTACGACCACTGCTTTGTCTGGCAAAGCGGGGCACGCGAGCTGAAACGGCTTGCTCGGGTTGAAGAACATTTATCCGGGCGCAGTCTTGAGTTGTTTTCTACAGCCCTTGGCGTCCAATTTTACAGTGGCAATTTCCTTGGGGTTGACGCACCGTCGCAGGCTCTCGAACGGTACAAGCCGCGACAGGGTTTCTGCCTGGAACCACAGGCATGGCCTGATGCACCCAACCATAAAGCATTTCCGGATGTGATGCTGCGTCCTGGTGAATTGTATTCCCACAGAATCGTCTACCGGTTCGGAGCAACGTCAGTCAGCGAAGGTTGAGCCCACGCGTACCCGCGTAAGCGAAGGAGCACACGATGGAACTGAGTTTTGTGGACATTGCCTTTTTCCTCCTCTTCTTTGTCATCGTTGTCGGTGTCAGCATGTACAAGAGCAGGAAGGAAGAGACGGGGGAGGATTTCTTCCTCGCGGGACGCAGCCTGTTGTGGCCGATGGTCGGCCTTTCGCTGATCGCAGCGAACATCTCGACAGAACAGATTGTTGGGATGGCGGGGCAGGGCGCGGGCAATGTCGGCATGGCGGTTGCCAGCTATGAGTGGATGGCGGCGATCACCCTGGTTTTTGTTGCCTTCTTCTTCCTTCCGCGTTTCCTGAGGTCCGGCATCTATACGATGCCTGAGTTCCTCGAGTATCGTTTCAACCCCGCGTCACGAACCTTGATGGCGGTTTACACTCTGATCATTTATGTCGGTGTGACCATTGCCTCTGTCATCTACTCCGGCGCCCTGACCATCAATACGATTTTCGGGATGAGCCTGGTTAAAGCGGTCTGGCTGATCGGTGGGATCGCAGCATTGTATACGATTTGGGGCGGGTTGAAAGCAGTCGCTTGGGCCGATCTGTTCCAGGGCGGTGCACTCATCATCGGCGGGATTGTGGTGCTGATTGTCGGGATGAAAGCGGTCGGTGGCTATGATGCGTTCGTCACCACGAATGCCGACCGGATGCACATGATTCTGCCGAAGGATCATCCGGTCATTCCCTGGACCGCGCTGGTCATCGGACTCTGGATTCCGAATTTCTATTACTGGGGCCTGAACCAGTACATCACCCAGCGAACCCTCGCTGCTCAGTCGTTGAAGCAGGGCCAGCTCGGCATCCTCTTCGCTGCAGCACTGAAGCTGTTGATACCCTTTATCGTCATCTTCCCCGGCATCATCGCCTTGCAGCTCTATGGCAACCAGATGGAAACACCGGATGCGGCCTATCCGCTGCTGATCCGTAACCTGATCCCGATCGGCATCCGTGGTTTCATCTTCGCAGCGATTGCCGGCGCGGTGATCAGTTCGCTGGCCTCGATGCTCAACTCGGCCTCGACTATCTTCACGATGGACATCTATAAACGGCTCCTCAAAGCGGATGTCAGCCAGCGTGGGCTGGTAACGATGGGTCGTCTTATAACGGCGGTCCTGGTGGTGCTCGGCTGCCTGATCGCTCCCCACCTCGGCGATCCACGTTTCAAGGGCATCTTTAACTATATCCAGGAGTTTCAGGGCTTTGTCAGTCCCGGTATCCTCGCTGCCTTCATCTTCGGTCTGGCCGTCAAACGCAGCCCGGCTGCTGCGGGTGTGACCGCCCTGGTTGCCAGCCCGGTGATTTACGGCATCCTCTACTTCGCGGTCAACGAAATGGCTTTCCTCAATCGGATGGCGATCACCTTTGGTGTCATCCTGGTACTGATGACCATCATCACGATGGTCAAGCCGCTCTCTTCACCAGTGGTCATGCCGGTCCGAAAGGGCTTCGAGGATATCACTCTGCGTCCCGCGGTGAAGTGGTTCGGAATCGGTGTGATTATCGCGACGCTTGTGCTGTACGGGATTTACTGGTAATCAGGAGGTTCCGCCCGGTCTCCCGACCTGGCGGAAATCAGTCAGGTCAGGAGACCTGACTGAACGGATACAGAGTTGTGTCAGATCCTCAGATCTGCCACACGATTCGCGCGCTTGGCGCGCGATGCACGGGCAGGATGCCCGTGCTACACACCGTCAGATCACCGCTTCGCTAAGGACCTGACGGAACAGAGTATGTGTCAGACGTGGGCTTCTGCCACAACAGTTGGAGAGGAGTAAGCAAGAGGTGATCGGCAGCATGCAGCAAGAGTGGGCAGATCAACCGCATCGACGGACCAATCCGTTGACCGGAGAGACGATTCTCGTCTCCGCACACCGGACCAAGCGTCCCTGGCTGGGTCAAGTGGAGAAACTGCCGGTGGCTGAACTGCCGGCGCATGATCCGGACTGCTACCTCTGTCCGGGTGGGAAACGTGCCGGCGGCGAGACCAACCCGGAATTTGAGGGTCCGTTTGTCTTCACAAATGATTTCCCCGCCCTACTGCCGGAGGAGACCTCGATCGGCGTCACAAAGGATGAGCTCTTCCACGCTGAACCGACACGTGGCACGGCTCGGGTGATCTGCTTTTCCCCTCGTCACGATCTGACCCTGCCGGAACTACCGCTCGATGCGATTCGTAAGGTGGTCGACACCTGGGTCGAGCAGGCGCGGGAGCTGGGAAAAGAGTATCGCTGGGTGCAGATCTTCGAAAACAAGGGCGAGATGATGGGCTGCTCGAACCCCCATCCTCACTGCCAGATCTGGGCCGGGGATGCTTTACCCACCCTTCCTGCGAAAGAGGATGAGCATCAGGCGGATTGGTACGCGAAACACGGTACCGTGCTGCTCGAGCAGGTCCGGGACCGAGAGCTTGAGCTACAGGAACGGATTGTGGTCGAGAACGACAACTGGCTCTTTCTTGTCCCTTTCTGGGCGGCTTGGCCTTATGAGGTGTTGCTGCTGCCCAAGCAGCGGGTCCGTCGCTTTGACGATCTGGACGATGCAATGCGCACCACTCTTGCTGACATTCTGAAACAGATGCTGGCGAAGTACGACAACCTCTTCGGGATTTCCTTTCCCTACAGCATGGGATGGCATGGGGCACCCTATCCGGTCGATTCGCCATCGGACCATTGGCTCTTCCACGCACATGCCTACCCGCCGCTCTTGCGTTCGGCCACCGTGCGAAAATTCATGGTTGGCTACGAAATGCTGGCAGAGTCGCAACGAGATCTGACGCCGGAACAGGCCGCGCAACGTCTCCGTGAACAACCCGTAACCCTCAACCGAACCGGACACTCCGATGACTAGCATCGCCAGCCTGGCTGATCTCTACGCCTCCGACATGCAGCCGGAACAGATGGCACGATACCAGACCCTCGCGAACAAGCTGATCGAGCGGACCGGCGTGAGAGAGGGTGTCCGTTTCATCTCCACTCCGGGCCGTACCGAGCTTGGCGGTAACCACACGGATCACAACCAGGGAAAAGTGCTGTGCGCAGCAGTGCAGCAGGATATGGTCGCGGCGGTGCAGGCGCGTGATGATAACCATGTTCGCTTTGAATCCGTCGGGTTTGGCGAGATGATCGAGATGTCGCTTGATGATTTGACTGCGCAGCCCGGTGAATCAGGGACCACCCAGGCGCTGATCCGCGGTGTTGCGGAGGGTCTTGTCCAACGAGATGCAAAGGTGGGCGGGTTCGATGCCGTGGTGGACAGCCATGTACCGGTAGGGTCGGGGCTATCTTCCTCGGCCAGCGTCGAAGTTCTGCTGGGTGGCATCTTGAACGCGCTCTACAATAAGTCCACGCTCGATCCGGTGGCCCTTGCGCAGGTCGGCCAGTATGCAGAAAACGTGCATTTCGACAAGCCTTGTGGCCTGATGGATCAGCTAGGCTGCGCTGTGGGCGGGATCATTTCCATCGACTTCAAGGAGACAAGCTCGCCTGTAATACGCAGAGTCAATGTGGATTTCTCTGCCACACCCTACACCCTCGCAGTCGTCGATACCGGAGGGAGCCATGACGATTTGACCGATGCCTATGCCTCCATCCCCAACGAGATGAAAGCCGTCGCGAAGCTGTTCGGCAAGGATGTTTTGCGAGAAGTGGACCAGGAAGTGATTCCCGAGAAGATCGCTGAGATTCGCGAAAAACTGGGGGATCGTTCCCTGTTGAGGATGCTTCATTTTTACCGTGAGAATCGGCGAGTTGAAGCGATGATGCGTGCACTGGAACGTCTCGATTTCGATGCCTACCTCGATCAAGTCGCCTCCAGTGGTGCTTCCTCGACCGGAGCGTTGCAAAATATCATTCCTCCAGGTGAAGATGGCCGTGACCAGCCGACCGCCGTGGCTCTCGGCTATGCAAATGCCTTTTTTGAGCAGCGTGGACGAGGAGTTGGCCGCATTCACGGAGGCGGGTTTGCAGGCACAATTCAGGTCTTCGTACATCGCGATGATTATGATGAGTTTCGTTCGCTTATGGAGTCCATATTCAACCGTGATTGTGTGAGCGAACTGATCGTACGCTCCATCGGGGTGACTGAGGTCCATCTTCCGGCGTAATCCTTCGCCCAGGTCAATCCCTTATTGTCACATATTAATTTCTATGGCATCTTGGACAAAGACCCTGCATTATTGGGTCTTTTCGTGATTGCCCTTGTCGCAGGTTTCGAGATCGTATTAGGTTACAGGGCATCTATCGCATCGCAAGCTACTGATATCTATTCACCATAATGAGTGGGACAATCGCTGGATGATGGAAACCGGGGTGGGGATTGAGTTAGGGATCATTGTCGGAAGTCTACTGCTGGTTCTGGTGAACCTGTTCTACTACTTCCGTTCAAAGCATGTTCTGTATGGGGGGTTCAGCCTCTTCTGGGGGTTGATTCTTCTGCATGGTGTGCTCGTTTTTCTCCTCCCATCAGCAACTCGTTTCCAGTGGTCCCACCTGCTTGATACACTTCCCGGTATCGCTTCCTTTGTTATGCTTGGCACGGCGTTTCTCGTCCGCAAGGGCACCATCCCCATTCGAATCGGATATATCATCGCTGCAATAATCGTTTTGCAGGTCATCCTGGAAATCGATTCTCCCCAGCTCCTCGTCCTCGATTTACTGCTGCCAATTGTCTCTGCTGGAGCGTTGTTCAGTAGTGGGCTTCTCCTCACGTCTGAAGGGGGAGAAAACGTGCGAATTGAACCACTTCTGATCCGGGGCGTTATCCTGATCTGGGCAATGCTGCTTTTTGTGAACCTGATTCATCTGGGTTCGCCCGACGATCAGCTCTACACACTCTTGCTTGGGCTCTACCCACCCGTCCAGATCGCTGCGGGATTTCTCTTGATGACAGTTGTTATCACTGGCGAGGCGAACCGTCACGAAATGGGCTTTTCGCCCCGCGCAATGGATGAACTCACCACGGCCATCCTCGTTGTTGTACAGGATGAACTGAGTGGTGATGGCATCATTCGACACACTAACCAGCTTGCAGCCGACCTCTATGGGTATACGAGAGATGAAATAACAGGGATGCGGTTTGGCCAACTCTGGGGCGACACAGGTCCGGCTTTGGACATTCGAACAATCCATGGGGGTTTCGAGGCAACCCATCTTCACAAGAACAGACATCTCATCCATGTGCGCATCCACACGTCCAAGCTGGAACAAGATGGTGAAACTTTTTTCGCTATGATCGTTACGGATGAGACCGCATTGACTCGGTATAAACGAAATCTCATTCATCAGGAAGAACAATATCATCGCCTTTTTACTTCGATAGATGATGCGATGGTTGTCTCGCAGGGAATGGACTTTCGCCTGGTGAATCCAGCTATGGAACGTCTTGTGGGAGAGCCCGAAGGGTCGTTGAAGACGTTTGACGACCTGTTTCAATTTGTTGATGAACCAACTCGTGAAGCGATGAAAGGCCGTCTGAAGAAATGGGCGTTGGGCGAAGAGGTGGATGAATACTTTGAGTTCAAAGCTTCACGAACGGATGGACGGGAAGCAGACCTTGAACTTCAATCGTTCAGGGTTCCCTGGTTCAACAATGAGCCTGCCTTGGTTACCATCGTACGGGATATCGAGCGTCACAAAAGCCAGGAACGTGAACGGCAGAAGATGTATGAAACCCGTCTCCAGGCCGAACAGCTTCAGTCTCAATGGCTCTCGCTGACCCTGGAAACATCCCGTCTCACATCGATCGGAGTCATCGCGGCTGAGATTACCCACGAGATCAACCAGCCGATGAATGCCATTACCCTGGCAGCTGATGGAATCGGGCACTGGGCAGCACAAAACCCTCACCTCTTCCCGGAATTTGCCCAGAAATTGCTGAGCAACATAGGGTCAGGGACGAAACGTGTGTCGGACATCCTCGACCATTTGAATCGACTCTACAAACCACTGGACCAGTACACTATTGAACCACTCGATCTCCGCTCCATCCTAAGGAGTTGTATCCGTCTGATTGATGGGCAGGCCAATAGTTTGGATACCACGATCAAGTTTCAGCCTCCTGAGTGGAATTGCATGGTCAATGCGGATGCCGTTCAATTAGAACAGCTCTTTGCAAACCTGATGTTGATTTCTGTCAATAAGCTCAGCAAGGCGGATGTGAAGGAACGAAATCTGGTTGTGACTATCCTCGAAGAGGATGGTGATTTGAAAATATCTATTGTTGATAATGGAAGTAATCTGTACACTTTAGAAAACACGCTTTCGGTTGAAAGCTACATGCGGTCGGGGGATACCGATCCCGGTGACAGTGTCCGGCTGACAGTGGTCCGGCATCTGGTGGAACGTTTCAATGGAACTATACACAGCAGACAGAATGAGTTAGGAGGCACTACAATGTCCGTCCTGTTTCCCTCTACGTTGCCTGATAAGACAGGAGGTCACGCATGAGAATCCTGCTGGTTGACGATGATGACATGAGCAGAAGTGTCATGAACCAGGTGATTACCGGGATCCTCGGCCATTCGATTGTGGAGTGTGCCGATGCTGTAGAAGCTTTGCAGGTGTTGGAAACCGAACGATTTCCCCTGGTGATCACCGATCTGCGCATGCCGGTAGTGAGCGGACTTGAACTGTTGCAGACAATCAAAGAAAACCCCGAGTGGTCGAAGACGGAAGTGGTGATGATCACAGGGTACGCGGATGTTGATGTGGCTATTGAAGCGCTGCGACAGGGTGCGGCAGATATGCTACGCAAGCCGATTCAGGCAACTGAACTACTCGAAGTGATCAACCGTTTAACAAGAAACAGCACCCTGGCCACTTCATCCGCCGGGCAGGAAACCATCTCTTCATTCACTGAAACGAATGATACCAACGAGGTGGTCAATGTACCCTCAATCGAGGTGGAGGGTGGCTATCGTCTCGGTTTGTTTACCCCAAATTACCGTGCTTTGGCAGAAATGGCGCAACGGTACCATGATGATCGCACCCTCCCTGTGCTGATTGAAGGGGAAACGGGAACAGGCAAGGAGCTCTTTGCTCGCCTGATCCATTCGGGGCGTGAGGAGCAGAAATCAAATGCCCCCTTTGTACCCGTTAATTGCGCTGCCATCAGTGACCAACTCTTCGAAGCGGAGATGTTTGGCCATGCGGGCGGATCCTTCACAGGTGCTGCCAAGGCAGGCAATCCAGGCTTCCTCGAAGTGGCGGATGGTGGAACCGTATTCCTCGATGAGATCGGTGAAATCCCGATGCAGATACAGGCAAAACTGCTTCGATTCCTCGAAGACCACAAGGTGATGCGGATTGGGGATCGGAGTGGGAAACAGGTGGACGTCCGTGTGGTCGCCGCAACCAATCGCAGCCTGTCTGATATGGTGCAGGAAGGCAGTTTCCGTCGCGATCTGTTTTACCGTTTAAACGTCGCACGTCTTGATTTACCCGCTCTGAGGCACGAAAAAAACGCCATCGCCCCGATGGCACAGATGTTCCTCAGTGAAATCGCGAAGAGCAAGGGACGGACCTTCAAACGGGTTTCCGACGATGCGGCAACCATCCTGCAAAAACACAGTTGGCCGGGAAACATCCGTGAATTGCGCAACACCATCAACCAGGCGCTTACGCTGTTCGACAACGAACTGCTACAGCCGGAGCACCTGTCGGGGCTGCATGGCACCAGGCAGGGAAGTACTACCTCAGGTCGTCGTATCCGTTACCCCGTCCCCCTCGAACTACCACCTGACAAACTTGACCTCGACGCACTGAACCTCGAGATCGTGCGTGAAGCACTTGCGATGTTCGATGGTAACAAGTCGCGTACTGCACGATACCTCGGTTTGAGTCTAAGCGCACTTCGTTCGAGGCTGACAAAGCTGTAGCTCCCAGCAGTTCCCGGCTGTGCGAAAACAGCAAGTTGACGGAATCCACTATGCGAAAACGCTCGGGTTAGCGTTTTCGCTCATTGCATACTTTTTTCTATTTTGACGTAAGACTAGTAAGAACAGGGTCAAAGCCGCGCTGGTGAAAACTGGCGCGGTTTTTGTCTTTTTGGCGTTCAACGAAACAAATGAAACGCCGGACCTTCCCGGTGAAACGGTTGAGCAAAAGGAGGAATCATGAATGACGAAGTCATGACCCCCGATGTTGAACAGGAAGACGAGCTGCTCGCGATGAGTGCGAGTAAGTACCTGACCTTCTCGCTGGGCGATGAAGAATGCGGCATCAACATTCGAAACATTACCGAAATCATCGGCCTGCAGAAAATCACCGAAATGCCGGATGCCCCTCCCTATGTCCGCGGAGTGATCAACCTGCGTGGGAAAGTGATTCCCATCCTGGATATGCGTCTACGCTTCGGAGTCGAGGAGCGTGAGTACGATGACCGTACCTGCATCATCGTGGTCATGGTTGACAACATCAGCGTTGGGCTGATTGTGGATACGGTGGCCGAAGTCCTCGATATCGAACAGGGAAACATCGATCCCCCGCCGAAAATCGTGCATGATGGTTCGCACAACTTCATCGAAGGGCTCGGGCGTGTCGAGAAGAACGTCATCATCCTGCTCGATATCGAGAAGGTGCTCTACGATGTCGATCTGGAAGGGATCGCATGATCACGGGGGAATTCATCACCCCTGAACCTGGGGAACTGAGCCAGTTCGATCTGGCAGAAATGGGTGACACGGACCATCAGGAGGAACTCATGGTCTACAACGCTTATTCAGAATTCCCATTCTCACACAGTGACAAAGCGCAATAGTTGTATAACCACCCTCACGCCCGTGAGGAGGAGGAACCATGCTGAAGAATTTGAATCTCGGAACCAAGATTGGCGGCGGTTTCAGCCTGCTGATCCTGATCGCCCTTATCCTGGGCGGACTTGCTGTTATTAGCATGAACACGGTGAATAAAGAATCGACAGTCCTTGCAGAACAATATATGCCGGAGGTCGAAATCGCCGGCCATCTCGAACGTAACTCCCTGCTCACCATGTTCAACATGCGCGGGTATGCCTACACCGAAGAGGAAGGGTATCTCGAAAAGGGAAGGGAATACCTGAGTCGAGTCTATGAGGAGATCGAAGAGGGAGAAACCCTCGCTGCGGAGGCAGATCACCTTGTCAAACTCAAAGGATCCATCGAGGGCGTGAGGACTGCTGTTGATCGCTATCGTGAGTTGTCTGATCAGACGATTGCCCTGAACAAGGATATCGCAGATCAAAGAACCATCTTGGATTCGAGTGCGAAGGCATTCATGGACAGTGCCTACGATTTTCTGCAAAGTCAGAACGATCAGTTTGATTGGGAAGTGGTAAACGGAATTTCCGGTCAGAAACTTGATCAGCGGCACAAAAAGATCACCTTGATCAACGATGTAATCGATATCGGAAATGACATCCGGCTCCATGTTTGGAAATCACAGGCTATTCGTGATCCAAACACCCTCACTGAGGCTCTTCCGGAATTCGATGTGCTTGATAAAAAATATGCTGAACTGTTGAAGATCACAGTTCTTGAAAAAGACCGGAAGGACATCAGGACTATTCAAAGTGCCGGTCACGACTACAAGACCGCCATGGAAAAGATGCTTGAGGATTGGATTGAGCGCGAACATGTGACCAAGGAACGAGTGGATGTCGCGAATACTGTGCTGAAGAATGCGGAAACCCTCGCGTTGGCAGGTCAGGAGGGTGCAAGCCATATCGCAACATCGGCTTCATCGTCTCTCAGTGTGGCTTCTACCACCATGATCATCGGCCTGTTGCTGGCTATAGCAATCGGTTCCTTCCTCGCCTGGTACATCACTCGTATGATCACCAAGCCGATCAATAAGACTGTGAAGCTTGCAGCGGCTGTCGCACAGGGTGATCTAAGCCAGAGTGTCCATGTCGATTCGAATGATGAGATCGGCATACTCGTTCGCACGTTCGAAACGATGATGAACAACCTCCGTTCCAAGGCCAATGCGGCACAGGGCATTGCGAATGGTGATCTGTCAGTCGATATCGCTGTGGCCTCCGATGCAGACACCCTCGGCCTTTCGATGGTCCAGATGCGTGAGAACATCAAGGGGCTTGTCAACGAGGTGGGTGGTCTCGCTGATCAGGCGAAGCAGGGTTTCCTCAACGCACAAGGTGATCTGGACAAGTTTGATGGTGCCTGGGAAGATATGATTTCTGGAGTCAACGAGGTGATCCGCACGATGGTTGGTCACCTGGATTCCGTACCTGCGCCAGTGATGATCATCGACAAAGACTTTACCATCCGCTACATGAACAAAGCTGGTGCCGAACTCGGTGGCACAACAGGCGAGGAGTTGCAAGGTACCAAATGCTACAACTTCTTCAAGACCTCGCATTGTGGAACCAACGACTGCGCCTGCAAGCAGGCAATGGCGAACAAGAAGGTTATCGGTGAAGAAACGGATGCCCACCCTGGTAACCTGAACCTGGAAATTGCCTACACCGGTACCCCGCTGATGGGGAAGAACGGTGATGTGATCGGGGCACTGGAAGTTGTGTCGGATCAGACGGAAGTCAAAACTGCTCAGAAACGTGACCAGAAAATCGCGGCCTACCAGAAGCGCGAAGTGGAAAAACTGGCCACCTCACTTTCGGCGATGGCGGATGGCGACCTGACCCTGCGATACAATACGGCCAAAGCGGATAAGGATACGGCCAAGGCGGAAGAGGCATTCAGCAGTATAGCCGTAGCTCTGAACCGAACCCTCGATTCGCTCAACGAGATCCTCGGCCAGGTGATCCAGGCGACCAGCCAGGTGACAAGCGGATCCGAACAGGTCAGCAGTGCCAGCCAAAGTTTGAGCCAGGGCGCGACCGAGCAGGCCAGTTCGCTGGAGGAGGTTTCCAGCACGATGACTGAAATCGGTAGCCAGACTCGTCAGAACGCTGACAATGCGACCCAGGCCAACCAGCTCTCCGAATCGGCGAAAAAGGCGGCTGAGCAGGGCAACCAGTACATGACGGAACTGTTGACGGCGATGACGGACATCAATGACAAGTCCGCCGAAGTGCAGAAAATCGTTAAGGCGATTGACGAGATCGCGTTCCAGACCAACCTGCTCGCGTTGAACGCCGCGGTTGAAGCGGCACGTGCCGGGGTTCACGGCAAGGGCTTTGCCGTGGTTGCCGAAGAGGTGCGAAACCTGGCTCAGCGCAGCGCGAAAGCAGCGAAGGAGACAACAGACCTGATCGAAGGTAATGTCTCGGCGGTCACGAACGGCAGTCGTATCTCGGATCAGACGGCCAAGGCGCTGCAGGACATCCTCGAAGGTTCGACCAAGGTGACCGACCTGGTCAACGAGATCGAGGCGGCCAGCAAAGAGCAGACCTCGGCAGTTGAACAGATCAATGAGTCGCTGGGTCAGATCGATCAGGTGACCCAGAGCAACACAGCATCCGCCGAAGAATCTGCTGCCGCCGCCGAAGAGCTTTCCGGCCAGGCGATCACGCTCAACGAGATGCTGGATCGCTTCAAACTTTCCGATGAATACAGCCATGTGCAACGTGAGATGCATCGTGCAAGCCGCGACTTCTCGCATGAGATGAACAACGGCAACGGTCATGGCAACGGCAAGAAGACGGAGTTGAAACAGCTTGCCGGTGTCGAAGTGAGTCCGGACGAGCTGATTTCCCTCGATTCGGACGATTTCTCGAACTTCTAGATCGAGCAACACCAGCAGGTGAGCCTGAACAGCTCACCTGCTGGTCATATTCTTTTACCTCACGGGTACTGGACATTCAAACGGGACAGGGGTGACGATGCAGCTGATGACACTGTTGAACTGGATCTTGCTGATCACGTTCGCTTCCCTGGCTCATGTGGCGCTGTATCGCTTTTGGATGCATGAGGAACACTCCTTCCGCCGGTGGGGAGTTGGATGGTTTGTCTCGTTTGCAGCCATTGCTTTCTTCCTGATCCCGGTTCAGCCAGCGAGTTATTTGGTCCCGCAGGTGGCTCTCTACCTTGCTGCTGGGGTGCTCTTCCTTGATGCGGGGTTGCAGGCAGGCGGGAAACATGTCACCCTGTTACCTCTGGCGGCGACTCTCGGCGCCTGGCTGGTCTCTGCACTGCTGGTCAAGCTGGAAGCCACGGTCGCAGTGGCGCTTCTGCCTGCGATCATCACCTCAGCTTTTCTCTACTTTCTCGACCGCCGATCTGGGGCTCAGGAATCCCATTTTAAAGGGATCAATCTGCCCTGGTTACATCGATTCCGTCTCGGTTGGGTGATCTTCCTGGTTCTATTTCCAACCTGGGTTTTGCTGTTCAGTTACAACCTGTTTACCAGCACAATGATTCCGTTCGCAGCAGTGGGTGTCGTGGTTTTCTTTCTGCTGTTGGGGACACATCATACGGTCTTTAATCTTCTTCGCAAAATCAAAGACGAGGAGCATACCTTCAAGATGTTTATCCAGCACTCATCCGACCTCTTCTATCATGTGTCGTTTCAGCCGGTTCTCCACATCCATTTTCTTAGTCCAGTGGTAGAAGAACTTGTCGGGATCAATCGCGAGGTGTTTTATCAGCATCCACGCCTCCTGCTGACCATCATCCATCCGGATGATCGAAATTTGCTCGGGAGTTTTCGAGACCTGGACAATCCCGCCGTTCCCATCGTTCTCAGGTGGCGTGATCGAAACGGTAACACCATCTGGACGGAAGCTTACAACCGGCTGGAACGGAATGCGTTGGGAGAGGTGGTCGGCTGTGAGGGAATGCTTCGGGATGTGACCTACGAGCGCGAAGCTCGTGAGAGGCTCGAGGAATCCAATGCAAGACAACAGCAAATGCTGGAAGATTTTCCCGCCATGATCTGGCGGTCCGATCCCGATTGTGGCCGTGTCTATCTGAACCAGCAGTGGCTGACATTCCGTGGTCGAAGCATGGCCGAAGAAGTAGGTCATGGCTGGTTGGATGGGATCCATCCTGAAGATCTGGAACGCAAGCGGCGAATCTGCATCCAGGCGCACGAAACTCACCAGCCGTTTGAAATGGAGTTCAGGCTTCGTCGCCAGGACGGTCAGTACCGAACCCTGTTGGAACGCGGTGTACCTAGCTTCAATGGGGATGGCACCTTTATCGGGTTTACCGGCTTCTGTTTTGACATCACAGAACGAAAAGTGATGGAACAACAGCTCCTGCAAGCAAATCGGATGGAAGCAGTCAGCAGAATTTCACGCAATGTTGCGCACGAGTTCAATAATCTGCTCGCCGTTATAGCGGGGAATGCCGACCTGTTATCCCTGAAAATGCCTGAAACCAACGATCTCAACCAGCACCTGATTCCTATCAAGCAGGCTTGCATCGTAGCGCAAAGCTTAACTCGTCAGCTCCAATCCTTCAGCGGATCAATCGAGAGTAAACCATATCTCTTGGATCTAAACGAACTGATCGAAGAGATGCTCCCGATGCTGAAACGCGTTGTGGGCAGGGAAGTTGAGCTGGTTCTCGCTCCAGCAGAGGGTCAGGCGATTGTCAAAGCGGATGGTCGCCAGGTTGAGATGATTTTACTGAATTTGGTTACCAATGCACGCGATGCTTTGAAAGAAGGCGGCCTGATACGTATCGAGATCGAGAAGACGAAACCAAAAGCCCGTTCAATTCATTCGTCCAAACAGACAAAACCGATGGTTCAAGTGCTTGTCACATATACCGGTTCAGGGATATCTCCTGAGCTCGTTCCCCATTTATTCGAGCCATTCTTCACGACGAAAGAGGGGGACAAGGGTACCGGGCTGGGGTTGCCGACATCGAGAAAGCTGGCCGAGCAGAACGGTGGAACACTTCGCCTCCATTCGAAAGAAGGAATTGGGACAACGGTGATACTCGAACTTCAGAATGGCGAAGGGATTAACGAAAACGGGGAAGAGTTCCTGGGTGGTATGCCTCACTCCCAGTCATCAGAGGAGTTTCCTGCGATTGCGGTGAATTGAAGTACCACCGCCAACGTTTTCGCTCTAGAGAAGAAATGCCTGGAGAATCTGCTGTGTCTTAGTGATGGGCGGGTATGCATCCGGGTTTTATCCTAACTTTATCTACATCTACGGGTTGCTATGAAATCGACTATTGAGTACGACAGGGGAGAAGGCTTGAGCTACGCGTCGAGAGACAAGAAAGATGCAGCTTCGCCGGATAAAAATGCGGTTCCTGGAATCGATCTGGCCGGTGATCTTTATAAGAGTGTTGTCGATCATGCGCATGATGCCATCTATGTTCTTCAAAACGAACGCTTTTCGTTCGTAAATCCGCGTTTTTGTGAGCTACTGGGCTATTCGTACGAAAAGCTGACCTCGCCTCATTTTGACCCATACTCCATCCTCTCAGACTTCTCACGTGTGATGACCAAACGGTACATCGAAGCCAGAATAGCTGGGGATCGGAATCCTTTCCGGTACGAGATCGAGATGATACGTGCGGATGGAGGCCTTGTTCAGGGTGATCTAACGACCGTCGTTGTGCCAAACCAGCCCGGCATTACCGTGCTCGGTATTATTCGTGACCTGACAGAAAGAAAGCAGTTTGAGCAGAAGTCCGAGATCCGTGTCAAGAAGCTCCAGGATGCGATCGAAGCGGTTGCGGATGGAGTGTGGGATTGGGATCTGACCTCCAACCAGGTATGGATCAACCCTGCAACCCGTCAACTCTTCGGCCTGCCACCTGACCAGGAGATGGTCGAGGCGGAGCAGCTCCTTGCTTGTTTGCATCCCGAGGATCAACTCTCGATCCGTAAACAGCTTACAGACCTGATTCAAGGGCGGATTCGTTTTTACTCCTCGGAACTGAGGATCCTCCAGGAATTCGGTGTTGTCCGCTGGGTCTTGGGACGAGGGAAAATTGTTGATTACGGGGAAGATGGGGCCCCGTTGCGCATTGTCGGCACGAACGTCAACATTACCGAACAAAAAGAGGCACAACTTCTCCTTCGTGAATCCGAGGAAAAGTTTATGCGGATTTTTGAAAATGCCCCCCTTTTGATGGCGATCTCCTCAATGGAGGATGGTCGTTTCATCGAGATCAATTCAGTTTTCGCAAGAGTATTTGGCTATAAACGTCATGAAATCATTGGGCACTCCGTTCAGGAGCTGGGGATCATCAGCGAGGAAGCCAGAGCGAAAACGTACGATGTCCTTGAACGGGATGGTGTAATCCGAGATCTTGAGATGAGCTATCGCCGGGCGGATGGCTCTCCTCTCCATTGCCGCTATTATGCGCATAAGGTGGAAATCAATGGAGAGCACTGCCTGCTCTCGATTGCAACGGATATCACTCAAAGCCGGATTGAAGAGCGGAATGATCGCGCGACCTACCAACTTCTCAAGCTGATTAGTGAGGAGACAGACCTGAAGCCCATGCTCGAGAAGGTCATTCCTCTCTTAAAAGAGTGGTCGGGCTGCGAGGCGGTCGGGATTCGGATTCGTGATGGAGAGGAGTATCCTTTCTACGCGTCTGAGGGGTATCCAGAGGAGTTTCTGAAAAAAGACAGCCGTCTTTGTATCCAGAATGAAAATGGTGACATCAGGCGCAACGAGGAAGGTGCCCCTGTTTATGCCTGTATTTGTGGAGAAGTGATCCAACGGAAGCTTGAGCTGGCCGGTGACTATTTTACGCCTTTCGGAAGTTTCTGGTCTTCAGATTTGAGTAAAATCCAACCGACGCTTCAGAGAGAACTTGAGCTTGAAGGGTTGCGTGGACGTTGCCTGGATCTTGGATTCAACTGTGCCGCGATTGTACCGCTAAAGACGTCTCGAGGAATTTTGGGCCTCCTCCATTTTCAGGATCGGGATGCCTCGAAAATCAACGCGGAGAAGGTAAAGTTCCTCGAGAATTTCTCACTGCACCTCGCCTTGAGTGTCGCTCAGAAGCTGGACGCCATTGCCTTGATGGAAAGCGAAACCTACTACCGACACCTGGTCGAAGATGCAACGGATTCTATTTTCCTCATGAATATTGATGGTGTAATCCTCGACGTCAATGAAGCCGCCTGTCAATCGCTCGGTTACTCGCGTGACGAGTTGCTGGCGAAATCCATCGACGATGTTGATCCCCTTTATCCAGCGGATAACTTCAGAGAATTCTGGTCTAGTCGTGAATTGAATAAGGAGTTGATGTTTGAGACAGAACATCGTCGAAAGGATGGAACCACCTTCCCCGTAGAAGTGAACGCAAAGGTGTTCAGTCTGAATGGGGAGTTGTTTTTTGTTGGTGCAGCAAGGGATATTTCCGAACGAAAACGGCACGAAGAGGAACGCAATCGTCTCCAGCAGGCCATAGCTCAGACCGGTGAAACCATTGTGGTGACGGATCCGTCTGGGATAATCACCTATGTCAATCCTGCCTTTGAAAAGATCACAGGCTACACGGCTGAAGAGGTGATCGGGAGGAACCCACGTGTACTGCAAAGCGGGGAACATTCTAATGAGTTCTACGAGGAACTATGGGACACCATCTCGTCGGGGAATACCTGGAAGGGACGATTTGTCAACCGGCATAAGGACGGTAACCACTATGTCGAGGATGCTGTCATCTCCCCGGTGATGAATGATGCCGGTGAGATTGTCAACTACATCGCAATCAGACGGGATATTACCAAACAGCAGGAAGCGGCGAGCGAGTTGGCGCATTCGCGGGATCTGATGCAGTACGTAATCGAGCACACTCGCAGTGCAGTAGCGGTACATGATCGTGATCTGAACTACATCTATGTCAGCCAACGCTATCTCGACGAATACAATGTCAAAGAAAAGGATGTCATCGGTCGTCACCACTACGATGTCTTCCCCGACCTTCCGCAGAAATGGCGCGATGTACACCAGCGTGCGCTGCGTGGTGAAGTGAGTAGCGCAGAAGATGATCCTTACTACAGGGACGATGGGAGCGTAGAGTGGACACGTTGGGAATGCCGCCCCTGGTACGAGGCGGATGGGACCATTGGCGGGATCATTGTCTATACAGAAGTTATTACAGAGGCAAGAGAAGCGAAAGAAGAACAGAAAAAGCTGACTCAACAATTGTACCAGGCGCAGAAAATGGAATCTGTGGGGCGGCTCGCAGGCGGGATTGCGCACGATTTTAACAATCTGCTGGGAGTCATTCTCGGGTATGCCGAACTGGGCATTGAGCTGGTGGACAAGGGTCACCCTTCACACAACATTCTTCAGGATATCTTTAAAGCAGCGAAGAAGTCCTCTGCGTTGACCAAGCAACTTCTCACATTTGCCCGAAAACAGACGGTCAATCAACAGAACCTCAATCTTAATGTGGCGATTGAGGGTACCCTTCGGATGTTGAGTCGCCTGGTCGGCGAAGAAATCGACTTGTCACTCGATCTTTCGCCTGAGTTGGGACAGGTCCGAATTGATCCGACCCAGGTGGACCAGATCCTGGCGAACATGGCGATTAATTCACGTGACGCGATCGACGGTGTGGGCACAATCAGCATCTCGACCAGCAACATCACCATCGATGATGCTTTTGCGGCCCAGCATCCAGAATCACAGGTAGGGGACTATGTTCTGCTGTCCATCAGTGATGATGGCAGCGGGATGGACGAAGAGACCGTTTCACAGATTTTCGAACCCTTTTATACGACCAAACGTGCCGGGGAAGGGACCGGACTCGGCCTGTCAACGGTTTATGGGATCATCCACCAGAATGGTGGTTTCATCACCTGCTATAGCGAGGAGGGGGTGGGTACCACATTCAAGCTCTACCTGCCCCGCCAGAGTGATGTCGGGCAGATCAGGGAAGAGTCTTCAAAACCCACTAGCGCTGTACAGGAAGGAACTGAAACCGTCCTGATTGTCGAAGACGAAGTCTCGATGCTCAATCTGACCTCACGGATTCTGAAAAAACTGGGGTACCATGTATTGATGGCGAGTACCCCTCATCAGGCGATCGAACTGGCAGAACAACACGCTGGGCGAATAGACCTGTTGATGACGGATGTCATCATGCCCGAGATGAACGGTCGCGATCTTTCGAGAAAGCTGGAAGAGAAATACCCGGGAATGAAAAGCCTTTTCATGTCTGGTTACACAGCAGATATTATCGCGCGACATGGAGTCCTCGAAGAGGGGATTTACTTCCTTCCCAAGCCGTTTTCCGTAAAAGAAATTGCGGCAAAAGTTCGTGACGTGTTCGACAAGGGCGCTTGATCTTCCGAACGGCATGAAACCGCAGTGGATACCAGAAAGGCAATTTTGATGGGTGTAGATGTCCTCCATGGGTTGCTCAATAACATTACCAACCTGCTGGCGGTTGGGGTGCTCTATTATCTATTTCCAGTTCGTTCTGGGCGGTCCCGGTACAGACGACCCATTGCCATGGGAATCGGTATTGGCGTGATTGGTATCATGATCATGCTCTCGCGCTGGGAGATGCTCGAAGGTCTCTATTTCGATACCCGATCTGTCCTGCTCATCGTATCCGGTCTCTTTTTAGGTGTCCTGCCCACTGCCATTGGCGCATTCATAATGATGGTGTTCCGGATATGGCAGGGTGGTGTCGGCATGTATGCCGGTATCGGAGTCATCCTTTCAACGGCACTTCTCGGCCAGATCTGGCGCCGAATCCGTCCAAATAGCGCATCCCCCTATGGTTGGTTGGAACTGTTCGAAATCGGGGTTGTCGGGCACATCATGATGATCGGCTGGATGCTTGCTCTTCCGGCTGGTTTGGACTGGGAGACGATTCAAAAACTCGCCGGTCCTGTCCTTTTACTCTACCCTCTCGCAACAATGTTACTGGGTAAGCTGCTGGATCTGCAACGGTTCAGACGGATGTCGCAGGCGGAGGTGCAGCAGAGCGAACGCAGTCTTCAACGGATGCTGGAGAAGTCGTGGGGCATCATCAATATGATCAATCCGGACGGGGTCACGCGTTATGTCAGCGACTCCGTGCGGACGATTCTAGGGTATGAGCCGAGTGAACTTCTAGGTGGACGTTTTGATGAAATCATCCATCCAGAGGACCGAGAAAAAGCCCTGCAAAGATTTGGGGAGCTGGTACACAGGCCCGGCCAAAGTGATCAGATGGAGCTGAGACTTCGCCACCGGGATGGTCATTATGTCTGGGTCGAAAGTGTCGGCACAAATCAGCTCGACGATCCGCATATTCGTTCCATTGTTGTAAACACCCGCGACCTTACCGAACGTATCCAGACACGTCAGACCTACGAAGCCATGCTCGCTACGTCAATCGAAGGGTTTTGCATCATTGACATGGAACTACGGCTGATTGAGGTCAATGATACCCTTGGTGACATGCTCGGCTACAACCGAGAAGATCTGATCGGGGCAGCCATCACAGAAATATATCATTTGACTGAGAGGGAAGTCATTGAGCAATGGCTTAAACAAATCAAGCTCAGCAAGACCGAACGGTATGAGACAAAAGTACGCCATAAAGATGGCCACCTGATCGATGTTGAAGTCAGCCTGACCTACCAGGATGCGCGCGGCGGGCTCATTTTCACCTTTGTTCGCGACATTTCCGAACGACTTCAGTTCCAGACAGAGCTCGAGGAAAGTGCGCTACGTTTGCGACAGGTCTTCAACACGATGTTGTCCGGATTTGCTCTCCATGACATTATTCTGGATGATGAGGGCAAAGCAGTCGACTACAGCTTTATTGAAGTAAACGCTGCGTTTGAAGAGTTGACAGGTCTCAAGGGAGAGGAGCTGATTGGGAAGACCGTCCTTGAGGTAATGCCGAATACCGAAACCTACTGGATTGAGACCTATGGCAAGGTTGCGCTGGGCGGAGAGCCGCAACAATTTGAAAATTATTCCGCAGAATTGGGAAAACACTTTGAAGTGGCCGTTTACTCACCGACCCATGGACGGTTTGCAACCATTTTCGAGGATGTCACTGAGCGAAAACTGACACAGCAGGCGCTTGCACAAGAGAGAAACTTCCTTAGGGGGATCACGGAAAACAGCCCGGTAGGGATTACGCAAGTTGACTCAGAGGGCACCATTCGTTTTGCCAACCCCAGGGCTGTCGACCTGCTTGGATTGACTGAATCGGAAATTAAGGGGCGCACCTTCGATGCTCCTGAATGGAAAATCACCACCATTGATGGTGAGCCGATGTCCATTGAGGACCTTCCATTCAGCATCGTTATGCGAACAGGAAAACCAGCCTTTAGAATCGAACATGCGATCCATTGGCCAGATGGTCGTCAGGTCATACTCTCGGTCAACGCTGCTCCTCTCCTTGATGAAGAAGGAGAAAGCCAGGGTGTGGTGGCGATATTCGAAGATATTACTCAACGATATGTGATGGAACGTGAACATCAACGTGTCGAAGACGAGCTGCGTCAGGCACAGAAGATGGAAGCGGTCGGTCGTCTCGCGGGCGGGGTCGCACACGACTTCAACAATATGCTCGCGGTCATGATGACCACCGCTGAACTCGCCCTCGAGGAACTTGACCCGAGTTCAGAGCTCTACCAGGACTTGACGGAAATCCGACGGGCGGCGCAGCGTTCAGCGAACCTGACACGGCAATTGCTGGCCTTCTCACGCAAGCAACTGATCAAGCCGCAGGTGATTAACCTTAATGAGATCATTGCCGAACAGGAGAGGATGCTGAGAAGGCTTGTCGGGGAGGACCTGACGCTGGAATTCCATCAGGGGGATGACCTGTGGCCTGTCTACATCGATCCTGGTCAGGTGGACCAGCTTCTCGCAAACCTCGTTGTTAACGCTCGCGACGCTATCCCCGGCGTGGGGTCCATTACAATTGAAACATCCAATGTGACGCTGGATGAAGAATTTTTCCATGATGACATGCCTGTCCCCATGGGACGATATGTTCTGATGGAGGTTTCCGATTCCGGAGTTGGCATGGAACGTAACGTCCTCGACAATATCTTTGAACCCTTCTTTACGACCAAAGGTACAGGGGAAGGTACAGGTCTTGGTCTTTCCACGGTGTATGGTATCGTCCGCCAGAATGGGGGCGCGATCCACGCTTACAGCGAAGTGGGTCATGGAAGCACCTTCAAGATCTATCTCCCGAAAGCGGATATGGACCCCGACGATTTCGAGGAGGTGCTCGAATCGGAGAGTTATGCTGGTAAGGAGACCATTCTGCTGGTCGAGGATGAACCCGCCCTGCTTGTCATTGCGGAACGTTACCTGAAGTCGCTCGGCTACCAGGTCCTGCCTGCGGCAACACCGGGGGAGGCGATTTCGATTGCACGTGAGCAAATGCAAGGAGTTGATCTTCTGCTGACAGATGTCATCATGCCGGAAATGGATGGACGGCAATTGCAGAATAAATTGGTGGAGTTTTATCCAGAGCTGAAAACCATCTACATGTCCGGTTATACCTCCAATGTGATTGCTAACCGTGGTGTGCTTGATCCGGGGGTCGATTTTATCCAGAAACCTTACCGGACCAATGAGCTGGGCAAGATTGTGCGGACGGTACTCGATGCCCCGGTCAAGCCGTCCAGTGAGTAGACAGGTGGCAACCTCTCCGGAGCGTCCCATTTCTTAGGAGGATAGGCCTATATTACGAGTGACGACCTTCCCCGGGGGGAGCAATGGATGAGCGTCACCAGGACAGCTTGTTTCGTGTAATTTTAAGCTCGATCGCCGACGGTGTCTTTACTGTCGATGAATCCCGTACGCTTACCTCGTTCAATCCCGCCGCCGAACGGATTACCGGTGTTCCCTCCAGCCAAGCCGTTGGGAAAAAGTGCTACGAAGTGTTCCACAGCGACATCTGTGAATCTGGCTGCCTGCTCGAAAAAACCCTTCAGACTGGTGTGGAAGCGATTGATATCCCCGTACGGATTCTCAACTCCGACGGGCGACGGATCCCGGTATCCATCTCGACAGCGGTACTGCAAAATGACAGCGGCGAAGTACTTGGGGCTGTCGAAACCTTCCGTGACCTCACCGCCATTGAAGATCTGCGCAAGGAGCTCGAACAGCGTTACAGTTTTGAGGACATCATTACCAAGTCGCCGGAGCTCCTCAAGCTGATCGGGATCCTGCCCGATGTCGCGGAAAGCGGCAGTACGGTTCTGATCCAGGGGCCTTCCGGTAGTGGCAAGGAACTTTTCGCCAAGGCGGTGCACAATCTCTCGCCACGTCGCGATAAGCCCTATGTCGTGATTAATTGCGGCACCCTGCCACCCCAGCTTTTCGAGTCGGAGCTGTTTGGCTATCTAAAAGGCGCCTTCACCGATGCCAAGCACGACAAGCCTGGCAAGCTGGCTGGAGCGGAAGGCGGGACAGTTTTCTTCGACGAAATCGGCGAGCTGCCGCTGCAAACCCAAGTGAAGTTGCTACGCCTGCTGC
Source organism: bacterium (assembly GCA_020444265.1). Classification (GTDB taxonomy): domain Bacteria; phylum Electryoneota; class Electryoneia; order Electryoneales; family Electryoneaceae; genus JAHLLH01. The sequence goes on from JAHLLH010000002.1 coordinate 650,864, forward strand.
AGCAACACGAATACGAACCGGTCGGTGGGGTGAAGGTTGTCAAGACCAATATCCGTGTGGTCGCTGCCACCAATCGTAACCTGCGAGAACAGGTCACACGGGGCGAATTTCGCGAGGACCTTTACTACCGGCTCGCCGTCATCAAATTTGACTTGCCCGAACTGAAAGAGCGACGAGAAGACATTCCAATCCTCGTCGACCATTTCATCCGTCGCTTCAACGCGCTCACCGGAAAAAACCTGCTCTCCGTCAGCCCCGACTACATGGAAACCCTTTTGAGGCATGATTTTCCCGGCAATGTGCGTGAGCTGGAAAATATCATCGAGTACGGTTATGCGGTGTGCCGTGGACGGACCCTCGAGGTGTCTCATCTGCCCCTCGAGCTGAAGGCACTCTGGGCGAGGCTGCAAAAAGAACGGTCTGATCTGCCCGGGAAAAATCCCTGGCCCTCCAGCCTGCCGGGAGATCGTCCCCCACCCGAGAAACGTGCCCAGTCCCCTGTCCGTGTCGCCCTCGAGGAAGAGGCGACCATCCGTCGCACCCTCGAACAAACGCAGGGCCATCGCGGACGTGCCGCCAAACTGCTCGAGATGGACCGCACTACCCTCTGGCGGAAGATGAAGAGGTATGGGATTGAGGTGGAGATTATCTGACGTTATGCACGACTGTGTTGATGAGGTGGTGGCCCAAGCACTCCGTTGCCCAGGTTTCACTCCCCGCTGAGATTGCCTCGCTCTCAATATCGTGGGGGCATTCTGCACGGATGCAACCGGATGCACCTACCGCTCCAGAGTGTTGCATGCAACGATTGGCAGCTTGCAACACTAGTGCAGCAGAAATATCGCAGAAATTACAACACACACCTGCAAGCACCCATAGAAACAACGCCAAAACTCCCGTCCTAAACCCGTCTTTACCCCTCCTTGCACTTTTTGGCACAAACTTCGCGCTGTCTTTCTATCGATTGGACCGGGATGCAACAGAGATATGCAACGGGATAGCCGATGGTCAGCGTGGACTCACACCAGCAACGCATTGCTGTTCCCTGCTTCGGGGAAGAGGTGGCGCCGTTGTTCGGGGTGACCAGACGGTTCCGTGTCTGGGACATCGAGGGGGGACGTGTCGCGCATTACCGTGAGGTGGCGCTCGATGATGGCGGTCCCCTGGCTCGAACCCGACTCATGCGAAACCTCGAAGTGGATGTGATCCTCGCAAATGGCATTGAATCCCAACTGCGCCAGCTCCTCGAATCGGAAGGACGTCTGGTTATCGAAGGAGTGGTGGGGACAGCGACCGATGCTCTCTATGGCTTCCTCGCCGGCAGGATTCAAGGGGTCAAGTTCAAGGGCCACACCTCCCCAAACCGTGCCCAGACTGCCGATGTCACCAGCTGGACGGAAGAGTTGTTGCGTGAGGGGGGCTGGAGCATCCGAACGGTGCATGAACCAGACATTTTTCCAGTCGATTTTGTCGGGGAACGTCCCTGCCCCATCTGCAACAAACCGGTCCGTATCGCCGTCTGCTGCGGATCGCATGCCTACCGTGTCGATGAAGAAATCCGTGAGTTTCAACGTGTCACGTCTGCCAATTACCATGCGCGCCTCTATGTCCACCAGGCACTGCCGTCCGTGGCACGGACCTGCACCGAATATGGCATTGAACTGCTGCCCCCCGACCGTTTCGCTGAGTTAAAAGAGGGCGGCTGGCATAATTGTGAGCTGCCGCCCCTGCGCGGAACCATCAAGGGACATCCCAGCTTGAACCGTTTTGCCACGGAGTGAGAAAGGACTCGTTCATGAACGCTGTCAGCGAGGAACGTCTGGCCAAAGCTTTTGCCATCCCGAAGAAGCCGGAGGTGGTCGAGGAGCAGAAACTGCCTGTCCGTTATCATGTCGAGACAGGGCTTGAAACCGAAGACCGTCCGAGAAAATTCCTTGAGGCGATGGCGGCGATTCTCAAACACTCCAACTATGGTTTCGCGCTTGACCACTTCTCGCGCGTGTCCGCGAAGTGTTCCCGTTGCACGGTGGCTTGCCCGGTCTACCTCGCCACAGGGAAGACCGAGGATATTCCCTGTAAGCGGTCTGCTTTGCTGCTGGATGTCTACAAACGGCATTTCACGGTAGGTGGCAAGCTGAAAGCACGTGTCTTGGGCGATCCGGGGTTGACCGATGAGTCCATCCAGGAGATGGCGGATTCCTTCTACAACTGCACCGCCTGTCGAAGGTGTCCCAACGAGTGCCCGATGGGGATCGATCATGGTCTTATCACCCATCTCGGTCGATACATCCTTGCCGAAATCGGGATCGCACCGAGAGCGTTGGTGGTCTCAACCCGAGAGCAACTTACGGGCCCGACAAAAAACACGTCAGCCATTCCCACACCCGCATTGATCGATGGCCTCGAGTTCATGGAAGAGGAAATCGAAGAGACCAAAGGGGTCAAGGTCAAATTCCCGATCGATGTTCATGGGGCTGAATACCTCTTTGTCGCCCCGGTTTCTGACTACATGATGGAAGCGGAAACCCTGATGGGCATCGCCTGTGTTATGCACGCGACCGGCGGATCGTGGACGATTGGCACGGGCGATTACGACGCCATCAACTACGGCCTCTTTTACTCCGACCATGTGCTCGAGCACGTGTTGCAGCAGATGGAGGATGAGGCGGAACGGCTGGGTGTGAAGAAAATTCTGGTTGGCGAGTGCGGCCATGCCAGCCGGTCAGCGAAGTACTTCTACAACCAGTTTGCAACCCGGATGAAACGTCCCGTGGTCAACATTCTCGAATACACCCATGACGCATTGAAAGCCGGGAAGCTGAAGTTTGATACCGACATCATCAAGGACAAGGTCACCTACCACGATCCGTGCAATATCGCACGGCCCGGGTGGATTGTCGAACAGCCGCGTGAAATCATCCGCGCCTTCATCAAGGACTTTGTCGAAATGTCCCCGAATGGCCGGGACAACTTCTGCTGCGGTGGTGGAGGCGGGACAGTCTCGATTGATGAAATCCGGCCGTACCGCACGACAGTCGGGGGACGGAAAAAAGCGGAACAAGTCGCGGCAACCGGGGCCAACTATGTAATCGCACCCTGCGCCAACTGCAAGAAGCAGTTCCGTGAAATCCTCGAGGATAACGAGGTCGACTGTGAATTAACCGGCCTGCACGATCTGATCTACAAGGCGATCATTCTCTCGGAGGATGGAATCGCCTGGCGTGACCCGATGGGCATGGGGGATGATGACTGGACCCCGCCGGAGGGGTAATCCGATGTAGGCCGGATTCTCCGAATCCGGCGATGATCGCCCCAGGCGATCGACCTCATCGCGCCGAAGGGCGCGTAGAGGTAGGACCCTCTCGGGTTGGATGAATAGACCCGACTTGGCGAGCAAGTCGGGCCACCCACCGCGCCGAAGGTGCGAAGAGGTAAAATTAATTAATCGGGCCACCCAGGTGGGTGGCTTGGGTGCCCCGTCACCCAAGCGTGCATTTCAGCACGGAATGGTGGCCACAAGCACAAGAATGCTGTGAATACAGGATAGACCTTGCCCGCAGGGCAAGGCCAGAAGGATAGATGGGGGGAGAGTTGTGGATAGCTGGCTGGAGTTTGCAAGCGGACCTTTGTTCCGCCTCAGTTTCACCCTGATGCTGCTCGGCCTGGCACGTGTGCTGTTCCTCTCGCTTGCGGGGATCAGCATTGCCTTGCGTCGAAGCGGTGACCGTGTCGTTCCCTGGGGCGATGCCTTTAGAAAAACGGTCAACTGGTTGTTTCCGGTCAATCGCGTCTGGAGGACACGTCCAATCTACAGCACAATTTCGGTGCTGTTCCATGTCGGGCTGATCCTGGTGCCGCTCTTCTATTCCGCGCACATCCTGCTGTTCCGTGAGTCGGTCGGTTTCGCCTGGCCGCTCGTCCTGCCACAGGCCTGGGCTCACAACCTGACCCTGTTGACCCTTATTGGGGCGGGATTGTTGTTCCTGGGAAGAGCCTTCGACAAGCGGGCCCGCGCCTTGTCGCGCCGAGGCGATTATCTCTGGCCGATCCTGCTGGCAGTGCCCTTCCTTACCGGCTACCTCTGCGCCAATGTCACTCTTTCCGCGCAGGGCTACCAGGTTTCGATGCTGGTCCACCTGCTCAGTGCCAACATAGTGATGCTGCTGATTCCCTTCACCAAAATCGCCCACTGTGTGCTGATGCCGTTGTCGCAGTATGTCAGCGCGGTGGCGTGGAAATTCCCGAAGGGCACGGGTGATCGTGTTGCTGCCACCCTCGGCAAGAAGGAGGTGCCGGTATGAGCCAGCATGTCCAGGGAAACAAGGCGATTCTGACCGACACGACCAAGTGCATCGGCTGCCGTGAATGCGTGCTTGCCTGCAAGCAACGCAATAAACTCGAGCAGGATAAACCACGTCGCTGGTCGCTCGATGATGGCCTTTCCGCACGCAACTGGACCTCGATTGTTGAGCGTCCCGGCGGGGATTATGTCCGTAAACAATGTCGTCACTGCTTGGAACCCGCTTGTGTATCCGTCTGTCCGGTCGGTGCTCTCTCGAAGTCCGAAACGGGAGCGGTGATCTACGATGGCGACAAATGCATGGGTTGCCGTTACTGCATGATGGCCTGTCCCTACGGCATCCCGCGCTACGATTGGGATTTGGCTGTGCCGTACGTGCGCAAATGCATTCTCTGCGACGATCAGGTGAAACAGGGCGGTTCCCCAGCCTGCACGGAAGCCTGTCCGACCGGTGCGACCATCTTCGGCACACGTGATGAGTTGATCGTTGAAGCACGCCGTCGCATCGAAGCCGACCCGGACCGTTATGTGAACCACATCTGGGGCGAGGATGAGGTAGGCGGAACCTCCGTAATGATGATCTCGAACATTGACCTCAGCTTCCTCTCTTATGGCACGAAGCTCGACTCAACCCCGCTTCCGGCACGGACCAAAACCGCGATGGGTGCGGTACCGGCGGTCTTCGCCGGGATGGCCGCGACCATGACAGGCCTCCACTGGATCATCAAACGCCGGATGGAAAATCACGGAGCGGTCCCCACGGTTGAAGAAGAGGGTGACAACGGGAACGGAGGTGACGCATGAACCGCGCAAGGACGCTGAAAACCGTTCTCTGGACCATCACCGGCTTCGCGGCTGCGGTCGCTTTGACACGGTTCGTGTTTGGTCTCGGGGCGACCACCAATCTGACCGATGGGGTCCCCTGGGGCTTCTGGATCGGCTTTGATGTGATGGGTGGTGTCGCTCTGGCGGCAGGCGGGTTTGTATTGACTGCGTTTGTCTACATCTTCAAACGCGAAGAGCTGCATCCGATCGTTCGCCCAGCGGTCTTGACCGCCTTCCTCGGCTACCTCGCAGTCATTTTCGGCCTGCTGTTTGACCTTGGCCTGCCGTGGAACATCTGGCATATGATTGTCTGGTGGAACCCCCATTCTCCCTTGTTCGAGGTGGGCTGGTGTGTCATGCTCTACACCTCCGTGCTGGCCCTCGAATTCCTGCCGGTGCCGCTGGAGGATCAACCGCGCTGGCAGTCGATTCACCGTTTCCTGAGCAAGCTGCGGATTCCGTTGGTCATCACCGGGATCAGCCTCTCGACCCTGCATCAGTCCTCGCTGGGGACGTTGTTCACGATCATGCCGTACCGGGTCCATCCCCTCTGGTACTCGCCGATCCTGCCTATCCTCTTCTTCCTTTCGGCGGTGATGCTGGGGTTGTTCATGGTCACGTTTGAATCGGAAACTACCTCCTGGATCTACAAGAAGAAGCCGGAAACTCACCTGCTCGCAAAGCTGAACAAGGCGACCCCCTTCATCATCGGCCTTTACATCCTTGTCCGCTTCATTGACCTCGGAGTACGTGGGCAGTTGGGTGTGCTAGCAGAAGGTGGCTGGCAGGTTGGGATGTTCTGGGTCGAAATCCTCGCCTTCATGGCCTTGCCACTGTTGTTAATGGCTATTCCGAAGTCACGAAACAACACCAACCTGCTCTGGACTGCATCCTGGCTGGGAGTTTTCGGGGTAGTGCTCAACCGGATCAACACCGGCGGCCTGATGCACCAGGGTCGTGGGGTAGAAGCCTACCTGCCGGGCTGGACCGAAATCGCGATCAGCATCGGGGTGGTCTCTGCGGCGGCGTTGGTCTTCCTCTTTGTCATCGAGCATTTCAACATCCTCGATGCTCGTCCGGTTGACCCCGAGAAGGCTCCCACCGAGAAACCCCATTTTGAACCGGTGGGGATGGTCTGGCTCGGATCGCCGGAAGTTTCAGCGCGGACTGGTTTCTCACTCGCCTTTGTGCTGGCGGCGGGAGTAGGGATGATGCTGCTTTCCGGCAAAACGGTTCGGAGCGAAGGTCTCGAACCGACCGTTGTAATCGCGGCACGTGGAGGGGATACGCTGTTTGTCGATGGGAACCGGGACGGTTACGGTGTCGCGTTCACCCATCAGCAGCATGAACGTCGGATGATGGAAACCGAGGCGAATTGCGCCACCTGTCATCACATGAACCTGCCGGGCGACGAGCAGTCCAATTGTGCATCGTGCCATGCCGACCAGTACATGACCACCGATGCTTTCGGGCATGACTGGCACTCCTCGCCTGCTGGTGGAAAACTGAGTTGCACACAGTGTCATGCAGCGGGCGAAGTGCGTTCTGCGGACAACGCGAAGCAGTGCGATGCCTGCCATACGGACCTGGTTCCCGAATATGCATCCATCGAGATCAACAGCTACGAAGCCCCAGCCTACACCGATGCGATGCACAAACTTTGCATCGGTTGTCACCAGGAACAAGCGGTCGCCCTCGAGCAGGAAGGTTTGCCACGCTGCACTCAGTGTCATGGCGAGATGCGTAACGTGGTCACTGCCGATGCACGCAGTGTGCCGATACGGCCCGCGCCTGGTGTGGTGCTGCCTCCGTCGACGGTGGAGGAGTAAGCGATGCTCGCAGTCGATGACATGATGAAGGATGGAACCTTCCATCTTGCCCTTTTCGAAGCCCTCCCGGTCAGTGTGGCCGTGGTGGACCGCGAGTGGCATGTCATCGCCGCGAACAAAGCCTTCGAAGAGACCTTTGGCTACTGGAAGGGACGTACCTGCCACGAGGCATTCAAGAGTAACCCGGCGCGCTGCAAGAACTGCGAAGCACGAGCCGTATTCGAGGATGGACGGATCCGTGTCGGGGACCACCAGGGGTTGGATCGTTTCGGACGGGCTTGCGACTATGCGGTCCATTTTGCGCCGCTACGTGATGAGAAGGGTGAGGTTACTCATATCCTCGAAGTTGCGAGCGATGTGACCGAAACCAAACGCTGGAAAGCGGAATACGACCGGCTGTTTGACAACGTTCCCTGTACGATCTCGATTCTGGATCGTGACCTGCGAGTTGTACGCGCCAACCGCAGCCTGGAAGAGACTTACGGCCGCGCGAAAGGGCATCCCTGCTTCAAGGTGTACAAGGGACGCACCACGCCCTGCGAGAACTGTCCGGCGATGCAGACTTTCAAGGATGGTCTCGAGCATCTTTCCCGTCAATCGGGACGGACTCCGGATGGTGAGGAGACGCATTACATCGTCAGCACCTCACCCTTCACTTGGGACTCCGATGGTGTTGATCAGGTGATCGAGATATCGACCGATGTAACCCAGCTGCATGTGCTCGAGGTGGAGCTGCGCGAAGCGCACGAACTCTACCAGAGTCTGATCTCGAACGCACGGGACGGCATCCTTGCTGTGGATACCGAAGGCAGTGTTCGCATTTTGAACGATGCGGCGAAACGTTTAATCGGCTGGGACCGGCCCGATCCACCCGATCCGATGACGCTTCGCATGATGCTTCCCGGCGACTTTTTCCTTCCGCGTGGCGAGATGGAGCAACGGCCCGATTATGAGTTTCGCATCCCCGCCCAGGAAGAGGGCGAAGGAGTCGATGCCAGCGGAGAAATCCCGGTCCTTTTCCGTGCGATCGAATTGGAGGGGGAGCGTCACTCCCTGGGACGAGCCGCCTTTCTTCAAGACCTGAGTGCACTGCGTACGCTGGAACGTGAAAAGCTCGACAATGAACGTCTCGCAGCGGTTGGGCAGACTGTTGCCGGGTTGGCGCACACGATCAAAAACCTGCTTATGGGCCTTGAAGGTGGCATGTACATGGTCGACTCAGGTTTGCAACGGGGTGATGCGGACCGCTTGAGCCAGGGTTGGGAAATGCTGCAGCGCAACTTCGAGAAAACCTCCTCGATGGTGCGTGACTTCTTGTCCTTTGCCAAGGGACGTGTGCCGAAGCTGGTGCACACAGACCCGTTGAAACTGATCCATGAAGTCGTGCAGCTTTACCGTGATACGGCAAAACGGCTTGGGGTAACCCTGAAGGTGGAAGAGGGGAAAACTCTCTTCGATGCGCCGTTGGATCGAGATGGGATCGAAGCCTGCCTGACCAATTTGATCAGCAATGCGATTGATGCAGTTACCCTCGAGCAGGAAGGCGGCGGTGAGGTTTCGGTTCGTGCCTACGATGACGAGAGCAACTCACTCGTATTCGAGGTGCAGGACAACGGCATCGGGATGGAGAGCGAGGTCGCGAGGCAGGTATTTACCACCTTCTTTACGACCAAGGGTGGTAAGGGAACGGGTCTTGGCTTGCTGACGACACGGAAAATTGTGCAGGAGCACGGCGGGACGATTGAGCTGGATAGTGAACCGGGGGTGGGCAGCACCTTCCGGATATGCCTTCCACGTGAACGCCTCGAGGCGATAGCGTCGGAGCAGGCGAAACGTGACAAGAAGGCGGAGACGTACTCGAGTGGGGGGAGAACATAATGACAGACCACGACAGCAGGCTGATCCTTGTGGTGGATGACGAGGAAGATGTACGCCGTTACCTGACCCTCGCCCTCGAGGATGCTGGGTTCAATGTGGTAACGGCGTCGGATGGCTTCCAGGCGATGGAAGTTCTTCAGAATTCACAGGTGGACTTGATATCACTTGACCTGGTGATGCCGAAACGGTCCGGGGCTGCATTTTACCGAGATCTGCAACGGGTTCCAGAATTCAAATCGATTCCTGTTCTCATTGTGACCGGGCATGCTCGAGATGATGATGGAAAGGCTGATTTTGAAGAGCTGACCATGTCAGGTCCAGGCATTTACCTCGAAAAACCAGTTCGTCCGGACAACTATGTCGCCAATGTTCGAAAACTGCTGGGAATCGAAGAGGAGTCAGGCGGAGATGAACAGCCGGAAAATCTGCGTCAACAGCTTGAAGAGCATTTGAAGACGGCTGACAGCGAAGCGCTGCAACGTGCGCTGGATGCCTTGAAACGTCAATAACCGGGTTCGTCCGAACCCTGGGGGGAAGTATGAGTGACCAGAAGACAATCCTGATTGTCGAGGATGAGCCGGATGTGAGTGTCTTTCTGAAAACGCTGCTGGAGGATGAGGGCTTCTCGACCCTGACCGCATCCAATGGGCGCGAAGGATTTGAGCAGGCGAAGGCGCAGCATCCATCCTTGATTACCCTCGACATCACCATGCCGGAGGAATCGGGCATGCGCATGTTCAGGGATTTGCAGGAAGATAAGGATCTTGCGGGGATTCCGGTGGTGATAATCACAGGCGTGTCACCTGAATTCAAAGGCTTTATCGAATCACGAAACCAGGTCCGTGCCCCGGATGCCTATTTCGAAAAACCGGTGAACCGCAACGATCTGATCAACAAAGTAAAAGAACTGATCGCCAACTGATCGGTTTAGAAGTTGGGTGGCAGCAATGCGTACCCCTTCCGGGGTCCACCCTCCAATGCGTCTGGCAGCGCATGGGGCCCCGGTCCCCTTTTCAGCCAGCCTCTGCATTCGTGCAGGGGCTGGTTTGCTTCTTCTCAATAGATTGTGTTGCTCTCAGGATGATTTGCGACGGCCATCGCCGGGTGGCAGGGTGAGCTGGAGGTTGTGAATTTTCCGGTAGAGGGTGCTCGGATTGATCTTTAGCAACTCGGCTGCCCTGCCACGGTGGCCCTGGGTCCGATGCAAGGCGTCCTTGATCGCCAACCGTTCCATTTCTTCCAGGCTCATCTCACCAAGCGGGGAATCGTGATGCGTCTCCTTGTCGTATAGGGGCTGGGGAAGATGGTGTGGTTGAATGGTTTGACCTCGGCCGAGGACAAAGGCGTGCTCGAGGATGTTTTCAAGCTCTCGCACGTTTCCCGGGTAGTCATAGCTGACTAGCAGCGCCATGGCAGTGTCCGAAATGTTCGGAACATTTTTTTCATTCCTATCAGCAATACGTCCCAATAGGTGGGTCGCGAGCAAGGGGATATCCTCACGCCGTTGACGAAGCGGTGGGATGTCCAGCTGGATAACGTGGATCCGGTAGTAAAGATCACTGCGGAAGCTCCCCTGCTCGATGAGGGCGGTCAGGTCCTGGTTGGTGGCGGCAATGACGCGGACATTGACATGCCGGGTTTGAGTGCTGCCGAGCGGCTCGAACTCGTGCTCCTGCAAGACCCGGAGCAGACGGACCTGCATGGCCGGGGAGATGTCGCCGATCTCATCGAGGAAAAGAGTGCCGCCGTCCGCGAGGGTAAAACGGCCTTTTTTATCCTGCCGGGCATCGGTGAATGCTCCAGCCACATAACCGAACAGCTCGCTCTCAAGCAATTGATCAGGCAAGGCGGCACAGTTCACTGCGACAAAGGGACCATCGGCCCTTTTGGACAAGTGATGGATCGCTCTGGCGAACAGCTCCTTCCCGGTTCCACTCTCTCCTGCCAGCAGGACGGTACTATCGCTTTCCGCGATCGGGGGCAGTACTCCGAACAGGCTCCGCATTGCGGCGCTTCGCCCAGCAATGTCCTCGAAGGTGTACCGCTCCTCCAGCTCCTTCTTCATGCGTTCGACACGGCTCAAATCCTGAAAGGTCTCCACACCGCCAACAAAATGGCCGTTATCATCGTTCAGCACAGCTGTAGAAATCCGGACTGGAACCAGCTCACCATCAGAATTGACCAGGTTCGCCGATTCATTTTCAAGTGGTTTGCCGCTGCTCAAAGTGCGTCTCAGCGCGCACGCCGTCTCGCAGATGTCTGAATGAAACACGTCATAACAGATGCGACCAAGCGCCTGCTCACGTGGTACCCCGGTGATTGTTTCCGCTGCACGGTTAAACGACGTGATACGCCACTCGTGATCGACGGTAAAAACACCTTCGTTGATGGAGTCGAGGATGATCTGTTCTCGTTGAATGGGATTGGACAACACAGTCAACTCTCCTGGGGGGGCGAGGCAAAGTTCGTGCAAAAAGCACGAATGTTTCAGGGGGGACTCGTGCAATATACAACAATTGGCAGATGAATCCGAGAGCCCCCTGGACAGCGACACCCCTTTCACCACAGCATTTCCGCAGATCGACCGACCTCCCGACAAGTTGGCATGCCTTTTGACCTAGGAAGTAGGTATGAACCTAGCCATTCCGACATGGAACAACCGTGTGTCGCCGGTGTTTGATGTGGCGGCCACATTCCGGGTCTTCAGCATTGAGGCCTCGGCGGTTCGGGTGTTGCAGCACATCGTCCTTCACCAGACCTCGATCGAAGCACGTGCCGATGCGCTCAAACGTCTTGAAGTCGATGTGGTGGTCTGCGGTACAATTTCACGTGCAGCACGGAGGGCTTTGACCCAACGCAAGATCGAGGTACAGCCGCATATCTGCGGCGACACTGAAGCGGTGGTCGAGTCCTATATCCAGGGGACGTTGGAGGAGGAAGAACGGTTTGTGATGCCGGGATGCGGATGGGGCGGCAGGTCGCGGTGCCGTCGCAGGGGTCAGAGATGATCAGAAGATTGCAACGAAAGGAGTAAAACAATGCCAGGTGGAAACAGGAGAGGACCTGCCAATAAGGGCCCGATGACTGGTCGCGGGCTGGGATACTGTGCTGGTGCCGAAGGTCCGGGAAGTCCACGACCCGGTAATGGCTGGGGAGGTGGTTTCGGACGTGGTTTCCGTCACGGTTGGAGTGGCGGCGGTCGAGGCCGTGGTTGGGGCTGGGGTGGAGGCTATGGGTATGCACCCGATGCCCCGGTTTCACGGGACGAAGAAATTGATTTCCTCAAGCAGGAAGCAGCAGCGATGAAAGAGGCGATGCAGGAGATCGATGCACGTCTCCAGCAGCTTGCCACTCCGGACGACACGGAGTCATCGACCAGCTAAACCGCAGAATAGAATGCGGGAAGGAGAAGGATGAGAGGACGAAACAAACAGTCGTGGGGTGGAGGTGGCGGGCAGGGTAGACGGCATCGTCGCAAGCGAAACGGTGTCTGTCGTGAGTCGAACACGGGTTCAAGCAGCCGATCAATTGATGGCGGCGCACTGAGCGAGGTGCTGTTGGCCGTTGCAGTTCCAGTGGTCCGATTCGCTGGAAAACTGCTGCGTGAACGTGTTCAGCATCTCCTCGCACCGTCCCGAACGACAAGCGAGAGACGGGAACTCGAACCTCAAACCGTCCGCAAAGTCAAGGTCCTGTCCAGTGAACCCGTCGAGGATCATCCGACAGCTGAATCCCTTGAAGAGGGTGACCACGCGGTCCATGTGATTGAAGAATCGAAACAAAACCATCATCCAGATCAGGAGCAGGAGGAAGAACTGTGAAATTGGCCTTTTCAACTGGGGGAACGACACCCGATGCGCCCCTCGACCCACGTTTCGGACGTGCATCCGCATTTCTTGTATTGGATCTCGAGACAAAAGAGTTTGACCTCATCGACAACGGCCAATCGGTCGGGGCCGCACAGGGGGCGGGAATTCAGGCTGCGCAGCGGTTGGTTCGTGCTGATGTAAAGGGACTAGTCACCGGCCATTGCGGCCCAAAAGCATTCCAAGTGCTCAACTCTGCCGGGATCGATGTCTACTACTCCAATGCTGGCACCATCCGTGAGGCGCTGGAGGATTTCGAGAACGGCAAGCTGTCTCTCTCATCCGGCGCGGATGTTCGTGGGCATTGGAGCTGACTTCGTGACATCCCTAAACAGTTGATCTGGAGGAGCGCGTGGCTACCGGTTCGGGGTCCGAGGGGACCATCAAGATTGCCATCGCAAGCGGCAAAGGGGGAACAGGCAAAACCCTGATCTCAACCAATCTCGCATGGGTTGCCCGCGAGGATGATCCGCGCGTGGTGTATCTCGATTGCGACGTTGAGGAACCCAATGGGCACCTCTTCCTGAAGGGGGAGGTGGAGCGGAGCAGGGTCGTAAACAGGTTGGTCCCTGAGATCAACAACGAACGGTGTGATGGGTGCAGCATCTGCAGCGATTTCTGCGCGTTTAACGCGCTCGCAACGTTGAAGGAGAGTACGCTTGTCTTTCCTGAACTCTGTCATTCCTGTGGAGGATGCGCCCTCGTCTGTCCAAACGATGCGATCGTTGAGGTCGAACATCCTGTTGGGACGGTGAGGATGAGGAAGGTGGGCGAGCTTGCCACCATCGACGGGATTGTGAACATCGGTGTCTCCTCCGTCACCCCGGTGATCCAAGCGGTCAAACAATCCATCCCAGCTGGCTCGATTGCCTTGTTGGATGCCTCACCCGGCACCGCCTGTCCGGCAGTTGAGACACTGAAAGATTGCGATTTCGTCCTGCTCATCACCGAACCGACACCCTTCGGGTTGAATGATTTTCAGCTTTCAGTCGAACTCCTTCGCGAGTTGAAGGTGCCTTTCGCAGCGATGATCAACCGTGTCGGGGTTGGGGATAATCGAGTCCACGACTACTGCCAATCCGAAGGGATTCAGGTCCTCGCTGAACTTCCCAATGATCGCCGGATTGCAGAAGTCTATTCACGGGGGGAGTTGATCACGGAAGGGCTACCCGAGTATCGGGCAGTATTCGAACGATTGTATGCGATGCTTCTCGACCGCTGTCCGCAAAATGGGATGGCGATGGAGAAGTCGAACGGAACCATGTGAGCGATGCCTGGAACTCAGAAAAGCAAATAGAGGAGAGTTTAGACGTGAAACAGGTGGTCATCATCAGTGGCAAGGGGGGGACGGGGAAGACGAGTCTGACCGCATCCTTTGCACGGTTGGCGGAGCATGTGATTTGTGCAGACTGCGATGTGGATGCCTCGGATTTGCACCTGCTGTTAACACCGCAAGAGACAGTTCGTTACCCCTTTGTAAGTGGGTACCAGGCAGTTGTTGATCCTGATCTGTGTGATGGTTGCGGCATCTGCGAAACCGTCTGTCGTTTCGATGCGATCCACCTTGTTCCCGGAACCAATGGTGATGGTATCCAGGCAAAGGCGACAACGAGTTGTGAGGGGTGCGGAGTTTGTATCCATCTCTGCCCTCAACAGGCGATTCAGGCAGATGATCGAAGGTGTGGTGAGTGGATGGTTTCCACGACACGGATCGGCACAATGGTTCATGCACGCCTGCAGCCCGGGGGAGAAAACTCGGGCAAACTGGTGACCACAGTCCGTAACCATGCTTCCAAGCTGGCAGAGGAACAAGGCGTGGAAATGGTGCTGGTGGACGGTCCGCCGGGAGTAGGATGCCCGGTTATTGCGGCCATCACAGGGACCGATCTGGTTGTTGTGGTCACCGAACCAACCGTCTCCGGTGTTCATGATCTTGAGCGTGTCCTGGCACTCGCCGGGCACTTCGAGGTTCCGGTAATGGTCTGCACGAATAAATGGGATCTCAACCCAGGGATGACTGAACAAATCGAGAAGGTAGCTATTCACGCAGGAGCGCAGGTCGCGGGCCGTATTCGGTATGATGCCGAGGTCACCATCGCCCAGATGGAACAACTTACCGCTATCGAATGGAACAGTCCTTCTTCAGGAGATATTCGCCTGGTCTGGCAGGCGATCGAGGAACGGGTCAGCGCATTGCCCGTTTCGCCGGGGGGGTGAGTGGTCTTCTCCTCCTCCCACTCACAACCCCCGTTTTTTGGCAGCCAGCTCCACCAGGGATGATGCGGCATCCAGTTTTTCACCCTCCTCGGGGCGAGGTTTGAATCCCGGCATCGGTTGATGGCAGGTGGTGCAACGGTCCAGGTCGGGACGACCAGCTGCCTCTTTTTCTTTCCTATGGCACTCGATACAGGTCTGATGCATGGCGGAGTGGTAGCTCGACGCGTGCATCAGGCCATTTGGATCGTCAGGCGGATCGACGGGATGCATGTCCTCACGGTGACATTCGAGGCACCCTTTCGCTGTCGACGCAGCGTGGTACGCACCCAATGTGTGGCAACAGGCGCAGCTCTGGTTTTCCGGTTGCAACCCGTGAAATTGCTCCGCCGCTGCGACAGCCGCTGTGTGATGGTCATGGTCGAAAAGGGGGCTGCGCTCCTCCATCGCGACATGGCAGTGCGAGCAGGGAGTTGCCTGATCCCCCGGCAGGGTCAGGTGATGGCATGAGGTGCAAGAGGTCTCAGTACCAAGCCGTTGCCTGTGTTCGGCATGCGCAAAGAGCACTTCATACCCGTTCCGGTTGGCATCGATTCGCAGGGTGTCCCGTTCACTATCAAGCGCGAGGGGAGGAGAAACAGGTTCTGGAGTTTCGGGCCAGTAGGGCGGATAGAGCAGCCACCATGAGATGGGCAGGACAATCAGCGCGATCAGGGTTACTCGTTCGAATCCCGTGAGCAGACGATGGTTCCAGACACGGGTCAGTCGATCAAATGAAGAGCCGAGAGCGAGTTGGGTGTCCGAGACGGGTTTCCGATGGTTTGTGAAGATCGAAAACTGTTCGACGATGAAGAAGAAGGCAAGCCCGGCCATCGCCAGCACACCGACTGTGATCGCCCATTCGATGAGGGATGGGAAATAGACTTCGCCCGCATCACGGAAGTAGCCGAAGATGCCGACGTTCATACGGTTCAGTGCCAGTCCCGATGCGCCGAGACCGCAGACGAAGGCGAGGCCATTCGCTGAGTGACGGACTCGTTGCGAAAAGATCAGACCAATCGGCAGCACGGTCGCGATCAGCATTTCGGAGAGGAAAAGCCAACTCTCCCAAGTGCCCTCAAACAGCGCTGAAGACGCCTCGGGACGAAGGAGCAAATCGGCAAGTTTTAAGATCAGATATAGGGTGAGGACAACACTTCCGGCAATCGCAAGCGCACGTACCTCGCGCAAAGGAGAAGCGCTCGCAGGTTCACCGTCGGTAGCGGACTCTGGGTCAGTGGCGCAAACCATGCTTTGCTTCCTCTGGATTCCAACGATCAGCTCACCTGGAGTGTACCACCAGTGGTAAAGCAGCTTGATGAGGCCGAGTAGCATCATTCCGCCACCCATCGCAGAGATGATGAAGAGCAGCGAAATCATCGGGCTGTACCACAGCACATGTAGCCGTTGCGGAGTCACCAGGAAGAGGGATCCCAGCGAGGTGTGGTGCAAACTGGATAGGGTAATCCCGATCACCACCAGCCAGGGTGCAGCTTTTTTCAGACTGTGCTGCAAACGAGTCATCCGAGTCCGTTCCAGCAGGGAGGGGCTCAGTTCGAAGAAGGTGACGAGAAAATAGAAGGAGACACACCAGAAAACTTCGAAGAGGAAACTGTGGGGATTCCAGAAGACAAACGGGTGCCAGAAACGCCAGGGAAGGCCGATGTCAAAAAGCAGAGCAAAGAGCGATGAGCCATAGCCAAGGAAGGCGACCAGGATAGCCGGTTTGACCAGACGGTCAAAGGGTTTGATGTGCAGCACGTGGCCGAGAAAACCGATGGTGAAGCCGCTCGTAGCAAGGGCGGCGCCGCCCACCATATTGAAGATTTTCCACAAACCCCAGGGGACATGGTCATCGAGATTCGTGGTGGCACCGAGCCCGAAGATGAACCGGAAAAGCATGGCCAGCAGGCCAGCAAACACACACACCCAGAGGATATCCTTCACTCGCCGTGTACGATCCAGCGTCTCCATCATCAACTCCCTGGTTCATCATTCGGCAATTTCGCAGACCCTTCCGCTCCCTTTGCCTGTTCCATCCTACGCTTGACAATCCAGTTCAATCCGACTACCGCGGTGAGCACACTACCTCCGATCCAGGGGGTGGCATGGAGGACAGGTGCAACAGTAGCCGGGATGGAATCAGCATTCTGCTCTGGCCATCCGAGCTCGTGCAGGTCCACATCGGAGATGTAGAGCACCCCGGTACCCCCGAATTCGGACTCACCGTAGATATGGTCCAGATAGCGGTCTGGTTCGGAGGTAATCCGGCGTCGCGCTTCAGCGAGCATTACTTCCCGTGAACCAAAGGTGATCGCATTTTCGGGGCAAGCTTCGTAACAGGCGGGTGGTTTCCCTGCTTCAAGACGTGCGAAACACCAGTCGCATTTCCGGACAAGCGGAGTTGTGCTGGACCACTCGTATCGTGGAATGTGAAACGGACAGGCGAGCATGCAATAGCGGCAACCAATGCACTTGTCCCCATCATAGACCACAGCACCGAGCTCGTTTCGTGTCAGCCCGCCGACAAGGCAGGCGGAAACGCAGCTCGGTTCGAGGCAGTGCATGCAAGCCTTTTTCGCAAATCGTGTCCAGCCGATAGTTTCGACGGTGGAGAGGCGGTTTTCCGATAAGCCATCCAGGGCGGTAGCACGGTCCCGGTCAGCTAAGCGTGGGTCAATGCCATTCTGCTTGACACAGGCAGCAACACACTCCTCACAGCCGATGCAACGGGTAACATCGATCAGCATGCCGCTCATATTTTCGCCCCCTTCCCGAAGAGTGTTTCTGCTACACGGTCACCCGCTCCAGGCTTGAGCTGCCAGTGCATCTCCGAAATGCGGTCGAAGAAGAAGAGGACGATGTGCGATAGCTTGGTCAACGGCACCAGGACAAAGAGGAGTTCGGCGCTGAGTAAATGCATCAGGAACATCGCCTGCCAGGGCAGCGGATTCATGGTGGGATGCGCTGCAAAAAAACCAGTGAGGAAAGGTAGCAGGACCACGATCAGTACGGCTGTGTCCGAGGAACGATTAATCGTTCGCAGCTTAGTATTTCCTAGACGGCTTGCCAGCAGAACCAGCAGGGCGAGGATGGTGATGATGGTCAAGGTGTCCGCGACCGTTGCACTGAGTGCAGGAAGGGAAACAGCGAACAGCTTCTCCCACAAGGCGATATGGCCCGCGTAAAAGAGAGGAACCAGGATCGCCCCAATGTGAAAAATAAAGGAAGAATTGGAGAAGAGGACGTTGCCGCTGGTCAGGTGACGGATGGGCACAACCCAGCCGAGGGAATCACGTGCCATTTTGCGCCAGGGCATGTGCCGCAGCCTGCCCGCTTTTCTGCGAAACAGCGTGTCGAGCTGCTGGATAAGGTGACGTAGCAGTCCGATCAGCATGAAAAGAAAGGTCACGGCGAAAAGAGGACCCATCGCGAGGTCTATCCAAGTGCGCATCGGTATTTCCTCACATCGCGTAGAGTTGAGCTTCTTCGAGACGTTCCTCGGCGCTCTTCCCGCCGGGGATCTCGATTGCTTTCAGGATGAGGTCGTGCAGCCCCATGATTTCACACGGAATTTCGTAGTGCTCGACCAATTCCTTGAGCTGTTTTTTGCAATTCGCGCAGGGTGCGATGCAGATATCCGCCCCGGTTGCGATCAGCTGTTCTGCTTTCTTACGTCCCCCAACTTCCATGCGGTAGTCGTGAATCTCATCGATGGATACCAACCCACCGCCACCCCCACAGCAATAGTTCAACTTCCCACCGGGAGTCATTTCGACATAATCTTTGACGAAGGATTTCAGGATCTCACGTGGCTGATCGACAATCCATCCCCCTCGTGCGATGTTGCACGGGTCATGATAGGTGACCTTCTGGGTGATGATGTTGGGGTTGAGTGTGATCTTGCCTTTGCGCAGGCAGTCGAGGGTGTACTCGATGAAGCTGACGACGGGGGAGGGTCGTTTCCCGCCGAAGACCGGCACAAAATCGTGCGCGGAACGGGAAGCATGGCCACATTCACCGATCAGCAGATTTTTACCGTTGAGACGTTCCACTTCTCCAACTAGCTGCTTGATGATGCGTTCGAGATGCCAGTCGCTATAGAAGAGGCCGTAATTAATGCCATCGTAGTTGCAGGAGCCGATGGTCCAGCGGTCCCAGTCACCGGCGGCGTAGAGTACTGCGAGATTGCCGAGCAGGGTGTCCGGTTCCATCAGGTAATCGCTGACAGCGCAGAAGAAGACGAAATCACGGTCCTGTTTGTCGACCGGCACCTCCACCTGCAGACCAAACTGGTCCTCCAGCTCTTCCTGCAAAAACTCCAGCGTGTTGAGCATGGCAACCTTTGGAATCTTCGAGGTGTTGTGAGTTTCACCCTCAAGCTGCTCGCGTACGCTGACCTGCAGCGCTTTCGATGAGATGCCCGCAAGGCTGAGGATGTAGCGGCCAAGTCGTGTGATCAGACCATGATCCATCCCCATCGGGCATTCCAGCGTACACCTCCGGCAGGCGGTGCAACGATAAAAGACATCCGCCATCTCGAGGATGATCTCCTCGGTCAGTTCGAAGGCGTGTGTGTTGAATTGGGAACGCATCCAGCCACCAAGCGAGAAATAGCGCTGGTAGACCTGAAGCAGCAGGGTGGTCTTGTAGCAGGGAACATCCCGTGCTTCCCCTGTCACCTGGTAGACCGGGCAGGTGACCGAGCAACGATTGCACTTGTTAGTCGTCCGGCAGTAGGAGTCGAGCAGGGGTTTGTAATCGGTATGCTCGAGGATGGCGGCGAAGGCATCCAGAAATCGTTCCACCAACCCAGTTGCAGGTGGGTTTTCGACATAATAGGGCAGTCGTTCACGCAACATCTGCTGGGAGGCATTTTCGACAGTTTCGGGCATGATGATCTCTCTTGGCTATCGATCCGACAGCCGTTCCTTGCGCAAAGGGTGTACCCGAATGGGTGGCTCCCGAAGCTGTGAGGATGCTGAGTGGTCGGTTTGCGAACCCTCTATCTGGTGTTCCAGAACGGGGAAGGGTGGAGTGGTGTTCGAGCGGGATAAAGGTGTTAAGGAAGACAGAAGTGTTGAGCCAGGTTGCGTTGGAGGCCGACAAAGTGTCGCAAGTGCTGAAACAAAGTGTTGCACTGCGACAGTCTGTACGACACTTCTCCCGGTCCGAGAACACCTGGCGCTTGGGATGAGCCAGAAGCTATTCAATCATTGGGTCGAAATCCGACAGGGCGTGCATCTCCGTACGAACACGACAGTTTGACACCAGCAGGGAAAAATCGGGTTGCATTTCGCAGGCTGTAAGTGGAGTGCGCCACGGTGGCTCGGCACATGGATTGCCTTGCTCAGTGGTGAAAGGAGCAGGACCATGCGTTTCGGAATACCCCTACATGGTGATCGTGTTGCCCCACGGTGTACCCATGCGGACGGGATGCTGGTCGTCATTTTACGCCAGGGACGATTGGCTGATGAGTTCAGGATGGATGCCCAGATCGATACGATCGAGGATCTGACCGAGATCGTGCGGCAGCTCAATCTCGACGTTCTTATTTGCGGGGGGGTCAACCAGGGGGCACGTTCCGCGCTGGAACCCCTGGTAGGGGCGATCCTGGCCAACCGTTCGGGAAGCAAAGAAGAAATCCGGTCCTGGCTGATCTCCGGTAAAGTCGTGCCGTCGAGTGAAGATCTCCTTTCCTTTGAGATGGAGGATGGTGCGGGGGAGCGAGATGTTGATTGCCTTGCCTGCCCCAACCCGGTTTGCCTTGACACAGGCGGTTGTATCCTTACTCCCGTTCAGTCAGTCATTCCAAGTGAGATTGACCAGGCGATGCTCGATCTGGCACAAGACCTGAACTTTGAAGATGACCGTCGTCTCTGTCGTCTATCCGAATTGGTCTACTTCTGTCTGGAGATGGGGTACCACACTCTCGGGGTCGCCTATTGTTCCGATCTGCATCACCCTGCCACGATTCTGACCAGCGTGCTTCGAAGGTTCTTTCATGTCCACCCAGTCAGTTGCAAACTGCGGGTAGCTGCATCTGAGGATAGGGACAACTCCTCTTCTCCTGCTGAACTGTCAAGGTCCTGCAATCCCCTCGCCCAGGCTGCTGCCCTCAACCGGAAAGAGACAGACCTCAATATTTTAGTTGGCCTCTGCATCGGTGCTGACTGTGTCTTCTCAAAGGCAAGTCTTGCACCGGTGACCACTTTGTTCAACAAGGATCGCGCCCTAGCAAACAACCCGATTGGCGCGATCTATTCCGAACGGTATCTGCGCGAAGCGATGGAGTCCGGGGGGGCGGTACGATCCAATGAACGTTCCCCCTATTCCATGGCATCTGCCCAGCTTTCCAAAGAAAGGATCGTACGATGACCATGCCTGCCCTGCAATCCATCGGCTTATGTGTCCACTATTCTCCCCAGGGAGATTGGGCGTTCGACTTTGCGCTTCGCCTGGTACGGGAGCGTGACATCCAGTTCAATATCTTTCATTTCCTCGCCGACCCCTTCAACCCGAATGATCATCCCCCGCAGAATCTCGGAAAAAAGGAACTGGACGATTTGATTGTTGAACGGGAACGTGAGCTGCGTTTCTACTACGATGATCGGCTCGGGGACCACCTGAAAGCGGGATTTCGTCTCTGCGAAGACAACGAGTGGAGTGAACTTCACCACTGTCTTCTGCGACGTGAATTCCAACTGCTGGTCATGCCCTACCCGGAAGCAGGTGCGACCTTCGGTAGACGCAATCTCGAGGAATTCGCATCAAATTTCGTTTCGCCGATCGTTCTGGTTGGCCCCAATCATCCGGACGAAATCCATTTGAACACCCAGGCTGTTCTGCTGAATGATATCCATCATGTCTCGGGGGCGTCCGGGTTGGTCCTCAGTGATGGCTAAAAGTCTGAACGGATGAGGCCATCGGTGGGGTTCATCGCTACCTTCCGGTATCCCCCCAACTGTGCCTCCCCAGATTGAAGCTTGGATACGCTATGGATGACGTGATCAGCAGGATCATCTTCCAATCCATTCGTGATGGTGTATTCACCGTCAACAAGGATTGCAGGATTACCTCCTTTAATCCCGCCGCGGAAGAGATTACTGGCTTCACTCGTGACGAGGCTGTTGGGAAGCACTGCTTCGATATATTCCGGACAGAAGTCTGCCATACTCATTGCGCGCTTAAGGATACCTTGAAGAGCAAGGAACCGATAAAAAATGCGCGAGTCACCATCATCACACGGGAGGGGTGCGAGATTCCGATCATGGTCTCGACCACCCTGTTGCGTGATGACCAGGAGAAGGTGGTTGGTGCGGTCGAGTTTTTTCAGGACATCTCCACACTCGAACAGCTTCGGGATCGGCTGAATCGTGAGAACACGCTGGAAAACATCATCAGCGTCAACCAGAAAATGCGTCAGATCATCGAATTGCTCCCGGATATCGCCGAATCGGAATGCAATGTGCTGATCCAGGGGCCGAGCGGTTCCGGCAAGGAGTTGATCGCCCAAGCGATTCACAACCTCAGCCCACGGAAATATGGATCGTACATCCGGATAAATTGCGGAGCCCTGCCTGCCACCCTGCTTGAATCCGAATTGTTTGGCTATGAAAAAGGGGCGTTTACCGATGCCAAACGAAACAAGCCGGGAACCTTCTGCCTGGCCAATGGTGGTACTCTATTGCTCGATGAAATCAGCGAAATGGAACCACAGCTTCAGGCAAAGTTGCTCCGTGTCCTGAACAACGGCGAGTATCAACCGCTGGGCTCAACGAGGACCCAACGCACCGATGCACGCATCATCGCAGCGACCAACGCTGATTTGCAGCGCCAAATCCGGCAGGGGCAGTTCCGCGAGGATCTCTATTTTCGCCTGAACGTTGTCAGTGTTGACGTTCCGCCATTGAGGGAACGTCCTGAAGACATCCCAATCCTGATCGACCACTTCATCAACAAGATGAAAACCAAGCTACGAAAACCGATCCGTGCCGTCGCACCGGAAGTCATGGCCCTCCTTGTTCGCTACCCCTTCCCGGGGAATGTCCGTGAGCTGGAGAATGCTATCGAGCATGCGTTTGTTATGTGTCATGGTGAAAAGCTCGAACCGGACCACCTGCCCGACCGCATTCGAAACCAGGTTGAAAAGGGCACCTCGTCTGAACCCTCCCCGGAGAGCGAAAAAAGCCTGATCCTTGGCACCTTGAAACGTTGCAAGTACAATCGCACGCGAGCCGCTCGTGAACTCGGCATGCACCGATCCACCCTTTGGCGTAAGATGGTCACTCATCACCTGATCGAGGAGTAGACGGTGGAGATGGTTGCGACCTGGGTGTGGGGGGGGAAGGTTGACGAGTAGGTAGTTGACAACACGAAAGGGACAGTGGGTTCTGGTTGAATCCAGAACCCACTGTCCCTTCAAGTACCGAGGGGGGGACTCGAACCCCCAAGGGCGCAGGGCCCGGCGGATTTTGAGTCCGCTGCGTCTACCAATTCCGCCACCCCGGCAGGCGGGGCCAATATAGGGAATCGGGGCTTGGGGGGACAATGTGAGGGACGAGGATAGCTCTCGAACCCCCTTCAGGCGAGATGAGCGTCGCAGGCAGCGACGACCTTGACTGAACTGGGATGGATATTGTGCTAGAGCGGCAGGGGCTCGTTATCGTTGGCGTGCATACGATCCAGCACGGTGGAGAGGGCGCCGATCAGGGTGCGTCGGCCTCCACCACTAACGCCAGCGAGCCATCTTGAAATGCGACGGAAATACTCGCCCAGCACTCCTTCCATCAACCCGTGCGCGACCGGAGTCATCTTCACCACACGGGATCGTTTATCACCCGTACCGGCTGCTCGCTTGACGAGTCCATCGCGTTCCAGCCCATCGAGCAGGCCAGTGACCGTGGCTCGGGTCACACCCGCTTCGTCGGCCAGATCGGAGGGCTTCATCCCGTCCGGTCGGTTCATCAAAAGCGAGAGGAGGGCGAAGCGCCCTTGAGTCAAGCCGTAGGAAGAGAAAAAACCATCGAGCACACGGTTGATATCCTGCAATGCTGCCTGCATGGTCAAGAGAGTTTCCACCGCGCTGGTGTCGATTCCCTGACGTGTCCTGGCGAGCTCAAGAATCTCAAGACTTTTTCGTAACTCCAAAAATTCCAAATCTCTGCTCCTCGCTGCTTTCCATATAGTAAGGTGCCGAACTACAGGTAGGCAAGAGGTGTGGGCAAAGAAGTAAACCCCGTCATCAAGCTGACAGGGTTATCAAAAGATGCACTGAAAGAAACCTTATCGTGGGGTGCGACGATAGAGGATAATACCAATTATGAAGAAGATGATATTGCCGAGCCAGGCGGCGATCCATGGGTCGATGATCTCCTTGTAGCCCAGCACCTTGCCAACCTGCATGAAGCCGAAGTAGACGAAGGAAATGACAAGGCTCAGGGCGACGCCAAAGATTACTCCGGACCGTCTCCGCACAGCAGAAACTGGCACACCAAAGAGCACAATGATGAAACCGGCGAAGGGCAAAGCAACCTTGGAGTGGATGTCTACACGCCAACGATCCGGGTTGCCGCCTGTGTTCTCGATGCGTTCAGTGAAGCGCACCAGCTCATTCAGGCTCATCTCCTCCGGTTCAACCTTCAACTCGACCATGTCGTTGGGGACCACCTTGAGGTGGACCTGCTGACGCTCATACTGTTCGACCCGCTCCCCTTCCGGTGTGAACTTGCGAACCATAACATCTTTCAGCATCCACTGGCCTGCTTCCCAGCTCAAGCTCCGTGCGGCTGTCCGTTCCAGCACACGACCATCCGTGCTGAACTGGTAGAGGTCAACTCCGTAGCCCGTCTTGGAACGTGGCTGGTAGAGGTCAAGGTGAAGCACACGGCCTGGTCCATCCTGCAGGTAGACCTGGCCCTGTTCGGTGAGACGCCAATCCTTGCTCTGTTTGACCTGCTCACGCCAGATCGATAATCGTTCCCGGTTGGTCTGCGGCACAACCGCTTCACCCCACCAGAACATGAAGCCTGACAGGATGAGTCCGATGAAGGAAAGGAGGACCAGGTGACGCCAAAGCGGAACACCGGAGGCGGTCATCGCCATCAGCTCATTGGTGACCGTCAGCCCGCCGATACAGAACATGGTCGCCAGCAGAACGGCAACAGGGTAGATCAGGTACATGATGTAAGGGATAAAGAGCAGGTAATAGCGAAGAATCTCGGAGGTTGGTACCTCGCGGTCGAGAAATTTATCCAGATTTTCGATGGGATCGACGACGAGAAAAATGGCCATCGACGCCAAGGTTGAAAGCAGCAGGAAGTAGAAGAAACGGCGCGAAACATAGCGGTCAATTATAATCATCCGTCCCTCCCGAAGGTTGGGGACGGTTGTCCATCTGGTCCGGATCAACCTGCACCGCTTCGACCTTTTTTAGCTCCTGTTGCGCCAAAGCATCCATCTCTTCCTGCGAAAGCTGCGACCAGCCGCGCGTGTCCTGAGCTTCCTGCTGGGTACGTTTCCGTTGCCATGGCAGCCGCAGGGTGGAATGCTGACGGATTTCCAGCCGAATCAGATAGAGGCCGACAATCGTCAGCAGGATGTTGGCTGCCCACATACTGATGGCTGGGCCCACAATCATCCGGTCGGCGAGGTTCTCACCACCGATCAGGAAGGACCAGTAGAGCAAGAAGAAAAAGACTGCGAGGGGGCCGGACACACCCAAGCCGCCGTGTGTCAGACGCACCCCCAGGGGCGCCCCGATCAAGACAAACACCAGTGCCGCGGCGCTAATCGCCCACTTCTTGTGGTACTCCACCATGTAACGGGAAATCGACCGCTCGTAGCGTTCCGGATTTTTTCGTTTCTTCAGTTCTTCGACACGTCCCAGCAGCCCGGAAAGGCTCAGCTCGCGGTCTCCGCGATACCCCCGCTCGGACCGTTGCAGAACCTGATCGGGAGAGTCGATACGGAACAAGGCTCGTTCGAAACGGAGGATTTCATAGCCCTCCGTCTCCTTCCGTTTCATCTGGTGAATCTCACCCTCATAGAGGTGAAACTGGTACATCCCAAGAGTATCAACGTAAAGAAGCTGACCACTATCGGCGATGACCGTGCTCGGTTCTGAGGGATCGGACTCATCGAAAATGGTGACATCGTTGAGCATGTCCGACCCTTCACGAATATCCTTGACCAGCAGGGTCTGCTTGGGCAGGTCACGGGTGAAGATTCCTTCACGCAGGACGACATTCGGCTTTTTGCGACGGATCGAGCTGGTCAGCAGCTTGTTGCGGTAGTTCATGTCCGGCAGGATCTGGTCCTGGAAATAGAGGGAGAAGCCGGCGACAACCAGCGCGGCGATCATGGCGGGGCGGATCATCCTCACGATACCGACACCCGCCGATTTCATGGCGACGATTTCACGGTCTCCAGCCATCCGTCCAAATGCCATCAGGGTTGCTACCAGCACCCCCATCGGTACGGCGAGGGTGAGAATCCAGGCGAGATTGAGGAAGAAGTACTCTATAATAATGCCAAACTCGAGCCCCTGCCCGACAATACGGCCGAGCATACGAAGCGCGAGGTTCAGCGTAAACAGGAACATGATCAGCGAAATGCTGATAAAAAAGGGGCCGATGTGTTCCCGTATGATGTAGCGGTCAAGAATATTCATGACATCCAGTTGTCGCCTGTTCGGAGGAGAAGCTGCCCTCAGTTGGACACGGACGAGGCAATATAGGTACTCAGGGTCCCCGGATCAGGGTTCCAAAGGCCTCCAACGAGGGCCCATGTGGACAGGAGGGTCTTGCAGGCAGGGTAGGAGTTTGCTACCATGTTTGCCCACGCTAACTCTGAGTTGAGGAACAATGGACGTACGAGGTGTAGCATCCCATCGCCCAAAGGTCTCCCCCTCCGCGGAGGAGTACCTGTTAACCCTCTTCCGTTTGGAAAGTACGGGTGAGCAAGTGGGGTCAAGCCAGCTGGCAAAGATGTTCGGTGTCAAAGCGCCGAGTGTAACCGGCATGATCCGCCGTCTCCATCAGCGCGGGTGGGTACGCTACCGTCGCTACCGACCGCCGGAACTGACGCCAGAGGGACGGAATGTCGCGGTGCGTCTCATTCGACGCCATCGTCTCCTGGAAACCTTCCTTGCTCGTGAACTGGATGTCCCCTGGGACGAGGTCCACGAGGAGGTACAGATTCTCGAGCATGCTGTCAGCGACCGCTTGATCGAGCGCATTGACCAGAAGCTCGACCACCCGGAATTTGATCCGCATGGCGATCCCATCCCGGATGAGGAAGGGCGCATGCCCGACCATAATCTCGTGCCACTGCCCCGTCTGGAAGAGGGCCAGGGTGGTATGCTGAAGCGTGTCGACAACCGAAGCCGCCACCTGATGAGTGTCCTGAAGGATATGGGTGTACGTGACATTGGGCAATTCCCCGGGATGCGTATTCAACGCAAAGCGGATCGCAACAATGGCAAGCTTGCAATCCAGATCGGGGACCGTGAGGTGGACCTGGACCGTGAGGTGGCCCGCCTGATCTGGGTGGAACCGGGGTCATGAATCCTGGATGCCCACAAGTTTGAACCTTGATTGGACACTCCCGGTTTGCATGGCAGGCCGGGATTCTTTTCGCTATCACGATTTATAAAGAGTATTGATGAAAAAGAAGCATGGAAAACGAGCTCCCCGTCACCTGCGAAAATCAGCGGGACGGGGACGTGCCACATCACGACCGCCGGCAACAGCGGGGACTGTGGGCCAGGTGCTGGCTTACATGGAAGACCGTCCACGCGTCACCCTGCGGGTGAAGGATCTGATTGTCGAATTAGCGACATCGCCACGGCATGAACGTGAGATCCGGGACGCAGTCAATGAACTGCTGAAATTGGGCAAGTTGCAACGTGTCAAAGGCAAGAAAATTCAGCTTGCGGATGAAGAACAGCACCAGTTGATCACCGGCAAGCTCGATATGGCTGAAGGTGGCTTTGGTTTCGTTCGACCCTCATCCGGTGAAGGGGAGGACATCTTCGTCCCGCCTTCAAAGCTGCGTGGCGCCAACCACGGTGACCAGGTGGAAGTGTCAATCGAAGTGGGATTCAACGGGAAGACATCCGGGCGAGTCCTGCGAGTCGTTGAACGCGATGATACCCCTGTGACCGGACGGCTGATCCGTCTGCCGGGGCGGGGTGGGTTGGTCTACCCGGACAACCCACGTATCCCCGGTCCGATCGAGATTCCCGAAGCCCAGCTACGCGGCGCGAAAGAGGACGACCGTGTTCAGGTGGATGTATCGAGTGAGCGACGGACTCCGCATGGACGGGTGACACGTGTCTTCGGCCCGGCGAATGATCCACGCGCTCGCTACAAAGCGTTGATCGCTACCTACAAGTTTCGTGAAAAATTCGCCCGGGCGGCGCTGGACGAAGCCGAACAGGCGAGCGAAGAGGTGACCGAAGAGGAACTCACCGCGGGACGGATGGATCTGCGTGATCGCATGATTGTCACCATCGACCCTGAATCGGCTCATGACTTCGACGATGCGCTCAGCCTGATCCGTAAAAAGGATGGCAGCTACGAACTCGGAGTCCACATCGCTGACGTTTCCTGGTATGTCCGTGAAGGCGGGATGCTGGACAAGGAAGCACGGATGCGTGGCACGAGTGTTTACACCTCGCACGGCACCCTTCCGATGCTACCGGAACGGTTGTCGTCCGATCTTTGCAGCCTGCGTGAGGGCGTAGATCGACGTGCGGTAACCGTCTTCATCCCATTAAAAGCGACTGGCGAGGTCAACGGAGACGCCCGGGTTACGCGCAGTGTAATTAGGTCCCGAAGGAGATTTACATACGCCCAGGTGCAGGAGTTACTGGAGGAGACGACAAAGAAGTACGGCGACAAACTACCTGCACTGCGGTCCGATAGCCTGCCTGCACTGGTCCATCACCTTGGTTGTTTGACAGACACGATGCGCCGCCTCCGTTTCAAACAGGGCGGCTTGAACCTCGAAGTGCCGGAGTATGAGGTCGAGGTAAATGATCAGGATGAGGCGGTCGGAATCCAGCGTCGCGAGGTGCATGAATCCAATCATCTGGTCGAGGAGTGCATGCTCGCCGCGAACCGTGCCGTGACCGAATTCGCGATCCGTCAGCGTGGGACTGGACCGAAGGCCTTTGTCTACCGAATCCATGATTTGCCCGACCCGGAAAAGCTGCAGGATGTCGGTGCCTTTGTCATGTCGCTTGGGTTGGAGTGGCCGTTGGGACGTCACCTCGAGACGGTGACGTCGAAGCAGATCAACAGTTGGCTGCAATCGCTCGAAGGTCATCCGCTCAAGGAGGTGATCGAAATTCACGCGCTGCGCGCGATGGCGAAAGCAGCATACGATACTCAAAACATTGGCCACTTCGGACTTGGCTTCGCCAATTACACCCACTTCACCAGCCCGATCCGCCGCTACCCGGACCTGGAAGTTCATCGCATCCTGATGGGTATTGTCGAGGGTGGATCGAAACATGGCAAGGATGTTGAGGGTAATCTGCAACGTACCTGTGATCTGGCAAGCGAACGGGAACGTGC
The DNA here is from genome assembly GCA_020444265.1 of bacterium. Lineage (GTDB taxonomy): Bacteria > Electryoneota > Electryoneia > Electryoneales > Electryoneaceae > JAHLLH01. The sequence goes on from JAHLLH010000002.1 coordinate 680,397, forward strand.
CGCGCAGGAAATGGAACGTCACTCGCTACGCATCCGTCAGGCGGAGTACTTCTCGAAGATGATCGGGGAGGTGTTTGAGGGGATGGTGACCCGAGCTGTACCGAAGGGAGTCTTTATCGACATCAGCGAAACTGGTGCACAGGGGATGATCCTCGCCGATGATCTTGGCTCCTTCTTCTTCGACCGCAAGCAGCAGACGTTTGTCGAGATTGGTGGTAAAGAGATGTATCGCCCCGGAAAACGGCTACCTGTCCGCATTCTTTCTGCTGATCCCGACTTGGGACGGGTGGAACTCGAACCGGCTTGATTATGTCTCGTGGGGCAAAGAGAAGCTGGATCATAAGAGCGATTCGTTCGGATTTTCGGGGATTTCCATTATATTCTCCCAGTCGGACGTATTAACAGGGATCCCAAGAATATGCCTTTCCTGGAATGGGACGACAGCATGAGTGTTGGGGTGGAGGCATTCGACGCTCAACACAAGGAACTGATCGCCACCATTGACGAGTTCGCGCAGGCCTTCTTCGATGGCCAGGGAAGCCAGGTCCTCTCGCGGATATTCGGCCATCTGATTGCGTTCATGAAAACGCATTTTCAGGAAGAAGAAAACCTGATGGTGCAGTATGGCTACGAGGATTACGGAACACACCGCGAGGAACACAAGGAGCTGGTTCGCAAGCTGAATGAACTACAGGTACGGCACCAGGAAAGGGACCGTAACGTGCCTTCCGAAACCTTCCATTTCCTGAAGGTCTGGTTTATGCACCATGTGCTCGAGACGGACATGAAGTATCGCGACTTCTTCCGGGAGCAGGGCGCGGAATAGTTAGAGAGTCTGTTTGTAATTGGGTGACCCGACATGCTTGTCAAGTCGGGTGTATTTATGAGAAAGAAGCGTCAGATCTTTGGATCTGACGCAACCATTTCAAATAGGGTTGTACCTGGCCCGACACTTCAGTGTCGGGTTTCATCGGAGTATGATGACAGAGGAAGTTCCACATTCTGAAGATACCCGACACTAAAGTGTCGGGCCAATCGAACATCGGCCAATAGCTAGGTTAGCCTCAGCAGCCGTTCTCCGCGCATCTCGATCCCCTCAGCATCTGCGGCGATCTCCTCGAACTTTCCCGCATCCCCTGAGGCGTGGAAATACCGACCAGCCAATGCGTCGAAAGTGCCCAATGCAATCGCCTCCACTAGTTCGGCAGCACGTTCCGGCGGCACATCGAGCCCTTCACGGAACCTTTGCGCCATGTAATCCATCCATTTCTTACCCGCTTCGCTCTGCTCGAACTGTTCCGTCATCGCTGTTCGCACGAAACCGGGACTCATCGCGAAAACCTTAACCGGCGAACCAAGCCGCTCCAGCTCAAGGGCGAGATTTTCGGTCAAGCGAGTGACCGCTGCTTTGCTGACTGCATAGGCCGAGCCGAAGGGGAAGGGGCCGGTAACTCCCGCGCCGCCAAAGTTGATGATCCGTCCCGCTTTACGCTCCATCATCGCTGGCACTACGGCCGCGCAGGTGAGCTGGACACCGCGCAAGTTGACGGTGACATCGTTCCACCAGTTTTCGGGATCGGTTTCCCAGAGCGGGCCGATAGCACTGAAGAGGCCGGCGTTGTTCACAAGAAGATCAATGGGGCCGAGGTTCTCTTCGGTCTCCCGCATCAGTCGCTCAACCTCGTCCTTAACCGATACATCCAGGGGTATGGCGAGGGCATTGCCGTCTTTTGCTTTGATCTCGCGGACAAGCGCTTCAAGCGCATCAGCCGTGCGTGCGGTGAGCGCAAGTTTCATCCCTTTGCTGGCGAGATGCAGGGCGATGGTCCGTCCGATACCACGGCTTGCGCCGGTGACAATCGCGACCTGGTTGGTGAGTGGGTGGTGGGTCATGGGTGAGTCCTTGGTTGCTGAACGATGTCAACAGGGTAGGTAGGCTCGATGTGCTTGTCAAGTCGGCTGGCTGCTTCGCCCACCTGGCCCGTGCCTGCGGTGCGGGTCTATCCTCTCTTCACACCACTTCATTGGTCGAACGAGGAGGTCGCCGCGTGCCCCGGCTTGGCTTGCAAGCCGGGTTTTCGTAACGTGGCAAATAAGGTGGTACGATCTTGGGTCTCGATTTTTCGAGCGTAGGCCGGGGTTTCCAACCCCGGCGAGGATCGCCTTAGGTGATCGACTCAAAAAGGTTCCGTCAGGTCTTTAGCGAAGCGGTGACCTGACGGTGTAGCACGGACATCTTGCCAGTGCATCGCGCCACAGGCGCCAAAAGGTGAGGGCAAATAGAGAAAACCCCGCAACAAGCTGCCGGGGCAGATGGAAACAGGGTCATGCACAAAAGAAACCCGGGCAACAAGATTGCCCGGGCCAGGAACGACTACAACATCCCCTCGACCAGCTTCTTGATCTCGCTGCGGTTTTTCAGCACGGCAAAGGCGGTGTCGATCTGCTTCGAACCGGCGGTTGCGAAGCTCGGTTTGCCACCGCCGCCGCCGCCCGCTTTTTTGGCGACCGCACCAACCAATTTGCCAGCTTGCACACCACGTTTGATCAGATCATCGGTCACCGTGCAGGCGAACATGAAGGTGCCGTCGACCTCGTTTCCCACCAGCCCGACACCTGACTTCTTCGCCTTGACCAGCTCCTCAGTAATCTTGTCGGCGGCGGCGGCGAGCGAGTCACGGTCCGAGGCGGCTTCGTAGACCCCGCTGACCACCAGCACATTGCCGTCCGCATGCTCGATCTCTTCGCCCCAATCCTTCAGAAAATCGACCGATCCCTGTAAGGCTGCCTTCTTGAGACGCTCGATTTCTTTCTCAAGTTTTTTCTGCTGCTCGAGCAGTTTGGCGGCCTTTTCGGCGGGGTCCGAGCCACGGCTACCGATAACCTCCGCGACTCGATCAAGGGCTTCCCGTTCCTCGGCCATCTTTTTGTACGCCGCCGCTCCGGCGGTGCATTCGAGTCGTCGCACGCCCGCGCTGATGGCGGATTCACCTTCGAGACGGAAGAGGCCGGCTTCCCCGGTACGGCTCATATGCGTCCCGCCGCAGAGTTCCTGGCTGACCTCGCCCTTGTCGCCGATTTTGATGACACGGACCACATCACCGTACTTCTCTCCGAATAGCGCCATCGCGCCGCCCGCTTTCGCCTCCTCGATGCCCATGATCTGCGCTGTCACCGGATGGTCCTCACGGATCGCCTGGTTGACCATCCCCTCGACCTCGGCGGTCTGTTCCGGGGTCAGCTTCTCGAAGTGGGTGAAGTCGAAGGTCATGTAGTCGGGGGTAACCCGTGACCCGGCCTGGGTCACATGCTCGCCGAGCACCTTCCGCAACGCCGCCTGCAGCAGGTGGGTGGTGGTGTGATGCGGCAGGATGTTGGTCCTGCGCTCGACATCCACCGCCGCCTCGACCACGCCCGGCAGCCCGTGCTCCTTGGTGGGCCAACGACGCACGGTGCAGTAGTGAACCCGTCTGTCGCCTTCCTGACGGACATCGGTTACGAGGAGGTTCAACTCCGAGCCACGAATCGTCCCGTAGTCTGCCACTTGTCCGCCTGATTCGGCGTAGAAGGGGGTCTTTTCGAGGACAATCGCGACACGACTGGACGGTGCTTCTTCCGGTACCGGATGCTTCTCATCGCCCTCGACATCGGCATCGTCCAGCACCTTCAGCATCCGGATTGCGCCCTTCGCTGCGAGGTGGTCATACCCGACAAACTCGGAATGGTTACCCTGTGTGATCACCTCGAACTCGCCGCCATCCTGCACAAAGTGGCTTGCTGCACGTGATTTTTCCTTCGCCTCGGCCATTGCCTTATTGAAGCCCTCGACATCCACCGAGATGCCCCGTTCCCGAGCCATCTGCTGCGTCAGATCGAGGGGGAAACCGAAGGTGTCGTAAAGACGGAAGGCATCTTTGCCAAAAATAGAGCTTCCGGCGGAGGCTTCCTCAAATTGAGCGAGGCCCTTGTCCAACGTTCGAATAAAGGCCTCTTCTTCCGCTCGAATCACCGTTTCGATGTGCTTCTGGCGGTCTTTTAACTCGGTGAAGTGGCCGCCCATGGTTTTGACCAGGACGGGGACGAGATCGGCGAGGAAGCTGCCTTCGATGCCGAGTTGACGGATGAATCGTGCGGCACGTCGCAGGACACGGCGGAGCACATAGCCACGGCCCTCGTTGCCCGGCAGGGCGCCATCGGCGATGGAGAAGGCGAGCATCCGCAGGTGGTCGGCGATGGCGCGATGGGGGATGTAATCCTTCTCTGCACCGCCCGCGCTCGGGCTGATGTAGGGCACGCCTGACTTGTCGGCGATCTCCTGGATGATCGGCTGGAAGAGATCGGTTTCGTAGTTGGAATCGACCTTCTGCAGCACACGGCAGAAACGCTCCAGCCCGCCGCCGGTGTCGACATGGGTTGCCGGAAGGTCGTGCAAGTCTCCGTTCTCGTCACGATGGTACTGGATGAAGACGAGGTTCCAGAGCTCCATGTAGCGGCCCGAATCGGTGTTGGGGCCATCATTCTCGATCGGCTCGCAACCGGGTGCCGGTTCGCCGAGGTCGTAATGGATTTCGGTGCAGGGGCCGCACGGCCCGGTATCACCCATCTCCCAGAAATTGTCCTTGTGCCCGTGACGGCTGATGTGGGATGGGTCGATGTCGGTTTCGCTCTTCCACAGCTCAAAAGATTCGTCATCATCAGTGAAGACGGTGGCGTACAGCTTCGCCTTCTCGAAACCGAAGACACCCGTCATCAACTCCCACGCCCATTTGATCGCTTCCGCTTTGTAGTAATCGCCAAAGGACCAGTTGCCCAGCATCTCGAAGAAGGTGTGGTGGTTTGGCGAGGGGCCGACTTCCTCGAGATCGTTGTGCTTGCCCGAGACACGGATGCACTTCTGGCTGTCGACGGCCCGTGTGTACTCACGTGTCCCGGTGCCAAGAAAAACATCCTTGAACTGGTTCATGCCGGCGTTGATGAAGAGCAAGGTCGGGTCGTCCAACGGCACCACTGGCGCGCTCTGTACGACAGCATGCTGCTTGGACTTGAAGAAGTCGATGAAAGTCTGACGTATCTCGGAGGAAGTCACAGTTTTTTCCTTTTCTGGTCATGCAAATTTACGCTTCGGAGTTTACGAAACCGCTGTCGGTTGGGCAACAGGGGGAAGGGGAGGGTAGCGGAGGTAGGGGTGGGCACCGGGTGGCCCAACTTGCTCGATAAGTCGGGTCTGTTCGTGTAGGCCGGATTCTTGAATCCGGCGAGGATCGCCGCAGGCGCGAAAGGGTAGGGTCCCTTTGCTGGTCACAGAGACCCGGCTTGCAAGTCAAGCCGGGGCACCCGGCGGAAGGGAGACTGCTTCAAACGTTGAGCCGGGGGAAGCAGTCTGCGGGGAACGCTCTCTGCGAGGGCATAGCATGGGCAGGAGGCCCAGGCCACCTCGAGCTCTTGTGTGAGATGGGGGACTCGGATGGAACGGTTTCGCATCGTCGGTATGTTGGATGCTGGATCCCGGGTCGGGGCCCGGGATGACATATGTAGCACGTTCCGTCAGGTCTTTAGCGTAGCGATGTCCTGACAGTGTAGCACGGGCATCCTGCCCGTGCATCGCGCCGCAAGCGCGAAAGGGTAGAACCTCTTTACTGGTTACGGAGACCCGGCTTGCAAGTCAAGCCAGGGCACGCACTGAAATGGCTTGGGTGCCCCGCCACCCAAGCGTGCATATCAGCACGGAGAGCATTCCAAGCAGCAACTGAAAAGGTGTGCAGACAGGATAAACCCGGGCCGCAGGCCAGGGCCACGTACGGCGGGATGACAAATGCAGGCGCGAGGGCGGGGAAAAAGGTACAGCCTTCTCCCAGACAGAAGAAACCCGGGCAACATAGATTGCCCGGGCCATCATTATAGTCTATCCAGTACCGATCAGTCGCGTTTCTTTGACCGTGTAGAGAGGGGGCCTTTGGTACGTGGGGCTTCTCGTCCTGTTACACGACGCCAGGTCGCGAGCAGGCCATTCAACAGGAAAACGGTGAATATGATCCCGCCGATGGGGTCAAACGCCGTTGTCTTGAGGTTGGCGATCATCGTGCCGAGTCCGACAAGCCCGATGAAGCCTCCGATCAGTCCCAGTGTACCGCCCAAGTTCCCTCCCTGAATCAGGCGTCGTCATCCTTCTTGGTGGAGCGGCGACGGGTCGTGGTTTTCTTCTTCGGTGCTTCTTCGGCTTTGCCGTTGCTCCCGGCATCCGCTTTCACATCCTCGTCCTCTTCCGGCTCTGCAACACCATCGGCGGCCATCGGGGGTGTGGTGGCGGAGGCGGTGGGATCATCCTCTTCCGGCATCCACGAATCTTCCAGATCTTCGTCACGATAGGGTTTCGGCAGAATACGGTCCAGCAGGAAGACGGCGACCGCAATCACCATTCCCAAGACGAGGATCACTTTAAACAGCGACCAGCTCTTCTTCTTTTCCATGTGTTCCTCTCGACTCAAGTCCACGATTCGTTGCACCGATGCGGGTGCCTTTGTTAACACCTCGCTGCGGAGCATCTGAACACTTTTCGCATCGCCGGAAGCAATAATGCGTCGCGCATCCCGCGCCACACGTTCCGCTTCCTTGCGTGTATCACGTCCCGCGGCAAAAAGCTGCTTGCGTACCTTTTCCCAGGCCCAGGTAATCGTGGCCCAGGTCGCAGCGACACGAGCGATTCCGGTAACCGGTCCCGCCCACCAATGCCGCACATTTCCTTTTGATCCAAACATATTGCCTTCCGGATGTCCGGGATTGATCATCGACCGGAGATCTTGTTTCCCCTTTTACAACGAACCCTCATCTTCGGTTCCGGGGAGAGCGCGAATCAGATCTCGTACAATCTCGGTATGAAAACCACGGTTGAGCAAGGATCGCCACAACTTCGCACGTCCCTTTGACGTGTCCGCGAGCTGGGGAGTCACCCGGAGCAACTTGGCCAACATTACCTTCGCATGCTCATGCTCCAGCTCGTCATCCCAGGCACGATCCAGTTCCTGGCGCGCACGATCTGCTGGCAGACCTCGCGCGATCATCTTCTGGAGTGCCTTGGCCTTGCCTTGACCGCCTGTCCGGGCCAGTTCATCAGCCCAGTCATGCGCCGCCGCGCTATCATCGACATAGCGAAGGTCGGCAAGCCGTGCGAGCGTTTCCTCGATCTCTGCTTTTTCAAAGCCCCGCTGTGCCAGTTTTCGTCGCAATTCGACGGTGGTCTGGCGACGGCTGGCGAGCAGACGGACTGCTCGATCAAACGCTGTGCCGCGCGGTTTGGTCTCCTTCTTCCCAGGCGTACGTCCCTGCATCGTTCAAGGTACGCAGGCGATTACTCTTTTTCCGCTTTTTCCTTTTCCACCTCTTCACTCTTGGGGGCGTCGATCAGGCCAATTGCCTGACGCACCTTCAGCTCGACTTCCTTCATCAGGTCGGGGTTTTCCTCGAGGAAGTTGCGGACACGTTCACGTCCCTGTCCAAGCCGTTCTTCGCCATAGCTGAACCAGGTGCCAGCACGTGAGAAGATGTCATGTTCGAGTGCGAGGTCGATCAAGTCGCCGCTTCGGCTGATGCCCTTGCCGTAGAAGACGTCAAATTCTGCCTCCCGAAACGGTGGGGCCATTTTGTTTTTGACGATTTTTACACGGGTACGGTTGCCAACGACATCGGTGCCTTCCTTGATGGAGGCGATGCGACGGATGTCGAGGCGGACCGAGCTGTAAAACTTGAGTGCGTTGCCACCGGTCGTGGTCTCGGGGTTGCCAAACATGACACCAATCTTCATGCGGATCTGGTTGATGAAGATAAAGGCGGTGCGGCTTTTGGATACCGTGCCGGTCAGTTTACGCAGCGCCTGGCTCATCAGACGGGCCTGCAAACCGACATGGCTGTCGCCCATCTCGCCTTCGATTTCAGCACGAGGGACGAGGGCGGCGACGGAGTCGATGACGATAATATCGAGGGCTCCGGAACGGACCAGCGTTTCTGCAATTTCAAGCGCCTGCTCACCGGTGTCCGGCTGGCTGATCAACAGGTTTTCGATGTCGACACCCAGCGCACGAGCGTAGTTCGGGTCAAGGGCGTGTTCCGCATCAATAAAGGCCGCATAGCCACCCAGTTTCTGCGCTTCGGCAATCAGGTGCAAGGTGAGGGTGGTTTTACCAGATGCTTCCGGCCCATAGATTTCGGTGACTCGTGCACGAGGGATCCCGCCGATTCCAAGTGCCAGATCGAGGGCGATGGATCCTGTCGGGATCACTTCCGCCTTCACCTTGGCCCCTTCCTCGCCCAGACGCATGATGCTGCCTTTACCGAACTGCTTCTCGATCTGCGAGATGGCAACGTCAATTGCCTGCCCGCGCTGGTTCTCGTTCTTCGTGCTCATCCTCTCCCTTTCCTTTCCGCTGGTGGCGGTATGTGATTGTTGTGTGTGTCGTTTTTGGCCTGCGCGTACCGCGCAGGTGTATCCTGTTTTGTCCCCCTATCGCGCCTGTGGCGCGAATATCCGTCAGGTCTGAGGACCTGACGGAACATACAGAAAGGTTACGGGCAAGATGCCCGTGCTACAAGTTGTCATCCCGGGCCCCGACCCGGGATCCAGCCTCACCAGTACCGGCGAAGTAAAAACCGTTCCATCCGAGTCCGCAGACTCACCATGAGCCTAGTGGTGGCATGGGCATCTTGCCCATGCTACACCCTCGCAGAGGGTGTTCTTCGGAGACTGCTATTGGTGGCTCTCAGCTCGAAGCAGTCTCACTCGGTCGCGCCTCTGGCGCGAAGTTCTGTCAGGTCTGAGGACCTGACAGAACACGTCAACATTCGATGAACACACCCGACTTGCAAGCAAGTCGGGTCACCCCCAGCATCCTACCCGAAAGTTCCCTGCTCGAGCGGACGATAAACCGGGCCGTCCGGGGTCAGGGTGCTCTGGTAGAGAGTGACCGTGTCACAGGTGTAATAGAAAGTCTCGACACGGACCGATTTCAACCGTTTCAAGAGCGCGCTGTGCTTCTCCACAAATTTGACCCGTCCCAGGGTCAGGTGCGGCGCCCACTCCCGTTTTTCCTCGTCCACTCCCAGCCCAACCGCCGCCTGATCGATCGCCTGTTGGACTCTGTTCAGTCCCTCATGCGGTGTCAACCCGACCCAAATGACACGCGGGTTGCGTTTGTTTGGGAATGCGCCCAAACCACCAATCCCCAGTTTGATGGGAGTGGGTTGAAGGGTAACCGCTTCTTGTATCGCCTCGGCCATTGTCTTTCCCTGCGCCCTGGTGATGTCACCGAGGAAACGGAGGGTCAGGTGCATCTGGTCGGGGTGAACCCATCGAACCTTCGCGCCGCCGGCATCCAGCGCACGGCTGATCTCGCCCATCCGCTCACGCAGGTTTTTCGGCAGTTCCAGGGCAACAAAAGCACGCATCGGTCGACGATCATCTCCGTTCGTTTGACATCCCATCGAAACCCAATGGACAGGAAATGGGTAACGATGTAGGCTGACATGCAAGCATGGGTGACGGGGCACCCAAGCCACTTCAGCTAAATCAACACCGGATCGCCGGTTCCGCTCTGGTTCGTGAACAAACGGTCCATCAGCAGCATCAGGGCGGAGGCGACAGATCGTGACCGATTCACCGCACGGTCTGTGTCAAAGATGAAACGGTGATGTTCCACCCCGCGTGCATCGGCGATGCCGATGTAGACCAGGCCGACCGGTTTCTCGTCCGTGCCGCCGCTCGGTCCTGCGATCCCGGTGATCGAGAGGGCGAGATTGGCATGGCTCGCACGCAAGGCCCCTTCCGCCATCGCCTCGGCAACCTCGGCAGAGACCGCGCCGTGCTCCTCGATCAGTTCCATCGGCACAGCGAGCAGCTCGTGCTTCGCTTCGTTGCTATAGGTCACCCAGCCACGTTCAAACCAGGCGCTGCTTCCGGCTGTGTCAGTCAGTTTCTTCGCCAGCAGGCCGCCGGTGCAGGATTCCGCCACCGCGATTTTCAGCCCGCGTGCTTTGAGACGTTCCCCAACCCCACGTTCGATTGTGACATCCTCGCCGACCGCGTAGATCCAGTTGCCCAGACGGTTACGCAGCAGCTCTTCCGCCTCGTTCAGCTTTCCTTCGGCTTCGAGTTCGGTCGGAGCTTCGACAGTCAATCGCATCCGGACGCCATTTGCCGAGGGTAGAAACGCCAGCCTCGCGTGCTCGAGAACTTCCTGACGGTTGTCCAGTTTCTCGTAGAGGGAGGCTTCCTTGATGCCGTAGGTGTGCAGCGTACGGAAAAGGGTGATGCTTGCCTTGCGACGTTTCCGAAGCCTTGGCAACACAAATTCGTTCATCATCGCACGCATTTCGGCGGGCACACCGGGCATCGCCGCAAAGGTCCGTCCCTGACGTTCAATCCAGATCCCCGGCGCGGTGCCATGCGCATTGGGCATCGGGGTCGCACCCTCGGGAAATTCTGCCTGAGTCCGGCTGGTTTCGATAAATTTCAGCTGACGGCGGCGGTAGGACTCACGAACCTGCTCGAGCAAATCGTTGCGAAAGACAATCGGCAAGTCAAAGAACCGTGCGATCAGGGGCTTGGTCAGATCGTCATGCGTTGGCCCCAAACCACCGGTGATCAGGACAACATCGGACCGATGGAACGCTTTGTGAAACAGCTCGTTGATCGCTTTTTCATCATCCCCGACCACCGAGATGCGCTGTACCGGAGTGCCCTCGTTGGCAAGACGGCGTGCGATCCAGAACGAGTTGGTGTCCTGAACCTGTCCGAGTAGAACTTCATCCCCGATGACGATGATTTCAATGTCCATAGAGTCCCCGCAAAAGCGTGGCACGACAACGGCTTCACCCGTACAGCACGGTACCCGGCCTGACAGAGGAATATACAAATGTTCAGCTACCTTTGCAGAAAAAGAGACCATTGTCTCTCCCTCGAGAGCGACAATGGTCTCTCTATTACATTCGTAGTCGTCTACAGCCTGTCCCTTATTGGATTGGGTCGAATCGTCCCACCCAATGCCAATCAAAATCGCTTGCGAAATAGAAGACATCGGTCGGCGAACCAGGAGCATAAAGCCCGATGCTGACCAGATCGGCAATGCCATCGCCCGTCAAATCGGCAGGAGAGAGTTTGCTGCTGGCGAAACCGGTCGGGGCATAGACCTCAAACTGGGTCAAGGGGTTCAACTCATTGTCGAGTTGGACGATCCAGCCCGGCTTATCCGGGGCGTTCTCATCGTACTCGAAAATGGTTTCAATTGAAATGATGTTCGCCCAGAACACGGCACCATTGCCACTCATCCCGAGCGACTTGATCGATATGGTCAAGCTGTCCGCCAGGTCCGCTTCGCTTCGCAAATGGTCATTGATCGCGCTGCGGATGTCTTCCGTAATCTCGGCATACACCGGTTGGTTCAACGCAGGCCCCTCGGCACGCGTCCAGACCAGCGTCCCATTGGTCTCTTCGGAGAGCGGGGTCTCGCTGTTGGTCAGCAAGGCGATGTAGCGACGGTCATGATCGTCCAGAATCAGGTCCTCGATCGTAAACATCTGGAGTGTGTTCTGGTGAACGAGATAGACCCGTGTCCACATGTCGAACGGGGACCAGGTCTTGTTGGGAACGGAGATCTGGTACCTGGTGCCCTCCGTGGTCGGAACAGGATAAACAGTCCCTGCTGCCAGGTCGGCATCTTCCTGCCACTGGGTAAAGTCTTCGATGGTCATTCCGGAGGGAACCGGATCGTCATCAGAACCATTCAGGTCACAGCCTGCGATGGAAACGATCATCATTCCAGCGACCAGCATCAACGGTATATGCCTGAAAGTGGTGCTCAGCTTTCGTGTTTTGTCCTGCGAGAACATGTTGTCTTTCCTTCTACTGCGGCTCAGGTCGTGTTGGCTGACGGCTGCCTACTTCTTCAGCAGGGAGCTGGTCAGCGTGGATACGATGGAGATGAAGATCGAGCCGATCAGCGCCGACCAGAAGCCTGCCACAGCAAATCCGGAGACCAGCCAGGCGACAAAGGTCAAAAGCAATGCATTGATGATCAACAGGAAGAGGCCGAGTGTCATGATGGTCGCAGGCAGAGTGAGGATCACCAGCAGCGGACGAATGAAAATGTTCACCAGTCCGAGCAGCAGTGCCGCAACAAGCGCCACTCCGAATCCAGTCACCTCAATACCTGGCACCACATAGGATGCCGCAAGCACAGCGATGGTCATGACAAGCCATTTCATCAGGAACATGGGTTCCTCCCCAGATGAATCCACGATGATCAAAGATAGCGACCCGTTTTCGCGTCTGCTCCACCAAATTGATGGAAACGATTCACGATGGGGATCGTACAATCCACAGGTTCAGCACGGATCGATCTTCACTCCTATCTTAGATCGATGAACGAAGGCAAAGGTTTCACCCCCCGGGAGGCAACATGAGCCAACATGGTCAACTTGAGGAACGTCGGCTTGAACTGAGCCGCATGGCAGATGGCTATCGTCAAGCATCCGTCCTGATCACTGCCCAACACCTTGGCCTGTTCGACGTTCTCTCTGATGGGGCTCGTATGTGTGACGATCTCGCGAATGAGCTCGCGCTGGACCCTCGTAACCTCGATCTGCTGTTGCGTGCCCTGGTCGGGATGGACTTGTTGAGTGTGGATAACGAGCATCGTTTCTCGTTGCACGGCCTCGCTGCCGAATTCCTCGCGCCCGGTGCCGAGTATTTCATGGGCGACATTATTGAGCATGGATACAGCCTGATGAAACGCTGGGTGCGGATGGAGGAAGTGGTTCGTTCAGGCAAGCCGATCCCGAGGGAGACGAGCGGGGGACGATCCCCGCGTGAGCTGCGTGCCTTCATCATGGGAATGCAGAACATCTCGAAGTTGTCCGCCGAGGAGGTGGCCGATGCGCTCGATCTGCGAGGCGTGAAACGTATCCTCGATCTGGGTGGAGGGCCGGGCACCTACCTCTACTCGATCCTGAACCGTCTCCCGGATGCTTCCGGTGCGGTGCTCGACCTGCCGGACGTAGTCGAGATCGCCCAGGAACAGGCGGAAGTGGAGGGGGTCGCGGACCGTGTCGACCTCATCCCCGGCGACATGCATTCCACCCACCTCGGCGGACCCTGGGACCTGATCTTCATCGGCAACATCATCCACAGCTGGGGCCCTGAGACCAACCAGCGTCTCTTCCAGCGGTGCGCTGAGGTCCTGTCAGAAACGGGCCGTATCGCGATCAAGGACTTTTACCTGGACGAGACCGGTACCCAGCCTCGGTCCGGGGCATTGTTCAGCCTCAACATGATGGTGAACAATGCAGAAGGGCGCAGCTTCAAACGTGTCGAGGTGGAAAGCTGGCTACGTGCCGCCGGCCTCACCCCCCTCGGCCTGCACCATGTCGGCACTCACTCGGGGGTGCTGGTCGCAGGGAAGGGGTGACGCGAAAGGTCTGCCTGACTTGTCATTCCCAGCCCACAAGCCCGGCAGCTGCCGGGCTCTGCTGTTGGTGTTGTGGGCGTCGGGGATCCCCTTCCTTTAGCAGCACTACCGGGCTGCAATAAATCTCCGGTGAAACTGCAATGTTTGGGGTTGCTGACGAGAATATAGGAGAGCTCCGGAGGGGGTTTTCAACCCGGCCCGCTCGTTTTTAGAGCGGGCCGTTCAGTTTACGAGACGAGTTTTCTATCGTGGATCAACTTCACTTTGCCAGTATTTGTAAAGACCGTAGATGCGATAAACCTCCTCAACTGTTCCGGGGTGGTAGTAATGGAACTTCATCTTTCCACCGTCATCGACAACATCGAATTCTGAACACAGTTGATACTCGATAGCTTGTGGCAGTCCATCCTCTGTTGTATGCATTAGCAATATCGCAGCAATTGCTATGGAGTCAGGGTGCTTAGAAAAAGTCATTGTCCTACCAGTTTCATAATCATTCAGAATACCTCGCAGAAAATCCTTGTAATGGAAATGGCCTTCGGAATCGACCGAATAAACGCTGGCTAGAATGTTCGAGAGTATTGCATAAATCCGTGCATCCCTGGTTAATCTTCCTTTTGGGGCTACATATTTCATAAGTATGTATGACAACTCTGGTAAGCGGTGAGTTAAGATTAAAAACTCCATTCGTCTTTTCCAGACATCCGCCACAGAGATCACCTCTTGAGGGATGGCTTCAATAGCATCGTTATCATGAGCACCACTCCTCAGATACAAATGAATGTCAGAATTGAACGAAGTACGGTGGTTGCAAATTTTACTGTAAAGTTCTTCGTTGCTCATGACCGGGCCTCGTGTTGGTTGGGGTTGTATTGTGGGGCGGATTCGCGGAAGACGGACAGACCGATGGGGGTACCATCGGGGGTAACATCGGTGTCATCAGTAGGGTCGTAGACTTTGACACGGTAGCCATTACCGTCTCGATTAGCCTCATGCGCTGCGAGGGCCTTTTTGAAATTCTCGCGGGCCATGTCTACCAGGTGGATCAACCCTTCTAGCTCGGGTGGGCTTAATTCTTCACTACCTCGGATAGCGGACTTGAGGGCTGTCAGGTTTGCCAGGCCATCTTGCATGGCATCGGAGATGTCCACCGCTTTCATCGTTCCTCCATCATTTCATCATGCGGGTTCCTCTATAAACTGGCGATAAAAGGCGAATGTTCCAAGAGGACGCTTGTCAAAGAGCGGTTTTCTCGTCTAGCTGTTGAGCTGAAAAACGGCCGGAGAGCCAGCTGGTGGTGTCTGGCCAGCCTGTTCCAGGCGTGTATCGGCCTGGGTGGCCAGCTCGGAGACGTTTTGGATAAGGCGGAGCACATCCTCGAGATGGGTGCCTCCTACAGGCTTCCGGACGCCGGTGCCATCACAGGCGGCGCATGGGGTACGGTATTCGCCATCGGCATTGCGCCAGGAGATGACTTTCAGGCCATGACACTCCTGGCACGTATCAACAGGCTTGATGTAAGTCATCGATACTCTCCCTTTTCAAGGGCACGCTTGCCCCGTCCAGCGGCTTCCCGTGCCTCTTTTTCACGACCCGCCCAACCCCTCCGCTCCGCCTCAAGTGCTGCCTGAGTGGCCCTGTCGATGGCGTTTTGCAGAGCGTCGCGGCTGAGTTCTTCCCGGTTTTCCTTCGACACCTCTTTGAAGTTGAGCAGGAAGAGCTTAAGGAATTCGATGCGTCGGTTGTACATGGCCACTTCATCTGTGCCCTGTTCAAATCGCGGCGGCAGCAGCTTGCTGGCAAAAGGAGCCTTGTTGACCAGGTTCAATCCGAACCCTTTGAGATCGTTCGTATAGGCTCCCTCGGGGTCACGCTTGACGGGGTCAACCAGACGGCGAAAAGTGTTGGCAGCTCCACCGAAGGGGATAAACCCGGAGGCTATTTCAGCCGCCCTGGCCCCGCCTGTAGAGTAGAGGTCGAATTCATCGCGGTAACCCATCGCGGTCAGCACACCATTCAGGGCGAAACCTGTGGAGACCCGGTCGTTGAGATAATCACTCAAGAAGCGTTTCCCGCTCCACGCATCCCACATAAACATGACTTCGCCGAGCCAGGGTTGGTCATAGAGGCGGACCCAGGACTCGGTGTCACCATGCGAGCCAACAATCGGCATACCGTCGGGCATTTTGACTCGTCCACCGGTCTGCGCTTCCCAGGGTAACTCGACCCCTGCGATGGCATCGCGGCCACGTTCCCACGTCTTCAAAAAGGCGAGGCTGAGGCCGATCATAGTGGTAGCGGCCATCCCCCTGGCCATCCGTCTCTTCAGCTCCGTGGTGTTCGGTGCCGTGCCGAGCTCCAGGTTGCGCGGATTCATGGTCTCGTCGTGCAGCTTCCATGCGGGGTCCATGTTCCCCATCCGGACGCGCCTGGCGGTCTGCATCGCCATTTTAGGCAACATGGCCGCATCCTTGACCCCACTGCCGATCATACGAAGGTAGTGGTAGATATAATTCGGGTAGGGAACGACGGCGCGGCCACCGGCTTGAGTCAGCTTTTCCATGATGTATGGCTTGTCGCCATAGTCGAACCCGGCCACGTCCCGGATGTTGTCCCTTGCCCTGTTGAAAGTCTGCTCAGGGATGGCCTGCATGTACTGCCGGATAAAGGCATCCTTGCCACCGCGACCCCAACCCTCGAACTGTGGGGATTGCTCCAGCTGCCAGGCGGCTCGTTCCGCATCGGTTTTCAGATCGGCCAGGAAGGAGCGGCGCTTCTGCATAACTTCCACTTCACGAAACGGAACGAGTGCCTGTCTGACCAGGTTTTTGCTGGGAGTGAGGTCGCTCTGCCAGGCATTTCCCTTGATAAAGTCATCATAGAAGCGGCCACCGAGCAGTTCTTCGGGAATCATCCCGCGAGCGTCTTTGGTCATCGCCCCAGCATACGCATGGAGATCATTGCGGAGCTGGGCGAAGGGAAGCGGGTTCTCCTGGAAGACCCATTTATCCAGGACGCCCTCGTAGAAGTCGATGAGGGTTTTGTTGAAGTAGAGGATTTCTCCAGACAGCCAATTTCGCACGGCTGTGGAGGGTCGTGTCAGCTGATTGGCGACCCAGTAGTTGGTCAGGTTGCGTGTGATTTCGCCCAACCCCTTCAAAACCGTGCGGGTGGCCGGGTCAACCGGCTCGGTCCTGGTTCGACCGCGCAGGTTGACCATCTCGCCAATTTGACCAGGCACCTGGATAACGTCCATCATTTTGCGGGCAATAGTGATGTCACCATTTGTGACACCCCACGCCTTCGCAATACCGGGGTATCGTTGCAGGGTTTTGACGAGCTGGTCCGGATCCCCGCCGAAGGAGGTTCTGCCGAGCTTGACGAAACCAGGGAGCAGTCCTTCCGGCCCGATCGGGCGACCAGTTAGGGCGAGCATTTTGGCTTCGAGCTCCTGTTGAATCCCCTCGGCCATAAATTCAGTCCGTCTCACCGCCGAGGCGATGCCGAAGTGCTCTATTTCACGTCCTTCGGTTCCGAGCCGTCCGCTTTTGAATTTGCGGCCAGGGGCAACTCGCGGCCCCATGTGCAGCGATTCACCGGCAGATCTGGCGAGGAAGTGGACCGGCCCCTCTTCCTTGGCCACAGAGGGCCAGTAGGCGGCCTCTGGCAGGCGGCTGGTTTCGACATCATACATTTGCCGCAGCACTTCGCTGGAGAAGGGTGTCAGCGCTCTGCCGAAGGCGGTACGGTAGAGCTCCTCGGTTTGTGCTCGGTAGGCCTTGATGACATCGGGGACATTGGGGTAGCGGTTGGTCAGGTCTTCGAGCAGCTGACGAGTCTGGTTGGTGTTGATACGGCGGTAGAGACGCAGCTGGTCGCCCCACTCGATGAGATCATTCCCCTCTTTCGGTTGTGGCTGCTTGACGGAGCGGACTCGGTAGGGGATGCCATTGTGATAGAGGCGCAAGTCTTTGTAGAGCCGATCGACCGGCACGGCATCTGTTGGTGCCCGTCTTCCCGGACTGACAACGATCGTGCCACCGTCATCGATCGGGAGCCGCAGTTCTCGACCTTGGCCGGGATGGCGAAGGATGGCCACGGCAGCGCCGGGGGTTGTGTGGTCCTCCCCTTCAAAGATGTAATCCACCCCCTCATGCTTCACGCGGGTGCGGCCAGGCTTGGCCCCAATCAGGTCGAATGCTTCCTGTTTTGGGTCCTTCAGGAAGGAGACCTCTTCAACACCGAGCTCGTCATTGAAGCGAGCCGAAATGCGGACAGTCTTAGGCTTCCGCACCTGTTTCATGCGGCCCGTCTCCGGGTTCTGCACTTGCGGGATACCATCCTCGACCAGAGTGACGACCGACTTGAGGGCCTTCGGTTCACGTACCCGCTTATGACGGTCACCGATGACGAGCACTTCATCATTGTGGTCGATGCTCTTGCCCGGCTTGGTGATCGGTATACCATCGACCTCGGGAATCGTCGTGCCCATGTTCGGCGAGCGGCCCGCTTCGGTGTAGGTGATTTCATCACCGGCGATGTAGTGGCGCACGGGTTGACCACCACGACCTACAGGGTAGGTTTCGATGTACTCGAGACCATTTCTCTTGTCAAGTTTGACCGGAACGGCATCCGCTTCTGCGAGGGTGGCAAAGAGGAAATTGCCCTCGTCATCGACCCCCTTCACGCCTTTGACCAGGTCGCGGAGTTTCAGTTGGTCTGCGAGGGGAGCATTCCAGAGTTCTCCCATGATCTCTTTGGTCTGCTGCACGATAAGGCGCTTGCCGAGCTCGATCTCGGCCATCCGGAGGCGTACTTCATCCGCAGCCATCCTGGCCAGCGGGGCGGGCATATCGACTGACATCCGTTCATGACGGCGACCCAGCAGGCGGTTAAAGTTACCCTTGAGCCCTCGTTCAATGAAGTCTGTACGTCGCTTGAGCAGACCCTTGACGGCAAGGTCAATGTTCTCTGGTGTACCGTCGGCAATAGCCCGATCGACACCGGCGAGAAAGTCATCCCATGCCTTGGGGAGGTTGGGATCGATGTCGCGAAATTTGATGACATCCTGGGGCCGGATGCCGGAGTGGAAGAGGACGAGCTGCTCGGGTCGATCGGCGGCCACTGTCATGCGCTGGCGCACTGCCTCGACTCGTTTTTCGAAAGCGAGAGAATACTGTCCGGGGTCCATGTCGGCAGGGAGTGAAGAGCGGACGGCCACCTCGGGGCTAACGTCTCCCCTGGAGAGGGAGGTTGCCTGCGCTTTCGGAAGTCCTACCTCCTCGAGTGTGACGGCGAGCTGCTGGCGTGCTGCCTCGCGATCGGGCCCTCGATAGGTCGTGCCCTCTGGTGTGACAATCTCCCCGCTTTTCCGGAGGCCAGAGTCGGCGGCAAAGTCGGTGGCTGGTTTGGCAAAGGATTCGCGGACTCCCTTCTTCATCCTTCGCAGGAAGGCCCATTTGTCACGGTGGTAGCGAACCGATCGACCAAGCTCGGGAACCGCTCCGATCATCTCAAAGACGGCAGGCATGGCCGCGCCGGTGATCAGGCCAGAGGGTGAAGTGTCGCCGGTTGTGATGGCATGGGTGGCCATCCCGCCAGCAGCCTGAGAGGTGATCCGGACGGCAGCCTTGAGCTGCTCGGTCAGGCCGCCGATGAAACCATAGGAGAGACCATAGGGCGCAGCAGAGGCACCCCGTTTGATTGCTTCCTCAAAACCTTCTCCCCCAACCAAGGCAGCACCGCCCTCGACCCCACCGATGGTGATGGCATCGCGAAGACCTCGGACGAGTGCCTTCTGGAAGCGTGAACCATTGGCCGTGAACCCTGCCTTTCCGAGTGCCCTGGTGGCATAGCCAAAGGGGATGAATGTACCAGGCAGTTCAAGCAAACTGGCATCGAGGGGGTGTTCTTCGGCATAGCGCTCGTAGCCTGGAACCTTGAGGCCGGTTGCACCTTTCAGGATAGCTGGAGCGGCCAGGGGGTTGTAATTGGCTGCTTTCCTACCAAACCCCACGGCTCCGATCGGAAGGCGCTCGAGAGTTTTGAGGCCGGTGTATCCTGCGAGTTTCGCTTTACTGGAAAGGTTCAGGCTATTTAGCAGGTCATCGCGGGTGACTCCTGGTGGTACGAGGTCGGCGGTGCCTTCACGATTAAGAATGGCATCGATAGCGAAATCCTGCAAGTCCTGGTACTGTTTCCCTTTGTTTCGCAACAGTTGACGGATGGTCTCTTCTTCGGGGTCAAAGGTGACCGAAGCGACCTCGGCGGTTGTGGGTTTCAGGATAAGCGAGGAGTCTTCCTGCTCGAAGCTGGCAAGCATCCTGTCAGCGACAGAATCGGTGGGCATGACAAGGCGCTGGTCTCGGTCGCCATTGACCAGCTTCGCCCATTCGCTACGCTGGCCGGACCCCGCAGAGACCTGCCTGGTCGGTTGTTTTCTTAGAAAATCCCACTCGCCCATGAATCACCTCATTTGGATGCGGTCTGCTTGTCCCGCATCATTTCCTTAATCTTATCCGGGTCAGCACCGAGCTCCTGAATCTCGGCCTCGATAACGCTGCCAGGGATACCATCCCACCAGGCTACTAGCTTGCGAACGTAGTCCACCACATCAGCCTCTTTGATTCCGCGCATAAAGCCTGTTTTGGACGGCTTCTTCGGAGGTTGTGTGTTTGGCATGGTGGCGAAGTTCAGCTCAGGGATGTCACCACCGGCGAGGATGGTGTCCTTGTTCTCGCGCAGGTTGCTGACCTGGTCGGAAAGCCAATCGAGTTGACGCTGCTCTTGAAGGGAGAGGGTGGTCTTCCCCTGCTTTTTCATCAGGTTGTTGAGCCGAGATTCGAGGGAATTTGGCTCGGACGGTCCACCCAGCTGGTTATCGATGCGGTCGATGGCTTTTTCACGTCGGTCATCATCCGCCGACTTCTCGTCCTTCTCGAGCTTCGCTTTGATTCGATTCTGCTCCCGTTCGTCATACCGTGCTTCGGCGCGGGCTTCGGCGGCGAGCTGACGGACGCCGACGGGATCCTTGTAGAAGGCGGGGTCAGTGGGGAGTTCGGGCCTACCGAGACGGCTGCCGATTTTGTTGAGTTCGGTAACCAGACTGACGATTTGCTCGTCATCGACACCCGGCTGGCCAGCACTGTCGAGGAGCTGCTTGTAGTTGGTCTCAAGGCCTTTTTTTTCCAGCTGGCCCGATTCGAGGTTACTGCGGGCGCGTGTGGTGCCTTCTGCCAGCATTCTCCGTGCTCGATCGAGGCCCCGGTCCCCCGCATCGGTGGTGAACTGCATGCCGGTTTCGGGATTGGTGCCAATGCCCACGTCCTTGAGGTAGCGCAGTGCTTTGCGGTCTGCCTCGCTAAGGTTGGGGTTGGCCATCATTTCCTCGATCGAGCCGAGGTTGGTGTCCGCTTCCCGGTTTGCCATAACCGAGAGCGCTTGCTCTCGTTTACTGCGCTTTTTCTTCTCCTCGTCCTGGTTGGCGAGGGCGAGCTGGAGCCGGAGATTTGCACCCGTGCGGATGGCATCGGCAAAGGGGTCGAAGGGTCGAAAATTCATGGTCATCCCTCCTCGAATAGACGTTTCAGGAGATTCGCCTGGTACATTGACCCGCCAAGGTTTGCCCCGCTGCTCAAGAGGTTGAGGATGAAGTCATAGGCCTCGCGGTCCTGGTCGTACTCAGCCTGTGCATCCATCATGTTGAGCTCGTTTTGCTGACCTTCCCGCTGGAGCGCAACGGATAGCCGTTTCGAGAGGCTGTCCTGAATCTGATTATCCTCGACCTCATCCGCCTCGAGCGCAGCCCCGGCGAAGGTTCTGCCGGTATTGCGATTGATGGAGGAGATTCCTTCGGCTACGAGGGCGGGGTCGCCACCGGAGCGACGGGTAATCCTGTTCAAGTCGTTTCGTTTGTTCACCCCAAGCTCGTTTTGCAGCATCCGGAGGATGCGGCTCGAGGTGACACCAGGAATGGAGATGGCCCCGAGTTGCTGTTCGAGGTCTTCAACCATCCGACTCCGGAACATCTGTGGGGTTTTCCGTCTTGGGAACATGGGGACTCCCTTTCAATAATGCGACAGCGTTAAACGGCGAGAACCGTGTGAATTGCGGGTCTATCTTTCAGCAATGACCTCAACCAGGAGGAACGATGAAACTCCTGAAATGGCTTGGCACGGCTCTCCTTGATGTTTTCTGGCCACCCGCTGAACCAGGTGAAGCACCCTCGAACGTTGTGGACCGTCTCCTTCCCCCCGAGCGGTCGCGCCGGGACCGTGCTCTGCTGCGCTTGAGGCGGATGAAGCGGAAGGGGCTGCTCAAGCGTAGGTGAGCCGTGCATTGCGGCCTCCCTTCATTTCTATTGCACCGGTGCGTCTGCGACACAGTAGGTCACCACCAGCCGGACAATCATGTCACTGACGGTTACATCTGCATTGGTGGTGACAGTCAGCTTTTTGTCGGTGCCATTCGGGAGAAAACCTGCCGGGGTTGCCTGGTCATAGCTTGTGCCTGAGTCGCCCTGGGTTGCGCACGCCACACTGTTGGCGAATTCAGTTGGTGACCCAACACGGCCAATGCTCATGGTGGCGGCCCCTCCACCCGGCGCCTGGTAGACAATCCAAGAGACACTGGTAACGACGCACCCGGCTGGAACGAGGACGTTTGAGGTGTTGATCCCACCCGAACCCGAACCGACCGGGATGGTGAGCAATTCTGAGATGGTTCCGGTGCCAGTGCCTGCGCCATTACCATCGCGGAGAAGGGGACCCTGGGTGGCGAAGATGTTATCGACGAGGCTCGCCTGACTGTACCCATTTGTGCATCCAGATTCAGAGTAAGACTCTGCCTGATTGCCAAGCGCAATGAAGTTGTCCACTCCTTGCAGGAACATTCCCCACTGAACATTGGTCCCACTCTGAATGTTTCCAATGGCCGACACCCCGCTGCTGTTTTTCAGCAGGATCCCCCGAGTTGTTGAACCGCTGCTCTGGTTAACATCTTTGATATGATTGCTGAGAACCGAGTAACGGTACGCTCGCTCGATGTGGATGCCGTCCCGTCGTGTATCTTCGACGTAGTTGTCATTCGCCTGGATATCATAGATGAAGTTGTCGATCCCTCGTTCGTTTCGCAGGTACAGCCCCTTATACCCTCCTGTAATTTGATTGCCAGCTATTCTCACTCCCCGGAGGATACCAACGCCCTGAACCGAAAATGCTTCGGTGGGGCTTCCTGCCGTTGCGCTGGCGAAGGCTAGGTTGATAACGATTGTGCTGCCATCGCTTTCAGTTTCTACGGTCCAGACGCCATTCAAGTCGCTATCGGTAGCGCCGTAGACTTCAATGCTGTCACCATCGGAGAAGGGATTGTTGCCTATACCAAGCGGGATTCCGGTTTTATTGCCCGAGTCTATCGAGAGCAGGGGTCCTTCAACGGTTTCGTCATAACTAATGACATCAAAACGTTTACCATCAAAATGTATCCCGTTCTGTGTACTGCCAGCTGTAACCGTAAAATTGAGACGGTTGTTTTGTATGGTACCGATAGGCACGAGACCGTGCAGCTCGATCATATGCCCGGCGGTATCTGTGATGTTGTTCCCCTGGATGTCGTACTGGCCAGCGTCATCAACGAAAATACCTCGGTTAGCATAGCGCACGGAGTTTCCACGAACGGTCGTATTGAGAGACTTCGGGGCCAGATAGACACCATTTTCGACCCGGTCTACACCAACGCCGATTCCATCTCCAACAATCCGATTTTTTGTTACCATCACGGCTCGAGATACCACGGAGATGCCAGCCATAACATCTGCCGACTGCCCAAGGATATCATTGTCATCGACGCTGATATAAGCATCACTGCCCAGGTTGGTGTGAATTGTGATTGCGGCTCGACCCAGCTCGCCATAATCATCATTCAGCCGACTCGTCCAGTTTCCACCTATAATCGAATTTGCATGCACCCTGGCATGCACAGCAGGTCCTTCCACACTGATAGCAGACTGCGCCTTGCAGGAGTCAGCATGCTGGCGGATGATGTTGCCTTGGACAAGGGAATAGCTGGAGTGATTTACAATGAGTCCCGCTGCCTGGCCCATTGTGGCGGCGGTCGAGGAGATGGTAATTCGGTTTCCAATGAACTGGCCGCCATCGACCGCGTTTTCCATCTTGGTGATAGTATGGCGGATGTCCTGATAAACGTTGTTTTCCTGGACAGCATCAACACCGGCAGGCGAATTATCATCGTACATGATCGCCCGTACTGTATCCTCGAAATAGCAGGAGCTAACCAGGGAGCGGCTGGTTTTACGAAAACGGACAGGACTGTACATCCCTGCCTCAAAATCACAATCGCGGACAACAGCGGATTCGCAGGTGTCGAAAAAGACTCCATTCTGCATAGCCGATGCGGGAATGACATCATCCGAGTAGGCATCGACGTGGTCTCGGCCTGAGACTGTGGCCGAGGCGGTTCCCGCCCCAGCGGAGGAGACGCTGGCTGCAAGGGTGACAGCCGTTGTGGTTGCAGCGGTAAGAGTGAGCGTTATGGTTTTTGTTCCACTGTCGTAGCTGGCAGAAACGCACGCAGCATCCGCCTCGCAGGCCGATGCTACCGCTGTCATTGTGGCATCGCTGGAGGTCGCATAGGTTTCCGCGTAATCCGTGCTATCGATGGTTATGGTAATCGTGTCACCGGCTACCAGGGCAGCATTAATCGCAACGGTTGCCTCACGTTCTTGCCAGAAGTGGGAACGAAAGCTGCAACGTTCAATGGCAACTCGTTTGCTATTGAGAACCTTTAGCCCTGAGCCGCAGTAGGTCGCTGTATACCCGGAGTCCACGAGAAAACCGACATCCGCGATACTGATATGATCCGGACCGTCTATCTCGAGTAACAAATCCCCATCGGCAGCTCCCTCAAAATAGAACCTTGATCGGTCTCTCCCCTGGCCGATAATCTGACCGCCATTTGGTAAAGCCTGCCCGTCCAGCTCGCCGCCGACGAGATAGTCGGCAGCTGGGATAAAGAGATTTTGCGAGCAATTCAGGGCCGATTGAACGGGACCTGTATCATCGGTCACCCCGTCCGCAGCAGCGCCGAACCAAAACGGCGTGACATGCCGGACGCTTTCAAGAGTCGGTTCATCCCCAACGTCACAATCGAACGCCTGTTCAGTGTCCGGGCAATTAAAACGACCGGAGAAGGTGGGAGCTTTTCCGGAGGACCATGACAATAGTGCGCCGGATTTCATCCGCGTCCGGATATTAGCAGGAACGGTAAGCAGCGAGGTGAGTTCATAGGTGCCCTCGGTCAGCAGCATATCTCGAACACTGCCATCTGCCGAGTCGATGACGGCTTGAATCGACGCGGTCAAGTCTGTGGTACCGAACCACTCGGGCAGGATGTTCTGCCGCTTCGCGAATGTGATCTGGCTGCCATCATCCGCACAGGCAAATATCTGCCTCGCATAGGCGCTGAATTTTGACTCGATTGTGAGACTCTTGCCTGTCTCCACAGAGATAATAGCCCCGGCCTCCATTTGGAGGGTGATGTTCTCCGGGATGGTGATGTCGCTATCAATCAGGACGTCATTCTTAATCGCCAGGACAGCCCGTTCGGTGCCGATGACATCCAGGGCATCGCTGAGTGACTCATAGGCCTCAACATCCTCCACGCCAAAATTGACATTCCCATCTGGAGTGCGGGTTGATCGAACCGGATGGGTTGCGGTTTGGGCGAAGGTTGGTTCGGCAATCATCGAAACGGTGTCACCATTACTTAGTTCGACTGACACGTGCCTCCGCCCCTGCTCGTCGGCAGTGACCCCCTTGACCGCCAGGAGGTCGATGGTACCCTCTCCTCCCGGTACGCGGTAAACAGGAGTACGGAGCTCTTGATCTCCATTTATTGCGATGTATTGACCTAACGGGACAGTCCATGTTTTACCTGCCTCATCCATCCAGACAAGTGCTTTGTGGTCACCGCCCAGAACATCGCGAGCGGTGATAGCTGCGGTTTGCCCAGGGCGGAGAGCACCGACATCGTTTGGTCGGATTTCCGCATGACGGGGCGGCTGTCGGCGGCGTTTGTTCATCAGTACCCCCTTCGCAGGCCGGTGGGCCGTGCTTCGATCTCGACCTCAAATAACTCGAGGCGGTCGGTGTCATCGCTGCCGGTGAGGTAGAGCTTGACGGCATCGCCGAGGGTGGACTTGGGCAGGGCGAGCAGCTTGTATGCTTGGGTCAGCCGCACCGATTCGCTAGAGAGTTTCCGTGTGTGAGGATCCCGCAGGTAGAGGGTGGACAACAGCCCGCTGGCGCGAGTTGTGTGAGACCGGGTTGCATAGTCCACCGACCAACTACGCCAGGAGGCGGAGCCGACCACGGGGATGAGGCCAGATTCGAAGGTGATCGGGATGGTGATGCCGCTGCCGGTCCAGTTGTCGGTGAGGGCGGCATCGCTCAGGGTGTAGAGCCTCGGGTCATCCCAGGCGGCACCGGCCCAGATCAGCTCATTGCGGTCACCGGGTCCACTCCCGACCAGGTGGGGCCCGAAGGGAAAGAGATTGTCACTCGAGCGGAGCCAGGACCCCCAGCGGGGTCGTGCGCTGCCACCCTCCAGAATGGGTGGATCAAAAAACTCGGTGGACATGGCCAGCAGGGTGTCGCCAATCACGGCGGGGCTCAGGTCGATGTCCTCGGGGATGTCATCCCCTCCACCGCCACTCTTTTCGAGGGGGGTGCCACCGCTGTCGAGGGATGGGTAGGAAAGCAGCAGTAATCGTCGGATTGGATCAAAGGCGAGGCTTGTCCGTTCCAGCTGTGTGCCGTAAAGGTTGGCGACGCCATCATCGATGGGTTCACCGATCCAGTGCAGCTGCTGACCGTCGAAAGCGCGGACTCGTCGGTCGGAACCGAGGAAGGCAATGACCTCAACTTCACGGTCCTGGAACGCGAGGGTGGCATAGGTCCAGGCTCGCGGCCCGGCCAGCCCGACTCGCTGAGTGACGATGTCGAGGTTTTCCTGATCGGTCCAGAAGGCCCGTTGGGCATCGAAGCGGTAGAGGTGGATGCGGTTGCTTTTGACGGCGACGAGGGCATTGTGCAGGGCGGCGCCGGCAATGAAGCTGCCGCCATCATCTTCATCTCTGATCAAATGCTCGGCATCGATGGGCCAGGCATGGGGTAGACCGGTTTTGCTGATGTAGATACGTCCGCTGTGGTCGGGGCGCTCGTTGGTCGATTCATCGATGGTCTCGATGGCGACATCGACATCGCTGGCCAGGTAGCCACGCCGTGCCGCGAGAGCAATCAGTTCTTCGGCGGAGGGCGCATAGCTGAAGAGGCGGTCATTTTTCACGCATGCCTGGCAGCCATTACTTCCCGAAGAGGCTCCAAGCCGCCAGGGGACCTCTGTCGAGAAGCCACCGCCCGTGGTCCAGAAATCGCTTGCAGTATAGCTGTCCTGGACCACATCACCGGTGGCCATGTTGACGGCCACGAAAATGACATCCCAATCCCCGTCATCCCGTCTCCTCGCAGACCAGCCCACCGCCCACCAGGCATTTAGCAACTCGCCACCCGTACCAATGGTGAGGGTGTAGGTCTGACCCGCACTGTAGAGGGTGATGGAGGCATAGGTGCTGTTGTCATCCAGCAGCTTCAGAATGGCATTGTTTCCCCAGCTGTAGAGCTGCCCGGAGAGGTTGACGGAGGTAAGACGCACGAAAGTGAGCCGTCCGAGTTCAACCGGAAAGGCGGTCAGCCCGAGGCTATCGAGATCGACTGCGCTGGTGGTGTAGGGCAAAACAACAAAGCTGTCCTGGTTCCAGGGGCGATCATAGGCGGGGTTGTGGTTGAACGGCGGACCATCCGGGTCTCCGGACGAGGCCCACGCCGCACTGTTCAAAAACTCGCCAGGGTAGTCCCCCGCTCGATTCTGAGGGCCATCCTCATCCGGCTCATCCATGTAGAAATGGGCGAGGTCGGTGCGCCGGGTCAATTCGGGCTGGAAGATGTCTGTCCAGAGACTCTCGAAGCTGGAGTAACCGGTCTCGGCTTCGTAGTGGAGGTAGAGGGTGACTCGTCCGGATGCAGGCAATTCGGGCAGCTGGACGGTGAAAGTGATTTCCGAGCCGTTGTAGCCGCTCATGATGTAGGGCAGCACGGTGATTTGATCATCGTCACAGAGCACCAAATCACTGCCATCGCTGTGCTGGTCGGTGTAGCCATCCAGACCGGAAAAGGGGATGGTGATGTCTACCGGGACGCGAGTTTCGGTGCGCGGGTTGGGGTTGGTGATGACCACTCGCGCGACTCGGGTGGTCAGGATGTCCTTGCCGGAGGCGGAATCCCAGGGCCGTTTCGGCGCGGGTCCGAGGTTGCCGATGGCGACCATTGCATCCCGCACGGCCACCAGGGATTTGGGGACGGGTGGCAGGTGGTTGTCGAGGGTAGCGGGCAGCCCTTCGGCAGGGTCGGTGCTCGAATGGGTGGTTCCGGTCAGGCCCGCTTTTTCCTCGCGCTGAGTCCAGTCGCCGAAGAGATCATCGGCGAAGGCTTTATAGCGCATGGGGAAGGACCTGGCCAGCACACGTGCGGCGGTGGCAGTGTCGAGCTCATTGCCCTGGGTGACATTGGTCAGCTCGATGGAGGCGAGGCCGAGGTCATTGGCGGTCCGTCCACGAAAGACACTGCCGAAGACATTGGAACGTGGGCCAGGGTTGCTGTGCTCGCCATCATCATAGACAAACGCCTGAGCCAGCTGGTAGATGCCATGCGGGATGGCGTTCTCTTCGGGGGAACCGCCGAGGGTAACGCTGCTGATGACGGGGGTGGCCGCAGGCGGAAGGTAGCCGAGCGGGCCACCGGTCACGCTGCCCAGGTCGCTGGCGATTTCCTCGATGTACTTGATTTCATACAGGGTGTCACTCAGGACAAAGAGGTCACGCAGGACAGCGGAGACTGGCGTGCGCAGGGCGACCCGCAAGAGGAAACGGTCATCCAGGGTGGTCCATGCACCATCGGCGGTGAGCTGGTCATCCTTACGGACACTCAGGCGGAGGCCGTTGGCATTCTCCGGGTCGGCATTGTTAGGGCTGAGGCCGAGGAGGTAGCGGTGACCATCGGGTGCATACCAGCGATGCAACGAATAGAGCCGGTCGAGGACATTGGTGGCGGTGACCATCTGCACGGCGGGCCTGCGCAGCAGCCCCTGCCTGGTGTGGACCAGGTTGACCAGGTTGACGGCCTGGCCGAGGTTCAGGCGGTCGGGGTCATAGCGTGTGACCATCCCGCCGGAAAGGGGGATGGTGAGCCGTGTGTGTCCTTTTAGCTCGACCGGTTTCATCAGTAGTCCTCGTAGTCGGTGCCATATCGTTCAGCATGTCCGCTGACACCCCGGAGGTAGGGATTGTGCTCGAAGTCCCCCTCTTCGATGATCTCGGAGGGTCGTTCAACATCCTTGAGCGCGTCCATTACCTCGTTCCGGGTCTGGTCGGTCAAGCGGGCTCGTGTGGCAAAGTCGAAGGCGGCCAGCGGCAAGCTGCTGGCAACGATCTCGGGCAACTCAGAGGCGATATCGATGAGGGCTGGCACGCCGGAACGTGTGCCGGTACCGGAGATACCGAGGTCACAATAGGGGTTTGACGAGTTGCCGTTTTCCTGGATGGTGCGCTCTTGCACGACCCCGCCATCGGCCAGGAAAAACGCTTCACCCTGGAGCTGGTTTTCCGTAAACGGCCAGCGCCCCGCTGTCTTGCTCCATTCTCCGTCCTCTCGAGTCAAGGTCCCCACAGCATCGCGGAAGAGGTCCGGCTGGTTGGGTGCGCGGAGGTACTCGACGGTGAGGGTGTCATCGGCCTCCGGGAAGGGGTACACCTCGAGGCGCGGAGGATTGCCTGCCCCGGCATTGATGAAGCGATGACAAGGGATGGTCTTGGTGCCTTGTGCCGCCAGAGACTCGGCCTCATAGCGATGGGCGGAAGGTTTAGACAGTGTCCCGCTGTAGGTGATCCGGATGGCGGTAACACGATCGACAGAGGGAATGCCGTTTAATTCGAGATAGCCCTGGGAGACCATCGAGGAGGTGACCGTGATGGTCAGCTCGTCAGTAATGGTGTTGCTGAACCAAGGGCGTACCAGCTCCCAAAGGCGACGGTCTGCACGCTGAAGGTTATACACCAAGAGGCGTTCGTCCAGCTGGCCCATGCCTGCCTGAGTGAGGAGGAGTCTCAGCTGGTCGAGGGCGGTTTTGGTCCTCATCGACGGCCTCCCTTCGGTTGTTCGATCGGGATCCCGGTAAAGGCGACCAGGGCTTGCAGAGTACGTTTCTCTACCTGGTCGAATCCGGGCGCTTCGGAATCATCGGCAAGCAGCTCACGTGCGGTAGCCAGGGCGAGAAGCCTGGCATGGGTGTCACTCAGGTCGGCGAACTCGGCAAGCAGGTTATAGGAGTAGGTGTCAGTGGCCAGCCCGGAAGCGGTGAAGGTGACACCGGTATCATCCCCATCGGTGATGGTGTAGAGGGATTCATCGACGAGGATGGTGCCACCATTCCAATAGTCGGCGGTCCATTCGCGGCTGGTATCGGTCAGCTCGCGAACATCGCCACCGGGGGAGCTGACTCCACCATTTCCCCGATCATACCAAAGACCACTTGTGAGGGCAGTCAGCTCGAGGGTGCCCGTGCTGCCTTCCGGATAGACCTGGATGGTGTTGCCCGTGAGCACCACGGCAGGCCGAGCGAACGAAGGGCCGAGGGTGGGGTCTTGAGCAACGGCCAGGTACTCTTGCCTGGTGTAGATGTCGCAATGGAAACCATTGAAGGCGGCTTGCAGCAGAGCGATGACATTCTGGCGACCCTGGAGGGTGACGGTCGAGGGGTAGCCCTCGGTGACGGTTTGATCAGGCATGGTGTTGATGTAGCCTCGAGCCTGTTCAAAGGCGAAGGTCTCGAGCGAGGGGCGCGGCAACATCCGGCGCACCTCGTTCCAGATCCACGCCTCGGCCTCGAGCAGAGCCCGGATGCGGTCAATGCGGGGGTAGCGTACCCAATCAGCAGGAGTCCTGCTGGACTCGCTTTCAAGGTGTTCGCCAGCTCGGGCGATGATGTCAGCAATGGCGTGCATGGATGGCCTCGGGTAGTGATGGTCTCGTGACAGTCACTCTTAAACGTCAAAACCTTGGTGACAGTCACGGTCACGAACGGTGTTTCCTGTGTTTCGCAACAGGAAACAGGGGGATTGAGGGCGGGTGACTGCCCAACGACAGCCATCCGCCCTCGTGCGGTCATTCAAGGCCAAAAGTCTGGAGCACGGTTCCGGACCTGTTCACAACGCTCGAAATGGGCTTGGGGTCGATCGCGCTGGCGGTCCCGCTGACAATGACGAGAACTTCGGTATCCTCCCCGCTACCGGTATTGCCTTTGAGTTGGATACCCAGGTATCTCGCAAATGTCGAGTAGGTGATGTACTTGGAGGTATCGGTGCTTTCAGTCTGGAAGTTTGCGAACGCTTCTGTCCAGGTAGACCAGGTGCCATAGGCCGAGGACTTGAATGCCGTATTGACATCGACAATGGCCGAGCCTGTATCACTGACCACATTCACAGTCAGCTGGAGGCTGTCACCCACGGCGTAGATGTCGCCGATGTAGACACTGACGACAACGGAATCAGAGGCACCATCCAGGTATTGAAGGGTGTCACTGCCCGCACCGTTCAGGTGGCAGACGACTGCCGAGGTGGAGCCATAGCCCGCTGCGCCGACCATGACGGGGATGGTCATGACGGCGAGCAACAGGGTGATGGTCATGATGACCAGGGATTTCAGTTTCATCGGTATCTCCTTTTCGGAGTGGGTTGTCGTTGTGTTGTGCCGGGTACTGCTGTTCAGCCGGGGATAAACCCGGTCAACAGGGTGACCGGGCCGTCCACGGGGTTAGGGGTTTACTCGCTGGAGTGCTTGTATCGACGGGCGATGTGCAGGAACGAGGTATTGTTCAGGACAGTGCCGTCGCTGTTGAGCTTGCGGTCGAACCGCTTGGCTCCACGGACGCGACCGGTCCAGAAGGCGAGTCGTTCCTCGTACTCCTCGCTCTTGTCGTACTTGGTCTTCATGGGGGAGCCGTTGTTGATGCGCACGGCACCGCCACCCAGCATGAAGCCAATGTCAAAGGCCGCCGCTCCACCGATTTCAACGGGGATGTCCTCGTTGGAAAGGCTGGCGAAGTCCATGATGGTGCGAGCGGTCGTACCCTCACCATCGGTGGTGGTGGTCAGCTCGCTGAACTTGCGCGGGGTGATCGGCGCGAGGCCGGTGGCGATGAAGAGGATGTCCGACCAGACGCCAATGCGTGTGTCGTGCATCTCGTTCTTGTCGCCCCGGACACCGATGTCCCGCCACTCGTCATGCAGGGCCATGCGCCATTTGGTCCAGAGACCATAGGAGCAGGCATAGACGCCAGAGTAGGACCGTCCGCCGATTTCGACGCGGGTCATGGTGTTGCGCTGCGTCTCATACTGCAACGCTTCGGCCAGCTCGACCGAGGGGACATCGCCATTGGGGTTGTCTTCGAGGGCAGCATAGCTGCTACCGAAGGCCTTACCCCAGCGGATGTTCGGGTGAGCGGCGACCGGGTAGAGGCTCAGGTTCGAGCGGTGAATGTTGGCGGAATAGCCATAGAGCAGGGTGTACCAGTAGTCCGACCACTCCCAGAGGCCATAACCACGTGCGAGCTGGATATCCAGCACCGAACGGACCTTGAGATCGGTCCAGGCCTCGACCTCTTCGACATCATCCATTCCCTGCCCATGACGGATCATGTAGTTGGGAATCTGGTCGGTCGCGAAGTCGGGAGTACCCTCGTTGGTCCGCATCTTTTCAGAGTGGACAACACCTTGCTGGCCAGCCGCTTCAATGCTGGCCTGGAAGATGGGTTCGAGGGCGCGGACGACGGTGGTCTGCCCTTTCTTGGACGGCTCGGACTGCACGACAAACGGCGAGGCAGCCGGGGGCGGCCCTTCCGGATCGGCAGTCATGCCGTTGGCATCCACACGGGAGACGAGTCCCATTTGGAAGGCCGGGTTGGCACGGTAGGCGGTCTGTTCCAACACTCGAGACTGTTGCTCGATGTTGAGATTGCCTTTTGTTCCCGCGCTGTCAGTAACATTGTTGCCCATGAGTCAGCTCCTTCTGCTGATGAATTCCTGGTGTTGGGTTGTGTTGTCAGGTTGTATTGTCAGGGTCGGTTAGCCGCCGTAGACCTTTTTCCTGTAGGCCGCAAACTCCTTGTCGCTCATCTTCCAGAGCTCTTCCTCGGTGACCTCCTCGACCGGCTTGACGGCATTGCTGCCCTTGCCGCCAACGGGCTGGATGGTGAGGCGGGTGTCATCTCGACCGGCTTTACGTGCCGCCTGGGTGACCTGTTCGCGGACCTTGTCCTGGGTCATGAGCATGGCGGCATAGTTGAGCGGCAGCTCTTTTTCTTGGGCGAAGGTTTCGACCTGTTCGAGGGTGACTCCCTCGATTTTGTTGTCCGAGAGGAACTTTTCCGCTTCGGCGCGTTCGGCCCCGTACTGCTGTTGGATGTTCTGCGCACGGAGGATGAGTTGGATGGTCTCGTCCTTGGTCATTCCGCCTGTCGCGGTTTTGTCGCTGTCACCATCCTTGCCGCCCTTGTCATCGCCAGCACCGCCACCCTTGTTAGCATTGGCGAGGGCATTGGTGATCTGATCGAGGGTCGGCCCCTTACTGTTGTTGGCCTTCTGGTGCAGGGTGTCGATGTACTCGGTCATCTTCGGAAGCACCTGGCCGAACTCTTCCATGCTGGTGACCTGGACGGTTTCATCGCCGAGGGTGAACTCATAGGCTTTGGCAGCACCGCCACCATCGCCACCGCCATCACTTGCATCGCCGTCGCCTCCACCGTCTCCAGCGCCGTCGCCACCGGCACCGCTACCACCATCACCGGCGTCGTGGTACGCGGCAAACGGTTCAAGGCCCTGCGCGATTCGTCTCAAAAAGTCCCTCATGGTTCACTCCTTCATGGTTCGGGGTAGAAGTCTTCGTTGTCTTCGTTTAAGGGTTCGCCGATAGCCTCGAGCTGCTGTTCGAGCTGAATCGCCCCTTCCACCTTTGCGAGTTGGTCGGGGTGTTCGAGCAGCCATTTGCCGAGGCTGATGGCCTGATTGCGCTCGTCCATCATTTGTGTCATTTCGCCGGAACGTGGATCCCGGATGTAGTGCAGGTAGCCTGCAAGGTCGAGGTGGCCCATTTGCAGTAGGTTGGCCCCACGGTCCTCCGTTCGGGCCGCCTGAACGGCGGCATCGATGTCAAAACGGACGTTCAGGTCGTACCGTAGCGGGGTGGCCCATCGCTGGAAGAGGAAGGGTGAGTCTTCTTTGACAGTCACGTCTTCCGGCATCACGCCGAGGGTCATGGAGGAGCGCTTCTTTTCGCCGTTCTGGTCGTCCACGATGCGCACTTTTTTCGGGTAGGGGATTTTGCGCTGGATCAGCTCGACCCCGAGGGCGCCCTGATGGTCGATGAAGCCCTGGAAGTTTTCCTCGTAGGGAGAGATGACCTTGATGGCCGCTGATTGCAGCCGGGCCACGGTCACGCCTGGTGTGTTGGCCCCAGGGGCAACACCGGTAGCGGCTTCGCTGATGGTGGACTGCATCTCGAGGAACTGAAGTAGCATGTTGGCTAGATCGACAAGCCCCTGGGCGCGGTTGGGGAACTCGAGGATGTCACTCGAGTTTTTCAGCTCTTCGCCCAGGTTGTCATGGATCGCGATTTGGCCTTTTTTAATGGCTCGCCGGACGGAGAGCGGGAGTTTGTCGCGGAAGCGGGCAATGAACGAGTTGCTCCGGCTGCCAGCATCCAACGCCTGGCTGACGGCCCCCGAAATAGCATCCTGTAATTCGCGCAGGTGGTCGCCGAGGCCGACTGCGCCTTCGGTGTCTTCCTCTTCTGCGTCGAAGGTGAAGAGGCTCCAGATGGAGTGCTGCAAGCCGGTGGGGCGGTCTTCCAGGATGGTGGTGCCATCGGTTTCCCCACCAAGCATGATCGAGGTCAAACGCCAGTAGCCCTTTTGTCCGAGCAGGTCCACGGCAGTGAGGTCATCCCGATCAGTTTCGGGAATGGACTCGATGTCTTTATCCTGGATAACGAGGGGCTCGTCATTGAAGTAGATCTTTTCGCCATCTGCGGGGCACCACCACTCGACCTCTGCGATGGTCGCCTCGTTCTTGCGTTTCTTCTCCCCGCGGAGCTCGCGGTAAGTGTTGCTGACGGGGAGCTCACGTCGATAGCGGGACTTCGCGACATCCCGGTCCATCTTCATGAAGTGAACAACGAACCGTCGATCAGAGAAGTCGGGCTCATCCGCATCCGGGTCCACGGTGAAGCTGAGCGGACTGACCCGTTGCACTCGGAGGTTGCCTTGCTCGTCCACGGAGGAGCGTGTCCCACCGAGACCGTGCATCACCCCGTCAAACATTGCCTCAAAAGCGGAGGGCCAGAATTTGGCTTCCTTGAAGAGGACATCGAGGCCGAGTTTGAACTGGCCCGCGTGCTCCTGATCCTCTTCTCCGATCGGGTCAACATCGATGTCCCGCTCGGCTCGTTTGATGAGGCCAAACAGGGCGTTGACGAACCAGCGCGTAACTCCGAGGCTGACCCACAGTTTCTCATCCTCAAGCCCTTTGGGCCGTCCACGCGAGAGGTACCGTCGATAGTTCTCGCGGTAGCGTTCCGCAAAGCGGCTCTGCTGGCGGGCATCCTTTGCCTTGGTCACCATGTCTGTGACATAGCGAGCGAGATCATCCCGCTGTTTGGGATCGTGCTTGAAGTCCATATCAGTCTCCCATTGTCACGTTCATGCGGTTTGCGAAGGGGTTGCCGGTGTCGATATCGTCATCCTCGTCCTCGTAGGTGTCTCGGGCGGCAGACGAAGTATCCACGTAGGGAGTGAAACCTGCAATGGATTCGAATTGAACGGCATCGAGCAAGTCCCATTCCCCGGAGTTGGCCGGGTTGAAGGGGAAGTTTTCATAGGCGCGGAGAAGGTCCTGGCGCAGGTCGTGGACGGTGTCATCCCAGGTGCGGTGATAGGTGATGATCCCTTTGGGCGGGATGAGGTAGCCATGACGTTCGGTGCGGGCGACCATCGAGTAAATACGTCCGGGCTTGGAGCCTGGGTTGTCTTCCCTTTTGAAGCCGGTCAGGCGTGTGCCGATGGTAAAGCCGGGATCCTCTTTCTTCATCTCCAGCTCGTACTCGTTGAGCTGGAGTTTGAGTGCTTCGAGGTCACCATTCTGGAAACCGAAGGCCTCCCATGCAACTCGTCCCTCGCGGAAGATGGCCGGGTGTTTTTTCATCAGGCCGGTGGCAGCTTTGGCGCGTGCGGATGGGGTGGTCAGCTTGTCCACCAGGCCATCCACGATGTAGCGGTGACCGGTGGACGTGCGGTAGATGACAACCAGGGCGGTGAAGTCGGATTTTAACGTTTTCGATGTCGCAGGGTCACAGGTTAGTGTGATAGCTGCTACATCAGGCAGCTGCTCCCATGTGCCGAGCCACTCGGTTGCGAAAGCACGATCACTAGGGGAGTGTGGCTCAAGCTCATATTGTGTTGCGTAAAGTTCTGGACCCTCGATACGTCGCCGTTCATCAAGAAAAACAGGTGTGTATTTCTTCGGGAAGAAGGAGACGCGAGTGCCGTCATTCTGCACCACTTCGGCGGGAGCTTTCAAGATGCGGAAACGCTGTCCATCTGGCAGGTCTTTTAATTCTTCTTTGAAGAAGTTGTAAATGTCGAAACGGTGCCATCTGGTCATCTTAGCTGCGATGCGTGCGCCTGGCTCATCAGCAATGGAATAGAGGGCGCGGATGTGGCGCTCCACGATAGCCAGCCAGTTGACCGCTACCTCGGGATTGCGGAGTTTCCCCTCGTCATACATATCGTCAATGTTCAGCTTGGTAACGTGGGAGCCGATTTGAGACGCGCCAGGGGCTGTAACCATGAAGGAGGGTTCTTTCCTGATGACCCGTCTCGATGCAAGCGTCATTTCCTGATCGTTCCAGGGAGTTCCCTTTTGAGGCCCGAAGAAATGGCGAACCTCGCTGGACACAAGCTTGCCCTGTAGTTCGGTGATGTATTTGGCCCCAAAGCCGAGATCGATTGCGGTGAGCAGGATGCGCTCGTTGTCCGGATCAGCGAGGAGGTCTCGTGCATCCTGGGCGATGGAAAGGGTGGTTTTAAAGCATCCGCGTGCTACCCAAAGGCCCGTGCGAGGATAGCCTCCCGGCCATGCTTCCATGAGTTGAACGGCCTCTTCGTCACTGCTTTCCGGCAGGATACCCCACTCCATCAGAGGCAGGATGACGTTGCGATGAGGCTCGTCTTCAAGCCTGGTGTAGTTGAGGATGTACTTGCTCAGGAAGAAGAGGTTGTCTACGCCTCGTTTCAGGCAGTATTCGGCAATGGTGTCGCGGTTTTCATGGGTCACGCGTTCATCGCTGGTGATACCCCACACGGCAGCCGCCTGGTAGATGTGCTCGACCTGGTTGATGTGCTCCATGTCGGCGGAGATGGCGGCGAGCTCTTGCTGGATTTTACCCAGGTCGCGGAGCTCGCGGTCGGTGCGCGGGATCCGGCTCATACCTTGTACCTCTCGACAATGAAATCAAAGAGGTTTTGCACTTCCGGGCGCAGGGCGGCTGCCAGCTGAGTGCGGTTGTAGGTCTGAGCGTAGAGGACAATACCTTGCAGGGTGGCCATGACGATGGCACGGAACTGCGGCCCTGCCTTGATGCGGGTGCGTCCCGACTCGAGCTTTGCGAGGGTATCGGCTAGACTCTTGAGTTTCTCGTCATCCTGCGCGATGGTTGCTTTTTTGACCTGTTCGGCCAGGTAGGCAATCCCGCCCGCAAAAGCCTCGTCCAGCTCGAGGGGGGTCTGGTTCCACTCGGCCCGTCGAAGATCCCAGGTACGCTCCTTCTTCCAGCGGTAGAGCTGGCCGGAAGAGGGAGGCGGGATGTCCTGCTCAGCCGGTGGGTACTTTTTGTGCAGGAATTCCAGGATACTGGAGACTTTCATCCGGCCACGGACAAACAGGTCCTCGGCCTCGTTCCCATAGAGCGGCCATTGCTCACCCTTGGGGATGAGGTTGAGGATGCGGTTGCTGTTGTCCTTGCTGGCCACAGTGGGCCTCCTAGTCGTTGAGGCCTTCACTCAGGCCGATGACGAGGGCACGCATGCGGATGAAGACCTGCTCGCGCATGGCATCCCACGACTCTTTTCCGAACTGACCGGCACCGAAAGCATCGATGGTGTCTCGCCACTGACGGCCCAGCGCTTCAACGTCCTCGGTTGCCGCGAGCTCGTTGAGCAGAATCGGCAGGTATTGGGTGGCGGCCAGGTAGATGAGGCGCTCTTTCAGGGTGTCGCCGACCTGGCCATACTTGAGCGCCTGGTCGATGGTGATCAGGGCGCTTTCGGGGGTCGGGCCGGAGCGCTGGATGGCCTCGAGCAGGATGTTGTCGTTGCTAGCCTTGACTTGCTCGGACTTCGCCTGGGCATCGCGCAGGGCGATGGCAACCAGGCCGCCGAGGGCGGTGGTGGCCGCCTGGGCGAGGGTGACGCCACCAGTGGCATAGGCGCCCGCAGCGGTGACAATCAGCGTGCTGGCGGTTGCAAAGGTTTTGGTTTTTGCGACACGTGCGAAGAAGTCGCGGATGGAGTCGAGCAAGGTTCGTTTTCCCATGGTGTACCTCAGTGTGGTAGTCCGAGCGAGATGGCGATGGCGGTGGCCGATAAACCGGCGAGGATGGTGAAGACGCGCATGACGATTTCCCACGTGCGAGACCGTCTCGTCTTGACGACTTCCACCTCGCGCTCCGCTCTTGCCTGTTCCTTTTCCTGTAGCCTTCTGACCTGCTCGCTGAGTCCAGGCTCCCCATTGCCAACGATGTAATGGGTGAGCTGGTCAAGCTTTTCCTCAAGGCGTCCTTGCCCTGCCCGAGTTTCCTTGCGGAAGTCGGTGAGTTGAACCTCTACGGCGGTGACTCGTTCTGCGGTGGTTTGCGCTCCCACAATCTCTCCAGGTTGGGAACGGCACCCGCCTCGCTCTTCGGGATACGAGGCGGGTGCCTCGGCAGGGACAGGCTCGGGCTGGACTCCCGAGGGACATGCCTAAAAACGGAAAACCCACCGAGGTGGCGGGTTACACGGTGAGGACTGTGAGGATGGTGAGGATTATGAGGATTGCGGCTCTCCTGGCTCTCTTTCACTCCGCGATGGTGCGGGGGCCGTGGTAGAGGTATCGTTTCAGCTCATTGCCGATGATTTTGAAGTTGGCTTTTTTCTCGGTACCGAAGTCCTGGGCGGCGAGGGAGCCATCATGGCAAAGGCGCAGGATTTTGCTCGCTTTGAACGGCAGGAATCGTGTGGCCTCGCGAACGGTGTACCATGCTTTCCCGTCGATCTCATCGACAAGGTCATCGAGCAGGTTATCCATAGGCTCGTTGGGGTCGAAGAGGTCACGCTGGCTCATCGACGTGCCCTCCTGCGGCGGTGCGGGCGGGGTTTCCCTTTGCCGCTGTCCCTGTCGAAATACCAGGTCCGTTGCTTGCGCCGGTAGGACTCAAGGATGGGCAGGATTTTGCGCAGTTCACTGCTATCAGGCGGGAAGTCCCAGGAGGTCTCAGTGCCCCCTCGTTCCTTCCGGATCAGAGCGAGGACGCGGTTGGGAGTCCAATCGATGTCGTGGGCGATTTCGACCATGCGGCACAGCTGGTCAGATGCGCCGGGGATCCCGTCCAGGATGACATCCCATTCCCTTCTTAGCTGTTTCCTGCGTTCCGCAGCGATTTGCTTAATGCGGTTGAGGAGGGTTTGGGCCAGGCCATCCGGCAAGGCAGAGAGGGAGAAGACGCCATCGTTGAGCTCCGCGCAAATGGCACGGATTTCATCGGTGCGCTGCGGCCCTTTCAGCTCCGGCCATGCGCCAATGGCATGACCGAATATTTTCTTGCGGATGGCCTGGTCCATGGGTCAACTCGCGTTCTGGAGTTTGCTGTTGTCGATGCGGATGTTGAGCACCTTCGCCTTGCGCTCATTCAAGGTCTGACCCTTGGTAATAGCAAGGTCGATCGTGAAGCCCTCGAAGCGGTTGGTGCCGTCCTGAAAGTGCATGGCACCACCCCTCTCGGTGATCCAGATGCCCAGCTGGTCAGTCATCTGTTTGATGGCCGTCTCCATGCCTTTAACCGTGTCCTTGTCGAGCTGCTGAGTATTGATAGCATTCTGCATCTCGACGGCGGTCTTGGCTGCGGTCTCTGCGCTGGTCAGGTCGGTCACCTTGTAGATATCGGGATCGATTGTGCCTGCCGGAAGGGGTGCAGCGGCCTGCTGGATGGCATCGTTCTGGCCCTCGTCCGGGATGGTTTTGGCGGCCATCTCGCTGAGATGTTCGACGTGGACCTCGAGCTTTTTCTTGGCTTCCAGCAGGGAGTTATTCAGGTTGGTAACGTTGTCGAGGGTCGTCTTCACCTCAGCGGCATTGTAGAGGATGAGCTCGACAGACATGTCGAGGTTGCGGAGTCGTTCCACGAAGGGCGTGAGGTCGGTTTCACTGGGATTGTGCAACTTGGCGACTTCCTCGAGAACGGCATGAAACTCGTTGAATGTGGCGGCGCGGATATCGCTGCCCTGGACGGTGCCCTCGTTGTTGGCAGGCTTTTGGGCCTGTTTGGCCGGGGCGGCCTTCTTCGGGGTGGCTTTCTTCGCGGCGGGTTTTTTGCCGCCTTTTGCTTGTGCTGCTGGCATGGTGTTCTCCTGGTTGTGGGGGTGGGTGTTGTGTCCTGTGTATCAGGGATGGTGACAGTTACTCCAAACCTCAACGGCCTGGTAACTGTCACGTCTGTCGTTTCTGTCTACGTTCTTCCTTCCGTCGCTCGAGCAGGCCTTCGACCACCTCGGCGGTGTGGAACCAGTTGACGGGCAGCTCGGTCCAGGGCTCGTCGATGGAGGTCCGTGCCCAATAGCGAATGGACAGCCGTTTCTCGGACGTCTCAACGGCTTGCTGGAGCAACTCCTGGGCATCGACGAGCAGCGGGTTGGTGTAGCTGCCCGCGAGGAAGTCGTGAACCCCTCGGGTATAACTGAGCCGGTCCCCTCGTGCCTGGAAAATCGTGGTCAGGAAGCTGACCAGTTCTTCGAGTTCGGGCACCGCTTCGGCCTTGGCGGTGGCTTCATCGATGAAGCGGTCCACCAGGGTTTTGGCCTGTTCGGCGAGCTCGGGATTCAGCTTTTTACTGCTGCCGACGTTGAGCTGGATGCGGAAGAGGCCATCCTCGCTGTCGAAAGACTTGCCTTCGGTCGGTTTCCGGTTGGGCAGCGCCTCGAAATACTGGTCGCGCCCTTCGACCAGCTCAGCGACGAGGTCGGCCTGTTCACGGATGAGCTTCTGAGTCCGTTCGAACATGGTCGCGCCCTTCTTGGCAAGGCGTTGGGCATTGCGTGCCAGCTTTTCTGCCTGTTTCCGTGCGGCGCGGATTTCGGGGGTTTCGTTGGGTGTCCTCATGGTGTACCTCCCCGGTGGTCGCGTCCGGCCCGGCACAGTTTCCAGGCGTAGAACACGGAAAAGGCGACCACCAGCGCGACACCAATCATCTGTGTGATGGGGCTCATGGCTGGTTCTCCTGTTCGTGAATGAGGTTTGCGTATTCCATGACGATCAAAAACGGGTCCGCGTGCACGGGGCGGCCTGCCGTGGCGAGGGGGTCCAGCATGTCATCCGTGCGGTAGCTCGCGATAAGGTCCAGGGCATGCAGCAGCCGTGCCTCGCGGGCGGTTTGCTGATTGATGCCATCGGCATAGGCCTGTTGCTCGTCGTCGAAGGAAAAGCGGTTCACAGGGCCTCCACGGTTACGGATGCGCCCAGGCGTGTCAGGCGTTCGGCGGTGGTTTCGACGCTCTCCAGCTCGATGTCGCCACCGATGACCTGGCAGCCGAGCCGCCAGGCAACCTCGACGGCCACGCCGTGCCCCATGACGGGATCCACGACGAGGCAGCCCATCTCGGTGGTCGGGTTCAGCAGGTGATTGATGACCTTGGTGGGCTTTTCAGCAGCATGCTCGTCCTCCCCGATGGTCATGCGCGGGTAGCTGATGACATCGGGCAGGTTGGAGCGTGTGAAGGTCGGGGCACCGTTACTGTCCGGTTTGAAGAAGTGGAGACACTGCTCGGATTGCCGTCTCCACGTCCACCCGGTCCCCCAATGCACCTTGTTCCAGGTGATCATTCCCTCGTACTGGAGCTCATGCTCGGTGTCGCGTCGTCCTGTTTTGTTCGGAGTGCTAGCCACGATCAGCGGAGCGACGCTCCAGCAGTTCCGTGCCGCCAGCTGGGTCCAGACGAACCAGGACCCTCCGGGCAGGAGAATGCGCTTTACCTCGGGGAAGGCATTGCAGTGCAGTTCTCGTGCCTGGGCGTGCCTGTCATTCGCGATGGAGCCCTTGCGTGTCGCCCTGCGGTTGGATCGGAATTCCATGCCATAGGGGCCGTCGAAATGCACGACCTGGACGGTCTCGGCGGGGATGGACTTGAGCAGCGAGATTCCATCGCCGTGGTAGAGGGTGACCTGGCTCATGACTCCACCCCCTGGAAGAGTTTGTCGAGGGGGACCTTTAGGCCATTGGCGACGGCCTGCACGGTCT
Organism: bacterium; assembly: GCA_020444265.1. Taxonomy (GTDB): domain Bacteria; phylum Electryoneota; class Electryoneia; order Electryoneales; family Electryoneaceae; genus JAHLLH01. Next base: position 722,572 of record JAHLLH010000002.1, read on the forward strand.
CCCAGCTGGGTTCGGTTTTGCCTTCGACCAGGTAGCGGATGGTGTCGATGGACCGTCCCGACCGTGCCGCAATCAGCTCGATGGTGAGGCCGGGCATCCCTTTCATGGCATTTCGCAGGGCCTGGGCGAAGATGGTGGCGGCACCGGATGGGCTATTGACCTCGCGGCTGCATTCGAGCAGGATACGTGCCTGCTCGGGCTGGCTGAGGTTCAGCGCAGTCAGCAGGTTCCGTGCGGTGGCATCCAGCATAGACCCTCCCCCTCGTTCGGCCTGGGAAACGGCGGACGCGCTGACTCCGGCCCGTTGCGCGAGTTGCTCCTGAGTCCAGCCATAGGCGGTGCGTGCTTCCCGGATATAGGGGCGGATGAGATGGGCGATGATCATTGGTGGAAGGTCCCCTTTTTGCCTGTGTGGCCACAGGAAGGGCAGCGGTATGTGGCAGGAGACCGACTTTCGATCTTCAACTCGAGATCATCTTCAAGCAATCCTCGTTCATTCAGCCACGCCAATCCTGCTTCTCGTATGGCGTAGATGTACCGGCGGTTTACTGTGCGGGCAGAGACCCGCCCGTGATCCAGATGATGCTTGAGCAACGAGGCAATGACGCGATGATCAATGCCGGTGATATCGGACAAGGTGATCGCACCCGCCTCCTTGACGTCCAGTAAGGCGTACATCAGGGCCTCGGTGTTGTTGACGGTGACGGTTGTCATGATGCTTTCCCTCCTTGAAACAGGGGCAGTGGGGGCGGGTCAAGGGTGTCGGCGGTTCGTTCCAGGGCATCCGCCTGCTCGGGCATGTCGCTGACCAGGGCGCGTAGAAAGAGGGCGCAGTCGCGATAGTCCTGGGCCTCGGCCAGGGTGGTCCGTGTCGAGGGCAGATACATCCCCCGACTATTGAAGAGAATGCCGCCGTGCGGATTGGCTTTTAGCGCCTCAGCGGATCGTGTCGAATGGGCGACATCCCGCACGGTCCGTGCATCGACCCGGAACCCGGCCACGTCGCAGACTTCCTGGGTCACGAGGTCTCGTTGCGCACAATTGGCGCTTCCGATCGCGCCGAGGTTGCGCAGGGCATCGCGTATGTGCTTGGGGGTGAGGGCGGTCGAGATGTTCATAGCCAGATTCCTCCGCCATGACATTCCGGGCAGGTCACCAATCGATCTCGTTCTGCGAAGCAATCCTCGCCCCACAATTCGGGGCATTCGGACAATGCGATGAAGCCATCCCCGCCACACTTTGGACAGGGATCGTTTTCATCGAACTCGTAATCATCCAGCACGAGTAGTATCCGGTTCACGTCGCGCTCATCCTCGAACATCTGGTCGTGGTCGCGGTGTAGAGCGTTCATGCTACCTCCTCCTCGAACCCATTGCCGAGCTGCTCGGCCAGCAGATCGGCGGTTTTGTGCTGCATCTGCAACGGCTCGAGCTTGGCCACGACCGCCTCGCGCCAGCATTCCAGGTCGTAGAGGGCACGCACCGGGTTGCTGGAGAGCAGGTAAATCCCCTGGGTGTTGAAGAGGATGACCTGGTCGGGGTGTTGAACGGCTCTCTCCGGATGGCGGCTCGCGGCAATGCCAGCGCTCAGGTGGGTGGCATTGGCCTTGGTGCCGCCGTGGTGCAGGCTGGCAATGACATCCTTGCTGGGGACCGCTTGACCGGCACCGATGGCCCCCAACTCACGCAGGGTAGCCGCGATGAGGGCGGGGTTCAGGCAGCTGTTGATGTACCGTTCCATCAGGCCTCCTTCTCCTGGGTCTGGATGTGCTCCCACTTGAGCATCTGCATGAACTCGCCGGAGTCATCGAGGGCATTTCGGAAGGCGATGCGGAAGCGTGAAACGTGCTCAATGACGGTCGGGCTGGGCCGTCGATTGCGAACCACACAGCCGGGGCTGAGCAGCTTCTCGGCGACCTGAGCCCAGGTAACGGTGGTTCTCGGAAGGTCCTCGTCTCGGGGAACCAAACGGATGGCGTGCTTGACATACCCCGGCCCGCAGTTGTAGGCGGCAATGACCATCCGGATGCGTTCGATGTCGCTGGCTCGTTTCTGGAAGCGTTCCAGGTAGCCGAGGATCTGCGTCTCCAGGCGCACCAACAGCCGTGCGGCGGCCTGGACAGCGAGGTCGGGGTTGGTGGCCTGCTCGTATGGCACGCCACCCATGACATCCTTCCACGTGGGGACGGTGAACTGCATGAGGCCGAGGTCGTTGGTCTGGCCCCTGGCATCCGGATCGAAATTCGATTCGATGGCCGCGATGGCTTTGAGCACCTGCCAGGGGTAGCGCAGCCCTTCGGTTTTGGCGCGGTACTCGAAGAGGGCATCGAAGGTTGTGGGGTAGTGTTTATCGGGCATTGGAGGGCTCCTTAGTGAACACAAACTCAGCTGCGGGTGTGCCTGTTAGGGGTGCCAGGTGATACCCCAATCCCGCCATCTTCCGCTTGATCCTGTTACATTCTTCGATTCTGTCCGGTTCGTTGCTATTGATGATCCGCGTGTAGTTGCGTGCGGCCTCTTCCACCCAAGGCTCGACCTCGTCGGCCTTCTGGACAGGGGCCTCCATGCCGGGCAGCTGAACGTCTTCCAGTTCGCGGGCCAGACGTGCGGACTCCTCGGCCAACCGTGCCTCATACGCATTGAGCTTGTGGGTTTCCCAGCGGCTGAGGCGGTCGTTGCCAGGGACGATGAAATACTTGAGGGACTGCGCCTTTTGACCGACGGCACGGATGTCATCGATGAGGTGTTTGACGGTGAGGAACTCGGCCAAGTTGGCAATCCGTCGCCGGTAAATCTCGATGTCACTGCGCTCCACATTCCGCCACGGTTCTCGTCCCGCTGCCTTCCTGAACTCGGCCTCGATTTTGGGCAGAGCGGCGGTGTACTTGATGGCCGTGTGATTCATCTGCCGCTGGCTCAGCTGGGTACAGATTTTTCCGGCCAGGGAGTAGTCTCGTGCCGCGAGGGCGAGCAGGAGATCGGTGGGGATGGGTTTAATCGCCATCGTGGGCCTCCTGCTGTTCGGCGAGGTGCAGTTCCCAGACCTCTTTGACAGCGGCGCAGCACTTCGCGGAAAAGCGGTCGATCCTGCCGTCTTTGAAACGAATCGTTCCAATTTTCCCCTTGGTGTACGGAGGGCCGGAGGGGGGAAGATTAACCCGTTCGATTTGTTCAAAATCGATCCAGATACCCTGGCGGCGTCCGCCTTCTGTGTAGCTGATATGGGTGTACGTTTGCACGCTCATGACAACACCCTCTCGGCTTTGGGGACGCGAGTGCAGGCGGATGTCGGGACCTGGGGGGCATAGAAGCCGTTGGAGAAGGTGACTCGGGCAAACTCCCCTGCATTCATCTGGCCTTCAACGGTGCCACGCTGGGTCATGCTGGGAGTATCATCGATGTGGTGGATGCCCAAGCGTTTCATGGCCTGCCAGTGTGAGCGCACCTCATCCAGGTCGATGGTGACCTCGTCGCCTTTGCGGAAGGGGAAGCTCATTTGACCCTCTTCTTTTTTGCTCCCATCATCCATCCGAACACGGTTGGAGAGGCCTTCCCGAGGGAAATGCCGGTGGCTTCTGATGCTGACCACAAGCAACCCGCGAAGACCTGGAGCGGTGTTTTTTGGAAAACGAACCAACGCTTTGGATTCAGCCAGCTCATTGCGGGTCGCCCTCCTTGATGTCGCCAGCCGGGGAAACGGTGAGCGGGGTGTCGAGACGGTCGCCGTCGATGGTCCAGCGGGTGGTGCCGTCCTCGTCGATGGACTTGAAGCGGAGGCGGTTCCGGCTGCCTGGGTACTCGCGTTCGACGGCCTGCTCGGCCTGGTCGATGAAGTGCTCGCGGTTTCGGCGGTTCATGGGCTAGCCCTCCCGCTTTTTATTTCGAATTTGGAGGAGTACCCAAGCGAGGAACTGGTGGAGGGTTGGTATGTTGCCTTGCTCATCACCCCAGCCACCTTCTGGCTCAGGCATATGACTACTGTCGAAGTAGGGAGAGAGGTTGTGGTGACAGTTGTGTTGATCGTTGATGTACCACCGTTCGCCACACGGGTCGTAGCCGATACGGAAGTCGGTGTCCAGGCCAAATGCAAACAGCTGCTTCGCAACCTCATCGAGGAACTCATGCGCGAGCTCCGGTTGAGGTAGCCTGATCACTTTGTTCGCGATCTCTTTTACTTTCCCTTGAAGGTTCTGGATCGCTTGGTTTAATTCGTTAACGCCATCGATGCCATATTTTTCCAGGTATTTTTCAAGCCTCCATATTTCGATGTTGCCAATGAGGCTAGTTGACGTGGGCAATCCAGACTGATTATCCACGACGATATCAATTTTAATCAGTGTTTTCTCGACATGGTCCATGTCCTTGTCCTTTCACCTGTCCTGATCCCCACCGACCAGCGCCCCAGGGGGGTAAGGCGCTGGCCTGGCTGTCGGTGGGGTTGCTCCGTGCCAGGGCTTCTCCCGGTGGAACCGTTGGGAGGGGTATGTCTTGGGCCTTTCAGCCCGGTGGGGATATCGGGGCTCGAACCCGGTGCGGCATGGTTACCGTTATCCCCTCGGCACCCTTGCGGGTGCCTGATGCACGATTGAGCCGGGATTATGGGACCCGGCACCCGATTGGTTGCTCCCCGTCACCCTTGCGGTCACCGTCCTGATGCCATCGGCCTCGGCTCCTACGGATCGACGGGGGTCTCTGGTAAGCGTGGAGCGGTGGATCAAGCCCGCTCCTGCTTTGCCGTCTCGTCCTGGGAAACGAGACTCTTTTCACCGAGCACTCGTATGGCGGATGCCACCAAAGCCGTCTTGGCCGCCGTACCGTGACTCGGATCATTGATGTATCGACTGACCTCACTTGCCGAGACCTTCTGGCCAGTGGTGTCCTGGATGTGTTTCTCGATAGCCCTGGTCGAGGGCTTGCCGTGCTTCTCCCACAGCGAGCGCATGAACATGGTGGACTCATCTGCCATGTAGACATGGCCGATGTCGATGCGTGTATCCCCTGCATTGACCGCATTGTCAGCGGCCAGCTTGAGGACGCGCAGCACTTCGATCGGGAAGCGCAGATCGATGCCGTCCCCGTCCTTTTTCCGTTTGGCGATGTACTCAATAGCCTCGTCGCTGATCACATCTGTGAGGGCCTTTTTTCCGCCGAGGGCGGCACGGATGCGATGGCGAATAAACAGCTTGATCTCTTCGGGGGAGAGCGGTGGCAGCTCGTGGATGGTGGCGCGAGCGTGAACGTCCTCAAGGCCCTCAATACGTCCTCCCAGCCGTCTCCATCCGACAAACAGCACGCCGCAGACATGCTGTCTCATGTCACTGTCCGTGAGGTCGGTTTCGATCAGCTGGCGGATGGAGCGCAGGATGTGCGGGTGGAAGTCATGGCAGTTGTCGAACAGCAGCAAGATGCCATCCGGGTAGAGGTCATCTCGTTGCAGCTGCCTGAGCGCACGGCGGACCCGTCCCTTGTTCCACTGTTTACGGGTGATGGTGATGCCATTGTCTTCCGCTGTACTGAGGATGGTGTCGGTGACCTCTTTCATCGTGAAGGTCATCGAGTTGGTCGGCGAAAAGGCAATGACCAGGACGCGGGGGTTATCGTTCTTTTCTTCCTGGATGACTTGGCGAATAATCGTGGACTTTCCAGCCCCTCGGTCTCCCAGGATGACCTCGATAGCGCGGTTCTTGATGGCGTTGGCCACCTTCGCGCGGACGAGGTTCACGGCGGCGGTCTCTACGAAGGCATGCGACCCCTCCAGTTGCTCAAAGGGTGGCTCCTCGAATCCCAACCATTCCCAAGATGGTTTGTAGGCAGTTTTTGACATGGTGGTTCGTCCTTTCCTGTTCCCGTTTATCCGCCCTGAGCGGCACCTCCCTGGTGCAAGCGGGCGGCCCAGGCATCGGCACGTGCTGCGATGGTCTCGCGGTCGAGGGTCTTGTCCAGGGTCTCCTCGATTTCAAGCCAGATGCCGGGGTAGTTGATCTTGATCGCGATGAGCTGCATGACGCCGAGCTGCTTGGCAATCCAGTGCTTGGCAGCATCGATGTTGTGGAATTCGTCTCGGTGTGTCGTGAAAGGCGTCTTGACCGTTTCGCCCTCTTTCTGGCGGGATGACAGCGACAGCGGACCCGATGGCCGGACGGCATTGGGGTGCATCACTGGCGAATCGATATGGGGGTCTTCGGCGACCTTCTGAGCAGGGGTTTTTTGACGTCCAGCACCAACGGCATTGCCGAAGTCATGGACGCGCAGGGTGCCACCCTCGCCATCTTTCTCGTCCCAGGAAGGCGCAACGACGCGGCGGCCTGGTGATGCCTCGACATGCTCCTGCTCGGGGTCGTAGGGGTCCCGGATAAGCACTTGGCCGAGGGCATTGCGGAAGATGAGGACACGGCGGCCAGCAAACCGGGTAGGCACGTGGAACCATCCGCGCTCATCGTTGTTACGCAGTGCTTTGACGTTGAAGTCCGCATGAATCGAGAGGGTCTTCTCTTCAACCGCGTAAGGCAGCGAGGCCAGGTCTTCCGGGGGAAGCCGGAGCTCGTTGCGAGCTGCATGATCTCTCCAGATGTCGGCGCGGTTGGTGATGTCGGTCGGGTGCTTCTTGGCGTTGTATTCCTCGAGCCAGTTTTCGAGGTACTCGTTGAGGCCGGAGAGGGTGATTTCAAACGGCTTGCCGTGCCGCATGCTTTCGCGGTGCATGGCGATGAAAGGGCGCTCGAACTTGGTTTTAATGGTCCGCCAGAGGCGCTCGACTTTCCCTTGTGCCTCTTTGTGGTGCGGCATGGTTCTCGTATGCTTGACACTGATTTCCGGCAGGTCAAAAAACTCCTGGATGATGCGGTTGCGTGCAAAGGCACCGTTGTCCGTTTGCAGGATTTCCGGCAGGCCGCCGAATGGTGTTTCGGGGTGGTAGGCCCATGCTTGTTGCAGGAAACGGAGCATCATGAGGGTGTCTTCGCCAACGGTAGCGAAATAGCGGACAAAGGCGCAGCGGCTTCGGTCATCGACAATGCCCGCCATCCAGATAGCCCGCTCCCCTTTCCATTTGCGCGTATTAGCATTCAAGTCAAAGTCGCGGACCTGGAGCAACCAATCCCCGTCTCCTAGGTCTTCCACAGCGGTGAAGACCGACGTACCGGAAGCATCCATGAGGTGGCGCTGGTTGACGTGCGAGGCTTCGATGCGGAAGCGTGGCTCCGGGATCCGGTAGCCTTGTGAGCGAGCGCGTCGATTGTAGGACGAGACGCTCATGCAGCCGGTTGGGATGAGACCGTTGACCTCCGCCATCCGGATAGCATCCTCGGCGGCCATCATGACCCCACGTTTCAGCTCGTTCCGGCTGTCCTGCTGCAATTCGAATACCGTGCGTACCCATTCAGTCTTGATTTTTCGGGGGAGTCCTGCATCCGATCGAGTCTTCACTTCGGGCAGCTTTTTGCGTTTAACAATGCGGCTTGCGCGGTAGATGGTGTCTTTGCTGACCTGGTAGAGTTGGGCGAGCTCGTTCAGCTTGGCCGTTTTCTCCCCATGCCTGGCAGCCTGGAGCTCCTGATAGACAAACTCCATAGCCTGCTCGTCCAGATTGCGGGGAGCATACTCGAACCCATTGCCCTGGCCAGCTTGACCCATCTAGCCCTCCCTCTCGTCTGAGGTGAGGCCAAATCGCGCCCACTGTTCACCATTGAGCAGCTTGTTAACACGGAAGGCGATGTCTTCGAGGATGCGCCGTCCCTTGAGATCAATCTTCTCGGAGGTGCCGGTGGGGATGCGTTCCGCCAGGGCGAGAAGGTTTTGGACACCATCCTCGACCTTTTGCCAGGTCTCCTCGGCCTTTTCTGCTGCTATGACCGCACCCTCGAGCTGCTGGATTCTGGCGGTTGCCTCACCGTACAGCTTGAGGATGTCATCGGTTTCTTCCAGGTCTTTCAAGCGCTTGGCGGCTTGGTCACGTTCTTCGACGGCGAGGGCTTTTTCTTCTTCGAGGTCGCGGTTCTTGTTGCGCAGTTGCTTGACCTCATCCGCAAGGTCCCTCTGAGTCATATTGACCAGCTGACCGAAGGTGATGACGGTGCCATCCGGACGGACGAGCTCATCGGTATCGGTGAGGGCTTCGCGGTCTTCTTCTGAAAGCTTTGTCAGCTCGTATAATTTTGTGAAGCTAAGCGAATTCAAGAGATTGGGAGTGGCAACGTTGCCACTTTTGTCCCCTTCGGCCAGGTAGCGCGAGATTGATCCACCAAATTCCTCGGCCACTTTGGAATACCGAAGCGCCTTGTTGTAGCCAATGCCGAACCCTTCGGCAAAGTCGCGGAAGGATTGGTAGGGGCGTTGCGTGCGCGGGTTGACATAACAGAGGTAGAGCTTCCGCTTCTGGATGCGATGCAGTGAGGTCGCGGTCGCCATGATACCGGTGTTTAAGACCTGGAAGACCTCGGATGCTTCCGCCTGTAACTCGGCGGTCACGAGCACTTGCTGGCTTGAGTCTGCATCGTAGACCTTGTAGCCGATCTCATCCGGTACCGTTAGGGAATTGCCGCTCAAATCCGGCCTCCAGTTTCAGGTTTGAGGTGCATGATGTCGGAATAGATTTTCTCGGCACGCTGCTGCGTTTCTTCGAGCTGTTGCCGTTTGTGGACGAGGTAGGTGCTGAGGTGTAGGTAGGCATCGACCGCGAGCGCGTACCGTTTGCCTTCCTGTTCGACCAGGTCAAACTCGGCGAGGGTGGTTAGGACCTTCCCAACCCTCAGAGCAGCTGGCCGGATGTTGTCGTCCTCGACCCATCCAAGCGCCTCGGCCAATTCTTCCGGGGTGGCTGGGGATGGACGGGACAGCATGTAGAGGAAGACCTCGAGACCTTCCCCGAATTTTTGCAGGGTGTAGTCTTTCATAGGTCCATGACTCGTTGGTTGCGAACGTCAGCGGTGCGGTCAAACTGCACGAGGTCACGGATGTACTTGCGGACCTCCTTCTTGAGCCGTTCGTGGTTCTTGTCCGAGTGGTCGTTTGAAAAGTCGAGGGCAGCCTTGACGAGCTGGAGGTGCCTGTGTTGCAGGCCTAAGACCAGGTCGGCAAGCTCTTTGCTGCTGGCACGGTGTTGCGGGATTTGAATGACAACCTGGTTGTGAATGGCCGCCAGGGCGGTGGTGATAGCATCGTTGCCAGTTAGCTCGATCAAGCCGGGTACATACTGGATGTTTAGCGGGCCGGGGTCGTTGGTGTTCGCGGCTTTTGCGAGGTAGTTGTAGGGTACATTCAGCAGGGCAGCAAGTTGCTTGATGCCCTTATCGTAGCCGTGAATTGTCTCGCGGATTGCTTCCGTGATGGACGGCATATCCACACCCTTTTTTTTCTTGACGATGCGCCCTGGGCCGGTGTACGTTTCGCTTACGCGGCGGCCTCGTGCTGCGATTGCTTAGCCAGGTTCTTCGCGTAGTGAGATCGGTAAACCTGCTGGAGCTCTTCAAAGGGCAGCTCTAGCAGAGAGGCGATGTGACGAAGTACCCGGTCAGACTTGCGAGATGCGCTCAGCACTAGTGAAACATGGCCTTCAGAAAGCCTTAATTCGTTGGCGATGGCAGACTGAGTGACCTCGTTGTCACGAAGCATTCCGATTACAATACCCGGCGAAAGTCTTTTGTATGCTTGCTTCATCGCTTCCTCGTTTGCCCTTTCAGAGCAAATATCTTTCGCGAAAGATAGGACGCCAAAATGCCAACGTCAAGAGACTCGAGGCAATTTAATGCCCCTGATTTGGCTCGCCGACTCCAGGCGGCGAGGAAGGTCAAAGGGTTTACGCAAGCGCAACTCGCGGAATTGACGGGACTTCAACGTCACAACGTTAAGTCGTATGAAACGGGTGACAGTGTGCCTCCGCTTGGCACTTTCGTTGCCCTTGCAGAAGCGCTGGAGGTGTCGCTTTGGTGGTTGGCCGTTGGTGATGAGGGCGGGGACGATACTGTTGTTGAACGGGATGTCGTTGTGGAAATCCGCTTGAAATCTTATATTGAGCTAGTCACCGATCCCGATTTATTGAAAAAGGCAGCGCCAACCAGCCAAGAACTTTTGCAGCTGCTGATTGCCTCAAAGGCTGGAAGTATCCGTGACGTTGTAGATCTGTTCGGGTTGCTGCACGAGATGAGGAGGGAAACCAAATGAGCTATTCCGATCAACCTGGTTTCATTCATTGGGTGTCTAGTGTGTCGCTGATGGTTGGCGCTGTGCTGACCGTGGGTTTTCTTTTCTTTGGGTTGGGTGTGGGATTGTTCTCGTCGATCGGCCTTGAAGAAATCTCCCAGGCGATTGCTGCCGGAGGTCACTGGTTATATTATTCAGCCTTTTGGGAGTCAGTCTTTGTTTTGTTTGTTGGCGCAAATGTGGCGTACTACCTGATCCGAGCTCGATAATCCGAACCGATCAGGAACAGAGTGAACAAGGCGGCCAGGTGGCCGCCTTTCTTTATGCTGGTTTGTGCTCTGCCAGCGCGGCCAATGCCGCGCTCGAAACCTCGTCGGGGACCGCTCTCCCCATTTCCCACATAGCAAGCCGAGCATTCGTTGTCTTCGGTTTCACCTTCACCGTTACTCCTCTTAGCTTGACAGCAAGCTCGAATTGAGTCACTCCCAGGGAGTCTCGTATCTCTTTCACGCTTGCCTCTTCCGGTAGGCCTGCTCGTTTTGCCAGGGCGGCCAGGGCGGAACGCGAGAGGTCATCCGGGGTGTTTTTGCCGTGCTCCCAATTCGACACCGAATAGGCCGCCGTCTTCGGGGATGCCATGACAGGAGTCTCGCGTAATAAGGCGGCAAATGCCATCTGAGACATCTCGTAGCGTGCCCTCAATGCCTTTATCTCTTGCGGTGTCATGGCTTCTCCTTGTCGCGTTTGCTGTCGCGTATAATGTACGGAAACAGGATCCCGGAGAACAGAGAGAGACTCGGGACAAGGTTCAAGCCTTGCCCCGAGTCGATGTTTAGGCCGCTTCACTATCGAAGAGGGGAAGAGTTGCTCCTTGTTGTGGCTCGGTATCTGTTTCGAGTTGAACCACACTGCTTGGAAGCGCTCGCTCCCCTGCTGTCTCGAGAATTAGTGTGAGTACTTTTTCGACATCTGATAGCACGCGCAGGGCGGCGCGGCCTGCATCTTGGCCAGCATAGGACTCAATATACTTTTTACTGAACTCGTACACCTTTCCCGTGTATAGATAGCAAAGAGTTGCGGCGGAAAGCTCGGCAACGAGCTCCTTTTTGACTTTGTCGTCATATTCATTTGTGAGGCCGAGCTTATAGTGTGCCGCATGGCTAAGCTCGTGCCAAAAGACAATCTCTTCATGAGTTGCGAGCTTGATCTCGTTTCGGCCATTGCAAAAATAGCCATAGTAGCTATTCCCGCCAGGAACCCAATCAACACTTAATCCAAACTCTTTTGCAACTTCAAGAAGACGAGGAGGGTGGTTTGGTTCATAACTTGGAAGCGGTTCTCCCTCAGTGTTTTCGATTTTATATACCGGAATTGCTCGGAACCCGAGAAGAATCCTTTTCTTCGTTTCCTCGCCAGTCTCCTCGTCTTTTTCTACTGTGATTTCTCGCAAATTTGGCGCAATTATGTAAATAGCTTTTGAACCTGCCTGTACTTGGCGTTTCACTTTGTTCCATTGCTTAAAACCTCGCGCATCCGCTGTCCCTGAAAGAAACATGAGCGCTCGGTTTGCAAGTGACCAGTTTGCCGAAGGGCAATCTTCCCCTTGTATCATTGCATAGCTCATAACCTTTACCAAGTCACCGTTTTTCATAGCTTCGAGTACTTTATCGATTGCGGTTTGTGCTGTCTCTGTGACCTTCATGATGAATCTCCTCGTTTTAGTGTTTTAGTATCCGAGTTGTTCTTTTGCTTGACGAATCGTTGAGCTTTCGAGCCGCTCCCATCCGACTTTTCCACGGAACGTGAACGAGGCGAGCCAAATGACTTTGTCTCTATGAATCGCAGCTTTCCAGCCGTGTGATTTGATGAAGCGTTTGATTTTTTCGAGCTCCACCTGTCGGAGTGTTTTTTGCTCGTTCATGTTTGCCTCGTCTTTTGCTGTCCTGTTTGCTTTCGTGTAATATATTACGAGACAGCGAGCGAGTCAAATCATGAGACTCTCAGCTTGGTTGAGAATCATGGATTGCTTTTTCAGCAAAAGAAAAACGAGCGCTCGAAAAGAGAGCACTCGTCTCGTTTTTACTTCGTAACTTCAACTGCGAAAAGATTGCAGTTTCACTCAATCATTTATTGCAGTTCTTTAGTCAGCTGGTTGACCAGATTCGAGCACCTTGCATCGTTCCAGTCGATTGCGGTGAGTTCATTGAGGGTCGTCCTCATCGTAGGGGGAGCCCGACGCGTCCAGGTCGGCGCTGCAGACGTGCCTGTCTGGGCCAGACATGGCCGCTGGGGGTGACAGGATTTGTACGGAATATGTATATTGACTTGTCATCCCCAGCCCACAAGCCCGGTGCGAACCGGCTCGTTCGCGTTGCGAACCCGTGGGCGTCGGGGATCCCCCGAATCAAAGCGAGAATCCAATGGCACGCAGCTACTATGTCTACATCCTGACAAATGAATACCACACCACCTTCTACACCGGGATGACAAACGATATCGAACGGCGTATCCGTGAACATCGATTGGGGGCAGGCAGTGAGTTTGTGAAGAATTACAATGTTTACAAACTGGTGTTCTTGCAAGAATTCCAAGATGCGAAACAAGCGATTGATGCCGAAAAGGTATTGAAACGGTCGTCCCGGCAGCGGAAGATCAATCTCATCGCCGAGATGAATCCGATGTGGGAGGACCTATACTGACCACCTGTCATCCCCAGCCCACAAGCCGGTGCGAACCGGCTTGTTCGCATAGCGAACCCGTGGGCGTCGGGGATCCCCTTCCTTTGGCAGTCTGTCAGCCCTAAGCGAGTGCTTCTGGCTCGCAGCTAGCGAGTATCGCGAACAAGGAGGGGTGCCTTCGTAGCCGGGGGACCCCCGACGCGCCCGGGTCGCCTTCGACGACGTGCCTGTCTGCGCCAGGCATGGCCGCTGGGGGTGACAGGATTTGTACGGAATATGTTTATTGACCTGTCATCCCCAGCCCACAAGCCCGGCAGCTGCCGGGCTCTGCTGTTGGTGTTGTGGGCGTCGGGGATCCCCTTCCTTTAGCAGCTGGTTGACCAGATTCGAGCACCTTGCATCGTTCCAGTCGATTGCGGTGAGTTCATTGAGGGTCGTCCTCATCGTAGGGGGAGCCCGACGCGTCCAGGTCGGCGCTGCCGACGTGCCTGTCTGGGCCAGACATGGCCGCTGGGGGTGACAGGGAGCTCTCAATTTTTACGCAACCCCTGTAACCCATCCCAACCGTTCTCGTCTCACTACCAGAGCCGGATGCGCTGTACCGGGAGCGCTCCATGATGTACAACTACACACGCTTTGCTGCGGAGTTGGTGAAACCGAATGGGTTTCCCGGTCCGAAGGCAGGCGAACCTCTGCTCGATGCCACCCTCTACCAGTTGGATGGCACCGAAGTCAAGCTACGATCGCTACTGACGGGTCCCACGGTCATCGAGACCGGCAGCCTGACCAGCCCCAGTTTCCTGCACGGCATGGCCCAGATGAACGAGATGGCACGTGCCTTTGCCCATGTGACCTGGCTGATGATCTATGTCCGCGAGGCCCATCCGGGCTCGAAGATCGGTCCGCACGGCAGTCTTGAGGATAAGCTGGTCCTTGCGAAAACGCTGGTGGCAGAACGTGGCGAGACACGAACCGTACTGGTGGACGATTTGGAGGGATCGGTTCATCAGGCATACGGGTCACTGCCGAACATGGTCTACATCACCAATGGTGAGGGCGATGTCATCTGCCGTAGCGACTGGTGCAGCCCGGACCAGGTGCGGAAAGTACTGTTGGCGCTGGAGGACGATAAGACCGCGATGGTCCGACGTGAACATCAGCCGCCAAATTTCCCCAGCCTGCCCAACCTGATCAAATACACCCAGCCCGCCGGGTGGGATGCGACGATGGATCTGCTGAAAAGTCTCGGGACGATCAAGCGGTACCAGAAGGATGTAGAGTAGAGAAGGAGCTGTCATCCCCAGCCCACAAGCCCGGCAAGTGCCGGGCTCTGCTGTTGGTGTTGTGGGCGTTGGGGATCCCCTTCCTTTGGCAGACTGTCAGCCCTGAGCGAGTGCTTCTGGCTCGCAGCTAGCGAGTATCGCGAACAAGGGGGGGGTGCCTTCGTCGCCGGGGGACCCCCGACGCGTCCGGGTCGTCTTCGACGACGTGCCTGTCTGAGTCAGGCATGGCCGCTTGGGGTGACAGGATTTGTACGAAATATATATATTGACCTGTCCTCCCCAGCCCACAAGCCCGGCAAGTGCCGGGCTCTGCTGTTGGTGTTGTGGGCGTTGGGGATCCCCTTCCTTTGGCAGACTGTCAGCCCTGAGCGAGTGCTTCTGGCTCGCAGCTAGCGAGTATCGCGAACAAGGGGGGGGTGCCTTCGTCGCCGGGGGACCCCCGACGCGTCCGGGTCGTCTTCGACGACGTGCCTGTCTGAGTCAGGCATGGCCGCTTGGGGTGACAGGATTTGTACGAAATATATATATTGACCTGTCATCCCCAGCCCACAAGCCCGGCAACTGCCGGGCTCTGCTGTTGGTGTTGTGGGCGTCGGGGATCCCCTTCCGTTCGCAGTTCGTTCACCATGATCAAGAGCCCTGCGCTAGGCCGATGGATTACGGTGCACTCATCGAGTTCAGTTCTCGTCGCCGGGGGACCCCCGACGCATGCGGGGCATCTTCGGCGACGTGCCCATCTGCGTCAGGCATGGCCGTCGGGAGTGGCAGAAAGCGGGCCGCCGGTCTCCAACCGGACTCCGAGGCGCGTAGCAGAGGTTTGGAGGTGGGGGCTGTGCCACCTATATTTGGGCTCTGTTGGTGAAAAACGAGTTTTCTGGAGTCTACGATGGCACGCCGCTGTGTAGTGACAGGCAAAGGTCCTCAGACCGGCCACAATGTCAGCCATGCGCACAACATCAGCAACCGTCGCTGGTTGCCGAATCTGCAGGATAAACGATTCTACATCCCTGAAGAGGGACGTTGGGTGCGTCTGCGCGTCTCCGCCAAGGGGATGAAGATGATCGACAAGAAGGGTATCAGCGCTGTCCTGAAGGACCTGAAGAAACGGGGCATCAAGGTTCGCTGACCTTTTTTATCGCCCTTGACGGGGTGATTTGTACCAAGGCTATTCAAACCCGCCGTTTTTCGGCGGGTTTTTCTCGATGTGCAAGATTCTCCACACTTACCTTGCTTCCTTTCTCCCGCCCTCTCCTTGCACCTGAGTGTCCACTCCGCTACCTTGCTGCTGCAGATGCCCGACAGGCATCGGATGTTCCTTGGACAGTATGCAGTGTCGAAGTGAACGGGAATCCCGTGAAATTCGGGAGCGGCCCCCGCCACGGTAAGTGTGGACGACCGCGACATACCCGCCACTGAGGGATGAGGATTGGCTGCCGCATGGCAGACCGGTGCCCCCCTTGGGAAGGCGTCGCGGAAGGATGAAGCACAAGCCCGGAGACCGGCTTCGACGATTACCCAGGCTTTCTCCGGGGCAGGAGAGAGGATGGGCGTCAGCGCCCCTGTGGCGCTGTTCCGATCGCAGCCCAATCGGTCTCGCACCTCCTTCCCTCCCGTTTCTCGGAAAGCCAGAGAGAATCGGGAGGATTCATGTTCAGACGTTTTGCTTTTGTACTGCTCACCTTCATGGTTGCCTTGCCCCTTTATGCCCAGTTTGAAGGGCCCGGTGTGTTTGTCCTCGAGGGGTTTTCCAACCAGCAGCTCTCCTTCCAGCCTTTGAACGGAACCCGTGTTCCACTCGGTGAACTGGGTCCGACCTCGGTCCGTCTACGGCAAATCAATGAGTACCTCTGTGTGTTGCATGGGGATGATTTTGCTTCAGGGAGAGGCTCCGCGCTCTGGATCGCATCCTTTGATGATATCCGCGAAGCGGCTGCGCAGGGAGGTGCCCTCGACTGGGAGGTGGTCGATCTACCGGACAACACCAACCCCTATGACGTTCTGCTACTGGAAAACGTTCTCTTTGTCAGCAACCAGCAGAGCAGTGAAGTGGTCGTGCTGGATAGGGAGGATGAGTACAATGTTGTCCGCAGGTACGCCGATCTTCCCTATCCCCAAGGGCTGGCAAGCAATGGCACCTATGTCTGTGTCGCCAATTCGGACTATGGCTATGGGAACACGGTGACCCTGTTCAGTGCGACCACTCTTGACAGCATTACCACCCTCGAAGTGTGGGACAACCCGCAGGAAATCGCGGTGGATGACCAGGGTCGATTCCATGTGGTCTGTTCGGGACGATCCTGGGAGGATGTGCCCGCCAAAAGTGCAGTCATCAACTATCCGCTGGGCAATCCGGACGTCCAGTTTATTGATTTGCCGGGCAATCCTGGTGAAACAGTCTTTATGGTCGGTCCCGAGGATTTCGGTGGGAAAGTGGTCTTCGGTGATGAGTATGCGACAGTGGATGTGCATGTCAGCGCCTACCGGGTCCCTGAACTCCAGCTCGACAACACTGCGCCGCTGAGCCATCCGGGTGGATGGGCCCTCGCATCGGGAAACAATGGTATATTCGTTGGTTCCAGCATCAACAACACGCTGGTCTTTATGGGTTCTGACTGGCAGCAGTATACCGTGATTTACACCTTCGACAGTGCCATTGCCGACCTGCTATTCTTCGATGCCGGTATGGAAAACAGTGTAGGCGAACAATACGCTGCACAGCCTTCCGCGATTATGCTTGGCCCGGCCTGGCCCAACCCCTTCAACGCCACTACTTCGGTCACCCTCAGCCTTTCAAAAGCGGGCCAGGTTCATGTCGAGCTGTTTGACATCACGGGACGATTGGCAGGGACACTTGTCGAGGGGATGTTACCGCGCGGGAACCGCCGCTTGACGGTCGATGCCGCTGGATTGAGCTCCGGTGTCTACATCGTACGAGCCACTTCGGCTGCAGGGATTTCATCGCAGCGCATCACGTTGGTGAGGTGACCGATGCGTCTGATGCTGACTTTGATCGTACTCATTCTCCTGACTCTACCGCTGGCAGCTGATCCCTGGCCGGATGAGGTGGTCTCGGTCGAGTACGGCGTGGGTGCCGGGTTCGGGCAAGGGGATTCCTATCCGAACAACATCCTCGGTCCGCCCGACTCCGCCGCGACTCCAGCCGCTCCCAGCTCGACAGCGGAGGAAGTGTTGACCCTCGGTGCTGGCGGGAACATTGTGCTCGCCTTTCGTGATGGTGGCATTCTCGATGGCGAGGGAGCCGATTTCACCATCTTCGAGAACCCCTTTTTCGTGGGAGGCGGACCAGCGATTTTCCGTGAGGTGGGGCTGGTCGCGGTGAGCGTGGATGGCGAGCAGTGGGTCGAATTCCCTTACAACGACGAGAGCTTCCAGGGTCTCGCAGGTGTGACCCCAACAAATGGCTCCGCGAATCCTCTCGACCCGTCAGCGAGTGGGGGCGATTCCTTCGATCTCGCCGATGTCGGGCTGACGTTTGCCCGCTACTTGCGCATCACCGATGCCGGGGACGCGGTCAGCGACAATGGTGACTCCTTCGACCTCGATGCTGTTGCTGTGATCCACGGCGAAGCGCAGGATACATCAACCCCGGAACAAATGGTCTCACGACCTGCCTATCTCACACTTTCCGCATGGCCGAACCCCTTCAACGCACAGGTGACCGTTCAAGCAACTGGGTTCCGTGGTACGCTTCATATCACCCTCTTTGACCTGTTGGGACGTCAGATTTCCAGCTCGCAGATCACAGACGGCCAATGGAGCTGGGCCCCGCAGAGCATCAGTTCCGGCACCTACCTGTTGCTGGTCGAGGACAGCGATGGCAACCGTGCCTCCGAACGATTGGTGCTGGTACGGTGAGCCGCTTCCCCGCAAGAAGCCTCGCCCTGTTGGCGCTGCTGCTCATGCTGGGTAGGCTTCAGGCCGCGCCAACACTCGCGCCCACGCCCGCCCTGTTGGGAGGTCGTCTGCTGGACGCCACCACCGGGGAACCTGTGATCGGTGCCCATCTGCTGCTGAGCGGGCAGGACGCTCGGACGCTGGTCAGCGATGCCCAAGGGATGTTCCTCGTGCCCAACCTGCAACCGGGGGACGTGGTGCTCAACATTTCTCATGTAGCCTACGAGGCACAGCAACGCACTCTGCGCATCCAGGAAGGGCAACCCCTTCGGATCACCCTGCTGCTCGAACCCCTCGTCCGTTCCGCTACCGATCCGGTTGAGATACGTGTGGAACGTGCTCCCTCGGTACACCGGATTGATGCACGCGAGATCGACCGTTCCGATTGGCAGGATGTGGGGGATGCGGTACGTACGCTTCCGGGTGTGTTGGTCTATGATGAGGGGGGACAAGGGGGGCGCAAGACCATCTCGCTGCGTGGTTCAAAACCGACCCATGTTCGAGTCCGTGTTGATGGAGTGATCGTGAACAATGGCGATGGGGAGGCGGTGGACCTGGGGCAGATCCCGCTTGAAGGGGTCGAGTCCATCGAGGTGCATCCATCTACTCAACCGGGAGCGCCCGGTGGTGTGGTTGAGATCACCACTCGTCACCAGGTGGGCACACCCTTTTCACGTTTTTCGCTCGAGGGCAGCCAGCCCAATGCGATGTCCGCATCTGCGTCTGCGGGGATAGCTGGAATAGGATTGTATTTGCAGGGACAGCGGTCGGAAGGGGATTTTCGGTACGTGGATGAACGAGGGCTGGAGCAGCGACGGATCAACAACCGTCGTGACAAGCTCTCCGGCCTGCTCAGGTTTGAACGAACCTTCACATCCGCGACACGAATCACATCCTCCATCTCCGGCTCTTGGGGGGAGCAGGGATCGCCCGGCCCTCTCTACCAGCCACCGACCCCAGAGGCGACCCAGCTGGAACAGAGGTATCGGAGCGACCTCACCCTGGAGCACAACTGGGGCCGAGGGATCAGCAGCGCAACCCTTTTTGCTGGCGCACGGAATCGTTCCTATCGAAGCCCTTCCCAGCAGCAGCTTCCAGGAAGCAGCGAACCGGTAAACCATGTTCCCGCTGACCTCAAGGAAGAAGGACGACATGCCGGGATTTTTCTGCGGCACGATGGGTCTCCACTGCCTGCCGACGTCAACGGCGCGGCCTGGAGCAGCGAACTGGGCAGTCGGTGGGAACGCTACGAGAGCATCAACCAGCTCAGCAATGGGGTCGCGGTGTCGCAGACTGAAGGAGAAGTGGACCGTCTCGCGATGCATGGTGAGCTGTATGGGCGGGTTCAACGGTTTGCCTTGGGCTGGAAATGGCGTGCAGGCGTCAAGGCACGGTACGAGCGTCTGCGTGACCAACATCCAGGCGAGACCGATCCTTTCGAAGATGGATGGGTCACGGGCCGTCTTCACCTGCAGGCCGGGCCACGCCAGGGCGGCTGGTCAATGCATTCGTCCGTCGGCAACGCTGTCCTGCCGGTCCCCTTCACCAGCCGCTTCCTTATCGAAAGCATGTACTCGCTCGGGAACCCAATGCTTGATCCGGAACGAGTTGAGGAGTTCAGCGGTGGCATGGCCCTCCGTTCGGACCTCGGTCCGATCCGTTCAGCGGTGACCCTTGATCTCTACCATCGACGGACCCGTGACCTGATTGTCTGGCGGCGCAATTTCCGTGGACAATATTTCCCGGATAATGTTGGCGTGGCGGAGGCGGATGGCATCGTTCTCGGCATCACCGGATCGCACACGCCCTGGCATCTCGATGCAGGCGGCTCATTCACCTGGCAGCAGGTCCACAACCGGACGCATAACTCGATCTACCGCGACAACTGGGTCCCCTTCCAACCCGCATGGTACGGGAACGTTCAGCTTGGTATTGGGGCGAGTGAGCGGCTGCGTGGCAATTTGGCAGTTCGTTTCGCAGGACGTCGATACAGCACGGAATCCAACCTCGATCCGCTGACCATCTCAGGTGGTGGATTGGACCCCTATGGTGTGCTCGACCTTGGTTTGGAACGAACCATTCGGATGGGCAACGGTTCGACAAGGCTGGTTGTTCAGGCCGGCATGGACAATGCTACCGATACCCGTTATGAGTTACTGGACCGGATGCCGATGCCCGGAAGGACCTATCACCTGGGGATCAAACTGGAACGAGGTCACAGTTGAAACGAGTTCTTCTTGTACTGCTCATGGTTGGCCTGTTCATGGTGACGGCTTGTGAGGACGAGTCGCCCAGCGACCCCACTCCTCCATCTGGGACCTCCTACATGGCGGTGGTGATGGATGACGGGATGCAGATCATGGATGGTGAGTCCCAGCAGTGGGTCGGTAGCACACTGGGGTTAGGGACTGCCCCGAATGATATCGTTGTGGATGAGCAGACCATTTATGTCATCAATAGCACGTCGTGCGACCTGCAGGAATTCGAACTTGAAGCACATGGATGGACCTACACCCGCCGTCTCGATCTCGGCCTCGCCCAGAACCGAAACCCCTACAACGCCGCATTAACCGGGAGGGGAAGCCTGCTGGTTACCAACCTGCTGGACAACTCGGTCAGCGTGGTCAATCTGTTTGATTGGCAGGTGGATACCCTGTGGGATACCGGGATGACCCCGGAAGGAGTGTTGGTGCACGGTGACCGGGCCTATATCGTCAACACCGGCTATGATTTCCAGACCTTCACCTTCCATCCGGGTAGCGTTTATGTCTACGATGTTCCGACAGGTGAGCTGGTTGACTCGCTGACTGTTGGGATCAACGCTCAGTACATCGCGATGTTGCAGACGGGGGAACTAGTGGTTTCCTGCACGGGTGACTACGGGAACAATCCCGGAGAGATCTGGATTCTCGAGCGCGATCCCCTCGAACTGGTGAGCCAAGTCGAGGTCGAAGGATCCCCTGGGCGGGTTCGTGTCTCCCCCGATGGCTGGCTCTTCTGCGCTGCGGGCGGCTGGTCGCTGGACGGTGAGTCGGAAGGCCTTGTGCTTCGCTGGGCTTCAATCCTCGATAACCCCCAGCCGGAGCTGGTTGGCACAGCACTGGGGACGATTGATATTGCACCGCAGTTTGACGGCTCCTTCTATGTCGCGGCACGTGAGGGCCAGTCCATTCAATACTTTGAGGGCGACTCCCTGGTGCAGACGTTCACCTTGCCAGACAGCCCGGTCGTCCTCTCCACACTCATCCTCTGAATAGTGTGCCACTCAACCACACCGTGACACCTTACCCGCAACTCCCCGAACGGATCCTCTCATTAAAGCAAGACGACGTTTCTCTCTAAGTAGTGTTCTGACAACCTTTTGCGTCTCGAGAGAGGGCGCATCTTCATTCTGGCACAACACTTGCGTTTTTCTCAGCCGTGGCACGGGAGAGCCACTTGTCTGGGAGGAAGTTGAAGATGAAACGTGTGCTAGAGGTTGTTGTTGCCCTGATTGTCGGTACCATTCTGGCGTTGCTGTTGGCCCCCCTTGCGCAAGCAGCAGCATCCGATGGATCAATCGCCTACCGGGGCGAACGGAACGTATCCTTTGATGGCAAGGTCAGTATATCAGCCGTCTACCACACATATGATGCCGGATCGTTGGACAATCTCGCATCGGAGATGGGCATCGATGAACCGTCCGATGGCATGGTCCTGTACAACCTGACCATGATGGGTCGTCAGAATGATCGTGTTTCGATTGGTGGACGTTTTTTCTGGGGACATGATCGTACGACAGGCGGTTTGAACGCTTCGGGCAACAGCTACAGTCGTGAGATTACCACTCATTTCCGTGGCGCAGGATTTATGATGGAGTACGATGCCCTGCGTTTGTCTCGCTTCACCTTGAGCGGTTCGCTGATGATCGGTGGCGGGAAGATGAGTGTGTATCTTCGTCAGGATGATGGGACCGCAAGTTGGCAGGAGGTGACCGGCGCGTATACAGGAGATCCGGGTAACACCCCGGTGTCCGCAACTCGTGTCCGCATCGAACGTGATTGCTTCCTGCTTCAGCCGGAAGTCAACGCACGTTTCCACCTCCTCGACTGGATGGCGCTCGAGGGGAGTGTCGGGTGGCAGTATGATACGCTTGATCGAAGCGGTTGGCGTCACAACGATATTGCAATCAGCGGCAGGGGACCGGATCTGAATTTTCGGCAACCCTTCTACCGTGTCGGACTTGCGATTGGGTTATGAGGAGTCCGATTCTTCAAGGCAAGAACGCAACACAATGCGTCCCGCGGGACGCATATAGAGTAAGGAGTTGAAGATGCGCTGGATGACGAATCTGATGCTTGTCCTGATCCTGCTCGCCTTGCCGGCGGCAGGTTTCGCATTGCAGGATGACGATACGGACAAGGATTACGAGTGGAAGACCTGGAAAACGCGTCGAAGCCATGCGGGGTTCAACGGCCATGGCGCGTTCTACTACATGGGACAGACCTTTGAATCGTCGGCTCTGGACCAACTCGCGACCGACATGGGACTGGACACCTTTGATGGCGTGATGATGGGCTGGGGCGGTTATGGCCTCGGACACATCGGCAATGGCTGGCGTATCGGTGGCGGTGGTTTTGGCCTCGAAGCACGAACGAGTGGCCTTTATACGGATACCGGGACCAACGAGACCTACAATCGTGAGCTTTTAATGACCCTTGGTGGTGGTGGCTTCATGGTCGAGTATTCACCCTGGATGATCGGCCCGATCAACTTCGGGGTCGGTGGACTGATCGGTGGTGGTGGCGCGATGATCGAGATGCGTCAGGATACCGGCGCCTTCACCTGGGACCAGCTCGGCAACCAGTATACCGGGGCTCCTTCGAGTGCGGAAAATGTCTCAACCGACATCATGCAGGGCTTCTTCATGGTTCGTCCCTACGCGACCATCCGAGTCCATGTCCTCGACTGGATGGCGGTCGAAGGGGTCGCCGGGTATCACCTGAGCACCCTGTCGGACCAGAATTGGTACTTCGGTGAAAAGCAGTTGAGCGGCAAGGGACCGGAACTCGATGTGAACCGTCCCTACTTCCGTGTCGGTATCGCTTTTGGTGGATGACCGAGAGGAGAGCATGCTTGCGCAGCTCTCCAAGTGAGCTGGTAGCCCACCCTGCCCTGCCCCAAAAGGGCAGGGTTGTTTTGTATTGGGGAGCTGTCATCCCCAGCGTGCAATCCGGCATTAGCCGGATCGTGACCGAATGTGCGCGTTGCGCACGAGGCCCCTGGCAGGGCCTTTCGCGCTGGGGATGACAAGTAAAACGGAAAGGGGAAAGGTTACACCACCTGCTTCAACGCTGTCCGAAACTCGCTCAGGATCATTGCGGTGGCGCCCCAAACCTTGAAGCCGTTGAAAAGGAAATAGGGGATGTCGAACTCGCCCATTTTCAGCGTGCGGGTTTCACGGTGAATGTGCTCCTCCGACAGCAAATCATCCACCCGAACGAGGAAAACACTCTGTACTTCTTTGGGGTCGGGGACCATTTCGGGGTAGCCGTTAATCTGCCCGACAATCGGCATGACACGTGTTTGAGAAACCGGAACTGGCAGAGGGGAGAGACGGCCCAGCAGGGTGACACGATCCGGCTCGAGCCCCACTTCCTCGTGCGCTTCACGCAACGCCGTCTCCTCCGGCGATTCACCCGCTTCTTTCCGTCCACCGGGCAACCCGATCTGCCCACCATGCGCATAGCCATCTTCAACACGATGGATCAGCGGGAAATGCCAGGTCTCGTCCTGCCAGATCAATGCAATGAGGACAGCGGCCAGGTGGTCGGGCGGATCATTCGGCAGCCCTCGTCCCTTGGGAGCCATGCGCAACTGGGCATCGGGTCCTGGCAGAGACTGCCCCAACAGCTCGCTCAGTCGTACAGGCAGTCGTTTGGGGTCGAGCATAGCGATGTCCTGTTGATTGGATTTCATCGGCCTCAAGATAAGGCCTTGAACCGTCGTTCGCCCGACGAGATACAAGACAAACAGATAGATAGCTGCCGCACATCTCCAGCTTCTGGCTTGAGATTTGCTTTTCTTTCTGGATTGATACGCCATTCAGCGAAGGCTGTCTGGGGCTGTGTGCAGACCGCATACGTAGGTCTCTGGTTCATTCGTGGCGAGCGGAGGGACCATTCTGCGGATCTGCCAACGATTCATTACAATCGAGATTATCGATGGAAGACGTACGATCAGCGGTAGAGAAGAAAGAAGAGACTGGATCTCAGGTTCTAGTAAAAGTTGTTGGGTTATCCCTGGAGATAGATCGTCTTATTCTAAACTTTTTACCCGAAGACACGATCGAAGAATACCCCTTTTCGGATGATGGAGTGCGTTCCGCTTATCAATCTATCAAGAAAGAAGGTGTATCCTTCCTCTTAATGGAAGAATTGTCCGAGTTTCACAGAACCTTCGGCGCTTTCCTGATCGAGTCGGGTATGCCGGTTGGTATCCTGAGCGAGAAGGGACGAATGGAGTGTCCCAAGCCCTATGGAAAGGGCATCGGAATCGGGGAAACCGCTGCCCGTACCCTGGCTTATCTTGCCGGGGAGTTTCTCGCTGACCGTGTCCGTCTGGACCTCGTTGACCCGGAAGAGCTCGCCGAGCATTTTGGCAAACCATTGATCCGCCGTCCCCGTTGGCAGCTTGGACCCGATCTCGTTAGTGAAAAAGCCGTCTCGCTGGAACGTGGGTTCCTCTGGATCGGGGTTCCGAAAGTGGCGACACGATCCCTGCTCGATACCTTTGTTCGCAAACCGGCGCACGACTTTACAGCGGTTCAGATCAACGATCCATTGCCCCAAGTGCTCGACCGTATCCCCGAAGCCGAGGATTTCTTTGCCTTCTCCTTTGTCCGCAATCCCTGGTCACGCGTGGTGTCTGCCTATTTGGACAAGCTGACGGATCGTGACGACCCCTGGAAGGAGATGCCGCACCATAGTTATCCTGGTCTCTATCCAGGCATCGAGTTCGAAGAGTTTGTCCGCTTCCTCGTTGAAGAACCCTGCGGGAGTGATGATTATGGGGACCGTCACTGGATCTCCCAGCACAAGTTTTTCGAGCGGTCAGATGGAACCTTGCACCCGGTGAAAGTAGGACGATTGGAAACCTTTGAAGCAGACCTTGAGGCGGTGGGACGGCAGCTCGGGGTGGAAGGGCTGTGTGCGCCGGTAAAAAATGTCACCGATATACGTGGTGGAGCGGCCAAACAGAACGCCAAACCCAAGGACTACTATCGCTCCTTCTTTACCCGTCGAACGCGTGACATGATCGGGCAGCGGTATGCTCGAGATATCGAAATGTACGGGTACGAGTTTTAGCTTGGGACTCCGAAGTGAGAAGGAATACTCGTTCAATTCGCTTGTGATCTTTCGTACGATCTCCGTTGCAGCGTATTTTTAATGTGCCGGTACTTGCCAAACGATTTTACCCGCGACCATCCGGGGTATCGGCTTGGTTTGTCTACAGAATTCATCCCCGCACTCTTCCGGTCCCACGCAGACCGGATCCTGAACCCGTCAGCCCTCTGGCGGGTTCTTTGTTTTGGTTCCGGGGTTCATCATGCTATTTTAACTCAAATCAACCCAATGTTCTGTGTGGAGACTTGCTATGAAACTCAGTCAAACAGGACTCACGTTGCTGGTTTTAATCCTGCTTCTCAGCCTGCCTCTGTCGCTTCTTGCTGGAGAAAGCGATCAGTTGAACAAACGAATGTGGTGGGAGGATGAGTCATCCTCTGAAGCTCCAGGCGGTTTTCTTCGCAATGGGTTTTACGCAGCAAATGGGGCGACTGGCAGTGCCCTTGGCTGGGAATTCGGGGGAGGATTTAACATTCCGGATGTGGGCTATATCGGATTGCAGATTGGGTTCGAAAGTGGTGACATGGAGGAAGGTATACGAGATGAAGGCTACTCCCAGCCGACTCCCTTCGGGCTGATTCTCGGCCATCAGTTTGACCAGGAGAATGGGGGTGCAATTCTCGTCGACCTCTTCCTGGCTCAGGATTTCCACTTCGGGTTTGATTACTCGGGGCGAAAAACATACTGGCAGATACAACCAACGCTTGCGTATGGTCTGCCGCTCAATCGCAGCGAAGCAAGCAGCCGTCTCTATGCACCCATCCATGTGTTCGCATCGCGGGTCTATATGTTCGGTGGACCTCGATTTATGCCGTACGGAACCGATGTCCTGATCGGACTCCGCTTCCAGTAAACGATGACTGCAACCCTTTTCATGGCTGGCGGTGACCGACTGCCGATTGTAAACGGGAGATGATGTGTTCCCTTGGCTGCCCTTCCTCAGTTTTGTGGTGGTGACCACCTTCACCCCCGGCCCGAACAATCTGATGTCCGCCACCCTCGGCGGGACACGCGGGTTCCGTGCGGCCATGCGTTTCATCAGCGGCGTGATCGTCGGCTTCCTCATCCTCAACCTGGCCGCCGTCTTCTTCATCGACACGCTGGTCGATGTTCTGCCGGTGATCGAGTCCCCCCTGAAATGGTTCGGCGCCGCCTACATCCTCTATCTCGCCTGGAAAGTCCTCACCGCCAAACCGCCCCGAGAGGGTGAGGAGGCACGGATCGTCACAGCTCGTGAAGGCCTCCTGCTCCAGTTCGCCAACCCCAAGGCCATCTTTTTCAGCCTAACCGTCAGCTCAACCTTCCTCGTCCCCAACTTCCCCAGCACCCTCGCCCTGATCGGCATGTGCCTCTTCCTGATGTCCCTCACCTTGCTCGCGACCCTGTCCTGGGCCCTGATCGGCTCCACCTTCCGCACCCGCCTGGAAAAAGAATCACCCCGCAGGGTATTCAACGGGGTGATGGCGTTGCTGCTGGTCTATAGTGCGTTGGGGATTGTGGGGGTTGTCTGATGTAGGCCGGATTCTTGAATCCGGCAATCAGGTGTTACCCTTTCGCGCCGCAGGCGTGATGATGTCGATGGGCGTTGCCCATCCTCGCCGGATTCAAGAATCCGGCCTTGTATATTCGTGTTGTCCCCCTCGAGTTCGTAT
>JAHLLH010000009.1 GCA_020444265.1 bacterium
CTCGCAACAAGATAAGTTGCTTTTCCAAGTGTCCACCAAAACGGGGCAAGCCCAGTTACAGAAACCCGGCTTTCAAGCCAGACCGGGGCACGAGCCTGGGGAAGTACATCCCCAGTATGTCCTGCGCGCTGACACATTCTCATTGTCTCAACGCCGCCTTCCACCTACCTTTCCGACATGGACGATTCTTCACCCAAAACTCAGCGCCCGATCTGGCAGGAAATCAACGAGAGCCTTGAACCGGGTGCTCTCTACGTGATCGCGACCCCGATCGGCAATCTCGCCGATATCACCCTGCGCGCCCTCTATTTCCTCGCCAATGTTGACCTGGTTGCTGCGGAAGATACACGGCACACACGCCTGCTGCTGGAACGTCACGGAATCCGAACCGCGATGCGCTCCTACCACGAGCACAACGCGCAGAAAGTGCTGCCTGCCCTGATTGATCATTTGAAGAGCGATTCGACCCTTGCCCTGGTCAGTGATGCGGGCACACCGGGAGTCTCCGATCCGGGATACCGCTTGATCCATGAGGCAATCAAGGAAGGGCTGAAGGTGGTGCCACTTCCGGGTGCTAGCGCGCTGTTGGGGGCGATTGTTCCTTCCGGACTACCGATGGATCGATTCACTTTTGAGGGATTTCTTCCGAAAAAGAAGGGTCGTCAAACACGTCTCGAAGAGCTGAGGGACGAGCCGCGCACAATGGTCTTTTTTGAGTCGCCGCAACGGCTTGGGAA
Organism: bacterium; assembly: GCA_020444265.1. Lineage (GTDB taxonomy): Bacteria > Electryoneota > Electryoneia > Electryoneales > Electryoneaceae > JAHLLH01. Next base: position 738 of record JAHLLH010000009.1, read on the forward strand.
AACCTTGAATGACCTGAACACAGCCTTGGGTTCGGATCGTCAGGTGACGATCGCCCGTGAAGTGACCAAAGCCTTTGAGGAATTTGTTCACGGGTCGCTGGGCGAATTGAGCCAACACTATGAATCCGCTCCGGTCAAGGGTGAGATCGCGATTGTGGTGGAGGGTCATGGGAAACGGATTAAACGCAGGGAGAAGGCGGAGAAGTATGATTCTGAGCGGGATCAATCTCCAGGTTCAGGCGTAGAAGAGACATCACAGGGCGGGAAATTCATGTTTCCAGACATGGCCTTAGGTCGTGGACGAAAGCAAGGCAGGTGAGGTGATTGTGACAGATTCTGGCAAGGTTCGGAAGGTTCGTGCCCTGTACAACCCCAAATCGGGTTTGGGGCTGAACTCTGCTGAAACCGTTCGAGCCGCCTTGCAGGAAACCTGGGATGTGCCAGGCATTGACCTCACCTACCAGGTTTCGAAATCAGCCGAGGATGGCATCGCCAAAACACGCCGTGCGGTGGAAGACGGGGTGGATACCGTGATTGTGATCGGTGGCGATGGTATGGTAAACACCATCGGTTCGGCCCTCGTCGGCACCGAAACAGCCCTCGCCGTACTTCCAGCCGGAAGTGGCAATGGCTTCGCCCGTCACTTTGACATTCCTCTCCAGCTCGAAAAGGCATCAAAACTACTTTTTGAGGGGGTCCGTCAAAAAATCGATGTAGGCTTTGTCGATGACCGTCCCTTTTTCGTCACCTGTGGTCTGGCATGGGATGCAGACCTGGTTGAATCCTTTGAAGAATCCCCGGTTCGTGGGGTGCTGCCCTATGTGTTTGCCGGGATTTACGAATGGTTCCGCTACGAGCCACAGGTCTTTCACCTGGATGTGGATGGTGTCGAATTGACCGCACAGAAGCCTATCGTGCTCACGGTTGCAAACCTGACTCAGTACGGCGGCGGTGCGCAAATCGCCCCCGATGCCAGCCCGATCGACGGTACGCTTGAGCTGGTTGAGGTACCTGACATAGACCCGGTCACCTTTGTGACCCAGATGCGCCGCCTTTTCGATGGCTCGATCAAAGAGATCGAACAGGTTCGAACGCGAAGTTTCAAAAGGATGGTGGTGAAGCGGGAACGAGATGGTGCCGTCCAGGTAGACGGCGAGTTATTGAAGAAGGGGAAGGAATTTGTGATCGAAGTCCGTCCCCTGGCCCTCGAAATCATTGTCCCGAAAGATCGTCAGCATAAACGACCGATCCATCGTCGTTTCCGCGGGGAGTAAGCATCTCCGTGTTCAGCTTACTACATTGATCAATCTCGAATGTGCGACACGACCTGTTTGTCCGTGTTGTACCTGGCAGGCCGGCCTGATTCCCAACCTCCGGCAATAGCTCAACCTGGAGTAAAACGTGATCCGAATCCCCATTCGAAGCATAGTTGTCGTCTTATTGCTGACCTTCCTGGTTGTCGGTTGCGGGAGCGAGCATTACGGTCTCAGCCAACAGGTGACGTTCCTTTGGCAGCAGCATCCGGCGCCCTGGTCCGAAGAGGCAGCGAAGGCTGCTGCGGAGGATGCCAAGGGCCTGATGACATCGCATCCCAACGATATCCAGCTTGAGATGTACTACCAGGATCGTGTCCAGAGCTATGATTACCAAGGGTTGATCGACGAGTACAAGGCGAAGCTGACGGATGATTCGACCAATGCCCGTCTGATCCTGCTCGAAGCACGAGCCGTCGGGGGACGGAACCGGATGGCGACGCAGATGAAAGAAGCTGTTAGCTACGCCCCGAAGGATCCCTACGTACTCGCAATTGCTGCGATGGCCATGTTGCGCCAGCGTCCCGCCGAGGTTGATCTCGGCGTCGACTATGCGCGTGAAGCCGTCGTGATCGCTCCGGATATGAGTCTGGCCCACCAGGCACTCGCCAAAGCGCTGTTCGAACAAGAGATGTACGAAGAATCGCTGCAGGAAGCGGAGATTGCCAGCGAACAGAACCCGTGGGATTTTGACCCTGTCTATGTGGCGATGAAATCCCTGCAGGCGATGGAGAAGGATGAGGAAGCGCTGAATCGTCTCGAGTTTTTCTCGGGCAATCAGCCGCTTAATCCTGATGCGCTTTATTTCCTCGAACGGATGTATCGTGAACGTGGCGAGCTGGAAAAAGTTGTCGACAGGAAACGGCTTGCAGCGGAAGCTGCCGACGATGGTTACGAGTGGCTGGATCTGGCCTCGGTCTATCTCGAAATCGGCTGGATGGACAGCGTAATGAGCGCCTTGAGTTCAGCTGTAGATTCTGATTTTTACGACCTCGACTACACGAAAACGATGTTCGAAGCTGATCAGTTGAAGGCCCTGGCGAAAAACCAGGAGTGGCTGACCATCAAGGATCGGATGATTCAGCGTCGGAAGGAAACACGTGACGAGCGCCGTGCCGAAGCTCTCAGCGAGCGGTTGGATGAACCCGCATCGGATTGGACAGCGGTGACTTTCGACGGCAAGGAAGTCAGCATGGCCGACATGAAGGGCCAGGTTGTCGTCCTTGACTTCTGGGCAACCTGGTGCGGCCCCTGCCGGATGACCATCCCACGCTTGCAGGAATTCCATCAGGCTGGGGCCGGAGGTGCGAAGTTGATCAGCATGGATGTCTGGGAACGTGTAAGCGCTGAGGAACGGCCAGACTATGTCAAGAGCTTCGCAGAAGAAGAGGGGATGGTCTGGAACGTGCTGCTGGCGAAAAACCAGACAGCAGACGACTACGGCGTGTTGGGCATCCCAACATTTGTTGTGATCGACAAGCAGGGGGTGATTCGTCACAAGTTGGTTGGCTATCAGCCATTCCTCGACGAGATACTTGGGTGGATGGTAGAAGATGCCGGGGGCAAACCCTTGTAGTGTAAATTGGTGTACGAACGTGATCAGTGGGAACGGGACAGGATCGCTGTCCCGTTCTTGTCTGCTACAGGAAGATTAGACGCATGCGCGGACGATTTGCTGCCGGTGGTTTGATGTTGTTAACCAGCTTGCTGCTGTTTGGCAGTCTGGTAGGGTGTAGTACCAAAGAAAGCTATACGTTCTCCCCTCAAGTGGAGGGCCTTTGGGAACGCCATCCATCTCCCTGGGATTCAGCCAGTGCCCATGAAGCTGCACTGGAAGCCTCAGAACTGCTGAAGCAGCATCCGCGTGACTTCCAACTCGCTCGCTACTACATGGAGCGAATGGAAAAGATCGATCCAGTCGCCCTCGGGGTCGAGTTTGACCGCTATCGCCTTGAGTATCCCACTGACCCTCGTTGGATGGTACTGGATGCCCTCGTCAACCTCTCACGTAATGAGTTGTTTGACCAGACTAAGCTGGCCCTCGAACTCGCACCGGACGATCCGTACATCCTGATCGAACATTCCCGTGCCGTTTTGACACGTAAACCCGTCATGCTGGAGGATGCGACAGATCTTGCCTTCAAGGCGGTCGAAATTGCACCCGATCTGCCCGATGCCAATGGCATGGTGGCCTACCTCCTCCTTTACCTGCGACAGCCAAATCAAGCGCTACCCTTTGCAAACCACGCGGCAGAGCTGAACCCTTGGGAATTTGGCTTCGTGGAAACAGAAGCCCAGATCCTGGCGAAACTGAACCAGCGCGATCAGGGCTTGATGAAGATGGAAGACTTCCTGAAAGCGCATCCCGGAAATCCACATGCGATTTCAACCCTGCTCGATCTCTACCTGGAAGATCGAGATTGGGATCGGATGATTCCGTTGAAGAGGTTAGCTGCTGAAGCGAGCCCCTCGGGTGGAATGGCTTGGGTAGAGCTGGCGCTGGTTTTTAAACGTCAGGAATCACTTGATTCTACCTTCAGCTCGCTGAACACAGCCGTGGATGAGGGTTTCTTCGATATTCCTTTCTTGGAGTTCGCTTTCGAGGGCGATCTTAATTTACTCAAGGCTGATAATCGCTACAAGCATCTACTGATCAGGATGCGTCAGAAGCGAACCGAGACAGAAGGTGCCCGTCGAGCAGAGGCTCTCAGCAGTCCGCTCCAGTTTCCCGCTCCTGCAATCAATGCTGTTTCACTGGATGGAGATTGGCTCTCGAGTGAAACCCTGCGTGGTGAGGTGACGGTTCTTGTATTCTGGTCCACCTGGAGTGGATGGGCGAAAATTACCGAACCACGGTTGAAGCAGTTTTACCGCAGTCGTCCGAAGGGTGTCAATCTCATCGGTCTGAACGTGATGGAGCGTGTCGAACCTGACCGCAGGATGGAATTGGTCTCGCGCTACAGGCAGGACCGCAGTTTGCCTTGGCAAAATTACCTGGCAGATGATGTTACTGCGCGTAAATTTGGCATCCAGGCCCTGCCCTCTTACGTAGTGCTCGATAAAGAAGGAATCATCCGCTACCATGTGATCGGGTACACTCCCTATGTCGAGGAAGTGCTGGGCTGGATGGTGGAGGAAGTTGGCTCTTAGGCAGCAGGGGATGAGGTATCGCTTCGATAAGCATGCTATTTTTCGCTCAATGCGAATAGAGGGGAATAGCTATGGATTCGATCAGGTTGAATTGTTCCCGGTCACACTCACCGCCGTAAAAGGACTTCACTTTACCCTGCGGAGCATTCTCCGTCACATCTGTTCTGCACAATCTGCGAACGGGAGTGTAATGGTGAAGCTCCTTGTTGTCTTGATCCTGAAAAACATCCAGAACGATAACGAACATTGATCGGCCACGGGGATGCACCCCGGGTCACCTGCAAGGAGGAAGTACCATGAGAGGGTTTCGCTGGGTTTTCGTCCTGACCCTTCTTGTCGCGTTGTGGGGGACAGCTTCCGCCCAGATCGTGATTACCGAAATTATGAACAATCCGAGCGCCGTTAGCGATTCGGATGGCGAGTTTGTTGAGCTCTACAACAGCACCGCTTCAGCGATTGATATCGATGGCTGGACGCTTGCTGACAATGGTTCGGACAGCCATGTCATCGATAACGGTGGCGAATTGCTTGTGCCGGCTTTTGGCTACCTTGTGCTGGGAATTAATTCTGATTCCGGTACAAATGGTGGTATCACTGTGGCGTACCAGTACAGTGGTATTTCAATGGCCAACGGCGATGACGAGGTCATGCTGTACGACACCGATATGACGCTGATCGACGAAGTCTTCTACGATGGCGGTCCTGACTTTCCGGATCCCAACGGTGCCTCGATGTACCTCGTCGATCCGACTGTCGACAATAACCTTGCTGGCGCATGGCTGACATCAACCATTGCATGGGCAGGGGGCGCAGGTGACTTTGGTTCCCCGGGGGCAGCCAACGAGACACCAAAGTATGAGACCTTCAACAATGCGGATGTCGAATCCTGGACATGGCGTGTTGGAGAAGCAGCACCGGATTATTTCTTCAGTGCTACTGCCTGGCTTGGTGATTCGAATTTCATAGCGGAAAACCAGGTTGATGCGCATGGTGGCACCAGTGCTGTCATGATGGGGATGATCAACGAGGCAGAGAATTCCTTCCTCTACCAGAGCCTCGCTGCAATTCCCGATGCAGCTTATGAGTTCAGCGCCTGGCTGAAGGATGAAGACCCTGACATGACCGCCAACCTTTCAATCGTTTTCTACAACGATGATGGGGATCAGCTTGGCTCGGTTGATAGTGACCCGACGGTTGATGGTGGTTCGTATGTGCAGTTTACGATGGAAGCCACAGCCCCGGAAGGCGCTACTCGGATGTCAGTTGGTGTAGAATACATCAACACAAACTCGTCCGGCACCCACTTCATCCTTGCGGATGATTTCGATCTTGGTGCAGCCCCGCCGCCTCCGCCGGTGATAACTCTTGGTGAACTTCAGACAAACACCGAAACCTATCTCGATTCAGAAATTGAGACGGGTGGTATTGTCATGAATCTGGATGGTGTCTTTTCCGATAGCCAGACAAAAACCTATATCCAGGACGGTACCGGCTTCGGCGTGATGTTGTTCAGTTTCACTGGTGGCTTGTTGTCAGATCTTGCCATTGGCGATTCAGTCAGTGTAGTCGGGACCGTCGATGAATACAGTGGCACCACTGAAATCGTTGATTTCGAGGTGACTGTCATCTCCAGCGGCAACCCGATTCCAGAGCCGCTGACCTTTGGAAGCATCTTTGATGTGACCAACGCTCAGGCTTTGGAGGGTACATACACAGAAATTACCGGTACCATTCTAAATCCGGTTGGTACTGGCAGCTACAACCTCTATGTCTCGGACGGCAGCAGCGACATTTCGGTTCGATACCACGAGGGACTCGGTGCTGACATGTCGGAAGCAGACCCTGGTGATACGTTAACCGTGCGTGGTGTTATCGGCATCTACAACGGCGCATCGCAGATTTATCCGTACATGGCAGATGACTGGGAAATCGGTGGCCGTCTCGATGGCCCTGCGAACTGGGACTTCGAGAACTGGACCGATACAGGCACCATTTCATGGCCGAACAGCTGGCGTCTCGGTGATGCGGAGACGATGACGGCTGTCGCTTCGGAAGAGAATGTCCTGGACGGCGACTATTCCGCAGAAATCACCATTACTGATGGTGAGGGCACCTCAACCTTGCAGCAGGTTCTCTGGGCCGTTGAAGTCGGTGGCCATTACGAGATCGTGGCGAATGTCCTCGATAACGATCCCGGTGTGGATGTCTTCCTCTCTGCCGCATTCCTTGATGCGGATGGCGAACTGGTCGGTACGGCTGTCAGTTCCGAAATGTCCGTGGACAACGCTGAGTACCAGGAGCTGATGGTTGTAGGCGATGGCTTCGAGGGCATTGCTGCTGTTGAAATCTCCATCGTCTTTGAGCCGACGGTCAGCTTCAGCGAAACAGCTACTGTCTTCCTCGATGGCTTCGTGGGTGGTGGCTACAGCCCGACCACGATTGCAGACATCCAGACGGATGAAGATCCTCTTGGCCATGAGGTCGTTGTCACGGGTATCGTTACCCAGGGTGCTGGCCTGACCGCAGGTTTCAACGATGTATACATCCAGGATGATTCTGGTTATGGTATCCAGCTGTATGACGGCACCGTGCAGACTGAGTTGGTACGTGGTGCTGAGGTACGTGTCTGGGGCACAGTCGACGAGTTCAGTGGTGTTACCGAGATCGTCGACTTCGGTTTTGAAGTTTTGTCCAACGATAACGAGCTGCCCGCACCGCTGCTGGGTGTGACGGGCGACATGGCGACTAACCAGGCCCTCGAAGGAACGTGGGCGCAGGTTACCGGTTATATCCAAAATGATGTCGGTACCCCCTCCTGGACCCTCTACCTCGATGATGGTTCAGGCGAGGTGCAGGTCCGTGTCTGGGGCGACACCGGTATTGATCTCTCCGCGTTCAGTCGTTACGACAATGTGACGGTCCGTGGTGTGATCGACCTCTACCAGGGCGCTGTGCAGATCCAGCCCTCGTTGCAGGCAGATCTCGAAGCGGCGATTCCGTTCCCGGCTCCAACAGATCTGACCGTAACACCGTCCGCAGAAAACATCCTTCTTGAGTGGGCCGGCTTCGAGGAGCCCGAAGAAGGCTTCCTCTACTTCGCCGTCTACCGCAATGGCGGTCTGGTTGGAACGGTAGCTGAAGGTGCCAGTTTCACCGATGTGCCTTTCGATTATGGTGAGCTGACGTACACGGTCCGAGCCTACTATGACATGGGTGTTTCACTACCCACCGACGATGTTATGGTGGAATGGGCGCACCCGCTCTGGACACCTACCCAGGTCGAGCATGATCTTGTTCAGGAGACTGGCGAGGTTACCCTTTCCTGGCTGCAGGGTGGCAGTTATGGCGAAGGTGTTGAGGAAATTTATGACGACACCGAAGCTTGGACGGGTTCCTACATTTGGCCCGGAAACACGATGGCGGCTCGTTTTGAAGTCGAAGGTCCGGTCGAGGTGATCGGTCTGAAATACTTTACCACCATCGCCGCCGGCGCCCGTCAGTTCAACGCTGAGATGTATGAGTGGGATAGCGAAAACCAGGAACCAGCAAGTGTCGAACCCATCTTTACGACCGCTGCGATGGGTGCGGATGATGCCTGGGTCGTGCTCGACATGAGTGCAAGCCCAGTGGTTGTTGAATCTGACATCATTGTCGGCTTCGGCTCGATCGATGGTAGTGTTGCGGTTGGATTCGAACCGGCTGAAGGTTGGCTCAACACTTGGGATCTAACGGGTGAAGGCTGGGTGCCGAACTCCTTCAACGAGCGCTATGGCATTCGCATGATCGTTCGCCCGGTCGAGCCTGTTGAAGCCCCGGCCTACGAGATTCCGGTCGGTCATCCGGTCGCGTTCCGTGGCACTGTTGCTGAGGAACGGCTTGTTCGCGAAATCCGTCCAAATGAGCTGGATGATCTCACCCAGTACACGGTTCTGCGTGATGGTGAAGAAGTCAGTACCGTAACAGAATCCATGTACGAAGAGACTCTCCCGGCTTTCGGTACGTACGAGTACAGTGTCGTGGCGAACTACGATGAGGGCGATTCAGAAGCGGCCACCGAAACGGTTGAGTGGACCGATACGGCTGTTGAAGATGGGCAGTGGGATGGTATTCCGACCGAGTACGCGATTGCCTCCGCCTACCCGAACCCCTTCAATCCGTCGATGAATGTCGTCCTTGCCATCCCGAAGACCGGCCATGTTGAGGCACAGGTCTACGATGTACTGGGCCGTCGTGTCGCGACGCTGAGCCGTGGCAACCTTACAGCAGGGTATCACCGTTTTGTCTGGCAGCCGCAGAATCTGCCGACGGGTATGTATTTCCTGCGTATGCAGAGCACCACAGGCTTCGTCGCCACTCGTAAGGTCATGTTCATGAAGTAAGACGACTACTTCTTGTGATTTATCAGGGGCTGCCTCGGCAGCCCCTTTTTTTGGCCCAGGCCTGCGGCTCGGGTCTATCCTGTTTTCCCACCTCTCCGTGCCTTTGGCGCAAATAGCTGTCAGGTCTCCGCCTCGCTAAAGACCTGACAAAATGTAGAGTATCCAGAGAGTCTCGCAGGGTCGCGACTTCGGCAAGGTGGCACGGGCATCCTGCCCGTGCCACCTTGCCGAGCACCTTGTCACCGCTTGGCATCGGGTTTTGGGCCGCCTATCTTCGGCGTAACAAGACAACCCGCTGGAGCAACCCATGACTCAGCCGCTCTACCAACCTTCTGAAGATGCTATCAACGCCAGTCGAATCAACGATTTTATTCGCCATGTGAACGAGACTAACGGTCTCACCCTGGATGGGTTCGAGGAATTGTATGACTGGTCCGTGCGTGAGCCCGCCACTTTCTGGGGGGCGATGGCGGAGTATGGTGGAGTGATTTTCCACACGCCACCTGAAGCGGTTTTTGAACCCGGTGAAACCTTCCTTTGTGCGTCCTGGTTCCGTGGCGCGAAACTAAACTTCGCGCAAAACCTGCTGAAGTACCGTGACGATCAACCAGCGCTGGTCTTCCGCAATGAAGCTGGGGATCGCCGAACCTTCAGTTATGCGGAGCTGTACGACGAAGTCAGCCGTGCCTCCCAGGCATTACGTGCCATGGGAGTGGTGAAAGGGGACAGGGTAGCTGGCTTCATGCCAAACATGCCAGAAACCATCATTGCCATGCTGGCGACATCAAGCATCGGCGCAATCTGGTCCTCCTGTTCCCCTGATTTCGGCGTCAAGGGGGTGCTGGATCGTTTCGGTCAGATCGAGCCGAAGGTGCTTTTCGCGGCGGATGGCTACCACTACAATGGAAAGCAGATCAACAGTCTGCATCGTGTCCATGATTTTCTGGAATCGCTTCCGTCCGTTGAAAAAGTGGTGGTTGTTCCCCACCTGAACGAGACTCCGAACCTCGAAGATTTGGATGGCGCGGTCGTTTATTACGATTTCGTAGCACCCTTTCTGGCAAGCGAAATACGATTCGAGTCTCTGCCTTTTGATCACCCCTTGTACATAATGTATTCCTCCGGGACCACAGGTCTGCCGAAGAGCATTGTACACGGTCAGGGTGGGACATTGTTGCAGCATCTGAAGGAGCTCATGCTGCATACCGACCTTCGTCGCGAAGAAACCATCTTCTACTTCACTACCTGCGGATGGATGATGTGGAACTGGCTGGTCAGCAGTCTGGCGGTGGGCGCGACGGTCGTCCTGTTCGATGGTTCGCCCTTCCACCCGGATGGACACACCCTGTGGACGATGGCCGAGGAAGAAGGGGTCCATGTTTTCGGGACAAGCGCGAAGTATCTCTCCGCCGTGGAAAAGGCTGGGATTGTGCCGGGCAAGGAACACAACCTTGAAGCCCTGCGTGCCGTGCTGTCCACGGGAAGTCCTCTCGCACCGGAACAGTTCGACTGGGTTTATGAGGCAATAAAACCCGACCTGCAACTCGCCTCGATTTCAGGAGGCACGGATATCGTTTCATGCTTCGCGCTGGGCAATCCGACCGGCCCTGTCTGGCGCGGTGAATTACAGACTCGTGGGCTCGGTATGGCGGTGAATGTCTTCAACGAGGATGGCCGGCCGGTTGTGGGTGAGAAAGGGGAGCTTGTTTGCGAGAAGCCCTTCCCAAGTCGTCCCATCTACTTCTGGAACGATGAGACGGGTGAGCGCTACCGACGCGCCTATTTCTCACGGTTCGAGAACATCTGGACGCATGGCGACTTTGCCGAGCTGACCGAGCGTGGAGGGATGGTGATCCATGGACGGTCCGATGCGGTATTGAACCCCGGTGGAGTGAGGATTGGCACTGCGGAGATTTACCGTGTGGTGGAAAGCTTCGACGAGGTCGTGGAATCGATTTGTATCGGGCAGGAGTGGCAGGAAGATGTTCGTGTCGTCCTCTTTGTCCGACTGCGCGAGGGGCTGACCCTGGATGACGATCTGCGTGACCGCCTGCGGAAAGAAATTCGCAGGGAAGAGACCCCCCGTCACGTCCCCGCGAAAATCCTCCAGGTGACAGACATCCCGCGTACCATTTCCGGCAAGATCACCGAACTGGCGGTTCGCAGCATCATCCACGGCAAAGAGGTGAAAAACCGTGATGCGCTGAAAAACCCGGAGACCTTGGACCTGTTCAAGGATCTTGATGCTTTGAAGACATGATCGTGCCCCATCTTGGCTTGCAAGCCGGGTTTTCTAAAGAGTCTGACATCCGCAGGACAACCTTAACGCGCCCTTGGCGCGAAGCATGTGCAAGAAGTCCATGCTATCAGAAACGGAGCGAACTGTGTCTCATCTTTTTACACCTCTTTCGTTGCGAAGTGTCACGCTTCCCAACCGGATTACCGTCTCCCCGATGTGCATGTATTCGGCTGTGGATGGGATTCCTCAAGACTGGCACCTGGTCCATCTCGGCGCTCGTGCATCTGGGGGAGCTGGCCTGATCATCGCCGAGGCGACTGCCGTGGTGCCGGAAGGACGAATCAGCCCCGGAGATACGGGCCTCTGGAATGACGAGCAGGTGGCCGCGTGGGCACGGATCAACACCTTCATCGAGAGCCAGGGATCGGTACCGGGAGTGCAGTTGGGGCATGCTGGACGGAAGGCTTCGACCAAACGGCCTCCCTTCGATGGGGTCGGACCCATCGCACCGGACGAACCAGAAGGATGGCAAACGGTGGCACCATCTGCGATCCCCTTCAAGCCGGATTACCCGATCCCGCACGAGATGACGACGGCCGAGATGCATACTTTGACTGATGCGTGGGTAGCATCGGCGAAAAGAGCTCATGCTGCCGGGTTTAAAGTGATTGAACTGCACATGGCGCACGGCTACCTGCTGCACCAGTTTTATTCACCCATCACCAACCAGCGCACGGATGAGTATGGCGGGTCACGTGACAGCCGGATGCGTTACCCGCTGGAGGTGACCCGCGCGGTTCGAGCAGCATGGCCCGAGGAATTGCCTTTGCTGGTTCGCATTTCAGCTAGGGATTGGGTGGATGGTGGCTGGACGATCGAGGATTCTATCGAACTGGCAAAGGAGCTGAAAGCGGCGGGTGTCGACCTGATCGACTGTTCGAGTGGTGGCGGATCACCAGAAGAACGAGGCAAAGTCGACATCGGGGATCACCCGATGTTTGCGGAGAGAGTCCGTCGGGATGCGGGTATCACGACAGGAACGGTCGGCGGTATCACTGAACCCGCGCAGGCTGAGGCCCACCTCGCAGAGGGACGTGCCGACCTGGTCCTGCTGGCGCGTCAACTGCTGCGAGAACCGACCTGGCCCCAACGTGCCGCGCAGGAACTGGGCGATGAACTCGTCTGGCCGAAGCAGTACGGGCGGGCCAAGCTAGGCTAACCTCATTGGGCGGCCCTGCTATTTCGAGAGATTCAGGTAACCGTCCCGTAAATCGGACAAGCGTGTCCTCAATTTGTCGAGGTAGGAGGGGATGGCGTCCGTTTGGGTAACGCGGAGCCCGTCCAGCAGGAGCTGGCTGTTCTCGTAGGCAAGCCGTTCCGGCAGGCTGGTTTTCAAATCGACAACAAAACGATGCAGGTGGGCGAGGTCTCTGGAAGTCGCGATCTCGTCCACTACCTGTAAGGCGGAAGCAAGCTGCTTGGCAGTTTTACGGTAATGTGCTTTCATATCCGTCTCACTTACTTCTCTTGCGTACCGCGCGGATGCCGTGACGATCAATGCCGTGGATCGAGAAATCTGGATCATTCAGGAACGAGGCGAAGGTGGCGATGAAGGTGACCACGGCGGTTACCAGGTAGTCCTTGTCGCTGAAGAGCTTCGCCATCTGGTTGCGACGTTCCGCCTTGTCCGCAATCGCATAGTTGCTGAGGAACAATCCATCCAAACCATGCTCATCCTCCGACGCATGCACCTCAATCGCCCCGCCACCATAACAATAGTGCATGGTATCCAGCAGCATCTCACGCAGGCGTGGCAGCTTTTTCTCCGGGAAAGCGGCAAAGAGTTCGAGGGCAATCCATTGCGCTTCACGGATGCTCGCAATAGCGACCGCGTCAAAGAGGTTGCGTGTCGTCTGATCCAGCGTGTCAAGCTTCTCACTACGCAGCAGGGAAAGGAAGACGGCGTTTTTGAAGAGCTGCATCAATAGCAAGCCGCCCTCTTCGGGTGTGGGGAGGAAATGATACTGGCGAATCTGGACACCTTTGTAGACCGGTACAAAAAGCAGATCGAATACACTACGGTAGAAGTTGTAACGAATGACACCGGGACGGTCAATGTGGTTGTCGAGGGTGTTATCGAAACGATCCGCCAGTTTCACATGCAGCAGGTCCGGCATGCCGCGGGCATGGTCGAGCAGGTTGGCGAGGTAGACATCGTAGGGAGTGCCCGGTTGGCGGGTCAGCAGATCAATTCGTTCTCCCAGGTACCAACGTTGCTCATGACCAATTCGGTCCTGCAAGTCGTCGAACACCTGCTCGAATTTTTTACGGTTGGCGGCGGGCATCATCTGAGGTTGCAGGTCTTCACCCTTATCGTGGAGCAGGGCGCCAAGCAGATCAAGACAGGAGGGTGTGTCCATAATCCTGCTGAGCAGGGCAGCGGTACGCAGTGGGTGGAGCACCGCCAACGGCCCGATCTTGCGCCTTGACTGGGCATACCCAAGTTGCAAAAGTTTCAACGCCAGGAGAAGATGCTCTTTGTCATCCACTTGCTGAGGCCCAAGCACGAGGGCCAGCATCGCCTCGTTATTGGGTCGTTTCGCGCTGAGCAGGTAGTTGATCTCCGCCGAGAGATTCATGAAATGTTCGACGGTTATCAGCTCACGCTGTCCTTCAAATGTGTCCGATTGGAAAGGCATTCGAGGGTCCCTGAAAACAAAACCTTGCTGCCCAAAAATACGGACAGCAAGGTCGTAGATGGTAAGATCGGATCATGTGACTCACATTACCCTTGAGTCATCGCTCGGCCGCGAGTCGGACCTTCCAGCAGGGAGGCGTGGATCAGTTTGTAGCTCTGATAGCGATCCACGTTTATCCGTCCCTCCTCAACCGCAACCTTGACTGCACAGCCATCCGAATCATCGAGGTGCAGGCAGTCATTGTAGTGGCAGTTCTCCGCTTCCGCCTGAAATTCCGGGAAGTAGAAACGCAAATCCGCGGCATCATGGATGACCGGGTAAAACTCACGCACACCCGGAGTGTCCGCCACGGTTCCGCCATTGGGGACACGGTAAAGCTGGGTGGCCGTTGTCGTGTGTACGCCACGGTCATTGGTTGCGGAGACAGCGGCGGTGTCCAAATCGAGATCCTCGATCAACCGGTTCAGCAGGGTCGATTTCCCTACACCTGAGGGACCAGCCAGAAGCGTGGTCCGTCCCACCAGTTCATCGAGCAACATGTGCAATCCCTGCCCGGTTTCCGCGCTTACACGCAGCACCGTATACCCGGCATCTTCCCAGGGTTTGGAGAAGGTGTCCAACTCATCGCTGTCAAACAGGTCGATCTTGTTGATCACAATCCACGGTTCCACATTGCCAACTTCTGCGCCGACCAGCATACGGTCAATCAGACGCGGGCTGACAATCGGTTCACGTGGTGTTGCGATCAGCAGGACACGATCCATGTTCGCGGCAATCTCTTTGATCCGTCCGAAGACATAGCGGTGGAACAAGCTGGATCGTTCCTCAATCCCCTCGATCCACCCGTCGGACGTTTCGGTCGAAGGTTTGTAGCGAACCTGATCGCCCGGAACCGGTACTTTCGCAAGGCTGCCTTTCCCGGGCACCCGGCACCAGTGCAGGTTGTGATCCTCTGCTTGTACAAGGATACCGGTTCGAGCTCGTGTCAGGATTCTCCCGACTGGCAAAGCCGCATACTCGGCATTGCGTTGCTCGATCTGCTCAGGTGTCTGCTGCTGTTTACGCGCCTCATCGCGTGACCGTCGCTCCACATCACGCTTCGCACCTTTTTTGTACCGTGCGATGCTGATTGCTTTTTGACGTTCACGTTTATCCATGCCCTTCTGGTATGCGGCATGTCGTTCTTCAGGACTTTTTGGTCGATTTGAGTCTTTCATGGTCTTTCTACACGAATGGGAACCAGATAAATACTGCAGCATCCCACAGCGCGTGCGATACAACTCCGGGGCCGACATGACCCACCTTGATGTACATGATGCCCCAGAAGATCCCGGCGATGGTTGCTGCACCGATTAAGGTGAAGTTGAGCGATGCGAAGTGCACGGCTGCATAGAGGATCGTGGTAAACGCGAATCCTTTCCATGCGCCGAACTTCTTCATCATCAGTCGCTGCACCCATGCACGCCAGAAAAGTTCTTCCCCGGGGCCAATCGGGAATAAAAGGAGCGACCCGATCAAGCCTGGTGCGGCCTGTGCCTTGGTGGCGTAGACATTGGCCACTTCTTTCCCGCCATTCAAGAAGGGAATCATCCGTACGACCTGATTCCCGATGGCGAAAATGAAGTAGAGCACCACCGCACCGGCAATCCCGATCAGGATGTACCGCATCCACTGCTTCCCGGAGGCCTTGAAGGTGTCCGGGTAAACCAGGACAGCCGAACCGCCGAGAACGAAGGTCGCGGGTGCGATCACCATCCAGAACGGTGTGCCCGGGACGGCGAAGAGGAAGAACCAGATGACAAAGGCTGCAGCGACAGCGGCTATCACAAGGGGCCAGCCACCTCGCGGCATACGTGTATCGTTCAAGAGTGTGGTCATAAGACGAAATTGGTCTCCCAATAAAGGGTAATAAAAGGCCCGGCTTGAAACGTCCAAGCCGGGCGACAGTCAAATCATCCATTTCAGATCGTGTCAAAGTGTCGTTGCGAGGACCGTAGGGACGAAGCAAGCTCGAATCACTGAATGTTTAATGGCTGCACGCATGGGCGCAGGAGCATTAGAGGAGTGATACGAGGTTGCTTCGTTGCCCGGCTGCGCTTCGCTTTGCCGGACGCCTCGCAATGACACAGAGCACTAAATCTTGAAGAAATGTCCGAGCACGATGCCGATGGTGAAGAGGATACCGAACTGGAAATGCAGTTGGGCAGTCATCACGTCGACCATGGCAAAGTGGCTACGCTCGAGCTTAAGCGAATCTTGAATCAGCTTGTTGACTTTCAATGCCGCCGGGATCGAGATCACCGCCAGCAGGGCCCAGACCGGGACCTTCTGGAAGGCGACCAGCGCACCCAGAATGGCATAGGCACCGAAAAGCATACCGGCGTAAAGGATGCGTGCTTTTTTACGCCCAAGGATGCTCGCCTGGGTCTGGTAGCCTGATCCAGTGTCGTCCTCGATGTCGCGCAAGTTGTTCGCGAAGAGAATCGCGGCAACCAGTACACCGATCGGCAGGCTGATGAGCAACGGCAGCAGTTCCAGTGCACCGATCTGCACAAAGTGGGCGCCCCAAACCATCAGCGGACCCATCAGGGCGAAGACGAGGAACTCACCAATCGCACGGTATTTATACCCGATGGGGCCGGCGGTATAGAAATAGCCGCCCGCGATCCCGGCGAGGCCAAACATCACAATCGGCCAGCCGTGGTTGATCACCAGGAAGATGCCGATCAGGGTCGCAATGGCAAAGGCGAAGAGCCCGCCATTGAGGACATCACGCGGTTCCATCACCTTTTCCACGAGAATCCGGCTTCCGCCGAAGGTGTCCTCGCGATCCACGCCTTTTTTGTAGTCGTAGTAGTCGCTGATCAGGTTGGTTCCAGCGTGCAGAATCATCCCGCCGAACAGGGCGGCAACAAGCATCAGCACGTCGACCGAACCAGTCTGGTAAAATGCGAGCGCGGTTCCAAGCAGGACAGGGGTCGCGGATGCGGTAAAGGAGAAGGGCCGTGCCGCTGTCATCCATGTCTTGAAGGGATATCGTGCCACCAGTACCTCCACGTATGCGGCGGGTTTCTTCCCGTACCGCAACCTCTCTTAGCTGCCACTCACCCCCAGGGATTTTTCCCCCCGCGCCCGGGAGCGACAAACGCTGAGAATATAGACCCTTGAACTCGTTCAGAAAAGCGGGGATTGGGGTTGCGAGAGGTTTGGTTCAAATGGGAGAGGAAAAGTCGGTCCAGGAATGGCAGTCGTCGTCCAGAAGGAGTCACCCCTTCACCAAAAAACCATCCTTCTCGAGCAGGGCGCGGATTTTATCGCGCTGGTCGCCCTGGAGTTCGGCGAGGTCGCCTTTGGTGGTGCCCCCGACACCGCAGGCCGCTTTGAGGGATTTGCCTACCTCGAGGATGCGTGCGCCCGCTGTGCCACGGAACTGAATCACCGTCACCGCCTTGCCACCACGTCCCTTCTTCTCGAGGCGCAGAACAGCTGTTTCCTTGCCGGAGGGTTTTGCATCAGACTGGCTGTCTTTTTCTCCCTCCCAGTCAATGGGGGAGGGGCCGGTGCTGAAGACGAGTCCATCGGATCGTCTGTTTTTCTTGCTCATCGTGCCTCTCTCGTGGCGATTCTACTGTCATCCCGGACTTGATCCGGGATCCAGCTATCCGGTCTCGTATCGAGCGACTCTGTTCCATCCGAGGACATCAGAAGCTGCGAGCGTTGTCCCTTCTCAGCGACACATCCTGCTCACCAACATGGAATCTACCTGTCACAAGTTCCGTCTGACAAATGCCGGCCACCCATCTGTGGGGAGATGGTCCTTTTAGCACGCCCGCTTTCATTGCAAGTAGATGAACAAGGCTCAAACTTGAATCTCTGGCAACCCAGCGGAGGCTGGATCCCGGGGCAAGCCCGGGATGACATGTTTGGAAACGCGGGATCGCGGTATATCAGTACACCAAAACCGTGGTTCTTGCTCCCACAAGCCACTGTTGGTCCGTCAATGTCTATGCAGCGAGTGCTGAAATGCAAGCCGTGGTGACGGGGCACCCCGGCCACTTGGGGCGGTGGTGAAACACAAAAACGGACAGCCAGAGCTGTCCGTTTTGTATAGAGATCGATGTTGTAACCCGGGGCTGAAGCCCCGGGCAACCCGAAACATCTAACAGAATTGGTAGGCCTTACTCGCCCAATGTCCGGCGCGGTTCGCGACGGTTGGTCAGGGCGAAGCTAAGCGCTTCCAGTTCGATCGCCATGTTCTCGTTGCGGACAAAAACTCCGTCCGGCACCTGCACGGTGATCGGGGCGAAGTTCAGGAATGCACGCACCTTGCACTCGACCAGACGGTCGACCACACCCTGCGCAAACTGCGCGGGGACAGCGACAATGGCGATCTTGATCTTGCCCTTTTTAACCTCTTCCTCGACATTGGCGAAGTCACGCACTTCGATGCCGTGGTAGACCTTGCCGATCTTGTCGGGATCGTTATCCAGCACCACCTTCATCAGGAAGCCCTGCTGACGGAACTGGTCGTAATCGATCAACGCGCGACCGATGTTACCCGCACCGACCAGTGCGACATTCCAGGTCTTGTTGATGCCGAGAATACGTGCGATGTTGCGTTGCAAGTCGGCCACGTAGTAACCCAGGCCGCGCCGTCCGAACGCTCCGAAGAAGGAGAGATCCTTACGCACCTGCGCCGCAGTCAGTGTGTTCATGTCAGCCAGTTCCTGGCTGGAAATCGTGCGCATCCCCCGGTCGTACGCATACTTGAGCGAGCGATAATACTTGCTCAAGCGCCGTACGGTGGCGTCCGAAATCTTGTTTCCGTTCGGTGAGACGACCATCTCTAGTTCCCCTTTTCTTCCAACCGGGTCAAACGGACCCGGTTGTCCTACTCATCGTCGCCAGCGTTGTCGTCCGCGTCGCCAGCATCAGACTCTGTATCCGTACCGTTATTGTTTTCGTCATCATCGTCCATGAAGGGAGCGTCCGGATCTTCCTCTTCGACCGCTTCCTCCACTTCGTCCTGACGGGCCACACGTGCCACGGAACCAATCGTATCGCCATCGTCGAGACGGAGCAACCGGACACCCTGCGTGGCGCGTCCAATCACACGGACATCCTTGATCGGCAGACGGATCATGACACCCTTCTGGGTGATGATCATCAAGTCGTCATCATCGACCACCTCCATGATGGTCATCATGTGGCCGACCTTTTCGGAGGTTTTGATGGTGATCACACCACCCGCGCCGCGTTTGGTCAGACGGTAGTCGGTGACATCACTCCGCTTGCCGTAGCCCTTGTCCGATACAACCAGCAAAGTTCCGGAAACACGGATGACGACCATGCCGACGACACGTTGTCCCTTCGGCAGGTTGACACCACGGACACCAGCTGCGGTACGTCCCATCGGACGGACATCGGTTTCACGGAAGCGGACTGCCTTGCCGCCGCTGGTACCGAGGATCACTTCGCAGTCGCCATCGGTGACGGACGCTGCTATCAGCTCGTCCCCATCATGGATATTGATCGCGTTGATCCCGCCCTTGCGGACGTTTTTGTACGAGTCGAGTGACGTTTTCTTGACCGTGCCCAGGCGAGTAGCCAGCATCAGGTACTTGTCCTCGGCGAACTCCTTGACGTTGACAAACGCCCGGATGTTCTCGCCGCCAAGTGCGAGCAGGTTGACCAGCGCTTTGCCCCGCGACGAACGACCCAACTGCGGAATATCATAGACCTTGAGCCAGTGCAGGCGGCCCATGTCGGTGAAGATCAGCAGGTAATCGTGGGTCGATGCCACGAACAGATGCTCGATAAAATCTTCTTCCTTGGTCTTGGCGCCTGTTTTGCCGCGACCACCTCGAGCTTGTCGTCGATAAGAGGAAACCGGCTGCCGTTTGATGTAACCGGTGTGACTGATGGTGACCACCATGTCTTCTTCGGCGATCATATCCTCGATGGTGAACTCTTCGTAGTGCTTCACCACCTCGGTGCGACGCTCATCGCCATATTCGTCACGCAGTTCGATCAACTCTTCCTTGATCAGGGAGAGGCGCGCTTCACGATTGGCCAGCAGGGTCTCGAGTTCGGCGATCACTTCACGGATCGCTTTGAGCTCATCGACCAACTTCTGGACTTCCAGACCGGTCAGCTTGGCCAGTCGCATGTCGAGAATCGCCTGGGCCTGGACTTCGCTGAGGCCAAATTCACCCATCAGGGATTCGCGTGCGGTTTCGACTCCGCTGCTGCCGCGAATAATCTCGATGACCCGGTCGATGTTGTCGACCGCAATCTTCAAGCCTTCGAGAATGTGTTCGCGTTCCTTCGCCTTGCGCAGCTCGAACTGGGTACGGCGCAGGACGACATCCTCGCGGTGCTCGAGGAACTTCTGCAGGATGTCGCGAAGGTTCATCAACTTCGGCACGCCCTTGTCGAGGGCGATCATGTTGATCCCGAAGCTGGACTGCATCTGTGTATGCTTGTAGAGCTGGTTAAGGATAATGTCGGCGATCGCATCACGCTTGAGCTCGATTACGACTCGTGTACCGTCACGATCGGACTCGTCACGGATATCCCGAATGCCCTCGATCTTCTTGTCGTTGACCAACTCTGCGATGCGGAGGATCATCGAGGTCTTGTTGACCTGGTACGGCAACTCGGTGACCACGATCGACTGCATGTCCCCCTTGCCCTCTTCCACATGGGCACGGGCACGGATGACCACTCGTCCACGGCCGGTACGGTAGCCCTCATGGACCCCGGAGATGCCGTAGATGATGCCGCCGGTGGGGAAGTCAGGCGCGGTGACATACTTGATCAAATCATCGATTTCGCAATCGGGATTGTCGATCAGGTAGGAAATCGCGTTGACAATTTCGGTCAGGTTGTGCGGGGGGATGTTGGTCGCCATACCGACGGCGATACCACCAACCCCGTTGACCAGCAAGTTGGGAAGCTTGGCCGGGAGGACAACCGGTTCCTTCAGGCTGTCATCATAGTTCGGTGCAAAGTCGACCGTATCCTTGTCAAAATCGTCGAGCATTTCCTCGGCGATTTTGTGGAGACGGGCTTCGGTGTAACGCATGGCCGCGGCACCGTCCCCATCGACCGAACCGAAGTTGCCTTGCCCATCCACCAGCGGGTAGCGCAGCGAAAAGTTCTGTGCCATTCGCACGAGTGTATCGTAAATCGCGGAGTCGCCATGAGGGTGGTACTTACCCATGACATCACCAACGATACGTGCAGATTTTTTGTACGAAGACCGGGCTCCAACGCCCAACTCACGCATACCATAGAGGATGCGGCGGTGGACCGGCTTCAAGCCGTCCCGCACATCCGGCAGGGCGCGCGAGACGATGACCGACATGGAGTAATCGAGGTAGGAGTTGCGCATCTCTTGTTCGAGGGAGACCTCGCGGATGCGTTCTCCAGTAAACTGCAGGCTCATGGTGTGGGTTATGCTCCGTAGATGCTGATCTGGTTTCCGAGCAAGGGATAGAGTGTCACGCTAAACCCACGCGATATAGAACATACCTGGCTCGGGATGTCGGACAGGGACCGGGAACGGCTTGTTGCAAATCAGGTTTTGGAGGGTGGAATCTTGGATAGGATCGGTATGATCAATCGGGGATTCCCCCCTGACAGAACCTGGGCAAAGCCGCACGGCCCCGGGAAGTTTGTCTCCCTGCTCCCAGAACCCGGGACCAAGAAAAAATATACGCACACTTTTTCACATAGGACAAGCGGAATTCAGAGAAATGCCTCCCTTGCTCTTTGTGATGCCTCTAATTTAAGTAATTGGTAAATAATGGGATAAATTTACGTGAAATGCTATTGCATCTTTCTGGGACTGGATGCTGCCTGCGACGGTTCCCAGTAGAAACAATACCCACTGAAATTTCTTGTTCTTACCTAAAGTCAGGTTCCACTCCGGGCTCCGGGGGAAGTGAATAAGATGATAGTGGGGGTGCGTGGAGTGTTGCGTCCATGTCTCGAGCCCTATATTACAGAGTGTAAGACGAGTTCATTCTTGCACGAAACGGGCCAATAACGGTCCAAAGTCGTTCAAACTCGCATCAAGCTTATTGTAGAAGGTGATCATGAGGCAGCTCAGCAAAATTGAGCAGAATGCCCCGCTTCGGAACCGCACGGTTCCGTCGATCCCTCTCTGCACCCCTGCCTGGTGGCGATGGCGGGGCCTTACCCGCCGTTAACCTCTAGTGTGACTTCGTGGGCATGTCCCACAGTCATCCGTACGTGCACCCGCACGGCGTCAATCCTATTCCCAAAGTCCCGTTCCGGCTTGTGACCGTACCGCGAAGTACGTCCACTGCTTGTTCATTCCCGGCCCGGGACGGTCGATGATCTGCCGTTAATTAGTGACAGTTACTAATTAACTGGTGGTAGGTAAGCTATTGAGTTTGTAAAGCTGTTTTAATTAGTAACTGTCACTAATTAACGGCTTTCAAACAGAGATGACCTGTCCATCGAGGACGGTTCGATAAAAGGAGTTTGTACGATGCAGCACACACGCATCCAGCTCGCACAGGACGATATCCCGAAGCAGTATTACAACATCCAGGCCGATCTCCCGGAAGCTTTGCCGCCGGTGATTCATCCCGGTACCGGGCAGCCCATCGGTCCGGACGATCTGGCCCCCCTCTTTCCGATGGAACTGATCGGGCAGGAAGTGAGCCAGGAAAGGTTCATTGACATTCCTGACGAAGTCCGTGACGTCTATTCGATGTGGAGACCAACCCCGTTGATCCGAGCTGTGCGCCTCGAAAAAGCGCTCGATACGCCAGCGAAGATCTACTACAAGTATGAGGGCACGAGTCCGGCTGGCAGCCACAAGCCGAATACCGCCGTGCCGCAAGCCTATTACAACAAAGTGGCGGGGATCAAAAAGCTGACAACCGAAACCGGTGCTGGGCAGTGGGGCAGCGCACTTTCCTTCGCTTGCCAACTGATGGGAATTGACCTGGAAGTCTACATGGTCAAGGCGAGCTACAACCAGAAACCGTATCGTCGATCGATGATCCAGACCTGGGGCGGGCAGGTGTTTCCGAGCCCCAGCGACCGGACCCAGGCGGGCCGTAATGTGCTCTCGATCAGCCCGGACAGCCCAGGCAGCCTGGGTATCGCGATTAGCGAGGCAGTCGAGCTTGCTGCGACCCGTGAGGATACCAAGTATGCCCTCGGTAGCGTGCTGAACCACGTGCTGATGCACCAGACGGTGATCGGGGAAGAGGTAAAACGTGGCTTCGAGATCATCGGTGACGAACCGGACATCCTGGTAGCCTGTGTCGGCGGTGGGTCGAACTTCGGCGGTTTTACTTTCCCCTTCCTCGCGGACAAGATGAACGGCAAGTCCGATATGCGTGTGGTCGCCGTCGAACCGACCGCTGCGCCAAGCCTGACCAAGGGGCAGTATGTCTATGATTTCGGAGATACGGCCCAGACCACCCCGCTGATGAAGATGTACACCCTCGGGCACAGCTTCATCCCGGCCCCGATCCACGCCGGAGGGTTGCGTTACCACGGCATGGCACCTCTGGTCTGCCACCTCTATGACCTTGGCTTCATCGAGGCGGTGGCGGTGACGCAGACAAAGGTGTTCGAGGCAGCGGTCCTCTTCGCACGGACAGAGGGGATTGTCCCGGCGCCGGAACCGAGCCATGCGATCCGAGTCGCGATCGATGAGGCGTTGAGGTGCAAGGAGAGTGGCGAAGCGAAGACCATCTGCTTCGACCTCTGCGGGCATGGCCATTTCGACATGGCGGCCTATGACGCGCACCTGTCAGGCAGCCTGGAGGATTACCAGTATCCCGAGACGGAAGTCGGGAAAGCACTCAGCCTGTTGCCGAAGGTTGGGTAGCAGTTCTTCTGTGTGGCCCGGGCAATCTTGTTGCCCGGGTTTCTTGGGCACGAACCCGTTCCGGCAGGCCTCTGAGCCTGCCGGATTTTCTGTCAGACGAGGGCGTCTGACAGAACGGGTCTTGACTTGAGCGTCCGGCAGAACGCTCGCTTAATAGCTGGAACCACGGTGCTGACATGCACGCTTGGGGGGCGGGGCACCCAAGCCACTTGCCTCTGTCATCCCCAGGGCGATATCCGGCGGTAGCTGGATTGTGTCCGCAGGACACCCCCAGCCCGTCGGGGATCCCCTTTGATCGAAGCCGCTCGGTATGTTTCCATAGGCGGGGGATGCCCGACCCGTCTTCGCTGTGGCTATGCCGGGCAGGCGACCGCAACATCTACTTCGTGTCGGTTGGCACCGACATGCGGTCTGGGCATGACAGGTTTTATTCTCATAACCGCACATGTTGGGCATGACAGCTCGATATGTTCGACTACTCCTTCGGTGGCAGGATGCCATGCCTCAGCATCTGCAGCATGGAGTTGTGTTTCAGCTCGAGGAAGGTGTCTACATCCATGCTGGGGTACATCTGGACGATGGAGTCGATGTTGACATGGCTGACGGAAACCATGGAGTCGAGGAGGAAGCTGAGAGTCGCAGGATCAATCGCAATTTTCCCCTGCTCGTACATCTTGGCAAGCTGCTCGAAAAAGCCGGAGGGGTAGAAGCTGCGGTTCATCACTTTCCGCATGCTGTCCGGTCCTTCGGACATTGCCCTGAAAAAGATCGAAGCGATCTCACGTCTATCGACCAGGAACTGGTCGAGCAAACGCATCGATTTATCGATCATCGCGATCGGGTCTGTTTCCTCTTCGACCGCAAAGGAAATGGCTGAGACGATTGGTTCGGTTGCTTCCATCAGGCACTCGTCCAGCAGCTGATCCTCATCGGTAAAGATCGAATGCGCGGCACCAACCTCCACGCCCGCCGCATCGGCCACATGCTTGATGGTCGTGTCGTGTATTCCCTGCTTGCTGTACAGGTCGAGTGCGTGGTTCAACAGTGCGCGTCGAATCTCTGAAATTTCCATAGTTCCCCCAGCTTGTCCAGCAACGACTATAAGAGCACATCCAGTTTCGTAGAGGTCAAGGTAACCCCATCGGAGGTTACTTCTGCCAGCATCGGGATTGCTTCGACACCAACCTCAAGCGCCTCGCGAAACTTCTCCGCATAACCGGGATCGAAACCTCGCGCAATGGCGAATCGTTTCGCATCGGCCCGTTGCGCGGTGTAGAGCATGACCGCTCGTTCCCCGGCCTTCACCCGTCCCATCAGCTCATCGAGATGTTTCGCGCCACGGCTGGTGACCGCATCCGGGAAGGTGGCGATGTCACCCACATTTAGTGAGGTCTTGTCGCCCGGGTCCTCCTGCACGACAGTCGTGTTTTTCACCTCAACCCAGCAAGGGGGACGGTCCTTTGATTCAAGTAACAGGTCAATCCGGCTGTGGTCTCCCAGCTTGACCTCGCTACGGACCGTGTCATACCCCTCCAGCCCTGGCACAATTCCCGCTTCGATGGCTTCCTTCGAGATGTGATTCGGGATGGCGGTGTTGACCCCGACCCAGATCACCTGCCCATCGGGCCGAGTTACTTCGATCTGTTCGAGACCGTAACGGAGTTTCCGTGTCGGCGCATGAGGTCCGCTGATGCGTACACGGTTGCCCTCGTCCTTCAGCCCCGCCATCGAGCCGGAGTTGGGGCAGTGGACGGTCATCTCTTCGCCATCCACCAGTACATCGGCGAGAAATCGTTTGTAGCGACGCAGCAAGCGTCCCTCGAGAATCGGTGTCTTGTAGCGCATGGATGGAAGGTAGCAGTCTCAGAACAGAGCTACCAGACAAAATCAGGTTGGATGTGCCCTTGTTCGGGCTCCATATGTCTGTTACGAAAAACGTGCCGATTACTCGGTACGTACCATCACTTGAGAAGCATGATTTTTCTTGTCTCTTGCCATTTCCCTGGTACAGATGCTCGCAACAGGTATAGCCCGCTCGCTTGGCTATGTCCGTTAAATTGCAGCGCATGCTGTCCAGCAGCCAAGCGTTGATCCGCCAACGTTGCAACTTTTTGCCCCAAGAGGTTGAAGACCGATACTCGCAGGTACGATGCAGTTGGCAAGTTTATTCGGACCATAGTGGTTGGATTGAATGGATTGGGCCAGGCCTGACTCATTTCATAGTTCTCCGGTAATGAAGCCGCTGGATTCTCCTCAACAGCCACACCTGTCGAGATTAGCGATATTTCTTTGCTGTAGTTGTTTTCGGTGTCGAGCACGATCACACTTGTCGTGAACGGATCTGAAACAAGCACACGTAAGACAGCCTTTTCGTTCATGTCTCCTGACTCATCGACTACTTCGATCAAACCAGGATCATCAACACTCCAACTAAAGGACGGATCTAACAAACCGAACAGAGTTTGTGACGTGAACTCTTGCTGGTAGGTGTCGCCCTCGTAGACATACTCTTCGATTCCGAGCAGAGCATTGAAGTCACGATTCACATAGACGCCCGGATCCACACTAGAGAAGCCAACGCTGCTGAACTCAATATCGATGGAAGGATTGTTGATAGCCGAAGGAATGGATAGCTGCAAGTTTACCGATGAGTTGTTTCTGCTTGGGCTGATGTAAACAAGCCAGTAGAAGCTGTTAGCGTAATCCTCGATATCCCTCTGAATGGCACCGAATAGCGTACCCAGATCGTTGAAATCACCGTCATAGGCGCCGGCGGAACCAAGGTTGGCAAGAGCTTCCGTATCGGCATTATCCCCGACGGCAATTGTAAACACCTGTTGATCAGATACAGCATTCAGTGCTTCCGTTTCACTGGTGGAGCCTTGGGTATCCTCGCCATCGGACATCACCAGCATGGAACTTTGAATGATACCATCAACGCTGTAATCGTTGACCAATTCAGCAACACCTGAGACCACCGCACCGTACAAATTGGTGGAGGCAGGACCGAGGGCGATTCCATCAATTGCGGCGATCAGGGCGGTAGTATCTTCAGTGAAAGACTGGAGTTCATCCACATCTTCCGAGAAGGTCCAAACCGCGAAAGATTGATTTGCAAAACGATTGCGGACCGCATTTTTTGCTGCCTGCTTCACCGTGGGCAGGTTCAAGCCGATAGAAAAGCTGTTGTCCAACATCAGTAGGGTTCGCTGCTCAAAAGGCAGGTTCTCAACTTGACCGACATTCGGTATGGATTCTGTTTCCGATATCGCACTTCCGTCTTCACGAATGTCATAGTACTGTAGCGAATCGAGGAAAGAGATTGCTTTGCCAGTTCCGGAAGCGACCCGGTAGATGACATTGACAAAGGAAGGATGAACAGTGTCAGACAATACTTCCACCAACTGAACATTACCGAGTTGCATGTCGAACACCATATCGCTGGTGTCACGGTATGTGTAGTCACCGACAGTCGAGGTAATCTCGATCTGGAAATCATTGAGGCCAGCGACGGGTTCCACCATCCAGTCATACTCGCCGGTGTTTTCTGCAGCGGCTGCAATCGTGGAATACCACTCACCATGCTGCAGAAGCGAAATGTTGACAGATGATTGAATACTGCTTTCCCATGTGATCGATGCAATGGTTCCGGTGGCAACGGTCTCACCCGCGTTCAAAGAGGTCAGTTGTAAGGGATTTGTAAGGCTGAAGGTGGGTGATGTAGTGTCCGTCAGGGTTGTTTCCAAGTATTCCATACTCGCGACGATTGCATACCCGTCGCCCAACTCATGTGGGGTGATTTGCCAAGCCCATTCAGATGTTCCAGTTATATTTGAAGCAATATTTTCGACCCATTCGCCGTTGTGTAAAAGGTCTAAATCCAAGGGTTGTTCGACATCGAGGACTTCCAACCAAAGGATTTGGAGAGTTGATCCAACCGGATACTCTCCACCCTCTGGCTGCGAAATAGTCATCGATGATAAGATTTGAAAAGTCTCGGATGTGTCAGCGTAGGTTGTGCCTGCAAAGTCAATATCAATCCTGAGCTGATATCCGTCACCAAAATCGGTGATATCAATAAGCCAATCATATTGGCTTTCCGTAATGCCTTCCGCAATTGTTTCCACGAAGTTGTTTTCACGCAGAAGCTGCAGGGAGACAGGAGATCCAGTTGAGCTTGTCCATAGCGGGTACATGTAATTACCGAAGAAGAACTCTCCGTTCAGGTCTGATTCGAACCACAAAGAAGGCTCAATATCATTGTACCAGACAACCGGTAAAATGATTTCGTCCTCCCCAACGACCAGGGTTCGGTTTTCTCTCATTTCCCAAACGACATTTTCACCATGGAGTATCACAAACTTGTAAGAATAGGTACCAACGGAAAATGAGTTCATTCCTGCATAGATCAAATCGGAATCGTCATCGGACAGGAGTGTCACTTCATTCCAGCCATTCCATGAACCCTTCACAGCCATCTCATCCGTCAGGGGATCGAATTCATCAAGACTTTCCTGGAGGGACATGTCAACCTGGAAAGTGACATCCGTAGCGAATGATGGTGCGGTGGTAAGACAAATCAGAACCAGCAACAGACAAGCAGAAAACACCCAGCGGACGTGTGCCATTTCTATTCAATCTCCTGTCGAACAGTAATTCAGGAAGGAACATACGGGAAAATTGTAAGGAATGGCTAACTTATACGCAAGAATCTTCGAGTAATTTTCCGGATTCGCGCGAGAACTCGATAGCGCGTTAGATAAAGTGGTTCAGGAGTAAATGAGAGGGATTTACAGAAACTTTCCAATGTGTCTGGCTCATTGCCTCTTTGGAAAGCTGTTAATCGTACCATAGTGCGAGAAACCATTTGCACCTCTTTAGAGTTCTCCTCCGAACGGGCATTTACGGGTGCGAGCCTGTACATTGTTCGACTGGCTTCCGATGACCAACAGGGACCTCTTCGCCTGCATGCTGAACTTGATCCGCATCCGACGGTTGTATCTCGTCGTTCTGCTGTTTGCTCTGCTACCTGGGGCGGCATCTGCCCAGCTCGATGTGTTTGGACGGGAACAGATGGAACCATCCTCATTGACCGTTCGAGCGGGAGTGACAGGTCGTATTTGGTCGCCGAAAGGGTTTGAACCGTACAGCCTGGATGGCTTTTCGCGCGGTGCGATCTATGGTGGGCTGGAATGGCGTCACCCGCTGCATCCATTGGGCGAGATTTGGGATGTGATTGATTTTCCTGAACTGGAATTCCACACCAACTCTTCGCACGTCGATTTTCGCCCCCAGGCAGGTCAATTTCCCGAAACCTCCAGCGACTACCACAACAGCCGCTATACCATCTGGGGTGTCTTTTCCAACTTCCTCTCCGTCCGCTATACGACAGACATTGCCCAAGCGAAATTCCTCGATGAACGTGCCTCGTTCGAGGATTTACTCGAGGAACCTGGCCGTTTCATCAAGGTCTGGGAAAACTGGACTCGTCAGATTGATGTCGGCATCATCGGCGCTCCATCCGATGAAATCGAAGGCACCGAACTCGAGATCGGCTACTACCGGACCCGTCTCCAATGGCCCCTGATCGACTGGAATCGTGAGGAACGGTTCGAGGATGTGGGCGGCATCTACCTGATTCAGGAAGATCTTCTGACAGAGGGGTTTTACGCGGAGCTGCACAGCGATCCGATCCCCGAGATCTGGCCCCTGGAAAGCCGTCTGCGAGTTCAGGTCGGCGGGATGTTCGGGATCAGCGCACGGTTCCGCTTGGAGCAGCAGATCTGGAAGGGTTTGCTTGGTGGGGCGGAGTTTATGGCGGAGTGGCAAACCTTGAACAATGCCCGCGATAAATTTGAGCAGGATATCGACCTGAAAAGCCGCAGCCCACGTGAGACAAGGTTGCGGGTGAAAGCATATGTGGCGTGGCAGTTGTATTAGGAAGTATTGCGAGGCGGACGGCTCAAACCGGACAACGAAGCAACCCCCGTCGGATTGGCAAGCAGGTGCCAGATCGACGGGGGTTGCTTCGTCACTTCGTTCATCGCAATGACTTTAGAAGGCAAAGAACCACTGTAGCGCGAGGATCTCGATGGGGTCGATGTCGGAATCGAAAAACATCGTCCGCTGGTAGTCGAGACGGATGTAGCCCTCGCGAATCACTCGATAACCGACCGCCACTTCAGCACGATGCAAATCGTCCCCCCAGGCATCCTTTGAGCCGGTCCCGTCGTTGAACCGTGCAATCTCGCTGTAGATCAGGCCATCGTAACGGCCCGCCAGATACCAACCAGGTGTGAAGTTCCAGCGCAGTTCCCCATAACCCGTCATCAACCCAACTTCGCCTTCGTAGACATAAGGCGTTTCGAGGGTCATGCTCATCCCTTCCGAGAAGAACTGGAAGTGGCCGAAGCTGTACTCGAGGTAGGCGCCGAATGCAGTCTGCATGTAGTCCTCGACCGGGTCAACCGATCGGTTCGGTGGATTGGCAACTGCGTCAGTCAAGCCGGCGGGTGTTGGGGTACCATACAACCAGGGGCCCCAGGCGACGGATCCCCCGAAACGAAGACCATTTGTAGGATGCAGGCCGAGGTTGCCGATCAGCTGGTAGCCGTCGTTGTCGTAGGCACGAGTATTGGCGAGTGAGCCCTGTGTCAGGGCGAAACCAGTCTCGAAGATGCCGGGGGTGTACTGCAGCCAGATGCCCGTATCCCAGCAGGCATCGTAAGCGGGTGTGATCCCGGACCGTTGCCAAAGAGGACGGTAGGCGGAACGCAGGGTCTCGTTTGTTGCTGAGCCATCCTTCGGGAATGGTGTGTGGTAGTGCCACATCACCGGCACCCCAATCAGGGGATTCTGGTTGAAGTAGGTCGAGCGCCAGCCATAGTTGCCGAAGGGGGAAGGGATCAGTCCGACCTTTGCGGTCAGGTTTTGGACGGCAATGTTTTCGAACGTGAAATAGGCACCTTGAACACGTGGAGCTGCTTGGTCATCCCAGAGGAATTCGATAGCAAGCCCCATATCTTCCGTCCACTGCTTGTTGATGAAGCTGCGGACTCGGTAGGTATGGAAGGGGTCGTCCCCACGGTTGTTAATGTTGACGTCGCTGTGTTTGTCCAGCTCACGCATGGTGAAGGCGAAGTCGCCGCTGAAATCAAACCCCGTCGACCCGAGGGAGTACGATTTTGCGAAGACGGTCCCGGCCAGCAGCATGCCTGCGATCAGAATAAGGGGGGCGAATCGTTTCATGCTACAACCTCTGTTTCTTCGAGAATGGGCAGACGGATATCGAAGGTGGTCCCTTTTCCGATGGTGCTGGTGACCAGAATGTTCCCCCCATGCTCCTCGACGACTCGTGCTGCAACCGACAACCCCAGCCCGGTCCCTTCCTGCTTGCCATGAGTGACGAAAGGTTCGAAGAGATGATCGCGTATCTCTTCGGGGATACCGGGTCCGTTATCGACCACCTTGATGGAGATCACGTTTTCGTCCGGGACCAGCTCAGTCCGCACTTCAACTTCACCACGACCACTCGTAATATCGATTGCCTGGAAAGCATTGCGTACGATGTTCTCGAGCACTCGTTCCACACGTCCCTGGTCCATCGAGATAATACCGTCCCACCCACATGTGCAGGTGAGGTTGATGTTCTTTGCACGGTGATCCTGTTCGAAGTTGGTGACAATGTCCTGCAAGAAGGCGCCAATAGAGACTTCGCGCCGTTGCAGGATCACATCCCCCTTCGCAAAATCAAGTAGTTCGGTGATCATGCTCTGCATGCGGTCAATCTGGTGAAGTACACGCTTGGCATAGTCTTGACGCTGGTCCTGGGTGGTGTTGGGCAGGGCGGTGAGCTGCATGAAACCGTAGATCGTGGTGATCGGTTGACGGAAATCATGAGTGATGGTCGAGGCCATTCGACCAATGGTCGACAACCGTTCATTCTTGATTAAGTCTTCGCGTGCCTTTTTCAGTGAGATACGCATCGCATCGAGCGATTGAGCGAGTGTGCCTATTTCATCGCTGGTCTGCACCGGAATGCTGGTGTCCAGGTCACCCCGACCAAGCCGTTTCGAGGAGTCTACCAGACGATGGATGGGTGATGTGAGCCCACGGGCGAGGAAATACGTAACAATCAGCACCAGGACGATGGCGGCAATACCAACCGCCAGCAGAGCACCCTGGATACGGTTCAGCAGCTCGACCAGGGAGGCCGTTGATTCGTAGACCATGCCCTGTGCGAGAACCTCGTTGGATACATCCCGCAGTTCGAAAAGCGCTCCCGCATACCGTTGCCCGTTCAGCACAAATTCTGTGAAGGGCGCTTTAGGTGGAGAACCCTGCTGATCCTGTTTGACCCAGGGGATGCTCGGCAGTACTTCCGGGTTGCCAGCTTCTGAATGGGGTACGCTGCATATCGCGTCGGTCAAAGCATATTCGTCGAGCAGGTCGCCGGTGCTGGTGATCAGGGTATCGCTGCGTGCGAAGGCGAGATGATACCCGGTAAGGTCGGCAAAATGCTTGTCGATTCCCCGATCAAAACTGGTCCCGATCAGCAGCATGCCAAGGGACTGGTTGCCGCTGCGAATCGGCACAACGGCGACCTGGTAAAGCTGGCCCATCATGAACCAGATATCCCCGGAATCGTAGCCATTGCGGACATCCTGGATGATCGGGTTGGATAAGAGGTTGTCCCCATTCTGGTCCGGCGAATGGACTCGGTGGAGAACGGTTCCCCGCACATCCAGAATCCAGAAAAGGTCAGTATCGTAGAGGGCGTGTGTCTGGTTGGCGGCGGCGACGATGGTGGCACGGTCCCCGGTGGAGAGTGCCCCGCGCAAACTGGGATCCGTGGAGATGTTGACCGCACGGTTGATCAGATTGTCCATCTGGGAGCGTTGGAAGGAATCAAATACAGAGGGGGTGACTTCCAGCTCTTCACGGAGTTGTTCCCGAGTGAAGTGGCCGAACCGGTTGCTGACGGCGGCAATCGACCCGATTACCATCAGGACGGCAACCAGGGCGAACAACAGGAATAAACGACCACGGAATGTCATCACCACCCTCGTTTGATCATGGTCCACCCAGAATGAAGTCGAGCTCGATCTCTCCTTCAGCTGGCACGGTTACTGTCCGAATCTGTTCGTTGAAGCTCTCATGCCACGCATGTAGTTCATACGTGCCAGCCGGTACATCGTCGATCCTATAAGAACCGTCCTGATGCACTGACGCAAACCATGAGTTTGGCAGGACCAGAATGACCCCATTCATGTGGGGATGAATGTCGCAATAGACACGGATTTCCCCGACCTTTTTGAACGTTTCCCGTTTGCTGTCCCCCTGGCCGTAACGACCAAGGTCGAATTTCCGTGACGGTGAAAGGCTGAAAAGGTTGTGGTAGACATCGTCCGAGTTTGGGAAGTCGACCGTTGTCCCCACCTGAACCGGGAGGATATGGGGAATGATGGTCATCTCGACCTGGTTCATCTTTGGAAACTCCCCAGGGGGAGGAGCGGGGGGCAGGTTCTCGTGTTCACCCAGATAGATCACTGCGATGATGGGTTGATCCTCACGGATCAGGTCCGGTTCGGTATGGTCTGTGTGACGGGAACGCGCGTACGGGCTGACCGAGTGGGTCTGGGGAAGGGTGGAGGCGACAAGTTGAACCTGGCCGATAATATCCCCTGCGAGGAGGGAGTGTGGCAGAGTTAGGAGTAGCAGGAGGGCAAGGATTCCAGTCAGCCCTGCCAGCCGCTTGTGCCACCTGATTATCATCCGGATGCCTCCACCTTAATTCATCTCCCCGATCCATCCCCGACGGCTATAGAAAAAGGAATATCAAACCATTGGAGATGTCAACCAGAAACTATTTCTATGAACATGGTTTCCAGAGGAGACACTCTTCCATGTTCCAACTGCAAAAGGCTAGCGGTCGTAACCGACCATTTCAACAAAGCCGAGTGTCGAGCCTTCCACTCCCTTCCGAGTTACCTCAACCGCACCCTCGTAGTAGGTGACTCGTGTCGAGCCATCTGTTCGGAGCTCCTGGTCCTCATACAATGGTGTTACGTTCAGTTCAATCTTCTTGCTGGGAATGGTCATGCTCCAGCCAAAGGGATAGGTGGCACCGCTTGCTTCGCTGGTCCAGCTTCCGGTCGGTTCGATGGTGATCTGGTCGAGGTGGATGCGTTCACGGCGGCCGTCACGTCCGATAAACGTGCCCTCGCTTTGCGGGATAGCCTCGCCGTCTCCTCGACGAATCCGGTAGAACATCAGGGCATCTCCACCCGGCAGCTCGAGGCCCCACCAGTCCCAACCCACCAGCCCGCCACCGAGCTGCTGATTGCCGAACTCATGGTCCATCCAGAGACGACCCGTCACCTTTATCGGCTCGAGTGAAGTGGCATTCTCGTCGGCCCCAGGCAAGTACCATCCGGTGGCGTCAATGAAGGGCAAAGAGTAATAATAAGAGGCTTCAGCATCCCCTGGCCCTTTCGGGCTGTAACCGTCCTCGCCATGCAGCACGGGAGTAGTTGTTGCGGTGGCGGTCAAACGGATTCCACCGACATCATCATCGTATGCTTCAAGCACAAAGGTGGTGTCGATCAGGCTCGCTTCCCAGGCATCGAGCCAGACCTTCATCATGTTGTCGTCCGACCCAGCTTCTCCGAGGATCCCACGCGCAATGGCCTCCCCGTAAGCGAAGGGTTGACCGTTGCCCGAAGTAGCGAAATGGCTGAAATAGAGCTCGCCGGATCCCTCACCGGGCAGGGAATTGCGAAAAAAGGTCAGCTCGAGGTTGATCCAGTTTTCCATATCGTCCGGGTCCGCGCCTTCCGGCAGCAGGTGCCCAGTGAAGTACCACCACTCGACGGCATAGTCCGAATGGTTGGCATGGTCACGCGGGAAGGACCACTCGTAGCCCGGGGCAGGACGTTTGAAGTCCTGGGCCGAAGCACTGGTTGTGGTGAAGATCAAGATGGGTAGGAGCAGTAAAAATCGCTTCATGATTTCCCCTTCCTCTTTACATCCATGCTATTCACTATCCACACGCACACCCTGCGCAACAGGGATACGAGACGCATGCACCGCCGGGACTGCACCGGCCAACAGCGCGGCGGCAACCATCAAGCCACCTGAGAGGGCGATCTGGCCCCAGGGAACGATCAGCGCAAGCGACCAGCCGAAGCTGTAACGATTGACGACAAAGGTTAGCACAATACTCAATACCACCCCTAGCGCACTGCCCAATCCCCAGCCAATCGCCCCGATCAGGCCCGATTCAAACAAAACTCGCTTCATCAGTTGCACTTTGCTGCCGCCCATCGAGCGGAGGATCGCCAGTTCACGCCGTCGTTCTGCCACCAGCGAGGCCATTCCGCCACCGACGGCCAGCAAGGCAACCATAATCGCCACTGCTTCAAGGGCGTAAGTGATCGCAAACGTGTTGTCGAAGGTTTCGAGGACGGAACTGCGTAACTCATTGTTGGTAAAAATCTCAACTTGCACATCTTTGGGTAGCGCTCGACGGATGGCAAGCCGTCCCTCGGCAAGAGACAGCGAGTCAGGGATGTAGACCGCAATAGATTCGATGCGGTCGTCCTGCCATTTCTCAATAAACCAGGGCCTGTCCACCAGCACCATACCGGCATCCGAGGAATAGTCGTAGAAGACGCCCGTAATCCGCAGGGCCGCAGGGCCGGATGGGGTGGGGAAGTGAATGGTGTCACCCGGAGACAAATCGGCGCGGAAGGCGAGCGGTTCGGTAATCAAGCAGGCTGGCTCCCCTCGCACGATTGGTTCCGTGGGCGATTCGTCCCTGATCGTGCTGGCAAAGTGTAGCCGCTGCTGACGATGGACGCTTCCCATGTCTACCATCGCGATCGTGGTCGGCAGTCCGTCGTAGGGCACACGCGCTGTACGAAAGTGATCGACATCCTCGATACCGGGAGCACCCTGCAAGTTGGTAAATGCTTCCAATGGTAGCAGAATATCTTTACGGACCGACATGCCGCCTTCGGTTGTGATAATCAGGTCGGCGGTAATGGTCCCCCGCACCCAGGTGTCCACAGTCAGGCGGAACGAACGGACCATCATATCGACCGAGAGCCACATGGCAACGGCGGTTGCCAATGCTGCAATCGCGGGGGTGATCCGGTGACGAGATCGCACAAGCACGGACAGGCCGAGACGTAGGGCCGATCCAAGCCTCCAGCCGATCAGCAGATTGATGATACGATGCAGTACACCCAGCAGCCACGGAGTCACCAGGGCGACTCCGAGGATGTAGAGGGCAGATGTCGCGTAGCCGGAATGAACGGGAAATGCCTTGAACGGGTAACGTGTCAGGATCGCTGCCAAGAGCAGGATCAGGGCGCCAAAAAGGGCCAGCTTCCGAGGACGCATCCGGTCTTCGAGCACCTGCCTGGACATTGATTCACGTGGCGGGACTCGCGAGGCTTCCAGCGCCAGGGGCCAAACCGATCCAAGCGAGACCACGATCCCCAGGAAGGCGCTGCTGAGGATGGTCTCCCAGGTCAGAAAGAGCTGGGCGGTGGTTTCGAGCAGGTAGACCGATTGTACGGTCCGTGTGACGGCATCCACAGCTCCTTTTGCAAGCAGCAATCCCAGCGGGATCCCCACCACAGAACCCGCAACCCCCAGCCATAGTCCTTCGAGCAGGAACATCCGTCGAATGAAACCCTTCGATGCACCAATCGAACGTAACACCCCGGCGTTTTTACGACGTTCCAGGGCGGTGGTAGCGACGGTCTGGAAAACGAGGAAGCCCGCGACCAGCAGGGCGACAAAAGCGAGGGCGGTGAGGTTCAGACGGAAGCTGGCGAGCATCTTTTTCGCCTGGGGGCGTTTCCATCCGGCCACTTCCGCACGCATCCCCGGGGGCAGGCTGGCACGTATCGCTTCCGCCGCCTCGTTGACATCGACTCCGGGCTTGAGCAGCAGATCGATACGGTGCAGTCGTCCCATGTGCCCCTCAAGTTCCCAGGCACGAGGCAGGTCCATGACCATGATGTCGCGTGTTTGCGCAATCGAAACATCTTCGCCGCGCAACAACCCGAGCAGGGTCAGTGTGTCGAGGATGCCAGCATGATGGAAGAGGAAACGGTCCCCCTTTTCAAAGCCCAATTCTTCCGCGAGGGCCGGGGTCATGAGGACGGAACGTGGCTGAGTAAAGGGCGCGAGATAATCGTCCTGTTCGCGTAATTCAGCGCTATACCAGGGACGCATCTGGCTGTCGCGCGCCATGTCCACTCCGAGCAGCCGGACCCCACGCAGGCTATCCCCGACCTGTCCTGCGAGGGTGTAAACCGGAGCCGCGCTGCGTACGCCGGGCATACGAGTGAATCGTGCGAATTCACGTCCATCGAAGCTGCCATCCCCTTCCGCGAAAATTTCGATGTCGGCACGTCCCGCAACCATCTCGAGGGTCCGCCCAAAGGCTTCGATCGCAGAAAAGTTGGCGGTACGGACCGCGAGCAGCACTGCGACCCCGAGGGCGACACCCCCGATTGCCAGTAGTGTTCTGCCGGGGCGACTGAGCCAGCCACGGTAAACAAAACGAGTCAGCGGCCTCATGCACCGGTCTCCAAGCGGCCATCACGGAATTTCAAGACACGGTCGGCGCGCCCCACGACATCCGGATCATGGGTCGCGACAATTGCCGAAGCACCTTCGTCTGCGGTGACACGAGCGAAGAGGTCCATGACACGTGCTGAAGCCTGGCTGTCGAGGTTACCGGTTGGTTCATCAGCGAGGACCAGCAGGGGACGGTTGATCAGGGCGCGCGCAATGGCGGTACGTTGGATCTCACCACCCGAAAGCTCATGAGGGCGATGGGTGCCACGATGAGAGAGGTTGACCTTCTCGAGCATTTCCCTGGCACGGTCCATCGCTTCTCGGATGCTTTTTCCGGCCAATTCGGCGGGCAGGGCGATGTTTTCCAGGACGGTGAGTGTGGGCATGAGGTGGAAAAACTGGAAGACAATCCCAACAGTTTCACGTCGGAAACGGTCCATCTCCACTTCACTCAGTGCCTCCAGCTTCAGACCGCCTACCGCGAGGCTACCGCTGGTCGGTTCATCCAGCGCTCCCATCAGGTTGATCAGGGTTGATTTTCCGCAGCCTGAAGGACCCGAGAGGACGGTCAGTCCCGAGGCGATGTCGAGGGTGAGGTTGTCCACGGCCACCACATCACCACCACCGCCCTGGTATACTTTACGGACCTGCTGAAGCGAAACCACAGGAGAATCTGGACTCATCGATGAGGACTCACGTTGTCAGTTGCTGCGCCACCGCAGTTGTCTGCAAACGTGGGACCGTGAGACCGGTTCCGTCCAGCGCTCGACACCTCTTTCGTCTCCCGAGGAGGCGCAGTATTAGACGTGCCGATGCTGATGAAATGACAAAAAGCTGAGCGTTTCTACCAATGAAGTGTTACCTTTTCACCTTCAAGATGGTCCTACGTGAAACGATAAACTACTGTAACCAGATGCTTGTTGAACAAATCCGAACCGGGGGTGACCGCAACTTCGCCTATGTAGTGGGCGATGAAGCGAGTGGCGAAGCCCTCGTGATCGATCCCTCCTACTGGCCCGCACGAGTCGCCCAGGTTGCAGCTGATGCTCATCTGACGATCCGCTATGTCCTGAACACTCATCGTCACCATGATCATACCAATGGCAATGAGGAAATGGAGCAGCTCACAGGCTGCCATGCCCTTGCCTTTGGCGACAGCGATCCGGTAAACGGTGTGATCATCGAGGATGGAGTGGAACTGAAGGTGGGCGAGTTAACGGCAACAATCATCCATACACCGGGTCACACCAAAGATTGCATCTGTGTGTTGGTTGGGGATGCGTTGTTCACAGGCGACACGTTATTCGTCGGGAAGGTTGGAGGTACCGATTTCGGGGAGCAGGCTGAGCTGCAGTACAAATCGTTGCATGAGAAATTGATGACACTCCCGCCTGAGATAAAAGTGTTTCCCGGTCACGATGTGGGAATGGCTCCGAATTCAACGATTGCAGAAGAGAAGGTAAAAAACCCATTTTTGCAGCAGCCAGACCTTGAAAGCTTCATCCACCTGAAGCGAACCTGGCTCGAGTACAAACGAATTCATGGAATTGACTGAACGCTTATCTGGGGAGGTAATGCGGCATGCGTGACAAGGTACTGAATGTCCTCGTTTCATTCGTAGGCCTTGTCGTGGTCGCCGCCAGCCTGGTCATTGGTGTGCATGACTACTCAGAACTCTTTATCTGGCGTGTATCCGGAGATTTGGGAACCGCCGTCACACGTGACACTACCACCGATATCATGACCTTCAATCTCGTCAGTGAATCAGATGTTGTTGAAGGGGCAATGCCGACAATTGGGGATACAGTTCTAACCTTTAATGGGCTTCCTGCAACTCGAGAGAATCGCAACAGTATATTTATAGGGCCCCAGGAACCTGGCACTAAGGTTGACGTTGAATTCCGTCAGCATGGCGAGACAAAGAAAGCGACCTTCCTCTTCAATGTCCCCAGAAAAGGGGACTTCATTATGTCTGCAGTGATGATCACACTTAAATATGTGATCAACATCGCCTTCCTGATCGTCGCCCTGATCGCTCTGATCCAGCAGCCAGCAAGTGGTGCAGCGAGGATGCTGATTCTTTTCAATTTTGCGATGGCCGCACTCATTGCCAATTCGCTGGATCTGGCATCGGATACGTTCACCTCGGTGAGGTTGACACAACTGAAGGATCTTGCTGAGTCGGCATCCAATATCATCATTCCATCGTTCGCCAGTTTCTGGCTGGGCCTGCAAACGCTTTTCCCGCGCCCGATCAGACTGATGGAACGTCACCCTGTTCTCGTCTACACGTTCCTCTTTTTACCGGTGGCAGGATTGGTTCTCGCTGTGAATGTCGATTGGATTCCCTGGTCGATCTTCCAGATCATGCTCATCGGGTATGTTGCAGCAGGATTTGTTGTCCTCGGGTACAATGTCTCGAAGACGAAAGATCCTGTCCAGAAAAGGCAGGCGAAGCTGGTGATGTGGGGAACCGCGGTGGGTCTAACTCCAATGTTTGCGGCCATCGTATTCTTCATTATCTTTCCGGGTTTTATCAAAGTACTCGGCCTGAGAGGCATCCTGGTGATGCTGATGTTTCTGTTCACCGCGATGCTCGCGGTACCCATCACCTATCTCTACGCTTTCAACCGTTATGGACTTCTAGAGATTGAGGCGAAAATTCGTCGCGGTACTCGGCACGTCCTTATCACTGGAGTGCTGCTGGCCCTCCTCTTTGGAATTGTTTTCGGAGCGAGCGAATTGATGGCACGAGTGCTCGGTGTGACCGACCGGACGCCGGTGCTCATTTTATCGGTCGTTCTCGCGGTGGGGGTGACCCCAGCGCAACGGCGACTGCAACGGTGGCTGGACCGCCGCTTTTTCCCGGAACGGTTCAAATTACGTGGCCTGCTGGACGACTTCCTGCAACGGGCATCCACCTTACCGGACCGTGAATCCCTCTGGTCGAGCCTTTCACACGAACTGTCCAGCGGGTTGAACGCCAAGAAAGTCTTGCCGCTTCAGCGGATTAAAGAGGGTGGTTTTGAGACCCTGGATCATCAAGCTGTTCCGCTCGACCCGGAAGGATTGTTTTACAAAACGATGCTGGACGAGCGGAAACCGATCCTGCTGGACGAAGCGTTGCAAAGCAATCACATCGAGTTCAAAGATGATGAGCTTGCCTGGTTGCAAGAAAACGAGATTGAAATTATCGTTCCGATCATCGATTCATCCACCATCCAGGGCATCCTAACCCTGACGGGGCGAGAGGGGGACGATCCCTACGGAGCGGAGGAAGTACGAATCCTCGCCAGCCTGGCCCGTCAGATTGCCTTGACCAGCGAGAACCTGTTGCTGCTCGAAGATAATGTCGAG
The DNA here is from genome assembly GCA_020444265.1 of bacterium. GTDB lineage: Bacteria > Electryoneota > Electryoneia > Electryoneales > Electryoneaceae > JAHLLH01. The sequence continues at coordinate 41,351 of JAHLLH010000009.1, forward strand.
AAGAAGCGGCTTGAGGAGCAGTTGGCAGTTGCGCGTCACATCCAGCAGGGCTTCCTGCCCAGCACCATCCCGGATACTCCCGGGATCGAGATTTCCGCGACCAGCCTCTTTTGTCTCGAGGTCGCAGGAGACTACTACGATGTCATTTCCCTTCCTGGGGGACGGACCCTTTTTGCGGTGGGAGATGTGTCTGGCAAGGGTGCCGGGGCGGCGATGATTATGGCCAACCTGCAAGCGAGTCTGCGTGCATTGTCGAGGGTGGAAGTGCCTTTGACCGAACTGGTTGCGGGGATCAATGACCTGATTCATCACAACACGCCACCGGAAGACTACATCACCTTCTTTGTCGGGATCTTTGACCCGGACTCTTCGAAGGTGACATATGTAAATGCAGGCCACAACCCGCCCTTTGTCTTCCGGAAGGGAGGCGGCAGGGAACTTCTCGAGGCGGGAGGCGTGATTCTAGGAAGCATTCCTGGCATGCCGTACGAAGAGGGCGAGGTCGTCCTGACCGAAGGAGACCTCCTGTTGCTTTTCACCGACGGGGTGACGGAAGCGATGAACGAGACGGAGGAGGAGTTCGGCGAAGAGCGTCTCGCAGATACCGTTCTCGAACATTTTTCTTCCCCCACGGTAGATTTGCTCAGTACCATCGAAGATCGAGTCATTGACTACACCGGCGATGCACATTTCGCCGATGATTTTACATTGCTCATTCTGCGACGCGGTAGCCAGGATGCGGAGGGAGCCGCTACAGGATCTGGGGAGGTTTGATTGCAGCCAAAGGCAATCAAAACAATAATTAATGCCATCGGGCTCCTGCTCCTGGCCTATGTGTTTGTCTTCTTTTCCTGGGAAGGCAGCAAGCTTGCTCGCTGGAGTATGAGCGGCCAGATAGATTCCGAAATTGAATCGACGGATGGTGTCTCCTGGGTATTCACAGAAATTGACTCCAGCGATTTTGCAGGTGTCTTTATCCCCGCCGAAGGGGATACCCTGATCGCGATCAATGATACTCTGACCAGCTACGACCAGATTGATGGCTTTATTACCCAGATTTACGATCCGGGTGAACGGTTCAAGACCACTTATCGCAGGTTTGGACGTGAACGATCTGCGGTCGCGGTTGCCAAGCCAGTAACTGTTTCCCGTGCCCTGCCCTTTTACATCCTCCAGGTCCTCCGTCTCCTGATCATCCTCTCCTTTATCGGGGTCGGACTGTGGGCATTTCAGAAACGATCTGACTCGGCGGGGGTGCGGGCGCTTGCCCTCTTTTCCTTTGCGGTTGCGGCCTTCATGCTCTCCTCAGTGAATGTGCTCAGTTCACGGTACGCTTCGTTCCAGATTCCGTCTCGTACTGTAATCGAGTACACACTTCGCACGATTTGGGCGTTTGTCGGCGGGCTCTGGCTGTCGCTCCAGCTGCTCTTCCCGAAACGGTCCAGTTTCTTTCGGCGGACAAAGGGCTACAGCTACCTCATTATCCTTTTCCCGCAGATCATTCTCGGCATCTTCGCGATCACCGACCAGTTTGAACTGACCCATGCCTTCTCCCCGTTGCTGGCGATTCTGACAACGGCGCAATTCACCGTGGGCTTTGCCCTGCTGGCACGACACTATGTGCAGTCACACAACGTCCTCCAGCGCAGGCAGACACGGTTGGTGCTATACGGGTCAGCGATTGGATTAATTGCTCTGACCTCGCTTCTCTTCATTGGTGCCTTCTTCGGCGGCTGGTTCGCGGAGCTGAGTCTGGCGACCCAACTCGCGATGATCAACGGCGCCTTCCTGGCGCTGCTGCTGACCCCGGTCTCCCTCGCTTATGCCTTTGGGAAGTATCGTCTTTTGGAGGTGGAAGGAAAGCTCCGCCGTGGGACCCGTCACCTGCTGATCACGACCGTCCTGCTGGCTCTCTTCTTCGTTGTGATTTACATGGTCGGCGAGTTGCTGATTCGCAACTTGGGTATCACCAGCCGTACTCCAATCCTGGTCATTGCGATGTTGCTCGGGTTGGGGATCAGCCCGCTGCAAAGGCGGTTACAGGAGTTGCTCGAACGTCGATTTTACCCGGAACGCTATCAACTCCGTGTGATGATCGAGGACTTTTCCCAGCGGATGGGCAGCTTCCCCGACCGTGAAACCCTCTACCTGCAGCTCGAAGCACGATTGCGTGAAGCGGTCGGTGTGGAGCGGATTGTGGCCGTTCTTGCCAATCCGAACGGGGAGTTTCTCTCCCATGACGGCACCGAAACACCGTTCCGCAAGGACAGCGATGTAATCCAGATGATGATTCGCACGGGTCGTCCCATCCTGATGGACGAGGCGATGGCGAGTCTGCGCGTCCCCTTCTCGGACGGGCAGATCATGTGGATTCGCCAGCGACGGGTCAATTTGTTGATGCCGATGTTCGCACGGCTCAACCTGATCGGCTTCCTCGCCCTCGGACGGACCACTCGCGGCACGGACTATACCCCGGAAGTGATCGAGGTGCTGGCAGGTTTGATCAGCCAGGTGGCGTTGTCGAGCGAGAACCTGCGTCTGCTCGAGGACAACCTCGAGAAACGGCGTCTCGAAGAACAGCTCCAGATGGCGCGTGACATTCAGGAGGGTTTTCTGCCGCGTGTCATTCCCACGACCCCCGGCATTCAGATCGCCGCAAAAAGCCGTTTCAGCCTCGAGGTAGCGGGCGATTACTACGATGTCATTGGCTTGAAAGATGGCAAAACTGTCATCGCGGTTGGGGATGTCTCCGGCAAGGGTGCCGGTGCGGCCCTGATTATGGCCAATTTGCAAGCGAGTTTGCGTACCGCGGTCAAGGTGGGAGTTGACCTGGGAGAAGTGGTCGGCGAGATCAATGATCTTATCCACCAGAACACACCAATCGAACAGTACATCACCTTCTTTGTCGGGGTGTTTGACCCGGACAATGGTGTGATGACCTATGTCAATGCTGGCCACAATCCACCGATGCTCTTCCGCAATGGGGGCGAGATCGAGGAACTGAGTGTGGGCGGCATGATCCTCGGCGCGATGCCCGGCATGCCCTACGAGCAGGGCGCCGTCACGCTGGACGAAAAAGACCGTTTCCTGCTCTACACCGACGGTGCATCCGAAGCGGCGAACGCGCGTGACGAGGAGTTTGGCGAGGACCGTATCCGCGACATCGTCCTCGCGATGGACGAGGCCGCTCCGAAAGAGGTGGTTGATCAGATCGAGCGCAAGGTGATGGAGTTCCACGGCAACCGTGAGCTCGAGGACGACTGCACGCTGCTGATGGTCTGTCGGTGTGCAAATGGAGCTACGCCAGCCTGAGGCTCTTCACCTACGATACTTACTAGACTGGCCCCGGCTGTTCGATGCCGGGGTTCACTTGTTTGTGGCGTTGCTGCGGGCTAGGACCCTGTCATGCCCAGGCCCCATGCCTGCGTCAGCAGGCACGTTCTTTCAGTTGGGGCCGTCGGGGATTCCCATTGATCGAAGACAGCAAGCGTTGTTCAGCATCGAAGGGGACCCAAGACGCGACAGGATACCCTTCGGTCACAACAGAGGTAGCGCCCGTTTGTTGATGGGGGTGACAGGTACACTCGGTGATCAGAACCAGGTTGGGATGTTTTCCGGGCTGGGAACGGTCATATCATTCGGATAGGAGATGATGTGTACCAATCACCATCGCTTAGGCGGACACTGCGAAGAATTGGCCGGGGAGCATTGCCTGCTCAAGGGTGAAGCTCTCGTTCAGGCTGGGAGTTGAGTCTTCTGAGCTCGGGGACGCGGGAATCGATTGGGATTGATAGGCGCTTGCGACACGAGCATAGGGGTTGGAGCCTGTCGTGGAAGGCGCGGCATTCTTCTGCTCGTCGTTCTTCGGAACGATGAACTCCCCATCCTCGCCTGCTTTTCTTTCTTCGACTTCGGACGCAGGCTGATGACCCATGCTGACGCGGGCTTCATCAGACCCTTGCTGGGCGATTTCCTGACGTGCTTCGGCGGCGACACGATTGGCCTTGTTGGCGACTGCACGATCTTGGCCGGAGGGCTCGGCGGGGGCGAGGGCGGCGCGAGCTGCCTGTTCCGCCTGCCGTAACCGTTCTTCCGGTGTATCCCCACCAAAGCTGATGTTCACATCGCCGGCGACGGCGTAGTGGTGGCCATCCGGACCACGTTCCGTCTCGAAGTTCGCGCCGCCGTTTGCAAGGGATCCGGCAGCGGCGAGGTGGGCCTGTTCGTGGGCACGCACTTCCAGATCGCGCGCCTTCATCTCCTGCACGTCTTTCTTCTCGTCCTCGCTCAACTCACCGTTGAACGATTCCGAGCCGGTCTGCGAGGAGTCCTCGTCGCTTTCCTGCGGCTGGCTGACACCGGCGACTGCACCGCTGGGCTGGCCAGGATGCGGGGATTCGTCAGAGGTGGGTGAGCTTTCCCCGTGCGCATGGGATGATGTCTGGCTGCTCTGCGGTGTGAAGCCATTCGGTGATGGAACAGGGCGTTCTGCCGCCGTGAGGGGATCGTTCGCCTTGTTCTGCTCGATCTGGCCGATGTTCTGTGGTTGACGTGCCAACGCGAGGGCTTCGCTGGAGAGTTCGGTGCGGTCGCTGTAGGTGCAGCAGGAGAAGCCAGACTGGCCACACTTCGGGCAGACATTGGACTCCTCCGCAGGACGTCCCGTCAACCCGGAGAGCAGCGCACCGTTCCGGATCACTACCGCCGGACCGTTGACCTGCACTCCGTTCGTGTGTGCTTCCACTCTCACCAGCTTCACTCCTGCCGTTCAACAGCAATCAGGGCGCACTCCATCCCCTGGACAGAGTCCCCCCTCATCTTTCCTATCGGCGGAGTGGTTCGAGAGCTTGAGAGACGGGAGGAGAGATTCGGGGACTGTATACAAAATCCGGGGTAGAAACGATTCCGTTCCCGAGACCGTTGGGTGCGAGATTTTGTATGCTGTTCCCGAATCGATGATAGGGCTATTTAATGAGAGTGATCTTCCTTGTCACCACTCTTGAGGAAGTTTCTAGTTTGATAAAATAGGAGCCTGTTGGCCAGGATGAAGCGTCGAGTCGAAGGTTGTAGACACCGGGCGTTTTTACAGCGTCCAGCAGAGTTGCCATTTCCCGTCCTTGAATATTGTACACCCTGACCTTAACCTTCTCGGTCTTTCCAATGGTGATGGAAATCCGAGTTTCCGAATTGAACGGATTCGGATAGGCTTGCAGAAGTGTGTGATCTTGTGGATGCAGTGGGATGACTTCATCATCGACCGATACAATTTGTGCCACATCCATGTACATCAAGCCGAGCGCGGTAGATACCCACACTTTTTCGCTGGCCTGATCGTACGTCAGTCCCCTGATTTTAATGAATTGATCGTAGTAGGGAAGCTCAGACTGATCCGTGTCAAGTCGTTCCCACTGATCCCCTTGATTGGAGACGAGATACATTCCCTCCCTAATATCGAAAGGATCTCCAATTCGTCTGGATAGAAGAATATGCGAAGGTGATGTTGGAAGTAATGTAACGCTTGAGGGTTGAAAAATATAGCCTGCGGTCCTGTCCCAAATCCCCTCACTATGACGCCACAGACTTCTTGATGCGAACACATAAAAGGATTGATCAGTCGTATCGGCGACTCCATGAATTGGCCAGAGCTGTAGTTGCTCTATCTCTGGGAAATCCATGTCCTGCCATGTGGCTCCAAAGTCCGTGCTGGAGAAGATGCCATTTGGTGCAAGTGCATAGAGTACATCATCGCCATAGGCGAAGGAGACGACAAATGCCCACCCATCCGTTGTGATCCAGGTCTGTCCTGAATCGATCGAGACATCCGTCGTCCAGGATGATTCTAATTCACGGCTTAGCGCGATGATTGAACGATCCGCTGTCTCGAATAGATCAGGCACAAGCGTCATGCTAGCATGGTTTATACCCGGAGTAAGACTTGTTCCGTACTCGTCCCAGGAGGATCCATTGTCATAACTAACGACTGGATGAACGGTTGTAAGTTCTGACTCGACAACGTGTTTTTCACAGAGAGATATTAATTTTGACTGATCTTCCAGAATGACAGGTAACGGGTATACAAGAGTGTCGACGGATTCTGGTAAGAGTGAAATTCTCTGCCAATCATTCGTTTCCGATTCATAGAGGTACATCATTCTATCACGTTCACCCCTTGCTACGATTCCATTCGTAATAATTTGAAAGTGCATCATTTTGCCAAAGGGAAGTCCAATATTAAATTCTTCCCAGCTGTTCCCGGAGTTATCTGAGGCCCATATCCCTCGATCCATTGAGCAGATGTACGTTGTTTCGGTATAGGAGTTAACCGAAATTCCTGCGATCACGTTCATGTCTGATGGAAGACCATTTGGATTTCGAGAAAAGGTTTCCGCGTAATCATTGCTTATGTATACTCCTCGCCCTGTGTTCAGGTAGATTGATCCCCTGACTAGTACAGTGCCATCAGCATGCGGGTCTTCCACAATTTGTTCAGATAAATTATTGTAGGGTAGGCCAGCATCTGCAGTCGTCCATGAATCCCCCCCATCCAGACTACGAAAGATGGAATCGCAGGCGAAGTATTCAAGGGGTGGGAACTCGTCATACGAGTGGGACGCCACGGCGACCAGATCACCATTTCCCAGGAAGGTCATGCTCTCAACGGCTGCGCCGGGATGGGTGATCAGGGTATCCAGATCAAACAGGGGAGACCAAGTCTGATTGAAGTCAGTGGACCTGTAAATGCCGAATTCACGATGTGAGCCAAGGGACAGTCCACTCAGGTAGAACGTGCTGTCTTGAACGGGATGACGGATAAAGGAAAGTTTCTGTTGGGAGTGATCATCATAGAGTGTGTTTGTCCATGTTTCACCGAAATCCTCCGAAATACAGATGAAGGCAGCGTTTGTAGCAATTAAGCGGTTGTGATTGTTTCTGTCCACGAGGAGATGATGACTGAGTGAACCCGCATCATGGACCGGAAAAATTGGATTCCAAGCTTCGCCGTTCATCGTACTAAAAGCCCAAGCCCAACGCTGAGCTGGCGAAAATGACATCATGGCAAAAACGGTGTCCGCATCTTGGTCGAACGCGACAATTTTGTGAGTTAATCCAATTTTAAATGACTGATCTGGATGAATAAGCTCATTTATCGGCTGCCAGCTCTGGCCAGCGTCATTGGATTCCCATATCCCTCCGTCTAACAAACCAACGTATTGTCGTGTTCCATCTTCGCTCATCGCAATGGATGAGAAGGCTGGAACAGGACCATTTGTGTTCGCCCAAGCATACACGGCGAGAGGGATAAGTAACAACGAGGAAAATCCACCAAATCTTAAGAGTCGTCGCATTTGTCTAATCCTATATATCCACCAAACGAACAGTCATCGACGTATATACTATCTATTCGTGTGTACTGGATAAGCAACACTGAGAAATAGAATATGCACCTTTTTAACACGAATCTTCCAAATCAACCAGGCGGTCTTTGAAGACCGCCTGGTGATAAAATACTAAATCGGGGGAAGTACATTTGCCCAAAGATGGTAGGCACCGCTCCAATTCGAAGCGCCAGCGATGCTAATCGTCCAATACTGACACCCACCATAGTTCACGCGGACAACATCAGACTGGGCAGGGTTACCATTGCTTGTGGCAGCAAAGCAATAGCCCTCTTCAATGTCAGGCATTTTATACAGCGCCCCAGGCGTAAGGCAACCTGCCAGATTGCCAGTTCCTACAGTTCCAGGGACTATTTTGCCTTGACTATCCAATGAGCCGCCTAACGTGAGAAACGTGCTCGAGTTACTTCCTTGGCCAAGCGATAGGGTAACTGAATCTACGTTTTGCCAGCGTGCTTCCGCAGTTCCAGTGAAGCCAATCAGCAAAAGGAGCACTGCCAGGAGTACAATTGCAGGATACTTCATGATTCACCTCATAGTGTGTTACAACTCATCGAGGCCAATTTCATTTCCGGCCGGAAGAGACCTCCTGTATAAACTGTTTACAAGTTCGGGGGGGGCAAGAGAAATGCGAGTTTAATGTAAAATAATAATTCAAGACTCCTCCCGGAGGAGATTCCATTCAACCGTAACGCCCCTGCCTAGCGGCAGGGGCGCAGAATCACCCGGGCAGTGCTTGCCAGATCAGCAGCCGCCTTGGACCTTTTTGATGGTTGGGGGTGCGACATCGGTGGCGTCGGCCCGTTTCGCGATCTCGTCCAGTTTGCCACCATTGCGTAGGAAGAAGGTCCCCAACATGCCGTCGAGCTGGTCCGGGGTTTCCATTCCAGTATGGTAGAGGGCATACCCTTCAGTGTAGACCGCTTGACGTTTCGAGTCACCCAGTTCACGGCTGAGCACGGCTGCCTTACGGGCTTCTTCCTCCGTCGCTCCGTAAAAGAGGTACTCCTTGCCCGGCTCCCGCAGCACGGTACGCCATCTCGCGTCGGCCAGGGAGGCGAGGGGGATGTTCATCGCGGTGGCAATGTGACCGTTCTCGTAGGCCGCCTTGTCGCGGACGTCGATGATCTTCAGGCTGATGTCCTGCTCCAGCAAGCGCATTGCCACTTCCTCGAGCGGGATCGTTTCGATCTGCTGCGCTTTTACTTCCCAGCCATCATGGGCGATGGTCGCCAGCGCCTGGGATTTTTTATCCGTCATGACAATCAGGGCGGCGGCGAGGACGACGGCGACGGCAGCGTAAGCTGCGGGACGGGGCTGGGTCCAGAAGTGACGGATGGGTCGTTTGTTGACACGATCCTCGACAATGGTCGTCGCCGCGAAGGCAACAATTGCTACCACGGCCACCAGCAGGATGAAGAGGCCACGATTCATACCGAAGGCCTGCGGCACGGTGAGTGGGCCGTAGTTGTCCGCAACGAGGAAGTCCGCGAAGAGGGGATAGGCTTCGAGGTAGCCGAAAATGCCGATCAGGGCGCCGAGGATGAAGACCATGCCGTCAATCCGTCCGATGGCCGCCGAGCAGACACTCGTGCCGGGGCAGAAGCCGCCAAGAATGAAGCCAACACCCATGATCGCCCCGCCGACAAGTGCAGATCGCAGGAAGAGGGGGTTGACGAAGATAAGGTCGAGGTTGATCAGACCGAAGGTGGCCAGCAGGCTGACCCCGACCATCGCGGTGACACCGGCGGTGAAGAAGACACGCAGCACGACGAAGTCATAGCCGTAGAAAAGGCCTGCCAGCTTGCGCGAATCGGAGAAGCCAGCCTGCTCCAGGACAAACCCGAAGCCCATTCCGAGGAACAACGCAATCACCAGATTCAGCTCGGGGCTGATCAGTTCAGGGAGATAAGGTCCCATGATATCCTCCAGGGGGTCAGGTTAGATCCACAATTTGCGGAAGAAGAAGGCCACGGCATACCCGCTGCCGAAGATGGCCATCATCGTTATGAAACCGCCCGCGCTCAGCACCGCCATCCCGGATAACGCTGCGCCGCTGGTGCAGCCGCGTGCGAACTGTGCGCCGATACCGAACAATGCTCCACCAATCAGGGCGAAGACGAGCCGTTTACGGGTGGTTGTGTTCGGGCCCTTGTTGGTGATGAAGCCGAGACGGTTGCTGATCAGGCCGCTGATGAAGCCGCCTGCAACCACTCCACCGAGAAGAAACACCAGCCAGGCCTTCAAGGGGGCCGGATGCGACTGGCTATACTCGGCGAAAAAGCTGGCTTTGTCCGCATGGGCAGGGGCTATCGTTTCGGTGATCGCAACAACGATGCTCTTCAGGGCCCCGCTCGCACCCAAGCCACGACCGGTGACAAAGATGGTGGCGGTCAGCACCAGGCCGAGCAGCACACCAGCGAAATAGGGGTTCATGTAGGGACGAGGTTTGTCGTTCATGAGATTACTCCTTCGCGTCGACTGCAAGGACGCCGACTTCTGCGCCTGTGACGGCTTGTTCTCCGTTCGTGGCGATTGCATGCGCCAGCGCAGCCTGGTTCGGATGCTGTTGCAACTCTTCCTCATCTTCCAGCTCTTCATACCCGGTGATCATCGCCTTCAGGTTGGACAGGACGGTGGTTCCGGTGGTGATGAGGTAGAGATGAGCGATGAGGAAGGCGGCCAGAGCGAAGGCTCCGATGGTGTGGACCACGGCAACCACTTCCAGCCCACCGATGTTCAGGGTTCCCATTCCCCCAGCCTGCGGGTAGCGGTAAAACATGTAGAGCAGGCCGCTGGTCACCATGACCGGGATGACAAGAACCTTGAGGCCGAGGTAAACCAGACGCTGCAACGGGTTCAGCTTGCTCAGTTCCGTCTTGTGATGCGGGTGCGGTGCATGTTTAAAGATGCCGGTCAGGTAGAAGGCGATCTGGGCACGCAGGTTCTGACGGGTCGGCAGGTACTGACGCCATTCGCCGGTGGCATAGTGCCAGAAGATGGCGAAGACAATCAGCCCGATGAAGAGATAGGCCGCGATGTTGTGGTAGTGGACGGCATTCTCAAAGCCCATGAAACTGTACGAGCTGTGGATCTCAAAACCGGTCAGCATCAGGAATCCGATCAGCACGGCTTGCATCCAGTGCCAAAACCGCTCGAAGCTCTTGTAAATTTTGACGACTCTCATCAGGATTCCCTCCTGTCACGTGCCCATGCAAAGAGACGGACGCTCATGTGGACAAGCACACCGATGATGCTGAGGATCAGGATTGTGCGGCCCATGAATTCCACCGAAGCGTGCGAGTCACGGCCCGGCATGTAGAAATCGGTAAGGTTGGCAAGACGGCCATTGTCAGGCGTATGGCACTCTTCACAGCTGACAGCTTCGTCCGCCTTCGATACCATGTGGTTCACCGGCCAGTACATCTCTGTTTCAACAAAGCAGAAGTTGCCGCTGTAGGGCGCGCCCACATGTTCCATGCCCAGTTTCGCCGCGATGTCCCAGTCGAAGTCCTGCCAGTAGCCACCTTCACCCTTCTTCTCTGCGAAGAGTTTCGGCTGGATGATCATGTTGTTTTCGCAGTCGAATATCTGCTTGGCACGGTGAATCTTCACCGGGATGATTTTCGCATCAGGGTCTGCATAATCGCCGTACAGCGTGTTCATCTTGACCACTTCCATCGGGTCGATCACATCGCCGAGGAAATAGTGGTCCGCCGTGCCGTTGAACCAGGTGTACTCCGGCTCGAGGTTCTTTTCCCAGGTGAATTCGCCCTTGATCGAGAGGTAGGTGTGGTTGCCATCCTCATCTTCCTCGTGGAAGGGTTCGCCATCCTTTAGACGGCCCGCTTTCGACCAGTCCCAGGAGGTCTTGGTCGCATTGACCTTTGCGTAGACCGGGATGTGGCAGGTCTGGCAGGCGACCTTGAGGGTGTGCTCGTTCAGGATGTTTTTCGCGTGCGGTTCGCTGGTATGGCACTGGTCGCACGTTACACGGTCCCGGTTCATCGAAGAAACGGAGTAAAGCTTGCCGCTGATCTGGTGCTTGTCGGTGACATGGCAGGCGGTGCAGTTCATGTCGGTGCCGTCATAGCCCATGTGGACATCAACATCCTGGCCCGAGGTAAGCAAGGCTTCCTCGAGGTCTCCATGTTTGACATTGTTCCCACCACCTGAATAGAAGTGGCAGGCACCGCAGTTGTCCTTCTCAGGAACTCCGACCGACCGCGCTGCGACACCGAGATCGACAGTCGCCATCGGGTAACCTGCGCCACCGCTCGCCTTGACATAGGTATCGGACTGATCATGGCAGATGAGGCAGTCAATGTTCTCCTCCACCTCGAAGTCGAAACCGGTGTCAGTCCAGCCATAGCCGGCATGGCACTTGGTGCAACTTGTTTCCGACCCGCCAATGCCGATGCAGAAGTTGTTGATTAGATTTTTTTTCCCCACTTCGGTAATGCCACGGCCCGGGATGTAGGCTTCGCGATCCCAGTTCCAGTGGTTGGATGCCATCACCTCATGGTGACGTTCCGTGTGGCAGGAGATGCAGGTACGTGTGACATCTTGGGGACGCTCAAACGTTCCCTGCAATGCGGCCAGCTTCGCATGGTCAACACTGGCAATGTGCGGTTTGCTGTGGTCGGCACGAAGCTCTTCCAGGTTGCCTGTGCCCACGGGAGTGAAGGGGAATTCCATCACCACGAGGATCGCAATCGCAACCGCGAGGAAAAAGAGAACCTTGATGGGCCGGATCATGATGCCCTCCCGGCAGGACCGTCCGTCTTGGCATCGGTCGTTGGGTTGTTGTATTCGTGGCAAAGCGATTCCAGACGGTCTCGCGAATCGTTCAAGGTCTCTTCGATCGCTACGCGGCAGGGATCACTTTCGCTCAAGGATGACTGAAGGGTTTCGAGGATGCTGTCAGCCTGTCCCATCCAATCACGGACCTGAGTGAGGACCTGCTGACGGTTGCTGTTTCGCTCGATCACAACACTCTCGATGCAGCCGCGCGCATGCAGGATGAGGTGATTGACCAGGGTGTCACGCGGGATCTCGTGGCTCTTGGACAAGTCGTTCAGCATCTGGACCGAGGAACGTTGCAGCACGAGGTTTTTGCGCTGGTTGTAGGCGGTACGGTCGCCGCTCTCGGTCGTTTCGATGCGCTGAAGTATGTCCCGGACACAGGAGTCGCTGTCCGCACCGATCTTGTTTGGGGCGAGGTCGCTTAGGGCAAGCTCAGCGATGTCACGCGCCTGCACCCCGACCTCTTCGCCCAACCAGTTCAGCGCCTCAATCGCTTCCTCGGTCAGGGTGAACGTGGTCCGGACTTCCGGCTCACGTTTCTGGTCCAACAGGGTGCTGAACAGCTCTTTGGTTGCCATGTTCATGGTCTACCTACCCGTATTGTGATTTTCTGCACATAAGGTACGTGCAATGAATACGTGAAATCAAGTGCATACTCGGCAGGTGGAGTATACGCGATTGTCCGTGTAAAGGAGTCAATGTGGGTAAGGGCGAACGGGGAATAGTGGGAAAATAAAATTGAGGACGAACTAACATTTTTTCATCGAGATTGTAACACCTTTCACATAATAGGGTTAAGGAAGATTAGTGGGTTCAAGAGGAGGCCTAACCTGATGATGAGGGACGGCTTGGTTGATCGAGGTCGGTGGTGATACACACGAAAAACGGAGAGCCTCCGGTTGACTCGGGAGGCTCCCTGTGATGCCTGGTGAAAGGTGTTGAACTGGTGATGCGGTAGCCTACTGAACCAGCACGGTTTTCCTCGTGATCTCCCCGACTGGGGTGTGCAAGCGGAGGAAATAGGTACCCGAAGGCCAGTCGTTGGCATCGAGGGTGGTCGTATGATCGCCCGCTTGCAGGGACTCATTCAACAGAGTAGTAACAAGCCGTCCCTGGAGATCAAATACCGACAACGTGACTTCCGTTGCTTCGGGTACGTTGAACTGGATGCGTGTATGGCCATTGAACGGATTCGGGTATGCGTCCAGCAGGAGGTGTGAGGAGGGTTGGGCTGGAGATGGGTCTTCGTTGACTCCCACAATGTTCTCGATATCCGTATGGACCAGGCCCAGCGGAGTGGAAAGCCAGAGTTGCTCACGCCAGGGGTCGTACTGGACGTTGGTCACGGAGGTGTACTGTTCTTCAAAATAGGGCGGCATGTTCGCTCTGCCGAAATTGCTCCAGTTCTCCCCACCATCCTGGCTGATGTACATGTTGGTGGGTTGTTGGTTGTTCTGCACGAGTCGTACCAGGCGGGATGGTGTCCCGGGGATCAGTGCCAATCCTGCTGTAGAACCTGGAGCTGGCCCGAGATCGTTCCAGCCGTTTTCATCGAACCGATAGGTCACATCTCGTACGATCACATACAGGTCACCGTTCGCGGGATTGATCTCGATGAAGTCCCTGGCTTGGCTGAGATCGTCCGGATGCGGGAAGAAGAGGTTCCCCCAGTGGAGGCCATTTGTGGTTGAACGAAACACACCATCTCTGTTCACGGCATAGAGCACAGAATCGTTCTGGCAGGTCCTGCTGTACCAGGACCAACCCTCATAGCTGTTCCAGGTTCGACCAGTATCGACACTCACATCCACAGAAAAGTGATCGGAATCCACCCATCTTGAGATAACCAGACGAAGAAGTGAGGAATCCTGGTACACGGACAAGTAAGGGTCGTGCAGGTTGGCGGCGGAGGCTGCTGGAAGTGGGGGGTGAAGCGGCTGTGGTTCGGGATGATCGGGAGTGCTGACCATAGACTGGATTTCTCCAGTCGAATCCCCCCGTATCGAGGTCGCTTCAAAGGTGATCGTCCGATCCTCATCCTCGATCAGGAGTGGCAAGGCGAAGCGCACGGAATCCGTGGTCGAAGGACGCACAGGGAGCGGCGCCCATTCCTCTTCACCAGAACTGTATGTCGAACCAACCGCGTCTGCCCAGCCTCGCGCAAGAATCCGTTCTTCCTCGACCGTGAACATTTGCAGACGACCCCTATCAAAACCGGTATCGAACGGTTCCCAGTTTTCGCCACCGTCCATCGTCTGCCAGGCACCATGGCTGTATGAGGATAACACCGCAACGCCTGTCGATTCATTGATGTCCACATTGCTGACATGGTTCATGCTGAGGGGAAGCCCATTCTCCACCCGTTCAAATGTCAGGCCATCGTCGAGCGACTGGTAGAGTCCCATACCGATCCAGGTGTCCGCTTCTTGCCAGAGATAGAGTCGGTCGGAGACAGGATCCTGGGCCATCTGGAACCCAAAGGCCCGTCGCGGAAGTCCCTCTTCGACGATGGTCCAGTTGTAGCCGCCGTCCTCAGTTCTGAACAACCCATTGAAGCGCACCTGTTCATAGGGAAACAATCCATTGTACATTGTACGAGCGGATAACAGGATCGTACCGGATTGAAGGACAATCATGTCGGAAAAGAAGGCGTTTTCGAATCCGGTCAACGTGTCGCTTCGCATCATTTGAGACCAGATGTGCCCATCACTGTCCGAGATGAACGCTCCTGCATCATAGAAGCTCGAGAAACGGTCTGCAGCGGTGTAAAAGAGGTCCCCATTCGAAGGGTGCTGAACAAGATCGCCCACCACCCAGGGGGTTAAATCCAAGCTGTGTGTTTCCCATGTTTCACCGAAGTCCAAGGAATTCGCGACATTGGCTGCGGTCAGGTAGAGAAGATGATCCGGATCGGTCCAGTCCGAAAGCAGGAAATGATTGCCGGAACCGACCTCGGGAATGGGGTTGACCCAGGTCCAGCTCTCACCGGAGGTGGATGTGATCGCGTGATCATACGACCGGAGGTCGGTGAAGCTGGCCTGAACGATCAGCGAGTCCAGGTCAGGATCAATCGGGTCGAGTTTGTGGACGAGCTTTACATGGGGATTTGCATGTTCCGTAAGGGGTTCATTCGCGGGTAGCCACGTTTCGCCGCCATCCTCACTCTGCCACAAACCACCCTGGTAGAGGGCGATGATCAGACGATCCCCATCCACATCGGTCAGGATAGAGCGGTATTCCGCAGAAGGGCCGGGAAGGGTTTCCCATGAGAAGCTGTGAACAGGAACGAGAAAGCATGCCAGGAGAAGCAATTTTAGAACGGGTTTCATCGTTGACCTCATGACTTATAAAACCGTCGAGCCATGCAAACGAGTTGCAACAATCAGATTGTTCGTCTTCATAGGGGTAGGTTTAAAATACAACATGCCGGATTTGATTGGTAGGGTGCGAGGGTAGGAACCTCAATTCTTTCATTTCGATACGGTATTGAAGCACCCGATTCGGCTGCTTACTTTGCCAGCCAGTTTGTTGATCCGTTACTCAATTGGGGATCTTTTTGTCACACTACAATACTCTATCCGGCACATTCTCGTGGCGGGATGATAAAATCGAATGGCCGGTGACATCGGATGTCGGGCCGGGACTCGAGGGAGTGATCGCGAGTGATACTGCTGTCTCATGGCTTGATCCGACCAGCGGCAGTCTCTCCTACCGTGATGTGCCCATTGAACGGCTTGCTGGGATACGCAGCTTTGAAGAAGTCGCCTACCTGCTGATTACCGGGGATCGTGACCGTGAAGAGGATGAACTTGCAGCCTTCCGGAGCCGACTCCGCTCCAGCCGCGCCCTGCCTAACGAAGTGGTCCAGCTGATTCGTTCGCTTGACCCCTTGATTCATCCGACTCGTTTGCTTCGTGCCGGCGTCTCCGTACTTGGTTGCCATGAGTTGAGTGGCGATGAGGACATGAGCGGGGAACGTCACTGGCGGGAGTTGCGTGTTGTTGGCCAGGTAGCGGCGTTGGTCAGCGAGATCGCACGCCACCGTGCCGGAAGCGAGGAGCACCAGTACGATGAGCGGCGCAGCCTGGCCGAGTGCATGCTGGTTGCGTTGCTGGACCGTCCGCCTGAGCCGATCGAAGTGGAAACCCTCGACATGCTCTGGGTATTGTACGCTGATCATGGCCTCGATGCTCCGACCTTCACCTCGATGATTGTAGCCAGTACCCTCGCCGATCCCTACTACAACGTGGTCGCAGGGCTGTCCGCGTTGCGTGGCCCACGTTTGGGAGGTGCGGGGGAACAGGTGCTCGAGCAGATTCTTGATCTGGCCGATGAAGTTTATGCGGTGGATTGGGTGCATGAGATGGTAGAGAAGGGCGGCCGGATTGCCGGGTTCGGGCACCGGATCTACCACATGCCCGATCCTCGAGTCGTCATCCTTCGTAAGCAGATGGCAACCCTTGCACGAGCGCGTGGACGTGGTGAACTGTTTACCATCGCACGAGCGGTCGAAGAAACCGCCACTGCCCTGCTGGCGCACAAAGGCATCCATGTCAACATCAACTTCTATGCTGCGTTGCTGTTCCACCTCCTCGGTGCGGACGGCCCGCTGGTGCCAGTGATGTATGTGGTCGGGCGCATGGCCGGGTTGGTGGCACGTGTCCACGAAGCTCTCGAAAATCCAAAGCTCTATCGTCCCCTGAGCCAATACCTCGGCACTCCGGATCGCGAGATGGACCAGGGAGGTGTGGAATGATCGGCGGCGTTTACAGGACAGATGTCCAGACCTATGGACGAGGGCTCGAAGGATTGGTCGCCGGAACCACCTCGATTGGCTACATCGACGGGGAAGAGGGTCGGTTGGTTTATCGTGGCTATGCGGTGGAAGAGCTGGCGGCGAATGCATCATTCGAAGAGGTGACCTACCTGCTGTTGAACGGTGACCTACCGGACGATTACCAGCTCGATGAGTGGCACCACGAAATTGCCAGCTGGCGCAACCCGCCCGAAGAGGCATTTAAAGCCCTGGGTCGCATCCCCAATGATGCCCATCCGCTCGCCAAGTACAGGACGATGCTGACCGTCGCAGCCTGTCACATCCCGGAAGCGGATGCGACAGACCTCGGTGCCCAGCAAAGGCGTCCAGCACGCATTCTGAGCTGGGCGGGTTCACTTGCTTCGGCTGCGATTCGGCACTTGCACAATGAACCGCCGGTCCCGCCACGAATGGATCTCGGTTACGCAGCCCATTTCCTCTACCAGGCACTTGGACGAGTGCCTACTGAAGAAGAACGGAAGGCGTTCGAGGCGAGTCTGATCGTGCAGGCGGAGCACGGCCTCCACGCCGCAGCCTTTGCCGCGCTTGTGGTTATCTCGACTGGTGCAGACCTCGGTAGTGCCGTTTTGGCTGGGATGGGAGCGTTGTCGGGGGTCCGTCACGGTGGCGCTAACCAGCTCGCCTGGGAAGTACTGGAAGGTCTTGAAGACCCGGACCACGCTCGCAAATGGGCGAAGGAGAAGCTGGCGGAGGGGTACCGTTTCCCCGGTTTCGGCCACCGAGTCTACAAATGCCCCGATCCTCGGGTTCGTGTGATGGAACCCTATGCGGAAGCGCTACTCCGTTCGAAAGGTCTCGAGAATCGCTGGGAGACTTACCTGGCGTTGCGTGACGAAGTCGAGCAGGCGTTGGGTCCGCGTGGCATCTTCGCCAACGTCGACAGCATCACCGGACTGGTCTACCATCCGCTGGGTCTGCCGCCGAGCGCCTTCCCGATCCCCTTCTGCCTCGCGATTCAAACCGGCTGGATGGCCCACTGCCTCGAGTACCTGCCCGAAGGCCGCATGATCGAGCCCGGTGCGGTGTATGTGGGGTAGTGCGAAGTAAAGGGTTGAAAGCGAGTGGTCGAGGGGATTGCTTCGCTTCGCTCGCAATGACTTGAGAGGTTTATGCCTACACCCGCAGAAATCGCAAAGCTGAGTTTCAAACCCTCGATCTTTAACCGGATCAAGGAGGAGATGGACCGTCGCTCCGGAAGCGGTGATGCGCCGATTGCGCTGCATGTCGGGGATACGTGGTACGACCTACCGCCCGAGATCAACGAGCCCCTCGATCAGGAGCCGTGGAACAGCCGTTTGAGCCGGTATGGCGACACTCAAGGTGAGCCGGAACTGCGGAAACGGCTGGCAAAGAAAGTGCGTGAGCAGAATGGACTGGCGGTTGAGAGTGAACGTCAGATTCAGGTCACCTTCGGTGCAACGGGTGGCCTGTTTCTCGCGCTGCGCCGTTTATTAGATCCTGGCAGCGAGGTGCTCGTCCTCGCTCCCTACTGGACCATCTTTAAAATGGTCGCCGCCACGGCGGGCGTTCGTGTGGTTGAGGTCCCCTTCTTTGACAAGGTGGCAGAAGATTTGACGACCGATCTCGAAGCGTTGCTTGCTCCTCACCTGACCGACAAAACAGCCGCGATCTATTTCAACAACCCGAACAACCCCGGTGGGGTGCTGCTGGATAGAGGTCAGCTCGAGCAACTGGGCCGTTTTGCATCGAAACATGATCTTTGGGTACTCAGCGACGAGGCCTATGAGGACTTTGTCTGGTCAGATCAGCTCTGTGTCAGCATCGGCAGTCTCGAGGGGATGGCCGAGAGGACCATTTCAGTTTTCAGTTTCTCGAAGTCCTACGCGATGGCGGGACTGCGTCTTGGCTTTGTCGCGGCGACCGAAGGAGCGATTGCCGCAATGAACCCGGGCCATGTGGGGGTTGGCTACGAACCCCCTCGTGCCGTGCAGGTTCAGGCGATTCGTGCCCTCGAGCGACGAGACCGGATCGTCCCGAGGCTGTACCGTGCCTATCTCGAGGGACGTGATGCTGCCTTGCGTCACATCGAGCTGCCCACCCTTCGAGCGGATGGCTCCTTCTTCCTCTTCATCGACCTTCGTGATCGCTGGGCGGGGCTTGATGACAAGGCCAAGCTGGATCGGATGCTGAGCGCCGGAGTTGTGCTGAGCCCTGGCGCGCCCTTCGGGCAGGAGTATGATGGTTGGGCGCGTTTCTGCTTCACAACTGAAAAGCCGGAGGTGATCGCTGAAGCTGCGAGACGGGTGAATCAATTGTAGGCGAGTGCCCCGAGAGGTTCTCGAGAGGCCGTCTGATGGGCTGTTGAGGGGCGTTTCTGGGCCCCAATCTCTTTATTTTAAGACTTCCTAATCTTTTACAAACGTCCTGCTGACACGCGACGTATTGCCAGCGTTGGGATGTTATACTGGGATTGGATATCCGGCCACCACCCGTCGAGGGTGGACGTGGGGCAGATGGGACAAACCCGCGCACTCTCACGGATTTTGGAGGGTCGCTTTGTCGAGCGAGAAGATGCCACAACCAAGTAAAATTCCGCCATTTGGTCAGCTCAACGCGGAGTATGTCGAATCTGTCTACGAACAGTGGAAAGCGGATCCGGCATCTGTTGATGAGAGCTGGCAAAGCTTTTTCCAGGGCTTCGAATTTGGTCTCCCCTTCGCACCGTCGGAGGGGTCTGCTGCTCAAGGGGCAGAGATCAGTGCAAACGACGCCAGCGCGCAAAGTCGTGTCGCCAGTCTGATTTTTGCCTATCGCAACAGTGGACATGCCAGCGCGGATGTAAATCCGCTCAAGGACACTCCGCCCCTCCATCAGGATCTCGAGCTGTCGCAATTTGGCTTTTCCGAACAGGATCTTGACCGTCTCTTCGACACCGGTCACCTGCCTGTTCCGGATCAGCTCAGTTTGCGTGAAATCCTTGACGTTCTGCAGGAAACCTACTGTGGCCACATTGGAGTACAGTACCTGCATATCCAGGATGTCCCGATCCGTCGATGGCTGCAAGCTGAGATGGAACCGAAGCGGAATAAGCCGGATTACGATCGAGATAAACGCCTTGAGATCCTCTCGCAACTGACCGATGCCGAAATGTTCGAATCGTTCATCCAGACACGGTACCCCGGTCAGAAACGATTCAGCCTCGAGGGGGCTGAAACCTTGATCCCGGCAGTGCACGCGCTTGTCGAAGCGGCACCGGAAGTGGGGATCAAGGAGATGGTGATTGGCATGGCCCACCGTGGCCGCTTGAACATCCTCGCTAACATCCTCGATAAATCCTACGCAGGTATTTTCTCGGAATTCGAAGGCAATTTGCTGCCGGATCATTTCGGTGGCGATGGTGATGTGAAGTACCACAAAGGATTCTCATCCGAGCACCGGAACCGTTATGGACGTTCCGTCCACCTCAGCTTGACCGCCAACCCGAGCCACCTCGAAGCGGTTAACCCGGTTGTGCTGGGTCGTGTCAGAGCCAAGCAACGTCAGCATGGTGATCTTGACGAACGCACCTCGATCCTTGGCTTGCTGATTCACGGTGATGCTGCATTTGCCGGGCAGGGGATGGTTTCCGAAACTCTTAACATGTCCCAGCTCAAGGGCTACCGCACTGGCGGGACGGTCCACATCATTGTTAACAATCAGATCGGCTTTACGACCGACCCGACCGATTCACGTTCCTCTGCCTACTGCACCGATGTCGCCAAGGCGATTGATGCACCGATCTTCCATGTGAATGGGGATGATCCGGAAGCGGTGGTCTATGCGGTCGAGCTCGCGCTCAGATTCCGTCAGGAGTTCAAGCGGGATGTTGTGATTGATATGCTCTGCTACCGTAAGCACGGCCACAACGAGGGCGATGAACCCGCCTTCACCCAGCCGCTGCTCTACGATAAAATTCGTAACCACCCCTCGACTCGAACTGCATACACCAAGCGTCTGGTCGAAGAGGGTGTACTGGATGATGCAAAGGCGAAAGAAATTGCTGAGCACTTCCAGACCCAGCTCCAACGTCACTTTGAATATGCGCGTGCAAGCCATGCGGAACTCGAAGTGCAGGCGTTCGATGATCTCTGGCAAGGACTTGAAGCGCCTTATTCCAGTGAGCCGATCAAGACGGCAGCGGAGCAGGAAACCCTGCTGAAGGTCACACGCGCACTGACCAACGTCCCGGACGGGTTCAATCTGCACCGGAAGATCAAGCGTTACCTGCCGGAGAAAATGGAAGCCATCGAGAAGGGTGGCATGGTGGACTGGTCGTTCGGAGAGGCGCTCGCCTTCGGCACCCTTCTGGCGGAAGGCAGCCCGGTTCGCCTCTCGGGCCAGGATAGCGAACGAGGTACCTTTTCCCAGCGCCACGCCGCTTGGATAGACATCAAGTCCGGGGAGAAGATGCTGCCGCTGAATAACATCAGCGAGGAGCAAGCGCATTTCTGTGTCTACAACAGCCCGTTAAATGAGGCGTCCGTCCTCGGATTCGAATATGGTTACTCCCTTGCCGAGCCCAGGATGCTGGTGATCTGGGAAGCGCAGTTTGGCGATTTTGTCAACGGGGCGCAGGTGATCATCGATCAGTTTATCACCTCGAGCCAGTCAAAATGGCAACGGACCAGCGGGTTGGTCATGCTTCTGCCGCACGGCTGGGAAGGGCAGGGGCCGGAGCATTCGAACGCTTACCTTGAACGATACCTGGCAGCCTGTGCACAGGATAACATCCAGGTGTGCAACCTTACGACGCCTGCGCAGTACTATCATGTGTTGCGTCGTCAGATTAAACGACCCTTCCGCCGCCCCTTGATCATCATGGCGCCCAAGAGCATGCTGCGCCATAAACGTGCGGTGTCACCTGTCAAGGAATTGATGGAAGGTAGCTTTCAGGAGATCATTGACGACGACGAGATGAAGGTCAAAGATGTCCGTCGTGTCGTGCTTTGCAGCGGCAAAGTCTACTGGGACCTGCTCGAGAAACGTGAAGAGGAAGAGGTCAAAGATGTCGCGCTGCTCAGGGTAGAGCAGTTCTACCCGCTGCGAAACGACTTGCTGACCAAGTACATCGGCCGCTACAAGAACGCAGAAGAAATCCTCTGGGTACAAGAAGAACCGAAGAATCGCGGCGGTTGGACCCACATGCGTCCGGTGCTGCAGCACCTCTTCCCGGAGCACAACCTGCGTTATGTGGGACGTGGCTATGCCGCCAGCCCGGCGACTGGATCGCTGAAACGTCACCAGCAGGAACAGGCGACGCTTGTCAGCGAAGCAGTTGTGGGTGAACGGTCGACGACCGATACACCGGTTCTGCCGGAGTCGATCGAGAAGGATGAAGAGTGCGAACCCTCTGCTGCGTAGCGCAGGGTTACAACGATAACGTTTCCTGTTCATACGGGAACCACTTGGCCGGGGGGCCGAAGGAACCATGAAGGCTGACATCACAGTACCCGCCGTCGGTGAATCAATCACCGAAGGGTTTATTGTCGAGTGGCATGTTGCAGATGGCGACACGGTCGAAGCCGACCAGCCGTTGTTCGAACTCGAGACCGACAAGATTACGATGACCATTGCAGCCGAACAGGCTGGAAAGGTCAGCATCTCGGTCGGCGAAGATAGCAAGGTCGAGGTCGGGCAGGTTGTCGGCAACATTGACAGCGATGGTGCTGGCAGCAGTGCGCCCGCACCTGCTGAGGAGAAGGCTGAATCTGCCCCCGAACCGAAGGTGGAAGAAGAGGCCCCCACCGCAGAGCAGGATTCGGGCAATGGCCAGGTGAATGAGTCCGCACTGGAAGAGTTGGCTCCTGCGGCACGTCGCCTGGTGCTCGAGAACCAGCTTGACCCGACGAAAATCGAAGGGTCGGGAAAGGGTGGACGCATCCTGAAAGAGGATGTGATGCGCTTCATGGAGAGCGGTCCGGCAGTGGAAGAAAAGGCTGCTCCCGCACCGAAGCCCCAGGCTGAAGCCAAACCTGCCGCTGCGAAGCCGGCACCAAAGCCGGCAGCACCACGTGATCCGGCCGAGCGTCAGACTCGCAAGCCGATGAGCACCATCCGTAAGCGCATTGCGGAACGTCTGGTTTCCGCCAAGCAGGATACCGCCATGCTGACCACCTTCAACGAGGTGGATATGACGAACCTGATGGCAATGCGTGCCAAGTACAAGGAGACCTACCAGAAGAAATATGGGGTCAAACTTGGGGTGATGTCGTTCTTCGTCAAAGCGGTAGTCGATGCGTTGAAGACGATCCCGGAAGTGAACCGGATGATCGACGGTGAGGACTTGATTGAAAATCACTACTACGACATCGGAATCGCGGTGAGCACGGAACGTGGTCTGATGGTCCCGGTGCTGCGCGATGCGGATCAGAAGAGCTTCTCCGAGATTGAACTCGAAATTGGTGACTTCGCTAAACGGGCACGAGACGGGAAGATCAAGCTCGACGAGCTCCAGGGTGGTGTCTTTACGATCACCAATGGTGGAGTTTTCGGGTCGCTGCTGTCCACCCCGATCCTCAACCCGCCGCAGAGTGCGATCCTCGGTATGCACGGGATTAAGAAACGGCCGATTGTAGTGGAGAAGGATGGCGAGGATACCCTCGAAATCCGTCAGATGATGTACCTCGCGATGAGCTACGATCACCGTGTGATTGATGGACGTGAATCGGTCACTTTCCTGAAGCGTATCATGGAGTGCATCGAGGACCCGGAACGGATGATGTTCGAGGTGTAAGTCTCTTTAACGTGTTTGTTAGTGATGACCCGGGCAATCAAGATTGCCCGGGTTTCTTATGTGTGGTCCTTATCTGCAAGCTCCTTGATCCAGAGCACCTATCGTCTCCGGTCTCCATTCCCGATTGAGCTACCAGTCAAGCAGAATCGGCAAGCAACGTCGTATCGTACGGTACGACGTAAGGAGGTCCTAACTAGGGAGGGTGCTGCGAATGAATATCTTCATCTGGGTTGTACAAGTGCTGGTTGCGTTGTTGTTCCTGATGTCTGGATTTTTCAAAGGGTTTATTCCGATTGAGCAGATGGCCTCGCAGGGGGCGATTTGGGTGACGACTGTGCCAGCGTGGATGGTAAAGGCTGCGGCTGCGACAGACATCCTCGGTGGGTTGGGGCTTCTGCTGCCTTCGATCCTGCGCATCCGGCCGCGCCTGACGATCATCGCGGCATGGTGCCTCATCCTGCAGATGGTGCTCGCGGTGGTGGTCCATCTCCGAGCGGGTGATATCCAGGTCATCGGGATGAATGTTTTCCTGATCGTGGGAACCGCTTTCATCATCTGGGGTCGAACGAAGAAGGCGCCCATCGCTCCACGGGGCGCATGAATAAAAACGGCCAGGTCAAAAGAGCTGGCCGACTGCTTTGCTACCCATCAAACCTCACTTTACCAACAGCATCTTTCGCACAATTTCGCCGCCCTTGTGTGACAGCTTGTAGAAGTAGATTCCGCTGGATGCATCGGTGCGTTGGTCTGGATCCAGGTTCCAGACCACTTCATGTCGTCCGGCGCTGAGGGTGCCACGAGCAAGCTCTGCGACCTGTTGGCCAAGGCTGTTGTAAACGGAGAGGGTGACCTCGGAAGCGGCTGGCAGGCTGAACGCGATAATGGTGCTCGCGTTGAATGGGTTCGGGTAGTTCGGCTCGAGCTGGAAACGATCTGGCAGGCTGCTCTGCTCGGTTTCGCCGCTGGAGGCAGTGTCCGCGTCACGCACTAGTCGCACGTAGTTGTAAATGCGGATCACATCGCCCTGGGGACCGTGCCCGTAGGGATAGTCATCCGGGTTGCCCGCCTTCGGGTCACTCCGCTGGGCACCGGCACCGTGCACATCAAGCAGCTGGTAGTTGCCCGATTCTGGTGGCATCTCCATCCATCCCAGCGCACGTCCAAAGCTGATATACGCCGCGCCACGATACTGAATGTCGGCAGGACCATCGATGTGAGTCGTGTTCGACCAGTAGAAGGGGTACTCATTATCTTCGATTTCCGGCACCTCGAAGAGGGGGTCGATTGCGGGGGAATTCGTGATGCCTGGCGCACGGCTGTAATCCGCAATGCTCTGTAATTCCTTGATGTTCGGCAAGCGCCAGTCATTGTAACCGAGGTAAACCTCCCCGTTCATCTGCTGGACCCATGCGAGCGCTTCCTGCCAGTTCAGGCCATCATCACTGCTGGCCGCAGACCACATCAGTCCGGTTGCCGCATCGGTGATGGTACCCTCCCCGTTGTTGGTGTAATCGTTGTTGCCGTACTCGGGGTTGCCTCGCACATACCGAGCGTATAGCACATTGTCACTCCCTGCCTCGGGACGCAGTTTCGGATAACATTTGATCCGGCCATCCGCGAAATTCACCCCAAAAACACCATCCATTCCGACCATCACCTCGTCCAGATTCTCGGTGGCAGTCCAGTCCTGGCAGTCGATAAAACGTTCCCCCTGGTTCTCATCGCCGTATTCAAAACCGAAGTAGTCGGTATCGATGAAGGGCTGCGAAGTTTCGATCGATGTACCCATGTAGCCGGTAAAGAGGATCAGGCTGTAGAGTTCCTTGATGGTGGGCATGCGCCAGTCGTCATACCCGCCTACGTCACAGCTGGATGCTCCTGCAATGGCATCATCCCAGCTGATTTTCTCGCCACGATCCTGCACCCACATCAGACCGGTCACCAGGTCGGAGATGGTGCCGTCGCCATTGTCCAGATAGGAGGGTTGGTTGCCTGTGAACTGCCCATCCTGGCCGTAAAAGTCCTCGTCTGCTGCAGGAGTGTCAATTGGCGCGGTGTTGTTGAAGGTCTGGAGCTGTCCGGTGTCGACAATTGGGTAGCTCTGAGCAGACGCTGTGGCATATAAACTGAGGCAAAGCAGGGTGCTTGCCAGCAATCGGATCGCCTGTCGAGTCCGATAGGGGGTGCGTGGCCGGTTCATGATGATCTCCCTTGGTCAACGTGGCCCTTCCTGCCAATGGGACGATCCTGAAAGCGGATGGTTTAACGAAGCTACACAATATGTACAGTTGTTCGCCGAGAGGCACACGCATGGCACGCTCCGGTGTCCCCCAAACCCCTATATTCCTCATTCCCGGCCGGGCAGAGAGGGTGTTCGGTTCTGGGATGAACTGCTAGACCTCGACATGGAGCGAGTGATGGAACGCTTTGACTACGCGGTAATCGGATCCGGCCCGGCGGGTTATGTTTCGGCCATTCGTGCCGCTCAGCTTGGTTTGAAAACGGTCTTGATCGAAAAGGACAACAGCCTGGGCGGGACCTGCCTGAATGTTGGTTGCATCCCATCCAAAGCTCTGCTGGAAAGCAGCGAGCATTTTGAGGCCGCCGAGAAGAAGTTTGCTGATCATGGCATCACTGTCGGCACGCCAAAGATTGATGTCAGCACGATGATGGATCGTAAGTCGACTGTCGTCAAGACACTGACTGACGGAATCGCGATGCTGATGAAGAAAAACAAGATTACGGTGCTGCAGGGCAAAGGACGCTTGAAGGGCGAAGGTCAGGTCGAGGTGGAAGGCAAGGACGGCAAGCAAATTGTCGAAGCCGATGCGATCTGTCTTGCGATGGGCAGCGAACCGGTCGAACTACCGTTCATGAAGTTTGATGGCAAACGGATTGTCAGCTCGACCGAAGCGCTCGCTTTCGACAAAGTGCCGAAGCACCTGATCGTGATCGGCGGCGGCGCGATCGGCCTTGAGATGGGCTCGGTTTGGGCACGTCTCGGCGCGAAAGTGACTGTCATCGAAATGATGCCGCAGATTACCCCCTTCGCGGATAAGGCTATGGCGAAAACCCTTCAACGCTCTCTCGAAGGTCAGGGCCTGGAGTTCATGCTCCAGACCAAGGTGACCGGCGCCGAGGTTCAGAAGACCCAGGTCAAGGTCTCCATCGAGGACAAGAAGGGTGAAGCGGGCGAAGTGAAGGGCGATGTGGTGCTGGTGGCGGTGGGACGTAAACCCTTCACTACAGACTGCGGCCTCGAAGAAGCCGGGGTGAAGATGGAGAAGGGGCAGGTTGTCATTGATGACCAGTTCCGCACGAACCTGAAGGGTGTCTACGCGATCGGTGATCTGGTGCGTGGCCCGATGCTCGCTCACAAGGGCGAGGAAGAGGGCATTGCGGTCGCCGAGATCATCGCCGGGCAGCCGGGGCATGTCAACTACGATGTCATCCCGAATGTCGTCTACACCCACCCTGAGCTCGCCTCGGTTGGCATCCATGAGGCCGAAGCGAAGGAGCAGGGGATCAAGACGAAGAGTGGCAAATTCCTCTTCCGTGGCCTGGCACGTATCCAGACGATGGGCGAAAGCGATGGGATGGTGAAGATCGTGGCAGACGCTGAGACAGATCGCATCCTCGGCGCGACCATTGTCGGCCCTCGTGCCTCTGAGATCATCGGCGAGCTGACGGTTGCGATGGAGTTCCGTGCCAGCAGCGAGGATGTGGCCCGTACGACCCATGCCCACCCAACTCTCTCTGAAGTGGTCAAGGAAGCCTGCCTCGCGGTCGATGGACGTGCGATTCATGGCTGATGATCTGCCCTGATACGACTTCAAATCCCTGGCTCTGCCGGGGATTTTTTGTTTAGAAGGCCTGGAACGTGTGGGTCCAGCGAATCGAAGGAATGAAGCCATAGAAGAGCATCAAGTCGATGGTGTCCTTCGGCCATATGTAACGATAGGCAACCGATCCAATCATAGTATCCTGTATAGCCATGAAATCGAGCACGATTTTGGTGCTGGCGCTGGTTCGTTTCTGTAAACTTGTCCAGAAAACCGTAAAGTCGCCACCAGCGCTTGCTCCGGCAGCAACTGTTATCGAAGTGTTTGAACCCAGGGTATAGATAAGAAATGGGGCTGCCCGGAAATGGTTATTTCGCTCGTCCGTCAGTTGAAACCATTCTGGTTCAAACTGACCGGACGCATGGCCGTGCCCCTCAATGAGGTCCGCATAAACTCCCATCCCGAAGGTATGAGTGGGACTCTCGAACAGGGTCGACTTGAGTGTACCGAAATAGACCGGCTCACTGAAGTAATGCGGGATGGCGGTGGCGTGAAGAGCGGTTCGGTTCGGGAAGGTCATTGAGATACCGGGAAATGGCAGCGTCCAGATCGACGTAAGGTTCAAACCAAACTGCCATGGGCGAGCTGGGGCGGCTGCCGTCGGCATGAGCGCTCCGAACCCCGAATCGTCAAACAGGCGATACTGCCCCTCGGCGATATCATTCTGGTCGATTTCACCAATCGCCCGTATGCCGGAAATTGCAAACTGAACAGTCCGGTTGGACTGAAGTGTAGTTCCTTCCATCACCCGACCTTGCCAGCGTAACGACTTCAGGTTAAACGCCACCCCGTAAGAATCGGTCACACGGATTGAACAATGAGGTTCGGGGAGAAACAAGGATCCGGATCGTCCTCGATGGGCCAGGAATCTGAAGAGATCATAGGTGATTGAATTGGTGTCCGCCACATCGCCACTATAAATCAGTATCAATTCTGGCGGTTGTTCGTATAGCTCAATCTGGATAAGGGTAGAATCCGAGGCAAAGAGATCCGGATGCATGGAACTGCTTCGCTCGATGGTCATAAAGGGTATGATTTCCTTGCCAAATGAGACCTGACAGAGAGAGAGGAGAAGGGGAAAGAGTAGAATGATTCGAACAGCTCGGCTCATCGTTTTCTCGGTGTTGTGCAGGAATGCTGATTAGGTGCAAAGTAGTTCGTAATTTGCAGGAACACAATTCCGGTGGAAACGGGCGAAACAAAGCGGTTGTTGGGAGGAGGCTATAGGTGGGGAAACGTGGTGAAGGATGGGTTGCAATCCAGGCGGTGATTTTTGCGGCGATTTTTTTCGCGCCGAGATGTTGCGAAGGGGTGTTTCCGCTTGTTGTACGAATCATGGGCTGGAGCTTGTTTGCAGCGTCAGGTCTCTTTGCAACCTGGGCTTTTGTGGCGCTGGGCAGCAACCTGACCCCTTTCCCGAAGCCGGTTGAGGGGAACCAATTCGTGCGCAATGGTCCCTTCGGAATTGTCCGTCACCCGATCTACACCAGTGTCATCTTCGGTTCGCTTGGCTGGTCACTGGGATTATCCTCATGGCCCGGTATCGGTCTTTCTATCCTGCTCTTCCTCTTCTTTGAACTCAAGTCACGGCGTGAGGAACGGTGGCTGGAGGAGCTGCACGAGGAATACAGGAACTACAAGAGAAGCGTGCACAAGATAATTCCCTTCCTTTATTGACCCTTGTACCTGAAAGAGTAGTAGATAGATCAAATGGGGCTTGGCGGGACCCTTTCTCCTGCCTACATTTGCCTCGCCGGATCGCATCAACCAGTTTGGGGCAGGACTGTGAGCGACAGCCACCACATTTCTCAGATTGATCTATCGTCCACGGATATCAGCTTCCGTCCCGCGCCCTTGCGACCAGGACGGATCCTCGTAGTCGGTGCTGCCGTGCTCGATAGGATCTATTATGTTGAGCATCTACCTCGTCCCGGAGAAACAGCCATTGGAAGCCGTACAGAGGTTCACTCTGGTGGCAAAGGAGCCAATCAGGCGCTCGCGGCACGGAAGATGGATGCCGACGTACGTTTCCTGAGTGCCGTTGGGGATGACGAAGCAGGCGAGATGGTGCTCAAACCATTGCGCGATGCTGGAGTGAACACCGAGACAGTCGCCATCATTCCCGGTGTTGCCACCGCCGAGGCGAGTATCTCGGTGGATGTGCGTGGCGAGAACCAGATCACCGCCTGCCCCGGTGCCTACCATCAGCTTACCCCGGAAATGATTGCGACCAGCCATGAGGCCTTCGAATGGGCGCAGGTGCTCTTGATTCAGAATGAACTGCCACGTGCCACGGTGGATGCTGCGATTAAGTTGGCAAAAGAGGTCGGACTGAAGATTATTTTTAACCCGGCTCCGTTCCGTCCCAATTCGCCACCCCCGCCACGTGACTTGTACGCCATCATTCCCAACGAGATCGAGGCGGCGGGCCTGCTCGGGCAACCAGACTACTTTGGCCTGACCCCGCGTGAACGGACTGCCCGCTGGACCGGCTTCGGCGCGGAGCATGTGATTGTGACTCTCGGTCGGAATGGAGGCGAATGGTACGACCCCTTCGGGCACCGTCGCGCCTTTGAGGTTGAAGCGGAGACACCTGTCGATTCGGTGGGTGCGGGTGATGCCTTTTGCGGTATCCTGACTGCGCTTCTGGCTGAGGGGATGGACATGGACAAAGCAATCCGTGTCGCCCATTCCGGCGCGAGCATCAGTGTGACCAAACGTGGCGCGCAGGAAGGGTTGCCAAGCCGTGAAGAGCTGGCGGAGTACCTGAAAAAGCATCCGAAAGATGTGACTCTACGTCCCTGAGGTCCCTCCGAGGCAGGTGGCGGGGATCACGCCCAATCCGAAAATGTTTGTCCTACCTTTCTCCCATCACCAACACACCGGGAGAGAATCATGAGTATCGCAAAGGGTGGAGTCCTGACCGGCGACCAGGTGCAGGAACTCTTCACCATCGCCAAAGAACATGAGTTCGCCCTGCCGGCCGTGAATGTAACCGGCACGAACACGGTCAACGCAGCCCTCGAGACCGCTGCGGAAATGGAATCCCCGATTATCATCCAGCTCAGCAATGGCGGCGCACATTTCTACGCCAGCAAAGGGCTCGATAACTCCGACCAGAGTGCAGCGATTGTCGGTGCGGTGTCGGCGGCCAAACA
The DNA here is from genome assembly GCA_020444265.1 of bacterium. GTDB lineage: Bacteria > Electryoneota > Electryoneia > Electryoneales > Electryoneaceae > JAHLLH01. The sequence continues at coordinate 72,124 of JAHLLH010000009.1, forward strand.
TGTGCATGAGGTGGCAAAACTGTACGGTGTCCCGGTGATCCTGCACACTGACCATGCAGCCAAAAAGCTGATGCCCTGGGTCGATGGCATGCTCTCTGCGAACGAGGAGTTCTACCCGCGTCACCAGCATGCCTTGTTCTCCAGCCACATGATGGACCTCAGCGAAGAACCGCTCGAAGAAAACATCGCCCTCTGCAAAGATCGTCTCGCCCGCATGGACAAGATCGGCATCACCCTCGAGATCGAACTTGGGGTGACCGGCGGGGAAGAGGATGGGGTCGACAACACCGATGTTGACAGCAGTCGTTTGTACACCCAGCCGGAAGAAGTGGCCTACGCCTACGAAGAGCTGTCGAAGGTCTCGAATCGCTTCACCATCGCGGCGGCGTTCGGCAATGTGCATGGCGTCTACAAGCCGGGCAATGTCAAGCTGCAGCCAGTGATTCTGAAGAACTGCCAGGACCACATCCAGAAGAAATTCGGCACCGGATCGAAACCGGCGACCTTTGTCTTCCATGGCGGTTCCGGCTCAAGCCGTGAGGAGATCCGTGAAGCGATCAGCTACGGTGTTGTCAAGATGAACATTGACACCGACACCCAGTACGCTTTCGCGGAGGGGATCCGTGACTACATGACCTCCAAGATCGACTACCTTCGGACCCAGATCGGTAACCCGGATGGGGACGACAAGCCGAACAAGAAGTACTACGATCCCCGTGTCTGGCTGCGCGAAGGGGAAAAAACCTTCATCACCCGCCTGAAAACTGCCTTCGAGGACCTGAACTGCGTGGGGCGCAAAGGGGTGTTGTAAAGGACCTTCTCAAAGGTGAGATGGCTGTGACTTTGCCCGGGCAATCTTGTTGCCCGGGCTTTTTGGTGGATGGATATTGATCAGGTTGCTGAAAGCAGGCGGTACTCGAGCACACTCGCAAGCCACTTGTCTTGATTTGTTGCCGTTGCCTTACTTCCCTCAACCACCTACTTTCCTCGGAACAAAGCAAATTGCGAAACGCAAAAACTCAGTGAAGGGGGAAGGACGTTATGACTGATCGAGTACAAGAGATTCTGAGTTGGTATACCCACCGTAATCCGGGTGTGCGCAGCAATCTCTACCGCATGCTGATGCATGGCCGTCTGGGCGGAACGGGCAAGCTGGTGATCCTTCCGGTAGACCAGGGGTTTGAACATGGACCGTTGCGCACCTACCTGCCCAACCAACCCTCATTTGATCCCTATTACCATCCGCAGCTCGCGTTGGATGCCGGGTGCAATGCTTATGCGGCTCCGCTCGGTTTCATCGAAGAGGCGGCGGACAAGTTTGCGGGCCAGCTGCCGATGATCCTCAAGCTGAACAACCATGATGTGTTGCACGCTGACAGCGACCCGATTCCGGCGGTGACCTCCTCGGTCAACGATGCCCTCGAGATGGGCTGCGCGGCGGTTGGCTTCACCATCTACCCCGGCTCGTTGATGCGGGAAGAGATGTACGAGCAGCTTCGCGAGATCATCGAGGAAGCGCATGCCGTCGGGCTGCCTGCCGTCGTCTGGTCCTACCCGCGTGGTGAAGATCTGACCAAGGAGGACGAGACCGGGGTCGATGTCAGCTCCTATGCCGCCCAGATCGCGGCACAGATGGGTGCGGACATCATCAAGGTCAAGCCGCCGAAAAAGCATGTGGCGCAGTCGGCCAACGAGAAGGCGATCAAGGAGAGCGGTGCAAGCATCGAGTCCTTGGCAGACCGGATCCAGCTGGTTGTGCGCAGTGCGTTTGATGGACGCCGTATCGTGATCTTCTCCGGTGGTGCAAAGGGTGCCGATGAGAATGTGATCGAAGAGATCAAGGGGATCCACCAGGGCGGTGGGTTCGGCAGCATCATTGGACGCAACTCGTTCCAGCGTTCCCATGACGATGCGATCACCCTGCTCCACAAGATCATGGACATTTACGCCGACTGAGGCGTATAAGAGCTAGCGACGATGGGGGACGTCCACAGCAGGACGTCCCCTTTTTACATCACTTGAGGGACGTATGCGATTGAACGGTAAGAAAATAGCTTTCCTCGTCGGCCCCGGCTTCGAGGACCTTGAATTCTGGGCGGTCTACATGCGTCTGGTCGAAGAAGGGGCCGAGATTACGACGGTCGGTGTCAAAGCTGGAGATGTCTATTCCAGTAAACATGGCGGCCTGACGGCGAAGGCGGATCTGGGCGAAATGGATGTGGTGGGCAACGAGTTCGATGGGGTTGTTATCCCCGGCGGATGGGCACCCGACAAATTGCGTCGCTATGATGGCATCAAACGACTGGTAAAAACGCAATTCGATGAGGGACATATCATCGGGCTGATCTGCCATGCAGGACTGGTCGGCATTTCTGCGGGAATTGTTGAGGGCCATCGCGCCACCGGTTCGGAAGGTATCAAGGATGACCTGATCAATGCGGGCGCTCAGTGGGTCGATGAGGCGGCCTTCCGTGATCGAAATCTTGTTTGGGGTCGTGTGGTCGCGGACATTCCCGACTTCAACCGGGAGCTGGTCAAGGCGTTCGCAGGAGACGAGTGAGCTTGATGGGTGCTACGATAAGGTGTCACTCCAAGCGGTTGGAAAATAGAAGTTAAGAAGGAGTGCTACCTTTCGGGACCCTGTTTGTGTTTCATCATTGAAACATTGATGGGGTTTATCGTTGCTGTATATTGTCTTAAGTAACTATATAACAAGCAACTAAAGAGAAAGCAGGAAGGTTGGCACACACTTTGTGCTATGCAGGGTGACTGGTGTGGCAGCACCGGCAGAACAGATGTGTGGAGCAACGATGGTAAACCGTATAAACCGACTCTATTCCGAGCCGTCCGGGCCGGTCTCTCCCACGAACAAACCGACGCACGAGACTCATGCGAGCAAGGACGATGCAGCTCTCCCGGTGAGCAAGAGCTCCATTCCTCTCGCTGCACGTCTCGTTCCTCACCTCAAGGATACCGTTGAAATCAGCGAGGCGGGCCGTGAAGCGGCACGTGTCGAAGAGGCGGACGGAGGGGAAGAGGGGATCGCCGAGACTCATCGGAAGGCGATCTCGAACGGTTGGTATTCCGCCGGGTACCTGGCGGCCCAGGAACAGGTCGAAAACGTCTGAACGTGTCACTTTCGTTAACGGTTATAACAGGGTAAAAGAACCCGTCCGGGGGAAGTCCGGACGGGCTGAGTCGAAATGGTCTCGCTGTGGGACCGAAGTCAACAGTCATGCGTGGAGCGCCATAGGCCGGGTTCAAAACCGTGGCAGCGGCGGGGTTTGCACCCCAATGAACCCAACAACAGCTTTCATCTCTCTATCTTTATCGGCAGCTTCACGCTCAACTTGAGAGCCTCGGGAGTTTTCAGGTGAGCGATAGCATCGGCAGTCTGAGTGCGGTGGCACGCAGTTTCCTCTCGAGGAATCTGCCGGTCAGCCGTGCGCTCGGCAGCAGCGAGGCTCGCTCACAATCCTTCGATGAAGCGGACAGATCAGACCGTTCCGCCAGTTCGACCTCCTCTCCCTGGCACGGAATCGATAGCGACGGCTATTATTCTCCGGACGATACCAGCGATTTCAGGGGCATCGGCTACCTCGGCAAGCTGATCGCTTCCGGTCACACTCTAAAGAACCGCAACCCCAATGAGGTCGCCGTTGATGATCGTGCTCCAGGTGACCCGTTTGACCGTGCCTTCCTGGGTGACCCAACCACATTTGAACGCTACTACGGAGAAGATGGTGCCGCCGCGCGTCAGCTTTTGGCCGACGAAGCAGCCTTGCGAGAAGCGTTCACAGAAGGTCGTGCTGGCCTCGAGAATAAGCTGCCGGATGACCTCGCCCTGTTTGCCGCGTTGGTAATTGCCGCGACAGATCAGGAGGATTGGCTGGATGATGGCGAGCTGGCCCGTCTCGTGCTCGAGAATCGTGCAGGACTGGCTGAAAGGATCGAGGAGGATCCAGAGCTGAAGGCTCTGCTTACCGCTGACCCGGAAGAGGTGATGGTTGAGCGAAGCCGGGAGCGAGTCCTCTCTGATCTGTTACCCCAGTTGGCCAACAGCGGGGATATCCTGGATGAAGAATTCCTGCGCGACCACCCTCTCTTTGCACTCGCCCTGCTTCGTGATCCAGGTCTATTGAAATTTGTCGAGGAGAACCGCGATCAGGCGTACGCGATTCGACGCGATGCAGAGAACATTGAAGCGCGAGTGCAGGCGGAACTGGCAGAGGAAGCAGACGCCATCGTCGGCAACAGCCCCTTCACATCCTACTGGTTTGAGGAACATGACGAGTGGGCGGAGGTTGTTGTTTCGGATTACCGGACGAAGCATGATCAGCCATTAGGGCAGTGGATGGGGACGGTCGAAGAAATGGTCACTGAGGATGTGATCGGTCAGGCCCTGGCCCGGGCCTACTGGGTTGACCTGGCGGATGCTGCAACATCGAACGTTTTCCCGACCTCATTGTTCAGCGATAGTGATGCTTTATCGCTAATGACTGTTCTCAGCAGCGACCTCGCTGAAGCATTGCAGGAAGACAGTACGACCATCCTCGAATCGATTCCCACGCAGACCACAGCGTTGCATGCAGCTCGTGCCTATGGTTTCGGGTTGGGGGAACGATCCTACGGGGACTATCGAAGGATTATCTGATTGAACCGGGCAAGGGTTCTGATTGCAGGAGTAAAACATGGTAAACGAAGTCTATCGAACAGGATCGGCGTACATGCTGGTCCCGGATGCCGCGTATGCTGTGCCGCCCACGGATGCGGAGTACTACCGGGAAGTGGATCGAAGGCAGGCGGCCTATGTCGAAGCGGTGATCAACTGGGACAGGTCCTATTATCTCGATGGGAATCTGTATGAAGGACGATCCATCTCCTCCTCCGCAGCAGCGATCCTCCCTCAACCGGGGACATTTATCGATGGTGCGTTGGACGGTACATTCCGTGACAACGCGGTCTCTTTCGATGAAAGGGGCTGATTTGGCAGGATGTGTTCTTTAGCTTGTGACATTCACCCGGAGTTGGAATGCCACCTGTCCGTGAGCATGGAGTAGCGCTCTATGTGCACATCCCCTTCTGTGTGCGGAAATGCCCCTATTGCGCCTTCATTTCGCACGAGTTGAAACAGCTTGAGCAGGCGGATGAGGTGATTGCCGCGATCCATCGTCAGGCGGACCTCTATCTTCAGCGAGACCCCTGGGCAACTGAACCGGTGCATTCCCTTTTCATTGGTGGGGGCACACCTTCCACCTTGTCCGGACCTCAGGTCCGGAAGCTGGTTGATGGTCTCCGTGAGCGTTTTACGTTCTCCGATGATGCCGAGTGCACCATTGAAGTGAATCCTGGCAACCTGACCGATGGTAAGGTGATGGGCTGGCAGCAGGCAGGCCTCAACCGGGTTAGCCTCGGGGTACAGTCACTCCATACGCCCACTCTACAGCGCCTGGGACGTATCCACACCGCCGAGCAGGCAAAACGTGGCTTTGAGCGAGTACGTGATGCCGGATTCGCCCAGCTCAGTGTTGACCTGATGTATGGCATAGAGGTGGAGGATGCGCTTGATGGATGGCGTGATACGGTCGTTCAGATCGCGAGCTGGCAACCCGACCATATCAGCGCCTATGCCCTCACGATTGAACCCGGCACTCCCTTCGAACGAGAGGCGGCGCGTGGAATCAAGGTGAAACCGGATGAAGAGGTCGAGATGGCGCAGTACGAGGTGGCACGAGATGTGTTTGTCGGCTCAGGCTATCAGCACTACGAAATTTCGAACTGGGCACGACCGGGGAACCGTTGCCGTCACAACATTTCTTACTGGGATGGGGGGTCCTACCTCGCGCTCGGTCCCGCGGGTCATGCCTACGATGCCCTAAACCAGGTCCGTTTCTGGAACGAGATCGACACAACTCGCTGGCTCGAGATGGTTGAGCAGGGTGGGGATGGAGTGGCAGGTCGTGAAACGCTTGATGCTTTGCAGCGCTATGAGGAACGTCTTGCCCTCGACCTGCGCATGATCGAAGGGGCTTCGGAAGAAGTCGCGCAACGATATGCTGCTGCTGCCGGCAAATCCTGGCCTCCGCCCATCCTTCCGGTGTTAATCGAGCATGGCCTTGTTGTGCGTGAAGCAGGGGTCATCCGGTATAGCGAACGGGGGCATCATCTCGCTGACGAGCTTGAGGTGCAGTTGACCCGTTAGCGAAGTCAGAATGATCCAGATTGGTGCCGCGCGCCTGGCAAGATAATCCGTGGCACGCTTCGTCTCGAACGACCTCCCATCATGCCACCGTCTTCCTGAACCTTAAGATCGCTGCGCCGAAAATTATGATTCCCAGCAGAGCCATTGGAATCAGGTCGGGTAAGCTATCGCTCAAGGTGATACCCTTCAGGAAAAGGCCACGGACAATGCTCAGGAAGTAGCGCAACGGGTTGAGGTAGGTTAGCCATTGCATCGCCATCGGCATGTTTTCGATGGGGTAGAAAAACCCGCTCATCAGGATGCCGAAGACGAGGAAAAACCAGACGGTAAACATCGCCTGTTGCTGAGTACGACTCACCGTGCTTGCAAGAATGCCGCTACCGAGGGTGACCACCAAGTAGACCAGCGAACTGCCAGTCAGTAGCCAGAGGGAACCTGCAATAGGAATTTTGAACCAGAGGACAGCGACCACGGTCGCGAACGCCAATTCAAAGAAGGCAAGGATCATGAAAGGGATCGTTTTGCCTGCGATCAATTGAAGTGAGGTAATTGGAGTGACCATCAGTTGCTCGAGGGTACCGATTTCGTTTTCACGGACCACCGCCATGCCGGTGAGCAATCCGGAGATAATCGTAACCACCAGCACCACAATTCCCGGCACCATGTAGGTACGTGACACCAATTCCGGATTGTAGAAGAAGCGAGTGGCGGTCTTGATTTCCTTCATTTTCGCGCGGAGGAGTGGGTTGTCCAGCATGCGTGCATCCCGCAATCGCTGACCTTCCTGACGTATGATCGCCATCGCGTACCCCCCGGCCCGTCCCCCAAGGTTCGAGTTTTTTCCATCCACCGCGATTCCCACCTGGGCCTCCTGGCCTACGGAGAGGGAGGAGCTGTAATCATTCGGAATCCAGAGAGTGATATCCGTCTTTCCCTTGTAGATCAGGTCATCCAGGTCGGCGGGGGAATGTGCTGCCGGTCCCGGGATAAAGAGGGAGGAGTTGAGGAATGCATCCGCCAAATGACGGCTTTCGACGCTATTGTCCTGATCGAGGATGCTGATGCGAACATCTTTCAGATCATTGTTGACCGCGTAGCCGAAAATAAAGAGCTGGAGCAGAGGGAGGAGGAAGATGATCCGCACCATCATGTGGTCTCGGAAGATCTGTCGGAACTCTTTCTGCACCAGATAGAAAATCGCTTTCACGATACAACTCCTTTTAATCCAGCCTCGACCGGAACTTTCGCATGCTTACACTCATCAGGAAGAGCGCCATTACGATCATGATGCCCAGCTCGAAGGGGTACCAGTGACGGCCTGTCAGCATGATGCCGCGAATTACCTCGAGGTAATACGTCGCGGGGATGATGTGCGCGAACCACTGCAAAACGAGAGGCATCCCTGAGATGGGGAAGAGGAATCCAGATAGCAGCAAGGTTGGCAGCATTGTAGCTACCAGGGCGACCGTCATCGCCACCTGCTGTGTTTTCGCCAGGGTCGAGACAAGCAAGCCCAGTGCAAGCGAAATGAAGAGATAGAGCAGGCTGTAGGCCGCAAGGATCCACCACGATCCGGCCATTTGCACATGGAAGACCACCCGTCCGATCAAGAGGACGAGGGTGGCATCCAGGACTGCAATCACCATGTAGGGAATTACCTTTCCGATCAACACATGGCTTGGCTTGATCGGTGTGGTCATGATCTGTTCCATCGTCCCGGTCTCTTTTTCACGCGCCACCGCGACACTGGTCAACAGGGCACAGATCATGATCATGATGACCGCGGTCAGGCCGGGGACAACGAAGTCCGGGCTGCGCAATTCCGGATTGAAGAGGAAGCGTACTCTCGCTTCGAGTGGTGGTTTGATGTCACCCAGATCCTCTCTCAGAATCTCAATGTTTTTTCGCGCAATCACAGCACTCAGGTAGTTTTCCACAGTCTGCGCAGTTGCAGCATCGGATCCATCGATCATGAGTTGAATCGTTGGGCTGTTTCCGTTTGCCAGGTCCCTGTCCATTCCCTCTGGAAAGACCAGCACTGCGAGGAATTTTTTACGACGGAATCCTCGTTCGACTTCATCACGCGAGTGAATCCGGCCCGCGTCAACTATGAACCCGCCAGCGGTCATGTCGCGCACGATGGCACGGCTTGTCTGGCTGTGGTCGAGATCCATCACCCCGACCGGCAGGCTGCGTAGTTCCATGTCGATCGCATAGCCGAACAGCAATAACATGCCGAGTGGCATAGCAATCGCGACCGCGAGGGAACGCGGGTCGCGCAGGATGTGAAGCACCTCTTTCCGTGCGAGTGCGAGGATCCGTTTCATCGGTTCACCAACGTGATAAACAGTTGCTGCATGTCAGGCACATCGTGCTTCGTTTTCAGCTCCTCCGGTGCTCCCATCGCTTCGATATGCCCGGCGACCATGATTGAGACGCGCGAGCAGTATTCCGCCTCATCCATGTAGTGCGTGGTTACAAAAACCGTCGTCCCCTGGTCTGCGAGTTCGTAAATGAGGTCCCAGAATTGACGTCGGGCGATGGGATCAACCCCGCTGGTGGGTTCATCGAGGAAGAGGATGTTGGGACGATGGATCACGGAACAACCGAGTGCCAGACGCTGCTTGTATCCCAACGAGAGATCAACGGTCATCGTACGACCCTTGTCCTCGAGACCAACTCGTGCCAGCAATTCAGTGGAACGGCTTCGGATTTCGGCTTTGTCAAGCCCATACACACCACCATAAAACTCGAGATTTTCGATTACATGGAGGTCGTTATAGAGGCTGAATTTCTGGCTCATGTAGCCGATGTGACGCTTCACCTCTTCCGCTTTGCTGCTGATCGGAAGACCATCTACCCACGCTTCCCCTTCGGTCGGTGCAAGCAGGCCGCAGAGCATTCGGATAGCGGTCGTTTTGCCGGCGCCGTTTGCCCCGAGGAAGCCGAAAATCTCACCCGGCTTGACCGCCAGATCGATGGCATCCACTGCGGTGAAGCTGCCAAAGCGACGAGTCAGTTTGTCTGTCCGGACCGCATAGCCGTTGTTGTCGTTCACACCGCCTCCTCGCCCTGGTCCTGCAAAAGGGCGACAAAGGTATCCTCGACAGAAGGGGCGATCTCTTCCAACTCGGCACCGTAGCCATGGCAAGTCAGGCGAATCGCCTCTTCCTGTTCGTCGTTCTCGTAGACAACATGCAAACGTGCCCCGAAGCGATGGACATTTATACCCGGCAGATGTAAGGCATCGAGGCCGCGTCGCACCCGCAAGATATCAGGGCTGCGCACTTCGAGCAGCCGCTTGCCAAACGCCCTGGTGACCTCGTCCGGCGTACCTTGGGTAATCAGTTTGCCATGATGCATCAGTGCGAGACGGTCGCAGAGCTGGGCCTCGTCCATGTAGGCCGTGGTCACAATGATCGACAGGCCATCGTTGGCAAGGTCGCGGAGAATGGTCCAGAATTCCTGGCGACTGACCGGATCGACACCAAATGTTGGTTCGTCGAGGATCAGCAATTCTGGGGTGTGGATCAGGGTGCAGATAAGGGCGAGTTTCTGCTTCATCCCACCGGATAATGCCCCCGCCTTGCGTTTGCGGAAGGACTGTAGACGGCTGAAATCCATCAGACGCGGCTCGTTTTGCGCGACATCCTCTTTCGAAACGAGATAGAGGTCAGCGAAAAAGCGGAGATTTTCAACCACACTCAAGTCAGGGTAGAGACTGAATCGTTGCGGCATGTACCCGATCCGTTCCCGTACCTCGTGGGTCTGGGTGACAGGGTCAAAGCCGAGCAAATCGACATCGCCAACATCCGGCACCATCAACCCGCAGAGGATGCGCATCAGGGTCGTCTTCCCGGCACCATCCGGGCCGATGATTCCGAAAATTTCGCCAGGCTTGGTTTGGATGTCGACACCACGTAGTGCCTGCACCTCCCCGAATGATTTGTGCAGGTTCCGGATGGTCAGTGCCCTCTTGGTTTCGACTTCCGCAATCATCCCTGCACCTTGGGCAAGCGGATTTCGGCGGGCATGCCGATGTGCAGACGGCCATCCGGGTTGGAGACGGTCACCTTTATTGCATAAACCAGCTGCGCGCGCGCGTTGCGGGTCTGTGCATTCTTGGGGGTGAACTCGGCCTCATCGCTGATCCAGGAGACTGTTCCCTGCAAAACCTCACCCTCCAGCGCATCGACCAGAACCTCAACCTTCTGCCCAAGTTTGACGCGATCCATATCCTCAATGTCGAGGTAGACTCGCAAGTCGAGAATGGAAAGATCAGCCATGCGCAGCAGTGAGCTGCCCATTCCGGCTACTTCGCCGGGTTCAACGTTTCGCAGCAGGATGGTGCCGTCACGCGGGGCAGTGATGATGCCTTCCTCGAGTTGACGGTCCAGCACAGCCAACCCGGCATCCAGCTTGGCCCCCTCAGCGGCGAGGGCATCGATCTGATTCCTTGCTGCAGATACCTGCGCTGCGGTAACATCACGCCTGGTTTGCGCCTCGTCCACTTGTTGCTGAGTGACACTTCCCTGCTCGATGAGCTGCTGCAAACGGGCCAGTGTCTTCTCTTGCAAGCGAAGAGTTTCTCGGGCTTGGGTGAGCTGGTCCCGGGCACCACGCATCTGCGCGTCAATGGTGGCACGATTGGCAGCGGTCTGGGCTCGCTGGAGTTGAAGCAGTTCCGTGTCGAGTCGAATCAGGGTGTCGCCCTGCGCAACTCGTTCGCCCTCTTCCACCCGTACCACGCTGATACGTGCTGGCAGGGTCGTACCGATGTCTATTCGTTTCGCCTCAAGTGTCCCGGACGGGTTCGGTCCATCATCGCCCGATGAACAGCCGATGGTACCAAACACTGCGATCAGCAGCAGGGTGATCAGGCCGAAAAGGGTGACAGAGATGTAGCTGCCGCGTGTACGACTGGATTCCTGGTTCATGGTGCTGCTCTCCAGGGTTACATGCTGTTCGTTCATGATCAAATCCTACTTGCCGAGTGTGAAAAGGAGTTCGTTTTCTGCCAGACGAATCTTCGCTTGGGCGGTAACACGGTTCCGTTGGGCCATAGTGAGCTCGTCCTCAGCATCGAGTCGTTCACTCTCTGTCGCGAGCCCCTGTTTGTAACGCTGAGTGAGCAGTGAGAGACGTTCCCGGTAGAGCTCCACCCGTTCGGTTGCCAGTTCATGGTCACGTGCAGCAGCGTCAAGTTGAACATGCGCCGTCTTCGCGCGGGTTTGCCAAGCCTGTTCCGCTTCACTGCGACCATGCTGGATGGCGTCCTGCATTGCTCGTGCCTGTTGAGTGCGGCTGTCGCGTTGCCCCCAATCAAAGAGGGTCCAGCTCAATCGCACGCCGACAGTCGCGTAGTCCATCCACTCATTACTCACCATGTCGATGCCCGGCTTGCCGTAATGCATTGCCGCCTGGGCGGAAACGGTTGGAAAGAGGCTGCCACGGGATGCGTCAGCACGATACCCACCGCTGGCCCCACGTGCTTTCAACGCGAGCAAATCAGGCCGTTGCGAGATGGGGTGACTACCCCTGTCATCATGTATTAACGACTGCTCGAGGTCTCCAGAGGGAATAATCTCCTGCCCTGTATGACCGGTGAGACGACCCAACATCAACCGGCTGGAGCGGACCCCAGCTTGAGCATTGACCAGGCCACGCTCAGCCTCTTTCAGACGCGCTTCGGTGAGGAGACGTGCTTCACGATTCGCCATGCCCTGTTCGATCAGACCATTCACTTCCACGAGGTGACGCTGGAGTGATTCCACCGCCTGGGTGGCAAGGTCGAAGGCTTCCTGCGCCGCAAGAGCCTGGAAGTAAGCGGCACGCACCTGGTAGACCAGCTTCAGGCTGTCCGATGCGAACTCGAAACGACTCGCTTTCGCATCCTCAGCTGCAGATCGCTCGAGATTGTTCAGGCTGCCGCCGGTGTATAGCGGCGCGCTGACCGCCAGGGCGAGGTCAAAATTGGTACCATCCCCGAACTCGATCTCTGGCGGAGTAAAGATTGGATTCGGTGGAATGTCGAGATCGAGCTTCATTGTTTCGCTGACCCAGTCCGCTTTTCCGTTCAAACCGACGGTCGGGAGACGGTTGGCCTTACTCCAGCGCTGGTTCTGAGAGGCAGCGTAGACGCTTGCGCGACTCGCCTCAAGCGAATGTGAACTGCTGACCGCCTGCTCAATGCACGCCTCGAGGGAGGTGCCAACCTCGGACGCGTACCCTGTCACGAGGAAGACACTCAGGACGATGGTGAGGATTAACAGGATGCGGAATACTTTCATGATTCTGTCCTCATCAACCCTTGTTGCAGGATGGTTTTCATCGACTTACGGTGGACCTGCCATTGCTCCGGATCATTAAAGTCGATTCCGGCGACAATCGAGAAGAAGGTTTCGACAAACATCGAGCTGTAGCTGACCCCTAACAGGTAGAGCATCACAGAATCGAGCGGCAGGTCGCGAATCTCACCCTGCTCGATCCCCGACCCTATCACCTTGAACATCAGTTGACGGAGGCCGCGTGGTCCCTGCTCGCCCAGTTCTTCAATAATCTCACGAAGCATCATGCCACCGTCCGCAATCTCGCGCAGGATGATTTTGCGAAACATGGGCCGTTTCCGAAGCTGCTCGATCAGACGCAGGGGGAATTCACTGACGAATCCGACGGGGCGAGTGTCCTCCTGCATCATCGAGGAGATCATGATGAAGAGTGTATAAAGCTGATCGATGATCACTCGTTTATACAGCTGCTGTTTGTTACCGAAGTAGTAGTGAATCATCGCCTGGTTGACATCTGCCGCCAACGCAATTTCACGTGTACTGGCTCCTTCAAAACTCTTCTCCGCAAACAGGGTTCGCGCCGCTTCAAGGATCCTTGCCTGGGGGCTGTTCGGGTCGGTGGGGGGCAGGTGCTGCTTCGGAATGTTGCGCACGAAGTTGACGACCATTGGATTGCCATCCCCATCGAGAAGCTTTTTCACTTGCTTCGAATAGTCAAACTCGTGGTCCGGGTGCTTTGCTGCGCTCATGGTTCTGTTCCGCTCGATTGTTTAATCGTTCGATTTAATCAAATGACTAAATCAAGCGATAAATTAAGAAGAGAGAACGGTCTTGTCAAGTGGGGTGGCTCTTCATGAGAGGAGATGGTGCGGAGATACAGCTGCTGGCTGATCAATGAGTGACAGTTTCCTGCTGAATTCTTGAGTCCTTGGGGCATGATCACCTTGCCTAATCAGCATGATTGTTGATCCGTATGAGAGGAACTGTGGTGTTTTATCTCTCCTATTGCCCCCTCCCGAAGTCAGACAGACAAGCAGAGTACGTCCCGATCCAGGGTATCAATAAGAACGCAGAGACGAATCCTCATTTGTCTGTACATACGAAAAAAACGGTGTAGCCTGCTTTGAATGGGTGTATTGCTGATAAACTGGTAAATGATGAGCGATCGGTCATCCTCTATGATTTGGTTGCCAGCACTCGTATCGGGGTGCACGCACAGGAAAGATCCGTGCATGTTGCGCGAGTTGCCCCAAGACGGCAGACGGCAGACAGCAGGGACGCTGAAACTGAGGCAGCCCACCTCACTCCGGAACAGGTCCCTTTCCCCAGGGTGGGGTGTTGAAGTCGGATGGCGGCGGGACAGTGATGCTGCCCTGCCCCGCGATGGGGACCCAGGCTTCGCCTGCACCCTGGCCGTAGAGGGTGTCGAGCTGCACCTTGACCCAGCCATTGCCGCCGGGAGTTATGGGTTGAGGCGAGGCATTCCCCAAGGGGCTGGGTGCTGTGCCCGGTTGAGGCGACTGCTGGATGTAGACACCGGAGGATGCAGTGATCGTCCGTGGCTTCTTCTTCACGATCTCATGCATGGCCTTGCTGCGTGGTGGGGAAGCGGGGCGGATGACCGTATTGCCATTTTCCACGGTAATCAGCACTCCTTGCGGGCTGGACCAGGGAGCGATACCGCCTTCAAGTCGAGCATCCTGTATGACCAGGTGGACTGCTGGAGAGTTGTCCGGCAGGGCAATCCAGTAGCCTCGTCCCACCTTCAGCTCGCTCAGGGTGCCGCGCCAACGGTTCTCATTGCTGTCGTAGAAGCTGCCTTCGACGGTCGATTGGTCGGCGGTTTGGATTCGTGCCGCCCTGTGCCATTGCACCCCGCCCGGGAGTTGGTCGCCGAGGAGGGTGTCCAGGGTGGTGGTGTCCGGAAGGGAGAGGAAGCGAACGTAAAAAACACCCGGCCCGAGGTCCAGGGTAGCATCCTCAGCATGGGTAATTCCGCCCGCCACAGTGGTCACCAGGCAGGCAACGAGAAAAAGCGATTTGTGCAGCTTCATCATCTCCTCCGTCTATCGTACCAGAAGGTTGGGTGATTGCTAGCTCAGGATCAAGATAGAGAGGGAGACCTTGCACAGCGGTTGCTCGGGAGGATGTGGGGTTGTAGCTTGGTGCCGTTCCAATTGTTGGACTGTTTTAGAGGGATCTTCCGATGCCGGACGGACTTCGTCTCGATCACTACCTTCACCGGGCGCGGTTGTTCAAGAGCCGTACCCAGGCGACGGATGCGTGCCGTGAGGGACGTGTTTTGATCGAAGACAAGCCCGGCAAATCAGCATCCGAGGTGCATGAAGGCGACCTGCTTCGCATCCGTGAAAAGGGCCTCTATCGTCACATCCGCATTTTGCAGTTGCCTGGCAAAAACATGTCGAAGGTGGATGCGAAGGAGACCTGGAGTGACGAGACCCCGGATGAGGTCAAGCTCCAGCGTGAGCAGATCCACCAGGCCAACCGGATGAAGCTCGGTAAGGCTGAGGGGATTCGTCCAACCAAGAAGGAACGCCGTAAGCTCGATAAACTGCGGGGCCGTTGATAGCGGGCCGTTTCAGGAAGCGAAGGAAGGTTCCATGAAGTCTTTTCACCTCCCCGATGTACTGCGACGCGAGAACATTTTCTTCGACCTTCCCGGTACGACCAGTAGTGAGCTCATTCGCAACATCGCCGCCAAGCTTGCGGAATGTGATGAAATCCGTGATGCGGACAAGATGGCGCTAGCTGCAATCGAACGTGAAGAAGAACTTCCAACCGGGATCGAATCGGGGATTGCGCTTCCCCACGCACGTACCGATGCGGTCCGTAAACTCCTCTGCGCGTTTGCACGTCCGGCCAACCCGATCAATTTCGAAAGTCCCGACGGCAAGCCGTGCGATCTGGTCTTTTTCGCTGCAGTTCCGACCGATGGAGTGGATGACTATCTCCACCTTACCGCCAGCCTGATCCGTAAGCTTCACCATACCGATGTGGCCGACCAATTGCGCAATGCGAACAGTGCGGACGATATTCTGAAGGTGCTTGGAGCCAAGTCCTGACAGTCCTTTCCGCTTTTTGTTTCCCAATACTCCACTTCTTGTTGCCCGGGAGCCTGCTCCCCTGCGCTCAAGGTTTTTGGGATTCCTGCCGATAGATAGACAGGAAGTTATCCTTACTTGCAAGGGGGGATACTTCCCAGATCCGAAAGCTCACTCGGCATGGATTGGACCCATGTCGGCAGGAAGGGAGCTTCTTATGTCCGTAGGCGACAATCCAAGTACCGACCGCGCCCTGTACAGTATCTCGCAGGTGAATGCACTTACCGGGGTCAGCACGCCTACCATCCGCAAGTGGGAAACGGCTTTCAGGGATTACCTGGCGGTTGTTCGAACGAGTGGTGGTCAGCGTCGCTTCAACCAGGAAGCGGTCGAGAAGATCGAAACCCTCAAGCGGCTGATTTACGAGGATGGTCTGTCCCTCGAAGGGGCACGAAGACGTCTCGAGGATCTCGAGATGGGAGATGCGCCGGAGATACCGGCAGACAACTCCTTCGAAAAGCTGTCCGAGATGGTGACCGAACTTCTACTACGCAAACTGTTCCGTGAAGGCATCAACCCGTCGGTGAACAACCTGGATGGGGTCCCGCAACGCGGCGATGGCTGAGTCACGATAACAGCACTGTACCTCCCGAAAAAGCCCGGCGACGCCGGGCTTGAGGTGCTTGATACAGGTTTAAGGTGTGACAGTTTCCCTGCTGGATCAACGATTGTCATCTACGCGTGCGACACGAATTGTATTCTACCTGATGGTGATGCGTGTGAGGGGTTCTGTCACGTGAAGTCCAGACGGTTCGAGAGGTGAGTCTCGGCTTCGGTTACCTTATTTCCAAAGAAGGGTATCTCCGCACACCTCCATCAGTCCCTCATCCAGCAGGTCGCGCCAGGTTTTGTCAGAATAGGTTGCATTCCTGAAACGGGGATTTTGATTCGGGTCAAGTCTGTGAACCTCTGTGGTCACAATTCGCCTACCGTATTCTTTCGCACCCGCACAGTCACCAGCATGGACTCGATCCCAGAACAGGTCACCGAGAAAAAAGAGGTTGTGCGGGAATTTTTCCAGCATGATTGCGGCCATACTGGGATCGTCCATTTTTCCGATATCCCAGACCCACATCAGAGAATCGATTGCAGTCTCAAGCGATTGCCAGACCACAGGGATGGCTGCCTGCGAAACGTGGATAGGCTTGGACTCATCTCTGGTGCTATCCAGCAGAACGAGTTGCATGTTCCATGCGATCGTGGAGTCCGGGATGTTGATGGTCCGAAGATTCACAGGGAAATGGTAGTACCTGCGGTACGATGGTTCAGGTGGTTGGAGTGAATCGGTTGGTGTACCTGTGGTTACCGCGAAGTGTTCTGTTTTATGACCGTCCGCGCTGGTAAAACGGAGCCGAAGGAAAGGCCTCACATCCCCCCAGCAGGGATCAGGGGTTGGAAAGGGAAGGGCAGGATTCTCATCCAGCCAATAAAGTTCGAAGATCCAGTGGACGAGTGGTTCGCCATCCCCATTCGACCATACCCGGACAAATGGATCAGCCCCAAACCGGGAAATGTAATCCTGTTCGACCTGCGGCATGTTCGAATAGAGCCCGCCATCTCCACCTCCATCAAATGTCATCCTGACTTCCGTAGGCCTCGCAGAGAGAGAAGATGCAACAATCAGAAGCAGGATGAATACTGATGCAATGGTTGTTCTCATGTTGGCTTTCAAGGCGCATACTGAGTCAGGCCAGTTGTGTCCCCGCAGGCGTCCCAGACTTGCGAAATGATCCTGTTATACTGTTCCGGCGCAAGCGGAGGGGGACCTTGAGAAGAGGGAGACTCTTTTTGGGAGAACATGTCCAAATCAAGATAGTAACTGTCTAGTTGATGCTTGTAGGATTTCAGCAGTCGATCAGCATAAAAAAGCAAAGAGTCGCATTTTTGGTTTTCCATGCTCTCGAAGTACAGGGATTGAAGAATAGCTCTGTTGTTCGGAAAGTGAACCAATAGCTTTCTGCACAGTACTCTGTCACGTTCTAACAGACGGTTGTCTTTGGCCCACATTAATGAATCTATTGGCGTGGAACGTACGCCTCGGGCAACGAAAGGGCCTTCCTTTACGCTATAAACCAACTCTCCGTCTGGAGGCGCTTCTAACCAAACTTGTAGTCGGAGATGATATGTAGTTGAAGATTCAGGAATGGGCAAGGCATCGAGGGAAAGATTAAAAACATATTCAATCTTTCCGTTATAGGTTAACGATGGCCCCTCTTCCCAATTGATATACGATTCTTTAAGCTCAATGAAGTACAATGAATCAGTATTTACCTCCTGCAGCTCAACATACAAGTAATCAATCATCTCATTCCAGGAAGCTATTGTCGACGTATCCTGACTCATGTTGACAAACCACGTCAGGTTTTTCGGTGTGTCGGTATCCGTCCAAATCATGAAGTCAATGAAATGACCAAATCGGTTTTCGTATTCGTTATTTACCAAAGGACTGACAGACAACCAACCGTCCGAGTCACGGTTCAATGGACCAATCTCAATTGATTCTGCGCTCTGCCAAGGAGCCCCTCGGGATATCGAGGTACTTCCTGCAAGAAAGCAAGCGAGTATGATCGAAGTGAAATGATACCTCATGCTAATTCTCCCTTCAGTCGTCACAAAGACGAGCGAGGACAAGGGTGTCAATTGCTATTCATGGTGCCAATGACATCTAAAGCAATAAGCGAACTGTCACGTGAGGCCGCAATCCTACCGCGCGTACTGAGTTAGGCCGGTTGTGTCACCGCAGACGTCCCACACTTTTTCCACGATCGATCGATAGACTTCTTCAGATAGAGGAGACGGACCGGGTCCTTGGTCAATTCCGAATTGCTCCACCAAATCCGGATCCAAATAAATGGTATCGAGTCGTCTGCTCCAGGAATTTAGAATGCGATCTGCATAGGAGTGCATCGAGTCACACTTTTGAACGGCATAATAATGCATGAACATCGCATGAAGGAGGAGCCGATTATGGGGGAAATGAAGGAGTAACTGACGGCATAGGATTGGATCGTTGCTGTAAGAATCTGCCTCTTGTGCCCACATGAATGTGTCAACAGCCGTCGTTCGAGTTAGATGTACAAGGATTAGTGAATCTCCTTCGCTTACGAGAGTGCCAGCTGGCGGAGGATCTGTCCAAGCTTGTGGGCGAACATCCCAAATCTCACCCTCACCTGTGATAGGTAGTTGAGCCAATCGTACGTTGAACACATACCCGGCAGTTGAATCCGCAATCCAATCTGGACCACGCACCCAATTAATCAGGGAATCAGTAACAGCAACATGGATAATCTCACCACTTTTATGAGATGTACATTTGAACCAAAGATTAGAAGTAATTTCTTTCCATTCAAGCAATTTTGATGATGACTGTTTCATGATTATCGTCCATGAAGATAACTTGTCGTCCGATATGTCATCCCATATAGCGATATCTGGATACGTACCAATTCTGTTTTTGTAATGTTGGAGCATGTACGGGTATTTTGGCCAGGTATAGGAATCTTTCGGGTGAATTCCGAACTTGACGGTTTCACTATCCGTCCAAGGGGATCCTTGAATCACTGGGCAAAGAGTAATGGAGAGTAAGACAGCAAGGATTAGGATTCTATTCGTACTCATCTCATCACTCCTTGTTTTTGTAGGAACGCTTATCAAGCAGTAAGTGTTCAAAATCACGTTTCATGAATTTATCCTGAGGATTTGGATAGTTGAGACTACCATCCATAATAGAATAGTTAATACTTTCATCATAGTGACTCATCCCACTAAAATGGCCTAATTCATGCCCTAAGGCACTGGAGATAAGCAAAGGTAGTTTGATCTGTCCTTCAGAAGGATTATTCATATGTTTTTCAACGAATTCTTGGATATTTTGAAAATATATATGAGAAAAAATGATATTATCAGGAGAACGAGGTACTGCAAATCCCGTTAAACCTGATTCTTCTTTAACATCTAATGATATCCCTAGCCTAGAGAGCAGGGTTGTTAAGAATGGTGGCTGATAATCGTACGAATAAATCCAATGAATTCTCTTGTTTTTTATCTTATTTGGCATATATATACTGTTGGAATTAATAAAACAACCTATATGAATAACATCTCGGATATTGGAGATCCTTTCAAAGTTAAAAATTCTGTAGTAATTGGGCTCGTAATATGGGTATCCCGGTACTGTTTTAATAATATGTGTAATGAAAGGGTATGTTGTTATATTATTGAAGAATGAGATAGAATAAAATCTCGTATTATACCCATAATTAGTGCCAATATTTTGGATTAGCGGAGATGATCCGGTAAGATAATCCATGAGAGGGGCGATGATAATATTTCTTACCTTTGGATGAAGTCTTCTGTGTGTTACAATCGTATCAGTAGCACTTTCTAGTATCCCGTATATTCCTCTATACTTTTCAAATGTAATGAAACCATCACCCGAATTAATGTAAGCCGGGAGAGTAGTGTCGGGAAAAATATCCTTATGATGAGTTGTGTAGTCATTGTATGGTTCACATTCCTTTATGGAACCAAAGTAGGCTTCTTCCCAGGCATCCCCAAGCCGGTCACCGAATTGTACTCTCACGCTATCATATGGGTATTCTTTGATTGAGTCTGGAACCACCCAGTACCTTTCTTCCTCATCTCTCGGAAGCGTGATGACGACAGATGAATCAGGTAACACAGATGCTGGAACGTATTCTGACCAATTCGAGGGTATGGAATCTTTCCAAGGAACCAGGCCTACCGTCAAACGGGCTCCCGCTGCATAATCAAACGATGCAATGGGGAGGTTGATAACATCATCGTTGCGGAATTTTTTATTTGATCTGATCTGGTAACAGGTATACCCTGCTGTTGAATCATGGATAAACTCGTAATGGAAGGTCGTGTCGCCTGGAGCGATATTTAGACGAATATCGGCCGAAGACTCGAGTGCCGGATTCCTGAATGAGGTTTTTTCGTTCCATGTCGGGATGCTATCTGGGGGAACTAAAGGGACTCTTACCTGTTCAAAATCGTTCGTCCAGCGTCCGGGATAATCCGTAATGTGCCATAGCGTTGCCCGAAATCGGTGATACTCGAATGGGTCATCATCATGCACGACAAACTTTAGAGTGATTTTTGCGCTATCTGGCAGAGGTGAGTTCGTTTGAGGCGCGGCGGGGAGCCACTTTTCCCATTCCTTCATGCTGGTTTCATCGAAGCTCAAACTGACACTATCGCTAGGGGTATAGTCCGGTTTAGGGATGTTAATGTAGATTGTCTCTTTACTAATTGCTGAGTTGTAGAGTTCGTCTGCCGTAGGGTTACTCACTCCAGAAATATCTGCCACATGAACAATTTCTGTAATACCAGTCGGGAATGGTGCTGCCATAAAGTAAATTGTGACATTATAGGTGCCTGTTTCGGAAAAAATTTGACCTTCATCCCAAGGCGGTGAGGGTAGTGCAGGTACTGGCTCCTCATACTCGAGACCTATTGTAGTTAGCTGGACGTACGGGGATGTTTGAAGAGCGTATAAAGAATTATAGTATTGATAGTTTGTATCTCCTTCGTGTTTCACTAAAAACGCAGTCCGATAACCAACAATATGACTGAGTGGATTGTCTGAGTAATATGGCAATCCGGGAGTGAATCCAATTGTATCATTGATGGTAATTGTTTCAGAATATGTCAGTTTAATTACTCTCTCATTCTTCGCCATCGGGTCCGAAAGATTATAGCATTTCTTGGCTTCGGCTGGAAGATCAGAAAAGGTGTATGCAGTCAGAGTATGTGTGTAACCGTCGGGATGTACACCATAATATGCCAAGGAAATACCGGGAAGGACAAAAGCACAAAACACTATTAGGATAATAGAAAGTGTAAATTTCATGATTCTCCTCATTTGTAAAG
Source organism: bacterium (assembly GCA_020444265.1). Taxonomy (GTDB): domain Bacteria; phylum Electryoneota; class Electryoneia; order Electryoneales; family Electryoneaceae; genus JAHLLH01. The sequence goes on from JAHLLH010000009.1 coordinate 93,630, forward strand.
CAGGCATGATAGGTTACTAGAGATTTAGTCTTGTTAAATTATTATAGCAAGAGGAGGTGATGGTTTGCATGCTTTCTCATGCTCCAAGAGGTGGTGAGTTCGAAAAGGTTTCAGATGACAAAACTGCTTTACGCCTTCTTCCACTCATCCAGGTCGTTCTTGATGGCGAGCAGGGCGTTCTCGATGTCGTTGTCGTCGGGGGTGGGGCAGAGTTTGAGCAAGGCGTAACGGACCAGTTTGCTGGCGTTGCGGTTCTCGATGCCCTCCTCGTCCAAGCGGTTCGAGAGGTGGTCAATAATCTGGTTGACCTCCATCGAGAGGCCGAAAATGCGATGGCCATCCTCGGTGTCCTCCGGTTCTGCGGTCTCGCTCGAACCAGAGAAGAGGGTCTTGATTTTTTCAAGCAGGACATGGTTTTCGACCGGCTTGATAATAAAGTCATTGACGCCGATGGCCATCGCTTGGATCACCGAGTCACGTGCCCCTTCGGAGGTGCACATGATAATCTTCATGTCGGCCTTGTCCGGCATCTTACGGATTTCCTGGACGGCGGTAATGCCATCCATCACCGGCATGTTCCAGTCCATGATCACCAGGTCTACCCCGGCCAACTGTTGCAGCGCTTCGAGGCCGTTGGTCGCCTCCACGACATCCATATACCCGGCGCTCTGCAATTGACGACTCAGCGCTCGACGCATGGTCAGTGAATCATCGACAACGAGGATTTTCATGCTACACCGATGGAGAGAAGTTGTCCCACCCCGAAGGTCACTGCATCACAGCGTCTCACAACGGGCTAACAGACAAAGGTAGGTTCGGCACGCAGGATTCTCAACTACTGCAATGGTAAATTGTTATACCAGAAAATTATACTGGCCAGCAGCAGTGATTTGGTGACCAATCAAAGGTGTTTCTGGCGGAAACTATGAGTGTATCGTGTGACCAGAACGAAAAAATATCGCTAGCGTTCCTATTTCAAAACAGTAATACGTTTGCTGATAGATGGTTCTCCTCCTGGAATGTTCATACGTGCGACATACGTACCGGATGGAACGTTGCTGGTATCCCAGACAAAGGTGTGGTCACCGGCAGCGAGATATTCTGCTTCATGTGCGTAAACCTTCTGTCCCAATACGTTGTAAATATTAAATCCAGTCCTACCGCTTTCTTTTAAATGGACGGAAAGCTTTACAGCCGCGTTTGCGGGGTTCGGGTAGGCTCGCATGAAGCTCAGCTCGATCGGCTGTAGGGGCAACGGGTCATCAACACTAGTGAACTGGGTCAGATCTGTCCAGTATACCCCCATTCCAGTATCGATCCACAACCTATCCTGGAATTGATCTACATAGACATGTCGCACAGCGACGCCCTGTTCCTCGAGTGGGAGCTCGAGTGAAACAGGTTGCCAAGTTCTGGCAGTGTCAAAAGAGACGGATACGGTGTAGTCATGATCATTACTGACAAACAGCATCATCTCCTCATCCCTATGGTAGTGTGACAGGTTGGCAAAACCTGAAAAATCAGGAGTTGATCGGATCTGCCACATCTCATTTTCGTAGACAAAGAGACGATGTGGATTGTAGGAGAGGAAAAAGACCAAGTCGCTATCGGCCACTACTGTACCCTGCTGGATCGGCCCGCCGTGTGGCAACGACAGGTCTTCCCAAGTTCCAGTAGCGAATGTGTAGGCGTAGAGTGTCGAATTCCCAACAACGATCGCGGAGGTATCTGTCTGTTCAATTGCACAGTTTTCGTTCAATTGAAGGGTACCGGGGGCTGTTTCCCAAGTCCGGCCTGCGTCTTCTGAGTAAGCGATTGAGGCTGGTTGTGAATCGGGAGTAGAAAAGCGAGCCAGCCGAACTCCACCTGGGAGTTCATGAAAATAGAAAGCTTGGATATCACTCAGGCTGGTAACAATCATCCAGTCTTCGGAACCTGCGTTGTTCTGGTAAATTCGTGGAGAGTAAGGAGGGTACTGCTCGCCGGAATAAAGCGACCACCGATTCACATAGCTGAAAAGAGTATCACCTACAAGGAAAGCTCTCCAGTGGAGCGCTACCGAATCCGGGTGCTGTGGATAGGATAATTCGGAATAGACAGCATCGCCATCCCGATCGACCCACAGGCGACCGTTTCCATTGACAATGGCAACACTTCCGGTTGATTCAAAACTCATTTGATATATCTGCGCAGAAACAGGAAGCGAAACCGTTTCCCAAGAATCGCCTCCATCCGCTGAGACAAAGCTTCCCCAGTCATATGTACCAAGATAAATATTTCCAGATTCGCCCATCTGAGAGATGGAATAGATCATAATGCGTTGGTCCGGGAGTCCATTCCCCGTGATCAAGGTCCATGTGAGTCCATAGTCATCTGACCGATAGAGCCCGACTGGGTTATCTGGGGTTGCAGCCAGGATTCGTCCCGGATGCCCGGCAACTTCGACGAGGTTACGCATGAGGTAGTTGTCAGGAAATTCCTCTCCGAAGCGACCCAGTGCGACACCATCGGAATCGACTAGTACGAGGGTTTGCTGAATCCAGTCATCTCGTACTGCGCTATCCAAGTTTCGATAGGAGGCAAGAAAATTGCCATTGGACATTCGTAGCGCAGCTTCAACGATTCCATCACTTGAACCGAAATCACGATTGAAGCGTATTACAGGATTCGCATTGTTCCATGTTTGACCGCCATCATTGCTACACACCAACCCACCCCACTCGTAGGGAACGGGTGCAGTGTAGTCTCCATAGAAGCCATAGTAATAGATATTGCTTGAATCAAGTGGATCTTCAAAGCCACCCATTTTTTGCCACAGTAAAGTGTCGATGACAGATTCCGTCCAGGTACGGCCCGTATCATCGGATGTGGAGAAGTAGTGACGTGAAATATTATACAACCGGTTGGGGTGATATCGGGATTGGAAAAGGATGTCTGTGCTATAAGATTCCAAGGGATTGGACAGATCCCATGAATTTCCTCCATTGTAGGAAATCCAGTGAACTGCCTCGTGATTATGAGTCTGGACATAAATCAGATCTGGAGAGCCAAAAAGAAAGGTGGCCTCTGTTCCGGATTGTTTGCACTGGATCGGCATCTCCGCACCCAGAGGCTGCCACTGCCCTGTGGTATTCTGTCGCCAGAGTCCCGCAAAATGGTTGAAGAACAGGAGTCTGTTGTCATGTGCATTCTCACTCAGACCGGGCGCTATCGGGGAACCAAGTCCGGGGGATGTCCATGCACGCGACGTATATGACATGCTGACGATGAGTAAGCTGATCCATAGAAATCTAAATCGCATCGATTGTACCTATTCAATTAGATGTTCTAACTGATCCTCCAGTATTAATATACCTTGGCCCGCAACACAATGCTGCAGGCCAAGGTTTGAAGAACCACTTTTCGCTAGTCGACAGGTACAGTTTCTGGATTGATCCATCCCTGGAAGGTTGATGATGCAATGACCTTGCCAGAAATTGAACTTCCACTTCTCGATTGCATTTCATATTCTAGATAACCATCCGAACCATGGCCATTCTGAATGGCAACGTCCGATGTCGTGTTACTGCTGCGGATATCAGTGTTTTCATCGATCCGAGACCGGGCAAAGATATATTCAGTTATCCAGAAATTACACGTAGCATGCTCGTTTATTCCATCAACAGTTATGTCATCAGGATCTTGTGCTGTCAGTGATACCGAGGTCGATGTTTTGTAGACGACTGTTGTTGTGGCGCCATAATTTGGTGTTGGTACATAACCGTAGTTATACCAATCTGTTGTTCTGGTGATTTGTCCAGAATTCCAACCAGCTGGAGGAATCGGGATTTCTTCTCCAGCGAGGGAACTCATGCTGAATGCGAGGACGACAATTACTGGCAAGATAACTCTGAGACGTCTCATTTCATGCTCCCACTCAATGAAAATTTGTCATCAATTATTGATGACCTCTGACTAGAATATAATACTACTATTCAATCCAAGCAAACATGCCATTGCTATTAAGATAAATTGAATCTGATAAAGAGACCGAACGTGAAATTTAGGATTTATTATCTACATTTTCAGTGAGGCGGAGATTGACACACTATTATTGTTCGTGATCAGCTTGAAGCTGTGGTATTCCCGTCGATCCTCGATGGTAGAAAAACAGACTGCCTGGAGTCTTCACTTTGGGTGGAGTGGCACTACTATAAGTAGGCTACAAACTCTTGCTACTCTGCATCACTTCCCAGAACTTCTTCGCCTGGGTGGTGACATCTGCGGAGGAGTCTTCGAGGAGGTCGAGGAGTTTTTTCTGCTGGTCGGGGCCGATGTTGATGGTGTCGGGGAGGGTGATGGAGGGTTCGCCGGCGAGGATCTGGGTGACAGGGATGTCGACATCGTGGGTACGGGCGTAGTCGAGGATCGAAAGCATCAGGTCGGGACGGTCGGTAACCATGTGGACGATCTCATCATCCACCCCCGCCGCACGCAGCCATTTTGCCATCAGCATCGTCGGAGCCTTCGGTTCGATACCGGAGGCATCGCGCACCATCAGCCCACCAATCCAGAACCAGCCTGAAATACGTCCCTTTTCGACGTATCGTCCCACCGGATCGGAAAAGGGGGTCAGCGCCAACAGGAAGAAGATGGCGAGGAAGATGACAGCTGCCTTGCCCGCGCCGAAGAGCGAGCCGAACATACGGTCAAAACCGCCCATCTGTAGCTTCTTCATCACCCCTTTGAGGAAGCGTCCGACGAGCTGAATGATCAGGTTGGCGGCGATAAAGAGGAGGACGGCGGCGAGGATGCCTGCGATCCAACGGCTGAGCGGGGTTTGCTGAGAAAGGTAGAGGCCGAGAGGTGGTCCTGCGAAACGGGCGACCAGGTAGCCGGCCAGCAGGGCGAGCAGCGAAAAGAGTTCAACAAAAAAGCCGCGGAAAAATCCACGGACAAAAAAGAATCCTACGACGACGAGCAAGCCCCAGTCCAGCAAGGTCATGGCTACCCCAGTCGTTTGCTCACCCGTTCACGCACCACGTTCCCGTCAACACGTCCCGCAAACTGCTTCATCAACGGTCCCATGATCTTCCCGAGGTCCTGCTTGGATGAAGCGCCGGTGTCGGCGATGGCCTTGTCGATTGCGCCATCGATCTCCTCATCGGAGAGCTGGGCCGGCAGGAGCTCATCGCAGACGGCAATTTCGTTCTTCGCCGACTCGATCAGGTTGTCTCGTCCCGCCTCCTCGTATTGCACGAGGGCGCCCTGCATCTTTTTGCGATGGGCGGAGATCACCTGGATCCCCTGATCTTCGCTGAGCGGACCCGAGTGACGGGTACGTTCGTTGGTCAGGGCAGATTTGACAGAACGAATGGCCATGAGACGGGCTTTGTTACCCGATTTCATGGCCTCTTTCAACATCTGCGTGAGCTGTTGCTCGTGATCCATCACTGGCCCCAAGCATGAGACCCCGCCACCCCATACGGGGCGGAGGGAATCAAGTTCAATCTATCGCCTTAACGGCCTTTGCGCTCGAGGGCAGCCTGCATCTTGCGCATTTTGCGACGTGCGATGTTCGACTTGCGCTTGCGAGCCTCAGAGGGCTTCTCATAGCGCTGGTGCTTACGAATTTCGGCCATCAGGCCGGACTTTTCGCACGACTTCTGGAACCGCTTGAACGCTTTTTCGAAGGGCTCGCCTTCGCGTACCTTGATATACGGCACGGTACTCACCTCCAGGGGAGTGTTGAATGAACGTAAAAAACCGGAACCCGTCAATATAAAGGGTGGGTTCCGGGGTTGGCAACGCACTGTCCGAGATCGTCTCTCGGCCTATCCCGGGGGCCAGGCCATCCGACGTCCGCCCATCAAGTGCAGGTGAACGTGGTAAATTTCCTGACCGCCATCGTCCAGCGTGTTGAACACCAGACGGTAACCCTTTTCATCGATCCCCTTGTCCTTCGCGATCTGCCTGGCTGCCAGCACCAACTCACCGATGATCGCCGCATGGTCCGGCTCGAAATCATTGACGGTGGCGACGGGCAACTTCGGCACGATCAGAATGTGGACCGGGGCCTTGGGGTTGATGTCCTCGAAGGCTAACACATTGTCGCTTTCGAAGACGATGTTCGCAGGGATTTCTTTGCGGATAATTTTCGCGAAAATCCCATTGTCATCGTATTGCATGTATCCCCCGTGCTTGTCGTGCGACAAGATAGTGTCGCGGCAGGGGGGAGGCAACAGGGAAAGATGGATGGTACGGCGGGCAACGTCTCGTCTGCCTCAGGGTAAAACGGGTGGATGGGTGAAGCCATTCAGATCGTTTGCGGGGTGTGGTATAAGAGGAAAACTGGTGAACGAAGTCGACTTGATGAATAGACCCGACTTGGCGAGCAAATCGGGCCACCCATTGTCTAACAAAAAAGCGCGGTCCGATAAGGACCGCGCTCGAATGCAGAAACACTCAGAGAACTTAAGCAACCTTGTCCTTGAAACCCTTACCCGGGCTGAAGGAAGGATAGCTCTTCGCGGCGATCTTGATGGTTTCGCCGGTGCGCGGGTTGCGGCCCGTACGGGCTTCGCGCTTTTTCTTCTCATAGCTGCCGAAACCAACGATGCTGACTTTTTCGCCCTTGGCGACGGCACCGATCACGGTCTCGACGAATGCATCAACAAAACCCTCTGAAAGTCGCTTGGTTTCGCCTGTTTTCTTGGCAATGGCATCGACCAATTCAGCCTTGTTCATCCTGTCCTCCTGAAGTAAGTCGGTAAGGGACTACACTGGTTCACGTTTAGTGGCGGAGAACCTGTCCCCAGAACAGCCTCCGCTCCTGCAAGACGGCATGAAATATAGGAAAGAATCGAGTCATGTCAAGGGGTGATCCCAAAACGAAAAGACTTTTCACCCCATCTGGAACTCGCTGGAGCCCTTGTCCCTCGGTGTTTTTAGGGCTTTCCACAATCCGCCTAACCAGAAGTTAGCAGAAGGACCACCCCAGAAACGGCTACAACCGTTCCAACGATACTCTGTAACCGTACATGTTCCTTTAAAAACAAGGCAGAAAGAGGGATCATCAGGATAGGAGTTGTCGACATCAGGCTTGAAGCCACTCCAACGGGTGCGTACTTCACTGCAACCAATGACAGCCAGACGCCGAGGGTCGGTCCAATCAGGCTACCCACTGCTACCTGCCAGCCGGCTCGCCTGTGACGGATGGCCTGAGTACTCTCGGGGAATTTACCGGCCAGCAGGGTCAGCAGCCAGATCAGGACCATCGCAGACCCCATGCGTATCACATTGGCCGAGATGGTGGATAGCTCGTCAGGCATGCCTTTCCGAGCAAGGATCAATCCCGCAGCCTGGCAGAAGCCCGCGCCGGCACCCAGCAGGATTCCGAGTGTGGGAGATCCTTCACTGCTGGTTGTGACAATCCGGGGATGATGGGAAATGGCCCATGCCACTCCACCACCGGTAATGCCGATCCCTACCAGTTGACGCAGGTTCAGGATTTCTCCGAGGAAGATCCACGCCATCACTGTGCTGAAGACCGGTGCGAGGGTCATCAGCACCATCGCATTTCGAGGGCCAATAATCAGGTAGCTGCGAAAAAGGAGGGAATCGCCGATCACAAGACCGACGGCTGCAGACAGCGCGAGCCAGAACCACGGACCCGATCCCGCGTCAAGCGGGAGTGGGTGTCCGAAGAAGATGAGGTGAACAAAGATGAGGATCAGGGTAGCGAAGACGAGACGCCAGCGGTTGACCATCATCGAGCCGATAGCATGGCCCGCGAAGGTGAAGAGCAGGGAAGAAAAGGACCACAATGCTGCTGCACCGAGTCCCGCCAGAGCACCGAGGGTCAGGGGATCCATCTCACGGGACGAGGCGTGACGCAATCTCCTTGCGCACGGTCTCGTAATCCTCAGGCGTGTCCACTTCCATGACTGGCAGGTCAGTAACATCCGCAGGGCGGAATTCCATCCCACCTTGGATGAGAGCGTTAAAGGCGTGCTCGTAGTATTCCTTGCGCCCTTCGCCGTGATCGATTCGTTGCTGGATCATCTGGAACAGGGCGGGCAGGTGGTCACGGCTCAGGCGATTAATTCCAACCGATTCACCGGCAGCATCCGACGGCGAGAGGTGTTTCCCGATCTCGACAATGCGACGCTCTTGGTCGAGACGGAATTTCACTTCTTCCGCTCCGCAACGATCGAATCGTGTGGCGAGGATGTTTCCCGCCGGTTCGGCGAGGACGGTCTGGAAGGCACGATGGTCGAGGACAACATCGCCATTGATCAGGACAATGTCATCGCCGCTTTCCAGTACGGCATCACGCGCGAGATTCACCGAAAAGGCGGTGTTGGTCGTGTCATACTCATCGTTCTCGACCCATGTGATGGAAAGGTCGCTGAACGAGGACGAAACGTATTGCTTGAGTTGATCTTGATGGTAGCCCGAAACAAAAATGATATCACGGACGTTGTTCGTCCGCAACGCGTTCAGCATCCAATGCAGGATGGGCTTGTCCGCCACCGTTAGAAGGGTCTTGTGCGAGCTCTTGGTCAGATTTCCCATCCGGACGGACTGTCCGGCGACCAGAATCAGTGCTCTCATGGGTGGAGGACTCCTGTTTTCGTTTGATCGATGCGAGTACCCGCCGATGGCCGATCAGAACGGCAAAGATGAAGAGGTTCGCGGGTACCAGGCAGAACCAGAAATAGTATTCCGGTTTGCCCATCAATAGAAAGATCCCCAGCAGGGTAACATGATTACCCTTGCCGGTAAAGGTCCAGAGCACGAGAACCGTGCGCAGGGAAGGCAGATTGCGAATGTGCTCGGGTAATTCCAGGGGAAGGTGAACCCGTCTGCGTACGGATCGTTCGATGGCCAGGTAGGTGCGGTAGAGAATATAGAAGGGGACATAAAAGATCATCCGCTTCTTACTCTTCTTCTTTTTCTTGCCCTTGTGGACATGGGCGGACCCATCTGCATTCTGCACCGCACGCAGATAGGCTTGGCGCACATGGTTCAGGTGCATTACCTGGTAGGTCGTGGCAACAATCCCACCGAAGACTACCAGGGACCACCAACCCAGCGCGGAGTAGCCTGCCGGCTGCCAGCCAATGCCAATCCCGAGGAACGTGGCGAGACCGACCACGTAGTCCGCGACTCCATCATAAATACGCCCGTACCGCGAAAAACGCTGGGTCATCCTGGCGAGCTGACCGTCCGAACAGTCGAGGACGTTGGAGACCATGTAGAGGATGGCACCCCAGACCAGCCAATCATAGGTGCCAAGTCCCATGAAGACGGCACCGACAACCCCCGCCAGGGCGGAGAGGAAGGTGATCTGGTTGGGAGATACTGGTGTTTTGGAGAGGGGCAAAGCAACCGCGAAGCCGAGGGGGCGATAAATCAGCAAATCGACCCACTCTTCGACCACGAGCGGTTTGAGACCGGAACGGTATTTCTCCTTGAGGGTCATTCCCTCTGTCCTCGGGTAGATAATCAGATCATGGGGATCCAAGCCCGATCCCGCCATCCATCGCCGCGCGTAAGATAGGTGTGGACCGGGAGCCGGGGCAACTGAACGATTGTACCACCCAAGGGGCTACCCGGTAAGTGACCTGTCTTAAGCCTTAGTCTTTCCATGCAGATAGATCAGCAAGGTTCCAGACTGAAGTTTGATGCTGGCATGGTCATCAACGATCTCATTGGAGAGGGAGAAGGGAACCCCTTCGACATGCACTTGAGCCTGAGGCCATTTGAACCCATCAAGAACCGCTCCCTTACAGGGATAGACAGTCAGGATGCTGCACGTCTGTCCCGCCCTGTTGGCCAGTTTTTTCTCAGCTGGACCGGTGATGACATAACCCTCGGCTTCGCTGTCCAGCAGACGGATTTCAATCCGGTCAGCGAAACGTCCCGCGACGGCGAGGGTTGCGAGTTCGTGATCGAAGCGACTGCCGCGGTAGCCGATTACATCAACTGTTGCAAAACCAGCATCAACCACATGACGCAGCGCCTTCTCGAAATCAGATGTTTCCTGCTCAACAATGCGGAAAATCTCTATGCCGAGGGTACGGGCCTGTTCGAGAGCGTCCGGCTGTACGCTGTCCAGGTCGCCAATGAGGGTGTCGGGCTGGATGCCCGCTTCGAGCAGCGTCTTTAATCCACCATCCACTGCGACAATGCTGGAGTAGCTGTTCATCTCGACAAGGGGAGGCAGCTCAGCCAGATCACCATTCAAACAGAGTAGCGCAGTTGCAGGTTTCATCCTCATCTCGCTTAAAAGACCAGTTTGACAACGATAAACGCTGCGATCAGCCCTGCCGCATCGGCGGTCAGGCAGGCGGCGAGGGTGTGACGTGAACGACGAACCCCAATGCTGCCAAGGTAGACAGCAAGCACGTAGAAGGTTGTTTCTGTCGAGCCCATCATCGTAGAGGCGAGCCGTCCGATAAATGAGTCGGGTCCGTGTGTCGCCAGCAGGTCACTCATCACCCCGAGGGCACCACTGCCGGAAAGGGGACGGATCATTGCCATGGGAAGCGCTTCACTCGGGTAGCCGACGAGGCTGAGCAGGGGATCAATCAGACGGATCATGATGTCGAGCGCGCCGGAGGCTCGAAACATGCCGATGGCGACGAGGATGGCTACGAGGAACGGAATGATACGCACCCCGACCTGAAAGCCTTCTTTGGCCCCTTCGACAAAGGTTTCATACACCTTCACCTTACGCAGCATGCCGACGGTAAGGATGGCGAGAATGATGATCGGGATTGCCCAGGCACTCGCTTCGGTCAGGATCATTTGCAGGGAGTCAGCCATCAGTTGTCCTCCCCATTCTCGCTGTCCGGTTTAATCGGAACGTCCACCGGGTCTTTGCCTTGAGCTGGGACAAAACGCTGGAAGAAACGGGTCGCTGCAATCGCGACGATGGTCGATACGAGAGTCGCGACAATGGTCGGTCCGATGATTTCGGCGGCGTGGGTCGACCCTGCCGAGGCGCGCATCGCGATAACCGTAGCCGGGATGATGGTCACCGAGGAGGTGTTGATCGCGAGGAAGGTCGCCATCGCATTGGAGGCGCTCTTCTTCTCCGTGTTGATCTCCTGCAAGTCCTTCATCGCTTTCAAGCCGAGCGCGGTGGCGGAATTGCCCAACCCGAGCATGTTGGCGGCAATATTGGAAATCATGCTTCCCATCGCGGGATGCTCGGCGGGCACCTCGGGGAAGAGACGGGTCATGATCGGGCGCAGCAGCCGTGCAAGGGATTGAATCAGGCCCGCCTTCTCAGCGATCTTCATCAACCCGAGCCAAAAGGCCATAATCCCGATCAAACCGATGGATAGTTCGACTGCCACCTTCGCGCTGTCCAACGCGGCATCGGTGGTTGTCTGCATCGTGCCACTGAAGGCGGCGACCAGCACCGCGATGGCAACGAGGAGATACCAGATAATGTTCATGGGTGATCCTGTTGAGGTCCGAATGATCAGGAGGGAAGGTAGTATGGTTGGGGAACAGGGCGCATCCTTCACGTGCTCGATCATGGATTGCATCCTGATGGAACGCACCTCTCGAGAATCGGAGGCCCTCAATTGTGGGCTGGTGAAACACAGGCTGTGACACGCTATTTTGTCCCCGTCAGGCTGGACAGCGTCTCCATTCACAAGGATATGTGTCGATCATGGGCAGTGACGTTCGCGAAACATGGCTCATCGAGGAGAGTTGGGAAGAGATGGACCCCCTCTGGAGGGACAGGTTGCTCGTTATCCTGGAGGACCTGGTCTCCCTCGAACACCTCCGTGCCTGCCAGGTCTACACCAAGGACGGGGCCCCGTTGAGCCATCTGCTCGGTGTAGGTGGTGATTTACTCTCAGCGGAAACTGAGTTCCCACTCCACGATGCAGCAACCTTCGTCTCTGCCTTGCAGCGGACCTTCGCTTTGCTGGACGAAGAGCTTCCGACACATGAGATCGAGTACCGGTCGGATGGCATCCTCTTCATTGGTCATGCAGCAGGTATCATGCTGGGTGCATGGTTTGAGTCCGGGTGCGAGGTGGGAGCTGTGGAGATGCGATTTGGCAAACGGATCCGTCATCTTCGCTCCCTGCAACGAACACGGGATCGTGGCGCGCTCTACGTCTAAGAACTAATCAGTCGATTGGACTCACCATGGCGGCGAGAGCTGGAAATGGATTGGATGACATTCGTCAGCAGGCTGAAGGCCTGGTGAAGGCATCCGGTATGGTCCGTCTGCAAGTTGTCAATAAGAACGGCCAGCTTGTCCTCGATGCGGGGGAGAAGAGTGGCCGCGATCGGGCGGAAGCGGAAGCTGCAAGCCTGGCTGACATTGTGCTACGCCTACGTCCGCCAGCTGTCGACTATCTTCAGGAAGAGTTCGAGGTGATCGATCTTCTGTCACAAGGTTGGCGGCTTCGAATCTGGGATGAAACACCCTTCGTCCTCGCTGCCTGGTTCCCTCGAAACAAGGCGCAGGCGGCAGACAAATTTGGTCGAGAACAGCTCAAGGACCTGGTCAATGCCTTGCAGGAGGAATTGACCTGATGCTGGTCCGAGAACTGACACCGCTCTTGCAGCGCGAGGGACTTGTCGGGGTCGCCTGGGTGGACCGTGATGGGACAACCCTCGCGGAAGCGGGCTATATCCCTGATTTGCTGGCACCGCACATGGTTCGTCTCCTGGGTGAGTGGGAGCAGAGTGTGCGTGGCCCGTCCGGCAGCTACCGTGAAATCCACGCTGTAGGCTGGACCCTGGTGCAGCGAACCGGGGAGTCGGGACTACTCCTGGTTATCGCGGATGAGGAAGCCAATCTCGGGCAAATTCGACTTGCGACGGGTGAGTTGATGCTGCATCTTGACCAAAAGGGAAAAACCCGAAATACATAACGGTTTACCAGAGGAGCAGGAACAGTGATCTCGAGCCATGACAACCAGGTGGCGCAAGCAAAAATCGTCTTTTTCGGTCCTGCAGGGAGTGGAAAAGGCACGACGTTAAAGCGTCTGCTTGAGAAGATCCCCTCCTCTTACCAGAGCGACCTCACCACGCTCGATTCGCATGGTGATACGCTGCTCAGCGTGGATATCATCCCCGCGAACGTGGGGGAGATTGCTGGACGTTCGTTACAGATTCAGTTGGTGGCTGCCACCGGTGATGTGAAGTCAGAACAGACCTGGCAGCGACTGCTGGAGGATGTGGATGGGATCGTCTTCGTCGCCGACAGCCGTGTCGGGGCGATGAACGAGAACATCCGTTTGTTGGAAATCCTGACCGATACTGTGGTCGATCTTGGCATGGAAAAAGAGGCGTTTCCGTTGGTTGTCCAGATGAACCATCGTGACAATCACCGCCTCTACACCATCGAGGAATTGAACGCCAAGTTGAATCCTCCCGGAGCGCCGCATGTAGAAACTATTGCGACGACCGGTATCGGTATCTTTGTCGTCTTGAAACAAATTACGGATCTTGTCGTCGAACGACTGTCCGTGATATTGAACAAAGCTGAAGAGGAACTATCTTCGGCACCGAAAAGCTCGCTTGATGAGACGGTTCAATTTGGCCAGGCTAGCGAGGCAAGCGAAGAGGGGGAGAAGGAAGAGGGGACGGATTCAGGCGGCTCCTCCTCCATGTTCAGCTTCCCCGCGACCAAGCGAACCTGGGATGGCCAAGGAGATTCGCCATTCGGGACGCCGGACAGCGACAGCGATGACGACAAGGGCGGTTTGTGGCGTCGTCTCGCCAAGCCATTCAAGAAATGAGTAGCGCGATGAGAGTAGTCAACAGGTAAAACAGGCATGCTCGAACTTCAAGACATCCAGAAGGATCTCGAGAAGCTCCGCAGTACGCAAGAGGTGCTCGACGCTGTCGTGCAAGCCTCGGGTGCGTATGGTGCGGTTGTCTTTGAGGCCGGTGGTGAGCCGGTCGTCGAGGTCGGTGCGCTCGAAGGGGACATCGCTCCTCTCGTTGAGCGGATCGCTGGTCTCTGGAAGGATAGCCGTGAGGTGTCGCGCATGATTGGTGAAGTGTCGTTTGAGGAGACGGTCTACCTCGCCGGCAGCCGTCACCTGTTGGTGACTCGTTGCGGGCTGGATCATCTGCTCGCCGTGCTCTTTGGTGGAACGACAAATCTTGGCCTCGTCCGTCTCTATGCGGGCCCTGCGTCCGATCACATCGCCACCCTGCTGGTTGACGATGTTGAGCCGACCCAGTTCAAGGTCGGGGAGGAATCCCCATGATGCTTTCGTGCACATGATTGTGTCCTATGCGGACCCAAAGCGTGGCAGCGAAAGCTGCCACGCTTTTTTTGTGGCGAGAAGGTGACTGGTACACGCTTTTGTGTCGGTGTGAAAAGGCACCGGATGCGAGGGATTTGAGGCGGGGGAAGCGGTATCCGCCCTGAGTGTACCTGTCACCGCCCGGGTAGGGAGAGGGCGAAACAAAGTGGTGACAGGTACACTCATGGATGAGGTGGTGGATAGTAGCCGCATCCGAGACTGAGTGGAGGTTGCGTGCCGGTGGTTGCGGACGCGTACCAGTCACCCTCGGTGTCATCCCCAGCGCGAAAGGCTGTGCCAACAGCCTTGTGGCCGCAGGCCACCATCGCGCGTCGGGGATCCCCTGTGGCCTGGTCGGATGTGTACGGAGGATCCACGACGCCCACGGGTTCGCATCGCGAACGAGCCGGTTTGCACCGGCTTGTGGGCTGGGGATGACAGGCAAGCTGCCGGGGCCAGCCTGAATTAGAAGTGGGTTTCGCAGCGGGGAGGCGCTGCATACACAAATTGGTTCATCGGGTTTCCTCCATTCAAACCCGGTTGTAGCTTGACGATCCCGGGAAACCGGAACGGGTGTGGGTTGGCCGTCGCACCCGGATCGAGAAAGGAAGGTGTACTGTGATACGGCTATTCCCCAGACGGGAACTATCGGGCAGAGTGTGGCGGCTGGCAGGGCCGGTGGTGGTCGGTATGATCTCCCAGACCTTGCTGAGCGTCGTCGATACCGCCATGGTAGGACGTCTGGGAGCAATTTCCCTTGCGGCAACAGGACTCGGAGGGATTCTGACCTGGACCATCATCGGATCCGTCAGCGCCTTGCATGTGGGTGCACAGGCGGTTGCGGCGAGACGGTTCGGTGAGAAAAACTTCGTGGTGGCCGGCAAGACTCTGGACAACGCGCTCTGGCTTGCGGTGGTGGTTGGTATTCTAACCACCGTTCTCTCCATGTGGGCGATGTCGCACCTGTTCGGGTTGTTCACCAGCGATCCTCTGGTAGAAGCCGAGGGGAAACGCTACATCATGTACCGTCTGATGGGCACCTTGCCCTTCATGGTCATCATGGCGTTTCGCGGCTTCTACAACGGTGTGGGCGATACTCACCTGCACATGAACGTGATGATCGTGATCAACGCGACCAATGTGCTGCTCAACTGGGTGTTCATTTTTGGCCACTTGGGCGCACCTGCGATGGGAAGCGCTGGAGCGGGGCTTGCCTCGACCCTCGGAACCATCTTGGGCATGTTGTTGTTCATCGCGATCGCAATCGGCTACAAGCGTCGCGACAACTACAACTACTTCAAGTGGAGCAATCTTGATCGGGATACGATGCGACGAATTGTGCGTCTCGCGGTTCCGTCCGGGATTCGCAACTTCTTGGTGATGCTTGGTTTCTCTGCCTTCAGCGCGATTGTCTCAGGACTGGGCACTGTGCAGATGGCTGCGACCAATGTCGTGCTGACCATCCTCTCACTCTCCTACATGCCAGGTGCGGGCTTTGGCTTTGCCGCTGCAACTCTGATCGGGCAGAAGCTGGGTGAGGGTGATCCGGACGGTGCGGAGGAATACGGTTGGGAGTCAGCTCGTCTCAGCTTGCTGACGATGGGAGTGCTCGGGATAGTTTTCATCTTTTTCCCCGACCTGCTGTTTCGTCTCTTCACCGACGATGCCGAGGTGATCGCCTACGGCACCCTACCGCTCCGCATCATGGGTGCAATCCAGGTGTTCGATGCGATGGGCATGGTTCTCAGCTTTGCGCTGGAAGGTGCCGGCATGAATCGTTGGGTGCTCTATGCTGAACTCTGTGTGAACTGGCTGATCTTTTTACCGGCAAGCTACATCCTGGCGTACATCGTCGGATGGGGCCTGACAGGTGCCTGGATGGCATTCAGCCTTTACCTGGTGATCTTCAGTATCCTTGTGACACGCAAGTTCATGGGTGGTACCTGGAAAACAGTCGAGGTCTAAGCATGTCCCCCCACCATTATCGAGAACACGCCCCACATCCATTCGGATATGGGGCGTGTTTGTTTATAGGGTATTGAGATCAGAAACGGTAGCAAAGACCGATACTTGAGTTGTTGGTGCTCAGGCTTGCGCCATTCCTGTCCAACCTCCTGTGGAAATCATACTGCTCAGGGATGCGAAAACTATCGATGTAAGAATCCAGATTGAGACGCAACGAGAGCCCTGTCTGAACCTGCAATGAAAACTGCTCGTTGAAGGCATACTCGCAACCCAGTTGCGCGTGGAGACCGACACCTCCATCGAAACGTTCCATCTGGGACCGATCATAAAAGTCACGGTTGAAACTGTCAAAATAAAGGCTGACCCCAAGCCCATAATAGATGCCAGTCTTCTCAGAAACCTCTTTTGTCCTCAGCAGATCGACCTGCAAGTTCAGACTGGCAGGAGTGATGTAGGTATAGCTGGCGAGGGACGACTCTACGGTAGAGTAACCAGCCACATCCCTCTTTTGGTAGCGATCATTAAAGAGAGCCGAGCTTAGAAAACTTAGCCCGATACGCATCCGCCAGGTTTGTTTCAGCGTGCGTTCATAGTCAAACCCCCCGCTAAAGAGGCGACCGTTTGACTGGCCGAATTCAATCCGGATGGCATGTTTGCCTGGATCCTGGCTTTGCTGGGCTTGGACATAGCTTAGGGGAATGCCCAGAAAGACGAGGATAATGAGTAGCTCACGTAATCGTTTCATGTTGATCCTCCCGATGTCAAATGTTGGTTTCATGGGAGCGATCAATAGTAGAAGGTCAGGCCGATTCCGCCACCAGACGTTCTGAAACTTGTTCTGACCCAGTCATCTGACTCGCTGTCGCGATAGTCGGCAATGGTATCGGGGGTGTAATTCGTGCGCAACGTGCTCGTACTTCTCTCGACTTCCATGACTGCTTCCATGCCATACCATGCGGATAAAGCGAATCGTGGCGCGAGGAAGTACTGGCTGCCGAGGGTGAACGAGAGTCCAGCCCGAAAGGTCCGGTCGTTTATATCCCGATTGGTGACGGAGTTGGTTTCGCCTGGTGAAGGAGTAATATGCAGGTATTCCGTTCGGGAATTTGAGTAGTCCCAATCATAGCCGAGCAAGGGACCTATTGCAGTGGACAGTTGAACCCGATCTCCTGCAAGCGGATAGTACACCCATTGTGGCGAAAAGGTGACCCCGCCGCTGAACCTGCTATATTTTGAATCAGCTGAAGCAGGGTACGAATTCGTTTCGTTCTGGTCGTACTCCTGGGATTCGATCTCAGTGGTCAGAGTCAGGGAATAACGTAACGCACTCTTATCTCCGAGGAAATCGGTCCAGGCGAAGGATGCCCCGGTGGGAGTGATGTCGCCGCTGGAAACCGTCTGGAACTCGAGGGCGTGCATCTCGGAGTTGTAGCTGTAGTCCTGAGCTACAGTTGGCACAGCACAGACCAGCAGCATCAAGCTGGTTGTGAACAGGGTAGTGGTGATTGAACATTTCATTGTAGTTCTCCTCGTTACAATTGGCTCCAACGATAGAGCAGCTAACCATCCGGTCAAATATCAAATGATCTGAGACTTAGAACTTGACCCGCACACCCAGCATCACCTGCTGTGAGTACGCTTGCCAGCCATTTTGCTCGTACGTCTCTTTTTCCCAGCTGGAGGAGGGTACCGGTGTGTTCTCCTGAGACTGTTCGTTTTTCTCGTCTGTTGACGAGTTGAAAAGAGCAGCCTCGAAGCCGGTCTGGCAGATCAATCCGATCCTCTCTTTGATCCACCATTCCGCTCCGATAATCCCACGCAAACCGATCAGCATTGCCATCGTCTCATCGGTATGCTTGCCCTCATAGCGGTAGTGGGGCGGAGTACTATCAACTCTGTGGTAAGTGCTTTCAAAGTCATTACTGATGATTGAGAAAAAGGGCCCGAGTCCGAGAATCGCACGAACTGGTCCGTTTTGGGAGTTGAGGAACGGTTCGAACATCACATCAACAGACATGTCCCAGGTGTGAGATATGCGATCCGTTGTAAAATCCGACTCGTTGTACTCGTAAAAGGTGTCGTCCATCCACTGGGTCTGTTCCTCATGGCTCGAGCTGTAGCTCTGATCAATCCTTGCGTGGATCGTCATGTTCGATGTGCTTCGATAGCCGAACTCTACTCCACGTCTATTCTGAATGAATGTTTCATAGCTGTATGGTGGATACTGATTGTTGAAGATGATTTGGGCAGGGCCACCATTTCCTGCAAAGCGGTGAAAATAGGTGACCGAGAAACGATCTGTTTCGGAATCCTGAGCCATGCTGCTGTTGACGACAATCAACAGTGCACCGCCAACCAGCATCAGGCTTGTCAAATATCTCCATGCCTTTTTCATGACTGCTCCTTGGTTGACGATTAAAAGTGAAAGACCAGGCCGAGGGAGGCACCAGCTGTCCGTGTGGACCACCTGGAATTGTCTCCCTTGTAGCCATCTGTGGAATTGAAGGAGCCGGAGGAACGGCGCTCGGATTCAATGTCTTCGGATTCGTAAATCATACGGTACCCATAGGAGCCGAGAAGCGAAACTTGCTGGGTGATACGCCACTGCACATCGAGAACCGCGTGACCACCAATACCCCATCCTGAAAAAGTGAGATCGCTTTTAGAGAGGTCTGAACTTGATTGGGACTCGGACGTGTAGTCTCGTGTCCTCTTGAACCACTCGAGCAAAGGTCCGCAGGCGAGGGATGCCTGGAGGGTTCCCTCCGGTTTGAGATGGTACACTCCCAGGGCGGTGACGACGGCCGAGTAGTAGCCATCGTCCTGGTCTCGGTGGTCATCATCAATGCCAGAGGAGGAGGATCCTCGTCTCTTGGACGAAAACGAGGCACCGTAAAAGCTGGCTCCAGCTCGCAATCCGATCTTGTCCAGGTAACGGCGTTCCAATGCAAATACAAATCCACCGGGATAGCTGGAGGTGCCCGGCTGCAGGTAGTATTGGAAGAGCATCGAGGTTGTTCCGGTTGGAACACGATACCCTTCATCCTGCCCCGCTTGCGCGGCATTGGAAACGGTGGACATCGAGAGGATCAGCAGCAGTTCTGCCAGCATAATGATCCTGAGAGGGAGAGATTTCACGTGGACCTCCGAACAAGTATCGACGTGGTATATGCAATTTGAATATGCTTTGGAATGTGTTTCTTGTTGGCACGGTCCCTGGTTTGGAACGCATTTGCAGGCACAGCGGAATGACATGTAGAAAGGAGTTGTGTGGAGTGTGCGAAAGAGGATAGCATAGGTGTCTTGAAATAATGCTGATTCATCTGGGTCTCAACGTTTTGATATCTGATAGTTGTCACGACGGCACATACGTATGATAGTACTACCAACATACAGTATCGTTTTGTAATTGTCCACTAGTTAGGCGGACCATTCGAAAGCTATATAACAAGCGCCTGCGTGTGCAGGCGTTTAAGATTCAGGACATCTGGAAAATCAGTTGATGCAATCGCCGGTCGGCGGATCGTTCCGGGTGGAAGGTGGCCAGCCAGATGTTGTTCTGACGGACCAGCACGGGGTCGCCATCGTACTCTGCCAGCACCTCAACACCCGGTCCAAGTTTGGTGATCCTCGGGGCTCGAATCCAGACCGCTTCGAAGGGGCTATCCAGGCCGTCAATTTCAATATCAGCGATGAAGCTGTCGATCTGACGGCCGTAGGCATTTCGTTCCAATTCCACATCGATCAACTCGAGCGGGGTCACCTTGTGGTGGCTGCCCTTACCCAGCCAGATCGCACCCGCGCAGGTGCCCAACAGGGTACGTCCGGTTGCGGCGTAGGCGGCCAGCACGCGGTCGAGGCCGTAGCGACGGCCCAGCAGGTCAATCGTCGAGGATTCGCCACCGGGAAGGACAAGGCCATCGGGGATGGGTCGGCTTGCCGCGTCACGTTTGATCGCTTCGGGACGTGCTTCCTTCAACGGCTTCGAAGGATCTGCAAACCCGGCATCCTCAGCGCGGCGAATCTGGACCGTCTCGATGCCAATGTCGCGCAAGGCGACTTCGTGGGTTTCAAAATCCCCCTGCAGGGATAGCACACCGACCAACATGGCAGGGATCCTTTTGTCGAAAACGACCCGGATGGAAGTCCGGGTCGGAGATTGATGACTGAACGGTGACTGGTACGCGCCATCTCAACGTGTGAAACCGTTTCCCTGTTCGAGCTGGTGGAGCGTCCAATCAGGTTCAATACCCGAGTGTACCTGTCACCAGATCGTCAAGGCAGCGGTGACAGGTACACTCGGGGAATGGATCCCGTCACACGCTCCCGTTCTTTTCCAACCAGAACGCTGGAGCACGCTCTTCGACTGTGTACCAGTCACCCTCGGTTTACCAGCCGCGGCTGGCCAACTTTTCTTCTTCCGGCATGCTGCGGATATCGAGGCCGTGCATCACCGCGCCCTGGTCACGCTGGGCAGCGAGGACCTCGGCGGGATCGTTGAAGTTAGTCACCGCACGGACAATTGCGGCGGCCAGCTTGCCCTGGACTTTCATCCGCTCCTTGACATCCTCGATGTCCGAACCGGCCTTAAAGATACCAGAACCAACAAAGACCGTCTCCGCGCCGAGCTGCATCATCAGGGCGGCATCCGCCGGGGTGGCGACACCACCTGCAGCGAAGTTCGGCACCGGTAGCTTGCCATGTTCGTGCACGTACTGGATCAGCTCAAACGGTGCGCCGAGGTTCTTCGCTTCGGCCATCAGTTCGGTGATGTCCATGTGCTGGATGCGGCGCATGTCGCCCATGACCTGGCGCATGTGACGGACCGCTTCGACCACATTCCCGGTGCCCGCTTCTCCCTTGGTACGGATCATCGCAGCACCTTCGCCGATGCGGCGCAAGGCTTCGCCCAGGTTGCGGCAACCGCAGACAAAGGGGACACGGAAATCATGCTTGTAGACATGATTAGCTTCGTCAGCAGGAGTCAGCACTTCGGACTCGTCGATGAAGTCAACACCCAGTTCCTGGAGCAGTTGGGCTTCTACAATGTGACCAATCCGGATTTTCGCCATCACCGGAACCTGGACCGCATCCATGATCTCCTCGAGAACTTCAATGCGGGACATCCGGGCGACTCCGCCTTCCTTGCGAATGTCAGCCGGGACACGTTCCAGTGCCATCACAGAGGCTGCGCCAGCATCCTCAGCGATCTTCGCCTGCTCGGCGTTGGTCACATCCATGATCACACCACCGCGGAGCATGTCCGCGAGCCCAACCTTCACCGAGAAATCGTATTTTTTCCCGCCGCCGTTGCTCTGCGTAGCCATCGTATAACCTCAAAACGAAAACGTGAACGTGCATTCTGACAGCCGAACCGACCGTCTACCCCGAAGAACCGGGCAGCCTTCAATATAATATGTTCACGCATCATTCCCTCACTCGGGGAGGAGGGCTGGGAGGTGTTGGGGCCAGCCATCACAGTTAAATGGATCGTAGGAAATGGTCACTGGAGAATTGGGAAATCGAACTCTTCCTGTTCGAGCATTGCCCAGCTCGCTACTATCTTCTCACTCACGAATCGCCTCATGTCGACCCAGCACAGGAATCATCATGAAAGCAGAAATCCTCCGCTTCACCGGACCCGATGTCGAGAGCATGGATGTCTATAATCCAACTGTCCCCTTTATCGATCGCGAAAAGGTCTACCTGGCGGCACGAGTTGAGTCGCATGAGCTCGAGACGGATTCAAAGGTTCTCTTCTTCAACGAGACAGCCGAGGGGTGGGCACGTGACCCGGAAACTCCGGTTCTCGAGATGCAGGATCCTTGTATCACACGGATCGCTGGGGAGTGGGTGATTGGTGGGGTGAAATACCCGGTCGGCGATGGGTCCTGGCGGACCGATTTTTACCGTGGCCGTGACCTGCTCACCCTCGAACTGTTCGCAAGTGGGCCGCTTGGCATGAAGGATATCCGTCCCGTCGAACTGCATGACAAGCGTGTCGGTGTGTTCACCCGTCCGCAAGGTACGAAGGGAGGCCGTGGCAAAATCGGCTTCACCATCGTCAATAGCCTGGATGATCTGGCCACAATGGACTATGATGCCCCTCCGCTGATTCCGGGGCAATTTGGCGACGACACCTGGGGTGGTCCTAATGAGGTTTCGCTGCTGCGCCCGGGGAAGATCGGTGTGCTGGGACATACGGCATGGATGGAGAACGAGGGCACACCGGAGGTCATCAAGCATTACATGCCGATGGCTTTTGTCTACGATTACAACACGATGGAGGCGACCCCGATCGAGGTGATCGCCCGCCGTGCCGATTTTCCGGGGGGACCAGCGAAACGTAACCCGGAACTGGTCGATGTCGTCATATCTGGAGGGCTACAAAACCTTGGCGATGGCCATGCGGTCTTCTATGCCGGACTGTCGGACATGCAGGTGGGCCGAATCATCATCAAGGACCCCTTCGCTGAATGGCGGTAGAAAAAGTGACTGTTTCGAGTTACGTGATATACATAGTTCAAGAACAAGTGCTGGGCACTGATCTTAGCTTGGATGAGAACAATCGGATCCGTAATTCGTAACTGTCACCATCTTTTATTTTAGACCAGGGGATGAGGGGACCTACAGCTAGAACGGAGTGTTTGTGTCGGAAACCACGATCAAAATATTGAAGGTGATGCTTGGGCTGACGATGATTATTGCGGGTATTGCGATGCTCGTGCTGCCGGGTCCGGGGATTGTCTTCATCTTCGGCGGACTCTACCTCATCGCGACTGTTGTCCCGGGCGGCAAGGAGCGGGTCGAGGTGTGGCGCCAACAGTTCAACCAATGGCGTGAGGAGCGACGTAGCGGCTCCCGACGGACCTCAAGGAAATCTTCAAAAGCGAAGAGACCAAATGAGGAATCAACTCCGGATTCAGGTCCAGCAAATTGATCCATTTTGGTCGTGTGAACTGTAAAAACCCCACCTTTTCAGGTGGGGCTTTCTATGCGATTAGAGGCAGAGCCTTACTTCACCACCCCAAGCTGCTTGCCGACACGGATAAAGGCCGCGATGGCGGCATCGAGGTTTTCACGTGTATGGGCAGCAGATAGCTGGACACGGATGCGCGCTTCGCCCTTTGGCACGACGGGGAAGAAGAAGCCGATGACGTAGACACCCTCATCGAGCAGCTGGCTCGCGAACTTCTGGGCGAGCGGGGCATCGTAGAGCATGATCGGCACGATAGGTGTGTCGCCGGGACGGATATCGAAGCCCGCTTCGGTCATCATCGTGCGGAAGTACTCAGTATTCTTGTGCAGCGTCGTGATCAGTTCTTTTGATTCCTCAAGCAGCTCGAAGGCACGGATCGAGGTGTGCGCGATCATCGGTGCGAGGGTGTTGCTGAAGAGGTAGGGCCGTCCACGCTGACGCAACAAATCCACAATTTCCTGGTGCGCGCAGACAAAACCACCGGATGCTCCGCCCATCGCCTTGCCGAGGGTGCCGGTGATGATATCGATCTTGTCAAGCACATCATGATGCTCGGCGGAACCTTTGCCGTTGGCCCCGATAAAACCGGTCGCGTGAGAATCATCAACCCCAACCATCGCATCATACTTCTCGGCCAGCGCCACAATTTCCTTCAGCTTCGCGGTGTCACCATCCATCGAGAAAACACCATCGGTGAAGACCAGGCGGTGCCGTGCCGACTGAGCTTCCTTCAGCTTCTCTTCGAGGTCGGCCATATTGGCGTGCTCATAACGGAAGCGCTGTGCTTTGCAGAGCCGGATACCATCGATGATAGAGGCGTGGTTCAAGGCATCCGAGATGATCGCATCCTCCGGCCCGAGCAGCGGCTCAAACAGGGCGCCATTGGCATCAAAGGCCGAGGCGAAGAGGATGGTGTCATCCTTCTCGAGGAAGGAAGCAATCTTCTTTTCGAGCTGTTTGTGGACTCCCTGGGTGCCGCAGATGAAACGGACCGAGGACATGCCGTAGCCCCAGCGATCAAGACCCTCGTGGGCCGTCTTGACCAGTTCCGGGTGGCTGGACAGGCCAAGGTAGTTGTTGGCGCAGAAGTTGAGCACATCCCCTGCGGGTACATTGATCTTCGCACCCTGCGGAGTGTTGATCACTCGTTCGTCTTTGTAGAGCCCCGCCTCACGGATTGAGGTGAGTTCGGTCGCGAGGTGCTCTTTTATCTTGCCGTACATCGAAAGCCTCCCTTTTCAGCTTCAAATCGTATCACTGGGGCATAAGATAAGGGCAGGCATTGTCGAATGCCTGCCCTCCAGAGAGCTATTCATCCAAGATGCCGGGATCAATCCCCGAACGGATTTTTCAACGTCAGACCTATGCCGTAGAAGGGACCCGACCAATCAAACTCTACGATTTTCGGATCAGCAGTATCGTAGGCCGCAACTGGATAGTTGCCGACTGTCAAACCATACTCACCAACCATCCGATCAGATACACTGGAGCGCCACCCGCCACCCATGTCAAGGTCGATGTATCGGGTCAGGGCAACACGCAGACGTCCTTCTATCCGCCAAGGTGTGTAATTACCACTGATGTCAATCGGAGAATCATCAGGGTCGCCATTGGGGGTTGGACCAGCGTAGGGAGGGTGAGGGTCCTTGTACTCGCCCTTGGCAAATCCCCAGCCCATCGAGCCAAAAAGAGCTACCGATAGACGATGGCCCAGCGGCTGGATGTAGCCTGCGCTGATAAGGTATTCACGGGCCGATGTGGTGACCACATACTCATTGGGTGCCCACTGGGTAGACCCATTGATCAGGACATACGACTCATACCCGACTGTCTGTTCCGGGACATTGCAGTAAATAAAACCCAGGTAAAATGAGTTGTAACGGAAACCAGCTTTCAGCTCAGCAGCCCATTCCTCATTGATCGACTTGAGGTTGTCGACGGTACGTTGCTGCATCGATTCGCGTTCCAGAGCGACACGTGAATCAATAGCATCCTGGACCTGATCAAATCCATAACTCTGCTGATTGTAAATAACAGAAGCCTCGAAACTCCAAGGCGAAGCTTCCTGGGCTTGGGTTACGGTGGGCAGCAGTATCAGCAGGACAGCGGGAATCAGCCACCGCATGTTCAACCGTGACATTCGTCAATCTCCTATCGCGCGGGGATGGCGCCGGCTCAGGCGGAACACCCTCTTCTCCAATAAAGGTAAGGCATAATCGGGTGTAAGCCCAACCATTCACTTGTTTCCTTCGAGCGATGGAGGTCTGCGAATGGAAAGTGGTTTGCCGATCTGGTCGGAATCTGTCTACCTTTACCTCTTTCCGCAGTCACGCATCGAACAAAGGGGTCTTCGACTCGTGGATAGGACGCGCCGAGCTGGGGTGTTGTTACATCCGACTTCGCTCCCGGGACAAAATGGTATCGGGGAACTGGGCCGTGAGGCCCATCGTTTTGTGGACTGGCTTGCCGATGGAGGTCAGACCCTCTGGCAGGTTATGCCCCTCGGTCCCACCGGGTATGGTGACTCTCCCTACCAGTGTTTTTCCGCTTTCGCAGCGAATCCGCTCCTTATTTCCCTCGAGAAGCTTGTTGAAGCCGAGTTGCTTTCTGACGATGAACTCGAGTCGATACGCGGTGGCAACCCGGAGGCGGTAGACTTCGGGCATGTTATCCCGGCCAAGCAGCAGCTTCTCGTGCTTGCCTGGGAACGATTCAAGAAGAGTGCAGACGAATCCTGGAAAGAGCATTTCGGCGGGTTCTGCGCAACTCATCACTCCTGGCTCGATGACTTCGCCCTTTTCATGAGTCTGAAACGGTCCCAGGGGGGACGATCCTGGAACCAGTGGCCAGAGGGGTTGCGGAAACGGAAACCAGAGACGTTGAAGAAGGCGGCGAAGCAGCTGCGTGACGAGATCGAACGAGAAAAGTGGCTGCAGTACATCACCTTCGAGCAGTGGTGGGATGTCCGTCGCCATGCCAATGAGCGTGGTATCGTCATTTTAGGTGACCTGCCGATTTTCATTGCCTACGACAGTGCTGATGCATGGGCCAATCCGCACCTTTTCCACTTCGACAAGGAAGGCAACCCGACAGTTGTTGCCGGAGTGCCGCCGGATTATTTCAGTAAAACAGGCCAACGGTGGGGCAATCCTATATACAAGTGGGAGGCTCATCGGGAAGAGAAGTTCGCATGGTGGGAAGCTCGATTGCAGACTGTGCGCGAGACGGTGGACATGATCCGGATCGATCATTTCCGTGGTTTCGCAGCCTGCTGGGAAATTCCTGCTTCGGAACCGACCGCCGAGCATGGTACATGGGGAGATGCACCTGGCCATGAACTCTTCAGCACCTTGCGTGAACGGATGGGAGACCTGCCGCTGGTCGCGGAGGATCTGGGGCTGATCACACCCGATGTGATCGAGCTTAGGAAAGCGTTTGGTTTCCCCGGCATGCGTGTCTTGCAATTCGCCTGGGGGTCCGGAGCGGAAAACCCCTTCCTGCCTCACCACCATGAGGTGGACACGGTCGCCTATACTGGTACCCACGACAATAACACGACGGTCGGCTGGTATACGGAAGAGACCACGCCAGAAAGCCGTGAACATCTGGACGACTACATTGGCCATCCTGCAGGACCGATTCATCTTGAGCTACTAAGAATGGCCTATGCCTCTCCGGCCATGGTCGCGATCGCCCCGATGCAGGACCTGCTGGGTCTAGATTCCTTTGCAAGGATGAACACCCCGGGACAAGCAGCCGGGAACTGGGCCTGGCGACTGCGAGATGACCAACTGAGTGGTGATCTGGCGGAACGTCTGAAGCAGTGGGTCGAGCTGTACGGCAGGGGTTAACAGGGCTGACCCTGTGACAGAGCAGAAGTGAGGATTTTCAGCTAACTCGTTTGCATTCCATAGCTTGAGCCCTGCACTTTTAGCCACAACTTCGATGGCACGGGATTCACGCGAGAGTACCCCGGCGCTGCACCCCGCAGTTGTGCCGGGATGGAGGACTGGATGAAGGGCTTCAAGCATGGCTTACGAAAGTATGCCCTCCTTGCAGTAGCAACAGGTTTGACAGTGTCGCATGCAGGAACTGCAGCACCCCAACCGAGTGAAGCGACGACTCTCAGGCAACTTGCCGAGCGTTTTGAACAGAGGTTCGAGCAACGTCGTACATCACTCTTTCATTCCCTGAAGAGTGAGACTTCTGGTGCACAGGGTGCCCTGAATCGAAACCCCGATTTTGACCTGATCGGGATTGATGAACGGGGACGACCCATAGTCTACCACACGATGAATCTCCCCTCAGCACGAACCATTCGCACAGATGAAGTCTGGGTCGATGGAGCGAGCGGGCTCGAGCTCGATGGCAGCACTCTGGAACAAGGGGAGATGGGCATCTGGGATGCAGGGGCGGTTCTTGCCACGCATGACGAATTTGGGGGACGAGTTGTCTCGGGTGATTCCGGGGTCACCGTCTCCGATCATGCAACCCATGTTGCTGGAACAATGATCGCCGAAGGGCTACGCGCCACAGCCATTGGAATGGCTTACCAGGCGCCGCTGACTTCCTTCGAGTGGGACAATGACTTTCCCGAGATGGCGTTCGCTGCTGGTGAGGGGATGATTGTTTCCAACCACTCCTATGGTCCTGCCACGGGGTGGGAATACAGTTTCGAGGACAACATCTGGTACTGGTATGGTGATCCCTCGATCTCCGAAACCGAGGATTACCAGTTTGGCTATTACGATTCTGATGCCCAGGCCTTCGATGAGATCGCCTATTCTGCTCCCGACTACCTCATTGTTCGCGCCGCTGGCAATGATCGTCTTCAGGGCCCACTGGAAGCACTGGAACATTACGTTTTTGTTGATGGTAGCTGGCAGCTCTCCACCACGCAACGTCTACGAGATGGCGGCGAAAATGGGATCGGGTACGATGCCATCAGTCATGGTGCAGGCGCGAAAAATGTGCTCTCAGTGGGTGGTGTCGAGCAGATCAATGGCGGTTACCTCTACCCGGAAGATGTCCGCATCGCCAGTATGAGTAGCTATGGTCCGATGGATGATGGACGGATCAAGCCCGATGTGGTGGCGGTCGGTCTCTTTGTCGAATCGACCTCTTCGGAGGATGGGGACGGGTATCGTAATGGAAGCGGAACCTCGGTTGCAGCTCCGAGTGTGGCGGGCTCTGCGGCGCTTTTACAGGAACTCTGGCGCGAAACTCATGGTGGTACCAATCCACGTTCCGCGACTCTGCGTGGTCTGATTACCCACACAGCGGAGGAAGCAGGCGACAACCTCGGCCCAGACTACATCTACGGCTGGGGGCTGATGAATACACGCCGTGCCGCTGAATTGATCGAAGAGGATGGCCATTCAAGGGCTCGAGTTCTCGAGAGAAGCCTCACCGATGGGGAGGCAGATACAATCCTCGTCCGTCGTATCACCGGCACTCCAATTCGTGTGACTCTCGCCTGGACCGATCCAGCAGCCGATCTGATCACCCCTGCACTGGACGATACCAGCTCGATGCTGGTCAACGATCTAGATATCCGGCTGAGTCATGTGAGTGTCAACCAGACCTATCGCCCCTACATTCTCGATCCTGCGGATCCAGGGGCTGCGGCAACGACTGGCGACAATCGAGTCGACAACATCGAACAGATCTACGCCCGTATTCCAGCTGATGGTCTGTATACCCTCATCGTCAGCCACAAGGGCACCCTTGTCAACGATGCCCAGGAATACACCCTTTGCCTGAGCGGCTTGCGGGTTGAGGATGATATAGACTATCCCGCGCCACGGTATGCCTCTTCTGATTTGTCGGCAACGGATGGTTCGGTCGAGCTCAATTGGGCGTATGTCAATGACTATCCCAGTGGGTTGGAACTGGTTTATTACGATGATGACGAACCATCCGATACCAGCCCTGCTGTCGGGACGACGATGGGGACCTATTTCGATATCGACCAGACGTGTGAGATTCTCGAACTTCACATCTACACCGAAGCAAACCGTCCCAACCTGGAATTCGAGGCGTACCTCTACGAGACGATCAATGGTATTCCGGAAGAAGGGTACAATTTCCAGTATATCGAGACGTATGCCGATGACCACCGTTGGAATGTGCTCGCTTTCGATCCAAACTGGTACGATCCGATCAGTGAACCGATCCTGGTAGCTTTTCGTTCCTTTGACTCCGGAATTGGTCTTGGAATCGATTCGGAAGACAATGAGCATGGGTGGTCAAAGGCAAGCGGGAGCTGGGAACGAGTTCCGACAACCTTCTACATTCGGATGCTCGTCGAGTACGAGGATGGCAATTCTGCGATGCTCCTGCCAGATGGCCTCCCTGTGGACCATGGGTTGGATGAGCTGGATGAGTTCATGGAGTTCCAGGTCTGGCGCAATAGCGAGCTGATCGCGACCACTGATACCATTCATTATGTGGACCACCTCACTGAACCGGGAGAGTACGAGTACCGGATCACGGCACTCTACAGCGATGGTTCCTCCATTGCCAGCAACCCGACGGAAGTTGAGTTCGCGGGTGTGGATGTTGCTGAACGGCACGAACGAACCCTGCCGAACCGTTTCGAAATTAAGGAGGCGTGGCCGAACCCGTTTAACGCGCAAGTGACCGCTGAAGTCGCGCTACCGCGTGCAACAAAGCTGCGAGCGGAGGTCTACGATGTCCTCGGGCGCAAGGTGGCAACCTTGAGCAATGCGGTTGTATCCGCAGGGACTCTGAGACTGACATGGAGGGCAGACAACGCTTCAAGTGGTGTCTATTTCCTGCGTGTAGAGACGGGTCAAGGAGAGGTTGCAATTCGTAAACTGAGCTTGATTCGCTGAGGAGCGCACCCCGGTCCTGATCGATGGTTGCTCCAGTGTACGCCGGATTGGCTCTTGCCTCCGGCGTTTTCAATGGCTAATACCTTATACTTATGCGTGAGCGGATCACGTAGATTTGCATCCGCAGGATCCGAAGGAGTTCGAAACGGGTCCCAAAGTCAAGTTGAAACCCGCAGTGGTTGACCAGCATTCCGCAGCCGATCGGAGAACCATGCCGTCCAAACTGTTAATTGTCGAATCCCCTGCCAAAGCGAAAACGTTGTCCCGCTACCTCGGCAAGGATTATACGATAAAAGCATCGATGGGCCACATCCGTGACTTGCCCTCCAGCAAACTCGCGGTAGATGTGGACCAGAACTTTCTGCCCCAGTACCAGATTATTCCCGCAAAGAAGAAAGCGGTTGCTGATCTGAAGAAGGCAGCAGAGCGGGCTAACGAAATCCTGCTCGCAACGGACCCTGATCGCGAGGGGGAGGCGATTGCCTGGCACATTGCACACATCCTGGGCAATGGTGGGGCAAAGACCCCGATCCACCGTGTCATGTTCAATGAAATTACCAAGGACGCGGTCAAGCTGGCGGTCAATTCACCTGGCGAGATCGACTTGCACAAGGTGGATGCTCAGCAGGCGAGACGAGTTCTGGATCGTCTGGTAGGCTATCTCGTCAGCCAGCAGTTGTGGGGTGTGGTTGCAAAGGGAACATCGGCGGGACGCGTCCAGTCAGTTGCCTTGCGTCTGATTGTCGAACGCGAAGAAGAGATCGAAGCATTTGTTCCGGAAGAATACTGGAACATCGGCGCGTTGGCCTCGGTTGAAACGTGTGATCCATTTTCGGTCAAACTGGTCAAGATGGCGGGTGAAGAGGCTGTGGTGTCCAACGGTGAAATCGCCGGCCAGATCACCCATCACCTCGAAACGATGCCAGCTAAACTGGCCGATGTTCGTCACCGCACCAGTAGCCAGAAACCTCAGGCTCCCTTTACCACCTCGACCTTGCAGCAGGAAGCGGCACGCCGTCTGCGGATGGGTGTGAAGCGAACGATGTCCGTGGCTCAACGCTTGTACGAAGGAACTGAACTGGGCGAAGCCGGCGCAGTGGGTCTCATTACCTACATGCGTACCGATTCGACCCGTGTTTCGCCGGTCGCAGTGGATGCGGCGCGTGCCTTCGTTCAGGCGACTTACGGTGACAAATTCCTCAGCCCCAAGGCTCGCATATTCACCGGCAAGAAGGGTAAGCGAACCCAGGATGCCCACGAAGCAATTCGTCCGACCAGCACCGAATATCCGCCTGCGAAAGTTAAAAAGTACCTTAAGCCGGAAGAATTCCGTCTCTACGAACTGATCTGGAATCGCTACATGGCGACCCAGATGGCAGATGCGAAATACTCAGGGGTTACTGTCGAAGTGGCCGTTGGAGAAGAGGGTGGAGCACCTGCTGGCAGCGATGGAAAGAAAGGCGAAGCTCCCTACCTGCTGCGTGCGGTGGGACGGAAATTGATCTTTGCCGGCTTCCGCACCCTCTGGGGTGAATCGGAGAAAGAGGAGGGGGAGAAGAAAGAGGGCGACGAGGAAACGACCGAGCTGCCGGACATCTTCTATTCAGATGCACCCAAGGCAAAGCAGCCCGCAGTCGGTGCAGATGCAAATGTCTCCTCGGTGACAAGTGAGCAGAAATTCACCCAACCGCCTGCACGCTACAGCGAATCGATGCTGGTGAAAACCCTTGATGAACTAGGCATTGGCCGCCCCTCGACCTACGCCTCGATTATTGGTACCATCCAGGATCGCAAGTACGTTGAGCGGGATGAGAAACGGAAGCTGTTGCCCACCGAACTTGGGCGGACGGTTAACAAAATCCTGGTCAACGAGTTCGAGAGTGTCTTCAATGTCAAGTTTACGGCTGAGATGGAAGATGCACTCGATGATGTGGAAGATGGTGGGGATTGGACCGAAACCGTTCGTAAATTCTGGGAACCCTTCAAAGAGAAGATCGACCAGTTCAAGGGGCGGAAGAAGGAGATCAAGGAGAATGTGGTCGAGCGGACCGGCCGTACCTGCCCGTCCTGCAACAAGGGTGAGCTGATTGTCCGTTT
Organism: bacterium; assembly: GCA_020444265.1. Classification (GTDB taxonomy): domain Bacteria; phylum Electryoneota; class Electryoneia; order Electryoneales; family Electryoneaceae; genus JAHLLH01. The sequence goes on from JAHLLH010000009.1 coordinate 125,807, forward strand.
TGGTCGCTTCGGCAAGTTTGTCGCCTGCGATCAATATCCCGACTGCAAGTACATCGAGAAGGAAAACGGCGAGGCGAAGGCGGAGCCGGAAAAGATCGGACGGGAATGTCCGACCTGCGGCAAAGGTGAGCTGGTGAAACGCCAGGGCCGTTTCGGTGAGTTCATCTCCTGCAACCGTTACCCGAAGTGCAAGCACACGGAAGAAATTCCAGGCGCGGAGAAGAAAGGGCCCGGTGGAAATCTGCCGGATGTGTCGATTCCCTGTCCGCGTGAAGGGTGCGGCGGAACCATCGTCGCGAAGCGTACCCGACGTGGAAAGGTTTTCTACTCCTGCACGAATTGGAAAGAGAAGAAGTGCGATGTGGCATTTTGGGATTTGCCGATTGAGAAGGAGTGCCCTGAATGCCACTACCCGATCCGTGTGGTAAAGGGCAAGAATCTCGTCTGCCCGGAGTGTAAGCACAAGGAGGAGTATGTCCCAGAAGACGCAGATGCGTGAGCTGCTTGCAGCTTACCTGGATGATCTGCGGGCCGTACGCAATGTGTCGCAGCACACGTTGAAAGCGTACGAATCGGACATCTCCACATTCATCGACCAACTTGAGGCGCGGGCAGGCAGTATGCCCGCGCCTTCCTCTATTCCCATGCGATGGGTCAGGCGGTATCTCGGGGAGCGAGTCGAAAAGGGGGCAAGCCGTGCGACTGCCGCACGAATTTTGTCGTCCCTCAAGGGCTTTTTTCGCTATCTTGTGGAACGGGGGGAGATTGATAGTTCACCGGCGGAGGCGATCGAAGGGCCCAAGCTGGGTAGACGGCTGCCCCATGTCCCCTCAGTTGATACTGTTGCTGCCGCAGTAGCCGCGACCACACCGGACGATGATGTTCAGACCGCACGAGACACCGCATTACTTGAGATTCTCTATGGCTGTGGCCTTCGGGTTGCAGAGGCGGTGGCGCTCAACAGAGCCTCGTTGGATCTGAAACGGAACTGGGTGCGTGTCATAGGCAAGCGGAACAAGGAACGGATGGTTCCCCTTGGCAAACCGGCGAGGGAGGCGCTCGAACACTGGCTTGCAATGCGCACCGAATGGGCAGGATCTACCAGCGGTGATGCACTCTTTCTCGGGGTTCGGGGTGGACGTCTGAATGTGCGGACGGCATTCGATGTCGTTCGTTCACGGTTGGCTGAAGCTGGCGAGGTGAAAGGGAAACACCCGCACGCATTAAGACATGCGTTTGCCACGCATATGCTTGAAAATGGTGCGGATCTTTCCTCGGTCAAAGAGCTGCTCGGACATGAAAGCCTTTCGACCACACAGATCTACACGCACGTTACCGCCGAGCATTTGAAACGGGTTTACTCGGACAAGCATCCACGCGCGGGGGGCACGCCCCCGTCTGAAAAGGAGGCGACTGGCACGATACGGGATGAGTCTGGACGAAAGTAAGAGTTTGACGGACATGAGCCGGGGCGAACTCTATCCCGGCGATCCCAACAGAAGAAGGAGGCGACAATGCAGGTAATTATCCAGGGCCATGGCATTAACGTACGCGACGAGTTGAAGGAATATATCGAGAAAGAACTAGCCCGCCTGGAGAAGCTGCATGACCGGATAACCGATGTCGATGTCGTCCTCGATGGAAAGCTTCACTACAAGGAAGCTAATATCAAGGTGAGTGTGCCAGAAGACTTGCTGATTGCATCGGAAAAAGCCGACAAGTTTGAGGTTGCAACCAAGGCAGCGGTCGACAAACTTGTCGACCAGTTGAAGAAGTACAAGGAGAAGTTGCGGGGGCATTGATCGCTGATGACAACACCCTTGACAGATAAAGAAAAGCAGACGGGGCAGAGCCTGGACCATATCGAGGTCAAGGAACTGTTTGACGATAACCATGAGCGTCTGGAGCTGACAATTCTTGCCGGTGCGCAGCAGAGCGGTATGAACCGTCGCATCGAGCAGAAAGAGCTGCACCGCCCGGGACTTGCCCTGGCTGGCTTTCTTGAGCTGTTCACGTATCATCGTGTTCAGATTCTTGGAAACACCGAGACCCAGTACTTAAAGGGTCTCGGTGTTTCTGGACGTACCTCGGCCATATCAAAGCTGATGGGATTTGATATTCCCTGCATCATCATCGCGAATGGCAATGAACCGGCGGAAGAAATGATCGCCGAAGCCAATGAGCGACACATTCCTGTCCTCGGATCGCCGAGGACCACAACTGACCTGATTCATCTCCTGTCCGACTACCTGGATGATCGTTTCGCACCCTGGATCACCGTTCATGGTAGCCTGGTGGATGTGTATGGCACAGGGATGCTTTTCAGCGGGCGCAGCGGTATCGGCAAGTCGGAAATTGCCCTTGACCTGGTTGAACGTGGGCATCGCCTGGTGGCCGATGACATTATCCGTCTCGACAAGAAGGCGGAGGGAGTCCTGATGGGCTCGGCTCCGGACATGATTCGCCACATCATGGAGGTTCGTGGTGTCGGCCTGATTGATGTCCGGCGTATGTTTGGTGTGCGCGGGATCCGGATGCAGAAACGTGTCGAAGTCGAGGTACGTCTCGAAGAATGGGACGATACCATCGAATGGGAGCGAATCGGTTTGGATTACGAATCCACTACGCTTCTTGGTGTGCCGATTCCGATGTTGCGCCTGCCGATTTTCCCCGGCAAAAACATCTCGATGGTCGCGGAAGTGATCGCGCTGCAGATTCATCTGCGGGTCTATGGGGTGAACCCGGCTGAAGAACTGAACAAACGAATGCTGGAAGAAGTGGACAAGCAGCGGTTGAAGAACTACCTCATTCGGGACTTTGAATGATCATTGGGGCGTTGATTGTGACCCATGGCGAGCTGGGACGTGTCCTTGTCGAGGAGGCTGAACACCTCGTCGGTGGCCAGGAACGTTTCAAGTCGGTCAGTACTCGCGGCCTTTCCGCCTCTGATATTACTGACAGGATTCGCGAGCTGGTCCTGGATGAACCGTGGATCATTTTCACAGATACGCCGGGCACATCCCCAACCGTCCGGTCGTGCGTCGCCATCCGTGAAGGGCAGGCAGTTGTTACAGGTGTCAATCTCGGTATGATTTTATCCTTTCTTGTTCACCGAGACCATTTAAGTGTGCAGGAACTCGCTCAACGGATGGTTGATGATGGCCGCCGCTGCCTCGACATCCGCTGGCCGCTGAACACGGGGTAGGTATGAAAGGGCTGGTAATCAGGGTGGATGACCGTCTCGTGCACGGTCAAATCCTTTATGGCTGGTTGCAGGGTTGGCCTGCAGACGAAGTCTGGCTTGCGAACGATCGAGTCTCGAGCGATCCTGTTGAACGGCAGGTTTACCTCGATTTGCTCGGGGGAGTCAATCCTTCCGGAATCCTTCCAATCGATGAAGCAATCTTGCGTTTCGGTGGAAAGAAACAGGTTAATGGGCGTATACTACTGATTCTTGAATCATGCGGTGACCTTGCACGGATGCTGAAGGGGGGAGTCTGCCCGTCAGAAGCACATCTTGGCAATCTTGCCAGGCATGATGGTCATACAGTGCTGTCATCGAATGTTGCAGTCAGTCCACAGGACAGGGAGGCTCTTGAGCAGATCCTGGCGAGCGGCTGTAACGTCACCATACGAGATTTGCCTTCTTCCACGGCAATACCCCTGAAGAAGGCGCTGGAGGAGATGAACACGTGAGCGTGAACCGGAGGCGACTCGACGAATTTTCGGTCGGGGTAACCGTCCTGGCCGCCATCATCATTTTGATTGGCGGGATCATCTGGGGCAAGGGCATCAGTTTTAATTCCAAGCATGAGATTTACGAGGTTCAGTTCCCCGAGGTCTACGGACTGAAAGAGGGAAGCTCGGTCCTCATTCAAGGTGTTGCGCACGGCAAGGTTGGCATGATTACCCTCAATAGCGAGGGGGCGCGTGTCCAAATCCTCATCGATACAGATGTTGATCTCTATGACGATGCCAAGGTTATCCTCTTTACGCCGCAGTTAATGGGTGGACGGATGGTCACCATCGACCCTGGTGAGGGGCCCGCGAAACTCAAACCGGGTGCCCTTTTGAAGGGGGAGGTACCTGCCGGTATGGGTGAGGTGATGGCTGCATCGGGTGAGGTGCTCGATGAACTGCTTTCCATGATCCAGCAGCTTAACACGACAGCGAGACGTGTCGATTCCATTTTTGTCAAGAGCGACATGGTCTACCGTGTTGACCGCACCCTGACCGACCTGACTGACATGACGTCGGCGATGAAACGTGACCTGGCGATGACAACTTCTTCCCTCCGCGATGGCGCCGCACAGATTCGCAATTCGAGCGAAGAGTTCAACACTCTCCTGGTCGACAACCGTCCCCGGATCGACAGCCTGATGGTTCGTCTCAACAGCATCGCCACAGAAGCAGACAACTTCTCAAGCAGCTTGGAAACGTTCGGCAATCAGCTCACCAGCCAGGAAGGTTCGTTGGGTAAACTGATGTACTCGGACAGCCTGCACGATGAACTGGTCCGGACCATTGCCGATACCGACAGCCTGATTAAGCGCTTGAAAAAAGAAGGTATCAAGGTCAGCTTGTTTTAGACTCAATACGTAGTTCATCCATTGACCTTCGTCAGCATGTTGACGGAGGTCGTTTTTTGTATCCCCTCCTACTCAAGCAAACTCCGGATCGAGAAGTTGGCATTGGCTTTGCAATTTGCAGACGTAGAAATATTGCCTGAAGCACACGTCTGACTCGTAACGCACAGCTATGAAAACGGTTGACAGGACAAGCGGCAAAAAAAACGTTGGCAGGCCTGGGAGGGGAGCACACAATGGTGTGTACGGCATGCACAACGTCTGTAGAAATGAATTACCTGCTAGTCCAATCCTCTCCCCGCCAGAAAGAGAACAAAGCAAAGCAATAATACAGGTAGGGCCGGAAGATGAGAACGATGCTCGTGCTGTTGTTCGTCCTGTTGTTCTGCACACCACCTGCACACGCTGATATACGCGATCTTGGAAGTGGTCTCCTCTCGCTTCGAGGGGATACCTATCAACTCATCCTCGATTGTTCCGGTGGGGTGTCGGGCAAGCCTTTAAGTATTCATGATCGCTCATTGCTTCAAAGCCTTAACAAGGCGGATAGTGACCCTGAATCGCCTGCGCTGACCCTGGTCGCAGGAAATGTTCAATCCCCTGTTTTTCCGCAGGTTCTCGGCTTCGAGATCATCGGACTGGATTCCCTCGTCATCCAGAGCCAGCTTGTCACTTCGGTACCAGCCGCAGCTCCTCTCCTGGTTCGTCAGACCCTTATCACGCAGCACAACCAGCTCCTGATGGAGCTCGACTTCACTGTAGATGACACTACCGATCTACTTGACGAGGTGTACCTGGATATTGATGGGAATGACGAATCCGTGCTGCATTTTGTCAATGCTCATCAGACGATTGATGTTGACTACAACAAACCGCAAGCGGCCAGCTATGGCATGCAACTGGGTGTCGTGGTTCGAAATCTTGCTGACCGAATGATGCTGGTTCCATCCAATCCATACTACGGCTACTTTGAGCACGATGATGACGGATTGCGCAATATCATCTTCCGTACGAAAGAACCGCATGGCACGGAACCGGGACCACTGGTTCATTCCGTGTTGGTCCCGGGACAACATGTTGTTCGCAACTATAGTCTTGTCTTCGTTGAAGGCGCTGGGGTGTCTGTGCTTCCCGATGACAACTATCTCTTTATATCTCCACATTCGTACGGACGGGACGGAACTGTGGGCTTAATTGGTGACGATCTGCCATTGCGCAACAATTGGACACCGATTACGGTGCCCGATGATCCGGATGAGCCAACCAAAAGTGCCATCGTTCAGCTTATGAATGAGCATCCCAACCTCCAGATGAACCTGGTTATCACGTATGATTATCTGAAAGACTTCTGGCCAGTGGGGAGTGCGATTACCCGCGGATGGAGTATGAATCGCGGCAATGTCAGCTTTGTGCCCTTTGACGCGAGTGATGGTGATCGCTGCCTTCGTATGGATGTAAGCGCAGATACCAATGTCTACGTCGAGCAGAGCGTCGAGCTTGAGGCAGGTGATCTGGTTACCGTTTCAGTGGACTACATGCTGCCGGGTCCCCTCGCCGAGGGGGGTAGGCTTACCTTCAGTCTCTTCAACGAAGAGAATGGGTATGAGTATTGGTCCTGGCTCACCGATCCAGCCCCTTCATGGACGTCTGCTGAAGTCCCATTGACCCTTCCCGTCCCAGAGGATGGGACATATACCTTTCGCATCACCCTCGCGCGTGCTGGCTGTAGCGTATTTATCGATAACATCAGCCTGGATGCTAGCGGACGGGATGTCAGCTTGAGGAATCCCGGTTTTGAGTTGGGCCACACACATCTGACCTACCTCGATGGACGATATCGTTGGTCGGATGTTCGCTCGGATCACAACATGGTCGAGCACGCGACTGAGGAGTACCGCGAATTCCTTCAACGGCTTGATTCGAAAACAGTCCTCTACGGATTTGAGGATCGGATTGGTACCGGGATCCACGCTTTGCATCATTCATCTAAAGGCAATTTTGTCGGATCTGCCCCGATCGGTCAGGATTTTTCACTCGTTGATCCCGAGGTCCATCGTAGTACCATGGACGGCATCTTTCATGACTGGGAACAACTCGGTTTAAGCCGTCGAGCTGTGGACATCATGCGCACATCCGGGATTCACTACCACCATCAGACAGTCCAGGAAGCGTTGCGACATGAGATTCGTTGGATGGATGCCGGGTTGGACCCAAATGCACGTTCACTCTTCCCCTGCTATGGGTATGGAGAGCAAATCTGGCTTCAGAACACCATCGGTTGGTTCGATGCCGCACCCGGCGGATTTTCGAGCTTCCAGCCAACCTATGAAACCATGGCTCAGGGCGGGGTGGCGATGCTGGGCTTCCATCCTCGCGCACTCTTCTACCACAATCAGAACCTGGATGGCAAGGAGTGGCTGTCGGATCAAATATCAACCCTTGAACAGCTCTTTCCACATTCCTGTTGGGAACGAGTTGAAGACATCGCCTACCGTGGGCGATCACTCGACAGCCTGCGCATCCTCGCTCAGTATGTTGATCCCATCACCCTGGAACAGGTCGTCGAATTCGAAGGGGTAGCGCATGATGGGACCACGATGATGCTGTTGCTTAATCCTTGGATCAGCGTCAATTCCAATGCGATGCTGAATGGGTCCATCGAATTGCCACTCGAATCTCGAGAATTACGGCGATTTATCGTATTGCCAGATTTAGAGAACGGTCATCACGAACTTCGCTTTCGAACAGTAAGCGTCTCCAATGAGGCGCCCGTTTCAACCTTGCCAGCGGAATCGAGTCTCGATGTCTGGCCGCTACCGAGCAATGGCCCGGTGCGCGTACAGTGGAAGGATTCGCGATTACTTGAGCATGTGACGGGCGTCTTGTATAACCTTCAGGGCAGAGTAGTTAAACGTTTCGAGTGGCAGCCTTCGAACTACCAGGTCAATGCCATTCTACCCATGAGTGATGTCGCCAGCGGGCTCTACCTGCTGCGTCTCTCGCATCCGGGCGATGCCGATCTGATAAAGGTCAGGCGTGTTTTGATGATCAAATGAAAACATGCAGTAGTAAGGAACGTTCAGTCAGAACTCTTGACCTGCTACAACACCTATCTCTGACATCAGTAAAAACGCCCGTGGGACAATCCCACGGGCGTTGGCATGTTTTGCTGGATGGATCGATCAGTATTCTTCGACGCTGACCGTTTCCACATCGCCGTACTTCGCCATTACCTCGCTGATGTCGTCCGCTTTGCCGACAACAGTCATGCGAAGCTGATCTTTCAGCAGGTACTTCTTCGCCATTGCATTGACCTGTTCCAGCGTCACTTGCTGGATGTTCTGACGGTAGTCCGCGATAAACTGTGCGGGATCACCGAAATCGAACAGCAAGAGTGACTGGAACTGGTTGGCAATCTGGGCCGGGGTCTCGAACTGACGCGGGTAGGCGCCGATCATGTACGACTTGGCCTCATCAAGTTCTTCCTGCGTGAACCCTTCCGTTGTGACCTGGTCCATGATCGCGAGAATCTCATCGATCATCTGCTCGGTCGCCTCGGTACGAGTTGAAGTCTGGATGGTGTAGGAACCGTTCTGCTGACGTGCCTCGATGTAGGAATAAATGCCGTAGGTCAGGCCGAGGTCGTTCCGGACACGGTCCATCAGACGGCTGGCGAAACTGCCGCCACCGTAGAGGTAGTCCATCACACGGAAGGCATACAGATCGTCGCCCATGTTGTAGGGCCCGAGGATGTAGCCCATGCGAATCTGGGTCTGGACCGCATCGCTCTTATCGACGAGCAGCACCTTGCCACCTTCGCCACGCTGAGCCGGTTCGGCAGTCGGTTGGGGTGCAGCGCCACCATCCCACTTCCCGAAGTACTTCTTGACCAGCTTACGGGTCTTCTTCAGATCGAAGTCACCCGAGATAGCGAGGGTCGCACTTTTGGGAGTGTAGAGACGTTCATGTTGGGCAACGATGTCGTCCCGGCTGATCTCCTGGATCGACTCAATCGTCCCGGAGGAGGGGTAGCCGTAGGGATGCTCACCATAGACCCACTTGGCCCAGGCACGACCTGCGATGGCGCCGGGATCATCCTTCTGTGCCATCAGGTTCGAGATGGACTGGGTCTTGACACGACCAATCTCCTCTTCGGGGAAGGTCGGGTTGAGGATCACATCACTCATCAGGTCAAACCCGAGGTCGAGGTCGCGGGACATCACCTCTGTGACGATATAGGTCGAATTGTTTCCCGCACCGGTCGAGATGGAACCACCGACAAAATCGATCTCTTCGGCGATGTCAATTGCTGAGCGCTCTTTTGTCCCCTTCGTCAGCAGCTCAGCGACCATGTCGGTCAGGCCGGGCTTGTCGATCGGGTTGAAGAGGCTACCTGTGGGGAAGTTGAGACGGAGCGCCGTCATTGGCACTTCATGCTGCGGGATGTAGTAGACGGTGAGTCCGTTCTTGAGCACGTCTTTGGTGATCTTCGGCAGTTCAACCGGGCTGGCATCCAGCATCGCGGGCGGTGTGTACTCCGGCACTGGATCGTTGTCCATCATCTCCTGGGCCATCGTCGGCATCGCCGCCAGAATCAGCCCGAGCATCAGCAGGTGGGTTACGAAGCGTTTCATTGGTCATCACCTCCCATGCTCACATCCACCGGAACCAGCTCAAAATCGGGTTCCACAATGACCGTAGTCCGGTTCGAGGGAACCAGGTAGGTCTTGATCACACGCTGGACATCTTCTGCAGTTACCGCGTTCCACTTGTCCAGCTTTTGCAGCACTTCCTTGTAGCCATCCTTGTAGGTCACGACTGCTTCGCCGATGACACTACCTTTACCGGAGTTGGTTTGCAGGTTGGAGTAGAAGTCCGCTTCAAGCTGGTTCTTTGCCTTCTGAATTTCACGCTCAGTCGGCGGGGTAGCCGCGAGGGAATCGACCGTCGCGAAGAGAAGCTCTTCCGCCTCGTCCATTCCACGTCCCTGGTTTACGCCGATGTAGAAGGAAAAGATGCCCGGGTGATAGAGTTCGTAGAGGAAGCCGCCTGCAAAACGCGCGACCTGTGAATCGTAGACACAGGAACGGTAAATACGGCTTGACTCACCGCTGGCAAGAATCTTCTGGGCCACTTCGAGGGCCGGGAAGTCAGGATGGCTCGCCGCCGGAATGTGGTAGCCAGCCAGGAGGAAGGGGAGCTGGGCCGGGCGACGGAAGCTGATGCGCTTCTCGCCACGCTGCGGCACATCTGCGCTCATCGATTCCCAAGGTTGCTCCTGCGCTTCCATCTTACCGTAGTACTTCTTGACCAACTCGTAGGCCTCATCTGGATCGAAATCACCAGTGAGAACGATGGTCGCGTTATTCGGGGCATAGTAGGTTTTGTAGAACCACTTCAGATCTTCAAGACGGTAGTTCTGGATGTCGCTCATCCAACCAATCACCGGCCAATGGTAGTTGCTGGCAGTGAAGAGATGGGTCGACAGCAGCTCGCGGGCCGAACCAAAGAGGTCATTGTCGACACGCAGACGACGTTCTTCGGTGATGACCTGCTGCTCCGGCTTAAAGGTCTCTTCGGTGATGTTCAGGTTGGCCTGACGTTCCGCCTCGAGGTGGATGATCAGTTCGAGATACTCCGAGGAGATGTTCTCGTAGTACATCGTACGGTCATACCAGGTGTTGGCATTCAGCGTACCACCATGCGCTTTGACAATGCTGTCATACTCGCCGGGGCCATACTTTTTCGTGCCGCGAAACATCATGTGCTCGAAGAAGTGCGCCATACCAGTAATGCCGGGACGTTCGTGGCGGCTGCCAACCCGGTAGTAAACCTGGTAGGTGATAATCGGGGCGCTGTGGTCCTCGATCATCAACAGGTTCAGTCCATTGTCCAGGGTCCGTTCCTGAACATCAATAAGTGGTTTGCTCGCATCATCCTTCGCGATGGCTGATCCTGTGATCAGCAGTAAGGCGAGGAGCAGAGCCACGGACATCGTTCGTTTCATCATGCCTCCGTGGTGCAAGGTTCGTTGCCGGCTCGGCAGTTGGAAGACTGAAGATAAAGCATGGGGCGGGCAAAGCCCGCCCCATGAAGGAAATTTACTTTCCTTCCCAGAGATTCATGTTGTCTAGCTTCGGGGAAGGTTTCGGCTTGGCTGCTTCGGCTGCCGCTGCCTCGATCATCAGCTCGGTCGCCTTGTCGAGTTGCGGATCGCGTCCGTTGTTCCAGTCCGCCTGGGTGTAGGGGACGAGATAATCCGGCACGCAACCGTTGCCCTCTTCGTTGAGGTTGTTGCGTTCTGGGGTCGGGGTGTCGGTACCGCCCCAGACATACCAGCCGCGAAACGGCATACGAATGTGAGCACCATCGAGGGTTGTCCAGCCACCCGTCGAAATAACATTGCCGCCGGTTGTGTTGCCAATGACCGGCCCGCGACCAATCGTCTGAATCGCATGGCTGAAGATTTCAGCGTTGGAGTAAGAACCCTCATTGCAGATCACCGCAATCGGCTTCTCCCAGCGATACAATGGGTACCTGGGCTGCGGGTAACCAACAACACCATCACGTGCCACAGTATAAGCATGTACCGGTTGGGTGAGGATGGTCAGAAGCATGTCTGTGGTCCAACCGCCGCCATTGTCGCGCACGTCGATGATCAAAGCATCTTTGTCATCGGCTGCGGCATACAGGTTCATCTCGAAGCGTTCCACTTCGGCGAGACCCATGCCACGAATGTGCAGGTAGCCGACGTTCCCTTCGGAAGCATCCTCCACAACAGCGCGTTTTGTCTTTTCCATGTTGGCGTAGAGAAGATCGACGAGGTCACGGTAGCCAACCGGGGTGATCTCGTACATCATCTCTTTTTTCCCGCGACGCAGGGTTACTTCCGTCGGTATGTCGTCACGGGTTTCCAGCGTGGCGAAGTAGTTCTGAGTAGCGGAAACGGACCTGCCGTCAATGGTCAGTATAATGTCGCCGGGAAGGATGCGTGTCGCGACACGATCTGCCGGGGAGTGGGGGATGACACTCTTCACCTTGAGGCCGTCACCCTTGTACGACGGATCAAACTCGAGGCCGAGGTAGCCATCCGGCGCGGGACCATTGTCGCTGTCGCGATCCGGGTAGTACCCCATGTGGCTTGCGTTCACTTCACCGATCATGAAGTTGACGACATCCCGGAAATCACGCTCATGGCCGACCTGAGATGCCCAGTTGGCGTACTTGCCACGCAGCGCGGGCCAGTCGACGCCGTGCATGCCGGGATCGTAGAACCAGTCACCCAGTACTCGCCAGCCTTCGTCCAGGACCTGGAGACGGCGTCCCGGCACATCAATGGTGATGCGGGCTTTGAAGTCGGTGCTTTCGCTCTTCCCGCCATCCATCCCCATTGAATAGGGTTTTCCGCTCTTCAGGTAATAGAAGGTCTCGTTGGCGGCATCAAAGGTGATCGCACTCGGGCGAGTTCCGCCACTGGTCACCTCTTCCATGTCATCGCCGAAACGGTTGACGCTGTAAAGGTCACGGTCCCCTTCAACGGTCGCGAGGAAGAAGAGCTTGTCGCCTTTCGGGTGAATCGCGATCATGGTCTCGTCGCTGGGCAGGCTGGTCATCCGGCGCCCGCGAAGGTGGATGTCTTCGAAGTCGATGGTGACGACGAGTTCATCCTCGCCCTCCTCCTCGTCTTCGTCATCACCCTTGTCCTTTTTCTTGTCGCGAGTCTTCTCCCAGATTTCCCACTCTTCCTGGGTACGCTCGTCATCCTCCCGAGTGAGGTAGACGAAATAGATGTCCATCTGGTTGGCATGACGTGCCGTGTTCCAGGCCAGCATGCGGCCATCGGGCGACCAGACCGGGTTCATATCCATGTCCGGATGCTGGCTCACATTGACAGCCTCACCCTTACCATCGGCAGACATGATCCAGATATCCGCGTTGAAGTTGCGATCTTCGACCGCATAGGCCATCCATTGTCCATCGGGAGACCAGGAGAAGTCTGGAGTGGCCCAGCCCGTGAGGATTGCCTTGTCACCCTTGCCGTCCGCATCCATCACATGCAGGTCAGCATTGCCCTTGATGTAAGCAATCTTATCACCTTTCGGCGACCATTTTGGACTGGTTGCAGACTGCTTGCCATCAGTCAGATTGACAATCTTGTGCTTGCGTGCCAGACGCAAATTCGATTCATCCGGATCGTCTGACAGCAGCAGGCAGAGGGTTTTGTAGTTGAAACGGTCGCTGACGAAGGCGAGGGTGTCGGTAGAACCGGGACGCCATTCGACGTTCTGTTCACGGGAAGCATTGGGGACGGCGACCGTTGCACGTCCACCAAGGTCCTTGTTGACGAGGACTATTTCGCCTTCGACAATCATCGCATATTCTTCACCGTCACTCGAGACAGCCAGTTCATCGGCACCGCCGGTTTTATTCTCGATGGTCACCGGCTTGGTGATCTGGTCGGCAGCGACATAGATCATCAATTTGGTCGGGTTGCTGCCATCGGTGGCGGGGCACGTGTAGATGCTGGTGCCTTGCTCGAGGACCAGAGTTGTGCCATCGGCGCTCAGGGCCGCTGAACGAACCGCATCACCTTCAAAGAAGGTTACCTGGCTTTTGCCCGATCCGTCCGCATTCATCTTCCAGACATTCTGGGTCATCGACTCATCCTGGTCGCTGAGCCAGTAGATGGTGCCATCGGGGGCCACCATCGGGTTCATGTCGTAACCCAGGTTGTCCGTAAGTTGCACCGGATCGTTTCCTGCGGTGTAGCTGAAGATTTCACGCTGGTAGCTTCCACGGTAGTGGATGCGGGCTGCTTTGACCCGTCCGAATGCGATGATGAAGGTGCCGTCCGCACCGACCGTCACTTCATCACCCCAGAAGTCACCCAAACGAAAAGCCGTGCCACCTGTTGTGGGCACGGCTTGGATTTGACGGTCCATCGGGAACATGAAGGGACGTGAGGCGGCAAAGTAAAACATGCTGCCATCGGGGCTGAAGCCGCCAGGAACGTCGGTTGTTGAAGCGTGCGTCAGCCGGCTGGGCGGCCCGCCCGCGGCTGGCATGACAAAAACATCATCGTCGCCGAAACGGTCCGATGCGAAGGCGATCTTGCTCCCGTCCGGGCTGAAAACCGGTTGGGTGTCATAAGCAGGATTCGCAGTCAACCTTGTCGCTTGGCCGCCCTCACTGGAGACGCTCCAAAGATCACCCTGGAACGAGAACACGACAGTTGAACCATCAGGGCTAACGGCTGGTTCACGCGGCATGAACGGTTCCACGGCGAAGGCGCTCGCAGTAATGAGGAGGGCAAGGAACAAGGCAGTTGGGAGACGATACCACTTCATTCTGGTTCCCCTTGGTATGGAGTCACAGTTCGGGCAGGCCGGCTCGGGCCCGAACCTGTTTTCTGATGAGGCTTGAAAAGCCTGAAAACGTCAGGAGGGGATAAGTTAGTCCTGTCCAATTCACCCTGCAAGCAAAAGGGGTCAACCGCCCTTGCTTTTTTTTGTGTTCGCTTGCATCTGCAGAGGAGGGGGAGCCATTTTTCCCCGAACAGATTTTCAACGAAATGGATGTATCTTCCTTCCTTGTGCGGAGAGGGACGATTCCCCCGGATTGGGGCACAGCAGGTGAGGAGTATCGGGGAGTATGACTGTCGTAACCCCTGAAATATTAGATAAATGGGCTGTCGAAGAGATGGCCGCGCTTGCGGATAGTGAGTACGCGACCCAGATGAAACGTCTTGCGCCGGGAAGTGGTGAGGTGCTGGGAGTACGTGTCGCAGACTTGCGCGAGCTCGCACGTGAGGCAACACGTGTCCATGGTCCGGAGCCCGAAGATTGGAGCCGTTACCTCAGCCGTGTGATTCCAACTCATCACCGTGAGCGGATTCTTTTCGGCCTGTACGGCCTCGATCATGGGTCGGAACTGCTGGATGATTTGTTCGGGGAACGGGTCGGTGGTTGGGCCCGTGAGCTGGATAATTGGGAATTGATTGATGCGCTTGCGACGGTCGTCGGCTGGTGGGTGCTGGCAGACATGAGCCGTGTCGGCTACCTCGAAGCATGGGCCGTACGTGGCGAAACACCCTGGAAAAGACGTCTTGCCGCCATCGCCACCATCACCCTCAACAGCGAGGGAAACAGCTACCCCTCCCAAACCTTCCGAGTTCTGCGCAACCTGATGAATGTCAGCGATTCTTCTCTGGTTAAGGCGGTCGGTTGGGCGCTGCGTGAGGTGAAGGATACCGATGCGCTGTTGCGCTACCTGGCATGGTGGGCACCGCGTACGAAAAAAGGCCTGTTGAAAGAAGCGCTGCGCCACCTCGATCCCGCCAAACAGGATGAGATCCTGGCGCTGGTGTAACGAGGGTGCCTGGTGTGTCATCCCGGGCTTGACCCGGGATCCAGCCTCAACTGGAAGGGCAGAGCAACTTCGTCTGATCCTTGGTCGACGGCGGATGAAGAGAAAAGAAGAAGGAAAACGCTCCGATTTCCTGGGCTCCCTCAGATTTGGCTGAGTCACTCGTAGCAAGGTCCGGTAGCTGGATCCCGGATCAAGTCCGGGATGACAGGCTCGTTCACTTCGTTCGCAGCGACAGCAGACGGCAACAGTACAAGGATTGTAGAACCGGTTATGTCATCTCTTTTGATACGCGATGTCCTGCTGCGCGGGCAGCGGACCAACATTTTCTGCGAGAACGGGCGCATTTCGGCCATTGATGGTGAGGAGCATCCGGCGGACTCCATGCTGGATGGTCGTGGAATGATCGCCCATCCGCCCCTGATCAACGCCCACACCCACGCTTCGATGACCCTCTTTCGCGGCAATGGCGATGATCTGCCGTTGATGGAGTGGCTTACGAAACGAGTCTGGCCCTACGAACGTGGCATTTCACCCGATGAGGTCTATTGGGGCGCACGTCTCGCTATCCTCGAAATGATCCGTGCCGGGACCGTCTTCTTCAACGACATGTACTGGGATTTCCATGCGGTCGCCAAAGCGGTCGAGGAAACCGGGGTGCGTGCGATGATCGCCGCCGTCCTGCTCGCGCCCGAAGGCACGGGTGATTTCAGCAAGCAGGTTGCGAAAAACGAGCAACTCTACGAAGAAGCCAAGCGCTATTCCGACCGTGTCCAGTTTGCTGTCGCCCCACACGCCATCTATACCGTAAGCGAGGAGGCGCTGCGTTGGTCGGGCGAATTTTCGAAAGAGAACAACCTGGTGCTGCACACCCACCTCTCCGAAACGGAACACGAGGTGAAGGAATGCTACGAGCAGCACGGTTGTAGCCCTGTGGAATACCTCGAACGGCTCGGTATGATGTCAGATCGTCTCGTGGCGGCGCATACCGTCTGGCTGAGCGAGAAGGACATTGCCATCCTGGGTGAACACAAGGCAACCTGTGTTCACAACCCGGTCAGCAACATGAAGCTGGCGGTGAACGGGGTCTATCCCTACCGGAAATTGCAAGCGGCGGGGGCGGTTACCGCGATAGCGACCGATGGCGCCGGATCGAACAACAACCTCGACATGTTCGAGGAGATGAAAATCGCCGCGTTGTTACAGAAATTCAAGGGTAACGATCCGACCGCAATTACCGCTAAAGAGACCCTCGACATGGCGGTGAAAAATCCGGCGAAACGTTTTGGACTCGATGGTAACCCCCTCCAGGTTGGCGGGCTTGCGGACCTTATCCTGATTAATCCGGATATGCCAGAATTGAACCCGATGCACGATCTCGCTTCACACCTTGTCTATGCAGCGAACGGAAGTGTGGTGGATAGCGTGGTGTGCGATGGTCGGGTGCTGATGGAGCACCGGAACATTGAGGGCGAGGATGAAGTGCTTGCAAAAGCACGGGAAGCGTCCGCTTCCCTCTTTGCACGGGTGGATGAGACCAACCAGGACTGACGGATGGGACTTATCAAAAAGGTGTCACGCCTGTCGGAGCAGGTCAGCGAGATGAGCGAGGTTGGCGAGGAGGAACGTCAGCATGCGAAACCTCATCTACGTTGGCTCTTCCACGCTTTCCGTTTCATCCAGATCACAGTTCGCGAAAGCATCGCGGACAAGATTCCCCTGCGCGCTACCGCACTGACTTTCGCCTCTCTGTTGACCATGGTCCCGCTGCTGGTGATTGCCTTCCAGATTTTCCGGATGTTAGGTGGTCAGGATTGGTTCTTCGAAACAGTTCGTCCCTTTATCCTTGACATGCTGGCACCGGGAACAGGGCCGAAAGTTGCAGAACGACTTCAGGAAGTGATTGAAAATGCTGGTAGCGCAACCCTCGGCGGGGTGGGTGTCGGTGTGCTGGTCCTTGCAGTCTATTCGATTTTCAGCGGGGTGGAATCAACGATCAATGTGATCTGGGGAACCAAGTCCCGTGCGGGTAGTTTGCAGCGTCTACCGCTCTATTGGGGTCTGGTAACAATTGTCCCGATTCTTGTCATCGGGTCCCTAGCCATTACCACCTACCTTCAGGCCTTGCCATTTGTCAGCGAAACTGTCTCCTATGTGCCGGTGAGCCAGGCGGTGATCAACCGTCTCCTCTCGATGGGCATGGTGATCATCGGCTTTTTCTTGCTCTATCGTTTTGTCCCGGCGACTTCGGTCCACACTCTTTACGCCCTGATCGGTTCAGTGGTGGTGGGTGTGATTTATGAAGGTGTGAAAGCAGCATTTATTGTTTACACCGCTGATCTCGTGCAGTATGACGTGATCTATGGTTCCCTTGCCATCTTCCCACTGCTATTGGTTTGGGTCAACTTGTCCTGGGTGCTGGTGCTGGGTGGAATGGAACTGACCTATGTAGCACAACACTACCGTAGCTTGGTCAACAAGCCAAAACACATCCGTCTGAGCCGTTCGCAACGCGACTCGGCAGCCTATCTGCTGTTGAAGGAAGCAACCCAGGCCTTCCATACGAACAGCGATTCAGTTCACATCGAGCAGTGGAGCAAGAACTGGAAGGTGCCGCCGCATTTGGCCGAAGAGACAGTGGACCTGCTGCGTGAGGGCGGCTTGGTTGAACGTGCGGGCAAGGATTTCTCCCTCGTCCTGCTGGCACGTGACCCAAAACAGGTGACCATCGCCGAAATTGAGGCGCTGCTTTCCAATGAATCCCGTTCCGCATGGCGTTGGCCGGAATCCCGTCAATGGGGTTGGCTGAAAAACTGGATGAAAGAGAAAGAAAAATCCTGGTTGGAAGCCGCCGGATGTACGACCCTTGCAGAACTTGTCGAGAGTATGGAAAAAGCCCGTAAAACCAGCTCGAAGAAGAGCACCGCCACCTCGAGCAAAACCTCGAAAACGAGGACCTGATGAGCCGTTTCTCACTGAACAACGTTGGTTTTATCTGGCAGAAAGAGCTGCTCGATATTGTTCGGGACCGTCGCACGCTGATGTCGATGATTGTCGTGCCGCTGCTATTGATCCCGGTGATGGTGATCGGAGTGGGTGCCCTGATGGCTTCGTCCATCAGCGATTTGAAGGAACAGACCTATACAGTTGCCCTGCTGGGTGCCGATGCGGACACCGAGTTGGCAGAGGTCGTTCAAGAGGCCGAGCGAACCCAGTTCCTCGATCTCGATTCGGATACGGCGATGGCACGCGAAATGATCGATGCCGGCGATATCCAGGGGGCGGTCTACATTACCAAGGATGGCGTGGGCAAGGCGACGGTTCGGATGTGGGTTCGTAAAAACCGCGAAACATCCACCTTTGCGATGGATCGTGTCGAGGATCAGTTGGTGGCACATCGCAAAGAGGTGACCCGCCTTCATCTAGCAGAGCTTGGTGAGCCAGAAGATATCCTGACCCCCTTTGTAATCGAGGAAGAGAACCTCGCCAGCGATGAACAGATGGCGGCCTCGGGATTGGCGTCTTTTCTGCCCTACATGTTGATCCTGATGACCCTGACCGGGGCAATTTACCCGGCGATTGACATGACGGCTGGGGAGAAAGAACGAGGCACCCTCGAGACTCTGCTGGCCAGTCCGGCGGGACGGCTTGAAATTGTGCTTGGTAAATATTTCGCCGTGATGACGACCTCGGTGACATCAGCGTTAATTTCGGTTATCTCGATGATGGTGATGCTGACGTGGGGTATGGTCTGGCTCGGCGCACAGATGGGCGAGCAGCTCACCTTCCAGATCAGCTTCGGCAACATGATGATTGCTGTGCTGATGATGCTGCCCCTCGCGGCGCTTTTCTCCTCGCTGCTGATGACCATTGCTGTCTTTGCCAAGAGCACACGCGAAGCGCAGAGCTACATTGTGCCCCTGAACATGCTGGTGATTCTACCCGCGATGATGTCGATGGTACCCGGCAGCGAAGGCGACCTGCAGCGTGCATGGACTCCGGTGGTGAATGTGTCATTGGTGCTGAAGGATATTCTTAATGGCAGCCTTGACCCGGCGCAGTTGGGGATCACCCTGCTCTCGACCACGATTTACGCCATCATCGGCATCTTCATCACCACCAAAGTATTCCAGCGAGAAAACGTGCTGTTTCGTGTGTGATCCCGTTCGGTCAGCTCCTTGCATCTGTTCCGCCAGACCCCGATATGTTCCGTCAGGTCCTTAGCGCAGCGGAGACCTGACGGTGTAGCACGGGCATCTTGCCCGTGCATCGCGCCTTTGGCGCGAATGGTGTGTCAGATCTGAGGATCTGACACAACTGTGAAGATGTAGGCATCTGACACAACTATGAAGTGTAGGCGTCTGACACAACGTTGCAGGTTCGGTCAGGTCCTTGTATCTGTTCCGTCATGTCCTTAGCGCAGCGGAGACCTGACGGTGTAGCACGGGCATCCTGCCCGTGCATCGCGCCAGGGGCGCGAAACCTGTGTCAGATCTTCGGATCTGACACAACTGTGAAGACGTGGGCATCTGACACAACGTAGGGAGGTATTGTTGTCCGGTAAAGGGTTTCAGGAGGGGGTTGAGACGGTGCGTGGCGGGGTCTTCATCGAGACCTATGGCTGCCAGATGAATCTCGTGGATAGCGAGATTGTGATGGCAATGCTCGAGGAACGCGGCTACCAGCGTGTGGACCGTGCCGAGCAGGCCGAGGTCGTGCTGATCAACACCTGTGCGATCCGTGAGCATGCCGAGTCGAAAGCGATTTCGAACATCGGACGGTTTGGTGCACTGAAAAAGAGGAATCCGGAGACTCGTATCGGGGTGCTGGGGTGCCTGTCGAAGCATGCCTCCAGCGAGATTGCCAAGCAGCTTCCCTTCCTGGATTGGGTGATGGGACCGGATGTGTATCGCCGTCTGCCCGCCCTGCTGCTCGAACCACCACCCGAGGTGCCGTTGATCTTCCCCAAGGGTTCCCCGAACGAGCTCTACGATGACATCCTCCCGGCTCGCCGTGAGGGGACCAACGCCTGGGTGACCATCACACGCGGCTGCAACAACCGTTGCACCTACTGTGTCGTCCCGGCGGTCCGTGGCGAGGAACGGCATCGTCCGGTAGAGTCGATCCTCCGTGAAGCGCGCGAAGCCGTGGAGGAGGGCTTTGTCCAGATCACCCTGCTCGGGCAAAATGTGAACAGCTATGCCCATGAGGGCACCGATTTTCCCGACCTGATGGAACAGGTCGCCGCGATCCCTGGACTGAAGCGGCTTCGTTTCATGACCTCGCACCCGAAGGATTGCTCGGACAAACTGCTGGATGTGCTGGCGAAGGGGTTGCCAGTCTGCCCGGAGTTGCATCTGCCGGTGCAGGCGGGCGGGGACAGCGTGCTGAAACGGATGGGCCGTAAATATACCTCCGACCACTACCGTAGTTTGGCAGCGAAGGCACGGGAGAAGGTGCCGGGTCTGCTGCTCTCGACCGATATCATCGTCGGCTTCCCCGGCGAATCGGAGGCGGATTTCCGTGAGACGGTCCGTCTTGTTGAGGAGATGGAGTACGACAACGCGTTCGTTTACAAGTACTCGGAACGGCCCAACACTCCGGCGGCGAAGCTGGAGGATGATGTGCCGGACGGCGAGAAGGTGCGTCGCCTGATGGAGCTGAACGACATCATTCAGGCTTCTGGCCAGCGGAATCGCTTGAGGCAGGTTGGGCAGGTTCACCCGGTTCTGGTCGAGGGCCCCTCGCCAAAGAAACCGGAGGAGGCCATTGGGCGTACACCATCTGGGCACATGATTGTTTTCCCGGGCACGCCGGAGTTTGGAAGTGAACTATGGGTTCGAGTCAAAAAACTCTCCGGCATGACCCTTCGTGGCGAAATAGTGGACAAACCGTCCTCATGAGTGGATATTAGGGGATCAGGCAACATCCCTGGAATACGAGGCTTTTATGTGGATTGTTCGTTGGATCGTTCTGCTGGTCATCATTGTGATCGTGCTGGGTTTCTCGCTTCAGAACCAGGGTGAGACGGTTAATGTTCACCTGCTGAACTGGGAATCCGGTCCCGTGCCGCTTTACTTGGCCCTCTTCATCTCCTTCGGATTTGGGATGGTCTCGTTCCTGCTGATCGCGGTCTTCCAGCAGCTCCAGACCCTCGCCGATTTATCCCGCGAAAAACGGGGTCGCAAAAAGGCTGAGAAGGAGCTGGAAGAAGTAAACGAGAAGATCGAAACTCTCGAGGGTGAGGTCGAACGTGCCGACAAGGAAATCGCACGGCTTCAGCGTGAGTCGGAAGTCCTGCGGGACGAAGCGGAGTCCCTTCGAAAAGGGCTGCCCTCCGGTGAAACAGCGGCGAAATCCGAGACGAATGAGGGCGATGAAGAGAACCACTAATCGTCTTGTTTGCCGATGAAATGATAAGGCCTGAACGTAAACACGTTCAGGCCTTTTTCTTGAATGGGAGATCGAACACTACCCGACCCGCCAAGCCATATGCAAACGGTCGGTGGCGAGGATGTCGAAGGTGCCACCGGCGGCGGATAGGTAGCGCATCGGGCTGGTGGTGATGAGGCCGTGGATAGGTTCGTAGAGCAAGTCCACGGGACGGTCGAACCGGACGGTCCAGTTCGGCCAGTAACCGCCCTCGAAACTGATTTCACGCACCCGCCGTTCCTCGAGAACGTGTGTCAAGAGACGACGGTTCTTGTCGACGATGATCTCGCCATACATCCCACCCGGCCAGATCATCGGTAGCCGGTGCAGCACCTTGCCCTCGACCATCGTCTCGACGGTCAACGCTCCATCCTTCATCTCGATTTCACGACGGTATTTCACCGGGGCGGAGGCACGTGCCGCTGCCAGCTTCGGCGGAGGCGCGAGTCGAGTTCCAGTGCCTGACTTCCTACCGTGAAGTCGGGGAAAACCCTTTCGACGAGGGGAACGTTCTGTCCCGGGAATCGGCAGCGAATAAAGCTCGCCTTCGATGGTCCATGGTGTTCCCGGAATCACCTTGAACTTTCCGGCGTAGGAGGGGTGGCGCAAGCGATTTCCTTCGATAAGCCAAGGCCCTTCGCGCAGCGCCAGTCCAGTTGGTGAACCAAACAGCCGTGTTGAGTCAGTTGGATGGTGATGCATCCAGCCCAGGGTGCCGCCCATTCCGAGACGGAGACTCCACTCGTCCAGCTGGATTCGCCCGCAACCATTGTTGAGTATCGGGAAGCTTGAATCACTTTCCGCCCTGATGATAGTCTCCCCCGGATCGTACAGATGCGCATAGAGGTGCAGATAGCTCATCGGCGTCAGCCAGGGGACATCGGGATCAAGCAGCGCGTTATAAAGCTGCTCGGAAAAGGCATGTTTCAGCAGGCTTGCAACTCGTGCGGACACATCGATCCGGTCAGCAGTTGCACAATACCCGGTGAGGATGGGGAGGGAGGCGAGCGATGATTCCGCGCCACCTCCGAAGAGTCCGCCGGGAGTGGTTGAAAGCAGGCTTCGTCGTGCGATACGACCATATAGTTCGTCCGTCTCGCTCGATCGCTCCGCTTCACCGAGCACCAGGTAGGCAAAGGTAAGCGCGAGTGCCCCGGCATCCTGCGGGTGTTTCTCCGGGTTGGCAAGACTCTCGCGCAGCAGCCTTTCCCCCTCGCGTCGCAGAGCCCGAGATGTGGCATGGATCGCAGGGCTTTCCAGGTACTCAGCGGCAGCATGCAGCGCCGCAGCTCGAAGCGGCCGTGTTTCCGGTCCGGGGGGAATGGGTGCGGAGGATAGGTACCGGGCTGCTTTTCGCAATCCTTTCTGCGCCCGGTTTGCCGTGTTTGAGGGAATCCTGTCCTTGAGCAGGAGGGCGGTACGTGCCACGGCAAACAAGCCATAGGCAGTCGCCTGGGTGTCGAGGACACCGTTTGGCTGGGTACGGATCGCACCGGATCGATGCTGTTGGCGCAGCCATTGATCCATCGCGTGAATAGCAGTGCGAACCAACTCTTCACGTGAATGACCCTCTGGGATAGCGAGGCTATGCTCGGCTGCCAATGCTAAGGTCAGGCAGGCTTCCTGGTAACGCGGATTGACGAACCCGGTTCGTTTGTATTCAGGATCGAGTATACCCACGACACCGGCACGCTGCTCACGGTTCAGCGCACGGCGCAGGTAATCCTGTACGAGTGTATCGGTCGGGAAGTCACTCACTTCTTCACCACCCTCAAAAGAATCGATCCCAGTCGTCTCATGTTCTCTTTCCCGTGCGGGAAGAGGAAACTTGCCCCGATCCATGCTGGCAGCAAGATGCCGACAATGGTCAGCAGATGGACAAGTGGGGTCATAGTGTCCGGCAGGCCGGACATAAGAAGCCAAAGCGCTCCCGCCCAGCCGAACCAGAGGAGAATCCGTCCCAGTGCAGCAGATCCAACCTGAAGCTTGAGGAAGGGGAGCATGCTGAGGATCAAGATAAACTGAGAAACCCCCAGTGAAACCGAAACTCCGACAATGCCATAATGCTGTGCGAGCTGCCAGGCGAGCAAAATATTCATAATTGCCAGTGAGATGCCGAATGGCAAAAGCATGTTGGATCGTTCCTGCGCGATCAGGACACGGTTGGTCACCGGGTGGAAAACGGTGGTCCAGATGCTCGGTGCCGCACCCATCAGGGCAGCGCTGGTCAGAGCTACAGCATGATCGTCGAATGCACCATACCCATAAATCAGCAGGACGATGGACTTGGCGCCGGTTAGACAGATGACCACTAGTGGCATCATCAACCAGAGGGAAAAGTCGAGCAGGAAGAGGTAGTGCCTGCGAAAATCAGTATCGTTTTTTGTCTCGGCCAGCTCGCTGAAATGGGGGAGTACCATGGCTGTCAGCGTCCGACCAATCGTCCACTTCGGCGTTTCTGTGATGAACCGTGCGAAATAGAGTGCGGCAATCGCGCCCACGGCAAATTCGGAAACGAATCGTCGATCTAGAAAAAGTCGCAGTTGGTTCGACAGTCCAACGATGAGCAAGGGGGCAAACAGCAGAGAAAAGCGTCGCATCACAACCCAGGTACGGTGCCGTGCAACACGAGCTTGCTCATGCATCCACCAGGTTTTCGCGTCGATCGAAAGCACGCCAACAACAAAAACAACACTGACCCAGTACGATATCGGGATCAGTTGTAGCGGAAGGTGTCCCAGTCCGATCAGGACAATGGCAGCAATCTGAAAAGCGTTCATTACCATTGTGCCGTAACCGATTAGACGATAGCGCTTGACACTCATCAGCAGGCATGTGAGCATGCTTTCCGCGACAAAGATCAGGCTGGCCGGAGCAATCCAGCGCAGCATCATGGACATCAGCTCGATATCGTCGGGAGAATAATCAGGAGCCTGTAACCGTGCGATGGCATCTCCTGCCAGCATCAGCACCAGCATCAGCACCAAGGATGTGAGCAACGATAACCAACCTATCAGGCGAAACAGCAGGGCACGACTGCGCAGAGCTCCACGAATACGCCACCTGGTCAGCAGCGGCACCAGTGACATCTGGACTGTTTGCCCTGCAAACGTAAGTGTGATGGAGCGGACAAAATCGACTGAGACACGGTAGGCATCGGAAATGATTCCTGCACCGAAGAAAAAAGCGACCAGCCACTCCCGCAGGAAGCCCATCAGTTTCCCGCCTGATGCCAGGATTGTGATCAGGATGCCTTCTTTTGCAAGACGGACAGTCTCACCTCTTTTGGATTCTGTCTGGTTCGGGGGGAGTGGAGGGATCGAGGGTTTCTGGCTTGTCATGCGGCCCCCGTCTGGTCCAACATTTCGACAGCGGCCTGCATCACCTGGTCCGGTTCGAGCTGACGCATGCAGTTGTGATGGCCCAGCGGGCAGGCTTCGCCACCGTGGATGGCGCAGGGACGGCAATCGAGATCAAGACCGATGACACGGTCGTTGGGGCCAGTCGGCGCGAAGCCAAACTCGGGAACAGTAGGCCCAAAGATCGCGAGAACAGGGATTTCGACCCCTACCCCGAGGTGCAGCGGGGCTGTATCTCCAGTAATCAGCAATCGTGCAAGACGCAACAGCTCGGCGCTACCCGGAACATCCAGCAGACCAGCGGCACTGACCACACCATCACCGGCCTTGCTCGCGATGTCTCCGCACAAATCCTTATCATCCGGACCACCAACAAGCACAACCGGGAGTCCTTGCTCGCTATAGAGCTGCTGAGCAAGCTTTGTCCAATAGATCCACGGCCACCGTTTTGTTGCCCAGACGCTTCCCGGCGCCATTGCGACAAAAGGTTTGCCTTCGAGTCCAACGTTGGCCAACCACTCCTGAACGGCACCCCTTTTTGGTTCTTGAACCGGAAGTCTTGGCTTGGTTACAGCCTTCTCGACATTCCCCAGCAGGGCGAGGATTCGCGCCGTCTCATGCTGGTCTTCGCTGCGCTCCACCTGTTTGGTATACATGAACGCGCCCGGTGTGCCCTGGTACCCGATGCGTTCAGTAATACCTGCCAGCGCCAGAATCAACGCTGTCCGGAAGGAACGATGTGGGGTGTAGGCAAGGCTGAACTTCAAGGCTCGGAGGGCGCGAACCATCTTGATCATGCCGCGCAGAGATCGTCCACCCCCACGTTTGTCGTACACGAGAACTTCATCTACGGTAGGATGATTGTCGAGAAGCGAACGAGTCGAGGGAATAGCAACAACAGCGAGGAAGCTGTCAGGATAGAGGCTGCGGATTGAGTCGATCAGGGGAAGGGTGAGGACCAGGTCACCGAGGAACGCTGTCTGGAAGACCAGGATACGAGGAGGGTGCAAGCCTGTGCCCTTGGACGCTTGACGGTCCACGGCTGTCTGATCCGAGGTACTCAAGTAGCTACCTCACCAATTTCAGCAAATGGGGTACCATCCGGTCCACCTCCTGCTCGATCCGGTTGCGCACCTCACGGTATCGTTCAATTCCATGCCCAATCGGGTCAGGAATATCCTCATGCGAGTCAAATTCGGAATGCGGATAGGCAGTAAAAAGGAAAACCTTCCCATTATCGCTGGTGAAACGGCTGTCCACTTCACCGATCTGATCGGAGGTCATTGGCAGAACCAGGTGAGACCAATCGACCAGATCATCATCCAGCGGACGGCTTCTGTGGTTGGAGATATCAATGTCTCTCTCACGCATCACTTCGACCGCTGACAGGCTGGCTCGTAACCCCTCTTCGGTGGTCGTTCCGGCGCTACGTACAACATATTTACCCGGGGCTTTACGGTCGAGACGGTCCCGTAACAACCCTTCTGCCATCGGGCTTCGGCAGCTGTTCCCTGTGCAGACAACAAGGATGTGGATGTGGTCGCTTTCCACTCCTGTGAGGGGACGGTTACGCAAAATTTCCGCACCGTCCGCTGTCCACCGTTTCACTTCTGATGGACGGCCTGGTAAAGCATCCGACTGGTAAACAATGCCGTCCACTTCTTTCAAAAGATCCGGGTCGAGTTGGTCACGTGATAAGGCTGGGGGCTGGCCATGACGGTTGGCACTGGTTGAGACAACGAGATCGTCCAGCGCGGCACAAATGGAGCGCAAGAACTGGTGATTCGGGATGCGGATGCCGATGGTTCCATCCTGACCGGTAACCGGCCTCGGTGCTCCAGGTTGTGCGGGCAAAACCCAGGTCACCGCACCGGGCCAGCTTTCAAGGATCCTGCGACGTGATTCCCCTTCGGGGAGCTGAACAAATCGCCCCAGACCGACCACCGTGTTGAAGAGGTTGGAGAGAGGACGGTCCCAGTCGAGCCCTTTAATGGCGCGGATCTTTTTCACCGCACTCGCGTGACGGCTTAGCGCATGCAGGCCGTACACGGTATCGGTTGGGAGAATAAGAACCTCACCGCGTTCGAGACGACGGATAATGTCGATCACCACACTCGGCGGGGCTTCCCCGGCTCGTAATTCAGCGATTACCATCCTGACACCGTCTTGTTCAAAATGTCTTCCGTGATCTTCCGCATCGCTTCACCAACAGCTGCTTCACGGTCAGCCGGATCACCGGGATCGTAGTTGTCGAAATTCGAAATGGTCTGTTCCCACACAACTTTGCCGTTGGTCAGATCTTCATAGCGAACACGGACGACAATGGTTACCCGGTACTCTTGCACCGACTCGTCAGCGGAATAAGTCGAGGGCTGATCGTCCACACGTGCAATAGTGCCATACAGGGCGGAATCGGCATTACGAAGGTCCACAATCTTTAACGTGTTATCGATGGTGAAGGTGTTAACCACCTCATCCGTCATTTCCTGATCGAGGCCGAACTCCGCAGTCTGGTTTTCGAAAATGGGAATTGCCACCGTCTGCAAATGAGTCGGCACCGCACCACTGAAACTGTAAATGCCGCACCCTGCAAGCGGAAGCAGCAAAACCAGGGCTGCAACAATAGTGATGAGACGCCTACTCACAAGTTGTACTCCTTGATTTTCCGGTAAAGAGTGCGTTCCCCAATCCCAAGGATCTCTGCTGCTTTGCGACGGTTCCCATTCTGCTCGATCAGAGCTTGACGGATCTGATCGCGTTCTACCTCTTCCAGAGTTGGGCGAAGGGGTGGCTCACCATCAACGGTAGTGTAGTGCACCCGCTCCGGTAACTCCTCATGACGACGCCCCAAAAGCAGCAGTTCCGTAAAGGTTTCCTTCATCTGCTGGATGTCGCGACGTATATCAATAAGTTGCTGAAGGATCATCTCATTGTCCAGAGTCCCGCGTTGAACTGGAGCAAGCACTGGAAGGTGAGAACCAGTAGGAGCAGGCAAGTGGCGACGGATGGAACGATCGTCGATCGGCTCATCCCGTTCAAGGGTAAGCAAGGTGCCGATAAAGTTCTTCAGCTCACGCACATTGCCGCGCCATTCCGCCTGTTGCAGGGTGTCCATCGCCGAGGGCAGGAGGCGCACTCGCTCGATTTTGTTTTCTCGGAAAAAATCGTCCGCAAACTGCTCGACCAGCGGCGGAATGTCTTCGGGTCGCTCGCGCAGCGGTGGGATGTTGATTTCGACGGCACGCAAGCGGAAGTAAAGGTCCTCACGGAACCGGGCACGCTCTACATCGGCACGGAGGTCCCGGTTGGTGGCGGCGAGGACACGGATATCGGTCTTCACCGATTTGTTGCCGCCTACTCGAAAATATTCCCCTGTTTCCAGGGCACGCAGCACCTTCACCTGCATCTCGAGCGGCATGTCGCCCACTTCATCGAGGAAGAGGGTGCCGCCATCAGCTTGCTCGAAAAAGCCCTTTCGCTGCCTGTCCGCGCCTGTAAAGCTGCCGCGTTCATGCCCGAACATTTCGCTTTCAAACAATCCTTCCGGGATAGCACCGCAGTTTACCGGGACAAACTGAGCATCCCGGCGGGGCGAAAGGTCGTGGATGAGACGCGCCACTACTTCCTTACCCGTTCCGCTGGCACCTGTAACCAGGACAGAGATTTTCGTTGGTGCAACCCGTCGAATCAGGGTACGCACCTCCCCGATCACATCACTGCGTCCTATCAGACGGTCCCGGACCGCCAGGTTTGCTGTTTCAGACGTCATATGCTTTTCCCGCTGTCGCGAGTGTAAACCACCAAGTTGTCCCACGCCCAGATCGCATCATCAATGGGCGGGGTATCCTGATCGGCGGAGATGTGGGTCAGTAAAATGGTACCGATCCCTGCTTTCTTCGCCAGCTGAACCGCTTGATTCGGATCGACATGGCGTGTTTCCACGACCAGGCCCGCCGCACGGTCCAGTTTTCCTTCGAGCGGTTCCAGCGATCCTAGGTCACCGCTGAAGACCCATTTCTCACTCTCGATCTCAACCGCCAGGCTGTAGCTGCCGCCACGTCCCTCCCTATCGGCGGGGAGGTGGTCATTGGTCCAGGCATCCAGCTTGTGCCCGGAGGAGGTGTTGTAGCGCCCCGGTTTCAATTCCCGCAGTTCAAGCGGAAAGGTGAGTCGATCCTCTCCCAACCGTATCGCAGGCAGAAAGGACTCCCACCCCTCGAGCAACCCCATCGGAGCGATCAACTCGAGTGGGCTGGTACGTCGATCCGCCTTCATCCCGTTCAACAGCATCGGCAATCCTGCGCTGTGATCAGCATGAGCGTGGGTCAGCAGGATGGTCCTGATCTCCTGCTTCCAGAGCACTTCCTCGGCTAATCGTCTCGCACATCCTTCCCCAGCGTCGATCAACAGGGCACCGTCCGTTCCTTCGACAAGGACCGAACTTGAACCGCGATCCGGATGGGGGTATCCCGATCCGGTGCCGAGGAAACGAATGATTGCCATGAGTTACCCGTTCAACGCGCGCCAACCGATGTCGCGGCGCATGAACTTGCCCTCGAACTGGATCTGGTCGGCCGCTTCGTAGGCCGTTTCCAGTGCCTTGTTCAGTGTGCCACCAATGGCGGTGACATTGAGCACGCGTCCCCCGCTGGTCAGGAGACGGCCATCCTCCCATTTTGTGCCAGCGTGGAAGACAACAAGATCATCCCGTTCCTTCGGCAGATTGGTGATCTCCTGACCCTTTGCATAAGGGCCGGGATAGCCTTTGGAAGCGAGGACGACTGTTGCTGCGTACCCCGTCCGGCTGATCCGTTTCCAATTGGACGGGGTCAGGTTGAGCTGCTGCTGCATGCTGCCGATCTTGCCAGCGGCAGACATCAGCATCAGGTCAACCAGGTCGACACTCAGTAGTGGTAGCACCACCTGGGTTTCCGGGTCGCCGAAACGGCAGTTGTATTCGAGCACTTTCGGGCCATCATCCGTCAGGATCAGTCCTGCATAGAGCACACCTTTGTACGGAGTTCCGTTTTCGCGCAGTGCCTGCAGCGTCGGGGCGATGATCTCGTTGCCGCAACGTTCCAGCAGGACATCGTCCATCACCGGTGCTGGCGTGTAGGCTCCCATACCACCCGTGTTCGGACCTTTGTCTCCTTCACCGACTCGTTTGTGGTCCTGTGAGGGTGGCAGCATCATGAATTCATTGCCATCGGTAATTGCCAGCAGCGAGACTTCCGGTCCCTCGAGATACTCCTCGACAATGACCTCGTTCCCAGCCTCGCCAAAGATTTTCTCACCCATCATGTCACCCAGGGCCGCTGATGCCTCTTCACGGCTTTCGCAGACATAGACCCCTTTCCCCGCAGCCAGCCCGGAAGCCTTGACCACCATCGGGCCACGACGTCGCTGGACATAGGCCTGCGCTTCGGCGAGGTCGGTAAAGGCACGGTACTGGGCAGTAGGGATTCCCGCCGATTGCATCAGGTCCTTGGAGAAGCGTTTCGAGCTCTCGATCTGAGCGGCACGTTTTGACGGTCCAAAAAGGAAATTCCGCTCCGGGTCAAAGGCATCCGCAATTCCTTCCGCGAGGGGGGCTTCGGGACCGATGACCGTGAGGGTGACATCGTTGTCGCGCGCGTACCGTGCCACGGCATCCACATCCGTTGGGTCAACATCCACCGGTTCCGCCAGCGACCGTGTGCCGCCATTGC
This sequence comes from bacterium, assembly GCA_020444265.1. GTDB lineage: Bacteria > Electryoneota > Electryoneia > Electryoneales > Electryoneaceae > JAHLLH01. Next base: position 156,257 of record JAHLLH010000009.1, read on the forward strand.
CCGGGGCGCACCCCAGCCAGGAGACATGAGGACTCTTGCGAATTTTCCATGCGAGCGCATGCTCACGCCCACCCCCACCAACGATCAGCACTTTCATCGGATAACACCCCTGTATGGATATGGATGGCCTGGGCCTGCGGCCCAGGTTTATCCTGTTTTCTCACCCTTTCGCGCCTTCGGCGCGATGTACCGTCAGGTCTCCGCTACGCTAAGGACCTGACGGAACGAGGTAAGGAACTGACGGAACTGGCTGCGTACTTCAAACCTGAGCCCCGCTCTCGTCAAGGGAACAATATAAACGTAATGCGCTCCCCAGTGCCTTCCCAGCAGGGTCGGTCTGCGGCGCGAAGCAGGCGCAGGATGCCTTTGCCACTGTCACGCATTTTTCGCTCGTTCCTTCTCCCGCACCTCTTCCGGCACGTAGGAGCCCTTCAAGCGGTCGATCTCGTCACGCAATTGCGCTGCTTTCTCGAACTCGAGGGAGTCGGCGGCGCGGAACATCTGCTCTTCCAGCCGCGAGATCAGCTCTTCCTTTTCGCCGGTGGAGAGCTCCGCCGGTTCCACCTTTGGCAGGCCTCCATCATAGCCAGTGCGGTCGTGTGCGGCCCGAGTCGAGGCGAGGATCTCATCGACAGACTTCCGAATGGTCTTCGGCTCGATCCCATGTTCCTCGTTGTAGTCCTGCTGCACCTTGCGGCGGCGATTGGTCTCGTCGATCACCTTCTGCATTGAGTCGGTGATGGAATCGGCGTAGAAGATCACCTTGCCTGCTGCGTTACGCGCGGCACGTCCCGCAGTCTGCATCAAGCTGGTTTCGCTGCGCAGGAAGCCCTGCTTATCGGCATCCATCACCGCCACCAGCGATACCTCCGGCAGATCGAGCCCCTCACGCAACAAGTTGATCCCGACCAGCACATCGAAGTGGCCCAAGCGCAGATCGCGCAGGATTTCGACACGTTCAAGGCTGTCGATTTCGCTGTGCAAATAACGGATGCGGACATCGAGACGACGCAGGTAGTCGGTCAGGTTTTCCGCCATCCGTTTGGTCAACGTGGTGACCAAGATACGTTCGCCGTTCTCGGTGCGCAGACGGATTTCTTCCTGCAGATCATCTACCTGACCCTCGGTCTTCTTGACTTCAATTTCCGGATCGAGCAAGCCGGTGGGGCGAATAATCTGTTCGACCAGCAAACCGCCAGACCGTTCCATCTCATAGTTCGAGGGGGTTGCGCTGACAAAGAGCATCTTTTTCGCGCGTGCTTCCCACTCGTGGAATTTGAGGGGACGGTTGTCCAAAGCGCTCGGTAGACGGAAGCCATAGTCGATCAGCACCTCTTTGCGGGCACGGTCCCCGTTGTACATCCCGCCAATCTGCGGCACGCTGACATGGGACTCGTCGATCACGACAAGGAACTCGTCAGGGAAGTAGTCATAAAGGGTGAAGGGTGCTTCGCCCGCCTCTTTGCCGCTGAAGTGTCGGCTGTAGTTTTCCACGCCCTGGCAGTAGCCCACTTCGGCGAGCATCTCGAGGTCGAACCGGGTTCGCTGTTCGAGACGTTGCGCTTCCAGCAGTTTGCCCTGCTTACGCAATTCCTCGAGACGGAGGTTCATTTCCTCACGGATGGTGACCATCGCACGTTCGGTACGGTCGGTCGAGGAGACATAGACCGTATTCGGGTAGACCGCCACCGCCTTCAGCTCTGCGATTACTTCGAAGGTGACCGGGTGGACCTTGACGATCTTTTCGATCTCATCGCCCCACATCTCGATCCGGACAACTTCCTCGCTGTAACGGGGCAGAATCTCGACCGTATCACCCCGCACCCGGAACTTGCCGTAATCAAGGTCGGCATTGGTCCGTTCGTACTGGATCTCCACCAGGCGCATCAGGATCTCGTCACGTGTGATCGCCTGTCCTGGCTGGAGGAACATCGAAAGGGCCTTAAAATCTTCCGGCGACCCAAGACCATAGATCGATGAGACCGAGGCGACGACCACCACATCATCCCGTTCAAAAAGGGAGGAGGTGGCGCGCAAGCGCATCCGGTCGATGGTGGCGTTGACGGACGTTTCCTTGCCGACATAGGTGTCTGTTGTCGGCATGTAGGCTTCCGGCTGGTAGTAATCGTAGTAGGAGATGAAGTATTCGACAGCATTGTTCGGGAAGAAGTGACGGAACTCACCATAGAGCTGCGCGGCGAGGGTCTTGTTGTGGGACATGACCAGGGTTGGCAGTCCCAACTCCTTGATCACCTGGGCTACCGTATACGTCTTCCCGGACCCGGTAATGCCGAGCAGCACCTGGGCATCCGCACCACTGCGAAACCCGCGTACCAGTTGCTCAATTGCCTGCCCCTGGTCCCCCCGGGGCTCGAAGTTGCTGACGAGTTCGAATTTGGCCATGGTCTATGGAGGGTCCTGTCATTCTGGCAGAAGTTTGAACCTGAAAGGTACGGAGAAAGGCTGGAGCGGTCAAGGGTGGATAGTGAACATTTGAGAGGTAGTAGGGGGGCTTGGTCTATCACTTTGCGTGGCAAAGATTCTTTATGGTGGAGGAATCAACCAATTAGCTTTGGGTAGGCTAAACACTAAATTTTACTTCTATTTGCTTGATTAACTGAAGGTTATTATAGAAATCCTTACGGGAAATATTTTCTCCTTGCGTCTGTTTCAACATCATTTATTTTCAGTCATATAGGTCTATTGAGAGACCAAGTTCCAAAGTAATTGTCGTAGATTAAGCAGGGTGTTGTAACTGTAGTGAGCAGTATCTATAATCAAGTGTCAAATGGGTTTTGGGAATGATGACTATCTTTGATCGATTCGTGAGCTTGCCTTTTGCAGAGGTAGCATCTGCAGCAATAATACTCTGCATGTTAAGAATCGTCGTGCAGGAACAGCCAAAAGGCGCTCTGGAGATTTTACAATCCATAATCTATCTTTCGTCGGATGTATATTTGCTTGCAATTGGCCTTTTTTTTGCGAGTAAATATTATCTTGCAGGTACTGTAAGAATTGGCGTCGCAAGCTTTACAGTTTATTTGATATTCTATATCTTTACATTGCTTAGCATTCGTTGGGCAAGGCGGCGTTTTTTTGAAGAAGACTATAGGGGAGCTATAATTATTACGATACTTAGCCTTACAGTTTCTATCATATTTTTAGCGCATACTATATCGGTGTTTGCTTGAGGTGAAAAAGTGATAAGTCAAGATATGATGATATATATATTGTTTATCTCGTTATTAGCGGCTGTTATAGCGCTCGTAACTTTATTATATTCAAAATTGAGAAGAGAAGAACGTTATAATTACGATTTAAAGAAAGTGCAATTAGATGATCATAGAAAATACGTTGAAGATAAGATATATAGCCTACAAAAGCAGTTGTTGCATTCTGAGGATAGATGGAAGTCAATAAATCATTTGCTCCTAGATTATCAGAATAATGATAATAAGATTACTAATATAATTAATAGTAACGAAAAAGTAAATGATAGGCTAGTGTTTGTGTTAATGCCGTTTAATGAGGATTACTATGATGACTTTAGGGTAATCAGGAATGTATGCTATAATTTGGATTTTAAATGTTTGAGGGGTGATGAGGATAAGGTATCAAGGAACATTCTTGAACATATTACTAAATTGATAAAATCAGCCGCTATGATAATAGCATTTATTGATGGGAGAAATCCAAATGTATTTTATGAGCTAGGAATGGCACACGCTTTAGGGAAGAAAACAGTTATTCTGTCAAAAGGCAATTTTGATAATAATATGCCCCCGTTTGATTTAAGGACGAGCAATATTATATTTTATGAAAATGAAAAGGATCTTGAGAATATTATGAGTAGCGAGATGCCTAGGATTATGTTGAAGTGATGGTAAGGATTGATCATATATAGATATGTTACTCGGATATCCAAGAAATTGCTACTCTATACCATTCATCACCGCTTGCTCGACGGCATCCTGCACGAGGAGAGTGAGGGTGGGCATTGCGGCGTTGGGACCTTTGCCGGTCGAGAGGAGGAAGGCGGTATCGCCGTCCCAGATGGTATGGGAGGGACGGATGACTCGGGCCAGGGCACTCTGGGCGGTGTCGGCAAGTTGACGGGCCTGCGCTTTGCTGATCGGGGCTTCAATGGCGACGGTCAGCAGGGTGGTATTGCCGAATTGCAGCGAGGCGTGGAGGAAGGCCTCCCGGTCCCCATGCCCGGCCAGCAGCTTTCCTTCCGGGGTGGTGACATCTCCGACTGGATTGACCACCGCTACGGCCCCGACACGGACCCCCTCGAACTCGACCAACGAACTACCCAACCCCGATGGCACAGGCTTGATGTACTTGCCTGCGCTCGCTCCGGTGCCTGCACCGACCCGGCCTGTCGCGAGCGGAGCATCGGAAGCAGCCTCGCAGGCGGCGTAGCCGGAATCTGCCGTGGGACGAGCCTTCGGATCACCGACCACGAGATCGTAGATCACCGCCGCCGGGACAATTGGCACCTTCGCCGCCGGGGTTGGGTGGCCGATGTCATGGTGCTCCAGCCAACGAACCACACCATCCGCCGCGGCCAACCCAAACGCTGACCCGCCGGTCAGCAGGATCGCATGGACACGTTCCACCTTCTTCTCAGGCGCAAGCAGCACCCCTTCACGTGTCCCCGGAGAGGGGCCGAAGAAGGAGGCAGAGGCGACCGCCCCTTCCGGTGGTGCGAGGATGACAGTGCACCCGGTCTGGCCCTCACTGTCGGTCCAATGCCCGGCACGGATGCCGTTAATCGCGGTGATGGTGTTGTTTTCGCTCATGGGTCACTCTTATAAGTTGACTGGGTTACCAGCTCAGAAACCCCTGTCATCCCCAAGGGCCATGTTCGGCGTCAGCCGGACAAGGAGTTGTAGTTGGGCCCGTCGGGGATCCCCTTTGATCGCATACGTCAGGGGCGTTCATCTTTGAGGGGGACCCCCGACGCGACCTCGTTCCCTGCGGTCACAATCCGGCAGATGCCGGATATGTCGCTGGGGGTGACAAGCATCGCGTGTACCGGTTTGACTCGCCAACCCGGTGCTTACCCTCACTACTTCACTCCATCAGCATATCACTGTAAGAACGTTCCAACAGCTGCTCGGGCAGAATACCAAGCCGTTCAATCCACTCGTTGCACTGCTCACGAAGCCGTTCCTCACCGATCGTGCCCTCGAAATCTATAGCCTCGATCTCGACGAAGCTGCCAAGTCCTTCGACCATGTCCACGTGCAGCTTGACATTGTCGACAAAATGAATCTCGCGATGCTTATCGACAACGACAAGTACTCCGAGGGAATTGGTCAAGGCGAGTTTTAGCTCTTCGCCGTCTCCGACATCCTTCACCAGCACGACCTGAGAGTTTTTCGGGCCTGCCTGGTTGGGACGATTGTACTGGATCAGTGCTCGTTCGATGGTTCCCTGACGTAGTTTGAGACGGCCATTGGGGACTCGGAAATAGGTGTCCACCTGGTGATCGGTGCCACGGAAATCGCTGCCCGCTTCATTGAGGATGGCGCGGATACGATCCGGGTCAGGGCAGCTTGCTTTGATCTCGATATTCAGGTGGGGCATGGGTGAAGTCTCGGTTGAAAACAGTGATAAGCATCAGGTTTTTGAGTGCTGACATGCACGCCTGGGTGACGGGGCATCCTGGCCACTGGCGAGTCCGGCTACTGTCACCAGACTCCCCTTTCAAGGTAGTACCCTCCAGCTCGACATGCTATCTTCGTTGTCAGGACGAAGGCAACGTGAACCCACCTCATCCGGCAGGAAGATGCAAACGAGCAGCGAACAGGCACCTCACCTCGTGATCGGCACCGCCGGTCACATTGATCATGGCAAAACCTCCCTTGTCAAAGCTCTGACGGGTCGTGACCTCGACAAACTCGAAGAAGAGAAACGTCGGGGGATTACCATCGAGCTCGGTTTTGCTTTTTATGGCGACCGTGCGGCGTTTGTCGATGTGCCGGGCCATGAACGACTTGTCAAAAATATGATCGCGGGCGCTGCGGCGATGCGTGCCGCGCTGCTGGTTGTTGCCGGGGATGATGGGGTGATGCCGCAGACGCGTGAACACCTCGCCGTGCTCGATGCCCTTGGGGTGTCGAGAGGAGTAGTGGCGGTCACCAAGGCGGACTTGGTTGATGATCCAGACTGGCTCGACCTGGTTAGCGAGGAGGTTCGTGAACTACTCGAACCGACCAGTCTCGCTGGTAGCCCGGTGATCGTGGTGGACTCGCTTTCAGGACAAGGCATCGAGGAGCTGAGAGCTGCACTCGACTCGATGATTGATGAGATTGAAGCGCAGCAGGATCCCGGCTTTTTCCGTCTGCCTGTCGATCGCAGCTTTGTTATCAAGGGGCATGGGCGGGTGGTCACCGGGACCGTCTGGAGCGGCACGGCCAAGTCCGGCGACAAATTGACCCTGCTGCCGGGTGGGGAGATGGTCCGTGTCCGTGGTCTGCAAGCGCATGAATCGGCGGTTGAATCGGTTCAGATGGGTGACCGTGCCGCGCTCAACCTGGCGACGGATGGCGAACCGGAACGAGGGCAGGTGTTAGTAACCCCGGGACGATGTGTTGAAACCGATTTCCTCGATGCACGTCTCAGCTTGTTGCCTGGTGCACGCGATGTTACTCATCGTATGCGAGTCCGTGTCCATCTCGCGACGGGTGAGGCAATCGCACGCGTGTTGGTGGTCGGCGGAGAAATGATTCAAGCGGGAACAAACGGGCTGGTCCGTATCGCGCTGGAGAACCCAGTCCCTGCAATGCACGGCGACCGTGGTGTACTGCGTCTCTACTCTCCGATGGAAACCCTGGGCGGGATTCGTGTCCTCGATCCCCTGCCGCCTGACCGGAAACGGTCCATTACCAATCTCGTGGAACGACTGACCAAGCTGGGCAACACCCCTGGCGAGCAACTCCAGGCGCTGATCGAAGCGCGTGGGCAGGTGGAGATAGATCACCTGCTGGCGCTGCTACCCTGGCCTCTCGATCCGTTCTATGAGGTGCTCGATGCGCTGATAGAAGGACAAGCCGTCCGGAAGATCGTCCAGCAGAAAACATGGCTGGTGGATTCGGACGTCTGGAACCGTTGGAAAACGGGCAGCGGTCCGGTACTGGCTGAATTCCACACTCAGCATCCGGAAGAGGCTGGTATGCCCAAGGCCTCCTGGGCGGAACGTGTGATCGGGAAAGAGGCACCCGGCGATTTGGTTGAGGCGCTGGCGACCGAGCTAGCGAAAGCAGAGTCGCTCAAGATTGCAGGGGGCTTCCTCGCTTCCACTGGGCATGAGGTCCGCTTGCAGAAGCGCGACGAACCCGATGCGAATCGTGTCCACCAACTCCTCGTCGATGCGGGGATCAACGTTCCTCTGCCTGCTGTCATTGCCGAAGAGACCGGCCTTGCGGAGGATCGTGTCCGCAGCTTGTTGCGTGCCCTGAAACAGGTGGGGCGCGCGGTGATCCTCGAGGAAAAAATCGTCCTCGCGACCGAAACGATGGAGCAGATCCGCACCACCCTGAAGCGTGAATTTGGCACCAGGGACGAGGGCTTCGTGCTGAAAGATGTGACCACTCTGCTCGATACCACTCGAAAGTATGGGGTGCCGTTGCTGGAGCAACTCGACCGTGAGGGCTTCACCCAGCGTGATGGAGATAAGCGAACAATTCTGGACTGAGCATGGACAAACCGGACTGGCTGACAAGTGGTACTCGTCTCCTGCTGGATACCTTCTGGCCACGTGAATGCGTAGTCTGTGGCAGCGGGGAACGTGTCGGCCCCGGCGATGTTTGTGACCACTGCTTCGCGGCGCTGCTGCCTGCACGGTCTGTCGATTCCCCCTCCTACATCAAACGTCTCGTGGTAGGTTTCGCCTACGATTCCGCGCTGCGACGTATTGTGCATCGTTTCAAATTCGAGGGTGTGAAAGCCCTCGCTGAACCTCTTGCGGTTAAATTGGATAAGCGACTCCAGTTTACCGGGCAGTTTCCGGAAGCGGGGATTCTTGTCCCTGTCCCGAGCCACCGGACACGGCTGCGGGAACGTGGCTACAATCCCTCGGAACGTTTGACGGATGAGCTGTCGAAGTTGTGGAATGTGGACCATCGACCCGAGCTGGCAAAACGTGTCCAGGCAGGCCCACACCAGTCCTCGCTGCCGGACGAGAAACGAAAAAATACGCTGAAGGGAGCCTTTCAGGTTTCTCCACCCGGCGAAGGTGAGGAACGGGTTCCCCTGTTGTTGTTTGACGATGTGATTCACACCGGAAACACTCTCCGTCGCCTCGGGGAGGCTGCACGCAAGGCGGGGTGGAAACATGTTGAGGCGATCTGCCTCTGCAATTAGGAAAGCTGTACATTCATCTGTTCGGACAACTCTTCGAACCTGCAACATTGATAACTCGTTTGATTCACGAATAACCATGAGGTTGGCATGCGTGGCACGGTGACCCTTCTGCTCGTCTTTCTGTTGGCATTTGCCTTTGTCGGTTGCGAAGAAAGCTCCTCCCCGGTTGAACCGAGTTTGCCCCAGCCCGATCCCGATTTTCACATCTACCCGGGAAATGGCACGAGTGGACTGCCGCTGTCGGTTCATATCGAGTTCATCTGGGATCAGGCCACCTCGACCAATCGCTACAATCTTTTCCTGGATGAATCCTCATTCCCCACCAACCACATCGGGGTAGACATGGGGTCCGGGGTGCTCGATGTGAGTGGTCTCGAAGCTTTTACGACTTACTTCTGGCGGGTCCAGGTGGTCGATGCAGCCGGTGAGGAGGTGGCGATGAGTCCCACCTATCGATTCACCACCATAGGCACCGATTATGGGGTCACCTTCCCCGACAGCGAGCTGGACCGTGTCGTCCGTGAGTTGATTTCCATCCCAGAAGGCGATCTGCATACTTCGGATGTGAACAGGATCGATGCGATTATGGCACGAGATGAGGGCATCGTTGACCTGACAGGCCTGAACAGTTTGCCATTGCTTGGCACCCTGAATGTCAGCCTAAATCCCATTGAAGATTTGTCGCCATTGGCGGATAACCGTGCCATCCTCACCCTGCAAATCGAGGGGATTCCAGCATCTGATCTGACACCCATTGGCGACATGCACAACCTGTTGACCTTGAATGCCAGCGGCATGGCGAATGCCGGATGGGATTCGCTGGTTGCGCTCACCCAGATACGTCAACTGATCGCGGATAACGTTGGCGCTCAGATCACCGATCCGGTCAGCCAGATGGATTGGTTGCTCTACCTCTCCCTGGCGAGCAACAATCTGACCAGCCTCGACTGGACCGCTGGCCTGACCAGCCTCCGTCAACTGGGCGTCAGCACCAACAGCCTTACCGATCTCTCTGCGCTCGCCGGGTTGAACAGCCTGGAAGCGGTCACCTTCAACGAGAACCAGGTGAGCGACCTGACGCCACTAGCAAGCTTGCCCAACCTGGAATATGTCCAGGCGATTGCCAACCAGATCACTGACCTCGAACCACTCACCTCCAACACCGAACTTGTGAGCCTGGTGGTCGAGGCGAACAGCATTACGGAACTGCCGGCAGCGGTCAGCAACTGGTACAATTCCCTTGAAATCCTGAACATCAGTCACAACCCCATTGATTCGGCTACCCACAACCGGATTTTGCTTCTCGAAAGCCTGCACCGTCTCGAGATGGACAACATCGGCCTGAGCAGCCTCGATGTGGTGAGTGAGATGGATGAGCTGTGGGTGTTGAGCGCGAACAACAACTCCATCATAAACATCAACGCTCTCGGGGAACGTTCTGGATTGACGGTGATCGCGCTGAACAACAACCAGATCAGCAGCATCACCTCCCTGGCCTATGTCACCGATCCGGTCCGTATCGAGCTCTCCAACAACCAGATATCCGACCTCTCCGCCCTCTTCGATAACAGCGGCCTCGCAGCAGGGGACTCCCTCTTTGTCGATGGCAACCCGCTGAGTGAGATGTCCCTCAATGTCCACATCCCCGGCATGATCGAACGGGGAGTGGGGGTGGTGTTCTAGGGGATTACTTCGGGTAGACAATGAGACTTGCCACACGTACTCTCGGATTATTCTTCTTGCTCCTCGCCTGTGGGATTGTCATGGGCGGGGATGCTTTGTTCCCGTGGGATTCTCAGGGTCAGTTTTCATCGGGCAGATTTCCTGCGAACCCTGGAAAAGGTTTGGTAAACCCGCTCATGGGGGATACTGTTCTGCACTTCTATGTGGGTCGATTTGGGGCACCTCCTAATGCACTTGTGTGGGAAGATTTTCCGAATGATCCAGTGGTGAATTGGGGTATTAGCTTTCGTCGTTATAACCAAGGCGTAGGTACGGTTCCTTCGGATCCTCCCTGGGGCTCCTCGCTTTACTGGATCGATTTAAAGGACTATGTCTACTGGGTTTGCTGGAATGTTAAAGCGGATACAACAGTATTCATCCCGCCTACCGGTATTCCTGACAGTACCTTGATCTCGTATGTCTGGGATGCCTCCAATGGTTGGGATTGTTCTTTTAAACTTCATCTTCGGGATTTGCCCGTTCCAAAAATAGAGGGTGCTTGGCGAATCACAATGATTCTTACAACAGATGTTGACGATCCTCAAAAAACAATCTTCACGTCAGACGACTGGATTTTCTTCATCAGGACAAAACGAGAGACTGCCATAGATAGCTTTATGTGGGCTGACACGGAGCACCTGTTAGACGATAATTCTGTGCTCCAACCCCTACTGAACAGTTTCCCCAACTCACAGTTGTTGCTCCAGAGAAGTTTCAGGCACTACATGGCGGAGGAGAACTGTGATTCGTTACGATCCATTGCTTCACGCTGGCTCTACTATCGAAATGCGATGATTGAACCACTTGTTGGACACGGAACCGGTGGGCCCGCATCAGGAATGGCAGAAATAGATGTTGCTGTCCCAGCCCAGACATCATTTCTGCTCATCGACTATTTGCATCAAACGCTATATGAGGTGTGTGGAGATTCGACAATTCCCGCATGGCAACCCTGAAGCAGGGGTCACACTGCGAAATAGAAATAGGCCTGCCATTTCTGGCAGGCCTATTTTGTTCTATGCTGGCCCGACACTAAAGTGACGGGCCAGGGGAGTGGTCATGCATCAGTGTCCCATGCCGCCCATACCACCCATGCCGGGCATCATTTTCGGAGCTTCGTCCGATTTCTCGGGGGTGCCGTAGATGGTGACCACATCCTGCGGTTTGCTCAGGTACTTCTTCGCAACACGCTTCACATCATCCAGAGTCACCGCCTGCACCGCCTCGTACGTGGTCCAGGTGTCAAGGGGGTCGGACCAGATGGCGAGGTCACGGCCCAATGCCATCGCGAGGTTGATGCGGCTCGAGTAGCGACGCAGGGTCCCGCCACGCAGATCGCCCTTGGCGACGGCGAGGGCTTTCTCGTCGAAATCGCCCTTCGCGACGGTTGCTACATGATCGTAGACCGCCTCTTTCGATTCCTCGAGGTGTTCCTCCGGCAGGCCCATCGAGGAGCTGAAGGCGCCCCAGCCTTCACGGACCACAATGCGTGAACCGGCACTGTAGGCCCAGCCTTTTGCTTCGCCCAAGTCACGGTAGATCATCGTGGAGATCATGTTGTTGGCGACCATCAGTGCGGCACGGTCTTCCATCATCACATCTTTCAGCAGGAAGCCGGTCGCGAGGTAGCCTTGACGTCCGCTGCCGGTCACTGTCTCTTCGCCCGGTGTTACCTGCGGCATCGGGCCGGTCGGGTTTGGCAGGTCGGAGGCAGTCAGGTCACCAAAGGCCTGCTGTACTCGTCCGATCATCTCCTGCGGCGGGGCGGGGGCGAGGATGGTCAGGATGAGGTTGTTCGGGGCGAAGTAGCTGTTACGGAAGGTGCTCAGTTCGGCGACATTGATCTTCTCGAGGGAGCTGCCATCGCCATAGACCGGAAGCGCCATGACATTGTCGCCGTAAAGGTTTTCTTCCATCGTGCTCGAGGCGATCCCGCTGACATTGCCCTTGCTGCGGTCTATAATTCCCTTCAGCTCGGTGACTGCCTTTTCCAGCGCGGTCTCGTCGACGGTATCATCTGCAACCCGACGGCCCAGCAAATCAACCGCCTCCGCCCAGCTTCCGGCGATGGTTTGGATACGGACATAGCTGTATTCGGGCGTGGTGCGGTAGTTGTCCATCGGGACACGGCTGTCATCCACCGTCTGCATCTCCATCCCGATCGCTTCCATCTCGTCGTTCAACGCTTCCGCATCCTCTTCCTTCAGCAGCCGGTGCAGCACATCGGCCCAGCCACGGTTTTTCGGGCCTTCGAGCAGGGCACGGTTTTTCGCGACAAGGTGAATGCCTGCGACCGGAGCGTTGGCAACCTGACGGACCGCGATAACCATGCCGTTCGCGAGCGTGTCCACTACAACATCACCGAGGGTGATGCCATCACCTGTCGATTCATCTGGACGGGGCAGGAAGGCGCTGGCGACATAGAAGGGCTGCGAAAACCATCGTGAGGCGACCGCTGTGGCATCACCTGCTGTCACTCCATCACGCGCCTCCTCGTAAGTCTCCCAGAATCCCCACGGTGCAACAGCGAGCTTCGGGACCAGCAGGAAGGCGCCGTACTGCACCTGCTCGGAGAAGAAGAGTTCCTGGCGCCGGTCGCTCAGGACCGTCTGCTGAATGGACTCGTCGCTGAACTCCATAGTGGCCATCGAATGGACCGCTTCCAGAATTCCCTGCACCACTGTTTCCGGGTCAGCACCCGGCATCAGGCCGGCGGTAACATCTAGGACGCTGAACGAGGGATCCTGGGTGACGCCTGCATAGACATAGGTGATCAACGGCATGCCACCGCCGCCACGCAGCACCGAATCAAGCTGATCGTTCAGCTTACTCGCGATAACGCTATAGGCTGGCATGTCGGGATCGTCGAAACGAGGGGCCTGGAAGGTGACCTGAACCGTCCCGCTCTTCACATCGCCATAATTGACCTGGGTCTGCCCCTGCTGCCAGGAGTCGAACCCGACCGGCCAGACTTCAGGACGTTTCGGGATGGTCTTTGCCGCTTCCTCGCCATAGGTCGCTTCGGCCAACTCCTCCATCTCCTTGAAGGTGAGGTCGCCACGCAGCACGAGGGTCATGTTGTTGACCACGTACCAGTCATCATGGAATTGCTTGACCACTTCATGCCCGAGGTTGCGAATGCCCTCGTAGCTGCCCAGTGTCGGGAAACCGTATGGAGTGTCGCCGTAGACATGACGCAAATGCGCGATCTCGGCGGGGTAGGAGGAACGGTTCCATGACTGTTGGATTTCCGCGAGCACACGTCCTTTTTCCACCTCAAAGGTGTCGGCATCGATGGTCGAGTTCAGGATCATGTCCGCCTGTAGCTCCATTGTCTCGGCAGCATACTCGACGGGGGTAACCAGGATGAAGTTGGTGTAGGACTTGTCGGTGTGGGCATTGTAGTAGGCACCCATCCGGTCGAAGGCATCGTAAATCTCGCCCTGGGAACGAGTGGTTGTGCCACGGAAAATCATATGCTCGAGCATGTGGGTCGACCCGGCGGTCGCAAGGACCTCATAGGCCGATCCAGTTTTAACCGTCAACAGGCTCGACAGCAGTGGGCTTGATGCATCGGGCATCATCACCACCTCGAGACCGTTCTCGAGGGTGGTCGTCCTCACCTCGTTCGCCTGACCAAGCGTGGTCAGCAGCAGGACGATCATCAGGATGAAGGGCAACCTTTTCATCACCGTACCTCCGGGGGATTTTAGTCGTTTGTCGTATCCACGGCAAATTAGGCGTGGCAAAGATGCGGGTCAACGGCAGTCGTCAGGAAGTGGGGCATATTCCTCGCTCGATCTGTACCAACCCATCAGGTTGTCAGAACCTGCTTGGAGAGCGGCAAAAGTTTGTCTCGAATATAGAAATACTTATCTTCTCTAGATTTGAAAACATGGTCCAGCTCCAGGGAGCTTTAAACCAGGTTGGGACTGAGCCGTCTGATGATCAGACAAAGTTGACCTGGTGACCATCAAGAGAGGTTGTGATGAAACGGTTTGTGTTGGCATTGATGGTGGTGGGGCTTATTCCTGCCTTGATGTTGGGGGCAACCCTCAGCGGTGTTGTATCAGATTCAGCAGGAACAGCGATTGTGAACGCTCGGGTCAATGTGATGAGCGACCCGATGCATGGCCATCCCGGTGATGGATATCGTGCCTGGACGGACGAATCGGGAACGTACCTGATCGAAGGGATCGAGGCGGGTGTCTACGAAGTAATCGCGGGCGCGCGCGGGTTCGACATGGCTCATCTGCCGATCGAATTCACCGAAGATGCGGCAGTCGTGCAGGACTTCACACTTTTCCTGCATCACGGCGGGGGCGGTGGTGGGCCGGGAGATGGCCCGTTTGACCATCCCTGGGAGATCGTTGAACTGACCGGCACAACCATGATCGATGTTCGGGGCGACCGTCAGCTCTTCTTGCTGGACACCGACGATGTCCCCGGTCCGAATTTCGTGCTCGGATTCGGTCCGCCCGACTATATCCCGGAAAGTGATGTTGCTCTGCCGGAAGAAGGCGATGTGATCGAGATTACCGGTGGCCTGATGCTGCGTGGTCATCATCCCGTTGATATGCCCCTGGTGATTGTCTTCGAGCTGAACGATCAGCCCTGGTTCACACCGGATTCATCGGGTCATCATAATGGTCATGGCGGCTGGTGGCACCGTCACCACGGCTGCGAATTTGGCGACCCGGTTCTTGTCGATGTAGAGGGGAACGCGATGGTCATCCTCGACCGTCAGGACCATGAACGGTTCGCACTGAACGTGGACGATACCCCCGAACCGGAATTCCGTCTCGACTTCGGCCGCGATGACTACGATCCAGGCAATGGTGCGGCACGTCCGGTGGACGGCGATTTTGTCGAGATCACCGGTGGTCTGATCAATGGATGCCCGATCCATGCGACGATTGTCGTTTACGAAATAAACGGCATGTTCTGGCGTGAGCCTGGTGACACCACCGGTCTCGGTCCGCAGCAGACAACGGCTGTCGGGGACGAGCAGGTGCTTCAGCCCTCCAGCCATTTGGTTGTCGATGCCTACCCGAATCCCTTCAACCCGACGACAACGGTTTCGGTCACCCTGCCGAGCGCGGGTGAAGTGAGTATCCGTGTCTTCGACCTCGCAGGTCGTCAGGTCGCCGAACTGGCGCAGGGTACCTTCGCCGCTGGCCAGCATCGTTTCGTGCTGGATGGCACCGCCCTCGCCTCGGGCAGCTACTTTGTGAAGGTACAGAGCACGACTGCGCAGTCGATCCGACGAGTGCAGCTGGTGAAGTAGGGCTGATGGTTGCTGAGTATTCACGCCCCGGTGATGTTTTCGCCGGGGCGTTTTAATGGGTGGCCCGACTTGCTTGCCAAGTCGGGTTTATTCATGTAGGCCGGATTCTTGAGCCCGGCGCTGTCCGGCGCGAGCCGGACGTTCAATTTTAGAAGGTGTCAGGGGCACTGAGGCCCCTTCTTTTCTTGCCGGATTCAAGAATCCGGCCTTGTATATTCGTGTTGTCCCCCTCGAGTTCGTAT
>JAHLLH010000010.1 GCA_020444265.1 bacterium
AACATGAACTACGAAACGAAAATCGCTTGACTGCCAAAACAGTCGCTACATTTGACAACCCCCCGTACCCATACCGGAGCTGACCATGAACGCGCCTGATCAGATGGAAACCGACCGCCTCCTCCTGCGCAAAATCCGCTTCGAGGATGCGGACTGGATATTCAGTCGTTATGCTACTGATCCCTCTGTATCCCGCTATCTCCGTTGGCAACCGCACCGTTCCATTTCCGAGACCCATCAATTCCTCGAAGAAGCCTTGCGGGGCTGGAAAGCGGGGCGCGCCTTTACCTACATCATCGAGAAACGATCCAGCGGAGAAGGGGTTGGGACTATCGACATACGTGACCAAAGCAGCGATCTCGAAATCGGCTATGTCCTCGCCCAACCCTTCTGGGGCCTAGGTTACGCTACCGAAGCAGCGACCGCAGTCATCGAGTGGGCCAAACAGCAGCAGGACATCCATCGCATCCACGCCTACTGCGACCCCGACAATCCCGCCAGCAGCCGTGTCCTCGAAAAGGCTGGCCTGACCTTTGTCAAGATCCTGCCGCATTTCGGAGTACACCCGAACGTGAGTGATGAACCGAGGGATATACGGTTGTTCGAGTGGCATCGAGCGTAGGCCGGGGTTTCCAACCCCGGCAACAAAAGAAGGGGCCTCAGGGCCCCTGATACCTTTTTATAAGGAACGTCATGGCGATGCCATGACATCGCCGGGGTTGGAAACCCCGGCCTACATCTGAGTTCGGTCAGGTCTCCCGACCTGACCGAAAAAGCGGCAGGTCGGGAGACCTGCCGCAACGATTATCGCGGTTTACTGCGTGTGGCAAGCGTTCGAACAGTAATAGCATCCGTTCGATTGTTTGTAAGTCTTCTTCGCTTCCTTCACGGCATCTTGGCAATTGGTGTAATCCCCAAGATACTTTCGGTTTTGTTCTTCAGGCATGTACGTGCAACCACTCTTGTGAACTTCATGATCGCCGTTTGCCTGAGCGTTCTTGTTGACATAGTACTTCGCCATGTTGCCTCCTTTTTCTGGAATGATACATCGACGAGATGGGGAGGCGAAGCTGATAGTGATTAGTAAGATAGGGTGAAAAATTTGTAAAAGTAAATATAAATAGGCGTAAATCTGACGAAAGCGGCGGGAAATTTGAGCAGGTCGAGAGACCGGCGGCAACATTGTTAGAAGTAACGTCATGGCGTCGCCATGACAACGCCGGATTCAAGAATCCGGCCTACGCTTCCAACCGGAATTCCTTTTGGAATTTCTTGATCTGGGGCTCGGTCCCGAGGACGAGGACACGGTCTTTGGGTTGGATGCGGACGTCGCCGTCGGGGTGGAGGACCATACGGCCATCCTCGCGCTCGATGCCCATGATCATCGCGCCGCCGGTGACACGCCTCAGGTCGAGCTCCTTCAGCGATTTGCCGATCAGGATGTTGGTCGCGGGGATGATCGCCTGCTCCATGTGGAGATCGTCCGAGAAGGTGCGGCTGAAGAGGTCCATGAACTCGATGAAGCCGGGTTTGAGGACCAGGGTGGTCAGGCGTCGCCCGGAAATCTTGAAAGGCAATTCGACACGGTCCGCCCCAGCACGTCTCAACTTCGCTACGCTGTTGTCATCGATTCCGCGTGCCACAATTTGCATTTTCGGATTCATCTCACGGGCGGTGATGGTCACCATCACGTTGCTCGCATCTCCTGTCAACGCTGCGACCAGACCGTAGGCTTTCTTCACCCCTGCCTCTTCGAGGATGGTCTCGTCGGACGCGTCCCCACGGATCACCAGGAATCCCGCATCGAGGGCCGCACTTGCGTGATCATGGTCGACCTCGACAACACAGAACTGAGCATTGGCTTCATCGAGCTCACGTGCGATTTCACGTCCCAGCTTACCATACCCGGCGACGATGACATGGTTCTCAAGGCTGTGGATTTTTTTCTCCATACGTCGTCCCTTTAGAGTTTCCATGATTTCGCCGCCCACGATGTAGCGGGTCAGGCTGGTGAGGCCGTACGCGCCGACGGTCAGCGCGGAAATGATCAGCACGATGGTAAAGGCACGTCCTGCCGCATCCAGTTCGCCCACCTCACGGTAGCCGACGGTTGAGACGGTGATCATCGTCATGTAGAGGGATTCCTCGATGGAAAAGCCCTCGAGGATGTGGTAGCCGAGAGTGCCAAACACGATGACAAACAGGAGCGCCAGAAAGCTGAGCAGCAGTCGTAATCGGACGCTCATAGGGTCACCCCCGGGTTGGATGCGGTTTCAGTCACGGTGGAGTATACGAAAATTCAATAGGGGACGGTATGCTGCAAAGGCCAATCGACTGACCCGACACTTCAGTGTCGGGTCAGGGCGCGTAGTTAAGCAGTAGAGCCTACCCTTCTAACATCCTCAATACATCCGCCGAGGAGACTCGTCCGGCGAGACGGGCCATGACCAGACCCATCGCGATGGGGTGGAGGTTCTCTTCGACGCGAGGTTCCAGTTCACGGGCGGCGTCAAGGGCCTTTGCGACTTCGTCACGGACATCACTTTCCTCGAGTGGGAACCAGCCCAACTCGCCAAGGATCTCGCCAAAACTGAGGTCGGGTTCGGCGGTCCAGGCGGATAGCAGGTCGAACAGCCCTTCGCGGTACACCTTGCCCGAGCCGAGCGCACGCAGGATCATTTCGAGCTTCTTCTCGTTCAGGTTCTCGACTGGGACCTCTTGACGACTTAACGCCACCAGCATCCGTGTCAGCACTTCCGCGGCACGCATCGGGGCAACAGCTTTCTCTTCGATCAGCCGGTCATAGAGATTTGCCCAGGGGCTGAAGGACAGCCGTGCAGCCATATCTGCGGACAGGCCCTGCTCGAGGTAGCGTTCCTCACGAATCCAGGGCAGAACGGGGACCATTGCGCGGGCTCGTTCGACACGCTCGTCGGTCAGCATCGTCGGCGGGGAGTCCGTGTCGGGATACATGCGGTCCGGGCCGGGCAGGACACGTTCGAAGTCGGTGGCATTGTTGGCAAGCGCCTGACGGGTTTCGCTGGGGATCCCATCAATCGCTTCGGCGTAACGGTCGATCACTTCACGAGCCGCAGTCTCGGTGTCCTCGTCGGACCCCCAAACGACGACCACAGCATCCTCATCACCGCAACCAGCCAGCTCGTGCAAGAGGTCGAGATCGTTCCGATCCAGCCCACCGCCGAGGTCGGTGTGGAAGAGGTTGGGCACTTGGTCAAGGCAGGCGATGACACGGACCCGTCCGGCGAGATCATCCGCAAACACACGTCCCCCCGAAAGCTCGTGGCTCAAAATTCCGAGCGATTTCGGCAGCTTGATCACACGGACCGTGTCGCCCGCTTTGAGGGCAGCCATCAGCTCCGGCTGATGCAGCTCAGCATCGGTTGGGACCACATGGACCGTGCCAGGTCTGTCACCTGCTTTCAGACCGCTATCTTGAAGGGTCTTACTGATATCGAGCAGTTCCTGCTGACGCAGGGCCTCGTAGGCAGTGAGTTCCGGGATACGAGGGATGCGCGGCACACCCTTGATCTCGACGCGGGTCGATCCTTCGATCGAGACATTGACATCCTGACGGCCTGCACCGCTGCCGCGACGGACCATCTGGGTGGCGCGCAGCAGACGTCGAATCCGTTCCGCCGCTTCACCCGCCTCCTCCGGAGTGTTGAGGTTGCTGTCGGTCACCACCTCGATGATAGGCATCGACAAGCGGTCGGCCATGAAGATGACACGGTGCCCCTCATCGGAGATTTCACGGCAGGCATCTTCCTCGAGACCGAGCTGGATGATCTTGATCACTTTGCCGCTCGACAGGGTGATTTCACCGTCCACACCGACAATCGTCGTCCGCTGGAACCCGGCCGGGATGGAACCATCGAGGTACTGCTTGCGGATAATATGCAGCTCACCAACGATCTTGCACTTGAGCGCAAGGGCGATGGTCAATGCGATGTCCACCGCCTGGTCGTTGATGAGGAAAGGAGGATTGTCATCCATCTCATAGGTGCAGACGGTGTCCCGGTTCAGACGATAGATAATTTCTTTCTTCGTCTTGAATTCCATCAACGCGGTACCGTCATATTCACCCAACTCGCTGAGAGTCGGACGCATGTGACGTTGCACTTCGGCGTGGTACTTGTCGCTGTATTTGCCGGCGGGGCAATGGCAGAAGAGCTTCTTTTCGGTGAGCAACTGGTGGTGAATTTCGAGGCCGCAACGGAAGCCGAGGGCTTTCCAGTCGGCGCTGGGCATATTCTGCATCGGGACCCGTCTCCTGCCGGTACAATCGTTGGTCGGACGTCTTGTCTGATGGTCCAAAAAGGTGACGGGGTAGTTTAGTGTTCCACAGGAAGCGCCGCAACGGGTGGGGAGGCGCGCGAGGGGGAGTGGTTTCTTTGTCCAAGTGCTCTCAAACGTGTAGATTAGCAAAGATGGGGATCACTCTGCATGGGGGATGGGATGGGTCAAGCGAACCGATGGATTTTACCTGCTGCCGCAGTGCTACTGCTTGGTTGCCAGCCTCTGCTCGCAGAAGAATCCGAATCCCCACCATCCGATGCTGTCGGGGCGCATGTTTTTACCTTTACTCCGGGCTGGAACCTGATCAGCTTTCCACTGATAGACGAGAATGACACATTTGTAGAGTTGTTTTATGGTCACCTCGATGGCACAGGAACCAGCGAGAACTCGGACTTGATCCGTGGGATCAACCCGGAGACGGGATTGATGGATTCTCTCTGGTTTGAGGAAGGTATGGTGCCACATGGCGGGCTTGCATTGCATCCTCCCTCGCCAGGTGCAGCCTACTGGCTATACCGGAATCCCATGTTTGAGGAGAATGCTCGACTGGTTGTGATGGGGCAACCTCGTACAGAGCCATCGTTGGACCGTGGCACCTTTGAACCGGGCACTCATCTGGTTGGCACCTTTTACGCGGATGTTATTCCCTTCAGCGAATCAGGACTGGCAGAAGCGGGTATCGAACCCTCACCCGGGATCCTCGGCCCTGAAGGGGATGGTGTGGAGGCGGTACTGGGTTGGGATACGATCGAGCAGCGCTACCGGATGGCCTATTTCGATGGGGAACAGTGGCGAGGCGATCTACCCGCCATGCTGCCAGGGCATGGATACCTGTTGTGGAACCGTCATCTGATCGATTGGGATCAATTTGCTGATCCAACACATGTTCATCAGGTTGCTACCACCCCTGAACCCTTTTCATTACCACCGGTAAACCGGGTTCATTCGATTGAGGGGAGGGGACAATGAGAGGTGTAACCCTTCTTCTGGTTTTCTTTCTGGTGGCTGGTAGCGTGGTTGCCCAACCCGATAGCGTACCGGTCCTTTTCGCGACAGCGGACACGGTACGTGGCTACCTCGACATGCCGGATGCCTATGGCAACCCGGCCCAGGTCGGGAACATCTGGCAACTTATCCGTATCCCAGAAGGATCGGATGGGTATCCGCCCTCCCTCGATCCCGATAACTTTGGTATGCCTGGGGAAACGGATGAACTGCTTGCCTCGGGTCGAATCGGGGAAGGGAGTTTCCTACCCGAGGGGAGTCGTGGGATAGGGTTTCTGCTCAGCTTCCCATCCGACTATCTCCTGGATCGGACGACTCTCCGTGTATTTGGATCCGACACCCTCGCCGAAGGGGTACGCTACCTGGATTCCGGACTGGCAATGGCGAATCCTCTTGTTTACAGCTTCATGGGTCCGTTCCTCTATCAAACCTTTTCCGCTGGCCATGGTGGCTTCCTGATAAGGGAGTTGAGCGAGGAGGATTCCATCCTCGCTAGTCCCATCGCAGCCTATCTGGACCCTGCAAGCAATTCAATTGATTGGGGGATCCCGTCGGAAGGTGTTGATGTTTCTTTCGTTGTTCAGCAGGGGGGATTGGGATTGCAGGCCCTGGTCCTCGAAAGTGCCGCGACACCGATCCGTGGCTGGACCTCGGACTTTCCTCCTCTGCAACGAAATGTCGTTGTATTGACGGACCAGGTTCGGGAACCAGGCGAGGGAAGGACCGTGACCCTGAGAATGCATTTCTCACAGGAGGAGTTGGATACCCTCTATCATGGTGAAGTGAGCGTCAACGAGATAGCAATGTTCCGTGAGACGGCTGATGGCTGGGAACTTCTCCCAACCACCTACTCGCCTGGATCAGAGCTGACCTACACCACCACCGATCCCGCTCCCTTCTTCGGGCGATTTACTCTGGCACCACGTTGGGCTCTTGGGACAGATGAGGAAACCGATGCACTGCCTCTCGCGTTCAAGCTTCACCCGGTCTATCCGTCACCCTTTAACCCCGATGCACGGATTCGTCTCGACCTGCCAAGGACCCTTCCAGTCCGGCTCGAGGTCTTCGACATTCTTGGGCGGCAGGTTGCGACACTCCAGGATGGTGTCTTGCCCGGGGGCAGCCATGCCTTTACCTTCTCCGGCGGTCATCTTGCCAGCGGCACCTATTTCCTCCGCGTCCGTGCTGGTGACCATCACGCGGTCCAAAAGATGGTACTGATACGATGAAACTTTTCCAGATACATCTCCTTTTGCTGCTTGCACTTGCACTGTTGACCGCTGGTTGCGGTGGGGATGCTGCGACCGAGCCAAAACCCTTCTTTGTGGCTTCGAGCGGCTACCTGCGTGGCATGACTGAACCCTGCGCCTGCCCGGGCCATCCATTGGGTGGGCTACCCAGGCGTGCACACCAGATGACGCTGACCATGCGCTGGCCGACGGCTACGATGAAAGTGGATGCCGGCAATTTCATCTCGCTGGATCGTAATCTCGCGAAACCGGAAACGGAACTGCTGGTCGCCGGCTTGATGAAGCTTGACTACCAGGCAATCCATGTTGCCCGCCGTGACCTGCAAATCGGGGTCGATTTCTTACAGGAATTGCAGACCAATTACCTGGTCCCGTTCACGTCAGCCTCCATCCTCGATGCTGAGAGCAACAAACCGATCTTCGATACGCACAGAATCGTTCGTCTGAAGACCGAAACCGGGCCGATTGATGTCGCGGTGATTGGGGTGACGATGGGGCAGGGTCGTTACCTGCCGCCGGAGTGGGGAGTTGCGATCAAGGCACCGGAAAAGGCATTGCGTGAGGAATTGGATAGGTTACATGGCAAGGTTGGCGCGGTGGTGCTGCTGACCGATGCACGCCGTCGTGAAGTTGCCGACTGGCTGGAGAAGGCAGAAGCATTCGATGAGATCGCTGCCATCTTCTCCTGTTCCATCAGCCCAAACCGTTCCACGTATACCACCGTCTCAGAGGTCCCCTACACGACCAACGGCCAGCAGGGGAAATTCTTCGACATCACCGAACTGACCCCGGGCGAGAATGACCGTTGGAAGATGGACAAGAATGGCTGGCCGTTGAACGATTCAGTTGAGGATGATCCAGCCATGATGGCCTACCTGGATGAGATGCGCTCGAAGCTTGGGATTGAAGCGACAGCCGACAAAAACAAGAGCGTCGGGACCATCCTTAAAAGTGATGGGACCAGCTGGGAGTCGGGAAAATGAGCGCACCAGTCGACAAAGAGCGCAGCTTGATTGATGCTGCCTTAGCGGTACGTGAACATGCCGCCGCGATCTACTCAGGCTTTAAGGTGGGTGCTGCCCTGCTCGACAGCACCGGACGTACCTGGACCGGCTGTAATGTAGAATCCTCTTCGTATGGCCTGAGTTGCTGCGCAGAACGGACCGCGCTGTTCAAGGCGATTTCGGAAGGGGTACGTGACTTTGAGACCATCGCGGTTGTCGCGGGCGGAAACGGTGTGGCAACCCCTTGCGGTGCCTGCCGTCAGGTGCTGCACGATTACGCGCCCAAACTGAAGATCATGTTGCACAATCCTGATACGAACGAGTCACGCAGTATGCCGCTTTCCGAACTTCTGCCCCATGCCTTCAGCGAGGCGAACCTGAAAGGAACCGGGAGATGAAACCGGTCGCTCTTGTTGGCATCGCCGGAGGGACATGCAGTGGCAAGACCCTTGTCGCGAAACGGCTGATGGCACGTGTCGGCGAAGACAATGTCCTGTTGATCAAGCAGGACAGCTACTACCGTGACCTGCATGATCTCGGCCCCGAGGAACGCGCCCAGATCAACTTCGACCACCCGGAATCCTTTGATACGGGCCTGCTGCACCAGCACATGGTGAAGCTTATGGAAGGCGAAGCGATTGACGAGCCGGTCTACAGTTATGTGAACCACTCGAGGACCGGTGAGTATGAGCATCATGTTCCGCGTCCCGTGGTCATCCTCGAGGGTATCCTCGTACTTGACGATCCAGCCCTGCGCGAGCTGATGGATTTTAAGGTTTTTGTCGATGAGGATGCGGACATTCGTCTGGCGAGACGCATCCGTCGTGATGAAGTGGAACGTGGACGCTCCGCACAGAGTGTCCTGCTGCAATACGAGGAGTCGGTCCGTCCCATGCACATGCAGTTTATCGCCCCCACCAAACGATTTGCCGACATCATCATCCCTCGCGGCGGTGAAAACCACGCCGGGATCGAAATTCTCGCCAACCATATCCGTGCCCTGATCGACAGTGCCTTAGTGGGGGGGGAGTAAATGCTGAACATTGTCCCCAAAGGCACCGGTTGGGTCGAAGTCATTTGCGGGTGCATGTTTTCCGGTAAGACGGAAGAGATGATCCGCAGGCTGCGCAGGGCTCGTATCGCGCAACAGACGGCGATTGTCTTCAAACCAGTCATTGATGATCGCTACGATGTCACCGATGTGGTCAGCCACAGTGAGCAGCGGATTCAATCTGTGCCGGTGAAGACCGCACGAGCTATTGAGGAAAAAGCGGCGGACTACCAGGTCATCGGGATCGACGAGGGTCAGTTCATCGAGGGTGATCTGGTGGCGGTGGTGCGTCGGTTGGCAAACATAGGGAAACGAGTTGTTGTCGCCGGACTTGACACCGACTACCGTGGCATCCCCTTTGAACCGATGCCGCAGCTGATGTGCGAAGCGGAATTTGTTACCAAGCTGACGGCCGTCTGCCACCAGTGCGGTGCCCCGGCGCATCGTACACAACGAATCGGCGGTGGCAAGGAACGTGTGGTGGTCGGCGGTACGGAACGTTACCAGGCCCGTTGCCGCTCCTGCTGGGAAGAACCGACAGAAGATGGCGAAGCGACCGGCCAGACCGGACTCGATCTGAACGGTGAGTAAGTGGCTTGGGTGCCCCGCCACCCAAGCGTGCATGTCAGCACAGGATTGGATACGATGAGCGAGTTGTATCAAGCGTGGCATACTGCCCTACCGTGCTACACGATGAATCGGTGGGGTAAATCCGCAATCTGACAACGCGTCAAAAATCAGTATTCAAAGACATGGTGATTGATCAACTACCGAATAAACGCTAGTATGTATGAAGGTTTATCAGGTAAACAGGGAATAGTGATAATGAATAAAAATGCGCGAAATCAAATCAGTCTGTTTGTCTTACCCCTTCTTCTCCTCTTCTTCCTATTGGGCTGCAGCAAAAACAATGTGGAACCAGATCCTTCCAATAATGGTCTGGAGAGATTTCTGCTTGCTCAAGGGACTGAAGAGAGAGTCTTTGCGTATGCAAATGGCGATTCACTTAACCCCAAATTGGTTTCTCTCAGTCTTGACACCTTTGTGACGGATGCTAATGAAACCCTCCTAGTATTCAAGCAAACAGCCCTCGACTGGTGGCCTTTAGACCTTCCTGCTGGAACATGGAAAAGCGACACGTTCAAAGTCGATGGGAATCGTCTCAGTTTCTGGGTTGATGACCATTGGGCAGAAATGGTTTCGTTAGATAACGTAGATGATATGACTCGCAATAATATTTTCTACTTTGAACACTACTCTACTGATGAAAATCCATCTGTCTACATAGAATCAGCTGTTCACTCAATTCGCTATGGCTGGAGAGGGCTCCAACAATATCAGAATAACAAGCTTATCACAGAGTATACAACGTATTCCACGCTTGGCTACGGTGGATGGAATTGGCGTCGAGTGTTCCTTTTTCTTGAAAACCATGGAATTGTCTATTACGATTTGCAGCGTTATGGCGAGGAACCGGGGGGTCGCGAACGATACTTCTATGAAGAAGTCGATTCCTCACGATCAATCGATGGCACCATTCTACCAACATCTCCGGGTACACCTTCCGATATCCAGACTCGTTATTTTCCTTTGGAAGTAGGGACTGAATGGGTTTACAGCCTCACATCGACGACGGGATCAATCTATCGCCCTGATACTGTCAGAGTCACCGTTGTTGAACCCTATTCAACTGCACCAAGCGGTGAACACCGTTTGCAGCTATACTCCCCGCCACAGAACTCGCATCCTGAAACAGTTGCTGAAAGACTTCTTTACCTCAACGGCGGCTATTGTTTGCGACCTTTACCGAGTGGATTAAAACTTACTTTCACCTTTGGCGGGCTTGATCTTGCGCAGCCGGGCGATACGTTGTTCAGAGCGTCCTCAGATGAACATTTTGACTATACGATACTTATCGCAAATGGTGTCGATCGGTCCGTACAAAATGTCCAGTACAGCGATGTAATTATCCTTGAAGCGTTTGGCCTGTTGACGTATACCAAGTGCCGTTACAGCTTTGCACCTGGAATTGGGATCATCGAAATGGAATATACTGGGACGGATTATCTCAACAATCCTTACGAGTTTACATACAGTCTCGTTTCAGATGGACTGTCTATCGAATGAACGGGAATTCAGCATGAGACGGATTGCTACTTTCGACTTGTTTCTGTTTGCCTTGGTGATTGTTTTAGCTGGCTGCACCAAGGAAGATCCATCCGGCCCCGGTTCCGATAACCACGAGATGGAACGTTTCATTTTCTCCAACCTCGGCATACCCAGGGTTCTCGATTCCTACTCACCAGCGGATACTTCAATGCCGAGACGCATCGCGTTGACCCTCGAATTGGTTGAAGCAGACAACGGCGATTCGTTCCTCGTGCGTCACAGGAAAGCGCTGGACTGGTACCCCATCCGGGAGCGTGAAGGCTACTGGTTCAGTGACAGCCTGAAAGTCGAGGGCACAACCCTCCTGACCTGGATGGATGGCCGTTGGCTGCCCTACCTGGATCTGCACGGAATAGATTCGAAACAGTACGGGGACACACTCCTGTCGGGCTACTATGTCAGCCCAAAGCTGCTGGGAGTGAATTACACCTCGCTCGTCGTGAACCAGGTCGATCACACGGTATTGCAGGGTAAACCTTCGGGCAGCAGCTTCACCTGCCTGTATTTTTTCAGGCCGAATTGGCCGGGCGCATGGGTAGACGAGCAGGTGACGCTGAACGAGGACTACGGGATCGTGCATCTCGGCTCACGCCTTCGCGCTGGGGGCGGGTTCGGGTACAAACTAGCGGATTCTAGTCTGACATTTGATCATACACTGCCACCCCTATCACCCGGCTCACCCTCCTCGACTCTCCAGTCCTGGTTCCCCATGCATGAGCAACAGTCCTGGACCTATGGGCTGACCCGGGGCACGACTGGTATCTACCTTCCTGAGGTCATCAAGATCAGTGTCATGGAAACGCCGGAATCTGGATCCGGCGACCGCTACAAGCTGGCACTTCACGAGGAACCCCGCATTGAACCGTATCTTCTGAATCACTATAGCAGTTTCATGGTGAACGGGGACTATCTGCTGACCTCCCGGTTTGAGGGAATCCGCCCGGCGATCTCGCTGGCAGGTGTGGGGAATGCATCTCCCGGTGATACACTGTATCACTGGGAAGTCGAGGTGGATTGGGACTTCTACGAGGTGATCAAGACTATCTTTCTCGCGAGTGGGGTTTCGGGTACCATCAACGGTGTTGTGTATGACGATCTGCTCTACCTTGAGACGACAGATCTGTTTGATTTTGGCTTCCAGCGGATGACGCTTGCGCGTGATGTTGGCATGGTGAAGCTGGAGGGGTACCGGTATGTTGAGCCCTTTGAGTATCAACTGATCGGGTACAGCGGACCGGGTGGACACAAAACCGTACAGAAGTGAGACGATTTATTGCTGTGGCAACCAGCAGGGCCGTTCGGGAGAACGTCCCTGTTTCTCTTGACATGCCTCGCACCGTATCAAGACCTTTACGGATTGCTCTGACTGACCTTAGTAGTCGTTGCGACTCCGGCTGTAGCCGGGTGAAGCAATCTCGCAGCACTCATCCAATTTTCCTGCACGCTCCGCGCGCAGCTGCCACCATTAGAGTGCTATGAGACTGCTTTGTCCCTGTGGTCCTCGCAGCGACACGCGAGTAACATCCTGTTTGAAATGTTTGAACGAAAGAGGTATCTGTGGAGAGATTCATCGGGATTCTGGGTGTGGTGGCGATGTTGGGCATCGCCTACCTGATGTCCAACAATCGCAAGGCGATTAACTGGCGTACGGTTGGTGTTGGTGTTGGCCTGCAAATCTTTTTCGCGCTCTTCGTGCTGCGGACCAAGCCGGGCGAATGGATGTTCCAGGGGGCACGTGCCTTCATCGCGAAGATCCTCACCTTCACCGATTATGGTGCCCACTTCCTCTTCGGCAACCTCTACCTGACCAGCTCCGATCTGGCGGGAAATATCGCGAATGACGTGCCACCGGGTATGGAACAGGGGTTCACCGTGATGAACCCCTCAACCGGCGGCCTGATGGAGATCGGAACCGTCTTCGCGATTCATGTCCTGCCGACCATCATCTTCTTCGGATCGCTGATGGCGGTCCTCTATCACCTGGGGGTGATGCAGCGCCTTGTCCAGGGCTTCGCCTGGGTGATGAGCCGTGCGATGCGCACCAGCGGTGCCGAATCGCTGTCGGCAGCCTCGAACATCTTTGTCGGGCAGACCGAAGCGCCGTTTGTCGTCAAGCCCTTCCTCGGTAAAATGACCCCCAGTGAAATCATGGCGGTGATGACCGCTGGTTTTGCGACCGTCGCGGGTGGCGTGTTGGCTGCCTATGTCCGTTTCGGCGTCGACCCGGGCCACCTGATGGCGGCTTCGGTGATGAGTGCGCCAGCGGCGTTGGTGATGGCGAAGTTGATGATTCCAGAAGTGAATACCCCGGATACGGGGCAGTCGCTGAATATCAATGTCGAGAAGATGTACTCGAACGTTATTGATGCGGCTGCGGGCGGTGCGTCGGACGGTCTCAAACTGGCGGTGAATGTCGCCGCGATGCTGATCGCCTTCATCGCACTGGTCGCGATGATCAACGGCTTCCTCGGCTGGGTGGGTGGTCTATTTGGTCTGGAAGGATTTTCGCTGAAAATGATCCTCGGCTACCTCTTCAGCCCGCTCGCCTTCCTGATGGGGGTCAACTGGCATGATGCGCTCAACGTCGGCTACCTGATGGGCGCAAAAATTTCGATCAACGAGTTCGTTGCCTATATCGATCTGGTCGGCATGAAAGATCAGATCAGCCCGCGCAGCTTCACCATCGCGACCTATGCCCTCTGCGGCTTTGCAAATCTTTCCAGCATCGCGATCCAGATTGGCGGCATCGCAGCGCTGGTGCCCGAGCGGCGTAAAGACCTCGCGCGCCTCGGCGGACGTGCCATGATCGCCGGCGCCCTCGCCAGCTTCCAGACCGCGACCATCGCAGGGATTTTATTGCATTGATAATTTTCTGATCATTACTTAGACGCCCTGTGCGTTTGGCTTTGGTGGGGCGTCACCAATATGCTAAAGGAACCCCGATCACATGTTTGAGCAACCAATGAAACGCTCGCTAATTCTGGTAGTTTCAATCTGCCTTACCTCGGTGCTTATGATTGCCTGCCGTTCCTCCTCGCCGGGGAATGGCAACACTCCGATCGGTCCGAGCGACACAACAGAGACTCGCAGCCCCAACCCCTCCCGTCAACCGGGCGATCCGATCTTGCCCGACCCGGATTGGGCGGACTACTACGCCAGCCATTGGGATTCGACAGGACTGGGTCCGGATGATTTGAGCTGCGACTACCGGCAGATGCTGGATAGTTATGATCCCTATGAATATTTGCTGCGGTGGGTGTACCAACGGACCCGCTCCGGGGCAGAGGATACTGTTGACTATGTCCACAAACTTGTGGAGAGGGATTCGGATGATTATTCGAAACAACTCATCGTTCGGCAATCCAATTCACTTGCGGATGTCCGACATGGTCAACTGATCGCAACTATTTGGCATTCCCACCAAGATTATTCCGTTCATGACTATTTCATAATTGACGGGTATTATCACGACATCATGCATTGGCCGTTCTACTGCTTTTGTGCTGCCCAAGCGGGTGACACGATTCGCTACCGTCAGCATGTCGTTGAAGGAGAAAGTGTACGAAAAGAATTGGTTCAAGTCATTGGTTGGGATGAAACCGTTCACCTGCCTGATACTACGTTCACTGGTTGCTATGGCGTTGTAATCGATACACTTGTTTCCGATTCGACTCAGGATTATCATCGTCAGGTTTTTAACTATTACGCCCCGGGAATTGGTTTGGTGAAGCAGGTGGACATCCTCAACTCCGATCAGGATTCGCATACGACAACCGTTGAATACAAACCTCCGGTGTCCATGCCGTGGTACTACCCCATTCCCACAGGGCCAGGTGAACCGGGTGAAGCAATTCAGGAGTTCTATCCATTCGCCGAAGGACGACAATGGGAGTATCGTCAAACGGGGGGGTGGCAGGATTCTCTGTTTATACGTGATGAATGCGGTGCGCCGAGCTCAGGGGAGCAGGGGTATGCACACTTTCCGGTCCAGGAGTTTCAGGCTTCATGGGGGGACACATCAGGTATAATGGAAGAACCCGTGATCTCTTTCTGGGGAACCTACAATGGAAATGATGTCCTGAAATGCAATACTCCGAATACAACGTATAAAGCAATGCCGCAATTCTTTCGCTTCCCCAATGTTGAGCCTGGACAGCTCCTATTTGACTCAAGTCGAGTAGGCTCTTACTACGAATCAGCACGTGTAGTCAGTGTCAACAGCACAGTCGAAGTTGAGGCCGGTACCTTTGAAAACGTGTATGTGGTTCACTACCATCAAGCCTCAGGGAGTGGTCAGTGGCGATCATCAATTACCGGTGATGAATACTATGCGCCGAATGTGGGACTAATCCTTGCTGAATGGGAAACCAGTTTTGATTACCAGGACTGGAACGTCCGCCAGGAGCTTCTATCCTGGGAGCCTGGGAACTGAACGTTATCAAAGCTTAGAGCGGCATTTTTCTCTGTGAATCATCGAGTTGATCGACCAGCTTGAGCATCACCTTGTGAAGGGCGAGGGGGGAGGAACCATCAGGCCGTACCCAGGCGAGGGTGCGGCTATTGTGCTCGAAGGGGGTGTTGAGGGGTGGCTGCCAAATATCGTGAGATTGCGTCGCTTCGCTCGCGAGGACTTCAAAAGCCCGAACCGCAATGGTGAAATGGGAATAGGCGTGACGTGAGGTGGCGAGGATCGGCCCCACCTTGGTTGACAACTGAAGTTGATTCTTCAGCATTTCCTGAAGTACTACTTGAGGTTCGATGGCGCCGGACAGCTCTACCACTGGCAGCTCCCACATCCCGCCCAGCAATCCATCTGGGGGCCGTTTCCAGATCATCAGGCCGCCATCATCGCGCCGGATCAGCGCCGCTACCGCGTGTTTGTGAGGGACCTTCTTCTTCGGGGAAGTGACCGGGATGCTGCCGATGCGTCCAGAGGCGAGGGCATCACACTCCTTCCACAACGGGCACTCTGGGCATTTCGGCTGTTTCGGGATGCAGAGGGTCGCGCCAAGCTCCATCATCGCCTGGTTATGGTCGCCGGGGTGGCTTGCGGGTACCAATTGTTCGGCGAGCTCCCACAATTCCTTCTCGGTCGTGCGCTCGTCGATGGGACGGCTGATCGCGAAAAGACGTGCCAGCACTCGCTTCACATTGCCATCGAGTACGGCCACCTGTTGATCCTGCGCGATGCTGGCAATCGCGGCTGCGGTGTAGCGCCCGATCCCCGACAGTTCCGCCCATTCGTCGGCATTCTCTGGGAAACGGCCATGTCGTTCGTGCGCCACTACCTGCGCGCCCTTCTGCAAGTTGCGAGCACGGCGATAGTACCCCAGTCCCTCCCACAACTTGAGAAGCTCTTCTTCAGGAGCGTCCGCAAGGGCACGTACTGTGGGGAAGGCTTCGAGGAATTGGTGATAGTAAGGGATGACCGTTTCCACTCGTGTCTGCTGGAGCATGATCTCGCTGACCCAGATACGGTAAGGGTCGCGTGTCTCGCGCCACGGCAGCTCACGGGCATTGCTACGGTACCACTCACCGAGTTTTTGTGGAATAGGGGAGGGCACTCTGCTTGTTTCTCCTTTTTTGTCGACCATTGGCTTGGGTGCCCCGCCACCCAAGCTTGCATTTCAGCACGATTCGTCTATCGAACGGGAATGAAACCCCGGCAGGGGACTGCCGGGGCCACCCCCCCATCTCGCAAAGGCACCAATTCCTTTGCCCCATCGCAGGTTTTTCCTTGACGGCATACCCCTCGAGAGTATATTTCTCAATCTCCGGCGAGAGGGTGCCGGATGAGAAACGGTGAGAGACGAAGGAGCACCGCATGGCGCAACAAGCGGAAGCAGTGGCCGTGAAACGACCGCATCCGAAAGGATTGCCGGTTCTCTTCATGACCGAGATGTGGGAACGATTCAGCTTTTACACGATGCGGGCGATCTTTGCCCTCTATATGGCGACCCCCGTGGAGTACGGCGGCCTGGGGTTCACGGTCCAGCTGACGGCCACCATTTACGGCCTCTATGTCGGGCTCGTCTATTTTACACCCCTGTTTGGCGGCATCCTGGCCGACAAGGTGCTGGGGATCAAACGATCGGTGACGGTTGGTGGTCTCTTCTTCCTGTTGGGCCACCTCCTCTTGGCGTTCCGTCCCCTGCCTTTCTTCTTTGGCGGTCTGCTGGCGTTGATCATTGGTAACGGCTTGTTCAAACCGAACATTTCGACCATGCTCGGCAACCTCTACCGTGAGGTACCGGAACGTCGGGATGATGGCTACAACATTTTCTACATGGGCATCAACCTCGGTGCCTTCCTCTCGCCCTTTGTCGCTGGCTACCTGCGTGTCAATTATGGCTGGCACTATGGCTTTGGCGCGGCGGCGATCGGGATGATCTTCTCGATGGCGGTCTTCTGGACCTTCCAGAAACATGTCGCAGCGGGCGATGTAGGTCCTGCGGCGAAACGTTTGCGTCACGAGGAAGCCACTCCTGTGAAGGAAGAGAAGTCCGATCCTGTGAAGGACAAGCAGCGCACCAAGGCGCTGATGATCATCTTCTTCATCGTCATCTTCTTCTGGATGGCCTTCGAACAGCAGGGCTTGACCCTCACCTTCTGGGCGCAGAACGCGACCAACACCGCGATTGCGGCAGAAACCTTCCAATCGGTCAACCCGATGTTCATTCTCGTGCTGACCGTCCCCCTCGTCGCCTTCTGGGGCCTGCTAAGGCGTCGCGGCAAGGAACCGACCACCGCAACCAAGATGTTCATCGGCATGCTGCTGGCGGTCGTCGCTTTCATCATCATGGCTATCTCCGGCTATGCAGGTGGTAACGGCGGGCATGTGAGTGTCTACTGGTTGATGGGGGCTTATGCGGTGCTGACGACCTCCGAACTGATGCTGTCGCCAATGGGTCTCTCGCTGGTCAGCAAGCTGGCACCGAAGAAGAGCCTCGGGATGATGATGGGCGGCTGGTTTGTCGCATCGGGCATCGGCGGCTACCTCTCCGGCCTGATCGGCGGGTTCTGGAACAGCATGAGCCACAGCGGCTTCTTCCTGCTGATCGCGGGAATCCTGCTGGTTATCGCGCTGGTCCTGGCGACCCAGCTGAAAGCCTTGAACCCGATCATCCATGAAGCAGAACAGGAAGCCGCTGAAGCGGCCGGGCACTAAGCCGGAAGGAGATGACCATGAAGATTAACGGACTATCCCTGCTCCTCCTGCTGCTGGCCGCAGTTCTGGTGGGCACCTACGGATACTTCAGTGACCACGACAAAGTTGTCGCGGTCCTCGATGACAATACGATTGAGCTGAGCAAAGGGCGGATCGTTCACCTCGTAGGTGTCGATCCTGTTGCCGATCCGGTAGGGATCACCCCGGCAACGGGTGCCAGCCATACCCCCGAGGCTACGGATGAGGCTGCGGAACCCGAGATGGAGATTGATTCTCCCTACCTCGACGCGATCACCGGCAAAGCGATGGACCAGAAGGTGAAACTCCATTTCCCGTCCAACTACAACGGTGACATGCCGACACCCGACCTCTTCGCCTATGTCGAACTCGCAGATGGAACCGACCTTGGCGGTTGGATCATCGAGCAGGGCTTTGCGAGGGCGGACGGCCAACATCAGTACGACCAGGCCGCCTCCTACAAGTCGACCGAAAGCGCGGCGATGGAGGCTCACATGGGCATGTGGAGACCCGTCAAACCCGACACGATGGATGTGATGGAGTAAAGTGTAGGCCGGATTCTTGAATCCGGCGAGGTTATGGCAAAGCCATGACGTTCCTCTTGAAAGATGTGTCAGGGGCCTTCGGGCCCCTTCTTTTGTTGCCGGATTCAAGAATCCGGCCTACATTGATAACGAGTTGTCATCCCCAGCTCGCATGTCCATCGTCAGATGGGCACGCGCGCAGCGCCCGCGACCGTCGGGGATCCCCCAAGACCTCGCAGTCGCATGGGGATTCCCGACGCGCGAGGGTGTCCTGTGGACACGAGGCTGTTGCCACAGCCTTTCGCACTGGGAATGACAGGACAGTTCAGCTTTCGAGACGTACCCATGAAAACGCTGCTCACACTGACGCTACTCCTCCTGACCGCCCTGCCCGCCCTCCCGGCGGAGATCCTCTACACCGGGTGCACCAATGCGGTCATCGAGAATTGTCGTTGCCCGAACGATCCGCTCGGCGCGCTCGAGAAGCGGCTGCCCGAGATCGAGCGGAGACGTGCGCTGGGTGAGGTGCTGCTGCTGGACAGCGGCGATTTCATGCCGGCAACCGTCGATCCCATCGCCGCCGAGGCAGTCCTCGACATCTATGCTCTCACCAACTACGATGCCCTCACCCTCGGCGATCAGGAACTGATCCAGGGCGAGGAGATGGTGCGCCGAATGCTGGAGAAACTCCCTGTGATCAGTGCCAACCTGACTTTCGCTGACGGCACCCCGTTGGGCGAACCCTTCAAACTCTTCGAATTCGAACGCCAGACCTACTTTGTCACCGCCATCTTCGATTCGAGCGCCTTGCGTTTCATCGAGCCGGAGCTAGTGGACTACATCAAGGTGTTGCCCGAAGAGGAATCGCTGAAACAGGTGCTGAAACAGGTGCCGGATGGGGCGGAGGTGATCGTGCTCTCCCATTCCGGCATAGACCGGGACCGCAGGAATGCGGACAGCTGGACAGGCGTCAACCTGATCGTCGGCGGCCATTCCCAGACCAAACTGTTCGAGCCCTACACCAAGGGGAAGGTGCCCGTCGTGCAGTCCGGCGGTAATGCCCGCTACCTCGGCGTCGCCCAGCTTCGCGGAAACCGTATCCGTTCCGAATTGATCGAAATCCGCCCCGAACTCCCCGACGACCAGCGTGTCATCGAGCGGTTGATGGAGATGAAGGTCGAGAAGCGGAGAGCCAGGGAGAATGTCAGATAGTCTCGGTTCCAAAAATACGTACCAATCTTGCCCACCCCTGAGCCATCCCTTTGCCTCCTCCGATCACTTTAATTAGTGACAGTTACGAATTAAGCTAATTCGTAACTGTCACTAATTAAACCACACCAAAGTTACCCACCCTGAGCCATCCCTTTGCCTCCACCCATCCTTCGGCGTACCTTTTGCGATGTTCGTTTGAACGGTGTGGGGGGTGACCCTTTTTGAAACAGGGCCGTAACAGTTGCTGATTACGTTTGGAATGACCGCCTGTTGGTTTGACGAAAAACCGTGGCGGCATTCGCGTTTACCTGGAGGAGTGGTTCAATGACCGTTCGCAGGGTTGGGTTGCTGGTGATGGTGATGGCGGCGATGCTGTTTGCAGCGGGACCGTTTATCGCCACAGCACAAGCGCAGCATGGCGATGAGGGGCAGGCGGATGCTCATGAGATGAGCGGCGAAGCCTCGCAAGAAGAGGGTCTTGCAGCGGATGGGGAACATGGCGAAGAGATGCACGGCGAAGCGGCCATGCATGGCGAGGAAGCTGGCGGACATGGCGGAGGGCATGGGAATGCTGAGGACTCGCTCGGTGCCCATCTGCCAATCTGGACCGCAGTTCCTTTTGTCGGGATCCTGCTTTCCATTGCACTCTTTCCACTCTTTGCACCAGCCTTCTGGCATCACCACTTCCCGAAGATTTCCGCGTTCTGGGCGTTGGTCTTTGCGATACCCTTCCTGCTGGTCTACAAGGGGGAGGCCTTCCACTCGATTTTGCACATCTATTTAGCGGACTACATCCCGTTTATCATTCTACTGTTGGGCCTCTTCACCGCCTCAGGTGGGATCCTGCTGCGTGGGACCCTGGTCGGTACACCGAAGGTCAACCTGACTTTCCTGGTCATCGGCACGATCCTCGCGTCGTGGATGGGCACCACCGGTGCGGCGATGGTTCTGATTCGCCCGCTGTTGCGTGCGAACAAGAACCGTAAGTCGAAGATGCATGTCGTCATCTTCTTCATCTTCCTGGTCGCCAACATCGGCGGCTCATTGACCCCGTTGGGCGATCCGCCGCTCTTCCTCGGCTTCCTGCACGGTGTGCCCTTCTTCTGGACCTTCCACATCCTGCCGCACTTCGCGATCACATCCGTGATCCTGCTGCTGGTCTTCTTCATTCTCGACAGCATTCTCTACAAGCGTGAGGGTGTCCACGAGGCGACCGGCGAAGATGCGATGGTCCATGAACCGCTCAAGCTCGAAGGTCTGCACAACATCATCTTCCTGCTCGGCGTCATGGGCGCGGTCCTCTTCAGCGGGTCGGTACGCTTGGGCGATGTCAATGTCCTCGGTGTTCATATGCGCTGGGAGAACATTGCACGCGATCTCTTCATCCTGTTGATGGTGTACCTCTCGATGAAGACGACAACGAAAAAAATCCGTACGGACAACGGCTTCACCTGGTTCCCGATCCAGGAAGTGGCCTACCTCTTTGCAGGCATCTTTATGACCATCATTCCTGCCTTGGCGATGTTGCAGGCAGGGATGCACGGTGCGTTGGCAAGCGTGGTCGAGTTTGTCAAGGAGCCGGTTCACTACTTCTGGGTCACCGGTTCGCTGTCGGCCTTCCTTGACAATGCTCCGACCTACCTGACCTTCTACAACCTGGCCCAGGGACGACTTGGCCTCGATGACATGATGGTCAACGGCATCCTGACGGGTCGGATCACCGACTATGCGCACGAAGCGGCGTTTGTGCTCGACCTGATGGCGATCTCGGCGGGTGCGGTCTTCTTTGGTGCGATGACCTACATCGGCAATGCGCCCAACTTCATGGTCCGTTCGATTGCGGAAGAGAACCACATCAAGATGCCCAGCTTCTTCGGCTACATGCTGTGGTCGATTGGCTTCCTGGTGCCGGTCTTCCTGCTGGTCACCTTTATCTTCTTCGTGTAAACGGTACGACAGGACTTATCTGGAGGATTAAACGATGTACACTCACATTCTTTATCCGACTGACCTGTCGCCGGTGGCCAATGAAGGCTTCGCGACCGCGGTCGATTTGGCGCGTACGCTCGATGCTCGCATTACCCTGCTGAATGTTCACGAGGAGTTCATGGACGCGCAGGAGATGCAGTCTCTCCGTGTCAGCGTTGAGAACTACCAGGAGATGATGAAGAACAAGGCTGTCTCAAGCCGTGAAAAGATGCAGGAGATGCTGGACGAGAACGATGCGGCATCGTTCGGTGAAATCCTGCTTCGCGAGGGAAAACCACGCAAAGAAATTGTCACCACGGCCAAGGAGATCGGGGCGGACCTGATTGTGATGACGTCCAATGGACGGTCCAACCTGGCGCAACATGTGATCGGTTCGGTAGCGGAGCATGTGGTCCGCACCTCATCGCTTCCTATCCTGGTGATAAAAGCTGAGGATTGAACCGGGAGCCCTCGGGCCCCTGATTCACCTTGACACAGCAGGCCTCCCCGCCTATATTTCCGCTCGCCTCGAAAGTGGGGGCGGACACGGGCCGGGAGGCCCGTTTTCAAGCGGGGAGGGGCGTCCCAGAAACTTCCCGTGACAGTTTGGGGCCTTAGCTCAGCTGGGAGAGCGCCTGAATGGCATTCAGGAGGTCAGCGGTTCGATCCCGCTAGGCTCCACCACGTAGCGATACGTTCTGGTATTTGACAAGCGTGGGCGTGCCGGAGAAACGGTATGCTGTGGTCCGGGTAGCTGGCCGGATGGGGATGGAACGAGACCTCTCGCGAGGCGAGAAAAGGGTCTCGAGGGAATCTTGCTTTTGGGTCCGCTTCCTTCTACATTTTTGGCCGATCATTTTGCGAGAGTAGCTCAGTTGGTAGAGCTCCACGTTGCCAACGTGGTTGTCGCGGGTTCGAGTCCCGTCTCTCGCTCCAGCCCCGGGTGAGGGTCCCCAAGGACGCCTGGTCCGGGGTTTTTCCACCTCGCCGAGGCACATTGCCGGATGGTAATGGTCTTGTATGTCCACAAGGCGGCGTGGCCAAGTGGCTAAGGCGAAGGTCTGCAAAACCTTTATTCGCCGGTTCGAATCCGGCCGCCGCCTCCAGGTTTGGGAGGAGGTTTGGCCTCCCCGAAGTTTTGGGGAAACCGGCACGACCCCTTTCCATGTCTTCCGAGCGCCGGGGTGGTGAAATCGGTAGACACAGGGGACTTAAAATCCCCCGGGGGCAACCCCATGCCGGTTCGAGTCCGGCCCTCGGCACGATGGGGATTCACAATCTGTGGTAAAGTTTGGGCGCTTAGCTCAGCTTGGTTAGAGCGCCGTCTTGACATGGCGGAGGTCACTGGTTCGAGTCCAGTAGTGCCCACAGGTTGTTGTTAGTTAACTAATTACGCGGTTTTTCAGGAGAGTGTGTCATCGCACATCCACGTGCTTTTGATCGTAAAGCGCCGGCCCAACCGGCGCATCGCATTAATGACCTGATCAAGGTTCCCCAGGTTCGCTTGATCGGTCCGGATGGTGAGCAGGTCGGGATTGTGCCGACTGCCAAAGCGATTACGATTGCGGAAGAGGCTGAGCTGGACCTCGTGGAGGTCGCACCGAATGCCGATCCGCCCGTTTGCCGCGTACTGGATTACGGTAAGTTCCGCTACGAGCTTCAGAAGAAGGAACGGGACAGCCGTAAGAAGGGCCACAACGTCCAGATCAAGAAGATTCGGGTCAGCCCGAAAATCGATGAAAACGATTTCCAGGTGAAGTTACGCCGTCTTCGTGGTTTCATCGAAGCAGGGGACAAGGTCAAGGTGACCCTCCTGTTCAAGGGACGTATGGTTACCCACAAAGAGCTTGGCCGTGAAGTGATGGAACGCTATGTCGCTGAGACGGAAGACATTGCCAAGCTCGAGGGCATCATCCAGATGGAAGGTCATCGGAACATGGTGATGACCCTGCAGAAAAAATAGCACATCCACGGGTCAGGGTTTCCCGAGAATCCGTCGCCCGATTTTAAAGCAGGTGATACGATGCCGAAGATGAAAAGCAACCGTGCCGCGAAGAAGCGTTTCACGCGCACCGGTACCGGCAAGATCCGGTTGAATCACAGCTACAAGCGTCATATCCTGACGAAGAAGGCCCGCGGTCGCAAGCGTAAGCTGGCGAAGGGTGGGTTGGTAGCTGCAGTCGACATGCCCCGGGTCGCCCGGATGATCCAGGAGTAAGACCATGCCTCGCGCTACGAACAATCCGGCGTCCAAAGCACGCCGTAAAAAGATTCTTGATCGCGCCAAGGGAATGCGCGGCCGCACCAAGTCCACGATTCGCGCTGCGATCCGTGTCACCGACCGTGCAGGCCAGTACTCGTACCGGGACCGTCGTGTCCGTCGTCGCGAGTTCCGCGCCCTTTGGATTCAGCGGATCAACGCTGCGGTCCGTCCTCACGGACTCAGCTATTCTAGATTTATGCACCTGCTGAAGGAGAAGGGGATCGACCTGGACCGCAAGGCCCTCGCCCACATCGCCTTCCACGACAGCGAAGCGTTTGACGCCATCGTTGCACAGGTGCAGTCCTGATCGGTAGTAGTTAGCGTCCCCGCGCAGACGCATTGCTGATTAAACGGCCATCCCTCTTGGGGTGGCCGTTTTTTGGTGGAGTACGTTTAGGATAACGTAGGCGAAAACAACGTTGTCCCTTGTAATTGGATGCGCGAAATCCGTACTATGTATCGCTATGTGACGTATGCATGACCCTATGATCAGATGATCCTTGACCGGGAGGCCGTATGAATTGCCGACGTTTCTACGCTCGTTGTACTCTCCTTTTTCTATCCATCTTTCTCTTGACATCTCCCCTGTTCGCCGAGTGGACATACACCTCCATCGACGAACCACAGTTCGCCTACTTCAATGGAACTGCGGATGGTGAGATGTTGATTACATCCTCGCAAAAAGCTGGCTTGCGGATGTCACAGGATGGAGGAGCAACCTGGATTTCCTTCAACGACCGAATCACCACGGACAATGCAAACTTTGACCGGGTGGAGGTCTATGGGGCCAGCGGAGATACAATCATCCTCTGTGGCCGGGTGGAATGGCCCTACAGCTACCAGACTTCCATTCGGATGAGCATCGATGGTGGGCAGACCTGGATCGATGCGTTGGAGCAATGGAACACACCATCGTTCGACCTGCCGGGGAGTATTCATTTCTCTATTGACCCCCTCGTGCCGACAAACTGGTACATGTCCACCAGTTCGTGGACTGGGGTCAGCATGGATGCTGGTGAGAACTGGACCTATTGTGATTTCTCGGATATGAGTACATACAAGCCAAATTTTGTGGCTGATTTATCCGATCCTGAAACGATCTACGTCCACCCCCTAATCTGGGCCAGTTCTGGTGAGGAAGACTGCATCTATCGGTCAACCGATGGAGGCCAAAGCTGGAGCATCGTTCCCTTTGGTGACGCTATCTCGTTTGATCGAATCATGCAAATCCTTGTACAACCGGATGGGACTGTCCTTGTGACTGGGCTGGATCAATCGGAGAATTATACCGCTGCAATCGGAGGCGAACATGGCACATCATGGGCATCTTCCGATTTTGGTGGACTTGATTTGAGCGTTTATCGAACTCTCTTTGCAGCGAATTTTGAAAGCTTCACCATGCTTGCCTTTGGGCAAGCTTTTTCACCCGTCATGAAGTCCTTGGATGGCGGTCAAACCTGGGTGGAGGCCGATCTGGGTATCCCTGATGCGAACGGGTATGCCGGGGAATTCAGTTTCAATCCCTCTAGCGGGTCCCTCTTCGGGAATAACTATGTGCAGGGAGCATTTCACATTCCTGCACCATGGGATCATGTTGAATGGATCGATGCTCCGGTTGTTGGCGGTGGTTTCAATGTTCCTCGCGGAATAGCCTTCAGTGATGCGGGAACACTGCTCGACACCTGGAACTACCGGTTGTATTTCGCCGAGGAAAATGGTACGGATTTCGAATTGATCCATCCTACCCTGGTTGGCGAATCGATCTATCGTGCGATGGATGTGATCTACTTCACCGATGACCTGATCCTGGTTGAATTTTATCGGCACAACCCACGGCAGGTGATCGATCAGGAACTTATCATCGGTTTGAGCGAGGACCTTGGAGAGACATGGGTGTATCGCGATGTCGGGTCGCACAAGACCAGGGTGCGTGAAACAGAAACAGCTCTTGAATTGCTGAGCTATTCCTACCATGAATCGGTGACGTATGTGTCCAGTGATACGGGCCGAACCTGGACGGAAGAGACCCGTCTACCGTCCAGTACGGATGCTTGGGAGATGTACGGTGATATGATCGTCGCCACCATTTCTGAAAGCGGCCTCAACAACATGATATTCAGCCTCGACGCAGGCTTGACCTGGCTGGATCCCGATCTTGGACCCGCTGAACAGTACTACCCCTTCGGTAGGACAGCCTCTTTTGAGGGTGGGGTCTTGTGGAGCGATGGAGAAACC
Organism: bacterium; assembly: GCA_020444265.1. Taxonomy (GTDB): domain Bacteria; phylum Electryoneota; class Electryoneia; order Electryoneales; family Electryoneaceae; genus JAHLLH01. The sequence goes on from JAHLLH010000010.1 coordinate 26,185, forward strand.
CTCTTTGAATTCCGTGAAGATGGTGAGGCGACCACCTATCAACCCGGAGGAAACGGCCCTTTATACACTTGGTGCCTGGTTCCGATTCAGCGTGACGATGGCGCGACAGCCATCTTCGGTGTCAACCATCAGGATCCAAATATTTTCATGCTTCCCGAACCCTGGGAAACATGGGAGATAATCGACTTGGGTAGTGTGCAGCTTGGGCAGGGAGAAGGTCCGGTCTCGATGGCCTACGATCCGATTCGTGAACGACTATGGGTTGCGAATGGAGCTGGTCTTTTGTGGCAGGATTTTATTCTTTCAGTCGAGGGCCAACCCACTACCAGCCTGCCCTCTTCGCATGACCTGCTGACAAGCTGGCCCAACCCCTTCAATGCGATGACCACTGTCCAGATCACCCTTGCCAAACCAGGGGATGCGACCGTCTCACTGTTTGATCTGTTGGGACGGGAAGTGGCACGCTTGCATGAAGGCCATCTCGCCGCCGGGCAGCACTCGATGGAACTAGATGGGTCAGACCTGACCAGTGGAATCTATTTCCTGCGGCTGGAAACACCTACCGGCATGGTGAACCGGAGAGTGACCCTGTTGAAGTAAGGGTATTGCTTAAATAGGAAATACAACTGCGGCAGGTCAAAGGACCTGCCGCAGTTGTTTTCAAGCTAGTCAAGATCGTCCTTTTCAGGAGCTTGCTCGTCAGGTGGTCCCGCCGGTGAGGCGAGAGTTGGTGGTTGCTGTTGCGATTCGAGCAGAAGCGACATCATCAGACGGTCATTGAACTCATTGGCTGCGAGCACGGCAACCTCGAAGCTGTTTCCTGGCAGAACGTCTGAGTTGAGAATCCCCCAGATGCCGGAAACCGCCATTACAGCCCCAGTAACCGAGACATACGTTCCCGTTTCTTTCGAGGCAGCATCGTCATTATTGCGGAAGATTATCCCGGTAAGAACTGCCCCCACTCCAAAACCAACCATCGCCGGTGACGCACCAATTATGCGTTCCTGACGATCCACATTCCGTCTCCCATCCACGACAAGGTCTGGCCGGCCGGCCAATGTGAAAAACTCGTTCTCGGTCAGTTTTCGATCGCCCTGGAACACGGTCCAGTGATGACTTTTTCGAGACGTCAATCGTGCCGTCGGGTAGGTTTGATTGACGCGAAGATGGTTCGCCGCGTACCGTTTCTGAGCATCCGAACCTTCAGGGAGGTGTGGAATACCTGCGAAGGAGGCGAGGGGAAGAATAAAGAACAGGGCGAATATCATTTTTTTCATGGTTGACCTCATTGGATTGATGCTTGTCCATGTTACAGCTTATCAAAATTATTCACAAGAGTAGAGACTCCTGGCACCCGATGTGAATCGTTCTGGAAGCGCTTCAGGTGTGTGCGTTCGTAGTAGAAAAACCGCGCCCCAGCCGTTTCGACTGGGGCGCAGGATCCAGATCATTCATCCAGCAGGCTGACTTCTTCCGGGACTCGATAGGTGACCGATGATCCATCGGCCGCCGAAAGGGCCCAGCTCCAACCCTTCTCCACCATCACCTGGCCGACAGCATCACCAAGATCGAAGGCGTTACCGTCGAGAGTGACCTGAAGGGTCGCGGTGCCGTCACGGAACGAGCGACGCTCGACCATGTTGACACTGCCGCTTCGTTTCAGGGCTTCCTCGAAGGCCTGTAGATCCATGCCCTTGACGTTTTCGATAATCAGGCTGAGGACATTACCGCCGGTGGTGCCAGTATTCGACCAGTCGGCGAGGACCTGATCAAGAGCCTTCGCCATGGCGTTCTCGCCAGCAACCTTGCCTGCGGCGCGGTAGGCGAGGGACTCGTTCTGGTCGGTCCCGAGGCCACGCCCTTCCGCTTGCGCCACGACACGATAGGTGCCGGTGTGCACGACGGTCAGGTTGACAACGGCGGTCGCCTTCTTGAAGGTCCGTCCACCAGCCTCTTTGAAGCCCATGACCGAATAGTAGACCACATATTCCGCGCCGATGCCTGCGCCCCACATGGAGAGGTCACGCATCGCCGCAGGGCTGGTCAGCCCGGTGGTCATGTTGTAGGCCGGGGCGCTCAGTACCTCGAGCTGACGCTGAACAAGAAAGCTCTGGACACCGTTGGACGCCTGCCCGATAATCGGATCACCGGGACGGAAGGCATCGGCGGCAGGGCTCGGGTCGGGCATCACGATAAACCGTGGGTTGCCACGTTTCGCACTCAGCACCTTGATCGCATTGACATCGTCACGAATGCTGGCCTGTTCAACGACTGCACGGATCCGGACACGATAACCGGCGGTGTTGGCCCCTTCCTCGATGACCTGGTAGGTCTTGAGGTAGCCTTGAGAACTGGTCAAGATACGGTCGCTGACAAGGTTGTAGTTGGCAACCAGGGTCCTGCTGTCGACCACCTGGCCGACGACGGTTGAGACGGCATTCCGTTGCGCGTCTTTGAGGGCGGCTTCACGGTCCGGGCCGACACCATCGACCACGATCTCCGTCGCCGCCATCGCCACACTGGCGACAAACAGCAGGGTCACCACGCCAGCGGCTAGATGGGTCAAAAATGAGCGGGGGTGCATAAACCCTCCAGAATCGTTGGCGCTTTACTGCGCGCGGTAGAATCGTATCGTGTTGGAGACCATCTCCGGGTCACCAGACAATTTCACGTCGTTGGCAGCGAAGACATCGTAGATGGAATACATCAGGTCTTCAGCACTGCCATCGTACCAGACCATATACTCATCCACGTTTCCAGCGGCTTTCAGACGTTTCTGGTCCTTCGCGAGGTCTTTGAGCGCATCACGTACCCAGCGCATATCGCCGAAGGAGAAATCGGTGAAGATGAGTTTGACGGGACGGCCATTTTTGGTGTAGTCGCGCCAGAAGCTGGTGACGCTGTCCATCACCCTGGTCATCGCGTTGTTCATCGCCTGGTCAATGCCCGCACCCACCGAAGCGCCATCGCTCGAGAGGGCCATCGGCTCGCTGAAGCCCTGACCTGACCCGATGAATTCACCGGTCATGGCGTTGTAGGCACCCACGGTCAGGATCACCTTCTTGGTGGTCGCGCCGCCATAGGATCCAGATTCAATCTGGGCGGAAATCTTGATAAAGACATCTGCCGGAGTGTTGCGCGCCATCTGGAGCACGAGGTCTTCCTGGCCCTCTTCGCCGGAGGAGCTCTTCGACATCGCAACAACCTGCTCGTCCGATTCGATCGCGGCGATCTCATCCTGGCCGATGGTTGGAATACCCTGGTCCTGGAAGAAGACACGGACACGGGTGTAGAAAAGCTCTTTGTACTTGGCTGCATCCGGCGAGGAATTGGCAAGATCGAGATAGGGCATGATGGTAAAGCGATCCAGCTCTTTTCGGACATCTGCTGCGGAAGAGATCACCTTTAGGGCGACCAGCTTCTGCTGGAGTACATCGCGGATGATGGTGACGTGCAAACGGACCGTTGTCTGGTAGATCGGCTTGTCGTAGTTACTCTTCTCGAGATAGGTCGCATGCTGGACGAACAGGTCGGTATCGGACATGATCTGGTCCTTGACCTTCTCGAACGCTTCTTTTTCATCCGGGGAACGCAGCATGTCATTGATCACGATCAGGATGGCATTCTCCTTCGCCTTCTTGAAGGCGAGGGCTTCCCGTTCCTTTTTCTTCTTAATGCCTTCGACCATGCCACGAGATTCAACGCGGACTGTTTTCTCATCCAGCACCTCAATGCTCTGCGCCGAAGCCTTGATGGCCCCTCCAGTCAGCAGTAGCCCGGCGAGGACAAGGGCGAGAGTTCGGATACCCCTCATAGTGGTTCTCCCTCCAGTACATCGGTTTGTTGTTGTCTACACAAATCACTCAACATCATCCGGGTACGTTCCCCTTGATCGCTCGCTGGGCGAGTCGAACCATCGGGTCTGCACCCTCCGCTCGATGGGAAACGTACATGTCTTTCCCGGTTTGGACAAGGGGAAGGGTGTTCGTCTCAGGTTCCGAGGCAGCATGGGCTCCTGTTCCAATCCCTCCCCACAGTGTGGGGTGGTTGCCACATGGAAACGGATGATGATTTTGACAAAGATCACGTGGTGACAGGCGTTTCGGACGATTGCCACCCTGTTGTACCGGTAGAGTATGCAAATGGGTTGCCAGTTTTTGTGACTTATTGGACACAGGCCATAATTTCTGTCATTCCCAGCGCGATAGCCTGCTTTAGCAGGCTGGCTGCTACCAGCGCGTCGGGAATCCACGCAGTCAAGGTGAGAAGGGTGAGATATCGATCACAGCGGGATTTCTCCTCAAGACGAAGAACAATACCAGTTGTCTTCGATCAAAGGGGATTCCCGACGGCTCCAATACGAAACACCCTGCACGCTGACGCGAGCATGGGGCCTGGGGATGACAGATGTAAATGACGTTTATTTGGGACCTGGTAGTGGCTTGGGTGACGGGGTAGCCGACGGTTGGTCCGGGTCTTCAGACCCGGGTATCATTCTACTCCAACAGCCTCCCAGTCTGTCACCCCGGACTTGATCCGGGGCCCAGCCTCGAATGGATAAATAGTCCAAGAGAGATGGATCCGAGGTTGCGAGGTGGGGCTTTGCCGAGCTGGGTGAACTCGGATCAAACGGGCGTTCCTCGCCGGACCACCGCATGCTGGATCCCGGGTCGGGGCCCGGGATGACAGGGGGCGTACACGAAGGGAAGCACCCGGATCAAGTTCGGGGTGACATCAGCTTGCCATCGGTCATCACTTGGCACGGTCACCGAAAAAGCAATAGATTGCCATCGCAATCACTGAGGAGCCTGGATGGACGACCCTCCGCGCAGAAAAATCCGTATCACTGACCGCGATCCCTATGTCTACCAGCGTGCACGTGCCGAAGCAGCCCGTTTCCATGTTGAACGGGAAAAGGCGAGGCAGAAAAAAATGCAGGATCGGGCCTGCGGACCGGAGAAAGTCAATGAAGGACGCAGGCGTCAAAGTCTCCTGCTAAGCCTGATGTTCGCTGCGCTCGCTTTCTTCATCTGGATCGGTACCCAGCTCGCCGGACCCAAATTACTGGTCACGGTCAATGGGGCAGAGGGGACTGTCCTGCTGGACAGTGTTGCAGTTGGTCCGACCAATGAAGTCCTCCGTGTCCCTTCTGGGAATCAGGTGGTGACCATTCGTTTCGACGATCCCCGTTACAAGCCAGAACCACTGATGCAGCCAGTGAAAACAGGTTTCGGCCTGAAGCCCTACGAAGTGAGCTTCACAGCAACCCTCCCCCTCGAACTAGACTCAGCCGGACCGGATAGCGCGGATTACCACGACTGATTGTGACTCCATCATGATTTAACTGGAGGTTGTTCCACGATGAGAATTTCAGGTTACGGTTTAACCGCATTGCTGATCATCGTTCTGTTAGCCGGTTGCGACACAGGAAACGGGGCAACAGACCCCTCGAACATCGCTCAACTTCGGGATGACCTCGCGCAGGAGGAGTTGTGGCCCGGGTACGATCCGAGCACAATTCCACTGGCCATTTTTCTTGATGCTACCACCTGGCTGTATAACTACCCTGGGACCCCTGAGGGTTTTCAACCCAGTAGTGAAGCGAACTGCTACTGGATGGCCGGTAAACATCCCACCATCGTCGCCAATTCGAGCGGTCTGATCGATTCAGTGATGGTTTCCACCTTGCTGATCGAAGGGAATCAGAAACACTCCGATGCCGAATGGGCTTCCATCGCACTGCATGAGGGCTTCCATGTCTACCAACAGCAGCACACCAGTTGGTCGACCAACGAAGCAGACCTTTTCCTCTATCCGCAGGAATCAGCAGAGGTTCTTGCGAATCGTCGCCTCGAAACCTGGGCACTGTCACAAGCCCTGAAAGCTGACGACGACGATCGAACACGATGGGCTGCAACCGTACTTGAGCTGCGCAACGCGAGATATGATCTGTTGCCGATACCAGCACAACGCTACGAATGTGCTGTCGAACTGGTTGAGGGGACGGCTTATTATGTCGAATCCAAGGCAAGGAGCTTTGCAGATCAACCGATCAAGCCCGATGATCGGGTGAATCCGGATGGGTACGAGCTCGCAGGAATCCGTCAACGAAGCTACCACTCCGGGATAGCATTCGCTTTGCTGCTGGATGATTTCCTCCCCGACTGGAAAGATAAGATTGCGGTTCCGGACGAATTTCTCGAGGTTGAATGGACACCGCTTTCTGTGCTGCTCGGATCAAGTGATCTCTTGCAGCATGCAGAACCGATGACCATAGACGATGCGAAACGAGACCGCGTACAGGCGCAGGCAGAAGAGGAAGCGGCGCAGTATGTTTTGGACCGACAAGCAGAATTTGATTCATTCGCCAATCGATCCGGTTGGGCGATTGAACTGGAGACCGACCCTTCGGCGCCGCTTTTTATCCGTGGGTTTGACCCGATGAATGTCAGTCGTCTCGGGGAAGGGCGTGTGCTGAACAAGCGGTATCTCGCCCTGGGGAATGAGCAAGCGGAACTGCAGGTTATGAATCAGCAGGTGCTGACCAAAACGGAGAATGGAGTCCCACTATTCTCAGGTGTTCAGCAGATATTGATCACTGGATTAAACGAGGAACCTGCCGTCGAACAAATGCAGGGAATCACTCGTTACACCTTCGATGGTGGTCAACTGGTTGTGCGGAATGCTGCTGTGACGAAAGAGGGAAATAAACTCCTCATTCGCCTGCACGAGTAGCCCTCACCCCGGTTGCAGATACAGGGTGGAGCACCTGTTTGTGAAGGACGATTGACCCGTGCCTCGTGTGAAAGAGTTGCGGAAAGCCGCTTTCGGGCGGCTTTTTCGTTCGTACAAACAGTTGACACGGTTAAGGTTAGCAGTGTCTAACATCTCTCGCGCTGTTTTTGGCACTTCGGGGGAGGGGCCTATCTTTGAACAGTGGATCAAATCTGGGAAACTGATCCACTGGGGGAAAGAAGGGAAGCAGGAGGAGAAGTGGAACAGGGAGTGCTCGTTATCAATCCCGGGACCACCTCGACCAAAATCGCAGTTTTCGAGGGTGGCAAGCAGGTTCACGGGGACAACATCCGTCACGACGCAGCGACTCTTCACGGATTTGGGAGTGTTGCTGGACAGCTCGATTACCGGTATAAGTTGATCGACCAAGCCATTCCCGGGGAGTTCCGTGACGGCTGGGTGGCGGTTGTGGGACGTGGCGGCCTGCTACGCCCCTGCGAAGGCGGCACCTATCATGTTGATGCGGCGATGCTGGAGGATGCCGGGAAGGCGACCTACGGCGAGCATGCGAGCAACCTGGGATCAATGCTGGCTGCCAAATTCGCTGAAGCTGCCGGAGTGCCCGCGGTTGTGGTAGATCCGGTAAGCACCGATGATTTCGATGAATTGCCGCGCATCAGTGGGGTACCCGGCATCGCTCGTAAGTGCCGCGCACACGCCCTGAACATCAAGGCAACGGCGCGTCGTACCGCGATAAATATCGGGAAGCCATTCGAGGATACACGCTTTGTTGTGGCGCATCTCGGCGGGGGTATCTCCATCGCGGCCCTCGATGGCGGTAAAATCGCCGATGTGAATGATGGCTTGCTGGGTATGGGACCTTTCAGCCCGGAACGTGCCGGTGCGCTACCCCTGCAAGGGGTGATCGACCTCTTGCGTGACAAGGGCTACGACGAAGCAAAACGCATTTTCAGCCGTGAAAGTGGTTTTGTCGGCTACTTTGGTACCTCCGACCTGCGCGATGTGGAAGCGAAGATCGAGGGTGGCGATGCCCAGGCAAAGCTGATCTTCGATGCGATGGTCTACCAGATCGCGAAAGAGATCGGTGCGATGGCCGCTGCGTTGTCCGGCAAGTTGGACGGCATCGTCATTACCGGCGGCTTGATCCATTCGGAACGATTGTTAACCTCTCTGACCGCCCGTATTGATTTTCTCGGGCCAATTCATCTCCACCCGGGGGAAGAGGAGATGCTGGCGATGGCGGAAGGAGCGATGCGTGTGATCCGCGGGGAAGAGACCGCGAAATCCTATGGAGAAAAGGCATGAGTGAGAAGCAGGAAAACCGTCTGCTGCTCTACGGCAACGACGCGATTGCGCACGGCGCACGTGAGGCTGGCTGTTATTTCGCAGTCGCCTACCCCGGCACTCCCTCATCGGAAATTCTGCCGGCGTTTGCCCAGTTCCCCGGCGTCTTTGCAAAATGGTCGCCGAACGAGAAAGTGGCAGTGGAAGTGGGGATCGGGTCCAGCCTGACAGGCACCCGCACCCTGGTGACGATGAAGCATGTGGGTGTCAACGTGGCGATGGACCCGTTGATGACCTTTACCTATTCCGGGGTACGGGGTGGCTTTGTGCTGGTCAGTGCGGACGATCCAGAAATGCACTCCAGCCAGAACGAACAGGACAACCGCTGCATCGCCAAGTTCGCCAAGATGCCGGTCTTTGACCCGTCCAACAGTCAGGACGCGCACGATTTCACCAAGATCGCGTTCGAGCTGTCCGAGCAGTTCAATACCCCGGTGATGCTGCGTGAAACAACACGTATCGCGCACGCGCAGACGATGGTTACCCTCGGCGAATGGGAAGAACCGGTACAGGGCGAGCACTTCGTCCGTGACACCAGTCGTTTTGTGATGATGCCCAATTTTGCACGGCCGCGTCACGCCTTTGCCGAACAGCGTTCGTTGGATTTGCAGGATTGGTCGAACGAGTGGGATGGTAACCGTCTCGAACTGAAGTCGAAGAAGATCGGGATTATCACCAGCGGGATCGCCTACAATTACGTACGCGAATTGCTGCCGGATGCCAGCTATCTCAAGATCGGCATGCCCTGGCCCTTCCCGGACAAGAAGGCGAAAGAAATCTGTGACTACTGCGACCGTGTCCTGATCGTTGAAGAGCTCGAGCCCTTCCTCGAGGAAGAGGCGAAGATTCTCGGTCTGCCCGTTGAAGGTAAGAAGTTTGTCCCTCGTGAAGGCGAATTGAACCTCGACCGTGTAGCTGCATCCCTGGCTAAAGCTGGCCTGCTGGACGAAGTCCCGGAAGCTCGTGAAGGTGCGCCGGTGATCCCACGTCCGCCAGTCCTCTGCGCAGGATGTCCGCACCGCGGCATTTACATGGCGCTGAAGAAGGTGAATGCGGATGTCTATGGCGACATTGGCTGCTACACCCTCGCCGCCCTTCCGCCGCTCGAGACTCTTCACACTTGCTTCTGCATGGGCGCGTCAATTGGCAACACAATCGGTACCTCGTTGACCGAGAGTGATCACAAACGGCCCCAGGTGGCGGTCATCGGTGATGGCACATTCTACCACAGCGGCATCACAGGCCTGCTCGATGCGGTGACCAGCGGGGTCAACATGACCGTGGTCATAGTTGACAACAGCATCACCGCGATGACTGGCGGCCAGGAAAACCCGGGGACTGGCACCGACCTGATGGGGAATACGGTTCCTGCTGTCAAGCTCGAGGAAATTGTCACCGCACTGGGTGTCAAGAAGCTGACCGTTTCGGATACCTACGATTTCGATACGACCCTCGCGCAATTACGTGAAGCCATTGAGTACGAGGGAACGTCGGTCGTGATCGCACGCCGTCCCTGCGCACTCTTCCCGAAGAAGAAAAAGACGAATCCGTTTGTGGTTCTTGAGGATGTCTGCAATGGCTGCGGCGCCTGTTTCCGCATTGGATGCCCCGCTATCGCTGACTCCGGGAAACGGACCGGAAAGGGATTGGCGATTGCAGAAATTGATCCTGCTGCCTGTACCGGTTGCGAATTATGTGTCCAGGTCTGTCCGGTGGATGCCATCATCCCGCAAGGCAAGCGGGAGGAGGTGAACGCATGAACGAGAAAACCACAAACGTCCTGATTGTCGGTGTCGGCGGGCAAGGTGTCGTCCTCGCCTCGAACATCCTCTGTGCAGTGGTGGTCGAAGCGGGCTACGATGTAAAGAAGTCGGAAATCCACGGCATGAGCCAGCGCGGTGGGGTGGTCACCAGCGACATCCGTTTCGGGCCGGAAGTCTTGAGCCCGTTGATCGCGAAGGGCACGGTCGATGTGATGATGGCCTTCGAAGCGGCCGAAGCGCTGCGTTTTGCGCATGAGGTCCGTGAGGGTGGCAAGCTGATGTCCTCGCTGACCAAGCTTGCTCCGCCGAAAGGTCCGACACGAAAAGGTCAGATCGAGTACCCGGAAAATCCCCTCGAACAAGCAAAAGAGTTTTGTAAGGGGACGATTATTCCGATCGATACCGACACGATCGCTCGTGAGCTTGGCAATATGCGTCTCGCAAACACGATCCTACTCGGCGGATTGTCGGCTGGGCTCGACATTGACGAAACTATCTGGACCGACATGATCCGCAAGATGGTACCACCGAAAACCATCGACAAGAACCTCGCCGCCTTCGCGCGGGGACGTGAAGTTGTGTCGTTGGCGGAAGCCTGATTTTTGGTTAGTTGTGCCTCGTCTTTCAATGGCCCCGGCAGCTTGATGCCGGGGTTTCTTTGTTTGCACAAAACCCTCTGTCATCCCCAGGTCCCATGCTCGCGTTAGCGGGCAACGGTTTTGGTGTTGGGGCCGTCGGGGATCCCCTTTGGTCGAGGACAAGAGTCAGCGTACGGTCACCCAATGGGGATTCCCGACACGCTGGAGGCAGCCTTCGGCTGCAAGCCTGCTGTTGCAGGCTATCGCGCTGGGAATGACAGAAATCCTTTACGGGAGGTGGCAGGAAATGGAACATCCCCCACCCCGATACGCGTATCTTCAGTGGACGAAACCGAACAGGGAGCCCCCATGAAACGCTTAATCGCATTTGTTACTCTCGCCGCTATTGCCTCAGGATGTTCGATCACGAACCCCGGTGAAACGGTCATCGCCTACCTGCGTGCGCACAACGCCCACGATCCCGAGCTGGCACTCACCCATGTCGCTGACTCCATCCACTATGAAATCGTGGGGGAGTGGACAATGGATGGTATCGATGCACTGCGTCAGATGGAGCAGTGGGATGCCGCGATGAACAGCGAATTGGATGGTTCAAACTACCAGATGAGTGGGGATACAGTCTGGTTCGACATGGTGGAGAAAACCGACTGGCTGAACGCAGCGGGGATCGGATCGCTGGAGTACAAGCAGGTCCGTGCCGTCGCGAAGCAGGGCAAAATTACAGACTTTCGCATCACACGCGACCCCGCGATTGGCAAGCAGATGGGGGAGACCTTCTCCAGCATCATCAGTTGGGCGAACGAGAATGATCGTCAAGCTGCCCTGGACAGCCTCATGCCCGAGGGGGAATTTGTCTGGACCGCCGACACCGCCCCGCTCTTCATCGAGCTGACGAAGGAGTGGCGATTCAAGAACTCTCAATCAGAGGGCAGTTAAGGAAAACTTGTGCTAAAACTGAATGCACTTATATCCTTCTAGTCGGTTTGACTTTGAGGTGCTTATTGGCTCTTTCAGTGGAAGAAATCTAGCGACAATAAGTGGATTCATCAATTTCTCTAGTATATATTATTTTATACTAGGTTGTGATGCTAGCAAACAGCAGTTATCGTTTTGGCGGAGGGGTATATGGACAAGGATAGCTATAGAGGAGGCTTCGGTAGAGTCGAAAAAATCAGAATTGATGGAGTTGATTATGCACGTAAAACATTTGATCCGCAGGATCATATTAGACAAAACCCGGATGTTAACTTAGATAAGCTTAGATTGAGGTTTGTGAGAGAAGTGGGCGTGCAATCCCAACTACCATCTGATTTTTTTATTGAAATTTCAGATTATGATCTAGATGGGGACAATCCTTGGTATGATATGCCCTGGGCTGAGAAGAATTATGAAGAAAAAATTGTAGAAGATAGTAAATTAGATATTATTGATTATGATGCTTTGTTTGATATTATCAACAGCTTAGAAGAATTACATAAACTAGAATATGTTCACCGTGATCTTAAACCAAAAAACATATTATTACATAATGGCCGCTGGAAGCTTGCAGATTTCGGCCTTGTATTAGTTCCCAGTAGTGAAAGCACGCAATTTACCTCTTACAATAGTGGGTGGGGGACTGCGTTATATATGGCTCCAGAACAAATGGTTAGCTTTCGTAATGTCACAAATAGGGCTGACATCTATTCGTTTGGATGCATCTTACATGATATAGCTGAAGGTCTTGGTCAAAGAGCTCCATTTCAGAGGCTTACATGCAGCGGCGCTCTATCTACGATAATAGAAAAATGTACGGATGTTGATGCCGAAAGGCGCTTTAAAAACATTTCCTTGGTAAGAGAATCCCTGAATAAGGTGATAATACCAGTAGTGGCCAAAATTGACCACGACGGTCAGGTCAAGACATTTGTTGAGAACTTCGGCGACATGAGGTTTACGACGATAGAAGAGTTCGAAGAATTCAATCGGGAGTTGGAAAAGCTTGCGGATGATGAAGATATATATAATTTGCTGACTTCTGTTGATAGAGATAGTATTCAAGCTATGTCAGAGCTTGATAAGTTTGAATTTGAGTTTTTTGCACTGTTTTACTGTGAATGGGTTAGAAATACATCGTTTGGGTTTGGTACATGTGATACAATAGCTTCTATACTGGAGTTAATATGTGATTTAACAAACGTTAATGTTCAATCATCATCTTTAATAGCGATGTCTATTATGGGGGATGGGCATAATAGATGGTATGTAATGAAAAAACTAATGCGTTTATGTAGCAATTCAATGAATGATAATTTAGCGCAGCGGGTGGCAGTTGATATAGTAGCGGAGGGCGTGAAAAGCTCATTTATTAGTTGTGCAAATTCTATTAATAGATCTATATCTAGTTATCATCCTTTAATCTACAATATATTGAAAGATTAATGTATGTGAGTTACACAATCAACATTGCATCGCCGTAGCTGAAGAATCGGTATTGTTCCCGTACCGCTTCGGCGTAGGAGGAGAGGATACGGTCACGTCCGGCCAGGGCGCTGACCAGCATCAGCAGGGTTGAGCCGGGCAGGTGGAAGTTGGTCAGCAGAGCATCCACTATTTTGAACTGGTAGGGTGGACGGATGAAGAGGTTCGTTGCCCCGCTGCCTGCCTGGACGTGCCCCTCTTCATCGGTGACCGATTCGAGGGTCCGCACGGAAGTGGTGCCAACCGCAATGCATCGTCCACCACTTGCCTTTGCCGCGTTGATTCGCGATGCGGCTTCCTCACTCACTGTATACCGTTCGAAATCCATCTTGTGCTGGGAGACATCGTCGACCGTCACTGGACGGAACGTCCCGATACCCACATGCAGGGTGATCCGGACGACGTGGACCCCTATCTGCTCCAGCGAGTCGAGCATGCCGTCGGTGAAGTGCAAACCAGCGGTGGGAGCAGCGACGGCTCCGTCATGACGCGCGTAGACGGTCTGGTAACGGTCCCGGTCTTCCTTGTCCGCGTCACGATGGATGTAGGGCGGCAAAGGCACGCTACCGTGGCCCTCCAGCCAGTCACGGAATCCTTCGGGAGGTTCGATACGGACGCGACGTCTGCCCTCGTCACCCTCCTCGAGGATGACCGCTTTGCGTCCCCCTTCGAACAACACCTCTGATCCGACAGTCAGCCGTTTCGCCGGTTTTGCCAAAACCACCCATTCGGCATCGCTGATCGGGTCGAGCAGCAGAAATTCGACTTGGCCGCCTGTTGGACGATGGCCGTTCAGACGTGCCGGAATCACTCGCGTGTCATTGAGGACAAGCACGTCGCCTTTACGGAGATAGCCAGGCAGGTCACGGAATTCATGGTGCTCGACTCCCTCGGCTGATCGGTCGAGGACCAGGAGACGGCTGGCATCCCGTTTCTCAGCCGGACTCTGCGCAATCAGCTCCTCAGGCAGGTCATAGAGGTAGTCGCTCCTGCGGTCCATCGGTTAACCAATCTCCTTGTGGGCAGATGTTCGTGAGACGATCCACTTCGAAACGAGCAGGGTTACGGGTAGCAAGCCGTGTATACCTGCTGCGACAACAAAGGCGAGCAGTATGTCGGTCCAGGTCACACCCGTCCCCACCATTCCGCGAATGGTGAGAACACCTATTGGGAGGTAGAGCAGAATCGCTGAGGCCATTCCGGGGTTGTACCTGCGCCTGACCAGTCCAATGATCAGGTGAATGAAAGCATTCAAGATCAGGACGGCGATAAAACTAAGGCGAACCACAGTGGGTCCTGTTTCCCAGTTGACCACGATCAACCCATAGGTCACCAGCATCGTGTTGATGAAGGTGAACCAGGGGATATTGACCGCATGCTCAAATTTGGGGAACAGACCACGATACCAGGTAAGAAATCCAGTCCAGACTTCTTCGAAGACATGCACCACGACAGCAGCGAGTGCAATCCAAAGATACTGAGTCAGCATGGTAAGTCGGTTACAGCAACCGCTCCTGTTGGGGGCTCTTTCCCGGGTACGACAATCCCAACCACTCGTAGGCAGTAAGCGTAGCAGTGCGACCACGCGGAGTACGTTCGATCAGACCTTGTTGGATCAGGTATGGCTCGTACAGCTCTTCTATCGTTCCAGCGTCCTCGCCGACTGTCACCCCTAACGTGTTCAGTCCGACAGGGCCACCATGATACTTCTCAATAATCGATTTCAGGATGCGTTTGTCCATGTCATCGAGGCCGTGCTCATCAATCTCGAGACGGTGCAAACCATTCGAGGCGATCTTGCTCGTCAGCACACCACTTCCCTCGACTTCGGCAAAGTCACGTAGACGACGGAGCAGCCGGTTTGCGACACGCGGAGTGCCACGGCTGCGCAGGGCCACCGATTCAGCTGCGCCATCCGCCATTTCGATCTCCAGCTTGCCGGCGTTCCGTGTGACAATGCTGGTAATCTCATCGGTACCGTAATAGTCTAGACGGCCTGTGATCCCGAATCGATCCCTCAGGGGCGCGCTCAGAAGCCCGGCACGAGTTGTTGCAGCAACAAGCGTGAAGGGCGGGAGGTTGAGCTGCACACTGCGTGCCGCCGGGCCACGGTCAATCAGGATGTCGAGACGGTAATCTTCCATCGCCGAATAGAGGTATTCCTCAACCACCTTATTCAGACGGTGGATCTCGTCGATGAAGAGAACATCATTTTCCTCGAGGTTGGTCAGCAGACCGGCGAGGTCGGCAGCCTTCTCGAGGACCGGGCCGGAAGTGGTGTGCATCCGGACCCCCATCTCAGCCGAGATGATGCCTGCGAGCGTCGTCTTCCCCAACCCGGGGGGGCCATAAAAGAGCGCATGATCGAGCGCATCACCACGCTGTCGAGCTGCGGCGACAAACACTTCGAGATTGCTCTTCAGTTTATCCTGGCCGACATAGTCCTCGAAGGTGACTGGACGCAGGGAACGGTCCAGTTCCTGATCTTCGGGAAGAATGTCCGGGGCGGTGATACGAATGTCGTCACTCACTGGCAGGTTCCGTAGCTTCCTGTTGATACAAACCGTCGATGTTCAATCTACGAGGACCGTGCTCTCGGTGCAAGCGTTGTGAGCGGGGAGAGGGGGTGGTCTTGTCTGAATGACCAGGGTGCCAGACGTGCATGTCAGCCTACTAAAAGAGTGCAAGGTTGTCATCCCGGGCTTGACCCGGGATCCAGCCGAGAATGCGATGGATGAGCGACTCGGTATAATCCTGGGCAGCCTGTCGATTGTAGAGGGACGCGTACCACGCCACCCGCTCATCGCTTTAGCCAGACGGCGTGTGCTGAAATGCTTCGCCCGGGTGACGGGGCACCCGGGCCACTTGACAGCATTGCCACCCACCGGGGAGCGGGTTGTGATCCAAGTGGTTTTCTCCACCTGTCGAGTCGTGTATCTTCCACGTTACCCTGAAACGTTGGAAGGAAGCAGGATGAAACGGTCAAAAGCGGCAACGAGTTCCAGTCAGCGTGTACGTCCACCGGACCCGGCAGGTCCACCGAACCCGGGTGGCTGGTGGCAAATGACCGAGGACAATCGTCTTCGCAATGTTGCCGTGGTGCTTGTTGAACCGGCGCGCCCGGAAAATGTTGGTGCGGCAGCACGAGCGCTGAAAACGATGGGCCTGACACGCCTGATCGTTGTCGGTTCGACCGCCTGGCGCAGTGGCAAGGCGCGTGCCCTTGCGGTTGGTGCGGGAGATGTGCTGGAATCGGTGGAAGAATATGCCACCCTTGCCGAAGCGGTTGATGGTATGCATGCCGTTGCAGTGACCACCGCGAGACGACGTCGCCGTGCCCGTCCTGTTTTCCCTGTTGATTCGGTTGCACCACACCTGCTGGGCGTTGCCGAGCATGGTCCTGTAGCGATTGTTTTCGGACGCGAGGAGTGGGGACTGAACAACAGTGAATTGCTGCTGGGCGACTGGTGGACCACCATCCCCATGGTGACAAGCTACCCCTCACTCAACCTCGCGCAGAGTGTCATGCTGGTCTGCCGTGAGCTGGCCCGTGCCTCGATGGGCCCGATGCCTGACTACCCCTGGAAACCGGCGACACGTGGCGAACGAAGCCGTTTGCTGGAACACGCGGCGACCACGATGGTCAAGGCGGGGCTGCATCCACGACCCGACCTCGAGGGCTACATCACAGTGCTCGGGCGAATGATGGATCGAGCGCTTCTCGAGGAGCGGGATGTGTCCGTGCTGCACGGAATTTTCCACCAGATGGACAATTACATGCACCGCCACGGCCCCGAGGACCCTACTTTAGAAGATTGAACGTACCGGCGGCCTGAGGGCCGAAAGAGGGATTGGGAGACGTGGAGCCACGTTTCTACCGGGAGATGGCTTTACGATGAAGGCGACGGTTTTGGACCGGGGAAGAGGTCTGGGAGGGAAAAACCTTATTCTCCGGCTGATGGTTGGTCTCCTGCTGATCGCGGGAGGGATATCCACCGCACACGCGCAATCCATCCTGGAACCTGTCGAGGGGGAAACCGCGGCGGTTCTTGGCTTCCAGGCGGAAGGGCTTAGCGCCTCCGCTGCGGAGGCGCTCTCCAATGTGGTCCGCAAAATTGTCCTTGAGAACGGCAGACTGATCTTGATTGACCGTGACCGCACCGAAGCGGTCCTGGCCGAACAGGGCTTTATCATGGCGGGCGGTTGCTACGATGTCTCCTGCCTTGTCGAAGCGGGCCGTGTCCTCGGCGCAAACCGTGTGATCACCGGCTCGATCAATCTGCTCGGAAGGAAATACCTGATCGAACTGCGTTCGGCGAATGTCGGCACTGGACGGATCGAAGCACTTGAGACGGCTGAGTATCGAGGTGAGGTCGAAGGATTGACCGAACCGGTGAACAAGATCGCGAAACGCCTCGTTGCACGGCTGATTAATGATCCCGGCATCATCTTTGTCGAGACTGAACCACGTTCCAGTGCGGTCGAAGTTGATGGGGAACCGATCGGGTTCGCGCCCATACGGATCGAACGCCCCGGTGGAGTCGAGTACAAGATTTTGGCCAGCAGGTTCGGCTACCAGAATCGCTCGACCATGGTTCACCTTGCCGAACATGATAGTGTCCATGTCATCTTGCGCCTCGACAAAGAGGCTGAGGAGAGACGTCGTCGGGGCACTCCAGCGGGACGTCTTTTTGTCTCAGGCGGGTTCCCACTGAACCAGGCTTCCTCGAACCTCGATACACGTATTTCCTGGGGTTCCGGGCAGACCTTTGGTGGGTTGCTGCAGTTCGGCACCGACTGGCGCTTGAGTTTCGGCGGCTACAGTTATCGTGGTGAGATTGACGATGTGGATAACAGCATCCTCGCCGAATACGATGTGATCGCTAACCCGGAATCCGAAGCGCTGGTCTATTATTCCTCGTTGACTGCCATGCTGGGAGATGAATACTTCGCTCCCTTTATCGGGGGTGGGCTCTGCGCAATGGGCAGGACAGTGACCAAGCAGTACGATCCCAATAGCCTTGGAAGTCTTCTTTTGGACGAGGATACAGAATCGCTTTCGACTGATTTCGAGGTAGGGTGGACCCTTTCGATGGGGGTGGAGATCGGGATTACTCGTTTCCTCACGATGCAAGTTGAAATGCTTCACGCTCGCGCATTGTCCTCGGAACGATCCTGGTGGAAGGACACTGAGAACGAGCCCGATCCCTCGTGGACCGAATCGTTCAAGGCGTTTGAGTCCTTCACCATCTTTCGCATGAACGTAGGTTTGAAACTGTGAGTTGGAATGTCCGCTGAAACCACCCCCCCTATGGATCAGGATGCGCAGGGCCGTCAGAAGTATCTCGCTCTCAACATCCTGATTCTGCTTGGTTACAACAATGCTGTCTCGGTCGAGCAGGCAATGCGCATAGGTGAAATCGCGCAGATTGCCGGCGATCCGGATCAAACCGATGGGGTTAGCTACCCGCGCGAAGAAGTCCTGGCGGCTATTACCAGCCTGGTTGAGGAGGAGCTGATACGTATTAACCGCAGCGACTTCGATTCCAGCAACCTTGTCAACTATGCAACCGGGATGCACGATGACCACACGGTCTACATCACCCCGGGTGGCATTTTGTTCGTGAAACGTCTTACGGAAAAGGCGGAACAGGACGAGGCGCAATCTCGTGGCGGCACTGCAGACAATAGTTAGGCTCGTCAAATTCGACGAGAAACTCGTCGAATTTGACGAATAAACAGAGAACCGAGACGTTGATCCATTTGAGTAACCTGTTGAAAGTAAATAAGTAACGATTCTCCTTCCTCGCCAGTTGACAACTGGCACGGCCTTCGCATTTGTATCGCACCGAGCGGCGAGGAGTTCCGGTTAAACGGATGGTGGGGGCAGACGTCCTATCTACAACCGGCAAATCCTCCCCGGGATTGTAACAGGTGTGGCGTGGTCCTGAACCCGCCGAACTAAGGGAGTAGAATCATGAAGTTGACACCCTCCAGACTGATGGTCCTGCTGTTGGCCATTTCGATCTTTACGATCGGCTGCAGTGAGGATGCTACCAGCCCGGTGAATGATACCGAGGCGATGACCGTTACAGAGCAGGAAGATGTGGCGGATGATTTTGCCAGCACACTGGCGGATCCGGACGAAGGCATGATCCCGCTGTGGATGGGGGAATTCGGTGGAGCACCGCTCGCCTTTGTCGATCCAAAGGATGGCGCTGTCAGCACAATCGCTGATACAGTTGTCCGTGAAAACCGTTTCCTGACCGTTACCCGCATTCGCAACTTCTACGATGCAGATGGCAACATGTCGGACAGCTACGATAGCCTGACAACGGTTGCTGTGGAACGTCTCTTCAGCCTGGTCGGTGACCATGAGGCGGAAGATGGCGGACGCAGCATGTCGATTAACCACCAGGATTCCACCTGGGTGGATGGCATCGAGCCCGACAGCGAGTTGCACACCCTGAACGGAGAAGGCACCCGTCACAACGAGGGCAGCTTCGAGTCCCGTCTGCATGATGCTTCGGCCACCATGACCTCGGATTACGCCTGGACCGCGACAGACATCGAGATCAGCACGGACCGTGAAACGAATCCCTTCCCGCTCTCCGGCACCATCGCTGTGGAAGGCGAAACCTACCACTACCGCACTGGTCCTCGTGGCGAAATCGAACGCACCCACACCGTCAGTCTGACAGTCACCTTCGATGGCACCCAGTACGCCCTGGTGACAATGGAAGATGGCACCGAGTACTACGTTGACCTGACCCTGGGCCGTCCGCACCGTGGCCGTCCCGGTGGTGGTGGCCCCCGTTAAGTAATCACCGCTCAGTTGCGCATTCCCGCATGCTCAAACCGCCCTTTCGTGGGCGGTTTGTTTAGTTTTGAAGTCGCCAGGGGCACGATTACCCGGGTTGACATCTCAGCACGCCTGAAGTTGGATAGCGTGGTGAGATACCTAGCCAATACCTGTTCATTTCTCTGTTGAAATGCTTCGCTTGGGTGATGGGGCACCCAAGCCAGTGGGTAATCTTTGTCCCTCGCCCTTCTCCAGCCAGAAAAATCCCTGCTTGATCGTTGAGAAACCGCTGGATATATTGCCCACTTAAGCAATACGATTGTGAGGACGTCCGGGACTCGACGTATCGCTGTTTATTTCGCCCCGGACAAAGAGGAAAACATGAACAAAGACAACGAACCAAAGATCGCGTTATTCATCGATTACGACAACATTGCCATCGGCCTGCGTGAAGCGGGTGGGCAGACTTTTGAAATCAACTTGATTCTTGAGCGCATCCTTGAAAAGGGACGAATCATTTTCAAGCGTGCCTATGCGGACTGGTACCTGTTCAGCGACGCCAAGCGTAAGCTGCACGAATACGGCATCGAGATGATTGACATTCCGATGCGCCGCAACATTGGGAAAAATAGCGCCGACATCCGTATGGTCGTCGATGCACTCGACCTCTGCTACACCAAGGAACACATCGATACGTTTGTCATCGGTTCCGGTGACAGCGATTTCACCCCCCTCGTTTCGAAGCTCAAAGAGAACAACAAGGAAGTCATCGGCTTCGGACTTCGCATGTCCACCAGCAACCTGCTGGCGAACAACTGCGATGAGTTTCTTTTCTACGAAGACTTGACCAGCCTGCCGGTCAATCGTCCCCAAATGCCCAGCGGCCTGACCAAACGTCAGCACGATGCCTTCTCACTCGTGCTCGACGCCGTGGCGGCGCTGATCCGTGAGTCGAAAGACATCCTTTGGGGCAGCTTAATCAAGGATACGATCCGCAGGAAACGGCCCTCGTTCAGTGAATCGCAGTTCGGCTATTCCAACTTCTCGCAGCTGCTTGAAGATGCGGCAAAGCACGGTCTCATCGGGCTGATCAAAGATCCGAAGAGCGGCGGGACCCCGGTCGTGACCGGGTTTGGTCATGTTGGTGAGAGCAGCTCCCAGCCGAGCTCACGAGCTTCTGCACCGGCCCAGCCGCGCAGCGGATCGAGCCTGCTCGTTAATACGGATGCGGCACGCAGCCTGCCAGCCGTTCAGGCGGAAAACGGGGACGAGAAAGCTCCACCGAGTCCGCTGAAGAAAACACCTTCACGCACGAGTACAGCAAAGCCGAAGGCAGAAGAAGCCAAGCCGGCGGTAGAGGCAGGGGACGAGGAGAAGAAGGACGCGGCGCCGAAGAAACCGACCCGCCGCCGTACCTCGACCCGAAAACCTGCTGCGAAGAAGGCTGATGAGGTCAAGAAGGATGCAGCCGACGAAAAGAAGGATGTGAAGCCTGAGGTTGTGGCGATAGAGAAGGCAGAGGGCAAGGTCGAGGAGAAGGGCGAAGAGAGTAAGCTCGTCGCCAAAACCCCGGCAAAGAAGCCTACCCGTCGCCGTGCTCCCGCGAAAGCGAAGAAGGACGAGCCAAAGGCAGATGCCGTGAAGGATGAAAAATCGGCGGAAGCCAAGCCGGCACCTGCGAAAAAAGATGCTCCGGCAAAGAAAGCGGCGCCCGCGAAGAAGGCAGTGGAACCGAAGAAAGCTGAACCGGCAAAAGCGGAACCGGTAAAGGTGCAGGAGTCGAAGCCAGAACCATCTCCCGCGCCGCCGAGTGCAACCCCGGTATCAGAGAAGCCAAAAGGCCAGCCACTCAAGAGCAATGCACGCCGTCGTCGCAGGTGAGCTTTCAGGGCTATAAAAGCAGGGATGGATGTTGGCATTTCCTGCTGTGACGGCCTATCTTAGAGCTAGTGATCGGCGCGATGTGCTAGCACATCGCGCCGGTGCATGACAATGACCAACGTATAGACTTTCCTGGGAGGTGTCCCGCGGGCTTGTGATCGCGTTTTGACCCTCATCTTCATGGATGCATGTGAACGATTCGGGCCGGATGAGCCACGCCGGAACGCGGTCTGTCGGGCGCAAGAGGTTTCGTACGCCCTGGCTGATGGCGGGACTGCTTCTCCCTTTCTTCCTGTTGCAACTCGCGCGGGCGGATGTGGGGATCTCCGTCACACCGCCCATTCCTGGCACATTTGATCCCGAGGCCGACTTACGGGCTCCGAAACCGCTCCGTCTTTACGGTGCGGACAGCCTGGCGGCCTTCTCCCACGAAGGGATCCTTTTCCGGGTGGAGACGGAATACGACTCCACATCCGGCTACTACGTCTCTACCCGAACGTTATTTGGCGACAAATATGGCCCGGAACAGGTCTATTCGCCGGAAGCCTGGCGTGAGTTCCGTGTCCAGCGCGCCCGCCGTGAGAACCTCCGCAAGAAGTTCGATGACCAGATTAACAGCCCCTCCCAGGAATCTGGGGGGAGTGCCCTCGAGATCCAGGTTCCCTTCAAAATTCGTAGTCGCACCTTCCGTCGAATTTTCGGCGGTGATCGTGTCGGCCTGCGTGTAACCGGTCAGATTACCATCGATGGTGGCTTACGTCGGGAAAAATCGGACCAGGTGCTCACCACACGGAACGATCAAGCGAACTACAACTTCAAGATCGACCAGACGCAGCAGTTCCGGATTGTCGGGAAGGTGGGCGACAAGGTCAGTGTAGAAATTGACCAGGACTCGGAACGAATATTCGATTTCGAGAACAATGTCAAGCTTAGCTATGAGGGGTATGAGGACGAGATCATCCAGTCCATCGAGGCGGGAAATATCAGCTTGTCCCTGCCCGGTACCCAACTCGCAACCCTGACTGCCAACAACCAGGGGCTGTTCGGTTTCAAGACAGAGTCCAAGGTCGGTCCGCTCTCCATCACGACCATCGCATCTCTCCAGCAGGGTGAAAAAAACAAGCTAAGCTATGAGGGCGGCAGCGAAGCGACTACAGTCAAGATCAACGATACCAATTACCTGCGCAATCAGTATTTCTTCCTCGATTTCCTCTATCGTGAACAGTATCGCCGCTTCACCTCTGAAGTTCAGCATGTCGTCAACTCTCCAGACACGTATATCAACCAGATTGAAGTCTACCGTAGTGTGCAGCCCCAGGCAGACAATACAGACATCTATGATGGTGTCGCGGTCTATGATGAGAGCGAGGCGGAAAACTTCTTCGTACCAGCGATTGCGGGCGCGGACGAGATCAATGAGATGGTCGATTATTACAAGTCTGCCGGTGATGAGGAAGGGGTCTTCAGCGAAAACGCTTTCTTCCGCAAACTGGACGAAAACGAATATGATGTCGACCTGCAAGCCGGTTACATCCGGTTAAGCTACCCCGCGAATGATGGTGAAATCATTGCAGTGGCATACAGTGTTGGCAGTGGAGCGAACAGGAAAACAGTCGGTACCCTCAGTCCTCCCATTTCCAGGGGTGTCTTTAAGCTGCTGAAACCGAAGACAGTCAGTATCGAAAACCCGGTCTACCAGCTGTCCTGGAAACATGTATACGATTTGCAGACCTCGGGGTTGAAAGAAGGCGATCTCGAAGCACGGATTGTCCGTGCCAACTCGGATGCCTCACCGACCAACCAGACGGGTGAGGCTTGGGTGCAGGTGCTGGGCGTGGACCAATTCAGCAACTCGGATGAAACCGGACCGCCTGACAACCAGATTGATGAACGCTATCAGAATGTTTTCGTGAATCGAGCCTATGGCGAGCTTCATTTTCCGGATTTGCGACCCTTCGATCCGGAAGGCTACTACAAGGGCAATGAGCTGATTGTCGCTGACCTGGATTCTCTCGAAAATCCGACGATCTATGATGTGCTGCCCAATAGTGGAACGACTCGTCCGAAAAACTTCAATATCGAAGCGACGTACTCGAGCGCTTCATCCAACATTTCGCTGGGCATCAATGTTCTCGAAGGGTCGGAAGAGGTTTTCCTCAATGGCACCAAGCTGACCAAAGATGTCGACTACATCATCGACTACCTCTCCGGTCAGATCACCATTCTGAACGATCAAGCCTTCTTGCCCGGGGCAAACCTTGAGATCAATTACGAATCGGGTGAAGTATTCCAGCTTGACCAACGGACCATGCTCGGAATCCGTCTCGAATATGCCCTGTGGGAAGACAGTTTTATCGGCGCAACGTTCCTCTACTTCAATGAGGAACCAATCGATAAGCGGGTGAAGGTGGGTAATGAGCCCTTGCGGAACATCATCTGGGACGTCAATACGCGTCTCCGGTTCCGTCCCTACTGGATGACCCAGTTGGTCAATGCACTGCCCGGCATTGAGACGGATGAGCCATCCGAGGTCTCATTCGAAGGTGAAATTGCGCAGGTCTTCCCAAACCCGAACAGCTTGAACAGCGATGCGACCGGCGATCCGAACGGCGTGGCCTACATTGATGACTTTGAAGCGGCGAAACGTGCAACACCGCTTGGCGTACGTCGAAAGAACTGGTATGCTGCAAGCCACCCGAACCGTCTCCCTCGTGGCGACTTCCGAAGCACACCCGAGGACAGCACCGATTTCCGTGGACGACTCTTCTGGTACAATCCGTTCAATCGAGTGCAAATCAAAGACATCTGGCCAAACCGTGAAGTGAACACCAAGGTGCCAAACGAAACGGAAGTGTTGACGATTGAGTATGATCCGAACGTCAATAACTTCCGACGTGCAGGGGTTGATTCGACAATCACCTGGAATGGTGTGATGCGTGCGCTGTCACCCGGTTTTTACAACCAGACGGCAACCAAATTCATCGAGGTCTGGCTCAATTGGCAAGGGGGAGGTCGTGACGCGACCCTTTACTTCGATATGGGGCAGATCAGCGAAGATGTAATCCCGAACGGCGAGTTGGACACGGAAGACGAGATCGTCGGTATTAAGGGCAACGACATCCTCGATGATGGAGAAGATTCGGGGTACGATGGAAAATTTGGTACCGATCCACCTTGGCGAAAAGATGGGAACGAAAGGTTTGGTGATCCATGGATTGCTGAAGAAGAGGGCTACGATTTCCAGAACCCGACCCGAGATTGGTGGGATTTGAATGATGACGGCATTCATGATGAGAACGAGCCGTTTTCGAATGATGACTGGAAGTACAACCCTGGAAATCGTGGTGAGACTGAATACATCGACGGTACCGAAGGGAATGCCCAGGACGAGGTTCGTTACCCTGACAGCGAAGACCTGAACAACGACAATAGTCCCAACCTGAAAGACAATTTTTATCGGTACCGGTTCCGTCTGAACAGCGCAGAGGACTCGATTCGATACGTACGAGGCGGGTATCAGAACGAGAAGGGGTGGAGGCTGGTCCGGATTCCACTTACATCGGTCTTCGACAATGTCAACCGTCCCAGCCTCAACCAGATCGAATCGTTCCGGATCTGGATCACGAATGCCAGTACCTACACCACTCTGCAGATCGCCCAGATCGAACTTGTAGGGAACGAGTGGCTCGAGGAACCGGTGGTAGAGGCTGCGTCGGGTGACACAACGATTTTTGTGACTAGCTCAACGATTAACACGTACGACAATCCGAACGATTACAACCCGCCACCGGGAGTCGCGGGGGAAGTGGACCCGATTACCGACATTCGCAGCAAAGAGCAGTCGCTGATCCTCCAGCTCAACGATATGCCGACTGGCGCGACAGGGAAATTGATTAAAACACAGGGGTCCGCGAACGATCAGGATCTACGTGAATACCGAAAGCTGAAGATGTTTGTCAATGGTGGCGGTCGCAGCAACATCTCCGGCACGGACATTGAAATGTTCCTTCGCTTCGGTGATCGAGTGACTGACGATAACCCCAGTTACTACGAGTATTCGCAACGGCTCCAGCCAGGTTGGTCAGACAACGAGATCATCATCGACCTCGACCAGCTCGCCTCGCTGAAGAAAAAAGCTGAAGAAGAGGGAACCGATGTTGCCTACGAGCGGCTCGCCAATGGCGATGTGATGAAAGTTGTGGGCAAACCCTCGATTGGTGCCGTCAGTGAGTATGCGATCGGTATCCGCAACCTGGGCCGACCGATTCGGAAAGAGGAAAACATCGAGGTCTGGGTGGATGAAATGCGCCTGTCCGGAGTCCGTAAAGAGGCCGGGATGGCGATGCGTTCATCGGTCTCCGCAAGCTTTGCCGACTTCCTCGACGTCAGCGCAAACCTGCGTCAGTCGGATGCCAACTTCCACCAGGTGGATCAGCGGACAGGCGGCAACGAGAGCACGATTGACGGAACGATGAATGCGAAGGTCAGCATCGACAAATTCCTCGATCCCAACCTTGGTATTTCCATCCCTGTATCCGGCTCGATGTCCAGCAATCTGCGTATTCCGAAGTATGCGGGCGGTAATGGTGATATCCGTACCACGGCTCTGGCCTCACAGGATGAGCTTAACATCTGGAACCAGTTTGGCCGACTCGGCTTTTCACGGCACCATCTCGAGGATCATTTTCTCGAGGATGAACGTGGCGAACTGGTGATGGACACGACACGTGGGGTGCCTTACCAGGACCTGTCGAAGTGGGGGGTGGATACTCTTTTCACCACGTCTCAGCAGTACAGCTGGAACATCAGCTATTCGAAATCGAAAGAGAGCCCGAACTGGTTCCTCGCCTATACAACGGACAAGCTGAAACCACAGTTCAGCCACTCGCAGAAATACGAGACTTCCCAGAAAAACCAGTATTCGAAAGCGTTTACCAACACAGGGAAGCTGAGCTATTCTCTGCCCTTCGAGAAACACCAGCTCGATGTGTTCGGCTGGACAAGCGCGATTCCGGTGCTGAACCGGCTTCAGGATTCCAAGTTTAACTACATGCTGTCACGTTTCTCGGCTGGTGTAGATGCGACCGAGAAACGCACCAGTTCGAAGTATCGTAACGCCCAGGTACGTCCATCCTACAGCCTCTCCTCGACAAGAAACTTTGCGGTCGGGTACTCTCCTTTCCAGTCGATGAACTTCGATTTTTCAAGGAACTGGGCCTCCCAGTATGTTCGGGAAGACAGCACACGTCAGGACTACCTCTACAAGGACCAGCCACTCAGTCAACGGTCTTTGACCTTCGAACCAGGGACTGGACCTTATACGATCATCGAGACGATAACGGACACCCTTCGTCTCGCAGATCGCTTCCTGGGGGGTGGCCCTGCGCTGGCGGACAGTGTTGACCAGTGGTTGGCGGACGGTGATGAGCCGAGCGATGTGGTCACCCGGATGTACGCATCAATCGAACGTGATTTCCCGGGTGTTCCTGTTCGTCAGCCCTGGGAAATTGTACCGGACAATGATCCACGCTACCAGCGCATCTTCTTCGAAGCGTTCGGAATGCCCTTCGTGGATACCCAGAAATCGCAACGGTTCAGCGCCAGTTATTCACCCAGTATCGTGCGCTGGCTGACCACCGATGCGAGCTATTCAACCAATTACAACTGGAATTGGTCCGCCTTCTCTTACACCGGTCGAAATCTCAGCAGTACCAATACTTTGACAGGGAGTATGACCTTTAAGTTGCGTCAAATTCTCCCGCAGCGAAGCAAGAGTGGAGGCCGACGAAGCAGCCCATCCACTCCTCGACGAAGCGGTGGAACCGATCCCTTCAGCCCCAGAGGTCCCGAATCAGATAGCTTCGGTGAACCCCGGCCGGGCGACAGCGGTGGTCAAAAAGAGGAAGAATCGGCGAGTGGTGGTGGTATGCCGGATGTGCTCGGGTTTACCCTGGACGGACTTCGGAAACTGCAGGATATTCGATTCGACTACACGCAAAATCTCTCGTACAACAATCCGAGCATGAAGGATGGCGAACCAGATTGGATGTATAAGCTTGGCTTGACGGGCAGACCAGGTCTGGAACCCGTGCAGGAGGAACGCGGAAGCTATTCTTCGGTTCAACGAACGGATGATTACCGAGTAAACTCCGGCTTTGATCTCGGATCACGTGCCAGCCTTGGGCTAGATTACAACTACCGTCTGAACAGCAGTTCGTCCCCGCAGCAGACAACTGGTGGAAACACCCGAAGTGCCTTCTATATTTATGACAAAGGCAGCCGTTCACTGCAAACCTATGATCTGCCTAACTACAACTTCCGCTGGTCTGGTCTCGAAGCTTTCGGACCATTGGAAATTGTCGCCCAATCGATCAGCGTCGAGCATTCGTATCGTGGTTCCTACACCGAGGATTGGGAAGACGTTCTGAATATCGATTCGGAACGAGTCCGCCAGGTGAAAACGAAGAAGTACGAGAAAGCCTTCTCGCCATTGGCTGGGATGAACATTACCTGGAAGTACGGCATCTCGACCACGATCCGCTACAACGAGAGCATGTCGATCAATGAGACTGCTTCCAATGGTAGCCGTCGTCGCGATACGACAACAGGTATAAGCTTCCAGGCGAACTATACACGCAAAGGCGGGTTCCGCATTCCGCTTCCGATCTGGCCGTTCAGGAACCGACGATTCAACAACGAGACCACCTTCTCACTCGCTTTTGACCAGTCCAACACCTTGAAAGAGAATCGCAGTGTTATCAGCGATGATCCGAATCCGGATTTCACGAAGGAGAGCGAATCATCCAACTGGTCGGTCACACCCTCTGTTACCTACAAATTCTCGCGTACCGTCAGCGGCAGCGCGCGCTACAAGTACGGTGTAACAGAAAGCCAGTACAACACGACTCGCTACCAGGAATTTGGTATCAACGTGAACATCAAAATCCAGGGGTAAGGAGGTACCGGACTCTCGGTGTGCGACGGGTCACGACTTTCACACCATGTAACTGGTACGCTACCTTCCCGGATTGACGAAGCATGATTTTTCATCGCTCACCGATCAAGCATATTGACGGTTTGATGCGAATCGATACATGAGCGTGAGGTATCCATGTGTGGCATTATCGGTTATGTTGGATCAAAAGAAGCTGTTCCTCTTCTCTTGAATGGTTTGAAACGGCTTGAATACCGTGGCTATGATTCTTCCGGTATCGCACTCATCGACGGGCCGGAAATTCAGATTTTGAAGAAGAAGGGAAAGTTAGAGGCCCTTGAGCAGGAGCTGCTAGGTGGAAAGCAGAAGGCGACCATCGGGATCGGCCACACTCGCTGGGCAACCCATGGTGCTCCGAACGATGTTAACGCCCATCCCCACCTTAGCGGGAATGGTTCCATTGCCCTGATTCACAATGGCATTATCGAAAACTACATCGAACTGAAGAAAACCCTGCTGACAAAGGGCTATACCTTCAAGTCTGATACCGACACAGAAGTCCTCGTGAACTTGATCGCGGAGTTCTATGATGGTGATCTCCAAGCTGCTGTGATCCGCGCTTTGCGTCGGGTGGAAGGAACCTATGGCATCGCCGTGATCCACGTAGATCACCCGGATGAGATTGTTTTTGCACGCAAGGGCAGCCCGTTGGTGGTTGGGATCGGTGAAGGGGAATACCTCATCGCATCTGACCTTGCTGCGATGGTTGAACACACCCGCGACGTTGTTTTTCTAGAGGATGGTGAAGTCGGTACAATCTCTCGTAATGGGTTCACTCACATCAAGCTGGATGAATCCCCGATTTCCCGGTCAGTGACCCATATTGACTTCACGCTCGAACAGATCGAAAAAGGTGGCTACAAACACTTCATGCTCAAAGAGATCATGGAGCAGCCGATTACCCTTGAAGACTCCATGCGTGGTCGTCTGCTTGAGGAAGTGGGTGAGATACGGCTCGGTGGCCTGACAGAGCACCTTGATGCCCTCACCAGAGCGGAACGAATCCTCCTCTTGGCATGCGGTACCTCTTATCACGCTGGCCTGGTCGGGGAGTACCTGATTGAAGATCTGGCGCGAGTACCTGTCGAAGTCGAGTATGCCTCCGAATTTCGTTATCGTCACCCGGTCATCAGCCCGAACACAGTTTCCTTCTCAATCAGTCAGTCCGGTGAGACGATTGATACGCTCGAGGCGATGCGTGAGGCAAAAAAGCAGGGTGCGCTGAGCCTGGGGATTGTCAATACCGTCGGTTCGACCATTGCCAGGGAAAGCGAAGGCGGCGTTTACCTTCACGCTGGACCCGAAATCGGGGTTGCTTCGACGAAAGCTTTTACCAGCCAGGTGACGATTTTTGCAATGCTGGCAATTCTGCTGGGTCGTCAACGTGGGATGAGTGACTCGGTAGCGAAGGAATTGATCATAGCACTGAAGAAGATTCCAAGCCAGGTGGATCAAATCCTGAAACATCAGGACCAGATTGTTGACATTGCGAAGACCTTCAGCCGCGCGAGCAACTTTCTCTATCTGGGCCGTGGCATCAACTACCCGGTTGCCCTCGAAGGCGCTCTGAAGCTTAAAGAAATCAGCTACATCCATGCGGAGGGCTATCCAGCCGCTGAAATGAAGCATGGCCCGATCGCCCTGATTGACCGTCACATGCCGGTGGTTGTGGTGGCGCCCCAGGACAAGAACCACGCGAAAATTGTCTCCAACATCGAAGAAGTGCGGGCCCGTGATGGCGTGGTGATTGCGATTGTCAGCGAGGATGATCATGAGGTGGACCGTTTAGCGAATCACATCATTCGTGTACCGGAGACTCATCCGAGCCTGATGCCCTTGTTGACCGTGATCCCGTTGCAGCTGCTTTCCTATTATGCAGCAGACTTGCTGAACCTGGATGTGGACAAACCCCGCAACCTGGCAAAGTCGGTGACGGTAGAGTAGCGTTTGGGTTGCTGTTTTCTTTCTGCTATTCGAGACGGTGTGTCTTTCCATCCTCAGAGCAGCGAGGTTACGTTTTAACATTTCATCGGTTTGCAGACGGTGCAGAGTACCACGGGAAGCGTACTCTACAATCGTTGAAGTCATCTGGAATTCAATTTCTGGTTGGCTGGACTCACGTTGTTGTCCATTTGCATGAAGAACCAGACCATGAAGAAGACGATTAGATCTGTCGTACAGAGGGTTTCAAACATTCATGTTCCAGGTCATGAAAAGGATATCTTTCTCTTCGCCACTCCGAGGGGGGGGTCCACCTGGTTCATGGAAATGATTTGTAGCCAACCTGGTTTCAAGTATTGCTGGGAACCATTTAATATGCGGCTGGATCGGAATCGCATTCCGACAGGCTTCAAAGACTTCCTTGATCTTTACTCTGTAAACGCTAATTCGAAGTATGAATCCTATGTGCGACGATTTATAGAAAATAAGATTCCCAGTCACAATCCAGATCCTCTTAAGCCGAACTATAGATTTCTGACCAATAGAATTGTCTTCAAACTAATCCATGCCGGTACAGATCGAGTTGGCTGGTTCGAAGACACCTTTAATGGCTCCATTTTAATCCTTCTGCGTCATCCGATTCCGGTATCGCTATCGAGAACACGCTTTCCTCTGTTGGAAGTCTTTCCGGAAGCAAACCTAGTTGAACATTTTTCCCCAGAGCAGGTTGCTTTTGCGGACAAGGTCCGACGATCAGGTAGCCACTTGGAGAAGGGGATAGTCGCCTGGTGTATTCATAATGCCCTTTGGCTTCGCGAGAAACGTGATTCCTGGGTGGTCGCTTCTTACGAGGAAGCAGTCACCAACCCTGAAGATCTGATCAATCATCTCGGGGACAAGCTGGTATTGCCCCGGGTGGATATGATGCTGGCAGCAAGCCGGAAAGCATCAACTACGACCTATAAGTCCAGTGAAGAGCGACGCAAACTTCTCGAAAATGATTCGAATCGCGCGAAACTGATCTCTTCCTGGAGGTCGAAGATCAGTGTGGATGATGAAAAGCACTTGATGCAAATTCTGCAACGATTCGAAATTGACCTTTATCGGGAAGGCGAGGATTCGATCTCAGCGAAGTACAGCCTACTTACATAGCTTGTAGAACTGAGGAGGACGGCCCCCACTCCGGAGTACTCTTACCACTTGATGAACCTTTGACTCTTGAATTAGCATTTCTTCTATATTCCGGGATAAGATTTGGAATGGTCGTGCATTCCTGGCTAAGTAACCGCCCCAGATTTGCTCTGAGTGGGTAACTGGTCCAGAACGTCCACCAACAGCCACTTAAAGAGATCGACTACCTGCAATGTCTGAGCTAAAAGCCATGGTGAGGAAACGAATGCGCGGCGGTCACACGGCCGATACTCTCGGGACGATCATTGCGCGGTTTGGTGGCTATGCACTCTCGTTTATTGTTGCAACTATTATTGCCCGCACTTTTGGATCAGAAGGATATGGTAGTTACTCCTTTGCCCTAGCATGGCTGAACGTCATGGTGGTTTTTGCTGTTTTTGGCGGGCAGACCCTCGTTGTACGAAATTACGCTGCTTACAACAGCGTAGGTGACTATGGCAAATCCCATGGTATTCTTACCGCATCCCTGTTGTTTGTTTCTGTCTGGTCGGTTATTCTGACGATTCTGCTTCGAGTAACGTCATCTTTTATCGTTAACAACGATGATCCATTACTCTTGCATGCATTCCAGATTGGTATTTTCGGCCTTCCCTTTGTTGCCATATCGCATATTAGCGAGGCGAGTTTACGATCCGTCAATAAGACGGTCATCGGGCAATTGATCAGCAAGATCCTTCGTCCGATTCTTATGATCGCGGCCGTCGGAACCTACGTACTATTAAAAGGGGGTTCCCAAGGCCCGCTTCAGATCGTGTGGATTCTGGTCGCAAGTTTTGTAGTGACTTCATTTACAGGTCTGATTCTACAAAGGATTTATCAGCCTAGAGAAGTAACGAAAGCAAAACGTGAATATGAATTCAAGGCGTGGCTTACTGAATCACTACCCTTGTTTTCACTAAACTTCTTCACGATTCTTACGCGCAGGCTTGAGACTATTCTGATTGGGCTCATGACGAATGCTCATCTGACAGGGTTGTTCAATGTCGCGTTCCGTGGCGCAGACCTGCTTGCCCTCCCGCATCAATCAATCGTCTTTGTAGTTGCACCAACCATCTCGAAACTATATGCGGCAGGTAAGTGGAAAAAGCTTCAGATGATGGTGTACAAGAGTGCAGGCGTTTCTGTAGCATTTTCGACCCTCTTCTTCCTGATGTTGTTGCTTTTTCGTGAGCAGTTTCTCTCCATTTTCGGCGAGAAATTCCTTGAAGCCTCGTCTGCGATGATGATTCTCGCCTTAGGTGATTTGGTGAAAACCCTAGTAGGTCCTTCGGGATTGGTGTTGACCATGACAAAACGTGCTCCTGTCGCATTCTATACGGCAATGGTTGGTGCGGTCATCCAAGTCTCGGCCAATCTGGTTTTAATTCCCAGGATGGGGATTGAAGGGGCTGCAATCGCCAATGCTTTTGGTTTAAATGTTCGGATGATTCTCAGTGCAGTGATGGTTTATCGTTATCACGGCATTCATACATCGGTTTTTGGCTACCTTTTGGGCAAGACAACTCCTCGAGGACATGATGCGTAAGCTCTTGAAGACAATCTTTTCGAACAGCCTTTCTAAATCCAGGAAAACAAGCCTTCGAGGGTTGCTGCCAGAGAGCTTGCTTGATTGGTATTACTACTATTCGACAGATGTGTTTCTAATTTCGTACCCCAAGTGTGGACGTACCTGGTTACGCATGATGCTGGGCCACATTCTAACCTCTTATTTCGGGGTCAAGTCCGATAACCTTTTGGATCTTAGGGCGATAGCTCGCAAAAATGCGGCGATTCCAACCATTCGTACGATTCACGAAAACAATCCGCACTACAGCAAACCCGTTGAAATCAAACAAGACAAAAGTAAATACTATAATAAGAAGGTCATTTTTCTGGTACGAGATCCTCGTGATGTCATGGTGTCACTTTATTTCCATCAGAGTAAACGTGTGAAGATTTTAAAAGCATTTGAAGGGTCGCTTGAGGATTACATCTATCAGGATGTAGGTAGTATTGATACGATCATCACGTATTTCAATGTTTGGATGAGCGAAGGTCAACGCTTAAAGGATTTCCTCTTCGTTCGTTATGAGGATATGCGACGAGACCCGATCAAAGAGTTAAAACGTGTGGTTGATTTTATTGGCTTAGAGCAAATTTCAGAGGCAGATATTAAAAAAGCCGTTGAGCTGTCCTCCTTTGAAAAAATGCGAGGGATGGAGAAGAAGGGTCAGCTTGGAACACGGATCCTGCAACCTGGCGACAAAAAGGATGAAGAGTCCTTTAAAACGAGGAAGGGTAAGGTCGGCGGATATCGGGACTATCTGGAACAGAAAGAGATTGACTATCTGAATAAGAAACTTGAATCACTAAATGAATTACTTGGATACAAATAATTGTTTGATAAATTGAAGGAAGCCGTTCGATCTAAACAAACAGGATATCCCGGTCCGATAGGGATTTAAACAACAGTATGATAGCTTTATTCGCGATAGCATTTGCTGTTGTACTATTCGTACTCGCATTTGAGAAGCCGAAGTACGCCCTTTTCGTCTTTATTATTTTGGATATAACCCTTCCTACATACTTTTCAACATGGAACTATTTCCCATTGGGTGTGAATATCTACTTCTTGGATATAGCTTCCTTCTCGTTGTTGTTCAGTTTAATGGGAAGCAATAGGTTAAAGTTAAATAATGATCTGGAATTAGATAAAAATTGGATATACTGGATTATTTATGCGTTCATTGCGGTATTTTTTTCGACCTTCATTCAAAATCATAGCTTAAACAATGTGATCGGTTTTTCGCGTCGGTATTTTATTTATCCCCTCATTTGCTACTATATAGTAGTCAATAATTTGAGAGATATGAATCCACGGGATACGTATAAGCTCTGGTCTTTGGTCCTTCGATTACCCGCATTTACCTTGTTGGCGCACGAGATCATCCGGTATTTACTTGGAACATCTTTCTACAATCAGGGATTGCCAACATATGATTTTGCGACAGATTTCCGAGGGGCTTCACCGGTTGAAGCGCTTGCCATGTTTCCTGCGTTTCACTATTCCTTTAATCGTGTGCTGACGCAACGAGCACGAATCTTCTCGATTGATGGATTGGTAATTATTGTTGGCTTTATCGCTGCAATCATGTGTGGGTTCAGGAAAATCCCACTCACGCTGGTGATCACAATCGCGATTCACCTTCTCTACCTGTTGCGATACCAGAGTCGTCGGACGTTGAGGGCGATCCGGAAGACGGTTTTCGTCATCCTGATCATCGCTCTCATCTTTACAGTGCTTGGGATTCAAGCTGTTCCCGGGGTGGTAGAAAATCAATTTGCCATGATGAAGGCCAAATTCTTCTCAGGGGACAATGGGTCATTCAGAATTGAGGGAATTGCTTTTCGGTATACCTTGGCCCTATACACATGGAGATCGTTCATTCAAAATCCAATTCTGGGACAAGGATTGGGGTATGAAAGTGTCTGGGTTTTTGGAGGGGAGTTACAAAATAATGACCCCCACAACCTCATTCTCTCAATTGCAGTTCGTCTTGGAATTATTGGGGTTATCTTGCTTGGAATCATCTTCTGGAAATTTTTCTTTTTCCTCAATCGACAATCCCGTGTGCGTGAGATACAACAATATTTTATTCCAGTTCTTCTATTTTTCCTGGCATACATTCTAAACGGAATGATATCGGCGGGGTCGTTCGGCCCTCATGGTGTAAGTATGCTTTCGATCTTCATGGGAATGAGCTATCGTCTTGCTGCCAGACCGGATGTCATCAGTTATTTTCTTCAGGTAGACCTGCGAAAATCGGAATTGCAGAAGTCTTCAAAGGAAAAGCGTTTAAACGATCTGGTCAAAGGATGAGTGGTTGTCATGAGTGGTGACTGGAACAGACTACAAGAAATGCTTGGGGACGCTCTGGAAGATCGAGAGAAGGAGTACCCCGCCAAAGGGGATGCCTACTATCGTCTTGAGGATCTGCTGGTATCGGCCACGGACTATTTTCAGACTATTACTTTAGACTCTGGAAGCGACAGATCAGCATTCAGCTCAGTGTCGCAGCCCCTGTTTTTGTGCGGACCTCCTCGCTCTGGGACCACGTTTCTCAGTCAACTTCTGGACCATCATCCTGAAATTTTCATGATGCCGGGTGATTCAAAATACGCGATTGATTACATCCAATCTTGTAACTTGGAATTCGATTCCTATCCATACCAATGGGTCAGGCGTTTGATCAATCCAACGGGACAGACACCTTTCTGGTTTATTGGTCCTGAAGAAGCCGAGTTTATCAAATTTTTAACTGGCTACCAACGTCGAATCAAAGCTGGCGAGAAGGATCCATTCATTGCAGTGGTTGGAGCCTTGCAACAGGTGATTCATGGTGACAAACCCATTCGGTATTGGGGAGAAAAGACACCTGAAAACGAACTCTATGCAGATCTGCTCCTGAAGCGGTTCCCAGAAGCAAAATTTGTACACCTGATTCGTGACCCGCTATCCAATATTTATTCCCAGAAGCAGTTCCGGATGCAACGATCCCTTAGTTTCGACATCCGAAAAGTCAGCGTGCGTGAAAAACTGATGTTTGAGGCCGCATTACGAAACCTGGAGACGATCGGTCCTGAACGCTATATCTTGTTGAAATACGAAGATCTGGTTGCAGAACGGGAAGCAACTATGCGTGAGATTGCGCGTTTCCTTGGTATAAACTTCGACCCGATTCTTCTAACCCCCACGATCAAAGGGTTAGAAGCCAGCTCGAATTCATCATTCGCGGATCGAAGGGCGAAGAAATCTCAGGCTCGTGACGAGAACAAGCCGCGATGGGAGGCGGGGTTAACTCGTGCAGAAAAGCAGATTATCGTCTCGTTTATGAAGCCATCTGCAGAGAAATTGGGGTACAATTGGTCCAAGGAGGGGCCGGGGAAGTATTCCACTTTATTGCACAAGATGGTCGCTCAGCCTCTCGCTATGCTCGCTGGAAGAAAAGAGGGGGCAAAACGAGCGAAACTTGCGCATCATCTTGCACGTATCACAACCTCATAGGGTTGCATTGGTCAAGGGCTATAGGATTCGCTACAGTGTGAGGCTGGAAGGTATGGTAGTAAGCTGGAAAGTCATTGCTATTAAATCCCCATTTGAAGGAATTCGATTCCATGAGTGAGATGGAACAGAGCAGAGGCAGAGAAGTGATTTCTAGTGAAGATCTGAACGATCACGCAGTGGATGTATTTCAGATTGCGAGATCATGGTGGCTGCTTCTTCTCAGCCATCTTCGAGTCTTTTTTATGGTGGGCTTTATAGCAGGAGTTGTGTCCATCGCGGTAGCTCTACTCTTGCCGCAGCGATATGAGGTTGAGGCTATTGTCCTGCCCCCTCAATCCAGCAGCTCCGGTGCCACAGCAAGTCTGCTGGCCCAGTTCGGCTCGATTTCGGGGATGGGTTTTGGCAGTGCACAACTTGTCGATCTCTATCCAGCCATTGCGAAAAGCAGTTCGATCTTGCAAACGACTCTAAAGCGGGAATTTGATGGTCGCAATTTTGCCCAGGCACTGTTGGAACTAACACCTTCTGATACTGTGAGTGAGCAGCAAATAGGCAATCTCATCATTGGGTTGCAAAACACACTATCTCCGACCACGAGTAGTTTGACGGATATCTTCAAACTGCGCTACCAGCATGAAGACCCATACCTTGCTTCAGCACTCGTAAATGCTGTTCTTGCCGAAATAGAGGATTTTTTTCAAAACAGGTTTAAAACCGAAGCTCGCAGCCAGAGGAACCAGATTCAGAATCGTCTTGTTCAGGTGGCAGATTCACTGAAAACGGCTGAAAACAAGCTGATGGAGTTTCGTCAGGAGAACCGTTCTATTTCTGGATCGCCCCACTTATTGCTTCAAGAGGGCAGGTTGCGTCGAGAGGTTGAGATTAAAAATTCAATGTTCCTCGAGCTAAGCAAACAACTCGAGGTCGTCAAAATCAGTGAAATCGGGGAACGGCCTGTCTTGAACGTTCTTGATTATGCCGAACCGCCTGATGATCCGTCCTACCCCCCTCGACGCACTATTGTGCTGGGTGGTACCATTGCCCCTGTCCTACTCCTGTACATGTTCTATTTACTCCAGATGTACGGATATGTTGACCGTGTCTTGGGAGTCTTTGTTCCTGTACGGTCCAAAGAGGCGCGCGAGGAGTGACGGTCCGCACGCTGGATGGACATTCCAGAGGGTACCCTTGAGCTTCGTTAACGGGTGATAGTTATATTTGGTTGGGGATTGAGTGCGGTGAAAGTCAGTTTCATTGAGCCACAATTAGGTGTTTTCGGCGGAATACGTCGTGTTCTTGAATATTCGAACCGACTGACCGAACGTGGCTATGATGTCACGATTTACCACTCCGACGGCGAGAAACCGACCTGGATGCCCTGCCTTGCAGATACACGTCCGATCGCACAGGCTTTGGAGGACGAACACGACGTTCTGATTTTCAATGATCCTCTACCTGGTGATTACTGGACGGCGAGACGAGCGCGTGCGAAAGCGAAAGTCTATTTCACACTAGAACTATTCCACATGAACCTGTTACGCGGGTTCAGCCTGTTACTCTTTCATCCCAAAGCGACCTACACACGAACCCTTTTTCTCCGTAAAGCATTCCGTGGACATTTTGTCCTGTGGGTCAATGCGAGCTGGGAAAAGGAATGGTTGAAGAAGCACTTGGGCCTTGAATCGGATCTGCTTCTCGGGGGTGTAAATTTCGACCTCTTTCACCCTGTTGAGGTGAAACGCAACCCGGATGAGTTTCGTGTCCTGATAAGCGGAGATCATCGTCAACGTAAGGGGACCAGCGAGGTCCTGGCTGCGCTTGAACAGGTTCGCGAAAAGATTCCCGGACTCGTGATTGAGAGTTATCATGGCAAGGGGTACCCGCAAGAGAAAATGGCAGAAGTCTACTGCCGCGCAGACCTGTTTGTAGATGGTCAATGGCAGGCTGGGTGGAACAACCCGGTTGTTGAGGCGATGGCGTGTGGGACGCCGGTTGTTTGTACGGACATCGGTGGAGTTCAAGACTTCGCAACCCATGAAAAAACAGCTTTGCTAACACCAATCAAGGATGCTGATGCCATGGCTCAGGCAATCCTGCGAATGGCCCATGACAGCGAGTTGCGTGAGCAATTGAGGAGCAATGCGCTAGAGCAAATAAGCACCTTCCAGTGGAATCTTGCAGTTGACCACATGGAAGCCCAGTTGAAAAAGGTCCTGGCAAATCCTGTGTATCCTCCCCGGGGGATCAAGGAACAAGCTGTAGACGTGATCGAGGATATTTTGTTCGGATTCGTGCGACCCCTCTATCGTGGTTTACGCAAATTGAAACGTTCAAGAGGGAAAAAGAACTCGTGAGCTCAGCTTCTCAAACTCCTGATGTCTCTGTCATCATTGTGAATTGGAATGGTGGTGAGCTGCTTAATCGTTGTGTACAATCCGTGCTCGAGTGCAGGGAACGGACATCACTCGAAGTATTGGTTGTCGATAATGCTTCCCAGGATGGAAGTGCGAGACGCGTGGAGAAAGATTTCCCCGATGTACATGTCATACATAATAATGAAAACAAAGGTTTTGCCGCTGCGAACAACCAGGCAATCGATCTTTCAAAGGGTAGATTTGTTCTT
Organism: bacterium; assembly: GCA_020444265.1. Taxonomy (GTDB): domain Bacteria; phylum Electryoneota; class Electryoneia; order Electryoneales; family Electryoneaceae; genus JAHLLH01. Next base: position 65,583 of record JAHLLH010000010.1, read on the forward strand.
CTGCTGAACCCGGATTCCACCATTCCAAACGACAATCTTGAGATTGCTTTGCGGATTATGGGGGAGCAACCCAGAACGGGCTGCCTCGGCTGCAAGTTGGTGAATGAGGATGGCAGCCTGCAGACCTCCTGTCATAATTATCCAACACCGACACGTGTTTGGGCCGCACGACTTGGCATCAATCGCTTCCTGCCAAGCCATTTTCATCTTGCTCGTCTTGATATCTCCTATGACAGTCCCCTGAAGGTCGAGTACGTAAAAGGTGCATATATGTTTTTCAGGAAGGAAGCGCTAAATGCTATTGGAGGAATGGACGAACAGTTCTTCATGTACAGCGAGGAAGCTGATATCTGTCGCCGTCTTTGGAATGCAGGTTGGGAGGTACTCTATGATCCATCAACCACGGTGACGCACTACCGGGCACGGAGTTCGGTGCAATTGCCACGTTTTGTGACGCAGGCAAGGCGTTACTTGTCACGATACCGTTTCTTCCTGAAATATAATCAGCCCATAGGGGCCGAGGTGGACCGACTCTTTATGGGGATAAACCTGGTTGCATTGTGGCTGTTGGACCTTATTCGAGGCAATCGATCTGGAATGAAGAACTCGGCAGGTTTTCTCAAGGCAATCCTGACAAATAAGTATCCTGTTGGTAACTGGATCGGGAGCCCAAAATCCTGAATTGGTATCTACGGTTTGACTCGTCTAAGCAGTTGAAACCAGATTAACCCAAATCGATACTTAAGAGAATTGTCTTCCCTGGCACGATTCCCAACGAAAAGCATTGCACCGAGATCGTGGATTGCCCCGCGGAGATGTCCTAATCTCCCCAGTGGACGGTACTGAGCCCCATATTTTGGGGCATAGTCAAACAGTTCCATTGTTGGTAATGCGATCTCTTCCAGTCGACGAATTGTCCGATCGGGCAATACTTCCCATTTTCGTTTATTTTCTGCCTTGATTGGCTTACCAAAATTGATTTTTCCATCGGTAACATTGCCCACGAATCGGTGATGCTCTAACATCCGTTCCGACCATTCGATTCCGAGGAAGCTGGTAATTCCTTTCGTTACAGTCTCTGTATCAGAAAGAAGGTCTTCAAACTTAATAACGTGAACTCGTCCTGGGTAATCATCGGCGAGTTGATAAACCTGTTTCATTCGATGACGCCATTTTTCTGCAACCAAGGGCATATGTTTCCCCCATTTTCGATTCCATGACAGGCAAACATCACGGACATCCCGTGCAACGATCAAACCCTTCGCTTCCGGGTCGATCGAGAAGAGGGTCGCAAGGTTTTCGCTGTTTTGAGGCGTCTTGTCGCCCCAAACCATTTCTCCTCGCGTACCGTGTGCTGCACGAACGATCTCCATTACGGATTTCGGGAGGGAGGTTCGTATCGCTTCGATTTGCCCGTCCCGCAAACCTAGCAGATTATCATAGTGGTCGAGTTCGCTCAATTGACGAATCAGCTTATCGAATTGATCAGGAGTATTTATCAGAGGGTTACCGGAGTAGCCGTGATCGAGGAGGCGAGAATAAAATGGTAGCTCGCCCTGTATCAGGATCGATGGATGTGCGTTGCAGACAAGGCGTAGTAAATCGGTTCCGCCACTGGGAAAACCGCCCAGGTGAAGATGAATGCTTGGCACACTATCCATGGTGAAAGATGTCCTCTTTGAATGTGATGACCGCCCAATATAGCGCACACCTTTCCCCTTGACAAAGTATATTAGCTTGCGTTACGGGCCCTCGTTGCCCAGGTGGATTGTTTGTCAGTAAGCAATGTTTTGGGAGTTAACCGGTTGTCCAGGAAAACGGAATCTGTGAATCGACAGGGGTCGATTTTACTCTTTCAGCGTGAGGCTAGTGCTTACCGGCTTCCGCTTTACGAACAACTCTTCCGTTCACTCGAAGTCATCACTTGTCATAGCCGAGAGCGAGCCGGGGCAAGCTTGAAGGATGTGGGGGAGAAGTTGACGACTCCACATGAGAGATTGAGCCGATTCTATTTCGGCAAGAACCCGACCAATCTGGTTCAGAATGTCCTGCCCGTGTTACTGAAATACCGTCCCTCTATTGTGATCACCCAGGTCGAAACGCTCTATATGACTCACTGGCTGCTGCGACTTCTTCAGCCTGTTTTCGGTTACAGGATGATCGCCTGGTCGCATGGTGTCATTAATAGCGAGATGCATCATCCATTCGTACCTGGAAATGGAAAGGTGCGTCTCTGGATATTCCGTCACGTTCATGCTATTCTTGTATACAGCGATGCACGAAAGAAGCTGGTCGAGAAGCACCTGCCACCTGCAAATACACCTGTTTTTACTGCTTGGAATAGCACCGATACGAACGATCTCTTTTCCTATCGGGACTCATTGAGGAAAGAGGGAGTAGCTCGGGTGCGCGAACGTATTGGGTACACCAACAAGTACAATCTTCTCTTCATTAGCAGATTGGATCGTCGCAAACGTCTCGATATTTTAGTTGAGGCTTTTGATAAAGTGCTGGAAAGTGGCCTGGATGTCGCGCTGCATGTCATTGGTGATGGGGAGATGATGCCCTGGTTGCTCGAGCAGGCAGGCAAGCGCAAGGCCCTTTTGGCTCATGGCAGAATAGAAGGGACACAAGCCAAGGGTGATCACCTGTTTGCGGCCGACCTCAGTGTCATGCCGGGGGATGTAGGACTAAGTATTGTTGACAGTTTTTCATTTGGTACCCCTTTCATCACGCTGGCTCGGACACCCGACGGTCCGTTCCATGGCCCGGAACTGGATTATCTACGTCCAGGTAAAAATGGTTCCATCGTTGATGGTGGGGCATCGGAGCTGGCAGAAGAGATTGTAGATTTATTGAAGGCAGAGCCTACTCTGAAACAAATGAGCCTTGAGGCGGAACGCACTGCTCGAGAAGGATGTTCTATTGAGCGAATGATGGAAGGATTCGAAGCGGCAATCAAATCGGTTGGGCCAGGAGGAAAGACTCAATATGCCTGATCTGCTTTGGTATGTGAGACGACTCAGCGCCATGAGCGCCGAGGAAGTACTCTATCGCGTGCGAATGGAGCTTCTGCGTCGTCGCTATCGACGTCTGTACAATAAAGGTGTTTTTCCCCCTGTAGATCCTCCTGATCTAACCAGATATAGAACCAACTTGTCCACACCACATCTGGATCATCCGCTGGATGGGCAGCAACAGTTTCTACAGCATGCGGATAATTTACTTGAGTACAAGTGGGATTATTTCGCTCTTGATGGTACCAAAGAGAAGCCATTGAATTGGCACCGCGATCCATCGACCGGGACCATCTCGCCCCGTGTGTACAGCCTGGATTTGAACTACCGCTCGCCAAAGGTTGTTGGAAACCTGAAGTATGTCTGGGAGAAGAACCGTCATTCCCACTTTTCACGCCTAGCTGCTGCTTTCCGGATCAGCGGGGACGAAAAGTACGCTGAGCATTTAGCGGAACGGTTCGAGACGTGGGTCGACCAAAATCCATTCCTCGAGGGGATCAACTGGACCCATCCCCTCGAACACGGTCTCCGGCTGCTCGTATGGGTCTGGTGTGAACGATGGCTGAGGGGTTCTACCCAGCACGAGCGGCTTTTTGGAGCAAATTCTCCTCTCTGGGAATCGATTGAGCGTCACATGCGGTTTATCGAAATGACGTATTCGGTCGGCTCATCCGCAAACAATCATTTGATCGGGGAAATGGCAGGCATGTTTGCCGCAAGCGCAGCCTGGCCGGTGTTCCCTCGTAGTGAGAGCAGAATCAAATTGGCCGGAAGGCTGCTCGAACAGGAACTTGCAAGGCAGACCTTTCCTGATGGCCTGAACCGTGAGCAGGCATTTTTCTATCATGTGAACGTTGCCGAATACTACCTGCTCTGTTTCGATGAAGCGCAGCGCTGTGGGTATACGTTTGGTGAAGAAACCCACGCTATCCTTCGTCGCATGATCGAGGCGATTTATGCGTTGACGGACAAGGAGGGTATTGCTCCTCGATATGGCGATTCGGATGATGCGACGGTACTGGAGATAATGCCACCAGGAGAAAGCCGTTTCAGTTGGCTCTACCTGATGGCAAACGAACTACTTGGAACCTCTTTTCCAGTTGGACAGGATAGCGATATCGCACGTTTTCTGTTGAGCTATGAATCAAAAACCGTAGCCAGGGAAAAGAACGCCTACATTCGGACCCGTAGTTTCCCAGATGCGGGGAAATACCAGTTGACAACAGATCGTGATCTGCCAAGCGAAATCAAAGTTGTCGCGCATGCCGGCCCGTTAGGGTTTGGGGCGCTTGCTGCTCATGGTCATGCGGATGCTCTCTCGTTCGAATTGAGCGCTGGTGGAAAAAGCATGTTGGTGGATCCGGGTACCTACACGTACCATTTCGATGATGATGAGCGGAATCGATTCCGTGGCACGATCTACCATAATACAGTCGTGGTGGATGAAATAGACCAGTCTCGACCAGCTGGACCGTTTCTCTGGGCCAGCAAAGCGGGCTGTAGCGTACACGATTGGATTGTGGATCCCGACGGCAGTCGTTTGGTTGCATCACATGATGGCTACAAATCAATCGGAGTGGGGCATCTTCGGTCCCTCCAACTTCATGGGACCCGGTTAACGATCGAGGATCAGGTCACTGGTTCGGATCAGCATACTGTCGATATCATGTTTCATTTCCATCCGGATTGTGATGTTGTTTTAAAGGATGGAAACATCTTCGCGCGTCGGGGTGGTGTGGAAGTGCAGATAACACCTCCGACAGATTGGTCAGCTGATCTGTTCCATGGTGAAAATGAATTAGGCTGGTATTCCCCTGTCTTCGGGAGCAAAGTGCCCGCCAGCACACTTCGGATACGTCGAACAGCCGAACTTCCCGTCACATCTGTCAGCCAGATCGATGTTCGGATCGATGTTGGGCAGCATTAGGCATTCTTCTCCTACGCTCGGAGTTCCGACAACGGGGGGGGCGCCCGCATTTGTCGAGCCTTATCTTAGTCGATCTTTCAACGCATTAACACAAGGTGAATTCACGATGCGTGTCAGCATTTTCGGCATGGGCTATGTAGGGTTGGTGACTGCAGCCTGTCTATACAGAAATGGGCATACAATTGTCGGTGTCGACATCGATCCGACGAAAATTGAGATGCTTCGAGAAGGGAAATCTCCAATTGTCGAACCGGGGCTTCCTGAATTGCTGAAGGCTGGTGTCGAAGCGGGGAAGATTACTGCCACCTCGGTCGCCGCTGAAGCGATAGCTGAAACGGATGTCTCCCTGATCTGTGTGGGGACCCCAAGTCGTTCAGATGGGGCTCAAAACCTCTCTTTCGTTCATCGCGTCAGCCGTCAGATCGGTGAATCCATTGCAGAGAAGGACACTGAACACACGGTTGTTCTTCGCAGCACGGTCACCCCGGGGACAACACTCGTTGTCCGGGATATCATTGACGAAGTCGCAGGGGAGGGAAAGACACACTTCGCGTTCAACCCTGAATTCCTGCGCGAAGGTTCGTCTATCAAGGACTTCGACAATCCTCCCTACACGGTAATCGGGGCACTCGACGAGGTTGCCGATAGGAACCTGCGAGAAATCTACAGCGGGGTTTCTGGACCGGTGATTACGACCGCACCAACTGTGGCCGAGATGATCAAAATGACTGCCAATGCCTGGCATGCGACCAAGATTACCTTTGCAAACGAAGTTGGCCGTCTTGCCCAGCTTGCAGGTGTTGATGGACGTGAGGTGATGAACATCATCATGCAGGATACCAAGCTGAATGTCTCAACTGCCTACATGCGGCCTGGTTTTGCTTACGGCGGGTCTTGCCTGCCAAAGGATGTCCGGGCACTCTCTTTCCTCGGGCGAATGGAGAATGTGCCGGTACCATTGCTCGATTCTTTGGAACGGTCCAACCACAGCCACATCGGGCACGCTCTAAACCTGATCCAGAAGACAGGCAAGAAGAAAATCGGGATGCTCGGTCTCGCTTTTAAATCCAATACGGATGACCTCCGCGAGAGTCCCGCCGTCGAATTGGCAGAACGTCTCCTCGGCAAGGGTTATGAGCTGCTGATTCATGATCCTGCCGTGCAGGAAGCAAAGCTAATGGGTGCCAACAAGGCCTATATCGAGAGCATGCTGCCACATCTCTCCGGCCTGCTTGTCGAGAATGCACAGCAGGTCGTGGAACATGCGGACGTGATGCTGGTTACCCATGGGGATAAAAGCTTCTCCGCCATTCTTGATAAACTGCCCGAATCGGTTATTATTGTTGATGTCGCAGGTTACTTGAACAACAAACCCGAAGGCCGCTCCTATGTCGGCATCGCCTGGTAAAAAGAAAGTCCTGATCATCGTTGAGAATCTCCCGGTTCCCTTCGATCGACGTGTCTGGATGGAAGCGACAACACTGCATGCTGATGGCTGGCAGGTGAGTGTGATCTGTCCAACGGGTAAAGGGTATACGAAGGAATACGAGGAAATTGACGGGATTCACATTTACCGTCACCCACTGCCGGAGGAGGTGAGTTCAGCCTTTGGATATCTACGAGAATACTCAGCAGCACTTTACTGGCAGTTTCGCCTCTCGATGCGAGTTGCCAGGGAACGCGGCTTCCGTATTATCCAGGCATGCAATCCCCCTGACCTGATGTTCCTCGTCGCTTTGCCTTATAAGTATCTGCGGGGTGTGAAATTCATCTTCGATCACCATGATCTCAGTCTCGAACTCTACGAATCGAAGTTCAACAAGCGTGGCTTTTTTCATACTGCCTTGGCGGTGATGGAAAAACTCACTTTCTGGACAGCAGATCGTGTGATGAGTACCAATGAGTCCTACAAGGAAGTGGCGATTAAACGTGGCGGGAAAAATCCTGACCATGTCCAAGTTGTTCGTAGTGGCCCAGACTTGAATTTCTTTAACCCGGTTCCTGTCAATAAGAGCCTTAAACAGGGACGTAAATTCCTCGTAGGCTATCTCGGGGTGATGGGCGAATTCGATGGTGTGGATCACCTCGTACGAGCAGCTCATCACCTCATCAGCGAGGACAAACGGGATGACATCCATTTTGTCTTTGTCGGTGATGGGCCCATGCGTTCATCCTTGATCGATTTAGCCGAAGAATTCGGCATCAGTGAGCAATTGGAGTTCACTGGACGGATCCCGGATAAGGAGATGATCGAGACCCTCTCCAGCTGCGATGTATGTGTCAATGCTGACCCGCTTAATCCGCTTAACGACAAATCGACCATGAACAAGATTCTCGAGTACATGGCATTGTCTAAGCCGATTGTGCAGTACGAGTTGAAAGAGGGAAGGTATTCCGCCGGTGAAGCATCCCTCTACGCAGAACCGAATAATACGCGCGATATGGCGGACAAGATTGCTGAGTTGCTGGCGGATGAACCTAAACGCGCAGAGATGGGACGTATTGGACGTGCTCGGATGGAAGAACAGTTCGAGTGGAAGCACCAACGAATGCACCTCTTAGACGTCTACAACCGACTGATAGAAGAGTAGACAATTCACAAATCAATACTCCAACCCTGCTTTCCGGCAGGGTTTTCCATCTCTCACCCTTGCCTCGCATACTCTTGACTCATCGAAGGTAATCGCGTATGTTGAACATACTGAACGTATGTTCAGTTACCTGCCTTGTCTGATTCAGACCGAAGTAACTCTTCAGTTCCTACCGTCGAGAAGTATCCCACCAGAAAGAGGACTCTCCCATGAAACACGATCAAACCATTACGACCCTCGCTTTGCTTCTTCTGTTGTCTTTCTCTATCGTCCCAATCTGCTCAGCCGAAGTTTGGTATGTCCGTGCAACAGGCAGTGATTCGAACAGCGGACTCAGCTGGTCGGATCCCTATGCAACACTGTTTGAAGCGCACGAATCGATGACTGCAGGAGATACCATTGTTGTTGCTTCGGGTGATACCCTGGTTGAGAAGGCCACTTTCCTCAAAAGTGCTTTCCTTTGGCCTATCGAAGAGGAAGACTCCCTCAGCTTGCATCCATCAAACAGACACTTCCTGATGGGGAATATTAAAGCCTCTGACCATGATGATTTCCTTGTTGCGAAAGGTGCAGGAGTGGTTCTCAGTGTTGAAGGAGTGACCTTGCTGGGAAACCTGGATGGATCTGGGGTGGATGTTATACGTACTCACTTGCTGGCCAGAGATGGTGGCAGCATCATTGCCCGCCGGATACTTGGCAAGGATGGTATGCGTGCGCTAAATCTTTATCAAGATGGCACCCTCGATCTTAAAGATGCCAGGTTCGAAGGGGTGCGTGAGTTTGCGATTTTGGTGACCAATTCAAATGGCAACATGGAAAATGTCGAGTTCATAGAATCTAGAGGGACCATTCTAAACAGTCGTGACAACCGAGCGAACCATAACCTTGAACTGGTGCGGTGTACCTTCATTGGGGGCGAAAATGGTTTTGTCTTCAATGAGGAAGACAGCTTGGACTTGAGCCTTGATCACTGTCTCATTGCCCAACTTGACACGACTGGTATACAGCACAGAGGAGCAGGCGTCCATCAAATCAATAATACCACCTTTGCGTCGCTGGGAAATGTGATCGAGCTGGGAGAATCGGGGCGTGCAACCTTTACGGATTGCATTGTCACGGATTGCGATTCCCTTCTTATGGTTTCTCCTGGTGCATCCCTCGAGTTGATTGGAGTCTTACTCTGGTCAACAGCGGTTCCAGACCCCTTTCCTCATGAAGTCGAGGGGCAAGCGGTACTCGGGAATCCCAACTTTATCTCTTCTATCGGTTGGGGCTATCGACCGGGGAATGGTCCCCTGGTACGTGCCGTCGCAGTCGCCTCTCCTTGGTGCGGGGCTGTTGAACCGGTCAGGAGTTCCAGTGAGTCGTGGGGACGTCCTGGTTGGTCAAAATATTGTCAACGCTATGGTCGATAACTTGAATAGTCCAGTCATTAGAAATATACCGGTCGATCGACCGGTATATTTCTCGCTCCAAGCCTAACTTCTTGGAAGTTTCGTTGCATTAAATACTTCTACCTGGTAAGCACCAGCTGTTCACAAAAGTAGAACCCATTTTTGGAACTTTGATCACTACGAAAATGACCGAAAAACTTTGGTTCTGAGATGATTACATTTTAGGTATAGAAAAACCCTTCAGCACGAAGGTGAATGAGAGGCGAAATGGCCCGGCTGCATCGTTTTACCACGAGTCACTTCATGATCTCGAAGAAAATCCTTGTCAGGTATATCTTGGTACTCGGAATCATGGGAGTGGTGAGGTTGTCGAACGCAACCGAAATCCAGACGTCTAGAGAAAGATGGGAAGAGTACCATGCTAGCCGGACTGAATTACTTCAACAGATAGCGAGAAACACTTCAGGACACCTCAAGGAAATTGTGTCGGCCGCTCATCGCGACACCATTCGGTTGTCATCAATCAGAGAGTTGATTGAGCAATCTTCCACAGCATCAGGTGGCTCAGAAGTTTGGCTCCTTACTCAAAGTCTCATCTTTGATCCAGCTGACCGTGTTCTGGTGCCCAAAGCTGTCACACTGAAAGTGAACGAGGGTATCAGCCTGCTTGGATCGCTCAGTGGTTTACGGGTAGAAGGAACGATAGATGCGGGTGCCTATTCCATCTTCGGAAGCACGATGGCCGACCTGCCTGACCTGAGTTCCCTACGCAATGTAAATGCAGCGTGGTTCGGCTTGATCTCAGGAGTGGATGGTGCGAACTCATCTGGCAACGCAATCAGGCGAGCCATTGCCAGCGGTGGAGATATACTGATCCCGGAAGGTCGGTACTTCTTCAACGAAACTATTTCCCTGGGATCTCGTTTCAGTGGACGCTCCTTCTATGCTGAAAGCTCCTATGAGGTAACTTTCATCACGCTTCGGTCAGGACCTGTTATCCACGTGAAGAATGCGTCCGATGTCCTTGTTGCAGGAATCGAATTCGAGTCAGAGCTACCGCCCGACGATCAGGCTAGTGCTGCGGTGCTCGTCGATGGCTGTACGAATGTCGTGCTCGGTGGACTCTCAATTCGGGGCAGCTACCGTTCAACCCGTCTCGTCCGCATATCCTTAAAGGGTTTCGTCTCAGGTGGTGATCGGTTGAGAATCAAGCTTGGCGGGGATCAGGTCGAGATTCCTCACACCTCCACCCGTCAGGACATGCTGGAAAAAGCCGTTGACAAGTTGGATGGCCTTCGGCAGGTGAGTCGTGCTGCAATTGAGGGGGACGAGACTCTTCTAATCGAATTGACTGCTCCCGGCGAAGTGTATCTGAAGGCATTCCGGGTTGATCAGGATGGCAACCAGACGCCGCTTTCTATTTCAGGACGCATCGATGAACCCTCCAGTATGACTGTCCCTTCAGCCAGTTTTCTGAATGGAGTTTTTTTCAGAGACTGTGTTTACGTTCTTGTGACCAATTGTCACTTCGAAGAAGGGGTCTATACTCCTGTCCGTTTTCGACGAACAACGGATGGTGAAGCACGTGCAAACACAATCCATAATACCGTTCGGTTTGCGATGATTGACCAGGAAAAGCCCTACTCTCAAGGGTGTGAGGTGGTGGATAACCGCGGGAGCAACGTTCGTCACATTTTTATAAAGTCTGAAAAAGGGGTACCTGGAACAGTCATCGAGCGTAATCATCTGGTAATTGAGGAGGATGCCGTTACGTGGGGAAAGCCGGGTGGGATCATCGTAGTCCAGGGGCCCAATGCGAACATTCGAGGAAACACACTCTCTATTTCTCCAAACGTGGTTCGAGCGATGAGTGGGATTACTGTTTCACAATACGGAAGAGGAACAATCGTTGCGGGGAATACCATTTCGCCGGCTGTCTTTAAGTCCAATCCTCATTATCGCCTTGGTGAAATTGGTCAGGCAGCGATTCGGGTCCAGAATCTGAAAGGAAGCGGTCAGGTGAGGATAGAGAACAATCAGATCGGCTCGCCAGGCGGGGGGCGAGGGATCTTCGTCCGGGCAGATTCTGTGATCGTTCGAGACAATTACTTCGAAGCAGAAGCCGATTCAACGGGGCATCTAGTTGTCGTTGACCGGGCATCACGATCCGTTCAGGTCAATCCCTAGCCAACTCCCCCGTTCCACTCTGTCTACCGAGTCCAGAAATTATAGGCAACTCGTACGAGAGCAAAGCTGTAATCCTTCCCGACGTCGGACCCGCGTGCATATTGAACTTCCACCACAGCCCGTTCAAGAGCTTGAACATGAGCGGCAATTCCAACCTCTCGACTATCCTCACGTACTCCATCCAGGAAAGGGAATATTCCTTCATTGCCCCCGCTTCTCACTGTTTCATTTCTAGCGCCCCCGACAACAGGTTCTCCTTCTGGTGTCGCACCGTGCCGCCTGCCGGAAGCAAATAATTCGATCCACAGATGATTTTGGGCATACCATCGCCACTGGACATGCCATTCGTCACTATTGGGGGGCAGGTAGGTTGCGAGGGGTCGATCCCACGTAGTAGGACGATTGATAGGGAACCAATGTGTAAAAACAAATGGCCGGACCTTTGTGTACTCGATCCTGATATCCTGACGTGGTAATCCGATCCACCGACTCCCGACGGTATAAGCGGTCCTGTTACCAAACTCTTCAGAGCCAAACGCTCCAAGATTTGCTTCATCAAGGAGGAATTCTCCATACAACATCAGAGATCGAATGGGTTTGACACGAATATCGGCGTTCCAGAGAACATTGTCATCATAATCCTGATGATGTCCCTCAGACCAATAAAGATTCATGGGAAGGAGATAACCAATTTCAGCGGAACGCTCCCCGTAAATCACAGCTTCATTGAGGCCGATCGAAACCCAATTCGTTGGATTCAACTCTAGTCGATGTCCCGCGATGAACTTGTTCGGGTACATCCTTCGAACATTACCCTCCGGGGTCGTGAAAAGGGTATCCCGAAGTGCGGGTCCAGCATTCAGCTCTCCATGAAGAATGAGAAAGCGTATCTTGTCACCAATCATCAACTGTGTTTCAATAAATGGATATGGGGCATGAAGGTGATCAAGGAGCAGAGGATTCCAGTAAGATGGCCCCCAGGAGTGTTTTGAGCGGCCAGCCCGGAGGCTGAAGAATGAATTTGCATAGCCGACGTATGCTTGTGTTTGATCATACGAAAGAGATGCTTCACCAATGTCACGATACCCGGAGGTTTGTCCATACACGACTCGATGTGAACTGGCACCTCGTTCTATAGTATCCGTAAACCGTACGTAAGCACCCCAGTTCTCTTTCCAGTTTGCCCAGCTCTCAACACCCCAAGTGTGTATGATGAAGGGATCATTTTTAAATCGCTCATCAAGGATGGCATCAAAACGCTGAATGAAATCGATTCCGAACTCCAGATTGTTCTTCCTGTCATAATAGGTGAAAAGATGGTCACGGTTGTTGAACAATCTGCTGGCAAACCCATCCAATCGCATCAGCCTGCCAAATAGAAACTCTGAAAACCAGATGGATCGATCTGCTTTCACGGTGGAAACGGTATCGAAGGATAATTGGTATCGGTTTACTAGATATTGCCCATATCCACCACTAATCCTCTCGTTTGCGTTCTCCACAAATTGTGCCGCAAACCTTGTAGAAAGGGGCATATATCCTGGTGGCGGCGTCAGTGAATCGGAAGACAGCCAGAGATAGTGGCTGTCGAATGCCTCTTCTGTGTATCGCTCAACGAACAATGGGTGAGCCATCAGTGGACTGGTGATTAAGAAAAGAGCTGCTATCAGGAAGAACCTTTTGGTTACACCATGGACACGGTGCTGACAATGCATGGGTCAATCCTCAGCCATTATATGAATCAGGAATAAGCAGTTTTCGGGCCTTTCAGTCTCGCCAATGAAGATGATGAATTATTCTCTTTGGTTCAATCTACTTCGCATCAGGAGCACTTTTTGTAGGCGAATCCGTTCGAGATAGCAGCAAGACTCAATGGAACCGAGGGCCTTTCAGGAGAGTGGGATCATCCTGAGTAGCGCCTTATCTTCTACGATTGCTTTTATGGTAGGGCACCAAGGTGAAAAGCTACCCTGCCTATTGGTAGGTACAAAAATCTAATCGTTGATTGAACCCAGGGGCGACCGCATGAAAGGCATTATTCTCGCTGGTGGAAGTGGTACGAGACTCTACCCCGTCACAAGACCGATCGTGAAGCAGTTGCTGCCGATCTATGACAAGCCCATGATCTATTACCCGCTGTCGGTGCTGATGCTCGCCGGGATCCGTGAAATCCTTATCATCTCAACTCCAGCTGATACACACAAGTTTGAGGAGATGTTCGGGGATGGCTCTGCACTAGGCATCGATCTGCAGTACAAAGTTCAACCCGCACCGGAAGGGCTTGCCCAGGCATTCCTGTTAGGCGAAGATTTCATTGGCGATGATGATGTATGCCTGATTCTTGGTGATAATATTTTCTACGGACATGGCTTCACGGATCTTCTTGAACAAAGCCGGAAAACAGTTGAGGAAGAGAAGAAGGCTGTTGTCTTCGGCTATTACGTTCAGGATCCTAACCGCTATGGCATTGTTGAGTTTGACAAACAGGGTAAGGTGTTGTCCATAGAGGAAAAACCGGACCACCCACGCAGCAATTACGCAGTTGTCGGACTCTATTTTTATACGAATGATGTTATTCAGATAGCCAAACAAGTGAAGCCATCCCATCGCGGTGAACTTGAGATTACGTCTGTGAACCAAGCCTATCTCGAGCAAAAGCGACTTACAGTTGAACTGATGGGACGAGGCTACGCATGGCTGGACACCGGAACCCACCAGAGTCTCCTCGATGCAAGCGTTTTTGTTGAAACTCTGGAAAAACGGACCAGCTTAAAGATTGCATGTATCGAAGAGATCGCCTACCGTCAGGGCTACATCACCCGCGATGAGCTGCTCCAACTTGCGCAACCGATGGCCAAGAACGAGTACGGTCAGTACCTGATGCGAATTGCGGACGAATAGTATCGTGGCAGATGCCTTTTCGGGGGGAAAAGAGGAAGATGGGAGACGGAATGCAGTTTGAAAAAACCGATATTGAAGGTGTCTGGATCATCACTCCGAAACTATTTCCTGATGACCGGGGTTATTTCATGGAATCGTTTCGACAGGATTTGTTCGAAAAACATGTTGGAGCGGTCAACTTCATTCAGGACAATGAGTCGAAGTCGGAACATGGTGTCCTCCGTGGGTTGCATTACCAGCTTCCTCAATTCGCCCAATCCAAACTGGTCCGTGCTGTCCAGGGGAAAGTTTTGGATGTCGTCGTGGATATACGCGAAGGTTCGCCGACATTCGGCAAGCATGTCGCCTGCGTGCTCTCTGATGAAAACAAGAAGCAACTTTTTGCGCCTCGCGGTTTTGCACACGCCTTTATTACCCTGTCGCCCACTGCTGTCTTTCAGTACAAAGTTGACAATCTCTACAATAAAAACTCTGAACGGCGAATCAAGTACGATGACCCGGTGCTGAAGATCGACTGGAAATTGGAAGAGAAACGCATTTCGCAGTCAGCACAAGATGAAACAGCACCTTTGCTGAGGGATGCAGACATTTTCAATCTGGGGTGGGATCGATGAAGATATTGGTGACGGGAGCCAACGGTCAGTTGGGATGCGAGATTCGAAGGCTTGCACCTTCAACAGGATGGCAGTTCGATTTTGTTGATATCGAAGAACTCGACATTACCGATGGTGAAGCTGTACTTGAATATGTGCGTTCGCTTGTCCCGGATGTGATTGTCAATGGTGCTGCTTACACCGCGGTGGACAAGGCAGAAGAGGATCGTGACCTTGCATTCAAGGTGAACAGGGATGGTTCGGCGAACCTTGCAGTCGCCGCGAAAGCCAATGGTGCTCGTCTGGTTCATGTGTCGACCGATTTTGTATTCGATGGTAAAAAGGACGCCACCTATTTCGAAGACGATCCAACTTGTCCATTGGGTGTATACGGGGAGAGCAAACGGGCGGGGGAGAAGGCGGTCGAGGAGCTTTCCGGCAATGGGGTTATCATTCGTACATCCTGGCTCTACAGCGCATTCGGAGCAAACTTCGTAAAGACGATGCGTCGTCTCGGAATGGAAAAGGATTCCATCAAGGTGGTGAATGATCAGGTAGGAAGCCCAACTTGGGCGCATGACTTGGCTGTCGCGATTCTCACCATTATCCCAAAGCTGAAGAATCAAGGGGTCGAGTATTACCACTATGCGAATCGCGGGGAAGCCAGTTGGTACGATTTCGCCAAGGCGATAATGGTTGAATCTGGAATTGACTGCGTTGTGAACCCCATCCCGTCCAGCGAGTTTCCGACCAAAGCTGAACGTCCCGCTTACAGTTACATGGATACATCAAAAATCGAACAAGAATTTGGCTTGACGATACCTCCCTGGAGGGAGTCACTCATCCGAATGCTAACAGAATTGTAACTGATTGCTGTTTCTTTTCAGACGAAAGTGATGATCGGGACAGAGGCTTCACCGGAGCCCTTACAGAGAATGGTGGGCAGCAAAGGAACCTTGCTGTCATTACATTTCCCATCCTCCCCGAATTGTTAGTCTTCATACAACTGTCAAGAGTTGGAGTTTTTACATGCGTATCGCCATAGTTGGAACTGGGTATGTGGGCCTGGTGGCCGGAGCTTGCTTTGCAACAACCGGAAATACGATCCATTGTGTGGATATTGACGAGAAGAAGATTGAAGATCTTAAGCAGGGCATCATTCCAATTTACGAGCCAGGTCTTGAGGATATCGTCGAGGACGGTATCAAGAAAGAACGTCTTCTCTTCACCACCGACCTCGCAGAAGCGGTTCGTAAAAGTGATCTGATTTTTATCGCTGTTGGTACCCCGCCCAATGAAGATGGCAGCGCCGATCTGCAGCATGTTCTTGCGGTTGCCGAGGGGATTGGGAAGTCGATGGACGGCTTCAAGGTGGTCGTAGACAAATCTACCGTCCCCGTTGGAACAGCTCAAAAGGTAAAAGAGGCCATCCTTAAGCATACTGACCATGAAGTCGCCGTTGCTTCGAACCCGGAATTTCTGAAAGAGGGCGATGCAATCAATGATTTCCTCAAGCCAGACCGTGTTGTGCTGGGAAGCGATGATGAACGGGCGAAAGAGATGCTTGACCGCCTCTATCGTCCTTTTGTACGAACTGGATCCCCGATTATCCACATGGATGTCGTCTCGGCCGAGTTGACGAAATACGCTGCAAATGCCTTCCTGGCGACGAAGATTTCCTTCATGAACGAACTTAGTCGGCTCTGTGAACGAGTAGGTGCTGACATTGAGAATGTCCGCTTTGGAATCAGCACAGATCAGCGGATCGGAAAGCACTTCCTCTTCGCCGGTGCTGGATATGGTGGTTCCTGTTTCCCGAAAGATGTGAAGGCAATTATTCGGACTGCTAACGAGTACGGGATGGACCTCAAGATCATCAATTCGACCGAGGTGGTCAACGAAGAGCAGAAAAGTGTGCTGGTCGATAAGATCGTGAAGCATTACGACGGAAACCTTCAGGGCAAGGTATTTGCAATCTGGGGCCTCTCTTTTAAACCTCGTACGGATGATATGCGCGAAGCTCCTGCCATCGTGATCATCAACTCCTTGCTCGAAGCGGGTGCGTCCGTCCGTGCGTTTGATCCGGAAGCGATGGATGTGTCGAAGGGTATTTTCGGCGACAGCATCACCTTCTGCGATTCGGAATACGAAGCGTGCGAAGGTGCCGATGCACTCGCCCTGGTAACGGAATGGCAGGATTTCCGCACCCCGGACTTCGATAAGCTCGCGACCATGCTCAGCGACAAAGTGCTCTTCGACGGCCGGAATATCTGGAACCAGAAATATGCCAGGACCGCAGGTCTTGCCTATTATGGGATTGGCCGACGGGTTGAAGAAAACTGACTCCTAAGCTATAAATGCTTGATTGCGAACAACAAACCGAAATGCCATATTCGCCATGCGGTATTGGTCAGCATTTCGGTTTTTTTCATTGTAAGTTGATTCTTAGAAAAACGAACTTTCACAGGACACCTAGAGATGAAACGGATCCTGGTTACAGGTGGTGCCGGTTTTTTAGGTAGTCATTTGATCGACAGGTTGTTGGAACAGGGACATGATGTCATCTGTCTGGACAATTTCTTCACAGGCAGCAAGGACAATATTCGTCATCTGCTCGATCACGACCATTTTGAATTGATCCGGCATGACGTAACCGAACCAATCCTGTTGGAAGTTGACCGGATTTTCAATCTTGCATGTCCGGCTTCACCGGTTCATTACCAGTACAATGCAATCAAGACGATCAAGACATCGGTGATGGGTGCGATCCACATGCTCGGGCTTGCCAAGCGTGTGCATGCTCGAATCCTCCAGGCGTCCACCTCCGAGGTCTACGGCGATCCAGCTGTCCATCCCCAAGTGGAAGAGTACTGGGGTAATGTCAATCCCATCGGGGTGCGTTCCTGCTATGATGAGGGGAAACGTGCTGCGGAAACCCTCATGATGGATTACAACCGGATGAACAAGGTTGATATCCGGATTATCCGCATTTTCAACACGTACGGCCCACGCATGGCGATTGATGACGGCCGTGTTGTCTCCAACTTCATCGTTCAAGCGCTGAAGGGGGAACCGTTGACGGTTTATGGCGAGGGGACGCAGACTCGTAGCTTCTGCTATGTAGATGATCTCGTTAACGGGATGATGAAACTGATGGACCATGACTCTGAAATTCGTCCGGTCAACATCGGTAATCCCAACGAGTTTACCATTCTTCAACTTGCAGAAGCCATTCAGGAAATTCTTGGGTCGAATGTCCAGATCGAGCACAAACCATTGCCTCAGGACGATCCTACCCAGCGTCAACCCGATATTACTCGTGCGAAGGACGTTCTTGGTTGGGAACCGAAGGTCGGATTAGCAGAAGGCTTAAAAAAGACTATTCCCTATTTTGAGCAAAAACTGGCAGAGTTGAACAAGATCGGTGTAAAACAAGCGTAAACAAAGAGTAGTAAAGATACTTTCAGGGGACATTAGCATTATTTTGCGAAGTAAGTACTTTTTCGCTTTTAACTTGTGCTGGACTGTCCCATCGAAGTACCTTTTCTCCTCCCCGCTCCGTCGCCTTTGAACGTGCTGACTTTGTGGATTCCGATTAACGGAGTGTGAGACGATTCTTGTGTATCGTTAGGAATCGTCCCAGTGGGGAATCTAAGAGTAAGTTTTGGGGGAATTAAGTAATTCTCCCTGATGTGATTTACGACACATCATTGCCTCACTTTGGCTGGCGATTTTAGTGTTGGAATCGGGACGGATCAGCTCAACAAATTCGATCCTTCCTGTTGTGGTCAGCTAAGGCTTTGTCGAAGGAATAGATGTGAAATGATAGGGCGTATCTCCAGACGGTGGGTCCCTTGGCTGGCTGACGCTGGCGCTCTGGCAATCTCCTTTATGATTGCTGTGATTGCCATCAGGGTCACGGGGATCACCATACCCAGAATTCTTACGCCTCCAGGGAACAGTGAGTCCCTGCAGTTTGTCGCGTATGCTATTGCCATCCAGTATTTTGTCTTCCTTTGGGAGGGTGTCTACCGGAGAGAAGTGAGTCTGCTGGATATTCATGGGTCGAGACGGTTGCTGCGTGGGATTACCTTTACCACCCTTACCCTGATGATCGTCTCAAGTCTTCCCATGTTTACCGGGATGAGCGTCGGGGTGGTCCTGCTTACCGGTTTCTTCAGCCTGTTGATCACTCCAACATTTCGGGCGATCCTCGCAAGCCGCAAATTGCCCCAGTTTGATCGAAAGGCAGAACCTCGTGAATTGCTGATTCTTGGCAATGGAACCGCTGGCCAAAGTCTGCTTCGCAGAGTGGTGCAGGATAACCGCAAACGCTACAAACTAGTTGGATTCCTCGAGAATAGTTCGGAACGTGTCGGTCAGTTTATTACAACCGACAGTTTGGAGGTACGGGGCTCAGCCAAGATCCTTGGTACCTACGATCACTTCGATCAGTTGACTGATGATCGTGCTGTTGATGAGATATGGATCAACGATCCGAACATTACACAAGACAAACTCCAATACCTCTTCAATTCCTGCAAGACTCGTGGGATCGAGGTGTCACTTGTGCCCTCGATCGGGGAATTCCCCCCCCAGACGCTTGAAGTCGAGATGCTCGACTTTATCCCTGTATTGCGTAAGAAACAGGTGAAGAAGCAGCCGATGTACGAGATCTCTAAACGGTTGATTGACATTCTCGCCTCCGGCACGCTCCTCTTTGTCATGTCGCCACTTCTCCTGTCCGTTGCTTTCCTGGTCCGCCGTAGTTCTCCCGGTCCAGCGTTGTTCCGTCAAAAGCGCATCGGCTTGAACGGCAAGCCATTTACGATGTTTAAGTTCCGCACGATGTTTACGGACTCGAACCCTTACAGCCTGACTCCGCAATCCTCAAGCGATCAACGGATCACCAAGATTGGAAAGTTTCTTCGCAGGACATCGCTCGATGAATTGCCTCAGCTCCTGAATGTTATCACTGGTGAGATGAGCCTTGTTGGCCCTCGACCGGAAATGCCATTTGTGGTCGATTCCTACAATGATATGGAACGTCTTCGTTTGGTGGTGAAGCCCGGTATTACAGGACTCTGGCAGTTGTCCGCAGATCGTACTATTCCCATTCACAAAAACCTTGATTATGATCTGTTCTACATTCAGAATCGTTCGATGATGCTGGATCTCACCCTTCTTTGGAGAACGCTTTTCCAAAGTATGAGAGGGATCTGACTGGTAGCTGTACTGATGGGGGGGTGGGGGATCAGATCTACTATGATCCCATGTTTCGTGGTTCCGTCGTAAAGTGGTGACACGGAATGAAACGTTCATGACCTCCTGAGCTGACGAGAGATCAGGATAAGCCAAGTCGGGGTTGTAAACAGATGCATCTCGTATCGATTGCCGGGGTTCGTCCAAACTTTGTGAAGATCGCTCCCATTGCGCGTGCACTTCAAGAAGTGGACGGGTATACCCATTCCATCATTCACACTGGACAGCATTACGATGATGACATGTCGGGCTCATTTATACGTGTGCTCGATATGCCGGCACCGGATGTGACTCTTGAGGTGGGTACCGCACGGCACGGTACACAGCTCGGGCATATCATGGAAGCGCTGGAGCCCGAACTACTCCGCCTTAAACCTGACTGGCTTCTCATTTACGGAGATGACAACTCCACCGCCGCAGCTGCTATTCTCGCCGGGAAACTAGGGATCAAAACGGCACATATCGAAGCTGGTCTTCGCGCCCATCGTGACGATGCCGCCGATGAAACGAACCGTAAACTGGCAGACGATGTAAGTGATCTCCTTTTTGCGACGGAACCTTCTGCGGTGGCGAACCTGAAGGAAGAAGGATTCGCCGAGGAGCGGATTCATTTTGTCGGGAATGTGGTTATTGACAGCTTGGTTCAACTGGTTGACAGGGCGCGGGCAGGTTGTGCATGGGAGCATTTCGACCTGATTGAGCATGAGTATGTTCTGGCAACTGTTCATTATCCGTTCAACGTCGATAATGAGGGAGCTTTGCGTGGGTTGGTAGACAGCCTGATAGCTTGCAGTAAAACGCTCCCTGTTGTCTTTTCTGTCCACCCACGTACTCGAAGTCGTCTACGTCACTGGGACCTCTGGAACCAACTTGCATCCAATGATCGCGTCGTCTTGACAGAACCTCTTGATTACCTGACCTTTCTCTCGCTGGAAACTGGTGCTGCTGCTGTTTTAACGGATTCCGGTGCTGTGCAGGAAGAGTGTACCTACCTGAACATTCCATGTCTCGCGATCAGGCCCTATACTGAACGGCCTGTTACCGTCGAGCTTGGCACCAACGAGTTGGTTGATTCGACCTACGAGAGCTTGTCGAAAGCTTTGGACCGTGTGATCGCGAAAGAGTGGAAGAGCGGTCAAATCCCGGAACTCTGGGATGGAGAAACGGCCAAGAGGATTGTCGACACGATCATCAACCATAAGTAATCTTCCCTCTTGATTGTGCTCTATCAGTGTGGGGGAGGACTCTCTCTTGGCTTCTATCTCCACTCAAACGTACCTTCCAGATTCAGGCAAGCTTCGATTCTATCTGAAGGCAGATCATGAAAATTCTCGTGACGGGTGGGGCCGGGTTCATCGGCTCGCACATCGTAGACCATCTCATCGCTCGTGGCGATGAAGCTGTTGTTCTGGACGATCTGTCGGCTGGATTTCGCAGCAATCTACCCGATAATGTGCAACTGCACGAGCTTGATATCCGCTCGTCCGAGGCGGCAATGCTGGTTCGAGAGGGTGGCTTTGAGGTGATGATTCACCTCGCTGCGCAAATGTCGGTTGCGGTATCAACAAGCAAACCTGGGTTCGATGCCGAGGTGAATATCGGTGGCCTGTTGAATTTGATGGAAGCGGCGAGAGCAAGTGGAACGGTCAAAAAGGTTCTCTTCTCCTCGACTGGTGGAGCTATGTATGACGACAGCGTCCCTTGGCCGACACCAGAAGAGGTAGTTGCTCGTCCCTTGTCACCGTATGGAATCGCAAAGCTTTCCAGCGAAATGTACCTTCGCTATTACTGGCTGACATATGGGATTCCCTACACTGCATTGCGGCTTGGAAATGTGTACGGACCTCGTCAGAACCCGCATGGTGAAGCAGGTGTGATTGCCATTTTCGCGAAGAACATGATCGAGGGCAAACCGGTCCGGATCAATGGCGATGGCAAGCAAACACGTGACTATGTATTTGTGGAAGATGTCGCACGCGCGTTTGTCGCCGCTCTCGGTCAAGATGCGGTAGAAAGCATCAACGTTGGCACATCGATTGAGACCAATGTCTTGACAATCTATAATGAGCTGGCGAAGGCACTCAAAGTGAATCGTCCTGCAGATCACTTCCCCGCCCGACCGGGCGAGGTGCGAAGGTCCTGTTTGCAGAATAAGAAAGCAGCCGAGTTGTTGAACTGGTCGCCATCGGTATCACTTAGTGATGGCATGGGAAGAACGGCAGAGTTTTTCCGTCACAAGGCTGAAAATCCAGATGCCCGTTAGCAATCTGTGGCAATTTGCTGTGGAGGTTTGGTCATGAAAAAGATAGTAATGCTGTCAGTACTTTTTACCCTGATGGTACCGACTGCCCAGGCTGGAATTCGGGTCGGTCCATATCTCTCGGGCGGAATTGTATCTTATGATGATATCAATGTCGAGACTCTTGCGAGAGAAGAGCATTCAACAGGAGTTGCCTTCATAGGTGTCAATATTGTCCGACCCGTACTCTCAGGGGTCTTTCTTTCTGCCTATGCAGGAGCAGGGATGACATTGTCCCGCACACAGACAACACCTCTACCACCGGGAGCAGGAGCGGGTAATATCGAGGTGACCTCCAAATACCGTGCTTATCGAGCCGCCCTTGACATCAGCTCATTGATTGGTGAATCAACCTTTCTCTTCGCGGGCGGTGGCTATGATATGATTCGGCTTCGCTTCGCGGGAGACATCAACGAGGTTAACGCGGATTCGGATGAGGTTTTTGTCGAAGCTGGGATTGGCTATATGTTCACTGATGACCATCTGCTGCGCTTGAAGGGGACCTTCAATTCAGATAGAGCATCCCTGTCGCTCAGCTACACTGTTTTTATGGTGAATACAGGGTATTGATTTATTGCAGGATAGCAAAAGGCGGCGGATGAACAGTCATCCGCCGCCTTGCTGTTTTCTAGGGAAGGAATCAGTTGATCCTTGTCGCGAGGACAATAATTGTCAGTGCGGAGGTAAGCAGAGTCAGGGTTTCCTTTGTCACCTCAGTGATGTCCAGCGGTTCACCCTTTTCCGCATCTGGTTCCGGTGCTTTTTCTCGCACCTCAATCACCGATCCATCATAAACCCTTGGATTATGCCAGAAGTCAACCTTCAGGCTTCTACCACTGGCATACCGGACAAAAATCTCGCCTGCATCTTCAAGTGTCCCACCTGATTCCCTGATGTAATCCTTGACGCGCTTTCCAGAGTAATACTTGTATAGGCCGGGGTTGTAGACAAGACCTTCAACACTGACCGTACCCGGCTCAGTTGGAATGACGATCCGATCTCCTGGCAGGACGACAATGTCTTCTTTCTTGTTCCTCTTTTCCAAAAGCTCATAGAAATCGATATTGATGCGCTTGCCATCTCTGAAGAGTTGCGCACCACGAACCGAGGCAATCGAGGAAACCCCACCGGCACGACGTACGATGTCAGAAACGTGCTCATCCAGGGTGACCAGGCTGAATCGGCCCGGGAAGTTGACTTCGCCTTCGATCTCTACGAAACGAGGGGCATGGTATTCCGGGTTCTTCAAGATGGTGACACGGTCCATCGGCTGCAGGAAGAAGGTACTGAGATGTTCGCTCTCCTCTATGACACGACGTGCTATCTCATCCGGGCGCATGGTTGAATCGGCATCAAGACTCAGCGGAATGCGTCGAGTTATAGCGATTGAATCACCGGGTAGGTCAACCATGTTATACCGTGTCAATTCTGCCTCAAACAGCCAAGCATCCTGTGTAAAACCTCCTCCCATAAGTAGAAGGTCCGCCATGGTCATATTTTTTCGTAAGCGGTAGGATCCAGGAGAATTGATTTCACCGGCCAGAGTAACGCTGTGTTCTTCGATTTCAATCGTTCGTTGGCTGTAGATCTGAATGCGATCTTCCGGCAGTAAGGGATAGGAGGCAGCGTCACCACCCGCCCAAACTTCGAGGAGGGGAAGTGAAATGGTACGCAGGGTGCGTCCATCATCATTCAGCCTGAAAATGTCCAGACGCTGCTGATATGCTCTGGCAAAAAAGACGGAATCTTCAAATCCAGAGTGAAGGTATACAAGGTCACCAATGGTCAGGTTATCCAGATACGTGTATGTACCGGGACGCTTCACATGACCTTCGAGGATAATCCGAGGTTCAGGCTGGAACCGGTTTTTTTCGTACATGACGACCCGGTCACCAGGCTGCAACGATTTGTTCGCATCCGGGACCTTGTTCCAAACGTCCATTGGATTGAATTCGACAATCTTGAACAACTTGCCGTTCACCTGCCTTCTCAGTAAATCGGCACGGTTCATGACGGTACTGCCAAGACGAACTGAATCCTGCAACCCTGCGTGGGCGAACATTAGATCATAAAGTGTCTGGTTTTCAGCAAAAGGATAGGTTCCTGGTTCCCTGACATACCCAAGTAGCTGAACCGTTTTTTCTGGTCGCCAATCACTGGTGGAATAGATTCGCACCTGATCCTGGGGCAGCAAGACCAGATTGTCAGCAGGGTCCCCTTGCATCGCCTTTAGCAAGTCGATTGAAAGAAACAGCTCCGTACCGTTGGGTTGCATGCGTCGAATGTCAGCCTTGCCAAGGTAGGCATCACCTGTAAGACTATCCGCAGCAAGTACAAGGTCCTTTACACGCTTGATGTCGCCCAATTGGTAGACACCCGGACGTAATACACCTAGACCATTAATTGTGACAAACTGCGTCAAAATGTCGTTGTAGGGGAAAAGTGTGATCCTGTCTCCATCTTCGAGCTTGACAACCTTCTTACCACTTAATACGTCCGCGAGATTGACGTCGATTAAGCGACGATCATCACCCACTTTTGTTCGTTCTTCAAAGGGGACAATGCGGTCGATCTGGGCACGGAACGTATAGCTGGTCGGTGCTGGACTCCCTGCAAACTGGATCAAGTCCAACAGGGTTTCACCCTTCTTCATTTCGTAGATGCCTGGATGCAGCACAGGACCACCGATAGCCACACTCTTTCCACGAGGTGGGACAAAAACAAGATCATTTTCCCAAAGCCTGATATCCTCTACGTCCTTGCCTTTCACGAGACTGGCATAAAGGTCCACGCTCGCAAAGACCTTGTTGTCTCGGATGACACGGACATCTCGCAAGCTTCCCTGGACCGGGGGACCACCCGTTGCGTATAGCAAGTTGAAGACGGTTGCGTAGCTTGAGACGCTGTAAGTGCGAGGGGTACGAACATTTCCCATCAGGTAGACATTTTTACTTCGGGGTTGAGCAATAGAGACTTCCAGAAAGCTGCGAGGAGGTGACGTTGTCAGGGTTGAATAAAACCGTGAAAACGATTTTATCAGTTTGTTCTGCAGATTATCATACCGAGTACCTGAAAGGAAGATGGGCCCAACATTTGGAACAGTGATGTTTCCGTTCTCACTAACGGTAAACTCATATTGGAATTGCTGCTCGCCCCAAACATAAACACGAAGAACATCACCACGACTGATAAGGTATCCTGGATCAATTGGGCCAACTGAAAGTGAGCCCAAATTTCCCTGGCCTTCAAACAGGGTGCGGTAGCCGATGTAGGTCAGGCCACGGAAGCGCCCAGTACCTTCGAACTCTCCGGGAGATGGTTCGAGCTGGTCATCATTCGTGGACTTTTCCGAGTCTGTATCCTGCTCGGTCTCGTCTTCAAGCAAATCTTTTGTTTCTTCGTCAGCCTTTTCTTCGGTTTCCCCCTGCTGTTGATCTCCATTTCCAGCTTGCTCATCACTAGCAGGATCCAGGTTTTCGAAGGGATCGACTTGAGGCGTATCCATGTTCGCCTCATTACTCTGGTATCTTGACAGATAATCCTGAATTTGTGATTCAGGCACACCAAGTTCACGAGCACGTTCAAGAGCTTGCTGTGGGTTAGATGGATCGATTCCCATTTCACGAAGCTGTTGCTCGCTTACACCGGCCTCCTTTGTGCCCTGCTCCAGTTGTTCAGATGTAGGTGGCGGGATCGGAGTCTGGCTGCCTGGTGTCGGGGTAGTCGCCGGCACATTTGCCGGGGACTGCTGGTTGGAAGCAGGGGTGCTCGATTGGTTCGAACTGCTCTGCTGTGGGGTAGCTGTCTGAGAAAAACTTTGGGGGACCAATCCGATGATGAAGAGCAGAATGGCCACAGCGAGAACCGGACCGCTAGTTAAAAGACGATGCATTGCCCTCTTCACTCCAGCTGTTTGAGGAAACTATTGAAACAAGGAACTAAATAAATGAACGAAACTGTGATCTACTGCTACAATCAACTGTATTTTGCGCTATGGAAAAAAGATACTTCGCTCCGCTTGGCCCGGGCAACAAAAATCTATGCTTGAGGCCCCTAACCCTTGGATGAAGGTACCTTTCGGTAGGATGGAAATCTATGACCATCGTCCCTCCAACTGAGAACAGGAGGTTCGGAGCATCGCATCGTTCTGAAATTCGGTGACTACTCCGGGGATGGTTCAGAAGTTGCGCACAATCAAGATTATCATCTTACCTTGCTACACGAACGAATAGACCCCAGTTCCTGACATTTTCCAAAGAGTGGAGCCATGTCCAGGCTTGCGATTCATCATCGAACAGCCAGTTTTTCCTCGCGTTGGATCAAAGAGTGCGAACGACGCGGAATTGATCATCGAGTCGTGAATGTCTATTCGCCTGATCGCGAGCAGCAATTGGCGGATGTAGACGGCTTCATGTGGCACTGGGCACAGCACCAATCCCGCGATCTGGTCATGGCCATCCCCATCTTGCGTTCCATGCAGGAAAAAGGGGTAAAGGTGTTTCCGAACATCGATACGTGCTGGCATTTTGATGACAAGGTTGCTCAATCGATCCTGCTCGAAGCGATTGACGCTCCCTGTATACCCTTCAAGCTATTTCATAGCTATCGCGATGTTGTCAAGTGGTCCAGGACCGCGACCTGGCCGATGGTCTTCAAACTCAGGCGCGGTGCAGGTTCACTCAATGTCAGGCTCGTCCACAACCGAGAAGAAGCGCTACGTCTCGCGCGGCGGATGTTCAGCTTCGGCATCACCCCAATCGCTGGCCCTCTAGCCGATGTGAGAACCAGAATTCGGAAAAGCGGTGGGGCAAAGGGATTGGTGTCGTTGGCGAAGAGTGCCCCTGCGGGCATCATGCGTGTCCTGAGACGTAAATGGGCAGTACCGAGGGAACGAGATTACTTTTACGTGCAGGACTATATCCCCGGCAACACCCATGATAATCGAGTCATTGTCATCGGGGATCGTCTCTTCGCCCACCGTCGTGCCATGCGACCAGGCGATTTCCGTGCTTCTGGTAGCGGTTTGAATGATTTCAATCCCAAGCATGTTCACCCGGATTGCCTTACTATCTCGCGTGATCTGGCAGACCGTCTTCGTGCCCAAAGTATGGTCCTCGATTTTCTGGTCACCCCGGAAGACAAGCCCCTGATCGTTGAAATCAGTTATGTGACGATCGATAATCTCGTTTATCAGTGCGAGGGGTATTGGGACCGAGCAGGGAATTGGCACGAGGGGCACTTCTGGCCTCAGGATTTGCTGCTTGATGACATGTTGGCGCAGCTCGAGAGGGGCAGCGGGGAATGAAACTGTTTCGACACAGCATGATTTACCTGTTGTCGCGGGGTATCCCTGCGTTGCTTAGTATCGCCAGCCTCGTTGTCTTTACCCGTCTGCTCGATCCCTCTGTGTACGGCCTTTACATCCTTGTCGCTGCCGCAGCCAGCCTATTGGATGGGCTTCTGATGCAGTGGGTTTACTGGGCACTGGTTCGATTCTCACCGGGCGAAGAAGATCCGAAGGCCTTTGAACAAAGCCTTATCAATGCTTTTTACGGATTATTGGGTGCGGGCGCTGTTGCAGCCTTGATTTTCTATTTTATAGCTGGCACGAATGTTCCACTTCCGCTGATCATCGCGGGCTATCTCTACTTCGCAAGTCATAGCTGGTACTCACTCCACTTGCAAACGGCTCGTGCCGAACTTCTTCCCATGCATTTCGGTCGGTACGAAGCGTTTCGTTCTGTGCTTGGATTCCTTGGCGCATTGACCCTGATTCTCATTGGCTGGGGCGCCTTCGGACTGCTGCTGGGATTGGTGGCCGGTCGTATCCTGCCCACCCTGATCTTCCCGAAAAAGAGATGGTGGCGTCTACCCGGTCGCGGCGGCCGTATGATGCGTCAGCTTCTAAACTTCGGCCTTCCGCTTGGGCTTAGCACGGCCCTTGCGTACGTGATTAACGTTTCGGATCGATTGATCATCGGCGCGATGATGGGGCAGGAGTCCGCCGGACTGTATGGCGCGGGGTACGATCTGGTGCTCCGGGCAATGATGGCGCTGATGTCTGTACTAAACCTTGCGAGCTACCCTCTCGTTGTACGCGCCCTCGAGGAAGAGGGGGAAGAATCAGCGCTTTCGCTGTTAAAAAACTATTTCACCCTTTTCGTACTGCTTGCAGGAAGCATGGCGATGGGACTGGCCATGTTGTCTTCTGATCTGGTCAATCTGTTGCTCGGTGAGGCCTATCGTGCTGCGGCAATTCGATTGATCCCGATTGCTTCACTTGGTGTCTTCCTTTCCGGGCTTCGCAGTTTTTATTTCAACTATGCTTTCCAGCTTAGCAAAAGGACTATTGATCAGATCTGGGTGAGTTTACCTGCTGCGATCCTCGATATCGTTCTGGTCCTTCTTTGGCTTCCCCGTTTCGGAATCCAAGGTGCGATCTACGCATCAGCATGTGCGTTTGGACTTGCATTGTTACTCAGCATCCTGTTGGGCCATCGAGCCTTTATCATGCCTATCCCATTTTTCGATCTGTTGAAGTTGATCGGTATTATTGGAGGGATGGCGATCATTTTCGCTATAATGGCAGATTTCGAAGGAGTGTGGAATCTCGTGCTCAAAGCATTGCTGGCGGCCAGTACCGGATTTACGCTCCTGCTTGTGCTGAATCCGTCTGAGATGCGGAGCCCCATCATGAATGTGATTCGACGTATCGCGAAGGGAGAGCGAGTTTGAAACTGAGATCGCTGAATGTCTGTCTGATTATCACTGGTCTTGATCGTGGTGGTGCCGAGACCCAGGTAGTCCGTCTCGCCCACAGGTTGATCAAACGCGGGCACCGGCTTTCGGTCATTTCTGTAATCGAACCGGGAGTTTTTGGCGATGTCCTTCAGGAAACAGGTGTCGAACTTCACTCGCTCCACATCCCTCGTGGGAAGATGGATCCACGTATCGTAACACGTGCTGTGTCGCTGTTCCGTAAGATTAGCCCAGACGTGATTGTCAGTTTCATGTTCCATGCCACCTTGACTGCACGCATCGCTGGCAGGATCGCTGGTGTGCCGGTTATCATCGGGTCGGTCCGTGGAGAGAGTTTCGGCGAAGGGGGGTGGGCACCGAGCGACTGGAAAGTCCGCAGTCGCGAAATCGTGTTCCGCTTAACAGCCTTTCTTGGTGACTCGATGACAACCATGTCGAAAGCGACTGGGCGGCTGCTGGTCACCAAACGCATCGTCAAGTCATCCGAACTACGGGTCATTCCGAATATTGTCAAGATCGCGGACAGAGGCGCGCCGCCCAATAATCGCAAAAACAAGTGCGATGAACTCGGGATCAGCGAAGATGTTTTCCTCTTTGTGAACATGGCCCGCATTCACGCGATCAAGGATCACGGCAACCTGGTCAAAACGGTAGAAAAGGCTGTTGCTTTGACAGATCGTCCTTTCCATGTCGCCGTCGCCGGTGGTGGGGATGTCAAGCCTTTCGAGGAGCTTGCCGCGAAACTGGGTGTCGCAAATCGTATCACCTTCCTCGGTGACCGGTCCGATGCCGCTGAATGGTTTGAGGCGAGCGATGCAGTGGTCCACTCTTCGTTCACAGAGGGCTTGCCCAACGCGCTGATCGAGGCGCATGCGCATGAAAAGGCTGTTGCGGCGACGACTGCAGGGGGGACGGCGGAGGTGGTCCGGGACGGTATTTCCGGTTTTGTTGTCCCGATCCGTGACCCGGAAGCACTCGCCGGGGCGATGCTTAAGCTGATGGAGATGACCGCCGAAGAACGTGCCGCTTTTGGCAAGGTGGGTCGTGAGTGGGTCATCGAACAGTACAGCGAGGAAGAGGTGATTGACCGCTGGGAAGCCCTCTTCGCTGAATTACTGTCCTCGAAGGGAATTCAGTGCGTGGCAGAGAGCTCTGAATAGACATCCAGGTGGGTCTGTACAACACGCTGGATGGTGAATCGTTCCTCTGCCAATTTCCTGCTCTTCTCTCCCATTCTCTCGCGCATTTCACGCGATACCAGCAGTTTCGCGAGGGCATCCGCGAGGGCATGTGCATCCCGCACGGGCACCAGCGAACCATTTTCACCTTCTGTCACCATTTCACGGCAGCCAGGTGTATCGGTGGTGACAATTGGTAGTGATGCTGCGGCGGCTTCAAGCAGGAAACGGGGTGTCCCCTCACGGTAGGAGGGAAGGCAGGCGATATCCGCACGGCTCAGCCAATTGGCCATGTCATCCTGATGCCCAAGCCATTCAACAACTCCCTCTTCATTCCATTCTTTCAACTCCTCGACCTGGATCGCACTCGGGTTGCCCTCGTCTGGCGCGCCCAACAGCATGATTCGACAGGCGATCCCACGCTCACGCAGCATTCGCCCGGCTTCCACCAGCTCGACAAGCCCCTTGTCACGCAGCATCCGTGCTCCGAAGAGTACCACAGGCGGATCATTCTGCAAGGTATCATGATGGTAACGGGACATCTCGACCCCGGAACCATTGACCATCACCACTTGCTCGGGTGTGACAGTTCCACCTTTCAGGAAAGCGTCAAGATCATCCCGGTTCTGAAAGAGAACCTTGTTCATACGATGACGGAAGGTCCAGCCGAGGACTTGCATGACCAGGGCACGGGTGAGCCGCACGTTTGCACTCTCGCGCATGAAGAGGAAACCGAGTCCCGTAACCGCGTTCACCATGGCAGGTTGGTTCTGGATTCGGACGGCGAGGGAACCAAGGAGGACAGGTCGCAAGGAAATATGCTGGACGAGGTCCGGCTGGACACGGCGGTAGAGGGAGAGGATCTCGATCAAGGCGAGGGCTTCACGGAAGGGGTTGATCTTCTGGCCACCAATGTAACGCAAGGGGTGGATGCGGATGCCCTGCCCCTCAAGCTCAGCCTTGAAATCGGTCACTTTGCAGGCGAGATGGACATCGTAGCCCGCCTCGATTGCCGCAAGTGCAATTGGGAGACGATGGCTGCGAAAAAACCAGTCGTTCTGCGCGAGAAAGAGAAGGAGTGGCTTGTCCCGTTTCATCCCGGTCCTGTTTTGTTGTTGCTGCCCGTGATGCTGTGCAAAGATACGATTTGGAAGGAAGCAGGGTGCAAGCCCCGAGGGAATCCATTACCATGGTGGCAAACTTCTTCCCGTACCGTTATATTTTCGGCAACTTGGGATAGAAAGTTTCCGAAACGAGCAGATCAATGCCCACTCTGGACGGACCGTCCGTCGTCAAACCGTTGCGTCCTGCAGAACCGCTGAAGATGCGGTATGTCGGTATTGCCACTCTCTGGGTCACCTTCTATGCCGCTTCCCTGGTGACGGGCATTTTTCTCGCTCAATTGTTCGCCGGCTTGGGTGGCCTGCTCGCGATTGTCATCTATCGGCGTAGAGGAGCTGGGAAACTGCACTGGCACCCGGCAAGCTGGGCAACCATGGCAGTAGTCGGCATCGGCCTGATGTCCGCCCTGCTGAGTGAACGTCCCCTCTTTTCACTGGGGCACGCGTTCCGCAATTTCACCCTGCCAGCACTGGGGTTTTATGCGACCCTGCTTCTCGCACGATCTCAGGTGGTGCGCAAACGTGGCATCCAAGTACTTCTGATCGCAGGAGTGGTCAGCAGTTTGTACGCCTTGTTCCAGCATTTGACGGGCACCGATCCACTCTACGGCCAGGAAATCAAGGGACCGATCCATGGCAGCACGATCATTCCGCTTTATGGTCCGAAGGGATTGCTTAACAACACCCTGACTTACGCTGGGGTCCAAGTAACCATCCTGTTGTTCCTCTTGCCGACAGCGTGGCGTAACCGAACCCTCAAAGGCTGGCCCTATTGGACGGGCATCCTTGTGCTCTTCATGTCGATCTTCATTACGTACAAACGAGGGCCCTTGTTGGCGCTGCTTGCGGTGACGGGCCTTTTCTTCATGACTCGTAGTAAAAAAGCAGCGGTGATCACCATTCTCGGTGGGCTTGTGATGCTCACCGGACTCTACTTCGCCGCACCGGAGCTTCGGGCACGTGTGCAGTCCGCCGTCAACCTGGAAAGTTCCAGTGAAACAGACCGTCTCTACCTCTGGGATGCTTCCTGGCGTATCGGACTGGACCATCCTGTTCTTGGAGTCGGTCCCGGGCTTTGGCGGGATTACATTCGGGACTACATCCCGCAGGATCGTGAATTCGAATCTCTGGCTCATCCACACAGCGATCCGTTTTATGTCTGGTCTACATCAGGTTTTCTGGGCACCCTCGCTACCCTCGCTCTCTATGGCCTCCTGCTCTGGCGTGGCAGAAAAGAGCTCTGGAAGTGGAAAGGTGAAATGCCGGAACGTGACCTCTATTCAGGCGGGGTCCTGACCCTTGCCGGCTTTGGCATCTTGGGCCTGTTTCAGTGTTACCTGATCGATGGTGAGAACATGCTGATGCTCGGCTACCTCCTCGGACTTGCCCTCGCGGGACGGGAAATGTGGCTGCGCAGTGAGCTTGTGGAACTCACCGGAGATCGTCGCTACGCACGCAAGTAAGGTTTCCTCTCTCTTCATCCAGATCCCCGTTTGTTCCCAAGAGAAAGCGATCCACAACGAATCGTAGTGGCGTGCTCTCTCGTTCCGGGGATATATTCGAACGGTTAGAGATTCTTAACTAAAGGAGCATCGGCAAGCGATGGCGCATTCAGCAAACCTGGGATTCCCTCGATTCGGGGTGAACCGTGAGTGGAAAAAAGCAAGTGAACGGTACTGGTCTGGCAAACTCACGCGGGAGGAGATGTTGGCGACTGCCGACGATCTCATGATGCGCCATTGGATGCTTCAGAAAGAGGCTGGAATCGATATTATTCCGGTCAATGATTTTGCCTTCTACGACCACGTTCTTGATACCATCGCCCTGCTCGGTGCGGTTCCTGCACGATACAACCATCCTGCGGGCAGCCAGGTGGATGTTGATACCTATTTCGCGATGGCGCGAGGTCGTCAGGACGCCACGACCGATGTGACCGCGATGGAGATGACCAAGTGGTTTGATACCAACTACCACTATATCGTCCCCGAGCTGAGTGGTGATATGCAGTTCCAAATCGCCAGCGAACGACCTTTTGAGGCGGTAGAGAAGGCACGTTCTGTGGGAGTCGAAAATCCACGCCCAGTTCTGCTTGGCCCCGTTTCCTTTCTGCTGCTCGGTAAGACTGTGGAGGATGGGGTTGAACTGAACGAACTCCTTAATAGACTGCTTCCGGTTTATACCGAAATCCTCCAGCGCTACAAGGATATGGGGATTCAGCAGGTTCAGATCGATGAACCCACCTTGGTCCTTGATCTAAATGATGAGGCGGTGGCGCTGTTCCGCACTGCCTACGACCATTTCGCAACCCGGAACGAGCGTCCCGACCTGCTCGTCGCGACCTATTTCGGTACCATCGAACACAACCTTGAATTGGCTGCTTCCCTCGCGGAAGGTCTGCATATTGATCTCGTCCGTGCACCGGGGCAGTTGAATGCGGTGGCTGGGGTATTGGGTGAGAGCCAGATACTTAGCCTCGGTGTGGTTGATGGACGGAATGTCTGGCGCACCGACTTGGAACGTGCGCTCCGGATGGTGAAAGAGGGAGTGGAGATACTCGGCTCGGACCGTATTCAGCTCGCACCATCCTGCTCGCTGCTGCACAGCCCGATTGATCTGGAACGTGAAACGAAGATGGACCCGGATGTCCTCGAGTGGCTTGCTTACGGAAAGCAGAAGCTGGAAGAAATCAACGCTTTGACCCTCGCTGCAAATGGTAAGCAGGATGAGGTAGCGGATTTCTTTGATGCCAACGCGAAGGCTGTACAGAAACGACGTTCCAGCAGCAAAGTGACCAACCCGGCGGTGCAGGAACGGATGGCGAAGCTGAACGACGATATGGCACGTCGCTACACCCCCTTCAACGAGCGCATTCGAATCCAGCAGGAAAAACTGCATCTGCCGCCCTACCCGACCACTACTATCGGCTCGTTCCCGCAGACAAAAGAGGTCCGTCGTCTGCGGGCGAACCTGAAAAAAGGTGAGATCACCCAGCAACAGTATGATGATGCGATTGCCGAAGTCACCCTTGATACCATTCGGTTCCAGGAAGAAGCGGACCTCGATGTGCTGGTGCATGGTGAGTTTGAACGCAACGACATGGTAGAATACTTCGGCGAACAGCTGGATGGATTCGTCTTCTCGCAGAATGGCTGGGTGCAGTCCTATGGCAGCCGTGGTGTCAAACCTCCGATCATCTTCGGCGACATCAATCGGCCGGGGCCCATGACAGTCAAGTGGTCCAAGTTCGCGAAGGATCATACGGACCGTCCAATGAAAGGCATGCTCACCGGTCCTGTGACTATCCTGCAGTGGTCGTTTGTGCGTGACGATCAGCCGCGGAAGACCACCTGCGAGCAGATTTCCCTTGCCATACGAGATGAGGTTGTCGATTTAGAAGCGGCGGGGATTGATGTGATCCAGATTGACGAACCCGCCATTCGCGAAGGGTTGCCTTTGCGCAGGCAAGATTGGGCGGACTACCTCGATTGGGCGGTGCGCTGCTTCCGCATCAGCGCCAGCGGCGTGCAGGATCAAACCCAGATCCACACCCACATGTGCTACAGCGAGTTCAATGACATGATCGAGAGCATTGCGGCGATGGATGCCGATGTTATCTCGATTGAAGCGAGCCGCAGCAGAATGGAGCTGCTCGACAGCTTCGACAGTTTTGTCTACCCCAACGACATCGGTCCCGGAGTCTGGGACATCCACTCACCGCGTGTCCCGTCCCGTGATGAGATGGTCGAACTGCTCGAAGCGGCTCTGAAGCATGTGCCAAAAGAGCGCTTGTGGGTTAATCCTGACTGCGGATTGAAGACTCGCGGTTGGGAGGAGACACGAACCAGTGTCCGCAATATGGTCGAGGCTGCGAAAGCCTTACGCGAACGGGCGTAGACACCGCTCATGATTTGATGTGAAACGCCCGGTCCACCGGGCGTTTTCTCGATATTTCTGTCAGTGGCTTGGGTGCCCCGCCACCCAAGCGTGCATATCAGCACAGTTTCGTGTTGACTTGCGGACCGGGAGAATCGGACCGTCGGCAGGACATATCATTTTTGTGCTGAAATGCGAGCCCGGGTGACGGGGCACCCGGGCCACTTGCAGGTTCCTCATCAGGATAGAGGGACGGGGGAAAGATGAAGAGTTTTCTCGAACGGATTGAACGAGGTGTGCTACTCGGTGATGGTGCGATGGGGACCCAGCTCTATGAACGCGGGGTCTACATCAACCGGAACTATGACGACCTTAATCTCTCCGATCCCCACATCGTAAAAGCTGTCCACCGTGACTACATGCAGGCCGGTGCGATGGTGATCGAGACGAACACCTTTGGTGCAAACTCGATCAAGCTCGGCAAGCATGGTGTGGCGGATAAGGCTTATGAGATCAACAAAGCCGGAGCAGAAATTGCCCGGCGTTGTGCTGATGAAGGTGCCAATGTGTTGGTGGCCGGAAGCATAGGCCCGCTTGGCAAACCGGTCACACCCATCGGCAAGATCAGCGATGACGAGGCGATGAATGCCTTCAGCGAGCAGGCACGTGGCTTGAATGATGGCGGCGTTGACCTCTTCATCCTCGAAACCTTCCTCGATTTGCACGAGATCCTGCTCGCGATCCACGCCGTTCGATCCAGCAGTGACAAGCCGATTGTGGCGATGATGACCATCGACCACACCGGGATGACGGTCTACGGGCGATCTCCGGCTCAAATCGCCGGAGCTCTCGCATCAGAACCGGTTGAGGTGATCGGCCTCAACTGTTCAACCGGTCCCCAGACCATCCTCGATGCCATCGTGCAGATGCGCGAAGTCACCGACAAACCGCTTGCCGCGTTCGCCAACGCTGGTGAGCCGAAGATGGTAGATGGACGCATCATCTACCTCTCCACTCCCGAATACTTTGCGGAATACACGAAACGTCTCATCCAGAACGGCGTTCGCTTTATCGGGGGCTGCTGCGGGACGGGACCGAGCCACATCAAGTCGATGGCGAGCGCGATCCGTGCCCTGCAACCGCGTGATGTCATGCTGGGCGATGATGCGACTGTCGATATTGCGGTTGAGACGGGGGAGGGGATAGAAAACGTAGATGTTACCCTTGCACCTCGTGCGGAAAGGTCCAACCTCGGCAAGCTGCTCGACCAGGGAGTCTTTCCGGTATCCTGCGAGCTTCACCCACCGCGTTCCCCAGAGATCGGACGGATTCTACGTCAGGTGAAAATGCTTGACGCCGCCGGGATCAATGTGGTTAACATTCCCGATGGTCCGCGTGCCTCGGCGCGCATGAGCCCAATGGCCCTCGCGCATCTGATTATGTCCCAGACAGGGATGGATACCATCCTGCATTATACCTGTCGTGACCGCAACATCCTCGGGATGCAGTCGGACCTACTGGGCGCGGAAGCACTCGGAATTAACAACATCCTCGCAGTCACCGGCGATCCCCCGAAGCTGGGTGATTACCCGATGGCAACGGCGGTCTTTGATGTCGATGCAATCGGCCTGTTGCGCATCGCCTCGCACCTGAACCAGAGCCGTGACCTCGCGGGTAATCCAATCCCACGCCCCACAACCTTCTTCCTGGGGGCGGGTTTCAATCCCGGCGCAATCGATATGAAGCTCGAGGTGAGCCGCTTGCACGAGAAAATCGAAGCGGGCGCGGAGTACATCCTCACACAGCCGGTCTTCGACCAGGAGAAGCTGGTCGCATCGCTTGAGATGACGGGGAAACTTGATGTTCCGATCTTTGTCGGGATCCTGCCGCTTGCATCGCTACGTAATGCGGAGTTTTTCCACTACGAAGTCCCCGGGATGGATGTCCCCGATGCGATCCGTGCCCGAATGAAAGAGGCGTCCGCCAAGGGACGTGAAGAGGCCGCCGCTGAGGGAGTTGCCATCGCCCAGGAAGCGCTTCTCTCCGTCCTCGAGCATGTCCAAGGCGCCTACATCATGCCGCCTTTTGGTCGAGTTGAGCTTGCGATTGAGACGGTGAGTGTGCTGAGGGGAAGACCTTCGCTTCAGGAAGTCGAAGTGAAGGTGGGGAATGGGGACAATCCTCTAAAGGGGTGAGACCAAATCAGTTTGATAATTTACCATCTGTTTCGAATGCAGTAATTCTTCGAGGGCAGTCAGGTTGAACTGGCTGCCTTCTCGTTTCTCGAACCAGTGGGTGCAGCCGGGATGGTCAAGGGCGATGCAGGTGGCGGGAATACCACGTCGTGCCGCTTCCAGTCCTCCCTCGATCAGGTTCGCAGCACAAGCGATCCCGATGATACCGGCATCCTCGACTCGGGATGAATCGTCAATCCACGCTGCGAAACTGCTATTGTGCTCGATCAGGACCAGTTCGGCACCGTACTCATCGCAAAGTCGTTCCACAGCTGCTACTGAACATCTTGCAGAGCAATGTGAGCAGGTGTAGCTGCCTGCATCTTCGGTGGCGAGACAGTTGTCCGCATCCTTTTCACAGAGGCAGCGAGGGGCGAGCACGATCGTCCTTG
Source organism: bacterium (assembly GCA_020444265.1). Classification (GTDB taxonomy): domain Bacteria; phylum Electryoneota; class Electryoneia; order Electryoneales; family Electryoneaceae; genus JAHLLH01. Next base: position 103,311 of record JAHLLH010000010.1, read on the forward strand.
CTGCCTGCTCGAAGGAGGGCAGGTTCGCGGATTGAATCAACTCGGCAAGGACGAGGTTGAGTTGGATTTCGGTGGCGCTGTGCAGACGCTGGATCTGATCTGCATCCTGGCGTGGGGCCTCCATCCGCTGGCAAATGTAAGCATCACAAGTGCGTGTGATCAGTCCCAGTGCGGTTTCGGCAGCTTTGCTGAACCAGTTTGCAAATGCGACCGCCTCGAGCAAAGAACGCTGTAAGAAAAGCGAGCCACCCTTACTCAGTTCGAGCAGAAAACACCGCAACAGATCGACCGTCCTCGAGTAATCCCCCAGAGCTTCAAGAAAGAGGAGAAAACGTTCCAGATTCGGTGCGGTCAAAGAGGGCAATTTCGCGATTTTCGCAGGACAATGGACAAGGAATTCGGTGTAGGCGTTTGCACGACTTTGGTCGAGGGTATCTTTCATTTCTGGAGCGGCGTCGCGTAGACGGCAAACTTCGGCCGTTAGATGCAGGTCCGCCGGGTTGATCTTTTGAGCCCAGGCGCCGTAGTCACGCCACAGCACTCCGAAGAGCAGCACACCGTGCAATGGATTCCAGCTATCACCCGCTTCTTCGCAGCGAAGATTGAGCAGGTCATGTGACAAGCCTCGCGCCGCCTGTTCAAGCAAATGGCCGGAGAAAGCACTCAGTGTTGCCTGATCTTGTCGCCCGGACGAGCTTGCTGAATTCAGTTTGTAGGGGAGGAGAATCATCGTACACCGTTCTTTCTGTTGTTACCGCCCCTGTGTGCAACCACAATGCCAAAAAGGGAGTCACGGAAAGCCTTGGTTTTTTCAGAGATGTGAGAGTCGATTGTGTGATTCGCTTCACACACGTGTGGGGTGAACGCTACACACAGGGAGGAGTGATGGAGTATCTTGCTACACTAATCAGGGGGTCAAATGAAACGATTGCTGCTCTTATTTCCACTAGCAATGGGTATGCTGTTCGCAGGGTGTGACCAAACCTCACGTGATCAGTTGCGTGCTCTGAATGCCATACGAAAGGGAGATCATGCCGGGGCGGTTGCTGCGTATACACGAATTCTGGGACGTGAAGAGGTTATGCCTGACTCGATGTGGGCGATTACATGCCTGATGCGGGGAAATGTTCAAGCCGATTGGTTCAAACAGAGCGGGGACAGCACTCATCTCGAACTGGCACTTGCTGACTTTGACACCGCACTTGCAATCGATCCGGACAACTGGCGTGGTCTGTTGATCCGTTTCCGCACGCTTTCGCAGGCAGGTCGGCACGAGGAGGCCTTCCGTGATGCACATCGATTGTGGAAACACGATCCTTCCAACTCAAAATGGGCATGGTGGGCTGCGGGAGAACTAAGCTTCCTGAAGCGGCGCGAAGAGGCGATAGCCCTGCTTGACTCCGCACTACTTCTTCATGCTGAGGATCCAAGGCTGCTGGATACCAAAGCGACTCAGCTTGTCCTGCTGAAACGAATCAATGAAGCGATTCCTGTGGTGAATATACTGATCGAGCTTGAACCAGGTGACCCAGATCATTTCAGGCTACGTTCCCTCGCACACCGTCTGGACGGCAATATTGAAGCTGCTATCGAGGATATGAATCGTGCGATTGAGTTGGGTGATTCATTTTCTTATAACTTTGAGACTCGAGCATCTCTTTACCTGATGTTTGGGGATACTGTTCGTGCTCGTACCGATTCCCTTGTGGCAGAATCGATGAAAGCTGAAATCTGAGACCGCCTCATGGTCCTCGCCTCCCTGTTCATCGCCTTTACTACTGCTACAAAAACGGTTAGATTACCGCATCTCCGTTGAGAAACGCGCACACTACTGCGATAGGATAAAGAATGGCCAACCAGTTCGTAGATACGATGAAAGCGAAATTTGAGGATCGTTCGGCGGTTGTCGGGGTGATCGGCATGGGCTATGTCGGTCTTCCGATGGCGGAACTCGCGGCGAACCAGGGTTATCATGTCGTTGGGATCGAAGTCGATGAGGGCCGTGTAGAACGCATCAACAAAGGTGACAGCTACATCCTGGATGTCCCTTCCAGCAAACTTAAAGCATTGACGGACCAAGGCTTGATCCGTGCGACGACCGACTATGCCGAACTGGCAAAGGTGGATGTCGTCCTGATCACGGTCCCCACCCCGCTCGGCAAGACCGGCGATCCGGACATGAGCTTCATCCTCGATGCTATCAAGTTCATGGAGCCCTATCTCCATGCCGGTATGCTGATCGCCCTGGAGAGTACCACGTACCCGGGAACGACTGAAGAGCTGTTTGTTCCAATGGCTGAACGAGCAGGATTGGCCGTTGGTGAGGAACTTTTCTTATCCTTCAGCCCGGAACGTGTTGATCCGGGGAATGCGACGTATGGCACCAAAAACACCCCGAAGGTCGTGGGCGGTCTGACACCTGCGTGTACGGATGTTTCCAATGCCTACTATGGATCAGTGATCGATCATCCGGTTCCGGTCAGCTCGACAACGGCCGCTGAGATGGTCAAGCTCTACGAAAACACCTTCCGTGCGATCAACATTGGCCTTGTCAATGAGTTGGCGATCATCTGCAACCTGCTGAAGGTGGATGTCTGGGAAATCGTCAATGCTGCTGCAACCAAGCCCTTTGGCTTCATGCCCTTCTATCCAGGCCCCGGCCTTGGTGGGCACTGCATCCCGGTCGACCCAAGCTACCTCGCGTGGCGCATGCGTACCCTGCAGTACAAGACGCGTTTCATCGATCTTGCAACTGAGGTAAACACCAAGATGCCGGAATGGGTCGTGACCCGTGCGATGGAAATGCTGAACGATGAAGCGAAAGCGTTGCGCGGTGCGAAAATCATGTTGCTTGGTGTCGCTTACAAGAACGATATCGACGATCTACGTGAATCGCCTGCGCTCGATGTTTTCGATCTGCTGGTGCATCGTGGTGCGGATGTCAGCTATCATGATCCCTACTGTGCCCAGATGAAGGTTGAGGGGGGGGTGATTCATTCCCAAGCTTTGACCAAAGAAACGCTCGAACAACAGGATCTGGTCATCTTGACAACGGGTCATAAAAAGGTTGACTACAATCTTGTTCTCGACAATACATCCCTGCTGTTTGACACACGAAATGTGACAAGGGATATGAAGGGGAAAGCGAAAGTCGTCTTCCTCTGATAATGTCGATCATTTGAACGACCGGGGTCGCGGAATCGGCCCCGGTTGCTCTTTGTACCATTCTCGTCCCAGCTTAGTTTACCTGATTGGGCCGGTGAGGTACTATACTCAAACGATTTGTAAGATTGATCAGGAGAACTGCCATGATTGCAGTTCCAGACAGGCCAACCGTTTAACAAACCAGAGTTTACGCGCGATGATTCCGTCGATCCCATCCCAGCTAGAACCAGTCCTTGAAGCGGTCCGTGAAGCGGCACGTCTCTGCACCTCGGTCCAGCGTACAGTAACTGATGATGTGTTGGAGAAGAAGGACAAAAGCCCGGTCACCGTGGCCGATTTTGGAAGTCAAGCCTTGGTTTTGAGAGCGGTGCGTGAGGCCTTCCCAGAGGATCCAATCATCGCGGAAGAGGGGTCTGCGGAACTGCGAAAGGATGAAAACTCGCATCTTCGTGACCGGATGATGAATGAAATCAATACAATCCGCCCTGATGCAACCTTCGAGGATGTTGCCAGTTGGATTGATTTCGGTGACAATCGTGAAGGTGGGGATCGTTTCTGGACACTCGACCCAATCGATGGGACCAAGGGCTTTCTTCGTGGTGAACAGTATGCGATTTCCCTGGGCATGCTGGAAGAGGGAGAGATCAAACTCGGTATCCTTGCCCTGCCCAATTTTGGCAGTTTTTTACCCGAAGTGGGGGATACGGGAGTCCTTTTCATCGCTGTTCGCGGAGAGGGTGTCGCAGCACAGCCACTTTCCGGTGGGGCTTTTGTTGAGGTGAAGGTATCTGGCTTGGAAGACGTCTCGAAAGCGCGGTTCTGCGAATCTGTTGAGTCTGGGCACAGCGATCATAGCTGGTCTGGCCAGGTAGCGAAACGTCTCGGGATTACTGAGGAGTCGGTTCGCATGGACAGCCAGGCGAAATACGGTGCGCTTTCGATGGGTGCAGCGGATATTTATCTCCGTCTCCCGACCCGCCCAGGATACCGCGAGATGATCTGGGATCACGCCGCCGGGGTGATTGTAGTCGAGGAAGCAGGTGGTAAAGTGTCTGATGTTGATGGCAAGCCCCTTGACTTCACTCGTGGCTACAGGCTTGAAGAGAACCGAGGCGTGATTGTATCCTGCGGCCCGTTTCATCAGCAGATTGTTGATACGGTCATCGAGGTTGAGAAAAACTTGTAGGCGAACCCTGTTCTTGTGATTCGGACTGGCAACATGCACATCGTATCCATCGTGGGCGCACGCCCTAATTTTGTCAAGATCGCTCCCATCGCACGGGCTTGCTGTGGAATGGAAGGGGTCCGTCACACCTTGATCCATACGGGGCAGCATTATGATCGTGCGATGTCCGATTCTTTTTTTGATGTACTCGGGATTCCCGAACCAGACGTCAATTTGAACGTTGGGTCCGGGTCGCATGGGGTTCAGACCGGCAAGGTGATGATAGCCATTGAGCCCGTCTTGCAGGAGCTCCAGCCGGATTGGGTGGTCACAGTTGGCGATGTCAATTCAACTGCTGCAGCTGCCCTGGTTGCGGTGAAACTCGGATTGAAGACCGTACATGTGGAAGCGGGACTTCGCTCATTTGACCGTACCATGCCCGAAGAGATCAACCGTCTGGTTACCGATGCAATCAGCGATGAACTGTTTGTCACCGAACAAGCGGCACTCGACAACCTGAAAAATGAGGGCGTGGCGGATGAGATCGTCCATTTCACCGGAAATGTGATGATTGATTCACTTGTCCATGCCCTCCCGAAGGTAGAAGCAGCGCAAGCGTGGAAGAGTTTTGGCCTGGAGAAGGGGAGCTACGTGCTTGTGACCCTCCACCGGCCCTCAAATGTGGACCAGCGCGAATCGCTAGAAGGCTTGGTCCACGCTTTGAGTGACATCAGCAAACGAACTCCTGTCCTTTTCCCGGCACATCCGCGTACAAAAGCTCGGCTTGAAGAATTCGGTCTTCTGGCAATGTTTACCGAAAGCGGTAGAGTTCATTTAACTGCACCACAGGATTACCAAAGTTTCCTTTCACTGGTAACAGGCGCACGCGCGATGCTGACAGATTCAGGCGGGATACAGGAAGAGACAACGTACCTCGGCATTCCCTGCATTACCTTGCGACCGAACACGGAACGACCCAGTACGATTAATCTCGGAACCAACGAGTTGGTCACCCCGGAATATAAACCTGTGATGGAAGCTTTCGGGAGAATCGCCTCCGGAAGCTGGAAAGAGGGAACCGTTCCGCCACTCTGGGATGGGAAAGCGGCGGAGAGGATCGTACGAATCCTTGGGGAGCTGGATGGACAAGGCCGTTGACAGCCCACTGTTTTCAGCTGAACTGTTTTCCCCCCCGTTACAATACCTGCTCGAATTGCTCCCTCTCGACAGGGTCGCATTCCCCGATGAACCAGCATCAAGTCAATTGAGTCAGAATGATCAGTTTTCCGACCTGGTTCTGAAGCATCATCTCCTTTGGAGTGTGCTGACGTCTGTGATGGGTAAGGAACTCGAAGTACCAGAAGCATTGACGAAACCACTTCTCGCCCGCTATCCCACCCAGGCAACACAGGCACTGCGTGTCGCAACAAAGCTGAAGCAGATCGCCTTACTTTTCGAAGATGCTGGTCTGCCCTTTGTTCCGCTGAAGGGTGTCCTGCTCGGTCAACAACTCTATGGTGATCCCAGCCGTCGTCACCCTGGCGACATTGACATTCTGGTGGAAGCGAACCGTGCCCAGGAAGCGGGCAAACTGCTCGTCTCTGCTGAGTACCATCCAGTCATTCCTGCGAGGTGGCCTACCGATGAGGAATGGCGCATTCTGCTGAGAACGCACCAGCATATTACCCTTCACACCCCTGATAACTCGGTTGAAGTCGAATTGCATTGGAAAGCCGAGCGCAGTGGGCGCTGCTTTGACCTGACCCTATGCAAGGATGAACTGGTCCAGGTTGAAATGATGGGTCACAGCTACCCACAGTTGCCTGCAGATCTGCTGCTCCTCTACCTCGCTGTGCACGGAAACAAACACGGGTGGGCATCCCTGCATTGGTTGGTTGACTTCGCGCTGTTGGCCAAGCAATTAGATTACGAGGGGTGGCAGGCAGTATTGGATCGTGCAAGATCCTGTGGATACATGAATCATCTCGCGCTGGCATGTTTCCTTGCGGCTGATCTGTTTAAGATCAGTCTCCCGGATCAGGTCAGAATGGCGCTGGTGCGACACAAGCCGAACCGATTTATCCGAGACATGGTAGTTCGACGTATCGAGCATGGAAACCCGACAAGTGTACCCGAGCAGATCAAGCATCTCATCTATTCGATGACATTTGAACAAGGACTGCAAGCTAGATGGGCGGTACTCGCAAAGGAATGGACCGACCCTAATGAGTGGACGCGATACAATCTTCCGAAGTCACTCTTTTTCCTCTATTACCTGATTCGGCCTTTCTCCATGTTCTACCGACGTATCCTTCGTCCTATCTTCGGTCTGTCGGACAAGAGGAGCATTGCGGCTCAGCCAAGACGGGACATGAAAGATGAGTAATTCACGCCTGATCCTTTTGGATCGAGACGGGACATTGATTGTCGAAAAGGACTACCTCAATTCTCCAGATGGTGTGGATTTGATCGAGGGAGCGGCGTCCGCTGTTTCTTCTCTCCGCGAAATGGGGCACAGGGTGGTGCTGATCACCAATCAGTCCGGTGTGGCACGCGGGTATTTCACGGTTGAGACGGTGGAACATATTCACCGCAGGATCGAGGAGTTGCTCAGTGTTCACGGGGCTGTGTTGGATGGTGTGTACTACTGTCCTCACGGGCCAGAAGATGGGTGTAACTGCCGTAAGCCAAACTCGGGGATGTTGCAGCAGGCCGCCAAAGATACGGGGCTACCGTTGGAAACCGCCGTTGTCGTTGGGGACAAGCCTGCTGATATCGAAGCGGCCAAACGTGTGGGTGCAACTGCTGTGCTTGTTCGAACCGGCTATGGGCTGACCACGGAACAAAGGAAGACCTCCCAGCCGGACGCCATTCTTGATTCCATTGCGGACCTGCCCGGATTCCTCGTAAACCCGCTGTCGAGCTAGTTACACGCCGTACAATACCTGCTCGCTTAATTCGCAGAGCAGATGGCCCATGATTTCCTGCATTTCCTGGATTCGTTGAGTGTTGCTGGACGGTACGATCAGGGACAGTGTGCAATGCTCCGCAAGCTTGCCGCCATCTTTCCCCAAGATACCAAGGGTTGTAGCGCCCTTTGAAGCCGCCATCTTTGCGGCAAGCAAGAGGTTTTCCGAATTTCCCGAGGTGCTGATCAGGATCAACAGGTCGCCTTCCGTAGCAAATGCCTCTACCTGCCGTTCAAAAACATGATCATAGCCGAGGTCATTCGCACCCGCTGTGAGTATCGATGTGTCCGTACTAAGAGCGATGGCTGGAAGGGCAGGGCGATTCAACGTTGGGGAAAGGCGAATGACCCATTCAGCAGCCCAATGCTGGGCATCTGCTGCGCTGCCACCATTGCCCGCCAGGAGTAGCTTATGCCCGCCCTTTAGAGTTTCAGAGACCAGGTTGACTGCTGCCACGATTTCTTCATTCATCGATTCGCGAACTGTCAGCGCCAATTCAATGTGGTCAACCCAAGCTTTGTCAATCTCATGGGCTAGGTTCATCGCTCTCTCCTCGTAGGTTGCTCACACTAAAGCTAACTCCTCTGGCGAGTCTGCAAAAGAGTAGACTCTGGCATCTGGAGAAAGGAGATCAGCTTCAATCATTACTTGACCAGATGGTGGGGATCGAAGGGTCCTGTCTCTATGCGGCTGACGGATTGACCTTTCGCAGGTTGGAGTCTACCTTTTGACATTCCAGTGCGGCAAATACCGTATTTCATCTGAATTCACCGGAGTACTTTGATATGTTGCATGCGGTCATTCTTGCGGGAGGAGGGGGAACCAGGCTGTGGCCCTTGTCAACCGCCGCTCGTCCCAAGCAGTACCTACCCCTGACCGGCCAAAAAAGCATCCTCGAGATGACCGTAGAGCGTGCATCCTCATTTGTACCCCTCGACCGGATTTGGATTGTGACCACGCAGGAGCAGATGCCCTTGGTCGAGGCACTGGGGACAGGCGTTCCTTCCGAAAACATTCTTCGTGAACCGATGGGACGCAACACGGCACCCTGCATCGGTCTCGCGTCAGTCCGTCTGCGTGAGCGCGACCAGGATGCGACCATGCTTGTCTTACCTGCGGATCACCTGATTCGTGATGTGGACGCGTTTCAAAGCTGTGTTAACACAGCAGTGGAGCACACCGAAGCAGAAGGTGGGTTGGTTACTTTCGGAATCACTCCTTCGCGTCCGGAAACGGGCTACGGTTACATTCATGCGGCCGCTGAACCCGGCCCGAGCGGGGCGTACACTGTCGTCGCCTTCAAAGAGAAGCCCGACGCAGCTACAGCGCTGCAATTTGTGAAGTCGGGTGACTATTTCTGGAATAGCGGGATGTTTGTCTGGAAGGCGGCGACCATCCTGGACATGTTTGCTAGTTGTCTGCCGACCCATCATTCCATCCTCAGTACAATCGGTGCAGTGGGAGATGGCGATGCTCGATTCGCTGAGCTATATGGTTCGATGGAGGCGATTTCAATTGACTATGGCATACTGGAACACGCCGACAATGTTGCGATGGTGCGTGGTGATTTCGACTGGAGTGACGTTGGAGGATTCGAGGAACTTCAGCGAATCAGCGAGAAGGACGAAGAGGGGAACCATGTCGAGGGACATGTCCTCCTGGAAGGTGTGACAGACTCCTATGTGAAGTCGAGTGATCCACGGCCTGTCGCGGTGATCGGACTTGAGGGGGTGACGGTGGTCGTCAACGAGGACGGCATCCTGATCAGCCGCACGACTGAATCCCAGAAGGCGAAGCTCGCCTCCCAGTGGAGCAATGAAAACGCAGGGAAGAAATAGCTTGATCGAAGCTGGTGCCGTTACTCAGCCTTCGCGATGAAGATAGTCACATCGTCTTCGATTGGGACATCTTCAATGAATTGCTGAAGGTTCTGGGTGAGGGCATCATGAATAGCATCGGGAGTGCCGGCCCGCTTCTCAGAGACCACCTCGACAATCTTTTCCTCGCCGAACATCTCATCCGCAGGGTTGGTCGCTTCGCTGATTCCGTCCGTGAAAGCGACCAGGATATCCCCTGCTTCAAAGGGGAGTGTCGCTTCCTCGTAGGGCATCTGGCCCATCATTCCCAGGATTAATCCCCCTTCGGTCAGCTCAACGACTTCACCGCTGCTGCGGACAATGCGGGGCGGGTTGTGGCCCGCATTGACATAGGTGATAGCCTTCTTCACTGGATCGTAGATCGCTGCGAAATAGGTGATAAACTGTTCAGGTGCGGTGCTCTGGGCGATCAGGGTGTTGATCTTTTTGATCATGTTTGCGAGCGACACACCAGTATCGGTTAATGCGCGCAGCGAGGCCTGTACATTGGCCATGATCATCGCCGCACCGGCACCCTTGCCGGAAACATCGCCAACCGCGAAGAGGGTGCTGCCATCCTCGATCGGGATAACATCGAACGTGTCACCAGCCACCTCAAGGCAGAAGGAGCAGGTGGCCGAAATCTGCAAGCCAGGAGTGTCAGGCAGAGACTCAGGCAAGAATTGCTGCTGCACCTTACGGGCGGTGGCCAGCTGTTCCTCCAAGCGTTGCTTCTCGATGTTTTCTTCCAGCAGGCGAAGGTTTTCATTCTCCAGCGCGACACGTGTGGTGATCGAGGCGAGGATGTCAAGTTCTTCCGCACGAATCTCATCGTAGCCGTACTCAAACTCCAGCGCCATCATACCAATCAGTTCCTTGTGAACCTGGATCGGCACGAGGACCGTCGCCCCAAGATCGTGCAGCCACTCCTTCTCCTGGGTTGATACGACAATCTCATTGCTGCCTTCGAGTTCCTCGACAGAGAGGGCGCGGACATGCTTCTGCAATTCCTGTTGGAGGGCACCGTTCCCGGGCAGTTCAACCGTCTCTCCATTCAAACGCTGGAACTGGCGCATCTTGGGGTCGAGCAGGAAGACATGCATGTTTTTGACGCCGATGTTTTTGCGCAATCGACTACCGAATTCTTCCCACAGACTCGCACGGTTTGGCAGGGAGGAGGTGATCTCGAGGAAATTCTCGAGCATCTCACGCAGTTTCCAGCGTGTATGGAAAATGCGTTTCTCAATCTTTCCCTGCAACCAGTTGTGAACTGGGACATAAGCCAGTGCGAGGACAAGGCTGAAGAAGATTGCACGGGAGCGTCCCTCCCAACCGAAGGTGTTCAGCGCCAGGTTGGACAGCAGGTAGAAAAGAACAAAGACCACTACCAACAATCCGCCAGAACTCAACAGCAGGGTAAATCCTCGTTTGATCCGTCCTTCCACTTCCAGCAGACGGTACTTGCTGAAAGCATACGCGAACCCTCCGGGGATTAGCATCAGACCTGCAACGATTCCTGCAAATGAGATTAGAATACCGAGTTCATTGGGGATATCCCTGGAGACAAATAAGACCATTCCCAGCGAAAAGAGGACCATGATCAGGATGCCGAGCCCAACACTCTGAAGCAGGACCTTGATTTGGCGTTTTTCGAGGGGCGACTCAGTCCGAACCCCTCGTACGATGAACATGACGAACGCGAAGGCTGCTTGGGAAATTCCAAAGGCCATTGAGCTGACCTGGTGTAGCGAAAAAGTATTCTGGACAGCGAGTGCCGGGTTGATCAGGACAGGGAGTACAAAACCAAAATTGACCACGTAGGCCAGCAGGTAGACCACCCATGCATTTTTGCGCATGAATTTCGAGGGCGATGGAAAGAGGAAAGCCAGGTGGAACCAGAAACCTGTGTTCATCGACGATAGGATCATCGCCGGGATATTGTACCATGGGAATCGGAAGTTCTCAGCCGCATTTGCCGCATTCCCCGCCGCACCCGCTTCCATTCCCGTCAAGATTCCTTGAAGTGTCAGGAGGAAAAAAACTGAAAGCGACATGATCAGCATTGCGAGAACACGAACTCCCGCGTTCTGCCAGCGACGGATCATTGCCCAGATTGCGACGATGAAAAACGGAATCGGGAGAATGGTCAAAAGGAGCAGTAGAATGGATGCAATATTTCGAGACTGTGGGAGGTAGACGAGGGTCGCCTCGAATCGTCCCAGGCTGCTACCGATCGTAACAGGAACCTTCGTTCCCTTTTTACCGGGCACGTTGAACAGCCTGGCAACCATCTCAGGAGTAGGGGTTTCGCCGTGAACGGAGAGGAGAGTGTCTCCCTTGATCGGGATGACACGCCCTTCAAACTCTTTCTCACGGACCTCATCAAACAGGATGGCCTGCGATAGCGAATCAGTCGAAACACTGGTTCGGATCACACTGATCTGATTGAGCTGTGCGATAAATTTCAGCGGTTTGTAAACGTTGATTGCCCACGCAAGAATCACATAGAGAATCACCAACCAGATGAAACCCGCGATTGCACGGCTATTCATAATCGTCCCCAGAATCTATCGGCTCCCCCCAAAAAGGCAGACTTCTGCCCTTTGCAGAAGCTAACCTACCCTGAACTCGGAGGAAAGATAGGAGTAGAAATCAGGTGACAAACTATGGGGGGAAATGCCATCAAACGAGGGGTTTGCCCTGCTTGATATAGTAGTCCTTAAACCAGGCTACGTAGTTGGCGATTCCTTCCTCGACCTCGACTTTGGGATCGTAGCCAACTGCCTCACGGATGCGTGAGATATCCGAATAGGTCCGTTTCACATCCCCAGGCTGCATGCCCAACTTCTCAACAATGGCTGGCTTCCCCATTTCCCTTTCGATCAGTTCGAGAAAAGTGGTCAGCTTGACCGGATTGCCTGCACCAATGTTGTAGACGGTGTAGGGAGAGGGTGCGCTGCTCGGATCTGGATGCGCCCCATCCCAGTCGGGGTTGGCGGAGGGTGGCTGGTTAATCAGCAGGGTGATTCCCTGGACAATGTCATCGATATAAGTAAAATCCCGCTCCATATCCCCACCGTTGTAAAGCTGAAGCGGAACCCCTTGCTCAATCGCACGGCAAAACTTGGCAAGCGCCATGTCGGGTCGTCCCCATGGACCGTAGACCGTAAAGAAGCGAAGTCCTGTGCTTGGGACGCCGAAGAGGTGAGCGTACGTATGTGCGGTCAATTCGTTCGATTTTTTCGTCGCGGCGTAAAGCGAAATTGGGTGGTCGATGTTGTCTGTTTCGGAGAATGGCATCTTGGTGTTTAAGCCGTACACGGAGCTCGAGGAAGCGTAGAGGAGATGACCGACATTGTTGTGTCGGCAACCTTCCAGAATGTTGAAGAATCCGATCTGGTTTGAATCAATGTATGCACGCGGATTATCAATGCTGTAGCGTACACCAGCCTGGGCAGCCAAGTGGACCACCCGCTCAAACTTTTCCGTTTTAAACAAGGCTGCAATAGTCTCGCCATCCTCAAGATTGGTACGCAGAAGGCGAAACCGATCCTCTTTTTCGAGCAAGGTGTTGCGGTCTTCTTTCAACTGGACGGAGTAATAATTGTTCACGTTGTCCAGGCCGACAACATCCCAACCCTCGCGTAGAAGACGGCGGGCGAGGTGAAAACCAATAAATCCTGCGGTTCCTGTGACCAGGATCTTCAAGAGAACTTCCTCCAAAGCAGAAGACGTCAATACCTGTTGATCGTACTCGATCGCAACTGTGACGCGGGTTTCACAATGCACGCATTGTACGGGATGTTCCCGGTTTCACGCAAGCAGATTAGCAGATCAGATTGTCCAGCGAGGGCTCAATTATCAGGATTGAGTTTTAAATGATCAGGAAAAGGGTAACCGCCTGTGGCCCATGTACGCCAAGGACGAGTTCCTTCTCGATATCTGCTGTTCGTGACGGGCCTGTTACCATGACCGCTGAGCCTGAAGAGTTTCCTGCATCTTGCCACGTTTTCAACAGGGATCCAATGTCGGGTACGAGTTGCTCTTCCCGCAGGAACAGCCAGTGTACCGGAGGCAGCAGACTCATGGCACGTTCATCAGGCGTGTGCGGTGGTAAAAGAGCTGATCCGGTTTCACTCGCCACTCCAACACAGGATGTGATACCCACGTCCGCACCGGCAAGAGCCTGATGCCATTCTTCCACATCTTGCCGAGTCTCATCTCCTTTAAGCGGCCCAATCAGCCCAACCCCATTTTCCAGCAGGTGACTGGAGAGTTCAAGATCTTTGAGTAGCTCATCGTTCCCGATTGCTGCTGTAGAGATTGAACCTCTTTCTACCTGAGTGCGAACAATACCCTGCATTGCGTCCGCCTGGACCAGAACCAGCTCGGTGTCGATTTCTTCGAGGACTCGGCGGAGTGAATCAAAGCGCTTGTCATTCATGCCTTCTCCTTGTCCCAAGAATCAAAAAGATCACGAAAGGGTTTCGGAGCAAGCATGGGGGAGTCACGATGGTCACTCCAGCCCGGAAGGGGTACCTGGTGACCCGGGATCAGGCTTTGTCCCAAACGTGCCAGTTTCGTGGTAGCTTCATACCCATACCTCGAAGTCATCATCCAGCGGAACATCGCCCAAATGGGTTTCTCTGGATCGAATGATCCACGGCTATCCACTCGCTGTTTTCTACCCTCGAGTAGCATCTTCGGAAGCGGTATTTTGACCGGGCAGACCTCTTCGCATGCCCCGCAGAGGCTGCTGGCAAAGGGGTGGTGAGGCGCTTCTTTGGGACCATTTAACAATGGAGTCAGGACCGAGCCGATCGGGCCCGGGTAGGTGCCGCCGTAAGGATGCCCGCCAACCTGTTGATAGACTGGGCAGGCATTGAGGCACGCCCCGCAACGGATACAGCGTAGAACTTCTCGAGCTTCGGGGTCTTCATGGATCGCTTTACGCCCATTGTCCACAATGACCAGGTGGACCTCGCCCGGTCCGCCAGGTCCCTGTGAGGGTCCCTGCAGGAGTGAGAGGTAGCTTGTCGCACGTTGCCCGGTGGCGCTGCGTGCCAGAATCTGCCACAGTTCCCCAAGGTCGGCCATCGATTGAGTAACTCGTTCCCACCCCATCAGTGCAATCACCACGGGTGGCAGGGTGTTCACCATGCGCCCGTTGCCTTCATTGGTAACCGTCACCAGATGCCCAGTCTCTGCGACTGCAAAATTCACCCCTATCATCCCGGCGGGAGCGTGGAGGAAGCGTTGACGTAGCACCTTACGTGCGATTTTCGTCAGCTCACTGGGGTCTTCAGTATAAGGGATGCCGAGTTTGTCCGCGAATAGCTGTCCTACATCCTGGCGGAAGAGGTGCATCCCGGGCATCGTGATATGGCTTGGAGCTTCATTGCGAAGCTGGACGATATACTCACCGAGATCGGTCTCGAGGGGCTCAATACCTTCGGTGACGAGATGATTGTTGATCTCGATTTCCTCACTGAGCATGCTTTTCGACTTGAGGATTTCCGAAATACCCCGTTGATGCAGGATTGAGGTGATGATGGCTCGAGCGTCCGCTGCATCAGCGGCATCGTGGATCGTGATCCCATGTTTCGACCACTGCTTACGCAGGCTTTCGTGCAACTCTTTCAGCCCGTCAACTGCCTGTTGCCGACGCTCGGTGATCCGATCTCGTCGCTCTTCAAAATCGGGCCACTCTGCGGCACGCAGGTCTCGTGTCCGAGTTGCCTTGATCGTGTTCTTTTTGAATGGCAGAGGACCGCCATCTCGGGCTTTAAGAGATCGATTGACCTGCTTTTTCAAGTCTCGCGGGTGAGAGGGATGGCTCATTGGAGCTCCTCCCCAGCCAGGATGCGAGCATAATGCATCGTCTTGAAGGTAAATTTTTGACGCTTTGCCAGACCGGAGATGTGCATCAGGCAGGAATCATCTGTCGCCGTGACAACTGCTGCGGCGCTTCGTTGGATAGCCTCAATCTTGTCCTGGCCAATCGCAGCGGACAGCGAGGAGAATTTCGCTGCAAAGGTGCCCCCGAAGCCACAGCAGGCGTGACGATCGTCAAGCTGCACCACGTCGATGTCGCGTACACTACTTAGCAGTTGCAAAGGTTGGTTGTGAATACCGAGTTCACGCAGGCCGTGGCAGGATGCATGGTAGGCGACACGGTGGGGAAAAGGCCCAAGCTCATTCTCGTAGTGAAGCTCATCAACGAGGAATTCACTTAGCTCAAATGTGCGCTCCCGGAGGCTTTCCCACTCTTTACGCAGAGCAGGCTCGAGATCGAGTTGACCGTAGTGGGTCCGTACCATCGCGGCGCAGGAACCTGAGGGGGTGACGATGGTCTCAGCATCAACAAAAAGACGGATGAACTTCTCGGCGAGCATGCAGCTATCGTGCTGAAACCCGCTGTTGAATGCGGGCTGACCGCAGCAGGTCTGATCACGGTTATAGTGGACGTCGCAATCAGCGCGACGGAGTAGCTCCGCGGTGGCCAGTCCTGTCTCTGGAAAAAACTGGTCGACAAAACAGGGGATGAAAAGTGATACCTTGCGCATACCTGCCAACACCTCCGGTGGCCGACTCAATATGTGCACAGTTCGGTGGGGAACACCACCCGGACTCCTGGGGCATTCAGAATAGACTTGGGATGCTTGGTGTTTTGAATAGCAGGCTGCAACGTAGAACTTCTTGGAGCCCACAATTCTGTTGGACGCGGTAGTGGGAACCTTTACCATCAGGCGCAGGTACGAAGCGGACAGGCTCATACCAAAAGGATGTCAAGCAATGCGGGTGATTATTACAGGCGGTGCCGGCTTTATCGGGGCGAATCTCGTCCACCTTCTTCATCGGGAGCGTCCCGACTGGACCATCCTGAACATCGATGCCTTGACCTACGCAGGTAATCTCGAGAACCTTAAAGAGCTCGAGGAAAGTGAACGATACAGGTTCCAGCAGGTAGATATCACCGATGAGGAGAAGGTGCGAGAGGTCTTTGCTGCCTTCCAACCGGATGCGGTGATGCATCTTGCAGCGGAATCCCACGTGGACCGATCCATCCTCGATCCGATGAGTTTCATCCGGACAAATGTGCTCGGCACACAGATATTGTTGAACGAAACTCGCAATCTGGACAAGGATGTCCGCTTTTTGCATGTAAGCACGGACGAGGTCTACGGAACCCTGGGTGCAACTGGCTATTTCACCGAAACAACCCCCTACGCACCGAACTCGCCCTATTCTGCAAGCAAAGCGGGTAGCGACTTCCTGGTTCGTGCGGCTTTCCATACGCACGGTATGGATGTGGTGACCACCAATTGTTCGAATAATTATGGCCCGTACCAGTTCCCGGAAAAGCTGATCCCGCTGATGATATCAAATGCGGTCGAGGACAAAGCCCTGCCGGTGTATGGTGATGGTATGCAGGTGCGCGACTGGCTCTATGTCGAGGACCATTGTTCCGCAATGCTGCGTGTCTTGGAGAAGGGGAAAGCCGGCGAGACCTACAACATTGGTGGCAATAACGAGCGTCCGAACATCGAGATCGTTAGGGCGATCTTAAGCCACCTGGACAAACCGGACAGCCTGATTCGCTACGTGCAAGATCGTCCCGGCCATGACCGTCGCTACGCAATCGACGCGTCAAAGATCAAGAATGAACTCGGTTGGGAACCTTCCTGGACCTTCGAGGAGGCATTGCCGAAGACGATTAACTGGTACCTGGATAATCGCGGGTGGGTTGAACGGATTCAAAGCGGTGCCTACCGGGATTACTACGAAGAGCAGTACGGGAAACGGCTTACGGACTGATACCTGCCTGGTCGATACAGTTGTAAAGCCGCACATGGTGCGGCTTTTTTACTCAACCTTCAGGATGCGTGCTATCTCTAGAATGATATCCTTGTCACGCAGGATACCGACCAGTTCCTCACCCTCCAGTACCGGCAAATTTATCAACCCGTTTTCCAACATCAGATGAACAGCTTCCATAATGGGAGTGTCTGTCGAGATGGCAGGTTGGTCACGCAAGAGGTCCGAAATACTCTTCCTCGGCAGACTTCGGGCCTGGTTCATGAACATGCCCGTAAATGAGCTCATGTAGGGAGAATGCTCAAACGAGGAGGGGTGGACAAGACGCAGGATGTCGTCCAAGTGGACGATTCCCTGGAAACTTCCTTTTCGATCGAAAACGAGGGCCGAGCGAAGTCGAGTACGCACTTCCTGGCCGCTGGCATCAAAGAAGGCATTTTTGAGAACCTTGATTGCTTTGGTGACCGATTCGTGGAGGAAAACCTTTGGGTAGAGTTCCGGCGCGATCATTAATTCGGTCACCGTCGGCTCATGAAATCCCTCATCGGACCCCTGTCGAAGTGTTGATACAATCGCCGATGTCAACTCATCCAGGTTGATCGGTTTTTCAAGGACGCTGGTCGCCCCCAGAGCCTCAAGCTGTTTCCTTAATTTCGGGGTTACATGTTCACTCATGACGATGACCGGGATCTGTTCGTTCTTGCGACGGATAACCTTGATCAACCGTTTTCCATCGTCGCTGCTGAGACCGAGGTCGATCAAGACCGCATCGATTGAATCATTACGCAAAGAGGAATGCATCTCTTCTTCATTGCGTGCAGTCGTGCAGCTGAAACGCAGCTTCCCCAAAGCACGAGCTTTGGTCTGAAACTCGATGTCGTCATCGATCAGCAGCAGGTGAATATCTGAATGACCGTTCATCTGAAGCCTCAATCAGGGATAGTTCAATACCATGGGCCAGTAGTACAATGCCATACCAATCAACACGAGAAACGCGAGGAGTGTGGCAAGTATACCGACCCGCAGAAAATCTTTTGGGACCAGATGGCCGCTTGAATAAACAATCGTATTCGGTGGCGTGCCAATAACAATCAAGAAGGCGAATGAGGATGCCAGTGAAGTGGCGAGGCCCATCATCGGGATCAGTGCTGTACCTGGTGAAGCCGATGCCGCCATCTCGAGAGTGATAGGGGCCACCGCAGCAGCTGTCGGACCTGCAGCGAGCAGGTTTGTCAATCCAGTGGTGATCAAACTGCCTGAAAGGATCAAAGCGAGACCGCTGGTCAAGTTGAGTGATGAAAGAGCGTTGAGTAGGGATCCCGCCAGCCAGGCTGCAGTCCCTGTCTGATCGAGAATGCGTCCGAAGACAATGGCACCGGCATAGAGCCAGACGACGCCCCAGTCGACATCGTGCTGGTAATCCTTCCAGTCCACAACACCACTGATCATGTAAATCACCGCACCAGTCACCGCAATCACACCGATGCCAGGGCTGAAGCCAAGCAGCTCTTTCAGCAGTGTTTTATCCGTAATCCAGCCAAAGATGGCGAGTGCAAAGATGGCCATGGTGAATAGTTGTGTTCGGTTCCATGGTCCCATATGAGTGATATCGGCACGCAGGGTGCGCATCGCGGGGCTGAGGTCGCGGATTTTAGGTTTGAACATCAGGTTGACCAGCACCCAGACCAGCACCATCATCACCAGTACAAAGGGCATGGCGTAGAGGATCCATTGGCTGTAGCTGATGGTGATGCCGTACAAATCCTCGAGATAGTTCATCACGATGATGTTGCGCGCCCCGCCGGAAGGGGTACCAAATCCACCAATATTGCAGGCCATGGCGATGGTAATCATCAGCATTTTCGCCAGTTCCGGGTCTTCCGGGTTTTTACGGGACAAACTGTTGTTGTAAAAAATCAGGCCGATGGGCAGGAAAATGGCCGCAAGAACATGATCTGAAAGCACGGCGGCAAGCGGACTGATGACAAGCACCAGCATGCCCGTGACAGTCGGGACCGTTGGTTTACGAAGGATGCCGAAGAAGAGAAGGCTGATACGTTTATCCAACCCGGTTTTCACCAGCGCAGTCGCAAGCATCAGACTGCCCATAATGAACCAGGTCGCATCGCTCCAGAACATGGAGGCGATTTCACGTGGATTGACCAGTCCACCGAAAACTGAAACCAGCCCGATGGTGAATGCGACAGCGGGGAAGGGCATTGCTTCGAAGATGAAACAGAAAACGACAAAGACTACCAGCGCAGTACCCAGCCGGATGTTTCGGGTGCCTCGATCCACCTCTCTCTGCTGATCAGCATCCAGCTGTTGCTCGATTCCCCGTCCCAGTTCCAGTGATCGTGTTGATTGAATCAAACTGGAAAGACGCTCTGTCGATAGTGTGTCGAGGATTGCCAGAGCCTGTCCGATGATGGGATCCGGCCTGGAGATCCCTGCATCCTTCCACTCGGTACCATCCAAAGCGAGGAAGGCATCCACATCGCTACGGCCCTCACCAGCATAGAGGATTATCAGCTCGAGAACAGTCTCTTCTGGTTTGTCGAGCTGGCTGGTGGGTCGGGAGAAAAGGGAATCGGCGAGCGCAGTCCGGGCGATGTCCTCTGCCACGGTGAAACGTACCGCAACCTGCCGCATGCTGGATGTGATCGGGAGCAGGAGAACGATGACAAACAATACGGCACCGATGCCAAGTCGAGTAACGACTCGGCGTCGTTTCGCAGCAATCGGTTTTTTGAGGAGTCGAAGCACACGTTCCCCTGATCAGGAATGGACCATGGAGAGAAATTCCCCGGCCCGAAGGTAGGACCGGGGAATACGGATCGTCCACTCAAAAGATCACAATACGTAAGTCGACCGTTTACTCTTCCATGCTGGCAACAAAACCCTGGTTGGCAAGGTAGACAAGAATCTTGTGGGTCGCCTCTTCCGGGGTCAGTTCGGTCGTGTTAATCACGATCTCGGCATCTTCCGGGGTTTCGTAGGGATCGGAAATCCCTGTGAATTCCTTGATGATACCGGCACGAGCC
Source organism: bacterium (assembly GCA_020444265.1). Taxonomy (GTDB): domain Bacteria; phylum Electryoneota; class Electryoneia; order Electryoneales; family Electryoneaceae; genus JAHLLH01. The sequence goes on from JAHLLH010000010.1 coordinate 123,328, forward strand.
TTGGCGTAGAGTCCCTTACGGTCTCGCTCTTCGCAGACTTCCAGCGGTGTCGCGACATGCACAAGGATAAACCCGCCGAGGGGTGCCACCATCTCACGGACTTCCTTACGAATATTGTCGTAAGGAGCGATCGGCGCGCAAATCGCGATGCCGCCATTTTTGGTGATCTCGCTGGCCACCCAGCCGATACGACGGATGTTGATGTCGCGGTGTTCCTTGCTGAAGCCCAGCTCGCTGGAGAGATTCTTTCGAACCAGGTCGCCGTCCAGCAGGGTCAGAGGACGATCTCCGCGCTGCATCAGCTTGGTCGACAGGGCGTTCGCGATGGTCGACTTGCCGGAGCCGGAAAGGCCGGTGAAGAAGACGGTATAGCCCTGCTTGTTGCGCGGCGGGAAGGTGCGACGAAGCTCCTTGGCCACTTCCGGGAAGGTGAACCATTCGGGAATGGCACGGCCTTCACTCAAACGTTGACGCAGCTCGGTGCCAGAAATCGACGAAGTCTTGGTGCCTTCCGGGACCTCGTCAATCGGCATGTACTGGTCTTCGTCCGGAAGATAGACCATCATCTTGAACTCGACCATTTTTACGCCAAGCTCTACTTCATGCTGCTTGAGAAGTTCCTGCGCATCGTACGGGCCATAGAAGGGCTTGCCACTGCTGTCCGAACCGGGACCGGCATGGTCACGTCCAACGATCAGGTGGGTGCAGCCATAGTTCTTACGGATGATGGCATGCCAGAGCGCTTCGCGAGGGCCGCCCATGCGCATCGCCAGCGGGAGCAGGCTGAGCATGGTAGTCTGCTGCGGATAGTGCGACAGCAGTTCTTTGTAGCAACGGACACGGGTGAAGTGATCGACATCGCCCGGTTTGGTGGCACCGACGACCGGGTGCACGAGCAGGTTGGCCTCGGCGGTACGTGCTGCTTGGCGAGTCAGCTCAAAATGTGCGCGGTGCATCGGGTTACGGGTCTGGAAAGCGACCACGCGACGCCAGCCGCGCTTGTTGAACTGGTAGCGTAGCTCTTCTGGTGTATTGCGAAGGTCGACGAAATCGTAGTAGAAGGGTATCTGCGCACCTTCGATACGTCCGCCGAGGTACACAGTGCCAGTCTGGTTCATCAAGTGCGCGACAGCCGGATGCTCGGTATTGGTCGTACCAAATACCTTTTCGGCCTCAACGTTTTTGTCCGGGGTCCAGATATCCTCAACATGCAGTACGGCAAGCATGACACCTTCGGCATCACGCAATGCAACCTTCGATTCCCCAGCCTTCAGGGTAGAGGCAAATTCTTCACTGACATCGAGCGTGATCGGCATAGGCCACAAGGTGCCATCAGGTAGACGCATGTCATTACAAACGCCATCATACTCACTTTTAGTCATGAAGCCCTGCAGCGGGCTGAAACCGCCATTCATCAGCAATTCGAGATCAAAAAGCTGACGCTCTTTCAGATCATGAGAGGGCCAATCGCGAGATTCGGACTTTAATGCTTCCTGACGGGCATCGTCCGCGATCAGGTTGACAAGTTTCCCACCATGGGGGGAAATCAGATGGTCTTCCATCGTACTCAAACCTTTGTTGTGTTCAGAATAAACAGCAAAGGGCACGTCGGCCCCGTCTGTTTTCACTCTTGTGCCTTTGTCTTATCGAATAGGACGGCCTAAAGGTGTCATATCCGAACAAAGGATGCAATCGAAAGTACAAGCCCGTGTCTCCCGGAAACTCGTACGCGGGTGGAAGATTACGAGGGAAATATTGTCAAGGTGTGATAGCTGTCACCCAATGGAGTCCTGCCAGGTTTCCATCTGCTGAGTGTGACTGAGCTATAGGGCGGAACATGATGATCTTCATGAGTCCGAACGATCTCGGTCTGTTAGTGGATGATCGAATACGATGTTGTTGCACATCGGTCGGTAGGTAACTACGCACGCTTCATGGCTGCGAGTCGATCCTTTGCTTCCACTTCAAGATCTTCCAGCCTCTTTTTCAACAAGACATCAAAATGTGCACGATCTTCATCTGTAAGTCTGCGCGGAACATAGATCGGTTCGGTCACACAGAGCGCCACACGGCTGAAGGGCAGGGGTAATTCGTAGTGATCCCATGTGGGGAAATGGATTTTCCATTCGGCAGCAGCATAGCCAAGGATGATGGGTTTTCCCGTTAATGAGGCGATGGTGATGACACCGGCCTGTACGGATCGATTCGGACCCGAAGCGCCATCCAGAGCAACCGCGTAATCTTTGTTTTCACGTAACGTGCGGATGAGTTTTTTTAATTCCCCGATATTTCTGAAGTTTGTGGATGAACGAATCAGGTTGAAGCCGAGTCCTTTGAGCACACTTCCGATAAGATCACCAAGCCAGACCGGGCTGACCAGTACGCTGACACCACGATTTCTCTGAATGTAAACAGGACAGGCAGTATTGCCATGCCACGAGGCCATGATCACGCCACCTTCGCGGCGCGCCTTGCTGATGTGCTCGAGATGATATCGTTTAAGACGTAACGTTCGAGCCCAGAAGAGAATAATGGGGGGAAGGACACGACCTGCAAATGCAGGAAGCTGGTCGAAGATCCATCCTTTTGGCTGGAAAGGCTTCTGTTCTTTCTCCTGCGCCATTCAATCCCCGTATATCTCAGCAAATAGTGGAGAAAACGCGGATGTAGGGTCGTCATCCGGCTGATTGTCCTTGAGTATACGTCGGTGCTGGATTCCCCCGCAAACAGTTTAATCAGGGCTGGATAGTCCTACCGAGAACGAGCCGTCCAATCTTCGAAGCTTCCTGATTCCTGCCCCTCTTCTGTCAACAGGAGAACATCCCGCTAGAAGTGCCCGACCAGGCTCAGGGCTGCAAAATGGAAGAGGTTATCGTCAGTTCCCCATCGTCGCGAGTTGAAGAAGGAGCCGAAAAGAATCTCGGCATCCAATCCTCCGCTGATCTGCCTTCGGATCAGGATGTCAAGCTCTTCGCCAAGCTGGATGGGATGGCGATTGTAGTGCGTTCCAGCATCCTCGGGAACAGAATTATCCGAATTGTCAACCATGCTGCGGAAGATGTGCAAGGTGGCATCCACACTAGTGTTCTCCAAGGGAGTCCAGCCAAGAGTCACAAACCAATCGGCAAGACCATACGCTACATCCGTGAACTGGTCCATGTAGCCACGATAGACGTGACGCGACATTAGGGGAGCGTAAAAACCATGATTCTCCCCAGTCCATTGGTCGGCAGGCGAGGTACCGGTTGTGGCATCAAGGCCAAGGCCAAAACGTGGATCGTAGGGTAGGTTGGGCGACCAGGTCGCATCGAAAGCAAGCAGCCAGCCAAGCTGGTCGACCACATCGTCCGGATAGTTCAGTCGTGTGCTGTTTCGGCCAAATTGTGCGGCAATATCCAGGTTAATCGCGACATTGCCAATTGTTGAGGGGGAATAGATAGCGATCGTCGTCTGGTCGCCTAGAAGATAGGTGTCTTCCGAGTTCCTTACTGGATCTGAATCGGTCATATGATAAATCAGCGGTTGCAGATGCCCTGAGAAAAAGGATCCGGCGATACCGAAGAGATAGGTACTGTAATCCCCCCAGACCGCTGTGCGGTAGCCCTCGTAAATCGCATTCGTCAATTGGACCCAGAAACCATCCAGCTGGTAGCCGGGCTGATCCAGACGGACCCGTAATCCGTCATAGGTTCGGGGCCCAAGATTGTTCCAGTTACCGTTTCCCAGCAAACGTCTTCTTCCGTACATCATCTCATAACGACCGAGCTGAACATCAAATGGTATCCGCATCGCGCTGTGAGTGAGGATGTACCCTTCTTGGAGTTCAACCTTTTCCACGGTGGCAGAGTTCGTGTAGTTGGTGCCCAAGATACGTGATGTTCTGAATTTGATACGTAGATCGAATGTTTCATCGGGTGAAATGGTCAGCCCAAGCAATGAACGCAGGTAGATTTGACGGACCCACTGCTGCCCTGGTTTCGAATTTCCGTCCTCGTATTCTGCTCGAATGCGGATGGAGCCATCCAGCGAGAGCTTCTCATGAATCAGGATGCTTGCATCGGTGGTGAACGGAATAATCAACGCAACGAGTAGCAGGATGGAGAGCAGGCTACGGCCAGGCATACGATCTTCCCCCCTATAACTGTTCCATTTTTCAGGATGGATGAACAATCCAGCGAATATTTCTTCAAAGTAGCCCCTGTCCGAATCTGAACAAACTCCTGCAGGAGCCCCTGATCATGGAACGATGCGGCGTTAGGGACTGGGGTAGTCTGTTTCGAATCCCGCTCTTCCCTCACTACCTTTAGCCGTGATAACGGACAGCAGGAAGGAAGAGGGATGAAGGTCGCGCTCGCCCAGTTGAATCCAGTTGTTGGTGATCTGAAGGGCAACCTGGAAAAAGTTAAGGATGTTCTCGATTTGATTCCGGAAGGGGATGCAGACCTCGTCGTCTTCCCCGAGCTCTTTCTGACTGGTTACCCGCCACGCGATCTGCTTACCCATCGCTGGTTTGTCAATGGGGTCCAGGAGGCGATCCGAACCTTGCTCGACCTCTCGACTGCCCGTCCCGACCTCGGCCTGTTGATAGGTGCACCCACTCCCAACGGACGTGATTACGGAAAACCACTCGCCAACTCTGCACTTTTAGTCGAGAACGGCACCCTGCTCTACAAGCAGGATAAACTGCTTCTGCCTACGTATGATGTCTTCGATGAGCTCCGCTATTTCCACCCAGGGGAAGAAAGCGAGTACGGGATCGTCGAGTACAAAGGGGAGAAGCTTGGTATCTCGATCTGTGAGGATGCCTGGAGCGATTTGCAGTTCGAGAAAAGTCGAGTTTACGAGATCAACCCGATCCGCAACCTTGCCGAAGCGGGTGCGACCCTGATGATCAATATCGCTGCCTCCCCATTCCATCGAAACAAGGACCTGGGACGGTACCATCGGGCCCAGCACCATGCATCTCGCTGGAAAGTACCCTACCTCGCGGTCGGGCAGGTAGGGGCGAATGATGAGTTAATTTTTGATGGACGATCAGTGGCTCTTGATGCTTCCGGTGGTTTGATCGCTGCACTCGCCGCTTTCGAGGAAGAGGTGCGGATCATCGACACAGCATCAAAGGGAGAACTGGTCTACCCGGTCATTCCAGAGATCGAATCGATCCGTCGTGCGCTGGTTCTCGGTCTTGCAGACTACGCACGCAAGACAGGCTTTAAACAGGTGGTGCTCGGCCTTTCCGGTGGGATCGACTCGGCGCTGGTCGCATGCATTGCGGCAGATGCCCTCGGCGCGGAGAATGTCCACGGCATTACCATGCCCTCGATGTATTCCACCACCGGGTCCGTTGACCACTCGCTACAGCTGGTGAAAAACCTCGGCATCCGCTGCGACCAGGTGCCGATACGCAGCATTTATAATTCCTTCAATGAGACCCTCGCTCCAGGTTTTGAGGGACGTGAGCCCGACGTGACCGAAGAGAATCTGCAAGCAAGGATCCGTGGCACCCTGTTGATGGCCTATTCGAACAAGTTCGGTTACCTGCTTCTGTCCACCGGGAATAAGAGCGAAATGGCGGTGGGCTATTGCACCCTCTATGGCGACATGGACGGTGGACTGTCGGTGATCAGCGACCTGCCGAAACTGGTGGTCTATGAGCTTTCCCGCTGGTACAACCGGGACAAGGAAGTGATTCCAGAAATCATCATCACCAAACCACCATCCGCCGAGCTACGCCCCGACCAGACTGACCAGGATTCGCTGCCACCCTACGATGTCCTCGATCCGATCCTCGTTTACTACCTCGAGGATGGCCTGGGCCTGGACGAAATCGTGGCACACGGCTTTGACCGTGAGACAGTGAAAAGCATCATTCGCCTGGTCAACATCAACGAGTACAAACGTTGGCAGGCTGCCCCAGGCCTGCGTGTCAGCCCCAAGGCTTTCGGGGCTGGACGGCGAATGCCTCTTGCGGCCAAGAAAGGTCTGTAGACAGAAAGGCGCCCCGCTGGGGGGCGCCTTTCATTCTCTTACTATCTACTTTCTAAACCTCTACCGTCCCCTCAAACACACGAACCGCATCTCCCTCAAGCACGGCATAGCTCCATTCGGGACCGATGGTGACCTTCAGCTCACCACCGGGCATGCGGACGTTGATCGGGGTTTCGAAGCGCCATCGTCCTTCGGCCACACCCGCACCAATCGCGGCAATCGCACCTGAGCCACAAGCGAGGGTTGGGCCGACGCCGCGTTCATAGACCACCAGCGCGCAGGTATCGTCTGCTTCCTTGCGAGCAAAGCCGACATTGACCCCTTCCGGGAAGAGGTCCTTGTGGTGCATCAGACGGAATCCGATCTCATGGACTTCGTCCCCTTCCCACATTTCGTTATTGTAGATGACGAAGTGTGGATTGCCGACACCGGCAGCAGTACCGTGGATCGGTTCGGCCATGCCGGGCACCTCGATGGGAATGTTCACCGTTTCGCCCGGTACCTTGATCTTCGCCGCCTTGCCATTGAACTGCGGGACCGGCATCGATACCTGGATCTTGCCCTCGCCTGTGAAACGAGCCGCAACCACACCCGCGCCGGTCATGATCTTCACCTCGGGCATCTCCCTGACCGGTTCGCCAAGGTCAGCGAGAAACTGCATCAGGCAACGCAGTCCATTGCCACACATCTCGGCGGGGGTACCGTCGGAGTTGAAATAGCCCATCGAATAGGGGACATCACCGCCCGGTTTCACTGCGAGAATGATGCCATCGGCCCCGATCCCGAGGTTGCGTTGGCAGAGGGTGGCAATGCTTTCAGGAGTGAGAGCGTCCCAGATGTGACGATTATCGGTGCGGTTGTCAATCATGATAAAATCGTTTCCGGCACCGTGGTATTTGGCAAAGTTCAGGATCATCGAATGGTTCCGTGTTGCGTGGATTCGTGCCGTAAAGGTAGGGGATGGAAAAGCTGGGGTCCAGAGGTGCCGGCAGGGCTGGGAGTTTGCTCCTACCCTATCGTGCCCCGGCTTGTCTTGCCAGGCCGGGATTCAGTAACCAATACTTGCTGGTGTTCCACCTACGTTGTTTTGATCCGAACACGCGATGTAAAATCTTATTTATTCTTTACTAAAACCCGGCTTGGCAAGACAAGCCGGGGCACCCAATCATCAAGCACTCAGCTCAACGGTCATGCGGATGCCAATCGTCCCCCATCCAACCGCCTGTTACCTCGATGACCGACCCGGTGAGGTAAGAGGCGGCAGGGGAGAGCAGAAAGAGCATGGTATCCGCGAGGTCCTCGTAGCTGCCCGGGTATCCCATCGGGAAGGTGGACCCGGCATGTTGCTGCTTCGCAGTCTCCCGGTCCAGATCCTTCTGCTTTATGTTGCCCGGGCTGACCACGTTGACGGTGATCCCATGTTCCGCCTCCTCGATGGCAAGGGTCCGCGACAAAGCCACGACTCCACTTTTGGCAGCTAGATGCGGGCCGGTCAGACGCATCGGTTGAGTCAGGTGCGCTCCTGCCATGGCGATTGAGATGATTCGTCCACGTTTCCGTTCACGCATCCCCGGTACAACCGCGCGGCACGTTTCAAAAAGCGAGGTGAGATTGCCATGCAGCATCGTGTCGAATTCCTCTCGCGTATGCTCGATCACAGGCTTGCGTGCGAAGGGACCGGCGAGGTGGACGAGGGCATAGGGAGGAGCGAGTAGTTCGGATACCTGGTGATGGACCTGTTCGGCAACTCCGGCTAGTGACAGGTCTCCACCGGTAACTATAACTTCGTGTCCATCCCCCGCCAGCTTTGCCGCGAGCGATTTGGCGCGTGCACGGTTCCGGTTGGCATGCAACGCGATTCGGAACCCTGCATCCGCAAATTTCTTGGCGATCCCCGGTCCCAGCCCGCCGCTGGCCCCTGTCAGCCAGATCACCTCTCCGCGCACGTTGTCCAGGTCAAACATGGTGCTCCCTTCTTCTTGACACCCCCAAGGGCTCCCTCAGTCATCCTCCGAGCCCTCCCCAATATACACCGCTCACGAGACGCTTGATCCGATTCGAGGCGGAGGGCATATTCCCGGCACCTCCATGAGGGAGATGCCGCACCGGACAAGTGCCAACCGCCAACCACCGAGGATGCAGATGCTGAACCGACCGATTCAACCCCTGAACTGGACTGAGCTGGATGACCTCGCAGTCAACACCATTCGGACCCTGTCGATGGACATGGTGCAGAAGGCCAACAGCGGTCATCCCGGTATGCCGATGGGGTTTGCCGTCGGTGCACATCTGCTCTTTACACGGTTCATGCAGTTCAACCCGGACAATCCGTTCTGGTCTGGACGGGATCGTTTCATTCTCTCTTGTGGGCATGGCAGCGCATTGATTTACTCGCTTCTGCATCTCTCCGGCTACGACCTCTCGATGGATGAGCTGAAGAACTTCCGTCAGTATGGTTCAAAAACTGCCGGCCATCCCGAGTACATGGAAACTCCAGGTGTCGAAACGACCACCGGCCCGCTCGGGCAGGGAATCAGCAACGCAGTCGGTATGGCGATGGCTCAGCGCTATGTCCGTGAACAGCTCGGCACTCACACCGGTGAGGGTTTTGATCCACTCGATCACTTCACCTATGTGATCGCCAGTGATGGAGACTTGCAGGAGGGGGTCAGCGGGGAAGCATCCAGCCTGGCAGGACGCCAAAAGCTTGGTCGCTTGGTCGTGCTCTACGATGACAACCGAATCAGCATTGATGGTTCGACCGATAAGGCGTGGGTCGAAGATGTCAGCAAGCGATACGAGGCGTATGGCTGGCACACCCTGACCGCCGATGGCAACAATCCTGATGAGCTGTACGCCGCAATGGTCGAGGCGCGCCAGGTGGCCGACAAGCCGACCCTGATCAAAGTGCGGACTCACATCGGGCATGGCAGCCCGAACAAGCAGGATTCATCCAAAGCGCACGGCGCCCCGCTCGGCGAAGAAGAAATCGCTCTGACTAAAAAGGCGCTCGGTTGGCAGTTCACGGAATCCTTCTACGTTCCTGATGAGGTCTACGGCCTCTACAGTGAGACAGCGGATCGTGGCCGCACCTTGCACGAGCAGTGGCTGGAAGAGTCTGATAGATGGCTGGAAGCCCACAAGGACTTGAAGCCGCTCTATGAAGAGTTGATGCACGGGGTTCCGGCCGCGGATGGACTTACTGACCTGCCGGTTTTCGAAGCTGGAAAGGGGATGGCGACTCGTGGTGCATCCGGGGTTGTGCTCAATGCTCTCGCGAAAAAGAACCGCAGCATCCTCGGCGGCAGCGCCGACCTTGCCGGATCGGTGATGACTATGCTCGAGGACGAAGCAGATTTCCTGCCCGAGATCGCAGGAGGCCGCAATGTCTACTTCGGCATCCGTGAGCATGGCATGGGTGCGGCGGCCAATGGGATGTCGCTCTACGGTCTCCGTCCCTACACCGGCACCTTCCTCCAGTTCGCCGATTACATGCGCCCCTCGATCCGTCTCGCCGGCCTGATGAAGCTGCCGGTCCTCTTCGTATTCAGCCATGACAGCATTGGCCTCGGTGAGGATGGCCCAACCCACCAACCGGTCGAGCACTACGCCGCCCTGCGTGCCATTCCAAACCTGCATGTCTGGCGTCCCGGTGATGCAAATGAGACCACCGTCGCATGGAAAATGGCGATGCAGCGGATCGATGGTCCCAGCGCGATTTTGACAACCCGACAGAAGCTGACCACCATCGATAGGGACCGTTTCGCAAAAATCGAGAATGCCGAACGTGGCGGCTATATCCTCGCCGATTGCGATGGTACCCCGGAGTTGATCCTGATCGCAACCGGGAGTGAGCTGACCCTGGCGTTGGAAGCTTGGGTGAAACTCACTGCGGAAGGTGTAAAGGTTCGTCTTGTAAGCATGCCCTGCTGGGAACAGTTTGATGCGCAGGACGATGCTTATCGCGCTGATGTGTTGCCACGTGAGGTGACCAAACGGATGAGCATCGAGGTGGGCATTGGTATGGGCTGGGAACGGTTTGTCGGGACGGAAGGACGAACCTTCAGCCTCGAGCGCTTCGGTGCGTCGGCACCCGCACCTGATCTCTTCCGTGAGTTCGGTTTCACCCTCGATAAGGTGATCGAAGCGGCGAAGGAACTGCTGTAAAACGATTTGGACGGACAGCAAAAGCCCAGGCAATTATGTTGCCTGGGCTTCTTAGTTCTTAGGAAATAGATGTAGCGTCAAGTGCTGACAGATAGGCTTGGGTGACTGGAGGCCCAACTTGCTCGTAAAGTCGGGTCTATTCTTCCATCCAATCCTCGCTCCACGATCAGGCCGTGAGCGCGAAACTTTGGAAGGGTGCCTCTGCCGCGCCTACTTCCCTTTTGCCAGATGGCCACGTTGAAGCGTCGTTCCGGAGACCACTTTTTCGGCATGTTCCGACGGATACGCCGTTCGGAGATACTCGCGTGTGATCTCGGCAAGAAACGCCTCCCATTCCTTTTGCTGATCCTGTATGGAAGCATCGCGCAACGTGTTAGCTTCGGCACGTGATCCACCCATCCGAACCGCACGATCCGCAACAGATTTGTGCCAGTTCCGGATGTGGCGTGGAACAGTCTTCAACGAGCTGTCCACATAGATGGAAAAGTCGAAACTCTCACGCAGGTGAGGACCAAACAGGAAGGGCCCTTCGACCAATACCACGCTGCCGGGACGACCCCTGTATGGTTGGTCTCCCGGACCATCGGTCAAAGGCCAAGCCGTATCAATTTTACCCTGCTTACGGGCTGTGAGGATGTGATCCTCGAGGCGACGCCAGGGATAGGATTCTTCGATCCAGTGGCTCGCTTTTTTACGGGTGGAGGAGATGCGGTGACGGTCCATCTTAAGATGCGTCACCCCGATCTTGTTGTCCGCAATCTCGGTGACCATCAGCATCGCCAACTCTGCCGTCAGCGAGCTGTGGGTGCCACTCAGCCCGACAACAATTGGACGATCCAACTTGATCTGTTTTCCGATCTGGATGGCAAATCGTGTCGCCAGCTCACGAAGAGGATAGAAGAGGTAGGTGAGGTCACGGATATCCTCGACCCAGGTATCGGTCCCCATCAACTCGTCACGGTTACCATAGCCGTATAAAGCTCCCACCGCAGGCAGATCATTCGCCTTTGCCGCATCGATGTCGTAGTCACGGTCCCCGATGACAACTGCTTCTCCACCGAGCTGCTTCACCGTTTCACCGATTAAATCGGCCTTGTTCTTCCCCGGTTTGTCGCCGATACAGACAGCAATTTCGAAGAAGCGACGCAACCCCTGGCTGTCCAGCGCGACCTGGAGATATTCCGAGGAGCAATTTGAAACGAGGGCAAGCTTGTAGCCTCGTCGTTTCAGGGTCTCGAGCGTATGGATGGTTCCCGGAAAGGTGATCCGGTTACTTTCCATCCACTCTTTTTCACGCTCAAAAATCATCGCATGAAGCTCTTCCCACTCGCCCTGATCCTTCTCAGCCAGCAGAGAGCGGTAGAACTCGTGCGCGGGTTTGCCGATGGCAGCGTGCAGCGCTTCATCACTCCAGGTAGGAGCGTTTTCACCCTTTTTCTTGTAGAAGGCTTTCAGACCGCCACGCAGAGCATGTTTGGCGAGATCGCCACTGCGCAGCAGGGTGCCGTCCATATCGAAAATCAGGGTCCGACGTTCGAGCAGATCAGGATGGATCATGGTAGGCTTCAGGTTGGTTTTGCTTTTTATAAAACACCCCTGCTGCCAAGGCAACAGGGGCCGTTGATCGAGCGCCAATGTAAGGATGCGAAGGTCCACTAACCTCGAGCTAAATCCGCTCAATACTCATCAATAGAGGAGCTGGAGGACGGTCAATCCTTCGGTGACGGAAGAGAGGATCAGTTCACCGGACTCAACAAAGAGTGCATCCGTCGGTTCGCGAACATCATACAGGCCGACAAACTCCGGTTCAGCCGGGGTTGCGAGGTCAAAGAAGAAAGCTCCGTCGAATCGGTCCACGAGCACCAAGTGATTGCCCTGGACCGCGACTTGGTTAGCATGCCCCAAACCGGGATAAGTCCAATTCGAGGTGACAACCGGATTGGCGGAACTGGTTACATCGATAACTGTCAACCCGGCTGGACCGTCCGCCACATAGAGATAGCCGTTCTGGTGAACCAGCCTGGTCGCTTCCCCCGGCGTATCCACATCCGAAAGCCAGGAAGTTTGATCCGCACCAATTATCTCACCCATTTGGAGGATACCGACACCCACATCCTTCAGGCCTACTGCCAGGGTGTAGAAAGAATCTATCGTTGCGATGCCCAATGCGCCTGTCCCGTAAAGGTTTGCACGGACACGTTCAAAAAGATCTGTTCCGACACGATACTCATCGGGTGGGTTCGAGGTTGAATCCGGGTAGATATAGGTTCCAACAACCCCTTCTAGACGATCCGCACGCAAGACTCGCGTACCCACAATATCCTTCGTCTCAAAATCAACGATTGAAAACTGTTGGGACGAATCGGGGATCATCACAAAATCTTCCGATTCAAGGTATTCGATGAAGGTTGTGTAGGTCAGTGTGTCGCCAAGCAGAAAGATCTGAAATCGATCATCCATCCCGGCGACCAGCAAATTATTCCAGGGTGCAAGACGGATGTACTCAACCCGCTGGGTGGTCGAATACTGGTATTCGAGGAATGGACTGCCTAGGTTGCTGATGTTGTAGCGTGTGATGCCATGACCATTTTCAGCCACATAGAGCTTGTCGCCGGAAAGATCGATATCATTGGCGATACCACGAGTTGTCGTGGAGGAGAGGATCATATAGGGCTGAGTAGGTGTCGCAGCTGTAGGCAGGTCCGGATCGTTCTGGCTACCGCACCCTGCAAGAAGAGCGAACAGCGAAACCAGCAGGACCAATCCCGCAACTGGGTACCGCTTTGATCTCATCATGTACTGCATTTCCCCACCCCCGTCTGAGCTGTTCATCTGAATGACGCGTTTCACAGGATCGATCTCAGTAGTTCAAGGTGAGGAAGGTCAGCCCTTCCTTTTTCGTCGCCACAACCACAGTCTCATCATTGATGAAACGAGCGGCATAGGTATATTCGAATTCCAGGTTGCCCTTGTAAACCGGGCTCCCTGGAGTACTGATGTCGAAGAAGAAAATGCCATCATATTCATCGACGAGGACAAGTTTGTCGCCCTGTACATCGATGTTCCAGGCATGGTCAAGGCCGGACAACTTCCATGAAGTGACAAATTCCGGGTTCAGTGGATTCCGAACGTCGATCACGCACATTCCACCAACCTGATCCGCGACATAGAGATACCCCTCTGCATGAACCAATTCCCAAGCCTCACCGGGGGTATCAATGTCAGAGATGAAACGTCCGCAACTCCCGTCTACCCCTTCATCTGTTTCCCCAATGCCAACACCGATGTCACCCACAGCGACCGCGATCGTATGGAAGCCATCGATCGAGGTTACACCACGGGCCCCGGTGCTATACAATGACATCTCAAAGGGGTCTTCATAAAAGAAGTGGAAGTTTGGATCACGTTCCCCCTCGTTGTCCAGACCGGAATCGGGATAGACGTAGGTCACATGCAGCCCGTCATTCCAGTCGCAACGCAGGACTCGCGTCCCCACGGAGAAGTAAGACTCATCATCAAAGGAAGATGTAACAGTCAGGGTATCAGGGAAGAGCAGTGCATCGTAGACAGACCCGGACCCGAAGATCAGGTTCGACACCGACATCGTGTCTCCGAGGAAAATACCCTGTACTCCGTCCCGGTGAACCGAGATCAACAGGTTGTTCCAAGGGGCAATACGCAAACGTGTGGGTGCCAGGTTGGTCAGAAGGTGCTGGACGACAATCGGGTTGGCAGGGTTAGAAATATCCAGCCTGGTGATGCCGAAGTCGTTTTCCGATACGTAGAGATCCGAGCCGTTAACAGCAACATCACGTGGAAAACCGCGAGTCGTATAGTTTCCGATGACACTGTAAACCTCGCCATCTTCCTCCGGCTCATTCGGGCTTCCGCAGCCAACCAGCGCAGCGGTGATGAGGAGGGGGATGAGCAGCAGGAGTCCCTGTCTCAGTGTGAACCGTGCAAGCGTGGTCATTTTCCAGTCCTTTCCCAAACCATTCCTACTCTGAAACATCTCAGAAACACCCCAAGCTTAAAAAGTAGCATGCGAACTCTTCGCCTGCAACCAGAGGCGACGTACCGCTCCAACGAGATAAAGGCTGCCTGTCACGACCACCAAGCCATCCGGTCCAGCTTCCTCCAGCGCTGCTTGCAGTGCTTCTTCCAAGGGTAGAGGACGGGAATGCCAACCCTGATCGTGCAGCAGGGAAGCCAACTCGCAGGGTGGCATTGCACGCGGGGTTCGAGCAGCAGTGGCGATGGCGTGATCAGGCTTCATGTCAAAGCAGTTCAGGAAACCAGCGGCATCCTTGTCTCGGTTGATCCCCAGTAACATGACCCGTTTCTCAGTAGGCCAACAGGTTTCGAGCAGCTCGTTGAGTGCGGCTGCTCCCTGCGGGGTATGGGCGCCGTCCAACAAGAGGGTGGGGGAGGCTTGAATCACCTCGCCACGACCAGCCCACCTGGCTTGGGTGAGTCCCTCACGCACTTGCTCAGCTGAAATCGAGGCAACACCATCCCCATCGAGACGGTCTGCTGCGGCGACTGCCAGCGCAGCATTCCACGCCTGGTGCCGTCCCAGCAAAGGGGTACGCAAGTCCTTATGAGTCCGGTGTGGGGTTTCAAGGTCGAAACAGCTTCCCGATCGTTCCACCGAATGGATCGTGATACGGATATCCCGATCCAGTACCCACTGTTCACTACCCACCTCCCTGGCGCGCTCCGCCAGGACATCACCGGCATTACCAGGTTGTGCGGCACTGATAGAGGGCCTGTCGGGCTTGATGATATGCCCCTTGTCCCAGGCAATTTTTTCGACGGTGTCGCCCAGCAGATGGGTATGGTCCAGTCCGATCCGTGTAATGATGCTGAGAGCTGGGTCGACCACGTTCGTCGCATCGAGCCGGCCACCCAGACCGACTTCGACCAATCCAAGCTGGACATTCAGCTCACGGAAGGCGAGAAAAGCCAGCGCGGTCAGCAGCTCGAAGACTGTCCGGTAATTCCCGCCACCGAGTGCCGATTCTGCGACAGGGCGCATGATCTCGTACAGGCGTGCGAAGTCATCGAAGGCAATGCTGTCACCATTAATGCGGATCCGTTCACGAACCTCAACCAGGTGAGGCGAGATGGTTGCCCCGGTTCGAATACCACCATGCTGCAGAATCGCTTCCAGCATGGCAACCGTGGAACCTTTCCCACGTGTGCCTGTCAGGTGAACCATCGGGATCGCCAGGTGCGGATCGCTCAAGCCTGCGAGGAAATCGCTATAGACAAGGATATCCCGTTCCACCGTGGCAAATCGCTTCGGATCAAGCGATTCCGTGTCGAGACGGCCGTAGAGGTGTTCGAGTGCGGCTCGATAGCCAGCGTGCCGGTTTGCACCCGCATCAAAATCACGTATATCGAGAGGTGCAGGCCGCTGGTCTCCACTCGTGGAGGTGGATGGGGACGTGTCGCTCAAGGTGGTTCCGGGTCAGGGTTGGGTTAGTCGTCCAGGTCCAGAAGACGGCGGATACGTTTCCCTAGAAACTCTGGTGTCAGCCGAACTGAAAGGGAGTATTTGGGGTCGAGCCCCTCAATCGCTTCCGGCGTTTTCTCAGTCTCGAACATGACAAAGGTAGCCATTTCGTCAAAGGCGGGCAGGATCTGACGAACATGCTGGAGCCCGTCTGATTCGAGCAGCGCTTTCATTCCGGGGTAAATGTCCTCATAGACCGCGAGGTTGGTCTTCTCAACCGCCGAATCATTCAGGTGCAGAATGACACTGCGCATGAACTGCTCTGGTTCACTCGTTATGACCACATTCGGGAAGCCCATCTTCTGGATGAAGGCTCCGAGCTGCTTGGCGCGGAAAAAGGATGGATCGTAGACGATAAAAGATGCGGGATAAATCGGCTCTTCCGGTTCACCCTTGGCCGGTTCAATCTTTTCCTTTGCCTGCATGCGTGCTTTCAGGTTGCTCAAACGGGCGCTTGAGCGACGTGGGGAGGCAGCTGTGTTACCGGAGAGCGCTGATGCCGCGCTGGGATCTTCACCCATCGCGGACGCGACACGGGCAAGAACCTCAGGGTCGATCTGTTCGCGAAGTTTTTCCAGATCCTGTCGCTTGGAGTCATCCATGCACGATCCAGGTCTCAGGCATAGGCGGCTTCATCGAGAACGGGGGAGACGATATAAATCATCGGCTCATTGGAGAGGTCGATTGTCTCTTCCTTGTCGACCTTCTGACCCTTTGCATTCGCAATGAGTTCGATGACTGGTCGGACGGGATACTTCTTGTTCGTCTGAACCACCCGTGCAATGCTGCCGTTGTTCAGTTTTACGAGACTGTGAACCGGGAAGATGCTGATGACATCAATCAGCGCCTTTATCATACGCGCGGAGAAGTCTACGTTTCGTCGCTCAATGATCGACTGGATCGCCTTGTAAGCGATAAAGTTGTCCCGGTAGTGACGCATGTGTGTCAAGGCGACAAAGGTGTCCGCAAGGCCAAGGACTTGCGCGTATTCGTGGATATCGTTCTCACGCAGTCCGAAGGGGTAGCCATTGCCGTTCCAACGCTCGTGTTCCTGGACGATTACTTCCGGCAGGAAAGGGAATTCATCCTGAACCGCTTCCAGGATTTGACGTCCAAAGAGCGGATGCTGCTTGATCTTTTCGTATTCCGATGCGGACAGCTCGCCACGCTTGTTAATGATCTCATCCGGAATGCGCACCATACCTACCTCGTGCACCATCCCGGCCATCCCGATTTCGACAATCTGCTCAGGCTTCAATCCGAGACCGTTTGCAACCTTGATCGCCACGATCGCCACATTGGCGCTGTGTTGCGCCATGGAGGTCATCGACATCCGTGCCGAAATAGCCTGCAAGAAGAGCTGGTCACTATCTGCCAGCAACTCTGAAAACTTCTTGGCAACGGATTCAACAGCGTCCAGGTCGAATGGTTCCTCACGTTTTGCAGCCTGGAGGAACTCATCGATAACCTGTATTCCACTGTGGTAGGGGCTGGCTTTCTTTTCCGGTTGAGGAGCAGCTTCCTGCGGCTGATCTTCGCTACTGGCACGGAGCTGATGGTCATGAAGCGGCGCATCCGTGTCAACCTTTTCTTCGGTAGGAGCTGGAGCGGTATCGGCCTGGTTGCTGTCAGGTGTGCGAGGAGCGGAGGAATGAGATGCCGGAGCGGGGAACTTGAACCCGCTCTTCTCATCTCCACTGTCCGTGCGGTTGTCCTGGCCGGGACGTTTCACCTCCCGCATGGACTTCAGCACATCCCGCATTCTTACCATTCGTACGCTCCGCCCGATGTTTCGCTGTCAATGATGGAACGAACCAGATCACGGTCTACCATCTCAAGACGATTCCCGGCACCCACCGCGAGTGAAAGGTCACAAATGTTGTTGATCTTTCGTGGTGTGCCACCAGAATATGCGAATATATCCTCAAGGGCCTCCCTGGTAAAGCATTCCTTGAGGCTGCCTGCGAGAGCCATTCTATAATCTATGTACTTAATCGCCTCGTCCAAATTCAATGGAACCAGATGATACTTCACCGCAACGCGCTGCACAAGCTGAGGCAGCTTTCGCATCCTGTCCCGGAGTTCCGGCTGACCAGCAAAAAGCAGGCTCAACATGAAACGATCGTTCAATTGGAAGTTGAGCAGAAGTCGAAGCTCCTCAAAGGTCATCGGATCTTCGATCACTTGCGCCTCGTCAACCATCAGGACCGTATGCTTGCCCGCTGATACATTCTTGTAGAGATGATCGTTGATCAGGTGCAAGATTTCATTTTTTCGGTCTGGAATCTCGTCCGTGCCCAGCTGGTAGAGGATCTCGCGCAGGAGTTCCTCTGCGGACCAGCGCGGGTTGGTCAGGAGGACTACCGGAAACAGGTGCGGGTCAATCTCGTTGATGACAGTTCGCATCAACGTAGTTTTTCCGCAACCATACTCACCTGTTAACAAAGCGGCGCCTTTGGCCTCATGAATGGCATAGAGAATCCGCATCAAAGCTTCACGATGCTGATCGGATTGAAAGAAAAAGCGTGGGTCAGGAGTATTCTCGAAAGGTTTTTCCTTCAACTCCCAATGCTCGAGGTACACCAAATACCCCCTTCAGTCAATCCTGCAAATCTACACCAAAGTGCCGTACCATAGGCTCTACGTCAACCCCTAAACTCATGCTTTCAATCCTTTTAAACAAGTTAAAAGGTGTCCGCTTGAAACGTTCGGAGCCGACGCGACCAATGGATGTGGCACACGAAACTCGCCAAATCTGGTGCAAAAATACATTCAGGAGTGGAGCGGGTGCAACACACTTTGAGAACATTTTGGTGTTTTTTGGATGTTGGGTAATTTACATGAGAAAAGCGATCTGCCCCTACTCTTCGTTTTATTCACAGAAGAATCCACTACTTTCGATCCAGAAAGAGGACCTTCTACATTGAGTACCTTGGCTATCTCGCCTATCTTTTGCTACACTTCCGCGGGAGTATTATCTCCAGCATCGAACACGCAGGAAACACCGTGCCCAAATTGCTCAAAAGCGAAGCCCTGATCCTGAGAAGGTTTCGGCAGGGGGATACCAGCCTGGTTCTGCACGCATTCACTCGTGAGGCAGGCCGTATCCCCTTTATTGCAAAAGGGGCGCGAGCAGGTGGGAAAAAGCCGCCGGTCCCCCTGGTTCCAGTTGTGTTACTTGAGTTGATCTGGGCACCTTCGACCAAGTCGGAGCTGCAGCTGTTGCGAGAGTGGTCATTAGTGGATGGTTTTGGGGCGTTGCACGGCGATTTTGATCGCCTCGCCTGGGCACAAGCAGCATTAGAAACCCTGGGTCGTACCCTGACTGGTGAAGAGGCGCACGCCTCTCTGTTCGATATGACCCTCGACTACCTCCGTGCCCTCGGCGGGACCAAGGGGCGCTACGAAAATTTATTTCACCGTTTCCGACTGCGCACATTGCAGGAACTCGGCTATGAGCTGAACCTGGAGCTTCCGAAAAATGCTACCGGGGTGGGCCGGTTCCGTCCGCTGGACGGTGCGCTGCACTTTGACCACCATCAGGATGGCATCCCGGTCAACCTTGGGGCGTGGAAGAGTCTTGCTATTCTGAATCGAGGAGGTTGGGATGAGACGGTTCGATTGAAGCTGAATCCCTCGATTTCGAATGAAATCGGGCAGATCCTTGATGTCGCGTACCGTCATGCTTTTGATCGTTGGAAACCCCTCGCCAGCCTGCGTCTGCTCGAACCAGCAGATTCGTTCAGCGGAAGCAAGCCGGCACCCGCCGGGGGCCCTCAGGAAGTAGCTGGACAAATCGAGAACGAGGAACAGTGATGCGGATCAGGACTCGATTGACCCGTAAACCTTTGCTGATCGCTATCCTGCTGCTTTTGGGCATGGAAGCCTGGGGTGCGCAGTCTGGAAAGATTGCAGGACGGGTTCGTGCGGAGGATGGCACGCCCATTGTCGGTGCGAATGTGGTGATCGAAGGTACACGTCTTGGAGCAGCAACCGATCTCGATGGTCGCTATTTCATCATCGCCGTGCCACCCGGCAACCACAAAGTGCAAGTCTCCGCCCTGGGGTATCGTCCCGAACACATTGAAGGGGTTGGAGTCGCCTCGGATCGGACTACCACCCTTGATGTCGATTTGGGAGTGGAGACGGTGGACCTCGAACCGGTCACTGTCACTTATCGACGCCCGCCAGTTGACTTGAAAGAGACCAGCCAGCGCATCAGTGTGGATGGTGCGGTCGCACGCCAGATGCCGGTCAACCGCGCGGAGGAGATGGTCCTCTTCCAGGCGGGTGTGGCGGTGGATGCAGATGGCACTCCGCACATTCGCGGAGGCCGTGCCGGGGAACTGGGCTACTTCATTGATGGCATGCGTATCGAGGATCCCCTGTTCGGTGAACAGGCTGCCGAAGTAGGGCGTGAAGGGCTGCAGGAGATGCAACTACTGTCCGGGACCTTCAGCGCAGAGTACGGCGAGGCAATGAGTGGGGTGGTCAACATTCTCACCCGCGAAGGGCAGGAGAACTATGACTGGAGCTTCGAATACCAGAGCCCACGGATCAATTCCAGCCCCTATCGTATGGCCGACTGGGTTCGCAATGGTAGCGACGCGGTCCGTGATACAACCACCAACCAGTCCCTCTACAGCCCAACAGATTTGAATGATACACAGGACCTCTGGCTACCGATACCGGGACGTTTTTCCCTCACTCTTTCCGGTCCTGTACCCATGTTGCCAAGAACCACCTTTTTCCTGAACGGTGTGTCGGATGCCGAGGAGAGCTACCTGCCCTTTGGTGACTTCTGGACACGTCGCCTCACAGGGAAAGTGACCCACTCGACGGACAACGACAAATTCGCACTCAGTTTTGGATTGCGCAGCGGAAACCGTCAGACCTACAACCATACCTGGAAGTATGTCCCCGATCAGTATCACCGTCATTTTGAAGGCGAAACACGTGCCTCTCTGACCTGGACACGGACCATCAGCAATGCCTTTTTCTACGAGGTGACTGCGGGAAGTTTCAGCCGTCACCACGATGTAAAAATCTTCGACGATTGGGCGGATTATGTCGCAAGCGACTACAGCCCGGAAGATTTCACTTTTGCCAACTACTTCTATGATCAGGAAGATTGGTCGGATACCTGGCGTGAGTCGAGAACCCGCACCTGGAGTGGCTCGGGGAAATTCACCTGGCAGGCGAACCAGGTTCACCAATTCCGTGGTGGGGTCGAGGGCCAGATGCAGAATATCGACCTCGAGGATATCCGTGACCTGCGAATCGGGTCCAACGGCGAACGTCTTGGTCTGGTAGACAGCTACACCCAGGAACCGCTTGAGGCGTCGGCATTCCTGCAGGATAAGATCGAGCTTGACTACTTGGTGGTGAATGCAGGCCTTCGTCTCGATCATGTCAATCCGCGAGCGTCGGGCTGGACCAATCCAGAGAACCCGACCTCGCCGATCGAAGATGTCGAACCATCGACTCAAGTCAGCCCACGGCTTGGTCTTGCCCATCCGGTCAGCGAAACCATGACCCTGCACTTTGCCTATGGTCACTTTTTCCAGTTCCCGGATTATGTCAACCTCTTCCTCAACTCATCCGATTTGAACCCGGATACCCTGGCGAATCGTCAGTTCGATGCTGTCGGCAACCCTGGCTTGAAACCGCAGAAAACGGTCGCGTACGAGGTCGGCCTGAAGGGCGCGCTGAGTGATGTCTGGGGCTTCACCGCAACCGCCTTCTACAAGGATATCACCGATCTTGTCGGGACACGGCAGGTACGTTACGGCACCGCCTACAACTACGCCGCTTTTGTCAACCTCGATTACGCTTCGGTGATCGGCTTCGAAATAGGCCTGACCAAGACCTTGAGCGATTTCTGGAGCTTGCAGACCAACTACACTTACAGTGTGGCGAAGGGCAACTCGTCCGAACCGACAACGGGCTTCAATGATGCCTACGAGGGTATTCCTGAAGCACGTCAGGAATACTACATGGACTTTGATCGACGTCATGTCGCCAATGCCATGCTGACCTGGATGAGCACACGAGATCGTTACCCGCGCCTGCTCGGCACCGCCCTGCAGGGGGTCACCTGTGGCTTGATTATCAATGTCGCCAGCGGACTTCCTTACACACCCTACACGGGTGCTGGGGAGCAACTCGCCCAGCGTAACTCGGAACGGATGGAACCGACCGTCCGCTTCGACCTGCGTTTGGCGAAGGCGGTCCTATTCGAGCCGGTGGGGGTCTCCTTCTACGCACGAGTTGAAAACATCTTCGACCGCCGCAATCCATTGAGGGTCGACTCAAGGACCGGGGAACCGTGGGAGACGACCCTGATTGGCAATGCGATTACCTACGACCAGATTCATGATCCCAGCCGGGTGGACGCTCCGCGTCAAATCCTGTTGGGTGTGCAGGTCAATTACTGATGGGAACCGACATGTACCACTCGGTTGAGATACAGAAGGCTGGACGATTTGCCTCAATGCTGCTGTTTCTTCTGCTGGCAGGTGGGACAGCACTGGCTGCTAACCCCGATCTGCTGCCGGGTCCGCACAAGATCAAGCTGGACGGGTTCACGGAGCGGAACGGTGCCGCAGTGGATGACCGTGCCATCGGCCTGATGGACAAAGGTCAGCTCAGCAATGTTATCTCGAATTTTGGTGTCGTCAGTAATTTCCACACGGCGACTCCGGCACTGCACTGGCCACGCAATGGCACCGATGTCCAGCATTACAGCTTTGGCATCAGCCTGCTGGTACTCGCCGATGGTACCCTGGTCAAGTCGATTCCCGACCCTTCCTCAGCCACACAGGACTACTCGTGGGAAGCCCTCGATGGTTCGCTTGGCACTCTTTTCAACGACGTCCGCACAGAAGAGAATACCTCGGGCGATGAGGTGACCCCGTTACTCGCTTCGTCGGACCGTCCCGCCACTTGGCCGGTGATTGATGGCGAACCGCAGTGGCCCGGTCCCTGGCGGACGGATTTGGATGATCCAACCGAGACCGTGCCAAACGAGTTTACCTCTGATCGTGATATTTACAGCGTGTTGCAGGATCGACGTGGGCTGGACTTGCGTGTTGAACAGCTCGCCTACAGCTACAGTCGTCCCTATGCAGAGGATATCCTCTTCGTACGCTTTCTCATTCACAACGAGAGTAGCTCAGACTACAATGAGGTCTATACCGGCTTCCAGGTAGATCTGAAGCCGGACTTCTTCGCCGATGATCGTATCGCCGCGTGGAATGGTGACCCCACCGACCCGGTACCGAGCTTCATCTTCAAACAGGATTTGAATGGGGTCGCGCAGCGTGACGATTCCTCCCATTTTGCGGAGAATTGGGTCGGGCCTGTGGGTTGGATCGGTATGGGGATTCTCAACACTCCCGATGATGCCGGAGTGACCAGCTTTCACTATTACCATGATGACAACAGTCCGGTTACGGACGAAGGCTTTGCCGGGCTGCTGACCAACGATGCGACCGCCTTTGACAATCCGGAGAACTACTTCCACGGCAACGATGCCAGCTATGATGATCTTTCGCTCCAGCAGCAGATCGATCTGGACGCGCTGCCCGGTTCCGAACCGACCTTCACCATCGGTACCGGTCCCTTCAACCTCCCTGCGGGGGAGATGAGAGAATTGAGCATCGCGATTGTGATTGGTGCCGATTCGACCGAGCTGCGTCGGAATGTGGATACAGCTTACCTGATGGGCCGTCAGGCTCACTTCCAGGGTAGCGGACCCCCAACCACACCTTACCTTCGTGCGACAGCAGGCGACGGACAGGTCTTGTTGACCTGGGACGCAGCAGCGGAGCGAAGCCGAGACGCGATCACCGATCTCTACGATTTCGAGGGGTATCGCCTCTTCAAAAGCACCGATGGTGGCATTACCTGGGGCGATCCCCTGACCAATTGGTTCGGCATGCCGGTAGGCTTTGTGCCGTTGGTCCAGTACGATCTGATCGATAGCTTGACGGGCCTCGATCCCGCCTATGGACCCAACTTCCCCGAGGCACACGCCTGGCTGGGGGAGGACACCGGCCTGCAACACAGCTACCTCGATCGGGATGTGGTCAATGGTCAGGAGGTATGGTACTCGTTGACCAGCTATGACCAGGGTCGTTACGATCCCGACAACCCGGGATCGGCAGAGCCCAGCTATGAGTCCCCGCGTGGCATTTCCCCCTTCGATCAGAACACGGTCGCTGTGGTGCCGGGGACGATTTCACCCGACTACCTGCCCGGCGATCTGATGCAGCCGACCGAGATCAACGGTCTCGAGGCGGACGGGCAGATCGGGATTGAGATTGTCGACGAATCATTGTTGAGCGGCCACACCTACCAGGTCAGCTTCAACGAGAACGACACACTCTTTATCGCCGGGGACACGCTTTACGAAACAACGATGAACCTGACCGACCTGACCACCAACTCGACTCAATTCCGTGACATGCACAGCGGCAGCCTGTTTGAGTACACCCACTATCGCCTGGGTAGTGATGACCTGCCAGCGGTCGATGGGTTTCGCCCGGTGATCGTCGACATCCCCAACGCCGGGGTGAGTCAGATGGGGTGGACCACGGTCAATGATGACAGCTCGACCTTTGACTGGTGGGTGGAAAACCGTGCACCGGGCAATGTGAACAGCTTCGAGGAGATTGTCGAGGGGATCGCGGATTGGCGGGTGACTGTCGTTGGGCAAACAACCCGAATCGGCATGATCGGGGTCGGCTTCATGGATGCTCCGGTGGACAGTTTCGATGTGCCGATCCGTGTGGAGGTAACAGATGCCACTACCGATGGTGGTTGGCGTGATGTGACCGAGTACACCTGGCTCGGCGACCTGCGTCTTGTCTTCGACAACCCCAGTCTGATGGGTCCGCTCGGCTGGGACCTGGTTCCAGGCGGCCTCGCCTGGAATCCGAACAACACCGGCGACATCTGGCCGGACATACTGATTCTGCGTGACGATCAGGACGATGAGACCGGCTCCTTACTTTACCTGAAGACCCAGAACGGTCCCGACACAACCATTGCACCGAGCCAGGGGGATGTCTACACCCTGATCACCGACAAACCCTTCACCGGCGATCATCGTTACGAGTTTGTCACCGAGGAAGCGGCCATATCAGAAACCGCCAACCTGAGCAAGATCAAGGTGGTGCCGAACCCCTACATCGTGCGAAGTGGGTTCGAGCGGGACGAGAACGATGCCCGTGTCATGTTCACCCACCTGCCGACGGAGTGCGAGATCACGATCTACACTGTAGCCGGGCAAATCGTCAATACGATCAAACACCGCAGCGCCACCGGCGATGGTTTCGCCTACTGGGATGTCCGCAACAAAAACGGTCAGGATATTGCCTACGGCGTCTATGTCTACATCGTCAAAACCCCAAACGGACAGAAGCAGACCGGGAAGTTGATGGTGATACGCTGAGTCTAGCACGGGCATCCTGCCCGTGCATTCGGTCAGACGTGGGCGTCTGACCGAACAACGTGGCCCGGGTGCCCCGTCACCCGGGTTTACATATCAGCACAACAATGTTTTCAGATGAGACTGGCCTCGGCAGCTTGATCCCGGGGTTTCCTCTGGGTAGATGTTGAGCCGCAGTGCTGATATGCACGCTTGGGTGGCGGGGCACCCGAGCCACTGGGTGTCGTTGCGAGGACCGCAGGGACGAAGCAATCTCGTATCGCTCGCTTGGTTTCCCTGCGCGCATTACGCGCAGCCGACGGTAGGTGAGTGCCAAGAGCCTGCTTCGTCATCCAGCTGTGCCTTCCTTCCTCGCAGCGACACCTCTCCCGAGTTTGCTGACCATATCCCCAAACTCACCACCGAACTCGTATTATCTTCCTCCTCGTGAACTTCGTCCAGCGATATACCCGCTACCTGCGTCCGCACGCCTTCCGCATCCTCGGGATGTTTCTCTCGGGGCTGATGTTCGTGCTCTTTTCGGGGGTCTCGATCTGGATGGCGGCGGACTTCATCCAGGCACTCTTCACTGGCAAGGTGCTCGTCCCTGAGCTGCCGGAGGGACCGGTGACCATCGCCAACGTGGCCGAGGTGCTCAAGCACTACAGCGCCCAGATGGTGGCCGCAGGCAGTGCGTTGGAAACCCTCCAGCGTGCCATCCTCTTTATCGTCGGCGCCTTTTTCTTCAAGAACATCGCCCTCTACCTCCAGACGATACTCGCGGCATCGGTCGAGCAGCGTGTTGCCCAGCAGATGCGGGATGGCCTCTACGAAAAGCTGATGGCGCAGGACCTCGCCTTTTTCCACCAGCGCAAGACGGGCGACCTGGTGGCAGCAGGAGTTAATGATGTGCTCCAGCTCAACGCCGGGCTGGCGGAAGCCTTCTCAAAGCTGCTGCGCGATCCCTTGACCATTATCATGTTCCTTATCCTGCTGCTCTCGATCTCGTGGCAGATGACCCTCGGTGTGCTGGTGATCGCACCGATCGCGGGGATTGTGACAGGGGTCGCAGGGTCGAGTTTGAAACGGAAATCGAAACGGACCCAGGCACGTCTCGGAGTGGTCTCAAGCCGTTTGAATGAGACCCTCTACGGCATGAGGATCGTGCAGGCCTATGGTGGGCAAAAGCACGAGACCAGATCGTTTGACGAGGCGACGGAAGATCATTACCAGCATGCGGTGAAACGGGAACGATTACGCCGCCTGGTACCGCGTCTCGAGGAAATGGTTGGCGTGCTGGTGATTTCGGTGATCCTGCTGGTAGCAGGGGGAAGAGTTCTCTCCGGCCAATGGCTGCAACCGGATGATTTTGTCCGCTTCCTCGTGCTGCTCTTCGGTTTGTTGACCCCGCTGGTCAGCCTCGCAGAAGTGCAGGCCAAGCTCAAAGTGGCCGAAGGGGCAGCGGAACGGGTGTTCGATCTGATGGACGAAGAGCATCAAATTGACGAGGTCGCTCAGCCGAAACCGGTGACCGGCTTCAAAAAAGAGATTCGCCTCGAAAAGGTGAGTTTGCAGTATGGCGGGGAACGTGGCACGGCATTGCACGATCTCGACCTCGAGATTCGACCGAAAGAGCGATTGGTCCTCGTGGGACGGTCCGGGTCGGGCAAGTCGAGCCTGTTGAACCTGCTGCCTCGTTTCTATGATCCCCACTCGGGACGTATCCTGATGGATGGCATCGACTTACGCGAGCTGGCGATTAGCGATCTACGGTCGCTGTTCGGCATCGTCTCGCAGGATGTAACCCTCTTCCACGACACGGTCCGTGCAAACATCGCCTATGGAAGGCCCGAGATGTCGATGGATCGGATTCGTGAGGTGGCAAAACAGGCTCGTGCCGATGAGTTCATCGAGGAGCTGCCGGAGGGCTACGATACCAACCTCGGCAACCTCGGGGAACGACTAAGTGGGGGACAAAGGCAGCGTCTCAGCATCGCACGTGCCCTGCTGCTCGATCCTCCGATCCTGTTGTTGGATGAGCCCACCTCTGCGTTGGACAGTGATGTCGCCGAGGAGATCCAGAAAACCCTCGATGAAGTTGGGGAGGGGCGTACGGTGATCACCGCGACTCACCGTCTCTCGGCGATCCGTCCCGATGATCGTGTTGTGCTGCTCGACGAGGGTCGTCTCCTCGCCGATGGCACCCACACCGACCTCTACGCCAGCAGCGACCTCTATCGCGAGCTTCTCAGCAGGCAGGTAGAAGCGTAGGCCCGATTCTAAGATTCAACACATCGATTGTAGGAAAGAGGTTGCGTCAGGTTTGTAGACCTGACGCATTTTCGTTGGATGAATAAAACCCAACTTGACCAGCAAGGCGGGCAACGCTAAAAAGAGAGAGAAAAGCGTCCGGAGTACCGGGGACTCCGGACGCTCACTGCACGCGCCCATGGGCAGCGCTTGGGACGGGTTAACTGGAGGGAGAACCCGTCCACAGGGAGAGTCGTTCTATAGCATGATCCCGCAGAAATGGCCCCGGAAGTAAATCAGATACTGGATATCACCGGCCCCTTGCCCAAGACGGAACCCCAGGTTACGCAGGGAGGCGGGCTTGGCTGTGTCGCTGGAGACTACCAGCCATTCCTTGCTGCGAGAACCGTCCTCTGTGAACGGGATTCCATGTTCTGCCAACAATTCGCGGGTCATCATCGTCTGCTGTTGTTCCATGTTCTCCTCCCCGTCTTCCGGGCCTTCCCATGTAGGACAGGGATGGACGGTAAAAGGTTGCAGCGGGGAGGGGGTTCCGTCTCTCTGCCGGTTAGATCGAGTGTCATCCCGGGCTTGACCCGGGATCCAGCCGAGAAGGGTGTAGCAGGACGAGAATGCCAGGCCTGAGGACAAATCCCCCTTGACACTCAAGGAGGATATGCTCGAGAAAGTTCGAGCGAAGCCATCGATCCATCCTCCTCGCAGAATCGCACGTGCCGCGCGTAGCACGGGCAGGATGCCCGTTCCACCAAACCCATCTCGCTTCCCCTGTGGACCAGCCAACTCCACTTGGCCCGACCCCCTGTGGTGTGTACCTTTCCCCCTTGTATAATTCCCCGAATAAGGAGCACCATTTTCCCCATGGCGACTTTCATTGACACTCATCTCCACCTTACTTGGCCCACCTTGCGAGAGGATATCCCGGAGGTGGTCCGACGTGCCCGTGAAGCGGGTGTCGGCGCAATGGTTGATCTTGGTACCAGCCTTTCCACCTCGCTGAACGCGCAGAAACATGCGCATCAGTTTGAGGGGGTCTACTTTGCGGCCGGGATTCACCCCAATGATGCCGCTGAAGCGGAGGAGGGGGACCTGGAACGGATCGCCGAGCTGGTGAAGGATGACAAATGTGTCGCTGTCGGTGAAATCGGGCTTGATTACTACCGGGATTATGCGGCACCAGAGGTACAGAAGAATCTCTTTCGTGCCCAGCTAGCCTTGGCGCGCGAGGTGGGCAAGCCGGTGGTCATCCACGACAGGGAAGCATCCGAGGACATTCTTCGCGTCCTGGAAGAAGAGGGGTACGATGGCCACAGTTCACCGGGCGGAGTCTTCCACTGTTTCGCGGGCGATGTGGCAATGGTCGAGGAGGTAGTGAAACGGGGGTTTTATCTCTCCTTCACAGGGAATGTGACCTTCAAAAAAACGGATCGTCTAGAACCCCTCGCAGCTGCCCCGCTGGACCGTCTGATGATCGAAACAGACAGCCCCTTCATGGCGCCAGTTCCGCATCGAGGGAAGCGTAATGAACCCGCCTTTGTACCCTATGTTGCGGCGACAATCGCACGAGTGAAAGAACTGCCGCTGGAGGAGGTCGCACGAGCAACGACAGCAAACGCGATCCGGTTCTTCAACCTGAACGGTATCAATTTCGAGGACCGGGACTGATGGGACGTCACCACCTGCAAATCCCGGCACGTGCAGAGCGGATCGATGTCGAGCCCTATGCCTGCCTTGCCCGGTATTACGACGAGGTGATGGACCATGTCGACTACAAGGGATGGGCCAACTTTGTCTCCCGCGTGGTGAAACGGCATGGCCGCAAGTTTTCTCGCGGAATCGATTTCGCCTGCGGAACAGGGATGCTGGCACGTCACATGACCGGTCATGGCTATGATATGGTCGGGGTGGATGGCAGCGTCCAGATGATTGAAAAAGCCAGGAAATTGAAGGGGAAACGAGGCCATTCCCTCGAGTTTCAGGTCTGCGACCTGCGAGAACTGCCGATGGTCCCGCGTCAGCAACTCGTCCTCTGCCTCTACGATTCGTTGAACTACATCATGGACGAGGAGGGTGTCGCAGACTTTTTCCGTGTCGCCCACTCTTTGCTTGAACAAGATGGCTTGCTGATCATTGACCTCAGCACCGATGCGAACAGCCGTTTCCACTTCAGCGACTACGTGATCGAGGAGCAGGTCGAAGGCGCCTCGTACCGTCGGGTGTCCCGTTACGACACCAACCGTCGCATCCAGCACAATGTCTTCAACATCTACCCGGATGATGAAGAGGTTGTGTATGTTGAGCACCATAAGCAGAAAATCTGGGAAGTGGCAGCGGTTATTGATATCATGATGGGGGAAGGGTTCCGTGTGGACGCAGTCTACCACGAGATGACCTTCCGTCGCGGCGATGAGGAGAGCGACCGGGTGCACATTGTGGCGGAGCCGGTATGATCGAGTTGATCCGTGTGACACGAGAATACCGCAAGGGACGCGGGATTCATGACATTTCGCTGCGCGTCGGCAAAGGCGACTGGGTGGTGATTGTCGGTCATGCGGGGGCGGGGAAATCCACCTTGCTGCGTACTGTCTACGCTGAACATCGCCCGGACAGCGGCGAAGTAATCGTAGGTGACTACCGTCTCTCATCGATGAATGACCGTAAGATTCCCAAGATGCGCAGGCTTCTCGGGATTGTGGACCAGGAGCTGGCCCTCGTGCAGGACCGCACGGTTTACCAGAACGTTGCCCTGGTCGGTGAGGTGCTTGGCTGGTCACGCAACAAAACCAGGGCAGCATCGCTGCGTGTGCTGAACCGCGTTGGACTGTACAATCATCTCGATGCCTATCCTTCTCAGCTCAGTTTCGGGGAACAGCGACGTTTAGCGATTGCACGTGCCCTCGTAGGCGATCCCTTCGCTCTTATCATGGACGAACCGCTTGGCCATCTTGATCAGGAGACTGCGCTGGGGATTGTCGATCTGCTCGCCTCGATCCACGCACGAGGAACTGCGATGCTGCTGGCGACTCACCGTGTGGAACTCTTCGGCGAGAATCCGATCCGGGTACATACCCTCGAGCGTGGGCATCTGACGCTGGCAAGGAACGCGGAGGAGAATGCATGAGGAAAATGTTCTTCGTCCTCCGTGAAGCGACTCGTGCCCTGGCACGAGCCGGTCTTGCGGGGTGGCTGGCGATTCTCTCATTGGCGACGCTTGCGGCCTTCGGGACTGCCTTGTACGGAGCACGGCAGGCGTTGGATGTGACCGAGCAGCAGCTCCTCTCTCAGTTCGAGATGGAAGCCTTTCTCAAACCGGGACGGGAAGATCGTCAGCAGGCTGTCGCAAACTGGATTGGTGCTCGGCCCGGAGTGACCAGGGTGGACCTGATCAGTAAGGAAGAGGCCGCCGAACGTTTCAGCGAACAGTATGGTGGCGAGCTGTTTGACCTGCTCGCAGAAAATCCATTGCCGGTTTCGGTGGTGATTCATTACGATCCGAGTTTTGTCGAGTCGAGCTGGATTTCTGCGGAGGCGGGGGAGATCGGGAACCATGAGGATGTTGACGAGGTAGCCTACGAGGGCGAGCTTTTGATACGTCTTGAGGAACTCGGTGGTCAGGTGGGGCTCTACCTGGTGTTCGCGGCATCAGTTCTTGCTGCGGTCGCTATTTTCCTCACCTTTCAGTCGGTGCGTGTCGCGGTCAAAAGTGGTCTTGCCTGGGCAAGGGCGGTACGATTTATCGGCGGAACAGAACGACAGGTCCGTCAGCCGTTTATCGCAGCGGGCATGCTTGCCGGGCTTATGGGAGGATTGTTCGGGGCGGGTCTCACCGCAGCCGGGCAGCTTCTTCTCGCCCAGAGTGGTGTAGTCCCGCCACCGGTCTGGACAATCCCCAGTGCAGTCGTGGGCGTGGTGATCGTAATTGGTGGAATCGGCGCTTCAGCAGCGATCGGGCGGCCTCGCCGGTAAATATGAGCAGTGTGAACCGTAGTTGGTAAGGATACATGGCGAACCAGAAACGACATTATCCCTCGTTGACGGAACGGCAGGAGGCGGTGTTCACCGCCGTCCTGCAACAGTATGTTACGTCGGCACGTGCTGTCGGCTCGCGTAACCTTGCGAAACGGCTCACGCTCGACCTCTCGCCGGCCACAGTTCGCAATGTGATGGCCGACCTCGAGGAAATGGGGATGCTCTCCCATCCCCACACCTCCGCTGGGCGAGTACCGACTACCCTCGGCTATGGCTACTATGTCGACTCGATGATGCACCGTGTCGAGCTGACGGATGATGAGCAGCGCGAATTCAGCCAGGCGTTGAAAGAGGTGATGATTGGTGGAGTGAATGAGGTGCTGGACCGTGCCGGGGAAACTCTCGCACGAGTCAGCACCCTTATTTCGGTAGTATTATCACCGCGAATGGCAGACGGCATCCTGCACAAGATTGATCTGGTGCGGATTGCGACCGGTCGTCTGTTGGTTGTCCTCTCGATCCGCAATGGCTTCGTCCGGAGTATCCTGCTGGAAATCTCTTCAACCTTGAAGGATGAAGAGATCGATGCAGCGAAACGTTTGCTGAATGAACGTCTGAGCGGTTTGACCCTGGGCGAGGTTCGTCACACAATCGACAAACGTCTCGCAGGAGTAAGTGAGAGTAGTACACCGTTGATCAAGCTGGTGGTGGATTCCGCCGACCACATCTTCCGTCCCGACCGTGTCGAGGAAATCCATGTGGACGGCACCCGAAATGTGCTCGACCATCCCGAATTTGCCAACATGGACCAGATGAAAGCAGTCATCGAGATCCTCGAAGACCGTGATGTCATCATGCATTTGTTGGAAAAAGGGCAGCACAAAATGGATGATGGGGTGAGAATATCGATTGGCGAAGAACTGGGGCAGGGGTCCCTCGAATCGTGCAGTGTGGTGACCGCTGGCTACTCATTGGGCGACACCGAGGGAACTCTCGGGATCATCGGTCCGACCAGGATGGACTACGCACGTGTGGTCAGTTTGGTTAACTTCGCCGCGAGCACCTTAAACCGAAGATTGATCGATTAGGGCTATATCTGGAGTGAACCCAGGCAACTGAAAGCTGAGGCAACCCCTTCAGGATACAGTACTTCAACACTAAGTGCAGGAAACAATAGACGTGAGCAAGGCAAAGAAATCCGCCAAGACGGCGGACAAAGAGACTAGGCAACAGGCTGCTGAGGCAGCATCTCCCGAAGAAAGTGCCACCGTGGAGTTTTCTGGCGCGGAAGAAAAGGTCGAGGCTCTGACGGCTGAGAACGACAAGCTTCGTGACCAGATGCTGCGTGCACGAGCTGAATTTGAGAACTTCAAACGCCGCCGTAACCAGGAGATGGAGCAATTCTCCCAGCTTGCCAACGAGGGTCTGATCGGGGATCTACTCCCGATTCTGGATGATTTTGACCTGATGCTGGCGAACGCGGAGAAGAGTGGGGAAGCTGGATCACTGCTCGAAGGAGCACAGATGATCCGTCAGAAACTCTTTACCGCCCTGGAAAAGCGTGGGCTCGAGTCAATTGATGCGAAAGGGAAACCTTTCGATCCAGATCTCCACGAAGCATTGATGCAGATGCCGGTTCCGGGAGTTGAAGCAGGTACGATCGTTGAAGTTCACCAGCCAGGCTATCGCCTTGCGGGGAAACTGATCCGGGCCAGCCGAGTGATTGTCGCATCGGAAGCGGACGGGGAGAACTGATTTGGCGAAGCGTGACTATTACGAAATTCTAGGCATTGAACGGTCATCTGATGGCGAGACAGTAAAAAAAGCCTATCGCAAGCTGGCGATGCAGTACCATCCGGACCGAAACAAGGGGGATGCGAAGGCGGAAGAACGGTTCAAGGAAATCGGCGAAGCCTACGCAATCCTTTCTGATCCCGATAAACGTGCCCGGTACGACCGTTTTGGCCATTCGGCGACCAGTCCTGGTGCGGAAGGCTTTGGCGGCGGCATGGACATCGACCCCTTCGAGGTCTTCCGCTCCTTCATGGGTGGATTCGGCTTCGGGGACATTTTCGGCGGTGCTGCCGGGGGTGGCGGGGGACGAGGCCCGCGAAACTTCCGTGGACGCGACCTCCAGGTGAACCTCGGAGTAACCCTCGAGGAAATCGCCGAGGGAACAACAAAAAAGATCCGAGTCAATCGCTACGAACCCTGCGAAACCTGCGAGGGCAAAGGGACGAAAGAAGGGAAGGAGCCGACAACATGCTCCACCTGTAAGGGTGCCGGGGAGGTTCGTCAGGTGACTCGCTCCTTCTTCGGACAGATGGTCAATGTGATGCCCTGCCCGACCTGTTCGGGCAAGGGGACGGTGATTGAGGATCCCTGTAATACTTGTGGTGGCGAAGGCCGAAACAAGACGGCTGGCACTGTATCGATCAAG
Source organism: bacterium (assembly GCA_020444265.1). Taxonomy (GTDB): domain Bacteria; phylum Electryoneota; class Electryoneia; order Electryoneales; family Electryoneaceae; genus JAHLLH01. The sequence continues at coordinate 157,111 of JAHLLH010000010.1, forward strand.
GTGCCGGCGGGTGTTGGAGATGGCAATTACCTCACCATCCATGGTGAGGGGCATGCTGGTCCCTGGAGCGGTCCCTCCGGTGACCTGATTGTTGTCTTTGAACAGAAGAATCATGAAGCGTTTGAGCGTCACAATGACGATATTCTTTACAGCCTTCGCATTTCTCTGCCAGAAGCAGTTCTGGGTGCTACGGTAGAGGTGCCGGTCCTCGGCGGACAGGCGGAGATGGAAATCCCCGCTGGGATTCAGCCGGGCAAGGTTCTGAGGATGCGAAACAAGGGTATTCGTCACCTCAACGCCTCTGGACGTGGAGATCAGCTTGTCCGGGTGGATGTTTACATCCCGGAAAAACCAAGTACAGAAGTGAAAGAGGTCTTCGAAAAGCTACGGGATGTCGATGGCATCACCCCGCCCGCAAGGCATGGGAAATCCTTCTTTCGTAAGATGAAGGACCACATTTTCGGCGGGGAGTAAAAAGGGGGATAAACGTTATGGAAGGGCCCGCACGCGAACGTGTGCGTTTCAACCTGACTCGGTCCGAGTCACGGGCGTTGATTGGCCTCGCCATCATCCTGCTGATTGGTCTTATCGGGCAGCAGGTGAAACGTTACCTGGAGCGTGACCCCGGTACATTGGTGATTGAAGGAGCCACACCGCTGGTCGAACAGGCGGATACGTTGGCTCACGGGGCGGAAACGAATGCCTCATTCGACTCGCCGAGGCTGGACGGAACGACCTCGGAGAATGTAACTTCGACGCCAAAGCCCTCAAGCGGGTCGATGCCTCCTTCCGGTACCCTGCCTCATGGTTCCGAAACAGAAGCACAAGACCTTGCCGGGCGTTCGGTTGAACGTGCTGCTCTGGAAGAAAGTGTTCTCGCACCTGAAGAAGTGAGCGACAAGAGTCCGGCACTGCTTGACCTGAATCGTGCAAGACAAGAAGAACTACAAGCACTACCGGGAATAGGACCTGTGATTTCGTCTCGCATTGTCGCGTGGCGAGAAAAACATGGTCCCTTTAACAGTGTAGACGATTTGCTTCTTGTGAAAGGCATCGGAGAGGTGCGTCTCGAGAAGCTACGAGTTTTGGTTACGGTTTATCCGTAACGGATGATGGGAGATCCCATGGCGTACAAGCATTCGATGGAGCCTAAAGGCAGCATCTTGCTGAAAATCCTGATCGGCTTCCTGATCATTTTCCTCGTTGTCAGTGTCCTCTATCCAAAAAAGTTGTGGGATGATCAGGAAAAGTTGATCACGGACAGCAGGGAGCGGATGGACAACCTGAACCAGGTTAGTCAGCGTTTCCAGAAGGTTAATGGCACTTATATCGCTGATCTCGATTCACTGGTGAAGTTTATCGAAACTGATTCGATCATGGTGAAACGGGAAACCTTCGATTTCGAGCAGCTCTCGCTGTATGATGCGCCTTACGACTCCTTCCTCGTCGGGTTCAACGATCTCTTCCACTTCGATCATATCGAGGTAGAACCCTTCTCGAATGGGGCACCTGCTCCGGAGACCCTGCCAGAAGGCGAAGTGGTTGACTCCGTCGTCATGAAGATGATTCCGAAGCAGTTGTACACGGATGTGATTGAGCCAGTCGTTGTTTCAATGACTTCGCCAAAGGGCGTGAAATACCAGTTCCGTGACAAAGGCGTGGACGACATCTACTGGTTGATTTGGTCGCCGGGCAAGATGGAACGGACCTATGCGCCGTACGAAGAGAAGATGGTTCCAAGCAAGGATTATATCCTCTTCCGTGACCTCGCCGACATCACCACCGATCCGATTACCGGCAAGCCCTTCGTAATCTTCAAGAACAAGAAGATTACGCTTGAGGGCAAGATTTCGTACAACCTGGTTCGCAATGGTGAGCCGGATCCGGCTGTCTTCGGCAGCGAGCTCTACACCAACCTCTTCATCCATCAACTTGGTCGTAAAGCGCGCTCGAGTGTTGAACAGCTACTTCAGCAGGATACCACGCTCTTCGATCAACAGCTTCAGCTTCAAACCGACTACTTCGACACTGAAATCGAGCTGCTGAGCCCACGTCGCAGCGTTGATGTGGAAGCATCGAAAGAACGGATGATTCCTGCTGATTCCGTCGATCAGTACAATAATGTAGATCGTATCCGCGCGGCACTTTTCAGTGTTACTTACGATAGTCTGATCCGGGTCTGGACCAACAGCGAAATGACCCAGGAGAAGCTGAAGCAGCTTACCTACGAGGAAGAGCTGTCCCTCGCGAAGGAGACGACGGTTGGTGTAACTATCCGTGCGCCATTCGAAAAAGAGTACGATCTGCCCGGTGGTGGCATCCTGAGTGCGATCTTCAGTGTTGGCCCCATTGATCATCCGGGATACATCGAGAACAATGACCTCAGTTGGGAGGAAAAACGCTGAGCGAGTTCCAGTCATCTGGTTCTACAGGCCCCTCGCGCTACCGCCTCCGGTGGGATGCACAGGGGCTTGTGCTTGAGGAGCGCCTCGACGAGGGAGCGTATTCCGTACGGGAATCCTCTGGGCTGACCGTTCCGCCCGCCCCGCTCGCCGCGGTGCATCCTGAACTGGAAGCTGTGATCGATCAGTCGTTGAAGCAGTTCCGTCGCTCCTGGCTGAGTGACGAATCGTCGCTGGATATCACCCTCAGCCCACCCTGGGGCTCCGCCTGGCTGGTGCCTACGGGCAACTTGCCCGAAGAGGATATAGAGGACCAGGTCATCTGGGAACTGCAGCAGCGTCTAGATAGCTCGCTGGAGGAGTATATCTACGCCTGGCATCCGCTCGATGAACAGGCGTATGCGATTGTGATCCGTCCCGAACTACTCGCCTTCTGGGATCATCTTGCGAAAGCGAATGACCTCGAAATCGGTTCAATCACCCTTCTTGCCGGCTTGGTAGAACCCGCGATTGAACGCGGAGCGGATCTGATGCCGCTGTTCCATCTCTGGTCGGGGCGGAGTGTGCAGTCGGGCAATGGCAGCGATAGATTCGGTGAATCTACGCTCGATATTGACGATGCCGAAGAGGACCTGGATCTCGATACCGGCGTTACCGAAGAGTATCGCCCGGAAGACGTCGCAGATGATGAGGAAGCTGATGAAGCGTTGCGTGCGCTGATCGGCGACGGGGATAGCAAACCGGGTAGGAAAAGGACGAAAACAGGCGGTGGGGTTCGTAAACGACTGCTGCCTCTCGCAATTGTTGTCCTGCTGTTGGCCATCGCGGCGGGTGCCATCCTGATGCGGGATCGTCTCCCCTTTATACAGCAAGCCTTGGACAAGGTTGCCGGGAGTGGTGAGACTGCGCCACAGCAGGTTGCCGAAGCGCCTGCCCAGACTGAGGACGCTGGCTTTACCATCCGAACCGTTGATCTTCAGGAAGTCCCACTCCCGCCGGAATTGGCCTCGACAGGCGGTATGCTTGGAACGTTGTACGACCTTGCTGACCAGCACAATGTGAACCTCTTCTCCACAATTTTGCAGGGTGGCTCGGTGGAACTCGAAGCGGTTGGCGATCCTGAATCGATCCAATCCTGGAGAGCGGCTGTCAGCGGAGTACGTAACGCTCCAGCTATCTCTATGGGCGAGCAGGCCACCCTCGCACCTGGAGTGCCAATCCATCTGACCCTCGAAGCTTCTGCGGAAGATTGGTTGACCCAGGAGCAGTTTACGGACCTCGTACATTCGCTAGGCATCGAGGATCATGGAAAACATGCTTTCCGTGCTGATCGTGACGCGATGACACGTCTCCTCAGTGTGCTGCGCGGTGAACGACGCCGTCCATTCCGTCTTTCCATCCACCATGTGCCCGGAGACCGCTACCTGCTGGTCATGTTCCCATGAGGTTGACCGGTGGTGACGGGAAGGGACGACGACTAGCCGATGCACCCGAAGGGGTGCGTCCCACCTCGGGCCGTGCAAAGGAAATCCTCTTTCAGCTCGTACGTGATCAACTCCCTGACGCCAAGGTGCTCGATCTCTTCGCCGGGACCGGTGCATTGGGTGTAGAAGCAATTGCGAGGGGTGCTGGACACGCGACCTTTGTCGAGAAGGATCGACGTGCCCAGGCTGCGATACGGGACAATCTGGGACGGTGCGGGTTTCAGGACCGTGCGAAGGTGATTCCGGGAGATGTGCTGAAACTACTGGCTCAACCCGCACGGTTCACCTCACCCTACGACCTGATTTTCGCCGATCCACCCTATGCGGATGATGTGTTTGCCGGTGTGATGAACCTACTGCTGACGAATGGATTCCTCGCGGATGGTGGGACGATGATGTTCGAAATCGGCAGCCGCAGCAAACTCAGCCTGCCCGAGGGGTGGGAGGAGACAGATCGTCGCGATGTCGGCGACACATCACTTCTCTTTTTCGAACCAATCTGAGCAGGTTTTCTTTCCTACCGCTCTTTTGGCTTCAGCAGCAATGGCTCACCGTGAATATTGTATTCGTCCGCAAGGATCCGTGCAGGTGTGTAGCGCGGATCGATCAGCAGGGCGTAGCGAATCCAGTCCATCCCCTCCGCGAAGTATTCCTGACGCAACATCCAGGAGCCACGGTTGGTGAACATCATCGGGTATTGAGCGATGACCCCCTGTTCGAGGCGGGTCTGGCCTTCGTGGTAACGGACCGCGTCCAGTTTCAATTGGCGAAAGATGAAGGGCAGGGGTTTATCGCCCAGCCAGACACGCATCAGCAAGCCGTCCGGGATAATCTGGTACTCTGTGCCGGGGTCAAAGCCCGGAGACACGAGTACACCGCCTGATTTTTCGGAATGGGCGACTTCATCAGCCACCCAAGTCTCTATAAAGCGATTGGCCAGAGGACGTAGCTCATCCTCGGGTGTCTTCTCGCGGGCAGCAGTCAAGAGGCTGTCGAATGAGGGAATCGCATCCCGGAAGGTGTTGTGCCACTGCTCGTTGACCCATTCGAGGTAGTTGCGGTCGGTGAGACGCAAAGGATTGATCAGGCGAACGTCTGGCCGGACGCGTTCCGAGGCCAGCATGTAGCTGCGGGGAGCGTTGACAGTCGCCTCATCAACACTCAGAATGACCGATTCATACCGCACGGTCCGCACCACATTGCGGAGGTGGTCCTCCCAGATGGTTTCACCATGCCGTGATACAAGCGGCCCCTGGAGGAAGCCGACAAGTGGTATCAGCAGCAGGCTTAGCGGTGCGAGGCCTTTCGGCATACGTCCAAAGAGATCACCTAATCCAATCATCGCCAGGATCATGACCGTCAGGCTGAGGATCAGCGAGGCCATCATGCTCGAGGGACCGGGGAAGAACCCACCCATCAGAACACCGAACAGTGTACCACCGAGGATCAGAGCAGCGTACTTCACGCGACGGACCAACTGGACCGATCCCCAGACCGCAAAGATGAGGGGGATGAAGGTCATCGTATTAGCAGCACTCCAGCCGAGCAGTTTAAAGCCAGTAAGGTTTTCCGGCACCCCTTGTGCTGCTGAGAGGAAGCCCTGTACATCGAATGAGGGCTGAAGGTCGGGGATGTATCGAAGAGCTCCAGGTAGCCAGAAGATGAGTAGCGGTAACCACCACATTACTTTGGCGTCATAAGGCCGGTAGACCGCAAGACCTACAAGTGGTAAGCCAAGCAGAATAATGGTGATGTCAAACTGGAGAGAGAGGGCGAAATAGAAGACTCCAAGCAAAGAGTAAGTCACTCGTTTCCGGGAATCTTCCGGGTCTTGACCCAACAGCCACAATCCAGCGGCGAAGGTGCCCAGTGCCCAGGGAGCCGGGTTAGGGGCGAGGGCGACCGCCCAGGGCAGACGTGAGAAAGCCGCAAGTGTGCCACCGGTTATTCCGAGCATCCAACTGCCCCAGAGGTTCCAGCGCTGGAAGAGACTTGTCAGGAATCCAGCAAGGCTTCCCGCTAACAGGGCCCATCCGACAAGGGTCAACCATTCAACACGCACGTGTGCCGCTTCCCGTGGCCCAATCGCTCCAACCACCTGCACCAGCAGGCGATAGAGCGGCGAGTGACCAGCGTCCACCGGTTGGCCTGCGTTCAAACTGGCGGCAGACCATGCCGCAGCTACTCCGGGACCGAGCTGGTCCAGCATGGTGGCCCATCCCGCGATCAGGACAACGGCGAAGGAAACGAGAAACGCGGTCCCTTGATGGGAGGGCAATAGTCGATGCAGGCGGTTTGTCATGGGCGTCAAGGTACAGTCCTTTGAGCGGGCGGGAAACCCTGTTTTACTGGTCAAGCCGGGCAATTCTCCCCGATGAGTGGGGGATTGGGCCTGATCCTGCTATATTCCAGAACGACACTACAATGCTGTAGAGCTAAAGATTGCGAAGAGGATAAGATGCGTTTTCACATGATCTCGATCAATGGCGGAACCTCCGAATTGATCGGGGAGACGGACGATGGCAAGCTGTATCAACTCGATGCGCTCTATCGCCGTGCTGCTGATTCTGCCGTTACCATCCGTGCCAATACCGTCTCAATTGATGCCCTGCTTCAATCCAACGATCCGGTCGCTGCCGCGACCTGGTTGTTCAACCGTCTTGACGAAACTCCTGAAGTCGATCCCGATGCAGAGCTGACCTGGGATGTACCCATTCGCGGGGGCGATATCATCTGTGTTGGACGGAATTACGTGGCCCACGCGGAAGAACTGGGCAATGCCGTACCCGGTGAACCGATCCTGTTTATGAAACCACGTGCATCTCTTCTGAACCACGGAGGGGTGATTGAAGTTCCCGAAAGCAGCTCTCGGGTCGATTTCGAAGGGGAGCTCGCGCTGGTCATCGGTCAGACTGTGAGGGGTGAGATCAGCGATGGGGAAGCACGACAGGCGCTTGTCGGCGTAACCCTGCTCAACGATGTGACGGACCGCGCCTGGCAAAAGAAACTGAAGGAAGCTGGCAAGCCCTGGTTTGCCGCCAAGGGCCGTTCCACCTTTTGCCCGCTCGGCCCGTCGATCCGTTTCCTTGAGCGCAAAGAATCACTCGCTGACTACAGCATCGAGACACGGTTGAATGGCAAGGTCCGCCAGCAGGGGCATCCAGGACTGTGGCTTTTCTCAGCGATCACCCTGGTCCAATACATCGCCCGTCACATTGGCCTGCGCCCGGGCGACATCATCGCAACGGGTACCCCGGAGGGTGTGGGTGCGCTCGAAGCACGGGACAAGATTGAACTCCATTCGCCGAAGATCGGCACCTTGAGGAATACGGTACAGAAGGTGGTAAGCGCACAATGACCGATCCGGGCGGCACAGTGCCCTGGATCGAACCAGGTTCGATCCAGCAAGCGCGATCACTGCAAGAGGAGTTGTCAGAGCGGGTTGACCGTAATGGGGAGTTGGACAACGATTCAGTCCGTTTTATCGCGGGCGTGGACGCATCAATCAGCAGGGATAAAACCCATATGATCGGCGCCATCAGTCTCCTCCGTTGGCCTCAGTTGACGGTTGAAGATGTTTCGATTGAGACTTTAGGTGTGGCGTTCCCCTACGTCCCCGGTTACCTTTCCTTTCGCGAAGTACCTGTTTTGCTGAAAGCAGCGGAACATTTGACACACTTTCCCGACCTGGTCATTGTAGATGGCCAGGGAATCGCTCACCCGAGACGGCTCGGGCTTGCCAGCCATCTTGGCCTTGTGACGGGTTGGCGAACGATTGGTTGTGCGAAAAGTAGATTGATCGGTGAATGCGAAGAACCCGGCAGGAATAAGGGGGCCTTCAAACCTTGTCTACACAAGGACGAGGAGGTTGCACGGCTTGTTCGAACGCGTGATGGAGTGAAGCCGGTCTGGATCTCAACCGGGCACGGTATCTCGTTGGAGAATGCGGTCAAGTGGGTGCTGCGCACCGCGATACGCTATCGCTTGCCCGAACCGATCCGGGTTGCTCACAAAGCAGCGGGTCGTTTCCGCAGGTCAACAATTGCGTGAGGATGTTGTTTCCATGCATCACCTCTACACGAATCTCGAAATGGGCTCCGATTCTCAGGAACCCTCCCATCTGCTGATTGTCGATGACAGTGCTTCCACTCGCCTACTGATGAAGGACATTCTTACTCGCTTGGGCAAGTACACGGTTGAAGAGGCGGGCAATGGTATCGAAGCGATGAAAATGCTGGATGCCGGTAAGTATGATCTTGTAATCTCCGACATCCGCATGCCGGGCATGGACGGCATCAGCCTACTGGAAAAAATACGCAGTCGCTATGGTTCCCTCCCTGTCATTATGGTGACTGGTTTCGGTAGTGAGATTGGACCTCGCACCCTGGAACTCGGAGCCGATGACTGTATCTACCTCCCCTTTAAAGTCGAAGAGTTCACCTTCCGTGTGGCGCGCGTTCTGCGCTTCCACCAATTGCTGCAAGTCCGGGAACTACTGATCGAACAGAACCGCGAGTTGTGGGGACGGGCGATTACTGATCAGTTAACAGGACTATACAACCGCCACTATTTCGACGACGTTTTTGTTGCAGAGTTTGAGCGTGCGCGACGGTACCAAATCCACCTGGGTTGTATTATATTTGACATTGACCACTTTAAAAAGGTCAACGATGTTTACGGCCATCTCGTTGGGGATCGTGTTCTCAAAGAGATGGGTAATCTCGTGTCGGATACGATTCGACGGGTTGATATCGCAGCGCGTTATGGTGGAGAAGAGTTCGTCCTGGTGCTCCCTGAAACTGATCCGGAGGGAACACACCTGGTCGCCAGCCGTCTGCGTGAAATGGTAGAGGAGTATTCCTTTGCCCAGGGGGAGATTGATGCGGGAAAAGATGCACCCGCAGTGACCATCTCGCTTGGAGCAAGCCACTATCCCGATGATCGGTATTCTACACCAACCCAGATGCTCAAAGCGGCGGACGACAAGCTTTACGAGGCGAAGAACAAAGGACGAAACCGTCTGGAAATCACCTGGTAGAGCTCCATCTCCAGTTATGACATACTCACACCGACGACAGTGGGAACTCCGACTACTCCGATACGTCGCAGACCGACTCATGCGCGAGCGACCCGATATGTACGGCAAACTTGGGGATGCATACGAGTGGTGGGCTGAACGGACCCTGAGCCGTTTGCCCGCGCCGCGAGAGTTGAAGCAGGAATTGACGATCCTGGACGATATCCATGTGTGGATTCAAGAGCATCTGCTTGACGATGCCGCGACTGTTGACCAGTTGAATGAATCGGGTGAGGGCTATTCAACCGGGGAGCAGAATCCGCCGGAATGGCGTACCATCCTCGATCTTCGTCTCGCCCATGATCGTCCCCATTTTTTTCCTGTATGGCATTCCCCCGCGCCCATTCCGGCTCCAGACGCTTTGCACCGTCTACTCGGCAAATCCATTGCTTGGCATACGACCATGCAAGCAATCGAACGAGCAATTGCAAGCGACATTACAACCCTGCTCATCGGGGAAACCGGGACTGGAAAAAGCCTGACAGCCCGTGTGATCCATGATTCCGGGAAACGAAGACGGGCGCCCTTTGTTCGGGTGGATTGTCATGAGTTAGATGATACCAATCTCATTGAAAAGTGTTCGCCGCCCGCATCCGAACAAGAGAATGGGGATGAGCCCTATTTACACAAGGGGACCCTCTTTCTTGATGATCTGACCAATCTTTCCCTGGATGGCCAGAATGCCTTGTTGAAGCTGTTGGAACAATTTGAGGAGGTGCTGCAGCGAGGCGGAAGTGTTCCCCGGGTCATCCTGTCGAGTGTCATACCCTTGGACCGTCGCGTGACCGTCGGCGAATTCCGTCGCGACCTCTACTTTCGTATATCGATCTACCAGGTTGATTTGCCACCTTTGCGTCAACGGCGGGATGACATCGAACTGCTGGTCGACCACATGATTCCGAAGTTGTCCGCGGAATTGGGCGTGCAGGCCCCGAAGATCAGCCGCGACGCCCTCAATCGCCTGCATCGTCACCACTGGATGGGGAACATCCGTGAGCTGGGTAATGTCCTGAAACGGACCATACTTGAGGCAGATCGCCGAATTGAAGTGGATGATGTTCAGCTTGAGATCGGGCGTGGACCGGATGATTTTATCGTCCACCTTGTCGAGAAAGATGCGGTCGAAGTGCTTGAGGAGAGCGGAATTTCCATTGGATCGATCAAACCTGCCCTGATTCACTTCCTTCGTGTCATTGGGCAGCAACGCTTCGGTACGTCGGACATTGTGGACGATCTCGGAGTAGCACAGTCAACAGCGCGATCCTACACAGCGAAGCTGGTCGAAAAGGGGTTTCTTATCAAGTACGGGGAGAAGAAGGGGACGACCTACAAGGTGGTCACCGAAAAGCTCTTCCGAAAAACCCGCCAGCTCTGATCAATTCGCTCAATTACCAACCTGACGCTGACCCGGCAATCCAGCTCAATCACATCTCGAATAGCGAGTCTATCAGTTCCGACTGCCCCAGCTGATCCCATACCCCACAAGCAAGGTCACCCGCACTGCATCACGGTTTCGGGCTATGGCAAGGTTGACAGGCATTGAGATGCCGCCACTGCCGAAGTTGTGTCCGACACCAACGACCAGCGCGACTCCGGTGGGAGTAACGTTCGGCCCAACTCCAACTTCAAACCCTGAATAGGTTCGTACACCCATGGCCATGGAAAGACTTGGGAGGAATACTCCCTGCTCGAGGGCACCAAGCAGGGGAATAAACTCGACAAAGACAGCAGGAGCATCGCCTGGTTCGAACGCCATCCAGTCAAAATGCCATCCGACCTGGAGCATCAATGGGTCAAGCTCGTATTTGTCCAGAGATTCCTGAGCATCATCAGATTGTACAGCGATATAGGTCAAACCGATACGAGGTCCGCTCACATCACGTCCGTACAGGGTCAACTCTTTTGTCGGAGTGTAACGTTCCAGGTTTGAACTGTCCGCAGCGCTTTCGGCGAAAAGTGGTGTCAAAGACAGAAAAAGGAGAAGAGTGACAAGCAGGGAGCGATAAACCAGTTTCATTACTGTCTCCATTTCAAGCTGAGGTCCAGCGGGGATGCATTGTCGCACAACAGCTTGAAAGAAAGATACGACATTTGTACGATTCAATGAAACGGGGGTGCTCCTAACTTCCTAAGAAACTTCAAATAAAGGGGAGGCAAACAATCAATTCCACATGATCCAGCGTACCCCCCAGATGTCGCTCCGGTGCATGAAGGGGTAATTGTCAAAGAGGACATACTGCGTTTTCAGCAGATTCTGTGCACCATAATAGAGCTCAAACTTGTTGATCTTCATCGTCGCCAATCCGTTGAGGATCAGCGCATCCTCGGATGAGCCGTAATTCGAATCATAGCTGCCGTAATAATTCCCCGTTATCGAGAGACGGATCCGTAGCTGGTTGTGGTAATATTTGCCGTCAAAACGCAGGCTGGTCCAGCCCCAGGTGTTGGGGTATGGGTTGGTGTCGTTGGCATTGCTCACTGTCCATGAGGCGGCTGTGGAGATCCCATAGAAGAGATCGAGCCAGCCAAACCCGGTCAGCTCAAAGGCCGACTGCCCAGGGCCGTTGCGTCGGGTGTACTCGTTTCCGCCGAGGTTGCGCATGATGATGGGATTGGCGACAGAACGGTAGCCGGCAAGTACTCGCAGGGATCGCCCCGCCTTCTGGTTGTAACGGGCGCCGACAGCGGCATAATGGCTCACTTCCGGGTCGAGCACAGGATTTCCGTAATAATAAAGGGTAGCCTGGTCCGGAGCAGGAAGGAGGTCCATCCAACGATCCGGAGTGCGCAGCGACCAGAAGCCGAACGACTCATCCATCGAAGGCCAGCGCCAGCTCCGTGTCGCCTCACCCAACAAACCGAATCCCAAGCTGTCGCCGAGTTCACCGGTAACGGTCCCACCAGCGAGAAAAGCTGGATCGATGGAGATGGTGTCTGGGATACCGGACCGAGTGCCGAATTCCATGCGAACGGCTGCCAGGGTATGAAGGAGGTCCTCATCCCAACGGTATCGTCCGGTCAGCCCGGATACGAGCCGTTGGCCCGAAGGATCCTGGTTACGTGGACGACGGACGAAACGCGCTGCCGTTCGCTCAACATCGGCGCGAAGAGAGATCTTCTTCGTGGAATCCGGCAGGTCACGCCACCATTCCAGCCGCCCGCCGATACGATTGCCATCCTCATCGCCGTAGTTGTAGCCATTCTGATTGCGGACGTACCAGAGGGCCGCCTCACGGTACTCCGGGTCACTGGGACGGCCTCCGGACAGGATGATGTCGAGGTCGTTCCGGCGATTGTTCGAGGAGCCATAGCCATAGGGATGACCATGTGTTTCACGTGTTTCCATCCAATAGAGCTGCAGCAGACCTACATAACGGATTTGTTGACGGCCCCCGATTCGCACCATGCTGGTGTTCGCCTCGGAGTTGCCGAAACGGCCCCCGTACTCGCCGATATCCACCCCGATGTGATAGGCGAAATCCTCGGTGATCTGCTGAGCGATGCGCCAGTCGGCATGACCGAGGCCATAGAAACCCTGCCGATAGACCACGCGCGTTAGTGCCGTTGTGGGATAAGCGTGCGGTGGATCGATGGTCAGGACCGGCCCGCTCGAGCCTGATCCGCTGCCATCCCAGCTGTTGGAGAGGTGAAGCTGCTGGATTTCCTCAGCTGCATACGTTGCGAAGTTGGTCGCATCGGTCACCGGGTTGTCGTAGCTGCGGCCACGGTACATCACGGTCAATCCCCGTCCCGACATCCCCGGTGGCAGGGGGTAGAAGGGCTGAGAATAGAGCTGGGTCTGATGCGGGTAGAGCAGCGGTAACAGGGTCGCCATCTCGCCGGCGTCCTTGTAGCCGTGACGCGCGAACTCGGCCCCATCCACCGTGATCGAAAGCGGGGTGGGAGCCTTGGGTGCGGTGGTGTCCGGCGGGAGGATGATCCAAGGATCGGGCGGGGGCAGCGTGTCCTGCGCGAGCGAATCGAGGGCGAGACTGTCCAGGCCGAGGGAATCGAGGGCCAGCGAGTCAAACGACAAGCTGTCCAGCGCGAGGGAATCCAGTGTCAGGGAATCCGCCACGAGTGAGTCGAGGGTGAGGGTGTCGGAGATCGTGGGTGAGGGCGATATGCCAAGGGCTGCCTTGGCGGCTTTTTGCCCGTTGGCACCGGACGGCAGGGCCATGACAAACAGGGCGAAGAGGGCCGCTGTTGCCATCACCGGAAAGTGCCGTAGGGTTGTCCCGTGTCGTTTGCTCACCATTATCCGTCCGTTGCCCTCAGATGTTGCCGTGCAATATAGGGTTCACGCATGGAGAGGGGAAATCGCCTGGCTGATCTCCCTCTCTGAATAATAATGGTAAAATGGTTCCCGTTGTGTGCCCCGGCTTGGCTTGCAAGCCGGGTTTCTCTATCCAATGTAGCGACTGTTTTGGCAGTCAAGCGATTTTCGTTTCGTAGTTCATG
>JAHLLH010000018.1 GCA_020444265.1 bacterium
ATCGTTCCCACGTTCACGTGAGGCTTACTACGCTCAAACTTCTGCTTGGCCATCGATCTCTCTCCTAACGCCTGCTTTAATAGCCGCGCACTTTTTTAACGACTTCTTCCTGCACGCTCTGTGGCGTGCGCTGGTAATGATTGAATTCCATGGTGAACAACGCACGACCCTGGGTCATCGACCGCAAAGACGTGGCGTACCCGAACATCCCCGAAAGTGGGGCTTCGGCCTTGATCACCTGCGCATCGCTGCGCGGGGTAATGCCGACAATCTTGGCACGACGACCGTTCAAGTCACCCACCACATCACCGACATACTCTTCCGGGGTTACCACTTCCACCGCCATGATCGGTTCAGCGATGTAGGCACCAGCCTTGTTGGCTGCATCCTTGAACGCCATCGAACCAGCGATCCGGAATGCCATCTCGTTCGAGTCCACCGCATGGAAGCTGCCGTCCACCAACGCAACCTTCGCGTTCATGACCTGGTAGCCTGCCAGCACGCCGGAACCCATTGCATCCTGGATACCCTGCTTGACCGAATTGATGTATTCGCGGGGAATGGAACCACCGACAATCTTATCTTCGAAGACAAACCCGCCTTCTTCAACTGGCTCGAGCTCAACGATGGCATGGCCGAACTGACCCTTACCACCGGACTGACGCACGAAACGACCCTCGCCCCTCGATGCCTTCGAAAGCCCTTCACGATAGGCGACCTGCGGGTTACCGACGTTCGCCTGCACCTGGAACTCACGAAGCAGACGGTCAATGAGGATTTCGAGATGAAGCTCACCCATGCCGCTGATATGCGTCTGACCCGATTCCTCGTCATACGCGACGACGAAAGTCGGATCTTCTTCCGCAAGCTTCAGCAGGCTGTTGACCAGGTGATCCTGGTCCGCCTTGGTCTTCGGCTCGATCGCACGGGTAATCACCGGCGTCGGGAAGGTCAAGGCCTCGAGTGCAACCGGATGACTCGGGTCGCACAAGCTGTCACCGGTCCGCACATCCTTCATGCCCACAAGGGCAACAATGCCGCCAGCGAAGACCGCTTCACGCTCTTCACGCTTGTTCGCGAACATTTCGAGGATACGACCGACACGCTCTTTTTTACCCGTACGGACATTCAGGACTGCATCGCCCTGACGAAGCGTACCGGAATAGACACGGATATACGTTAGACGGCCCACATAGGGGTCGGTCATAATCTTGAATGCAAGCGCCGATACAGGCTCGTCATCTTCCTGCTTCCGGATTTCTTCCTTCTCGGTGTGCGGATGGATACCTTCGATCGATCCACGATCATCCGGGCTGGGCAGGTAGTGAACGATAGCATCGAGCAGACGCTGAACACCCTTGTTCTTGTAGCTGGAGCCACACATTACAGGGGTGATTTCCAGATCGAGAGTCGCCTTACGGATTGCTGCGCGAAGCGGTGCCTCGGGAATCTCTTCCCCTTCAAGGAACATTTCCATCAGCTTATCGTCGTAATCGCTGATGGCCTCAAGCATTTTCTCGCGCCACCGGGTGGCCTCTTCCATCAGGTCCTGCGGAACATCACCCTCTTCAAAGTGAAGGCCGAGGGAATCCTCATGGTACCAGACCGCCTTCATCTTGATGAGGTCGATGAGACCGTTGAACAACTCCCCCTGACCCATCGGAATCTGAAGCGGGATCGGGGTAATGCCGAAACGGTCACGGATCATATCAATGGTGCGGAAGAAGTCCGCGCCGACACGATCCATCTTGTTGATATAAGCGATGCGAGGAACGCGGTACTTATCCGCCTGTCGCCAGACGGTTTCCGACTGGGGTTCCACACCACCGACGGCGCAGAAAAGCGCCACGGCGCCGTCGAGCACACGCAATGCGCGCTCAACTTCAGCGGTGAAGTCCACATGACCGGGTGTATCGATCAGGCTGAGGCGGTGACCATCCCATTCGGTCGTAATCGACGCCGAGGTGATGGTAATACCACGCTCTTTCTCCTGCTCCATCCAGTCCGTGGTCGCCGCTCCGTCGTGCACCTCCCCCATGCGGTGAAGACGGCCGGTATAATAAAGGATACGTTCAGTCGTAGTCGTCTTACCTGCGTCGATGTGAGCCATGATCCCGAAGTTGCGGATCTTGTTCATCGGCCAGGGACGAGTCTCCTGTGTACCCTTTTTGTTCTTCGCGTTGGCCATCTACGGTTCGACCATTCCTGAAAATACTTCTTGACGTTTTTCCTGTAGCGCCGGGTTAACGCCTTTCAAAATCCCGGCAGTGCGATCCCGTTTACCAGCGGAAGTGCGCGAACGCCCGGTTCGCTTCCGCCATACGGTGGGTGTCTTCCCGCTTCTTAATGGTGGCGCCTTCACTATTGGCTGCCGCCATAAATTCGCCCGCCAGCTTCTCGGCCATGTTCTTACCAGAGCGTGCTTTCGCGAACGAGATAATCCAACGTGTTGCAAGTGCCTGGCCACGGTCCGCACGAACTTCGACCGGAACCTGGTAGGTGGAACCACCAACACGGCGGCTCTTCACCTCGAGCATCGGCTGAGCATTGCGGAGCGCCTTCTCGAAGGTCTCGATGCCCTGCCCTTTGGTGCGCTCGTCAATGATGTCGATCGCACTGTAGAACAACCCTTCCGCCGTCGCCTTCTTGCCGCGAGCCATCAGGTTGTTGATGAACTTCGCCACTTTCAGTGACTGGTACTTCGGATCCGGCAGGATCTCGCGCTTATCCGCTTTTCTACGCCTTGCCATGCTGCGTCCTTTTGTTGCCCTGAGCCAGGATCATTGGCGAACGGGACAGTCGCCCGTTATGGCCTACCCTTTCCAGCCCGCGGGTCTTGACGGGTTTACTTCTTGCGTTTGGTACCGTACTTGCTGCGACCCTTGTTCCGGTCCGCAACACCGGACGCGTCCAGCGCGCCACGGATGATGTGATAACGCACACCCGGCAGATCCTTGACACGACCCCCGCGGATCAGCACAATTGAGTGCTCCTGCAGGTTGTGCCCTTCACCTGGGATGTAGGCGGTCACTTCGATCTGGTTGGTCAAACGCACACGCGCCACCTTACGAAGGGCCGAATTCGGCTTCTTCGGGGTAGTGGTGTAGACACGCACGCAAACGCCACGGCGCTGCGGGCAGCTCTGCAAAGCAGGAGCCGTTGTCTTCTTGACCTGCTTCTTCCGGCCTTGCCGGACCAACTGATTCACAGTCGGCATAAGGACTCCGTTACCTCGGCCTCGGGATTGCGATACCCGGTGGCACCTAACGTTGACTCGCTTCTCAGACCTTCAACCGCTGGTAAAAATTCTACTTAGAACCAGCGGAACCCCTCGGCTGTCAAACTTTACCGCGTCGCCGAGGGGCAAAAAATAGCGAGCGGCGCACCCCTGCACCGTTCGCTACGGTCGTCCCCACGACACTTTCCTGCCTCCGAGTTCGCGACACTAACGGGTGGGGACTTGGGGCCCCGGTAGCGTACACACCCCGGACTTCTCAGCAGGTGTTTCTATAGTCCGCCAATTATAGAGGATTTCTCCCCGGGAGTCAAGAGCTTACTCGCCACTCTCTTCCCGAGAGGCATCATCCTCGGAATCAGCTTCATCATCGCTGGATACCGTGGCCTCGGCTTCACTCGAATCATCGACGTATACAATGTCTTCGGAGAAGTCATCTTCGAGTTCACGGCGGGCCTTTTCAGCCTCCTCGGCAAGCCACTCGGCTTCTTCAGCTTCCAGGCGTTTCCGTTCCTCTTCCTCGCGGTTGATCACCTGGAGGTTTTTGTAGGCTCGAATACCTGTACCGGCCGGGATGATGTGGCCCATGATCATGTTTTCCTTCAGGCCGCGAAGCTCATCGGACTTACGTTCGATGGCTGCATCCGGCAACACTCGGGTCGTCTCCTGGAAGGAGGCCGCAGACAGGAATGATTCTGTCGAAAGGCTTGCCTGAGTGATACCCAGCAACAGCGGCTGATACAGCGCGGGACGAGCCGGCTCCGCTGAGGGAACCTGCAGGTCCAGCTTCTTCAGCCGGCGCACTTCACGGTTGAACTCAACACGGTCAACAAGCTGTTCCTCGTTGAAGCGGCTGTCGCCAACTTCCTTGACCACGACCTGACCCTGGGTCTGACGATTTGTTCGGTTCAGGTTGTGGATCGAGACCTGGTCGCCCTCGAGGAAACGGGTGTCGCCCGGATCCTCGACACGAACACGCTGCATCATCTGACGCACGATTACTTCGATGTGCTTGTCGTTGATGCGAACGCCCTGCAGACGGTAGACCTTCTGGATCTCGTTTACGAGGTATTCCTGCACACGTGCCGGACCGAGAACCGCCAGAATATCCTGTGGCGAGACAGCACCCTCACAAAGCGGTTCACCCGCCTTGATGAACTCACCATCATGCACAAGGATGTGCTTGCCGTAAGGAATCTGGTATTCGAATTCCTGGTTCTCAGGTGTCGTAATCTTGATCTCACGGTAGCCGCGCTTCAGCTTGCCCAGCTTGGCAGTACCATCGACCTGGGAAACAACAGCAGGGTCTTTCGGCTTCCGCGCTTCGAAGAGTTCCGCAACACGCGGCAGACCGGAGGTAATATCCTTCGATTTGAGCGCTTCACGCGGAATCTTGACCAGCGGGTCACCCGCCTGGACAGGCTGCCCCTCTTCCACCACCAGCGTACTACCGGTCGGAAGAATGTAGTTGCCCACCTTGTTCCCGTCCGCATCCACAACCGTGATGCCGGGGTTCAGCTTGCGCTGACCAGGAACTTCAGTGATCACACGCTGCTTCAGGCCAGTATAATCGTCCACCTGCTCGCGCATGGTCAGCCCGAGCTTGATGTCGGTGAACTTCACCGTACCCGATTCGGTGACAAGAATCGAGGTCATATGGGCGTCCCACTCAAACAGGGTATCGCCTTCCTTGACCTCCTGCTCGTCCCGGCAAGTGAGGATGGCGCCGTAAGGCACCGAATACTTCGCGACAATCCGGTTGTCGCTATCAACCAGCTTCACCACACCGTTACGACGAATGGTGATCAGACGGGTGTCGTTCAGTTCGCCGACACTGCCTTTATCAGCCTTCTGGGTGATGGTGTGGATGTTTTCAAACAGCACGACACCATCAGTCTTCGCCTCGACCTTCGATTCGCTGGCCAGCAGGGATGCCGCGCCACCGATATGGAAGGTTCGCAGGGTAAGCTGGGTGCCCGGTTCACCAATCGACTGGGCCGCGATCACACCGACCGCTTCACCCTGGTCCACCGGCTGACCATTGGTCAGGTTGACACCATAGCAGCGCGAGCAGACACCAAGTTCGGTTTCGCAGGTGAGTACGGAACGAATCATCACCTTGTCGATACCGCTGGAGGCGACCTTCTGAGCTTCTGCGTTCCCGATCAGAACGTTGCGACCAAGCACCTTCTCACCAGTGATCGGATGGATCACCTCTTCAGCCGTCACACGACCCAGGATGCGTTCGAAGAGCTGCTCGGTAACTTCCTCGCCCTCTTTTTGCGCTTCCACCGTGATCCCGCGGAGGGTGCCGCAATCCTTCTCGTTGATGATCATATCCTGAGCAACGTCTACAAGACGACGTGTCAGGTAACCGGCTTCCGCCGTCTTCAATGCGGTATCGGCCAGCCCCTTACGAGCACCGTGAGTCGAAATGAAGTACTCGAGGACCGAGAGACCCTCTTTGAAGTTCGCGGTAATCGGCGATTCAATAATCTCGCCTTTACCACCGGTCATGGTCTTCTGCGGCTTCGCCATCAGGCCACGCATACCGGCGAGCTGACGAATCTGGTCTTTTGAACCACGGGCGCCGGAGTCGGCCATCATGTAGATCGGGTTGAAGCCGTCCCGGTCCAACTTCATATCACGGAACATCAGCTCCGCGACCTCGGAAGTCGTATGGGTCCAGACGTCAATGATCTTGTTGTAACGTTCACCATCGGTGATCGCGCCCATCTCGTACTGCATCTGGATTTCGTCAACTTCCGCCTGCGAACGATCGATCATATCGACCTTTTCGCCGGGGATGTGAACATCGCCCAGACCCACGGACAGGCCGCCACGAGTCGAGAAGCCGTAACCGAGTTCCTTGAGATTATCAAGGAATTTGGCCGTCTCAGCATTACCGACACGATGGTGGCATTCGGAAATAATCTGCTCAAGCCGCTTCTTCGTCAACAACTCGTTGTAGTAGGTATCCTTGCGGATATCTTCCGGCACGATGCGGTTGAAGAGGATGCGTCCCGGGGTGGTCACGAGATACCGATTATCGATACGCACGTTCACACGAGAGTGGAGACCCACCTTGCCATAGTTGAAGGCAACGATGACCTCTTCCTGGCTCGCGAAGAACATGCCCTCGCCAGTATCACCGGGCTTGATCTTGGTCATGTAGTAGCAGCCGAGGACCATGTCCTGGGAAGGAACGGTGATCGGACGGCCGTTCGCCGGGTGCAGAATATTCTGCGCGGCGAGCATCAGCAGACGTGCTTCGAGCTGTGCCTCATAAGAGAGTGGCACATGGACCGCCATCTGGTCACCATCGAAGTCAGCGTTAAACGCCGAGCAGACGAGCGGGTGCAGACGGATCGCCTTGCCTTCGATCAGCAACGGCTGGAAGGCCTGGATACCAAGGCGGTGAAGGGTCGGCGCACGGTTCAGCAGGACCGGATGGTTCTCGATAATTTCTTCGAGGATACCCCAGACTACTTCATCCCTGCGTTCGACCATACGCTTTGCGCTCTTGACGGTCTTTGCATACTCCTGCTCGATCAGCTTACGGATAACGAATGGCTTGAACAGCTCAATCGCCATATCCTTCGGCAGACCACACTCGTGCAGTTTCAGCTCGGGACCAACAACAATCACCGAACGGCCCGAATAGTCAACACGCTTACCCAGCAGGTTCTGGCGGAAACGCCCCTGCTTCCCCTTCAAGTTGTCCGAAAGGGATTTCAGCGGGCGGTTACCATCGCTGCGGACCGCGACCGACTTACGGCCGTTATCGTAGAGGCTGTCTACCGCTTCCTGAAGCATGCGTTTTTCGTTACGCAGGATCACTTCGGGAGCGCGGATTTCGATCAGCCGCTTCAGGCGGTTGTTGCGAATGATGACGCGACGATACAAATCGTTCAGGTCGGAGGTCGCAAAACGGCCACCCTCGAGGGGGACCAACGGACGCAGATCCGGCGGAATAACCGGAATAACCGACAGGACCATCCACTCGGGGCGGATACCATCCTTGCCGGGCGCCTCGCGGAACGCTTCGACAACACGCAGGCGCTTGATCGCGTCCTGCTTACGCTGGACCGATGTTTCCTCGCGCACTTTGCGACGCAGTTCGACGGCGAGTTTTTCGGTATCGATCCGCTTGAGTAGCTCGCGGACGCCAACACCGCCGGTCAACGCAACAAAACGTTCCTCACTGTCCTCGGTAAGCTGGGAATTGGACTCACCAAATTCGGCGACCAACTCGAGGTACTCGGCCTCGGTTACCAGCTCCATTTCCTTCCGCCCGGAGTTACCGGGGTGGACAATGACGTAGTTCTCGTAATAGATGACACGCTCGAGCTCACGAACGGTGAGCCCCAGCAGGTACCCGATCTTGGACGGCAACGACTTGAAGAACCAGATATGTGCCACCGGCACGGCCAATTTGATATGGCCCATGCGCTTACGGCGGACATCCTTACGAGTCACCTCTACGCCACAACGGTCGCAGATGATGCCCTTGTAACGGATGCCACGGTACTTGCCGCAGTGGCACTCCCAGTCCTTGGTCGGCCCGAAGATTTTTTCGCTGAAAAGACCGTCATTTTCCGGCTTGTAGCTCCGGTAATTAATGGTCTCCGGCTTGGTCACCTCACCATACGAACGGGCGAGGATCATCTCCGGGCTTGCCACATTTATCGTGATCCGCGAAATCGTCTTCGGATCCGTGTCCAGCGTTCGGCCGGGTGTTAGCACGTCAGCCTCCTTACTACCTGACACGTGATAGTTCACCGCGCGTTTTCAGGACGCGCGTTCCCACGGAACCATCCTGGTCCCGTGGGCTACGCCCGACTACAATCCAGCTTAGTCCAGCTTGACATCCAACGCGAGACCCATCAACTCGTGGATCAAGACATTGAAGGACTCCGGCACTCCTGGCGGTGGCAGGTTTTCACCCTTCACAATCGCCTCGTAGGTCCGGGCACGTCCCGTGACATCATCGGACTTCACCGTCAGCATCTCCTGCAGCAGGTGAGCGGCGCCATAGGCTTCGAGGGCCCAGACTTCCATTTCACCAAACCGCTGGCCACCGAACTGCGCCTTACCTCCCAGCGGCTGCTGGGTGATGAGGCTGTAGGGGCCGATGCTGCGAGCGTGAATCTTGTCGTCAACAAGGTGCGACAGCTTGAGCATGTAGGTCATACCCACGGTGGTCCTCTGATCGAAGGCCTCGCCGGTACGTCCATCGAAGAGCTGCAGCTGACCGCTCGGGTCAAGCCCTGCTTCCACCAGCTCTTTCTGCACGTCTTCGTAGGTCGCGCCATCGAAGACCGGGGTCGCGTAATACTTGTCCAGCTTCAAGCCCGCATAACCAAGCACGTTCTCAAAAATCTGGCCAATGTTCATACGCGACGGCACGCCGAGCGGGTTCAGAATGATGTCCACCGGAGTACCGTCATCCTGGAACGGCATATCCTCAATCGGGACAATCTTTCCAACCACACCCTTGTTACCGTGACGACCCGCCATCTTGTCGCCGACACTCAGCTTGCGACGCTGAGCGATATACACCTTCGCCAACTGCAGGATGCCCGAAGGCAACTCGTCACCCACCTGAATCTTGTGGATGTCGTTGCGCTTGCGGGTTTCCATCTCGACTACCGCATCGCGGTACTCGGTCAGGGCATAATTGGCGAGCAGGGTTGTCTCTTCATCTTCTGTCCACGACACTTCGCTGGGCAGATGATCGAGGTTCAACTCTTCCAACATCCGCTCGGTGAAGACTGTCTTCTTCTTCACCAGCACCGAGTCATCCTCGATACTTTTGATCTCAGCAGACGTACGTCCGACAAGCACGGCCTTCAGGTTCTGAATCGCGTTCCGGCGGAGCATGCGGATATCGCGCGCGATCTCTTCTTCGATCGTCGCCATCCGCTCCTTGTCACGACGGCGTGTCTCGGCATCCTTGTTCTTCCTGCTGAAGAGCTTGGTGTCGATCACAATACCGTACATGCCCGGATGCGCCTTCAGGCTGGCATCCTTCACATCCCCGGCCTTGTCGCCGAAGATGGCCTTGAGCAGCTTGTCTTCCGGGGTCAGATCGGTTTCACCCTTCGGTGTCACCTTACCAACCAGGATGTCACCCGGCTTGACCATCGCGCCGGTTCGGATGATGCCGTTCTCGTCGAGATCCTTGGTCGCCTCTTCCGAAACGTTGGGGATTTCACGAGTCAGCTCTTCCTTGCCACGCTTGGTCTCACGTACCTGAAGCTCGAACTCCTCGATACGGATCGACGTGAACACGTCATCCCGCACGATGCGTTCGCTGATGATGACGGCATCCTCAAAGTTGAAGCCGTGCCAGGGCATGTACGCCACGAGCACGTTACGACCCAAGGCAAGCTCGCCCCGGTCGGTAGAGGGACCGTCCGCAATCGGCTGTCCGGCACGCACGAACTGGCCTGCGGAAACCAGCGGACGTTGGTTGATGCAGGTGTCCTGGTTGGTGCGGACAAACTTCGAGAGGTCGTACGTTTTGTAGCTGGGCGGCAGTTCCGTCTGACGCTCTTTCGAGACGCCGCGACGGCGGGTTTTCATCACGATCTTGTTCGCATCGACGTAGACGATTTCGCCATCGTCATCCGCCGTGATCACAGCACGTGAATCCTTCGCCGCGCGCGCTTCCATCCCGGTACCCACAATCGGGGCATCCGGTACGATAAGCGGCACTGCCTGGCGCTGCATGTTGGAGCCCATCAACGCACGGTTAGCATCGTCATGCTCGAGGAACGGAATCAGGGCCGCTGCGACCGACACAATCTGGTTCGGCGCAACGTCCATGAAGTCGATCTTGTCCGGCGTCATCACCGGATATTCCGCCCGGTAACGGCACTTGACACGTTCATTCTGGAACGTACCATCCTCGGTCAACGGCGCATTGGCCTGTGCAATGACAAACTTGTCTTCATCGTCCGCCGACAGGTATTTGATCTGCTTGGAAACCTTGCCATTTTTGACCACACGGTAGGGAGTCTCGACAAAGCCGAGATCATTGAACCGTGCATAGGTCGTCAGGCTGGAAATCAAGCCGATGTTCGGACCTTCAGGCGTTTCAATCGGGCAAAGGCGTCCGTAATGCGTGTAATGAACGTCACGCACCTCGAAGCCTGCACGCTCACGCGTAAGACCACCCGGGCCAAGCGCAGAAAGACGCCGCTTGTTGGTCAGCTCGGTCAACGGGTTGACCTGGTCCAGGAACTGCGATAGCTGGTTGGTCCCGAAGAAGGTGTTGATCACGGACGACACGGTCCGGACGTTCACCAGGTCCTGGGGCTGCAGCTTTTCGCTGTCACGGACATTCATCCGTTCCTTGATCGTCCTCGCCATGCGGCTGAAAGCGACCGAGAACTGGTTGGCAAGCTGTTCACCAACCGTACGGATGCGGCGGTTGCCGAGGTGGTCAATATCGTCCGTGGTCTTCTTGCCGTTCTTCAGATCGAGGACGTACCGCACAATCGCGACTACGTCGTCCGATGTAAGGATCGTTGTGTCCTGCGGGACATCGAGGTCCAGCTTGACATTGATCCGGTATCGTCCGACTGCGCCAAGATCGTACCGCTTGTCATCGAAGAACATGCGCTGAAGCAACTTGCGGGCGGTTTCCACATCGGGCGGATCGCCGTTGCGCATTTCCCGATAGATGAATTCGAGCGCCTGCTCTTCACTCTCGGTTTTATCCTTCTCGAGAGTGTTTTGCAAGATCGTCAGGCTGTGCTCAGCATCCTTGCCGCGACCTCGCTTGAGCAGCGGTACACGACGGATCTTGGCACGCTTGAGCCGCTTGAGGACTTCTTCGTCGAACTCGGAGCCTTTTTCGGCGAGAATCTCACCGGTCTCCTCGTCCACGATGTCACTCAAAACGGTACGACCGAAGTACGACTCGATCTCCTTGCGCGACAGCGGAACATCTTCGCTGAAGCCAAACAGGCCGAGCACGTCCGAATCGGAGGAGAAACCGATGGCACGCAAGAACGTGGTCACCGGGAATTTCTTCCGACGGTCGATATAAACGAACACCGCGTTATTGATGTCCGTCGTAAACTCAATCCAGCTTCCCCGGAACGGAATAATCCGAGCGGAGAAGATGATCGTACCATTCGGATGGACCGAATCACTGAAGAAGACACCGGGGGACCGGTGCAACTGTGACACGATCACACGCTCGGCGCCATTGATGATGAATGTCCCTGTCGGGGTCATCATCGGCAGGTTGCCGAGGTAAACATCCGATTCGATTGTCTGGTCGAATCCATCCGAATCGTCCCCATCGGTACGGGACGACAGCCGCAACCGGGCTTTGAGCGGCACGGAGTAGGTCACTCCACGCTCTTTGCATTCGGTTACGGTGTATTTCGGAGCTTCGGTGAAATAATCGACATACTCGAGGATATGCTCCTCGCGATTGTCGACGATCGGGAAAACGCTCTCGAATACCGCCTGCAAGCCCAAAGACTCGCGTGCATCTGGCGGAGTATCCGCCTGAAGGAAGTCACTAAAGGACTTAACCTGAACTTCCAGCAGATCCGGAATCTCGAGCGGCACTTCGATCCGAGCAAAATTATGCCGCTGAATCGGGCCCTTTTTGGTCACGCGTGACCCTCCTGGTGAAGTCCACGTGCGATGCCGCAATTAACACGAAAAAGCGGAGCCCTCCCCTTGCGGAGCGGTCCGCTGACGTGGCGAAGCACAACACATCCGGCCGGGGCCAATTACTTCAACTCCACGCCACCACCGGCCTCTTCGATCTTGGCCTTGATCTCTTCGGCTTCTTCCTTCGCGATGCCTTCTTTGACAGGCTTCGGAGCGCCGTCGACGAGATCCTTGGCTTCCTTCAGGCCCAGGCCAGTAATCTGGCGCACGACCTTAATGACCTGGATCTTGGAGGAACCACCACCCGTAAGGATGACGTCAAATTCGGTCTTCTCTTCTTCGGCTTCCGGAGCTCCACCGGCTGCGGGCATGGCACCTGCGGCCATCATCGGGGCGGCGGCGGTAACGCCGAATTCTTCTTCGAGGGCGTTCTTGAGCTCGACGAGCTCCAACACCTTCATGTTCTTAATGGTCTCGATCAGCTGTTCCACTTGGAACCTCCAAACAAGCAAGTATGACGTTTTTGTTCTTGACTGTTTTGATCCGCCCAGCTCTCGCTCAACTCTCCGGTCACTAGGCTGGCGGCAGACATCGCCAACCCCCGTGCCGTCCGGTTAAAATCCGGCGGGCAGGTGTAAAGCTCTTACTCGGCGCCGGCGGCCTGCTTCTGCTGGATGATCGCATCGATCACGCCAACAAAGCTGCGCACGGTCTCGTTCAAGACGCCGACAAAGTTCCCCAGCGGGCTGGCGATCGAACCGACGATCGACGCGTACAGCTGCTCGACCGGCGGGACATCTGCCAGGGCTGTCACCTTTTCGAGGCCATAGAACTGGCCGTCGACAAGGCCGGACTTCAAGACCAGCTTATTGTTGATCTTGGAGTAGTCGGCAATCGTTTTTGCCGGCGCCACCGGATCATCGTACCCGAAACCGATTCCGGTCGGGCCCTTCAGTCCAGCTACTTCCTCGAGCTCGATGCCCTTGTTCTTCAGGGCAATGCGCATCAAGGTGTTTTTGGCGACGACAAATTCGCTGTTGCCCGTCTCGAAAAACTTGCGGCGCAGATCATTGATCTGCGAGACGGTCAACCCGCGATAGTCCGCGAAAATGATAGCTTGCGCCCGGTCGATCTTCTCTTCCAGGATCGCAACCTTCTCCCTTTTCACGGGATTGGCTTTGGCTTCGATGGTGCCCATCGCACTCTCTCGCTTCCTTGCTGCCCGGCTTTTGCCGGACATACAGGGTTCTCGTTACTTCAGCTCGGCCAGCGCGGCCGCACGATCCACTTTTACACCCGGGCTCATTGTCGAGGAGACCGTAATCTTCTTGACATAGGTGCCCTTCACCGAGGCGGGACGCAACCGAGTCAACGTGCGCAGCGCTTCCTGGACGTTTTCACGGAGTTTGTCGACCTCAAACGAGGCCTTGCCCACACCGATGTGGATGATGCCGTACCGGTCTACACGGAAATCAATACGACCTGCCTTGACTTCCTCGACCGCCTGGCCGACATCAAAGGTAACCGTGCCGGTCTTCGGGTTCGGCATCAGGCCGCGAGGCCCGAGCACACGCCCGAGTTTACCGACATCGCGCATCGCATCGGGGGTGGCGATACAGACATCGAAGTCAAACCAGCCACCTTCGATCTTCTCGATGTACTCTTCAAACCCGACGTGATCCGCGCCTGCTTCGCGCGCTTCAGCCTGCTTTTCACCCTTGGTCAACACCAGCACACGAACGGTTTTACCCGTACCATGCGGGAGTGCGAGAGTGCCGCGTAGCATCTGGTCCGCCTTCCTCGGATCAACTCCGAGGTTAACGGTGAGCTCCACGGTCTCGTCGAACTTGGTCTTGGACGCGAAGTCTTTGACCAGGGTCAGGCTCTCGTCGAGCTGGTACTCGCGGAGACGGTCGACTTGTTCGACCGCTTCCTTCCAGCGTCGGCTGCGTTTCATGCCTACTGCTCCACCGTGACTCCCATCGATCGGGCGGTACCAGCGATGATCTTCATCGCCGCCTCGACCGTATGGGCGTTCAAGTCAACCATCTTAATTTCCGCGATCTCGCGGACCTGCTGAGAGGTCAATTTCCCAACCTTCTCACGATTGGACTCGCCTGAGCCCTTCTCCAGCTTGGCGGCTGTCTTGATCAGATAGCTTGCCGGCGGAGTTTTGGTGATGAAGGTAAAGGAGTGGTCCTGGTAGACCGTGACCTCGACCGGGATAAGAACGCCCGGCTGATCTTGTGTCTTGGCGTTGAACGCCTTGACAAACTCCATGATGTTGACGCCCTTCGGGCCTAGGGCGGTACCTACCGGCGGTGCCGGAGATGCCTGGCCACCCGGGATAACTAGCTTCGCCAACCCAATGACTTTCTTCGCCATCTTGAAAGCCTCACGACTCGCTGAAGTCCGTGCTCACCTGGAGGAAATCGACCTCCACGGGGGTCTCGCGACCGAAAATCGACACGAGAACCTTGAGCTTGCGTTTTTCCGCATTGATATCCTTGATGGTACCCTGGAAATCCTTGAAGGGACCATCAGTGATCTTGACGATATCATCTACACCGAAGGGGATCTCGACGGTCGTGACGCCCTTCTTTTCATCGACCCGCCCGAAGATGCGGTCTACCTCGTGCGGTTGAATCGGTTCTGGTTCGCTGCCGCTCCCCCCAACAAACCCGATTACACCGGGGGTGCTGGAGACGAGATGCTTGGACTCGTTGTTCAACTCCATCTCGATCAGCAGGTAACCCGGGAAGAAATTGCGCTTTTTAACACGCTTCTTCCCGTCGCGCATTTCTACGATTTCTTCAGACGGGATCAGGATCTGACCGATATACTCCTGGTACCCCAGGCGATCAATTTCTCGCTCGAGGTATTCCTGGACACGGGTTTCCTGTCCGGTGAAGACGTGCGCTACGTACCATTCCATGATCGCTGCCTGGTCAGATGATCAGGTTGATGAAACGAGAAATGATCAGGTCGGCGCTGAAGATGAAAATTGCCAACACGATCGACAGTACGAGGGTGATCGTTGTCGACTCGATCAGCTGCTCGCGGGAGGGCCAGGTTACCTTGGCCATCTCGGTGCGAACGCCTCGTATATACTCACCAATCCGTTTGAACATCGGCACCCTCTGATATCAGAGCCGGGCCTGTTACCCTGCGCCCCGCGTCACTTGCCTCGTCCATGTCCCTCTGGAAGCGGACAGGCGCTTCGCTTTCGAAGCGCCTTTGGCAGGACACGAGGGACTCGAACCCCCAACCCCCGGTTTTGGAGACCGGTGCTCTACCAATTGAGCTAGTGTCCTGCGTCCCTCGCCTACGGTTGGCAACGGCTACCGTGTTTCACGGTGAATCGTGTGCTTCCCGCAGTTCGGGCAAAACTTCTTTACTTCAAGACGTTCCGGATGTTCCTGCTTGTTCTTTGACATCGTGTAGTTGCGGTGTTTGCACTCTTCGCACGCCACCACGACTTTAACACGCATCTCGAACCCCGGTTCGCCAAAAGGCTGGAGGGTGGCCCGGCCTGCTCACATGCCAGGTTTACGCATCCAGCCTGAAGGATCTACTCGTAAATCTTGGAGACGACGCCTGCGCCGACGGTGCGGCCACCTTCGCGGA
>JAHLLH010000011.1 GCA_020444265.1 bacterium
TTCCTCACTGCTGCCTCCCGTAGGAGTCTGGGCCGTATCTCAGTCCCAGTGTGGCTGATCATCCTCTCAGACCAGCTACCCATCGTAGCCTTGGTAAGCCGTTACCTTACCAACTAGCTAATGGGACGCAGGCTCATCCTTCAGCGGCCGAAGCCTTTGGTCGTTAAGCCAGGTGACTCAACGACATCATGCGGTATTAGCACTCCTTTCGGAATGTTGTCCCCCACTGAAGGGCAGATTGCCTACGCGTTACTCACCCGTTCGCCTCTTTCCACTCTTTCCGAAGAATGAGCTTCTCGATCGACTTGCATGTGTTAAGCCCGCCGCTAGCGTTCGTCCTGAGCCAGGATCAAACTCTCCATAGCTTAAAAGGACACTTGTTGGGTTGTGTCATCAACAGTCGCTCGAAAGCTTCTGTCATGACACCGCACGTAACAACGTGTACGCTTGTCAAAGATCTAGGTTCTGAAGAACTTACGTCCTTCGCGGCATACCGCGCCGCTTGTTTGCAAAAGCCTCAAATGATACTGCTTTTCTTCTCGGCTTGTCAAGGTCGATTTCGTACCCGTCTCCGAGCCTCCTCAACCCCTTTGCAAACACTCTTGAAAGAACCGCCGGTCACCGTAACCTCCGGCAACCGGGCGAAGGACAAATCTATGTTCGGATCATGTTTGAGTCAAGAAGACTCAGCCAGTAAAACTCCGAGGGAACTGCCCTTCAAAGAACCACCAGACAGCGACTATTTCCTGTCTGGCGCGGCGCACAAGATACCCGCCTACCCCCCTCGAGTCAAGCCCCGGTTCTCCGAGGTGACTCCGAGGAGTCAAAGCTGTATCCCTGCGGCCTGAAAAGAACATCGGACAAGGCGTCTACCCTGCCCGAACGGCGCACAAGATACCCGAACGCACCCCCTCTGTCAAGCGTAGGAGCTGATTAGAACTCCCCCTATGTCCCCTACCTCGAAACTCGTGTAATACTCGCGAAACATATCATGTAAGGAGAGCCTGTAACGTACCGTTGAACTGTTCTGCCTGAGCCGTGGCGCACGGCTTGTTTTGGGACTACAAACCAATGGATTACACTAGTAGGTGTTCAGACCAGCATCTCATCTCTTTTTAGCCCGATAGATCGCCAAATGAATCGTAGGCAGAAATGAAAATCATTATCCGGGAATCATCATTCTGACCTCACCGGATGGATTGGATTATCGTATACGGGGAAGGCAACCATTACAAATGAGCATGGAACGTTGCTGGGGACCGTCGCTACCTGTAACGGCATCAGTACCATCAGCGTGGGGTCAGAATCTACATCACCTGGCTCTTACTCAACACGTGACCCATTGATTGGGACCTCAGCTTTAAGGCCCCAGCACTTCCTGCACTTTAGCCGCAAGCTGTTTTATCGAGAAAGGTTTTTGCAGGAAGTGTGGTCGTTCCTCAACCGAGAGCTGCTGAAGCACCTCCTGGGAGGCATAACCGGAGATATAGAGACAGCTTATTTCGCTGTGGTACTTCTTCAACTCGTCCACCAATTCGCGGCCTGTCATTTCCGGTAGCATCATATCGGTGATCAACAGATGGATAGCTTCGTCATGATCACACGCGGTGGCAATGGCATCCGCCGGGGTGGCTGCGGAAATCACCTTGTAATTGAGCCGTTCCATGATTTTGGTCGCAAGGTTCAGAATGGCGGGATCATCCTCGACCAGTAGAATGGTCTCAGCGCCACCCGCTGCCGGACTTTTCGATTCGGACCAGGTTTTCTTCGACGCCTGCTGTTTCCCGTGGTAAGCAGGCAGGTAGATGGTGAATGTCGTCCCCTCCCCCGGACGGCTTTCGAGGTGAACAAAGCCTTCGTTCTGTTTCACAATCCCGAAGACCGTCGCAAGGCCCAGTCCAGTCCCTTCTCCCGGGGCCTTGGTCGTAAAGAACGGTTCGAAGACCTTCGCCTGAGTTTCCTCATCCATCCCGCATCCATTATCCGAGACGGAAATCACCACATATTCGCCTGGCAGGAAGCCGATGTGATTGTCGCAGTAGTGCTCATCGAGTTGTTCCATACGGCTGGTGATGGTGACTTGTCCATCATACGTACCGATGGCGTCTCGCGCATTGATGACTAGGTTGGCCAGGATCTGGTCGATTTGCGAGGGATCCATCTGCAGGTTTTTTAACCCCTCGCCCGGGACCCATTTCAAATCGATGTTGCTACCCACCAATCGTCCGAGCATGTTCAGGATCGACTCCATCGTTCCATTCAAGTCGATCACTACGGGGACCACTGCTTGTTTTCGTGCGAAGGCGAGCAATTGACGTGTCAGTTCGGCGGAACTGCTGGCAACGTTCAGGATTTCCTCGAGGTCGACGCGGATGGGGCTGTCCTCGGGTAAGCTACCCAAGAGCAACTCTGCACGAGAGAGGATGATAAAGAGCTTGTTGTTAAAGTCGTGCGCCACGCCACCAGCCAGTCTGCCGATGGATTCCATCTTCTGCGCCTGGATGAGTTGACGTTCCAGCTCCTGACGTTCCTTCCGTGCGTTTTTCTGTTCAGTGATATCCTCCGAAATCCCCAGCAGGTATTCCGCTTCACCAGCGGCATTCAGCACCGGAACCTTCCGGGTACGCATGTAGTGGATCTCCCCCCGAATATCCTGCACTTCCTCTTCAGGGATTGACAGAGGCTGCTTCGAAGTCAGTACCTCACGGTCCATGCGAGTGAAGCTGTCAGCCATCTCTGGTGGCCAGAATTCATGATCCGTCTTCCCAACCAGTTGGTTGCGATCAATCCCGAGAAAATCTTCTACCGCACGATTGATCCGGACATAGCGCAGGTCGCTGGCCTGCTTCAGGTAAACCAGGTTTGGAATATTTTCAATGATCCGTCCGAGAAATTCATGGGCGAGGAAGAGACGTTTTTCGGTCGCTTCACGGCGTGCAATATCCTCTTTCAGTTCCTGGTTGGTCCGGTTCAAATCCTCCATCTTTTTTTCCAGCTTCCGGATCAACGCTTCGTTGTACTGCTTCAAATAAACCGCATCTTCCGGCAGATCTTTTTCCGCTGGCCCCTCTTCCTCCTCTTTCTGACTGTCCGCATTATCCTTCTGATCGATCGTCTCACGGATGATCTCCATCAGGACATCCGGTTCTTCTGGCTTGATAATAAAGCGTGTCGCACCGAGGCTCAGGGCGAAGTCACGGTCACGATCATCGGTATAGGTCGCGGTATAAAAGAGGAAAGGGACATCCTTCAGGGTTTCGTCCGCCATCCACTCCCGGCAGAGGGAAAAGCCATCCATCACAGGCATCAGGATATCGGAAACGATGAGACGTGGGAGATTCTCCTTAGCGAACTTCAGTGCTTCCGCGCCGTGATTGGCGGAATCGACTTCAAAACCGGCTGCCTGGAGCAGCACTCGCAGGATGTAGAGGTTTTCGGCATTATCGTCAACAATCAGGATTCGGTTATTCGTCATCCTTCGACCTTTCTTCGAAGAACCGCTCGACTTCCTGGACAAATGTATCCGGATTGATCGGTTTTTCGATGTAGCCATTGCACCCTGCCTCGATTGTCTTCTCCCGGTCGCCGGGCATGGCATAGGAGGTGACTGCTACAATCGGGGTATCGGAAAGGGAAGCAATCTCACGGATTTTCCGTGCCACGGTGTAGCCGTCCATGCTAGGCAGTTGAATGTCCAAAAGGATCAAGTCAGGGTTTGATTCCAGCGCGCGGTCGATTCCAAGGCGTCCATCATTGGATTGAAGCACGGTAAACCCATTCCGTTCGAGCAGAAAGGTGGCAAGGTACATGTTCTGCTCATTGTCCTCGATCAAGAGGATCGTACGCTTCATCATTCCTCCCCGTGGTGGATGGGTAGAATTAAACTGAAGGTGCTCCCCTCTTCCCATCGGCTTGCCACCCGGATCTCCCCCTCCATCAGGTCCGCCAATCTCTTGCAGATCACCAGACCGAGGCCCGTTCCCTCGTGCTGACGTGTCAGCCCGGTATCAACCTGCTGGAAAGGCTGAAACAATTTCGCCAGATCCTCGTCCCGAATTCCGATGCCGCTGTCCTCAACATCAATCTGCAAGGTTCGGCGTTCATCACCCGTTTCCGCTGGATGTTCCGCAGCATGAATCCGTACCTGTCCCTTTTCGGTAAACTTGATGGCGTTGTTCACCAGGTTGATCAGAATCTGTTCAACTCGCCGCTGATCGCTGATAATCCTGCCGATGCCGGGATTCACCTCAACCGTAAGCTCCAACCCTTTACGTTCGGCAAGGGGACGGACGATGTCGGTGACCTTACGCACAGCCTCACTAAAATCGAACTCCGCATTTACCATCTCGAGCTCGCCAGCTTCGATCTTGGAAATATCAAGAACATCGTTGATCAACGCCAGCAGGTGACGGGCGCTGCCCTGGACCATTTTCATTTGTATCTGCTGTTCCTCATTCAGCGGGCCGGGAAGCTCCTGAAGCAGAATGCCGGTGAAGCCGATGATCGAATTCAAAGGAGTGCGCAACTCATGGCTCATGGTGGCAAGGAAAACCGATTTCAGACGATCCGCGGATTCTGCCTTCTCCTTCGCTTTCGCCAATTCGCGCGTACGATCCTCAACCCGTTCCTCAAGGCTGACGTTCAGCTCACGGAGGGCGATTTCTGCTCTTTTTCGGACCGAAATATCCCGGACCATCGCTTGTACAAGGGTCTCACCACTCAGTTCGACCGTGTTAAGACTCACTTCAGCGTAAAAAACGACATCATCCAGACGACGGAACGTCCACTCAAAGGTCAGCGAACCTTTTTCAAGAACAAGACGCAACAACTTGGCAAATTTGTCGAGCGACCCCTGCCCTTCCGGCTGCACCTCGTCCGAGAAAGATGCCGGTTTTCTACCTACAAGCTCTTCACGACTGTAACCAAATGTGGTCTGGGTTTCGGGATTGCATTCGATGATGACACCATCTCGAAGAAGGAGAATGGCATCATTGGCAGATTCAAAGAGAGTACGATATTTCTTCTCATTTTCGTTCAGCGAGTGCATGGCGAGCTTCAACTCGCCGTATAGCGCCTGAAGCTGCTCGTTCCTGTCCGCCAATTCCGCACTACGAATGTTGACCTGACGCTTCAAAATCACACTTCCAAACAACCCCATCAGCACCGCAATTCCAGCCACGCCACCCACTACCTTCACCCAGTCTGGCAGCATAAAATCCGCATCCTGCCGAATCCAACGGTTCAGGGACTCGAAGTAAACAGAATTGGGATCCTCTTTCATCTCAATGAGGTAACGGTCCAGGGTTTCGAGAACATCCAGGTTCTTTCCGAGGGGTGCGGCGAAGTAAAGGTTGCTCGGTTGGAAGACAATCGAGTGGTCTTCAACATCGTAGTTTCCCGAATTCAGTAAACCGTAGAAACGGTTGGAAATTACTCCATCCGCCTCACCGGCCTGAACCATCTCGAACATCTCGCCATACCCGGAAACTGAAATCAGATCGAGCTGGATGCCCATATTCTGTGCGAGACGGATCAGCATCGCTTCTTGCATCGAATTTTCGAGGACGGTGATCCGTTTCCCCTCGATATCGGCGAGTGAACGAATCCCGCTGCCGGGGCGGGTGTAGAGCTGGTACCAGGATGAGATGACCGGAATACTTTGGAAGGAATAGATTTTCTTCCGCTCGGGCGACTGGATGACATCAGTCATCAGGTCGATTTCACCCTCTTCGAGACGCTCCAGCCCTTCACTCCATGTTCCGAAAACGTAGGTGACCTCCCACCCTTCCCGATCTGCGATGTAGTTCATGATATCGGCGTAAATTCCGGCAGCTTTGTCATCTCCATCGAGGAAAATTTTAGGAGCATTGTCATAGATCCCGACCCGGAGTTGCCGATCTGCGCCCTTGGTGGTGCTGACAAGGAGTAAAGGAAGAAGCAGGAAGGCTATCACTCGAAGGAATTGGACTACTCCAGCCCGAGTTGCAAGAGTGCTTTGATGTGAGTGGAAACTGTCCAAAACTCCCCCACGGTTTGTGATCATACGGTACGTGGTGGATACATCACAGAATGGGTCGTATCGAAAGGCTTTCAGCCTCCCGACCACAGACTGGGAATCTGTAGAACCATCCTGATGCCCTTGTCTCGAAAGGTAACCGTTGGAGGTGTAGTTTGTCCCTGATTTGCCTTCCGCTTTTAAAGAAACACTATAGCTGACGAGCCACTCTGTTGGATGACATACTCAGGAGGGAGGTTCTGCGAGAATCACCGGTTGCCCGCTTCAGGCAGTCTGCTCAAGGGTGACGCTTTTGCCTGGCTTGATAAAAGTAAACTGGCGCACTGCGTTCGTGCGCCAGTTTACCCGACTAAATTCACTGTTTGCTAACGGAAGGTTCTTGCCCCAATGGCCTTCTACTTGACGAGCAATACCTTTTTCACCTGGTCCATCTTGCCCGGGACCAGCGCACGGACAAAGTAGATGCCGTTCGCCAGACCGTTCGCGTGAAAGACAATGCTGTGCTGTCCGGCAGCGAACGGACCATCGGCAAGCGACGCCACCTGGCGACCATTGATGTTGTAGACGACCAAGCTCAAATCCGCCGAAGCTGGCAAATTCAACTGGATCGTCGTGCTTGGATTAAACGGGTTCGGGTAAATGCTGGCGACACGCCATTCTTCCGGCAGGGCGACAAACTGATCACCTACACTCGTCGGACGAAGCATCGCCATCACCCACTCCGGGTGGTCGACGAATGGATTGCGGTTCTCCTGAATGTCGAAGATCGCGTTATTCCGAACCACCTCTTTCTGGCTGACTGGATCTTCCGTGTGCCAGGCCAGCATCATCTCTTCGGCCCATGGTTCGAGGTTGGCACCATCGACCATCGGGCTGCCGGGCCATCCATCATCCTCGCTGTAATAGCGAGCCATGAAGTAGAAGTAGGCGCGAGCGAGGTCACCCTTGTACTCGTCAATTGGTTCGAAGACATTGCCGCTGTATCCGGGTGTGCTGTTTGGCCCCTTCCTGCTGCCATTCAACGAGGTCCAGGTGGGTTCATCCACCTCTCCATAGGGCAGGTTGCCACGCTGGCCGTTGACATAACCATCGCAGGGATAGAGGACGAAAACATCGGTGTACATCGGCGTCACCTCGCCGCCATACCAGCTCTTCGGCCAGATGTGTTCACGGGTATAGCCCGTCCCCTCGCCAGCACCTGTCCCGCCCTGATCATCTCCCAACGTGTAGAGATAGGGAGGCGTTTCGCCGGGGGTGTCGGAATAAATGTCCCAGACATAGCCATCGGGACGGACATCCGAGGTGTAGTAGGCATCCCACACTTCGCTGTAGGTCTGGACATCGTGGTCGTCGATAATGTCATGTAACGCGACACGCAGCTCTTCGCCGTTCAACCCCATCGCATCGTCGTAGTAACCATCCGGCCAGTCACCGACGGTGAAGAAGAAGGTGTAGCTCTCGTCGACAGTCGCATTGCCATACTCGTCTTCTACGCCATTGACAACGAGTTCGTGTTCGCCCTGCTCCAGTTGTTCCACATCCAGCAGGACTGCACGACGACCAGCTTGAATCGTACTCCCGGTGGCTTCCACACCATCAACAGTGTAGTTGCTGCTAATCTCAGCTGTGGTTTCATCGAGGTTTTCCGAAAAGGTCACCATCAACTGGGTGGCCCCCTGCGGGTGCACGGAGATGATGCTCGCGGGGGTCGGGTCGGATAGCCAGACGATGTCGATGGCAACCCGTGGTTCCACCACCATCCCGTTGTCGCCATCTCGCACCGCACCGGTGACCTGATAGAGGGTACCGGGAATCGGCGCATAGGGAACTGCATCCCCACCGATCTCCATCGACCCCGTCTCGTCGGAAACCAGCCATTCGCCGTGATCCCCGATCTCGGAGCTCTGACTCATGACTTCACTCAGGGTGACCACATTGCCTTCATACCCCTCGACATCCGCTTCGCTGACCGTCAGTTCAGGAATTCCGATCTCAGTTGTTGCAGGCTGGTTGTCGTGGACGATTACATCGCTGAGCATGGTGGTACTGGAGAACCAATCCGCCACTTCACCTGCATAGCCCTGGACACGCAGCGAATCACCAACAGCGAGGTCGTGATCGGGTGTGTGCAACCAGATCCCATCTCTCGGTTCATTGCTTTCCTGAATGGTAACATGGTTCCAGTAGATGGCTGTGACGATGCCTGTGGTTACGACATCAAATCCAGCAACCGGCGTCTCGTCCCCTATCCCCTGGATGTTTGAAATGGGGTGGGGGGTCGCAATCTGGATGCTTTCCTCATCCGAGACCGTACTGTCTCCCAGCTCGTTGTAGGCGGTGATGGTGAAGTAGAAAAGGTTGCCCCCCTCATCCAACGGAACCGGAGTGACCGTCGTGTAGGTTGACTCTCCATCCGATTCCATCGCCACGGTGTTCACGGAACCGCCGAGGTGCCACCAGTTGAGACGGACCAGGGAAATGGTCGATTCGGAATCGGTAACCATCGCTGAGAGGGTGAACGGTTCGTCCATAATGGGACGAGCTGGGTTGAGGGTAACCTCACCAATCTGCGGATTGACCACAACACCCTCGAACTCATGTTCCCCCGGTGTGCCATCGGTCGGTAGTTCCGCGGGGGTGTCCGACCACTCGGACTCGACATAACTCGGACTGGGGCTGAGAATGTCCGGATTGCGCACCATGTCATCGTTCTCGAAGAGGGTGCCGGGCGCGACGACCTCGTCGATCACGTTATCATCCGGGTCGATCAGACGGGCCCCGTCCCCCACCTTGCCATTCCAAGTACCATTGCTCTCCGACCAGGCTTCCGCCGGAAAATCCACCTGGAACTCGATGACGGTTGACGCATCTCCCGCGACCAGTGCCTCACCCGGCTCAATAGTGCCCGAAAGCGACCAGGTGAAGATTACATCCGTATTCCCCACCGCTTCGAGGGACCAGCCATCAAGCTCGATTGCTTCGGACGAAGTGTTGCAAATCTCAATGAAGCGGTCCTCGAGATAATTCTGACGGGGATCGCACAACTCGCTCAGGATCAAACCCTGGGCAAAGAGGGTTTGAGATGAGAAGGCAATTGTCAGCAGTGCAAACAGCAGGAGCTTGATCCGCCCCATGGTTCCTCCGGTCTCAGTCTTTTTGGATGGCAGGCAGAAGTTGGTCGAGCTGCCATCATTTTAATCCACAAGTGTAAGGTAGCGGCTGGCTGGTTCAAATGGGATGAGCTGGATCAAGCTCATCGGGCACAGAGGGAGCGTTCGTCCGCCTGTTGCCGGAAGACTGTCATCCTCTTTCCGTGTATCGGGCTCCCGATCGGGCACATTCCTATAAACAGCACGTATATTATGCAAATGAATCGCTTGGACCTATCTAGCCTTGATGAGACTACACTGGGGTTCCAATGAAGAAATTATGGCTGTGTCAATGCATCCTTCTCCTTCTCCTGATGCCAGCATCCTCTACCTTTGCACGATGGGATGGGAGCACCGGCACTTTATTCACCATGACCCGTCTACCCAGCCCACGTGCCCAGGCCCTTGGAAAACTCTCCGTCTCGCTCGCGGACGATCCGCTGTTAATGGCGACTCACCCTGCCCAGCTTGGCTTTGTGTCAACCGCCGGCGTCTCGTATTCTCATTCTCAGCCCTACGGGATCAAGTGGGGTGGGCAAATCCGGCCCACCGAGAGCTACTTCGCGTGGCTCCCCCTCGAAAGCAGGACGTTTGGCAAGATCGCGTTCGGTGCCGCGTACAACTGGACGGACTTTGGCGAGAACACCATCACTGATGAGACGGGGGCCTATCTGGGCACATCCCATGACTACGAAGAGTTGGCGTCAGTCAGCCTGGCCGGGTTATGGGATAAACGTACCAGCTTCGGTGCTGCCTTCGGCTACCGGGCAAATCATTTGACGGGTCGGGGTGCGGGACAGGAGAAAAAAGAAATCGTAGGAGATGCGGTAACGGTTACCCTATCCGCCCTGCATCGCATTCCCTATCGTGTCGGGTTCGTGCATGGCAACATTCACCTCGGTGCGACCGCCATCAACCTGAACGAGCCGAAAATCATCTATGACGACCCGCATAATGGCGACCAAATGCCCTTGCTGCTGCGTGCCGGTCCAGGGATTGTCATGAGAGTGGATGAGCTCAATCTGGAAGTGGGTCTCTATTCCGAATTGCAGACGGTTTATGAGGCCTCGGAACGAAGCGGGTACAAGTACGGGACGGAGGTGACTCTCCATGATTTCCTGACGGTTCGTTTTGGTCGCTTCGTCGAGAATATTGATCCAAATCTCTACTCCTACGACCAGCTTGACCAGCAGACCTGGGGTGGTGGAATCCGTCTCCCTCTCGAATGGATCGCTCCCGATTTCCCGCTGGCTATCCAGTTCGATGTGATTGAAGGCGAACAGGACTGGTACGGCGACTTTGGTGCCAGTTACCTGGAACCCTACACCCTTTATGCAGTCAGTGTTCGCTTGAGGTAGCCCGCGAACTTCTCACAGGAATAGAGAACGGCCCCATCCTTTCGAGAATGGGGCCGTTCCGGTACAGCTCTATCGACAAGGCGATTACTCCGCCTTTTCGTCCTCTTCCTTCGCCTTGTCCTCGGCTGCTTCTTCGGCCGGGGCTTCGGTTTCGGCATCCGCAGGCTTGGCATCTTCGCCTTCGGCTGCGTCGTCGCCTTCTGTAGCTTCGACCATCTCGACCACCTCGACACCGACATTTTCGGCGGCTTCTTCGATGGCCTCTTCGGTCATGATCTCGCCGGTCTCGCCGTCCACCAACTCACGAATGGAGAGGTCACGCAGCTGGCCCTTGGCCTCGATACCGGTCAGGGTGACCTTGACGTTGAAGACCACATCGCCGTGAGGTTTGACGACCACGTTGTGCTCGCCGGTGGTGTTGAGCGGTGAGGGGAGGGCGATCTTGCGACGGTCGACCTCGATACCCTTCTCAGCCAAGGCTTCCGCGATGTTGGCGCTGGTGATGGCACCAAACATCTTGCCACGGTCGCCGATCTTGACCTCGAACTCGACCTCGACACCATCGCCTTTACCGGCGACTGCTTCCGCCTCGACACGAGCGGCAGCATCGGCCTTCAGCAA
This sequence comes from bacterium, assembly GCA_020444265.1. Classification (GTDB taxonomy): domain Bacteria; phylum Electryoneota; class Electryoneia; order Electryoneales; family Electryoneaceae; genus JAHLLH01. The sequence continues at coordinate 11,145 of JAHLLH010000011.1, forward strand.
TGCATCCCGTTCCGACTCGAACATCTTCTTGTAGAAGCGGTTCAGAGGATAGGCGATGCCCTGGGGCACGAGGAAGTTACGGGCATAACCCGGCTTCACTTCAACTTCATCCCCCGGACGACCGAGGTTTTCATGAGATTGACGCAGAATAACTTTCATCTCTTCACACTACCTTTCTGACGTTTTCGTGTCCACCCGGCATGTGCCGTGGTGTTAGAGGAGGCCGGATCGTTTTTCAATCCCCTCCCCAGGAATGGTCAGGCCGTGACGCCCGAACCCTTCAGTTACCGCGGGGTGTCCGCGACGTACGGCAGCAGGGCCATGAAACGGGCCCGCTTGATCGCATCTTCCAGCATGCGCTGGTTCTTCGCGCAGGTGCCGCTGATGCGACGGGGGATGATCTTGCCCTGTTCGGTGATGAAACGCGACAGCAGCTTCACATCCTTGTAATCGATATAGAGGATACCGTTCTCGTGGAACCGGTCTACTTTTTTACGAATCGACATCATGGGGAAATTCCTCCTGACAAACAGGCCAGTGCCTGATTAGTCCTTGTCCTCGGCCTTGGCCTCTTCCTTGGCGTCCGCCTTCTCGTCGGCTTTCTCATCAGCCTTCTCTTCCGGCTTGGCCTCTGCTTCGGCAGGCGCTTCGTCCTTCTTCTCCGCTTCAGCCTCAGCCGAATCATCACCTTCCGCAGCCGCGACCGCTTCCTTCCCGAGCATATCGACAACAACGTTGTCATCGGACTGTTCGGCGATCTTCTTGCGACGCAGCTCGAGGCTGGCCTTCAGATCTTCCTCACGCTCTTTCAGCTTGAGGACACGCTCCGGAATGTGGAGGATCATGTGGCGGACAACATTGGAGTCGAGACGCAGCATACGGTCGAGCTCGGCCTGCAGCGAACTGAGGGCCTTGTACTCAAAGACGATGTAGTAGCCGAATTGCTTGCTGTCGATCTCGTAGGCGAGGCGCTTCTTGCCCCATTTGTCGGTGTTGAGAATCTCACCACCTTCACTGCTGGTGATCATCTCTTCGATCTTCTCGATCTGCTTGGCGAGGACTTCATCGCCCTGCGCAGGATCGAGAATGACCATCATCTCGTACTGGCGGGTCATGCAAAACCTCCGGACTGGGTGGCCCCCGAACCCGATGACGGGGGCAGGTTTTTATGTCGGCGGGGTCTATCCCCGCAAGGAAGCCAAAGATGGGTTGATTTGCTGCCAATCCGCAAGGGTTGGAAGGATCCGGCCTCCCGAGCGGAGACCGACGGTGAGTATCCCCTCATCGTTCTGTCAGGTCCCTAGCAAAGTGGTGACCTGACAGAGGATCGCGCCACAGGCGCGAATGGTGTCAGATCTGAGGATCTGACACAACTCGTATGCTGTCATCCCCAGCCCACAAGCCGATGCCAATCGGCTCGTTCGCGAAGCGAACCCGTGGGCGTCGGGGATCCCCTGACCAGGAGCACCCCCCGTTCTGTCCCATCAACTCTCCTACACAGCAGATACCTGACGGAGAGTTGCCTTACCAAGAGTGTGCAGTGCTGATACGCACGCTTTGGTGGCGGGGCAGCCAAGCCACAAAAAAACCTGTTCCGTCAGACCCCCAAGTCTGACGGTGGATCGCGCTAACAGCGCGAATGGTGCGTTAGACATGAACTTACAGCGCAACCGTCCTGATCAGCCTAATCTGTATTTCTGTGAGATTTATCACAGGACCATACGGGTCTCGGTGCTAGGTTGTTTCAACATCACCCTACAAGGAATCCCGCACATGCAACGCCTGACCACGATCCTCGCCGTCCTGATCCTGTTGCTGACCACTATCACCACGCACGCTGGGGAGAGCGACTGGTTGATCGCTGCGGGAGACTCGCTCGAAGTAGGGGTGCTTTCGGTCGATGCATCGGAACTGGCGGATCGATACAACGATCCTTTCACCAGCATGCTGCGGGCCAATCTGAAGCTTAGCGGAGTGATTGTCCCCTTGCCCGAAGGGGTCATCGAACGGGCGCTGAGCAACCGTGGCCTGTCGCTACCTCGTCGCGGTTTCGGCAACCCGCAGATCGGTGGCGAAGTAGGCCGTCTGGTCGGGGTCGAGTACATCCTTGTAACCCGTGTCTCCCAGACTGCTGCCAATTACGACCTGAACCTGATGCTGGTGAAGACAGCGACCGATGAGGTAATCGAGTCGGCTAAAGTCTCGAACATCAGCCCGCTCGCCATCGACTTCGAGCCTGCCCTCGCAGAGGTGGTCGTCCAACTGGTCAACAAGATTTCCGAACCGGTCCTGCCGGAGATGTTTGTCGAGGGGCCGCTCCCCGGCATGATGTTCGCGCGGATCGAAGGCGGCATCTTCACGATGGGTTCGGAACGTGGGGACAAGGAGGAACGTCCCCTGCGCAAGGTGAACGTCGAACCCTTCGAACTGATGACCACCGAAGTGACCCAGCGGATGTGGATGGAATTGTTGGACGAGAACCCATCGAAATTCGAGGGGGATGATCGGCCGGTGGAAAAGGTCACCCTGCGCGAGATCAAACGGTTTATCGTCGCGATGAACCTGAAAGACCCCGACCATTTTTACCGTCTCCCGACCGAGGCGGAATGGGAGTATGCAGCCCGTTGCGGTAAAGCGACCCAATTCCCCTTCGGCGACGATTCCGTCGGGCTCGACTTCTTCTGCTGGTTCAAGGAGAACAGCGACAAGGAAACCCACCAGGTTGGCACACGCGAACCGAACGACTGGGGCCTGTACGACATGCTGGGGAATGTCTTCGAATACTGTGTCGATTCATGGTACAAGAACTACGAGGATGCGCCCCTGACCTCAGCGGCCCGTTTCGACCGCAGCAACCGAGATGGCTACCGTGTCATCCGTGGCGGCTCCTACACCAGCAGCGCCTGGAAATGCCGTCCCGCCGCACGCCTGAAGCATCACCCCGAACGCCGCGAAGAATACGTCGGCTTCCGCCTCGCCCGAGGGCCGAAGGAGTAGAACGGCTGGGGTTTCTACTCGCCATAACCTTGGAGAAGGCGAGCTCCGTCACTCGAGCGTGCATTTCAGCACACCCACTCTCGAACAACGCCCGAGGATGTACCCCGGCCAAGGGACTGGCCGGGCCACCCCGTTCTACTCAAACTGACTCTTCTACCGTATGAAACCCGGGACTAAAGTCTCAGGCCACCTTCCACCTCAGGAACCGGTACCGCCGCGCAAGACACCGAAGAGGGATGAAAACGTAATCTGCTTCGCCGCGTAGATCGAGTATTCAAGTCTGGAAATATTAATCGTCCGGTCTAGACGGTAGTCCACAGTGGATGGAACGATGCCGACTTGTGGAGCGGTATAGCGGATATCAACCCCAAAGCAGAGCCCAAGGACATAAAATTCGCGTGCTTCTGCATGAATGTGGAGACCATATATAAAACCACCGTAGCCCGCATCCAGTTTCTCCTGCTCTGTATCCCAACCGGCAAAACCGATCAAATCCAACTGGACTGCATATCCAGTATCCTTTTTTCTGAATCTGTATCCAGCCCCACCAAAATACTGATTTGATCGATACTTCTTATTTACTGTCGTATCAACGACTGTGGCATTCGTACTAAGTTCATTTATTTTTGTTTCAGTTTCATACGTTATACTTCGTACACCATATTCAAATATTGGATAGGATTCATTTTGTTCTTTAAAGATATACATATCCATCATGAAATTTTCAATGTTAATATCATATATAAACTCACGAACATTAGAGAACTTACTGTCTGGCTCATATACATCTCGGTTTGCGTCGCTCAAATAGGATTTATTTTGAACGACGGATAATTCAACCGTTAGCCTGGCAGTATCAACACTCTCTCCATCCCAACCCCGTTCAAGACTCTCCTCATACCCCGTAAACCTGTGATATAGACTTACCATTTTGTCGACAGGAAACAGAATAAATCCAATTGGAGAAGCATATTTCAATTCAACCTTTAGCGCTTTTTCGAGGTTAAATCTCACATTCATATAATAGAAATCATTGTTCAGATCAAAGTCAGTCTGGTCGTCATTGCCTGAAAGATCAACACTTGTCCCAAGTGAAAAATACAAATATTTGTCTAGTGCCCGTTTGACTTCCTCATCCTTTATTTGCTCACGCAATGATTCATTCTCGCTGCTTAGCTGGCTTATCTCATTCTTGTGTTCACCCTCCATCTCCTCATAGATACCCGCTTCTTCAGCAAGTTTTCTCACTATTTGCTTTTCTAGCTTGGCTGAATCTCCCACAGCTTCAGCAATCAATCCCTGGATAAATCCTGACGTCTGCCCAACCTTTCCCACTTTATCTTGACTTTTCGGTACGATTTGTGCTTGGCTGATTGAAACACACATAAAAAAAATAAACCCAAGAGAAAAGGCTGAAATGGAGAAAGCCCGCTGATACAGGCCGATATCACGTGAACGCAGAATACGTTTCATCGTTGCCCCCCCAGTTATGGATGAAATTCTGCCCTCGATCTGGTTTCCGGGTAATCGGGCGATTTACAGCTGGCTAAGAGAACTCTTACCCCACCAGATTAATGTATAATAAATTTTTTTCAACTGAATAGCTTAGTCTCAAACATGTGAATGTTTGTTACGTGAATTCCCGCCTATTCCGCTCCAGAGACATCGGTTTTCGATACTGATCTCCCAATATAATTATCGGTTACAGATGAGAAGTATGCGATTCTGCATTGGTTCATAAACTGTCAGATACAGTTACAAGCAAAAAACCGCCCTCCCGGAATCCGGGAGGGCGGTTGTACATCAAGTGCCTGCTGTGAAGCTTAGAGGTTGAACAAACCACCGAGGGTCAGCAGCGGGGCGATCACCAGGCTGACGACGGACATCAGCTTGATGAGGATGTTCAGGGAAGGACCGGCGGTATCCTTGAAGGGATCACCAACCGTATCACCAACGACGGCGGCCTTGTGCGCTTCCGAACCCTTTGAATGGGTCACGCCATGGCTGTCGGTGAAGCCACCTTCGATCTGCTTCTTCGCATTGTCCCAGGCACCACCGGCATTCGCCATGAAGATAGCCATCAGGACACCGGCCACGGTCACACCGGCCAGCACGCCACCCAACATCTGGGCGCCGAAGAGGAAGCCGATCAGCGGCGGGGTGATGACAGCGATCATACCCGGGGTGATCATCTGCTTGATCGCGGCGGCGGTCGAAATATCGACGCACTTGGCATACTCGGCCTTGCCACGGCTCGCATCAATCACCTTGTGATCTTCTTCGTTCCAGTCGCTGCGTTCCGGCTTCACCTTCATGATCGCGAGGGCAGCCTTCAGCTCGGGGATGTCCGCGAACTGGCGACGCACTTCTTCGATCATGTCCTTGGCGGCCGAACCGACGGCGGACATGGCATAGCTACTGAAGAGGAACGGCAGCATACCACCGATGAACATACCGGCCATCACCTTCGGATCGAGGATGTCGATGACAAAGGTACCGGTCTTGTGCTGGACAACCGTCACAAACGCGCTGAACAAGGCCAGGGCGGTCAGGGCGGCCGAACCAATCGCGAAGCCCTTACCAACCGCGGCGGTGGTGTTGCCAACGGCATCGAGGTTGTCGGTACGTTCGCGAACTTCCGGATCCAGCTCCGCCATCTCAGCAATACCACCAGCGTTGTCCGCAACCGGACCGTACGCATCCACCGCGAGCTGAATGCCCGTGGTCGACAGCATACCGAGTGCGGCAATCGCGATCCCGTAGAGGTTCGCGAACTGGTAGGCAAGGACGATGGCAATTGCGAGGGTGATCAACGGGAAGGCGGTCGAGAACATACCGGTCGCCAGACCCCCGATGATGTTGGTTGCCGAACCAGTCAGGGACTGTTCCGCAATCTTGAGCACCGGGCCCTTGTCCTTGGCGGTGTAGTGCTCGGTCAGCAGGCCGATCGCGAGACCAGCCAACAAGCCGACGATGGTCGCGATGAAAATGCCCATGCCGGTAATCTCAATGCCACCACCGAGGGTGATCGTACCCGGTACCATGCGCATGATGACAAAGTAGCTGACAATAATCATCAGGCCAGCAGCACCGAAGGTGCCGATGTTGAGCGCCACCTGCGGGTTGCCGCCTTCTTTCGTACGCACGAAGAAGGTACCGATGATGCTGACAATAATCCCGAGACCAGCAAGGACGAGCGGCAGGTAGACGAGGTTCATGGTCTGGTGAGCACCAGCAAAACCCCACCAGGCCGCAGCGATGACCATCGCAGAAATGATCGAGCCGACGAAGGACTCGAACAGGTCCGCACCCATGCCGGCGACATCGCCGACGTTATCGCCGACGTTGTCTGCGATGGTGGCCGGGTTACGCGGATCATCCTCTGGGATGCCAGCTTCAACCTTACCAACCAGGTCCGCGCCAACGTCCGCCGCCTTCGTATAGATACCACCGCCGACACGCGCGAACAGCGCGATCGAGGAGGCACCCATCGAGAAGCCGGACAGCACCTGCAGGGTCAAGCTCAGCGACGACTGACTGTCGAGACCACCCACACCCATTTTGACATAGATGATGAAGAGGAGGCTGATGCCCAGAACACCCAGGCCAACCACGTTCATTCCCATCACCGTACCACCGGAGAAGGCCACCGCAAGCGCCTTGTTCAGACCTGTACGCGCCGCGCTGGCGGTGCGAATATTGGCCTGAGTGGCGACACGCATGCCGAAGTAGCCGGCAAGACCGCTCGCCAGAGCGCCGATCACGAAGGAAACCGCGATCAACGGTGAGCTTTCCGTACTGTTCATGTTCGCGAAGAACAGGAGAACCGCCACAACCGCCACGAAAATGGCGAGGACACGATACTCACGTCCGAGGAACGCCATTGCGCCTTCGCGGATGTGGCCGCCGATCTCGCGCATGTAATCATTGCCGGCATCCTGCTTGTTCACCCAATTCGACTTCCAGAGAGCGAATAGCAGACCGACGACTCCCAGCACAGGCAGCAACCAGACTGAGCCGTTCATTACGCTGCACCCCTTGTGTTAGCCGACCTCCTGTCGGCATCTCCCACTAAACACGAAGAGACCGCATCCGATTCGCCGCTCGTGCGACGCCCCCCTTGGGTCGATACGATCTGTTTGTCTTCGTGACCCCTTCCGCTACCCCGGAGGGGCAATCCGGAGACCATTGTGACGATTCATCGCGCCAACCGGTCCCACACTGATCCAATCGAGCGAGGCACGCGCCGCGGCGGTAGCCATCGCCTCGAGATGTTTTACGTCGTTTTCGTCCAAGGTATCAAGGACTCGATCCGCGAGGTCTTCATACCCCCCCGCTTCGGGATCCAGCTCCTCGTCCCGAATGCCGATACGCAGACGACCCACCTGTTGGCCGCCCAGCTCATTCTGGATTGAGCGCAGCCCACGGTGACCACCATCGCCGCCGCCGGTGCGCATCCTGAGCATGCCACGTGGCAAGTCATGATCATCAAGGATCACAAGGATCTCGTCCGCATCAATCCCCTCACCGCGAGCCAGTTTAGAAACCGGCTTGCCACTGAGGTTCATGTAGGACTGCGGAAGCATGAGAAAGATGTCGTGACCGGCATAGCGGCCACGACCAACCAACGCATCCCCACTCGTCCGAAGCGAGACCTTCAGCTTCGTCGCGAGTTGACGAACCGTATGAAAACCGAGGTTGTGCCATGTGGATTCGTATTCAGGCCCGGGATTGCCAAGCCCAACCACGAGTCTCCGGCCCATGGCTTACTCCTCGCCGCCCTCGGACTCGCCGCCTTCACCTTCGGCGCCTTCTTCACCCTCAGCGCCTTCTTCACCTTCTTCGCCCTCTTCGTCTTCTTCCTCTTCCTCGACAACGAGGCGCGGCATGACGACGGTGCAGACGGTGCGTTCGACGTTATCGTCCCACTCAATTCCTTCGCGGACGATATCTTTCAGGTGAATCGTGTCACCCAGCTCCATACCGGAAACATCGATCTCAATCGACTTCGGCAGGTTACGCGGGAGGCAGATAATATCCACCGTACCCATCGCCTGCTGGAGAATACCACCCTGGTCCTTGACACCAAGCGGGGTTCCCATCAGCTCGATATGAACCGTCGTATTGATCTTGACACCACGGGTGAATCCGATCAAGTCAAGGTGCACCGGGTTATGAGTCACCGGATGACGCTGAACCTCACGGATCATGCACTCAATGTTCTCGTCCTCGCCTTTGCCCCAGACAAGATTCAGCAGGGTTGGGCGCTTCCGGAGAAGCATGTCGACTTCATGCAGATTGAACTGCAGATGGATCGCTTCTTTCCCGGCGTAATAAAAGACGCCCGGGATAATCCCTTCGTTGCGCATCTGCTTCGCCGCAGTCTTGCCAGTACCTTCGCGGCGAACGGCGTTCAGGGTCAGGATTTCGTTTTCAGCCACCTTCTTCTACCTCTTAGACGAACAGGCTGCTGATCGATTCTTCGCGGTAAATCCGCAGAATCGCCTCAGCAAAGACCTCGTGGACCCCGAGACGGTGTACGAAGGGCAGGTTCTTCTGCTCTTCACGTTCGGGGATGGTATCCAGAACGGAAATCCGTTCTATCGGACTTTTCGACAACCGCTCAACGGCGGGACCCGACAACATCGGGTGGACCGTGGCGGCGAATATATGCTTTGCTCCATGCTCCGAGAGGGTTCTTGCCGCCTCGCAGAGCGTTCCAGCCGTATCCACCATATCGTCAACCAGCAGCACATTCCTGCCGTCAACATTGCCGAGCACATTCATCGCCTCGGCCACATTCGCCCTCACACGCCTCTTGTCAACAATCGCCAAGTCCGCGTGCATGCGGTTGGCATAGGCACGTGCCAGCTTGATTCCACCGACATCTGGCGAAACCACGACCAGGTCCTCGATCGGGTTCTCCTGAAACCAGGGAACCATCACCGCAGACCCGTACAAGTGGTCCATCGGAATATCGAAGAAGCCCTGGATCTGCGCGCTGTGCAGGTCCATGGTCAGGACACGGTCCGCACCAGCTGCTGTGATCAGGTTCGCCGCCAGCTTCGCGGTGATCGGGACACGCGACTCGTCCTTACGATCCTGACGAGCATACCCGAAATAGGGAATGACCGCCGTGATCCTGCGGGCGGACGCGCGACGACATGCATCGAGCAGAATCAACAGCTCGAGCAGATTATCCCCCGGGGGAAAGGTCGGTTGCACAATAAAAACATCCCAACCACGGATGTTCTCATGCAATTTGACCGAAATCTCACCGTCCGAGAAACGGCCCACCTCCGCCTGTCCAAGCGGAATGCCAATGTACTGGGCAATCCCTTTGGCCAGTTCTGGGTGGGCGCTCCCGGTGAAAATCTTGATCTGGTGGCTTAGCCCCGGGATCATCAACTTTTCTCCTTGGCTGGGGTGGCAGGATTCGAACCTGCGAATGGCGGCCCCAAAAACCGCTGCCTTAGCCACTTGGCGACACCCCAGTGGCACCTATGCCCACTGATCGAATCGTCTCTCAGGCATCAATGGAACAGCCGTTCGACACCCCGGATACTCTACTCGAAGTCCACGACACGGTGCATCCCAGTTACTTCCTGGTCACGCAACGTTGCATAGACGTCGAGAATCCGGTTCTCGATCTCGCTTCGGAACTCATTGTCAATCGGATGGGCGATGTCCTTGTAGGTCCCATCCGGCAGCTTGCGAGAGGGCATACAAACAAACAGCCCTTGTCCACCCTCAATCACCTTCAGCCCGCGTACGACAAATACATCATCGAACGTGATGTTCACGAAGGCTTTGAGCTTGTCCTCATCGCGCAAATTGATGTTGATCTCAGTAATCCGCATGCGTTTTCCCTTCACGTGACTCGAGCAGTGTGAGAAGCGTCACGCTTCGTCCCAGTCCCCGTTAGCAACAGCTTTCCAGAGATGGTTCGCAGGGAATGTGTGCCCACGCAGCTCCTGCAAAAACCTCTCTCCCCCTTGGCCGGTACCCATCCGACCGGAAAGCAGAATCACGCTAAAGGTAACGCATCAGGTTGTTATCCGCCACCTGAGGCCACCGGTTTCAACATCCGATTGTCAGATGGCCCTCGTACCGGGCAATCAACCATCTCAACTGAGGATTCCCGGTGGACCGCTACCTTTCGAAGACGAAGGTCAAAAATAGGCGAGGGTCCCCGGGCAGTCAAGGCTCATTCGAGCCGCCCGAGCACCCCCCGGACCCGCTCCTTCTGTCTTTACAACACCTTGCGAACTCACGTAGATCGCCTTGTCGCGACAGCATACCGAATCTATATTGTATGTGAATGATGCATTCCCGCTATGACCATCCTGGGGGCCTTAATGAACCGCCTTGCGAAGCACGCTGTGCTCCTGCTCCTCGCTCTCTTATTTTTAATCCCAGCAAACTCTTCTGCCGACATCCTCGGGGACACTCTGCACATCGGCCAGACCTGGCTGGACCATCCACAACCTTTCTCAAACCCCCAGTCGCTGATGTTCTACCCCGGGGACCAACATGCTGACGACATCTTCGACCTCCTTTGGTTCAGACAACAGGATGCGTCTAGCAATCCTGAAGCGATGCTGCATCGAATCGAGATTGACTGGTATGACGAAGAATGGTATCACAACCCCGACTATCTAAGCCTTAACAGTAATAGTCCCGTTCTCGGTGGTAGGTTAATCGGACGAGCCGGTTTTGCGCAATCGCTGCTCATGCTTGTTTCGGATTATGAAGGTGACGAGAGCGGTTTCATGACCTGGATTGGGCGGGAGAGTGTGTTCGTTCCAGGCTTTTACGATCTTTTCCCTTTCCCAAACGAAACCCTTGGTGACCGCGACCTGGGAGAACCACAGGGAGTGATGGGTGCGGATGGCTTCCTTCACACCGTCCAGACCACGTTCAGCGATGATTCGCTTGAAACTCAGCAGACATGGTATTTGCGCTGGGCGGATGATACGATTAACGATATCATCCTTCCGGAAACGCCTCATTTAATCAGCGAGGATACACGCATCCCCTCTTCGAGTGTGGCGGTATCGCAGGACGGGGACCATGTCGCGATTGCGATGCTGAGGGCACGTGATGAGGAAACCGGCGAACGAACCGGGCTGCTACGATCTAATAACGACCTCTATCTCTATGAATCCTGGGATTCCGGAGTGACATGGAACTGGGACAATCCGACCAACATCACCAATTGGATCGAACCGGACGACATGTTGTTGCCGGATAGCACCACTGCGAACCAGGATACGCTACGCTGCGTGCGTGATGCCACGGTCTATATCGACGAGGATGATAATGTCCACGTCTTTTTCACCGTCGCACCGATGGACTACTATCGCGAGACGGTATCCGGTGCGGGGATGATTTACCATTGGGACAACCACTCGGAAACCTATGTCCTCGTGGCAGATGGATCTCAACTTGAGGGACGCCCGGATGAGACAGGCTGTTCGGTTGATTCCCCCGCTTTCCAGTATGTCGACGACACCGGTATCGGCTATCTCGTGTTCCGTCGGGTCAGTACGGAGGAAGCTCCGGCTGACACAGCCAATGGGTTCGCTTCTACCGATCTCTACCTGACGGTTGGCTTCTCGCCCGAGGATCGCACCTTACTCCATTGGTCCCAACCGATCCGTCTGACTCAAACAAACTGGACGACACCGGATGTACCAATGAACCCGGGACAAGCCCAGTCAGAATCCCATCACAGCCTCTGCTTTCGCTCGTCTGACTACAATCTTTATCTGAGCTATCTCGTTGACCGCTGGCCCGGGATTGGCTCGGATTCAACTGGTGCGATGAACGACATCGTGCTGCAGTGGTCTAACCTGGCCGTCATTCATGAAGCTTTGACGAACCAATGGGGAACGGGTTCCTGGGAGTGGCCCGGTGTTGAACTGGTTCAAAATTACCCGCTTCACATCGATTCGACGGGCTATTACGAGTGGGAGTGGGAGGCGGATGTCCCGCCATGCATGGCACAGCCTGTCGAGTTTGTCCTACACCCCGCATCGCCCAACCCCTTCAACCCCTCGACACGCATCTCTTTTGCGTTGGGTAGCAGGCAGACGGTACGCCTGACGGTCTACGATGTGCTGGGACGTGAGGTGGCGGTGCTGCTGGACCGTGCGATGATGGCGGGGGAGCACACGGTGGCCTTCTCCGGTGCCGACCTGCCGAGTGGGATGTATTTCTGCAAACTGCAGGTGGCTGATCAAGTTCGGATGCAGAAAATGGTGTTGATGAAGTGACCCTTTGATGATCCAACGATGGCTGTGGACGGTTCCATACATTGGATTGCACGAGGCCATCGATACAATCGAGCTGTCTAAAAAACAACATCCCATCCCGCAATGGAAAACGGAGGGGTTATGTGTTCAACATGGTATCATTCTGGAAGTAAGATTCTTGTAGCGTTGCTGGCTTTGGCTTGCCTGGCTGGACTCGCCCAAGCCGAGTTGATTGGTGACAGCTTGCATGTCGGCTACACCTGGCTGGACACACCTCAGCCCATCTCCTCCCCGAATAACCTTGTATACCAAGAAGTGGATGAGGACTCCGCAGTGGTGTCGCTGCTCTGGTTCGAGCAGACAGGTGCCGATTCGCTCCCACGGGCGGTACAGTGGTCAATCACGTACCCAGAAGGAGTGTGGGACCTAGAGATGAACCGTACTCCGGTCGATCCCACCACAGCATTCAGCGTGGGTGGGGTGAACCTGCCACCATTGAACGGCACAAACTCAGTCTACATGCTGAATCGACGAGCGGATTTTTTATCCCTCCCACCCACTCCGTCCATCGCACTGGATTGGGGAAATGCCGACTACGATTTTGAAGCGTTCTGGGGGTACAGTGAGGAGGTCAGTGCGTTCAACTCGCCTCATGCCGTTTACCAGGGAGGAGCTGAAGACACTCTCCATTCGATCTATACCTGTCTGGCTGAGCCGGACGATGAGACGATGACCCTCTATTACTCAAAGTGGTACTACAACCCCTTTGTGAGCCAGACCTTTTTCGAGATGATCGATGTTGACGACCCGCCCATCATTACCGATGGCATCCGTCAAACAGCAAGCGACATCGCCATCTCAGACGATGGAACTCATCTGGCTATCGCGGCGCTCGTGGCCCGGGATGAGGAAACAGGAGACCGTGATCAAATCCGCGCTGTGAACAACGATCTCCTCCTCTTCGAGAGTTTTGATGGCGGTATCACCTGGAACAGTGATTCGCCGACCGATGTCACCAACTGGATTGGGGGTGACGGGACCACGGATCCGGACACGCTGCGCTGTGTCAGCGATGCACACGTTCTGATCGACGCGAACGATGTCGTCCATGTGCTGTTCACCGTCGCAAGCGTCTTCGTTGAGCAAAACACCACCACACCCGAAAGCCGTATCTTCCATTGGGACAGCGACACCCACCTTTACACCCAGGTCGCCGATGGGGTCAGCAACGCTTCCGGGCTTCTCAATGCGGATGGACATACGGTCAGCCACCCGGTCGCGGTCCACCAGTCCTTCGACAACCTCGCGGTTCTCTGGGTCGCCTACCTGGGGATCAGCGATCTCGATCACCACGAGACCCCCGGGGACGAGGCCAATGGCTATGCCTGCAATGATGTCTGGTTGAGTATGTCGACAAACAATGGTCTCGGCTGGACAGCACCGGTAAATCTGACACGAACGAATGGCTTTGGCGGGGATGATCCTCAGCCGGGGGATGCCCAAAGCGAAACCTGGCTCAGCATGACCGAACAGGGTGGGTATGATTGGTTCTTCCAAAACTTCTTGCTCTTCAGCTATATCAAGGATACCTGGCCCGGGGATGAAGTTGAGGGGGCCATCAATGAGATCGTGTTCCACCAGGTCCACACGGGTGAATTGTATGACATCATGGCGAGACGAACAGAGGAAGGTACGTGGGATGGCTTGCAGCGGAACTACCCGCTCCATGTCGATTCAACCGGGTTCTATGAGGGTATGATTGTTCTCCCCACCAGCGCCCCTGAACCCGTCCATCCGGTCGAGTTCAAGCTCGATCCGGTCTACCCCAACCCGTTCAACCCCTCGACACGCATCTCCTTCGCGTTGGGCAGCCGACAGGCGGTACGTCTGACGGTCTACGATGTGCTGGGACGTGAGGTGGCGGTGCTGCTGGATCGTCCGATGAAGGCGGGGGAGCACACGGTGGCCTTCTCCGGCACCGACCTGCCGAGCGGAATGTATTTCTGCAAACTCCAGGTCGCCGACCAGACACAAATGCAGAAAATGGTCTTGATGCAGTAGGTCGTTTGGATCGATTCGGAAGGGTGGCCCGACCCAGGAAGGGTGGCCCGACTTGCTCGTCAAGTCGGGTTTATTCATGCAGTGATACGCATCAGGTCTATGGACCTGATGCAACCCTTTGAGGCTGTCCCGTCTAGACCGGGGTTTCCCAACCCCGGCGAGGATGGGCAACGCCCATCGACCTTTTCGCGTTCGGACGCGAAACATGTAGGCCGGATTCTTGAATCCGGCAAACGAGACGCGTCAGGTCCTCAGACCTGACGCAACCCTTTTCTATCCCTGACACCGCATCATTAGGAATGTCATGGCGAACGCCATGACCTCGCCGGATTCAAGAATCCGGCCTACATCGCGCCCTGAGGCGCGGGGAGGAAGGACAGAAAGGATAGACCCGGGCCGCAGACCCGGGCCACGCTGATCTACTTTACCTGCACCAGCAGGTAGTCCTTTTTGCCTTTGCGCAGGACAATGACACCTGAGGGCAGTACATCCTCTTTGCCGACAACACGTTCCCCTTCGGCACGTTTGTCGTTGACATAAAGCGCGCCCTGCTTCAGCATCCGTCGCGCCTCACCCTTGCTCTTCAGCAAGCCGGCATCGGCCGTGAGATCGACCAGAGGAATGCCCTCGGCCAAAGCATCTCCCGCAACATACGCGACCGGACCACCAGAGAACACCTGACGGATCAGGTCGGCGTCCAGTTCCTCGAGACGGCCCGCATAGAGCGCTTCCGCACCCTTCGCCATTCGGTCGGCTTGGTCTTTCCCGTGGACCAAAGTGGTCAACTCCCAGGCTAGCCGTTTGTGCCCAATCCGTGCCCCCGGATTCTCCTCGTGCTGCTTCGCCACTTGCTCGATTTCCTCGAGTGGGAGGAAGGTGAAGTACTTGAGGAAAGCGACGACGTCGCGGTCATCCACCCTGACCAGGTACTGGTAAAAGTCCCAGATCGAGGTCTTGTCGGTGTCGAGGTAGATGGTCCCGCCCTCGCTCTTGCCAAGCTTCTGACCGGAGGCGGTGGTCACCAGCGGGAAGGTGAGGCCGTAGGAAGGTTCGCCGCCACGCCTGCGGATCAGGTCGACACCCGACACAATGTTGCCCCACTGGTCGCCGCCGCCTACCTGGAAACGGCAACCATACTCGTCGTAGAGGTGAGCGAAATCGTTCGCCTGCACCATCATGTAAGTGAACTCGGTGTAGGAGATGCCCTGGTCACGGTCTTCCAGCCTTGCACGGACCGATTCCTTCGCCATCATGTAGTTGACCGTGAACTGCTTGCCGATGGTGCGCAGCCACTCGATGATGTTAATCTTCGAGGTCCAGTCGTAATTATCAACCATCACCGCCGGGGTGTAGCCCATTGAACCATCGAAGTCGATGAACTTGGAAAAACCTTCTTTCATCGTCTCGAGGTTGCTGCGCAGCGCCTCTTCGGTAAGGAAGTTGCGTTCCGCGGACTTGCCCGAGGGATCGCCGATCATCCCTGTCGCGCCGCCCATCAGCACAATCACCTTGTGGCCGGCACGTTGCAGATGCGCCAACGCAAAAGTTGGGACAAGGTTGCCGAGTTGCATTGAGGATGCGGTCGGATCGAATCCGCAATAGATAGTCCGTGGCTGGTCAAGGTGCTCGCGTACGGCTTCTTCATCGGTGCACTGGTTAAAAAGGCCACGTTCTTTCAAGGTATCCAAAGCATTCTTGCTCATCGATCCACTCAGGTTGGGGAATCTTGTCTTTGTATGTAGTCAACGTGCGGAAACATACGCACCACCCACGGTTGGATCAATACAAGCGTAGCCCGGGCAGCCCACCGAGGGTGACTGGTACACAACCCACCCTTCTCGGCTCATCCACATCCAACAGTCCACGAACATGAACAGGCACACTCGTTCCTGACAGAGTGTACCGGTCACCAGCTCCCACCAGGCACACCAACAGGTGACAGGTACACTCGAGACTCAGCCTTTTTAAACTCGTTTGCGCCTTCGAATCGGTAACGAATTCTCCATCCTCGCCCTGAGACCGTTTACCAGGCACCTTCTTCCCGTCCCAAAAGAGAGCCCGATCTCTCGTTGTGTCTCTCCCAAACTTCAAGCAGCACTTTCAGCATTTCTCCAGCAACGAGAAAGGGATACTTGCAGGTCACTCCAAATTCTTGCTATAAACCTGAAGAATAGGCCTAAAAGTTAGAGTTCATGCGGAGTTCAAGCTATCCGACCGGCTAAAGATTGGTCAACAAGAAACCGATGAAATAGTTGTGGCACATGACCCGGAAACGGGACGAAGGACAGGGTGTCCAAGGTTGGACGATGTCGACGTATCATGACGGGTGGTGCGCGAAGACAACAACCCTGATTACCGAAAGCGTTCCGGATTCATGACCATGCCCAACCAGTCGCAGCAGTAGCGTCTTCGGCGAACGCGGAGGTACCGCACAATGAAGGCGATGCTCATGAAGCGGCGCGGGAGGGATTAAACCCCAGCGTGGATTGTGAGCAAGGGCTCCGTCTTCGGTCGGTAGGCCAGGGGAAGCCGCCAGGAAAGGGATTACCTATTCTGGCGGCTTATTTTTGTACCTGAAAACCATGACAAAGCGTTGCACTGCGCCAACAAAGCAAATCCTGCGAATCCCATTCTCTATCCCATCCATGACCAGCCTATGGCCAAACAGAGTAAACCCCGGCATCCAACTGCCGGGGTCAGGAAACGCTGAACCATCCATCCTCTACCCTACTTCACGAGCACAAGCCGACGTTGATGCACTTGGCCGTAAGCTTCGAGACGCAGGAGATACACGCCACTCGCAAAGTTGCTACCGTTGATCGAGATGTGGTGAACACCGGCGGGCAAAACACCCTGGTTCAGGTTTGCCACCTGCTGGCCGAGCATGTTGTACAGCCCCGCACGTACCTCTTCATGGACCGGAATGGCGAGGGTGACACGTGTCATGCTGTTAAAGGGGTTGGGCGCGACGGCGAGGTAGATCTGGTATGGAAGGGGATCCGATTCCGCCGCATCCCCATGCAATCGAGAGAGGTATACCTTTTTCCCCTGCGCAATGTCTTCGGTTCCATCATTATCAAAGTCAAAGCAATAGGTTCCACTGTAAAAGCCAACATCCTCTGGCAAAGCTCCTGGCTCCTGGTCGAAGACCCTTTCCCCATCCCGCTCCTCATTCAGCAGCAGTTGGCTGAAGCTGCCCACCGTATAAATCAGGTCTGCATCGCCATCACCATCCACATCGCCAAAAACGCGATTTCCTGTCCCCAACTGGAGGATGGTCGAAGCTAGGTTGTCGTTACGGTCCCAGAAGCGGCTGCCATCTTCTTCGGCCCCGCCCATATAGATCATCCAGTTGTTCTCGCGGAAAAACATGTAATCCACATAACCGTTCCCATCGAGATCATGCCCCTGGATGTTCCAGGGCGTGCTGAAGAGGTTCAGCGGGAACAGGGTTTCATCCGGGACATAGAACGGTTCATCTTCGCTGCCATCATTGCGAAAAGCTGTCATTTCGCCGGGATTTGTGATGACCAGCAGGTCCAGCACCCCATCCCCGTTCATATCGTCGAAAATGCTCCCGGTTCGAGGAGTTGTTCCTCCTGTGCCGTACTCATCGGAGAGGATGTACCCTGCCCACCAGGTTGTCTGGAATCCGATGTCAGTCAGTTCCCCCGTGCGGTAGGTCCAGTGGTACCCAGTCGCCTCGTACCATGTGGGGCGATTGATGGTACGAATGCTACCATCTGCGGTATGGTGAATCGCATCGGGTAGCCCGGAAATGAAGATTGTGGGATCATGCCACTGAAAGTGTGAAGGCTCAACCGCCTTCGCGTACCCGTTGACAAAGGCGAGGTCAAGTTCTTCATCACCATCCAGATCAACCGGGATCGCCTCTCCTTGCCAGGCAGGTAACGTTCTCAACTCTTGAAAATAGGTACCCTGATTTACGAGAAGCTGATAGCTGTAATACTCGTTCTGATTGCTGTTGGTGAGGATGCAGTCTGTATCGCCATCACCATCGAGATCCGCCACACGGATGGCCATGGCATTGACTGGCGGGTCAAATTCCATCAGCGTACGCTGGTATATCCATTCCTCAGCAGTTTCGTCCCATTCATAGTGAATCAAGCCTGTCTGGTACAGATAGAGCAAATCGACCAGATCATCGCCATCAACATTTCCCGTGCCTATCCCATAGGGAGGTTGTACTTCAATGGTTCGGGGAACAAAGTTGATGGAGGTTTGCCAGTCCGGGTTCTCGAGGGTGCCAAAATTCACCCAGATAGATGCACCACCATCTGGACTTATGAACATGAGCTGGGGACCATCATGGTAGGGATTCCACTGGCCGAAAAAGATTTGGTAGGCCGAGATGGGAGCATTGATCCCGGCGAAGTGGTCCTGATCTTCGGTCCATCCGGTAATATTTCCGGACTCGTTCCACTGAGGGATCAGACGCAGCACCGTGCCATCCGATTCGAGCATCACCCAGGAGAGTTCATTCTGCGGACCTGGGTCATAGATCGACCAGACGGCGGTAATGATATTGTCAACAGGATACCCGGTAGGATTGAGGTAGCTGGTGTCCACCTCCCATTCCCAGGCTTGGACGAATTGTGGTATCAGAAGGATCAATACGGCTAGCAGCATCAGGAATAAACGTCTCATCTCCCCCTCCGTATCTGATTTGAACTCCATGTCATTGCAACAACCATTCCCTAAACCCAGGCCTCACTTGCATGTTCGCAATGGCTTGTGATTCCGTTACTTCAAAAGTAAGCATACAACAATCAGCCCATCAAATGCTTCTCAATGATGCAGATGCTGCATACTCATGCACAGTAAACGGGGCGCATGGTACCATTCGATCCTTCCACGCTTGATTCCGGTCCCATTCTGCGCTACCCTTCAACGATTCGGCAGGTTACACGAGGGCTGTCATGAGCCGTTACCCGGAAGTAGATCTCTCAAAGGTACGTACCTATTCCGCTACAAGCCGTCCATCAAAAGTGAAAACGGATGAGGTGGCCACGCCCCCGCGAGCGGGCATGACCATGCGTGACTTCCTCGATGGCTTGCCTCGTATCCTCAAAGCGGACGACCTCAAAGCGGTCGCGAAAGCGGTGGTTGAGGCGAAAAAAGCGGGCAAGCCAGTCGTGGCGATGCTCGGCGGTCATGTGATTAAAACCGGCTGCGCCCCCATCCTCGCCGACCTCGCCAGGCAGGGCTTCATACACCACTTTGCCAGCAACGGCGCGGCAGCGATCCATGATACCGAATTGGCTCGATTTGGCCATACCTCAGAAGATGTCGCCGCCCAACTCGAGGATGGTTCATTCGGGATGGCGGATGATACTGCCGGCATGGTCAATGCAGCAGCCCGTCATGCGCAAGCTCGAGGCGAAGGTTTCGGCGAAGCGGTCGGCGCACTATTAGTCGAAGAGCAAGGGCCCTACCTGGACCGTGCCCTACTCGCCACTGCCTGGAACATCGGTATTCCCTACACCCTCCATGTGGCGATGGGCACCGATATTGTCCATCAGCATCCGACCGCCGATGGCGCGGCCATCGGGGATGCCAGCCTGCGCGATTTTCGTATCTTTGCTGCGACCGTGGCCAAGCTTGGGCACGGCGGGGTGGTGCTGAATTTTGGCAGTGCAGTGGTGATGCCGGAGGTCTTCCTGAAAGCGCTTGCCGTGGCTCGCAACCTCGGACATGAGGTGGTCGATTTCACTACCGCCAATTTTGACATGCTGCAGCATTATCGCCCCACGGTCAATGTGGTCCACCGCCCGGTGTTACCCGGCGGCAAAGGTTACTCAATCACCGGGCATCACGAGATCATGATCCCGTTGCTGGCGGCAGCAGTTCTGGAAGAGGCAGAGGGCTAATACAGGGGGATTGCTTCGGCGCATTGTGCCGTGCAAAAAATCATGGACCATCCAGCGAAAAAATTCGACCGGTCATGGCTGGACGAGGCAACCTACCGGACCCTCGGCCACTATGCGATGATCCTCCACCTCGACCCGGAGTCCTACAAGAAAGGGGACCGTTTCCCCGACTGGGCGAAACGGTGCGATGTCGTTGTCAGCGAAATGGATGAAGGCGGTGCGGTTGCCAAGCGCCTTGAAGATGGCGCGAGCTACTTCATCACCCCCGAACAATACACCGCGCTCTGCGCCGAACTGGCAGCTCTGAGTCCGGAGGGTGAGGGATGATCAATCTGGTGAAACGGATCGGGAAGTTCGGCCTGGTCGGTATCCTGGGAGTGGCAGTCAATTTCGGCCTCTTCATCCTCTTCCGTGATGCCCTCGATATTCCCGACTTTTTCGCCAAATCCCTCGCGATTGAACTTTCCATCCTGCACAATTTCGCCTGGAATTTCGCCTGGACCTGGGCAGACCGTGGCCGCAGTTTCAAAATCCTCTGGCAACGGCTGCTGAAGTACCATGGCAGCACCTTCATCGCATCGTTCGTCATCACGATTGCCGTCAGCTATGCCATGCGCTGGTGGGTGGTCGGGCACGTCGATTGGGACAACTTCCTGAGTCATTTCCTTATCCCCAGCCTGGGGCAGGAACGATGGGTCGCCTACATCTCCTACCTGATGGGGATTGGTGCGGGTATGATCGCCAACTTCATCATGGCGGATCGATGGGTTTTTCGAGTGGCGAAACCGGTGGACGACGAGGACTAGCAGTTGGCAGGTGCCCCGGCTTGGCTCGCAAGCCTGGTTTTTGTAACCAGTTCATCAGATCGTACCCTATCGCGCCCTCGGCGCGATGGTGTTCCTCCGAGACTGCTGCAGATATGCACCTCAGGTGACCTGGGGCTTGCCCCGGGTATCCTATCCGTCTGATTGACCATCAATCGTGGCCACCCTACGGTGCTGACATGCAAGCTTGGGTGGCGGGGCACCCAAGCCACGGTTACCCCCTACTCCCCGCCCGGCACATCCGTCTTTGTGCCACGCACCCATGCCAGATAATCCGGCAGGCCATGTTCGACTTCGAGGGCGATGAATTCCGGAAGGTCATAGGGATGCAACTCGAGGACTCGTTTCTCCAGGCCTACCAGGTTGCGTGAAGCCGTCTTGATGATCAGCAGTTCCTCGCTGTCACGGCAGAGCTTGCCCTCCCACATATAAGTCGAGGAGGTCAACGGTACCCGATTAACACAGGCCGCCAGCCCTTCCTGCACCAGGGCATCCGCTAAAACACGACCCACTGCCTGCTCCCCATCATCCGCGACAGGAACCGTCACCAACACTACATGTACACCCGACGGCATCTTGCTTCCCGGCTGCATCCCCTCCTCCTTCATCGATGATACTCGTCCCGGTAAAGTAAAACACCGGAAGACGAATCGCCTTCCGGTGTAGGGAAATCAAAATATCAGCGGGGTCAACGGCCCATCTTTTTCTTGTTCATCGGGATCGGCTTCCATCCGTCCGCCGTCATTACCATGAGGTGCGTGTCCACCATGCCTACCGTACTAAAGGCGTGCTCTTCCTGGCGGCGCTTTGACTGCGGCATCGACATCGAAACGAGCGGAGTGACCGGCTTACGCTTCTGGGTCTGCTCCTGAAGCGAAACCTTCGGGGCTTCGCCACGGTGGCGCGGGATGTGCAGTACTGGACGGCGTTCCTTGCGGATGGTGCTGTACTTCTGTTGCACCTGTTGACGGGTCAAACCAAAATGCTCCGCCATCGCATCGGGACCGAGATCCTCATAATGTTGCAACAGAAAGTTCTCGTCCTCTTCGGTCCAGCGACGTGGACCGACCTGAAGCTGTTCTGCCTCGCTGACACCCTTATCCGGCACCAACTCCGCAGCCTTGTGCTTGATCTTGCCGTACTTGACACGGACCGCTTTTTTGGTCACGGAGAAGTGACGGGCCAGCTCATCCAGGCTCATCGTGTTGTAGTTGGCCAACAGGTACCGTTCATCATCCTCGCTCCACTTGCGTGGACCACGGGGCTGGCTTCCCGGCGCAGGGGTCGGCGGCTCTTCCGGTGCCTTCTTCGCAAGGGTGTGGAAATCGGGACGGTCCCTCAGCTTTCCGTACTTGACACGGACTGCTTTTTTACTGACCGCGAACTGTTTCGCCAGTTCTTCGATCGGAACCTTGTTGTAGTTGGCGACGAGATAGGCTTCGTCTTCCGGTGTCCATTTCTTGGGCATGCTTCAGCTCTCCAAATCGGGTTGTTCACGAGCGGCTAAGATAGGCTCCCGGAGGATTTACAAGGAGTATTTCTGGGCTCGGGGAGCCTCCTCCTGGAGCAAAGACCGGCTGGCGAAGATACAGATTCCAAGCTCTCTGTACGACCACTCGAACCTTTGTGAGCGCTCGGTTCGAGCTGTTCTCGCTCCACCCACTTGACTCCAGCCAGCAAACCTCGTACGTTGAGTACGTGGAAACGAAAAGCCTTTATTCGTTTTTTCGTGTTTTCGTTTCCAGTGAAAGCGATATCCGACAGGACTTCAGCAGGGAGAGGGAAGAGGTATCATGGCGGTAACCAAGCCAAAAGACGTGGGCATGACAGATGAGGAACTGGCACGACGTGAGGAAAAACGTCAGCAGTTCTACGAGGCGGCTGAACCTCTTTTTGAACGGTTCGGGTTTAAAAAGACCACCGTCGAAGAAATCTGCCGAGACGCCGGTGCATCAAAACGGACCTTCTACGAATTGTTCAACGACAAAGGCGACCTCGCGCAGAACCTGATGTTGCATGTCGGTTTTGACATGTTCCGTCAGTTTAACGCGAAGGTGAAGGTCGGGATGTCTTCCCTCGACAAGCTGGACCTGATCATCGTCGAGTATGTAAACATGGGACGGAGCCACAAGATCTTTCACATCCTGATGAAAGACCCCGACTTATTCGCATCCATGGGTGAACATGCGAACGAGTTGCAGTTTCGTCACATGATCGAAGCGATGAAGCAGGTGCTGGATGAAGGAATTGAGCGTGGTGATTTTCGTACTCTGGATTCCGATGCCGCCACCTGGATGATATTTTCACTATTGGACAGCATGTACTACCTCATCCCCGAATTTCAGATGGGGGTGGGCGCGTTCGAGGATCAACACCTCGCACGTGAGATCCGGGACTTTCTGATGCATGCCATCGTTCACCCGGACAAAGTGCGCGAATTGTCGTGAACAACACTTCTGAAGACAGGAGAGTGATTGTGAAACGGTTATCCCCCATGTTGCTGGCAGCGATTGGCGTCCTCTTTGTCGCCTTTGCTGCCATGGCCCAGCCGGATGCGAAGGAGATCGTGCGCAAGGCCGACGAGCATCTGCGTGGCCAGACCAACAAAGCCGAAATGACGATGCGTCTTGAACGGCCCGACTGGTCACGTGAAATCTCGATGAAGTCCTGGGCGAAAGGCACCCAACAGGCGTTGATCCTGATTACCGCCCCGGCTCGCGACGAGGGCACCACCTTCCTGAAGCGTGGGAACGAGGTTTGGAACTGGGTTCCTGCGGTGGAGAAGGTGATCAAGATTCCGCCCTCAATGATGATGCAGTCCTGGATGGGGTCGGACTTCACCAATGACGACCTTGTCAAAGAAAGCTCGATTGTCGAAGATTACCAGCACACGCTGCTGGGTGATACAACCATTGCAGATCGTGACTGCTGGAAAATTCAGATGATCCCGAAGGAAGAAGCGGCGGTGGTCTGGGGCAAGGTGCTGTTGTGGGTCGACAAGCAGGATGACTTGCAGCTCCGTGTCGAATATTTCGACGAGGACGAGGAGCTGATCAACGTCATGGAGATGTCCGACATCAAGATGATGGGTGGCCGTTTGATCCCGGCACGGATGGAGATGAGCCCCGTTGATGAACCGGGCAACAAGACCATCCTCACCTACCAGTCTCTCGACTTCAACATCAAGATCAAAGACAACTTCTTTTCAGAACAGAACATGAAGCGAGTACGGTAGGCCCTGTTCAGCCAGGTCTCCCGGCCTGGCTGAACGCCCATCAGGTCGGGAGACCTGACGGAACAATGGTCGACGCGAATAACCGACAGGCTCAAGGGCCTGACGTAACTGGCCAGGGCCGCCATGTGTGTCGCTGCGAGGAAGGAAGCGTCGCGACTGACGAAGCAGTCCCGCAGCACTCATCAAGTGAAAGCTGCGCGCGATGCGCGCAGGGAATCCAGGCAAGCGATACGAGATTGCTTCACCCCGCGGTTGCGGGATTCGCAACGACAACCATCGAGGCAGCGGGGGACAACCCCAACCAACGGACCGGAGACCGGATAGATGAGACTCTACTTCTCCCTGGCATGGCGAAACATATGGCGTAATAAGCGTCGAAGCCTGATCTCCATGTCTTCGATCCTCTTTGCCGTGATGCTGGCCATCATGTCCCGTTCGATGATGATTGGCACCTTCGAGCGCATGATCGACACCATCGTCGGCACCTTCAGCGGGTACATCCAGGTCCATCAGGAGGGCTATTTCGATTCCTCCAGCCTTGATGACATCTTTGTCCCTTCCTCTGACCTGCTCGCTCAGATCGAAGGCACGGAACATGTCACCCTTGCTGTCCCACGTCTCGAATCCTTCGCGCTTGTTTCCAGCGGAGACAACACCAATGGTGCACGGATCATCGGGATCGACCCGGCCAAAGAGGACCAGATGACTGCGATCTCGGAACGCATCTCAACGGGGTCCTACTTCACCGAAGCAAGCGAAGGGATCATCCTCGGCAGCGAGTTGGCGAAAGATTTAAAGAAGACGGTTGGTGATACAATTATTCTGCTCGGATCGGGTTATCACGGCATCACTGCAGCGGGCCGTTTCGTGGTCGAAGGCCTGGTCAGCTTTCCAGCTGACGAGATGAGCGCCGCGCTCGCCTACCTGCCCCTCCCGGTCGCGCAACACCTCTACGGAGTCGAGGAGGGCATCACAACCCTCGCGGTGATGCTGGATCACGCCCGCAACCTGGAGAGGGCACGGAATGCCCTTGAAGTAGTCTTGTCCGACGAGTACGAAGTCATCACCTGGAAGATGATGGTGCCGGAGCTGGATCAGCTCGTCCAGATGAAATATGTCGGTCAGGATCTCGTCCTGGCATTGATCTACATCGTCGTAGGGTTCGGCATTCTTGGCACTGTGCTGATGATGACCATGGAACGATTGCGCGAATTCGGCATGGTGACTGCACTCGGGATGAAGAAGCGTACCCTCGCGATTATTGTCCTGATCGAAAGCAGCCTGCTGACGCTTTCCGGGGCGATTGCTGCGATGGTCCTGACCATCCCGATTCTCGCAAAACTGCAGCAGGAACCAATCCAGCTGACAGGGAAGATGGCAGAAGGGTACGAAAGCTATGGGTTCGAGCCTGTACTGGCATTTACCCTGCACGCACCGATCTTTTTCTGGCAGACCTTCTTTGTTCTGCTGATTGCCCTGGTTTCTTCCAGTTACCCCTTCTTCCGTATCTCCAAGCTGAATTCGGTCGAAGCGATGCGTACGGGACACTAGTGAACTGTCTGTACCAAACACCAGATAGAGGCAGAGAATGATTTTCAAACTGGCGTGGCGGAACATCTGGCGGAACAAGCGCCGAAGCATCATCTCGATCGCTTCCGTGCTCTTTGCCGTCACCATCGCCCTGATGATGCGCTCGATGCAGCTCGGCTTTTACGCGCGAACGATCGACAATGTGGTCAGTTTCTACACCGGCTACCTGCAGGTTCACGCGCCAGGCTACGAGGAAAAGAAAAGCCTCGACAAGAGCTTTGCCGATTCGGGTGAACTGGCCACCAGGATCGAGGGGATCAACAAGGTCACCTTTACCGCTCCCCGTCTCGAATCCTTCGCCCTGATTTCGGCGGGGGACATCACAGATGGTTCCCAAGTCATCGGCATCGACCCGGAACGAGAGGATCAGCTCACCGGCCTTTCCAATAAGGTCGAGGATGGCCGTTACCTGAATGCGGGAGACAACGGCATCCTGCTCGGATCGGGACTGGCGAAACACATGAAGATTGGTGTCGGGGATACGGTCGTGGTGATCAGTTCTGGTTATCACGGTGTTTCGGCTGCGGGCCGTTACCCGGTCATTGGAACTGTCACCTTCCCAACGCCTGAACTGAACTCGACTATGGCCTACCTGGATCTGCCGGAAGCGCGATGGTTCTACGGCGCGACCAACCGGCTGACCTCCCTGGCTATCATGATCGAGGGAGAACGTTTCCTCAACCAGGTGGAAACTCAAGTGACTGCGATGTTGGGGGACGATTACGAAGTCGTTTCCTGGGAAGATATCATGCCGGAAATGGTAGAGTACATCGCAATGGACAATGCCTCCGGTGTGTTGATGCTGATCCTGATCTATGTCATTGTCGGTTTCGGGGTATTGGGTACGGTCCTGATGATGACCATGGAACGGATGCGCGAATTCGGTGTGCTGGTCGCGGTCGGCATGCAGAAAAGTGTCCTTCGCGGGATTGTCCTGTTGGAGAGTGTCATCCTCTCCATCAACGGTGCGATTCTCGGAATTGTGCTGGCACTCCCCTCGCTTATCTGGCTTCGAGCCAATCCAATTCACTTGACAGGGGCGGGTGCGGATGCCTTGATCAGCTATGGCTTCGAGCCGATCCTGCCCTTTTCGATGGCACCGGAAATCTTTTTCTGGCAGACATTTACCGTGCTGCTGATCGCACTGACAGCTTCCGCTTATCCCCTCTTCCGCATCACCAAGCTCAATTCGGTGGATGCGATGCGGACGGGCAACTGATACGAACTTGCGGGCCTGCGGGCTCGCTCAACGATACGAGGACTTCTCATGATCTGGTCCATCGCCTGGAGAAATGTCTGGCGGAACGGCAAACGTAGCGGGATCCTGATTGGCGCGATCGCCTTCGGGATCTGGGCCGGGCTGCTGATGGTGGCCTTGATGAATGGCATGGCGGAACAGCAGGTGAAAGCGGCGATTGAAACGCGCACCTCGCACATCCAGATCCACTCCGAGGGCTTCCGCAGCCACCGTGACATTAAATCCATCATCCCGCAGGGCGACTCCCTGCTGACGGCGGTTCGCAACATGGATGAAGTCGTTGGTGCCGCCGAACGTGCGGTGTTGACTGCCATGGCCTCATCCGCCACGACCGGCAGCGGAATTCAGCTGATCGGCATCGACCCGGATGCCGAAAAACAGGTGACCGATGTTTACACCAAAGTGATCGAGGGGGACTACTTCGAAACGAAGAAACGGAACCCTGTGATCATCGGAAAAGAACTGGCAGACAAGCTCGGTGTCCAGCTTGGTAAGAAAATCGTGCTGACCGGGCAGGCGAAGGATGGGTCCATCGCCGCCGGCGCCTTCCGTATTGTCGGCATCTACCAGACGGTCAACTCGATGTATGACGAGATGACAGTCTTTGTGAAACGATCCGATGTGGCAAAGACGTTCGGTATCGGGGATGATGTCCATGAAATCGCCATCGTGGTCAACGGAATCGCAGCAATTGACCCGGTAGCGAAAACCTTACGCGACAGCAATCCTTCACTCGAGGTTGCCACCTGGCGTAACCTCTCCCCGGAAGTCGCCCTGACCAAGGATTCGACCGCCCAGATGAACGAGATATTTATGATCGTCATCCTGATCGCCCTGATCTTCGGGATCACCAACACGATGCTGATGGGGGTGCTCGAACGGATGCGTGAGCTGGGTGTCATCATCGCGCTGGGCATGAAACATGGGATGATTTTCCTGATGGTGCTGCTGGAAACAGTCTTCCTCTCCCTGGTTGGCGGCCTGCTGGGAATCATCCTCGGTTGGGGAACAGTGGAATTACTGGGCAAGTCGGGCATTGACCTGTCAGCAGTTTCCTCCGGGCTGGCAGCGTTCGGGATGGATACGGTAATCTACCCGCAGATGGCGGCCTCGGAATACCCGGTTGTCGTTTTTCTGGTCATCATCACCGCGATTGTCGCGTCGATCTACCCGGGCTTGAAGGCGATCCGTCTCAACCCGATTCAGGCAATCCGGACGTATTGACAAGGTTGTCAGACAGTGTTGTGTCAGGTCGGGAGACCTGACGGAACAGAAGAAACACACAAGCGAACAGTCTATATAGGGAGTACGACCCATGGCGGTCATCAAAACAGATCATCTGAGCCGTGTCTATGAAGACCACGGCGTGCCTGTCAAAGCGGTTGACGATGTCAGTTTGTCAATTGAAGAGGGTGAATTCACGGCGATTGTCGGGCCCTCCGGTTCAGGCAAAACGACCTTCCTGAACATGGTCGGTGGTCTCGATGCGCCGAGTTCCGGTACCATCGAGGTGGATGGCAAGCAGATCAGCCAGATGAAACAGAACGAACTGATCGGCTTCCGTCTGCGACACATTGGATTCGTCTTTCAGGCCTACAACTTGATCCCGGTTTTGACGGCGAAGGAAAATGTTGAGTTCATCATGCTGCTGCAGAAGAAGAGCAAGGCGGAACGTGACAAACGTGCCACCGAGCTTCTCGATGCGGTCGGTCTTGGGGATCGACTGGGACGCCGTCCCCATGAGCTCTCCGGCGGTCAGCAGCAGCGCGTTGCAGTCGCACGTGCCCTCGCTTCGATGCCCTCGTTTGTGCTGGCCGACGAGCCCACCGCGAACCTCGACTCGACCAGTGCGGAGAACCTGCTCGACATCATGGAACGTCTCAACAAGGAACAGAAGATGACCTTTGTCTTCTCGACCCATGACCCCCGAGTTGTCGCGCGTGCGCATCGTGTCGTTACCCTGCGTGATGGTGCCATTGAATCGGATGAAACCCGGTCCTGATGATGAGACGGTTACGACTGCTACTAAGCGTCGCCCTGCTGGTGACAACCCTTCCGGCAGTCGCGGCCAGCCTGGATGATCTCGATTTCCGTGGCTATGTCCGCGAGACGGCTCTTTTCTGGAAGTTGCCGGCCTACTTGAGTACATCTGGTGCCGAAGAACAGCAGTTTACCAACCTGCTGCATACGCGTCAGAACCTGCGCTGGTATGCCAACATGGAGTTGACCTTTGGCTTTGAGCTGAAAACACGTCTCTTCAGCGGTGATGCTGTCCAGGCGATGCTCGCACAGACCGAACAGCTCGGTGGCAACCAGAGTTTGTTCAACTGGGAACGCCGATTTGTTGACGAGAACAACCAGCTGCTGGTCAGCGGCATTGACCGCGCATGGGCGGATTATTTTCTCGGCGATTGGCAGGTGACGGTGGGTCGTCAACGGATCGCGTGGGGCTCCACGATGGTCTGGAACCCAACCGACATCTTCAATCCCTCCTCCCCCATCGACTTTGACAACGAGGAGAAACCGGGTAGCGATGGGATCCGTGTCCAGCGCTATCTCGGCACCAACTCGAAGCTTGAACTGGCTTACGCATCCACCGATCTCGAGGATTCGGACGCTTCCACGGTCGCGGGACGTGTGCTTATCAATGCCTTCGATTTCGACTGGAACGTGCTGTTGGGCATGAAGGAAGGCAATACGATGTTTGGCGGAGGGTTTGAGGGCGATATCCTCGGAGGTGGCTTCCGTGGTGAAGTCTTGTACCGTGTCCACCAGCAGGAGGAAGAAGCACCGGACGGTGCCCCTCCCAGCCCCCGGGACCTGCCCAGCTATATCCGCTTCGCCATCGACGGGGATTACACCTTCACCAACTCGCTCTATCTGCACGCAGGGGTGCGCTACAACGAACTCGGGGCAACGAAGGATGCAGGATCGTTGACCAACCAGTTCAAATCCTTCGAGAACCAGTGGCTCTCCCCAGCTCGTTGGTCGCTCTTCGGCCAGGTGGGTGGCAATGCAACCCCGTTGATGCGCCTTGATCTGATGGCCATCGTCAACCCGCAGGATGGCTCGTTTTACATCGGCCCTTCCGGCAGTTACTCGCTGATCACCAACCTCGACCTGATCCTGACCGGGTTGGTTTTTCAAGGCGAGGACGGCACCGAATTCGGTGCCCAGGGGACCATCCTGATGGGTCGGCTGAAGTACTCGTTCTGATTGGATTTCGATCTGGAACTGAGTGGCCCGACTTGCTCGCAAGTCGGGTTTATTCATAGAGATAAATGCGTGAGGTCTTCGGACCTGACGCAACCAGTATGTATCCAATGTAGAGGATGGGCAACGCCCATCGACCGTATCGCGTTCAGACGCGAAACAGCGTAGGCCGGATTCTTGAATCCGGCAAAGAAGAAGGGGCCTCAGGGCCCCTGACACCTTGTCGAATGGAACGTCATGGCACGCCATGACAACGCCGGATTCAAGAATCCGGCCTACATCTTCGTGCCCTGAGGCGCGGGAAGGAAAGAGAGAAAGGATAAACCCGGGCCGCAGGCCCGGGCCAGGCTTTACAACTAGGCTCAGCATTCTCGCAAAATGAAGAAACCCGGGCAACAAGATTGCCCGGGCCAGAATCATCCAATCATCGGTCATCTACTTCACAATCACCGCACGCTTCACCTGGCTGTGGGGACCAGCCTCGAGACGAACAAAATAGATCCCGGTAGGAAGTCCGACAGCATTCCAGCTCAGCTTGCCCGTCGTGTTGGTCACATCCCACTGCCGTACCTGACGACCCAATACATCGAACAGTTGCACCGAAGCCTCGCCACGCAACGGCAGGCTGTAGCCGATGGTCACCATCGCATTGGCCGGAACCGGCCAGACACTCAGCTGGGATTCGGCGGGTTGGGCAACCCCATCTTCAGCCACCCCCAACAGGGCATCGGTCGGGAAATAGGTGGCGACGGGACGATGGTCCGAGATGTAGTTCTCGTACTGACTGTATTCATCCTCCAGGTGCAGCACCTCTGTTTCGCCATACTCGGTGAAGTCAGCATAGAGAGCGTCTGTCACCATGAGGTGATCGTAGAAGAACCCCGCAGGAATCCAGGTGCCCCCATCGCCACCACCATCAACGATCGGCAAGGTCAGGAAGTGAAAATCGGGGTCATCCAGCATCGGGGTGAAAACATTGGTGCTCGAGGGATCATCCAAATCGTCATTCCAGTCGCCGACGAGCATCCAACGGTCATTGCCATCGTCGATCTGACGACCTACCCAGGCATGCAGCGAATCGACCGCTTCGGCGCGACGGGCCCGGTCATCGGAGTCATTCCGGCCCGCTTTCAGATGGAAAACCATGAAGTTGAAGGAAAGGGTGTCCTCCGCTTCGACCATGGTCACCGGCACCACCAACGGCGCACGTGGGAAAGGATAGGAGTAGCTGGTGTAGATCTCGTAAGAGCTGCCAACCTCCACCTTGTCGGCATCGTAAAGGACCGCGTGACGTAAGCCATAGTAGTCCTCACCAATCACCGTCCCCCACCCTCCGGCATTGGACGCGACCGAACGTAGCGCATCATCGTCCGTAATCTCCTGGCAGCCAATCAATTCGATCTCGAGATCATTGATCATCAGGGAAAGAGCGTTGACAGTCTGGGCCGCATCGGGGAACTGACGGATGTTCCAGGTGGCAACATCAAAGGTGAGGTCGCTGCCATGCTGCTCGACAAGCTGCGCAGAGACTGGCAGGGCAACGGCAATCAACATCAGAACGGCGAGAATGAGACGATTTTGTGCCATGATCGTGCAGTCCTCTTGGAATCGGAATCGTCCTTCAAGGTAGGCCGGGTGGTAGAGGGGTTCAAGCCGGGGAAGAAAGGCCGTCTCTCGATTGTACAGTGGTCCGACT
Organism: bacterium; assembly: GCA_020444265.1. Lineage (GTDB taxonomy): Bacteria > Electryoneota > Electryoneia > Electryoneales > Electryoneaceae > JAHLLH01. Next base: position 43,167 of record JAHLLH010000011.1, read on the forward strand.
CTGAAGTGTCGGGTCTCTTCAGAATGGGGAGCAGCGTTCCTCCTTATAATCGATGAAACTCGACACTGAAGAGTCGAGCCAAATGCAGGCCGGTCTAATCTGCATGTGGCCGGATTCTTGTACCAGGCAAAAAAAGGGGCCCGAAGGCCCCTGACACATTATAGATGGATCGCCCGGCATCCGCCGGACCTCGCCGGATTCAAGAATCCGGCCTACGCTCATCTACTTCATCAACACCATCTTGCGGACCTTGCTGACGTCGCCGGAGGTCAGCTTGTAGAAGTAGACTCCGCTGGGCAGATCATCCGCGAGGAAGGTGATGGTATGGTTGCCCGCGCTCATGCCACGTTCAACCAGTGTCGCCACTTCTCGTCCCAACAGATCATAAACCGCCAGCTTCACCTGCCCGGCCTGACGCAGGTTGAAAGCAATCTGCGTACTCGGGTTGAAGGGGTTCGGGTAATTCTGTCCGAGCTCGAACTGATCCGGCTGCAGTGTGTTGGAGTGGCCGACGCTGTTGTCGCCGAAGAAGCCATTCCACTGCCAATCATCCGGATCCACCCAGTAGCCGGTGGAATCCCGCATCATCGGATAGTTCACCTGCCACTGCTGCCGTTCCTCGAAGATGTCGATCATCATCTGTTTTGAGAGACGGTGATAGACCATCGGGTTCTCGAGGATTTCGCCAACCGGGGCTGAACTGGAGACACCAACACCCGGGTCCCGGTCGACCATGTAGAGCAGGTGCAGATAATCACCATGACTGGTCGGTGCGATCGAGGGGCTGATCTCGCTGCGGCTGTCGCCGGGAGGCGCACCGCCACCTTCAGTCCAGATCGTATTGGTGATGTTCACACCCTTCGCCCAACGAAGACCATTAAACTCGCCGGGGGGCGATGCAGAAACGTAGATGTCGCCATTCGCCTTGATTCCGCCTTGCCCGTAATCGGCTGTATCCGGTGCGGAGCTGATCTTACGGTAGGTACACCAAAGGATGCCCGTTTCGGGATCGTGGTAGAGGCTTGGGCGGTCGACCAGGCTGCCCCAGGCTTCCGATTGACCAACATCAAACTCGCTGTTCTCGTCAATCTGGGAGTAGACAGGATTACCACTTTCGTCCTGCATCCAGTGGTAGAGACGGGCAGCATAGTACCGTGTATCCTCGAGGCCATCATAGATCGCCGACGTAAACGCGACATGAAGCTGATCATCACTGTCGTAAATCACACTCCCATCGGTGTAGGGACGAAGTGTATCACCCAGGGCGGCGAGGGTGTCCGGGTAAAGATCCGGGTCCGGGCCGATGTGCGAGGTCACTTCAATCGGGTTTTCCTGGTCCCAGGTCGCGCCCGCGTTGGTAGACTCGAAGACCCAGAAGTCATTGTTCCACTGAGTCCCCTCTCCGTCGCCGACCACTTCACCAATTGTCGATTCACGCGCCATCACCAACCCGATCGCCACACGCTGTCCATCCGACGATGTAGTGATATCGCCCGAAATATTCATGTCTCCATCGGTGATCAGCACCTGCAAATCGTTGGGCGTCGCCTCGGCAAATTCCGGCACATTTGGATCGTACAGCCAACGCATGTAGGTGATTTCCATCGGATCGGCGTTATCGTCACGCTGGTCATGCGAGATGATGTGCGCGTGCTGGGTCGCCGGGCTGAAGGTCGAATGGGGCCAGATGTGTGCACGTGTCCCATACTCTGGCGCAGCGTACATGTCATAGAAACCGGTCACAAACTCGCTTTCCAACGCAATCACACTCGCCGTCTCAGCACCCGCCGTCGCATCGTAATGGAAGGTGGGATAGGTGACACCAGCAGCGTAATCAAAGGCGATCGTCGTATATCCGCTGCGATTGCCGGTATCGACATCACCTGTGGTTTCGTGGATGTACCAGCCAGCGCCATCGTCCGTCAGACGGACAAACTGAACGTGACGGCTGTTGCTGGTCACGCTGCCATAGAGCTTCGTAAAGATGATGTGCACTTCGGCTGGATTCTCGGCGGCATCACCGGGGAAGAAGCCAATCATACGGCTCACCTGCCCGTTGTGCTGCTGGTCCCAGTAGGAGGTGCCGACAATCATCGTGTCGCCGATGATCTCGTTCAGTTCGTTATGCGACCGGAATGATCCAGTCCAGGGGGCGAGGTCAGGGTTGATCACCACATCGTGCGAACCATCCTCCGATGCGGTAGGGGTGCGTTCGTACTCCACCGGCGAGCCGAACGCTACCAGACCGATCAATAAAACCCATACCAATGACAATACCAGTCGTTGCATGTTCCCTCCGTACATGTCCTGCCCGAATCCTCGGATTCAGGCTATCCAGCGGGGATAGCGACCCTTCTCGACCGGCTCATCGTGTGGGGGTCCATCATAAGAGAAACGGGGATGGGAGGAAGCGGACGCTTGGTTTCGTCCACTTCCCCTCATCCCCGGCTCTGGGGTCTTGCACAGGTAAAATAGGGGTCCGTTACGGCATAGAGCAACGCATGCGGCACATTCAACAAAAGTTACCCGGGTCAATAAAAAAGGGGCTGCCGAAGCAGCCCCATTGAATCGCTCAAGAAAGGCGACGTTACTTCATGAGGATCATCTTGCGGACCTTGGTGGATTCACCAGAGGTCAGCTTGTAGAAGTAGACGCCACTGGGCAGGTCGTCGGCCATGAAGCTGACCTGGTGGCTGCCCGCACCCATCGCACGGTTCACGAGGGTGGCCACTTCACGACCGAGCAGGTCGTAGACCGCCAGCTTGACGTTTGCAGACTTGTTCAGGCTGAAACGAATCTGGGTGCTCGGGTTGAAGGGGTTCGGGTAGTTCTGCTCAAGCTGGAACTCGTTCGGCTTGAGGGTGCCGTCACCTTCAACACTGTTGTCACCGAAGAAGCCGTTCCAGGCCCAGTCATCCGGATCCTGGAAGAAGCCGGTGCTGTCGATGTGCATCGGGTAGTTCGGCAGCCAACCGTCGAACATGTCGATCAACTCCTGCTTGTTCGCCTTGTGATAGACGACGGGGCAGAGGGTGGCTTCGGTGTCGGTGGCACGATCCGGCCAGGTGTCGATGACGTACATGAAGTGCAGGAAGTCGCCATCGCTCTGCAGCGCAATGCTGGGATCGATTTCGGACTGCGCATCACCCGGGGCCATCGCATCGTCCGACAGCCATTTGGTGTCGGTCAGGTTGATCGGCTGGGTCCAACGCAAACCATTGTACTCTCCGGGGGGAGAAGCCGTCAGGTAGACTTCACCACAGGCATACTCACCGGCAAAGTCGGTGGTGTCCGGGTTGTCGCCAAAGTTACTCGTGCGACGATAAATCGCCCAGAGAATACCGGTGTCCGGGTCGCTGTAAAGGCTCGGACGGTCAGCGGTTTCACCGAAGACCTCGGGACGGCCCATGAAGCCTTCCGTACCATCGGCCATCAGGGTGTACATGCCGCTTTCACGGTCCCAATGGAAGATGCGGCTGGTGTAGGTAATCGTACCCTGGAACTCGAAATATTCCGGGGTCGTGAAGGCCGCATGCAGGTTGTCTTCGAAGTCATACAGGACGGTTCCGTCCATGTAGCAACGGAGGGTGTCCTTGTTCGCCGCGGTGGTGTCGGGCAGCAGGTCGCCATCCGGCGGAATCCACTGGGTAACATCAAGCGGCTCGCCCCAGGTGGCGCCACCATCGGTGGACTCCCACAGCCAGAGGTCGTTGTCCCACTGAGTCGCCTCTTCACCTTCACCGATGGTGTAGAAACGCGGCATGGTTTCCGTATAGGCAACCATCGAACCGTCGCTGCTGGTGTGGATGTCGGACGAGTTGTTCATGCCGACTTCCGTCATCAGCACCTGCTGATCGTTCGGGACGGCAGCGGTCAGGACATTGTTTGCCGGGTCGTACAGCCAACGCATGTAGTACTTCTTGGTCGCATCGGCGGCACCAGCCGGGAAGTCGCTGTTGATCTGATGGATGTAGTTCTCCGGGCCGAAGGTGCTGCGCGGGAAGAGAACATCGTTGTCCGTCGAAGCCGGATCCGGCGCGGCGAACAGATCGAAGAAACCAGGCACGAAGGTGGATTCAAGCGCCACTTTCGGTGCGTACGGTGTGCCGTCGCCCGAATCGTGGTGGAAGGTCGGGAAGGCTTTGTTGGTGGCAACATCAACACCCAACGTACCAAAGCCGGAACGACCCGAACCATTGTCCACACCATCCGTACCGATCACATTGACGACCGGAGCATCGGTGGACGCATCGGCAACCTGGATGTACATGATGTGACGCGACGCACTTGCCGCATCAAAACCACGCATATAAATCATGTGGACCATGTCCTGTTCGGGGACATAGCCAATCATACGCCCGTTCTGGGCGTTGTGCTGAATGTCGTACCAGGTGTAGCCGACATGCAGCGTATCACCCACCGCCTCATCAAGAGGATTCGGCACGGGGTTACGATACTGAACATCCTGTGTCTTCTGAAGTGCTTCAGTGCCGGTCAACGGCATGTCGTTGGAAATCGGCGCCTTTGCATCAAATGCGGACGCGACACCAGCGACGAGGAGCACCATCAGGGAGACCATTAACGCTTTACGCATACTCCCTCCAAATAACAACGTGAGTTTGTTTTTACTTCCCACAGTTCCCTACAAAAATCGGTCAAGCTGGTTTGTTCCTCCGGCTCGTTGTTTGTTTATCTCTCCCACACACTTTTTATCAATCCACGTTTTCCCCTAATGGAAACGCGATCAAATGCCTTGTAAACAGGTGAATCGTGTAGAGTACATCGAGAACTCCGCGCATGCAATATCAGGCGGAGGCTCGGACCATCTTTCAAGCCTTGCGGGTAGGCTCTCGGTTGTTCCCTCTCTTTAATATATCGAAAACAACCCCCCTCTTCTACCTTCAAAACACTTCTCCCCCTCCTCTCCTCATCAGATAGAGCCCCAAATATCCCCTAACTCCGGCAATAAAAGCCTACTACACATCTTCCCTGCCCGATTCTGAACCAGGGGTACCGTTGTGATACAATCTCAAAGAAGAGAAGATAGAAATGATCTTACTACAGGATTAACAAGACATTAAAAAAGGGGCCGCCGAAGCAGCCCCTCTATTACTGGCTACCCACGGACAATCCATGGACTGTCCTGGGCATAACAAGCGCCACGGCGATGATCACTTCATCAGGATCATCTTGCGAACCTTCGAGACATCACCGGAGGTCAGCTTGTAGAAGTAGACACCGCTGGCCAAGTCGCTCGCGAGGAAGGAGACGCTGTGGTTTCCGGCGCTCATCGAACGATTCACCAGGGTCGCCACCTCACGGCCCAACAGGTCATACACCGTCAAGGAAACCTGGCCCTGGGCATGCAGCGTAAAATTGATCTGCGTGCTCGGGTTGAAGGGGTTCGGATAGTTCTGGTTCAGCTCGAACTGATCGGGCTGAAGGGTACGTCCCTCGGGGACCGACACATCCCAGAAACCATTCCATTCCCAGCCATTCGGGTCCTCATAGTACCCGGCACTGTCGATGTGCATCGGGTAATTGACGACCCATTCAGCATTCTCCTCGAATTGGGCCATCAGTTCCACTTTCGGGACACGATGATAGACCATCTGGTTCAGGGTCGCGACACCTTCTTCCTGGCCTGCGACTGCCGAAATGCCCGCCTCATAGTCCATGGTGTAGAAGAGATGCAGGTAAGGACCATCGCTGTTGTAGGCCATGCTCGGGTCACGTTCTGTCTGGCTTTCACCCGGTTCCAGAGCATTTTCCATCAAGCGGGTATCGGTCACATTCACGCCTTTAGTCCAACGTAACCCGTTGTCCGGAGATGCGGCAACATAGACATCGCTGTTCGCATAGCCGGCCGCAGTCGCATCCAGCGGCCCACCATTCAGCGTGTCCCCCGGTTCCCCATACTGGCACCAGCTCGCCCAGAGGACGCCTGTTTCCTCATCCTTGTAGAGGTTGGCATGGCACACGGTCAGCTCCCACGCCGCGGGCTGGGCACCATTCCAGAAGTCACCATCCGCAATCTGGGAATAGACCTCGTTCTCGCTGTCCCAGTGCCAGAGACGACCATTCAGCGAGGATGCACCTGCGCTGCGGAAGAAGTCGAGGCTGAGGGTGTTGAATGCCGTATGAATCGTGTTGTCACCATCGATGATAACATCGACTTCGGAGTAGGCACGCAAGGTGTCCTTGTTGGCGGCTGAGGTGTCCGGCAGCAAGTCACCATCCGGAGCGATGAAACTGGTCACATTCTGGGGATTCTCCCAGTCCCAGGTATCGCCCCCATCATCGCTGGTCCACAGGTAAATATCATTGTTGCTCTGGGATGCGCGGGATTCTGCCCAGTCATCTGGTCCTTCGCCCTGGAGGAAACGGCTCACCGATCCGGCAACAGCGATCAGGCTGCCATCGCTGTTGGATGCCGGAATAGTGGATAGAACGGCGGAATAGGTGGTGACAAACATGCTGTTCGCCCCGCCGGGTGTAGCGTTCGTCCAAAGACTACTCACGGGATCGTACAAAGCACGATGGTAGTAGACATTCTCCGAAATCAGATCCTCATAGCCATTGCTGATGATGTGCACGTACAGGCCACCATCATAGCGGGTCACCACATGTTGCGGCCAGATAAAATCGCCACCATCAGGACGGGGGAGATCGTACGGATCGAAAAAGCCCGGCACGAAAATCGATTCGGTCATCAGGCTGGAGAAATAGCCGCCATTCGGGTCCGGCTGGTGCATCATGACGTAGGGCGCACCCTCTGTTGGGTCGAGACTGATCACCGGGTACCCGGCACCAGACACTCCCACCTGCGCCGGGCTGCCTTCCTGACGGGTGACATCCCCCGCTGCATCGACAAACAGCTTGTAATAGGAGACGTTCCGAGACCCGGTTTCGGTCGGATGCTGGGTCCAGGTCAGATGAATGACCTTGTTGTCCTCGTCGCTATCATGGACCGCGATCAGGCGGGTAAACCCGGCATTGTGCTGCTGATCGCGCCAGTTGCTGCTGAGGTGCAACGTGTCGCCGACCATATCGTCCAGCTCATCGCTGAAGAGAAACGGCCCCTCCAGGCCCTGCCCTGACGGCGTGCCATAGCCGGCATTGTTGTGGTTCTTTTCGGCGGACCAGGCCGGAGTCTGGCTGGCTGGCGATGGTCCAGCAACCAGAACCATCCCCAGTATCAATACAATCCCTAACACGTTCTTCATTCAATCCCTCCTTGCGGGGCCTTGCGGAAGTTTCCCGTTGCCCACGGACCATCGTCCAGATGGACGGCCATCCCTGTACCCCGGGTTGAAAAGCGGGGCCTCGGTTTTCTCGGTACCTGAATAGTAAAACAATCGGGCGAAATCGGGCAACAGAATCTGCCGAAAACATGGAAAAACAGACGAAAAAAGGGGCTGCCGAAGCAGCCCCTTTGAAAATCTGGATACCCGCGGCCAGTCCACTGGACTGTCCTGGGCATAACCATCGCCATGGCGATGGTTACTTCATCAGGATCATCTTGCGGACCTTCGAGACATCACCGGAGGTCAGCTTGTAGAAGTAGACACCGCTGGCCAAGTCGCTCGCGAGGAAGGAAACCGTGTGGCTTCCTGCGCTCATCGGACGGTTCACCAGGGTAGCTACCTCACGGCCCAGCACATCATAGACCGTCAGCTTGACCGCACCCGCTGCCTGCAGGTTGAAGCTGATCTGCGTGCTCGGGTTGAAGGGGTTCGGGTAGTTCTGGTTCAGCTCGAACTGGTCGGGACGCAAGGTGGTCGTCGGTTCGTCAACAGAAGTCAGCCCATCCCAGGCCCAATCCTCCGGATCAACCCAATAATCGGTCGAGTCAACGTGGATCGGGTAGTTGCGGATCCACTCGGCCTGCTCATTCATCACATCGATGATGTCGCTCTTCAGGACGCGCTGGTAAATCAGCTGGCCTTCCGTTTGGACACCTTCTTCCCAGGTGTAGGAACGGCCACCATCACGATCCTGCAGGTAGAAGAGATGCAGGAAGTCGCCGTTTACATTCTCGGCAAGGCTGGGGTGGATTTCACTACGGCACTCGCCAGCCGCGATACCACCCGCCAAGGCTGTTTCGAGGCTGGTGTCACGTGTATTGGTCACATTAACCGGCTTGGCCCAACGCAACCCATCCGGGCTGAGAGAAACATAGATGTCTGCCAAGGCGTAGTTGCCACCTGTAGAACTGGTGGACTGGGCAAAATCGACAGGCGTCCAGAATTCCTCGCCATCTTCCGTGTAATGCAAGGTGTCATCCACTTCACCATACTGCGACCAGGCCGCCCAGACCCAACCGGTGTTCTCGTCCACACCGAGCTGGCACTGGTTGGTAAAGGTCTGCCAGGCACCCGGGACCACGCCATTCCAGATACGGTCCTGCATCTGGACACAGAGGCTGTCACGGCTGTTCCAGTACCACATGCGCGCGGAGTAGGAGGATTCACCCTCGGAACGGACGAAATCAATGAACGGGGTGGTGAAGGTGACATGCACAATACCTTCATTGTCCACCAGGCAGTTCACGTCCGCATAAACACGCAACGTGTCACCATTCGCAGCGAGAGTATCTTCCGCCGAACCGGGCAGCAGATCGAGGTTCGGATCGATAAAATCAGTGATGTTCAGCCCGTTTTCCCAATCCCAGGTTGCTCCGCCATCCTCACTCGTCCAGAGGTAGACATCGTTGCAGGTCTGGGAGATACGGGACCCTTCGAAGAAGCCGTTATCCTCGCCATCTTTCAGGTGACGGCTGACAGGAAGCACAATCGCGACAACACCCGATTCGTCATTCGCCGAAACCGCACCCTCGACATCTTCGTTGTACTCGGAGACGATCACCTGCGGGTTGGTGCCGGGTGTGGCGTTCTCGTACGAAGGATTGTCATCCACCCCGTTGATCTGCATCCTGTTGTAGAAGGTGTACTTATCGAACGGGTTGTCCTCTTCACTGGAGAAGTTGACGGTGTGGGCATAGAGCTGGCCTTCCACTTCCTGCAGTGCCATCGAGGGCCAGACCGCCTGAGCGGTGTTGTTGTACCGCTCGACCCACTGGTAATCGAAGAAACCTTCGACCCACTGGGATTCACGCATCACAGACGGGTCCCACAACGCATCTCCGAACCCATTCTGGGAATGGAGCCCGATGAAGGGGTTGGTCGCCGAATCAATGTCGAGGACCGGGTAGCCGTCCAGGGCCTCACCAACATTAGACGGAAGCCCATTGACAACAAGTTCACCCTCATCATTTTCGAAAATCATGATGTAGTGTGTCAGACGACCGGCGCTTATTGTCGCATGCTCCTGCCATGTCAACTTCACCACACCATCCGGGTATGCCGGATCATCTTCGGTGTAGGCCAGGAATCGTGTGTTTGAGCTTGTGCCAAGCTGGTCACGCCAGGTGGTAGAGATCGCGAGGGTATCCCCCATCATCTCATCCAACTCACTCGGCATGAAACTGCGAAGCGGGATGCCATTACCCGCAGGCGGGTTCCCCGATGGATCGGCGAGACGATTGAACTGGTCGGTGCCAGTTGGTGCAGGGGCAAATGGGGCTGCAACCGCCGTCCCACTGATCAGCAATAACGCGATCAGCGTCATCTGTACAACTTTCATGGTTACCTCGTGCTTTTCCCTCTTTCCCTATCCAATGGATGTAGAGGCCTCCCTCAAGGCCACACATACTCGTAACGTTTGTACGGGATGAGGATTTCCGGCTCACTCTGCGGGGGTACGACTCATTGTTCATCATCAAAATACCCCCAAACCCCATCATTCGCAAGCGGCTCAAGCTCTCTTCCTACGGATTCCCATCAGCCACGCAATTCGTGACACGGCACGTTTCCAGAATAGAAAAAGGGGCCGCCGAAGCAGCCCCTTACTATCCAGATAACAATCGCCATGGCGATTGTTACTTCATCAACACCATCTTACGGACCTTGCTGACATCACCCGACGTGAGTTTATAGAAATAAACACCACTTGGCAGATCGTCAGCCATGAAGCTGATGCTGTGACTACCTGCAGCCATCGCACGATTTGCAAGCGTGGCGACTTCACGACCGAGTACATCATAGACCGCGAGCTTGACGTTCCCCGGAGCGTTCAGCGCGAAGCTGATCTGCGTGCTCGGGTTGAACGGGTTCGGGTAGTTCTGGTTCAGCTCGAACTGCTCGGGACGCAGGTTGGTCGCATCGTCAACAGAACCGCCAACAAAGGGATTGCCTTCCCAGGCCCAGTCGTTCGGGTCGATGTACATATCCGTCGAATCGACGTGCAAGGGATAATTGCGATGCCAGGCTTCGTTCGCGACAAACATGTCGATCAGTTCCTGCTTCGGCACACGGTGGTAGATCTGCGGGTTGTCCGTTGCAGCACCGGATCCTTCATCCGCGATCGGTGCCTGGATGCCGCCATCACGATCCATCGTGTAGAAGAAGTGCAGGTAGTCATCCCCATCCGGGCTGACCATGCTCATTTCACGTTCACCTTCGCCTTCACCGGAAGGAATCGCACCGCCGGTGCCGCTGGTGTTGGTGATGTTCACACCTTCCGTCCAACGCTTTCCATTGTCTGGAGAGGCGGAGACCCAGATCTCAGCGTTGATGTAGTGGGCAGCATTAGCATCGGCAGCCCAGCCACCTTCAACCGTATCCGTCTCAACACCGTATTGAACCCAACTTGCCCAGAGAATGCCTGTAGCATCGTCCTTCTGAATCAGGGGCGAGTCAACGATCAACTCCCACGCCGGTGCATAGCCGGTGAACCAGCTCAAGCCATCCGCGAATTCGCTGAAGGTCTGGTCCTGATCATTCCAATAGAAGCAACGGCCACCACGTGAGCTGGCGCCGGTGGAACGGTAGTAGTCAAGCATCAATACGTTGAACGCAGCATGCAGAACATCATCCTGGTCATACTGCAGGTCGATGTTGGTGTAGGCGCGCAGAGTATCCATATTCGAACCGGTTGTGTCGCCCGGATCGAGTTCCACAGGCGCGATGAAATCGGTCATGTTAATGGGGTTGTCAAAATCCCAGGTCACGCCGGCATCTGTGCTGGTCCAAAGGTAAATGTCGTTGTTGCTCTGCGAAGCACGGGTATCTTCCCAAGAGGAGGGACCCTCGCCCTGCAGGAACCGACTTGCGGTCTGACCGAGGGTGACCAGGGAACCATCATCTGACGCTGCCAACGCACCGGACAGGTTCATCGCAACTTCAGTAACCAGGCGCTGATTGATACCGTCCGGCATCGAAGAGACTGCCAGCGAATTCACAGGATCCCACTCTGCACGGTGGTAGAAAAGCTTTGTATCGTCGGTATCATAGCCGTTGATGAGGGTGTGGAAATAGAGCGTCCCATCATGGGTGGCTGTCACCATACGGGGCCAAAGCCCTTCGACACCTGCGTAGTGCGGGATGTCATAGGCCTGGAAGAAGCCAGGTACGAAAGGTGACTCAGAGCCGATCCTGCTTGAATAAGCGTAATCACCGGTGCCAGGAGCATGGTAGTTGATGTACGGCGCCCCGTTGACAGGATCGACGTGGAGTTCCTGGTAGGCTGACCAACCTTCCGTGTTGACACTCGACCCATTAAAATCACTGTCCAGGTAGGGCGCACCCTCTTCGAAGAGAATTTTCACATACCTCGAGTCCGATGTACCATCTGCGGAAGCGCGGTAGCACCAGCTTACCTGCACGGACTGGTCATCACCTTCCCCATGAACTGCAATCATGCGGCCAATGGTACCATTGTGCTGCATATCGCGCCAAGTGGTGCCGACCCACAGAGTGTCCCCAACCTGCTCATCCAGCTCATTGTGATGAGCATAGGGTACATCCACGCTCGACTCAGTTGGAGTCGTGGAATGCCAGATTTCCTGATCAGGCGTCGATTTCATCGCCTGTTCCGGCAATGCATAGGCTGAACCTGCGATGCCAACCATGAGCACAGCCGCTATCAACCAACCCTTTACAACCTTCATCTCTCTCTCCTTTTGCACTCAATCCCAAATGTCAAATCAGTCTTATACTGCATCTCGCTGCAAGGGTCCACCCGTCAACGGACAGCAATCCGGACATGGTTCTCACCCATTGATGCGTGCGAGGTATATGTTCGGCGGGGACAAACACGATCCTCCCGGGCAGTATCGGAAGGATTATCTCAAACTACTCAATCACGAGGTCTGGAGACAACTACTGACCTCTGTTCTGTTCATCTTCACATCTGCCTGATTCTGTCACCCGACCAATTTGCCTGCCAGGTTCATCATTCCGGTTACGATCGGTCCGCCGAACATGTAGACCGTCCACGCACCCACGGCAAGGGCTGTCCCGAAGGGGATTTGTGCTTCTTTCACCGACCCTCTGGATGCCTGGGTCGCGTAGGCCCAGATCAGGGTCGCGATCAGGGCGATCACGGCGGAGAAGAGCATGGTCAGGATTAACATCATGGGCGTCATATAAAGCGCAAACGCCACAGTCATTGTCACATCCCCACTCCCAAGCGCCTCTCTCTTCCGCAGCACAAACCGTGCAATCAGGTAGATCAGGGTGAAGAAGATAGCGGCGATGGCCGCAGAAATTAACGGGTCGAGCAGGTAAGCCAGACCACCGCGCAGGAAGGCGATCAGCAGTCCAAACAGGGCCATCGGAAGGACAATCTGGTCTGGCAGGGTACGGGTTTCGAAATCGATCACGGCAAGGGCAATCAAGTGCCAGCCCAGGATAATCCCGCCAACCGTATCCCAAGTCATCCCGTATCGCAGAAAAGCCACTACGGCAACCAGGCCACCGAGGAATTCAACCAGCGGATAGCGGGGTTTGATGGGCCAACCGCAGGTCCGGCAACGTCCCTGTAAGAAGAGGTACGAGATCACCGGAATGTTTTCCCACGGGCGTATCGGTGTCTTGCACTGCGGACAGCGACTGGCAGGCAGTACAATCGATTCCGCACGCGGAATGCGGTGAATGATCACGTTTAAAAAACTGCCGACCGCCAGGCCAACGATCCCAGCAAAGATCGCGACGAGTGCGGTCGGCAGTGTATTCACTAGTTCCTGAACGCCCATGATTCTCCGAACCGTTCAGCCGGTTTAGCCAAGACCGGCGCGCATAACACGACCGATCTGGAAAATAGGCAGGTAAATCGAGACGACAATGACAATCACAACCGCACCGAGCATCATAATCATCAACGGCTGAATCAAGCTCGTCATCCGTTCGACCACCGCTTCCACCTGCTTCTCGTAGAAGTAGGAGGCGCGTTCCAACAGACGGTCCATTTCACCAGTTTCTTCACCGGTCGCTACAAGCTGAACCATGGTCGAGGGGAACACACCGGTTTTCTTCAGCGCCACTGAAATGGCGAAACCATCCCTGATCATAGTTTTAACATCATCCAGCGCCTTCTTGAACACCCGGTTTCCAACCACCTTTTGACAGTGGTTGACCGATTCAAGCACCGGGACACCTGCACCCATCAGGATGCCGAATGTCTTGGCGAAACGGGTCATCATGCTGTCTTGATGGAGCTGGCCGAGAACCGGGAACTTGAGACGGAAGCTGTCGTAAATCAGCCCGCCTCGTTCGGTCAGCGTAAGAATCCAGCCGACAATGAAGACAACTATGGCCAAGCTGGCAAACTGGAAGAAGTTTTCACTTAATATCTGGCTCAAACCGACCAGCAGACGAGTCTGGAGAGGCAGACGCGCACCGAAGCTGGCATAAATGTCGGTAAACCGCGGGACAATGAAGACCAGCAACCCGGCTAGAATACCGAACATGAAGATGATGACGATGGTTGGATAGGTCAACGCGGAAATCACTTTCCGGCGTGTATCGGCCATCGACTCAAGGAAATCACTGAGCTGCTCGAGAACGACATGCAACGAACCGGAAATCTCACCGGCATTCACCAGGGCGACAAACAGGTTGTCAAATACACCCGGGTGCTGTGCAAGAGCATCAGACAGCGCTTTGCCTCGCTTCAGGTCGTTGGCGATTGCCGCCAGGGTCTTCCTGAACCGGGGGTGACGCTCTTCCTGCATCAGGTTCGCAATCGACTTCTCAATGGTCAAACCGGCAGAGAACATCGTTGAGAGCTGGCGTGTGAAGAAGACCAGCGTCTGCAACGGCACCGCCGTACGCATCTTGTAAATCGTGGTTGAGATCTGATCGACGATCGACGCACTATTTGCCTGATCTGCGATTTTGATCTCACGCAGGGAGACAATCTTCGCCCCGCGTTTCGTCAACTGACTCCAAGCCGCCTCATAACTGGCGGCGCGCAAACGGTCTTCCTTCCGCGTGCCATCCGGTTCTGTGACGATGTACGAAAAATTCGGCATAACCGCGCTCCGTCCTGGCTTACGCTACTCTGTGGTCACGCGCAATACTTCTGCAAGAGTGGTAATGCCGCGTTCCGCCTTGCTGATCCCGTGCAGGCGAAGCGTCTCCATCCCTTGCTCAATCGCGGTGTCGCGGATCTCGTCCTGGCTGGCATTTTCGAAAATTAAACGGCGAATCTCAGGGGATACCTGGAGAATTTCGAAGATGCCTGTACGACCGTAGTACCCGGTGTCGCGGCAATGCACACAGCCGCGCCCCTTGTACCATGTCTTTTTCTTGCCTTCTTCCGGATCGATGTCAACGTACTCAAGCTCCCAATCCTTCGGAGTGTACTCTTCCTTACAGTGCGTACAGATGGTACGCACGAGACGCTGGGCCATCACCAACAATAGCGAAGAACCTGCCAGGAAGGGTGGAACACCGATATCGATCAAACGGGTAACTGTGGACGGCGCATCGTTCGCGTGAACGGTCGAGAACACAAGGTGACCCGTCAGCGAGAACTTGACCGCGATATCTGCTGTTTCTTCATCTCGAATTTCACCGATGAGCAGGCGGTCAGGGTCCTGACGCAGAATCGACCGGAGGCTCGCGGCGAAGGTCAGCCCGATCTTCGGCTTGACCTGCACCTGGTTAATCCCGTCCAGGTGATATTCGACCGGATCCTCGACCGTGGTGATGTTGTCCTCGGTGCTCATAATTTCCTGCAGCGAGGCATACAAAGTGGTCGATTTACCCGAACCGGTCGGTCCGGAAACAATGATCATGCCGTAAGGCTTGATGATGTTCCGCTTGAAGATCTTGAAGTGATGATCTTCAAAACCGAGGGTGGAAAGGCTGAACCCGAAGCTGCCCTTGTCGAGCAGACGCATGACGACCTTTTCGCCATTCACAGTCGGCAGGATCGAAACACGAACGTCCACCTCGCGCTCCTTGCTGCGGATGGTGAATCGACCATCCTGCGGCAGACGCTTTTCGGCGATGTTCAGCTTCGCAATAATCTTGATACGGGCAACAATACCGCTGTGGGCGTTTTTCGGCGGCTCCATGACGCTGGTTAGCACGCCGTCTACACGGTACCGTACTTCGACGTTGTTTTCTTTCGGCTCAATGTGGATATCCGTTGCACGCTCTTTCATCCCTTCGCCGATGATCATATTCACCAGCTTGATGATTGGCGCATCTTCATCCGCTTTGGCCTTGGTCATGTCGACCATGCCCTCGTCGCCCTCTTCCGACTCGGCGAAGAAGTGCAGGTCTCCGATGACCTCTTTGGTCTCTTTCTGCTTACGGATACGGACATAGAGCTGTTCGATGGCGCGGCGAATCCCCTGGGGTGCTGCCATCGCAACCTGGAGTTCAATCCCTTCACCGGCGATCTTGTTCAGGTTGTCAATCGCGATGATATCATCCGGATCGGACATCGCCACCCAGAGAGTGTTATCCTCTCGACGAACGGCGAGCAGAGTGTTTTCTTTCGCAAACTCTTCCGGAACGGTTCTCACCACGTCTTCACGAGATTCGAGCAATTGCTCGTTCGTGAAGTATCGATACCCCATTTGCTTGGAAAGCCCGAAATAAACATTCTCCTCGACCGCGAACCCGAGAGCGACAAGACTTTCGCCTAACTTCAGGTTCTTCTCGGTGGCTTCATCAAGGCTCTTACTGAGCTGATCTTCGTTGATGAAGCCCTCTTCGAGGAGGATTTGCCCCAATTTCGGTGCAGCGCCGAAATCCGCCATCATGGACCCTATCCCTTCTTTCTACTGGAACGGGGAGTGACCCTCGCGGGCCACTCCCCGCCCTTCAACTTACGTCATGTTGCGAACGACAGATCTTACTCTGTTCCACCACCCTGGTAGAGGAAGACGGTGAACGGTTCGATGTTCGCATCTTCCACACCAACGATCTCAGCGTTGATGGTGCAGGTATTGATCGGTGCAGTCGGATCCGGGAACGCTTCGACCTGGGTAATCAGCAGGTAGCGCTTGCAGACACCTTCAGGATCATCATCCGGAACTTCAGACTGATAGTCCGCCGGGCCGGTCAGTGCATACGGACGCTGCGGGTTCTGCGGAAGCAGGGTCGCGGTGTCATACATCCGGCCAAACTGCGGGCTGTAGTGAATCTCCTGGTCGTTGATCAAGTGCTGGTGGCCATCATAGACATAGATTGTCACCAGAATCTGAGCATAACCCGGGTTCGGAACGTGCTGGTCAAAGTGGAAGTTCGAGGGCGACACGTTCATCACACCCACCGCTCGCTGAATCGGCAGCTTGAGGGTGTAGGTGTCGGTCGCGAGCAGACCGTCAGAACCACGAATGACCTGCGCTGAAACGTTCACAACCTGGTTCGTCAGGCGGCTGTGGTAGGCGAGCCCGGTGAAAGCAACTCCCCGTTCCGGGTTATCAGTGATCGGACCAATGTTGCCAGTGAAACCATCACCAATGTGCGCGTCTTCGTTATCCAGTGTGAAGATCACCTGGTAGCCGTCCGCGACATCATTGTTCATGCTATCCTGGACACGGGCGGACACTTCAAGCAACCAGACCGCACCACCACCATCTTCCGCTTCGCCGCGATTGTCAACTTCGACATATTCCGGCGGACCGGCGACAACAGCGACACCATCGTAGTTCGCGACTACCGAATCGGTGCGCGCAGCATCAAGGTAGGTCCATGCCTTCAGACGCATACCACCCTTGCGGCTACCCGCTGTCAGGGTGATGGCTGCTTCCCCGCCGTTGGTTACCGTGGAGTCAAACGGCAAGCCATAGCCGGAGCCGGGATGAAGCGGATCATCGTACGGGCTGTCTGTACCATCGCTCTCACCGACGATAATGCGAGCTTCATCGGTATTCTGATACTGGAACTGGGTTAGCAGGAAGAAAACCTTCTTGCCATCTTCGACCGCGTTGCCGTTCTGGTCGGTAACCATCGCGCGAAGCTGCGTGGTCGAAATTCCGTTGGTCCCAAAGACCGCGATACGAGTCGTATCGGCAGCCATCTGAAGCTGCTGCGCGGAACCGGTGACCACTTCAACCGTGTCGACAAAGACACTATTGAATGTGGGGCCCGAGCTCGCTTCGATCGTCCAGGTGCCGTAGCGCAGGTTGGTCGAGAGTGTGGCTGTGGTCATACCGGTATCATCGGTCAGTACGGGTGTACTGATCGAACCGGCAACCTGACCATCAAGGATGTTACGAACACGGACGTAGAGCTGGAGCTGGCCAACGCCGTTGTTGTTCTCGTCGTATGCAACCAGGGTCACCGTCGACTGCTGCGATTCACCCGGGGCAACCACCATCCGGTTCGGATCGGCGTTGACAAAGATCGAGGAAACACGGGAGTTGGACGGGGTCATGCTGACTATGATCGTATCGGAGGTCACACTTGCGGCGATCTGGCGGTTGCCTTTGCCCTTCGACTGGCGGACCGGCGCTGCCGGTGGTTCTTCGCCATTGCCGTCATCATTCGAGGACGCCATCTTGCCGTTGCCGCCACCACCGATGTACGTAATCTCGCCACCCGGATTGACAAACGCACGAACCTGGGTTTCCACTGCTTCGTCAACAGCGTCGACAGTCAGGGTTGAGAGATAGGCGTTATCCGTGGTGCTGTATTCCGGCAGGCTCAGGGTACCAGTACCGTTCAGAAGCTGAAGTCGGATCGGTACACCCGATACTGCCACACCAAGGTTGTCCTGGATGCGAATCTTCAACTCAGCCTGGCCCTGCTCACCGGTAACCACTTCCTGGGTCGCCGGGGTTGCGGTCATGCTGACACGGACATCTTCCACAGAGATGGCAACAGTCCTGTTGACCGTAATACCATTGCAAACTGCGCTGATGACTGTGGATGTATCGAGAAGCGAAGTAATAACAAATTTACCCGTTACTTCACCGTTCTCATCGGTCACATTCTCGTTCGGAAGGGACATCGATCCCGGACCGGTAAGCGTAAACTCGATGGTCGCTTCTTCGACCGTCGTGTTGTCACTACGCTTGGCGACAGCGGTAACTGAAATCGAATCCGTTTCGCCATAGTAGTTTGCGATGCTGGTCCGGCCGACGGTCAGAGCGACAATTGCCACTTCACCATCGTTCGGTGTCGGGTTTTCCCCTCCACCACCACCTGGAGTCGTTGGATCCTCCGTACATGCCACAAAGAGGAATGCCACCATCAGCACCATCATGAGGGCCGTCAGAGTAAACCGTACACGTTGCATACAACACCTCCTCGTTCGGCGGGTCGAACCCCAACCGTCAGAAGACCCGTCCGCCGCCGCAGACGGTCTGTCGGGAGCAGACCCCGTAGCACCATGTGCCATCGTTGCCCGCACATTCATGGCCTTATCATTGGCCTTACGTTTTATGCGCCCACTGATACAGCTTCCCCGGCGCTTTCATGTTTTCGTGTTACAACGTCCTCACGACCAGCACATAGAGGGTGGCGAACTGGAGAATGATGCCGACAACATCTCGGAACAACTCCCAATCGGTCCCTACCGGCTTGGCCGGAACGAAAATCATTGACCCCGCTTCGACAGGTGTCCCGCCACTCGGATGCTGCCAGAGGGGAGATTCATACCCGACAAGCCGTGCGCGGCTCTTGTGTGCGCCCTTGGCGTACCCACCAGCCACTGAGATGTAGTCCCCGTAATCACCACCCTCGATAAAGGGATAGTATCCCGGCTTCTCCACCTGGCCAGAGACAAGCACCATTTCCGGCTTACGCGGAATGTCAACGATCAAACTGTCAAACAGGGCGACATCGGCATCACTGTTTACGCTGCCGTTGTCCCCGAAAATGCGCTCCATCTCAACCGGGAAATAATCACGGGACTGGGTGCGCCAGTAATACTTCAAAAACTCAACATCCATCGCGTCGCGATCTGCGCCGACGAGTGTGTCAATCCGTGCCGCTTCGGTCACCCGAAAATCGCTGGTGGACATCTCACGGAAAATCCGTCCAGCTGGCAGGTAAGCATAGTCGGTCAATCCACCGGCACGAGCCACGAGGTCCGACAACCGGGTCTCACCTGCAATGATCGGATAGACTCCCGGCCGCTTCACTTCGCCACGCAGGGTAATGCTGGCACTTCGCGGTCGGCTCATGACCTCCGGCACATTGACCAGATCGCCAGGAAACAACTCCGGACCCCGCTGCCCCGCTTCACGAATCTCGGAAAGATTGTAAAACGTGGTTTCAGCAGGCCCATCCTGGTCAAACCGGACAAGCTCGACCGAATCGGTCACTGCAAAGCTGCTCGTCCCCCCAGCCACTTCAATCAGGTCTGCGAGGTGATCGCCTTGCACATACTCGTAGGTTCCAGCCACCCGAACACCACCACCAACCTGGATCGTTGGACCGTGCTGTTCTTTTGTTTCAACAATCAGATGGTCGCCGGAGACCATGCGCGGATTCGCATCCTTGCTTCCTGAACGCAGGTAGCGCAGGAGATCCACATGCCGGGTGCTGCCATCCTGACGTGTCAGCCATGCTCGCCTTAGCGAAGCCTCTTTCACGATCAGGCCGCCTGCAAGCTGCATCAGGGTGGTGGCACGATCCGCACCGGTGACGATGTATTCACCGGGCAAGTTTACCGCACCGCCAACCGAGACTCGCATCGGGCGAAGCTGCACCAGGGTGATGTCAACCTGGGAACCTTCCCCGCCACCCCAAAGCACTCGAGCCGTATCTTTGGCGGCGGCGAGGGTCAATCCACCAAGCCTGATCAATGGCAGCCTTGGTACCAGAAGCGTTCCATCCGGGCTGATCATCGACTGGAAAAACCAGCCTGATCCACTTCGCAGGTTGACGCCGATGACATCGCCGGGTCCAAGAACGTAGACCTCGGGATCAATCGGTTCATCCAATGCAAAGACCGCTTCTTCCGGCACACGCAGGGGAATGTCCAGTTCACCCAGTCCGAGTACTTCGGACGGCTTCTGCTGGGCCATTTCCTCTGCTCCGAACAGGCTGGAGCGCCCGCTGGAGGTCTGCGCGAACAGACCTGCCTGCACAGTCAGCAACAGGAATACGAGGAGGCTGAAAGCCTTTATCCAACGGCGAACTACCATGTTCAAGCGCTTCTCACACATGTATTAACAGGAGGACGGCAGAAGCCGTCCGCGAGGACTTACTTGTCCTCTTCCTTCATCTTCTCGTCCTTCTCGGCGTTCTTCTGCTTCTCACGCTCTTTCGCCATCTCCATCTCGATAGTGGAGGGCTCGAGGGCGTGCTCTTCCGCCGCCTGGACCAGATCACTCTTCTTGAGCGAGCTTTCTTCACCATCGCGGATGATACGCGGTGTGATCTGGATAATCAGGTCTGTCTTCTTCGCGGTAACCGACTTGTGACGGAACAGGCCACCGAGGAAGGGGATGTCGCCAAGGAAGGGCACTTTGTAGATGGTGTGCTTCCGATTGACACCCAGGAGACCGGCGATGATGATCGACTGGCCGTCCTTCACACGGATCGTGGTGGTCGCGCTACGGCTGACGACCCACGGGATGTTCTGGTCGGGACCGATCAGCTGGAATACGTTGGAGACTTCCGGGCTGATCTCGGTGGTAATGTAACCATCGGTGTTGACCGTCGGACGAATGCGGAGCTTGATGCCCACTTCTTCCGTCTGGGTACGCACCTGACCACCGACACCACCTGCGGAAAGGATGAACGGAATCCGGTCGACCACTTCAATCGCGGCCGGCTTGTTGTTCATCGTAGCGATCTGGCTGTTCGCCAAAACTTCCGCGAGGTTGTTTTTCAGCAAGTAATCGATCGCAAGCTGGAAAATCGGCTGCTGGTAACCAAAGTTACCGAAGTCGTTCAGGTTATCCACCTGCACATAAGGAACCTGCTGCGGCAGCTCGGCAGGACGGAAGGGGTTCGGCACATCCGGACCTTCATAGAGCACCGTCTCAAACGGGGTCAGCTTGTTCCAGTTGATGCCGAGCTTTTCCTCGTCCTCAACCGCGACTTCGATCAAGCGGGCTTCCAGCATAATCTGGAGCGGTGGCTTGTCGACTTCGGCGATGACGTCACGGATCTCATTGATCACCTTGGGGCTGGTGATCAACAGCAGCTTGTTGCCGCTGAGATCCATCTGGACAGAAGCATTGAAGTCCGACAGCAAGTCTGCGATATCCTGCGCCTGGGCATACTGAAGGTTGACAACATAGGATGTCAGACCAACTTCTTCCTTCAGTTTCCGGGAATCGGCGATCAGGAACGACTTGCCAACGACCTCGTAGGACAGACCCGCAGCGCGGACGACGAGGTTCATGGCTTCTTCAATCGGCGTGTCCTTCAGGTGGATTGAAATCCGCTCCTGCTGGTTCACTCCGGGTCCTGTCACAATGTTGTACCCGCTCTCGGCAGCGAGAATGGACAGAACGGTCGGCAGGCTGGCATCGTCTGCGTCGATGGTCACGGTCTTACTAAGGGCCGTGCTGCGATCCAGTGATGTCGCGTCCATCGAATCACCCGTGGCTGCGAAAGCCAGCGGGGCAGCCACTACCAGGGCTGCGATGAGCAGAACGCGGATGCAATTGCGATGCATGGGAGAATCTCCTCCAGGCTCAATCTCTATGGCACTCAGTCCTTGTTCACGAAATCGCTGGCTCAGTAGCCCTTACCACTATCCGCCCAATCATCCGGCGGTTGCACACTGAGCATTTGTCCTGTCGACGCAAGATTTTCACGCGCCGGGCGGTTTTTCAGGACCTTTGTCTGACCACCCTTCCTCAGGATGACCTCACGCTTCTCGATCTTCGACACCTTCCATCCCTCGAGGACATCCCCGAGACGCAGAACATGGCTGTGGCCGAGATAGCGGATCACGATCGCGGCAGTCCCATCATCACCCACCACTGTTGCGGCAAGGCGCATGACGTTCGCATCGGGATCGTTCTTATCCGCTCCAAGCTTCTCGAGAAATTTCCTGCTCGTGATCACCCTGGTCAGGTCAAGCGGGTCCGTTTCCGTAATGAACTGGTAGGAAATCCGCTCACGAAGAGTTTCTTCGAGGTTTTGCACGGTTTCTTCCAGAACACGGTCTGTACCGATGACTCGACGGGCATCTTCAGCATGAATCTTGTCGATGGTCCGATTTACGAAATAGTAACGGCCCATGCCGACTGCGAAGATGACAACGAGAACGAGCAACAGGAGGCTCGAGATGGTGTCTGCACGACGACTGTTCACGGCTTCCTCACGAACTATGCTTAATCAGCGTCAGTGTGCTGATCGTGACTTCAAACAGGTGCGAATCCCAGCGACGGCGATCCTTGCGTGACTCAACCTGCCCGGGCTGATTGTTCACCTCGAAGTTCTCAACCGTAATCATACGGTCCGACTTCTCGAGATCGTTGATGAACTTCCCGAATTCCTCGTAGGTGCAATCGACGATCACCGCGTACGAGGTACGCACGTAGTCATGTCGCGACTGACGGCGCTTGCTGGGCTCGAGCTCCACCAGAGTGATCTGATGTTCGTTGATCTTCTCGGTGATGTACTCGAGGAAGGGCAGGCTGGCATCCTGCGCCAGGCTGTCTTCTTTGCTGATCGCAAGGTTGCGATCGATCAGGTTCGCCACCAGGTCCAACTCCTGGGCCAGGATCTGGGCGCTGATCAACTTCTCGTTCTTCGCTTCGATTCGACGGTTCAGGCTTTCGATCTCGCGCGGCATCTTGGGATACTCGATCCGGTAGTAGTAGAAGAGGCCGAGTCCGAAGACAAGCGTCATGACGAGCAAATAAATAACTCTTTTCATCCTCTTAGCCCCCTACTGCACGGTTGACTCGACCGGAACGCGCACCACCGACCGCACGACGTGCGGAGATGGTACCAGGCGATCCAAGCTCACAGGTGACGATAAAGCTGAGGATTTCCTGCTCGTCACGCTTCACTCGCTTCGATTCCTTGAACTTGATGTCGCGGAAATCTTCCATAAACATCGGCGTGGCCTTGAGCTGGTCCATCAGCTGCTTGACCTTGTCGAACTCCTTCTCGGCAGGATCGATCTGGCTGATCGCCGAGATCGAAAAGGTGCCACGATCAAACTTGAGTTCCACAATCGCCATCTGTTCCGGAAGCCGTTCGGCAACCGCGGTAAACTTCTTTGTCCAGAGAACACGATCATCGTCCAGACGCGCCAGTGCGAGTACGTCTTCCTTACTGACGTTCTGGCCTTCCTTCTGCAGCGAATCAATCTGTGCGATAATGTGGTTCAACTGGTATTCCTTGCCGCGAACCATGCCGCGAAGTTCGGCATCGTTTTTGTAGGTCAACGAACCTACAGTCAGCAGCAGGGCGCTGATAACAATCAGCGTGATCCGCTCACGAAGCTTGCGCTTACGCTCTTCACGCTGCGCGAAGCCTTCCTGACGGTTCAGGTTGATGCGAAATTGGCGTACCATCGGTCAGACCTCCCGAATCGCAAGTCCGACGGCCGCCGCATACTGCGAAGGATGGCCGCCCCCGTTCTCAGCTGTCACGTCCATGAAGGCGAAGGGGTCGTACACCTCAGCAGATGCATTGAATTTGTTCGCGAGGTAATCGCGGACATCTTCAAGGCCGGCACCACCGCCCACGAGGACAAATTTGGTGAAGTGGCTCTGCCCCGTCTCCTTGACGTAGTAACGCAAGGTGCGGTTGACCTCTTCTCCGAAACGGTCAATTGTGCTCTTGGACGCGAGACGCAATTCACCGGATTCAGAGTCAGCCTTGGGCAGATCGGGCTTCAAGCCCTGCTCTGCTTTCACCTTTTCGGCCTCTTCCCAGCTCAAGCCGTAGTTCTTGATCAGCTCATCCGTAAAGGCCTGTCCACCGACAGGAACTTCACGTGTGAAGAACCGATCTTTACGGCCCATCAGGGTGATGGAGGTTTTTCGACAACCGATATCCACCAGCACAACCAGCCCCTCATCGGGCAAGTCGTTGAACGCGAGGTAGGAGTTGGTGTACGCAAGCGGCTCGATATCGACTACCGTCGGTCGAACCTCAATCTCCTTCAGGGTCTGAAGGTGGCCCTCGAACTGCTTCTTCGAAGAGGCGACCAGGAGGACGCGGACCTTGTCCGATTCCTCATGATGCTCACCCAGCACCTGATAGTCGACTTGCGTATCGCTGCCGTCCAGTGGAATGTGCTTCCGCGCCTCGAGAAGCATCGCGGAGGCCATCTCACGGTCCTCGAGCGGAACAGCAATGATTTCTTTTGCTGCTACCTGGGAACCGGCGATCAGAGACCGGATGTTCTTGAGCCGCTTCGGCGCCATTTTGAATGATGCGAAGAGGTCCATCAACTGGGGAACAATCTGGCCTCGCTTCGGTCCATCGGGATCGAAAACGTTGCCACCACCCCAAAGGGGCCTCACCGCGCGGTGGACAACCTTAAATCGGTTGCCGCTCTTTTCGACCACGACGGCCTTGATGGAGTGACTGCCGATGTCGAGGCCTACCCGTACTTTGCTGCTTAGCATGCCCCACCCTGTGTAGAAAAAAGCCCTGATCCGAACCTCACACCCGTGGTCAGCCGTGCTGCGCGCCACCCGTGAGGCCAATGCGGTTTATCTGCCGTCGGATCGGGACTATACGATAGCTTCCAACCTTGTTTCAAGCTTCACTCGGACCACCGTGGCCGGGTCAGCCGTGCACCCACGGTCCCGGAAGCTCAGCACTGGATGACCAGTGCCAACTACGATGGTATCCTGTCAGTAAAAATCGTTTCGCCGCTCGGGATCCTGATCCCAGGAGCTGCTGATGTAGAACTCGTACCGGTCGCCATCAAGCCTCTCTTTCGGGAAGTGAGGCGGCGGTGTTTTCCACATCCGAATATCGTACGCGTATTCTTTGTCGTACCCGGTGCCACCGCAATTGTTCGCGCCACGGTGGACATAACCTCGCTGACGCATCAGAATCACACCCCGCAGGTAAATCGCCCCGCGTTCGTCCTGCTCGCCTGCATGGTCACCCTCAGGATCGCACCACCAGTATCCATCCCAGCCGTTCGGGTCATCCGGTCGATTGTTCTGGTTTTCAAAGGTGACCGAACCGCGCCCCGTACTCTCGTCACCCAACGCGATCAACGCCGCCTGAATGACAATGTGCTTGTTCGAATGGTCCGTCCAAGCCCCCTCGTTCGCCCCATTTCCTTTCCCGTTGGCATCCGTATTGGCGATCACAATATTCTGTTCGCCAATCAGGCCAAGGATCGGATCAGTACCCACCAGGTAATAAATATTCGCCTGATTTGCTTCGTCCAGGCTATGGGGGGTAAACCCTTCATAGGTGACATCATCGATCAACCGCATGTCGCCTTCGCAACCAATGCTCGTCCGACCGCTGATCTGCTCACCCTTCAATTCGAGGTTTCCCTCAACAAAGATGGCCCGGTTCTGCGCGTACGAGATCCGGACATCGTTGTTCAGATTCTCCTCGTCAAAGGGGGTGCCAGCATCCCACTGCATTACATGCCAGCCGAGCGCATCCCCTTCAATCCGGGTCGTCCAAAGTCCATCGCGATTGTCAAAGTAGGTACCGAGGGCCTGTGCCCCGGCACGTAACTCGTTTGCCTTGTTTTCAAAAAGCACTTCCGGTGCATTGAACAGGGTGTCGGCATGAAAAATGGGATTGTACCCAGCCCCCTCGATAAAATTCGGCATCGAGGTTGTCACACTCATGAAAAACTCGGGCCGCCCCTGCATCGCGATGAAATCATTCGACCGAACCGGGCCATACAACACATCGCGTCCAAAGAACCAGATCACCTCATCGTACTGGGTGTTCTCATCTATCGTAAAATAGAAGTACTTGCTGAGTGACGGTTTTGTCGCGGTCAGGTTGAAAGAGCGTTCCACATCCTCAACCTCACCATTGGGTTGACGAAACTTCACAACCCCGGTTGCACTGACGACATACTCCTCGATCAGGGCATCATCGTCGATCGACATGTTCTCGTTCAGAACACTCCAGACCGGCGTCAAGGTACAATCCTTATAGTAGCCGCGAAACTCCCCGTACTCTCCCTCTCCACCGTTGGGCAGAGTCATCAAAACGTTGGGCAATTCCACTGCTGTACGGCTTCGCAGTTCAGCCAGGCCGCGCTCCAGCGCTCCACGCTGGGCGATATAATACGCCTGCGTCCGTGCCAGATCGAATCGTGCCTGGTACCCCTCGTCCGATGTCCACTTGAGAAACGCTACGCCAGTCATCAAGAGAACCAGCATCAGGATGACGGAGTTTACGAGCAAGCTGCCAATGCGGTCATTTCGAAGCATCATCTTCATAGCAACCTCGCAACAGATTCAAAGGAACCGTCTTCTCAGATTTCGCTTGTCAACTCCCGGGGGCCTGGGCCCCCGGGTCCATCACACTGCTATTGCCGGGTACAACTCAATTAAAATCTTCACGACGATCGGGATTCTTATCCCAGGTCTCTGTAATCTGGAAATCGTACAACCCCTCGTCGTTCGTCTCTTTCGGGAAGTACGGCGGCGGGGTCTTCCACATGCGGATATCGTACGCGTATTCCTTGTCGTAGCCCGTGCCATTACAGTTGCTGCGATGGACATAGCCACGCTGACGCTGAATCACGGAACCACGCAACCAGATTTCGCCACGTTCATCCGGCGTGTTGGCGTTCGGTCCTTCTGGATCACACCACCAGTAACCATCCCAACCGAACGGATCATCAGGCGAATTGTTCTGGTTCTCGAAATCGAAGCAACCATAGGGGTCTTCAGGTGCTACAGGTAGCCCAAGAGCAATCAAGGCTGCGGTGATTATGATATGCTTGTTGCTGTGGTCTGTGGTTGCTCCGCTCGTAGCACCGTTCCCTTTACCATTTGCAACGGTATTGGCAATTCGTATTCGGCTTTCGCTGATGATTCCGAGAACGTTGCTCGATCCGCGATCGGCCAGGTAATAGCTGTCCGCCTGGTTCTCCGAAGTAAGATCACGTGGGCCGTAATCCGAGTAGCGGATATCGTCCATTAGACGAATATCACCTTCGGCACCAACGGTACCACGTCCCTGCACACGGTCTCCCCAAAGCTGGAGCGGACCTTCGCAGAAAATCGCGCTGTTGTTCGAATAGGGGACAAACTCGTCGGTCTCAAGGTTTCCATCATCCGGGAAAGGTGTACCGGCACCCCACTGCATCACATGCCAACCGGACGGTTCGGCCACGATACGGGTCTGCCAATCACCATTGCTGTCGTCGTAGTAGTTGCCAACTGCCGCAGCCGCATCCCGAAGCTGAGACGCTCGGTCATCAAGATGTACCGAGTCGGCCTCAAAAACCGGTTCCGGCCCGAGAAATTCCGGGTTAAAACCGGAACCATGAATGAAGTCGTCTGCGACAGAAATCACATCCGAGTAAAAGGTAGGCGTGTTTTTAATCCCGATCGCATCATTTGAACGAACCGGACCATAGAGCACGTCTTCCTGGTAGAACCAGATGACTTCACCAAACTCGGTCACTTCGCTGTCGGAGAAATAGAAGTACTTGCTGAGCGCCGGCTTCTGAACCACCATGTTGAATTGGCGCTTCACTTCATAAATTTCACCGTTGGGCTGGGAGAATTCAATAACGCCTACTGATGAGATCGTGTATTGGTCAGGCGAAAGCTGTTCAACTTCCGAGTTGAAAATCTGGTCGACCGGATCAACCTTACAGTCAGTATAGTAGCCGTTCATCGTACCATACGGACGGGGGCTACCAGGGGCAAAGTGCTGCTCGACACGCGGCAGGGCGATATCGTCCATGCTGCGGAGGCTTGCCAACCCTCTTTCCAAGGCACCATGCTGCGCGACATAATAGGCCTGCGTACGCGCGAGATCGAACCGTGCCTGGTAGGCTTCGTCTGCCGTCCATTTCAGGAAAGCTGCGCCGGTGAGCAGCAGCACCACCATCAGCACGACGGAGTTGACAAGGATACTTCCTTTTCGGTTGCGCAACAGTTTCTTCATCCTGCAACCTCCTGCAATCGTCAGTCGACCATCCCCATCACGGCTCTCAGTGGGGGGAATCATGGTTGTTTCCACGCCGCCGGAAATGGCCAAACATAGCAATCTACATACTACAACCCTAAAACCATGGGCGATCTACCCGCTGACATTAAGGTTAGGAGAGGCGATCTTCACTCTACCCTACCACTTACAAGATTATTACGAGCTCGATATCATCTTGACAGTAGATTCGCTCAAACTACTGACAGCAGCTTAATCGTTTGCCGATGACGAAGTATCGGCTGATTCTCCGCCCTGCCAATTCACATTGACCAGGTAACCGCGGCTGCTGAACGGCAGTGTTTTTTCGAACACACCACGGCTCAAAAGCGCCGGATAACGGCGATAATACATCGTAAAACTCAAGTCGTATACATATTTGCGATAGCGCGAATCATACACATTAGGAAGCACATCAGAGGGTGCTGGCTCAGGTATTCTTTCTATTAAGAAGGAGCTGGGGTCGACAAACACTTCATCACGACCACTCGGGGACGATGGCGGAAAATTCGGGTAGTCCACCACTTGATTTCCCCTTCGAATGACGGGGATGCGTGCACGCCGGTCAAACTCGAAGGTGTACGTTTCCCATTCCTCGATCGGCTCCCAAGGGTCCGCATATTCGACAGATATCTCACAGGGTGGAGTTTCACGGATCACCTTCAGATTCCGACCGTTGTGGATTTTCTCCCGGAACTCTGCGGTGTAGTAATATCCATACTCTTCCATGTCGCGCAGCTGCCAGGCCATGCGCATCTGCTCAGTTGCTTCCACGAAGA
The DNA here is from genome assembly GCA_020444265.1 of bacterium. Lineage (GTDB taxonomy): Bacteria > Electryoneota > Electryoneia > Electryoneales > Electryoneaceae > JAHLLH01. The sequence continues at coordinate 72,337 of JAHLLH010000011.1, forward strand.
AAAAACCGAAGCCAAGCATGACCGTTGAAGCGATGATGACGGTCACCACCACCTCAACCAGCAACATGCCTGCACGCTGTGTCAGCATCAGCTTCTTCATGCTCTCCATCACCTTCATGATTGAGCCCCCTTCGACTTACTGAGACTTCAACCAGAATGAGGTCAACTCCTGGGTAATCTGCACAGGTGATCCATCGGGTGTTTTCGCAGGCTCCCACCACCGGATCAAAACAGACACCTCGTAAAAATCCGGATTCTGAGGACTATCCTCGACGTCCATCTTCTTAATCGGCTGGCGACGCACCTCTCCCCAGATATCATCTGCATCGCCAGGTCCACGTGGGTCGATCAAGACCTCTTCCCACACGGTAGCCTGCTGCAGTTCACGCTCTCCGGGAAAAACACTGGTGATGTGGATACGGCCTGTCCACTTCTCCATCTCGTTGCGAAGCAAGTCGTTGGCACGCATCCGACGACGCTGCTCGGCGAGGGATCCGTAGGCACTATGGAAGGCGATGGTGGTTCCAACAGCAGCCGTTGCGATCACGATCATGCCAACCAGCAGCTCGACGAGGGTCATACCCCTCCGATCACGCCGTAGCCTGAATCGCTTCATCATCCGTGCACGCAGCCTCGTCACCAACGACACTCCTTAGCCCCGGGGTAGCCCCAGAGACCCATGCGAAACCACTCTAAGCAGTCAAGTCCACTTCGAACAGCTTCGGGTTATCCGCAACAAACGCTGCGGTTTCCCGGTCAATCACCCCTTGGTGCAGCAGACGCTGCAGGTCCTGATCCAGCGAGTGCATACCTTCCTTGCCGCTGGACTGGATGACCGAGGGAATCTGGAAAATCTTATCTTCACGAATCAGGTTCCTGACCGCCGTATTGGCAACCATCACCTCAGTCGCAACCACACGACCCTTCCCATCACGTTTGGTCAGCAGCTTCTGCTGCACAACCGCTTCGAGCGACTCGGCCAGCATGGAGCGAACCTGGGTCTTCTGCGAAGCCGGGAAAATATCAATGATACGGTCAATCGTCTTGGCCGCAGAACTGGTATGCAGCGTTGCGAGCACCAGGTGACCCGTCTCAGCGGCGGTCAACGCCAGCGAGATGGTTTCCAGGTCACGCATTTCGCCAACCAGAATCACATCAGGATCTTCACGCAACGCCGAACGCAGCGCGTTGGCGAAACTGTGGGTCGAGGCGCCCAGCTCACGCTGGTTCAGCATGCAGTTCTTCGAATTATGGAAGAACTCGACCGGGTCCTCGATGGTAATGATGTGAAGCTGCTTGTTCTCGTTAATGTGATCGATCATGGTCGCGAGCGTCGTGCTCTTACCCGAACCGGTTGGACCGGTCAACAGGATCAAGCCACGGTCACGAAGCGACAGATCACGCAAAACCTCGGGAACACCCAGCTCCTCAAAGGAGCGAATTTCCTCAGGAATGGTACGGAAAACCGATCCGACACCCTGGATTTGCTCGAAGATGTTCACACGGAAACGTGCCAAGCCATCAACCTTGTAACTAAGGTCGATTTCCTTCAGCTCTTCCAACCGCTCCTGCTGCTCTTCGTTGAGCAGACCCATCAACGCATCGCGCAACTCTTCATCCGTCGCGATGGGCAGATCGAGCTTTTGCAGTTTACCGTGGATGCGTACCATCGGAATCGTGCCGGAAGACATGTGCAAGTCAGATGCGCCCATGTTCACGGAAAAGCGGAGCAGATCAGGAATATTCACCCTGGTACCTCAAGTCTTACAAATCAAAACCAAACAAGCAGAAACACGGGGTCGCGCCCGTGAGGGCGCGACCACCGAAAAACTTAGAAGCCGCCGTCACCGCCACCTTCGCTAGGCAGCCCATATCCAAAGAACTTGCCCTGCTGAATGTCAAAGGTTACTTCCTTACCGGCGCCACCAGGCATTTCGCCAGTGGAGGTTGCTACGATGGTTTCCTGACCGTTCAGCGAGAACTCCCACGAACGCCGTGTAGCATCGTCCATCTGCAGGTAACCGAACTCTTCGAGTTCTTCTACCGTGGTCGGCCAACGGTCTTTGTCCATGTAGAACATCTTCGCCGAGTTGTAAATCGCACCAATCTGCGATTGTGCGTCAGAAGCACGGGCACCCTGAACGTACTGGATGTAAATCGGTACCGAGATCGCGGCCAAAATCGCGATGATAACAACAACCACGAGAATCTCGATAAGGGTGAATCCCTTGCGCTCCCGGTTCAGCAGGTCCTTCATCAGAATGTCTCCTCACCCGGGGGAACCGAGTCAACGGTCCCCTTTCTCAGTCCAAGTGTCACCCTGCATAGTCCAGGTGACTACCTTCAGTCTTTCGAAGGTGGCAATATAGGTAAACGCTCTGTCCAATTCCACAGGACGCGAGCATCGCTACAAGTTGACGTTGGATAAATCCAGAAATACTGTCCCCAAAGCCCATTGTAACCTTGCAAGCCTCGTACCAGCAGAGCACTTACAGGCTCGCGAGCACGGGCAAGAGGCAACTACAACGTATAAACGGCGTAAGGTGACCCAGATCACACGGGGAAAAAGAAGAGAGTTTCTACGGGGGACCAAACTCGTGCAAGACAAGCGCGGATCGTGCAAACTTTGCATCTAGTCTCGGGATCGCAACGCCCGAACTGTCCAGAAAACCCCGCCAAGAACGAGAGCCGCAGAGACAATGCCGACCCCCCCGACGAGATTCCCAAGCGATCCGTTGACCGCCACTCCGGCGAGGTCGCCGAGCCAGCCGCCGATAGTGGGCAGGAAATCAACCTTGCCTGAGAGGAATTGAGCGGTTGCTGCACAGCCAACCCCAACACCGAGGGCGACCAGGAGTGTGTCCATGCTGAACCAGCTTGCGCTCGCTGATTCGCCGACCGCTTCCTTGACTGCATGGGCGACCAGCCCACGAGGCAAAGGTATTTCGGGCATGGCGGCGAGGGAATCGACCATGACCTGTTCACGTGCCGCTTCGGCACGGAACATCGCATTTTCCCTGAGCAGCAGAGAGAGCTTGTGAGCCTGCGCTGGGCTCAGCTCCCCACGGTGATACGCGGGAATCTGTTCCAGCAGCTCATCAAACTCGTTGTTCTGCATGTTCTGTTCAGTCATCATGGGGGTAGCCCCCCTCCTCAAGGACCTTGCGCAGGGCGCCACGTGCCCGGTGCAGGTAGACCTTCACCGTATTGACAGGTCGGTCGCTTACCTGGGCGATCTCTTCCATGCTCAACCCCTGCCAATAGAAAAGGATGACCATGGCACGCCATTCCGGGGAAATACGTTCCAACCCCTTCAGAATGGCATCGCTTGCTGCGACACGATTTTCAAGTAACCCTCCGGAAGCTCCCTCATCTTCCGGTTCGAACCCGACCGTCTCAAGACGTTCATCAAGACTGTCAGTTTCATTTCTTGCAGCCGATGTATTGAGTCCATCCAGACAGACACGGTAAGCGATCCGGTATAACCAGGTGGACAACTTGCTGCTCCCCTGAAAACTCGGAAGCCCTTTCCAGAAACGGATCACCGTCTCCTGAAAGAGATCCTGGGCCAGGGCGGAGTCGCCGGTCATCCGGTTGATCACCGTCCATATCACAGGTGCATGCCGGTCAACGAGCCTGCGGAAGGCTTGTTCGTCGCCACCCTGTGCTTTCCGGATCCAAACCTCCTCGCTCAGCGTTCCCTCCTGACGCCTGCATCCCTGGGGGGCTCCCTAGCGCCCACTCCCTCCCGGGTGGACAGCCCCACTCACGGCCGGCTACCGTGCATGCCACCGTAAGACGGCACCCGAAGCACTCCGGTTACACCCCCGGAGTCACGGCACCTCTCCTCCCCGCTCTTTTACCGGCCTTCTTGGAAGGTACTCACGTTGCATGTATAGAGGAAGGAGAAACGGCGGATCACCGAAGTCATTTCGAGGCTTGCCCACCTCCGGCGGGAATCCGGCTGTTGCCGGATGATGTAGCAACACGCTTTGCCACGGGGAGCACTCTCCCTTGTAACCGGACTCGAAAAAGGTCCGTCTTATGGGCGACACAGAAAACCAACATCAGCCGGCCCTGCCGGAGGAGGTACGACCATGGGCATGGATTTCATAGGAACAACAGCCGTCATCGGAGTTCTTATTCCGATCTTCGCGATGCTGATCGGATTGATCATCGCCCTCTTCTCGATTCAGCGCAGCTACAAAAACCGTCAGCTCGAGCATGAACTGCGAATGAAAGCTCTCGAAAAGGGGTATGACATCCCCGCGATGCCGCCGGACAAAGAAAAAAAACCAGCGTATCCCTTTACCTGGCCCTTCATGTTCCTGGGGTTTGGAATCGCGTTGATCTGCATCTACCTCTTCGCAGATGGGGATGAATCATCTCTTGGCTTTGGCTTCGTGATCTTATTCATCGGCGCTGGACTATTCGCCAGCCGTTTCTACGGTGTCCGCAAAGATGAAATCAGCGAAGCGGAACGTGCGGCGCAGAGCACCTGGTCTGCTCCGCCCAAAACAGTCGAGCAGCCCAAACCATCTACTGAAGTTGCCAGCGAATTTCCGAAGGATGAGGAGAAGAGTTGACCTCTCTACCCTTTACCGCACAGAAACGGCCCCGGAGAACCGGGGCCGTTTTTTCTCGTTCGAAGGACAACCTACTTCAGCAGAACCAGTTTCTGCGTCAATCCCTGCTGTCCGGGGATCGTCGCACGCAGGTAATAGACCCCGGTCGGCAGGGTACGAGCATCCATCGTCATGCGGTGCACTCCGGCTTGCATCACACCCTCCTGCAAAACCACAACCCGCTGGCCAACCTGATTGAAAACCTCGACCCGAACCATTGACCGATTCGGCAATTCCAGCTCGATGGTGGACATGGAGTTAAATGGATTCGGATGGGGCACACTCAGCCGGAACTCATTCGGGAGATGGCCAACCGGATCATTGTCGACCGCCTCGGTCGCAACACAGACCCCGGAGATGGGAATTTCAGATGGTGAGTTCGCAGCCGTGCTGGAAAAGCCGAATGGTCCACCGTATTCGCCCGGCTCGCTGGGGGCAAAACGGAAGGTGGTGGTCCACTCCTCGTCCGGTTGCAGGGTCACTTGCGGTCCCAGCGTTACGAAAAAACCATTCGGCACACGTGCCGAGGTGAGGGTCATCTCGCCATCCCCGATGTTTGTCACCGTAATCTCCTGGTGTTGCACTTCACCCGGGGCGAGCGTATCGAACACCATGGATGTGAGACTTAGCGATGAGATGCCCGCCGGGAAGTGTTCAAACTCCCCACCGTACGCACCCATGTCGCTTTGAAACGTCCCCAGCCCATCAATCGGCGAGAGATAGGTATCCAGCAGATCGGGATCGCCAGCATCGATGCAGGGCGAATCCGCTTCGTCCCCCCATTCCTGCGCCTGAAGGTGGTAATCATCATCCCAGACAGCGCGGAACAAAGGATCCGCATCGATGTTCCCCACGCCTGTCCACCCACCTTCGATGTTGCAATACGTGGCAGCAATTGTTCCACCAGCCTCGCTGAACTGATCACCATCGCCTGACGCCTGATTGCTTCGTACGATGGTATTGACAAGGGTTACTGTTGACCCGTCACGAGCATCAATCCCGCCGCCTTGGGTTGCGGAGTTGCCCACAAGGACATTGTTGGCGAGTAGAACCTGGGAATTATCGATCCGCAACCCGCCACCGATGTCCATCGCTGCATTGTCGATGATGATGTTGTGGTGAATGGAAGGGGAGGAGTTTACGACGGCAATACCACCGCCATCCTGGTTCGAGTTGTCCTTGATCAGGTTGTACGCGATTTCGCATGTCGTGCCCTCCGCGACACGAATCCCGCCCCCTGGATTGCCCAGCGGACTGAGAAAATCATTGTTGAAGATCTCGTTGTACTTCACCACTCCCGTGCAATTCACAAGCGAGATGCCACCTCCCTGATCACTACGATTGTTGACGATGCGATTGTGCTCGATTCGCACATCTGAGTCTTCTGCACGTATCCCACCACCCGGTCCATCATCATTCTGTCCCAGAAGAATCGTAAACCCAATGATGGCTCGTGTATTTACACCACCGTCCACGATGGTGACCACTGAACCGTCACGACCTCCATCAATCCGGGTATCTCGTTCATAGCTCACATATGGATTCATGATATACTTGGAGGCGAGAACCACCGAAATGGTTGGCATGACGATGTTTTCTTCGTAGGTCCCAGGATCTACCAAGACCGTATCTCCCTCGGTAGCTGCATCGAGTCCAGCCTGGATGGTCGGCTGATCATCCGGGACTTCGATGATGGCGGCGAGGAGTGGCTGCGCGACGATACAAGAGACAAGCAGGAGAAGGATATGTTTTGAAGGAAGCATGATGGAATCCTGATACAGTTATCCCAGAGCACCATATACGTTACCAGGCAACACTCCAAACTACCGTCCATGCCCACGATTCGCAATAAAAAACACGAAATACTGACACAAGAAAACGGCAGGGTTTCCCCTGCCGTTTAACAGAAACTTCGTTTTAGACGAATACTTACGCTTCCATCGCCTTACGCTTCTTGATGTCGGCTTCGAGCCAGAAGTGGTAGATGACCATCGCCAATGTCGCGATCAGGCCGATGCCAGCGAAGTAGACCCAGGTGATCCAGGGATTGTACATGTCCCAGAGGATCTGGGTCGCCTGGAACTGGTCGGTGACCCCTTGTAAATGCTCCACCATCTTCGGCATTACATCGACAATGGCAAGGTTGTTCACCATGTCCGCGTTCAATCCCAGCTCCTCGACCATGTAGCGACGTGCCAGCATGTACTTGTCGGAATAGACACCGTAGGTGATACCCGACAAAACACCCGCCAACCCCCAGCCGATCGCGAAGGGGATATTGCTGTAGCCCATGTAGAGCGCCTTCTTCTCCGGCGGGGCCATCAGGCCGATGTACTCGCTGAACTTCGGGCTGCAGGTCATTTCGCCGACGGCGAAGATGAAGATGCCGAGCAGCACCATCGCGCCACCGTTCATCATACCAGCAAACAGAATCGCGAAGGTCGAGATGAGCATCCCGACAATCATCATCACAACGGGTTTGAATTTACCCGTGATGAAACCGATCAGCGGCATCATCAGGACAATTGCACCAGCGTCGAGGTTGATCATGTATTCTGGCGGGACATTGCCGAAATCATCCGCGTTGATGAAGTTCAGCCCGATGCTGTGTAGCCAGGCGAGGGTGCCACGGCTGTCGACCCACTCGTTGATGAAGATCGGGAAGGTGTCGAACAGCTGCATGAACATCAGCCAGAAACCGCTGAAAATCAGCAGGAAGATCATGAACTTGGTGTCTTTGATCAGCGTACCCATCGAATCGGCAAAGGTCGCAAAGGCGCCCTTTTCCGCTTCGCCGCGCTTTTTCTTCTCCTCACGCGCTTCCACCGAGAAATCCTTGAGGAAGAACATGGTGGGGATGATGTTGATCAGGATGATGATCGCGGAGGCATAAAAGACATAGTCCCAGCTGAGCGCACGCATTTTGCCGGCGATGAAGGGTCCGACAAAGCCGCCGATGTTAACCAGCTGGTAGAAGAAAGCCCAACCGACCGAGGAGTTTTTCTCGGAGACTGTGTGCGCGAGGGTGCCATGAAGCGGTGGCTTGAAGATCGCCGTACCAGTCGCGAGCATGACCACGCCCAGCATGAAGAAGCCGTAGCTGTCCGCCATTCCCATGATCACATAGGCGATGGCATTCATCACGAAGGCGATGTAGAGGGACTTTTTGTAACCGTAACGGTCGCTGAAGCCACCGGTAAACATCGGCAACAGGGTCTGGATGATCGCCCAGATGGTGAAGATGACACCACGTTCAATGTGGGTCAGTTCAAGCCCGCCGCGCGCTGCTGCATCGACGATGTAAATACCGACGACAGCACGCACGCCGAAGTAGGCGAGACGTTCGAACATCTCCATCACGTTTGCCACCCAGAAATGGCGGCTGAAGCTCTTTACTTGGTCCCAGAAACCGAGTTTTTCCACGGCTCCGGCCTGGTCATTTGTGCTCACATGTCCCTCACAGGTTGTCCGTCTTCCGGCTGGTGCTTGATCGCACCCACGCCTCCTCCCTGCAACGGCGCGGGTACGACCCCGCCAAAGTACGCTCTCTATCGGGGATGAGCAAACAACCCGCCTCGGATAGACCATTTGCCTTGTCCAAACAATTGAGGCCTATCTTTGCGCATCACCTCATCACTGGAGTCCATCATGCTTCGATTTGTTCTACTGATGCTGTTCGCCCTCCATTCCCTCTCTGTCGCCGCTGCCCCACTTGATGAGTGGGTTAAAATCGGAGACGATTACAACCGTGACATCTCCGGCCTTGTCATGCTGGGCGAGACAGCCGAGGGACCGGTGATGCTGGTCGCCCATGACAACAAGTACGAGGACGAAGACCGTATCGCACGTGTTACCATCCGTGGCGACTCCGTCGAGTACCAGCCCTTCTCCTGGCCGGAAGGTGTCAAGAAACCGGTGGACATCGAGGCGATGACCTTCGCCCCGGACAGGCACGGCCTCTACATCACCACCAGCCGTGGAGATGCAGCCTGGATCGCAGTGGATTATGTCAAGAAAGCAGTTACTGAGGTAAAGCGTTTCGTGCTCGAAGTGCCGGAAGTGCAACGTCCCCAGATCGAGGGGCTGCAGGTGGTTGAACTCGGTGGGAAGACGTGGATTGTTTGGGGCCACCGTGGTAGTGATGGCCATCCTGCGATTCTGCACTGGGGCTCGTTCGACGAGAAAACCCTGACCGTTACCCCCATCAGCAGCACCTACCTCCATGTCCCCTGGCCGACGATAAGCGAAGTGCGTCACTTAAGCGATTTACACATCACTCTGGACGGTACCCTCTACATCAGCTCTGCCTCTGAAGCGAGCAATGATGGGCCCTTTGATGGAGCACTGTACAAGGCCGGAAAGTTCACTGCACTCGATGACAACCTGCGTTTCCAGGTCACCCCACTCAAAGAAGCACTGAAACGCTTCCCTGGACGAAAAGTGGAAGGCTTTGACCGGACGAAAGAGGGGATCTACTTCCTGGGGACAGATGATGAAAACCTGGGGAGTTTTGTGATTCGGGCAGAGTGACCGATTCCGGCGGAGCTGGCCTGAATTATACCCCGGCTTGTCTTGCAAGCCGTGTCACGTTCTATACGACGTAAAAGGGATCGGAGTACTACTCCCCCTCCACCTTCGCCTCTTCGGCGAGGACGGTGGGGCGTCCTGTCATCCAGCTCAGGAATTCCGCGATACGCTGCTTGACCTCGAGACGCGGAACCACCTGGTCGAGGAAGCCGGTATCTTTCAGGAATTCACTCCGCTGGAAGCCTTCGGGCAGATCCTGGCCGATGGTCTGCTTGATGACACGCGGGCCGGCGAAACCGATCAGGGCGCCCGGTTCGGCGATGTTCAGGTCGCCGAGCATCGAGAAACTGGCGGTGGTGCCTCCGGTGGTCGGGTCCGTCATCAGGGAAATGAACGGAAGGCCCGCTTTTGCGAGACGAGTCAGCCGTGCGGAGGTCTTTGCCATCTGCATCAGGCTGAGGATGCCCTCCTGCATACGCATCCCGCCGGACGAGGAGATAATGATCAACGCTCGCTTGTTCTCGACCGCATAGTCGACGGCTCGTGCGATCTTCTCGCCGACCACGCTTCCAACCGATCCGCCGAGGAACTGGAAATCCATGATCGCGAGCACGACGGGGTGACCATGCAGGGCGGCCTCGCCGGTGACCACCGCTTCGTTACGTTCCGTCTTCTTCATTGCGGCGCTGATACGGTCCGAGTACTTCTTCGAATCTTTGAAGCCGAGCGGGTCGAGCGATTTCAGCTCGCCGAAAAGCTCCTTGAAGGTCTTTTCATCGCTGAGCAGATCAACATAGCCGCCAATCGGTAGACGGTTATGGTGCCCGCATTCGGGGCAGACGAGGAAATTTCGTTCCAGCTTGCGGGAGTAGAGGACTGTCTCACACCCGGGGCACTTGGCCCAGACACCTTCCGGAACTTCACGTTTCTGTGAGCTCTTCAGGTTTTCTTTGTCACGTTTAAACCAACTGCTCATGCCTGCTCCCTATCCGTCACCCAGCGCCAGCATCATCTCCAGCGCATCCTCGCCATTGCTGTAGTAGCCTTTTCGCTTCCCGACAACTTCAAATCCGAAGCTCTCGTACAGCGCGATGGCGGGTTGGTTGTCGTCACGTACATCCAGAAAAACGGCACGAAACCGTTGCTCGCGCAACCGTTTAAGCCAGTTTTTCAACAGGCCGCGGCCCAGACCGCGTCCACGTTCCTCGGGCAAAATCGCGATGTTAAGCAGTTCGCCCTCGTCAATAATCTCCCAGGCCACAAGATACCCGATCAAACGGCCCGCTTCCTCAAGAACAACTCCATGAAATGCGGGAAGAGAGAGGATGCTGGAGAAGGCATCCCCGGTCCAGGGATCCTCCGGGAAACAGCGGAGTTCGGCTGCCACAAGCTGATCGACATCGCCGACATCCATCGGTCGTTCCACCGGATCCTGCCCTGCTACCACATCACTTCCTTCCCCGGCCCTGCACTTGTGAGATTCGTATCCGATCCGCGACTCGCACTGCCTGGACGGTTTCCGCCACATCGTGCACACGGACCACTTCGACCCCCGCCAAGGTGCAAGCAGTCACTGCTGCGAGAGTGCCGGGGAGACGATCTTCGGTCTCATGGGCTCCGACCAGCTTAAGAAAACTTTTGCGCGATGGGCCAACCAGCAAGGGCACCCCATGCACGCGAAATTCCTCCAGGTGGCCCAGCAAATCGTAATTGTGTTCCGGTGCCTTGCCGAAGCCGATACCCGGGTCGAGGATCACCTTCTCCCTTTCGATACCGGCGTTGGCGAATACTTCAAACCGTTCCTCGAAATAACGGTTCATCTCCCCGATCAGATCGCCGTAGGAGGTGTCCTTCTGCATTGTTTTCGGCGTGCCACGCATGTGCATCGCGACATAGGGCACCTTCGCCTGAGCGACCACCTCGAGGATATCCGGGTCCAACAGGCCGGCGGAGACATCATTCACCCAGTGCGCACCCGCCTCGAGCGCCGCACGTGCTACACCTGCCTTGACCGTATCAATCGAGATCGGGACAGTCACCCGCCCGACAAGTTGTTCTATCACGGGGATGGTCCGTGCCAGCTCATCTTCGATGGAAACAGGGTCGGAGCCGGGACGAGTCGATTCACCGCCAATGTCGAGGATATCAGCCCCCTGTTCGACGAGCATCAGGGCATGCGCGACCGCCGCATCGGTAGTCGAGTGATGGCCGCCATCGAAAAAGCTGTCCGGGGTGACATTCACAATCCCCATGACAAGCGTTCGCTCGCCAAGACGGATCGAGATCCCGTTCCCTGCAACCGTACGAATCACTTCACCGTCCTCGTCGTAGCACGATTCCACTCCCACAGGCAGGGCAATATAGTGCCGGGAGCCTCCGACACAAAGCGCCGTTTTCAGGGATCTTGAGGGGGAGAATAGGCGTATAACCCGTAGACTTTCTCCACTCGAAGGAGTGTTGTACATTGTATTACGAGCGGGAGAGCGTATCTTGAAAGAGAGATCGTAGAGCCTATGAGATCAAACGATCCACGGGAATTGCTGTCCAATAGATGTGAGCCAATTGAGCCTATCGCTCCCAAACGGAGGGCGACAACAATGTATTCCAGAAATGTCATTCGACCAATGGCACGTCTGCTGACTGTCGTATGCCTCAGCATGCTGCTGACCGCCGCCGGACCTGGGGTAGGTCTGTTGGTTGGGCAACCTGTTGTTTCGGGTGCAGCGACCGCGGCCCATCAGGATTCCGACAAGGCAAAGCCACGGCCCAAACCAGACCCGGACACCCCAAAGACGAAGAAGAGTTCAACAAGCAGCTCGAAAAGCAAGTCAAACAATTCCTCCTCGTCCCGCTCAACAAAGAGCACCGCCAAACCGGTCAGTAAACCGAAAAACAAGCCCATCAGTAAGCCGGTGAGCAAGCCGAAAAGCCATTCTGTGGCACGGTCAAGTTCGACCTCCAAAACCACTCCGAAGTCAACCACGTCGACGAACACACGTAACCGCCGGGTGACTCGGGACCCTGTTGAGAAACGATCCACCACCCCCTCAACCGCACGACCCAGGCCTGAGCGAGTTGAAGAGGAGACGACTCCCTCGGTGAGGGAACGTCAACCCGATCCGCCACCTCGTGAGCCAAGGCAGCCTCGCGACCCCATCGTTGAAGACCCCGACAGCGATTATCAGCCCCCGTCCGACCGGGAGAACGACGTTCCGGACATTTACTTCCGAACCGGGTATGATGAGGATCGTAGACGCCCACTGGGCGATGTCTACGATTATTACGAGTACGACTGCACGCTGGTTGTCAGCTCTGACCCACCCGGTGCGGATGTCTTCCTCGACAATCTCTACCTTGGACAGACCCCGCTTACTCGCACCGGCATGCAAGCGGGAGCCGCGATGCTACGTCTCGAGCTGGAAGGCTACCGTACCATCGAACGCTACATCTCGCTTCGTCGCAAACAGACCAACCGAGTATCGTTCACTCTCGAGCCGTTGCCCGGTACCTTCGCCTCACTCGATGTCAACAGTGATCCTCAAGGTGCGACGTTGCTCGTCAACGGTGAGGTCCGTGGCACCACCCCCTACGCGGAGTTGTTGGTCCCACCTGGCTTGGTCCACCTCGAACTGCGGAAAAAGGGCCACTTGACGGTGGAGCGTGATATTGAAGTCGAGGAAGGCCAGCACAAGGCGGTGGAAGTCTATCTGCCCTTGGCGAATGTCCCCACGTCACCCGCGACCATTCATGTGACCAGTGACCCCCCGGATGCCGAGATTTACCTTAACGGCACCCGTTTAGGGCGTACTCCACTCACTCATGAGGGGATTCAGCCGGGGAAAGCAGTGATCTTCGCGCGCAAGGAGGGGTATGCCAATGCACGTCAGTCGCTCCCCCTCGGCTCGGGCGAGGATCGTGACATCAGCTTCACACTGAATCCTCTTGTCGGGAATCTGCACGTCCAGACCGATCCGATTGGAGCGGTGGTCTATGTGGATGGTGTCAAGCTCGGGCAGGCAGGAAATGGCGGAGTGACCAGGAACGATATCGCCATCGGTGCTCATATCGTAAGGGCTGTGAAGCATGGCTACCTCGATGCTGAGGAGCTGGTGATGGTCTCCGCAGGTGAAACCAGCCGAGTTTCCCTGACACTTCCCTCGACTGATGACATTCCTTATGACCCTGCGGATTACGGACAGCTCTCTGTCGAGACGTTCCCGAGCGGAGTGGAAATCTTCCTCAATTACGCGCCTACAGGAAAGCTATCCCCCGCCCTCTTTACTGGCCTTACGCCTGGACGTTACCTGGTCAGTGTATCCCTCGATGGGTACGGATGGGATGAACAATATGTCATGGTGCGCGCGAATACCCGCGCCAGGGTCAACCTTACCCTCGACATGCGGCCTTACACTGCTACCAGATGGCAGCATCCGCGTCATACCCCTCTAAACCCGGTCGGACCGTACGGTGGGTACGGAGTCTATGGCGCGTACGATCCTTCCTATCCACGTGGGCGAGTCGGTTCAAACGATCCCTGGAATGAAGTGGATCGTTACCTGGTTGACTGGGACCACTCCTATGACGAAGGCGGTGCTGAAGAGATCGCCGATGTTCTCGTGCTCAAAGATGGATCGCTCCTGATGGCTGGATATCGGGATGAGGCAGGGGCACGTGACGGCTTGCTGATGAAAGTGGATCCCTTTGGTGAAAAGGAATGGAGCCTAACCTACGATGCCCGTGGCTTCGATGCCTTCACCTCCATTGCCGCCACAGAAGACTTCGGCTTCATTGTTGCCGGGGTGACCAGTCCTGACTCGGCCAACGAGGCGGACGGCTGGCTGCTTTTGTGCGACAACGATGGGACAGAAATCTGGTCAAGGACCTATGGCGGCAGTCGCTGGGATGGTGCCAGCGCGGTCATCCAGGCCGAGGACAAGGGATTCTATTTCGCAGGGGAAACCTGGTCGGAAGGTCTGGGCTTCAGCGATGGCTGGCTGGTGAAAACCGCCCCGGATGGCTTTGTGCAATGGTCACGTCGCTACGGCGGTCGGGGCGAGGACCGTTTCACCGACATCGCACTCGATTCCAAAGGGGACATCTACCTGGTCGGCAGCAGACGTGATCCGCTCACCGAACGATCTGATGGCTGGCTCGTCCGAGCTGCGCCAACTGGGCGAGAACGTTCCTCAAGAACCTTCGGGGGGAATTTTGACGATGGCTTCAGCAGCCTCGCGTTGACCCAGGATGGCGGGCTGGTGATGGCAGGCTACACCGATTCAGAAGGAATGCTCGAGCGCAATGCCTGGATGGTTCGTCTCAACGGAAAGGGAATTGAATCCTGGAGCCGAACTTTCGGAGGTTACGATGCCGGGATCGCACGGGATATCAAGGTGCAGCGCTATGGCTACATCCTTTGCGGCACCACCAAGCCGATGGACGAGACCTTTGACCCGAAGGAGCATGCCTGGGTGATCCGTACCGATTTCCGTGGCGAAGCCACCTGGTACCGTGACTTCAGCGACACCGGTGCCACATCGCTCCATGCAATTGGTGTTCTGAACCGAGGCGAATTTGCCATCGTCGGCGACTTGCAGCGGGTCAACCAACCGTCCGATGCCTGGGCGATGATGCTCACCCCGGAAGAACCACCACCGAGTGAGGATGATGTCCTGGTCACTCCGACCGGGCTGATGCTTAGGCTCGTGGATTACTTGATTTTCAGATAGGAACGGTTGCCGAGTACGTAGCAATCTGTAAACCCTGGTCTTGGATGCCGGGGTTTTTGTTGAGTGGGGGTGTCGATAATCGCTGCTGGCTATCCAGGGCGTGCTGATATGTAAACGTGGGTGACGGGGCACCCACGCCACGTGGGGCGATCCGTCAGGAAGGTGCCCCCTGTTCCGTCAGACGCCCACGTCTGACGGATTATGCTGTTCTGTCAGGTCCGTAGCGAAGCGGAGACCTGACAGATGAATCGCGCCGGAAGGCGCAAATGGTGTGCGATGCACACGAATCTTTTGGCACATACTTTCGCGCAGAGAATGACAGCTGCAGGAGCAAGAAAACTCCCCTTCCCGGCTGGGTCCGGCGCTGTGGTGCGGTAAAAGCGTTCCATCCCGGCTGAGGGAGTTGAAACGTTGAACCGTGCACAGGGAGCCTCGCCGGACCCAGCCCGAAAGGGGTTATTCCACCTTCAAAATATCCGCGGGATTGGTTTGGGAAGCACGCCAGGCCATCACTCCCGCCACGACGAACGAAATCACAAACGTTCCCGCTCCCGCCACCAGGAAAGCACTCGGAGCAATCGGGGCATTAAACGCATAATTGCTGTTCCACTCGCGAATCACCAGCCAGGCAACCGGCCAGGCAACCACATTCGCCAGCAGGACGAGCCGAAGCATCGGGCGAGTCAACTGTACCACAATTCCCCGTCCCGATGCACCCAGCACCTTACGGATACCGATCTCACGCGTCCGTCTCGCTACCTCAAGACCGATCATCCCCAGCAACCCAAGCAGCGCAATAACAATCGCAAGCGAGGAGGATGCGGTGACAATCGAGATCCAGCGACGGTCATTCACATATCGTTCCTGGATCGTCTCATCGAGGAAGCTGAACTCAAAGGGCTGCTCGGGCAACACCTCCTCCCAGGTCGTCTGGATCTGGTTGATCGCTTCCTGCAAGTCACCGGGTGCGATCTGGAAGAGAACCTGCTGGATGGTGAACCACTGGTTCAACTGGATGTCGAGGCCGGTGCTGCGTGCGAGGACGGTTTGCGGACGTATAATCAGCACAAGTGGACGGATCGCATCGTGCATCGTGCTGAAGTGGAAATCCTCCACCACCCCGATCACCTGGTGTTCTGGCCATCCTTCACCGGGAAGCTGCTCCCCAACCGGGTTATCCCACCCCATGTATTCGGCCATCGCCCGATTGATCACCATCCCCGTCGAATCGGACGTCCCTTCACGGAAGAGATGGCCCTCAATCGGCTTCAGGTCAAGCATCCGTGCCCACTGGGCATCGGCCACATTTACATAAACATCCTGATATTCACGGCTGTCGTCCAGCCAGTTCATCACCATCCACGGCGCTTCGAAATTGCACGCCGATCCGGCCACTCGTGTGATACGTGGGTTGTCCGCCAATGCGGCACGCATCTTCTGTGTCGCCTCGGCTCCCCTGTTGCCGAGATCGGGCACTTCAACCGAGATGATGCGATCATAGTTGTAGCCAAGGTCGGAATTGAGCACGTATCGCAGTTGGTTACCCATAAGCAGTGTGGCGGCAACCAGGGTGATCGAGAGGGCATATTGGATGAAGACAAGGGATTGCCGTAAACGGTTTCTCCCACCGAGGTTCACCTCCCCACGCAGGGCGGCGTTGGGCGTAAATTTCGAGATGACCAACGCCGGGTAAAAACCTGCCGCGAAAACAATCAACGCCCAGAGGCCGATCATCCCGGCGATGGAGATCCCATCAAATCCCACTTTCACCGTTCGCTGTGTAAAGTCGTTGAACAGGGGTGTAGCCAATTCCGCCCCAATCACACCCAGCAACAGGGCAACGGCTGTCAGCAGGCCAGTTTCCACCCAGAATTGCGCCATCAGGCTGCGTCGCCCGGAGCCCAATACCTTCCGGACTCCCACCTCTCGGGCTCGTGTGGTCGATTGCCCGATCATCAGGGTGGTGAAATTGATACAGGCTATGAAGAGGATGGTCAACCCGATTGCCAGCAGGGTGACCATCCCATCCGTCGATTCTTCTGTTGGCAAACCTCGAGGATTATCGAACGCCATGTGGATATCGTTCAGCGGCTGCAGCAGGTAGGATCGTGCCCCGGCCATGTCGCTCTGATCCTCGCCGACGGCAACAAGGATATCGTGAATCCGTTCCTCGATCACCGCTGGATCAACACCTGGCTCAAGCTTGATGTAGCTCTGCCCGAATGCCATCCGCCAGTGGTCCCCGAAGCGACTTCGGAAGGTGAGGTAGGGGACTTCGTAAGGCAGCAACAGATCATACGTCAGGCTGCTGTTGGACGGCGGATCTGCGACAACGCCGGATACCGTATAAGTGCGTTCTTCGGTAACAAGTTCGACCTGCAGTTCCTGCCCAATTGGATCGATGTCGCCGAACAGCTGCTGCGCGTAAGAATGGGTCAACACCGCTCCGTGCATATCGGCGAGAGCAGTGGCCGGATCACCCTTCAGTAGAGGTTGGCCGAAGAAGGAGAAGACGGTGGTATCTGCAAAGAAGGCGGTAGGTTGAAATTCGGCCACCTCACCTTCCCTCTCCAGACGCAGGATCACTTCCGTATCCATTGTCCGAATCATCGACTCGATACCTGGTACCGCCCCATCAACCGATGGACGCAACAGGGAGGTGACAATCGTACGAAGCGTCGGTTCCCCGGATTCAGGGACCAGTTTCTCGATTACACGGTAGCTGCGGTCGATGTCAGCGAGGTGATGATTCCAGGTGACTTCGCGCTGGAGGTAGAGATAGATCAGCAGGCAAACCGTGATCCCGGTTGCGAGACCGATCACATTGATCAGGGTATGCCCTTTATGGCGAGCCAGGTTGCGTAACCCGACCCGCAGATAGTTGCTCCACATCATGATGGGTCCTGCTCGGTCTTTCCGGCAGGTAGATTCTTTACAAACGATATGCCGAAATGGTAACCCTTGTTTTTCTAATGCTGGACTCGGATAGGAGAGCGGGGATTCGTCCGTATACGGACACTGGTTGTCCTCATTCGGACAGGGAATAAACACAAAAAGCCCCCTGGATACCCAGGGGGCGAGTCATGTCTTCAGGATAACTCTACCAGCGTTCCGCCACAGACTTGGCCTGCATGAAGAGCAGCAGGTAGTCCTTGCCGCCAGCCTTCGAATCGGTACCGGACATGTTAAATCCGCCGAAAGGCTGTACACCGACCAACGCGCCGGTGATCTTTCGGTTCAGGTAGAGGTTGCCGACGTGGAATTCACGACGGGCGCGCTCGAGACGGTCACGGCGCTTGGAAATGAGGCCGCCGGTAAGGCCGAACTCTGTGCCGTTGAAGATCTCGACGGCATTGTCGAAGTCCTTCGCCTTGATGATGGCGAGGACGGGCCCGAAGATCTCTTCCTGGGCGATGGTATCGGTCGGCTTGACACCGGAGAAGATCGTCGGCTCGACAAAGAAACCACCCTCGATCGCCTTGCCGCCGAGTTCCAGCTTGTTGCCGTCCTTCTTCGCCTTCTCGATGTACTCGAGGATGTTGCCATGCGCCGCTGCATCGATCACAGCACCCATGTCCGGGTTGTTTTCCGGGTGGGCGATCTTCAGCTGCTTGGTCTTCTCGACAACCTTCTTCACCAGCTTGTCGTAGACCTTGTCGACAACAATCAGTCGGCTGCAAGCGGAGCATTTCTGGCCCTGGAAGCCGTAGGCACCCAGCACAGCCTGCTCGGCCGCGTAATCGAGGTCTGCGGTCTCATCGACCACCAGGCCATCCTTACCGCCAAGTTCCATGATAGTACGCTTGATCCAGAGCTGGCCCTCATTGACCTTCGCGGCACGCTCGTGGATACGCAGGCCGACCTCACGTGAACCAGTGAAGGCAATCATGCGTGTCTTCGGATGATCAACCAGGGTGTCACCCACTTCACCGCCGCTACCGGGGCAGAAGGTGATCGCTTCGGCCGGCATGCCAGCTTCCAGCAGGATGTCGATGAATTTCGCCGCGATGATCGGAGCACCCGACGCCGGCTTTAGGACGACGGTGTTTCCCGTCACCAACGCGGCGACGGTCATCCCCGCCATAATCGCGAGCGGGAAGTTCCACGGCGGAATGACAACGACGGTTCCGATCGGCTCGTAGTAAAGGTTGTTCTCCTCACCCGGCCACGGTTCCACGTTCTGTGCGCCGCCAAGACGGAGCATCTCGCGACCGTAAAACTCGAGGAAGTCGATGGCTTCGGCGGTGTCGGCATCTGCTTCACGCCAGTTCTTCGACTCCTCGTAGGTCATCGTCGCGGAAAGCTCGTGCTTCTGCGCCTTCATCGCGTGGGCCGCCTTCATCAGGATGCGGGCACGCTCTTCGTAGTTGACGAAGCGCCAGGTCTTCATGTAATAATCATGAGCCTTGTTGACGGCGTCTTCTGCCTGCGCTTTGCTGGCCTTGCCGACGGTACCGATCACGGTATCCGGGCTGGCTGGGTCAATCGATTTGATGGACTGCTTCGACTTGACACGCTTGCCGCCGATCAGCAGGTCCCAATGCTTGCCAAAGTCGCCCTTGACCTTCTTCAGGGCATCTTCGTAGGCCGCACGGTTGGCTTCAACAGAGAAGTCCGTGAACGGCTCATTTTTGTACGGAAGGACGGACATGGATACTCCCGGTGGAATGTGTGAACGTTACTGGCCGGGGACCCTCGTCCCCTATGCACATCCGGGGGCCGCACGTGCCAGAACACGCCGCCCACCCCGGGTCGAACACTGTGTTACGAATAAAAGTCATTGCGAGGCTTGCCCGCCTTTGGCGGGAATCCGGCAATCGCCGGACGACGAAGCAACCCCCTTAAGTCGGGCACCCCGCCTCGCACTTCCCTCACGAACGCGCAGGTATAAAGTTCCACGGAACGGCCCAAACCCGGACCTTTCCGAGCAACCCTCGTTCAAGATTTCACGCGCCCGGAGTGGCAAATATAGAACGGCGCAACGCAGGGGGCAACCAGCGGGGAGACCCCCGGCGAGCGAGGGACAATGGAGGGGGTATGAATCAACGAGCGGCCACGTGCAGAACCTGTTGTGTCAGGTCCTCGTGCCCGACACTTCAACCATCCGCGAAGTAGAGAAGACGCTGTTCCGCCACGTCTCCTGACCTGGCGGAACTAAGGTGTCATCCCGGGCTCCGACCCGGGATCCAGCATCCTTCCCCTGTTCGGAGCGACCAAGTTAGATCCGGGATCGACTCTCGCGTTCGAGTGAGGGGAGGGATGGAATCCTGCCACTTGACCAGAAGACCGCCCTCACTCCACGCCCAGGATGGACCTCGGATTTGACCCAATCGCTCATGGCTGGTACAGGTAGCTGGGCCCCGGGTCGGAGCCCGGGGTGACATACGGCAAACACGGTGTATGCCTGCTGTCATTCCTCGTATGCAATCAGGTAGTACTCCAATTCAGGTGCATGTTCAACCGAGACGGCGCGGTAGCCGGCAACCAGGCCGATACCGGGGGCGAAGTACTCGTCGGTGAAGCCGCGACGGTCGTAGGCATCCTGATCGGTGGTGCGGATTTGCAGGCAGCCGTGATACGTCGTGTCAGGAGTGGTAAGGGTCAAGCCGCCAGCGATCACATCCCGCACAGATGGCTGCTCCTCGTCGTCCACCGTCAGCACGAGCGGCACCCCCGCACTGTCTGGGTGCATGTAATAGAGGTGGGACCAGAAAAGAACGCCAAACTCATCTTGGTCACGTGCCAGGACACGATTGCCATCATGCGCAAACATCGCATCCGACGTATAGCTGGGCCCTGAGTCGCCGTAGAACGTTTTCCGCATCTGGTAGGCGAGTTGGTGATCCACCGTCGAACGGCTCATCACCTCTCGCTGGAAAAGAGTGTCCCCGGAAGTGTCCAGGTAGGTCCAACGGGATCCATTGTGGAGCGGGAAAAAGAGTTCCCCATTGATCTCATCCGGGGAAACAATCTTGTCGTCGCCGCAGCCTGCGACCAGCAGCAGGGTAGCGAGAAGAAAGAAGTGAGCTGGCTTCATGACACACCTGACCGTTGGATGCGGGGACATCCTTTCCGGCTCATCTCAATATAGGGATACTCTAGCCTGAAAGAGTAGCTAGTCCAGCAGTTCCGACGGCTTATCCTGCTCCTCTTCCGAAGCTGGTTCCGGGTCAGTAGCCTTGATACTGTTCCCGTTCAAAAGATCTTCCCCGACCCCTTCGCCCTGATCATCGGTAATCAGGATGTCCTGCCCGGCGCGGACAAAGAGGATGTCCTGCACCTTACGGAAGCCGTGCAGGAAGGAGCCCTTATCCCGCGTCATCTTTTTCAGCGAGAAGCCAGTAATGACCAGGTCCGCGGTATTCGACCACGCCGCAACGAGATCATCGAAGGGGACATCCGGTTCGAGAGCGACCGCCTGCAAGTTACTGGAGGAAATGGGGATACGTCCCTGCTCGATCAGGTCATGGAGACGGGCCACTTCCTCATCCATATTCCGTGGTTCGAAGGCGGCGAAGAGCTTGATTTCGGAACGTTTCCAATCCGGGTGACCGACGATGATATAGGCGAGCAGAATCATCAGGTTAGCGTTACGGAAGTCGCCCGGATTAAGCCAGACATGGACCGCACGATGGTAGCCGAAGTGACGTTCCGAGCTGCGCAGGATGCAGATGTTCATCCCAGCGATGGCCGCAAAATGGCTGCCGTCGATGATGTCGCTCAGCTCGCCCGGCGATTCCTTGTCAAATTCGAAGAGGATCGAGTTGTTGTCCATCCCCGCCATGCCTGGAATCTGGACAATCTGAGCGACTGCCGTCTTGAAACTTGGCGAGATAATCGTATCGACATAAACCCCCGCCTCACTCGCTTCGGTCTGCTCGATAAGACGGTTCAGTACGAGCTTCGCGTCACGGTTTGTCGCGACACTAAGCGGACCGTTGATGAAATGGATGTAGGTCCCGAAACCATAGTAGTGCGAGATCCAGCGCAACAGTTCGAACGAAGCGACTCGTTCCAGAGAATGCTGCGAAATCGCGATGAACGAGGGACGCCAATTGGTGACATCCGGTGTAGCACGCCTTTTCTGGATCATCACCTGCAGGTTGCGTGTCATCTGGTATAGAACCCCACGGACCACGGCGGTCAGGTCACGTTCCCCTTTACGAGTCTGCTGCAGGCCGACATAGGTAGCCGCCATCATGATCAGCGCGAGGGTGGCATACCCTGGTTGCATCTGGAACATGACAATGAACGATGCCGCCGCACCCAGCAGTGAGAGGTACCACTTGGTGCGGAAGGTGGGACGGTAACTCGGGTTCCCGGCGAAATGCTCAAAGAAGCTGATCGCGCAAAGGGTGCCGTAGGTAATCATAAAGAACATCGAAATGATCTGCGCGACGACATCAACATTGCCCAGCGAGACAAAAACAAGCATGATCCCGGCGGTCAGCCAGGTGGCATTGGCGGGATCATTGCCCGCACCTGTCCCCTTGCTGAGCAGGGTGTTCCACTGCGGAACCGGCAGGATACGGTCATTCGCGAGGGCTTGCAGAGTACGTGGCGCTACCAGGATCGACCCGATAGCCGAGGAAACGGTGGCCGCTGCCAGCCCGATGGGAATAATCGGGCCCCAGATGGCGATGTCGCTCATGATGAACTGTTTGCCCGCGAGCTGTTCCGGGGTGGCGCTCCACGCCATTTTGGCGACGATCAGCAAATAAACGACCATGCCGGTGATGGTCGCGGCAAGGGTGCCGACGGGAATCGAGCGACGGGGGTTCCGCAAATCGCCGGAGAGACCTACACCGGCGGTCATGCCGGTGAAGGCAGGGAAAATAATTGCAAAGACACGGAAGAAGCTATCGGGATTGGCGACACGGTCTGCCAGGCCAACCTCATCTGGCCCACCTGCCACCTTGCCGCCCAGGAAAAAGGCGCCAATCGAGAAGGCGAGGATCACCACCACCACCCAAAGCGCGCCAACGCCAACATTCGCACCCTTCCGCGCAATCAGCACCGCAAGCAGGATCGCCGCCGGAATCGAGATCATGCGCACATCGGGCGTAAAGCCAAGCGTGCTTTCAATCCAGGGGAAGAGGGGACGGAAGGCTTCGGAAAAGGCGATCAGATAAAAGGCAACCGAGACCGCTTGGGACAAGTAGAGTGAAATGCCGATCACCCCACCCACGGTCGCTCCGAACGAGCGGCTGATGATGAAGTATTCACCACCGCCCTCGACCTTGAGGTTGGTTGCGATTTCCGCCACCGCCAAGCCGGTCGGGATGGTGATCGCATGCCCAATCAGGACAATCGCGACCGCACCGAGGATGCCCACATTCCCGACCGCGTACCCAAAACGCAGGAAGAGAATTGCACCGAGAATGGTGCTGACAGCAGCGAGGAAAACCGGGGCGGTTCCGAAACCATGCCCCGCCTGCCTCTTTACGGCATCCGACCCTGTGGCGCTCATCCTTTTCCTCCGTTGAGATGGCGGAATGTACCGCTCAACGAAGTTTCTCAACAAGCATTCCTTCGCATCGAGCAAAGAGACCAAACGCCCAGCCGGAGGGCAGGGCGTCGAGTTAATACATATCAGAGAGAATCACCCGAAATAGGATGCATCCGGAAACAGACGATCCAGAATGGCTTTCCACTCCGCACCAAGTTCCTCGAGACGGCCTGCATCACCATCGAAAGAATGCAGCATCAGGTTAACCATGCTGCCCTGCTCCATCCGTTCCAGACTGATACGCAAAATGGCATCCTGCCAGTTGGCAAGCCGTGCCACCAGGTCGAGCGGAGGCTGGTGAACCAACATTTCCCCCTCCATCGGAAGACCGGCAGGTGTCTGCCAGGAGAACCGTTCACCCTCCGCTATCCCGACAATCCCATCTCCATGATCGATGCCGTCCGGTCCAGTCAATTTCGCCCAGGCCTCCTCCGCTGTCTTTTTAGCTATCAGCAGGTAACCCATCTGATCGCGGCGAGCCGTTTCCGGGTGACGCAGCATTTCCTCGAGCACGATGAAAAACTGGACCCAGCCACGTTTCATCGACTCGTACTCGTTGTCCCATTGCTCCTCGACAAACCCGGAATGGACAAAGCGAAGGACCGTTTTCCCTTTCTCCGTCCGGATGCTGTATTCCTGCATCAGACGGACCGGTTCTCCATCCTTTTCTTCCCGAGGTGGATCGTGCAGCTTCAGCAGAACCCCCGGCTCCCAAGAAACTATCTGGGTGCTTCCCTCCATCCCCTCCCCGAAGGAAACCCAGATGCTGCCACCCTCACCCGGCTCCACCTTTGCTTGCGGAGCGAACCAGCCCTGCAACCCTTCGGCCGTGGCAACCGCCTTCCAGACCTGTTCCGGGGATGCCTCGGTGGTGATGCTCAACTCGATGTTCTTCACTCGCCGTTCACTCATACTTCTCCTCCCTCTGCTCCCCCCTTAACTGCTGGATGTGCCCCCAGGAAAAACGAGTAGGTCCGTCCCTCAGGAGCACTCTCGTCATTGTAGGTTTCAACAAGCCTCCCCAGTGTCTGCAACAGCTCTTCGGTGAATTGACGGCGGGCTGTTGGAGAAGCGAAACGGATATCTGTATCAAGGGTCAACGTGGAAAGCTTTTTACCCGCTTTCCGAGCTCCACGCTCCAGGCTGGCAAGGTCACCGATCATCTTTGCGGCCCGTGCGACCAGGTAGGACCAGGAGAATTTCTCTCGCATCGTGGCAGGATCGGCACCAATCGCACCCAGCGCTCCCGGGTCGATCAGCCAACGTGTTGCGACCGAAACGACTACTTTTTCGGTCACATTCCCCTTCTTCCGCTCCTCGACTGGCTCGAGCAGGCCAACCTGTTCAAGTTCACGCAGATGGTAGTTGACCTTTTGACGTGGCAGCCCAATCCGTTTCGCAACATTGGCCGCGGTATCGGGACTGGTCAGTTCGCTGAGGATCTGTTGACGCAGGGGATGGAGCAGTGCCTGAGCCTGCTCAGGATCATGGGCAATCGCGAGTGCAACAGACATGAAACCCTCTCGTTGACGGAAGCAAAGTAGTCAACTGAGGGCTTGCCGACAAGAATGTTTTTCTAGAAAAATTAATTGATCGGAGCAGTTTCAGTGAACATCGTAGGAGACCAGCTCCCTCCGCTGGTGAAGCATCAGAGACCCGCTCTCCCAGATACGGACTTCTTCCAGCACTTCGCCAACCCCGAGTACGAAATAGTGTTTTCGCTCCGCGATCACTCCGCTCGTTTCGGAGCGCCAGGTGTTGACACAGCAATTGGTGAAGGTTCCCGCCGGGACCTCTGCAGTTGATGAGATTGATTCCAGCTCCCAGTAGCTGGTCACATCTTCATCATCAATTTCACGCCACCGCGCCCCCAGCGCTTCGCTGTCAAAGTTATAAATCTCATACCAGGGGCCCCAGTCATCGTTGACTACCGGTTCGAAATGGAGGGTGGTCACACGATGATACACGCCCTCATTCCGTCGCATGATATACCGTTCCGCAGGCGTAGCCGTGCCAATTCCGATGCTATCCACACAAATCGCACCATATTCCTCCAGGTGCATTCGTTCCCCGGTAATCCGTCGCTGGGTCTCACGCATGGGACGCGGCTCCCCATCAACAATTTCATAACTCTGGTAAGTCCAGCTGTTGTCAATGGAGAGAGGATAGTAGGAGGTAAGGCCCGGTCCCGTGTCATTGGTTCCAGTCAATTCTTCATTGACACAACTGGTGAAAAGAAACATCAGGGGCAGAAAAGCGATCCAGGTACGTTTCATCGTAGTCCCCCTCAGCAGAATGGGGGATCAACGCCGATCGAGCAGCTTCTCATAATAGTCGGCGTGATCCGGATTCGGATCGAGGGAGGCCAATTTGGAGATGGACGTGAACTCCCTGTACTCCGCCAGCGCATTGCCGTAATTGTAGTAATTCAAATCAAAAAACCGTTCCAGGCTTTCGACTTCGAGTTTGTCCAACTGTTTGACCGCGTAGAGCAGGTACTGCTTTGCTGTTTCACGATCCCGTTCCTCATAGAAGAGCCATTCACCTGTATAGAAAAGGAAGTTGAGATAGCGCAGTTGATCGTGCCTGTCATCCAGCACCTCTTCTACCCATTCTTCCCGTTTGTCCCACCCCAGGAAAAAGCGGCTTGAGAAACGCGCCTGCTGAGCGATGCGTCTTGCTGTCTCGTAATAAGGGGTGCCACCAAACTTTTTCAGCTTGTCATACTCAAACCCCAAAGCCATGAAGACGTAGAAGTCGATCATGCTTCGGAACGACTCGAACTGCTCGGAATAGTTGAGCTGCACACCCGGCTCGAGGGCGAACTCCCACCGTTTGTCGTTGTACTGCATATTGCTGCGGTTCGAGACGACAAAGGTCGCGCTGTAGCGGTCTTCATAGCTGAGCGCTTTCGCCTCGCTGAAGTAGATCTCGATATCGAGGGGCAGTTCATAGAGGTAATCGTTGGGACACCATTCACGCTGGTTGAGGTAGGATTCAACGATACGGTTCAGCCCCTGAAGTTTGTTTTTGTTTTCCTGCGGTAGTTTTTCCATCGAGACACGAACCGAACCAACCAGTTGCTGGGCCGGGGCTACAGGGGCCAGGAAGAGGAGGAAAACGAGGACAGCAGTCAGGGTAAACAGGGTCCGTTTCACGCGAGCATCCAATCCATTCAACCAGTCATGTTCAGAGAAAGATAGTACAGGGAAGGTACTCCCAAAACTCCCCTCTGGGTTCCCACACCTTGCTCGGTGGCTGTTTCCACCTCCCGAGACACAGTAAAATCAAGCTGATGACACTTGTCGATCCCCCACCTCTCCCCCTACCATATCAGAGTGTTGGGGGTCTCTAATACGGAAGACCTGAAACATCTCACCGTAATAGTCCATCCTCACTCAACACCCGGTCGGATTTTGATAGCGGGAGCACGCGGAAGCCATGGAAGATTCAAGACTCAGTTTTTCTGGTCGCGCCATCTTCCGTCACCTCTCCGTCTCCATTCCGAAGAACGAGGAACAGGCATTCCTCGATCTGCTCCATTTCGAAAATCTGCGTCGATTCGGGCTCGTCATCCTCTCGCTCGCCTTCCCAGGCCTCCTCTTCGGGCTCGCTGTTCCCTATCTGAATCGTCACGCAGGCAGCCCTGTCCCGATCGAACCGTATACGGTTTTGCACTATTCCATTCTCTCCTTAATGCTGATCCTGGCTATCCTTTTCATCCGCATCATACCCAAAACAGTTGAGGAGGCCACCCTCTGGAAACGGCAGTTGATGATAGGCAGCTTCGGCGCGGTGTTGATGGGAACAGCAATCACATCAGGCTTAACCTTTACCCTTCCGATTGGTCTGATCCCGATGCTGGGCTCCACGGTAATACTCAGCATCCTCGTACTGCTGCGAGGTCGAACTCTCGGCCTGCTCATGTTGTTTGGGCTTGCCGCTTTCCTCCTCTCAGCTTCCATCTTCCACCCGGACGAGCACCTTTTCGCGGAGTCGATCGGGATTGTCGCGATCTACGTCATGTCGTGGATCATGTCCCGTTTCCTCGTAAATGTTCGACTCCAACCCTACCTCGAACAGATTCGTCTTGCCGCCATCAACCGTGAGTTGAGTCGTGAAGTGGAGGAACGGCGCAAAGTCGAGCAGGAGCTGCGCTCGGCGCACGAAGTCCTTGAACAGCATGCCATCTCGAAGACTTCCGACCTGCAGCGAGCGGTCGAAGAACTCGCCGACAGTGAAGAGAAATATCGCGCCCTGTTTGAAATGGCAAACGATGCCATTTTCTTGATGGACGGTGAGGTCTTTGTCAACTGCAACGCAAAGACATTGGAGATTTTCCAGTGCACGCGTGAACAAATTGTCAGCCAACCTCCCTATCTCTTCTCCCCTGAATTTCAACCGGATGGACGAGACTCGACAGAAAAAGCGCGGGAAAAGATCGAAGCAGCCTTGGCAGGCGAACCCCAGTTCTTTGAATGGGTCCATTGCCACCATGACCGATCCTTGTTCGATGCGGAAGTCAGCCTGAACCAGATTGAATTGGCGGGCAAGCCTTACCTGCTGGCGATCGTCCGAGACATCACCGACCGTAAAAAGGCTGAGCAGGCACTTCGCGAAAGTGAGGAGAAATTGCGCCAGGCGCAGAAACTGGAAGCGATTGGGCGTCTCGCGGGCGGGGTGGCCCATGATTTCAACAACCTGCTGACCGCGATCATGGGCAATGCGGAAATGGCGATGCTTTCACTTTCCAAACCTGATCTGCTGCAGAAACAACTCGAGGAAATCCAATCCACCGGGGACCGTGCCGCCAAGCTGACGCGTCAGCTGCTTGCCTTCGGCCGCCGTCAAACACTTGCCCCGAAACGGATTGACATCAATGAGATCCTGCGTAGTATGGAAGCGATGTTGAACCGTTTGGTTGGCGAGGAGATCACTCTTGCGTTGGACCTCGACGATGCCCTCCCCGCCATCGAAGCCGATCCGGTCCAGTTTGAGCGAATCGTCACCAATCTCGCTGTAAACGCCAGGGATGCCATGCCCGAAGGTGGTCTCCTGCTGATGTCAACCAATTATATACCCATGTGCAGTTGGCACGGAGAAGCGACCATCGTCGACGATCACACGAAAGACTGTGTGATGCTGACAATACGCGATACGGGTATCGGCATGCCCCCCGAGGTCCTCGATAACATTTTCGAGCCCTTCTTTACAACCAAAACGGGAGAGCGTGGGATTGGACTCGGACTGGCGACAGTGTATGGTATTGTCAAACAGTCGGGCGGAGAGATACAGGCCGAAAGCCGTGTCGGGCAGGGGTCAGTTTTTAAACTCTGTTTCCCTGCGGTCAATGCTCCAGCGGAACCGAGCGAAATCAAGGTGGAGAAAGCGAGCCAACTCGAGGGTTCAGAAAAAATCTTTGTGATCGAGGATGATGAATCCGTCCGCCGCCTCACTGTAAATGTTCTTACAAAATTCGGCTACACGGTGCACGAAGCGATCAACGGACGTCGTGCCCTCGACCTTTGCCGGACGATGCGTGAACCGGTTGACCTGATTATATCAGACGTCGTCATGCCTGAAATGAGCGGACCCGATTTCGCAGTGGAAGTCCGTCGTCTCTGGCCAGCCATCCCGCTCCTCTTTATGTCCGGCTACCACGACGACCCCCAGACAGAACGTGTGCTGCACGATCTTCACGCTCCACTCCTGACCAAACCATTCCAACCTGTTGCCCTCGTCAAAGAAATCCGAAGGATCCTCGACTCCTGACAGGGCTCAGATGTTCACTACTTCTTCTCGATCCCCCTCCCGAAAGAAATGGTTTCTTTGTAGGTTAGGGCATGAGTGTCGGCCTGGTACTGCGTTGCGTCAGGCCCCCGAGCCTGACGCATATTCCATCAGACATGGGCGTCCGACGGAACGGGCAGTGCAAGAATAGCCCGGGTGCCCCGGCTTGGCTTTATTGCGTTGCGTCAGGCCCCAGAGCCTGACGCAGGATCCGTCAGACGTGGGCGTCTAACGGAACGATGGGAAACAGAGGACACGTGACCACCTACGGCAATCCCAAACCACGGTCTGAGGAAAAGATCACACCCCCTTCCTCCGCCACCCTCGAGCAGAAACTGGAGCTGCTCCCGCGTGAACCGGGAGTCTACATCTTCCGGGACGACAAGGGAAAGATCATCTATATCGGCAAGGCAAAGGTGCTGCGCAGCCGTGTCCGCAGCTACTTCTCCGGTCGGGATGATGGACGCTACCAGTTCCCTCTGTTGGTCGCGAGGATTGCCGACCTGGAGACGATTGTCACGGACAACGAGGTCGAGGCGCTGATCCTCGAATCGACGTTGATCAGGCGGCATCGCCCACGCTTCAACATCGATGTCCGCAACGATACCACCTATCCCTACCTGAAAGTAACCCGTGAACCCTACCCGCGTGTTTTTCTGACCCGTCAGCCAAAGTCAGACGGATCAAAATATTACGGGCCTTTGACCGAGGTAAAGCAGGCGAAGGAAACGGTCAATGTGCTGCGCAAGGTGACTCATATCCGCACCTGCAACCTGAACATCACGGACGAAAGCATCCGCGAGGGGAAACACAAGGTCTGCCTCGAGTACCACCTCGGCAACTGCCTGGGCCCTTGCGAGGGGCTGCAAAGCGAAGATGAGTACAAACAGGGGTTGCAGCTGATGGTTGATGCAGTACACGGGAAAGCTGCCCCGTTGATCGACACGCTCGAAGGACGGATGAAGGACTACTCCTCGAAGCTGATGTTCGAGGAGGCGGCCAAGACACGCGACCAGATGGAACGGACCCGCTCGCTGGTCATCCGTCAGAAGGTGAGCAACCTCGATGAGCTGAACCGTGACATCTTCGGCTACTCGCAGGAGGATCGTGATGCAGTCATCGCGGTCCTGAGGATGCGTGCCGGGCGTATCATCGGACGAACTCACTCCTACCTGAGCCGATTCGAAAATGCGGATCGTGCGGAGATCTGGGCACGCTACCTCGCAGAATTTTATGTCAATGATTCACGCAGTGTGCCGGACGAGATCATCCTGCCGGACGAACCTGGCGAGAGCGATGAGTGGATGCCGCTGCTGACCTATCTCGACGACAAGCTCGGCAAAAAGGTCAAGTGGATTACACCGCAGCGTGGTGACAAGCATCGATTGCAAGAGTTGGCGACCCACAACGCCGAGCTGCTGCTGAAGGAACGTATTCAGGCAAAGGCGGCACGGGACCGTACCCCCCACAGCCTCATCTCGCTCGCGGAACACCTCAAGCTTGAGAATCCGCCACGGGTGATCGAGTGTTTCGACAACTCAAACCTCTTCGGTCAGCACCCGGTCGCCGCGATGGTTCGTTTTGAGGATGCCCGTCCGAAGAAAAGCGAGTACAGGCATTACAAAATCAAAACGGTGATCGGGATCGACGATTTCGGCTCGATGCAGGAGGTGGTCGGGCGACGGTACCGCCGTCTGCTGAAAGAAAATGCCGACATGCCCGACCTGATCCTGATCGACGGCGGTAAAGGGCAGGTGAATGCAGCGAGGCGGATTGCCGACAACCTCGGGTTGAAACAGGTACCGGTGATCGGGCTTGCGAAACGTCTGGAGGAGATTGTCTTCCCGGGTTCAACCGACCCGATCACCCTCCCTCTCACCAGTTCCGCATTGAAGTTGCTGATGCAGATTCGTGACGAAACCCATCGTTTCGCGATCACCTACCACCGCAAGCTGCGCGGCTCCGCCCAAATCTCCTCGACGCTCGAGTCGATTGACGGCATCGGCGAGTCGGCTGCCAAGGCCCTCTTGAAACACTTTGGCTCCCTCAAGCGTTTGAAAGAGGCCACCCCGGAGCAGATCGCCCAAGTCAAAGGCTTCAGCCTGACCCGTGCGAAAAAGCTTGTGGGGCAGTTGGGGGAATTGTAGAAAACTGCTGCAACAGTTCCGTCAGACGCCCACGTCTGATGGATGCAAGCGTCAGGCTCAGGGGCCTGACGCAACACATAGCAGAACTCGGACAGCCATGATCCCGCACCTCCTCACCCTGCTGCTGCTGATCCTGCCAATGGTCGGGATTCCATCGATCTTCGGCACGGACAAGGCTGCGCGGTATGAGGAGGATCATACCACCTGGGTTTACCCGCCGTGGGAACATACCTGGGGAATTGTTCGCGCCACCCAGACCCATCTCACCTTCTACTCGATGGGAGCCTCGCAGTTCATCAACCCGCAAGGGCTTGCGGTGGTCCGTCTCGATGCGAGCAATGACCCTGAAAGCCGTGGTGATGACGATGAGGTCACCGTCTACGGTGTCAATTCTGGCGAAAATACGATCATCTATAACAAATCGATGACCAGCCTCGGCTTCTACAACGGGGAAAACATCCCGGACAAACCGCTCGACCAACCTTGGGACATCGCCGCCCTGGTCAATGGTCTGGTGTACATCACCGATGCGGGCAACCAGCGGATCATCAAGCTGCGGAATGTGAATTCCGAACTCGAGTACGTCGCGACGTTCGGCATGGCGGATTCGGTTGGATTGGTGCTGCCTCGCGGGGTGGACGCGACCGATGGGGGCCGTGTCGTGGTCGCGGATGCAGGCTCGAACCGTGTGCTTTTATTCGACAGCACCGGTGTTTTAACAGGCGAGCTGACTGGCTTTGACCGTCCGGTTGGACTGGCCGCCGTCGACTCGGAAACCATTTTCCTGCGACCCCCGCGTGACTACATCGTCGTCAGTGATTCCGGCGGGCGACGTATCCGGAAGCTCACCTATGCTGGTACTCTGCTGCACGAGGTGGATGTGGCAGAGGCGACTGGCTTGGAAAACCCTTATGTCGGGCACCTAGCCATCGACCTGTTTCACAACATCATCGCTACCGATTCGGTCAACAACTGCATCCTGAAGTTCGACAACGAGCTCGATATCCTCGCTGTCTGGGGTCAAAAGGGGAAGGGAAGGAGTCGATTCGTCGGCCCGACCGGGATTGCGGCATGGAGACGATTCGGACAGACCTTTGTCGCGGAACAAGGCGGCGCGCACTACCTCTGGGTGGGGACTGATTTCACCCACCCCCCGCGTCTATCCATCGAAAAGGGTCCGATCATCCGTCTCAAACTTGGCTTGACGGAGCGCAGCCGGATCACTTTGCGTTTATTGGATCGAAAGGGAGAGCTGGTACAGGACTTACGGGCGACACGTTCCGCCGGGGAACAATCGCTGAACTGGCTGCTCAACCGGAAACAAACCCCGTTGCATCTGGATAGCGATGACCCGATCCGAGTGAGCCGTCTCCAACCTCCCGAACCTGGCCGTTACATCCTCGAGATTCACCTGCGCGCGAGCTATTCCTCCAGCAAGGCCTTCGAGAAGGTTGTCGAGACAGAAGTTGAGCTCACACCCGACCTCTATACGAACTGACCAGGCTAACGGTTCGCCTTATTCGTGACGAAGCGACAACACCGGGTTGTTGTTCGCGGCACGCCAGGCAAGTACACCAACCGTCAGCCATGCAACAGCGACTGCGATCAGGGTAGCCGCGAATAGCAGCAGCGGACTTAGTTCCACACGGTAGGCGAAATTCTCCAGCCACCGTTGCATCGTAAACCAGGCAAAGGGCCATGCGACCACTGTCCCTGCGAGGACCAGCAGGGTGATCTGCCGTGTCAACAGCAGGACTATATGGCCGGATTCGGCGCCCAACGCTTTGCGTATGCCGATCTCCTTGGTCCGTTGTGTCACTTCAAGCGTCGCAAGACCCAACAGACCGAGCGCAGCGATGACGATGGTGAAGAAGGAGGCGAGACGGACAATCGTGCTCCAGCGCTGCTCTTCACGATACATCCCATCAACCTGGTCATCGACAAAATCGACATCAAACCCATACTCCGGGGCGAGGTCGGGCCATGCGGCTTCCAGCCTGCGCAGAGTCCCGGCGATATCATCTCCAGCCAGACGGATGAGCACACTTTGGACGGTGAACCAGTTGGGAGAACTGGCGCCAATCCCCTGACGAAAAAGGACTTCAGGGCTTAGTTGCAACAGAAGTGGCTCAATCTCCTCGTGCAGCGAGGAGAAATGAAAATCCTCCACCACACCAATCACTTCTGTCTCCTTCAAGCCAGGGACAGCCTGACCGATCGGGTTGTCCCATGCCATGTAGTCCACCATCGCCTGGTTGACAATCAGCGCATGTTCACGGTCGTAGACGCTACCCGGATCAAAGTTGCGACCAGAGGTCAATTGGATGCCCATCACATCGAGAAAGTTGGGACGGACGCAGTTGGTATGAACGTTCTCATAGATCTTTCCGGCACCGTCCGCCCAACGTAGACCGGTCCAGAAGTTTGCATCGAAGCCGCAGGAAATACCGGTCACTCCCAGCACACCAGGGTCATCCTTGAAGGCGAGCTGCACACGGTCCGCGATAATCGCACCCGTGGAATCAAGATTGCTGACTTCCAGCTCGATGACCTGGTCACCGTTGTAGCCGAGTTCCTTCTGTTGGATGAAACTGAGCTGGCTGGCCATGATCAGGGTAATGGCCACCAGTGCTACTGCCATGCTGAACTGGATAAAGACCAGCACCTGCCGAAGTCGTGCCTTGCCGCCGACACGGAGATGGCCACGGATCGCGTTGATCGGCGAGAATCCGGACATCACAATTGCAGGATAGCTGCCAGCCGCAAACACGACCAGCATCCAGATGGCGAGGCCGCCGAGCAGCATCGACCAATCGAATGCCATCACGATGCTACGTTCCGCGAGGGTTGAAAAAGCAGGCAGAAGAAGTTCGGCCGCGCCATAACCGAGAATCATCGCAACCAGGGTCAGCAGGGCGATTTCAAGCCAGAATTGACGCATGATCTGGGTGCGATGCGCGCCCATCACCTTGCGCACTCCCACCTCGAGGGCACGAGTGGTGGATCGTCCAATCGCGAGGGTAGTAAAGTTGATGCAAGCAATGAGCAGCACTCCGAAACCGATGATCATCAGGATCAACGGTCCGTTGACAGAGGTTTCCGTCGGCCAGCCGTTGGGATTATCGAGGGCGAGGTGGATGTCTGTTACAGGCTGAAAATGGTAGCTCTTTGAGTCATTTTCATCTTCACCCCCCGTGGCCTTAACAAACTCCTCCAGCTTGCTGAGTGTATTCGCAACCGCCGCCTCAACCGTTGCGATGTCAGCCATCGGCTCGAGACGGGCGTACGATTCCGAATAGGTGACCTGCCAACCCTCGTTTAGAAGAGATGCCAGGGATTCTTGCAAGAGGACAAAGGGGGTCAAGACATCATAGTCGAACGTACTGTTTGAAGGAGGGGCGGTAGTGATTCCTCGAACCATGAAGGTCATATAACCTTCATTGGTATTCATCTCGAAGCGACGCCCCATCGCGGAACCCTCGCCAAAGAGTTTTTTGGCGAGACGGTCGGTGATGATGGCGCCATCACGTGCCTCTAGCGCGGTCGCTGGATCACCTTCCAGCATCGGAATACGGAAAAGGGTCGGGAAATTGGGATCGACATACATGTTCTCTTCTTCATATTCCGCTT
Source organism: bacterium (assembly GCA_020444265.1). GTDB lineage: Bacteria > Electryoneota > Electryoneia > Electryoneales > Electryoneaceae > JAHLLH01. Next base: position 107,291 of record JAHLLH010000011.1, read on the forward strand.
GGTCAATCCGGATCCGTTCAACACCATCAACCAACCGGGTCACCCCTTCAATTCCCGGCAAGTTCTCATTAAACGTGTCCGCAAAACGGGACGATACCTCGCTGGATATTTCAGTCTGTACGCCATTTTCCTCCTCCAGCGATACGATACGGTAGAGATGGTCCGCTTCGGGGATGTACTGGTTGTAGCTGAATTCGTGGCGCGTATAGAGGAAGATCAGCAGGCAAACGGTGATCCCGAGAGTCAGGCCCAACAGGTTGATGATGGTGTAGATCCGGTTCCGAAACAAGGCACGAAGTGCCACCTTGATGTAATTCGTCCACATGGCCGCCTCCCAGCGATCGGCATCCCCCACGGTGCCCTATGAGGAAATCTGATACAACCTGCGTGCCAAGCCTCGCTGCATCTTGTTATTACAGAAGTTATATTTCATTCCTTCGGTAAGCAGCACACCATATTGTTCGTTATCGTACACCAGATGTGCTGAATCGAACAGCTTACGCCCACTCGAGGTAGTCAGAGGGATTGTAGAAGGTTTCGATGCTTCCGGGGTCCAGCGAGATGTCGACCAGCAGACGGGCTGCTTCTTCCGGGGTGATATCGTGCGACTCATCAGCAAGGCCGAGGGTGGCAAGCAACCGATCCCGTTTGCCGCGGCGCCTCTCTTCGACAGGGGTACCCAGGAGCGTCGCGATCCGGATACCGGTGTAGCGCAGGCTACTGTTGGCAAGAAAAGCTTCCGCCTTCCCTTTTTCGGCGAGCATTTCGATGGAGGATGTCTCGTCCGCTCCAGCGGCGGAGGCGAGGATAAATCGTGGATTGGAGCCGCTGGAGGAAGAGGCGCGCATCAACATGGTCGCTAAACCATTGTCCACCGCCTCGTAACCATCGATGAAAGGGTTGTATCGTCCGCCGGATTTACGTCCCATCCGTGTCGGATTGGACCCCAACAGACAGAATACAAGGGATGGTTTGCGCTGGGCAAGGGTGTTGGAAATGTCAATCTGCTCAAAGGCTGTCAGATCAATTTCCGCACCGCGTGACTTGAACCACTCCAGCCACTCGTCCAGATCGGTGTGGTCCTGACGGACATGGGCGACGGTGGGGATGCCCCGTGCCAGCAGTTCATCGACTACGGCACGGCCTGTCGGCCCTGTCGCCCCGGCGACAAAAGCAAGCTGTTCGACCTGTTGCACCGATTCAGTCACACCCCATCCCGATCCGTTGGTTGCACGAATCTCGCCTTTCCAGCGTGCTCAGTCAAGGTTCACATGGTCATCGCAGACAGTTTACCATAACGAGGACCGCCATCCCAGACAGTTTAACATGACTCGTTATGTTAAACTGTCTGGGAGGAATCCAGCACCTTCAATACGTTTGGAACCAGGTCGGTGATCGCTTCGCTGGGGGCAAGAATCGCTTCGGCATCGGGTCCGACCGCCACAGCCGCGACCGGGTTGAGGGTGTGAGTCTTCACCGACAAATCCTCGCAATTGCCATGGTCGCTGGCGATCAACAGGGTATCCTTTTCCGGGTCAAGCCCCTCGAGTAGTGTGCGCAGAAAGAGCATCACCTCACGTGCCACATCCTCCGCCCAACCCATCTCCTGGTTGTGGCCGGCCATGTCCGTTTTTACATACTCGAAGACGACGAGGTCATGTTCCGGCACCAGCGAGACAACACGCCGTCCCGCCTCCGCCGGATCAATTACCGGTACATCTTCCTTCGCCATCCACTCGGCGAATTTCTCGGGATTCCGCTCGAACCGTTTAAAAACGACTTCCTTGCTTCCAGCTGGGGGTTGGAGTTTATCGTGGTTGCCCTGCAAGCGTACCAATTCTCCAGTCAAATCGTGGAAAACCGCCCTCCCCTCACGATAATCATCCATCATCCGTACCGGCAGATCGGCCGCTTTCACCGCGTGAGTCGTGACAGACTGGCGGGTCTTCGGCCTGCGGAAATAGGCATCGTTGTAGGCATTGGCAAAGGTCGACTTCAGGCCGAGTGCTCTCGCCTTTTTGTGGACCGAGTGTTCATATACCATCTCGATCAGTTTGGGAATCGGGAAGCCGGAGAGGTGATGCCCAAGTGCGGCGGGAGCGTTGAAACCGGTGAAGAGTGCGGTGGTGCCGGTGGCCGATTGAGGAAGCCCCTCCACCCCAAGAGATGCATCAAGCGGTTTGTGATACGATCCTGGGTACGTCGGGAGACGGCCCTCCACGGCGATCAAGGTCGGATCCTCGATCCGTGCCCACGGATTGATCTCCCGATCATCCGGCCCCACCCCCACTCCATCCAGAAAAACCCAGACGACACTCACGACCCGGCTCCGCTCTTCTGCTCACGGGCCTTCGCTTCGTGCTCCGCCTGTTTGACACGATCCCAGATAGCATCCATCTCTTCGAGGGTGAGGTCACTCAGGAGATGTCCTTCGCTGGCGGCCTGCGCTTCGACCTGCTCGAACCGTCCCATCACTTTTTCCGTCGAACGCCGCAACGCTTCTTCCGCAGAGAAGCCAGAGAGACGAGCTGCATTCACCGCGCTGAAGAGCAGGTCACCGATTTCTTCCTCGGCATGCCGTTTGTCGCCGCTCATCACTGCTTCGATGGTTTCCTCCATCTCCTCACGCAGCTTGTCGAGGGCGCCGCTCGCATCGGGCCAGTCGAACCCGACACCAGCCATCTTTTCCTGCACACGGAAAGCGCGAGTCAGAGCGGGTAACGTTTTTGGAACCCCGCCGAGGGTCTTCTTCTGTTCGCCGCCATTCCCTTTGTCACGCAGCTTAATCTTTTCCCACTCGTCCCTCACCTCATCAGGTGTTTCGAGGGCCATATCACCGAAGACATGGGGGTGGCGTCGGATCATTTTTTCACGAATACCGCGAATCACATCGGCCAGCTCCCAACGGTTTTCTTCCTCTGCGATACGGGAGTGAAAGACGATTTGCAGCAGGATGTCACCCAACTCCTCACGCAGCCCATCCAAGTCACCCTGGTCAACCGCTTCGAGTGCCTCGTAGGCTTCCTCGAGCAAGTAGGGACGGAGGCTCTCGTGGGTCTGGGCACGGTCCCATGGGCAACCGCCCGGTTCACGCAGCAGACGCATCACCTCACGCAAAGCGCGCATTTCATCCACTGCACTGCCATCACTCAGGATTTCAGGCGGCAGGTTATCGGGAAACTCGGATTTTTCAGGCTGGTTGTTCTTGCTCATGGCGATTTTGTAATCCAAGTAAAAAGTTGATGAGGCTGCCGGGGGCTGTCGTTCAGCGAAACAGTCGTGTGCTGATATGCACGCTTGGGTGACGGGGCACCCACTCCAATTCAAGTACTGTCAGGTCCTTAGCAAAGCGGAGACCTTTCAAGTTCCGTCAGGTCCTTAGCGAAGCGGAGACCTGACGGGCAATCGCACCGAAGGCGCGAATCATGTGTCAGATCTGAGGATCTGACACAACGTTCAGTATCAGATCTGCGGATCCGATATAGCATTGCAGGCTACATCCCGCGAACCGTGCCTTCGCCATCGAGATGCGAATCGACCGGTTCGACATGGATCATCGCATCGGCGACATAGCTGTATTTTTCGAGGATGCGTTCCTTCACATCATGGGCCACATCATGCCCGTCCGCAACACTCATCTCACCGTCGACCTCGATATCGAGGTCGACATAGACCAGCGGGCCATAGCGCCGTGAACGGATGCGGTGGGCGTTAACCACTTGCGGGACTCCAAGTGCGATGACCTCCACCGCGCCCAGTAGTTCCGGGTCCTGTTCAGTGTCCACCAGGTCGTGCGCCGCCTCAAGACCGATTCGCACGGCAGTACGCAGGATGAAAAGGGTCACAACGAGGCTGGCCACAGCATCCATGAACCATGCCCCCGGGATCAGCAGGGCGCTGGTCACACCGATCAGGACAGCTATCGAAGAAAAGGCATCGCTGCGGTGATGCCAGGCATTCGCTTCGAGCACTCTCGAGTGCGCTTTGCGAGCATTGTCCCGTGTCCAGCGAAAAAGGCTTTCCTTAGTTCCGATGGAGAGGAGAGCGATCAGGGCAGCCGGCCAGCCGACTTGTTCGATGGTTCCGTGCATCAGGGTAATTACCGCACTGCGACCGATGGTGAAGGCCGCCAGCAGCAGGAACCCGGCAATGATCAGGGAGGCAAGCGATTCGACACGGCCATGCCCGTAGGGATGGTTCCGGTCAACAGGTCGTCTTGCGACACGGACCGCCACAATAGCGATCACGTCGGTAATAAGATCACCCGTTGAATCAATCGCATCGGCAATCAACGCTTGGCTGTGAAAGAGCACGCCGCCGACAGCTTTTAAAATCGCCAGGAGCACATTGATACATGCCCCCCACACAGTGACTCGTTTCACCCGCTTCTGGACGCTGGCTTCCATTCCGAATCGTACCTCTGCCTGATCGCTCAAAGTTGTAAAAGATAATCATTCAATGATTCGAATTCGGTTTCTTCATCCACTTTGATGCAATCGAAGAATACATAGCACTAAATTGGTCAGGTCACTCCATGTCAATGCAGCCATAGAAAAAATGGCCGGGCGAAATTGCCCGGCCAAAAAGTTTCTCTTATTTATTGGAAGCTAACTTCTGCCAACGCCGCCACTGTCTTTCGCTTGAGTTACCCGTCATTTGCAAAGCACCAGTTTCTGTGTGCGGACCCCATGCAGCTTGCTCTTCAGGGTTGCAAAATAGACTCCGCTTGCCAACTCGGAGGCATCTAACGGAACTACCTGCCGTCCAGCAGTCTTCGAACCGTGTAGCAGAGTTTGGACTACTTGCCCCTGAATGTTCACAATCGAGAGACGGTATTGACCCTCGGCGGGAAGGGTGACACTCAGGTTCGTAAAGCTGTTGAACGGGTTCGGCCAGGCCGACTCGATCGCATAATTGGAGGCCAGCATCTGTTGCGCTTCCGCCTCATTGTTGCTTACTGGAATAATCTCGAAGAAATCGTACCAGAATGGGAAACCACCACTCGAAACAGTGATCGTAATTGGAACAGCCACCCCCGGCTCACAGTTTTCGCTCAGTTCAACTCGGAAAGAGTTCGGGTGAGTCGCTGAATCCCCTGGCGCAATGTCCCCGATCATTTGTTCGTCCCCAAGAAGGAACGATCCATATTGTTCCTCGATGGTAAGTTTCATGGTGAGATCTGTTGCTGAAACAGTGCTCCCGGCATTTTCCATCCACAACCTGATGAATGTTGTCTCGCCAATCACCGGGTCGGTCTCTTCTGGATAGATCGTGTGGGAAGCATACTGCAGAGGACCGATTGTTGTGAACGCCCCCAGTCGGAGCTGATTGAGGGATGTGCCAGCGGTCTGATCCATCACCCAGACATCAATCCACCAGATATCCTCGATCTCAGGAATTTGGCATGTTCCACCAAATAAGCCATCTCCTTCCTCACCGTCGCCATGTTCTCCATCATCGAACAGATCAATGGTTTCCATGCCCGTAAAACTCTCATTGTAAATCGTTGCCTGCAGTAGGAGAGTGTGATCCTCATTGTTAGTGGTCGACACACAAATCTGCGCATCACCGGAGCCCGGTTCGTAGCAGGATTCCACCGCATATGCTGCGCCCGCCCGTCCAAGGTCGGGATGAAACACCGAATCAACAAAGGCTAGTGAAATCGGATACCGTTGCGGCAGAAGGTTCATGTGCCCACCTGGATAGGGTTCATACCTGTAGGGCAAATCGTGCACTGTCATCGAATCACAGAATGCTTCGTTCGGTACGAGAAATCTTGGTTCTGCTTCCCCACAATCGAGGTAGAGATCCGGCAATGTCTCCTGGGTGAAGGATGCGATGATTTCGCTCGGGTTGAACGAGCTCCACCGTTCGAGCACCGTAGGAATCAGGTTCCCCTCATTATCAATGGGAAGATCCAGGTGGTGAGGAGGATTGTCCGGATTGGGTGACCATGCTGCAGCATCGGCGAACATAAGTGTAGTGTAAGTGCCATCGGACGGATTGAACGGACCTGAACCTCCAGCTTCATTCAAGATGGTTGGTATGGTGAAATCAAAATAAACCTTTGTATCGAGAGCTCCGGTGTGAGATACAATGGCGGCGAATCTCTCAGGATTGTGCAATCCGATGATCATCGACCCGGTCGCTCCCATCGAATGACCCATCAGAGCACGCTTTTCCGGTCTGGCATCGGTATTGTAAGTCGAATCAATATAGCTCACCAAGTCGATCGCGATGTAGTCCTCGATCATACCAAGTGTGGACGAATTCGACCACCAATTCCAGCCATTATAGGGACCTGTATTTCCATCCGGCTTGACAATGATAACTGGAAGGATGGTAGATCCGATCAAATCGTCCGCAACGGAGAGGACCTCAGAATAACCGTTCTGATTGGATGAACCACCGTGAAGAAAGTAGATGACTGGATAGCGGGTTTCCTCATCTTCCGGGTTGTATCCCGAAGGCAGGTATACATCGACAGCTTTTTCGATGTTTAATGCGGGACTGAAGAATGAATCATCCACTACGCTACTCTGCGCCAGACAGGGTCCGGCAATCGCGGTAACAAGAATCACAAAGAACCACTTACGCATGATACTTCCCCCCTGCACAATTTCCAGCTCCTGGAAATGTGCATTCGTACAACTCCGGCTCATGCTGGGTGGTACGCGCATCTCCTGCGGGGATGATCTACGCTGCCCATGTGAAAGATATATTCAAACAAAGCTGTTTCCACCATCGCTCAGCTGAATTCAAGCTTTTTGAGTCGATCATGGAAGAGCGATCAGGGACTTCATCAACTGGAGTTTCCGTCATGCAGAATTCATGAGGAATCTCTCAACAAAAAAAGCAGCGCCGGAATGTGGTTCCGACGCTGCCTGAAGTTTCTATGCACCCTCTCAGTCTTCCTTTTTTGGAGGGCGACGTCGCCTCGGACGTGAGCTCGGCTTCGGCGAATCCGAAGAGCTTTCACTCTCGCTTGAACTACTACCAGACGAATCACTACTTCCCGACGAACGTGGACGGCTGCTGGAGCTGCTACGGCGACGAGGAGGACGACGGCGTGGCGCAGGCTTCTTCTCTTCCTCGCCCGCAACCTTCTTTTCGCTGCCCGAATCATCGTCATCGATCTTCTTCAGCACATCCTCGACCTCTTTGATCCGGTCGCGAGGACCGCTGCTGCGTCGACGATTGGCAGAGGACTTGGCCTTGTCACCGTTTGTCGGCTTCGGCAAAGTCTTGCCCTCGAGCACAGCCGCGATCTCTTCACCATCAAGAATCTCGTGCTCGAGCAAGGCCTGTGCGAGGGTATGAAGCTTCTCGAGATTCTCCTGCAGCAGATCGACCGCGGTATTCTGCGCGTTCATCACAATCCGCTTGATCTCACGGTCAATTTCGAGGGCGGTAGCATCTGCAAACGACCGTTGCTGCGAGAAGTCACGTCCAAGGAAAACCTCATGGTCTCCACCACCCATTTTGATGGGACCGAGTTTCTCGCTCATCCCCCACTCGCAAACCATGCGACGGGCAATCTCGGTTGCTGAACTGATATCTGACGCTGCACCATTCGTGTAGTCGTCAAAGATGATCCGCTCAGCGGCACGTCCACCCATCAAATGAATCAGCTTGTTCTCGATGTATTTCTTCGCCCACGAATGCTTCTCGTCAATCGGCAGGTAATGGGTGACACCGAGGGCACGCCCACGCGGAATAATGGTCACCTTATGCACCGGGTCGGAGCCGGGGGTGAACATTGCGACCAGCACATGGCCCGCTTCATGGTAGGCGGTCAGCTTTTTCTCTTCATCGCTGATAAGCATCGAACGGCGTTCGGTGCCCATCATCACCTTGTCCTTGGCATTCTCAAAGTCGATCATCTCGACTTTGTCACCATCACGACGTGCGGCGAGCAGCGCAGCCTCGTTGACAAGGTTCGCCAGGTCGGCACCGGCAAGGCCCGGAGTGCCCTTGGCAAGGACCTTCACATCGACATCACTGCCAAGCGGGATGTTGCGGCAATGAACCCGGATGATGCCTTCACGTCCACGGACATCGGGACGATCCACAACAATCTGGCGGTCGAAACGGCCCGGACGCAGGAGCGCCGGGTCGAGGACATCGGGACGGTTGGTCGCGGCGATCAGGATAACACCTTCGTTCGACTCGAAGCCATCCATTTCGACCAGGAGCTGGTTGAGTGTCTGCTCGCGTTCGTCATGCCCACCACCGAGACCGGCGCCGCGTTGACGGCCTACTGCATCAATTTCGTCGATGAAGATGATGCAGGGCGCACTGCGTTTGCCCTGCTCGAACAGGTCACGGACTCGGCTGGCACCGACACCGACAAACATCTCGACAAAGTCAGCACCGGACATCGAGAAGAAGGGGACGCCCGCTTCTCCGGCGACCGCACGGGCCATCAGGGTTTTACCCGTTCCAGGAGGGCCGACCAACAAGGCGCCCTTCGGAATCCGTCCGCCAAGCTTCTGGAATTTTTTCGGATCCTTGAGGAACTGGATGACTTCTTGCAGTTCTTCCTTTGCTTCGTCGCCGCCGGCGACATCATCAAAGGTGACCTTTGTTTTGCTTTCAGTCATCAGCTTCGCACGGCTTTTCCCGAAGCTGAAGATGCCGCGATTCTGGCCCGCGGTCATGCGCCGCATGAAAAAGATCCAGAGACCGATCAGGATGATCCAGGGCAGGATCGAGGTTAGGATCATGCCGAGCCAGTTGGTCGCACGTTCTTTGAATTCTGTCTTGATACCGCGTTCGTTCCACTCCTGTACCATCTCATCGCTGATCAGCGGCAGGATGGTTTTGAACTCGGTTTTCCCCTCCGCATCGGGAGTATTCAGAGTTCCAGTCAGTTCTTTTTCGATAATGACAGCGGATTGAATCTTATCTGCTTCGAGCAGGTCACGGTATTCGGTATAATCGATAACGTTGGGTTCTTCTCGCTCCGGATTCATGTAGGTCGAAACCGTAATCACGATCAGGATGAGCAGAATCCAGAAGGTCAACGTGCGCGCGGCACGTTTCCACTCGAACCGATCATCCGGTTCCTTGCCCCCGTTATCCTTGCGTGGACCGTGCGACCCACGGGGTGGGGTTGGCTTCTGTTCGTTGGCCATGTATTCCTCGTTTACTCCACCGTCTGCATCGGCGGTGGGGTGATAGTCACTTTCGCGAGGGTGCGTGTTTCAGCTCGCACCCGGACGTGGTCGGCAATCCGCTCACCTGCCACCATCGCAATGCTGCCATCGTTCTTCAGTAGCACCCAAAGAACACCGATCCGTTCCCCTGATTTTCGCCTCAGGGCTCGGGTGACCTTGACATTACTGTCTGGTCGTCCGAGTGGATTGTAGCGGTCCCCTTCCTGCCAGGGACGAATGGTCAAGGTCGATCCGAGCTGATCCGCATCTAGAAATTCGACCTCGCCCGGGACGGAAGGCAAGCTATCGACATCGTCCGCCGCCAACAACTCGATTGCAACCGAACCACCATCCGGGAGGAGTACTGTGCCGGGACACGCCACAGGCAAAGGTTCAATATCATGCAAACCGTTCAGCACCAAACGGGTTTCGGTGTGCCTGCACTCCACCCCTTGAACGACAAAGCGATCACCTGGACGGCTTGTCAGTGCGACGTTCAGCTGCTTCCGCGCCGTGCGACTGAGATAAGCGTTCTCAGCTTCGATATCCGCTGCATGGCACCACGCCAGCATCAGCACACGGTTTCGGGTATCGGCAAAATACCCGGCGAGCGACGGTGCATCAACCGCAATCCAACGATGGGTGCTCCCCCTGTGGACAGATGCTAATCCATCACGCGCCGCCTGTTCGAGCACATCCTCTGCATCCGCTGCGTACGCCGCCGATTGGGCGATATTTTCCCATGATCCAGCGCCGAACCTTTCAAGGATCAGCGGTTTCAGACGGTTACGAATCGCCGTCCTGGTGATTAAATCCCCGACATTCGTAGGATCTTCTACCCATTGGATGTTCCACTCACGCAAATGATTGCACAATTCTTCGTGCCTCACGGAGAGCAGGGGACGCATCCATCGCCCACGTCTGGCCCGAGCGCCGGACAAGCCAGCCGTACCTGCGCCCCTCATCCCTGCGAGCAGAAAGCTCTCCGCCTGATCGTCCAGGGTGTGCCCGGTCAGGCAGCGAATGCAGTTGTGCTCGTCCGCCATCTTTTCCAGCGCTGCGTACCGAACCTCCCGTGCCGCAGCCTCGAATCCTATCTTTTTTCGCTCTCCATGGGGTACGACGACATGCGCTACGGTGCATTTCACATGTAGTTCGTCGGCTAACTTTCTAACCAATCGTTCCGACTTGTCGGCAAACTCACCGGTGCCATGATGGACATGCCCTATTAATAGGCGGCTAATCATTTCCTTCGGAGGCAGGCAAAGATGGAGTAGGGCCACTGAGTCAGCGCCCCCGCTGACCGCAACCAGAATCTTCTCCTCTGGAGCTAACCCAGATGAGACCTTTTTCCAAAAGGAGGATCGATCGAGCATGTTCTCCACCCTGTGACCGAATGCAGAGAAAATAGCACGGGATCGGTGAGGATGCTGAGCAGATGCGGATCAAGCAGAAAGAGGTGAGGCGCGGTCCTGCGGGTAGCCCAGGGCCCTCCGCTACCCGGATTCACACCCTCGTTCTGTCAGGTCGGGAGACCTGACAGAAAATCCGCCAGGTCAGGAGACCTGGCGGAACTTCTTGCAAACCCGGTGAGGAATCTCCGAATGGGTGGCCCGGGGTTTGACCCGGGTTTCATACTCCGAAGAAACCCGACACTGAAGTGTCGGGCCAGTCGCTTAATCCTGAATCGGGCTCCAGGCTGGTTGCAGGCCATCTGCCAACAGCGGGCGACGCAGGCTGCCATCTGCATTCATCACCCAGACTTTCCCGCGATAACTGTAGGTGATTTTCATGCCGTCCGGGCTGAAGATCGGGTCGAGGTGATCGCCCGGCTCATTGGTCAGCGCCACATCCACATCCCCACTCGGGTCCATGCTGCGCAGCTGGAAGCCCGTATCCTCCTGGCGAACATAGACAATCCGGTCGCCGGTTGGCGACCAGGCGGGATCGGCATTGTAGCGTCCCTCGGTGGTCAGGCGACGGACATTCGCGCCAGCTCGGTCCATGCGGTAAATCTGCGGGGTACCGCTGCGGTCAGACATGAAGACAATCTCCCGGCCTGTCGGCGCCCACGATGGCGACGTATCGATCCATCGTCCGCTAGTCAGGGGACGGAGATTGCTACCATCGGCACCCACCATGTAAAGGATCGTCGAGGGACCTGTCGACCCGGCGAAGATGATCTCCTTGCCGTTGGGTGACCACGCCGGTGCAGCATCGGTTCCGACTCGACGGAGTAGCGGCTTGATTTTTCGCTCATCCATGTCGGCGATATAAAGGTCGGCATCGGCTCCACCACGGAACGAGCAGAAGACAAGCCTCTTCCCATCCGGCGCCCAGGAGGGCGAGAGGGCGATGGAATTATCGCGTGTCATCGGCCAACGAGACCCGCCATCCCACGCAACGAGTACAATTTCCTTGATGTTCCCAGGCCGTCGCTCCACACAGGCGATCCGGCTGCGGAAGGGTGGGGTCATGCCGGTGATCTGACGCAGGATCTCTTCCGCACCCGCTTCCGCACTGGATGAGGCATCTTCGACATCGAAGGAAATTCCCCCCGCGTAATAGGCTTCGCCATCGATCGTCTTCAGGGTCAGCACAGCACGCAGTTTCGATGTGCCGGTGGAATCGGGTTTGATCAAAACATTAAGACGGCTGCCCGGGTCGCGATCCGCAGGAACTTCGGGAGGACCGGCGAGGGTGGAGTCCGCTTCACGCACCAGGTTGACATACCCGGACCATTCGATGGCATAGCGCAGGCGGCCATCAAAGGTTTGGGCGATGGTGCGGTCAGTTGGATCGAGGGCATTGTCCATCGAGAAGCTGTGCAGCAATGTGGGTCGATAGAAGCCCATTGAGTGAGCTTCGAGCACCACTTCAGGATTGGGTTCCTGGGCAGAGCTGATCCCAGCAATCAGGACCAGCATCGCCATCGCGAGAAAACGTGAACCAACTCGTTTTTGATCAAGCACAGGACCAATCCTCGTTTTTCGTGGTACATCTGGTACACGTACTGGGTGCCCCGGCTTGGCTCGCAAGCAGGGTTTTTGTAACCAATTAATCAGATCCTCCCTCATCGCGCCCTTGGCGCGAAGCACGGACAGGATGCCTACCTCTACACATTAGCTGTGCTGATCTCTGTTCCGTCAGGTCCTTAGCGCAGCGGAGACCTGACGGTGTCGTGCTAAAATGCGAGCTTGGGTGACGGGGCACCCAAGCCACGAAAAAACCTACTTGTCATCATGGAACTTGTAGGTCACCCCCAACCGATCAGACGGGAAACCGGGCGGCAGGGGTGGGAACTTGGCACGCATCAGGGCACTCCGTGCAGCCAGGTCCATGCTGCCAATCCCGCTCGATTTCATCAGGATCAGCTCCTTCATCGTCCCATCCTTTTCGATAAAGAAATGGTACTCCGCCACAGAACCGGTCGATCGTCCCCGGTAATTAAACCGTCGCTGGACCTCAGTCTCAACTCTCGATAGAAAGAGGTTCGCGCCCGGGAAGTCAGCATCGCTGTTCGCACCGATCCCCGGTCCTTCCGGGCCCGGCTTCGCGCCAACTCCAGCCCCGGTTTCTTCGGTTTCTGCTTCAGCAGTCGATTCCCCCGCTGCAGGTTGTACCGGAGCGGGCTCGGGATCCTCGACCGGAACTTCAGTCTTGGCCACCGTCTCGGGTTCCTGATGAACCGGTTTTGGCTCTTCCTTTTTCACAGGCGGCGGTGTTTCAACCTTTTTTTCGACTGGCGGTGCTGGTTTCTCTTTTGCCTGTGGTTTGTTATCCGGGACCAACGCATCATCTGCCTTCGCCGGGGTTGACTTCACCCAGCCCGGGACATTCTCGCCACCGCCACGGAGACGGACCATCATGATCTCCGGCGCCGCCTCCTTCGGTGTCAAGAGGCCGAGAGAGGGGAGCAGGACCACCAGAATGGTGAAGGCGACATGCCCCATCAGCGCCAGCAGGAAACTACTGCGCCAACTTGAGGGCAGATGAGATCCACCGATGGTCACCTTCCGCCACTCCCCTCTTTTTTCGTCAACATTCCAAGGTCATCTACTCCCGCCGCTCGCAGTTCATCGAGGACATACATCACATCACCGTAGGGCACACCCTCGTCCGCCGCAAGGAAAACCGGTGCCTTGGCGGCAGGATCCTCGCCCGCATTTTTCCAGATTGCCTGGAAACGCTCCGGGAAAGCCTGTGCCGAGACACGTTCCTCGTCAATCCAAATGGTCCGGTCCGGCAGCACTTTGACTGTGATTCCCTGGCTGGGATCGGGTGCGGCGGTCTGGGCGGTCGGCAGGCCCATCTCGATGGCGGTCTTGATGACCGGTGCGGTGATCATGAAGATGACCAGCAGCACGAGGAAAACATCGACCAACGGGGTCACATTGATGTCGGCAAGTGCCTCGAAATCGTCGCCGTCCCCTTTATGTTTCGCTCCGATCATCGGCCAAACTCATCTTCGCTACGGATTGACACGACCAACCTGCGATTGAACTCATCGACCCGTCGCAGCAGGTTTCTTTGCGCGGCGGTGAACCCATTGTAGGCCATCACCGCCGGAATGGCAGCGAAAAGCCCCATCGCGGTGGCAATCAAGGCTTCCGCGATCCCGGGCCCGACCACTTCCAAGGCAGGCTGCCCTTCGATCCCACCCAGTTTCAGAAAGGCGATCATCACTCCCCACACGGTGCCCAACAGGCCAATGAAGGGAGCGGACGAGCTGATCACAGCCAGCAACGGCAACCCCTTTTCTCCATCGCCACGAATGGCATCCCGTTCCAGGTCGAGAGTTTCTCCCCAGGCATTTGCATCGCTTCGGCCCAGGCGCATCACTTCCCGTTCGGCGGCGAGGTAAACTCGTCCCGAAGGGCTGTGCGGCTGGTTCAGCGCCAGCTTGTGAATTCCCTCAGCATCCAGGTTGCCACGCAAGGCCTGGAAGAAAGTTCGATCCCCCGCCTTCGCGCGGCGGAAGAAGCGCCATCGCTCAATCACAACAACCCAGCTTAACAACGAGAGGAGAAACAACACCACCAGGATCGCCTTGTTGACCAGGCTGGCATCCTGCAGGATGGTCCACACGTTCATAACTGCTACCTTTCGACAGGGAGAAAGCATCAATGGAATGCAAAGTAGGGCGCTCGACGCTCCGTGGCAATGGGTTCGCTGTTGCACGGTTGCACGCTTGGGGGTGCCGGTGGGGTTCCCGGGCTGGAACGCTCCGGTCGCTCTGGAAAACGGGCAAAGCGACATTTCTTCTTGTATTTTCCCGGTAGAGACGAGTGAGTAGGCGGAACATTCTTGTCGTGAGGTGGAGCATCCGTACCGCAAAACAAATTGCGATGGCCCTCGCAGGTACTCTCCTGCTGCTGATGCTGGTTTCGGGCTCGGCCTATGCCGTCTTCCGGAACACACCTCCCACGGACCTCAGCCTGAAGAAGTCCCTCGGGCAACCAGAGGGAAGTGTCTGGCTGACTCGTGGCTGGTCCTACATGCCGGGAGACAATCTCGATTGGAAAGAGCCAACCTTTGATGACTCCGCCTGGCCCGTTGTCGCAAGCCGTCACAACCCGGAGGACTTTCCGGGCGGTTGGACCGGTATCGGCTGGTTCCGTCAGGAAGTCGAGCTGGACTCTGCCAACTTCACCCCGCCGCTGGGGATGATGTTGATGGTGGCCGGCGCGGTCGAGGTGTATATCGACGGCGAATTGAACTATGCGATCGGCAACGTCAGCGAAGACCCGGACGAAGAAATCGCCTTCCATCATTATCGACCAACTTCCATTCCCCTCGTGCTCGAGACCGGCAAACATCTTATCGCGATCCGTCAATCACAATGGCGTTGGAAGGACTACAACCGCAAAGCAAACAACCCCGTAGGCTTCTGGCTCTGGCTGGGCGAAGCGCGTGCCATGGCAGATCTGGCGACTCACCGGACAAGAATGCTGTCGAAGAACCTCTATTTCTTCACCGGGGCCGCCTTCGCCTTTGCTTTGCTTCACCTGCTGCTCTTCCTCTATTACCCTGTGGAACGCGCGCACCTCTATTACGCGATCCATACCATCGGCATTGCGGTACTGACCTACGTGGGTTTCTCCACAAGTTTTGTCAGCGACCCCGATCTCTTTCTCCGATTGATGTGGATCTTTAAGCTGGCCATCCTCCTGGCGATGGTCTATGCCCTGAGGTTTACGTACTCCGTCTTCTATGATCGATTGCCGATTACCTTCCGAGTACTGGTTCCCATCGCCATTTCACTGGGAGCGATCGCCTGGTGGATTCCGCTCGAGTGGATCTATCTCTTCACCCTCGTGCTTTTCGCAGAAATGATCCGTGTAATCCTCATTTCCATCTTCCACCGTCGTTCCGGCGCATGGATTGTCGGCCTCGGCCTGACGGCGCTGGTGGTGGCGAGTACGGTCCAGATCATCAACGAACTGACCATGGGGCCGGATGGTCCACGAGTCGAGAACGTTTACCTTTATGGAGTCATGGCCTTCCTCGTCAGCATGTCGATCCTGCTGGCACGGAACTCCGCCCGGACCAAGCAGTCCCTGATGGAACAGGTCGAGCATGTGCGTGAGCTGTCGCTGAAATCGCTCGAGCAGGAACGTCGGGCACGAGACCAGGAGGTCGAACGGCTTCGTCTCGCTCAGGAAAATGAACGGGTGGAACGTGAGCTGGAAGTGGCCCACGAACGTGAGCAGATGCTGAGCAAGCTTGAGGAAACCAACCAGGAACTGCAAGCAAGTAACAAACATCTGCGTGACACCCAGGCGCAGCTTGTCCAGTCAGAGAAGATGGCCAGTCTCGGAAGCCTTGTCGCCGGCATCGCGCACGAGATCAACACGCCCATCGGCGCGGTCGGCTCAATGCACAACACCCTCGAACGATCCCTCGATAAACTAAGGGATCATCTCGACCATCATCCCTGCGACAGCGAGGAAGATCACAGTAAGCTGGAACGTGTGCTGAAGGTGGTCGATGAAGCCAACCGTGTCATACGCAGCGGCATCGAGCGTGTGACCACGATCGTGCGTCGGCTGCGTTCGTTTGCCCGTCTCGACGAAGCCGAACTGAAGCGCGCTTCGGTAGAAGAAGGGCTCGAGGATACCTTGACCCTGATCCATCATGAGATCAAACATGGCATCCATGTGATCCGTGAGTACGGCAATGTCGGCCAGATCAACTGCTACCCGGGCCGACTGAACCAGGTTTTTCTCAACCTGCTGAACAATGCCCGTCAGGCGATGGAGGGTGAGGGGACGATCACCGTCCGGACGCGTGTCGAAAAGGAGTGGGCGGTTATCGAAATCGCCGACACAGGTAGTGGCATTCCCAAAGACAAGCTGTCGAGGATATTTGATCCCGGCTTCACGACCAAGGGGGTCAAGGTGGGGACAGGGTTGGGCTTGTCGATCACCTACAAGATCATCGAAGAACATCAGGGCCGTATCGAAGTCGCCAGCGAAGTCGGCAAAGGTACTACCTTCTCCATTTACCTGCCGCTCAACCTGCAGGAACCCGCCAAAACTTAGCGCTTTCGGGTAGTAAGAAACCAGTTTGCCCGTTCCCGCATCGCCGGGTCGGGGTGATTCTCGGCAATATCCTCCAACGCTTGAACCGCTGGACGATTTCTGTAGCTGGCTGAATGCAGGACAATTCCAAGCGCTTCTTCACGAATCGCCCTCAAGCTGTCATGGATGAAGGGAAGGACCCACTCGACATGATTCTTGTCCGGCGATTTGGCCGCATGATGCAGAACTTGGTAAATCATCCATGATGTTTCCAGATCGTTGTCTGGTGGAGTGTTCAGCAGCAATGAATCAATAGATGCGGGCAAGACGACTGGGCTATTTGTACGCTCAATTGCGAAGCCGATACGAGTCCGTTCCTCGCTGGGAGCATGCAGCAGAGCTCGGATCAGCACATGCCGTTCAAGAATCCGACTGTTTTTAGATGCCCATCCATAGTACTGCAAGTCGTCGATTCTGTCCTGCACCTCGTCCAGCCGCCCCCACTTCACCATCTGGTCGATCACGGCCTTTGCAACTTCCTGATCCCCGGATTGGAGGTGACCAATCACATACTCTTCCACCTCCGGGAACTCCCCCATCATGCTGCCTAAGCCCTCGATTTTGATTCTCAAACTTTTCGCATCCGGCGCAGGAAATACGAGCAGCGAGTCAGCAATCACCTGCCGCTCCTTATTGTCGTTGATGCTATCCATCCACTTCCCGACGTCCCGGTACACCCCCTTGGACACCTCAAGGTAGAAATACTCACCGTTTTCGGGATACGCACTTTGTTTCGCCTGTTCAATACGATTAAGGGATTTCTCGTACTCCCAAGAATGTGGTTCCGGGATATGGAAAAAGGCGAACACAGCGGCGGATAGCACGATAGCGGCTACGAATAGTTTTGTGTTTGTCATTACAATTCTGCCTCGTATTCCCAGTTCTTCTCCGAAAACTAAACCTTCTAACTCTATCCGGCCAAGAGAGAAAAAAGCCGCGACGATTATTGTCGCGGCTCAACAAGCCTCGCGGGGCCTGGTTCAACGGTTACGCGTTCACACGCTGGACGGAGCGGGCAGCCAGACCTTTCGGTCCCTGCTCGATCTCGAACTCGACCTCTTCCCCTTCGACCAATGTCCGGAATCCGTCACCAGTGATTGCACTGTAGTGGACGAAAACATCACCCTCCGATTCCGTCTCAATGAACCCGAACCCTTTTGACTCGTTGAACCACTTCACTTTGCCATTCATACTGCTCTCACACTGTCAGTTAGCTGTACATCGGCGATTTACGAAGCCGACCATAAAAAGGTAAGCTCTTGAATTGGATAGGCCAAGCAACGCAACAAAAAGCGAACATTCTCTTTCAAATGCTTCGAGCGCTCCATCATTCGCTGTCCAAATCGTTTTGAAATTCATTCTGTAAGGATAAAGCACTCATCCTGCACTCCAGTTTATCCTGAATGTCATTTAAGAGAAAATCAAGATTATTAAACAGTTAGTCCACTTTATTCACATGCAACATCCCCTCGTTGCTGCAACGTCCCCCCTTGCCCGGGCGCACCTTCAGGTCCCATCTTGCCCAACAGGAAGGATAGCCTTCCAAAAAGCTCTGGAGACATTTTGTGGGTTGGATCATCCTTGCACTCCTTCTCGTCCTGTTGTTGCTTCCCTTCCTGATTCCAGTGAGGGTTTTGCTACGTCTGGATGAATCTACCCGCGATTGGGCCCTCTATTTCGGTCTTTTCCAGCTCGCACCTGACACCACCCGACGTCTTGAGGTGCTCCGAGTAAAGGTTGTGAGATGGACTCGAGTTCCCCTCTTCATTCTGCTCTCCCTCGGCCAGGGACTCTTGTTGCCCTTCCAGCTTCTTTTTCTCCTCTTCAAAGCCATTGCAAAACCCTTCCAGAAGGTCGCCCATTGGCAACGGGAACGTCGATCCGCGAAACGATCCGCGTCCTCGGCTCGTATCGAACCTCCCGAACCCGCTGATGTGGAGGAGCCTCAGGAAGCAACCGGGCTCGAATCCCCTGGTGAAGAAGGAAGGATTGAGCGGCGTGAACCCGCCCATGGTATGGAGGTAGACGAGGGTTCCGGTGAGGAAGAAGAAAACTCGGCGCCGGACGATGAGCTGAGCCAACCGGACTCGCCTTGGGATCTACCCGATGAGGATGTAGCAGACGACACCTCCGAGGAACCACCCCCACCGCCTCCACCCAGACCGGAGTCCTCTTCTGACCGTGAAAAGAATGAGGAGGCCCGTTCAGGGGAAGATGGACAGGGAATCTTTGGAGGGCTACGTGCTGCGTTTGATCGGGTCGGGTCGATTCGTGAGATGATCGACCTCTATCTCGGATACGTGCGCGAGTACAGCCCCTTGGCCAAAAAGATCCTTCGTCGTGTGTTTCGTTTCCTGGGCCGATGTATGCGAGCGTTTCGATTCCGCACCTTTGACGCCCATCTCCAGATGGGGGGCGATCCGGCGACACTGGGTGCGATGCTGGGCTGGCACCATGCGCTGGCCGCATCCATTCACCCTTCGGTTCCCCACCATCTGGTGTTTGAACCGGACTATGATTCCGAAGAGCTTGCCCCTCATGGAACTCTTGATCTTGAATTGGTCATTTGGCCCTATCGTTTCCTCCTGCCTACCTTGCTGCTCGTGGTCACCATGCCTTGGTGGTCGATCTACAAGGTGGTACGGAACCATCGTAAACAAGACTCTGCTTGAGGAGTGGTCTGATGAGCAACGAAGCCCAGAACCTGATTGAAGGGCTGCTTGAAAAGGCACGCGACATTGCACGCAGCGAAACTGTGGTCGGCGAACCGATCAAGTTCAACGATGTGCTGGTGGTTCCGGTTGTGCAGATTTCCATCGGCTTTGGTGCGGGTGGTGGCTCCGGATCCGAGGGATCCAAGAACGGTGGAGTCGGGGCAGGTGGTGGTGGCGGTATCCGCATCGAACCCTCCTGCTTCCTGGTGCACGATGGTACCACAGTCCGACTCCTGCCCGCGAAGGGTGGCAAGGGCAAGGGCATGGATTCGCTGATCGAAAAACTGCCTGACCTGCTGACCTATGCGATGGACTCGCTTCGTGGGCATGGTGAACGACGCCCGGAAGACGAGACAAGTGAGGGGTCGGAGGAGTAGATCCCACGCATACCAAGAAGTGACTCTGATTGTGACTCTCAACGAGCCCCGAACATTCGGCAGAATTTCGGGGCTGTTTTGTGCAGTTCGAGCGCGTTCAGGTCTTTTGTTTTCCACTATTTGCCCTCGTTTGCGGCGTGAGTTGGGGACAACAATTACACACTTACATGCTTCTCTTGTTACCCTCACGCAATCGACACACTTCTTGTTCATCTCCGGGGTCGTGTTGTGAGGTACTTGGAGCACCTTTTCATCGCCTCTCACATTACGATTTTGGAACTTGAAGAGAAACAGATAGATAACCAACATCTTGTGTTCAGCAAGCAGCAAAACCTCAGGATATGGTGGTTCTACTTTCTTCCAGCAGTGGGTATCGAGTATTGACTAGCAAGAAGAGGTGATCTATCTTGCCATCGCTCCTGGAAGACGATTCGTGAACAGGCAAGGGTAGCGAATCGGAGGCCGTCTGAATCTGGGGAGATTCACCGCCACTTTCAGGGAAGCGTGGGAGATGGTCAGGCGTCACGCACTGGTATCGTTGAAACGGGTGCACCAGCACTTGCCCCCTCTTGTTTTTCTTGGAAACGTAACAGTCGGTTATTACGGTACTTCCGAAAGGCCGCAAGGATTCGGGCACGAGTCCTCGCTCTCCTTGTGACTAGACGGATGATCGTAGACGGAAGCTGAGTGAAAACACCACGCTAGCCTTTTGCCACCAGAACAAGCGGATGAAGGCCCACAGCCGGGACCTTTTACAACCCCTTCGGTACCCGGCAGTTACGGTCATTTCCTGATAATTGTTTACATGTGCTAACTTCTTATCCACCGGGAGCAGCTATGCCAGCTAACACCAATACCTCGCTGCGTGAGTCGGGCGCAAAGAGCGACGCTAAGGTATTGAAAGGGCTTACCTTCAGCCCTTATTTCGCAAAGAAAGACGTGCATCCTTTCGATGATATCGAATGGGAAAAACGGGATGCAAGCATCACCAATGAAAAGGGCGAAGTGATTTTCGAGCAGAAGGGCATTGAGATGCCCAAGCACTTCTCCCAGCTCGCTACCAACGTTGTAGTTTCCAAGTACTTCAAGGGAACGATGGGTACCCCCGAGCGCGAAAACAGCCTGCGCCAGGTGGTCGGTCGTGTCGCGGACACGATGACCGAGTGGGGGATCAAGGATGGGTATTTCGCCAGCAAGGATGACGCTCAGGTCTTCCGTCATGAGCTTACCTTCCTGCTGGTGAACCAGTACATGGCCTTCAACAGTCCCGTCTGGTTCAACGTCGGTGTTGAGGATCACCCGCAGTGCTCCGCCTGTTTTATCAACAGCGTGGAAGACACCATGGAGTCGATCCTCGACCTGGCGAAAACCGAGGGCATGCTCTTCAAGTTTGGATCCGGGGCAGGCAGCAACCTCAGCCCGTTGCGCTCCAGCTATGAAGGGATGACCCACGGTGGCCAGGCCTCTGGGCCCGTGAGCTTCATGAAGGGTTTCGATGCCTTCGCAGGGGTCATCAAGTCGGGCGGCAAGACACGCCGCGCCGCGAAGATGGTCATCCTCAATGTCAACCACCCCGACATCGTTGACTTTATCGAGTGCAAAACTCGTGAGGAACGAAAAGCGAAGTCGCTGATCAAGGCGGGATATGATCCCTCCTTTAATGGGGAAGCGTATTCCTCCATCTTCTTCCAGAACGCCAACCATTCGGTGCGTGTGACAGACGACTTCATGAAAGCCGTCCAGAACGACACCGAATTCAGCACCCGCAAGGTGACCGACCCGACCGTCGCGGTTGACACCTATCGTGCGCGCGACCTGATGAAGAAGATCGCCGAGAATGCCTGGGAAACCGGTGACCCGGGTTTGCAGTTTGACACGACGGTCAACGATTGGCATACCTGCGCGAAGACAGACCGGATTTACGCGTCCAACCCCTGCAGCGAGTACATGTTCCTCAATGACTCTGCCTGTAACCTCGCCAGCCTCAACCTGATGAAGTTCCGCAATGCGGATGGCACCTTCAACGTTGACGCCTACCGTTCGGCGGTCCGGACAACCATTACCGCGATGGAAATCATCGTCAGCAATGCTTCGTACCCGACGAAGAAGATTGAGGAAAACAGCCACAAGTTCCGCCCGCTGGGCCTTGGCTATGCCAACCTCGGTGCGTTGCTGATGAGCCTCGGCCTGCCCTATGACAGCGCCGAAGGTCGTGCCTATGCCGCGACGGTCACCGCGCTGATGCACGGCGAAGCGTATCGAACCTCGGCGGAGATCGCCGGTGTGACCGGACCGTTCCAGGGCTACAAAAAGAACGCGCGTCCGTTCATGCGTGTTGTGCGTAAGCACGCCAATGCGGTCGAACTGATTGACAGCAACAAGGTGCCCGCCGAGTTCCTCGATAAGGTTGAAAATGTCTACGACGAGATGATTCATCTCGGTGAAGAGAATGGTTTCCGCAACTCGCAGGTCACCGTGCTCGCCCCAACCGGCACCATCGCCTTCATGATGGACTGCGATACGACGGGCATCGAGCCGGACATCGCGCTGGTCAAGTACAAGAAGCTCGTCGGCGGCGGTATGCTGAAGATTGTCAACCGCACCGTCCCCATGGCCCTCAGGCGTCTGGGGTACGATGAGAAAACCGCGGAAGCGATCGTCCGTTATGTCGATGAAAACGACATGATCGAAGGTGCGCCGGGCCTCAAGCCAGAACACCTGCCAATCTTCGATTGCGCTTTCAAGCCCTTCAAGGGTGATCGTTCCATCAACTACATGGGCCACATCCGAATGATGGGTGGTGTGCAGCCCTTCCTCAGCGGAGCGATTTCGAAGACGGTAAACATGCCGAATTCGGCCACGGTAGATGACATCCAGCATGCTTACCTCGAGTCCTGGCAGCTCGGTCTCAAGGCGGTCGCGATCTATCGTGACGGTTGCAAGGCGAGCCAGCCGCTGAACACGAAGCAGGATGATGCGAAGGAAGAGACAGCGGTCGCGAAGGCGCCGAAACGTATCGGACGTCGCAAGCTGCCGGATGAACGTACCTCGATCACCCACAAGTTCAGCGTCGGTGGGCATGAGGGCTACATCACGGTTGGTTGCTATGAAGATGGCAAACCGGGCGAGATCTTCATCACGATGGCGAAGGAAGGTTCTTCGATTTCCGGCCTGATGGACAGCTTCGCAACCTCGATTTCAATCGCGTTGCAGTATGGTGTGCCGCTGAACGTCCTCGTGCGTAAGTTCATCCACACCCGTTTCGAGCCGTCCGGCTTCACCAACAACCGTCAGATCCCCATCGCCCACTCCGTGATGGACTACCTCTTCCGCTGGTTGGCGTTGAAATTCCTGCCGCCCGAGGAGCATGGTTTGTCCACCCCGGACAGCGAAGCGGATGTCCTCGAGGTCGAGGACGAAGCGGCTGCCCCGCAGCCGGTAGCGGTTGGAGCACCGAAGCCAGACAACGGTAATGGCAACGGATCGTCAAAGGGTGAAGAGGATGCCTACAGTCAACGCATCATGGACGAGGCACGGAAGCTGATCGACCAGACCGACACGAACGAGCAGTTTGTCGCGGTCAACCAGTCGGATGCCCCACCCTGCTCCACCTGCGGTTCGATCATGGTCCGCAACGGCTCCTGCTACAAGTGCCTGAACTGCGGTACCACGAGTGGCTGTAGTTGATCGACAATAACAAAGTGATCATTCAACGGGCGTCCTTCTGGACGCCCGTTTTAGTCGTATCCTTCCTCCTCAAAAAGGAAAAAGCAGATGAGCGAAAAACAGACACCGGACGCTGCCACCATCCTGACCATAACCGCTGTGGACAACCTGGAGAAAAGCGGTCGGTTTTACGATGCCGTGTTTGGGTGGGAGCGACGGATCGATGTACCCGTCTATATTGAATACCGTCTGCAAAGCGGACAGGGGTTCGGGCTGTATGCACGGTCCAATTTTGGCCACAACACCGGTCGTACGCCCATCTCCGCCCCGACCGGCGAGGCCACAACTGCAACCGAACTCTATTTCCACCTGTCCGATCCTCACCCCTACATCGAGCGATTGAAAGAGAACGGTGCTAGGGAATTGTCCCCATTCGGCAAACGGGACTGGGGCGACGATGCGGGCTATTTCACGGACCCCGATGGCAATGTAATTGTGATCGCACGTTCCCCTGTCTGATCTCCTTGCCGCAATCGCCTGTACAACCTACATTCACCGATAGCCGTCGCACGATTAGCAAAACCCGTCAGCCCAATGGAGACAGCCTTCATGTCACTGATCACCGTCATTCTCATCACCCTGCTCGGCGCCGCACTCGCTGCTGCCGCCACCTATGTTGCAGTCTCGTCACGCTCCACTTCGCAAAGGCGAGAGCTCGAAACCAAGCTGAATGAGCGGGGCGAGACCATCGCTCGTCTCGAATCACGGCTTGAAGCGGAATCCAAGGGGCATGAAGAAAAACTGGCGGCCTATGCGGATGCCGAAAAGAAGCTCTCCGCCACCTTCGAATCGCTGGGCGGGAAAGTGCTCGAATCGAATGCCAAGCAGTTTCTCGAACGAGCGCAAAAGGAGCTCGATTTGGTCCGTAAGGATTCGACCGGAGACCTTGAAAAGCGGAAGCAGGCTATCGAAGAGTTGGTGAAGCCATTGTCTGAATCCCTCAAGGCGGTGGACAACAAGATCGGAGAGATGGAGAAGACACGGGCGGGGGCGTACGGTGAGTTGATGGAACAGGTGAAGGCGATGGCGGTTGCCCAGCGTGAATTGCGTGCCGAGACCAACACGCTGAGCCGTGCCCTCGGCAAGACCCAGACCCAGGGTCAGTGGGGCGAACTTCAACTGCGGCGAGTGGTCGAATTTGCCGGCATGGTTAAATATGTGGATTTCACCGAACAGACCACGACGGTTGAAAGGGACCGTCCCGACATGGTCGTCAAACTGCCGGGCGGGAAAAACATCGTCGTCGATGCCAAGGCGCCCCTCGAGGAATATTACCAGGCTAGCAATGCCGACAACGAGACCCTGCGAAACCAGCACCTGAAGAGCTTCGCCGCCAATGTCCGCAGCCGGATCATCGCCCTCGGGCAGAAGAACTACTGGCAGAAGCTTGAGAACACCCCGGAATTTGTCGTCCTCTTTCTGCCCGCCGAGAGTTTCTTCAGCGCGGCTCTGATTGAAGAACCGGGATTGATCGAGATCGGCACGGACAAAAAGGTCATCCTCGCCACCCCGACCACCCTGATCGCCCTGCTGAAAGCCGTCGCCTACGGTTGGACGCAGGAGGAAGTGCGCGAGAACGCCAAGGTAATCAGCGAGTTGGGACGGGATATGCACGGTCGTGTTGCCACCCTCGCCGACCACTTCGACAAACTCGGCAGCGCCCTGACCAATTCGGTCAAGCATTACAACAAGGCGGTCGGGTCGCTGGAACGTCAAGTCCTGCCCCAGGCTCGAAAATTTGAGGAACTGGGCACAGGTTCCGGTAAACCGATCAAGGAACTCCCCCCCATCGAGGAAACCACCCGCGACCTGTCCGCCCCCGAACTGCTCGAGGGGTCAGGTGGTGAGGAGGACGACGTATAGCAGTCTTCAAGCAAGAATTGACACACTCGTTTCCCATATGGAACGGGGGTTTTTCTTGGGTTGGTGGGAGAAAGAGCTTACCTTTGAAGAGTCAACGAAAGAGGATCGGGGGAGAGGATTCCTCCGGGGAGTGGTCCATGCTGCATCGTGACATCATCCCGCTGTTTCCCCTGCAGAAAGTGCTGTTTCCACGCATGATCCTGCCGCTGCACATTTTTGAAGAGCGGTACAAGGAGATGATCGCCCACTGCAGGGAATTCAACCGCCCCTTCGGCGTGCTGCTCGCCGATGAGGTCGAGCGTGGTGCGGTCGGGACCACGGCAACCATCCAACGTGTGCTGCACGAGTACGAGGATGGACGCATGGACATCATCGCGGTGGGTGAAGAACGGTTCAAGGTGACCGATGTTATTTACGAGCAGTCCTACATCAAGGCTGAGATCAAGCCGCTGGTCGATGTCAACACCCTCGCCGCAAGCGCACGTGAAGTCGAAGGGATGCTCGATCTCTTTCGTGGCTTCATTGACCGTCTCGGCCTTGAGGAGAAGCAACGCGAGCAGCTTGAAGAACTGGTGATCGACCTGGAATTGGAACGAGAAGTTTCCTATGTCATCGGCCAGACCATCGGCCTGGACAACGAGAGCCAACGCAGCCTGCTGCAGCAGCGCTCCCCGAAAGAACGGATCAAGCTGCTGCTGCACGAACTGAAACGATACGACCTGCTGCACGAGCGTGCGCGTCAGCTGTTCGAAAACAGCGATTTTGATCCGAGTGCGAACTGACGGAAGAATTTGGTGACAGTCACCTAATTCATCCGACATCCGGTACAACGTTCATTTTCGTACAGTAAATCAGGTAACTGTCTCCAAACTCGGCACGAGACAAAACAACCTTATTGGCGGGTGCCCCGGCTTGACTTGCCAAGCCGGGTACCTTTTACCTGTTTGGGCTTGCCCCGTTTTGGTGGACACTTGGAAAAGCAACTTATCTTGTTGCGAG
>JAHLLH010000003.1 GCA_020444265.1 bacterium
TGGACATTCAAGGGATTGGGCTGCTCTATTCGTTGATCGTGACGGATAACAAGATACGGAACGTGCAGCATGGCATTTACCTGCGAAACGAGCTGGGGTACCATAACTTCCTTTACGATGTGATCGTGGCGAACAATCACATTCTCGACGTCTCGTTCGATGGGGTGCAGATCTATACGGCTGATCGTGTGACGGTCGAGGGGAATGTGGTCCGTACGGCCAACAGGAAGAACAAGTCGTTCGGGCGTGGGTTCACCATGCGTGAGATCAATGAATTGATCTTCACGGGCAATATGTACAGCGAGGATTCGGGTGCGCCTGGTGGGGCGGAATCCGGGGTCACGTTCCATACGGATTCGACCTACATCGCACAGAACAACATTATGCTGTCGCTGAAGGAAGTGGATTCGTACAACGGAAGCCTGTCGGCGAATATTGTCGATGGGGTGCAAACCCCTCTGCGACAACAAATGATCGGCGAGGCCCTGGCGGATGCGACGAGCTACTACCTGCCGACCGGTGAAGCGGGGTGGGGGTTTGTGCAACTTGGCGATAATGCGGCCTGGGCATCCTTCAGTTTCACGTCTGCAGGGGTGGTGACTCTTATCGATAATGCCAATGCGAATACGGATTCGACTCTCGGGACGCTGTCCGTTTTCGATGCTGGGGCAGGGGTGGGGTTCAAGAACCATTCGGGTGGATCTGCAACGCTGCGGGCGTTGGTGCACTCGTCGCCGTAAACAACGGGAAGAATGTGGGAAGAATCGCCAGCAAAACAGAGCGAAAAACAACGATATACGACAGAGGTGATCTGCTGGGGTGTACGTTTGAATCACACATGTAGCCCAGTGGGGAAGCCAAAAAACAACAGGCCATTAGCGGATTTCCGCCGATGGCCTGTTCTGTCGGAGCGACTGGATTTGAACCAGCGACCCCCTGACCCCCAGTCAGGTGCGCTACCGGGCTGCGCCACGCTCCGAGCCCTATCTATTCTTCATCAGCAATGACACCGTCCCGGCGGAGGGTGGAGGCGACTTGTTGCCAAGTGCTCTCGCGCGAATACGATCATCGCACCATTCCTGTAGGGGCCGATCCAAAGACGATCGGCGGGTGCAAATATAGCCGGATTAAGCGGTAGGTTCAACTCAGCAGGTCGAGGATCTCCCTGAGAGTCCCCTTCATGTCTTCAACAAGCTTCTCTTTTGCGCCGTCCTGACGGATTGTTCCATCGCCACGTCGTTTCTTCAGTTCCTGACGTGCCCCCTCGATGGTGAAGCGGTTGTCGTGCAGAAGCTGCTTGATCTCCAGGATCAACTCTAGATCGGTGTCCCGGTAAATACGGTTTCCGGCACGGTTCTTTTTTGGACGGAGGTCGCTGAACTCGGTTTCCCAGTAGCGCAGCACATGGGGCTGCAATCCGGCGAGGTCGGCGGCTTCACGGATGCTGTAGTACATCTTTTTCATCGAAGGGTACTCCCAAGCACGGCACAATGCTCAAACATACGCCATCGAAGGCGCTCCCGGCAAGGAAAAGGCTCACACACCAGTATGTCCAAACCCACCCTCGCCACGTTCGGTTGAGTCGAGGTCATCGGTTTCAACCCAGTCGGCAACGATCACCGGACAGATTACCATCTGGGCGATACGGTCGCCGCGTTTTATCTCGAAAGGTTCCGTGCTGAAATTGGTCAGGATGATTCTTACCTCACCTCGATAATCGCTGTCAATTGTGCCGGGACTGTTCAGTAGCCCGATCCGCTTCTTCAGCGCCAACCCGCTGCGTGGCCGGACCTGCGCTTCATACCCATCTGGCACCGCGATGGCAAAACCGGTCGGTACAGCAACCGTCATACCGGGTGACAACATCAAAGGCTCATCGACAGCGGCATAAATGTCCATTCCCGCGGCGCCTTCGCTCATACGTTTGGGTAGAGGCACGTCCGCAGTTCTCGCAGGGTCAAGGCGACGGATTGCGATGGTGAGCTGGTTCATGCTGGATCCTGGCAGTTTGATGAGGAAAAAGCTGGGGAAAGGTAAACGTTCCACCCTGTTTTTCAAAGCGTTCGGAGCGTATCCTTTCGGATACAAACTCAACTGTCAGAATACCTGGAGGTTCCCACTGCTCGGAAGACTTTCCGACACTTGCATTCGCAGGAGGCTTGCCCGGAGAATTGCTTTCAAGTACTTTCTGTAAGCGATTCAGCGCAACCTTCTCGATCTAATTAGTTTTCGCATACACAAACTGCCTTAAACACAGGAAAGCTCCGTGAAATTGCGTACTGTATTTGCCCCTCTTGTGATGAGCTTTCTGGCACTCTCGCCACTGATCTCCTGCCAGGCTACTGCGTCTGAACCTCATTCCAACAGCAGAGGTTTTGCACCAGTCAAAGAACTTGATTCATCTGATCTGCTGGCTGTTGCAATGGACGAATCATCTCTCTTCCTCGTTGGGGATGATGGCATGCTTACAGTCGTTTCCTACCAGGAAGATACACCAGTCGTGGTGTCAACAACAGCGTTCACGAACCAGCCTGAACAGGTGGTTCTGGATCAGGGTATTCTCGCTGCAGCCCTGGGGGAGTTCGGTGTTGAGCTGATGGATGTTTCCGATCCTGGCGCGCCGCTATCCATAGCTACAATCAGCAGTGTGGACGGTTACCCGGAGTTTGAAGGAGATGGGGTCGGTTTTGGGAGCAATGGGGAGTTGCTGGTCGCTTCGGGTGACAATGTTCACCTTTTTGATATCACCACCCCGAGCGCCATCTCGATCCTTGGAACGTATACCGGTGAACGGACAGCTCGTGACCTGTCAGTCGAGGACAATCAACTCGCTATTGGGAACCGTGGCTTCGGGTTTGAATTGGTGGATGTCACGAACCCGTCAACACCGCAACACCAGGCAGCGTGGGGGGAACGTGCCGACCAGGTAACCCTTGTGGGTACCCTTGCCTTCACTGCTGCTGAGGAGTTTGAGACGGCTGTTCTGCGAGTGATTGATGTCAATCCTGAACTCGAAGATCCCTCCGAGTTGGGAAGTCACGATACTTATGCCGGGTATGATGGTGAGTTCACGATTCCTGAGCTGGTTGTCAACTCGGAAGGGACTGTTGCCGCTTTTCCCTTTATGTGGGAACATGGGGAGGGCAGCATCAACTACGGCATTTTTGTCTACGATACTTCCACGCCAGCCTCAACGGACGAGGTGGCGCAATTGACCTTGCCGTCCGAGCCGACAGATGCCGCACTGGCGGGCCAAATTATGGCTGTTACAGTCGGTATGCAGGTCGTGCTGTATGATCTGACCGATCCGTCCAACCCGTTAGAGCTCCCTGGCATCTCCACCTCGGTGGATGATCCCACCGATGAAGTTGCACTGCCTACCACTCCACGGATCGAATCGGTCTATCCCAATCCCTTCAATGCCCGCACGCGAGTTGTTTTCAGCTTGCCCGCCTCTCAGCAGGTGCGACTCGCGGTGTATGACATGTTGGGACGAGAACGTCTGCTCTTGGCAGACCGGGTTTTCGAGGGCGGATCTCATAACGTGACCCTTAACACAGATCAGCTAGGATCCGGCACCTATGTTTTTCGGTTGCAAACCTCACAGTTCCAGTCAACAAAAAAGCTTGTTCTGATTAAGTAGTTCGGAGTCTGCAAATAGTGAAACAATTGAGGACAGTTAGATGAGGCATGTTCTGGGGATTTTCGGAATGTCAATGCTGACGGTATTGATGTTGATGGTTAGTTCATCCAGTTCGTCTGGTCAGATCGCGCCGGTATCGCTACCGTCTGACTTCTTCACCTATACCATCACCGGGAATGGTGAAGTGGCAGAGGGGTACTACTACTTTGACATGCGTGTTAATAATCGTGACACCGGTCAGACCAGCAACTATATGGTGACCATGGACGAGGAAGGGGACGTTCTCTACTACCTCCGTGGTGGAGATACAGTCGTCGCGGACTTTGAACCCTTCGAGAACGTCAACAAGTTCGTCTGGACACTCGGCCCGGGTAATAACACCGAGATGATCTACATCATGGATGATACCTACACACTGATCGACTCGCTGAATTCGTTCAATGACCTGGATATCGATGGTCATGAAATTTTGCTGATGGACGATGGGTCGATGTGGACCGAGTACTGGCGGGATTATGAAATCGATATGAGCGAAGTTGTCGAGGGCGGACTTGAGGACGCGATCATTCGCTCCCACGTCATCCTGCATCTCGACGAGGATCAGAACATCATCTGGGAGTGGGACAGCTACAACCACCTTGATGAACTGCCGTTGCTGGATACAGATGATCTCGAATCCCTGACAGGAGAAGAGTTTGAACATCTTCATACCAATTCAATCGAGGTGGATACGGATGGCAATATTCTGCTGTCAAATCGCAGGATGAGTGAAGTCATCAAGGTGAAGTATGGTGCTGGGGACGGCTACGAAGATGGTGATGTGATGTGGCGCTTCGGTGGAGGGTCGGGCAACCAGTTTACCCTCATCGATGATATTGAACCGGAAGGTTTTCGCAGTCAGCATGATGTCCGCAGATTGCCGAACGGGAACATCACGGTGTATGACAATGGGAACTATCATGAAACCCCGACCTCTTACGCCCGTGAGTATGCGGTTGACGAGGAAAACCTGACCGCGACGCTAGTCTGGTCTTACGTCCACGAACCGCCGATTTATTCGCGAGCGACCGGTTCGGCTCGTCGTCTTGGCAACGGCAATACTCTGATCAACTGGGGTATCGGGTCTGCGACCAGGCTCACTGAGGTCACTCCTGAAGGTGACATAGCCTTTGAACTGGTCCCCGATAGCATGTACAGCAGCGAGGTTGCCGGCTACCGTGGCTTTAAATCTACGATGCTGGGTACTGCAGCACGCCCCTACATCACAGCGATTGAAGGGGATACCGAGGTAGCAGTCTACCTGAACTTCTTCGGTCATGACGATATCGCATCTTACAACGTTACGTTCGTGAATGAGTCCACGATGGAAGAGACAACCTTTAACGTGGAGGACAACGTCACGACGATCACCGGGATGGAAAACGGAACCGTTTACACCATCTACGCGACATCGGTCAGCACGGGTGATGAGGTGAGTGATCCTTCAAACTCGATCCAGGTAACCCCACTGGTCAATTCGGTGGAGGATGAGGGTACCATCATCATGCCGGCAGGGTTTGTCTTGCAGGGCAACTATCCAAACCCCTTTAACCCGTCCACCACAGTTCGTCTGACAATGAATCGTCCAGGCACCATCAAGGTTGGCGTCTACGATGTTCTCGGTCGCCAGGTGACGATGCTGAAAGAGGGTGTGTTGACCACAGGCGAACATCGTTTTGTCTTCAATCCAACCCATCTTGCTTCCGGTGTTTACATCGTTCAGGCCCAGTTCGAGTCCGGTGCGACCCAAGCGCATCGCATGGTGTATATCCGGTAATATCCGAAAAGTCGAGTGAGTTTTTTATGCGCATTGTGATAAAAACCCTTTGCCTGCTGATTCTAATCCTTGCCTCGACAACTGGGCAGGCATTGGCGGTGACGAATGAGGTTAATACCAGTCCCCGACTTCTCAGGGTACATCCCATGGCGGATGCTCGTTGGGTGCCTGTTAGCACAGGTCTCACCTTTCATTTCAGCGAAGCAGTTCGTCCCGGTAGTATTCGTATCACTCTGATCGGCAGTGAAGGTGGTGTCTATCAAGCATCGATTCAGGCTACTCGCGACAATCGAACACTCGTTGCCCATCCTACACGTCCCTTTGCGATGAACGAGACTGTCACTGTAACTCTCGCCGGTACGAACGGGATGCGAAGAACCTGGAGCTTCCACACCGTCCCTCGAGCGATTCCCGATGATGTAATTGCGAGAATGGATGAAGCGATGCTGGAAGAGTTTACCAACCCGGAACCCACTCGTAAATCATCGGAAGATCGTTCGTTTCCATGGCGTTCCCTTGATGAGACGGAAACGGTTGTTCCACCTGTCACCATGCCGGAATTTGAGGTGACCAATCCAGGTGGAGCGTCGGATGGAGTGGTCTATGTCCAGGCTTTCAACTACCCGACCAGCGGGAGCGAACGGTTCAACTTTGTCCTCAGCAATGAGGGCGATCTGCTCTATTATGAGTCATTTATCGAACAGATTCCCTTCGATTTTCACCCGCACGACAACGTATCCCGCATCCACTATTTCATCTACCCGGACCGCCAGATTCATGTGATGGACACCACCTGGACGATTGTCGATACCATCACTGCTGAGAATGGCTACCGTCTTGATCCGCACGAGTGCCTTCTGATCGAGGATGGAAGTTATTGGCTGATTGCGCAGGATATCCGGATTGTTGACATGAGTGAGGTGGTGGAAGGGGGCGATGAAGAAGCCTCTGTCATTGGCATGGTGGTGCAGCATGTGGATGCGGACCAGAATGTACTGTTCGAATGGCGCAGCCTTGACCATATTCCGGTAACTGATGCTGATTTGGTCTATGTCGATCTCACAGAAGAGTACATCGATTATTGCCACACGAATTCTATCGAGTTGGATAGTGATACATCGCTGGTCATCTCAAGCCGGAACATCTCGGAAGCAACACGGATCAGCCGTGAGACAGGGGACGTTCTCTGGCGTCTTAGTGGTACCGGCAACCAGTTTGAGTTTGTAGATGATCCCAACCCGGGTTTTGCCATCCAGCATGATGCCCGTATCCTCGACAATGGCCATTTGACCATTTTCAACAATGGCGGCCATGAGTTCGATGCGATCAGTTCAGTCAAGGAATACGAGCTGGATACTGAGGCGATGACGGCACGGTTGGTCTGGTCGTATCAGAATGATGAGCTTGGAACCATCGGCTGGAAGATGGGCAGTGCACGTCGCATGCCGAACGGAAACACATTGATTGGGTGGGGCGCAGCGCGCAACAACCGACCTTATTACCCCATTGCATCCGAAATAGATATGGAAGGGAATGTCCTCTGGCAGTTGGATTTCGCGGAAGAAGGTTCCGGCGATCTTATCAGCTACCGTGCTTATCGCAGTTCGATTCGTGGACGAGCCGCCAAGCCATACCTCTATGCCCTATGGTACGGCGACGATGCAGATGTCTGGCTGAACTACTTCGGCCATGAGGAAACTTCCTCGTTCCGCCTGAGCTACGGGATACGGGGATCGGGGACGAGTGAAACCGTGACCACAGACGAGGGCTATCTCAGCCTGACCGATCTCGATCCGGACGAGGAATATGAACTGACCATGGTGGCGCTGGATGGTGAAGGTGGCGAGAGTGAGGTGTCGAATACCGTCTACATTCACTGGAATGAGAATGATGTGGCCGACGAGAAACCTGGAGAGCTGCCTGCGACCATCACATTGCATGATGTCTGGCCAAATCCCTTTAATGCGACCACCACCGCACAGATCGAGCTGGGGCGGACGAGTGAGGTTCAGATGAGTCTCGTCAACCTGCTGGGGCGTGAGGTTACGATGCTGAATCAGGGCAGGATGAGTGCCGGAGTGCATCGCCTGAGCATCGGCGGGGAGCATCTTGCGTCCGGTGTCTACTTCCTTCGTGTCGTTTCGCAAGGCGAAGTGGTAGGAACGAGGAAACTGGTGCTGCTACGCTAATGAATTACCGATCTAAGCGAGAAAGGCCACCGTGTAAACGGTGGCCTTTCTGATTAAAGATCTATCGTTGTCAACGGTTCTTCGCCATGAATTCGCCGATCTGGTTGTAGGCACGTTTAAGGACATCCTCGGGGGGCAGGAAGACGATACGGAAATGTTTCGTCCCCGGAACCTGGCCAAAACCATCTCCCGGCACCACCACAACACCCGTCTCCTTGATCAACGCCTTGATGAAGGTGTTGTCGTTTTCGTCAATCTCGAGCTTCGGAAAAGCGTAGAACGCCCCGCCCGGTTTGACACAGGAGATACCGTCGATCTGGTTCATCATAGTGTAGGTCAGGTCACGGCGGCTGTGTAGCTTCTTCATCATCTCCGGCAGGTGCGCATCATCGCCGTCCAAAGCGGCCGGAATGGCAAATTGCAGCGGATGATTGGCACACAGACGGGCACGTAGCAGCTTGTTAACCGCATCGATCAGGTCGGCGAGTTGGTCACGGGGGCCGCTGACAATGCCCCAACCGATCCGCCAACCCGGACCGACGTAATTCTTCGCGAGACCGTTGAAGGTAACCACCGGGCATTCCGGGTCGAGCGAGGCGATGGAAATGTGTTCCTGACCGTCAAACAGCAGCTTGTCGTAGATCTCGTCCGCGATGATAACCAAGCCATTTTCCTTCGCCAGCTTGATCACATCGAGCAGCAGCTCACGGCTGTAGTTGCTGCCAGTTGGGTTGTTCGGGTTAATCAGGACGATGGCGCGCGTTTTGTGGTTGATCTTGGAACGAATATCCTCGACACTCGGCTGCCAATCGTTGCTCTCGTCCAGGTAGTAAGGATTCTCAACCGCTTTCAGCTTGGCGATAACGGCCGTGTAAAGCGGGTACCCCGGCGCAGGCGTGAGGATGTTCTCACCCTCTTCCAGCAAGCTGGTCAGCAGCAGCTCAATTCCTTCGCTGCCGC
Source organism: bacterium (assembly GCA_020444265.1). GTDB lineage: Bacteria > Electryoneota > Electryoneia > Electryoneales > Electryoneaceae > JAHLLH01. The sequence goes on from JAHLLH010000003.1 coordinate 8,609, forward strand.
CTGTGGTGACAAAGATGTCCTGGATGTTGCTGATGCCCTTGGATGCAGCGTAACGTTCGATCGACTCAATCGCCTGCGGGATACCGGAGGAGGGGGAATAGCCGCATTTGTTGTCCATCATCGCCTTGTAGGCGGCGTCGATCAACGGCTGCGGAGTGGTGAAATCGTAGACGTTTGGATCGCCAATGTTGAGGTAGAGCATTTCCTTGCCCGACTTCGCCACTTCCTGCGCGTAAACCACGATGTCACGCACCGCGTAACGGACATGTTCGGTACGACTTGCCGCCTTGATCACACTCCCGGATCCCATCTTCCTGCCTCCTGATGACCTTGTGAAGCTTTCCACATCAAGGGAAGATACACTCCGCCTCATGCGGGCGCCAAAGAGGGGAGAGGTGTGGCTCGGGTCAGGAAATTGGAGAGGGCAATCTCAATGATCCGAGCTTTTGAGCTTCGTACGCGTCAATGTCGTACGCATCGCCTCGATCCTATCGCACAGGTACCCCTTAGAGTTCTCTCCCAACGATCTGACCCCCTTGCCTTCTGGGGATGTATCCTTTAGTATAGTACAAGATGTTTAATACAAGAGGCAAGTTATGACGGACGTCAACCAGGCTGTCCCGTCCAGCGAGGACGAAAAGTACCTCCAGAAGCTGCTTCACACGTGGGAAGAGACGTACAAAAAGGGGCAGCTCACGCTTTGGACGCTATTAGCGTTGCGGGAGCAGCCGCATTATGTCTCCTCGTTGCGGGAGCGCATCCAGCAGTTGACCGAGGGGACGATGAGCGCGGAGGAGCAAAGCCTCTATCGCTCACTGCGCAAACTCTACGACCTCGAGGTGGTGGACTTCGAAACACGCGACGGGAAAAAGGGGCCGGATAGGAAGTATTACCGTCTCACCCCCATCGGCGAGGATCTGCTGAACCGTTTCCTCGAGCGCAATATCCGTCTCTTCCTGAACGATCCGATTCGATCCATTTTAGAGGAGGAAAGATGAAATACCTGACACGAAACCTGATTCTCTTCGGACTAGTCACGATAGCGCTGAGCCTGCTTTTCCATTTCAGACTGCATGGGATGCTGTTGAGCGAGACCTATGGCGGGATCTGGTGGATTGCATTTGCCTATGCAGGTGCAATGTTCCTTAATGGGTTCTTCTTTGGCATGTTCGACCCGCAACGAAAATCAAGAGTGGACCTGGGATTCATGTACCATCTGGTCACCTTTGTCGTCGTCATACCGATCTGGCTGGGTATGATCTTTTTCGGGCCTGCGAAGGGGAACTTTCTGCTCTGGATCGACCTGAACATTATGGTCGTCTGGGCCGTGGTGCTGCTTATGCATTTCCTGAAAATACGCAAGCAGGTGAAGGGCTATTCGCCGGACAAGGCGTTTGAGTAGGTTACAGTTTAGCAGACACAAGTGCACGACAGTCCGTCTGTCATCCCGGGCTTGACCCGGGATCCAGCATCCAAGGGTATGGCGGGGCGAGACGGCCCGATTTGGGGCTATCCGGCGTGACGGAGATTGATCCGACTGCCCCGTCAATTACCCTGAAACCCCATCGCACGACGTACGGTTTGCTCGTTTTCCTCAGATGTGAGCATACGAAGCAGCTTAAAAGCAACATCAAACCCGGTGCTGGGGCAGGAAGAGGTGATGATGTTGTTGTCTATGGCGAGAAACTCGTCGACCACATCCACCCCAAACTCCGCCAGCTGCTTGCGACGATGGCCATCGTTCAGGTGGTAGGTGGTCCCGCGACGGCCCTTCAGCACACCACTTTTTCCAAGTGGCAGGGCACCGACACATACAGCCGCGATCGGTTTGCCCGCTGCGTCAAAGTCACGAATGAGCTGCAGGAATTGCTCTTCATAGGCTTCGTCGTAATAGCCGGCCTCTTCAAAGCCACCGGGGAAGGCGAGGGCATCGTAGTCCGCCGCCTTGATCTGCTCCATCATCACATCGGGTAAAACTCGGAGGTTCCATGTGGCCTTGATTGGCGATTGAAAAGCCCCGATGGTCACACCAACGCCTTCGAGACCTTCCGCACGACTCCAACCCATCACATCGGTGAATACCGCCGCCTCAACCTCTTCAAAGCCTTTGGGCAGAAACAGGAGCAGCTGTTTCATAAGGTTCCCCTTGGTGTTCATGATGACAAAACCCCCCGCCAGCGGGCTGACAGGGGGAGTATACGACGCGTGTGTTGTTATAGGGAAGGCTACTTCTCCTCAGGCGGTGTTCCGTCCGAAACCTGGGCTGTCTCTTCCGGGGTGACCGGCGCTTCGATTGGTGAAGGGGAGGGAGCTGGTGCTTCGGCCATCACTTCAGGAGTCCCCGATTTGCCCCTTAGTACCAGCCATCCACCAAACCAGATGGCGGGCATCATCAGCACCGCACTGATGTAGTTGAAAGCAGGGACAGGGTGGTCTTTCGTGGTGACGGCATAAACAATCCGGACCAGGAAAAAGATCGCCATCATGATGAAAACATGACGCTTCTTGTCATCACGCGCCATCTTGGCCGTAATCCATCCAGCAAACGCTCCCGCCATCAGATCGATCACCATGAAGAGGGTCAATAGCCCCATATCAAGATCGGGCATCTCGCCGCTTTCACTGATCTTCATCGCTTCGGGCCCTAGAAAAGCGATCGTAGCGGCAATTTGCAGCACAAACACAATCACCATCGCAGCAACAAAGGCGACAAGAAAAGTCAGAATACTCCGTCCCATCGGCTCCTCCTTGTGAGTCGAATTGCTTCGAGCTCAAGATAGAAGGTCAAAAGTTAGAAGTCAGCATGAGGATGGTAGAAAGAAAGCCCGGATATAACAAACCCGACTTGCATACAAGTCGGGCCACACGTGAAGAAGCGTTGAAGTCCAAAGAGACCCCCACTGAAGTGTTGGGTCAGCGTGTCACTATTTCCCGTTTGCGGGCAGCACGTAGCTCACCGAGAGGTTCTCATCTCTGAAGAGGTCGGCGGCCAGCTCCTGGATTTCGTCGGCTGTCACCGAATCGATGCCATCAAGGAGCTCGTCCAGCGGCGTGTACTTCTTCAGGTAGATCTCCATGCGGGCCAAACGGTTCATGCGGGCGGAAACGTTCTCGAGGCCTAGTGTCAGGGCGCCTTTGAGCTGCGCTTTGGACCGTTTCAGCTCGGTTTTACCGAGCGGGGTTTCGACCAGCTTGCGCAGCTCGGCACGGATCATCGCTTCGGCACGTTTCACTTGCTTCTCTTCCAGCCCGGTGTAAATCCCGAACATCCCGTTGTCGCTGTACGCTTCGTGGAAGCTGTAAATCGAGTAGCAGAGGCCGTTGCGTTCACGGATGCGCTGGAACAGTCGTGAACTCATCCCGCTGCCGAGAACCGTATTCAGCACGAAGAAGGCATAGCGTCGTTTGTCGTGGTACGACAGCCCACGAGTCCCGAGGCACATATGGGCCTGGACAATCTCCTTGCGACGAAGGAAGTCACGCTCCCGGACAGGATCGGGCAATTCACGGCTCGGTAAGCCATTGTTGTGGCTCTGTAATTTCAACTTCCGCTCGACCATCTTCACAAGCTTGTCATGATCCACCGCACCGGCAGCAGCGACGACTGCACGTTCCGGGATGTAGTGGGTTGACCAGTACTTGATGAGGTCCTCCTGGGTGAAGGACGATACCGTTTCACGGGTGCCCAGGACAGGTCGTCCCAGGCTGTGATCGCCGTACATCAGCTTGGTGAAGTCTTCATGGCAGACATCATCCGGCTGGTCTTCATAGCTGGAAATTTCTTCAAGAATGACACCCTGCTCGCGCTGGACCATTTTTTCAGCAAAGGTCGATTCGCTCATCATGTCCGCGAGAGTATCGACCGCCATACGGTGATAATCGTCCAACAGGTGCGCATAGTAAGCGGTCACTTCCTTGCTGGTGAAGGCGTTGAGGAAACCGCCAACCTGCTCAATTTCACGTGCGATGCGCAGTGCGGACCGTCTCTTGGTTCCCTTGAACATCATGTGCTCGAGGAAGTGGCTGATGCCGGATTCGGCAGGGCTCTCGTCACGGGATCCCGTCTCGAACCAGAAGCCAGTGGCGACAGAACGGACGGAATCCATCCGTTCGGTGACAACACGAACACCTTGGTCAGTAACCGTTTTGCGTACGTCGAGCATAGCGTCCTTCAGAAGTCAAATGGTCGTGGTGTTCCGTCAGGTCCTGAACGAAGTGGAGACCTGATGGATGATCGCGCCCTCGGGCGCGAATGGTGTGTCAGATCTGAGGATCTGACACAACGGAAGAAAAGACAACAGGTGACAGCCACCCGGATGGATGACTGTCACCTGAGTAGGTACGCTTCAGCTTAACGACGGTTTCCACCGCCACTACCGCCACGACGAGGACCGCGGTTTCCACCGCCGCCACTACCACCCGTACGCGGACGACGTTCCGGCTCGACATAGCCTTCCGGCTTCGGTAGGAGCGCCTTGCGGCTGAGATCAAGCTTCCCTTCCGGGGTGATCTTGATCAGCTTGACACGGACACGGTCACCGAGGTTGACCACATCGGTCACGTTCTCGACACGCTTCCACTCCAGTTCGGAGATGTGCAGCAAGCCTTCCTTGCCCGGGAACAGTTCGACAAAGGCGCCGAAGTCAACAACCTTCACCACCTTGGCATCAAACTCTTCACCAACTTCCGGCTCGCGGGTCATGTTGCGGATCAAATCATGCACCGCAAGGACCGCATCTGCACTGGTCGAAGAAATGCTGACCGTGCCGTCATCATCGATCTCGATGTTGACACCATACTCGGTCTGCAACTGGCGAATCATCTTGCCTCCGGGGCCGATGACTTGGCCGATGTTGTCCGGGTTGATGTGCATCTGACGGATGGACGGGGCATGGCTCGACAGTTTCGGACGTGCCTCGGAGATGGACTCATCCATGATGTCGAGGATGTGGAAACGGCCTTCCTTCGCCTGGGCGAGTGCCTCGGCCATGATTTCCTTGCTGATGCCGGAAATTTTAATATCCATCTGGAAGGCGTTGATCCCCTCGCGGGTACCCGCAACCTTGAAGTCCATGTCGCCGAGGGCATCTTCGTCACCGAGGATGTCGCTCAGGATGACATAATCATCGCCCTTCTTGATCAGGCCCATGGCGATACCCGCCACCGAGCGCTTGAAGGGGACACCAGCATCCATCAGGGCAAGCGAACCGGAACAGACGGTTGCCATCGAAGAGGAGCCGTTGGACTCCAGGACTTCGCTGACTACACGGACGGTGTAAGGGAAATCATCCCAGTCCGGCATCATCGCTTTGAGGGCACGTTCGGCCAGATGGCCGTGGCCCAGTTCACGACGGCCCGGGCTGAGGAAGCGCCGCACTTCACCCACGCTGTAAGGTGGGAAGTTGTAGTGCAGCATGAAGGTCTTCCAGTACTCACCGGAGAGATCGTCGATCTTCTGTTCGTCCATCTTCGTCCCGAGGGTCACAGCGCCCAGCGACTGGGTCTGGCCACGGGTGAACAGCGAGGAGCCGTGCGCACGCGGCAACAGACCAGTCTCGACGCTGATCGGACGGATCTCTTTCGGGTTACGGCCATCGATACGGGACTTCTCGGTCAGGACGCGGTCACGCATGGCTTCCTTGACCATCCCACCGATGACTTCCTTGATGTTCTTTTCCTGCTCGGGGAACTTCTCTTCGAGCTGTTCGACGATTTCGGCCGCAAGGGCTTTCTGCTGACGCTTGCGTTCGGCCTTCTCGGCGATGACAATCAAGGGGTTGACGCGGTCACCAACCGCTTCACGCACGGCGGCATCAAGATCTTCCGGGATCAGGATGGCGTCCCACTCACGGTCCGGCTTGCCGAGGGCTTCGACAAACTCCTGCTGCATGGCGACAATCTTCTTGATTGCATCATGTGCAAAATCGAGCGCGTTGATGAAGTCGCCTTCATCGATTTCCTTGCCTTCGCCCTCAACCATCGCGATCGCATCGGCAGTACCGGCCACATGGATCTCCATGTCGCTCTCTTCCGCCTGCTGGATGGTGGGGTTCAGGACAAATTGACCGCCGATACGGCCAACACGGACCGCAGCCACCGCTTCATGGAAGGGGATGTCCGAGGTCAACAGCGCCACCGAGGCGCCTGTGAGGGCGAGGATGTCGCCCTCGTTTTCGCCATCATGCGAAAAGACATTGCACAGCACCTGCGTCTCGTAATAGTACCCCTTGGGGAAGAGGGGACGCAGGGGACGGTCTGTCATGCGTGCAGTGAGGGTTTCCATGTCGTGGGGACGTGCCTCACGCTTGAAGAACCCACCGGGGATCTTTCCGCCGGCATACTTCTTCTCCCGGTAGTCCACCGTCAGCGGGAAAAAGCTCGTGTTGGTGGACTGATCGCGACTGGAGACCGCGGTGACCATGACGATTGTCTCGCCGTACTGGACCCACGCTGCACCATCCGCCTGCTTGGCGACTTTGCCCACCTCGATCGAGAGGGTGCGTCCGCCAAGTTCCATCTCTTTGCGAAATACCATGTTTCCTCCAAAGGCGAGTCGCCCGCCCGACGTTTGATTGGCGGGAGCTTCCTCGCAAAATCGACTCTCTTACCGACGAATCCCCAACTCCTTGATCAGCGCACGATAGCGCTCGATGTCCGTACCCTTGAGGTACTGCAGCAGACGCTGCCGCTTACCTACGATCTGCAACAGACCGCGACGGGAATGGTGATCCTTGCCGTGCACACGGAAGTGCTCAGTAAGTTCCTTGATACGTTCGGTGAGCAATGCCACCTGTACTTCAGTGCGACCTGTGTCCGTCTCACTTGTGCCGAATTTCTTGATGATCTCGGCTTTTCGTTCAGCCGTCAGAGGCATTTTCATGCCCTCCTTCAAATGACTTAGGTTAGTGTGATGTACGTATGTGTGTTTTGTTTCGTTTCTCTTTGTTCTGCTGACCTGTCGTCCTGTTCCTTCAGGTCCGTTCCCGTTCTGTCAGGTCCTTAGCGTAAGCGGAGACCTGACTGATGATCGCGCCTTTGGCGCGAATGGTGTGTCAGATCTGAGGATCTGATACAACGGTTTTCTTCGTTCGGTCAGGAGACCTGACCGAACCTTGACAGATTAGACACCAAGAATCTGTTTCGCCCGGGCAGCATCCTTGTGCATTTGCTCGATCAGGTCTTTTGCGCTGGCGTAAGCTTCCTGTCCGCGCAGAAACTCCACCCATTCAACCTGGACAACCTGATCGTATAGGTCCTTTGCAAAGTTGAACAGGTGCACCTCGAGGGTCAGCGGGTTCTTGCCGAATGTCTCTTTCCGTCCGATCGACCCGACCCCATCATACAGCCGTCCCTCGTAATGGACTCGGACCACGTAAACCCCTTCCGCAGGGACGAGCTGGTCCGGATCGTGCGGCTCGAGGTTGGCGGTGGGGAAGCCAAGATCGCGCCCCCGTCCCTCTCCCCGGACAACTGTAGCTTCCAAACGGTAGGCGCGTCCCAGGGACTTGTTCGCCTCGAAAAGATCGCCTTCGGTCAACGCATTACGAATGCGCGTGCTGGATACCGCGATTTGTTCGACCAGACGGGCATCCACAACCTCAAGTTCGTAACCGTATTCAGGTGCTTTCGCCCTCATGAAGTCGATGTTGCCTTCACGGTCCCGCCCAAAAGAGTGGTTGAACCCGACGACTAGTCGGTTCATGCCAATTGTATCAAGCAGCAGCCCCTTGAGGAACTGGTTTGCACTCCAGCTTGCCAAGGCACGGGAGAAGGGGATGATAACCGTACGTTCTATCCCGGCCAGTTCCAGCTTCGCCAGTTTCTCGTGCACCGGAGTAAGGATGCGGAGACGATCCGCATGGATTCCCAGTACGTGCTGCGGATGCGGGTCGAAGGTGACCACGGTCGGATGATCGCCTTCGAGAACCCTGTCCAGCAGAGCATGATGCCCTAAATGGACACCATCAAAGGCGCCGAGCGTCAATGATGCGTGCGGTTCGCGGTCGATCTGGTCTTCGCCGTACCGGTACACCTTCATGCCTTCTCCGCCCACATCGTTTCGGCCTGCTCCAGGGTGACGGCATCCTCAACCCGGAAAGGGCCGACCGCCAGCCGTCTCAAAGCGGTTAAACCGGCGGGCACTCCAAGTGCCGCACCTATGTCGCGAACCAGTGCACGAACATAAAAGCCGCCGCCCGCTGCAACATCCACAACAAACTGTCCCTCTTCCGCCTCAAATCCGACCAGCTCAAGGGATTCAATGGTACCGTCGCGTGGATCTCGATCCAGCCACCAGCCGCGACGAATCATCTTGTAGAGCGGGATCCCGAACCGTTTAATCGCCGAGACCATCGGTGGAATCTGGAAGGGTTGAGTTCGAATAACTCCCAGCACCTCCACTAGACGCTCCTGTTCAAAGACCGGGACTCGCCCTTCGATCCGCCAGGGTGCATCCTCATCGCCGGTTGGGGTCAAGACCCCCAGTTTCCCAGTGGCGATGTATCGTTTCCCGCCCTCAAGCCCTTCCGCGAGCTGCTTGGTTGCTTTGCCCAGCGCGACCACCAGCAGGCCTGTCGCCATTGGGTCCAGTGTACCAGCATGACCGACCTTCTTCTCACCGGTCAGCCGTCTCACCCGGTCCACTACATCATGGGATGTGATCCCGGCAGGCTTGTCAATCAGTAGCCAATGGCCACCATTCTCCAGCGGGATTAACCCGCGGTGCTGGGCAGCGCTTTGATGCACGCGTCCACCACCAGTTTACGGGCCTCGTCAATCGGACCCTTTACAATGCCGCCAGCTGCCTTTGCGTGACCGCCACCGCCGAAGAGCTGGGCGAGGTCGGAAACATTTACATCTCCCGTTGCCCGGAACGAGATTTTCCACTCGTCTGGACCAATGGGACGCAGCAAAACCGCCACTTCGACGGTGGTTATCGCGACCAAGTGGTCGATGAACCCTTCCGTGTCCATCCCTTCCTCGGAAGGATCAAGATGCGAAAAGGCAATCTGGCCATCAGCGAACATCAGCAAACGGGTCAACACATGACCCATCAAAACAGTCGTTTCGTATTTCGTGCGGAAATAGATCTCTTTCGAAATCCTGTCCGGGTCAGCCCCACGTGACACCAGGTTCGCGCAGGTCGCGAATACTTTCGGCGTCGTGTTCGAGAAACGGAAACGGCCTGTGTCAGTCATGATGCCGGTATAGAGCAATTCGGCAACATCCGGTTCAATGGCGATTTTTGCTGTACGGAACAAGTCCACCAGCATTTCGCAGGTTGCGCTTGCGCCGGTGTCGATATAGGCCGCGTTTCCGTAGGAATCGTTCGACAGGTGATGGTCAATGTTGACAATTCGCATGCCATCTTTGACCAAAGACTGCACCTCGCCAATCCGGTCATAGTCACCGGCGTCGAGGATTACAATCCCATCGAATGGACCCAGTTTGCCTGCCTGCTCGACCAGGGAAACTTTGTCCGATCCGCTCATAAAATGGTAGCGTTCGGGGACTGGTTTCGGGAGCACGGGTACGGCCCGTTTGCCCATCGCTTCGAGCAGACGCACCATGCCCAGCAGAGCGCCAATGGCATCTCCGTCGGGATTGATATGAACGGTCACGAGGAAGGACTCAGACTCGCGCAATTCCTTTAATACTTCAGGAATCGGCACCGTCGTCCTCTGTAGGTGGGACTGAGGAGTTGTTAATCTTGGTCAACAACTGCTCAATCCGGTCAGCACGTTCCATCGTGTCATCCCAGATAAAGCGAAGTTCAGGCACCTGCCTGATGTGCAAGCCGTCTGCGGCAAGCTTGCGCATCTTCGGGGCTGCCTTCAAAATCGTACGCTTCACAACCTGATCGTCCTCCGCTCCAATCCAGGAACAGTAGACTGCCGCATGTTTCAGGTCGTCGCTCAATCGTACTTCAGGGACGGTCACCACAACACCGGGGAGCTGAACACTCACAAGGCGACGCAAGCCGTCCGAAACAATCTTCTGTATCTCAACGCCCACACGGCGGGCGCGTTTTGACTTCGGTATCTTCATGCTACCTATCCAACGGTGTCGTTGCGAACGAAGTGAAGCAACCTCGAATCACTTTCCTGTTTTCCCTGCACGCAAAGTGTGCAGCCAAAACCATCTCGGTGCTATGAGACTGCTTCGTTGGCGCTTCGCGCCGCCTCGCAGCGACACCTCTTCCAGCTCGTCTGTCAAAGCCACGTACGTTGACGGTCTGTAACCTGAATCTCCAGGTTCTCATCAACAATCTGTTCGGCGACCGTCAATCGCCCTTCCGCATCCCGCCGGGACGAACTAATCGTTACCACGGCAAGGTGACAGCGGCCCCATTTTTCCTGGTGGTCCACTTCAGCAACAGAAACATTCAGCTTGTTGCGAAGCTTGTCTTTGATCGACTTGACCACCCGCCGCTTGTCCTTCAGCGATTGCGATAGCGGAATCAGAAACTCGACTTCCAGCATTCCGATCGCTGCAGGCATTTACATCCCGACTTCGATCTCACGGTCCACTTCGACAATCTTGAAGGCCTGAATCATGTCGCCAACCTTGATGTCGTTGTAGTTCTGGACCTTGATACCGCACTCGTAACCCTGGGCCACTTCCTTAGCATCGTCCTTGAAACGCTTCAGCGTATCAAGCTCGCCCGTGTAGATCTCTGTACCATCACGGATGATCCGGACACGGTTGGAGCGTTCGATCTTCCCCTCGACCACATAGCAACCGGCAATGGTGCCGATGCGGCTGATCTTGAAGGTGTCACGAACTTCCGCCATGCCGACCACCTCTTCGGCGGTCTCACGCCTGTGCATACCGATGATGATGCCCTTGATATCCTCGATCAACTCGTAGATGATCCGGTAGGTTTCAAAGGGTACATCATTGATCTGCGCCATCTCGCGCGCTTTGATGTTCGGGTGTACGTTAAACCCGATCACCATTGCATTACTGGCGCTGGCAAGCAGAATATCGGACTCGTTGATCGGACCGACCGCGCGGCGAATGATCTTCACCTGCACTTCTTCGGTACTCAGGCGCATCAGGGAGTCGGCGATTGCTTCCACCGAACCATCCACATCGCCCTTGATCACGAGCTGAAGTTCACGTTTCTCGCTGCCACCTACGAATTGCAACAGGTCTCCACGTCCGCTCCCCTCGCTGATACGCTGGGCTTGCTCGCGTTGCTGCTGCTGACGTCGGCTGGCGATTTCCTTCGCCTCACGCTCTTCTTTAAAGACGATGAGCTGGTCACCGACATGAGGCGGGGACTCGAAACCGGTGATCTGAACCGGCTGGCCGGGGAGGACATTGGTTCGTTTCTCACCGCGCTCATCATACATCGCACGAACACGTCCGAAGTAGTGGCCCGCGACAAAGACATCCCCGACTTTTAGCGTACCACGCTGAATCAGGATGGTGCAGACCGTACCACGGCCCTTTTCCTGCTTGGATTCAATCACATATCCTCGTGCCTGGGTATCCTTGACCGCTTTGAGGTCGAGGATCTCAGTCGAGAGCAGAATCTTGTCAAGCAGATCCGGGATACCGGTACCCTTCTTCGCGGAGACTTCGGCCGCCTGCACTTCACCGCCCCATTCCTCAACGAGGACACCATGGTCGGCGAGTTGCTGACGGACCTTCTCGGCGTTGGCACCGGGCTTGTCCATCTTGTTGATCGCGACAACCATCGGAACATCAGCGGCTTTCGCGTGGTCAATTGCTTCAACTGTCTGTGGCATAACTTGGTCGTCCGCTGCGACAACCAGCACGACAACATCGGTCACCTGTGCACCACGGGCACGCATCGCCGTAAAGGCCTCGTGACCCGGGGTATCAAGGAAGGTGATCTTGTTATCGTTATGTTCGATTTCGTAGGCACCGATATGCTGGGTGATACCACCCGCTTCGCCTTCGGCAACGGCGGACTTGCGGATGAAATCGAGCAGGGTGGTCTTACCATGATCAACGTGACCCATGATAGTGACAACCGGCGCACGCGGAACCTTCTCGCCCGTGTCATCGTCCTCGAAGACCGTTTCCGCCATCATTTCCTGCTGCTCGAGATCGTCGACAAATTCGACCTTATACTCGTGCTCTTCGGCCAGCAGGGTAATGGTATCTTTATCAAGACGCTGGTTGATGGTCACACGCAGGCCGAGCATCATGCATTCCTTAATGAGCTCAACAACCTGAATGTCCATCAGGTCCGCAAGTTCCTGCGTCGAGACGAATTCGGTTATCTTGAGGAGGTTCGTATCCTCATCAATCATGCCGATTTCGGTCTGGACACGGCGTTTCTTGCGTTTCTTGCCCGACCCCTCCATCGCTGCAAGGGTCTGCTTGATTGATGCCTGGACTTCAGCGGCATCAGGCTTCTTTTTCTTATCGCGTTTCCGCTTCCGCTTCCCGGAACCGGAGGAATCACCAGTGGATACCCAACCACCGCCACCTGTCTTGGGACGGTCTGCGCCCGGCTGCTCGCCGCCGCGACCCGGCTTACGCTTTCTTTTGCGCTTGCCACGGGGTTTCTCGTCATCTTCCTCATCCTTTGGCGTGTGAACCTGGGGAGAAGGAGCGACTGGTGCGGGTCGTTCCGGTTTCGGAGGGGGAGGTGTAAAAGCGAGGATGTCATCGTTACTGACACCACCGCGTACCGACGGACTCGCGGTTCGTTTTCCACGAGGTGCATCGGGGGATACGTCTTCATCGGTAGGAGCCGCAGGTTCCTCTTTCGCTGAGGTTCTAGCCTGCGGTGCCTCGTCCCGCTTCGGGGCCACTTCTGCAGCACCGCGGACGCTTGGAGCAGCCTTCTTCTTCGCGGCTGGTCTGGGTGCTTCCTTTTCCTCGGCAGGAACCTCAGGTTCGGGCTCGACCGCCTTGGGGGCAGGCTTTTCCGGATCCTTAAACGGACGAATCTCGGTGTTGTCAATCTTCCGCGTGCTCGGAGCGGGCTTTTTGGGCGGAGTTTCGTCCTTCCCCATCTGATAGATGCGTTCAACTTCCGCATCTTTCATCTGCTGGGTTTCCGCCTCCTGACGTCTTGCCTCTTCCATCGAGGCTTCGCGTTTCATCGCGTCCAGACGATCGGGAGCGAATTTGCGCAGAAGGTTGCCGTACATCTCGTCATCGATGACGGTCATCTGCGCTTTTGTCACCTTGTAGCCCTGGCTCTCAAGTTCCTCTGTCAGGGTCGACGTTGCGAGGTTGAGTTCCTTAGCCACTTGGAACAGTTTGCGGTTCTTTTTCGCCGCCAAATCCTACTCCGTTGTGAAACTACTACACAGCCATGCTGCGTTATTCGAAGTAATTACCCAGGATATCAAGAATCTTCTGGGCAGTTGCTTCACCGATACCGGGAATCTCTTTCAGTCGTTCAAGACCGGCATCCATCACATCATCCGCGTTGGTCAAGCCAGCCGCGGTCAACTTCTCAAGCATGGTGGGAGTCAACTCTTCCACCTCTGCGAGGGGAAGCTCCTCAATATAATACTCGCTCTCCTTCACGGGCTGTATCTGGTATCCCGTGATTTCGCAAGCGAGACGGATGTTCTGTCCACGGCGGCCAATCGCCATAGACATCTGGTCATCCGGAATCACCACCACCACCTGCTTGTCGGCATCCTGGAAGAGAATCTCAATCGGGATGACCGGTGCGAGCGAACGGCGAACCATCAGTTCACGGTCGCTGGTGAAGTGGATGATATCAATCTTCTCGTTGTTCAGTTCGCGCACGATGGCCTGGATACGGACACCCTTCATCCCGACACAGGCGCCAACCGGGTCGACACGCTTATCGTTCGAAGTGACCGCGATCTTGGTCCGGTCGCCCGCTTCACGTGCAATCGCCTTGACCTCGACGATGCCATCGTAAATCTCCGGCACCTCAAGCTCAAACAGACGGCGCACGAACATCTCGCTGCGGCGCGAAACGATGATCTCCGGGTCGCGGTTGGTTTCGCGTACCTCAGTGATGATCGCTTTAATCGACTGACCTCTGCGATACCGCTCGTTGTAAATCTGCTCGTTCTGCGGCATCACAACTTCGGTCTTGTCCACATTGATGCGAAGCTCGTACTTGTTCGACTGGTGGACATCGCCGATAACAATTTCGCCGATCCGTTTCGAAAATTCGTCGTACAGGTTCTGCTTCTCGATTTCCTTGATCTTCTGGATCAGGTTCTGCTTGGCGGAGAGCACCAAACGCCTGCCGAAGGAGTGGAAATCGATCACTTCAACGAAATCATCCCCGACCTCGATATCCGGGTCGGTTGCCAGCGCACGGGAAAGCTCGATCTCAGTCGCCTCATCTTCCATCTCGCCGTCTTCAACTACTTCCTTCTCGGCGTAGATCTCGATGTCACCCTTTTCAACGTTGAAAATGACCGTGAAGTTGTCGCTTTCACCGTACCGTTTCTCGATCGCCTTCAGGAAGACCGATTCAATGATCTCCTGGAAGGTGTCCCGGTCGATGTTTTTTTCGCGGATAATCTGCGAGATCGCATCAACGACCGCTTGATTCATCGGATAGCCCCGTCGTTACCAGGGTAATGAAACTTTTGCCTGTTGTATCTCCGCACGCGGGACAACATGGTCCCCCTCGATGCGGAGTGTCTTGTCGTCAACACCTTCCAGCTCGCCCTTGATTTTCTTCGCCTTCTTCTCGCCAGGCTGGGGAAGGAGCTTGATCTCAAGCACACGGCCCACATTTTTGGCGAACTCCCAGGTTTCGACCAATGGCCGGCCAACCCCGGGGGAAGATACATCGAGAGCGTACGTGCGCGGAATGTCATCCGCCATGTCGAACAGGTCCTCGAATGCACGGGACCAGTGCTCGATTTCAGCAATCTGAATGCCGCGTTCACGGTGGTCGAGAATGACGACGAACTTGGGCTGGCCGGGTCCACCCTGGACCTTCAGCTCAACCAGTTCAATCGGACTGCCCTCGAGCAACGGCAACAGACGCGCACGTATGGATTCTGGTGTCAGCACTTCTTCGTTCCTGCCTGCTACATGCAAAAGAAAGAGTGGGCATTGACCCACTCTCTCCACAGAACGCCAATATACAACGCTTTTCCGGAATCGTCAAGCAGGATCAAGCAAGTCCCTCCCGCAACGAGTCACGGATCAGCCCTCGAGTTCGAGACGTGCTTTGAGCACATCCGCTTCGGTTTTCACCGATGCGGTCGGCTCGGTTTCGAGCGCCTGGTCGACCCGCTTCAAAGCTTCCTCGAGCTGCCCATCCTTTTCGTAGCAACGAGCCGCTTTGAGCAGCAGGTTGGCCTTGACATGGGTCGCATCATCCATACGAAGGACACGGTCATAGACTTCGGCCGCTTCCTCATACTGCTCGAGGTTCGACAGCGCAGTCGCCTTGCCCTCATAGGCCGCAGCGGTCAGCATGTAGCTGCTGGGATACTCTTTGATGAAACGCTCGTAGGCTTCCAGCGCCTTCTCGTTGTCCCCATCGTTCAGAGCGAGGTCAGCGATGGCGATCAACGCTTCTGCACCACCGGAGGTGCCTTTGTACGTTGTCGCAACGTCATCCAGCTGTTCGGTAACATCCGCATCCGGCTGGTTGGTGAGGGTTTGACGGACCGAGGCGAGCTCCGCCATGGACTCAGCATTGGCTGCGTGACGGGAATTGATCATCATCACGGAGATGATGACAACCGCAACAACGGCTGCGACACCAATCGCGAGCCATTTGCTATTCTGTTCCAGCCATACCTGCGTCTGAGCCACCGACTTCATCAGAGGGTCTTCACGCAGTTCCTGTTTCGACAGTTTTTTCTGTTGACGCGCCATGGTGCGTACGGGCCTCGGTTACCATTGGTTCTCGACTTGTCCCCATCCAGAGAAGGTGGGGCTTTACAAACCGTGAAATGTAACACGCCCCCCAAGCCCCCACAAGCGAAAGGGAGGGGTTCGGCTCGGATACATGGCCTCTCTGGGATGTACCCACAAGGTGTCGTTGCGAATCCGGCACACGCCGGATGAAGCAATCTCGTATCGCTCGCTTGGTATCCCTGCGCGTTTTACGCGCAGCTGAGAATGGGGTAGTGATTCGAGACTGCTTCGTCGCTTCGCTTCTCGCAGCGACACTTTAAGCCCATGCCACGATTTTTGTTCTGCCAGGTCCGTGAGACCCGACGGGGAGGGATGCTGGTGTCGTTGCGAACCCGGCGTCAGCGGGTGAAGCAATCTCGTATCGCTCGCCTGGTATCCTTGCGCGCGATGCGCACAGCCGAGTATGTGTAGTGATTCGAAACTGCTTCGTCGCTTCGCTTCTCGCAGCGACACATTAAACCCATGCTACGATTTGTTGCTTTTTTGGTTGGAGCCCGAAGAAGCCCGGATTGTCTCCTGCCTGTTGACCCGTCTTTCAGGCGACTCTACATTATGGGTGCTATGCGAAGAACTCTGCACATCACATTACTGGCCGCCGTGCTGATGCTGGCCTCGACCGCTGCCTTTGCTGCGGTCAGCTTTCGCACGTTCAACCTGAAGAACCTGGGTGGACGTGTCGAAGTGTCGTGGACCACCAGCACGGAACAGGGCTGCACGGAATACATCGTGGAACGTTCCACGGATGGCATCGAGTTTTTCCCGATCGCCACCGGCATCTCACCACACGGCTCCAACCTCGAGTACCGGTACATCGACTCCTCGATCTTCAAAGAGAAGACCAGCACCTTCTATTACAGGGTGGTGGGGAAGACGGGACAAGGTGCCAACACCTACACCCGAAGCGAGGAAATCCAGGTTGACACCAATGGGTTCCAACGATCCTGGGGCGGCCTGAAAGCGATGTTCCGCTAGCGAGACTTTCATTCGACTTCAAAAGGACCGGCGATGCCGGTCCTTTTTTGTCTAGTGGCTTGAGTGCCCCGTCACCCAAGCGTGCATATCAGTATGCGGCGAGGTGATGGAGCCTAAGTCATTTCATTTTTTATCTGTGGGTACCCATCCACTCTTAACCTCGCATCGATCTGCAGGCGTCACTCTTCCAAGAAGCAATGGTTCAGGCAGGGGCACCACTTTTCGTTTTTTTCTGGCATCCGACTATTCAAGCTCTTATTTTCGCTATGCTGGAGCCCACTTGAATTTTGAGGGATGATGGATACGACGCTTTCACAGCGTAAAAGCGAACACCTGAAGCTGGTTGCAGAGGGACAGGTGTCTCATCATGGGACAAACCTGCTCGAGGAGGTGCACCTGTTGCACCAGGCCTTGCCGGGGCTCGATCTCGACGAGGTCAGACTCGACTCCACCTTCTTCAACCGTACCATCCATGCGCCTTTGATGATCACCAGCATGACCGGCGGGGCCGAGTATGCAGGGCGCTTAAACCACGGTCTGGCACGGGTTGCTGAAAAGTTAGGCATTCCTTTTGCAGTAGGCAGCCAGCGAGTGATGATCCGTCACCCGGAAACCACCTCGGACTTCGCGGTTCGTGAGGTGATCCCGAACGGCGTCCTGCTTGGCAACATTGGCGCGGTTCAGCTGCTCGAACATCCGGTTGAGGTCATCGCCGGCTTGGCGGAAGCGATTGATGCGGATGGCCTTTGTGTCCATTTGAATGTGGCGCAGGAGCTGATGCAGGTGGATGGCAACCGAAGTTTCCGTGGCCTACTCGAAGCGATGGATCGTCTGATGGAAAAGATGGACGGTCGCATCCTGGTCAAGGAGACCGGTGCCGGTTTGTCGCCGCAGGTGTTGCAGAGCCTGCACACGATTGGTGTACCCTACATTGATGTTTCTGGTGCAGGGGGAACCTCGTGGACAAGGGTGGAAAGCCTGCGGGAAGCCAACGCACCGCTGCATCAGAGCGGGGAACTGTTTGGCGATTGGGGCATACCAACTGCGGTCTGCGTTGCTGCAGCCCATTCCACGTTCGGAGACAAGGCGACGATCATCGCTTCCGGTGGCATCCGAAATGGGCTTGATGCTGCACGTTCCATCGCCCTGGGCGCGGACATCGCAGGCTTTGCTCGGGAGGTGCTCCTCCGGTTCCTCGAGGGGGATGAGGAGGGTGCAATTGGTTACATTAATGGGTTCATCCATGATTTGAAGCTTGCCATGTTGCTCAGCGGAGCGGTGGATGTTTCTGCGATGAAGCAGGCACCACGTGTCCTTTCCGGTGAGTTGCATCGCTGGCTCCATACACTTGGCCTTTTGGACGGGGAGTAACGTTGAACGGAAAAACGGCGAAAAGCCGGCGGGAGATACCTTCCCTGGGGGATCAAACCCAGCGTTTAGAACCAGTATCCTCTCGCATTCCCGGCTTCTACCGGTTACCGGTGGAACGCAGGCTCGCGCACCTGAAGCGCGGGTTCAACCTTTCGGACGAACAGATCGCTGACCTGCGCGAAGGCCGTGCACTCCGCATCGAACATGCGGTCAACATGGTTGAAAATGCGGTCGGTGTTCATGGCATGCCACTCGGCATCGCCCTCAATTTTGTCGTCGATGAGCTCGAATACCTCGTGCCAATGGCCATCGAGGAAGCATCGATTATCGCCGCTGCCTCAAAAGCAGCCCTGATGATCCGTGCCGGTGGCGGGTTCCGAACCTCCGTGGATGATCCGATCATGATCGGCCAGATCCAGGTGATGGACCTCGAGGACCCGGAGGCTGCGTCGCAGCAGATTCTCGAACGCAAGCAGGAGATCATCGATCAGGCCAATCTGGCCAACCCGAGAATGGTCCATCGTGGTGGTGGGGTACGCGACATCGAAACACGTGTCCTGCCCGCGACCGACCGGGTCGGCCCAATGCTCATCGTCCACCTGCTGGTGGATGTCCGCGAGGCGATGGGCGCCAACATGATCAATTACGCCTGCGAAGCGGCGGGTCCGGTCGTCGAAAAGATCACCGGGGGCCGTGTCAATCTGCGAATTCTGTCCAACCTGGCAGATCGCCGTATCGCACGCGCTGAGTTTTCCCTCCCGTTTGAATTCCTGAAAACCGAAGAGATGAGTGGGGAAGAGGTGGCAAAGCGAATGGTCGAAGCGGGCGAATTCGCCTGGGCTGACCCCTACCGTGCCACCACCCACAATAAGGGCATCTTTAATGGCATCGGTGCCGCCGCCCTCGCTTTGGGGCAGGATTGGCGCGCCATCGAAGCGGGTGGGCATGCCTTCGCCGCACGGGATGGTGTCTACCGCAGCTTGACCCGATACTGGATAGAAGACGAAACCCTGTACGGCTCAATCGAAGTGCCAATGCAGGTCGGCTCGGTCGGTGGAGCACTCAACTCCCACCCCGGAGTCCGCATCCTTCGTCAGATATCCGGGGTCCGAACTGCTAAAGAAATCGCTTCCCTCTTCGCATCTGTTGGCCTGGCGCAGAACTTTGCCGCCTGCCTCGCATTGAGCACGGTGGGGATTCAGCAGGGACATATGGCCTTGCACGCTCGCAGTGTGGCGATCAGTGTTGGTGTGCCGCCCGAGATGGTGGAAGGTGTCGCCAGCGAAATGATTCGCCGTGGCGATGTCAAGGTGGCCGTAGCGGAGGAGATTTTCGAATCCATGCAGCACGCCGAAGAGGTGCAGGATCAAGGGGACGCTCTGCCGATCGAAAGCTATGCGCCAGGCAAGGTGGTCCTCTTTGGTGAGCATGCCACGGTGTACAACTACCCGGGCATCACCGCCGCGATTGATATCGGGATGACCATCAAGGTAAAGCGTGATGGCGATGGCCCCCGTTTCTTGAACCCGCATTTTCACCAGGTCTTCTCTGCCCCTGAATCCGATGAGGATATTCGCTTGTTCAGTCAAGCAGTGGACGAAGCCCTGGAACATTACAGCCTGCAGCGTGAACCCCTTGCCATTCAGATCGAGTCACAACTGGTTCCAGGGATGGGATTGGGTTCCTCAGCGGCCTTCTCCGCAGCCTTGATCTCCGCCTTGCGGACGTATCGGCAGAGTGATGGCCGCTTGACCCTCGCGGGCAACATGTTCGAAGATGTTCAGCGTCTGGAACAGATTTTCCACGGTCATCCGTCCGGTATGGATGCGGCCACTGTGCTTTCGGACGGTGTCATCTGGTTCCGTAAGGGCCCGCCGCGTGAGATCGTCCCGATCCATCTACCGCGCCCGATGTCCGGACTCGTCTGCCTTGTAGAACCGGGCGCACGGACCATTGACATGGTGCGCCAGGTCAAGCAGAGCCGTGACTTGAACCCGAAACGGGTCGGAGCAATCCTCGATGATATTGGCCAGTTGACCAGCGATGCCGGCATTGCGCTAGGAACTGGCGATGAGGTTGAAGTGGGCCGTCTGATGTTCCGCAATCATGAATTACTGGCACGTCTTGGTGTCTCGACACCGAAACTCGATGCGGCAGTATCAACTCTGCTGGACCATGGTGTCCTTGGTGCGAAGCTGACCGGCAGTGGTGGTGGTGGGGCTGTGGTCGCGCTGGTACGTCCAGAAGATCAGAAAGCGCTGGTCCACGAACTTGCTGAGAAATTCCCGATGGTTTATCCCTTTACTGTGAGAGCGTCGGCATGATCCAGGCGGTCAGCGCCCGTGCCTATGCCAACATCGCGCTGGTGAAATACTGGGGGAAACGGGACAACGAACTGAATGCTCCCGCGACTCCGTCGATTTCCCTCGCGCTCGAGGCACTCCGTACCGATACAACAATCGAACGGATCAGCGCTGGCCCGGACCGTGTCCAGCTCGATGGTAAGACAGCGGACCAGAAGACCACCTCGCGAATTCAGCAGTATCTCCAACTTTGGCGCGACCTCGACTTGCTTGAGGGCGCGTTTTCCATCTCCAGCACGAATACCTTCCCGACTGCAGCAGGTCTCGCTTCGAGCGCATCCGGATTTGCCGCCCTGGCGACGGGGCTGGCAGCCCTGGCGAAAAGGAAGGTGAATCGACGAGAACTGTCGCGTCTCGCACGGCGGGGAAGTGGTTCGGCGGCACGTTCCATCCCGGGAGGCATCTCAGCCCTACCTGCCGGTCCCGACCCGACCGCTCGTAAAATCATGTCCCCGGATGCTATCCCGTGGGGTATGGTGGTGGCGGTGGTGCATGCGCCAGCGAAAGAGATCGGCAGCACCGAGGGGATGGTCCGCAGTCGTTTGAGCAG
The DNA here is from genome assembly GCA_020444265.1 of bacterium. Taxonomy (GTDB): domain Bacteria; phylum Electryoneota; class Electryoneia; order Electryoneales; family Electryoneaceae; genus JAHLLH01. The sequence continues at coordinate 29,729 of JAHLLH010000003.1, forward strand.
CCCCTATTTCAATGCCTGGGTGAGGACAGCACGACATGATTACCGTCGCATGCGCTACGCCTTCCAGGAGATGGACCTCGATCAGGTTGGGGCGATTACCGAAGGCAATGCCCTTGCGATGCACGCCTGCATGATCGCGACACGGCCATCACTGGTCTACTGGTCGGAAGCGACTGTCGAGTTGTTGCGACAGGTGCGTAACTGGCGTGAAGAAGGTTTGCAGGCCTATGCAACCATTGATGCCGGACCGCATGTTGTCTTCCTCTGCCCGCGCGAGCAACTCGAGGATGTCCGTCAACGAGCGGCGAATGTCGATGGGGTCGATGACTGTTTTGCCAGCCTGCCCGCGCCCGCTGCCCGGGTGATGAAATGGAGCTGAATAGCGTCCGCATTCCCGGCAAAGTGATGTTGTCCGGCGAGTATGCGGTGCTCTATGGCGCCACTGCTGTGCTGATGCCTGTCCCGCGTTTCCTTACCATTTCCGAATCCCTTGGCCCGTCCACCAACCCTTCGCCTGTCCTCGAACATGCGCTTCGTGAACCGATCGAACCGATTGCCGTTTGGGAAGAAAAATACCCCTTGAGGTCGGTCGAGGTGGACCGGAGTGATTTTTACATCGAGCAGGACGGCAGGTTGATCAAGCTTGGGATTGGTTCCTCGGCAGCGGAAGCGGTGGGAGTGATCGCCTTGCGACTGGAGCGAGCCGGAGTTGCCTGGCAGGACAACCGTGAGCTTGTCGCGACCCTCGCGGAACGTGCTCACCGTCGCGCTCAAGGTGGAATAGGCAGTGGGGCGGATGTTGCGGCAGTAGCCTATGGCTGTCCGATTCGTTTTAATCGGTCCAACGATACCATCACGGTCGACCCGATTGATACCGCCACCTCACCAGTATCGTTGCCTCTCGCCTTGCTGCACAGCGGAACAGCAGCCAATACACGTGTGCTGGTTCGTCTTTTCGAAGGATGGGCCTGTTTGGGGGATCGTCAAAAGCACCAACTCGAGCAGCTTGTGGCCCTTAGCGATGAGCTTGCACCGTTCTGGTTCGGCGGTGATTCGGGAGTGCTGCTCGATATGCTTACACGCTTCGACGAAACGATGAGTCGTTTGACGGACGAGGCGACACTGCCTTGGAAGACTACGGTCCATCGTGATATCGAGACATGGGCGAAGAAGAATGGTGGAGCAGCAAAGCCGACCGGAGCGGGTGGGGGCGATCTTGTGCTGACGGTGGGTAATCTCCCCCTTTCTGAGAGGTCAGAACCGCGAATAGACCTCCAGACCTGAACCGATGCAGGCGATTTTTCTTTCGAGGGGATGCGTCGCCAAGATGCGTCCCCTATCTTTGACCCATCCTTGATGCAGGCAGAGTGAGAGTCCATTCATGGTTCGTACGCTTCTTCTATCCATATTGATCCTCTTCACCGCCCTCTGCTTCGCGGCAGCTCCCAATGATCCGACTGCTGCCCCCGAAATGCCTGATTTGGAATCCCTGAAGCTTCAGACCACGCCTTCCGGGTTGCAGTATGCGATCCTCGAACGAGGGGATGACATCTTCACGCCGGGGACTGGTCAGACTGCTGTCGTCCACTATACGGGGTGGCTGGAGAACGGAACCAAGTTTGACAGTTCGTACGATCTTGGTGAACCGATCCGCTTCTCCGTCGGGAAACGGCAGGTGATTCAGGGTTGGGATGAAGGAGTCGCCATGATGGGAAAGGGTGCGCACTGGATCCTCGTTGTCCCGCCGAAACTTGCCTACGGCAAAGAGGGGAAGCTGGGCGGTAAGGTTCCAATTCGTGGCAACACCACACTCATTTTTAACCTCACATTATTGGATATCGAATAGCTGACCCGCTGATAGCGTCAGCAGAGACAGGTGCCGGACTACCTGGGAGTCGTTCGGAGAAAAAGGGAGACACAATGCGTAAAGTGTTAGCACTTGCCCTCATTGCAGTCGTGTTGGTCGGTTGCTCGGGCAAAAAAGATGCAAAAACAGATAGCGAACAGACTCATGAGGCGACTCATGAGACGGCTGTTCAGGATCAAAAGGTGGAGGTGCCTGCGGACGGCACCATGCCCGACCTTTCCGGGATCACCTGGATGGATGGTCCGGAAGGACTGCAATACCATTCGCTCAAAGATGGTGATGGCCAGCAGCCGCAGAATGGCCAGCGTGTGGAAATGAGCTACACCGTCTGGTTTACCGATGGCAAAATGCTCGACAGCAGTCGCATGAAAAACACGACGTACACCTTCACCCTAGGCAACCGTGAGGTGATCCGCGGTTGGGATGTTGGCGTCGCTCAGATGCAACAGGGCGATCGTTGGCTGCTCAAGATTCCGCCGAACCTTGCCTATGGCGAGCGTGGTCGTCCTGGCGTGCCACCGAATGCGACCCTGATCTTTGACCTGGAAGTCGTCGGTATTCAATAAGTTGACGTCCGGGTACACCAATTGAGTTGTACCATGAAGGCAAACGAGGATCCAGATATGGCCAAACCGACTACCGAGATGCCGGATCTTTCCGGTATCACATTCCAGTCGGGTCCTGAGGGGCTCGAATACCATGTGATCACCAGCGGTGATGGCGTCAAGGTGCAGAACGGCCAGACCGCCGTAGTGCATTACACTGGCTGGTTGATGAACGGGAAGAAGTTTGACAGCAGCCGTGACCGTGGAAACACATTTGAATTTGTCCTCGGCCAGGGTCGTGTGATCCGTGGCTGGGAGCTGGGTGTAGCCTTGATGAAAATCGGAGACCGTTGCCTGCTTAAACTGCCTTCGACAATCGCCTATGGCCCCCGTGGCGCGGGCGGAGTCATTCCGCCGAATGCCACCCTCATCTTTGATGTGGAAGTGGTTGGTGTGAAGTAAGCGGACGTCCAAGATTCGAAAGCCCCTCCTCCGAATTGGATGAGGGGCTTTTTCTTGTGTGACAGTGAGATCACCAGTCATTGCTCGCGAGTCGGAAACAGCTAAATGTGTGATTTCAATCACAGGATCTTCGCTTGATTATCCCCCATTATACTACATTTACATCGTATATCATGGGACGTTCTCCCGCACCTCCCATGCATAGCCCACGACACGGATTTTCTTTCAGGGAGGAGCCATGAAGCGGCATGGCATGCTCGCAGTTGTTGTACCAATGATCCTTATCACTCTCCTCGCAGGTTTTTCACCCATCTCCACACAGGCGAGAACCTCTGCACAAACCAACATCTGGCAACAGGTCCACTCAACAGGCACCGGCGTTGAGGCCCGTTTGACATTGCCTGAACTGGCCATTCAACAGGATGATCAAGGCGAGTTTGTTGCCGCTCCGGGCTTGATGAACAATGATTCACCTTTCCCGATGATCGCCACCCTGGTTGCTGTGCCGAATAATCTCGGGTTAACTGTCCATGTCACTGCGTCTGATTACCTGGAAACAGGCATCGAGAGTGAACTGGCGACAAGTGCAACACCTCTTGCACAGATTGGCGACCCGTTCACCTTCCGCGGCATCCGTCTTTTTCCGGTGGCTATTCCCGCAGGACGCGTCAATGATTCCGGGGAAGTGGAAGTCGCTGAGACAATGGATCTGCAAGTTTCCTTCTCGGGCAATGATGGTCGCGCCCCGGGTGAAAACGGGCCACGTAACCTGACCGAAGATTCCTACCGCTTCCTCCGCTCACAAGTGCTCAACCTGGATGATCTCGACATCAACCTTGTCGCTCCGCTTGGTCGATTGCTGATCGTTGGACGTTCGAATCTCGAAGAAACCATGCTGCCCTATATCACCTGGAAACGCCAGCAGGGCTATACGGTCAACTATGTCACACCCAGCAGCCTGACCTCAACGGCGGTTAAATCGACAATTCAGACCCAGTACAACCTGAACAATCCATTGCCGCTGGAGTATGTCCTCATCGTGGGCGACCACAATGGTGGGCTTTCGATGCCGGGTTGGGATCCGCCGGGGGGTTGGAGTGGCGATATCACAGACCATTACTACACCCAACTCGATGGAACGAACATCCTCGGCGATGTCGCGATTGGCCGTTTCAGTGCCCAGAGTGTGAATGAGCTAGTCACCATCATCAACAAGACGATCCTCTACGAACGTGACCTCTACCTGGAGGATAGTGATTGGCTGCACAAGGTGACGCTTGCGGCGGGCAACAACTCCGGCATCAGTCCGATCGCAACCAATCGCACCATCAAATGGATGTTCAACCGCCAGGGGATTGAGGCAGACACCATGTGGTGGACCATGCCGGGTGGGGATGATGCCATCCCGGACTTCCTGGTGCAGACGATCAATGCAGGTGTCCACTTCATGAACTACCGTGGTTTTATCGGTATGAGTGGGTGGAATAACTCAGATCTGAACCGTCTCACCAACGTCGCGAGAACCCCGGTGGTGGTTACCATTACCTGTGGGACGGGATCGTGGGGCACGGAAACCACCGCCTTGAGTGAAGGATTCCTCCGTGCTGGTACTGCCTCTTCCCCGCGTGGCGGTGTTGCCTGTATCGGAACCGGTACGGTGCATACCCACACACGGTACAACAACGTGGTCGATGCCAGCATCTTCGGGGCGATGAACCTGCACAACATGCGTTCCTTCGGTTGGGCACTGGTTTATGGCAAGCAGCAGCTTTACAACGCCTATGTTGGGACGAGTGATGCTGGCGGGATTGCAGAGTTTTCCTACTGGAACAACCTGATGGGAGATCCGGCCCTCCGTGTCTGGATCGGCGAACCGGTGAGTGCTACTGTCTCCCACGATGCTGAATTGCCCGTCGGGCAGAACTTCCTCGATGTCGATGTAGAACTTCCCATCGAATGGCCGGAAATGGTCTGGGCAACCCTGGCCACTCCAAGCCAGGTGATTGATTCACGCCGTATCGATGAGTCCGGCCACATCCGTCTCGTCATGGATTCCGGTGCAGATCTTGATGACCTTGTATTAACAGTCTCAGGCGATAATGTGCTGCCGTACCAGTCGGACATTACGACTTCGACAGCATCGAACTACGTTGCCGTGCAGTCATTCTCAATTGATGATGGAGATTTCGGAGATGGTGTTGCCAACCCGGGCGAGACGATTGATCTCAATCTCGTCCTGGTGAACCAGGGCAGCTCTGCTACGAGTGAACTCTCCGCATCACTGGTAGCAGGCGATGAACGGCTAGTCATCGACAATGGCAGCAGCCTGACCATCCCCGCTCTGAATCCCGGAGCCACCACCTTCGTCAATGGTGAAGTGACCTTCTCAATTCCGGATTGGGTGGATGATGGCTCACGGCCCGAGCTCCTCTTGACCGTCGGAGAGGACCAGGAAAGCACCGTTGCGATTGATGTTGTCAGTTACGCGATTGTGCTTAGTGAAGATCGTCCTCAAATGGATCCAGACGGTGATGATCGTATCCTGCCAGGTGAATCGGGTGATCTCTACATCACCGTTCTAAATGTCGGATCGAAGACGGCAACCGCTCTAACGGGCACCTTGACGAGCCTGACGGAGGGTGTCACCATTTCCAACCCGATGCAACCATTCCACACGATTTCAGTCGGTGAGGAAGATGATAATGTCAACCCCTTCACGCTCGCCTTTGGCGAAGGGTTGTATGAGGGGCAGGTGGTTGATCTTCAGCTTGAGTTTGTAGATGCGACGAATGCTGTAGACTTGCTGCCGCTGACTTTGACAGTTGGTGATCCCGGTGGTGCTGGCGCGACCGGCCCTGATGGTGACGGCTACTGGGCGATTGATAACTCGGACACCTCCATTGACCTCGCACCAGAATTTGAGTGGGTATCGAACATCAGCACCGAAAACCGTCTGGGGATCAATGATACCTCCAACGAGGATGATGAATCGGTCGCGGTGCAGCTTCCGTTTTTGTTTGCCTATTACGGCGAGGTGTATGACGAAATCACCGTCTGCAGCAATGGTTGGCTGGCGATGGGGGATCACAGCACACAGACCCTCTTCCGAAACTGGCCAATTCCAAATCCGAATGGCCCCCCAGCGATGATCGCTCCATTCTGGGATGACCTGTTGACGAATGGTGGTGGAGTTTACGCTTCGTATGATGATGAGGAAAACCGTTTCGTCATCACCTGGATTGTTCGCACGACAACCGGACAGAACGAGCAATTCCAGGCGATTCTCTACGACCCGCTTTACTGGCCAACCCATACGGGCAACGGAAAAATCCTCTTCCAGTACAATGATATTCAACAGACTGGATCCGCGACATCGGACAATGACTACGCAACGGTCGGGATTGAAAGCCCGGATCAGACGGATGGGGTTGAGTATTCTTACTGGAACAGTTATTCGACGGGTGCGGCCCCGTTGATTGATGGACGTGCCATCCTGTTTACTGATGATCTATCCGGATTCGGTGGAGCAGCAGTAGCGGAGTTCAATCCGGAATCCTTCGATGTGACCCTGCTGAGGGGGATGACCCAGCTTGATTCCGTTTTCATCAACAATACTGGAGACGGAGCATTAATCTGGAGTATGGTCGCGCAAGATGGTGAAGTCGGATTGACCGAATGGCGAAACCAGTTCTCAGATGCTGTAGATCAGCTTCTTCCCGGTGGTGGAGGAAATGCTGTTCCTCTGACAGAGTTGAAACGTAAGAGCTCCAAAATCGGGAGCGGAGGGACTAGCTCGACACAGTCGATGCCCAAGGTTAGCAAGGACGAGGGAGGGTTGAATGATGTTGTGCCGTTGCTGAATGCCGGTGGCCCGGATGAATTCGGCTATGTCTGGCGCGACAGCAACGAGCCCGATGGACCGGCTGTACAATGGGTCAGTGAATTCGGCACTCTGCTCGACACGACGACTGTGATTGGTGGCGATCCGGATGATGGTTATTTCCCGGCGGTGGACATTCCTTTCGCCTTCCCATTCTACGCGACCGACTACAGCCAGGTCTGGATTAACAGCAATGGCTTCGTGACTTTCCAGGGAGTAGAGCTTGACCCGGATTCGACCTGGCGAAATGAGTCGATGCCCCGCCTGACCGTTCCGCGTGGCAATGCTCCACAAACCGTTATCGCGCCCTGGTGGGATGACCTGGATATGCAAGCCCAGGGCGAAGTCTACGTCAATACAACCATTCCTGACCATTTGGTCATCACCTGGTCCGAAATCCGCGGCTGGGGGTCCGATGCCCCTCGTGGTGGCCCCTACAGCTTCCAGCTCGTCCTGACCTCGAGTGGTCGGTTTTTCATGAACTACCTCGCGATGGGCGAAGATCGTCTCGATGAAGCAACTGTCGGCTTCCAGGATGCAGCGGGTGAGATCGGGCAGACCATCGTACACAACGCGGGCTATATCCAGGACAACATGACGATTGAGGTACTCATCCCGCGCATCTGGCTCTACACAATTGACCATAGTGGTCTGAACGCACCAGGATCCGGCCAGTATGCCCGTTTCATGCTCACCGCCGAACATGTCCAGGATGGTAACTACTCAGGATCGCTTCTTTTCCACACCAATGATCCGGAGCAGACCACTCTGACCATACCTGTGGAGTTGACAGTAGGATCGGTGGGGAATCCGCCTGAGGTCAGCGATATCCCGGATCAGACGGTTGAGGAGGGAACACCGTTTGCGACGATTGAGCTGGATGACTATGTAACCGATGATGTTTGGCCGGACAATCGCATCGAGTGGGAAATCAGTGGTGCGGAGGAGTTGATCGTCGGCTTGGCGGGACGTACGGTGACCCTGACTGTTCCAGATGAGGAATGGTCCGGCAGTGAAACCTTGACCTTTACCGCCACCAACCCGGAGGATTTGTCTGAAAGTGATCAGGCAACGTTCGCGGTGACGGCAGTGGATGATCCGCCCACATCGTTCTCGCTTTTGCAACCCACTGATAATTCCGAAACTCCGTACGAGGAAAACACTTTTGAGTGGGGAGGATCGGTTGATCCCGAAGAGACCGCAATTCATTACGATCTGGTGATCACGCGTGAAGACCAGACTGTCACGATTTCAGATATTGAGACGACCAGTTCGACCGTCAACCTGGTTGACGAAGGCTTCCCGTTTAACATTTTTGACGAGTTCAGCTGGTATGTTATTGCGTATGATGAAACGGGCCAGCAGACAGAATCAAGTCAGACGTGGACCTTCTTTGTCCGATCCATCGACGTTGCTGAAAGGGTTGAAACTCCAACGGACTTCTCAATCGGCGAGCTCTATCCGAACCCGTTTAACCCGACCACCAGTGTGACCATTGGCCTGCCACAGGCAGCTCCGGTCAAGCTGCAAATCTTTGATGTGCTGGGACGGCAGGTGACGAAACTGGATTACGGCACCCGCACAGCGGGCTATCACCAGTTAAGTTGGGGCGGAGCGACCCACTCGAGCGGCATCTACTTCATGGTGATCGATGCCGGTCCGATGCACGAGGTCCGCAAGGCGGTCTTGATGAAGTAAGCACTCAGATATTCTAGCGGGTCCCCGTCCATCTTGGACGGGGACTTTTTTTGGTTCGTCACTTGGGTGGCCTGGGGGTTCAGTCCCCGTTTTCATTTTCTACCGGGATAATCAACCCCTCGAACTACTCCGTTTCGCGAAGGGAAGGGTCAGGGCGAAGAGGATGGCTGCCGCGAGAATCACCGTCGCTCCGGTCGAGCTGTCAAGGGTCCAGGATGCAGACAGGCCGATCAAGGAAGCAAGCAGGGCAATCCCCACAGTCCATCCCATCGCTCCAGCGGCACCACGTGCGAGGTTACGTCCTGCGGCTGCTGGAACCACCATCAGCGAAGTGACCATCAAAAGGCCGACGACACGCAGGCCAACCAGCGTTACCACCGCCACCCAGAGGGCGAGGACGGTTTCCCAGAAGCGGGTACGAATGCCGTGGGAACGGGCCATCGGTTCGCTGAACGAGATCAGGATGAGTCGGTTGAAGGCGAGGATTTCGAACAGCAGAGTGCCGACCAGCACCAGTCCGATCAACAGCAGATCGCCGTTGGAGATGGTTAGCACATCACCATAGAGCGCCGCTTGAAAGTCCTGAGCTAACCGTTTCTCCATGCTGACAATCACAATACCAAAGCTGACCGCCACAGCGAGCAGGACCGCGATCAGCGAATCTCGCGACAGGGTTGAGCGACGGGATAGCTGGATCAGCACAAGCCCGAGCAGCAAACCAAAGAGCAACGTGCTGAATTGCGGATTGATCCCCAACAGCAACCCGAGTGCGATGCCGGTAAAGACACTGTGACTGATGGCATCCGAGAAGAAGGCCATGCGGAAGGAGACAACATGCACTCCCAATGCTGCGCAGGAGGGAGCCAGAAGCAGAAGCGCCAGCAGAGCTCGCAGCATGAAGGGTTCCTGAACCCAACCGAGCAGGGAGGAGGTCATGGGGATCATGCGCCATCCTCCCGGTGCACGGGTTCATGTGTATGGGAATGTGGCTGCGACCAGCGATCCGAGTGGGGGCCGAAGAGACGGACCAGGTTGTCGCTGTTCAACACCTCGGAAGTCTCGCCTTCAAAGACGACATTGCCATTCAATCCAATGACACGGTTTGCATGATCCGCGACGACACCCAGGTCATGAGTGACGAGCAACGTGGTTACCTGACGTTGCTCGTGCACCTGTTCGACCAGCGAACAGAAGAGTTGGTTGCCGATGATGTCGACCCCGGTATTCGGCTCGTCCAGGATGAGCAGGTCCGGTTCACGCAGCAGCGCCTGTGCCAGCAGCACTCGTTGAAACTCCCCGCCCGAAAGCTCGTCCATGCGACGGCTCCTTCGCTCAGGAATACCGACATCACGTAACGCGGTACGTATACGATCGGTAAGGGTAGAACTACGTCCTGTCCAGACAGGGCGATGTGCAAGCCCGGAGGCGAGGAAGTCAGCAACGGTGACAGGTGCGCCACGTTCCAGCTCGACCCGCTGCGGGACATACCCAATGCGTGGCGCGCGCTCAATACCATCGTAGCGGATGGAACCTGTATACGGAACAAAATTCAAGAGGGCATGAAGCAGGGTAGTCTTCCCGGCACCATTTGGACCAATCAAGGCGTTTAGACGGTTTTTCTCGACGGTGCAACTGACCTCGTCAAGAACCGTTTCGTCGCCAAAAGCGACCTTCAAACGGTCAAAATGGATGGTGAGACCGCTCATTTTTCTCCCTGGAGTGCCCGGCTCAAGGTAAGCAGGTTTTCCTCGTGCATCGCCAGGAGATCCAATTCAGAGTCCGTTCCCACCCCCGTATTGAGACGGATTAGCTCCACTCCTGCACGTTCCGCCAGGGAATTCTCCAGCGCACCCTCCATCTGAGGTTCGCTAAGCAGGATTGAGATACGGCCCTCCTTCAGCTCCCGGGTGATCCGTTCCAGCGTGCGTGGCCCGGGTGACGCGACTGGATCCACTTGCACGACGAGGTCCATTTCAAGGCCGATGTCCTGGGCGAGGATATCGAATGAAGTGTGCATTGAAGCAATGTGCCTGTTGCTGCTGGCTTCAACGGAGGCGGTGAAGCGTTGATGGAGGTCGAGCAAACTCGCCTCAAGCCGCTCACCGCGTTGGGTGATGGAATCGCGGTAGGCGGGGAAAATGTAGGCCAGGGAATCCGTCAACAGGGCGGTGTGCCGGGCGACCCGCAACGGCGACACCCAGACGTGAGGGGTCGTTGCTGGCTGGTGATCATCGCCCATGTGTGCATGGACATGCTCTTCGTCGCTCATCTCAAAAGGGTGCGGGTCGGAAAGGGAAAGGTCAATGAAATGCGCAGTGGGGTTGCTGCGACGGATCTCATCGGTGAAGAGGAAGGCATCCATCTCATAACCCTGTCCGATGACTAGGGATGCTTTCCTGATCAGTCCCAGGTCAGCCGGGGTCATCGTATAATGATGCGGGCAACCCGCGCTGGCGGGAGCGACCGAACGAACGTCGAAACCGGGCAGATCATGCAAAAGGTACCCAGCAAGCTGCTGAACCGGGTGAAAACTGGCTACCACCAATGTTTCGCTGTCGCTTCCTTTTTCTTTGGGAGCGGTGCAACCGGCGAGAAGAACAAGAGTGGTCACAAGGGCAACGGTGAAGCGTTTCATCGCTTATCCGCCTTTCTGATAATCTATTCGCAATAATGCGACCAATCGACCAACCTCAGCAATGCCCCGTTGCTACGATTCTGCGTAGCGCGAGACAGAAAAACCGGGACCCAGAAGGGTCCCGGCTGAATGCTCAAGTTCGGCGTAGCGTCGATCAATAGTCCGTGTAGTAAAGGTAACGGTAATCATCGATGTCGGCCTTGTCGCGCTGCTGCTCAATCCAGCTGTTCAGAACAATATTCTGACGCTGCGAGTAAATCCGGCCAATCTGCTCGTCACGAATCTCCGCCCAATTGTCCATCTCGGGAACTGTCTTGTTGTCCAGACGGATCAGGAAGTAACCCTTGTCCGTACGGACCGGCTTGGAGATGTCACCCTCGTCCATCTCAAGTGCAGCCACGCTGAAATGGGCGTCGCGGCCAACACCGGCGATGTACTCGCCCATCTTGAACTCACGGCTGGTTGCCTGAATCTCAAGACCGGCTGCAGCAGCCACCTGATCAAGGCTCTGGCCTGCTTCAACAAGCTGGTAGAGGCTGTCAGCACGCTGGCTGGCCTTGTCGAGACGATGTTCGTCTGCCAAGTCCTTCAACAAGGTGCCACGCACCTCTTCAAAGGGCTTAACACCGGCCTTTTTCACCTCAATGACGCGCAGGACAGCGAAACCATCCCGGAAGGAATAGACCGGGCTGATGTCACCTTTTGGGCGATTGAAGAGGAACTCGGACGCTGCCTTATTCCGCCCGATACGGGGAATGAACCCGGAGCGGGAAACCTTGGTCAGCGTATCAACTTCGATGTTGAAGATGCGAGCCGCCTCGTGGAAACCTTGTTCTTCAGCTTCCTCACGGAATGCATCGGCACGGTTCCGGATGTCATCCAATGTTTCCGGGCTGCGTTCGACACGGACCAGGATGTGACGGGCTTTGACTTCCGGGTCACCCTTGTCGTCCGTGCGACGGTCATCAACTCGAATCAGGTGATAGCCGAACTGGGACTGGACAGGGCCAACCACGTCGCCGATGTTCGCGGAGAATGCTGCCTCTTCGAATGGTTTGACCATACGGCCACGGCCGAACCAACCGAGGTCGCCGCCTTCCTGGGCCGAACCATCTTCGCTGTACTCACGAGCCATCTCTTCGAAGGTGGCACCAGTGCTTAGACGGTCCAGGACATGGTCAATCAAGCGACGGGCATCAAGGCTGTCCTCGCGGGAGGGCTCATCGGGAATCGATGCCATCTCGACGACACGATTCTCCTCAATCTTGAACTCATCCTGGCGGGAACGATAGGCGCTGCGAAGCTCCTGGTCGGCGATGCCGGTGGTGTCCTGTACGAAGTCACGAGTTGCGACCAGGATGTAGGACACCGTTCCCTTGGTGTTGTCACGGATATAGGACTGCTTCGCTTCGAGATCGCTGATGTGATCGACCGATGCGATGCGGGAAAGCATCTTCTGCTGCAGCAGCTGTTGACGGATGTTGTTCTCGATGGAGACAACAAAGTCAATGTTCTGCGGGTCAGCAAGCACGCTGTAGTAAAAGTTCCAGTCGAAGCTACCGGTGCTGTCCACAAAGTTCGGGCTGCTGGTAATGCTCGCGGGCGGGTTGTTTTTAACCGCGATCGCGATTTCCTTGTCGCCCACGACAATGCCAGACTTTTCCCGTGCCTGGTTCAGCAGGATCTCGTTGACCAGACCATCCCAAACTTCGGTACGAAGCTGGTCGGTACGGTTTTCATCAATCTCACCGGTTTCTGAAACCTGGCGCTCGTAGTTGAAACGGTTCTGCAGCGCCTGGTCGTACTGTTCACGCGTGATTTTGACACCGTTCACCTTCGCAAGGACACCAGGTTCGTACTGGCCCTTGAAACCTCCCATACCCCAGGAGAAAATAATCGTACCGATGAACGCGAACACCAGAATCCATAGGACAGTTGCGGTGTTCTTCCGCATGGCTGACATCATGGTTGGATACCCTCGTGCAACCTCTTAAAGTTGTCATGCAAACCGGGCTGAATATAGAGGTACACGGTCAGACCCGCAAGCCTGTGACAACAGTTCGAATGACCGTTGTCCAAGACTTTGTGAAGCCTGTCCGCAGCAGCCGGTAGTCTCCCGACCTGAAGCAGGCCGGAAATGGTGAATGTACGCCTATAATAGAGCCGTTGTCGCCCCAATCCCGCTCTCTGAGAGCGGCAGGAGTGCAACAGGTGTTGGCTGGATGCATCCAAGAAGACAAAAGATGCTATACTCCAGACGGGATGATGATCTGCCCCGGTGGGCAAAACAGAAAAGAAGAGGATGTCATGGCAATGATCGCACACGCGACACTTGAAGATGGGATGAAGTTTGTCGCCGAAACCGCATCCGGCCACCAGGTGGTGATGGATGCACATCCGAAATCGGGCGGCGAGGATTCCGCTGCACGTCCCCTCGAGCTTCCTTTTGCTGGCTTGGCGGGATGCACGGGGATGGATGTCATCAGCATCCTGCGCAAAATGCGTCAGGAACCGGAGCACTACTCGATCGAGGTGGAAGGAGTCGAGAGGGAAGAAGACTACCCGAAACAGTATCTCGCGATTCGAGTCACCTTCCACGTCAAGGGAGATGTGGCCGCCGACAAGCTGGAACGTGCGATTGACCTGTCCCGTACACGCTATTGCAGTGTCTCTGTATCACTCCGTAAGGCGATGCGCATCGAGTACAACTACGTGCTGAATGGTGAACGAACGGTGATGAAAGACCAGGAGTAAAGGGTCGTTCAGATAGGCATTGATCCTCCTGCCTCGGGGCAGGGGGATTTTTTTTTGAATAATATATCAGAAAGATATATATTGATTATACTGTATCAAGAAGATATAGGAGCGGAAATGAAGGGCGGTAAAACACGGTACGCGCTTTTGGGGTGGTTGAGTGTGAAACCGATGAGCGGGTACGATGTGAAAAGGCTGACTGAAGAGAACCTCAGCTTTTTCTGGGGAGGAAGCTTCGGCCAGATTTACCCCATCCTGCACGAGATGGCAGAGGCTGGGTTGGTGACAGTTCATGAGGAGAAGCAAGGGTCCTATCCAGCACGGAAGGTTTACACGATTACCGAAGCAGGTCGAGCTGAGTTGACCGAGTGGTTGAGCGATCCCTCTTTCGAAGAATCCTTCCGAAGTGAACTGCTCTTGAAACTCTTCTTCAGCGCCGAAGTGGGTCCTGATCTAGCCATCGAGAAAGTGAAGAAAGCGCGAGACGAATCGAAGCAACTGTTGCAGCAGTACCGGGGGATTGAGGAACAATTGTCGAATTCGTCTGACCCGGGTCAGGTTTACTTCTGGTTAACCCTCGACATGGGCAGACGAGTGGAACAGGCGGTGTTGGAGTGGAGCCAATCAGCACTGCAGATCCTGGAGGGATTGAACGATGCATAACTCACTGCCTGCATCCCGGACCCTGAATCTCCTGTTGATTATTCTGCTCTTCCTGCTTCCGCTTACCTTGAGTGCTGCAGATGCAGTGATTCAGGCAGAGGGGCAATTGAGGGGAGTTGTGCTTGACAAAACAACACGTGAACCAATCCCCTCGGCGAACATTGTCCTTGAGGGAGAGGGGCGCGGCACAGCGGCTGATCTGGAAGGCAGATTTGAGATCCAACATCTTGTTCCGGGTACCTACCACCTCCGTGCCAGCGCACTCGGCTACGGAGTGCAGGAAATCAGCGAATTGCTTGTCCTGCCGGGTCGTGAGCGCAAGGTCGAATTTCTGCTTCAACCCACCGCCGTGGTTGGTGAAGAAGTGACTGTCACTGCCTCCAAAGTGAAGAGTGTTTCTGCCAACCTGCCGACCTCGGCACGTTCCCTTCGCTACGAGGAGGTCCGTCGTTCACCCGGTGCGACCGAGGATGTACAACGGATGATTCAGAGCCTGCCGGGTGTCGCGGGTGAGAGCGATCAGAACAACGAGATCGTGGTTCGTGGCGGCAGTCCGTTCGAGAACCTGATTGTCCTCGATGGAATCGAAGTGGAGAACCTGAATCACTTCGGCTACCCGGCCGGGACCGGTGGGCCAATCAGTGCGTTAAATGCCGAGTTCCTGCAGGAGGTAACCTTTGCGTCCGGTGGTTTTTCGGCACGTTATGGCGACAAGCTTTCCAGCGTACTCGACCTGAACCTTCGTGAGGGGAGCCGTGAAGGGATCGGCGGCAGCGCTGATTTCAACATGGCTGGTGTTGGCGGCAGTCTGGAGGGACCGTGGCCGGGAAAACGAGGCAGCTACCTGATCTCCTACCACAAGTCCTACCTCGACCTTGTAAATGATGCCGTTGGTCTGACGGCGATCCCGCAGTATTGGAATGCGCAGGGGAAATTCACCTACGACATCAGCAACCGTCACCTCCTCTCGCTCAACACACTCTACGCAGACGATTCGATCAACATCGAGGATGAATCAGGCTACAGCCGCGGCGCGCAGAAGGTGGACAACGCCAACAGCAAGTTCCTGCTCGGAGGTCGTCTACGCAGCCTGTGGGGGCCCGGTTACACCGATCTCGTCGTAGCTCGAACGCGCAACAATTTTATGGTGGATGTGTTCAGGGTGGATAGCACTGATGCGGGGGAACGTGTCGTCTGGCCGTGGGTCTACCAGGAGTACAACGAGACAACGTGGCAGACGAGCCTGAGCTGGACCGGCAAGGCGAGGCGTGCGGATGAGTGGTCCATCGGAGCAGGTATCAAACCAATTCGTTTTGAACGTCAGCAGCGGGTTGGGCCCGATACCACAATCTTCAATGACGGATACCTCACTTACCAGGGGCCGCCCGATGGCATTCCAGACACCCTCGTCCACATTCCGCAGGAGATTCACCGAAGCACGACCGCCATGAAAACGTCCGGGTTTGTTCAGTATGTCTGGCGTCCCTCGAACCTGATGACTATGGTCGGAGGGGTGCGCTACGATGGCTTCGAGATCTCCGGTCAGCACACCTTTGCGCCGCGCTTCTCGATCCAGTACCTGATCCACTCCGATTGGCGCGCAGGTCTGGCTCTTGGACGATATTACCAGGCCCAGCCAACGATTATCTACTCGGACGATCCGAACGGGGCGAACGAATCTCTTGCGCATTCCCATGCGGACCAATTTGTCGCCAGCCTCGCCTGGTTCCCGGTTCCCTCGACTCATTTTACCGCAGAAGCCTACTTCAAGCAGTACAGCGATCTGTTGGTCAGTGAAGAGGCGGTGGTTCGTGAGACGACAGGGGATTACACGTTCAACAGCGAACGCTATTTCACGCAACGAGAAAAAAAGGCGTGGGGTTTCGAGCTCTTTGCCCATCGCAGGCTGACGGGTGCCTGGTATGGCACACTTAGCTACTCGTACGGTCATGCAAAAGCGGAAGATCCGGCCTACGGTGAGTTTGATGCTGCCTACGATTTCCGTCAAGTTCTGACCGGTGTGATCGGCTACAGGATGAATCTCAGTCGAAGAAAGGGCTACAAGGATCTGCTGGAGAAGCCGGTGATTGGCGGCATCCTGAAAGTGCTGCCGATCAATGGAGATGATTTGATCTTCTCCTCACGGTACCGCTACATCTCCGGACGACCCTATACGAACCAGGTCTGGTTCGGTGAAGGAGAAGTCAGTCCACGACCCATCTATGAGGGCCACTGGGAACATGTGGGCGTGAACAACCGTCGCTACCCCGCCTATTTGAGATGGGACCTGCGTGTGGATAACAAACATTACTTCGGTGGCAGCGCGTTGACCTTCTACATGGAGGCCCAGAACGTGCTGGATCGTGGCAATGTCGCCGAGTATGCGTATGCGGATGATGGTGAGATTGATACGGTTTACCAGTTCCGCTTCTTCTTCGTTGGTGGTGTGAAGTACGAGTTTTAATGTGGTCCGTTTGTCTGGAAATAATCCCTGCCAGCAGCATGCATGAGCATGCGGGGGATGCTCTCCTGCTCGGAAGCGCGAACCAGAAATCAGTACCTTCCGGCAGGTTCTCAAGGGGGCATTTTGCGTCAGCCATACTTCACAGAGGCTACTCTTCGTCCGGTTACGGATGAGCTGTACGAGCAGCATGTAAACAAACATCACACGGTGGATGACTTTCGACCAGAACACTCAGCCTTGCTGGTTCTGGACTGTCAACAGTATTTCTTCCACCCTGATTCACATGCCTTTGCCCCGAGTGCGCCTCCCATTCTCGGCGGAATCCTCGACATGATCGATGAGTTTCAGCAAAGGGAACGTCCGGTCATATTGACTCGCCATGAAAACACGCTGGAAAATGCCGGCAGGATGGCTTCATGGTGGCGTGATCTTCTGACCGCAGACCACCCCTTCGCGGCTCTACTGCCTGAACTTGAGGAACGGCACCTCGATACAATCCGAAAAACTCAGTATGATGCCTTTTTGAACAGCGATTTGGATGCTCGACTACGCTCCGCTGGAGTCCAACAAGTCGTTGTAACAGGCGTGTTGACCCACCTATGCTGTGAGACCACTGCTCGTTCAGCCTTCATGCATGGGTACGACGTTTTCTTCCCTGTTGATGGGACCGCAACCTATTCGATTGACTACCATCGCGGTAGTCTCAAAAACCTTGCCCATGCCTGCGCGAGCCTGACTCGAATGAGCGACCTGCTCCATCGGATGGAGAAGATATGACCGACACAATTGTGATCGTTGGGGGTGGACCGGCGGGGATTACAGCGGCGATTCAGTTAAAACGGCTTGGACGGTCTGTGATACTCGTTGAGTCCGGCCGTCTGGGTGGCATGCTGTGGGAAGCGAATTTAGTAGAGAATTATCCCGGTTTCCCAAAGGGAATCCAGGGCCCTCGTCTCGCCCGGTTGATGGAACGGCACGTGAAGGAACTGGGCATTGAAGTGATACAGCATCACGTCGCAAAAGCCGGGTATTCAGCGGGCCGTTTTGCGCTCAAATTGTCCAATGGACAAACCACTCTCGGCACCATTCTTGTCCTGGCCACAGGGACTGTCCCGGGGACATGGGAAATGCCTCGGATATCCGGCGATGTCGACCAGATGATCCATCGGGAGATCACCCCTCTGCTTTCCCTGGACGGAAAGCAGATTGCGGTTATTGGTAGTGGGGACGCTGCGTTCGACTATGCCCTCAATTTGTCGCAGAATAACACGGTCCAGTTGGGCACTCGAACGGAGGGTGAGAAGAGTCTGCAACTGTTGCGGGATCGTGTTGAAGAATCGAACTCCATTACCTGGAATAAAGGGGCGTACCTTGGCAAAATCGAACGGCTTGAGGAGAAGCTCCGCTTGACCTGGATGGACACTGGGGGGACGTGGACAACCGATGTTGATGCCCTTGTCGCTGCTGTGGGACGGGTTGCGAACAATCGTCTCTATGAGGGTTTGTCGGCGGAATTACGTGAACGGTTGCTGGAAGAGGGCAAGTTGCATCTGATCGGTGATGTGGTGAATGGTGTGGAACGTCAGACCGCTATTGCCGTTGGGGACGGGATGAACGTCGCGATGAAAATTGAGCGACAGTTGACGAGGGAGCGTGTTGAGTGAAGGTTGTCCAGCGGGCAGGAAATCCAGACGTGGCGATGGTCTATATCGCCCAAATGGATTCCGGTCACAAGATTGAGTTTGTTGAATCAGTTGAGCCCCCCATCCCTCGTGATACAAAATGGGTCAACATTCTCTCCACCCTTCACGGCTGCCCGGTTCGCTGTGCATTTTGTGATGCCGGTCTTCGTTACAAAGGGAAGCTTTCCGCTCAAGAGATGCTCGATCAAATCGATTACATGGTCGGACGTAGGTACCCTTCGAAATCCATCCCCTGTGAGAAATGGAAAATTCAGTTTGCACGGATGGGAGATCCCGCCTTCAACCGAGCTGTGATGGACGTCCTCCGCGACCTGCCACAGCGCTATGATGCACCCGGGTTGTTCCCCTCAATTTCGACCATTGCGCCATGTGGCTGCGATCGATTCTTTGAAGAGTTGATCAACGTAAAGCATGAGCTTTATCCCGAACGGTTCCAGTTCCAGTTTTCGCTTCACTCTTCAAAGGAGGCGACCCGTAAGCGGTTGATTCCTGTTGACACATGGAGCTTTGTTGAGATGGCGGAGTATGCGGAACGTCTCTACTCGGGAGTCGGAAGGAAACCATCCCTCAACTTTGCCTTGATGCAGGGTGTCGAAGTCGATCCAGTTGTCTTGCGGAACTCATTTTCCCCGGACCTCTTTGTGATCAAGTTGACCCCGCTCAATCCGACTTGCCAGTCGGAGGACAATCGCCTCAACTCGCTCTACAAACAGGAGGATGAGTGGAACAGGACGGTGGAGCGGTTGCGATCAGTTGGTTATACGGTGATTGTGAGTGTGGGCGAACTGGAAGAGAATGCCATCGGCAGCAACTGCGGGCAGTACATCCAGGCCCTCGAGGGGAATGGAGAGAAGCCTGAGGGGTCATACTGCTATGCTATCGAAACCGAACCCGTTTAAGCTTGGTTGATTACGATTAGAATCACACGTATTTGCCCGCCTCACGCAGGGTCAAGCCTGCCATGTTTTCCTGGTGACGGTCAAGAAACTGACGCACGCTGTCCGGGTCGGTTTTGGAGTGTTGACGCAACGCCCAGCCGATCGCTTTCCGCATCCAGAAGGTGCTGTCCTTCAATTGCGCTTCGCAGAAAGCGAATAGCATCTCGGTGTCGGTCTCGTCCTTGAACTTGAGCTGACTCAGGATCGCGGATCGTCGAATCCACAAATCGTCATTCCGAATCCATTTCTTCAGGATTGGCTTCATTTCGTCCGGGTGCCGCATCAGCAGCTCGCCAATTAAGTTGGCTGCGATAAAATCGACATGGTCCCACCACGCCCCTGTGATGATCATCTCCTGATAGAGTGGTAGCATCTCCATGTTGATGAATTTCTTGAAACGCCAGGCGATGTCCTGCGCAGCGTAGCGCTCCTCACGGTACCGGGCATTCTCCCACAGGTGACGGACCACCCACTCGTAGTCATCCGTATTCTTGATCGGGCACTCTTTCCAGGCAGTTCGTTCAACCTGCTTCACAATTGCCGCTTTCACTCCGAGATAGGGCATTTCGGACTTCATGTAGGCTTGCATTTGCGGGGCACGTTCCGGGTCACGAGCCATGTGCAGGCCCTTACGGATGGCAGCGGGCAGTGGGTGTAGGTCGGGCATGGTCAGTCCTTGCTGGGTGGTTTGTCCGGTGAAAGATAGGGGAGGGTAGCTCGAAAAGAATAGTGGGTGAGGTGGTAAAACCTAAGAGAAAATCCCCGACCGGATTGCCAGTCGGGGATGGAATCTTTAGAGAGTTGACTTTATTTCGCGGGCATGGTCATCGCCCAGGGGAGAGGTTTGACCTCGACCTGTTCCTCGACCTTGTGATCGGGGATGGGTTCATCAGCCCAGACCAGAGCGCCGGTGGGGCAGACCTTGGCGCAAGCAGGGTCGCCGCCACAAGTGTCACACTTGACAATCTCCTCGTACTGCTCGTCGAAGTGGATGTTGCCGAAGGGGCAAGCGACCGTACACATCTTGCAGAGGATGCATTTGTCGGTCCGTTCAATTGCGCCGGTTTCCGGGTTGCGTTCCAGTGCACCCGTCGGACAGACCATCTGGCAGGCCGCTTCCTCACACTGCAAACAGAGGACGACCGATTTGACCTCGTTTTTAAGCGTGTAGGCACGCACACGAGTCAGTGCCGGGTGACGCGGGTCTTTTGTGTGCACAAAGCTGCAGGCGACTTCACAGTTTTTGCAGTCGGTGCAGCGATAAGGTGTCACAAACAGTCGTTTCGCCATCGTATCCCTCGACATCGATATGTCTGGCCCGGGCAATCTTGTTGCCCGGGTTTCTTCACGTTATTTTCTGCGTCAAGACCTTTTACCGATTCAGCCCTGACTGCTTTTTCGCACCTTGGGCGCGATGTGTGTGTCAGATCTGAGGATCTGACACAACGGTAACTACACTTCATCCTTGCCAAACCACTTGTTCGGCAATGCAGGCGGTTGGTAGGTCGCGAGATACTCGGGTACCTGTTCGACTCTCTCCACCACCTTGAACACTCGAAGCACATCCATCTTGATGAAGCGCTTCTCAATCATCTCGTCAAAGAGTTCGAACAGCCGTTCGTAATAGCCTTCCAGATTGACCACCACAATCGGCTTGGCATGCTGCTTCAGCGACTTCAGCACCGCCTGTTCTAGCATTTCTTCCATCGTGCCGATGGAACCGGGAAGGGCGATAAAAGCATCCGCCTTCGCTGCGATGGTCGCCTTGCGGGTCTTCATGTCAGGAGTGACAATCATCTCCTCGACATGCTCGCTGGCGATCCCACGTGCCACCAGCATCTCAGGCACCACTCCAATGGATCGTCCGCCTGCGGCTTTCACCGTCTCGGCTAGATGCCCCATCAGCCCAACACTCGCACCGCCAAAGATCATCTCCCAACCATGCTCGCCGATAATCCGGCCAAGTTTGCGTGCGCCGTTGACATAGATCTCATCAATCGCATCGCTGGAGGAACAGAAGACAGCTACTCGTCGAATCTCCATCGGATCCCCGTCTGTCCCCCATTCTATTGCGCTGCTTGTTTCGCTTCCCGTTCCGTCAGGTCCTAAGCGTAGCGGAGACCTGACGGTTCTATCGCGCCTTCGGCGCGAATGGTGTGTCAGATCTGAGGATCTGACACAACTTCAAATGCGGTCGATGGACTTCGCCCATCCTCGCCTGATTCGGAGAATCCGGCCTACAGCTTAATCAAACATCACCCGCGCAAAGCTCGCCGCGGTTTCTTTTTTACGTGTTGCATCCGACTTGGTGAAATAGTCTTCCGGCAGGCCGGACTGCTTCGAGAAGTGGGCAATCTGTTCGGGTGTGGCGATCGGCTTTTTATTGACCGGGTCGAGCACCACCTCGAAGGTCTTGTCCCAGATCGTCCGCATGTTGCCCTCTTCGATGTACTCAATCGCATTGGTTGGGCAGGTCAGCGCGCAGGCGAGGCAGCCGATGCAGGCATCCTTGTTCGGCACATCGACATACTTCTCCGGACCACGGCTCAGAGTCGAAATCGCATGCGCACCGATGGCGTCGCAGACACGGACACAGAGCCCGCACATGATGCAGTCGTCCGCATCTTCGCGTTTCTCGTACGAGGTGTCATGGATGCCGTACTCTGCGGCGAGTTGACGGATCACATCGCTGTTCGGGACACGAGCAAGCTGCAGGTCGAGGACCACCTTGCGGTTCTCCATCACCTCTGGGGAACGTGTCTCGACAATCAGCCCCTCCTCAACAGGGAATAAGCAGGAGGTGACGAGTTGTTTCCAGTCCGGGGTCCAGTTGTGCTTGCGAATTTCTACCACACAGAGACGGCAGGCGCCGAAGGCTTCTACGCCGGGATGGTAGCAGAGGCTCGGGATGTCAATGTTGTGCTGACGTGCCGCTTCCAGGACCGTCTGGCCGACCGGTGCATCGATCGAACGCCCGTCAATCGTGATCCGAACTGTCTTTGTCTCGCTCATGCTCTTGCCTCATTTGGTCCGTTCCGCCAAGCTTTCCGACCTGGCGGAGTGTCTGTCAGGTCGGGAGACCTGACAGAACAGTAAACCTCACTACTTTCAGGCCATCGCGGGTTCTTTACCCGCTACGATCTTCCCCTGGCTGATGATGTCCACGCTGTCGAACTTGCAGACATTCCGACATATGCCACAGGAAATGCACTTGTCATCGTCAATCACATGCAACTTCTTCCGTTCGCCCGTGATCGCCTCGGTCGGGCAGTGACGCAGACAGACCATGCAGCCGGTGCAGGAATCGTTGATGTGGAAGTTGATCAACTCTTTGCAGACACCGCCTCGGCAGAACTTATCGTGGATGTGTTCCTCATACTCCTCGCGGAAGAACCGCAGGGTCGACAGGACCGGGAAGGGAGCGCCTTTGCCGAGTGCACAGAGGCTGGCCACTTCCATCGTGTGGCAGAGCTTCTCGATCAGTTCGATGTCGCCCTCACGACCCTCGCCCTTGGTAATCCGGTCGAGGATCTGGTAGACCTGCTTCAGACCTTCGCGGCAGGGGACGCACTTCCCGCAGCTCTCATCGCTGAGGAACTTGATGAAGTACTTGGCGACATCGACCATGCAGGTCTGATCGTCCATGACAATCATCCCGCCGGAGCCCATCATGGCCCCTTCACGGGTCAACGTATCAAAATCGACCGGAAGGTCGAGCTTGTCTGCGGGCAGGCAGCCGCCGGAAGGACCACCGGTCTGCACGGCTTTGAAGGGACGGTCATCGATGATGCCGCCGCCGATATCGTAGATGATCTCACGCAGGGTACGGCCCATCGGCACTTCGACCAGGCCGGTCTGCTTCACCTTACCGACCAGGCTGAAGACCTTGGTGCCCTTCGACTTGGCGGTACCCATCGAGGAGAACCAGTCCGCGCCTCGGCTGATGATTGAGGGGACACAGGCGTAGGTTTCGACATTGTTCAGTACCGTCGGCTCGTCCTTGAAGCCCTTCTCGACACTGCGTACGTACTTCGCACGCGGTTCGCCGACTTTGCCCTCGAGGGAACGCATCAAGGCGGAGGATTCACCACAGACAAAGGCGCCGCCACCGCGTGACAACTTCAGGTTGAAGTTGAGGCCGCTGCCGAGGATGTTTTCGCCCAGCAGGCCCAAGGCCTTCATGTTCTCGATGGCCATTGTCAGGTGTTTGACCGCCAGCGGGTACTCATGGCGGACATAGATGTAGCCATCCGTCGCACCGAGCCCATATGCCGCGATCAGCATGCCTTCGATGACGGTGTAGGGGTCCGAGTCCATGATGACACGGTCCATGAACGCGCCGGGATCGCCCTCGTCGCCGTTGCAGACGAGCCAGACACGGTCCTGCTTGACCCTCAGGGCGCTCTTCCATTTGCGTCCCGTCGGGAATCCCGCACCACCACGTCCACGCAACCCGGACTCATCCACCGCATCGACTACCTCTTCCGGGGTCATTGTGGTGAGCGCTTTGACCAATCCCTTGAAGCCATCGTTCAGCAGGAAGTCTTCGAAATTGGTCGGGTCGATGGTGCCGACATTCTTCAGCGCGATCCGGTTCTGGAGAGCGTAGAAGGGGATGTCGGAGTGATGCTTCGCCTTTTCGCCGCCCTTGGTGAAGTCGAGGCTGTAGAGCAGTTCCTTGACCGGTTCACCTTCGAGCAGGGTGGTTTCGACGATGGACTTGGCATGCTTCGGTTTGACATGGGTGTAGAAAATTTCCATCGGCTCGAGGATGACCAGAGGGCCCGCCTCGCACATACCATGGCAACCGGTACATTTTTCGATCAGACTCGTACCAACCGTCAACCCGGCTTTTTTCAGCTGGGGAGCGTGCGCATCGAGTTCCTTCTGCAGCTCGTCACGAAACTCCAGCGCGCCACCGGCGACACAGGATGGACCTGCGCAGATACGGACTTCGAGCTTACGGGAGTCACGGTCTTTTTTCACCTTCTCGGCATAGTCGAGCAAGGATTTCGGGGTCTTGAATGCTTTTGGCCGCTTGATCATGATTCCCGCTCCTTCGTCAGCAGCTTGCCCAAATTACCGGGGCCGACTTTGGCGTAGTAACGGTCATTGACGAGGACCGCAGGGGCCATGGCGCACGCGCCTACACAGTTGACCGATTCGAGGCTGAAGGTGCCATCATCGGTCATGCCTTCGCCCACGGGAATGTCCAAGACACGTTCGAATTCTTCCAGCAGCATCCCTGCACCGCGAACATGGCAGGCGGTGCCTGTGCAGACCTTGATTACTTTCCGGCCGCGCGGATCGAGGCTGAAGGATTTGTAGAAGGTGGATACGGCGAGGATGCGAGACTTCGGAATGTCAAGTTCCTCGGCGATCCGTTCGAGTGCCGCATCGGGCAGCCAGTTGAAGCGGTCCTGTAGCTCCTGCAGGATCATGATCAAGCTGGCTTCTTCACGCGGGTAATGGGTGAAGATCTCATCCATTGTATCGCAAATGCAGACCGGGTCCATAGGATCGCAGGAATCACCAGTTGCTTTGGATGGGGATGCGGGAACCTTTGCCCCGGTATCTCCGGCGGTCGGTTCGAGGGCAGCAACATCCCCCGGATCACGCCGTTTCCCCGTCTTCGACTTCGGGCTCATAGAACCGCCTCCAGGGCTTCACGGGCCAGACGTGCGCCCTCACGGACACACGCGATGTTCGACTCAACAAATTGCGGCTTGCGCGCGAATGCGACCGGCATCATCTCAACGATGGTGTCCAGCTTGACAATCCCGCTGCAGGTGACATAAGCACCGAGGATGACCATGTTCGCACCGCGATTGTTCTTGTTCTTGATCGCGATATCGTTCGCCGGGATGAGAATCTCGTGGACATCCTTACGCTCGACACGGTCCGGGATCAGGCTCGAATTGACCAGGATGAATCCGCCCGGCTTGACCGTATCCACGAATTTCTCGAGCGAGGGACGGTTCATCGCGACCAGGTCCATCGGCGTATTTACCACCGGGCTGCCAATGGGATCATCGGAGATCACCACTGTGCAGTAGGCAGTTCCACCGCGCATCTCGGGGCCATAGGAGGGCACCCAGGCCACTTCCTTGCCCTCTTCCAGGGCGGCATCGGCGAGGAAATGCCCCGCAGACAAAATGCCCTGGCCACCAAATCCGGCAAATTTCACTTCACGCTGCATCGTCTATCCCCACTGTTCCGTCAGGTCTTTAGCGCAGCGATGACCGGACGGTCCTTCTTACCTCTATGGGTGGCCCGACTTGCTTGCAAGTCGGGTTTATTCGTCGATACTGGCCCGGGCCTGCGGCCCGGGTTTTACCTTTCTTCACACCTTCTCGCGCGATATGCGCGATTCAGATGTAAGCAGGGGTTTCCAACCCCGGCAATGAGAACCACAGGTTCGCATTCCTTCTATGCGGTCGATGGGCTTTGCCCATCATCGCCGGTGTTGGAAACACCGGCCTACACTCTGTCAGGTCTCCGCTTCGCTAAAGACCTGACAGAACAGATCAGCCCAGCATCTTCCCGACCAGGGCATCGTCCTCATCCGGGGTTTTCAGCTCGCCCAACGGGTAGTAAGGGATCATGTTGTCGGCCAGCCACTTGGTCGACTCGGTTGGGGTCATGCCCCAGTTGGTCGGGCAAGTGGACAGCACTTCGATCAGGCTGAAGCAACGGTTGGCTTCCTGGTACTCGAAGGCCTTTTTGATGTACTGCTTTGTCCGGATAACCCACTGCGGGCTGTGCGAGGAACCACGTGCGATATAGGCCGGTGTGCGGAGCGTGCTGAGCAGCTCACGCATCCGGATCGGCCAACCCGCTGTGTTCACATCACGACCGGTCGGGCTGGTCGTCGTGATTTGGCCCGGCAGGGTGGTCGGGGCCATCTGACCGCCCGTCATACCGTAAATCGCGTTGTTGACAAAAATGACGGTGATCTTCTCGCCACGGTTCGCAGCATGCAGGATCTCGTTGGTGCCGATCGACGCCAGGTCGCCATCACCCTGGTAGGTGAAGACGGTCATTTCCGGGCTGACACGTTTCAACCCGACTGCGAAGGCCGGGGCACGTCCATGCGCCGCCTCGAGGAAGTCGCAGTTGAAGTAGTTGTAGGCGAGCACCGAGCAGCCGACTGGGGCGACCCCGCATGCTTTTTCACGCAACCCGAGTTCATCGAGCGACTCGGCGACCATCCGGTGGATGATGCCATGGGTACATCCCGGGCAGTAGTGGGTGGTTGCATCCGTCATCGACTCGGGACGGCAGAAAATTGTGTGCTGCGCCATGATCGTCTCACGGTTGTGGATCGTCTGGCCCGGGCCTGCGGCCCGGGTCTATCCTGTCTTTACAACATCTCGCGCCTTGAGCGCGATTCAGATGTAGGCCGGATTCTTGAATCCGGCGATGTCCGGCGTATGCCGGACGTTCTACATCGTTTTTCAAAAAGGTACCAGGCGCTTCCAGCGCCTTCTCCTTTGCCGGATTCAAGGATCCGGCCTACATCTATTACTTCTTCGCTGCTGCTTTTTTCTTCGGCAGAATCTTACGGATCGCGTCCACCACCTCTTCCGGGCTGGGGACGATGCCGCCATGACGTCCGAAGAAATGCACCGGCTTGGCGTCCTTCGTGTACAAGCGGACATCCTCAATCATCTGGCCGCTGCTCATTTCGACAGACAGCAACTGCTTGACATGCGCTTTGCCCGCTTCCTTCGCGAGGGCAACCTTCGGGAAGGGGTAAAGGGAGATGGGACGGAAGAGTGCCACATCAATGCCCTCAGCGTTGAGCATGTCAACGGCGGTCTTGCAGACACGTGCCGAGGTGCCGAACGCGGTGATCAGCAATTCGGGCTTACCCAGGCCACCGTACATCTCGCTGCGCTGCTCGGCCTTGTCCATCCTCGCGTACTTTTCCGCGAGGTGATGGTTGTGCTTCTCGTTGTCGAGCGGGTTGAGGTAGAGGGTTTTGACGATGTGCGGGGCACGTCCCTTGGCACCCGTCGTCGCCCAGTCGCTGTGATCGGCGGGTTTGCCAACCTTGACCGCATCGAAGTCCACCGGCTCCATCATCTGGCCGATAAGGCCATCCGCGAAGATCATGACCGGGTTACGGTACTTGTCGGCGAGGTCGAAGGCCTGCATCATGTGTTCAACCGCTTCCTGCACGGTCGAAGGCGCAAGGACAAGCAGATGAAAATCACCATGCCCGGAGGCATGGGTCGCCTGCATGTAATCGCCTTGGCTGGGCAGAATGCCGCCGAGGCCGGGGCCTGCACGGCAAACATTGATAAAGACACAGGGCAGCTCGGCGCAGGTGATGTAGGAAAGCGCTTCGCTCATCAGGCTGATGCCTGGGCTTGAGGACGAGGTAAAGACCCGCTTGCCGCTGCTGGCCGCACCGAAAATCATGTTGCTGGCGCCCAATTCGGACTCTGCTTGCAGGAAGACACCGTCGACCTCGGGCAGACGTCTTGCGAGGTATTCGGCAACTTCGGTCTGCGGGGTGATCGGGTAGGCGAAATAGTACTTGGATCCAGCACGGATCGCGGCTTCGCCGATCGCCTCGTTGCCTTTCATCAACTTCTTGGCCATATCACACGCTCCAGATTGTTCTGGATGGACCTGACAATCCTTTTCCCCGGATCAATAGGGGAAATACTGGTATTGCACCGCATTCACCTGCACATCGATGGCAACATCAGGACAGGTGATGGCGCAGAGCCGGCAGCCGATGCAACGCGGCTGATCGAACACCTTGGCGTAGAAATAGCCCTTGGTGTTGATCGTGTCGGCCATGGTGATGATTTCCTGCGGACACGCCTGCACACAGAGTTCACACCCTTTGCAGACTTCCGGTTTGATGGTCACCAGCGGCATCGTACCCTCATCGGTGGTCTATCTTCTGGCCCGGGCCTGCGGCCCAGGTCTATTCTTTCTCTTCACCATACCGCGCCTTTGGCGCGATTCAGATGTAGGCCGGATTCTTGAATCCGGCGAGGTCCGGTGCAAACCGGACGTTCCACATCGTGTTTTTAAAAGGTGTCAGGCGAATGCTGCGCCTTCTCTTTTGCCGGATTAAAGAATCCGGCCTACACATCATCGACCTTGTCGTGCTGATATGCACGCTTGGGTGACGGGGCACCCAAGCCACAATTACTTGATCAACCTCGCGAAACCATCCCGGCTGTGGGTTGCCATCGAACCGGGGGCCGGACCACCCATCCAGGGTGGCAGCATGATGCGCCTGAGCGGCAGCACCGGGGCATCAAACCCTTCCAGTTCCAGCACGCCTACCGGGTCGGTGTAATCCTCCGGCAGCAACCCCTCGTTGCGAAGGATCAGCTCGGGGCAGGTGACAAACCCTACCTTCACGCCACGTTTCTCGGCGGCCAGACGGCAAAACTCCGCCCCCTGCTTCGCCATCTCGAGATCGGTCTGGTCCATCAGATGGGTGTTGCCCACCACACCCGTGACCTTCAAACGCGATGCCACCTCGATCTCGTCCATCAGGCGCATCGCGCCGTCGATGGTGTCGGTGAAGGGACGGTTCTGGTTGAGAACGAACAACATCTCGTGCGGACGATTCGTCAACATCGGCTTGAGTGAAGCCAGCACGGTTGCGCCCACATTGTCCCCGCCAACATCCAGCAGGGTGACACCCTCACGGTTGCGAATCGCGCCCAGCACTTCCGGCAGCAGGATCGGCAGGTCCGCGTTGTGCATGTCCCCGCCGGGAGCAACCACACGAACCCCCAGCTCTTCCATTGGTTCGCGTGCTTCGCGGCAGCGGAAGTAGGGGTTCACCAGGTCGAGGTCGGCGATGGTGAGTGGCTTGACTCCGGCACGTGCCAGGGTGGTCGCCACATTCACCGACACTTCGGTCTTGCCCGACCCGTAGTTGCCGGTAAAAAGAAAAAGTTCACGATCATCCGGGAAAAGCGGCATCACAGCTGATCACTCCCTGCCTGTCCATCCGTTTGAGCCAAAATCGTCCGACCCCTCTTCATCTGGACAGCGCTTCCTGAACCACCTGATGCGCTGGACGCCCCCCAACGGACGTTGACGTAACGTGTACGTCGAGGGAAAAGTACGAAACCGACCCCACCTCCGCAACCGCGCGCCCTCGCCGTAAACTTCGGAAAGCCTAACGTTTAGCTTCTGTTCGGGCACCTTTTCTCGGGAGGGTGTCTGCTTGCGGGAAATGGTCAAGGGTTAGGGTGACGAGGAAGTTCGCTAACTATGCTTGTTGCAGCCTAGAGAGGAGAGTCTAACCAATGGAAAAGTTTCACAAAGTGGCTCGGGATGGTGCCGATTTGTCGCGTCTTGTCACGATGGCTTGTTTTTGAAGTAGAGGGGGTGGGGCAGGAGAGGGAGTGAGATAAGGGACAGTCACCAATCTCCGCCGAGATCGGTGACTGTCCCTTATCTCTTGCGGTGGATGTTGTTACTTCAGGTGCACGATCCGCCGGACATCACGGCTGCCATCGGGGAAGTGGGCTCGGACGAGGTAGATGCCGCTTGCGAGTGTGGTGCTGGACAGGGAGAGGGTGTGCTCGCCCACTTGCATGGGACCGTTGTGCAGGGTGCCGACAGAGCGTCCCAATACATCAACGAGTTCGAGGGTCAGCTCGCCTGAACGGGGCAGGGTGACTGTGATCGAGGTGGATTCGTTGAAGGGATTGGGATAGACCTCGATGATCGCAAAGGATGTCGGCAGCTCAGCATCCTCAGCCACCGCACTTTCCCCTGTGGCAAAACCACGCAGGATGATGTCAACGGTCGGCCTTTGAGGATCATCGGTCTGTAAGGTCAGTACCGCCTCACGCCACCCGGCTTGCTGGGGATGGAAGAGGAGATCGAAGCCCGTCGTATCGAGCGGTTCGACACGCCAATCGTCAGGAGCCACAATCGAGAAATCCTCGGACCCGTTCAAATCAGGCGTCAACTCGAGCCAGTAAAATCCCTCGTTGCCAATCTGGACCTGGAATTGATCATAATCTCCATAGGGAACTTCGCCAGCATGGAGGGTCGAATCCACAAAGCTGAGACGTGGTGGGGGCGGTGTGTTTATTCGTTCAGAATCGAAGGGGAGAATGTTGATCACCGCCTGAACCGAATCACCTCCGCCATGAGGATTCTGGGCAGGATGGTTCGGTCCGGTCGGTGAGCCCCAGAATTTGTCAGGTGCGTCTACGGAACTTGTGGGCCGTTCAGTCAATGCCAATGCACAGAAATTATGCCCCGAAATGTCATTTTCCAATAATTCAACTTGACTGTCAATTTGTACATGAATAGAAGCTCTAGGAAATGTACTATTGCTGAAAAGAATCCGGTTATTCTCAATAATGTTATTTCTAACTGTTAATACAGATTGTATGGCATTTGCAGAATTAAATTCTATTGCAGACTAATTATACGCTGAATTAAGTAGGAATACATTATTGTGAATAACTCCGCGACCTCCAAGTCTAGCAGCTCCTCCCTCTAAATGACTAATATTTCTGATTAGAATATTGTTACTGAATGTAAGGGTGTCGACTACTACAATGTCAGCTCCAGCCCCAAATGGCACCAGTTGTTGATTGGAGAAGGTCTCATTCTCCAGGAATAAATTTTGGTCCACTACCGCTCGATCCAAATCTCGAAGGTCCAATCCTGCACCCATAACGGACATGTTCTGATGAAATGTATTGTTAGCAATTAGCCAGGTATCGTGGTTGCCATTAATCATTACGCCACCACCATACGTCAATGAAACATTGCCTGTGAAGGTACAGTTCTCCAATGTCCCACTGGCATTATGAACACAAAGCCCCCCACCCTCAAAAGGTGAGGCATAGTTAAATTTGAAGGAACTGGTTTCAATAACCCATTCGCCTGAATTGACTTGAATCCCTCCTCCGGTGTACACAGACGTGTTACCAATGAATTCACAATCTTTTATTTGTCCACTACAACTATCAAATGCAGCAGCTCCGCCCCAGAAGCCGTACGAATCGAAGATTCGACAGCCAAGAAGACTTACATACGCGTTACTAAAGTAGAGCGCCCCGCCAGGTAAGAGATTTGGCTCACGAGGTGAGCTGAAGGATAGGCCAACAAGTGTCACATACTTCCTCTGGTCATTTTCAAAAGTGAAAACACGGCGAGGGTTTCCGTTCTGATCGGTACCTTTTATTATAGTTTCAGACCTGTAGTTATATTCTCTATCTCGAATGTTCGAGAGAAGGTCATAACTTCCAAGAGTGATCTGAACATTGTCAAATCCATGACTAAGTTCATAGATCCCTGGTTCGAAAACGATGGTGTCACCATCAATAGCGTGCTCAAAAGCAGCATATGCATTGAGGTTCGAATTGACGATCGTGATGTCACAAAGACCAGGTAGGGAGATCAACAGGAAGAAGGCCAAACTGAGTAAAATTGTTTTCATGTTTCGCTCAAATAAAAATGATCCCGGCATGACAGGAAGCCATGCCGGGAATGGAAATGTATAGGATTATTCCCATGCAGTCGTCAGGTAGGCCGTCCCCGAAGTCAGCGTATCTCCAGGGGTTAGGTGATGGGCAACCACACCACCTCGGGGGAACTCAATATTTGTCCAGCTTACATCTCTTTCTGGGTTATTCTCATCAGCATATATATCGTAAACACCATCTCCCGTGATGTTTGTTACATTCCCTGCTGTGAAAGAGTATGATACTCCTGTAGCATCAATTTTTGCGTGAAGTACTTCGTCATCCTGAGCCAGGGCGGCAGCGATCGGGTACAGCGCAGTATTGCTTTGTGGATCAGGCTGAAGCTCCGAGTAGTGTTGCCAGGCAAAACAGGGTGCACTAATCATTAGTACGATCAGTGCTGCGAGTAACAACCAAATGTTTTTTTTTTATCTTACTACTCTCCTGAACTAGTATTGCATATATGAAATACTCGGAGTGGATGTCTATTCACACAATCCACCCCGTACTGCATGATATACGTATGATTGTTTTTACATAATACAGATGAAGGTTCGTGTACAGTTAGCAGATATGATTTGTTTGTGAAATTGTGAACTCCAGGAGGGTCTGGTCAGTGGACTTGCAGGTATAAGCCTTTTGAAAACCATGTCGAATTTTGTGCAGACACAAACGGAGCGAAGGTGAGGATGAGTCGTTGCTCCATCCCCCCTTCACTCCGTACGTTCCCTGATCTGGTAAACGACTGTAAACATGTGTCCGGACGGTGGAAACCGTGGACCGGACTGACGAGTTGAATAGGGAGAGTAGAACATGGTGCCGATGAGCTTCATTCTGATGATGGCGTCCAACCCGGAGGCGGCTCCGCAGGGCGGCGCGGCGGGCGGGATCCTCGGTTTCTTGCCGTTCCTGCTGATTTTCGCGGTCCTCTATTTCCTGATGATCCGTCCCCAGGCCAAGCGTCAGAAAGAGCAGCAGAACATGCTGAAGGAGCTGAACCAGGGCGACGATATTGTCACCATCGGCGGCATGCACGGCACCATCGCCGGCATCCGTGAGCAGGATAACACCCTGATTGTCAAGGTCGCCGACAACACGAAGATCATTATCGACCGCAGCGCGGTCGGGCGCAAGGTGACCGCCTGACCCGCCGTTTCAGGAGTAAAGCGTAGTGGCAGAGATGAAGATACGCATCTACGGTGATCCGGTTCTGCGTGAACCCGCCGAAGATGTTACCGAATTTGGCAGCAAGCTCGAGGACCTGGCCGGGCAAATGGTCCAGGCGATGATCGAGGCGGATGGTATCGGCCTGGCCGCCCCACAGGTTGGGCTATCGCTCCGCTTTCTTGTGGTCGGTCTTCCGACCGGCGAGGATGCGACCCGCCGTCGTGTGTTCGCGATGGCGAACCCGGAGATCATCGACGAGGGCGACGAGATGATCATCATGGAAGAGGGCTGTCTCTCGATCCCCGGGATCAGTGAAGAAGTGGAACGTCCCGAAAAAATCACCATCCGCTTTCAGAACCTGAAAGGTGAGACGGTGGAGATGGAGGCGAACGATATCCTCGCACGTGTGGTTCAGCACGAAATGGACCACCTCGATGGTGTCCTCTTCACCGACCGCATCAGCCCGTTGAAAAAGACCATGCTGCGAGGACGATTGAAACGTCTTGCGCAGGATGGCGCTTGATAAAAGGCAACACCTATGCGACTCGCATTCTTCGGTACTGCCGGGTTTGCCTTGCCGATTTTAGACCGTCTCCTCGCAAGCGACCATGAGGTCGTGGGAGTGGTTACCGGCCCGGACAAACCTGTTGGCCGGGGCCGAAAGTTGACCCCTACTGTTATAAAGCAGCGAGCCCTCGACGAGGGCTTGCCTGTTTTGACCCCGGAACGTCTCAAAGACCAGGATTTCCTCGACGACTATGCCGAGTGGGAACCGGAGGTGGCAGTTGTTGTCGCTTTCCGTATCCTGCCGCGCGAAGTTTTCGATTTGCCCCGCCATGGCACTTTGAATGTTCACCCCAGCCTGCTGCCCAAGTATCGCGGCCCCGCGCCATTGAACTGGGCGATCATCAAGGGGGAACGCGAGACAGGTGTCAGCATCATCCGCATCAGCGAAAAGGTGGATGGTGGCGGAGTGGTGTTACAAGACCGTTTCC
Source organism: bacterium (assembly GCA_020444265.1). Classification (GTDB taxonomy): domain Bacteria; phylum Electryoneota; class Electryoneia; order Electryoneales; family Electryoneaceae; genus JAHLLH01. The sequence continues at coordinate 63,976 of JAHLLH010000003.1, forward strand.
CGCTCGACCCGACCATCACCGCCGGAGAGTTGAGCGAGAAAGCATCTAAGCTTGGGGCAGACCTCATTGTTGAGGCGCTCGAAGGTTTGGAAGAGAGTCGTCTTAAGCCCATTCCACAGGACGAGGCGATGGTGACCAAGGCGCCGAAACTGAGCCGCGACGATGGAAAGATCGATTGGACCCAGTCGGCGCACGACATTCACAATCTCGTACGCGGGCTGCATCCATGGCCCGGGGCCTTTACGACGTTGCGTGGTAAAACCATCAAGCTCTTCGACTCGCATGTGATCAACGAGTGGTCGAAGGGACGGCCCGGGCAGGTGATCAAAGTGGACGAGGAAGGGCTGTACGTGGTCACCGGCGACGGCATCATTGTCTTCCGTGAGTTGCAGCTCGAAGGCAAGAGACAAATGGGGGCGCATGATCTGGCCCGAGGGCTGGATCAGTTGAAACGTGGGCGATTGGGGGATTGATGGGGGACAAGGTTCACAACCCACGGCGTATCGCGGCGCAAATCATCGCCGAATGGTCGAAGGGCAACCGGAAGATCGACGAGATCCGTGACAAGCAGCTCGGCAGCGATGAGGGCTGGGATGAGCGGGACCGTGGCCTGGTCACTGAAATCGCCTATGGGGTCGTTCGTCAGGCCGCCTCGATTGATCTCGAACTTGAAGGCCTCGTCACCTCCGGTCTTTCCAAGATGCAGCTTCCGCTCGCCGCGATTCTGCGTGTCGGTTTGTACCAGATCCGTTACCTAGACCGTGTCCCTTCGCATGCCGCCGTCTCCGAAGCAGTGGACCACGCCAAAGCACTCTTTGGCGACAAGGCGGGCGGGCTGGTCAATGCGGTGCTTCGTCGTGCCGCGGCGGACAGCGGGCGGCGTCCTGTCGATGCTTTCTATGTTCCTGCATCGCCACTCGGTTTGTGGCGACGGAAATGGCTTGAGCAATGGGGCGAGGAGAAGACGGATGAGCTGATCCGTGCCTTCGAGACCATCCCGCCGATTGGTTTGCGACGTAACCTGTTGAAGAGTGAATCGGACGAAGCGTGGCTCGAGCTGCTGAAGCAGGAAGGGGTGGAAGCAACCCCGTTTGAAGGATGGCCGGGCTTTGCCTATGCGCGTGGCATTAAGCCGGGGAACCTGCCCTCGTTTGAGGCGGGCATTACGACCGTACAGGATCCAGCGACTGGCATTTCGGTCCGTGCGCTTGATCCCCAACCGGGCGAGTCGATCCTCGATCTCTGCGGCGCACCCGGCGGCAAGGCTGCGCATATCTGGGAACGTATGCAGGGCAAAGGCAGCTTGCTGACTGTCGATAAAAACATGAAGCGGAACAAACTGAGCCGTGAGGGGTTGAAACGGCTTGGGCATGAGTCCGTTGAAGTGCGGACGGAAGATGTAATCCACTGCACGGAAGGTCAGTATGACCGTGTGTTGATCGACGTTCCCTGTTCGGGGACCGGTGTGGCGCACCGTCGGGCCGATTTGCTGATCAACCGTCACCCCTTGCAGGTGGATAAGCTTGCACGAATGCAGCGAATGTTGTTGGCGCACGCTTCCAAGCTGGTGAAGCCTGGTGGTATCCTGGTCTACAGCACGTGCAGTCTCGAACCTCAGGAGAACATGAATCAGGCTCGGGGCTTCGACAAGAAATACGGCGATCAGTTTGTCCGGGACGAGTTGCCGTCCGACATTCCCGATGCATGGCGAGGTGAAACTGGAGAAGCCTCTACCTGGCCTCCCGATCATAAGGTGGATGGTGCGTACGTGGTGCGTTGGAGACGAGTTGCATGAACAACAGCAGTGACACCATGATGAGTTGGCTCGGCAGGATCGCGGTAATGCTCGGCATCTGGGCCGCGGCAGCCTTGCTCATCAATTTTGTCGTCATGCCACTCTACACTCGTCAGGGGAATGAAATCCGTGTGCCCGATGTCCGTGGCCAGACCATCAGCGAAGCGCGTCAGCAGTATGGACGGCGTGGGTTCCGTTTGGTAGTTGACGATGAACGTTTCGAGGCGGTCACACCGCCGGGAGTAATCCTCGACCAGTTCCCCGCACCGGGCGGCTGGACGAAACGAGGTCGTCGCATCCACCTTGCCGTCTCCGCCGGACCCCCCACCGCCGAAGTACCGGATGTCGTTGGCGAACCGAAAGATGATGCTATTTTCAAAGTGCAGGCGAACGGTCTGAAGGTGGATACGGTGGGCTATGCCTTCAGCGATAGCCTCTTTGAGGGGTTGGTTCTTGATCAAAGGCCACTTTCGGGAGCGATTGTTGACAAGCATACGTTGGTCCAACTTGTTGTAAGCCTTGGACGTGCACCATCAGAGGTCGTGGTCCCGAATGTTGTAGGACTGCCTGATCAGCAGGCACGATATCTTGTCCTCAAGGCAGGGCTGAATGTGGGCGACGTGCAGTATGACAGCTATGTAAAACGACGGAACGGTGTAGTGGTCATCCAGTCCCCCTTCGCAGGAACAAAGGCCACACGCGAGGACAGTGTAAACCTTGTCGTAAATAGACGTTAGCGAGGCGATCCCCATGAGCACATCCAGCAACGATACTCCCCTGATTGCCGGCAAGGTCCGATTGCTTCCTTCGCTCCTCGCAGCTGATTTCAGCCAGCTTGGCGCACAGGCGAACCTCGCACTCGAAAGTGGTGCCCATGGGTTGCATGCGGATGTGATGGATGGTCGTTTTGTCCCGCCAATCACCTTCGGGGCCGACATCACCAAGGCGGTGGTGGATGCCACCAATGGGGCTCGTGTTGATGCCCACCTGATGATCGTCGAACCGGAACGTCAGATCGAAGCCTTCGCGAAAGCGGGTGTCAGGGGGATTACAGTCCATGCGGAAACCTGTCCGCACTTGCACAGGGTTTTAGGGCAGATTCGTGATGCCGGCCTCGAGGCGGGGGTCGCGATCAATCCCGGCACTCCGGTGACTGAAGTATTGCGTTACCTGGTCCCCTTGATTGACCGTGTGCTGGTGATGACCGTCAACCCCGGCTGGGGCGGCCAGAAATTCATCCAGGAAGGGCTGGATAAGGTGCACAAGGTGTCGCGCATTCTACACGCCTACGGGTCCGATGCCTGGATCCAGGTGGATGGTGGTGTGAGCCCAGCGAATGCCGCCGCCCTCGCCAAACATGGCGCCACCGAACTGGTCGCCGGATCGGCGGTTTACAAGGGCGATGTGAAAGCGAATATTGAGGCGATCAAGCAGGCAATTGAAACAGAATTGAGCGTGTAGGAGGCTGGCCCGACACTTCAGTGTCGGGTTTCTTCGGAGCAACGGTTCAGGACGCTCTATCCATCCTTCCTGAAGTATTTGATCTTCACCTTCTCCATCGTCACCAACCCCTCCGGGACAAGGGCATCGAGTTCGGGCAGGAAAGCATCGATTTGCTCAGACTCGTCGACGATCTCGACAATCATCGGCATGTCCTCGGAGAGGCGAAGGATTTTGGCGGTGTGGACGCGTCCCAGGGCACCGTAGCCCATCACCCCGCGAAGTACGGTCGCCCCGGATAGCCCCAGTTCCTTCGCTCGATTGACAATCGCCTCGTAGACAGGTCTGCTGTCGACTCGGTCCCCTTCACCAACATAGATACGCAACATCGTCGCTTCTGTCATACCAGCCTCCCAAGCATCAAGCCGAGAACCAGGGTTACGGCACTGATCACAAGCTGACCGCCGAGGTTTCCAGCGGCGGCGAGGTATTGCCCGGCACGGACCAGTTCGACCGATTCGAACATGTAGGTCGAGAAGGTTGTGAAGGCGCCCATGAAACCAATCAGCAGCGCTGCTCGCATCCCGGTGGGGAAGTTGATGTGACGGTCCGCGATCATCCAGATCAGGCCAAAAAGGAAGCAGCCGAGGGCGTTGACGATAAACGTTCCCCACGGAAACCCTTCCCCGGCGATGCGTTGCACCAATCCGGCGAGGCCATACCTCGAAAGCGTCCCCACCGCCCCCGCAATCGCAATCCACAACAGTTTCGCACCCATCGTTCTCGTTCCCAAAGCGTCCATTCAGCCTGACCCCGACAGCTTGATGTCAGGGCACCACCCTTTTCCCTGCATAAAACATAGTGATTGCAGCCTCAAATTCCTTCCCTGCCTATCCCTCCGGGACCATACCAGAGCAACACCCCGCCTCGGTTGCACGAGAACCGGGAGAGCCGCTACCTTTCCCCCTCGAATCCATGCGCGATGAGCATACGCGCATGATGATGAATGGCTTCCCCCGGGGGCACTGCATGAGTGTGCATGAACGTTGGGTCGCGGGCCGTCTACGCTGGTCCGCCGATGCTCTGGAACAGGTCGCACGAGATGTCCGGTGCGATATTCTCACCCTGCTCGCCAATGCGGGCAGCGGTCATACGGGCGGTTCACTGTCCGGCACAGATTATCTCACCGCCATTCTTTTCCATGAAGCGGCGATTGATCCCGGTCAGCCCAACTGGGCAGATCGTGATTTCTGGCATGTTTCCAATGCACATGTGAGCCCGTTGATTTATAGTGTCATGGCGGAACGTGGCTACTTCCCCCTGCGTGACCTACTCGGCTTTCGCAGTTTCGAGGGGCATTTGCAAGGTCATCCCTCGGCCCATGATACAATTGGCCTCGAGGTATCCGCCGGATCGCTGGGGCAAGGATTGAGTGTGGCCATCGGAGTGGCGTTGGCCGCCAAGATGGATGGGCACCCGCGCCGTTGCTACCTCTGCATGGGCGATGGGGAACAGCAAGAAGGATCGGTTTGGGAAGCGGCGATGAGTGCCGCCCATTACAAGCTGGACAACCTGCTTGCGATCATCGATGTCAACCGCATGCAAATCGATGGTCCCACGGACAAAATCCTCAACATCGAACCACTTGCCGACAAGTACCAAGCGTTCGGCTGGCATGTGATTAACATTGATGGCCATGATATGAATACCATCCTGGCCGCGTTTGAAGAGGCACGGTCGGTGAAAGGCAAGCCGACGGTGATCCTCGCTCAGACCATCATGGGTAAGGGATGGTCGGCGATCGAGGATGATTACACCTGGCATGGTCGGCCACCGACAAAGGAAGAAGCGGATGAAGCTCTTCTTGGGCTGGATGCCAACTATGGCGGCTGGTGGGCGCGTCTTGAAGCGAATGGGATGATGCCATGAGCGGACGAATCTTCGAACAGCGAACAACCCGTGAGGGATGGGGTCGAGGCCTGGTTGACCTTGGCCAGAAACACGATGATGTTGTGGTCCTCGTCAGCGACAACACCACCTCCACCCAGGTGCATTTCTTCGAGGAGATTTTCCCGGACCGTTTCTTCCAGATGGGTATCTCCGAACAAAATATGGCCGGTGTAGCGGCAGGATTGTCACGGTTTGGCAAGGTCCCGTTTTACGTGACCTACAGCGCTTTCGGAGTTGGACGTGCCCTCGACCAGTTGCGAGTCACCATCGGCTACACTCCCTGCAATGTGAAGGTGGGAGGGGGGCATTCAGGGATCTCGGTGGGGCCGGATGGCGCCACGCACCAGATGCTGGAAGACATCGCGATCGTACGGGCGATTCCGAACTTCACTGTTTTGGTCCCCGCAGACTTCGATCAGACGAGAAAAGCGGTTGTCGCTGCCTATTCCATCGATGGACCTGTGTATATTCGCTTCGGTCGTGAAAACGTGCCGTGTGTAACCGGGCCAAACGATCCTTTCGAGGTCGGAAAGGCTCAGATGATGGCTGATGGCAACGACTGCACCTGTATCGCGATGGGCCAGATGGTCAGCGAAGCACTGCTGGCGCACGATGCCCTTGCTGAAGAAGGCATCAGACTCCGTGTCCTGAACATGCACACGGTAAAGCCGTTGGACGAGGAAGCGATCCACAAAGCGGCACGTGAAACAGGTGCCATTGTCACGGCCGAGGAACACCAGCTTTATGGTGGTCTCGGAAGCGCGGTGGCCCAAGTGGTTGCGGCAAATTACCCGGTCCCAATGGATTATGTTGCCATTCAGGATCATTTTGGCGCATCAGGGCAGCCGGACGAGCTGCTGGATGCATTTGGTCTGCGGGCGGTTGACATTGTCATGAAGGTCAAATCGACCCTCGAACGAAAAGCGTAAGTAATCCGGCAGTAGCCGGTGATTGATAGGAATCTGTTCTGCCCGACAGGCAGGCGCGAACCAGGAGGAGCACGCCATGGAAGGCGTGAAGACAGCACTATACGAGAAACATGTGGCGGCCGGCGCAAAACTTGTACCCTTCGCGGGCCACATCATGCCGATCCAGTACCACAGTATTAATGCGGAACACGAACGTGTCCGTACCACCGTCGGTGTCTTTGATGTCTCCCATATGGGCGAAATCTGGGTCAAAGGCGATCGGGCGATAGACTTTGTCAACAAGGTGACCGTCAACAACGCTACCAAGCTGCAAGTCAACCAGGCGCAGTATTCGGCCATGCTGTATGAAGATGGCGGGATTATTGACGATCTGATCGTCTACCGCTTCCCGGATCGTATCATGCTGGTCGTGAATGCAGCCAACCGTGAAAAAGACTTCGAATGGCTACAGAAACATGCTCCGGGCGATGTCATCCTCGATGATGCCAGCGACCGTATGAGCCTGCTCGCGGTGCAGGGACGTCACGCTAAGGATGTGATCCAGAAGTTGACTGACACCAACCTGGACGAGATAAAATTCTACTGGTTCCGTGACGGAATCGTCGCCGGCCACCGTACCATCATCAGCAGCACGGGGTACACGGGTGAAGCAGGCTTCGAGCTGTATGTGGACAATGAGAACGCTGCCTCACTCTGGGATGCCATCTTCGAAGCGGGCAAGGAATTCGACATTGAGCCTGTTGGCCTCGGAGCACGTGACACCTTGCGACTCGAGATGAAGTTCGCGCTGTACGGCAATGATATTGACAAGACGACCAACCCGATCGAAGCTGGCTTAGGCTGGATCACCAAGGTCAACAAGGGCGAGTTTGTCGGTCGTGATGCGATCCTCGAGGTCAAGAGCAAGGGGCTTACTCGCAAGCTGATTGGCTTCGAAATCGAAGGCAAAGCGATCCCTCGTCACGAGTACAAATGTTTCCAGGGTGATGCGGAAATCGGGCATGTCACCAGCGGCTGCTGGTCCCCGAGCCTTGATAAAGGCATTGGCATGGCTTACCTCGAAACCGAGTTTGCGCAGGTTGGGACTCGGTTCGAAGTGGAGATTCGCAACAAGCGAGTCGCGGCCCATGTGGTCGAAACTCCCTTCTACAACCGACCGTACTGATTGATTAGAGCTTCATTCCATAGATGGGCAACCCGGGGCTTCAGCCCCGGGTTTCTTCGTTGCGAGCTGTTTGTTCAGCTTGACTTGGGTGGTCCTGGCAGTCCCCTGCCGAGACCCACTCCCAGGTTGTGAGGAATCAAGCTGGGAATGATCCGAGTTCCCCTCTCCGTACCGAACCCCGGAGCACGGCAAAAGAGGGTTCCTCGCCCTATATTCCATGTGCACGGCAATTCTGGAGACGTTGATGCACCTCCCGATGCTGCACATCTCAAATCGTGAGCCGATGCCGACCTTTGATGATGACCCGCTTCACCTGGGAACCATCGAGGGACGTGACCTCATTCCCTGGCTTGCTGATCCAGTCGAAGCGATCCGTCGCGCTGAGAAGCGCATTCCGATCCTCGATGTGGCATCGCTCAGCCTGGCAGCAATCGGCAGCGAGATCACCTACTTCGCTGTCCTGGGCGGTATGTTCAGTGCGTACAACCGTGAGGATGCTCTCTCCTTTGCAGCTGTGATTGTCCCCTCGGTTGCGATCAACCAGCTTGTAAAAGCGCGTTTCAAATTCCCGCGTCCCCCTCGTGTCGCGCAGCATCCCTGGGCTTATATCGCCCCCGGCGATTTCACCTTCCCCAGCGGGCATGCCCAGAATGCAGTCGTACTCGGCATGTTCGTCGCATACAAGGCACGGAAAGGGTGGCTGCGAGTCCTCGGGGTGACCTTGGCGACCGCGGTTCCGCTGTCAAGGATCTATCTCGGTGTGCATTATCCGCGTGACGTGATCACCGGAGTTTTGTTGGGATTGGGGACCGTCGCTGGTGTGAAGGTGCTCAAGAAACCCTTCCGCAGGTGGTGGGATGATGCTCCTCGTGGTCCTCGCGGCTTCACCCTGGCCTTCGCCTTCAGCATCGCCGGCTTGTTGACGGGTACTCCCCTCGCCGCATTTCCACTTGGAGTGGGCGGTGGGTTTGCTGTCGGCCATGACCTGTCTGGTAGCACGAGATTTAAACTGGATACTCCGAGTCCTCGTGGACGAATCGCGCAGGGTGCGATAGGGGTAGGAGTGATTCTCGGTGCCGGCTATGCAATTCGACCCCTGCTGAAAAGAGAAACTCCGATGGCGGCTGTGCTTGGTGGCAACTTGCTAGGTGTCGCCCTGACGTTCGGGGCACCTTTTGTAACGAGCCTGGCACGACGGGTGAAGTATTGGCGGAAACGAAAGAAGAAACGGGTTCGACGTTGACCCGGAGCGATCATAGAGGGCACCCATTCCGGTGCCCGCCATTCTTTAGAAAAGGAACCTTCCCATGCGTGAACGTCTTCTGGACTTGATTCCCGAGTTCAATGAGATTCGTGACGAGGAGCTGCGCACGAACGTGATCAATTGCTGGACCGATGCGATGGAGCGTGGCGGCTGGAACCCGGATCAGCTCGCGAAATTCCCTTTCAGCCTGCTGATCGAAGGGCTGGAAGTGAGCTTCCTCGAACATATCCGTGCCTGTGCCAAGATGAGCGCATCAATCCATGACCTGCTGATCGATCACTATGGCTCCAAGTTGAGCCTGAATCGTGATCACCTGATGGCAGGTGCCTTGATCGCGGATGTCGGCAAGCTGCTGGAATATCGACCGGATGAGACGGCCGGTGCGGCGAAGGCCGAGCATGGCAATTTCCTGCGTCATCCCTTCAGCAGTGTTGGCCTCGGCTGGAAGCAGAATCTGCCTGATGAGGTTCTGCACATCGCAGCTGTCCACAGCAAGGAAGGCGCCGGGTTTAAAAGGACCCCGGAAGCAATTATTTTTCACCATGCAGACTTTATTGACTTCCAGGTTTTTGGTGGTGGGTACTAAACAGTAAAACGTCAATTGCGGGCGGATTCCGCGCGGGGGTCCGCCCGATTTTTTTTTCGTCTCTCTGGAGTCCCCCAGTGGCCCAGGCTCTTGATCTCAGGTTCCCTCCGCCCTAAGTTTACGCGCTGTCGAAACGGCCCCATCGGTTGCCGGTACCGTTTTAGCTGACAAGCGATCACGAGCGCCATTAGCTCAATTGGTAGAGCAGCGGACTCTTAATCCGTTGGTTCGGGGTTCGAGTCCCTGATGGCGCACTGGAAAAACAAGGGGTTACGCTGAAAAGCGTGACCCCTTTGTCGTCTATTTTGCCCGTGAGGTACACTTTAGGTACACATGACCTCTGTTTTCCGTATATTAGCTCTATACCTATGGCATCATTTACCAAGTGCGGAGGTGGGCTATGGCGACCATCCAGAAGCGAGTCCTAAAGGACGGTACCATCAGGTATAGAGCTATCGTGCGGATCCGAGGCACCTCGCGCCAGGAGATGACGTTCGACCGGAAGACGGACGCCAAGAACTGGGCGAACAAGATCGAGACTGAAATCCGTGACGGCAAAGTCATCCTTACCTCTCAGGCCAGCCGTCACACCTTTGGCGAACTCATCGACAGGTATACCGAGTCCATCCTTCCCAGGAAAAAGAGCAGCAAGGATCAGAAGAGGCATCTGGATTGGTGGAAGACAGAACTCGGTGATCGTTTCCTCTGCAATATCACTCCATCGCTCCTCGCAGAATACCGCGACTCTCTGCTGAAAGGTGGACGGTCGAAGTCCACCGCCAATCGCTATCTCGCTTCCCTCGGTCATCCCTTCACGATTGCCATCCGTGAGTGGGGGTGGGTCTCGGACCATCCTGTACATAAAATCTCCAAGCTACCCGAGCCACGCGGGCGTATCCGGTTCCTGTCGAAGGAGGAGCTGAAGAAGCTCGTCGAAGCCTGCAAGAACCAGAAAAACCCTGACCTGTTGCACAGCGTGGTGCTGTCGCTGGCCACCGGTGCCCGTCAAGCTGAAATCTTCGGACTCGAATGGGAACGTGTAGATCTCGAGAAGGGACGGCTCACATTCACCGAGACGAAGAACAAGGAGATAAGGACGGTCCCCATACGCGGATATGCACTCGAGTTGATACGCGAGCGAGGGAGGGTCCAGAGGTTGGATACGGATCTGGTGTTCCCAGGCCGTAAGCTTCCGACGAAACCGGTATCAGTCAGGGGAGCATTTGAGAATGCTCTGGAGGAAGCAGGTATAGAGGACTTTCGCTGGCATGATCTCCGCCATACCGCCGCTTCGTACCTTGCGATGGACGGGGCCAATGCTTCAACTATCGCTGCGGTGCTGGGTCACAAAACGCTGGCGATGGTGAAACGATATGCTCATCTCAGCGAAGACAGCCTGGGACTGCAGATCGAGTCGATGAACAAGTCACTATTTGGAGGGTAGGGAACATGCCAGAACATGTCTATGATCCTAGCCTCTCTGATGCGGAAAACCACTTCCTACTTTTCAAATCACAGGCAGAGGACGGACAGACAGAGGCTGCAAGGCAGATGCTTGCCTTACTCTATCCATACTTGGGCGAGACGTTTCAGACGCCTCCACCAGTAATTAAAGACTGGATAAGAGAGTCCCTAAATCGGTTAATCCGTGGCGAAAGAGCCGGTAGAGTACTTCTCTTAGAGCGTGGTAGAGGTCAGCATGATAAAAGCGAGCTGACGACGAAGCACTTCCAATATGCACTTCGTATTTGGAATGAAACGAAGGATAACAATCGAACTGTAGAGGACGTGATAACTGAAATCGACGCAGAAGAAACAGAGAAGTGGGCTAATGGCAAGCATCCGCGAGGGGAGGGACTCAAAAGAACAAGACTGAATGAGATATGGCGAGCTTACAAACCCATTTTCGAAGATTTCTATTCATCCAGCTAAATAGTCGCATTTAAGCGTTAAACAAATAGAACCCTTCTCTCCTACGTTGCCCTCCACAGACGTGATCTGTCGGAGGGCTTATTCATGGAAAATACCAGGCACCCAAAACGATTGATACCACTCACCATGTGGCCGCGATACCACCCTTGGCCGACGGTCAGTTCTCTCCGTCATTTTGTGTTCAACGAGCACGAAAACGGGTTTGATCGAGTCCTCCGCCGTGTTGGGCGTCGAGTCCTAATTGACGAACAAGCCTTCTTCGAATGGGTAGAGAAACAGAATCAACGGGATGTGGACTATCAGATGTAGAAAAGGAGAGGAATAGATATAGATGAAAATACGTTTTCGATTCCTTCCTAAGTGAAGGTGGAGGATTTCGCGCCTAACGATGCTTGATAGGCAGAGATAGGCGATTCTCGAAAATTTTCAGGATTGTGGTCAAATCGAACTGGCTGTAGATGATGTAGATCTACAACTGGTTTTTCGTTGGTGACAAAACATGGAGTGAAACATGAGAAACGTACTTGTTCTTGGCGCTGGGAAACTGGGTGTGGCTGTTGCCTATACCTTGGTCGACGAAAATCGAATCCGTCTATTGGAGAAGGATGCGGACACCCTTGAAAGGAAGCTAGCGATGGATGGGCTTGGTTCCTGTGAGGGCATTGTATTGGATGTTGCAAATAAAAAGAAGGTGATGGAGCACTTAAAGTGGGCAGATATTGCAGTCTTTGCCGTTGATGCTAGCCTCAATCTCGATTTGACACGATGGTGCATCGAGGCTGGGTGCCATGCTATTGACTTCGGAGGAAATGAACAAATAGCAATTGAACAGCGGCTATACGATCCCCTAGCGTCGAAGGCAGGAGTGACGATTATCCCTGAGGTTTCTTTCCTTCCAGGCCTTGCTAGTTTTTTCATCTCCGATGGGATTTCAGAGCTCGATATCCCAGAGTCTGCGACAGTCTTTTTCGGTTGTCTACCAACTGAACCGATAGCACCACTTAATTTTGGACTGTATGATGCACCAGAGAGGATCGCAAAGGAGTATGTGGGCACAGTCAAGACCCTGTGTGGTGGGGGAGTCATGATGTCGTCGCCTTATTTAGGTTCAACCAAATGCTTCCAACTAGGGCACGACATTTATGAGGCTTTTCTAGCGGGTGGGGCTTTTGCTACTCTGGCAGAGAAGTTCGAAGGCAAGCTTGAGACTCTAGAAAGCAGAGCGATAAGATTCAAAGGTCATCTAGCAGAAATCGAAAAAATGCCTTGTATCCAATCGGTGGGTGAATTTCCACTTGATGAATCAGATTCACTTGTTGCTGAGTTAGCCGGTCACCTGGCAGAATCGCTCCCAAGTAAGTATGAAGATTATATTATGCTACTTGTCAGTGTTGAAGGGAAATCAGGTGGATTTTCCAAACGGATATACTATCAAATGACGGATAATGAAAAGAATGATTCCTACTATGGATCTGTGTATGAATCTGTACTAGCCTCCATAGTAGGTAGCATCATCGAACGAATTCTTACCGGGAGGACGTCCCGTTCAGGAGTCTATGGAATGGAGTCTGTTGATGATCGTACAGCGCTTGCTGAGGATTTCAGCCGGTGGCGATTATGCGTCCTAAAGACGATAGCTCAACCAGAGTGGGGTCACACCGTCGCACTAGATATTGTTGATTAATGTTAATATCCCCTGGATGAGCGGTGAACAATAGGATATTGAGGTAGCTGCTCAGGGATAGAAAGATATACTAGCGGGAAATGGCGAATAGCCTTTCCCGCCTGTCTTTTGGGGCCGACAGGAATGCAGGACCATAGCAACACGGAAGTGGCTTGGGGAGCGTGGTTCTATACTATGGGGTACGAACGCAAATACCCCTCATCACTCGAAGAGAGGTGGCCAGTCGGCCCATCGCAGGACACCAGCCCACTGTGGCTCGAGATGGCGAGGGTTCTCGTGAGAAGAGAAGAAGAGAGGTGAGTCATGAAACTCACGCGGAAGAGAGATGAGGGGCTCAAGCTGCGCAACAAGCTCTACAGGTCCAAGCCAGAGTCTATCGCCGTAGGACTAGACAGGATCAAGATCTCAGTTCCTGTGGACAGGCGGCTAATAACCTGGAACCCGAAACGCACCCAGCCCCGGTATAGGGTTATTCGGAGGGCGGATGGGGGTATCACATCGAAGCGTGAGGTAAGCTACAAGTGCTGGAAGCATGATGACCACTTACGCTTGCTCTATAACAAGAGCGGCTACCTGATTGTCGACTTTGAACCTGACCACCAGGGAGTGCGTGAGGGGACAGATCTCCTGCCTTTTCACATGTGGGCGGAGGTGTGGAAAACCGTCAAGGAAACAGTTGAGAAGGCGCTGCAGGCTCCTGGGCTATTTGCAAGTAATACCGTGAACCTCAGTTACTGTGAAATAGCGTTCGACATTTTTCTGCCTTTCGATCCGGGCACTCTGATACACAGCATGAATGGGATGCCAGTCTCCAAACGATTCTCTGTGATATCGAGTTTCAATGAGAATAAAAATGTAAAGAGGGAGACCAAATCGAGAAGACGGACGGCAACTCTCTACCACCGCGTGGAGAAGAGCGGTGGCTATCCTGTGGCGCGGCTGGAGTTCCGCCTGAAATCCAAGACTCTCAAGTATGCGCTGCGGATTGACAGGAGTATAAACGATCAGGCAACAGCATTGAGCAGCCGCAATCGAATGGACCACTGTTTATTGAGTTGCCTCAAGTCCGCTTACATTTACCCTGGGACCCTGATTCTGCCTTACAGTTTCGCAATCTTGGACGTAGCAAACGCCACAATAGCAGCGCGACTGGAGCGGTATGAGGAGTGGCCGGATGATAAGAAATACAGGTACTACGTCAACAGGCTGAGGAGAGTTGAGCAGGTCGTGGTTGGTACCTCACGCACCACATCAGTTGTTGGAATCGCGGGGCTGTACGAAGCCATGATCCAAGCGTACGATGAGGCGTGGTGCAGGATGTAAAGGATGATCCCCTAGTGCAAGTATATTACAGGAGTTCATTCTCCGTCGCCTGGTAAAGCCAATAGGGACCTAGGGGCAAAATGTGGCATAAAAGTGGGGGGCACACCTTGCCCCTAACTCACCCCATTTCATAGCTTGCAAAATGCTTTTCGTGATCGGCCTTGAGCGATGAACTCTACATCCACTCGATGATCCCTCAAAGTCTGATTCCAACACGTTGCTGACACTGGCGCATACAAGAAATGAGGCGGGTTCTGAAATGGCTCAGATGGAACATATCGAGGCAATCGAAAAACGGCTATGGAGCGCGGCGGACACTCTGAGGGCAAACTCCAATTATGCTAGCAACGAGTATTTCCTTCCCGTCATGGGCCTTGTTTTCCTTCGACACGCATATAGCCGCTACCTCGGCGTCAAGAATAGTATCGAGGCCAACCTGCCTACACGTGGTGGGAAGGCACGCCCCCTGACGAAAGAGGACTTCTCCCAGAAGAGCGCCATCTACCTGCAGCACAAAGCCCAGTTCGACACTCTCGTCGCTTTACCCGACAGCGCTGACCGAGCGAAAGCCATCATCGAAGCGATGGAGTCGATCGAGTCGGACTACGAGAGCCTCCGGGGTGTCCTGCCCAAGAACGAGTACCAGGAGCTCGACAACGATGTCCTCGGCCAACTCCTGCGCACTCTCAACCCAGACGAGCTCAAGCGCGTCTCGGGGGATGTCTTCGGTCGCATCTACGAGTACTTCCTGACCCAGTTTGCCGACCAGAAGGCTCACGATGGCGGCGAGTTCTTCACACCGATCTCGCTCGTCTCCTTGATCGCCAATGTCATCGAGCCTGAAAGTGGAACGGTGTTGGATCCCGCGTGTGGTTCCGGTGGTATGTTCGTCCAGAGCGCCCGTGTGGTGGAGCGGAAAGACGAGAACCCGACCGAGAAGCTTACGTTCTACGGGCTCGAGAAGAACGCTACCACAATCCGCCTTGCGAAGATGAACCTCGCCGTACATGGTCTCGAAGGCGACATCCAGAAGGCGATCACCTATTACGAGGATCCGCACGAGCTTCTGAACAAGGCCGACTTCGTGATGGCCAACCCGCCCTTCAACGTCGACGAGATCGACGCTGACAAGGTGAAGCGGGATCCTCGTTTGCCCTTTGGTTTACCGGGTGTGAACAAGAAGGAGAAGGTCAGCAACGGCAACTATATCTGGATCAGCTACTTCTACAGCTACCTGAACGAGCAGGGCCGTGCTGGCTTCGTCATGTCCTCCCAGGCATCGAGCGCGGGGCGCGACGAGGCGAAGGTCCGCCAGAAGCTGGTCGAGACGGGTGATGTGGATGTCATGGTCGCCATACGTTCGAACTTCTTCTACACCCGCACCGTCCCCTGCGAGCTCTGGTTCCTGAACCGTGGCAAACCCGAGAAGCACCGGGACAAGGTGTTGATGATCGATGCGCGGAACATCTACCGCAAGGTCACACGCAAGATCTACGACTTCAGTCCTGAGCAGGAGCAGAACATCCTCGCTATCGTCTGGCTCTACCGGGGCCAGACAGAACGTTACCTCGACCTCGTCGCGGGGTACAGCCTGCGCATGCTGGATGAGGCGGCAGGCTGTTTCTCGTCGCATGAAGACAACGGCTCATCCATCGAACCCCTGCCCGATTTCATCCACTCGCTGGCAAGCCAGCGGAGTGCCCTCGATCCGTTCCTGAAGACGCTTGATGAGGACGCAGCCCATACCGAACCACTGAAGGAGCTGGTCGAGGCGGCTGCGACGTTCAACGCGGACGTCCAGAAGTTTCAGGCAACGATCACCGAGGAACAGACCGCTTGGAAGAACCAGAAGACCAGCAACGGCGAGCTCAAGAAAGCCGTCGACCGACTGGCACCCCTTGCAGAAACCAGCCGCAACTTGGTGAAGCAATCCGATCTGCTCTACAAGCTCGTCAGTCGCATCATCGAGATCTGCGAGACCGAGCTCGACGCCCGCGACAGCCATGTGTGGGAAAACTCCGCCATTACTCGCGCCCGCAAGGCAGCCGACGTGGCACGCGCACTGGCCGTCGAGCAGCTCAAGCAGGTCCGCTACTTCTGGCGGCAGGGCCACTGGCTTACCGAACGCTTCCCGGATGCAGAGCTGCGCGACGTAGAAGGCTTGGTCAAGCTGGTAGAAAGAGCCGAGATCGAAGCCAACGACTGGTCCCTCACCCCGGGCCGTTATGTCGGCGTTGCCCCCGAGGAAGAGGACGAGGACTTCGACTTTGAAGAAACCCTGCGCGAGATCCATGTCGAGCTGAACGACCTCAACGACGAAGCTACGCGTCTAGCCAAGACAATTAATAAGAACTTCAAGGAATTGGGGATATGATGTCAATACCAGGCGGATACTCAAGACGGCCGATACCCGATGTTATTTTCTACCAGGAAGGACCTGGTTTAAGGAAATGGCAATGGGCTGAAGCTGGAATGAAGGTTATTAATGTAACCAATATACTTCGTGATGGTTCTGGAACGGTAGATACAACAAACACAGACAAGTACATTTCTCTCCTAGAATTCGAGGAACGCTACAAGCATTTCGCGGTTGAATTAGATGATATCGTAGTTGCTAGCTCTGGAAATACCTATGGAAAAGTGGGTCGGATAACGGAAGAAAATTTACCAGTGATGATGAATACGAGTGTAATTCGTTTTCATAGTCACAATAAAGACATTCTTGATGATGAGTACCTATACGCTTTTCTTCGCTCGACGGATTTTAAGAATCAAATCCATCAATTTGTGATCGGGGGAGCACAACCTAATTTTGGGCCTTCTCATATAAAGAAAATGACTATACCGATGCCAAGTATTGATTTACAGAGGAGAATAGGAAGAACAATAGCAAACTATGACCGTCTAATAGCGAACAATAAACGGCGGATACAGTTGCTGGAGGAGTCGGCGCGGCTGCTCTACAAGGAATGGTTCGTCCACCTCCGCTTCCCCGGCCACGAACACACCCCCATCCAAGACGGCATCCCCGAAGGCTGGGAGAAGAAAAGTGCCATCGAGGTTATGGATGTTCTTAGTGGCGGAACACCGAAGACATCGAATCCGTCTTATTGGAATGGTGAAATACCATTCTATACCCCGAAAGACTCAACTGATTTCGCCTATGCTCAGGACACTGAAAAAACCATAACTGATGCTGGATTAAAGAACTGCAACAGCAAGCTCTATCCGAAGGATACCGTATTCATCACTGCGCGAGGAACGGTTGGCAAGGTTAACTTAGCTCAACGCCCTATGGCGATGAACCAGTCCTGCTACGCTCTTGTCGCTCATCCACCTCTTAGCCAGCAGATTCTCTATTTCGCCATGGTGGATGGAGTAGAACAATTACGCAGCCGAGCAGTCGGTGCGGTCTTCGATGCCATCATTCGAGATACGTTCAAGATGATTCCTTTCGTTGTTCCCGACACAAGGTTAATCTCTGCCTTCACAGAGCATGTATCACCCATTCTCGCGCAGATAGATACCTTGTCCACCCAAATTCGAAACCTCCGAGATGCTCGCGATCTCCTCCTCCCCAAACTAATGAACGGAGAAATCCAGCCATGAGTAGCATGAATACCAATCTTGCCGGTCGGCTACGCAATACCAATCTACCCTACAGTCATGGACTGGCCCCTCTATTCGAAGCCGTCGTGAACTCCATTCACGCCATTGACGAGGCGAAACTATCCCTTGGCGATGGACGGATCACCGTCGAGATCGTCCGAGACAAGCAGGAATCGCTGAAGCCAGAAGAAAAGTCGCCCGGGCGTGAACCTACTCCCGACATCCTGAACTTCAAGATCACGGACAATGGTATCGGTTTCGACGAAAAAAACATGACTTCGTTCATGACGCTGGACAGTGATCATAAGGCTCATATTGGTGGACGTGGAGTTGGGCGGTTATTGTGGCTGAAAGCCTTCGATAGTGTCAGCGTGGAAAGCGTTTACCTCGGGGATGATGGAGATTTGAAGCGTCGCAAGTTCCAGTTCAATGAGCAAACTGGAGTCTCCAGCGAAGATCCCAAATCTGCAGCAGAAGGAAGTGTCCGTTCGACTATCGTCCAGCTCTCCTACTTCAAAGCGAGATATCGCGATGCGTCCAGGAAACAAACAGACATCATCGCCCGCAATATTCTTGAACACTGCTTGTGGTATTTCATCCGACCAGGTGGCGCGCCGCAGATCACTGTGCATGATGAGGAGAATACAATCAGGTTGGATGACCTGTACGAGGAAGTGATACACGCCGACGCGACGAGCAAAACGATCACGATAAAAGGAGAAGAGTTTGATCTAACCCATGTTCGCCTCGAGTCTATGATTTCGAAGAAACACTATGTGGCTTATGGTGCTGACAGTCGACTGGTGCTTGAAGAACACCTCCGTGGTAAAATTCCCGGTTTATTCGGCGCACTGAAGGACGACGAGGGTGAATTCATCTATGCCTGCTATGTAGCATCCAAATTCCTGGATTCACATGTACGTTCTGAGCGAACTGAATTTGATATACCTGAGGAATCTCTTGGGCTTCTTGAGGGAGTAGAACTGACCTGGCCTAAAATCCAAGAAGGGGTCAGGAAGGAAATAGTCGAGCACTTGCAAGACTATCTGGACGAGAATAAAAAGCAGGGCAAAGCCCGGGTTGAGGAATTTGTCGCCCAAAAAGCTCCACGCTACCGACCTATCTTAAAACACATACCAGAAGATGATCTCGCGGTCGACCCGGAGATGTCCGACAAGGATCTGGACATGACTCTGCACCGGCACCTGTCTGATATCGAGAACAAGATGTTGGAAGAAGGCCACGATATCATGCACCCAAAAAAGGAAGAGAACTTCCCTGATTACAAGCGTCGTGTAGCGGAATACCTGAAGCGTGCTGGGGAGTTGAAGCAGTCCGACCTGGCTAACTATGTGTCTCATAGGAAGGTGATTCTTGATCTGTTGGCCGTCGCCGTGCAGCGAAAAGACGATGGTACGTACAACAGGGAAGACATCATTCACAATCTGATCATGCCGATGGGTGAGGATTCGAATGGCGTGATGTTCGAAAGCACTAACCTGTGGATTATCGACGAGAGTCTGGCATTCCACGACTACCTGGCTTCTGATAAGCAGATCAGGAAAATGCCAATATCAGATTCCGAAGATCAAAAGGAACCGGATATAGTCGCGTTGAACGTCTATGACAATCCAATGCTGGTTGCAGAGGGTGAACGGCTCCCGCTAGCGGCGATCCAAGTTGTAGAAATCAAGAAGCCGATGCGCAACGATGCCCAAGAAGGGGAGGAAAAAGACCCCATCGAACAAGCATTGGGCTACCTGAAGAGAATCCGCAAGGGTGAGGTGACAACGGCAACTGGCCGACCGATCCCACAATCTGATAGTATTCCGGGGTTCTGTTACGTCCTAGCGGATCTCACTCCCAAGGTTAAAGAACGGTGTCTAATTCATGACGCAATTCGTACCAGCGACGGGCTAGGGTATTTCTTCTATCACAAAGGTCTGAATGCGTATGTGGAGATCATTTCCTTCGACCGGCTCGTGAATCTGGCGAAGGAGCGGAACCGTGCGTTTTTCGACAAGCTGGGGCTGCCAACGAATTAGGATGGAAGGTACATAGAATGAAAGAGCGTGCAACTCTAGAAGATGTATTCAATCGTAGCATCTTTCGTATCCCCGACTATCAGCGGGGGTACGCCTGGAAGGAGAAACAGTATAAGGATTTCTGGGAAGATCTGATCAACCTGCAGGATGGTCGCTCTCACTATACTGGTCTACTTACACTGAAGAGAATCGACCCAGATACCATTAGCGAGGCAGATGACGAGTTCTGGCTCATCAACGACCAGCAGTATGAGATGTTTCACATCGTTGATGGTCAGCAGCGTCTGACAACCTTCATCGTTTTCATCAAAGCACTTCTCGATTTCTACATGGAGCTCGAGAAGAATCGTGATAAAGAGCCGGATGAGGTGTACGTCAAGGGGACAGTCACCGCGAGCGCTATCACCGAACGTTTCCTCTATAAGTACAAACCACCGCAGAACCTGTTTCGGACATATAAGTTCGGCTACGTGAAAGACACACCGAGTGATGAGTTTTTCCGGTACGACGTGCTTGATGAGGAGGGCCCCGGAACTGTTCAGAAGTCGTTCTACACCCTGAATCTCAAGAATGCGCTGACCTTCTTCAAGAAGCAGATCGAAGCCCTTTACGAGACCGAAGGCGAAGATGGTCTCAAGAACATTTACAGGAAGCTGACCTCAAATCTCCTCTTCAACATCTATACAATTCACGATGAATTTGATGAGTTTGTGACATTCGAGACGATGAACAACCGGGGAAAGAAGCTATCGGACCTCGAACTACTGAAGAACCGCCTGATCTACCTGACCACTCTCTATGGGTGTGACCAGCTCAAGGTAGCTGAACTGCGAAAACTCCGGGAACGGATCAACGACACGTGGAAAGAGGTCTACTACCAGCTAGGTAGAAACCCAAGCAAACCTCTGAATGACGACGACTTCCTGCGCGCACACTGGATCATGTATTTCACCTACTCGAGGAAAACCGGTCAAGACTACATTCAGTTCCTGCTCGACAAGTACTTCTCTCCACAACAGGTTCACGAGAAAGTTGTGATCCAGGTCGAGCTTGAGGAGGCTGAAGAGCAGCGATCAGGGTTAGGTTTTGACGATGATGACGATTTTTCTGAACAGGCTCTGGAGAATTCCGTAGAAAGGGAGGTTTCCAATCTTACCCCCGAGAACATCAGGGACTATGTGAACAGCCTTAAAGAATCTGCGCAACACTGGTTCTGTGCACACTACCCACGATTGGCCAATTCACTTCCCTCTGAAGAAATCGAAGCCATTGAGAAGCTGAACCGAATCGGGATGGGGTATTTCCCGCCCCTGGTGATGTCGATCTTGAAGAATGTGTCAGACTCTGCGAAACGCGTGAAAGCCATTCAAAGCATCGAGCGATTCATCTTCCTTGCTTTCCGAATCGGCGGGGCACGTGGAAACTATCGAAGCAGCGAATACTATGGAGAAGCCCGGAAGCTGGATTTGGGCAAATCGACAATTGAATCCATCATTGACAGCTTCGAACCCAACCTCAGCTACCTGGTCAGTGAAGAGGGCATCATCAATGCCACGTACTTCTACACGTATCTGCAGAAGAAGTTCAAGGATAAAGAGGGGTACTATGCATGGTACGGATTACGGTATTTCCTCTATGAATATGAGCTAGACCTCCTGAGCGACAGCATCCAGCAGAAAGTCACTTGGGACTCGCTACTGAAGACGCCACGGGAATATCTCTCCATCGAGCATATCTGCCCTCAGAGTATGCCTGAGCATTGGCAAAAAGTGTTCTCGGGGGTTCCAGAGGACCACTACCACTTGTACTACGGTTCACTCGGCAACCTGCTCTTGCTCTCCTCTTCTATCAACTCCTCTCTACAGAACGACAGTTACGAGAGCAAGCTCCACCCAAAATTTGACGGCGATGGTAGGCGAAAGAGGACTGGCTATTCCGACGGTTCTCATTCGGAGATCGAAGTCGCCAGGTTGTACAGCCAGTGGGGCCCGGAAGAAATTCGGGATCGTGGCATGCGGCTCCTGTCATTCATGGAGCGTCGGTGGGGTTTCCGCTTCCGCGACGAGGAGACGAAAGAATCGTTTCTGTTTCAACCTACTGAACAGGGCGAGGAGGATGAGGTAGGCCGTCCTGAAAGTACAAGCGGCATGGAGAATGCCTGATGCCCGCCTACACTGAAGACACACTCGTCCAGCAGACGACAGCCGACTACCTGGAGCAGGAGCTCGGCTGGGAGTCGGTGTATGCTTACAACCACGAGGACTTCGGGCCGGACAGCTTGCTGGGGCGGGAGTCGGACCGTGAGGTTGTGCTGACTCGTACTCTCCGTGCCAAGATCGAGGTGCTGAACCCTGGACTGCCTGCGACTGCCTATGAAGACGCTGTCCGCAAGATTGTGACCGTATCTGCGTCACAAACCCTGGCTGCTACCAACCGCGAGAAGTACCAGCTGATCAAGGATGGCGTTCAGGTTTCCTTCCGTAACGCTGAGGGTGAGCGTGTGCGTGAACGGCTCCGGGTCTTTGATTTCAATGACGCGCTGAACAACGATTTCCTCTGCGTGCGTGAGCTGTGGATGAGAGGTGACCTCTATCGCCGCCGTGCGGACATCGTCGGGTTCGTGAATGGCCTCCCCCTGCTCTTCATGGAGCTGAAGAACATCAACCGGGATATCCGTGCAGCCCACCATCAGATCTTCCATGACTACATGGACACGGTAACCCATTTCTTCCATCACAACGCAGTGATCGTGCTCGCGAACGGTGTAGATGCTAAACTCGGGTCGCTCACCAGTCGCTACGAGCATTTCCACGAGTGGAAACGTCTCGATGAGGAGGATCCGGGTGCCGTGGACATGGAGACGTTGCTGAAGGGTATCTGCGACAAGCGCAACTTCATGGATCTGATCGAGAACTTCATTCTCTTCGATGAGTCTGCGGGTGAACCTAGAAAGATCCTTGCCCGCAACCACCAGTACCTCGGTGTCAATCGCGCTGTTGAGGCTGTGAAGAATCGTGAAGACAGGAAGGGAAAGCTAGGCGTATTCTGGCATACCCAGGGCGCAGGGAAAAGCTATTCGATGGTCATGTTCACGAGAAAGGTACACCGCAAGATCGGCGGGAATTTCACCTTCCTCGTCCTGACGGACCGCGATGACCTGGACACACAGATATACAAGACTTTCGCCGGATGCGGCGTGGTCGACAATGATCGAGATCCTTGCCGGGCGTCCAGCGGCGAGCATCTCAGCACACTTCTTGCCCAGCACAAGTCACACGTCTTCTCCCTGATTCAGAAGTTCAATCAGAATGTGGCACCAGGAGAGAGCTACTCGCAGCGTAACGACATCATCGTCATCACCGATGAAGCCCATCGCACACAGTACGGTACGCTGGCGCTCAACATGCGCAACGCTCTCCCCAACGCCAGCTATATAGGGTTTACGGGGACGCCGCTGTTCAAGGACGACGAGATCACGCGCCGTGTCTTCGGTGATTATATCTCAACCTATGACTTCCAGCGTGCGGTCGAAGACAAAGCAACTGTCCCCCTCTACTACGATGCTCGCGGCGACAAACTCGGTGTGGCGATCGGCGACCTGAACGATCGGATCGCAGAGAAGCTCGAGGAAATCGAAACGGATGATATTGATGTCGAGCAGCGGTTGGAGAAAGAACTAAAGCGCGACTATCACATTATCACAGCCGAGAAACGTCTTGACCAGGTTGCCCGAGATTTTGTGCGTCACTACTCGACATCTTGGGAGACCGGCAAGGCCATGGTGATCTGCATCGACAAGATCACGTGTGTTCGCATGTACAACCTGGTTGCCAAGTATTGGGCTGAAAGAATTGCTGCCCTAGAGGCCGAGCTTCCCTCTGCGACGGATGAGCAGGACGAACTGTACCGGTTGCGACAGCTGGCATGGATGCGGCAAACACGTTCAGCTGTGGTGGTCAGCGAAGAACAGGGTGAGGTTGACAAGTTCCGCAAGTGGGATCTGGACATCACACCGCACCGGCGCCTGATCAAAGAAGGCATCGACCTGCCAGAAGAGATGCGACAGCAGCCGCAGTTCCAGAACATGCAGCGTTTGTCGCTGGATGAAGCATTCAAGGCTGAGGAGCACCCCTTCCGTATCGCGATTGTCTGCGCGATGTGGTTGACGGGGTTTGATGTACCCAGCCTCGCAACCCTCTACTTGGACAAACCCCTCAAAGCGCACACACTGATGCAGGCGATTGCACGTGCGAACCGCGTGAACGAGGGGAAGAACAACGGGATGATCGTCGACTACTGCGGCATCCTGAAGAACCTTCGGAAGGCGCTGGCCACGTTTGCCGGAGAAGGCGCTGGTGGACATGGCGGTGATGATGAGATCGAACCAGCCAAGCCCGATGAAGAGCTGCTGGCTGACTTGGAAGAGGCTATCAGCCTGGCACGGACCTTCCTCTCGGACCGCAGCACATCGCTTGATGACATCATCCAACAAACAGGGTTCGCTCGCAACGCTGCGATCCTTGCAGCGAAAGAAGCGGCAAACGAGAATGACGAGACTCGTAAACGCTTCGAGATCATGTGCAGGGCTGTGTTCACGAAATTCAAAGCCTGCATCACCGTGGATGGAGTGAACGCCTTTCGTCAGGACTACGAGGCAATCAACATTGTCTATAAGAGTCTCCAACGCGATCGTGAACAGGCTGACATCACCGATATCATCCGCCAACTGCACCGAGTTGTAGACGACGCGATCGATACGCACGCTGATGGTGCGGACGAAGATTCGGAAGTCTATGACATCAGCAAGATTGACTTCGACCGATTGCGTCAGGAGTTCGAGCGCAGCACTTCCAAACGTACTACGGTGCAAAACCTCAAGACTGCTGTTGAACAACGTCTCCAGAAATTGCTGCAGCAGAATCCCTTGCGCACCAATTTCCAGGCTCACTACGAAGAGATTGTCGAAGAGTACAATCGCGAGAAGGACCGCGCCACCATCGAAAAGACCTTCGAGGCACTCCTCCTGTTTGTGGACGAGATGGGGCAGGAGGAGAGTCGCGCCCTCCGTGAGGGACTCAACGAGGAATCCCTAGCCCTGTTCGACCTGCTGAAGAAGCCTGACTTGTCATCCAAAGAGATCAAGCAAATAAAAGGGGTCGCTGTAGAACTTCTTGAGAACCTGAAAGCAGAAAAACTGCGTGTCGATCACTGGCGCGATAAGGAGGCAACAAGGGACGCAGTTCGGCTTACCATCCACGATTATCTGTGGAGCGATGGAACAGGGCTACCCGAGGTATTCTCCGAAGAGGATATTGAGGATAAAACCGATGCTGTTTTCGCACATGTCTTCCGGGTTTACCCAACCGTACCATCGCCATATTATACAAGTCTGGCGTCTTGAAAAGGGCATCGTAGGATCGAAGAATTGGCGAGTATGTGAGCATTAAGAGAGGCATGAGTAGCAGAAGAATGCACTTGGCGCGTTAAATGGGAGTACCCAGATGGATGAGCCGGTCCGTGTGCGAAAGATCAACGATCCGACAAAGGTTGGCGTTTTGACGGGCCGTGAACAGATGCGTGGTCCAGGTAGGATACTCAACGTTTTATACACCAACGGCAGTACGGCATGGGTACCGGAGGATCAACTTGAGGTAATCGAGAGCTTTAGGTTATCCCCGCTGGACATGCTTGATAAGGGCCAACTAGGAAGCCCCGTAGACTTGAGGCGGACATTGGCTCATGCAAAAATATCAGGCAAATTGACCGATGTCATTTATAGCATGGAAGCGACCAGAACGGATTTCTATGCGTATCAGTTCAAACCCGTTTTAAAGCTACTAGAATCTCCCTCCAATGGCCTCCTGATCGCTGACGAAGTTGGTTTGGGTAAAACGATCGAAGCTGGGCTGATCTGGACAGAGCTACGTTCGCGATTTGACATGCATCGTCTGGTGGTTCTCTGTCCATCAGCACTGCGCGAGAAATGGGAAGACGAGCTCAAGTCGAAAATGGGGGTTCGTGCAACACTTTGTGATGTTCGCGATGTCCTTAAGACCCTCACGAGCCTCGATTCTCAGGCAGAAGGGTTTGCACTGATTTGCAGCATGCAAGGTTTGCGGCCACCCAAAAAATGGGAAGACAATGAAGATGACCGATCTGCACGAGCTATGCTTGCCCGCTTCCTCAGATCTCATGAGAACGATGAACGATTGATTGATCTGCTTGTCATTGATGAAGCGCATCACTTGCGGAATCCTGAGACAAAGACGAACGAACTGGGTGAGTTATTCAAGGCTGTTTCAGAGTATGCGGTCTTTCTTACAGCGACCCCAATTCACAACAAGAACAATGATTTATTCTCTCTTTTGCACCTACTGGACCCAGACACATTTACTCGTATGGATGTCCTTGAAACAGTTTTACGAGCAAATGCACCATTGGTTCGTGCTAGAGATATTCTGCTGAATCGAGAATCCAACCTGGCAGACGTAATTGAGCAGATCGAGATCGCAAAATCTCATCCACTTCTCTACGACAATCGTCAGTTGGCATTCATTGAGGCAGAACTCGCGAAGGAAGGGTTACTGCAAAGTAAAGAGGGGCGAGGGCGACTTGCATATCGACTAGAAACTGTGAACCTGCTTGCCCATGCCATCACTCGTACACGAAAGCGCGAAGTCAAAGAGTGGCGAGTTGTGCGTGAGGTGATTAGTGAACTCGTACCGATTTCAGACCCAGTAGAGAGAGAGTTCTATGATCGTGTCACAGGCATTGTTGCTGAGTACGCCGCACGGAGCGATGCGAATGAGGCATTCCTTCTTTCACAGCCTCAAAGACAAATGACGAGTAGTATGGCTGCAGCACTACACGCATGGCAGACTACAGGGGATATGCTGGAAGAAGTAGAGCTAGAAGACAATTACAAGAAAGCAAAGAAAAAGATTGGACCTCTCGTTAGGGAGGTGGTTGAACGTACGCGAGATGTTGATTTGACGTTGCTGGAACAGAATGATAGTAAATTCAAAAAACTAAATGATATACTATCAAATTTTGTGAGTGAATACCCCGAAGAAAAGGTGGTTCTGTTCTCGTCATTTAGGGAGACTCTGCAATACCTGAAGCGGCGCCTTGAGGAATCCTCCCTTAGGA
Organism: bacterium; assembly: GCA_020444265.1. Lineage (GTDB taxonomy): Bacteria > Electryoneota > Electryoneia > Electryoneales > Electryoneaceae > JAHLLH01. Next base: position 90,847 of record JAHLLH010000003.1, read on the forward strand.
CCATCCTTCTGATGGGTGGGCAACGTGAGACAAAGGCAGATGTCATCCAGCGATTCCAAAAGTCGCCTGGTGGAACTGTTTTGTTGACTTCAGAGGTAGGTGGCGAGGGTGTCGATATTCAGTTCTGTAGGGTGATGATCAATTATGATTTACCGTGGAATCCGATGCGGCTTGAGCAACGTATAGGTCGTATCGATAGACTCGGACAGATGGCCGATAGCATCCAGATATGGAACATCATGTACGATGGTACCATTGACGCCAAGATATACACTCGACTCTACAACAAACTGGACTTGGTCAAAAATGCCCTAGGGGATTTTGAAGCAATCCTTGGGGAGGAGATTAGAAAACTCACCATTGAGCTTCTTTCTGGTAACCTTACGCCAGAACAACAAGATGAGCGTGTAGAGCAAACAGCACAAGCTCTTGAAAATATAAGAATTCAGGAGCAAAAGCTGGAGGAAAATGCTTCAAGTTTGATAGCCTATGGCAATTACATCCTCGACAGGATCAAAGATGCGAAGCACAATCATCGCTGGATTAGCAAGAATGACCTGAAGGTTTACGTTACCGATTTCTTGAAGCTGAAGTATCCTGGATGCACGATTCAACAACTAGCAAAAGGTAGCGATGTCTATGAATTGTCACTCTCGCCAGATGCAAGATTTGATCTTGAGGAGTTCGTGCGTTCGAGGCGATCATCATTTGTAACTCGTCTCACAGGGGTCAATACAAGTCCACCAAAGTGCCGATTCGACAACCACGTTACAGAATATATCATAGGTTCCGTCGAGATCATTTCCCAGTTTCACCCCCTAGTACAAATGATCAGTCAGCAGATTGCTGAATCTGACGAGCAACTGACACCAGCCATAGCTGCAAAGGTTGCTTGGGTCGCAGGACTGAAAGTCAAACCCGGTGTCTACGTGGTTGCGATAGAACGATGGTCATTTAAGGCACTCCAGAGCATCGAGAAGCTGGCTTATTCGGGCGCTAGCTATGACAAACCCCAATCAATCCTTACTTCAGCTGAGGTTGAAGGCCTTGTCGCCACTGTTTTCGAACGTGGCCAAAATTGGCTTGAGGTAGTAGCCGATATCGAGGTAGGGAGGGCATATGATATCGCGAATGAGATTGTCTTCTTGGCATTGCAAAAAAATTACGAAGAGTACAAGGAGGAGCTAGATGCCAAGAATCAGGACAGGGCAAGCGTCCAGCTGAAGATGTTGGATAAACATATGCAGGAACAGGAAAGGAAGCTTCTGGAGATTAAGCAGCGGTTGATTGACAAGGGCAAGGATTCGCTTGTGAAAGCGACTCAGGGTAGAATAGAAAAATTGAAGGACAGAGTCGAACAGCAACGTACCCGAATCGAGCGTGGAAAAGAGATGAGGACAGACCATGAAGAAATTGCGATTGCTGTCATTTCTGTGGAGAAATAAGACTGAAGATTCGTCCGAAGGCAATGGGGAAAGGAATGAGACTATGGCTACAACAGGCGGTGGTCGAGTCGAACTCGTAATCGGACTAGACTTTGGAACCTCTTCATCGAAAGTGGTTGTGCGTGCACCTGATCTCCAAGGCAGTCCAGCCTACCCTATGGACTTCGGCGATTTCGGGCATCCCGCCATGCCGCAACTTCTCCCGACTTCCCTCTGGGTAGATAGTAGTGGTATTTGCTCTCTTCGGAGTAAAGCTGGTAGCAGAATGTATCAAGATCTAAAGATAAAACTCCTAAGTGAGATGAACCCAAATCTTGCCGTTTCAATGAGCGTAGAGGGAGGGGATAACTTCGATGAAGCCAGGGCAGCGGCATATCTCGGATTGGTTCTTCAGAAGGTCAGGACGTGGTTTCTCATCACACACGAGAAACTAGTGGCGAGATTTGATAAGATTGTCTGGTCTTTTAATCTTGGAGTTCCATCTGCGAGCATGGGTGAAAACGCGGAGAATGATCGGTTCTTCCGAGTAGGGAATGCAGCCTGGTTACTCTCGTTTGCCAAAGATGAGATTACGATCATCGGGGCATCCAAGTGCCTGGCAGACGTGGCTGGGAAAGCGAACAAACAACCTTTTAAAAAGTATGAGGCTGAAGAATGTTACTTCCAAATAATCCCTGAAATCGCTGGGGGAGCGATCAGCTATGCCATGTCTGAACTGCGCACAGAGGGTTTGCATCTTATGCTGGATTTTGGGGCATCGACTGTTGATGCCTGCAGTTTCATTCTCCGCAATCGTGAAGGAACTGATCGCTATTCACTCATGGTGACTGATGTGCAACCTTTGGGTGTTGCTGAAATGCACCGTAGGCAACTTGCAGCGCTTGAATTGGCTGAGATGGAAAATCCTGAGGACTCTGTTTACTATCAAAAGGTCGATCCACTCGATCCGTTCCCTGAAGAGCGGGATAACGTCGAAGAACCGTTTATTAGGGAAGTTGCTCAGGTAAACGAACAGTTTCGTGATGAATGTTCTACTCATTTAAGGCGTGTGTTGGAAAAGACGAGAACGGAAAGAGCCCCTAACGAGGACGAATGGACTACCAAACCATTGCCAGTGCTCCTGATTGGAGGTGGTAGTGTTGTTGACCAGTATGAAAGAGTTGTTGACGAGTTGGACTACTGGTTTCGGAACGAGCACATCCGCAACCAACATGGGATGAAGCTGCTTCCCATGCCAGTTCAAAGTACCCCTGACGGTGAAGAGGTAGCATACATGCGACTGGCAGTAGCTTATGGACTTAGCTACCGGGAGTTCGATATAGGCGAAATTACTCCAGCTGATAGGATAGCGAACATGATAAAAGAGCCGCCCGCTGAGATCATGGGAACATACATAGGCTCGGAACAAACCTGAACTAGAGGATCGGGTCTTGTTGGCGTATGGGTTACAATCGAGGTACACTCGAGACTGAAAAACGTGGATCGTGGGTGGTTATCGAGGGCAAATCGACTCGGGCAAATTCACAGCGAAAGAAAAGACTTCTTCATTGTCGATACTGAATAAAGGCAATTGGAACCAGAGTAGCATTCGTCATTGTGAGTGTGGAACGTAATGTCCACCAAGCTCCAGAGTTCCGCCTAAATATGGGAGGGTTGAGTGTCTACGAATCTTGAAAGATTACAGAATAGAATTAGCTTCCTCCGCGACGAAGCTATCTACCTCAGCGGTCGCGACCATGACCCCAGCGACTTCGCGGCGCTGCTGAAGAACGCGGGAGGCATGTTAGAGACATTTTTGAAGGCCCACATACATCCGACAGGAAGGAACTGGAACTTCGAACGGCTTATCGATGAGTTGGCATCAATGGGTATCTCTGCCCAGGGTATTAGCTCACTGCACTTGCTGCGGCGGCGGTATAACGCAGCGAAACATGATCCCGCGTATGACGCTGGCATGGATGAGGTGATTGAGGCACTGGATGGGGCTGTCTCTGCGTTGAGCGAGATGCTTGGGAGGAGCATTGGTAGTAGCGAGCATGACGCGGTTTCTGCTTACCGTCGCAGAGTATGGCTAGCATCATGGGACCACTTCGTCCACGGTGATGGTGAGGTCCATGTCATCTTGCCAGTAGCCGAAAACGATTGTGATTTCCCATTTTCGATCGACGTAATCTATCTCAAGGGACTCGCCTGGCCGGACGTTCTTCTACCTCTCGGTGATTCAATACACCCGGCCCAAGGACTGATACCACAGAAGTTCCTCGACATGTGGGAAAAGGAAGAGGACTTTGCCGGGGCCCGAGTTTTCGATGGTGTTTACAAGGATCTGCTACGCGCGCTAGTTGGCGCAGAGCTTCGCTTGGATTTGCTGCCTTTTCTCAAGCGAGAAAATGACCCGATGGCGATGCTGACGGCGATCGCGTTTGCGAGCGTCGACGCTTTGTCTGAACACGGTGCATTTTCGTCGATTGAGGAGATGAAGAATGAGGTGTTAGCGTACGGCGCACGAGACTATGCGGCGCCGCGTACATCACCGCTAGCAATCAAGGCGGCCGAACGCTTCTGCAGCCTCCTTGACGAAGTGCCGAGTGCTACGCAGTCAGAGATCTCCGGACCGCGCTTCGTGTCTGCACATCGATTCGAACAGGCACTTGCTCAAGCGGTTGCCCACGACGATGGTGCGGCCATTACAGACGAGCTTGAATTAGTGCTTCGCCTTTGAAGAACACGAGCGAGATAGCGCAGAAGCGGTAGAGAAAAGGCACCTCGGATGATATGCTCGGCGTTGAATCTAACTTTGCCAGAGGCGAGGACACAGCAATTGCACTCGTGATGCTAGAGGAGGTCCGACAGAAGTGGCGTAGCGTGCGTTTGGACAGCATACAGTTGTTGACGATCCACTGCGGGGAGATGAACAACTAAGGAAAAGTGTGGGGTAACGAGCGACATAGTTGGTAGCTATCTGGAAACCGCGTAGTTTACATTACTCGAATGTAAGTCACATTCTCACCAAATTTCGAGACACGACCACAGGAGGCAACATATGAAGAATAAGCTGATCGGCGTGATCGTGGTGGTCATCGTGACTGCGGCGGCGTTGGTATTGATCCTTCGGAAACCTGGCGCGGGTGATCAGGACATTACTGTCGGTGCACTCCTGCCCCTTACAGGACAGGGAGCCGCCTATGGAGAGGCCGCAAAGAGCGGCATGGACCTGGCCTTGCAGCAGGTGAACTCCAGCGGAGGCATCGATGGAAAAACGCTACGCATCATCTATGAGGATACGCAAGGCGACCCCAAAGTCGGGGTGTCCGCGTTCCAGAAACTGGTCACGGTCAATCACGTCCCGGCGGTTCTAGGCGACCTGCTCAGCTCTGTAACGTTGTCGGTTGCCCCCATCGCGAATAGGCGTGAAGTAGTTCTCTTATCTCCGGCCTCGTCCTCACCGAAGCTTACTGAGGCGGGCGCATATGTATTCAGGAATTGCCCCTCCGATGTCTATGAGGGTACAGTGATGGCAGACTATGCCTCCAAAACCCTGGGACTGAAGCGCGTTGCGATCTTGCGTATCAACAATGAATACGGCGTCGGGATAGGGTCAGTTTTCAAGAAGGAGTTTGTCGAGAACGGCGGAACAATCGTGGCCGAGGAGTCCTATGCTGAAGACGCCACAGATTTCCGCACCCAAATTGCGAAGGTCGCGGCTCAGAACCCCCAGGCTATCTACCTGCTTGGGTACAAGCAAATGGGCTACATCTTACGGCAAGCGAGCGAACTTGGCCTGAAGACCCAGTTCTTGAGCACCGTCACATTTGAAGACCCCGAAATCCTGAAGCTTGCCGGAGATGCTGCAGATGGGGTCATCTACTCTGCAAGCAAGTTCAGTCCTGACAACGCAGACGAAACGGTCCAGCGTTTCGTGGACGCGTATGAGGCCGCTTACCAGTCCGAACCGAACATATTTGCAGGCTTGAGCTATGATGCGGCGCAAATCCTCGTCATTGCCATGCGTGATGGCGGCACAAGTGGCCCGCAGATTCGGGAAGCACTGCACAGGGTGAAGGATTATCCGGGGGTAGCTGGCGAGACAGCCATTGACGAAAATGGTGATGCAGTGCTTACCCCGGTTCTCAAGACGGTAAAGGACGGCGAGTTCGTCTTCCTCAAGTAGACAAGGTCAGTCAGCGTGGACAAATCCCGTTACTTCGACTTAATGCGAGAGACATCGGAAGAGGCCTTGCCTCTAATCCGGCGGCACATCGACTCGTTGCGAGAAGTTGAGCCCGAGCTTCACGGCATCATGCGCTACGTGTTGGATCGTCGGAATGGCGAGCTGATGCTGAAACCGTTTCTTTTAAGGTTGACGTACGAACTGTGCGGAGGAACAGACTGGCACAAGACAATTCCAGTCGGGGCCGCATTCGAAATGCTAAACCTCTCCTCCTACCAGGCGAACGCCGCGTTCGACGACAAGCATGCGGTTCTTTCAACGCCTCAAAAATGGTCCCAATTCATGGCGGCAATGATTACCCGGGAACTTGCGCTTGAGTGCCTGGCGGCTGCTGAACAGGACTTCGCTGCTTCATTGCTTGACGCAGTGCGGACCGATCTGAGCACTTGCAACAAGCATATCTACATTGCGCAACACTACGATATGAACGTCCTGAATTTGGAAAATCTTGGACACTATGCGGACAGAGACGCCTTCCTCGTTGACTACAACGCACGATGCTATCATGGGAGCGGTGTTTTCAATGGTAACTGCGCTCGTGCGGGGGCAATCTTGGCAGGAGCATCGGCTAATGCCGCATCTAGTGCTCTTCGCTACGGGGAAGAATTCGGCACGGGAATCCAGGTGATGAATGACTTGGCCGATTTCGTACCTCCGGGCGTCGACGGAGTCGTCGGGCGTGGGTTCCAAGATCAGCTCAGCGACATTAGAAACGGACGTTTGACCTTCGGATGCTATCTGCTTTTCAGAGAGGAAGGGCGAAGCGGTGAAGACCTCCTGTCGTTACTGAAACATGGGGACGGCTTGAACGAGAGAGAACTGCAAGAAGTCGCTGCTCTCCTTGTTAACTCTGGAGCATTGGATACGGTGACAGGATATGCTAAAGGATTTTCGGCTCGCGCAAAGGATGCCTTGTCTGGCTTTCCAGATTCCCTTGAGAAATCAGCTCTCTCACTCATGGTTCGTGTGTGCCACGACAACAAGTTTGTCAAAGCGCTGCGCAAGTGTTCCAGTGAGAAAGGTGAGGTTTTATGAGACTAGAGCTACAAAAAGGCCGGGATGCTATTAATAATCGCAACCCATGGGCCATCGCCTCGGTTGTTCTGGGGGCCGTTGGCCCACCAGGGTTCGTCACCAGACTAACGAATGATCCCATATTATGGCTGCTGTCAGTGCTAGTGGGCTTCATACTAGTACCATTCACCCTTGCATTGATCGGGCGTAACCAACTCCAAGCGTCTGCCACTGCCGAGGAACACAGTCGAGAAGAGTCTGTCGCTGCTGGAGAGTTTGCCACCACTGGAGAGTCTGTCGCTGCCAGAGAGTCTGTCGCCGCCGAGGAGCACATTCGAGAAATGCGTAGGTATGTACTCGAACAATCTCACTTGGGGTGCATGCCAGCGATTACACGAGTCGCGAAGTTATCTACAGCGAACTTCACAACGACCATCGGTTTCGATGTGAAACTTAATGAGTATTTAGCAATGCTGCAAGAGAGCGCAGACTACGAACATTTGCGAGATGTCACCTTTCTGGCGCGTGTAGAGCCCTCCGATTGGGGACGAGAAGAAGACGGGGGACAAAAAGGAATGGCATGGGTTTTTCTGCGGAATCTTGGTAGGATCAAAGACAAACATCCAAACATCAAAATGAGGCGCATTCTTGTTTTGGAAGACAGTATACATGACGTCGAAAAGCAGAAAACCGAAGACTACAATTATTTCAAAAACAAACACAAAGAAGTAAAAGTAGACTTGATTCACATGACACCAGCACAGTTGGCATCGGCACGATTAACGATGAGGCCAGATCATCAGAACGGTGATTGGCAAGAAGACATTGCCGTTTTCATAGGAGAAGACGACGACCACCGCGGTTGGATTCTCGAGTCTAATTACAACTATAACATGGACCCATCTCCTGAGACGATTGTAAAAACCTGGATGTGGCGTGATGAGAACGTCTGTATGGAGCATTTTCCTCGGCTATTTGCTGTTGTCTGCAACCTATACAACTATGAGATGCCCGGCCAATTCATCCATAGGGTTCAAGAAGATGGGTACTCGAACGCACCAGATCAGGACTATCTGCTGAAATCATGCATTATAACGAGCGGTTAGTCGAAATAGGGAGGGCCTGAACTATGCGGATTCTCTTTGTCCGAAACGCCGAGCACGCAAATCACGGGAAAGGCAAGTGGCCTGAAAAGGTGACGGCACTCTCTGCTGTAGGCGCACAACAAGCTGCTGCACTTGCAGGAGTGCTGGCAAATGGTGTCAATGGGCGCATTCTTTCTTCACCAACTGAGCGCGCATTAGCAACGGTCCGTCACCTTGCTGAGAGAATGAACTGCCAAGTTGAACATGACGCTGCGTTTGCGCCTCTGAATGTAGGTGGACATGTAGGGAAGCCCTATGAGGAGACCCGCAAGGCCTTTGGGGATATAATCTTCACTGAGATACTCACCAACCCATCAGCGGACCGGCTGTATTTTGATGGTGGTGAGACCCTGTCTGAAATGGCGGAACGCGCATGGGCACGCGTTCTCGAACTGGTCGATCAAGATGGTGAGAGTAACAAGGTCATCGTGATCTGCAGCCATGAAGAAGTTATTGGAGCACTACTCTGTAAGATGGCTGGAATGCCGTTACCCAATCTCTGGTGGTGGGGAGGAAGGTTCACTCCCCCTTTGTACGCAAACGTGTCCGAGGTCTTGTGGACAGGTGCGAACTGGCGGCTGGTTAGTTTCGGCAACATATCACATTTGCACGCCGTATGATTACGCAACTCACGGTCAATGGCATCATAGCAGGCTGTACCTATGCATTGGTCGCCATGGGCTTCACCATCATCTATGGAACAGTTCGGTTCTTTCATTTCGCACATGGTGCTATCGTTGCTGTCGCTGCCTATACAGCTTGGGCGTTCATGGCTTACCTCGGCATGCCGTTCGCGATGGCTGCCATCATTTCGGTTGTTGCAGCGGGTGGGCTGGGCGTATTGATGGATCGGTTCGTCTATCGCCCGCTTCGTCAACGGAAGTCCCCGAGCCTCATCCTGCTACTCGCTTCGTTCGGAATGTTCCTCGTGGTCCAGAACATACTCCAGTTCGTCTTTGGGTCAGATATTAAAATGCTGCGGGGCGGTGCTGCATCTGAGGGACACAGGTTGTTCGGTGCCGTCATTACCAGCACGCAACTCTGGATCGTCGCTTCAAGCGTGATTCTCGCAGTGGCGGCGCTCTGGTTTCTTCGCAAGACGGGCTTCGGAAAGTCAATCCGCGCCGTTGCCGACGATCAGGTCGCGGCAAGCCTGGTGGGCATCAACTCCGAGCGAACAGTCAGCATGGCATTCTTCCTGGGGTCGGCCTTGGCTGGCGTCGCGGGCATTCTTGTCGCGCTAGAATCGAATGTCTATCCGGCCATGGGGCTGAATGCAGTGATCAAAGGGATCATCGCCGCGCTGATTGGCGGAATGGGCAGCATACCTGGCGCTTTGCTTGGGGGCCTATTGATAGGGTTCGCCGAGAATGTGGGAGTGTGGGGTATTTCGTCCGGGTGGAAGGATGCGATCTCGTACGCGGTTCTCGTTGCGTTTCTATTGTTTCGTCCCGGCGGCATTTTCCATACAGATTTGGAACTAAGAAAGGTCTGAATGGAGTACATCATCCATATCCTTGTGCTTGCGGGGCTCTTCGTCATCATGACGGTGAGCCTGAACATAGTGCTTGGATTCGCCGGGCTTCCGGCGATGGGACAGTCTGCTTTCTTTTGTGTGGGTGCTTACGCGTCATCTCTTGCTTGCTTGCATTTGGGACTGTCCCCGTGGATTACTCTTTGTCTTGCCGCTGGTTTGGCTTGGGGAGTCGGTTGGCTGGTGAGCCTGAGTGCGTCGCGACTAGCTGGGGACTTTCTTGCATTGGCGACATTCGGACTTGCTGCGGTAACTTACTCCCTGGCTGTTAACTGGGATGCGATGACGCACGGCCCATTGGGGCTATCTGCAATCCCTCCTTTCTCTGCCTTCGGTTATACGCTTGATACGGCGTGGTCTTTCTTCCCCATCGTCACTTTCTTCTGCTTGGTCACAATTCTTGCGTCGCGTCGTCTCGTTACTTCCCCGTTCGGTCGAGTTATTCAGGGGATGCGTGAAAGCAACATGCTTTGTGAATCGGTCGGTATAGACGTTGGACGTTTCACGCGAACGGTGTTTTCCACCGGCGCTCTCTTCGCTGGAATTGCAGGGGCTCTGTATGCCCACTACGTGACATACATCGACCCTACCAGTTTCACGCCGATGGAATCGGTGACGATCCTGCTCATGGTGGTGTTCGGGGGCATGGGCAGCATCTCCGGATCGGTTCTAGGGGCCACAATTCTTGTTGTCTTGCCCGAAGGACTGCGTTTTATAGGCCTACCAAGCTCTTTAGCGGCTCCGGTTAGGCAAATGCTGTATGGGAGCATTCTTGTAGCACTCATGCTGATTCGTCCCAGTGGACTCCTGGGGAAGTACAAATGGCGATGAATACCTCTGTCCTACAATTGCACGATCTATCCGTGTCTTTCGACGGAGTGCATGCCGTGGTCGACTTATCGGTCGAAATCCCGTCGGGTTGTATCGTTGCGCTGATTGGTCCGAATGGAGCGGGAAAGACAACGGTATTCAATCTGGTCTGCGGTTACGTTGTCGCCAACAAAGGAAGCTTCTCAATAGCAGGGGTAGACGCCACAGGTAGAGTCCCTGAACAGGTTGCACGTCTCGGCTTGGGCCGCTCATTCCAAGATGGCAAGGTCTTCGAACAAATGACCGTGCTGGACAATGTACTGTTGGGAATGCGCGATCCAAAGGCTGAATCGATGACGGCGGCCCTCTTCCGGCGTGGGGCGTTGCAGGAGGGTAAAGAAGAACAAACACGGCGAGCTATGCAGCTACTGCAGGAGGCCTCGCTCGAGTCGAAGGCGGAATCGCTGGCATGCGACCTGTCCTACGGACAACGGAAGTTGCTGGAACTGTGTCGAGTCCGGGCATTCGAGCCTTCGGTTTACCTGTTGGATGAGCCCTTCTCTGGCCTCTTCCCAGACACTGCGACTGAAATGACGAGGATGATACGGGGGCTTCGTGAAGCGGGAAAGACAGTGGTCTTCATTGAGCATGACATACAGACCGTTTCGGACCTATCTGACCGCGTCGTTGTCCTCGATTTCGGGCGCAAGATAGCGGACGGAACACCCGAAGAGGTTCTGAATGATCCAGCGGTGCTGGACGCATATCTCGGAAGGGTCGGTCACGATGCTCCTTAAAGTGAACAGTCTGAGCGCGGGATACGGCCATACGGAGGCCGTCAAAGATGTGACATTCAACATCGACGTGGGCCACATCACCGCCCTGATAGGTCCGAACGGGGCTGGAAAGTCCACGTTGCTGAAGGCGTTAAGTGGTACGCTGGAATCCTACGGTGGGACGATTACGCGAGGGGACATACTGCTGGATGAGGAACCAATTGCCGGGCTACGTGCCGATCAACTGGTGGCGAAGGGTTTGACGCTGGTTCCTGACGGTCGACGCCTATTTACGCACATGACGGTGCAGGAGAATTTGGAAATGGGCGGGTTTACCGTGAGAGACAAGGAACTCTTCGGCATCAATTTCAACCGCGTATTGACGCTCTTCCCGGAAATTGCTCCCTTACGCCCTCGGAAGGCGGGAAGCCTGTCCGGAGGCGAGCAACAGATGCTCGCCATCGGACGCGCCTTGATGATCAACCCTAAGCTTCTCCTGATTGATGAGCCGTCTCTGGGTCTTGCGCCACGTCTACTTGATAATGTTTTCGAGAAGATCGCGAATCTGAGGAACGAGCAGATCATCGGGGTCGTGGTCGTGGAGCAGAATGTTCACGAAGTTCTCAAAATTGCCGATAGTGTGGTAGCCTTGAAGCTTGGTGAGGCGGCATACGTCGGTAACGCAGCGGATTTGCGCAACGATGATGCGAAGCTGAAAGAGGTCTTTTTGTAAATCTTGTTAATTCGCAAACCTATACATAGTCTAGGCTAGAACAGTATATGCTGAGGGGGCAAAGATACTAGTCATAGCATTAAGAAGGGTGCGCGAATCATTCATAGATGTCAAAGACGAAATTCCGTTAGCTGATCAATATGTTTTCCCTTGCACTAGATCCGATCATTTCGCTGTACTCACGAGGCTGAACGGCAATTCTAAAGCAGTATCTCAAAGTTTGTCTATTTCGCGTTGAAAGTCATAAGAAGCTCAATCACCTATGGTGGGTGAGTTTGAAGAAAATGGGTCCCACTTAAGAGCGCGGAATGTAGGGGAAGCGGGGTAAATGCACATTAGGAAAAAGATCGAGTTGGATTAAGTAAGACAGTCTACACTTAGATGGTCCCCAGTGAACCCTGTTAACACTTCCGTGCATTATTATGGTTGGGTCGATCGGAACAAAAATATCAATTCGGAGTCTTGATATAGCTTTCACAATCTCCAGGATCACTGGCACGTAAATCACTACCGCGTTCCGCACGCCGCCGACGGGTTTACGAATGAACTGCCTTATATCAACGGTGTTGAGGGCGCTTAGGGATGTCCAAATGCTTGATTGGCGAAGTTTAAAGTAGATCAATCAGTCACGTTCTGCTTCAACCTTGAAAAACGTGGGCTCACATTCAACGACAGCGAGGCTGTATAATTCCAATAGTTGCAGAAATATCTTAGAGCCTGTTACTTTCGGGATGTTATTTGTTTAGTGTTCTAATTGGAGATGGTCGACATGTTACCAGATCAACTGAATACAGTTTTTATAACGGCAGTTACAACGTTACTCGTATCTGTTGTCTCGGCTTTTATTGTTAGGTTGCCAAACCACATTGCCATGAGGCGTGTAGGTAATAACCTAGCTGGTTTGTGGTATAGTTATCACCTAACCATGCGAGCTGGGAAAGTGTATATGTTGCACTCGACGATAAACTTTAAAAAGAAAAATGTGTTCGATCCGGCCGTTCGAGGTGTACTCATTCATAGAAAAACCGATACAGATCATTATGAAATTAATTTTAAATGTTATAGACACAAAGGTCAGTTATATGTACTGGAAAGAGACAATGGGGATACATATCCTATTTTGGTTATGCATGATGATAGTTTAAATAAGATCGTATATGGATTCTGGCAGGGCGAGGATTGGGATCACAACAAATTATCGGCACCAGTGATATATTCCGGCACTTTTATGACGCAAGATGATGTTATTTCTATGATAAAAAGCAGTTCTACCTATCGTTTTATTGATAAAACACTGTTAAACTCCTCTATTACACCTCAGGGTTTCTAAGTAATAATAAACAAGGAGATGAAGTATCATATAGAATAACGAGGTATATGTTGTGATATTAATTTTAATCAATAGGTCAAAGAAAATATATAGTGGAATAATATGATATTAGGTCGTTATCTGTTGGAGAGTCGTTTCAGAAAAGGATGCCGAGATGTACTCCTTGTACTCCGAGGCGTCCATATTCCCACGAAGAATATCGCACGCACTCAGCAACCTCGTAGTCAAGCGATCCAAGGTCAGTTTCTGCCCCTTTCGACCGTTCCCATTACCATTACCGTTCGAACTTCCATTCCGAGCCATATCTATACTCCAAAAGGAATCCTGCCTGTCAAGGCAATCCTGTGACCTTACTCTGCATCGAGGGGATTCTTGATGAACCTCAGAAAATCAAGCCCAATTCGTGTGGTCTTCATTTTGGGCCGTTCTTGTATCTCGCGCGTGATCACTCTCCCAGTATTCTCAGGCACCTTCTTTCGGACGACACGCTGATCGTCGATCTCACTACTAATTTCGATCAAATCACGGCGGTCCAAATCCTGAATTAGCAGTGTGATCTCGTTCGCTTTGATACCAGATCCAGTGTCCTTTTGAAATTTAATCCTGATTCCTTCAAACGAGTTCACCTGCAGAAACTTGTCCATGTTCCTGTAGAGGTATTGTAGAATCTGGATATGGGAAACGGTTAGCTCGTCGATCCAGCGTAAGAACTGCTGCTGGAAATCGGGGTCAATATCGATCCCCTTCGCGGAGTTGAGAGCAGCGTTCCTGAGCGCCTCGCGTTTCTCCTTCCGTTGGTCTTGCCAAGCAATGAAGTTTGCTTTGATCAGGATAGTAATGAATTCTTCGTCAGTGCTCAGCTTCTCGTAGTCAACAATCTCGCGATCAAGTAACTCATTCAATGCTTCGGACACGGCCTCCTGCCACTCCTGGTTTCGTTTATCGAAGGCTGGGAGGATGATAGCCTTGTAAAGCTCATTCGCGGCTGCTCCAGCAACAGGGATTAATCCAGTTGTGCCTGCTACAGCAGCATGTACGATGTCACGACCATCTTTCTGCGGTGGAACGAGCTTGCTTTTGTCCATTTGATTTCCCCAGAATTTGAGATGATCAGAAGGTAGGGAACGTACAGGTAAAGCCAAAGCCCCGAGAGGGCAGCTACATGCTCATGTGTAGCCACTCTCTCTCGGGGCTGAATAACTCTCAACGATGATTAACGCCCGCTATATGCGCCCCTTCACGCAAAGCCTGCGATAGTGCTCCCCCAACACAGTGAGCTTACACGCCTTACTCTCGATAGCTGCATGCCACATGTGGGGCGCATCCACGGGCACAACAAGGTTTACCCGATTGTACTTCTACCGTACAGCAGATTTTGAGGTATTTCATAGCAAGGGAGGGTGTTTAGTCAATTCTCGGCTCTGACGCGAGTCGCTATAATCGTTTGCGGGTGTTAGAAACAACTCCGAGACCCCGCCAAGTATTTGCAAATCAGTAAAAACATGGAGCTTGCGTAGTAAGCAATATTTAAATGGAGGAAATGGTCAAGGAAAGTGATTTGTTTTTTACTGTTGCGAGTTGTTGAAGCGGAGACTCTTCGGTAGCTTTGTCTTGCTATTGACTGTCTATTTCTGAGCAAGCAGGGAACCACAATTGATCGATCATTGTGCTGATATGTATTACGATTGAAATGCGAGGAGGGGGTATGGCCGGAAGAAATGCCATTTACAAGTGCAATCGCTGTGGCCACAAGTGGAGGTGGAAGCGCCACCACGATGGGATTGCGCCTACTTGCAAGAATTGTGGTTCATCTGATGTTTCCAGAAAGGACGTCAAGTCGGGTGGTCGTTTCATAGGTTTTGTCTTTATCATCACAGCGGCCTACGTGGTCTTATGTTTTCTCCTTGGCGGCTAAGAAAGCGTGCGAGATTGAACCCGAGATAGAATGGGGTCATCTGAAGATGACCCCCGCACCGACCTTTGTGACCATCACAAGCTTAGTGCTTTGTGTCCCTGGGCGGACACGGATCGTTGCCGTAGCTGTCCGAATCGCGAATCTGGCCGTTCGGACGATGGATGATCTGCTCGCTGTGATCGTTCTTCGCGATCTCGCGGCCACGGTCGATGGCAGCACCTTGTGTCGGCAGGATCGCCGATGGGCGCTGCGCGTGTGGGCGTTTGACAGCCCACTGACCGTTGTGAGGTACAACGTGAACATTCTTGGCCATTGACGGCCTCCATCTGTAGGGGGGATCAGACCATTCTGTCCCTTCACCCTATGGAATTGACGAGATCCGGTTTTGTGCCGTGGAGACATGAGAGACATGTCGTGGCACAAAGCGCCAACTGGCCAATTTCTATATATGAGAAGGAGGGACTATTCGAGGGTTCCTCCCACAGATAATTAGGAGCCCATGTGGCGCAAAAGGAAAACTCAGCAGTTAGTAACACTACCACAATGGAAGGAGAAGTATTTATGGGATTTGATCTCAATGCGTATCAAAAACTCATGGACCAGCAGGATTGGACAACATTACGCAACCTGATGCTCCGTGATGGGCCGTCCCCGAACGGCTGGAAAATCAAAGATCCAGGTTTGAAGGAAGAACATGTCTCCGAGGCTATCGCGAAGGTCTACACAGGTGACCAGGCTTGGGATGCAACGAAAGGGGCATTGATTACGAAACTCCGCCAGGTACTCTGGAGTGTGATCAGCAACGAGCAAACACGTATGGAAAATGCTGCTCGGGCCTTCGATGTCCTTGATGAGGATGGTAATATGGTCAACCCAGTTGACCTCGTAGTTAATTCTAATCCAGCCCAGGATGTAGAACTCGAAACGAGGTTAGAATGGGAAGCCGTGCTCAAGGCAAATGAAAACGATGAGGAAGCGATGATCGTCCTGATGGCAGTAGAGGATGGGTGTCGTGGACCTCAGGAGTTGAGTGAAGAAACGGGTTATCCCATAAAAACTGTGCGAAATGTGCTGAAACGAATCAGGCGTAAGAGGTAGTCCAAAGTAAGGAGGGAGAGTATGAGCCAGGAAAAACTGAAGTACGGAGAGTTCCTTCGGAACCTGAACGACTCCATAGACGAGGTGTTCTACAGTGACATCGAGGAACAAAAAGCCGTATTGCGTGAGCTGGGTCATGATCCTGAGAAAGTGATCCGCGAAGGTGCGGAACAGATCGCTTATCTACGTGCAAAGCAGTTGCGAAAGATAAAGGCTGAACGAACCCAAGCCTTTCTTGAGAAGATGCAAGAAAAGCTTCGCAGTGTCTCCGAGTCAGCCGGAGTTGCCAGACAGCGATTGGAGGAGTGGCTGTCCGGGGGCGCAGGAGATCCAGCAATAGCCATGTTTCGAGATTCAACCGCACTTGAAGATGAAGATGTTCGTGCGTTGTTAGAGGACATTGATATGTTGGAAGAGTTTAAGAGGTTCCTCGAAGATGACGGCAGCGTGGACGGCAAGTAAGCCCGCTAATGAGTCCAGAGCCAGAACGGTGGCTCTGGGCTTTTTGCGCGCAGAACACATCAAGGACATCACTCTCGAAGACCTCGATGAACTGATGAGGTCACAGAACATTATTGTGCGTTATCGTCCCCTCACGAACGCTGCCTCACAAATCGTCCAGAAGGGGGCAGCGGCTTTCGTCACAGTCGACTCGGGGATTACCTCACAAGGGAGAAGACGGTTCTGCGTGGTACATGAATTCGGGCACTTCATGCTTGGTCACGTTGCAACTGCAATGAGATGTACGGAAGAAAAGTTCCACACCTGGTATCGAACCAACGGCCAAGAAATTGAGGCGAATGCCTTTGCTTCTGAGTTTCTCATGCCCGAGGATCTTTACAAAGCCGCAATCGCTGGTCGACCTCCCAAACGAGAGGTGCTCAATAACCTTGCTGACAAATTTGGTGTCTCGATGACGGCAGCTTGTGTTCGCTACGCTGAGGTAGGGTCACATCCCTGTGTCTTATTCGTGAGTCGTGCGGGGGAAGTCCTTTGGTATCGAGCAAGCCAAGACGCCGTTGGCAAGCACCTGCGTCGTGGAGATAAGGTGAGTTCGTGGAGTGCGGCTGGGCAGTACTATGCGGACGGGGAGATGGACGAATCTGACGATCTCGTTGACTATCATGCCTGGTTTGTTGATGACGATGAGGGGCAGCGAATTCACGAGACGCCGATATTCATGCCTGCAGTAAACACAGTTCTCAGTATGGTCTGGTTTGAGTAAGGTGAGCGGACTCGGGCAGAGGTGATAGATGGGGGCAGCCGTGAAAGAGTTTTACACCAGAATCTGCAATAACTCTCAAGGTTGGCAGCAGCCTACTGGTCTCGACGAGAAGCAGGAGTCGAAGGAGTCTTATACATCCAAGCATGGGTTCGGTCACGAGGAGTGGCTGTTCAACCCGAAATTTCAGATTGATGGGTTTCAATATGGGATGATAGAAGGGTTTCGGATATCGCACAAATTACAGCAAGGGGAAGTTGTAAAAGTCTACCTCTACACAATTGTTCCTGTGGTTGGTAAAGGCGATAGAATTCGTTTATACGTGGGGACAATTAACAAATGTGAAATTCTTGGGGCTAATGAGGCTGTAAAAGCTATCGAAAAGTTTGATGAAAAAAGTCTTATAGATCTTATGATAGGGCATGTTAAGCAACTCAAGGCAGATATTAAACCATTTAAAAATCGATACTCCTCACCACTTTCTATTTTCAATATCCGTTTTCGCATGGAAGATGTTGATCTTTACGATCCTCCAGTATCAGCAGATCCAAGGGACCCCATCTTTACCTACAATCGGTACAGAATCGTAGGTAAGAAGCCATCGGATACTCCAAACATTCCCCATTCTCGTCATGTTCACTCTCAAGGATCAACTGAACCTCTTGATCTTTCAAAGCCCAGGGTCTCCTACCATAAGCCCATAGTTCAGAATGGTACTCGAGATCTGATGCACAGTGAAATCCAGAATGATCTGCTTCTCCAACTTCAGAAGAAGTACGGGAAAGCAAAGGTGAAGCGGGAAGAATATGATGTAGATGTACTCATTAAACAGCAGGACAAGTGGGTTTTTATCGAGATCAAGAATGAGACTACTGCCCGACAGGCTATACGACTTGCTATCGGGCAGCTACTCGAGTACTGCTACTATTACCCCGAGATCGAGCATCCGCCAGCTGAGTTCTACATTGTGAATCCGGCTCCTCTAAAACCAGAGGACACCGCGTATCTGAAGCTACTTAACACGCTTTATAGGCTCAGAGTAGAGTATCGGAAACACATGCCAGGTTCCGACAATATTAATATCTGAGTTGGAAGCTGTAAGCAGTAACACGTCGCTGAGTTTATCCTGGGTACAAACGAGGTACACTCAAGGGTGAAAAACGAGGATAGAGGGTGATCGGGGAGGATAAATCGAACGAGAGTTCAACAAGTATTTGTCTATCCTGAATGATCCTCATTTATCGTAAGTTATTGTAAACACAGGTCTCTTAATCCGTTGGTTCGGGGTTCGAGTCCCTGATGGCGCACCAGTATTTTCAAGGGCTTACGGAGAAATTCGTGAGCCTTTTTTCTGTGGGTGGTTCGAATAACGTGTCTGGATCAATCAGTAGCGGGTTGGCGAACATAGAGGGCCAGGTTGGCGCTATTGTCTGTGACTACATAAAGAGTGTCATGGACGAGGGCAAGACCTTCAGGGGATGAGATTTTCTCGAGATCATGGGCCGAAAGGATGGTCCCATCCTCTATGATCAGTGTGACAGATTCGTCCTCGTCACTCAAGACGAGCAGGGAATCGCCGCCGAGTGACGTCAGGTCTGAGTAGTCCGATGCAAAACCCAATTCCATCTCTTCCTGGATGGTGCCATCCATATCCACTCTCAGTAGCAGGCCAGGATCAGATTCTTTCAACAGGTAGAGGCAATCCTGATCGGGACGATAGCTGATCCCCTCGAACCCATGATTGCCGCCGTAAATCAGGCTGTCGAATTGAAACGTATTGAGATAGTGGCCGTCAGCATCGAGATGGTAGACGGCTGCGGTACGTTCTTCCGTCACATAAAACGATCCATCCTGCGGATCGATGGTAATGGCTTCAAGGTCGGCACCGACCCAGGGAAGGGTTTGGAGCACAATACCCTTCTTTGAAAGGGCATGCAACTGGCCGGTGTTGTCGCTGACAATCCAGAAGCGTTCACGTGCCTCATCGTAGACGAGGCCGGATGGTTCGGGGATTGTCAGGTCATATTCTTCGATCTGGACCCATGTGTAGGTTGAGTCTACGGGCCCTGGTTTGACGGGATCGCCATTTCCAGACCCACAACAGAGCAGCAGGAGAGAGATCCCGCTTACCAAAAGCGCAAGGGATACATTGTTGGGCTTCATGGCGCGTTACTCGTGCCTGGGGTAGGTGTACTCAGGAAGACCCAATTTGAGCTGCCATCCGGCACACGGCCCTCAGAGATATCCTCCTCCTGCGCGTCAAAAGTATAGCTGTCGATCATCACATTTTCGTTCTGATCAGATGCATGCAGAAGAATCGACTCGCCATCCGCACTCAGTTTGAAATTCGTATGCAACGCACCCTCTTCCACCTCATTATCCGCCCAGATCAGCAAAAAACCGCCCGCTGGAATGGTCGTTGTGGCAGGATTATCCATTGGGAACTGGAAGATGTAGGGGTCGCTGGGTGTGTCGGAGAGGTACATACCGGCAACATCAATGGCCACAGAGCCGGAATTATACAGTTCGATCCAGTCATCGAAATCACCCGCTTCATCACTGTGGGTGCCCCCGTTTGAGGCGAGGAACTCATTGATGAAAATCGGTGGGGCATAGTCCGTAACAGGGATTGAATAGGAGTAATTGCTGGCGGGTGCGAACTGCGGGTCGGTGACGGATAGACCTTCAACGTCCGCTACCGCAACATAGTAACGTACGATGGCGCCACGGTCTTGACCTGGCAGGAAGGCTTTCCAATCGCCATCATCTTCTGCCATCGTTATTACCTCAAACGGTCCATCTCCAACAGAATAGCTTAGAGTGGCAGATTCAATCGTTTTGTCATCAAAACCCTCAACGTGAACCAGAACTGCCTGACCTTCACGAGGGACAACAGGAGTATGCTGGACCTCTGTGACGACGGGTTCCAAATTGTCGATGGGCACATTATTCGGGCTACCTGGGCTTGGAACGTTCAGAAAGTGCCAATCAGAACTACCGTTTGGCGAACGGCCCATGCTGATGTTCGAATACTGGTGTTCATAATGGACCAGATCCATTGGTGTCCCATCCGGTTTGAACAGCCCAATATCTTCGCCATTGTCACTGAGGCCAAAATCAACATGCAGTACGCCCTGAAGGGTATCACTGTCCGCCCACAGGACAAGATAGCCGCCAGCAGGAATGGTCGTCAGGTCAGGTTGATTGTCCGGGATTCGCCACTTTGTCGGCTCGGCTGGGTCATCAGTAACTGTATACCCACCAATGTCTGCTTCGACCGAGCCACGATTGTAAATCTCGAACCAATCATCATAATCACCATATTCATCTACGACTGTGGAATCGTTCTTCGCGATAAACTCGTTGATCACCAAGTCGATGGTCTCATCTCCAGGGGTTGGATTTGATGGATTGTCGTCATTGGAGCAACCGACCAGGAAAAGAAAGAGACCAGGAAGTGCATAAGAAAGAAAACGGCGATACATGGGGACTCCGATCCATCAACAGTTGGCTGTTCGCGGGGAAGTAGAAGTATATAACCCTCATATCCACATGGGTGACAACGGGTCTGTATATTTTAATATAGTGTGATTAGAAACAGAAAAGACAGGATCAGGAATGGAAGCATTGAACCTTAGGTACAGGTGGGTCTACTTCAGTTCCAAAGGAGTAATAGCAGGTTTTCTGCTTTTCCTTGCAACCCTTGTCTCGTTGTCAGGATGCGACAAAAACCCTGCGGACCCAAAAAATTCAGATCCTCCATCATCCGATTATCAAATCATTGCCCCACTTCAAGCTATTCGTGGATCGTCCATACCGGTCCTGGTCCGGGATCATGGAGCCCAACCCCGTCGTTCAGGAAGTTATTCGGAAACAATCTCTCTTTCGGGAGCAGTATCTGAAAATTCGGACCTCGTTCTCATGCGTCGTGGAGCTGGCCTGACAATGGTTACAGCAGGGCAGGGGAGCGAAGCAGGAGTTGGGGTGGATGGAGTGGAATGCTTTATTACTCTCATTCCTGAAGAATCGAATGGACAAACCTTTGCTTCAGAAACATTGAGTGGGGCGAGCCTCCGGTGGTCCGCTGGTGAAATCGTAACCATTCAGGGAGAAGTGACCATCTCGGCTGGCGACGAACTCATTCTCGAGCCGGGAGTACTGGTCCGGATGGGAGCACTGGCGGAACTCAACGTGGAGGGGACATTATCCATCCAGGGGAAATCCGACTCCCTGGTTAGCTTCATGCCGCTCATCGAAGGGGAACCCTGGGGCGAAATCAACTGCAATGGTGGCAACATGGTGGCTTCATGGGCCTTGTTCACAGGTGGTGGAGGAAACGAACAGAAAGCGTTTGGTCACTCGGACAGTCAGCCTGTTTTGCGGTGCTTTGAAGGGCGATTAACAGCTACAAACCTGTTTCTGCTCAACAATCCGGGTAAAGCAATTGGCTCGAGCGATGGCATCGTCCAGCTCGATTCCTGTGTGATCAGCCGTTGTGATACAGGTGGTGAGTATCGTCGAAGTCTCGTTATCATTCAGGATTCCTGGTATTTCGACATCCCGGATACGACAACAAGTCTCGTAGATGACGACAATGACGCCGGATATTTTAACGGTCCTTGGAGCGATGGGGAGGAGGAGTCGGTTGTGCGGAGGTCTATTTTTGTGCGTGGCAAGGATGATGCAATCGACCACAATGGTGCAAACCTTCGTGTCGAGGATTGTGTGATTGATGACTTCGATCACGAAGGAATCGCCTGTTCAAATGAAAACACAGCAACCATCCTAAATACCCTTATTATCGCTTGCGGGCAGGGGATTGAAGCGGGTTACGGTGCACCGACTGTTACCGTAGATCACTGCACGCTCGTTGGAAACGGAGTAGGGTTGCGTTTCGGTGATGAATACCTCTGGGGAGAACACATGGGGACATTGGCCGTCACCAACAGCATCTCACAGGACAATACGGAGCACGATGTTTTTGACTATGATCCAAATCTTGAGGGGCCATCTGGTCGGATCACAATTACTTACAGCATTGTAAATACAGCTCAGTATGATACCCTGACAGGAAATCTTGCAGGTTTGGCACTCTTCACACCCGATTTCCTCCTTCAACCCGGTTCGGTCGGTATTGGCATGGCATCTGATGGCAGCAACATGGGAATATCACCGGATCACCCCTGAAAGCACTCGAGTCTGAAATCAACATCATTGTGTTGTTAGGATTGTATTAGTATTATATAACGATACGGTTCTACCGTTACTGATGATCGAACTACAGCCGGTGCATCAATTTGCCCAGTCTGGACATCATCAGTTTGGTAAAGAATCAGCACATTCCTCCCCGCAGACACTTCAGCCGCAGGAAGACCTTTTTGACTGCTGCAAGGGCTGAGTGCGAGCGGACCTTGGAATTCTGGATACTTGGCGAATAGATGACTTCCGCACATAAACGTCGCATTGTGGTAGGCATTACCCTATTCCTGCTTTTCCTGTTTGGAGCAGTTGTCCCCTACCAGCAAAACCTGAGCGCGAATTGCGTGGTCCGTCCTGCAACGGTTTGGAGCTTGCGTCATGAGGGTTCTGGACTCCTTACAACTGGTCTTGAATTGAATCAAACCGGGATGCAGACCGATCTACAGTTTTTCCAGCTTGAACGACCTGATGTATTTGACCTGAAGATTGCTTCGGGCTTGAGTGAGGGATCGTTTGTACAGGCAGGGGATACGCTTGCCACCCTGCATTCTCGCGGTGCTGAAATGCGGACGTCCGAAGTTCAGGACGAGTTACAAGTCGAAATGCGTAAACGGGATGCCTTGCTGGCCGGATCAAGACAGGAAGAAATTGAGGTAGCACGAGAAGACGTCAAACGTGCCCAGATTCGGCTGAATACCTATCTGCCTACCTATGAACGTGCGTTGGCACTTCAGGATTCAAATATGATTTCTGATGCGCGCTACGATGAAACCGAAGCACGGTACATGGAATTACAGGCGGATCTTGACCTGAAAAAGGCTGAGCTTCGTGCCCTTGTTGCTGGTGCACATCCTGCTGAAATTCGTGTCGCGGATGCTGAAATCACTCGGTTGGAACGTTTATCCGAAGCGAATCGGGATTTGATGCCCCTGAGTACGCCTATTATCGCCCCTTTCTCTGGAATTTTTCGGGGTGGCAACTCAAACTCGATTGGTCTCTTTTCAGTTGAAAGAAGTGATTCACTCCTGGTTCATATCCGAATACCTGAGCCCATTGCCGGGCAGCTGAACAAGGGGACCGAAGTTCGTTTCAGCTTCAACGCTCTGCCAGATATCACAATTTCAGCATCGCTGAAGAATCTTGCCTTTGTTGAGGGAGATTCTGTAGGTGCTTTCGCGACCGCCTTGCTCGGCAATCAGGATCAGCTGCTGCAGCCCGGGATGACCGGAATCGCCAGCCTGCCGCTGGGGAGGACGACCCTCTTTGGCCGGTTGTTCAGACAATTCGGCACAGGTACTAACTGACGGGAAGCTACGATACGTGGAGAGGTTTGAGCGAAAAGAATACAAGTACTATGTACCGGGCGCCCTGTTGGCGTCGCTACGGGAGCGTGTGCAGAACCACATGGTGCACGATCCGTTTTGCAGGAATCATCCGGCCAACAGGTATGTTGTGCGTAGCATTTACCTCGATACGGATAATCTGCTCTTTTATTATGAGAAGATGGATGGTCAGAAGTACAGGAAAAAATTGCGTGTTCGTGTCTACGATGATCTGACCGAAGAGAGCATTGCTTTCCTCGAGATTAAACGTAAAGTTGATGATACCATCCTGAAGGAACGTGCGCTGATCGACTGGCCTGAGGCGTTCAAACTGGGTAATGGTGCGGATATACAGCTCGCAAAGGACAGGGGTGAAACCGAAGCGGGACGGATTACACGTGACCGATTCATCTACCTTACCAAACGGTTACTACTCGAACCAAAAGCCCTTATTACCTATGAGCGTGAAGCGTTCATGGACGAGGAAAACCCCGATCTCAGGATCACATTTGACATGAATGTACGCAGCTATTATCAGCCGACGTTCGAACAGATGTTCGAAGAGAAAGATCTGCGTGCTTTTTCTGATCCCTACTTTATCCTCGAAGTGAAATTCTCTACCGTTCTACCCCTCTGGATGAGGGAAGTGATTCGCGACTATCGTCTCCACCAGCAGTCCATCTCGAAATATTGTCTCGGCCTGGACAGTTGGCAGGACTATACAAGTAAAATGGACCAGGCATGAACTTCCCTTTTTCCCTCGCTTCGACCAGCCAGGCGCTGACGATTGAAGCTGTGGTGATCAACCTCCTGCTGGCTTTCACCCTCAGCATGCTGATTGTTGGTGTCTACCGGGTGACAAACCGTCACAAGGCGATCAACATCTCGTTCCTGATGACAATGCTGATTCTCTCGATGGTTGTTGCGCTGGTGATGATGGTGATTGGTAACAGCATCGCCAGGGCATTCAGTCTGGTTGGCGCACTCTCGATTATTCGATTTCGCTCCGTTGTCAAAGATAACCGTGACATCGCATATATCTTTTTCTCACTCTCAGCAGGTATGGCAGCGGGAATCGGATTGTACTCGGTGGCAATTTTCGGAGTCGGTACCATCCTCGCCATTCTGCTTTTGCTCGATTTTGTGAAGTTTGGTCAGTCGATGCACGGTCTCTTCTTACTCCGTTTTCAGTATTTTACTTCCGATACCGATGAAGCAACGTTTATGCCTGTGTTCGATGAATTTTTATCCACGTACCGTCGAATCAGCGTGAAAACGGTACGTATGGGGCAGTTTGTCGAGCACTCCTACCTCGTACGACTTCGAAAAGATGCCAATGAGGAGAGATTGATCACGAGGTTGAGTGCTTTGGAGGGAATGGAACGAGTGACACTTCTTGCTGAAGATGTTGAAACGGAAGTCTAAGAAGGTTTAGCGAACCAGTAACAGCCGCATGGTTCGCTGATTTCCTGCCTGGTTCAACCTGACAAAATAGAGCCCCGACGCAAGTTCCGCTCCAGCTGAACTCCGCCCCGACCAGGTGAAATGGTACCTCCCCGCCGCACGGTTTTTCCAGGTAGTCCCGTACACCTTTCTGCCGAGTAAATTGAAGATCGTCAGCTTGACGTCGGATGTCGCATCTACGTCAAACAAGATTTGAGTGCTGCTGTTGAATGGATTGGGGTAGCTGAAGAGGGGATAACCCTCACCTGGAACAGGGGGAGGGGTACCTGGTGGTGGGACAAAGCCTGCCTGGTTCTCAAAGAGTCCGATATCAATATAATTGGTCGCACCAATTCCGCTGTTGAACACTGTGCCGATGTCGAGACGGGGATTACCTGCACCATCGAAGATTGGTATGTCTATTCCATATCCACTATCGATCAGGGGCGAATTTGTGCTGGGATAATACAAGCCATTTGTCCCGTCCACAAAGCCAGGCGTGGGTCCGGTGACAAGGAAAATACCAGTATCAACTGAATCCTCTGGCACATAGCACCAACCGAGGTGTAGCTGGGATTGATCGATTTCCCAATCTCTTTGGTTTGCCCAGAAAACGACATTCTTGATCTCCACGCGCCCATGGAAGGCATTGTCAGCATCAAGTGCGCTTCCATTGTAAACCAAAAGGCCATTTCGGATGTCGAGGTGAGCACTTCCTCCAGTGAGATCAAGTCCTGTTTCGTATCCCTCTACGAGTAGATTCCAGAATCTGATCGAATCAACCTCAAGAGCGCTCTCCAATCCAGTCTGTCCTGCTGATCCATGCAAGAAGAGACGGTTCACATACACGCTTTCCGGATCGCCCGCGAGTCGAATTCCAGAACCGGCAAACTGATTAATTTCGCAGTCTACTAGGGCGAGAGAATCCGCGTTTGAACCTTCGTACGAGAGGAATCGACAGCTGGCGTCTGTCAACAATGCTGCCACATTCGAAAAGTGGGCAGAACTTCCTTGAAGTTGAATGAGGTCGCCACCTGTGGAGTAGAACTGGCTCGACTGAATGTCGAGGGCAGCACGGTTCCCGGTGAGGAATGCACCTTTGGATCGTACCGTGGTCGACGCAATTGCGAGCGTTGCGCCATCATTCAGACGGAGGGTTATTCCCGGGTCAATTGATGTATAGGTCAATGTCAGTGATGCAGTCTCACCTTCGATGAGAATCTCATTTCGTAGGGGGGCTTCGGGGTTCACCGCACCAATGTGTACGGAATCAGCTTCCGTTCCATCAAACCTCAGCGTTCCATTTATTGTGAGTGAAGAACTATCCTCGAATAGGAGTGACACCCCAGGGTCAATGCTCACCTCTGCACCTTCGGTGACGACAATATCACCGCTGATGAGGTAAGGGCTGTCCGAGACCTGCAAAACAGTCGTCCCCGAAAATGATTCATCGATTCTTGTCGTTGCACGAGGCAGGGTTAAGGTGCGAAAGAAACGGAAACTGCGGGTCGCCGGCCAACCATCCGTTTCCGCGTAAACATTCCAGTACCATAGTCCCGGTGGGAGGCCTCCAACGGCTAGGGTTGTATCAGTCCCTGCATCAAAACTCTGAGCGGTACCAAAGGTCTTATTTGTGTCAACTGTTACGCGATATCGTATTGCTGCCCCATTCGCGATCTTTGCCGGTTCCCAGGAGAGGAGCAGAGTGTCATTTCGTACGAAGGAGGGATGCAGGTCAAAGGGTAAAGGGGTCTCAACATTTGCTTCGACCAGGTACTCGCCTCGTTCCTCAAGTCTTGCTGGAATGGTCCGGATGGCGTTGTGAAAATCATCAAGGGTGAACTGTTTATTCGGGTCTTCCTCGATCGCGTCGGACAACAGTGTGTCAAGCTGGTCAACAGTTTCCTGATACCATTGCCTGGTCATCAAGCTGTCGAGCATGCCTGCCATATGGGAAAAGATTTCGTCCCGCATCTGGTCGTCTTGCCAACAACGGACGATCAGCGGGTTAATTTCCTCGAGGGCGGGAGAAGAGGTCAGGTAATAAAAAGGTTGATGATACATGCTGCCCCAAGGGAAGTTGCTTCGATCCATATCCCAAGGCACAATCGACCACTTCCCATCGGCAGACAAGTCATGGACGAGATAGTAATTATGGTAGTAGGTTGAGGAGTTGCAGATAATGGCGTTAAGAGCCATGTGTCGTGCCAAAAGTGGACGATCAAATACATCCCCGAGGTCGGAGTAGAAATTCGAGCTTGGCGTGACATGGATCCATTCAATCAGGTCGTTCAAGTCGTAAAAGCCAGTCTCAGTGTTTGTCTCCTTCTCCCACAACTCTTCAACCGGTTCACCCAGGTTGAGCATGGATCGATCTCGTGCTGCTTTATAAAGTGTGGCACCCTCGGGGAAGCCCATACGATCCAGCGAGATGTCGTCTACCTGTTCTACGTCCAGGTAGAGGCCAAAGTAGTCACCATTGATGAAGAGGCGGGTATACCAGCAGCGAGATGAGGGAAGACCGACATTCGCAAATGCCGAGTAAGCGAGAAACTCTTTGGCAAATGTTGGATCGAGCCATTCTGAGTTCAGGTTAATTTTGTCACGTTCTCCAAATCGTTCATCTTTATCGAAATTGATCTTGTACGACTTTTTTGGATAATTCCGACTCGAGTCACCCCTTAGACGAAGTCGGACATCATGCCAGACATTTCCATTGAACTGGAATTCGCATGGGATATAAATATCCTCTTGAGGGTTATCATGGATCCGTGCAAGGTCGACCGGATCACAAAACACGTGGTAATCACGAACCTGAATCGGTGCTGCACAGAGCAGTATCGGCAGGATCAGGAGGGATATCCAACCCGTCATGAGGCGATGTGGAAAGCGATATTGTTGAAGCAGGATTGGAAGCATGAATGCCCTGTGAATCGTCTGCTCGCTACCGCAGCAAAAGGAGACGTTTTGCCGGCAGGTTGACCGGTTCTTTCGCGACGAGGATGTACAATCCTGACGCAAGTGGGGCCTTTGCAAAGGACCCATCCCAGAATATGGGAACTATCCCCGGTTGGAGCACAGAATGTTCAATTGTTCCGACTTGCTGCCCGAGCACGTTGTAGACATCGATTTGAAAGTATCCAGCCTCCGGAGCAGCGAGAAGAATCGTGACCTGAGAGTTGAATGGATTCGGATAAATCTTCTCGATCCCCCATCTGGATGGAAGGGTTGGGAGTGGGGGCGGAGGTGGGGGGTCAACTGTATCAGGGAAGACTGAATTCAACCTCCCTGGTGTACCGTATGGGCTGTTCTCCAGGGAAGCTCCCCAGAACCTGTACCCAAAGTTGGCGGAGTCGGGATGCATCAGTTCCAACGTTGCTCCACTCCCGTCAGGTTGATCGGGCCAGGGTGCCGCATCCAGATAATCAACGATATCAACCAGTAGCTGTGAGTCATCAAAGAGGCGGACTCGATCCCCACCGTTCCCGAATGAGTAGTCAAACCCACCCAGCAATTCGCCTTCAAATCCTGTAACAGCGCGGAAACGATCAGGATCTTCTGCCACAATCAGGAAACTGTTCTGTGGCATCAACGTCAAATCGGGAAATTCATATCGATGGTCATCTTCGCTGTCAAGTAAGGACCATCCAGACAGGTTGACACTTCCACCACGGGCAAACAGTTCGACCCAATCTCCCGTGTCATAGCTGTTTGCGGAATGATAGTTTATCTCGTTGACCACCACCCTTCCGGTTTCTTCAACTTGGGTATCGAATTCTACTTTTTTTGCAGTGATTCGTTGACCTCCCGCATCGAAAAGGAACAGTGAATCCGCAGGTTGTGCCAGACCATAAAACGATGAAGGAGCGAGTGGTGCATCAAGTTGAGTCTGCACGTGGGCTCGATTCTCGGGCAGGATAAACTCATCGCCCGGATCCAACAGGGGCAACCCTTCAAAGCGCAACAGCAGGTAAGAACTATCAAGCTGGACGTAAGAACCGTTGAGGTCTAGAATTTCTTCGGATTCATTTCGCAGAACAACCAGATGGGTACCACCTGGGCCT
This sequence comes from bacterium, assembly GCA_020444265.1. Classification (GTDB taxonomy): domain Bacteria; phylum Electryoneota; class Electryoneia; order Electryoneales; family Electryoneaceae; genus JAHLLH01. Next base: position 120,128 of record JAHLLH010000003.1, read on the forward strand.
CCATCGATCATCTGTGTGATACCAACGGATTGCGGGGTCGGTGCATACACACTGGAACGAATTGAGGGCAGGCTTGAAAGGTAGTTGGCCCAATAAAGAGAGCCGCATGCAGGAGAAGGAAACAGCAGGTCACCCTGAAGTCGACCTTCACCCACGTAGTACATCGGAGTTCCGTAGTCCGATAAATCTGCGACACGAGAATAGATTCCGTCCCCCGCAACCGGATCCCCTAAAGAGCCATCATCACGCATCGAAAACAGATGATAATCCAGGGTATCGGCATCGGTATGGATCAGGTAAAGACGAGCATAGTGAAGCGGTTGAGAGGAGGTCATTTCGAAAAGGATGGACTCTCCCGATGAGTCTAAATAAGCGTGGCTCGTTTGCACCTTTCCCGGCACTGGATTTTGGAATCCTTCGATGTCTCGGAGGACGTTCCCCTTACGCTGAAGGTAGATATGCAAGCTGTCGCGCTCAGCAAGGAACTCCGCGTTGCTGCCCACCTTGAATGGGTCCGCGAGAACATCATGCTCGATCAAGGCGTACAGGCTGTCGATGATCGGGGCTAGTTGGGAAAACCTGTGGTCACCGATATTGTGAAGCATCAGGAGGAAACTGGTGTGGTATTCCGGGATGGCCATCAACCTTGAAAACAGCACATTACTGCTCAACGACCCGATGTGACCCAACGTGCCATAATCAATTTTCCAATCACCACGCCAGTCCACCCCAAAGCTTGCATCGCAGTCCCATGGATAGATCCTATAGAGACGGTCCGCATGTTGTGCGAAATAGTAATTCTTGTTTATACCATCGAAATTTGTGATCGCATTTTGCAGTGCGAAAAAACTGAGGATGTTTGAAATGTCTATTTGCTGATTGATCTGTTCACGGAACAATGATGTGCTCGCATTCAAGAAAAACATGCAGTCAATGTGGAACTGTTCGAGCATGCCACCGTGGGCTTCTTTGATCTCGTAAGCATCCTCAAAATCATCTTCATACAAAAGGGGCGTAAACCGAGCACTATGGCGAATGGCCTGGAGCAGCAGGTCTGGTTCAGGAAAACTGCGTCGTTCAAAAAAAGCTTCATCAATATCTTCTATTTCATGATACACCCCAGCGTATTCATCATTTACAAAAAGGGACACAAAAAATCCTTCCGGGCTGTCCAAGCCGATCTTTTCGCCCAGGATCATGCTAAGCCGGTTACGGATCAGGGATCGATCACGGTATTCTGCATTAAGGTTCGTCGATTCCCATGATCGAGGTCCATGATCCTCAAACTTGACGTTCCACGACCGTTTTGGCAGGTTTCTAGAGGTTCGCCCTCTGAATCGAACTTGTGCGTGGTAGTCAACAGACTGGAATTCGATCACTGCTGGATAGGTCTCATTCGAGAAGGGGTCTTCCTCGAGACGAGCCAGGTCTGCAGGATCAATTGTCATACGATAGACTGGAAGAGTTGGCTCAAAATCATCAGCCAATGCATCGTTTGCAGTCCAGCTTAAACCTGTGAGCAAGAGGATAGCCCACAGCCAGCTTTGTTTATTGGCCCGGGTTAGCATTCCTGAGATTCCTACTGTTCTGAATGGACATGAAGCGCGTCACTGTCAGATGTCCATATCGGCAGTCGAGCGGGGGTAAGGTGCTGTAAGATCTCACTCTACGTCATACTTGAATAATGTAACAATTCCAAAAGGACAATCAATGATTGAAGTGACGAATCCCTCTTGTGTGTTGCTTACTTCCTGCCAGGCTGTCTTCGTGTACAAAGCAGATGATCCTTCAAGCGTCTCAAACCGCTTCGGTTCTGCAGTCCGAAGTGGTTTTACTGTTTCAAAAGGAAAGAGGGCCACGGAAAAGAGAGTCCTTTAAAATATCAGAATTTTGTGAAAGGTATCAGGGCAGCTTGACTCTGTTGAAAAGCGTGTGTATGCTTTTATCGAACCGGTTCGATACACATGTGATCTAAGACTGGGAGGCGCATTCCAAGACTATCAGGCTACATTTAGTAGTTGGTGTCGAATGCGTCGCCTTTGTCATCGGACGATTTTTCGAAGCGCTTCGAGAAACTTATGGCCCCTACAATCCGTGATGTAGCAAAACTGGCGAACGTTGCCCCGTCTACGGTCTCTGCCGTTTTGAATGATAAACGGTATATCAAGGCGGAGACGCGTGCGCGCATCCTCTCGGCAATCCAGAAGCTTGACTACACGCCAAGTCGTTCCGCCCGAGGGTTGGCGAACCGTACCAGTGGCAACATCGGTTTTATTGTCGCCAATACCCACTTTTCCCATGCGGAACCCTTCTATACCCGTGTCTTTCTCGGTGTCGAATTTGAAGCGCGACACCATGACCTCTACGTCCTCCTCACCTCGGTGAATGGGAAGGCTCAGAAGCCTGAACCGATGCCGAGGTTTTTACTCGAGCAGAATGTTGATGGAGTCCTGATCGCGGGACGTGTGCCGGATAAGCTGCTCAAAGAAGTGATGCAGCGGAAGGTGCCTACAGTGCTTGTCGATTACGACGGCAAGGCATGTGACTGCTCCAAGGTGCTGATCGACAACGAAGAAGGTGCACGAGCCGCGACAGCTCATCTCCTCGATCTTGGCCACCGTGACATCGCCTTCGTTGGTGGTGAAAAGGACCACCCGAGTGCCGTGGAACGACTTCGTGGCTACCACCAGGCCCTTGCCACTGCAAAGGTTGCCCCTTCCGAAGAGCTGGAAGTGTTCGAGGGGGATACGATGAGTACGGAAAACGGGAGCAAGGCATTCACCCGGATGTGGAAATCCGGGACTCATCCGACTGCAGTGGTCTGCGCGAATGATGCAACGGCGTTTGGTGTTCAGCTTGCCGCCAAGGAACTAAAGCTGAAGCTGCCGGAAGATCTGTCGCTGATGGGGTTTGATGATGTTGTGATGAGTGGTTTGGTTGATCCACCGTTAAGCACGATTCGTGTCGACAAGGAGGAGCTGGGCGCAACCGCCCTGCGTGTCCTCGTGGACCGGATCCGACGGGGTGGAGGGGCGACTACCACACGTGTTGGAGTTGAATTGATTCAACGTGGGTCGACGATGCCGCCCCGCGAAAAAAAGAATTGACCTTGTCGGGAAGGAGTACCCGTTTTGATCAAAGCCCCCGAACTCTTTAACAGAAGGCTGTTTCTCGAGCCGGGTGATCAGTATTTCGAGCAACAAGCGGTGCTGAACCCAACTGTCCACGAGGACAATGGGGATCTGCATGTGCTATATCGCGCGGTCGATCCGAAGATGGTATCGTCCATTGGTTATCTCCGAGCACGGTACAATGGCAATGCCATTGATGTAATTGAAAAGATGGATACACCGCTTTATGGTCCGGAGCATTCGTTTGAAGATCATGGGGTAGAGGATCCACGTCTTGTTTACTTCGAAGGTGAGTATCACCTCTTTTACACCGCCTACGACGGTTATAACGCGCGGTTGGCGCATGCAAGCGGCCCCGATTTTCGCTCGGTGGCAGGACGTAAACTCGCGGGCCCGACCTTCACCAACGCGGAAGCAATTAAGCTGGTCGAGGACAATCCGAAGTTGAAACGTTATGCGGATCGCTGGGCAGAAGATCCGGGCGATCAGGCGCTGTGGGAAAAGGATGCAACCATACTGCCGCGCCGTGTCAATGGGAAAATCGTCTTTATACACCGTCTGCGTCCCGATGTACAGATCGCTTATCTCGATTCCATCGATCAGTTGTCAGACCCCTCCTTCTGGGAGGACTATCTGCGCAATATGGACAAGTACATCATGATGGAACGAGTCTCCTGGTGGGAAGAAAGCCACATGGGCATGGGAGCGGTTCCGATTGAGACTCCGGATGGTTGGCTGATGATTTACCATGGTGTAAATCGTACCACCCACCAGACCTACCGTGCGGGCGCAGCCCTGTTTGACCTTGATGATCCCCAGAAATGCATCGGACGTACCCCGGAACCCCTCTTCGAGCCGGAGGAGGATTGGGAGATTGTGGGTGATGTCAATCATGTCGTCTTCCCGGAGGGAGTCTCGCAGCGTAATGGTGTACTGGACATCTACTACGGTGGCGCGGATAAGGTGATCGGCTTGATTTCGGTCCGTATGGATGAACTGGTCGACTATTTGAAGAAGGTTGGCACGAAGTAGGTGCCGAACGAACGAGGGCAGATGAGACAAAAGGTCGCATACTGGGCAGTGATGTTGACGGCACTCCTTTTTGCCGCGATGCTGTCGCTTTCCTGCAGTGGAGCGAAGCGTTCCACACGTGGGGAAGGTGTGCGCCTGACCTACTGGCCCTCGTCCAACCCACATGAGATCGATCTGGCACGTCGGCTTGTCGCTGAGTGGAATGAAGCTCACCCGGATACGACTGTCGTACTGCAGCCGCTGCCGGAGGGACGTAGTGGGGAAGAGGTATTGATTATCTCTGCGGCTGGCGGAACCGCTCCGGACATCTGCTCAAATGTTTCCCCGGTGATTACTCCCTTGCTCGCGAAAGCTGGTGTGCTGGTACCTCTGGATGATTTCCCGGATGGCCGCCAGGTGATGGATGAGCGAATGCCGGACGGGATGCTGGACAATTTCATCGCCCCTGATGGCAAACTCTACCAGGTGCCCTGGAAGGGCAATCCGATCATGGTTGAGTACAATATGGGCATCCTCAAACGTGCCGGGGTGACCGATCTACCGCAAACGTGGTCCGAGTGGGATGAGGTAGCTGAAAAGGTTTGCCAGGATTGGAACGGAGATGGGCGACAGGATGTCTGGATGGCGGACATCAACATTATTGCGGAATGGCGTCAACGCCTTTTCGATTTTTACCCCCTCTACATCGCTGCAACCTCCGGTTCCACCCTGCTGACTCCCGACCACCAGATCGCCTTCGACAACCAAGCCACCCTGGAAGTTTTTAATTTCTTCGCCCGTGGGTTCCGTGAAAAGTGGTATGCACGGTCCGTTTACGTGGGCGATGTTTTTCTCAAGGGATACATGGCCGCGCATATCACCGGACCGTGGAACATCGCTCATACGGAACGATTCAAGCCAAAAGGGTTCGAGTACGCTTTCGGACCGATTCCAGTTCCGGATGATTACGAGGGCCCGGTATACACCTTCGGTGATCCGAAGAGCATCGGTATTTTCGCAACGAGCGAGCATCCGGATGCCGCCTGGGCGTTTGTCCGTTTCCTTATCTCACGAGAAGCGGACCTTGGCCTGCTTGAAACCTGTACCCAGTTCCCCTTGCGCAAGGGTTTGCTGGAAGATTCGCTGTTCACGGACTATTTTGAGCAGAACCCGGTGATGGTGCAGTTTGCCGAACTGGTTCCGCAGACACGCGGCTTCGATCAAAATCCAGCCTTGCAGGAAGTGTTCGATGCGATAAACGCTCAGTTTGATGCCGCCTGCATCCAGGGCGCACGTGACCCGAAGCTGGCGATCGAAAAAGCTGTGAAGCGTTCGAAGAACATCCTAGACGCGAGGGGGTTCTGAGATGAACGCTGCCACTCAGAAAACTGGCAAGATGAAGGTCAGAGGTGCCAGCGCACGTGAAGCGCAAGCTGGGTTCTCGTTGACCACCCCCTATTTTATCTTCTTCGGTCTATTTGTCGCCTACCCCTTGATCTTCTCCTTCGTACTAGTGTTTCATCACTGGTCGATTGTCGGCCCCCTCGAGTGGGCGGGGTTGAATAATTTCAAAGAGTTGATGGGAGATGGCCTCTTCTGGCGGTCGATCCTCAACACACTCTACTTCATCATCATCCATGTGCCGTTGCAGGTAGCCGTGGCGCTGGTATTGGCATCCGTTCTGAACAGCAAAATACCCGCGCGTGGCTTCTTCCGTGCGGCCTTTTTCCTGCCGGTTGTAGTGTCCGGTGTGGCTGTGACCGTACTGTGGCGGCAGATGTTCAGCACGAACCTTGGCATTTTTAACCAGGTGCTTCAATTGGTCGGCCTTGGTCCGGTCCCCTGGATTACCGATGTCGGCTGGGCGATGCCCTCCATCGCGGTGATGGCGACCTGGAAGAACGTCGGTCTATATGTTGTCCTTTTCCTCGCTGGGTTACAGAGTGTCCCGCAGCAGCTTTACGAAGCGGCGGATATGGACGGCGCTACCTCAGTACAGAAATTCCTTTATATCACTGTTCCTGCAATCAACCCCGTCGTGGTGATGGTGCTGATTCTCTCCACGCTGAACGGCTTCAGCCTTTTCATCGAACCCTATGTCCTCACTGGCGGCGGGCCGATGAATTCCACCTTGTCCGGGGTGCTTTATGTCTATCGTCAAGCCTTCCAGTTCTTCAGGATGGGCTACGCTGCAACCATCGGCTTCGCCCTGGCTGCGGTGGTGATGACGGTGATTCTCCTGCAACGTCGATTTGCCGAGCGGGAGGTGTAGCATGAAACGGTGGACGATCGGTAAGGTGATGTTGATCCTGCTGCTGACACTTGCGAGCATCAGCTTCATCTATCCCTTCCTCTGGATGATGGGGGGTACGGTCAAGCCTGAAGCGGAAGTGATGAACTTCAGCCCGTTTGGGTCGACGTTCACCCTCGACAGCTACAAGTCGATGATTGAGAAGATTCCGATCTTCCGCTCCCTCTTCAACAGCCTGCTCGTATCAGTGATTTCGACCGCCAGCGTATTGCTGCTTTGCTCGATGACTGGCTATGCGCTGGCTCGTCTGAAGTTCCGTGGGCGGAATACCATTTTTAACATCATTCTATTCACCATGGTGCTGCCTTTCCAGCTCACCCTTATTCCTCTGTACGTGCTGATGGTGAAAATGGGTTGGGTCGACAGTTATATGGCGTTGATCCTCCCCTATACGATGAGCCCCTTCGCGATCCTGCTCTTCCGTCAATACTTCATGGCGGTCCCGCAGGATCTGATCGATGCCGCCCGTCTGGATGGACTCAACGAATTCGGCATCCTCTTCCGCATCTTCTGGCCTCTGTCCAAGCCTGCGTTGATTACGGTTGGCATTATCCATTTCATGGGCATCTGGAACGAAGCGTTATGGCCGTTGATCGTCATCCGTCAGGAATCGATGATGCCGATGCCGCAGATGGTCACCCTCTTCGCGGTCGGTGGTCAGGCGGAATCCCAGGTGGGAACCCAACTCGCTGCCGCAGCGATCATGACCCTGCCGATTATTGTGACCTACCTCTTCCTGCAGCGGCACTTTATCGCAAGCATGGCGACAAGCGGATTGAAGGGATAAACGCATGAACGGACCTCGCATAAGACGTTTGCTGTTCTGGCCGATCCTGACCGGGGTCCTTCTACTGGGTCTCGCGGTCTCGTCCGCACAGGCGCAGGCAGTTAATCTCGACCACCTCCGTCACCTGGAACGTCCCATGGTGATCGAGGGACGGCAGGCGACGGCAGTCTGGATCTATTGCGAAGCGCCTGACTATCACCTCGTTGGTGACGATGACGAAGGTGTGGCCTGTGTGGATGATGTTGCACGGGCAGCGCGGGTTTATCTCGAGTTGTATCAACAGACGGGCGATGAAAAGCTTCTGGAGGATCTGGCCGGGCTCCTGAATTTCGTTCTCGCCCTGCAGGCGCCGGATGGCGAGTTCTGGAATTTTGTCTGGGAAGATGGATCGATCAACACAGAGCATCGCACCAGCCAGAAATCACTGGACTGGTGGGCCGCTCGTGGATTCCGTGCCCTTTCCCTCGCGATGGCGATTCTGCCTGAGGGGGACAATGCATTGTCACGAGATCTTCGCACTGCCACAGAACGGACCGTCAATCGTCTGCTTGAGGTACATGGCGACAGCCTGAACACGACCCACATGGGCTATGACAAAGCTGCCGAGTGGATGCTCGGCCTGCTGGCTTGGCGTGAGGCGACAGGTAGCGACCGTGTGGACGGTCTACTTGGCGAGTACGGCAATTTTGTTGCATCTGGCTACTGGACCCCGAAAGAGAAAACTGACGGGATGTCCTATCCCCTTCACCGCAGTTGGCAGAACATCTGGCACTCGTGGGGCATGCTGCAGGTGGAAGCCCTGGCAAGAGCTGGAAAGGTGCTTGGACGCGACCAGTGGGTGCAACAGGCTGTGCGCGAAGGCAGCGGTTTCCAGCGCTGGCTGATTGCGGAAGGAATGTGGAATGAGTTTGAACTGGGCGAGTCCGACACTCTTTCCGCAAAGAAGTATTCAGTCATCGCCTACGGCGTTGGTTCGCTGGTCGCTTGCCAACTTGGCCTCTTTGAGGTTACCGGGGACACCCTCTTCTCAACGGGGGCCGCTCTGGCTGCCAAATGGTTTGAAGGGGATAATTCCGCTGATGCGGAGATGTATGACCCTGCAACAGGGCGTGGGTATGACGGCATTATTGGTCCTGGTGAGCGCAACCTGAATGCGGGTGCTGAATCGACGATCGAAGCGTTACTCGCGAAGGCCTATCTCGCAAGATACGCCTCTCTGGTTGCTCCACTCGATCCGCTTAAACGGACTCAGGATGCAACAACAGGTACGGTACAATTCCAATCCAAAACAGAAACCATAACGCTCCGTGAAGTGGACGATTGCTGGACCATTGATACGGAGAAAACATCTGTAGAACAAGATGTTCAACAAGAGCTGAAACCAAACACCAAGGGTGGGGGGGAACCCCTGAATCGGCTTAGGTGAAGGCCAAGGAGGAAGTGATGAATCGATGGCAAAGCGTACAAAAGTTTGCCCTGGCAGGGCTGCTGATGCTCTTTATGGTCGGCGGCGCCGCTGCGGAAAACAACATGATCGCCAATCCAGGCGTGGAAGGCACCATGCCTTTCTTCTGGACCCACGGAAACACGGGTGGTGATCTGATCTGGGCGAGCGACGAATCCAACGATGGTAGCAAGTCGCTGAAAATTGTCAAGACTGCTACCGGTGAGGAAGCGTCCTGGATGACATGGAACCAGGCAAACACCTACTGGAACGGCATGTCGAACACCCTTTACACCATCACCTTCTATGCGAAGACCAGTGGTGTGAATACCGCTCCTTCCAACGATGACAGCAAGATTGGTCTCGTCTGGTACTTCAAGGATGCGAATGGTGACGACATCGTCAACCCGGTCTACACATGGGTGGATCAGTCTGGTGCAGATGTTGACTGGACCGAGTACACCAATGAAGTAGCGCTCGACGAAGCCCCAGCCGAAGCCTATGCTGTGGCGATGATGGGTTCTGATGCGACTGGTACGGTCTGGTTTGACCAGTTCAATATCGGCAGCGATCCCTGGACGGCTGGCTTCTTCGGTGCGGATGTTGAAACCTCCAGTGGCTGGATGCACTGGTCGGATGGTGACAATGGTTTTGCAGAAGTTGTCGAGATGGAAGACGCGCACAGCGGCAACAAGGTCGTGAAGCTGGAAGAGCTTGATGATGGTGGCGACGAGATGGTGTTCTATTCAACACCGGCTCCAGCCGAGCCGAACACCATGTACCTCGTAGGCGTCTATGTCAAGACCGAAGGTATGAACACCAATGAAATGTATTGGCCGACCGATGCGATGGGCCAGAACATTGGTGACCGCGCAAACCTCTGCTTCTTCTTCCATCGTGGTGACATTAAAACATCCTGGGATCTGACCGGTGGTGACCAGTTTGTCTACTTCGATCAGACCGTTGAAGCATCTGAAGGATGGGTGCTTTACCGTGCATTAGTCGAATCCCCGGAAGATGCATCCGGTATCTCCATGCGTGCCCGTTTCAATAGTGCGACCATGGGTACAACCTACTACGATGACTTCTTCTGCTACGAGGTCGAACCGGGTGACAACCTGCTCGCCAATGGTGATCTCGAAACCAACACCCCCGCCTTCTGGAACATGGGCGAAGAGGGTGGCGACCTGACATGGGCCAACGACGAAGCGCACAACGGCGACATGTCGCTCAAGATTGATAAGTCTTCGACAGGAACAATGGCGAGCTGGTACACCGACAACCAGGCGAATACCTACTGGAACGGCATGACCAACACGCTCTACACTATCACCTACTGGGCGAAGACCAGTGGTGTGAACACCGCTCCGGCCAGCGACGATGATAAAGTCGGCCTCGTCTGGTATTTCAAGGACGATGCTGGCGATAACATCGTCGACCCGGTCTACACGTTTGTCGATCAGTCCAGTGCAGATGTTGACTGGACGGAGTACACAAATGAAGTCGCTCTCGACGAAGCCCCTGCCGAAGCCTATGCTGTGGCGATGATGGGTTCGGGTGCGACCGGTACGGTCTGGTTTGACCAGTTCAACATTGGTAGTGATCCCTGGACTGCAGGTTTCTTCGGTGATGACGTTGAACCATCCGCTGGCTGGCTGCACTGGGCTGACGGTGACAACGGTTATGCTGATGTTGAGGATGTTGGTGATGAAGCCCACAGCGGTAGCCATGTTGTCAAGCTGATCGAAGCTGATGATGGTGGCGACGAGATGGTTTATTACTCGACGCCTACCGCATTGGATGCGAACTTCTGGTATGAATTCAGCGTCTGGGTCAAGCAGGTCGGGATGAGCCCGCTCAACGAGAACTACCTGCCAACCGGTCCGATTGGTGCAGGTATCGGTGAACGCGCGAACCTCTGCTTCTTCTTCCATCGCGGCGACATCGAGACCTCGTGGGATCTGACTGGCGGCGACCAGTTCATTTACTTCCAGCAGGTTGAAGCAGACTCTGGCTGGACCAAGTACAGCGGTGTTGTTAAGGCTCCGGAAGATGCGACTGGTGCATCGCTCCGTGCCCGCTTCAACAGTGCTGTGCAGGGTGAGACATGGTATGATGATTTTGTCATCCGCCGCATGGCTGTCCAGGAAGTGAGTGTGAATGTTGAGGAACCGATTGTTTCCGGTTCCGAAGCACTTCCGACCACCATCGTGCTGAACCAGAACTACCCGAATCCGTTCAACTCGATGACCAACATCAACTTCGCGCTGCCGCAGTCCGGTCGTGTCAGCCTGGTCGTCTTCGACCTGCTGGGCCGTGAAGTGGCACGTCTCGTGGATACGAACATGACGGCAGGACAGCACAACGTTGTCTTCCGCAGCTCGGATCTCAGCACGGGCGTCTACTTCTACCGTCTCTCTACTGAGAACGGTGCTGTTGTTCGCAAGATGATGTACCTGAAGTAAAACCCACCCGGCTTGTACCAGGGTCCGAACTCAGCCCTGCGTACAGCCTATCTCGGACGACCGATCGCCCGGTGGAGATGCCACCGTCTCCACCGGGTGTGAGGCGTTGCGAGGGAGTTGTTTCGCGGTGTCAATCCCGGTTCAGGGAACCCGCAAACGTGTGACACTCCGAACCGTGCAAACGGTCCTGGGAGGCATTATGAGAATCGGGAAACATCTTCCATTTGCCACATTGATCCTGCTCCTGCTGCTCGTCTCCACTGCCTATGCGGGGACTACGGGCAAAATTGTTGGACAGGTTACGGATTCTGAAACCGGCGAACCACTTGTCGGGGCAAATGTCGTACTGGAAGGAAGGTCCCGGGGTGCCGCCACCGATCTTGATGGTGAATACCTCATTCACAATGTGTCGCCCGGTTCCTATACCATGCTGGTGTCGAATCTCGGCTACCAGACGCTCCGCATCGAGGATGTGCGTGTCAGCATCGACAAGACTGCCACCATTGATGCGGAACTGAGCAGCGTGGTCCTCAACGCTGCACCGGAAGTGACTGTTACTGCTTCGCGCCCCGTTATCCGGAAGGATCTCACCTCGACAGAAGTGAATGTCGGACAGGAAGAGATCCAGATGATGCCGGTAGAAAACTTCGGCGAAGTCGTCGGGTTGCAGGCGGGCGTGGTCAATGGCCATTTCCGTGGTGGACGATCCAACGAAGTCGTCTTCATGATTGACGGTGTCATCGTCACCGACCCCTACAAGGCTTCCGATCCATTCGGGCGTGAGACGAGTAACCAGGTGGAAAACTCGGCCATTCAGGAAATCCAGGTGGTCAGTGGAACGTTCAACGCTGAGTATGGCCAGGCGATGAGCGGCATTGTGAATGTGGTGACACGAGAAGGGTCGCAAGAGGAATACACAGGGAATTTATCGATCGGGTACGGCGATTATGTATCCAATCGTTCACTCAACATTGGGTACTATGATTCCGAGGGTGGTCTGAAGAGTTACATGGACAATGTCAACCCGATGGAACTGCAGGATTACCAGTTCAGCCTCTCCGGCCCGGTTCCAGGCTTAGTTGGCGGGTTGACCTTCTTTGTGAATGGACGATACCTCGATGATAATGGCAAGCTGTATGGTCAGCGCATCTTCTCGCCGTCCGATTCAAGCGATTTTTCCGCATCCAATCGTAACAACTGGTATATCGAACAAAGCGGGGATGGTGAGGATGTTACCCTCGACCCCTTCCGAAAATGGTCCGGCCAGTTCAAACTGACTCAACGATTTTCAAATGGGGCGAAGTTGTCCTACCAGATCATGCGCGACGATATGAAATACCGCAATCTGGATAATCTTGTCTACAAAGATGAAATTGAAGATCCTCGTAAATTCAAATACAACCCGGATGGTAACTACTGGCAATACGGAACCGGCCAGAATCACATTGTCAACTGGAACCAGGCCCTTTCCGATCGCACCTTCTACACAGCTGCCCTCTCCTATACCCACAACACATACAAGTTCTATGTGTACGAGGACCCGGACGATCCGCGTTATGTCAGCCCGGATCGATTGCAGGATGCGCAAAATTATGCCTTCTACACGGGTGGACAGGGGATGTGGCACCAGGAACGGTCCACGGACAAGGCGGGGGTCAAGCTTGATGTCACCACCCAGGTGAACAAACTTCACCAACTGAAGGGTGGAGTCGACCTGAATCAGTATCGTCTCCAGCTTGAAGAATACCAGCTCGTTGTGGACAGCGAAACAAACGAACTGATCATCAATCCGCTGACTTCCTGGGATCATAACATCTACCCGGAACGCGATGCGGAAAGCCCATTGAGTGGCCTGCCCTTTGGCGGTCCCGGCTTCCGACCGCTCAACTTTGCATCCTATTTACAGGACAAGATTGAATACGACTTCATGATTGTGAACATTGGCGTCCGTCTCGACTATTTCCATCCGGATGGCGAGGTTCCTACTGACTTGCGTGACCCGGGGAATGATCGCTACAGCTACTTCAATTCAGCAACGGGCGAAACCATTCCTAACCTTGATCCAATTAACCCGGTCAACGAAGATGGGAGCTACAACCAATGGTACGATAAGTACCGTCCCGCAGAATCGCACACGCAATTCAGTCCACGCGTCGGGATCGCTTTCCCGCTGACTGAAGCTGGAGTGGTGCATTTCTCGTACGGGCACTTCTTCCAAATCCCCCCGTTCCAATACCTCTACGATAACCCGGAATTTGAGGTGTTATCGGGAAACCTGGCAAGTATCATCGGCAATGCGGAATTGAAACCTGAGAAGACGGTGATGTACGAAATCGGTCTTCAACAGGAAATCGCACCCGGGTTGGGTATGAATGTCACCGGGTACTACAAGGATATTCGTAACCTGCTCGGCACCGAAATTCTTCGCACCTACGACAACCGCATGTACGCGCGGTATGTGAACCGTGACTATGGCAACGTGCGCGGGATCACTGTCGCACTCGACCGTCGCATGTCTAACATGGTTTCTGCTGCCTTTGATTACACCTTCCAGGTGGCGGAAGGCAACTCGAGCGACCCGCGTGATGTTTTCGAGAACAACCAGTCCGATCCACCGCGTGAAACCGTCAAAAAGACCATCCCGCTCGATTGGGATCAGAGCCATACCGTTAATCTCTCTGTTAACATCGGTGAACCGGGCGAGTGGGGGATTGGGCTGATTGGACGTGCCGGAACGGGCTTGCCCTACACTGCGACCCCGTTCCTTCAGCAAGAGGGACAGACCAATGGGTCACGGAAACCTGCACACTACAACCTCGATCTGAAGACCTACTACACATTGAATGTCAGCGGCTTGAGGCCGACGATCACGCTGAATGTCTACAACCTGTTCGATATCGCCAACGAGAACGACATCTTCACGGATACAGGACGGGCGACCTACACGCTTCAGCGCAACCAGGCATTCAACGTCCAGGGATACAATTCATTGAATGATTTCTTCACTCATCCAGAGTTTTATAGCGCCCCGCGACAGGTCAAACTGACCCTGTCGGTCGGGTTCTGAGCGAAAACATGAACCCGAAGGGGACGGAGGAGATGATGAACAGGATTTTGCGAGGAACACTGACGGTGGTACTGCTGGGCATCGGGATAGCCGCGATGGCGGCGGGTCCCTACGGCAGCCTGCGTTACACGAAGCTCGGTGTCATGAACGGCAACCAGGTGTCCACCCAGTTCTATAACCACGGGCAGATCGCCGACTGGCCCAATCAGCCAGCGGGTGTCTGGCCAAAAGGGACCAACCACTCCTACATCGATGGTGTGGCCCTGATTGTTGCCGCCGAAGTAGAGGATATCAATGGCAACACAATCCACCCGCTGTCCACCATGTACCGTGAGTTCATGGACACCGACCCTGTCACCGGGGATCGGATCGGCTGGGCGCCGTTGCCAGGTTGGGCCAATCCCAACCAGGAAAAACCGGCTATGTCCAATGACTCCAACTCATGGCCCTGGACCTGGCCAGATCAACCCTCCTCCTGGGATGGCTACTGGAATGGCTATTTCGGAAAGGGGGTGACAAACGCCGACCTTGAAACTGTCTTCGCATTGGATGATGCGAGTGATAACGAGTACCAGTTCTATCCTGATCCGAGCGATTCACTCCGTCGAGGCCTTGGCTTGCGAGTAGAGGCGCGTGGCTTCCAGTGGAACCATGTTCTGGCGGAAGATTGCATCTTCTGGCATTATGAGATCGAGAATATCGGGCAAACCGCCTACGATGAGACGGTCTTCGGGATGTACATCGACTGGGGTGTCGGCGGAACGGATGATTCGGGCGACGATGCTGGTTCTTATGATACCGGGCTTGACCTTGCGTACGCATGGGATGGGAATGGCGTCGGTACCCCGGGTGGTTGGGGGCCGGTCGGTTTCGCCGGCTTTGCTTTCCTCGAGTCACCGGGTAAAGGTGATGACAACCTTGACAATGATGAAGATGGCCTTGTCGATGAACGTCGCGACAGCGGTCCGGGGACCTATGTGTTCGGTCCAGTTGGGGACTACGGTCCGGCCATGAACCACTGGTCGGGTGATGAAGATGGCGACTGGGATAGCTATACAGATTTGAACGAGAACGACACCTGGGACATTGGTGAACCACTGAATGATGATGTCGGTGAAGATGGTATCGGGCCGAATGATGGTGGTTATACCGGTCCCGACCTTGGCGAAGCGGATGGTGTGCCGACCGCTGGTGAACCCGACTTTGACCAGACGGACAAGGATGAGTCGGACCAGATCGGGTTGACAGCTTTTGTCATTTTCCCGGTTCATTTCTATGAGTTGATAAACGAGGAGCAGAACTGGTCGGTCATGAGTCAGATCATTCCACCGACCGATGAACAGTTACTCGGTGTCAACCTCGGGATGTACTTCTTCTCTGGTCCCTTCCCGCTTTCCTACACAGGCAATGCGGAAGGTGCATCCAGCGCAGAGAGATTCTCCATTGCTCTGCTGTTCGGAAACAACAAGGATGACCTCTTCCGTAACAAAACCACCGTCCAGGCGATTTACAACGCCAATTACAACTTCGCACAGCCTCCGGACAAGCCGGTGCTGACCGCGATTCCAGGTGACCGGAAAGTTACCCTCTATTGGGATGACCTGGCGGAAGACTCCTACGATCGTTTCCTGCAAGAATATGATTTCGAGGGCTACCGGATCTACCGCTCCACGGACCCGACCTTTATCGATGCACGGTTGGTGACGGATGCCTACGGCAATCCTACCTACCGCAAACCGCTGGCACAGTATGACCTCCGGGATGGACGCTATGGTCCTCATCTCGTTGGGGTCTACGGCGCCCATTTTGACATGGGCGAGGATACTGGCCTGCGTCACCTTTATGTCGATACCGATGTAAACAATGGGGTGACCTACTACTACGCCGTCGTCTCCTATGACTATGGCTTTATCGACGGCCAGACGATGATCGACAGCCTGATCGCGGAGGATGGATCGGACAGTGTGGTCGTCCGCTTCATCCCGAACCTCGGGCCGGATGGCCAGGTCCTGGGTATCGCCCCGACCGAATGCACCAGCACCATTATTGGAGATGTCGGGCAGAATGTGCAGTTGGATGTGAACACGGCTGCCGTCACACCCAACGCTCCCGCTGCCGGATATGTCAGCCCTGACCTCGAGGATGGGGTAGAGCAGGTGACCGGCATTTCAAACAGTCGTATTGCCGTCAATCTGCTGGTCAGCGACAGCCTGCGTGAAGGAGGCACCTACGAGGTGCGCTTCAGTGAGGCACCGACCTATGGGGAATTTCTCCACTACCCCGACCAGTATTTTGTGTTGAACGGTGCGGGGGATACCCTTTACGCCAGCGATACAACGGTCTTCGGGGAGTGGCTGCCATACCAGGATGGTGAGGATCCGATTTTCTGGGCGTCCGATCCGGTCGGGAGACGCCACCGCTACTTCATGCGTAATCCCAGCGATTCCATTCAGGTCTTCTGGCACCCGAAACCGATTACCGTTGAATCGCCGATCATTGATGGTATGTCGATCGAGTTGACAAACCAGTACATCGACTACCAGCCTGGACCGTACCAGGATATCGACTCCCTCTACTCGAGTATCGTTCACCACGACATCAACTACAGCGGAACAATCGGGACTCATCCTAACCTGATCAACCTGACTGTTGTCGCGCCTTACCAGTATGAAATCCGCTGGTTTGATGATGTCGCGGATACTTCGACCAGTGCGCTTGGATCTTTCCCAGAAACCGAAGTTAATTTCGAGGTCTGGAACCTTAGTCTTGGTGAAAAGAGCGACTTCCTCTACAAGGAAGAAACTGCGATCGAGGATGGGGATACGGTAGTAACACGTGCCTATATCGCACCGAAGCTGCCGGTTGGTTCGCTGACCCGTGTTGCAAATACCTTCATCATGGAAGCACCACCCAACATCATTGATACCACCTTTGCGGGGGCAGATACGCTGTTCGACACAACCTTTGTCGAAAAGATCATGCCACGTGAAGGGGATATGGTCGGCTGGGTGCCGAGCATGCCATTCTCAGCGCGTGACAGCTACCGATTCGTCGTCCACAAAGGCTACCTCGATTCAGGACGGCAAAAAGAAGATCTGAAACGAGTTGCTGTCGTACCCAACCCATATGTGGTGACCGCATCCTGGGAGCCGAAGGTGAACTTCACCAAGGGACGTGGGCCGCATAAGATTGACTTCATTCATCTGCCGAAGAAATGTACGATCCGGATTTATACCATCTCCGGCTTCCTTGTGGACACCCTCGAGCATGATTCCCCGGTGACAGATGGTAGTGAGTCCTGGGATCTCGTCTCGAAGGATGGGATGGACATCGCCTACGGGGTCTACGTTTTCCATGTAGATGCACCCGGTGTGGGTGAAAAGGTCGGCAGATTCGCCATCATCAAGTAGGAGGTAGAACCATGCGCGCTATATCCAGATTCATGGCTGGTCTGCTGACCCTCCTCCTGCTTCTGATTACGGCAGGACCGGCCAACGCTCAATTTGTCAGCAACGTTTCCAAGGTGGGTACCACCGCTGCACCCTTTCTCGAGATCGGTGTTGGGGCACGGGCGATCGGGATGGGTGGTGCCTTCGTCGGGGTTGCGGATGATGTATCCGCCATTTACTGGAATCCAGCCGGTACCCCCCAGCTTATCCAGGGGGAAATCGGATTCGTACACACCTCCTGGATTGCTGGTATCAGCTTCGATAACGTTGCTGCATCTTTCCCGATGGGCAACGGCATGACCTTCGGAGGTTTCCTGACCTCCCTTACCATGGATGAAATGCAGGTACGGACCATTGAGATGCCTGAGGGCACGGGTGAGCTCTTCCGTGCGTCGGATGTCGCCTTCGGACTCAGCTATGGTTGGCAGTTGACAGACCGTCTGTCTGTTGGTGCCAATGGGAAGTACATCCGTCAAGCTATCTGGAACTCGTCCGCCAGTGCGATCGCCGCTGACCTTGGCCTCTTGTTTAAAATGCCGTTCTACAACGGGGTCAATCTCGGCATGTCGGTCAGCAATTTCGGGCCAGATATGCAGATGACGGGTCGTGACACGCAGGTAACCCACGATATCGCCCCGAACAACCCGGGAAACAATGGTGATATTCTGGCTGACTTGAAGACAGATACCTGGTCGCTGCCGTTGCTCTTCCGTGTTGGCTTGGCATCAAATGTCTGGCAAGGGGTGAACAGCCGTCTCCTGCTCGCTTTGGATGCTGTCCATCCGAACGACAACTACGAGTATCTCAATGTCGGTGCCGAATGGTCGTTCCGGGACTTCGTCTTCCTGCGTGGTGGCTACCGGACCCTCTTCCTCGAAGACAGTGAACAGGGGCTTACCCTGGGAGCGGGACTGCACTACCGGATGCCGGGCAATGTTATCTTCGTTGCCGATATGGCCTATGCCGACTTTGGACGACTGGACAACGTACTCCGTTACTCGCTGGGAGTAAGGTTCTAAGAGAGTATGGTGGTCTGAGCTCGGTGATATCGCCTGGACAATGCATTTCATCAACGAAAAACCCACACCCCGCCGATAGAGCGGGGTGTTTAACGAGGGAGGCTGCACGTGCCTCTTAACAGTTTTTTACACGATTCCCATGACAAACGAAACCTTCATGAGGGTTGGACTGTTTCCTTGATCGAGACGGATCGTAGCGAGCAAGTCCCGGTTTCTATTCCGAAGTTGCCGGCGCAGGTACCGGGCTGTATCCACCTCGACTTGATGGAAGCAAACCTGATACAAGATCCCTTCGTTGAAATGAACGAGAAGAAGGTCGGCTGGGTCGCGGAGCAGGACTGGTCATGGACAACAACCTTCACCATCGAGGATGGGGAATGCCCCACAGCAACAGGGGACCGTTTGCAGCTCGTCTTCGAAGGGATTGATACAGTCGCAGATATCCTGCTGGATGGCAATCTTCTCGCCTCTGTGGACAACATGTTTGTCGCCCAGCGTTTCGACCTGCCGCAAAACATCAAAGCTGGAGAACACACTCTTGAAGTGCGGATTGCATCCCCGATGGAGGTGATGCGTCAGCGAAAAGCTGTAGGCGGACCGGCACCCAGCTCGCTGGATGATGACCGTGGCTGGGTACGTAAAGAGCAATGCAGCTATGGCTGGGATTGGGGCCCCATCCTGCCCTCGTCCGGTCTCTATCGTCCGGTCTACCTACAAAAATGGACCGCTGGACGGATAGCCTGGTACAACACGCAATACGTGCAGCAGGGAAAAAAAGGACTGCTGACAGTCCAGTGTGTTGTCCAATTGGAGAAGGCTGGGAAGGGCACCTTGGCAGCGAAGCTGAAGCATGGAACATCGGAAGCAACAGCCGAAGCGATTGTCGAAGCGAATTCACCGGGTGAAGCGACAGTGAGCTTGCAGCTGGAGCTATCCGATCCGAAGCTCTGGTGGCCTGCCGGGCAGGGTGATCCTGTCTTGTACGATCTCGAACTATCCCTCTCGGTGAACGGGAAAATTGTACACGAGGCAGCCGATGAAGTTGGCTTACGGACGGTAGAATGGGTCCAGCAGAAGGATGCCTGGGGCGAAAGCTTCTTTCTTCGTCTGAATGGGCGCAACATCTTTGTGAAGGGTGCCAATTGGATTCCAACTGACTCTTTCCTACCACGGGCCGATGCGGCGCAGTACGAACGTCAAGTTGCACTCGCTGTTGAATCCAACATGAACCTGTTGCGCGTCTGGGGCGGCGGGATGTATGAGGATCCCGCCTTTTACCGTGCCGTAGACCGTCAGGGAATCATGCTCTGGCAGGACTTCCCCTATGCCTGCGCCTTCTACCCGGACACCCCCGAGTTCCTGATGGCTGCCCGCAAAGAGGCGGAGCAAGCTGTTGCACAGCTTAACCATCATCCTTCCATCGTCCTCTGGTGCGGAAACAACGAGATCGAACGAGATGCGGTCCGTTTCCAAAGAGAGTGGGGAGTTCGCTACCTCGGCGAAGTTATCTGGAAGGGTGTGCTGCCGGAAGTTGTCAACCGAATGGTGCCGGGAGCTTTTTACTGGCAATCGAGCCCCGATGGCGGCAGCGAACCAAACAGTGTGGACGGTGGCGACCGTCATGTCTGGTCCGTCTGGTCGGGATGGGGATCAGAAGATGCCTACCTCAGTGAAGAGGGGCGTTTCATCAGCGAATTTGGCTTCCAGGCACCACCGGATATCGAAACCCTGCGTGAAGTGGTTCCAAAGGAAGAGTGGTTTCCGCAGAGTGAAACAGTTGAATGGCACAACAAACAGATTGAAGGTCCAGAACGGTTGCAGCGGTTCCTGGCAGCCCGTCACCGTATCACCGAGGAGATGGATCGTTTCGTCCGTTTGAGCCAGGAAGTGCAGGGATCGGCATTACGCAAGGCGCTGGAACACTGGCGCCGTCGTCGCCCGAGGACCATGGGTGGAATCATCTGGCAGCTCAACGATTGCTGGCAGGTAGCTTCCTGGGCGCTGATCGATTATCGCCTTCGTCCCAAAGCCTCTTTCTACCAGGTACAGCGTGCCTTTACTCCGCGTGGCCTGACACTCCTGCGCAATGGCGACCTTCTCGAGTTGTGGGCGATGAACGACACCACCGAGGAGTGGACCGATCCTGTTTCTGTCAAGTGCATCGGTTTTGATGGGGAAGTGGTTAAGGAAGAACACCACCTGCCGCATGTCCCAGCGGGGGATGTGCTGCTAGTCGATACGATTCAAGCGGATCAGTGGATCAATAATCCCCGTACCCAGGTGATTGTTGCAGATGCCCAGGGGGCCTATGAAACCCCGATCCGTTCGACCTACACACTGAATCCGCCCAAACATCTCGACCTGGA
This sequence comes from bacterium, assembly GCA_020444265.1. Classification (GTDB taxonomy): domain Bacteria; phylum Electryoneota; class Electryoneia; order Electryoneales; family Electryoneaceae; genus JAHLLH01. The sequence goes on from JAHLLH010000003.1 coordinate 141,178, forward strand.
TGGATCAGGTTTGTCCGTGATCGTCGAAAATCGACACGATGCTCCGGGTGTACGAGTTAAGGCACGATCCTTCATGCCGGCGATCTGGCTCAGCTGTCCCGATAATCCCGACATCTTTTTCGATGACAACTCGATTGACCTTTTGCCTGGCGAGGAGCGTTGGATAGGGACAAGAAACGTGCAGACAGGAGAACCGGAAGCGATCCAGATCGTGACTGCCTGGACAATTTAATCCTCGATCTGGCTCCATAGAACACCCCAACGGTACCCGACGGGCATGGGTGCCATGGGACGGTTCGGAAAGTGGGTTTTTCGCAGGATGACTGGTTGTTCGCTCGTTGGGACACGGGTCAGGAGCGACCTGTTGATCCCTATACCGAGCGAATCGCCATAGCTGGACAGCAGGTTGACAATGAGGGTGTCCGTTTTCGCCATGCTCGCATCATCCCACTTTTCCGGGGTGTCAAAGGGGAGGACGGTTCCGACTCTTCGTGCCAGCAGACGCAGTCCGGCCTGAGCTTGAATGTGGTCTCGCCACATGGCTGACTCACGTTCGACCGTGGCAGATTGAACAACATCGGATTTTGCAGCAACCTGGTAAAGTGTTTCAAATTCGGCGAGGAAGAGAATCTCGTTGCGGAGTCGTCTCGCCAGCACTGGTTCGGGTGCATTGACCAGGGGGCGTGGTGAGACAGCAAGTTTTGTGACGACCTCCCCAACTGTCCACATATCAATATCGAACCCTGAAAGGTGAACGAGGGGACGGTCATCGGCATGAAGCGAACCCTCGGCCATTTCTGCTGCGGGGATAGCAAGATTAAATTGGGCAGTTAGAGGGGCATCATCCTGTGAGGTGGATGGAAGTAGCGCTCTAAGTTCCTGAGTGAGAGTAAAGAAGGGGGCCTCTTCAATGTCAATAGATCGTCCTCGCATAGCCCGGGCAACCAACGCATCCTGGAGGGCCTGACGCTGCCGTTTCTCGATTACTCCTCGCACGTTGTTCACCTTGTCCGACAAACGGAGCGAGTCGGCAGCGGCTGATCTTCTGGACTCCACTTTCTGCACGAGCCACCATGATCCATCGAGAAAGAGCGGTATGCCGACTTCGCCCGGGCGAAGGTTGTAGCAATGTTGTTCAAAAAGGGGTGAAGATTGGTTGTAGCTGAGCGCTTGATGTTCGATGAAACGGACACCGTTTGGCGATGGATTTGAAACATGGCTGAACGGGATACTCTGGGCTGATTTATGGAATGCCTCGGCAGCGTTGAGAGTATCAGGGAATATCCAGGCATTCAACAAGAGATCCTGATCAAGTCGGTCGAGGTGGACACGAATCAGGGAATCGCCGACAGGGGGCAGAGTGGCGAGCTCACGCTCGAGGTAGGCTTCGACCACCGCCTCACGATGCAGCTGATCGACTAGATCCTTGATTCCCGGCGCAGAAGCCATACCTTCTTCACGGGTCATCTCGGCCAGCAGCTTTTCTGTGAGCATGGCCTGAAGGTAGCCTTCCGCAGCAGAAAGACCCTGCCCCACATGAGGCGTGCTGCGGAAGCGATTGCTGAATTCTGACATGCGGATTGTATCATCCGCAACCCAGGCGAGAGCTGGATCATCGGGGGAGTAGGTAGCCTTTTTCTCATCTTGGTTGCCACACCCTGCAAAGGCGAAAAGCAGAGGAAGAAAACAGGCAGCCGATGCAGGTTTGAGGCGGAATTTCATCGCGTTACCAGGGATTTGTTGTCATCTTTCGTGGAAGCTACGATGGCCGTGCACGACACACAAGAAGATAAGCAGGTTGGACCAGTGATCAGGGCGGGCTGTCAGCATTTGGAGGACGTATGAAAAAGGGAATCGGCATCATCGGGTATGGCGGATTTGGCCGTTTTCTCCACGAACAGTGGAACCGGATGGACAATGCGCGGGTTGTTGCCGTTGCGGACGAGAACCCTGATCGCAACCCGGGTGGTGAAGTCCAATTCTTCACCGACTGGCGGGAGATGATCCAGCAGGACGAGGTGGAGATCGTGTCTATCTGCACTCCCCCATCCACCCATGCAGAACTCGCTATCGCCGCGATGGAAGCAGGCAATCATGTCTTGGTCGAAAAGCCCCTGGCGACTACGGTCGAGGATGCAAAAGCGATTGTTGAAGCACGGGAACGGACCGGTAAAGTGGCCGCGGTCAACTATATGCTTCGCTTCAATCCCATCATTGAACAAATCACCGAGTGGGCTGGCAACAAAATGTTCGGTCCCCTGCGTCGCGCGGTGGTCGAAAACTACGCGCAGGATGAAACCCTTCCTCCAAACCACTGGTTCTGGAATGAAGCGATTTCCGGTGGCATTCTGGTTGAACACTCAGTTCATTTCCTTGATATCGTCGATCAGCTCGCCGGTTCACCGGTGCGACGTGTGCAGGGTGCGGCCAGCAATCGTAACGAGCAACAGCAAGACCAGGTAATGGCATTGGTTGAGTATGAGGATGGCCTGATCGCCAGTCATTACCACGAGTTCGCACGCCCTGCCATTTTTGAGCGAACCACCATTCGACTCTTGTTTGATGCCGCCGAGTTTGAGCTGTATGGTTGGATTCCAACCGAAGGTTGGGCTCATGCGCTCGCCGCCCCGGAAACCGAACAAGAACTTTATCGGCTGCCGAACTACCAGTCCGATGCACGACAACCACTTCATGGTGGTCGTCGGCTTCGTGTCCTTTGCGGGGGACGGCCCTACGAGGCGACCTCTAGGACGACTGGACGGTTCCGTCTGGAGGACGCCAAGTTGAAGGTTTATGCAGACAGCCTGCGGGCCATGATGAACGATATCATCCTGGCCATCAGCGATTCGAGCCATCAGCTACGTAGCCCGCTGGAGGCGGGTGTTCAAGGCCTCAGGGTTGCCCTCGATGCACGCGCAAAAGGGCAGCATGAAGAATAGTTGGAAGGCCCCGTCACTAATCCTGACGGGGCCATTTTTTTGGTCGCAGGGATTGTTCACCAGTGGGGAGTAGCATGAAACGTTCATTCATGGTTTTCCGGTTTATTCTCCTGCTTTCAGCCTCCCTCGTTGCCAGCTCCTGCACAATCAAGGCTCCGCAGAAGCGTGATCCTCAGTTTGCCCACTCTTATTCTGGGGACAATGGTACTCTGGAAATCGGAGGACCATACATCGGGGCGGAGTTTCATCGGTCGCGAGCGGTACCCTCTCGAGTTTCCTTCTACAAACCTGTCGCCAACAGTCTTGACCCGAGCACGGACTACTGGAAGCGGGATCAGTTTGTCGCACTGCATCTTGAAGTTGCACGTGAAGGTAGTGGCGAATCCGTGACAAGTCTGCTGGATACTCTCGCATTTGACTACACCTGGACCCCAGCCGATGCACGATTTAACGGTGTTGCGGCAGGACTGCCAATGGACGTGTCCTATGCCTTTGGCGATTCACTTCCCTTCATGGAACTATCTATCCGGCTGGTCAACACGAAGCCGGACACCCAGTCTATCCGTTTGGATCTTTCCTTTGACCCTACACTTAAGACCAGCCATACCTATGCGTCCGTCATGCCGGATTACCGTGTCGATCATGTGCCGATGAGCCGCGATGTTTATCTCCCCTACAGAAGCGATGAAGCTGGGTATGCGGTCCTGATGGTCGCGGACCTGGAGCGACGGGTTGGGGGAGATGGATTTGTCTTCTCGTACGGGGAGGGTCGTCCCGTTCAGGGTTGGCTCGAACGAGAGATTGCCCCCGGAGATACCCTGTCAACCAGTCTGCTTATCGGTACTGATATTCAGGAATGGATGGACCTCTATCGACGTGATTGGTTTGAGGGGTGGGAGGAGGATCGGGAAGAGTACGCGGCGAGGATCAGTCGAGTTGCGACTCATGATCCAGCTTACCTGCATCGCAGGGAAAGCTATTCTCAGACCTTCTTCTTGAGTGATCCGGACCTGATCGAAACCCTTTACTGGTCACGTGGGGTGATCGAAGCAACCCAGCATTATCTCGATGGCGAGATTGTCCCCATGCCATGCCCGGCTCAATACAATTTCTACTTCGCTCATGATGTGCTGGTGACCGACTTGGGGGTTGTCCGTTACGATGTCGAACGTGTCGAAAAGGACCTGCGCTTCCTGCAAAAGATCAGCAGTGACACCTTGCTGGCACATGCCTACTACTGGAAAGATGACCGTTATGTGACCGAATTTTGCCAGCACGACAGCTGGAATCATTTCTGGTTCATCCAGTTGGCTGCGAGCTTCTTACGTCATGGAGGTGATCCTGAGCTGATCAGGTCGATGGTTCCACTTCTCGAAGCGAGCCACCGTGCGATTGAATCCCAGCTTGGCAGTGAGGATAACCTCGCCTATGGCATCCGTCCTGACTGGTGGGACCTGGGAACCGTTCCAGGCGCTCGTGCCTATTTGACGAGTCACCTGGTTCGAGCGGAACAGGAGTTTGAGGCGATCCAGTTCATGCTGGGAGAACCCATCTCCCCACCGAAGCGTCGGTTGTCCGCCATTCGTCACGATCTCGCGAACAAGCTGTGGAGCGAGGAAAACGGCTACCTGATGAACACCATCGAGGACACCATCGACCACCACCTCTACTCGGGGTCCCTGCTTGCGGTTGCCTACGGGTTGCTCGACAGTGCCAAAGCAAATCGTCTGGTAGATACCGCAGCTGATGTGCTATTGGACGAGCAGCTAGGCATCCGGAATGCCATGCCGCCTGATTTTCACTTGCTCGAGAAAGAGTATCGCTTCAATGGACCTGAGGCGGGTGGTCCCTGGCTCTATATGAATGGTGCGGTCTGGCCGCAAGGCAATGCCTGGTATGCCCTTGCGCAATTGGCGGTAAATCGTCCAGATGACGCACTGACGACCCTCAGGAGATACCTCACCCTTGCCGGGATTGCGGCGAGCCCAAATGGTTTACCTGCCTTCTACGAGTTCCGTCATACGGATGCCAGCGCCCCCGAATATGGCCGTATCGAAAAGCCGACCTTCCTTTGGCATGGCGGCTGGTACATCCATTGTCTCTATGCGCTGGCTGGCTTGCGAGAAACACCCTGGAACCTGGCACTTTCAACTGACCTGCCAAAAGTGTTGCAAAATGGTGGGTTTGAGGTGACGACCGATGGGCTGACCAAAGTGAGCTATCGTGGTGAGGGGAAAACCGCATCCAAGATACTCTGGAACGGCCAGCCAGCCCATGCACTTGTGATTTACGGTACCCCGGGCAGCATCGATGTGGAACTTGGACCACCCACTGAACCTTATCTCGAATCGATCGATGGGATGGTCCGTTCTCTACGTTTGGAAGAGGATGGAATCACGCTTCGCGCTGCAGTTCAGTTCATCGCGCAGGATCGTGAAGCGAAGGCAACCTATGTATCCCCGACTCATTGTTTGAGCACTGAGTTGGATGGGGTGGAGCTGCGGTTTTCGAGCGAAGTGATACCGGGTGGTTTCCGAACAACGGTTGCACTGGGCGAGATCGACATGAAGGCCCTGCGTGAGCTGACCCCCGCTGGGGCATGGGCGCTGGAGTTAAATTTCGCTGGAAGGTAGGGAGGTACGGGCGGTCTTCTTTCCGGGTTTCACGCCCCGCCTAAGCCAGCCTTACCTCATTTTTTCTTTAGATCGACTTGCAGACTGTCTGGACCTGTCCCATTCTGCGAGTATACTTGCATGCAACAACAGCGGATGATTGGAATATGGATTCCGAAACCTACTGGCATTTGAAAAACTTTAACCTGTTGCAAGCGCTTTCAGATGAGGAACTGAAACGTTTACAGGATATGGTCAACACGGACTGGATTCGTCGGAAGGATCCGGTCTATCTCCCTGGTGATCCTACTGAATGGGTTTACTTCCTGAAAAAGGGATTGGTCAAACTGTCAATGACGGCAGAGAGTGGAAAGTCTGCTACGGTAGCTTTGCTGAAGCCGGGGGAAGTCTTCGGTGAATTATCACAGGATGAGTCTCAGCGTTCCAGTATGGAAGCGATCACCCTGAAGAACAGTTACCTTTGCCGAATATCCCGGACTGGATTTAATGATTTTGCAAGGAGGAACAAGGATTTGATCCTTTCGGTCAACAAGCTGTTGGGCCTACGCCTTCGAAAAATTGAAACGGCTGTCTACGACATGCTCTTCCTCGATGTCCCTTCAAGATTGGCGAAGCTACTCTACCAACTCAGCCTTTCTGATTCTATAGAAATTAAAAATGGTCGTCTAATCACAATGCCTCTAACTCATCAGGAACTGGGAAACTTGGTTGGAGCGACTCGTGAGATGGTCACTAATGTTCTTGGACGAATGGAAGTAGAGGGGCTGATCGGTAAGGATGGAAGAAAGCTGATCATACGTGATATTCGTCGACTGGAAGCCATGAGCCATGGGAAAGGGTTCCAAGCCTGATATTCGCTTACCACGGAGCTACTGTAGTCTCCCTCTTTCAGCATCTGGTAGACCTCAAAACTATGTTCCTTCCTGCTGACCTTTTTCGTTCCACCCTGGTATTTCTGATTTCGATGGTCGGCTATCTCTTGTCTGCGAAATGAGATCCCCGTCGGAGTCTGGAATTGTAAACCAGTTCACAGAAGTTCTCCTTGTTGTTGGCTACTCTGTCAGCGTACAGATTGTCAAACATTTCCCTAAAGGAGGACATCGTGAAACGTTTTAATCTTATCTCTGCTTTGCTTGCCGGTTTCGCAGGAACCGCTGTCATGACTGTGATGATGAAATTAGCTCCCATGATGGGCATGCCAAAGATGAATGTTCCAGGGATGCTGGCTGGATTCATGCACGTTCCCCTATTTGTCGGCTGGTTGGCTCACTTCATGATTGGTACGACACTCGCATTTCTGTACGCGATACTCTGGGCAACCCGTGGTTCGATTACTGGCTGGCTGAAAGGTTCCCTGTTTGGCCTGATCCCTTGGCTAATGGCCCAGATCATTGTGATGCCTATGATGGGTGCGCCATTATTTAGTGGTTCAGTCATGATGGCGGCAGGAAGTCTTGTTGGTCACCTTCTCTATGGTGCGGTAGTTGGATTGATTTACACGCCGCTCCCTTGCCTGGAGGGTATGGATTGCGGTGAACACACGTTAGTCGAAAAGGGTACTGCAGTCGCATAGCTTGAACGTTAGCACGCGCCAAAATTGCCAAAACCTTAAGAGCAAATCTGGGGAATCCCCTGACCCATTTTTCAGGGGATTCCCGGATCAACACAGTCTAGCCACAGGAGTTCCACTATGGAACGCGAACATTTTGATGACATCGTCATTGGGACAGGTCAAGCCGGAAAACCATTGGCGATAGAGTTGGCAGGTAAAGGTCGACACACAGCGATCATCGAAAAAGGAGCTGTAGGTGGGACATGTGTCAATGTCGGATGTACTCCCACTAAAACCATGGTGGCCAGCGCTCGAAATGCGTGGCTTGCCAGGCGTGGTGCTGAGTTCGGCGTGAAGACAGGTGATGTGACTGTCAGTATGGAACAGGTACGGGCGAGGAAACGGGCTATCGTACACAGCTTCAGTGCGGGTGGGAAGAAGAGTCTAGAAACGACGAAAAACCTAGAGCTGATCCGAGGTACTGCTCGATTCCTCGAGGCGCGTACGCTTCAAATTGAGTTGCAAGATGGTTCGATCCGCGAACTCGTTGCTAAGCGGATTTTCATCAATACGGGTAACAAGACATTAATCCCCCCGATTCCCGGCCTGAACAAGATTCGCTACCTCGATTCAACATCGATTATGGAGCTAGAGGAGGTTCCTGAACGATTGGTTGTTTTGGGTGGAGGATACATCGGTTTGGAATTCGGTCAAATGTTCCGTCGCTTTGGCAGTGAAGTTGTGATTTTACAGCGTGGCTCCCAACTCCTTATGCGGGAAGACGAAGATATTGCCGAGGAAGTGACCAGCATTTTACGAGAAGATGGTCTCGACGTGCGGCTAAATAGCGATGTAAAGGCGGTGGAACAATCTGACGAAGGGGGCATTCGGGTATTATTTGTCAAGGATGGAATAAACCATTTTGTCGAGGGAAGCCATCTGCTTGTGGCGGTTGGACGAACTCCGAACACAAAGGAGCTTGATCTGCCATCAGCAGGTATCGTGACCGATTCTCGCGGTGCGATTAGGGTGAATGAGCAACTCGAAACGAGCGTTGCTGGTGTCTATGCATTGGGCGATGTTAAGGGCGGGCCAGCCTTTACGCATATCGCCTACGATGACTACCGGATCCTAAGGAGCAATCTGCTCGAGGGTGGCCGAAGGACAACAAACGATCGCGTACTGCCATATACCGTCTTCATTGATCCACAACTGGCGAGGGTTGGTATCAGTGAACGAGAAGCACTTGCCAGCAACCTCCCTGTTCGGATACAGCGAATGAAGATGAGCCATGTCGCGATGGCCTTGGAAAGGGATGAAGCACGCGGATTGATGAAAGTTATCGTGCATAAGGAAACGGGGCATATCCTCGGTTTTGCTGTTGTTGGTGCAGAAGGTGGTGAGCTGATGTCAACTGTTCAGGTTGCCATGATGGGAAACTTACCCTACACAACTTTACGCGATGCTGTTTTTACGCACCCAAGTTTTGCAGAATCCCTGAACAACATCTTTACACTGCTGGATGCAGCCTAGATCATTCTCGAAAGCCATGAACGACTGGCTTTGGCTCAGATACAGTTGAACAGGACCAAACTGATACGAAAGGATAGACCATGATGCTGATAAAAAACCTTCTCGTCGCTGCTGTTCTGGGAACCATTGTTGCGGCAATGGCGAGTTTCGCTGAAGAACCAACGCCAATGAAGCCTATGAATGGGGAGATAGAAAAAGGCAGCCTTGCTTGGGTATACAGTGCTGATACGCTCTATGCCTGCTCACATCATCCCTCGATGGTGACAAACATGGAGCATCGAACATGTACGGCTGCAGGATGCTCGATGGAGATGATTGCCATGTCCAAGGAGGCTGTTGAGGCATTCAGGGAAACAAAACCGGTTGGCTGTGCCCATTGTTCACTAGCTGTCGCAGGTTCTACCGAAGCAACAGAATGCCCCTTTTGTAAAATGGCCCTCATGAAGGCAGAAAAGGGTGAAGAACATGGACATGAACACAAGGTGATGAGTGCGGATGAGTAATACAGCCGCTTGTATCATTCAGTCATGTTTTCTAAAGGATACCGCTCTTCGTTCTCCCAGCAAGAGTCAGGTTGGGGGATGGAGAGCGGTTAGCATATCCGTGGGAGTTGCTCGCCGCTGATCATCGGCAGGATGCGTGAGGGTCCGAAGCGGCTTTTGAGCGAGACACGCCCTTCGCCATCCTCAAGCACCGTACCAACCCTTACCGATCCTTCGCCCTTCGGGTGCTTGTTCATGATGGCAAGCGCCTTGTCAACGTCGGCATCGGGCAGGAAGAGGGCGAAACGGCCCTCGTTGGCGACATACATCGGATCAATCCCGAGTACCTCGGCCAGTGCCGCGACATCTGGCTGGACACGGATGCCTGCTTCCTGAACTTCGATGGAACGCTTGGCGCTGCCAGCGATTTCGTTGAGTGCGCTGACCAACCCGCCTCGTGTCAGATCGCGCATGCAGTGGATCTCGATCCCGGAATCCATCAATTCGCCGATCAGACTGTTTAACGCCGCCGAGTCACTTGTGATTGTCGCCTCGAAACCGAGGGATTCTCGGGCTGCCATGATTGCCATGCCGTGACGGCCCAAATCGCCATTCACCAGGATTGCATCACCGGGACGCACCAGGTCAGGCGCGATACGTCGTCCATCAGGAATGACTCCCACGCCAGCCGTGTTGATAAAAATCCCGTCGCCTTTGCCTCGATCCACGACCTTTGTATCGCCAGTAACGATCTGGACTCCGGCTTCGTCCGCCGCAGCTTTCATCGACTTGGCGACGGCATAGAGCGTTTCCATCTCGAGACCTTCCTCGATGATGAAGCCGCAGCTCAGGTAACGCGGAGTGGCGCCTGCCATGCAGAGGTCATTGACGGTTCCGTGGACAGCCAGCGATCCGATGTCACCACCGGGAAAGAAGAGGGGGTGGACGACAAAAGAGTCCGTGGTAAACGCGATTGTGCCGCCTTCAAGGTCGAGACGGGCTGCATCGTGATCCGCCTCTTGCTGTTCGCTGCGAAAGGTTTCCGCGAATATGTTCTGGATCAGCGTGTGCATCAGCGTACCGCCGCCGCCGTGTGCGAGCAAGACACGTGGGTAGTTCTGCAAAGGCAGCGGGCAGGAAAGAATGCCAGCCTGCGGAGTGTCACTCATCGAAATCCCTCACGCGGTTGTACTCGTTTGCCGGCGGTACTTGTAGTACGCGGCGCAGGCACCCTCGGATGAAACCATGGTGGCGCCGAGCGGGTGCTCCGGGGTACAGAGAGTACCGAACGCGGGGCACTCGTGCGGTTTGGTAATACCCTGCAAAATCTGGCCGGAGAGGCAGATCGGGTTTTCCTTTGCCACCTGTTGCCCAAGGTTGAATTTGCGTTCGGCATCGAAGGAGTGGTACTCCTCACGTAACCCCCATCCACTGGCAGCGATTTCACCAATGCCTCGCCAACTGCGGTCTACAACGTCGAATACCGAACCAATCAGCTTCATCGCTGCCAGGTTGCCTTCGGGGCGCACGATTCGGCTGTACGTGTTTTCGACTTCGTTGCGACCCGCCTCCAACTGACGGATCGTGTAGAGCATACCCTGCAAAATATCCACAGGTTCGAACCCGGTGACCACAATCGGGATAGCATACTTTTCCGAGATCGGGTGGTACTCCTCGTAGCCTGTCACCGCACAGACATGTCCTGCGGCGAGGAAACCCTGTACTTGGGTACCCGGCATGGAAAGAATCGCCTCCATTGCTGGTGGAACCAGCACGTGGGCAACCAGCAGGGAGAAGTTGTGGATCCCTTTTTCCTTCGCTTGAGCAACCGTCATCGCGGTGGCTGGAGCGGTCGTCTCAAATCCGACCGCGAAAAAGAGGACCTCCTTGTCCGGATTGTCTTCGGCGATCTGGAGGGCGTCCATTGGGGAGTAGACCATCCGGACATCTCCGCCTTCTGCCTTAACTGCCAGCAGGTCGACGTCGCTGCCAGGGACACGCATCATATCACCAAAGGAGCAGAAAATGAGCTCAGGATTACGTGCCAGTTCAATCGCCTTGTCGATCAAGCCAACACCGGTAACGCAGACCGGGCAGCCGGGGCCATGGACCAGGGTGATCTCGTCAGGTAGCAATTCATCTATTCCGAAGCGAACGATCGAATGAGTCTGCCCCCCACAGATTTCCATGATCGTCCAGGGCTTCGTCGTGATCCGTTTGATCTCCTTCGCGAGGGCGAGGACAGCCTCCGGGTCACGGTATTCCTCGACATGCTTCATGATACAGGTCCGTCTTCACGGTCACTCTCGTCCCCGATCAATCCGCCACCGACATCGGCGAGACGCTTCATCTCCTCAAGAGTAAGCGCTGCTTCCTCCTCGTCCACGGTGCTGATTGCAAACCCGGCGTGGATCAAGACCCAATCGCCTGTGTCTGCTTCAGGTACGTATGCAAGGTTGACATCACGCAACACACCACCAAACTCGACTTTGCCGGTGCGGTTCAAGGGTCCTTCACCAGTGACCGTCATAATTTTTCCTGGTACGGCTAAACACATGGGAACCTCCGCTACACTTCTCCGCCCAGAGCTCCAATGAGCTGGCCGAAAGCGATCCCGCCATCGTTCGGGGGAACCTGGCGATGGATCAGGGGGATAAATCCAGCGCTACGCAGCAATGCTGCACTTCGTTCTGACAAGGTACGGTTTTGGAAGCAGCCGCCGGTCAGGACGACATGTTTAACCCCGGCTTTACGAGCGATCTCAACCGTTGTTTCCGCAAGAGTACTGTGGAAGAGATTGGATAGCTTCTCGACGTTGCGGTGATCTGTCTCGCAGATTAATGTCTTGACCCACGGTTGCCAATCGATCCACCACTCGGGCGAGTATTCCCCGGGATCTGCTTTTATCAGGGGCATGGGGGAGGTTTCAACCGGTGGTACATCACCGATCACCCACTCCAATTCCATCGCAGCCTGCCCCTCAAAGCTCATCACCTGACGCACATCGAGCATGGAAGCGATGGCATCAAAAAGACGGCCCATACTACTGGTTCTGGGTGTATTAACCCTGTTCGCCAAGACGGTTTTCAGCAGGTCCAGCTCACGGCGGTCGCCGCTGCGATCCCACCCTTTAAGGGCATGATAATCGAACACGGCAGGGCCAAGTAACTCATAAAGAAGTCCAAGAGCTGATCGTCTTGGCTCGCGAACCGCTCGTTCTCCCCCTGGCAAAGGGAAGGGACGAAGCGCGGCAAATCGCTGCCAAGATGCCCCTTCTACGAGCAAACACTCACCACCCCAAACGGTTCCATCCGGCCCGAATCCGGTTCCATCCCAGGACAAACCGAGCACCGGTTCTGTCCCCTGGTGCTCACCCATGCATGCGTAAACATGTGCGAGGTGATGCTGCATGCTGGTCGTTTCGACTCCCTGCTGCTGGGCGAATCGGGTCGAAAGGTAGTCCGGGTGTAAGTCGTGGATAATTCGTTCCGGGGGTGATTCATAAAGCCCTTCGAACTGGCCGATCACCTCACGGAATGAATCGTAGGATAGATCGTTCTCAAGGTCGCCGATGTGCTGGCTGATAAAGATGTTGTTCCCTACCGACAGCGCCACACTGTTCTTCAGATGCCCACCTACTGCGAGTAAGGTGGGGGCTGGGTTGGAAAGTTGGATGGGAAGGGGTGCATAACCACGGGCTCGACGCAGGATCTGTGGCTCACCATCAACAAGCTGAACGACGGAATCATCGACCGGACGGACAATCGGTCGGTTGTGCACGAGGAACGTGCTGCTGATACCTCCGAGTCGACGGATTGCTTCTTCTTCATCGATGCAGATTGGTTCGTCTGTCAGGTTGCCGCTTGTTGCAACAACCGGGAAGCCAAGTCCCTGCATTACAAGGTGATGCAAAGGGGTTGTTGGTAGCATGACCCCAAGACGAGGGTTGCCGGGGGCAACGTAATCGGAAATTCGGATAGAGGCATCCGATTTAACCTTGTCGAGTAGAACAATCGGTGCTGCCTGGCTGCACAACACCTCAGCGGCAGCATCTGAAATCTCAACAACGTCACGTGCTGCCTCAAGGGATGGAACCATCACCGCGAAAGGTTTTTCCTCGCGCTGTTTCCGTCTACGCAGTTCACGCACTGCAACATCATCCCGGGCATCCACCATTAGTTGGAATCCACCCAGCCCTTTCAGCGCAATGATCTCGCCTTGACGCAATCTGTCAATCGCCAGCGAGAGTGCTTCGTCATGGTAGGCAAGAACACTGCCCCCCTGGTCCCACACCTCGAGATGAGGGCCGCAGATAGGGCAAGCATTCGGCTGGGCATGAAACCGCCGATCTAGCGGATTTGTGTATTCCTTTCGGCAGGCAGGGCAGAGGGTAAAACCCTTCATGGTGGTGTTGGGTCGATCATAGGGCAACTGCTCGATGATGCTGAATCGCGGTCCGCAATTGGTGCAATTGGTGAATGGGTAGCGGTACCGTCGGTTTTCCGGATCGTTCAGATCGACAAGGCAATCGGGGCAGGTGGCAAGGTCCGGCAGGATCAGTGTTGTCTTGGTACCACCTTCACTTTGCAGAATTTTAAACGTGGTCTCGCCAATCGGATCGCAAGCGACTGTGTTGATGGACTGCAGGACAGCGTTGGATGGTTTCTCATGGTCAAGGCGGGAACGAAACAGCTCCAACTCTTCCTCGTCCCCTTCCAGCTCGATGACGACACCCTGCGCACTGTTCAGGACATGTCCGCCAAGATGGAGCTCATGGGCGAGACGGTAAACAAAGGGGCGAAAACCGACCCCCTGCACCGCGCCCTGGACGGTGATCCTCAAACGGGTTGCCGAGCCTGGACTACTCATCTTTCCGGCCTCCTTGATGCCGGGACCCGCATCAGCGGCTTGCGAACCAGGTCTCACGCTTGGCGACCAGCCAATCAGCCACTTCCGCGATGCCTTCCCCGGTTCTCGCTGATACCTTGAAGATCTCGACATCGGGGTTGAGGCGACGGGCATCTTCTTCCATCCGGTCAACATCAAAGTCGGTGTAAGGAAGCAGGTCGGCTTTGTTCATGATCAGCGCGTTGGTCTTCTGAAACATCGGGGGATATTTCGACACCTTGTCGTCGCCCTCAGTAGCGCTGAGTACGACAATCCGCAAGCGTTCCCCCAGCTTGTGGCTGGCGGTACAGACCAAGTTGCCGACGTTCTCGATGAAGAGGAGATTGGAGGTGTCCAATGGGAGGTTTTTCATCGCACTGGAGACCATGTTTGCTTCAAGATGGCAGCCGCCGCCAGTATTAATCTGAATCGTCGGCCATCCCAACTTCTCGATACGTTCCGCATCCTTCGATGTTGCCAGATCTCCTTCGATCACCGCAGCTTTCACACGGTTGTTCAGCTTTTCGGCGAGCTTTTCGAGCAACGTTGTTTTGCCGGACCCGGGGGAACCGAGGACGTTGACGGTATAGACACCGGCTTCGTCGAATGCTGCTAAATTCTGTTCGGCGATCGAGTCATTCGCTTTAAGAATGTCTTGAGTGACAACGACTTCCATGTTGACCACCTTTCAGGAATCTTCCACTTCCAATGATGCCAACTGCAGCTCCGATCCCCCCTCAATGGCAATCTGGCCACTGTCGCACGATGGGCAGGCGAAGGTGTAGCCGTCTACCTCGGAAGTTGCTCCACATTCGAGGCAACGGCAAGTGGCGGGGGGCTCATCGATGAGCAATTCCGCCCCTTTAAGCCTGGTGTTGGGTACAACAACTTCCCAAGCGGTTCGCAAGGCTTCCGGGCTGGCACCGGACATTACTCCGACACGCAGGTTGACCGAACTGACCGGTCCTTCTGCCCCCGCTTTTTCCAGCTCATCCACAGCAATTCGGACCAACTGTTCAACAATACCCAGCTCGTGCATGGAGATTGCCTCGTGCTTGCACTAAAAAATACAGACTTGTCTCATCCGTGTCACTTGAAAGGTACGAAAAAGAGGTCACCCGCCCTAGAAAGTGTGCTGAAAAAGCTGTGGAAGATCAACCCATATTTTCAATTCAGAGCAGTGTTAGACTCCCTTTACTTACCCTTTTACAGCGGTTTACGATTTGCACCCGTTGCGTCCACTCCCGCTGACAAGTACCTTTCAGACAGTTAGTATTACAGATTCGAGTTTTGTAATACAGAGGGTAAGATGTCGGATTTGGTGAGGATGAGCATTACGATGGACCGTGACCTCTCGGATCGTCTCGATTCGCTACTTGAAGGAGGGCGAAATGAGAACCGTTCCGAGTTTATTCGCGATATGATTCGATGCCGTCTTGTTGAACGGGAATGGGAGCAGGATCAGGAGGTTCTGGGCACAATTACCATCGTATACGATCACCATTCCAGCGATGTGAATCGCCGTCTCACCCACCTGCAGCACGAGATTCATGATAACATTCTCGCCACAACTCATGTGCATTTAACCCATGAGCTATGCGCGGAAGTGATAATTGCGCGGGGGAAAGCATCTGGCATTAAGAAGTTCGCCGATGCAGTCCGTCAGCAGAAAGGCATTCTGCATACGGCTTTTTCGCCGAGCACGCTGGGCAAGGTTGAGAGTTGACCTCTTTCCTGGGACGAAGGAGTTTGCATGCACATCCCGGATGGTTTTGTTTCGGCAACGGTGAATCTGTCTACCGGAGCGGCGTGCGCTGCGCTGGTCGGTGTGGCGGTTGCCCGCGCCAACCGTAACCTCGAAGCCCAGACTGTCCCCCTCTTGAGTGTTACCGCCGCCTTCATCTTCGCAGCCCAGATGGTCAACTTTCCTGTCGCAGCCGGCACCAGTGGTCACTTCATGGGAGCCCTGCTGGCAGCACTGCTGCTCGGACCGTGGAATGCCTTGATCGTGATGACTGTCGTGTTGGTTCTGCAAGCGTTGCTCTTCGCCGATGGGGGCATCCTCGCCCTTGGGTCGAATCTCTTTAATATGGGAGTGGTTGGTGGGTTGGCTGGCTATGCCATCTTTCTTGGCCTCACCTTCCTGTTGCCAAAGACTCGAACGGGTTTTCTCACCTCTGGTGCAGTTGCGGCATGGTTCTCGATCGTCCTGGCTTCCCTCTTTGCGTCTGCTGAGCTTGCGCTGTCCGGCACGATTCCCTTTGCAGTAGTCGCACCGGCGATGGCAGGAGTTCACTCGATAATTGGTGTCGGGGAGGCGTTAATCACCTCGACAGCGCTGGCGCTTGTTATTTCGGCACGTCCCGACCTGGTCCAGGCTGCACCACGGAACACGATGCTCAGGAGGAGCCTGTGAAACGTTCCTTCCGTTTCTTCCTTGTCGCTGGAGTAGTCAGTCTGCTGATCGGGATCGCAGTATCACCTTTCGCCTCATCTAACCCGGATGGCCTCGAACGAGTAGCCGAAGAGAAGGGCTTTATCGAGAACGCGGAAAGTGCGGAACTCTGGAGCTCCAGCCCTCTTCCTGACTATGGTGTCGATGGGGTCGAATCGGAGCACATCTCCACATCACTCGCCGGGCTGATAGGCACCATGGCCACCCTCATAGTCGGGTTTGGAGTGGGGAGGATGTTGATGAAGAGACGTGACGAGGGCAAGTCCTAGCATGCCCCATGTCTCCTTGCTTACCGACCCGGATTTTCATGGTCCTCTGCATGAACTCGATGCACGATCCAAGATCCTGATCTTTTTCGGCATCCTCCTTTCTGCTGTCCTGGTACCCAACGGTCACTGGCTACTTTTCGCCATCCACCTTATCCTGATCGTCCTTTTCCTGATTCTTTCGAGGATGCCGGTCTCTCATTTTCTGACTCACCTGGGAGTGATTCTCCCGATTCTCGCAATGGTCCTTTTCGCCTCACCGTTCCTAGCATCCAACTCTCGTGCCCCGGTGGTTCTCGACTTGGGCTGGATTGGAACAATCACCGAGGCCGGACTGATTCATCTGATCTCGTTAGCCTGTAAAGCTCTTCTGGCGATCAGTTCCGTTATCCTGCTGATTCATACAGCAAAATTTCATGAACTGCTGCGAGGCTTTGAGCAGATTCGTGTCCCGGTCCTCTTGATCCAGGTGACTGCGATGGCATCCCGTTATCTGCTGTTGTTGGTAGAAGATGTCACCACACTGCGTAACAGCATGGTCAACCGCGGGTATCGTGGCAGGTGGATCGGCCAGGCGAGGCTGATCGGTAGGCTTGTCGGTGTCTTGTTTCTTCGCAGCATCGAACGAAGTGAACGTATTTCCCATGCGATGTTATCACGCGGCTGGCGTGGCGGCGCACGGCGGGTGCCGTGGACCCCCCTCGCCTGGGTGGATTTCGGAACAAGCGGGGTGGTTGTGATCCTGCTCGTGGTGATACAG
Organism: bacterium; assembly: GCA_020444265.1. GTDB lineage: Bacteria > Electryoneota > Electryoneia > Electryoneales > Electryoneaceae > JAHLLH01. The sequence goes on from JAHLLH010000003.1 coordinate 158,685, forward strand.
GTGGGATTGCGATGAAGAACGCCCTCGCGATTCGTGATCTCCGGTACCATTATCCGGATGGCACCCCTGCGCTTCACGGGATCGATCTCGAGGCATCAGTGGGGGAACGTCTCGGACTCATCGGGGCGAACGGGGCGGGAAAATCGACCCTCTTGCTCCATCTGAACGGTATCCTTCGTGGCGAGGGCGACATCGAGATAGCCGGGTTGGCACTGTCGAAAAAGAACCTTCCCGATATCCGTGCGAGGGTGGGTCTTGTCTTCCAGAACCCGGACGATCAGCTCTTTTCACCAACTGTCTTCGATGATGTCGCGTTTGGTCCGCTTCAGAACGGGGTCGCCGAAGATGAGTTGGAACCGTTGGTGCAGGAGGCTCTTGAGCTGGTCGGTTTGAAAGGTTTCGAGCATCGCAACCCACACCACTTGAGCCTGGGGGAGAAGAAACGTGTAGCCTTGGCAAGCATTCTGGTGTTGCAGCCTTCCCTGCTCGTGCTGGATGAACCGACCAATGGTCTTGACCCTCGCGGCCGTCGTGAGCTGATCGCCCTGCTTGGAACCCTTCCGACCACCCAACTGGTCGCCTCTCATGATCTCGACCTCATCGGCTCACACTGCACACGAGTTGTTGTACTCGATGATGGCGAGATCGTGGGGGACGGGAAGCCGGCAGAGATCTTGGGTGAAAGGGAGTTCCTGCTGAGGCATGGACTGGCGTAGGGTATGATACCCGCGCCACCTAGGCCCCTGTTTCAATCCCCAACAGATCTTGGGTCCACCAGTTCAATCGTTCACGCAGCCCAAAGTGGAAACCATCCTCTCGATATCGGATGATCCCTTCACGGTCAAGCACCACCAACACGGGAATCGAGGTGATTCCGTATGCGCGTTTTGTCTCCTCATCACTGAAGAGAAGGGTGGTTTTGTACCGTCGCTTGTCGAGAAAGGCCCGGGCATAAGCAGGATTTTCATTACGCACGTTCACCGAGTAGACAAGCACATCCGGGTGGGCATCGTGACGAATGTATTCGCTCAGCTCCGGCATACCACGACGGCAGGGGGCACAGTGGGTCGCCCAGAAGTCAAGGATGACAATCTGCCCGCGCAGATCACTCAGGCGTACCTTGTTGCCCTGATCGTCCGGTAGCAGGAAATCAGGTGCGAGCTGGTTCATCTTTTTTGAAAGCGCAGCCTCCCGGCGTTCACGGACTCCACGTAACCAGTTTTCACGAACCTCAAACAGAATATTTTCCCAGCGTGGGTCCTCGTAAAGTGGACTCAAGCAGCTATGCCGTTCGATTCGTTCCACGCTGTCAAATCCTGCTGCCACAGCACGAAAGAGCGCCGCGAAAGCTCGTTCTTCCTGACTCAGCAAGCTGTTAAAACGGGCAATGTCGAAGAAAATGGGACCATGCTTCTCCTTGGGAGTGGTCCGCAACTGTTGCTCGCACAGCGCCAGGCCATTTTCGTAGGCGTGCCCCATGCGGTAGTAATAAACGAGCTGGTCCATCAGGGATTCTTCAAAAAGACGTTTCTCAAGGTAGCCCTGCGACACCTTCCATTTGAGTACGTCACCCAAGTATCGTTTCAACCACTTGTGGTCGCCTCGATTGGCACGGACAAGCAGCATTGCATCCTGATCAATCGCCCAATCCTGTTTCAACTTCTTTGCTTTTTTAATGACCGCCTGGGCTTCCTTCGGGCGGTGGGTAAAGAGGTAATACTCAAAAACATAGCCAAGCAGGCTGCCCTCTTCAGGAGTAGCTTCAAATACATGTTCGAACAGCTCTTTGTCCTTGGGCAATTCTTTTGCGAGGTGAACCTGAACCTCTCGGGCGCACTCCTGGTGAAAGAGACAGCCGGCATAGATGTTCATCAGGAGGCGGTAGCCATACGACCAGTCGGGGGCCAGTTCGATGGCACGGCGAGCGTGATCGAGGGCACTTTTGTCCCTCTTGATCAGACGACCATAGAGGTAGTGGTGTGCGGCGGATTCTGAGTGACGATCCAGAAGGGCCTTGAAAAATGTACGAACCCCCGCCTCATCCACAGCCTGCCAATCGTTCTGGGCCAGACGCAAAGCTTCGATCTCCTCGGCGGCATCGCCCAGGGACTCACAAATGCTTCGGTACTGTTCCGGATTCGTTCCCTGCTCGAACGAATCATCACTCGTGTGGTCGCGAAGGTCCACAGTCCCTCCGTGGGATTGGGATGGAACGATTTGAAGAATATCACCAAAAGGCCCCGGTCACAGAAAGATACCGTGCCGGGGCCCTGATTGTCGTCTCGTTTGTGCTACTTCGCTGGTTGCAACTTCTCCTCGCGCATTAGCACAGGGAAGTAGTTGGCGAAGAGTTTGTACCCAACCATAATGATCGACACCATCATCGCAGAGACCAGGATCTCACCAATACTTGGGAAATAGGACCAGCCGGGTGTCGCCGAGAATGCAAACAGGAAGACGTTTGCCCGGCTCAACATCAGTCCGATGATTACCATCCACGAGGTCCAGTAGAGCATCCTCGGGTCTCGTCGGATCCATGGTGTCGCCAGCAGCCAGCCTGGGACAATTCCGAACAGGGCCACCTCCGCGAACCAGAGAAGCCCATACCAGCTCTGGAAAAGCAGGTGGAACTCATCGTAAAAGATCAAATCATAGAACTTGACCATTACGTAGAGTCCCAGGAAGATGATGGTGCGTTTCGCCAATCCCGCCAGCAAAGGCATTTCGATCTTGCGTCCGAAGGATTTTGAGGAGATGAAACTTTCCACAATCACCACATGCCATCCAACTGCAATCGAAGAGAGCAGGAAGAAGGCGGGCAGCCAGGGGGAGAACCAGAGGGGATGCAGACGATGCGGGGCCAGCAGCATGATCGACCCGAGCGACGACTGGTGCAGGGTCGAAATGACAATACCGGTCAGGATGAAGAGGATCATCACTTTGTCGAGCCAGCGACGGATATTCATTGCCCGCCTTGCTGCGACCGGTTTTCCGCTCTGGATCCAACGGTCCGTAAGGGTTGGCAGGTACTCAATCACAAGAACGGTCAAGTACGCCATAACACAGATCGAGACCTCAAACAGAGCCGAGCCACCGTGCCAATTGTCCGGTAGCAACGGGTTGTAGATCTGCCACCACCGGCCTACATCAACCACAACTCCAAACGCTGCCATTGCGTAGCCCAGCATCGCGGTTGTAATAGCGGGGCGGATCAGGGGTGAAAATCTGGCGTCATTAAAGACATAAATCAACGCCGCAGTGGTGTAGCCGCCCGAGGCTAGGGCGATCCCGATGACAACGTCAAACGTGATCCACAAGCCCCAGGGGAAGCCGTCGGAGAGGTTGGTCACCGCACCCAGGCCGAAGATGAAACGAACAAGGGTGATGATCGCACCGACGGCGATTATTGCAACTCCCAGCGTGAACAACGGTGTCCAGAGTTTGGCCCGCTGCGGTTCACGCGGAAAGCGCTCCATGACATCTTCGTACTCTTCGATCTCCTCGCGAGTAGGAAGATGCGCTTTCTTCTGGCGGAATCTTTCCTCTGCAGTCATGGCCTACTCCTCGATGCAATCCTCATCGGATACCGGGTCGCATTTCATGGTGGAACCGCGGGTAACGGCAAGCATGCCGAACAGCGCCAGCGGGGTGACGAAGTATTTGAAGATGCCGTGCTGAATGCTCTCTGGCAGGGCGGGAAGCGGTGCCTCCTGCAAGTCCTTGAAGCCGATTTTGTCAAAATCCACACCGGCCAGGTAGAGGACCGCGCTACCACCTACTTCGTGTTCACCATAGACATGATGGACGTACTGGTCGGGCTTCGCTTCGATGCGACGCCACGCTTCCTTGATCAAGTCTTTGCGTCGTCCGGTGATAATCGCACCCGTCGGGCAGACCTGCGAACAAACGGTCGGTTTCCCTTGCGCCAATTCGTCATAGCAAAGGTCGCACTTTCGGATTTCCGGGGTCGCACTCTCATACTCAAAGGTGGGCACGTTGTACGGGCAGGCGACCATGCAGTACCTACAGCCAATGCACTTGCCCGCATCGTACATCACCGGACCGTCAGGATTCTTAATCAACGCACGTACCGGGCAGGCGGATACACACGCCGGCTCATTGCAGTGCATGCACTGCTTTTTGACGTAGGAGTGCTCCTTTTTAACGTCGTCCCGGTACATCTTGACGATGGTGTGGTTCCGGGAATTCAGGTCACGCGGGTTGTCATACATCGGCAGGTCACCCGCTGCCTCAAACCCAGCACGTTTCTTGCAGACGTACTGACAGGTTTTGCAGCCCGTACAGACCGTCTCGTCGTTCAGCATGCCCCAGTCATCGTCGAAGCTGTCCATCCCGGCGGAAGGATTCGCCAGCAATTGTGGTGCGAGCAGGCAGGATCCCGCAGCGGCGCCGGTGAATTTCAGGAAATCACGCCGACGTATCGCCATCATTTCCCTCCTTTCCTGCAGCGGGTGCCGGGGAACCGTTTTTCTTTGCACGACTGGCAGCGATGCCTGCTCCGGCCACCGCTCCTACCGCAACCCCCAGCGCACCCGTGGTGGTTACTGCAATCCCGTTGCCCTGTTGAGAGACGATGGGCGGATAATTATCCGGCGGAGTCGCCTCATGGATGTGGACAAGGTCATACATCGAGTTCTCGTACGGGAAATCCGGTTCAACACAGCCAATACAGGGGCTGCCGCTTCCGATACACCAGTTGGTGCCAGAGTTCCAGCGACGATGTGGGCAATCCGCCGAGGTGGCTGGACCCTTACAGCCGAGCTTGTACAGGCATTTTTTCTCGCCCAGATGCTGCGCGAACATGCCCTTGTCAAACTGGCCGCGGAAGGGGCAGTTGTCATGTATCAGGCCGCCGAAGAAGGCGAGCGGACGGCCATGCTGGTCCACCGCGAGGGCTTCCAACCCGCCGATAAGGACTGTCGCGATGGTGCCAACGAACCAATCTGGATGAGGTGGGCAGCCAGGTACATTGACCACTGGGGTTTTGATCCCTTCCTGTTTGAGGAAATCAGAAACAGGCATGATACCGGTCGGATTTGGAGGCGCGCCCGGGATACCGCCATAGGATGAGCATGTTCCGATATTGACAACTGCCATCGCCTTCGGAGCCAGTTCACGGACATGCTGCATCATTGTGATCGGCTTGCCTTTGATTTCACCGACTTCGCAATAGACGCCGTGATCCTTTGTGGACAGTGCACCTTCCACAACAAGGACGAACGACCCGGGATCTTTTTTCTTGTAATCCTGAAGGACCTGAATGACATCATGCCCCTGCCCCGCCATGACAGTGGGGTGGAAAGCGAGGCTGACATGTTTGCCGGGAATAACCTCTCCCAACAGCAGGTCCTGAATGGTTGGGCTGAGTGAATTGAGTGCCGATACGGAACAGCCGGTGCAGCTACCCGCATGCACCCAGAGGACGGGTACTTCCGCAATGGCCTGCGCGAAGAGCTTGTTGAATCCCGGCAGGCCCAGCACACTGGCACCCGCAAGCGCAGTTCCCCCGACACCGATGGCGTTGAGGAAACTCCGCCGGGTCATCTCATGCGTTTGTTCTCCCACGATACCCTCCTGCCTATGAATGCTGGCAATTATTCTTTTGTTGATGCTGCACCGCTTCCCACACTTCCTTGAGCACCAGCTCAATGATGCGCGGAATGCTCTTTTGCAGCGTCTCGGACAGCTCTTCACCCCAGTCGATCACTCCAGGCTGAACTCCGATGATGACCGCACGTTCCGGTTCGGTCCCCAGCAGGCCAGCCATGCGAATGGTTTCGAGCAGTCCGAGCTGGTGAAGCGAATCGTAGTGTTGACGTTTGGCGGCGATGTCTTCCGGGGTAAAGCGGAAGAGGGTGCCCGCCTCCATGCCCGCATCAACCGCGTCGATCACAATGACTGTGTGACGGTTCTGCAGATAGGGAAGCAGGTCCAACCCGGCGGTGCCACCATCAAAGAGTTCCACACTGTCCGGCAGGGGATGGCCTTCCAGTGCCTGAAGCACGTGCATGCCGATCCCATCATCCATCTGGATGCTGTTTCCGACACCGATCACCAGGATCGGTTTGACCGTTGGTGTGGAAATCTCGTTGACCATCAGCTCACCACGAATTTGCCCATGTCGTTGTCATGCGCATCCACAACATGAATCGCGCAGGCAAGGCACGGGTCGAACGAACGGACGATACGGACCAGTTCGAAGGGGTTCTTTGCGTCACGAACCTTCGTTCCTTCGAGCGCCTGCTCGAAAGGACCAGGCTGTCCCTTGTCATCTCGCGGACCACCGTTCCAGGTCGTTGGTACTACGGCCTGGTAGTTGTCGATCTTGTGGTCCTTGATCGTGATCCAATGACCCAACGAACCGCGCGGTGCATCGGTTATACCCATGCCCATCCCAGATTCGGGGATGTCATAGACTGCCATCGTCGGTTCGCCCGGTGCCAGTTCCAGCACCCACTTGGCCATCTCGTCCGCAACAATCTTTGCCTCAATGGCACGGGCCGCGTGACGTCCCAACGTCGACTTCAACGCACTTGCATCGGCCTTGAAATGACCAAGCACACTATTGACGAGGGTGACTGTCGGCTCTTCACCGCGCACATACGCATTGACCTGACGTGCCAACGGACCAACTTCATAGACCTCGTTGTCGTAGCGCGGCGACTTCATCCAGGAATACGCTCCCCGTTTGTCGTGCGCTGCTTCAGTCTTGCCAACACTAGGATGGAGTTTCGAGTCGGACTTGTACCAGGAATGGCTGACGTGCTCGGTGATCCTGTTGGGATCGAGCTTCATCGGCTTGAGGTCGCTCATCTTGACACGACCGCCGGGGAAGAATCGTTTACGTTTTGTCAGATCCGGCTCCTGGTCCATCTCGAAGACACCGTAGGCCATGTAGTTGCCGACTCCGCCGCCGATGCCGAAGTAGTCATCGTAGACACCGGCCACCGCGAGGACATCAGGGATGTAGACATTATCGATGAAGTGACGGACCTTTTCGAGGCGCCAACGGAAATCGGCGATCTTGTCCACACTCACCTGTTCGGTCACCCCCCCAGGCATGATCGACATGTTATGTGGCATGTGACCGCCGAAAATGGCCAGCATCTCCTGGGTCAGGCGACGCATGTTCAATGCTTCGACATAGTGCTTGGTCGCCGCAATGTTAACCTTTTTCGGCAGACGGTAATCGCCCTCATAGCGTGGGACGAAGGGGGCGAGGTTGCCGTTTGAAATGAAGTTGGCGACCTGGTTCAGATCGGGATCGGTCCCACGATACCCCGCAACCGCAGTGACATCGACATAGTCGAGTGCGGTCAGATGATAGAAGTGGAGAATGTGGGACTGGAGGAAGTTTGATCCGAAGATCAGGTTGCGCAACACCCGTCCGTTGTTGGGGACCTTGTCGGCAATACCAAAAGCCGAGTCAAGGTTTAGGGTGGATGCGGTGGAATGGGCTGTGGGACAGACACCGCAGATGCGCTGTGTAATCCGCTGCGCGTCCAACGGGTTGCGTCCCTCGAGAATCTGTTCAAAGCCGCGCCAGAGAGTCCCCGAACTGCGAGCCTCTTTCACGACTCCGTCATCAACAACCGCCTCGATTTTGAGGTGGCCCTCGATGCGTGTGACAGGATCGATGACAATGGTCGTTGCCATGGGCATACCCCCACGTGAATTGGGTGAGGTCTATTTCTTTTATCTTGCAATCGTCGGTCAGCACGGCAGATGCACGCTTTCAGAGAGCCGTTGTTCGCTTTCGCACACTCAAATTACCCTGCACTTTAAAGAGCACAAAGCGTTAGGCATTCTTAACACCAAAAAACATAGATACTTAGCATCTAGAATTTGATCCAGGTCAAAAAGTTCAAGCCTGGATTGCACATACGATGGTGTTAGGGTATTTTAACTCGGTATTAAAAAGTTGCTCCCAGAGACACACTACTTGCATTTTGTCGGGGGCTCTCAAAATTGGCGGCTGAAAGTGATAGTCCTTTTTCGTGATTCATGATAACCCTCTATCAACAGGCTTGTGAAATTCTGCTCTATATGCAGGGTTTGTAAGATTATTTCACAAAGGTTATTTTGATTCGGCAATAACTTCTCGGCCCCTTCTCGCGTGCAAAGCAGGGAGGTGAGGTTGTAGATTGGAGCCAATGTGTCGAAGGGACTTGTTTTGCAAAAGGGGGACGAGGGATGCTACAGCACCAGGTTCGAAAGGTATCAGAGATATTGCTGGCTAGTACGCTGGTATGGATGATCATTGGCTGCAAGAGCAAAGTCGAACCTCAGTTCCCACCGGAAGCAGAGGGAACGACGGTGGTCTTGCTGTCCGACCACTGGAAACTCGAACAGCCAGGCGCAGCCATTTCGGTGAAGGACACCGTTTTACACCGTCCCCTGATCATCACCCACACCAGGGATGGCAAGTATCACGCATTCGATGCCTGGTGTCCCCACACCGGCTGCCCGGTCTCGACCAGTCCGGCACCCGGAGTCGAGAACCTCGAATGCCCCTGCCACAGCAGCAGCTTCGACCTCGAAGGAACGGTCCAAAAAGGTCCTTCCCCGGCATCCCTTGTTGAGTTCGCCCTCGAAGTTCGTGGCGACAGCCTTGTCATAGACTTGTCGAACAGAACGGTGCGAAAAGGTGGCTGATACCTGATAGAACAGAACCGTCTCGTGGCCCGGTGAGTTCTCTTGCCGGGCTTTTCATTGTAGAAAGTGAATTGAGAGGAGGGGGGCGATTTGGGTTAAGGATTCTAGCTGGGTACAGTTGCACACCCTATCGAAGGCGGCCCATCATGTTTTTCTGTTCCCTTCAATATGGGGAGTCAAGATTTGGAGGACGGGTCATGCGAAAGAGGCAGATGAGGGCAGGTCGTTGGTTTATACTCCTGGCAAGTCTGGTAGCGGGTATAGGCATAATGCTCAACCAGGCACATGCATGGGATGACCTGCCATCGAACTGGGCACGGGACATGGAAACAGCAGATCCGGAGCGAATCACCCTCCACCAGATCGGCACATCCTACGGTGATCGCCCTATTCAACTCCTCCAGATTGGGCAGAGCGCTCAGGTCAAACCAGCAATCCTCGTCGCCGCCAACATGGATGGAAACAGCATCCAATCAGCCAGTGCAATCATGCGTTTCGCCGCCAAGCTGGCAGCCGATCCCCACTCAACGGATCGTGCGAACTGGTACCTCCTGCTGAATGGAAATCCTGATGGTATGGAACACTTTATGGACGTCCCACACGCTGCCCGCAACACCAATGACCGTCCGGTCAATGATGATATGGACGATGCGGTGGATGAGGATGGACCGGATGACCTGAACAAAGACATGTACATTTCCCAGATGCGTCAACGTCATCCAGAAGGGGAGTGGCTGCCTGTTGAAGGGCATCCGATGCTGATGCGTCGCGCCGACCCCGCGAATGGCGAACGTGGGATCTATCGCATCTTCGAGGAGGGTATCGACAATGATGGCGATGGCCAGCTGAATGAGGACCCGCCAGGCGGAGTCATCATCGGGCGTAACTTTCCCCACCGTTTCGAACACTATGTCCCGGAGCACGGTCTCTTCGCCGCCAGCGAACCCGAAACTCGTGCGATTCTCGAATTCGCCTTCGATCATCCCGAAATCGCGATGGTCATCGCCTTCGGCAACTCAAACACCCTGCGCACCTTGCCGATGCAGGATCGCGATGCTGGCAACCCGAATGCGACCTATGAGCTGCCCAACTGGTTTGCGAACCGTATCGGGCAGGATGAAGGCACCAAACTTCCCTTCGATGAGATTCTGAAGCTCGCACGTCAGGTCTTCGCCAATCCGCAACTGAGCGAGGATCGTGTCATGCGTTGGCTCAGCGCTGGCGCGAAGGTCAATCCCGACAGACGTGACAAGGTCTGGTGGGAGGCGTTGATCGAACGGTATTCCGCGGCGATGGATTCCGCCGGGATGCCACTTGAGAATCGTCTCCCCTCCGAGGACCCTGCCCCCGGTTCCTTCGAGGAGTGGGCCTACTACCAATATGGCGTCCCTTCCTTTGCCCTCGATTTCTGGACTTTGCCGGTACCGGAAGAAGCGGACAGCGGATCGACAGAGATTCCGTATCCCGAAGATTTGTCCGATGAGCTGATCGCCCTTTCGCACTATCCCGATACGAAAGTGAAACCCTTTTCCGCCTGGACCGCCTACGATCACCCCACATTAGGACCGGTCGAGATCGGTGGGAAGGTGAAAAATGTGGAGCAGTTGCTTGGCGATACAGATTTTGAGCCGACGTTCGACTTTATCACCAGCCTCGCTGACGATCTCCCGTCGCTCGCCATCGATTCTGTGGCTGTGACCCGCACGGCTACCGATGTCTACCGGGTCGATGCCTGGGTGGTGAACAATGGCTTCCTGCCCTACCCAACCTACCAGGGACGGCGCACAGAACGGCCCGCACCTGCCTCTCTGACACTCGAATCGAACGGGACACTGCTCGAGGGGCGATCCCGTCGCGTGCTGGGGCTGCTCGAGGGGTCCGGCGGGGTCGAGAAGATGAGCTGGCTGGTGAACGGGGCGGAGGGAAGGACGATTACCTTGACCCTCGCGTCGCCCTCTGCGGGGTGGGAAACGCGAACGGTGACACTGTTGGGAGGTGGACAATGAGGACGCGAATCGCAACCCTGATGCTTCTCAGCCTCCTTGCCCTACCTGTCGCTTCGCAGGCAAAAAAGGTCAACTTGAACTGGGATCACTACTACAGTGGTCCACAAGTCGTCGCCACCCTCAATGCACTGCACAACGCCTACCCGGAGCTGACAGATCTCACCTCGCTGGGCAAAAGCGAGGAGGGGCGTGACATCTGGTTGCTGACCATCAACAACCCATCCACCGGGAGCGACACCGATAAGCCGGGCATCTATGTGGATGGCACCATCCACGGCAACGAAATTCAGGCAACCGAAGTGGTCCTCTACACCGCCTGGTACCTGCTCGAGAACTACGAGTCCATCCCGCGCGTTCAGGAGCTGGTCGACAGCCGTGCTTTCTATATGGTACCGGTGGTCAATGTCGACAGCCGTTGGCGCTTCTTTGAGGATCCCTCTTATTACAACCGCGGACGGACCGCGCGGGTCGGGTATGACGATGACCGTGACGGCCTCATTGACGAGGACGACTACGAGGACCTCGACGGTGATGGAGAAATCCTCCAGATGCGTATCAAGGATCCCTTTGGACGTTATCGCAGCCACCCGGATGATCCACGGATCATGGAACGTGTCGAGTCCGGCGAGCAGGGTGAGTGGACGATCCTCGGGCGTGAAGGGATTGACAATGATGGCGATGGCGAGCTGAACGAGGACCCGGTCGGCTACCTCGACATGAACCGGAACTTCGGCTTCAAATGGCAACCGCCTTACGTGCAGGGTGGAGCGGGCGATTTTCCGCTGTCAGCATTGCCGACACGTGCTGTTACAAAGTTCATCCTGACCAAGCCGAACATCGTCTTCAATTTTGCATTCCACAACTATGGCGGCCTCTGGGTACGTGGGCCGGGGTCCGATTTGGCAGGCTTCTATTCACCACGTGATGTCGAGGTCTACGATTTTCTCGGCGAGATGGGGGAGAAGATTGTCCCCGGCTACAAGTACATCATCGGTGGCCAGGACATGTACACGACGCACGGTGATTTCGATGAGTTCCTCTACTCGAACTTCGGCATCTACGGCTTCGTCGGCGAACTTTTCACCGGCAGCCAGATCACGTTCGACAAGGATGGCGAACGCGCCAACGCTGTCGAACAGCAGAAATTCAACGATGCGCTGCAACAGGGCGAGATGTTCCGTGATTGGAAACCCTTCACCCACCCCGACTACGGCGAGATCGAGCTCGGCGGCTGGCGGACCTTCACCAGACGTATCCCGCCTGCCTTCATGATTCAGGAGATGGTGCACCGCAACGCCTCAATGGTCCTCTTTACTGCCGGCCAGGCCCCCGAGATCGAGCTGGAGCTGCTGGACACGACGCCCATTGGCAACGGCCTGACACGCATCCGTGTCCGTGCTTCCAATAAAAATGCCATCCCCTCGTTGTCTGACAAAGCGGTCCGTGAAAAGATCATCCGCAAGGACATCCTCTCCATCGAGGGTGACAGCCTCGAGGTCCTTTCCGGCGCCATCATCAACGACCTCCACCTGAACAACACCACTCCCGTCGAGCACAACCCCGACAAGATATTCGTTCGAGTACCGAGTTTCGGGAAGGTGGATGTGCAGTGGGTTGTGAGGGGGGCAGGAACAGCGCGGGTAAGCTTCGATGCGAAGAAGGCAGGCAATTCCTTCCTCGATGCGAAGCTGTAAATGTGAATCTGTTCAAAAAGAAAACGCGACCTGGAGAGGTCGCGTTTTCTGTTCTGAATGAATGGGTCTAGAAATCCCCGAAATCAATATCATCCATGCTGCTGATCGCACTGGATTGTTTCTGGCCACCATTGCTCGGGGCTGCCAATTTCCTTTGGGGGCGACGGGGGGCGTTGCGGACCTGTCCGGTCAAGGCGCGATTCGAGACGCCCTGGATCTTGAAGGCGGAGATCATCTCGCGTAGCTGACGGGCTTCGGCGGAAAGTTGTTCGGAGACTGATGCGCTCTCCTCGGCGTTTGCCGCAGTGTGCTGGGTGACATTCTCGATCTGGCCGAGGGCATCGTTGACCTGTTCAATCGCCTGGGTCTGCTCGACCGAAGCCGTGGCGATCTCACGGATCACCGTTGAGACCTCGTTCACCGTGGTAACAATCTCACCCAGCGCATCGGACGTCGTATGCGCGATCTGGGCGCCGTTTTTGACACGATCCACGGTCCCCTTGATCAGATCGTTCGTTTCCTTCGCCGCCTTGGCGGATCGTTGCGCCAAGGTCCGCACCTCATCGGCGACAACAGCAAAGCCCTTGCCGTGCACCCCGGCTCGCGCCGCTTCAACTGCCGCATTCAGCGAAAGCAGGTTGGTCTGGAAAGCAATCTCCTCGATCACCTTGATGATGCGGCTGATCTGGCCGCTCGAATCCTCGATGGCTTCCATCGCCTCGACCATCTTGCCCATCTCGGCCGACCCGCTGTCGGCGTGTTGACGAGCATTTTCGGCCAACTGGCTCGCCTTTTCGGCACCTTCCGAATTGCTGCGATTCTGCGAGGTTACCTGGTCGACGGTTGCTCGAATTTCTTCCAGTGAACTCGCCTGCTCGGTGGCTCCGCTGGAAAGCGAACCGCTGGTATCTGCCAGTTTCGCCGCACCCTGTTCCACTTCAACAATCGAATTGACAACCTGGCTCAGTGCTTCGTTCAAATGGTCGAGTGCAGGATTGAGAGCGTTGGGGATCAGGTGATGGTCACCAGAGTATTCCCCGAGAATACGCATGGTGAGGTCACGGTTTTTTACATGCTGGAGGACATCGATTGCTTCACGCAATGGGTTCAGGATCGAGTCGAGAAGCTCGTTCATCGCCTGAACCAGATCCCGGTACTCCTCTGGGAACTGGTGTAGATCCGAACGGCTGGTCAAGTCACCGATGGAGGCCGCTTCACGTATGGCACTACAGAGGTTCGAGATAAACTCGTTCCGTTCTTTCTCAAATTGACGCAGTTGCTCGCTGGCCTGTTGTTTCAGCGTGTGTTCATGACCCTGCATCACGATGGAGGCCTCGAAGCTCAGGCGATTACCGAGCTGTTCGGTGAAGACAAGCTGGTCTTCGGGAGCAATGTTTGCCTTTTTCAGGCAATCGAGGCAGAGGAATTGCAGGTAGCCGGAAAGTCCGGTAAACCACATCGGGTCAATGTCGTGCTGTGCGAGGGTGCTGCCGATTGAGGTGGCCCGAGTGACCGCAAGATTGTCAAGCGGACCGGTTAGTAAACCCTTCAGGTAACTCGCCGCAATAGAGTCAAGTTTGGTCGCCTGGGGGAGTTTCTCGACGGAGGCCCAGATCGCTGGACGGCTGCGAACCTTGTCAATCAACGCACGTGCCATCTTCGGGATGGAGTCCGAAAGATGAGGACCTGCGGCAACGAGGTAGCCGAGGGTATCCGCGCGCAGACCGTGATAACGGACCTGTGTCTGCAAATCCCTGTCAGACAGGTCAACCGTACCTTCGCGGTCGGTGGGGAGGTGGGCAAAGGATCCGTTGTTCATCTCATCAGTCGTCGCGGATTCTTTCCGGTTCCAGAACAAGGCACACCTCCTGCGGTTGGGACGGGCGCGAAGCCCCCATGACATTCCACCATCTTCGCAACTCCAATTCACAAAGTAGTGTACGAAGGGTCGGAAGAAAAGAGGGAGGGAGGGTTCAAACTGATAAAGATGTAAATACGGCGAGAATCACGAGAGTTCGTTGTAAGTATTCGTTGATCGACGCGAAAGGGAAAATAGTAAAACGCCCGGAGGGCAGTCCGGGCGTTCGGGCAAGCAACCGTAACGACGTGGTTGCAGGAATTATTCGACAGATACAACCGGGCAGTTCACCGTGGCAATACCGGGGGCCAGCACTTCGGCCTGCGCAGCGGTTTCCCAATCCATGACCGAGTCGAAGTCCGCGTTGTTGTAGGCGCTGACAAGCCAGAGTGGTGAGTAGTTCGCGCTGGAGGGGATGGTCGCCACGACGTTATGCGTCTGGCTGGTACCATCTTCGACCACAAAGCCGGAGGCAGGACCGCCGCCCTCTTCGTCGACGTTGATGTTGAAGGTGACATAGATCGGCGAGACCGGCACCATGTTGTTGGATGCCATCAGGGCTGCTTCCTCAAAGGTGAAGTAGTAGACGACCATATCGTTATACCAGCCACGATGCAGGTCAGCACTCTCCGAACCACCACGCATGCTGGCGGTGGAGCCATCGGGGACGATGGGGCAGTTGACGATGGTGGTCGTTGTCTCCATCTCGAAGCCCATCTCCATGATCTCATCGTAGGACGTGATCGTATTGGCGACATAGTCCGAGGGGACCGTCACCTTCGTGACCAGCCAGAAATCATTGTAGCCAGCATCACCGGGGATCACATCAACAATGTTGAGCTGTCCGTCGACCGGGGCGTCTGCTCCTTCACGGAACAGGGCATAGATTGGCGCCGGAGTGGTGGACTGGACATCAAAGTTGTAGTACTGCACATGCTCGCCGTTGGGACCGAGTCCCATCGTGATGAACGGCGCGCCGGAGTCGAAGTCAATCGCTTCGTTCGCGCCGGGCAGGCCATTGCTGTCGGTACGAACCATCAGGGTACCGGCATCACCGCTGAAACGGTCAACCGATGCTTTGGGAGAGGTGTCCGGGTCGTGCACGGTTGGGTTGACCGGACCGGCCGGATCATCATCTTCGTCGCAGCCCATGGTGAATGACATCAGTCCTAAGATCAGGACCAGAAGCAGTGTGTACGTAAGATTCTTCTTCATGCGTTCCTCGTGTTGATCCACTTTGTGACCCGGGGCGGGGAGCCCAAGCCACCTCTTCGTCGTTCTGAAACAGGTCGAAACCAGCTCGCAAAGTTTTCAGATTACTCCAACGTTTTTCGTCAACTTGCCTGCAGTGATTCAACCCGCTAAAGGGGTGACAGGTGCAAAGTCGATCTCGGTTTCTGCGATGTTGCTGACAACATTTACATGGGTCGTTTGCACAACCACACTGATAATCTCAAGAATTTCGCCGTTCCCGAATCCAGCTCGACGGATTGCCTTTAAATCACCATCGGTGATGTCGCGAAACCTGAGCGACACCGCTCGGGCAAACGTCAGCATGGCATCGACCCGGCTTTCCGGCGATTCTCCGCGACGGGCATCCAGAATGTCACGGTCGCTAAGGCCCGCTGCACGGCTGTAGGCGGCGAAGGATGCCAGGCAGTAGGGGCTTTCATTGAGCTCGCTGACGGTCAACGCGATCCTGTACCGCAGTTTTTCGTCCAGGCTGCTGCGGTTCATCGAATCACTCGCACCCAACAGCGATTCAAGTACGGCGGGCGAGTGGGCGAAGGTCTGCACCAGGTTGGTGACCATTCCCTCGTTCTCCTCGAACTGCCGAATGAGTTCCCGGGCGCGCTGGGATGTTTTCCCTGGATCAATCGTCGGAATGCGCGGCATCGGGTCTCCTGCTGGATCATTGGTTGACGGCAACACGCTCCAATAGGACAATCCGCGTGCCAGTTTTCACCGTTCCCTGAAAAACCGCTCTGAAAAAGGAGATCGGGGGATAATGAATGTTTGGAGGACCGAACGATTTCTCGTAGATTACGAGATCTCGTAACGAGAGCCGGAGAATGTCGTAGCTGGGGTAGACGAGGATGCCTGACATGGAGACACTGCACTGGGAGAAGGGGGAACCCTATGTGGCCGAGTTCGAATCTCTGAAGGATGTTTTACTCGAATTGGCACGAGAACGCTCGCTCGATTCCCTCTTCCACAAGCTGATCGAGTCGAACATGGCACGGCCCCATGTGGCCCATTTCGGTATCTGGTTAGTCGATCACCAACCTGACGGCACTCCCTTTCTCAAGCTGGAAGCCTCCGGTGGACGGACCGCCACGGGCTTGGCAGACTGGCGTCACAAGGATGGGGACTATCGTACCGTCCCCTTCGATGAGCCGATCATCGGCGCGGCTGCAGCGGAACGTCACGATGTCCACAGCTTTCTCGAGGATGGCTGGGATCGTCCCGACTGGGCGGAAAAGGAAGGTATTCTCGCGGTCGGATCGACACCGATCATTCACCAGGATGAATTACTCGGCGTGCTGGCCGCCTTCATCGACCGGCCGATCTACGAGCAGATTCGTACCGATGGTCAGACCTGGCGACGGATTTTCACCGACCAGCTTGCCTCGACGATTGTCAACGTGCGTGCCTTTGAGGAAATCGATCACCTGCGCAGTCAGCTCGAACTCGAAAACGAGTACCTGCGCGAAGAGGTGAAAATCGCCCGCAAGTTCGGGCAGATTGTCGGCAGCAGCCGTGCCCTGGCACGTGTCCTTGACCAGGTCGAACTGGTCGCCCCGACCGAGGCCTCCGTGCTCATCCTCGGCGAATCCGGCACAGGCAAGGAGTTGATTGCACAGGCGATCCACGAGAACAGCACTCGTCAGAAAAAACCGCTGATCCGTGTCAACTGTCCTTCGGTCCCGCGTGAACTGTTCGAAAGCGAGTTTTTTGGTCACATACGGGGTGCTTTCACCGGCGCGGTCAAGGACAGGGAGGGCCGTTTCCAGCTCGCCAATGGCGGCACCCTCTTTCTCGACGAGATCGCCGAAATCCCCTTCGAATTACAATCGAAGTTGTTGCGTGTGCTCCAAGAGGGGACCTTGGAACGGATCGGGGAGGACCGGACCCGGAAAGTCGATGTGCGGATCATCGCCGCGACGAATCGTGACCTTAAAAAGGAGGTGGAGGCGGGACGGTTCCGTGAGGACCTCTTCTTCCGCCTGAGTGTCTTCCCAATCGAAGTGCCCGCCCTGAAAGACCGTCTCGAGGACATCCCCGACCTGACCCGTCACTTCATCGCCGACACCAGCCGACGCCTTGGCCTGCCGCAACCGACCCTGAAGCAACGGCACATCCTCCAGCTCCAATCCTACTCCTGGCCGGGGAACGTTCGCGAGCTGCAAAACGTGATCGAGCGCGCCGTCATCCTCGCCCGTGGCGAGACCTTGACCTTCGACTTCCTGCCCGACATCGGCCTGCCGAAACGAGTCCCCGTCCAGCCGGTCGAGGTAGCGAGTGACGAGGTGGTGACAGAGGAGGAGTGGAACAACCGCCAACGCGACAACATCCGTCACGCCCTCGAACTATCCGATTGGAAAATCCAGGGCCGCGACGGCGCCGCCGAACTGCTGGGCATCAAACCGACAACCCTGCGGTCACGGATGAAGGCGCTGGGGATTGAGAAGGGGTAGGGTGGGATCAGAGGGTTACCACAGCTCTCCGTTCGAGATAATCGAGCTGTACTTAGGTATACAGAAGAACTTAGGTCAATTATATTTAAGGGATTTTGTATTCTCTATAGTTTTGTGTTAATTCTAGCTTTCTAGAAACTGTCACAATTTCTCTTTCGAATGTGTGATCTCGGCGAATCGAAGGTAACACATCGATAATGATTATTTGGATCAGGATAGGGATATCACGTACATTGAGGCCTTAGGAAAAGAACGCTGAGATTGAAAGCATAGTATCACGATTCGGAGAGAGAAATGGAAAGTGAAAAGAAATTTTCGGCTCTTCAAGTAAAACAATGGCTACCCGAGTGGGATGATTTAAAATGGAATCCAGCGGAACACCGTGCAACTCCTCCTAGCCACTTCTATCAGTTTAGTATGCCTGCGAGTTTGCTAAAACGACTTAGCGGAATCTATCCAAGGACAACTGATCGAAAGAGGTCTGCAGAGGATCTTGGGATTCAACGGCGTCATGATCCGCGTAGATCTGAGGAAATAAGTAGATTTGTAAAATATGGGTATCCATGGTCTGACCTTAGTGACGCAAAAAGGAATTCAAAGGATTTTTTAGATTTAAGACAACCTGGGTGGTTACCTACCGCGATAGTAATAAATATTTTGACATCCGGGGATAAAAGGAAGGGGAAATCAATTGATCCTTCTGACACGCTTTCTGTTGTAGACGAGAATAATAGAATTGCGTCAGTAAGTCTTCCAGAGTCTTATAAAGGTCTTGAATGGGTGCCAAAAGAAATTGCTCCCATTGAGGTAATTGATGGGCAGCATAGATTATGGGCTTTCAATGGAGATGAGCTGGAGGGTGAATATGAATTACCTGTAATTGCATTTGTTGGGCTTGATCTAAGTTGGCAAGCTTATCTCTTTTACACAATCAATATCAAGCCGAAGAAAATCAATGCTAGTCTCGCTTTTGATCTTTATCCTTTATTGAGAACAGAGGATTGGCTGAATAAAACTGAAGGTCATGTGATTTACAGAGAAACAAGAGCCCAAGAACTTGTTGATCTACTATGGTCTCATGAAAATAGTCCATGGTACCACAGGATCAACATGCTTGGTGAACCAGGTTACAAAGGACTACATGTTTCACAATCAGCATGGGTTAGATCGCTAGTCGCTTCTTTTATTAAAAGCTGGGAGGGTCGAGGAGTTCAGATAGGTGGTCTATTCGGGTCGAAAGTGGGCGAGCATCATGCTGTATTGCCATGGGCAAGGGCAGATCAGGCTGCATTTCTAATTGTCTTAGGTCAACAGCTAGAAAACGCCATTTCATCATCAAGTGGATCATGGGCAGATGATTTAAGAAGTATCGATGCTGATGGTCAACTAGATTTACAGGAACGAGACTTGGCATTTGTAAGTCAGTATTGTTTACTAAATCAAGATCAAGGTATAAGATCGATTCTTCATATTTATAATGACTATTTCTATTTAATGGCTGATAACCTTCATTTAGATGGTTGGGGAAGTGAAAACCCAACAGTAAATGATATAGAGCAGTTGTCATATAGCATAGAGACACTAAAGAATGACAAAAGAATACTTAATTTCATTTGTGAGCTTTCTGAGTCTCTTGCAACATTTGACTGGAGGTCAGCTAGTGTCCCTGGATTAGCGCAGGATGAACGGACATACAAGTCCGCTTACCGCGGGAGTGGTGGATACAGAATGTTGCGGGAGCATGTATTGAGTCATCTATCAAGATCGAGTAAAGGAAAAGTTTCTGATACAGCAAAACAGATAATTGAAATATTAGGGTACTGAATATGCCAACGAGTTATGGGAATCTGTCGCAGTTGGGTAAAACGGCAATTCAAAATGCTGATATAGACAGGGTAGAACCTTCCGCCACGCGACTACAGAATAACTGGCAGAATGGGAGCTGGTTGTCCTCTGGAAATATTTACGCGAAGGATGTGGTAGCAAAAATTGAGAATGGAAACCGTAGATATAATACTGGGAACCGAAAAGCTGATAGGCAATGGCAATTGTCTGAATACGTCGCAGCTTCGACTGTCTTACATTGTATGGATGGTTGGAGTTATTTAGGAAAAGCCATCTTATCTGATTTAAGGAATGATGCAGGAACTTCTAGTCATTTAGCTTACTATGCTGAACTTCGAGCAGTTATGTCATTATTGGCTTCAGTTGGTATTGGTGTTTTTAATAAGTGTCATGCATCTTTAATAGGTCATGAAAAATGTGAGCATTTTAATGATGGACCTACTCATCGTTTCGCTTGGCTTGCGTTTGAAGAATGGGTGAAGTCAAATCAAGCTAAACAAATTCTATTTGATGTGTTGACAGTAGGTGGGAAGCCGGCCTCAATTTGGTTATCCCATAGTGGGCTTAGCTATGGTTTTCTTGCGCATAGATGGTTAAACCATTGGGGGATAGATATAAAACGATTTAGTGAGGATCGTGATGCTCGAAATGAGTTTAGTTATAGACCTAATACGATGAATAGGATAAGCATCGGAGACGCTATTAGTAGCATAGAATCTCTTTCAAATTATTGGGAGTCATGCGAGCCGTTTGGAGCATATAGCTTTGAGATGATAGACAGGTCTTTACTTAGAACAGCTATTCGGCATGTGTTCAAGGATGCAAATGGTCGAACTTATAAGCAGGCGAAGAATATTTACAGGAAATATATAGAAAGAATGCTTCATGCTGTCAGTCCGACTGGGATGACTGAGCAGAGATGGTTGAACTTCTTTAGTGCCGAAGAGACAAGTTTCTATATTTATGATTTAGCCGCAAAAAATGAGCATCATTCAGCTCCTGGGTACCCAAAACAGATTATTTCTAGGGCGTTACTTCTTTTAAGGATAGCAACTGGTTTGACACGAAATTTGTTGTCACGAGTTCCGTCTTACAATAGAACAGAGTTGGAGTTCTGGTGGGGTAAAATTGGAGAAGCAAGAGGATTATGGAGGCCCGCGGAACCTCCGGAGGATTTTATTGATTTGTGGCAAGATGTGCAAGAAGCTATGGATCAGCTCAATGAGTGGAAGGAGAACACTTCTGAGAATAAATCCGTATGGGATCTTTGGTCCTCGCCGGATTGTGCTAGAAGTTTACATTGTCTAAGCGGTACTGAGAGAATTGCCCTTTGGGGGTTGGGATTGTGAAGTATATGGGATCAAAGCGTGCAATGCTCATGAATGGTTTGGGCAGTGTATTACGCGAGGAGTCGAAGAATACAACTCGTTTTGTAGACCTGTTTTCTGGATCTGGATCGGTAGCTTGGTTTGCAGCTACAGACCTAAAAATGGAAGTTTTATCACTAGATTTACAGAAGTATTCTTGCATCCTAGCAAAATCTGTTATTGAAAGAACAAAGGCATTTGATAGTACTGCCACATATGAGAAATGGGCAGAAAGGGCTAAAATATTTCGTGAAGGAATTGCCATATGGAAAGAGGCAAAAAAGTTAGATCAAAGTGATATTTCAATTGACAAATGGCAAGCGGAAGCACAGGCTATTTGTTTGGAAGAGTATGAAGGAAACATTGTGTCAAGAGCCTATGGCGGTTTCTACTTCAGTCCGACACAAGCAATCACTTTTGATTCCCTATTACATACTATGCCGACGAACACAGATCAAATGTCGGAATGTTTAGCAGCATTGATAATATCTGCTAGTCAATGTGCTGCAGCGCCAGGCCATACGGCCCAAGCCTTTAAGGCGAATAGTACTGCAGGTCCCTTTTTAAAAGAAGCTTGGCATAGAGAACCTCTTAATTACGTATGTAGAGGACTAAACAAACTATCGGCATTGTATGCTTACAAAAAAGGTAAAGCAAAAGTTGGTGATGCAAATCTTTATTCAAAAGAATTGAATAAAAGTGATTTAGTATTTATTGATCCTCCGTATTCTGGTGTTCACTACAGTAGGTTTTACCATGTACTTGAAACAATAGCAAAAAGAAAGCGAGTCGCTGTTGCCGGTATCGGAAGGTATCCACCACTTGATCAGAGACCAAGGTCCGAATACAGCATGAGAAGTACTTCGGAAGGGGCAATTAGAAATCTGTTGTCTAATATATCGAGCCGAGGTGCAAAAGTCGTCATGACTTACCCAATGGATAAAAGTAGTAATGGATTATCTGGTCAACTAGTTGAGGAAATCGCCTCAGAGCATTTTAGTGTCGAAAAGAAATTAGTTAAGTCCCGCTTTAGTACCATGGGTGGTAATAGTAAAAATCGAGATGCGCGATCAAACACGGATGAGTTAATTATAGTATTAAATAAGCGGTAATTTTAGATAATATGGCTCATGCGAACTTCCAGCAGTAAAGCTATAGTGTTTAGTGTAGTAGAATATTGACTATTAGAACTAAGATTCGATGCTGTGAGGCTAACTAATCGGCCCAGCCTCCACCTTCTTCCTCTCGCCCTTCCGCTCGAACAACGCATACACCACCGGCACCAGTACGAGGGTAATCAGGGTGGAGCTGGTGAGGCCGCCGATGACGACTCGCGCTAAGGGGGCTTGGGTTTCGCCGCCTTCGCCGAGGCCGAAGGAGAGGGGGAGCAGGCCGAGGATAGTCGTCAGGGTGGTCATCAGGATGGGGCGGAGTCGTCGCTGGCCCGCCAGTTCAATCGCCTCGTAGAGGGGCATGCCGTCACGCCGTCGCAGCAGGTTGGTGTAGTCCACCAGCAGGATGGCGTTGTTGACGATGATCCCGCCGAGCATAATGCACCCGATGTAGGCGTTTAAACTGAAACTGGTGTCGGTCAGGATCATGGTGAGCACGACCCCGATCACCGCCATCGGGACGGCAAACAACACCACCAGCGGGTGACGGAAACTTTCAAACTGGCCCGCCATCACCATGTAAACCAGCACAATCGCGAGGATCAGGCCGAGCATCAGCTCGCTGAAGGCTTCCTGCTGCTCCTCATAATCCCCGCCGATGATGATCGCGAAATCCTTCGGAACAGGAATGCCGCGCAGCTTCTCACGGACATCGGTAACGACCGACCCCATGTCACGGCCCGTGAAGTTGGCGTAGACAAAAACCGTCCGCTCCTGGTCCTTCCGTTCGATCCGGACCGGGCCCTCCATCTGGGCGGTCTGGACAACATTCCGCAGCACGATTTGCTGACCACGGTCATTGGTCACGGTCAAGTCGAGCAGGTTGCGCAGGTTTTGACGGTCCTCTTCGGACAGGCGCACCAGAATACGGTACTCCTTCCCGCCCTCGCGGAAATTGGAGGCGTAGGTGCCGCCGATGGCGGTTTGCAGCGCTTCACCGATACGCGCGATGCTGAGGCCCAGGTCGGCCGCTTTGGCGCGGTCGATACGGATCACCTGCTCGGGTCGTCCCTCCTCACGGCTGATCCGTGTGTCGGTAATCCCTTCGACCTGTTTGACCGCCTCGTCCACCTTCATCGCCAGTTCACGGCTGGTTTCAAGGTTATAGCCGCGCACTTCGAGGGTCACACTTTCGCCACCGCCGCCAGACATCATCCGCAGCAGCCAGAAGCCCTGGCCGGGTCGGACACGGATGGTTGCTCCGGGCAGTTTGGAGAGCACCGGGCGTAGCGCATTGGCCACCTCCTCGCTGCTGCGAATCCGTTTCGCCAGCGGCACGAGGGTCAGACGCATGTCCGCCGTATGCCCACCCGCCGCACGCCATCCGCCACCGCCGACACTGACCAATAGCGATTCGAGTTCCGGGACTTGCTCGCTGATGATCCGTTCCACGTCGCGGGTTAGACGGTCCATCACCTCGAGGCGAGTTCCGACCGCCATCTCGACATCGACTCGTACCTCGCCCTCGTCGGATGCAGGCATGAAATCGACCCCCATGAAGCGGATCAGGAAGATGGACAGAACGAAGAGGGCAACCGTTCCGGCACCAATCCAACGTTTGTGCCCCAGCGCCCAACGAAGCAGCAGGGCATACCGCCCTTCCACCGCTCGGAAGGAGCGTTCACTCGCCTCGTAAATCCGTCCGAAAAGCTTGCCCGAACCGCTGTGTTTGTCGCTGCGATAATGCAGGAAACGGCTGGACAACATCGGCACCAGGGTCAGCGCCACAATCAGCGAACAGAGCAGGGAAAAGGCGACCACATAGGCGAGCTGCTGGAAGTAGATGCCCGACAGGCCGCGCATGAAGACGACGGGGAGGAAGACGACAAGCGTGGTGGTTGTCGAAGCGATAATTGCGCTGCCCACTTCGGAGGTGCCAAGCAGGGCCGCTTCAACCGCACTCTTGCCCGATTCACGCAGACGATAGATGTTTTCGAGCACCACGATGGAGCTGTCCACCAGCATCCCGATGCCGAGCGCAAGACCACCGAAGGTCATCAGGTTGAGGGTGAAGCCGCCGAAATAGATCAGGCCGAAAGTGGCGATAATCGAGACCGGGATCGCCGTGGCGATGATCGCCGTCGAGGAGACATTGCGCAGGAAGAGGAAGAGGATGAGGACGGCGAGGATGCCGCCGACCAGCGTCGAACGGCCCACGTTATTGATCGAGTTGCGGATGTAAACCGAGGTGTCACGGATCGGGACCATGCGAATCTGCGGGATGTCCTGATTGATCCGTTCCATTTCCTCCTTGACCGCGTCCACCACATCGACCGTATTCGCGCCCGACTGCTTGTTGATCGACAAGCGAACACTCGGCTCGCCATCGACACGTACCAGCCTGGTGATCTCCTGCCAGGAGTCCTCGACGGTCGCAAAGTCGGAAATGTGGATGGGGGCACCGTTCCGCACCGCGACCACGGTTGAACGGATTTCATCGAGGTTGTGGTACTCGCCCTGGGTGCGTACGAGGATTTCAAAGTTGCCAGTTTTGTAGGTGCCTGCCGGGATGTTGCGGTTTTCGTTTCGCAAGGCGCTGAGAATACCGCTGGTGGAAAGACCGAGGGCCTTCACCTTGTCGGCATCGAGGTTGACATGGATCTCGCGGCTCAGTCCGCCCCAAATGTCTACGGCAGCAACACCATTGACTCGCTCCAGGCGGTATTTCACCTGGTCGTCGATGATTTGGCGAAGGTCGAGCGGGTTGAGGTCGCTGGCGACACCGAGGATGGCGACGGGAAACTGCGAGAGGTCAAACTTGCGGATCATCGGACGGTCGATGTCCTCGGGCAGACGGCCCAGAACACGGTCGATCCGGTCACGGATATCGTTCGCCGCCGCTTCGAGGTCATAGCCCCAGGTGAAGGAGACACGCACGGAGCTGTTGCCTTCGGTCGAGGTCGAGGTGATCTCCTCAACCCCCTGAACCGCCGCAATGGCCTCCTCGATGGGACGAGTGACCAGCTCCTCCATCTCTTCCGGGCCAACGTTCTCGTAGCTGGTGGAAACAGAAATTGTCGGGAAGGAGATCTCCGGCATCAAGTCGATGGAAAGGCGGAAGAAGGATACCACACCGACGACGATGACGATCAGGTAAACCATCGTCGTCAGAATCGGCCGTTTCACCGGCCCCTGGGCGAGATTCATCGGGTTGTCTCCCCGCTCCCCCCGTTGCTGTCAGCCTGCGGCAGCAGGATGGCACCACCATCATCGAGCAGATGCTGCCCGAGGGTGATTACCGCGCCGCTGAGGGTCGCTGGTTCGAGCACCTCGATTACCTCAGCAGATTGAATCCCGGGCACGATCGCGACCCATTTCGCAGTGGGGGACTCGCCCTCTGCCACAAGGAAGATGCCGTCGATCCCATCCCTGCGAACCATCGCCTTGCGTGGCACCAGCAGGGCATTTTCCTTCGCCTCCAGTACCACATGAATCTTGGCGAACATGCCCGGCTTCAGTTCGAGGTCGGTGTTGGGGACGATCACTTCCATCTCGGCGACACGTGATTCCTCACGCAACATCGGCGCGATCCGGCTGACGGTGCCCGCGAAGGTCCGTCCCGGCCAGGCATCCACACTCACTTCTGCCTGCTGCCCGACTTGGATTTTGCCGTAATCCCGTTCAATGATCGAACTGCGTACGTAAACAGTATCAATTCCCAGAACCGAAGCGACCGCCGAGTTGACATTCAGCAGCGCGCCCTCGTCCACCAGACGCTCCCCGATATACCCCGGTTCGCTGGCACGCAGGACGGTGTACTGCAAACGAATGCGAGCTGATTCGAGCGCCGCTTCTCGTTGCTGGACCTGCGCTTCTGCGACAGCGACTCGTGCTTGCTGGGCATCGAAACGAGACTGAGCGGTATCCATATCCGAGGAGGAAGCCAAGCCCTGGTCACGCAAGGACTGGGCACGTTCAAACTCCTTCCGCGCCAGCTCGAGCTGAGCTTTCGCTTCGTTGAGCGAAGCGCGTGCGATCTTGAGGTTGGCATCGGCTTCGATCACCGTCTGCTGGTATTCGGCATCGTCGATACGAGCGATGACCTCGTTACGGTCAACATAGTCGCCAATGCGACGGTCAAAGCGGGTGACTCTTCCCGGTACCTTCGGGGCGACCAGGTAGCGGTAGAGGGGATGGATCGATCCGGTGAACAAACGGATATCCTCAATCGGTCCTGCATGGACCGAATCAACCTCGACCGCCACTCCAGGTCGTCCATACCCATACCCGCCGCCCTCCCCCGGGCGGACCATCTCCACAATCCGCCACACGAGCAACGCGAGAAACACCACCCCCGCAACCAGCCAGAAATGTTTCTTCATGCCAAGACCAATTCTATGTATGCCTGATGACAGTGAACCATGCGGCTCGCTGCCCAGACTGGTTGCGGGTGCGGGTTAGTTCTTGCTGTTTGCTTCCTTGAGTCCCTTCCAATCCACCTGCAAAGGGGGAGCGGAATGATCCTTGTCCTCGCCCCAGTAGAGGGTCTGGTGCGGGAAGGGGATCTCGATGCCGTCCCGGTCGAAGCGACGCTTGACACGGAGACGGAAGGCACGTGCCACGCCCCATTGTTCAATCGGCTGGGTGGTGAAACGGACCTTGAAGAGAACGTCGGAACTGTTGAAGGCATCGATGCCCATCACTTCCGGATCGGCCGTGATTTTGTCTTTGAAATCCGGGTCCTCGCGAAGGGCATTTGCTTCTTCCTTCAGGACATCGAGGATGTGATCGGGATCCTCACGGTAGGCAACGCCGATTTCAACGACAGAACGCGAGAAGCCCTTCGTCATGTTGGTGACGGTTGTGATTTCGCCGTGCGGGATGACATGAACATTGCCGCCAAAATCACGCAAGGTCAGGGTGCGGATGCTGATCGCCTCAACCAATCCCGCCTTACCACCTGCTTCGACTACATCTCCAACACGAACCTGCCCTTCAAAGAGGAAGAAGAAGCCGTTCAGGAAATCTTTGACCAATGATTGGGAACCAAAACCGATGGCGACACCAAGTACACCGGCTGCGGCGAGAATGGGGCCAAGATTGACTCCGAATTCCCCGAGGACCATCGTGACCACCACCGCGAAAAGGATCGCGCCGGTTGCCGAATTCAGCACGGCGGAGAGAGTCTGGATCCGTTTCCCGCTCGCCGGGTCGCTTTTCTCGATGGCACGAGTCGTCACCCGTCGAATCGAACTGCGCAGGATTCGTCCAAGGATATAAGCCGCGACAAGGATGATGACAATGCGCGAAAGCCCCGGCAACCATGTGATCACCTGGCTATAAAAATTCTGTACGCTGAAGATTGTCCGGGCCGCGAGGGAATCCCCGGCCACAGTCAGCGAATCGGCCGCGGTGGTCATGGTATCGACAACTGAAGATTGGAGTAGCATAGTCGTCCTGTAAAGTGAACATCGGAAAAAAGCTCAACCGGAAATTGATGGAAAGAAGGTCAGATTGCAAGCTGTACTGCCGCACTTCCCTCAGGAGTGGGGACGATGGCGGCTATTCCATCCACGAAGTAAAAGCCTTCTATCATTCCACCACATGAACGATGGATTTCTGACTCGTTCAGGGTTCGTGCAGAGCCACTGATTGCTGCTGCAGGGAGCACTAACATTTCCCTGACATTTTGCGATTTCGCATGTGGTAACCTTACCCCTGTCAGACAAACCCATGATAGAACAAGGTTCTGGTTGCCCGGGTGCCGCTCTTGAGGAGGGGCGGAATCCGGGCAACACTGGTTTCTGGCCCTCCCTTAACGTCGATACTGTGTTTCAGGAACCCTACTTTACGGATGATGCAAGGGGCGAGCCATGCGACAGCAGTGTGATCATCGTATACTTCATCAGGTTCATTTCGCAGCCATCTCAGTCGAGGAACATCCATGGAGAAGGGTCTGAATCGCAGGCAAAATCGTGTGGCTGGGCTCGGTGTGCCGAAGCGTCACATGGTCATCTTTATCCTTCTCTCCATCTTTGCCGTCGCCCAGGTGACCTGGTGGGTCATCTTCCAGGTCAATATCAGCGACCGGGAAGAAATGGGCCAGATGAAACTCTGGCATCAGCAGATTCAGACTGCGAATCACTATGTTCATGACCATTTCGAGAGCACCGCTCAGCTTGAAACATGGTTAAAAGCGAACTTCCCCGACCTCGAACTATCCGATAGCAGGCATGGGATTGTGGTTACCGACGAAGCACGTCAACGCCTGCACGAACGCACCCATAACACGCGCAACATGTTCATCCACGAGGGCATTGTTTTCACGCTGCTGTTGATGGCGGGGATTTTGTACCTCTACCGAACGTTGCGCAAAGAAGTTGCGATAGAACGTCACCAGGCGAATTTTCTCGCCGCCATCTCCCACGAGTTGAAAACCCCGATTACCGCATTGCGTCTCTACCTCGACACCCTGATTGACCGTGACCTGCCGAAAGAACGTGAAACTGAGATAAAGGGGGTCATGCGTGAGAATCTGGACCGCCTGCAAAATCTGATCGAGAAGCTGCTTCAGGCGCGTGCGATGGTCAACGTCAAGGGGCAGCATCAGCTCGAAATAACCGAACTGGGGGGTGAAACGGAACATGTTGTCACCACTTTTCGCGAGGAGCGTCACGACCTTGCGAAGTTTGATCTTACTCTCTCCTTGCCAGACTACCCCCTTTTCGTACGACTGGACAGCGAGCAGTGGCGTCAGGTGTTGCTCAACCTGCTCGACAATGCAGTGAAGTATTCGAAGGGGCACGCGAACATCGAAGTGACTCTCCGCCAGGTAAAAAAACGAGCCATCCTCACCGTTCGGGATCAGGGGATCGGTTTCGCATCCTCGGAGCGGAAGCATATCTTCGTACGGTTCTACCGTGCGGGCAATGAGGACACACGCTTGGCGGAAGGATCGGGAGTTGGTCTTTACCTTGTCAGTGAGATCGCCAAGAACCATCGCGGCAAGGCGTACGCTTTCAGCGAAGGACAGGGGAAGGGTGCCACATTCACCGTGGAACTGCCGATAGCGAAGGAGAAGAACGCTGGCTGAACGGATTCTGATTGTCGAAGATGAGGAACACATCGCCCGCGGCTTGCAGCTCAACCTCGAGGAAGAGGGCTACCAGACCGAGATTGTGGCGGATGGTCTGGAGGCGATTGAGGCCATTACCACCAACACTCCCGACCTGGTGCTGCTCGATGTCATGCTGCCCGGAGCGAGCGGGTTTGATGTCTGTGATCGTGTTCGGGCCGAGGGCAACCGTGTCCCGATTCTCTTTTTGACAGCGCGGGGACGTGAAGATGACCGTGTTCGTGGTCTCGAGCTGGGTGGGGATGACTATGTCTCGAAGCCCTTCTCGATTCGTGAGCTGTTGCAGCGCATTCGTGCCATGCTACGTCGCCAGATGTGGTATGACAGCCAGCCTCAGCAGGGCAACAATGTTGAATTTGGTGGCAACAGCGTCAATTTTGCCGCTTACAAGGCCACCACACGGACCGGCAAACAGATCACATTGACTCAGAAAGAGTGCATGGTCCTCAAATTACTCGTGGAACACCAGGGGGAAGTGGTAGCTCGCGATACCATCCTCGACCAGGTCTGGGGCTATGACCGTTACCCATCCAGCCGGACCATCGACAACCTGATTCTACAGCTAAGACGGTATTTCGAGGAAGATCCCCGTCAACCGAAATACATCCAGACGCAATACGGTGCCGGGTATCGTTTCATCGCGGACGGAGGCGAATAAAGGGGGGAGAGGATGGCGATCTCAGGCAGGCAGGATACGTTCCGCAAAGTGGCCCTGTTGCTGGGTCCTGTGCTTGGGTTGCTCACTTGGTGGGGGATGCCTGAGGTTGATGGCTCTGCGCTTGTTGCACGTACCGCCGGGGTCGCGGTCTGGATGGCGGTTTGGTGGTTAACCGAAGCGGTCCCCCTTGCAGTCACTTCTCTGCTACCCCTTGTCTTTTTCCCCCTGCTCGGCATCCTGCCATCTGGTAAAATTGCCAGCTACTATACCAACGATATTGTCTTCCTCTTCATCGGTGGGTTCATCGTCGCTCTGGCGATGGAACGATGGATGCTGCACAAACGGATCGCGCTGCATGTCATTTTGACTGTTGGCGGCGGACCGATCCGAACTCTCTTCGGCTTCATGCTTGCCACGGCTCTTCTTTCAATGTGGATTTCAAACACCGCGACGGCGATGATGATGGTCCCGATTGCCGGGGCGGTTCTCGCGCGCTGGGACAAGCTGTACGATGCAAAACAGGCACGTTTCTTTGCCATCGCGCTCCTGCTCGGGATCGCCTATTCGGCATCGGTCGGAGGTATGGGCACACTCGTGGGCACACCGCCGAACCTTGTCTTCGCCCAGCTTTTCCACCAGCAGTTCGAGGGTGTCGCCCCGGTCAGCTTTGCGGAATGGTTCATTTTTGCCCTCCCCTTGAGTCTGATCTTTCTGGTGATTGTCTGGGGCGTGTTGACCCTGATGTATATGCGTGGTGCTCGAGTCGAGGCGGGAGCAAAGGATCTCTTCCGGAGCGAGCTGAAGGATCTGGGCAGAATGAGCCACGAGGAGAAGACGGTGCTGGTGGTCTTTGGATTGCTGGCGTTGCTCTGGGTCTTCCGCACTCCCCTCGATACCGGCTGGTTCACCATCCCCGGCTGGAACATGTTGCTGCCGGAACCCTCTTTTGCGGGAGATGGAACCGCTGCAATCGCATTGGGGATTCTACTGTTCGTCCTGCCTGCAAAAGGGGAGCGAGGGGCACGGATCATGGACTGGCAGACGGCCCGTCAGCTTCCCTGGCGGATCGTGTTGCTCTTCGGCGGTGGGTTCGCTTTGGCGGGTGCAATCAAGGCGAGTGGGCTGGCAAGCTGGATCGGGGTGCAGATGCAGGGGTTGTCGGTTTTGCCACCTGTGCTGACCACAGCTTCGATCAGTTTCCTGATGACCTTCCTGACGGAACTGACTTCCAATACTGCGACCACCCAGATGGCGATGCCGATTCTCGGCGCGCTGGCGGTGGCGATTGGACGCAGTCCTTACTTCCTGATGATCCCCGCCACTCTAAGCGCTTCCTGTGCTTTTATGATGCCGGTTGCCACTCCGCCCAACGCCATTGTCTTCGGCACGGGTCGCTTACGGATCGCCGACATGGCGAAGACCGGGATTGCCCTCAACCTGATCGGGGTGGTATTGATCACGATCTACATGCACCTGATTGGCCCGTTGCACTTCTCTACCCAACCTCTCGAACAGCCGGAGTCCAGCCAGAGTGAGCTGGTTCAACCTGACCATCGGTAAGCGAAGGAACGAAATCAGGCGATACGGGTTGCGACGGCGAGGTGACTGACGGCCAGGGTTGGAAGCATCGTGCGGTCCTGGGCGAAAATGGTCTGCTGGAGGAGATCCTGCAACGCCTTCGGTTTGGCACGGTCCATCGGTGCGGTGATGTAAACAAGACGGACCTGATCAAATCCGGCGTCGCCGAGCTGACGCAGGAGACGACGTCGTGTGTAGATCCTTGCCTTTGCCCACCTTGAATGCAGCACATCCGGTAGCCAGGAGAAGAAGGGGACACGGTTCCACGGCAGGTAGGGCAGGTAAGCACCGTGGGTCTCGAAAATCCACCACTTGTTTGGCACAGAAATCACCGCCTGGCCACCCACCTTCAGGATCCGATGGAATTCACGCATGGTCTGGACCGGGTCCTGAACATGCTCAAGCACCTCAAAACAGGTGATCGCATCGAAGGATTGGTCGGGAAAAGGCATCTGCTCGCCTGCGGAACAGACCCATTCTCCATCTTCGGGGGCGAGCTTCAGCAGCGAGGTTTGAATATCCGCGCCGACCACACGGTCAAAGTGGGGCTGGAACATCCCGGTTAACGCACCATTGCCACAGCCGACATCAAGAAGGCTTCCGCCCTTGTGCAGGATGGCCGAGTGCTTTGCCGTCAAGCGGAACCGCCGTCCGAGAATCTTCTCTCCCTCGTCGGCTGGTTTTCCAAGTGCGATGGGTGCCTGGTGGCTCACGATACGTTTCCCGTGGTTCGTCTCAGAATCAGGCTAAGGTACGATTCGCTGGATTGCGGGACAAGATGAAAACGTCCCCGCCGGGATTGACGGGGACGGTTAAAAATAGCTTTGCCTGAGTCGCTATTGCAGATAGACAACCTTGTGGAAATGAGTTTGCCTGCCGATACGAACCTGGAGATAGTAAATCCCAGAGGAAAGCCCGGTAGCGTTCCATTGCAGGTGGTGGACGCCTCGGTTCATGGAACGTTTTGCCAGGGTTGTGATTTGACGGCCGAGAAGATCAACAATCCGCACTTCAACGGAAGCCGCCTTCTCGATCGAAATATTGATATTCAGAGTGGGGTTGAAGGGATTCGGCCACGCTGTTAAAATCTGGTGAGAAAGGGGAAGAGGAGCTTCTGTAACATCGGTATTCTCCAGCCAGAATTCTTCCCCGATGGGTTGCCATGAACCATCATTTATCCGGATATCCACCACTTCCAGCGCTCCACCCTCGACCTGAGGCTCTGTAAAACCGAATCTCATCGAAAGAATCTCATGCTCGTCCACCGGAATTGATTCGAAAGCAAGGTTCAGTCTGGCGCCATCTGGAAGCGGGGTGATCACAGGGTTACACCCGGCCATCTGGATCGACATTGCTTCGAGCGCTACATGCTCTGGGTCGAAGTGCAATCGTACCTCAGCGGAGCCGACGGATTCGTTGTCATCAAGCGCGAACGTAAGCCACCAGAAGCCATCCTGACCGGAGTTTAAAGCGAACGAAGGAGTGGCTGTTCCAGTTGGTCCAGGTTGCCCTGATTCCACCGGGAAAGAATCAATCGCGCCTGAGACGCGCTGAAGGATCAGCGAGGCATCGAAAGCGGTCAGTTCGTCATTGCCGGACACTTCACCAAGGCGATGTTGCAGATCGGTCAAATCGAGGGTGCCTTCCAGCCAACGCAGGATCATCGAGGCGTCGTAGGCCTGCACCTCGTGGTTCAGACTGACATCTCCCGCCGGGAACTGGCTGATTGTCAACGTACCACCCGGCAAGACAACCTCCGGCTCGCCTTCGTTGGCTATAATAGATGTACAAAAGATGGGATATTCACCCTCTTGCGCATCTGGGGATATCTCAAATTCGATTGCCAGCAGCGGCCCTGTTCCGCGCAAGGCCGAAGCCCCAGCGCAGGCAAAAGAGATGCCGGATTCCAATGTGTTCCACTCTGCCATCCATCCGGCATCACTTCCCGGTCCGGGAGTAGCCATGGCGACATTTGTTACCTCCAGGATCGGTGGTATGGGCAGATTCAGGTCGCCCTCAAGCGAGAAGATGGGTTGATTGGTCAAGGTGTTGATGGAGAGGAAAAGAATTCCAGTCCCCCCCGGTTCGGCGACTGGGTCATTTAACCCGACAATGAGCGCTGTCGGTTGCTCAGCAGTTCCAAACCAGATAGCCCCGAGATCGCTGATCGAACCATCCGGGTCGGTGGGACCGTCCGGATCACCTGCATCGATGCAGGGCGAGTTGCTGGTCAGACGAAAATCATCGTTCACGGGATCCAGCAAAAGTGGGTCATTGAAGACCAACCCCGGTCCGGACATGGTCGAATCCGAAACACAGGAATACTCGACAAATCCCTGCCAGTATGTTGTCAGATGAGTGGGGGCTCCAGTCGCGTCCCAGAGGATTGAGTTGGAGATGATGCTACTGGAGAAGTACCAGCGGGCGACAGAATTGTCCTGCCATGCGACATTGTTGTAGCAGGTGAGATGGTCAGCTATCACATCGCCATTGTAGAAGTAGATGGCGCCGCCATTCTCTGCCTGGTTTTCCCAGAGGAGGTTATGTTGGAAGACGCCGGCGGCACCGTCAGCAAAATCAATCGCCCCACCGCATCGCTCTGCGATGTTTCCGTAAAACTGGCAACTGTCGATGGCTACGTCGGCCTCATAGACCAACATACCCCCACCATCAAGTGTGGCGTGATTGTATCGGACGGTTGAGTGTCGCATGGAGAAATTGGCTTCACGGATGCTGATACCGCCACCGAAAAGCTGTGGCTCATACGTGCCGCCATATTCCACCGTTGCCCAGACCATGGTGTTGAGCTCGTCATTTTCCCAGAAACGTAATCCGCCCCAAGTTTCACCATCCGTCGAACTGGTGAAGAGGATTGGCTTCTGTTCGGTCCCGATAATCTGGCAGCCGCCATAAAAGGTTAGTGACATCGCCTGATCAGCGAAAACAACAACACCTTCTTCGATCACAAGGGTTGAATCAGCGGGCAGGACGGCCGATTGTTCGAGGATATAGGGGTTGCCAGCAGTGGTCCACGTGCCAGATGGGATCGATTCGGGGATGATGGTCTCGGCGTCCATGCTGAAGGGCAGCAGTAGAGCCAGGATAGCTAAGAAGCACAATAACAGTGTTTTCATAGTCAGACTCCAGATAAAACCAACCAATGATAAATAGCAGTATTAATAGTGTCTGTATTAAATCTACAATCTTTCTCCAACTATTCAAAACGAGAAGAGGGAGCAGAAGCATGCCGCCCTGGACATTTTTCCAAGGCAACTTGAGATTGCTTGAGAGGAAAAGCCCTACTCTGCCAGACGAACCTGAATCGCTCGCTGCCCTACTGCATGAGGTAGGACAACCTCAAGAAGGTCGAGATCTTCGTCGTAGGTCCACTCACGTTCCCCGGCAGGGTATCCACCAGTAGATGGCAAGGGCAATAAGGCTCCTGTATGTCTTCCTTCGCTGACTTCTTGTGGGGTGGACTCGATGCCATGGAATCGGAGACGGAGAAAGGATTGGCTTGCTTCGAACGATCCCTGCTCGATACTGCCTTGCTGCAGCAGGATGGTCTCACCAAATCGGCTAAGCGAAAACTCACAAGTTCGGGAATCCGGTTTGACACTCGAACCATCATCTTCGTAGAGCGAGAAGTGCCCTGCTGGTGCGTCCTTGATCGGGTAGAGATCGAGGGTGAGGGTGTCTGGCACAAATTCGCCGACGTATTGCATCACTGGCCAGCTTGGGATGATCGCGTTCTCACGTGCGAACACCGGAATCCAGTCCAAGCCAGCTACCACCAACGTCCGTCCAGGCCCCTCGTACCGTTTGCCTGTCTTCAGCTCGGTCCAGCTCCCCTTCGGGAAGTAAACGGGACGAACTCCTGCATCCGATTGGAAGATGGGCGCGACCATTACATGGGATCCGACAAGGAACTGGTCGTTTACGGCTCCAGCTTTCAAATCGGGGGTGAAGGCGGGATCGAAGACGAGCGGGCGCATCATCGGGGCGCCGGATTGTACATGTTCATGGAAAAGACTGTACCAGAGTGGCAGCAGTGAATACCGCTGTTCGATGACCTGCTTGACGTACTTTTCTACGATGGGACCATAGGCCCAGGGTTCGCCACGGTGGCTGTGGACATCCGCATGGTTCCGAAAGAAGGGGGTCCATGCACCGAACTGGACCCAGCGCAGGAAGAGCTCCGGGTCGCCGCCATCGGTAAACCCACCGAGATCGGAGCCGACGAAGGCATTGCCGGACAATCCCATGCTCATCAACATGGCGGGAGTCACGCTGTAGTGATCCCATGTGCCGGGAACATCCCCGTTCCATGTTGCGGCATAACGTTGGACACCGGGGGCACCGGCACGTGTCAAGACAAAAGGTCGCTTATCCGGATGGGCCTGCCTTAAACCTTGCTTCGTTGCTCTTGCCATCAGCAGAGCGTAGACGTTGTGTGTTTCACGGTGATCCGTCTCGATCCCTTCTCCATCCCACCGGCTGTCAAGCGGGAAGCCACCCTCGGGCTCCCAGGTGGCGGGCTCATTCATGTCGATCCAGATTCCATCAAGGCCGGAGGAAACCCACTCCTCGATTCGACCGGCCCACCAGTCTCGTGTTGCAGGAGAGGTGAAGTCGGGGAAGACGGATGGTCCAGGCCACACTTTGCCCACAAACAACTCGCCATCCGGCATCGTAACAAAGTAGTCGCCTTCGACCCCTTCGTCGTAGACATCATACCCTGTCTCATCGCCGGCATAGACACCGGGGTCGACAATCGTCACCGACCTGAAGCCCATCGATTCGAGCGAATCATTCAATGCGTGCGGATTTGAGAAGTTCATTTTATTCCAGGTGAAGACACGAAAACCTTCCATGTAGTCGATGTCCATCCAAATGGCGTCTGCTGGGATGTTGCGTGCCCGAAGCTCCTTAGCGATTCCAAGTACCTCATCGGCGGACATGTAGCTCCAACGGCACTGGTGGTACCCCAAAGCCCAAAGCGGAGGCATCGAAGCACGACCGGTCACCATGGTCAGCTGCTCAACAACATCCGGCATCAGCGGGCCGTAAAAGAGGTAGTAGTCAAGTGCTCCGCCATCAATGCTCATCGCGAGTCGGCCGGGGGTGGAAGCTCCAATGTCAAAGTGAGATCGATAGCTGTTGTTCAGAAAGAAACCGCTCACCGTACCCTCACGCACGGACAGGTAAATCGGGAACGATTGGTAAAGGGGGTCTTGTTCGACAGCAAATGCCCCTTCTGCCAATACATCCGTGTTCCACATCGTAAAGCTGCGTCCGTTTTTCAAGATCGGTCCGGAGGATTCACCGAAACCGTATATCCGCTCGTCTGGCAGGAGACGTTTTTCGACAACGATGTTATCATCGATGGTGACGCCCAGATCCTCGCTTAGGACATGTCGGTTTCGGTCAAACATCGAGATGCGTCCATCCGATTTTTGAACGAAAAGGACCAGGGAGTCCGTCTCCAGTTCGAACAAGTCGTCATCTTCTGTCACTGAAAACTGAGCCATTGGTTCGAGTGGCTCGCTGACCAGCCAGGCACGAGTCGGGTGGGGCGATTTGTTCGATTCGTAACGAACATGAATCACGTTGTGACGGACCGCGGTCAGGACCAGGGTCTTCCCCTCAAGGGGAAGCCTGAACTCAGAGTTGGATGTCATCGAGCAGCCCGATAGAAAGAGAAACAGGAGAGCAAGCAGGATAACGGGGATGGCAAACGAGCGCACTCACGCCTCCGAAAAGAGGTTGAAACAGAATGAAACACTCCAGAAGGTAGCAAAACCGGAGGATGGTGAGAGAGAATCCTCACCAATTGGAAGGGGTAGGACCCTCCTCGAATAATGCTGCGAACGTAGCAAGTCCTATCCCTCGCTATCCCTGTGTTCAAACCCGAAATTCTACTTTTGTTATTAGTTTCACATAATAATGTAGTGTGTACTGGCTCCGGTAAGGTGAGTCTAACTTAAAGGCGAACAACAAGGTACTCTAAGGTGCAGGGCTGTGACGACTGAGCAATGGCTGGTACTAAGGAGGCAAGTCCTTGACATACTTTTCACAAAGTCTTACTTTTCCTGTGGAATAGGGAGGGGACACTCAGCGCACCCTGTGCGGCCTCCCTAATGGTCTATATGTCACAAGGACGTGGGGGGGCTTGATGGACGGCCCAGCTTCAATTCTTCTCGATTTCACTCTCTGCATCGGATGTGGAGCGTGCGAGGATGCCTGCCAGGAGGAGCACAATCTACCTGCTGATCCTCCTGAGGACAGATTGGATTACCGTAACTACACGGTAGTTCTAAAGAAGGACGACCAGTATTATCGCAAGATGTGCATGCATTGCGAGGAACCTACCTGTGCATCCGTCTGCCCGGTTGCTGCCCTCATAAAAACAGAGGAAGGACCGGTTATCTACCATCCCGACAAGTGCATCGGTTGTCGCTACTGCATGATGGCCTGCCCGTTCGGGATTCCAGCCTACGAATGGCACAAGCCCAT
This sequence comes from bacterium, assembly GCA_020444265.1. GTDB lineage: Bacteria > Electryoneota > Electryoneia > Electryoneales > Electryoneaceae > JAHLLH01. The sequence goes on from JAHLLH010000003.1 coordinate 196,828, forward strand.
TCCTGTCATTCGCAAATGCATCATGTGCAATGAGCGTGTCTCTGCGGGCAAGCAGACAGCCTGCGCCTGGGTCTGCCCGGTCGGGGCTTGCCGTTTTGGTCCACGCGAAAAAATGCTTGCGATTGCGAAACGTCGTATCGCTCAATTCCCGGATCGCTACGTGGATTACATCTACGGCGAGAAGGAAGTCGGTGGAACATCTGTCCTGATGTTGTCAGGAACGCCGTTCGAGGATCTCGGCTTCCGGATGGATCTGGGTGAGCAGGCGCTACCAGAACTCACCTGGACCGTCATGTCGAAAATTCCAAACATTGTTATCACAGGCGGCATTCTGCTTGGTGGGATCTCCTGGATCATTCAGCGTCGTATGGATATCGAAAAAGAGAACTTGTCCGCTCTCGACGAACATATCAAGAACCAGGAGAAGGGAGGTGATGCATGACATCCCTGATCGCCTATTGGCAGCGCCTCTCCGGCCATCGCCGCTTCGCCTGGATTACTGCCGGGTTTATCATTCTCCTGGGTCTCGTACTTACCTACCGTCGATTCTTCATTGGCCTGGGGGATGTGACAAATCTGACGGACGAGTTTCCGTGGGGCTTCTGGATCGCGTTTGATGTTGTTGGGGGCGTCGCACTGGCAGCAGGCGGATTCACCCTCTGCTTCCTCGTCTACATATTTGGCTACCACCGTTATCATTCCATCGTACGGCCAACCGTGCTGACTGCTTTCCTCGGCTACATCCTGGTTGCGGTCGGTCTGCTTTACGACCTCGGGAAGTACTACAACATCTGGCATCCGATCGTAATGTGGAACCCGCATTCGGTGATGTTCGAAGTTGCCTGGTGCGTCATTCTTTACCTGACGGTCCTTTTCCTCGAATTCCTTCCCGTTGTCCTTGAGAAATTTAACCTGATTGCACCGTTGCGTTTCATGCAGAAACTGACCATCCCCATCGTGCTGATGGGTGTGATCCTCTCAACCCTGCATCAATCGTCCCTCGGTTCAGTCTTCCTGATCGTTCCTAACAAGCTACATCCGCTTTGGTACACACCGATCCTGCCGTTGCTCTTTTTCCTGTCAGCAGTCATGGTCGGTCCGGCAATTGTGATCCTGGAATCGAGCCTCAGCGCCCGTCTCTTCCACCGTGGCCTCGAGACACCGATCCTTGCCGACCTGGCACGTTTCCTCCAGGTTGCGTTGCTTGTCTATGTTGCCGTCAAGATTCAGGATCTCTTCGTACGTGGAGTCGTAGGCGAACTCTTCACCGGGGAGTATGAAGCTTATCACTTCATGGGCGAGATGCTCTGCCTGTTTTTCGCGTTCGTAATTCTCGCCTTCCGCAAGTTGAGAACCAACCAACGCTGGCTGTTCACCGCTGCAACCCTGGTTGGCCTGGGTGTTGTTTACAACCGGATGAACGTCGCCTGGATCGGCATGCTGCGGGGGACGGGCGCGTCCTACTATCCGGCATGGACAGAACTGGCGACCTCAGCATTCCTGATCACGGTTGGAATGGTCGCCTTCTATTTTATCGCGAAGTTCTTCCCGATCTTCCCTGAACTGGAGGAGGAACACAGCCATGCGTAACTCGAATCGCAACAATCATGGGTCCAGCCCGGCCCGTAAACAAGCTGTTGATACAAGGAGAACCACCATGCGTCGGGAACGCATATTCTGGATCCTTCTGCTGGTCGCGGTCTTCGCCCTCGGCGCGCAGACGGAACGGTTCAGCGAGATCTACGACTGGGACAACCGTCGTTCGGAAATCCCGGAGAAGCACGTCTTCCAGACCCAATATCTTGGCGGAACGCAAATCGTTTTTGACCACCAGATGCACGTGGACGATTTTGGGATGGAGTGCATTGAGTGCCACCATGTAGAAGGTTGCGCTCACTGCCACAAGGAAGATGTCCGCCAGGTTGACGTTGCCGAAGCAAAGGTGGCGATCCACAGAAACTGCTTCGCCTGCCATGAGGACATGAGCTGCGTGGAATGCCACAGGCAGTAAACCAGTTATTGCTGAAAAACAACCGGGTCGGTGCTTGAAGAGCACCGGCCCGTTTTCAGTTTGAGAGGATGTGAATTTCCTACACGATCTGGAGCTTCCGCAATTTTCGCCAAAGGGTTGAACGGTGAATGCCCAGTTCCTCGGCGACTGCGTTGCGGTTGCCTTTGTGACGTGTGAGGGCATCTACCAGGATGCGGCGTTCGTCATGGTCACCCGCATGACTGGCCAACTGGGGTTGCTCACCACGCAGTCGTGGGGGAAGATGCTCGGGCAGCAGCACACGGTCATGGCACATCACAAAAGCGTGCTCGATCGCGTTCCGCAACTCACGGACATTGCCGGGGAAAGGGAAACCGCGGAGCAGGGCGATGGTTTCCGGCGCCGCGTAGTCGATTGGTTTGCGTGTCTCTTTGCGTAATTGCTCAATGAAGGTGTTGACAAGGTGTGGGATGTCTTCTGGATGATCCCGCAAAGGTGGCAAGTCGAGGGTGACCACATTAATCCGAAAGTAGAGGTCGTGACGAAAGTGTCCCTTTTCGACGGCAGTTTCGAGATCCTCGTTGGTATTCGCGATAATTCTGGCATTGGTTCGCATCGGCTCAGTTGCGCCCAACGGTTGGAACTCTCCATCCTGCAGGACACGCAGTAATTTCACCTGCAACGGCATATCAAGGGAGGAGATTTCATCGAGCAAAAGCGTGCCGTCGTTGGCAAGTGCGAACATGCCCGGTTTGGTCTGACGAGCATCGGTGAAAGCTCCCTTTTTGTACCCGAACAGCTCTGATTCGAGCAAGGTCCCCGGCAGGGCACCACAATTGATGCGGACATATGGTCCGTGCCTGCGGGGAGAGAGGCTGTGCACCGCCCGTGCAAACAATTCTTTCCCCGACCCGCTCGGCCCCTGAATCAAGACGCTGCAATCCGAGGAGGAGATGTCCGGTAGTAACTTGAGAAGTCGTTGCATTTCCGGATTGATGGTGACAATGTCTGTGATGGAAGTTTGCCTGATCAACCTGGATCGCAGTTGCTCGATTTCTGTGAGATCCCGAATCAACACGACCGCTCCTATCGCCGCACCCAGATCATCCTTCATCAAGGTGACCGTCAGTTGGACGGGGATCCGTCGTCCATCCTTCCCTGTAATGTTGGCACGAGCAGTCGATTCTTCCTCTTCCTTGTCAATCAGCTCACTCACCACGCAGGCTCGTTCACAGATGCGGGTCTGGAAGAGCTCATAACAGATGTTGCCGATGGCTTCCTGAGCGGTGTAGCCCGTGATCCGCTCGGCGGCGTGGTTGAAGGCGGTGATGCGGCAGGATCGGTCAACCGAAAAAACTCCATCGGCGATGGTGTCAAACACCTGGCGATACAAATGCTGTTCCATGGAGGTCCCGGGAAAGCTGGGAGGGTACTTCAAGATAGGCAATCTTCGCGGAAAAAGAAACGAAGATCGTGGTTGCGCTCGTTGCGTGATGTCGCACGTTTCATGCGACATATGCAACACGACCTAAGACAATGAAGCTCCATCAATCGTGGTGGCTCTCGCTTTACATGACTGCGAAGAGTGGTCGCCCTGCGGAGTTGTGGAAAGAGGGGAAGAGGTGGAGCTAGTTAAGCTGGAAACGGTACAACGCTTGCAGTTGGGGGGGACGTGGCCCTCCCATGCTTTAAAACGTAATATTTAGGAGAAACCATGCTGGCGATGGATCCTCAGAGCAGCTTCCTGATAAATCTGGAAATCCTGATTGCCGGAACGGCAGTCCTGCTCCTGGCTGTGTTGGGTTGTGTTGTAAGGGGATGTTTCCACAAAGATCATTCCGCGAACAAGCAGCAGACAAAGCATGTTTAAAAGAGGTGGGTATCTGGGATACCCACCTCTTCAATAAATGCGATGTTCTTCCAACGACTCACCGATTTCCTTCCGGCGTAGCGGGAAGGGTCTGTAAATATTTCCAGAGGGCTGTCAGCTCGACATCTGTCATCTGCCCGAAGTTCGCCCAGGGCATAATGGGATCGACCACACTCTCGTCCGGTCGCAGTCCGAAACGCATGGCGACGATGAAGTCCTGCTGGTCCCAAGTGCCCAGGCCGGTCTCCGTATCTGGGGTCAGGTTCGTTGCTGGAGGCCAATCTGGAGGACCGATCGGAATGGCCCCGCCGGAATAACCTGCTCCATGGCAACCGGTGCAACTGGTCGCGAGATAAGCCCCGTATTCAACTGTCGGACCTGCTTCAGGCTGACCGGGGTGGTCACCCTTGTGATCAATAATCTCTGCACTGATCAAGGGGGCCTTGTTAAAAGCGAGCAGACCTCGCGCTACAGGGCCAAGCTGTGGTCGATCATAATGGCTGTCAACTGCCGGGATCGATTCGAGGTAGGCGATCAGGTCCGCCAGATCCTTGTCCCCGATAAAGTAGTACTCCTCCGAAGGCATCATTACCAACCCTCGACCCTCCGGACTGACACCATGACGGATGGCTCGGACCCAATCTTCAGTGGAGTAATCGGCCGGCAATCCACCCTCACCTCTTGTCAGGTTGGGACCCGCTAAATAGCCCATAGCCGGATTATCCATGACCACATCACCAGCCAGGTTGGCTCCATGGCAATCAATGCAGCCACGTGTGATCGCGAGATGTTGCCCCCGAGAAATGGAAAGTGAATCCGATGTAACTTCGATTTGGACAACGGGAATCGTGTAGGCGCGATTCAACCTGTTGTTGCTCGCGGTAAAGATGTAGAGCACGAACAGCAAGATGATGCCTACCAGTGTTCCCACCCCAATCAAAACCCCCCGAACAGCAGGATGTACGCGCATGGATGCCTCTTGGTTTGTTTGAAAGGCTGAACTGCAACAGCCGATGAGTGTATGTTTGACGGTAAAGTTAGGCAGTCCAAACTCCGGTCTGCAAGCGAGATATTGGATTCTTTCAAGTCGTCCACGGTGTATCGGGCTTAAGGAGAGAGGAAGGCTCGAATCTTGTTAGCTTTGCAGCGTGACCCCGGCGTAGAAGTCGTGCTCCACGAGAGGAGTTTAAAGGACGAGAATGTAATGAAATTACATGTAATCATTACGGGCGTTAGGATTGTGTGAGGGGGTGCTGGGGGGCGTTCGAGAGGAAAACAGGAGTAAGGATTGCTTTTCTGATTGGTTTTTCAAGTTGGCAATTTCGCAATATTTCACATTTTACAATGAGTTGGTCCCCGTGCTCCACACAATTGATCAAAACAAGATTTTTGTTTGTTTGCTGTGAACATGTGCCTTGACTGTGGCATTTCGATACGCTAAGCTATTTGTGAGTCGGGATGGGAAGATACGGAGATGCCTTGATTTGATCGCTTGAGAATCTTGTTTGTTGGGAATCGGAAGAACGCCGGCGTGACCGGAAGAACGTTTTCGGTTCCATTCTTTGCTACGTTGTTAGGGAAACATTCTCATTAGAACACTGATCATATCATTCTCGAGTTTCAGACGACAGGATGAGTTTCAGTGTCCTCCCACTCTTGACTTGAAGATGCACTGCTTTTCCGAGAGGCAGATGTGTCTTCCTCTACCAAAAACATAACTGCTTGCTTTGAGCTTGATGAACGCTATGCGTTTGCACCGGGTAAACGCATGCAGATAAAAGCTTTGAGCAGAAAAGAACTCGACGTTCGCGTCCGGGGGACGAACCGCTATATCGATTGAGGGGTCGATAGGGGTTGGTCTGTTGGCTCGTGCGTTGAGGGGTTGTTAACGGAACGAGGTGAGGGTTATGGGCACTGGGAAACGTGTTTTGTATGCGTTGCTCTGTGTGGCACTGTTGTTTTCTGTCACCAGCATCGCGACTGCCCAGCAGAAGGGTAAGATCGTCGGACGTGTCGTTGACGCCGGCACCAACGATCCCCTGATTGGCACCAACATCATAGTTGTTGACACAAAGTTGGGTGCAACAACTGACCTCGACGGCATCTTCTTTATCCTCAATGTGCCGCCGGGTGAATATGATGTTGAAGCATCAATGCTGGGGTACAATAAGGTGAAATTCACAGGCGTGCGTGTCAGTGAGGGCCGTACGACCAACCTGAATTTCCGTCTGGATGAAATGGTCATGCAGGCAGCGGAGGAGGTGACTTATGTCGCCAAAAGGCCGCTGATTGCTCCGGACATGACGGATAGCCGAACCACGCGTACCTCGGATGATATCCAGCTCATGCCGGTGGAAAACATTCAGGAAGTTATTCGCCTGACGCCTGGTGCGGTGGGTGGAAACTTCCGTGGTGGTCGTGCGACTGAGGTCAATTACCTGGTTGACGGTGCGACATTCATGGACCCGATGACGGGGACCTACGAGGGCTTCCTTCCGCAGTTGGCATTTGAGGAAGTCAATGTCGTCACCGGTGGTATTTCAGCAGAATATGGTAATGCCCTCTCCGGTGTTGTCAGCCAGGTGACAAAAGAGGGGTCCGAACGTCTGAATGGTTCTCTGCTGTACCGCAGCAATGATGCAGGTTCCACCTTCATCGGCTCGCGGGATCAGATGAAAGACATGCAGGCGTCACTCTCCGGTCCGATTCCGATCATTCCAGATGCGTTGGGTGACCTCTATTTCTTCGCGACTGGCCAGTACTTCGATACGAAGGGCCGTTTCGCCAACGATGACAGCGTGCTGACCAGCGGTTTCGGGAAGCTGACCTACAAGCTGAACCCTCAGCAGAAGCTGACCATTTCGGGAACCGTCTCCAATTCGAACTACACTCAGTACGGCCACTTGTGGAGTCGTACGACGAACGAAGATCGGCTCTACAGCTTTGACGGCCCGGAATTTGTTGATCAGAATGGAGCAAGCTGGTACGGCAACGGCCAGGTGGATACAGAAGACCTGAACGGCAATGGCCGACTGGATGCGGGTGAGGATCTGGATGCCGATGATGTGATCGATTCGGAAGACCTCAATCACAACGGACGGTTGGATGAATTCAGTATGTTCGACCACCTGCCGTTTTACTTCCAGCATACCAATCAGTTCTCGGCCAAGTGGAACCAGGCATCCAGCAGCCGCACCTTCTGGGAGTTGAGCGTCTCGCGATACGAAACCAAGATGCATTACAACACTCGGGAGCGGTTCAACGAGGACACCAACGGGAACGGCATGCTCGATCTCGAGCCTTCCTACGGATCAATCGACGACATCCCAGACGACATTTTGAATGCCGACCGGACCTACCTGCGGCAGACCTCTGGCGGTTCCTACTGGTTTGACTACAACCTGAACGGAGACGTCGACTACGAGGACCTGAACGGGAACGAGATCTGGGACTGGGACGAGTATGGTCACGATACCGATCTCTTCCGCGACGACAACGATAATGGTTACATCGATGCGTCCGAGAATGGCGATCAGGAAGATTGGTTGAGCTGGAACGACATCGTCTTTAACTCGAACTCACGTGATAACGACGATTACTACCTGTACGGCGACGGTAAGACCTACAACCGTGCACGCTGGAACAATGACTCCAAGGTGACCTGGACCTTCCGTGGCAGCTTGACCAGCCAGGTCCACAGGTATCACCAGCTCAAAACGGGAACGGAGTTGAAGTTCTACGAGATCATGGACCATGATGTGGACATGGCCTCCGGTGGTAATGTCTACGGACAGAATTTCGATGCCGAACCACGTTTGTATGGTGCCTGGATCGAGGACAAGATGGAATTTGAGGGTCTTGTCCTGAACCTCGGTGTCCGCGCTGACTACTTCGATATTAACTGGCAGGACTATCCCGCTGACTTGACCGACCCTGTGGTCGATCCTCAGTCCGGCGGCCAGGTGAAGGATCCGGTTTCGATTGATCCGAAGGCATACTGGAGCCCGCGTCTTGGTGTAGCGTTCCCGATCACCGAACGTGACCTGCTCTCCTTCAACTACAACCGGAACTTCCAGATTCCGATTCTCCGCTACGCATTTACAAACGTCAATTGGGACTTCTCGGGTGCTTTCCCAATTATTGGTAACCCGAACCTGGAGCCGGAGCGTACGACCGCTTATGAGTTGACCCTCCGTCACCAGTTCAGCGAAGACCTCGTGATTGTCGGTACCGGTTTCTACAAGGATATTTCCGGTCTGACTGATACGCGCCAGGTTTTCTACGATGCTCGTAACTGGTATGGCCTGTACGTCAACCAGGACTACGGCAACGTCCGTGGTGTGGAGCTGAGCCTGGAGAAGCGTTTCAGCAACTTCTACAGTGGGAACATCAGCTACACCTATTCCGTCGCCAAGGGTAAATCGTCCACTGCGCGTCAGAACTATGAAAACGCGTGGGCGAACAACCTGATCCGTACGACCGAGAGCTATCTCGACTGGGATCAGCGTCACACGATCTACGGGAACATTCAGTTCATGATCCCGAAGGGCACTCGCCTCTTCAACACCCCGGCGCTGGATGAAATGACCCTGAGTCTGATTGGTCGGTACGGAAGCGGACTTCCCTATTCAAGCCCCGCACGTGACAAGGATCCACCCATCAACGACAAGCGCCTGCCGCATACGCTCAGCTTTGATGGTCGTGTCCAGAAGCGTGTCAGCTTGAATGAACACACGGGTATCTATGTCTACCTGCAGGCGTACAACATCTTCGACCAGGAAAACATCGACCAGCGTTTCTTCCAGACCAATGCCGACATTGGCTGGTACGAGCAGTTTGACGATGTCGATGGCAAATACAACGATCCGCGTTATTACCAGCGTGGTCGCCTGTATCAGTTTGGTGTCGGAATCGAATTTTAAGCGGGAAGGAGGAACGGTTTGACACGTCTACGACTTGTTGCGCTGGCTGCGGCCATGCTCCTGCTTGGATTCGCACCGAACGCGCTTCATGCAAGAATCATGAACCAGCCCACGATTAAGGGCCCGAGTGCGCAGATTGCCGCACGTCCCAGCACCGCGTACAAGGTGCATGATGTCGGGACCATGTGGACTGCAGTGTCCAACTTCGGGAACTACGGCGAGCCGAATACCCTGCTTCCCTCGGGTGAATGGCCGGCTGGTTCGGAAGTCTACTACATCTGGGAAGGCCGTTTCTGGTTGGCCGCGATGATCGGTGGTGAACCATTCGTCAGCCATGCGGATTACGGCAACTACGAACTCGACCCAACGGATGGTTCCACTTTCTATTTCGGGACAGGTCCAAAGTCGATTCAGGATGGCTGGTCGCGTTACGACGATCTTAATTCAGATATCGGTGGTCACACCGTGATCGGCTATGAGGTGTCGCAGCGTAGTCTTGCCTGGTCGCTTTCCGAGTATGATGACTTCGTCATCTTTTATAAAGAGGTGAAAAACGTCAGCGGTGGACAGCTGAACGGCGCCTTCATGACTTACGTCTTTGATAATGACGTTGGTTCGGGGCCGGGCGGCGATCCGAGCGATCCGCACCTTGACGACCTTGTCGATTATGATGGGTGGACTCCTCCAGGCGAAAACACCTACCAGTATGACTGGGTCGATCCGCTCGATCTCGATGGCGATGGGGTCGATGGTTACGATTACTGGGGATGGCCGAAAGGTGATCCGCGTAACCCCTTCTGGAATGGCTACAGCCCTGTTGCTGGAGAAGATCCGCCTGCGGACAACCTGCCTGAACATGATGGTATCTACGACGAATACCAGATTTTTCTCACCGACAAGGGTGACTACATCCGTTACCAGGTCAGCTGGCCGGATGAGGGGATTGTTGCGGGTGAGCCTGTCATCAACCATTTGACGGGCGACACCCTGCGCGGGTATCTGCTCTCGCGTAACATGAGCTACATGTTTGATGGTGACTATCCTCAGTCGGGTGAGAACGATGCGGGTGAACGTCATCTCTCTACACCAGTCTCCGGGTTTATTGGAACACGATTCCTCTACCTCCCTGAAGGGTCGTATGAGTTGAGCAACGAACCGGGTGACACGCTCCCACGTCCTTACTCGCACCAGTGGTGGAACTGGGAATCTGATCCCGGATCAGACCGCGAAAAATACGAGTATATGACCGGTCAGCATTCGTTATCGGCGGGGCAGAAGTTCATGCCACATCCGTTCGATTACGGCGCTGGCGCACCGGTTTTCGACTATCGTTATATGATTTCTGCTGGTCCGATCAACGGCTGGGAGGATCAGGAAGTGAAGAAGTTCGTGATGGTGACCAGCTTGGGCTGGGGCTTGAAAGGACTTCGCGAAAACGTCGATAATGCGATGGTTGCGTACTACCGTGGCGACTTCAACGAGATCGGCGACCCGATCCAGGGTCCGGATCCGAACGAGGTGGGTGCCGAGGTTTATGCTGCCTACCAGGATCAACTCGGTTTCTACGGGAACTGGCCGACAACCATCACACAGGATGCACACTTCAAGCTTCCGATTCCGCCGCAGATTCCTGATCTGCATTACAGCGCCGCAGACAAGGCTGTGGATTTGGTTTGGGATAGTTCGGCTGAGACCGCAATTGACAACTTCCTGGGTACACCCGACTTCGAGGGGTACAAGATTTACCGGTCGAAGTACAACGCACAGACCTGGGAGCTGATTGCAGCCTTTGATGTTGCCGGGACTGGTCCAACCTACTTGTTCACCGGCGACCACGATACGCTCAACCCGATCACTACGGATGGCACGGATCGTATCCTCTTCTCGGATCCCAACTATGCCTCCATTAAGGAAAGCGGGACGAGTGGGGTGGACTGGAACTACATCCCGATTGATCTGCCGGACATCGTTAACCGGTATTCGGATACGGGTGGTACGTTCGCTGAGGCCAACGGCGATCCGATTTTCGAGAACATCGAAATACCGGTCAATGGCCTCAAGTATTTCTATACGGTTGTGGCCTACGACCCGGACAAGCCAAATCTCGGTTTGACTTCGATTGAATCGGCGAAATCCAACTACCGCAAAACCCTTGATGGCGCGCCGGATCCAGTGATTCCACGTCCAGCTATTGCTGGCGAGGAAGATCTGTCCAACGTCAAGGTTGTCCCGAATCCATATAAGGGCACAGCGTTGTTCGAATCGCGGTACGAGGATCGTGTCAGCTTCGTAAACCTCCCGGCTCGGTGCAAGATCTCGATTTTCTCGATGACAGGTGACCTGATTGACGAGATCACAAAGACCGATGCCACTACCGGTGCTGTCTACTGGGACCTGATCAGCCGTAACGATCAGAAGGTGGTGTCCGGCCTTTACATCTACGCCGTTGAAACACCGGGCGGCGAGAAGAAGATCGGGAAATTCCTGATCATCCGTTAATTCTCGCAAGGGAGATACGATTATGCGAAAAAGAATTGCACATGCCGTCGCGATCTTGATCGCCATCTCGTTCCTCTTTGCGGGGAGCGCGGTTCAGGCGCAAGAGTTCGCAAAAGTGGGTACTGTGGGAACACAGTTCCTGAAAATCCCGATCGGGGCACGTGGTGTCGCGATGGGTAATGCTTTCTCGGCATTGAGTAACGACCAGACTGCGATGTTCTGGAATCCGGCCGGTCTGGTGAATACCGAAGGTACCGGAGTGATGCTGGAGCAGATCAACTGGCTGGCAGATATCAGCTACAATGCCGTCGGTGTTTCCTATAACATCAACAGTTTCTGGGCGGTGGGTGCCTTTGGTGCCACCCTCGATTCTGGCGAGATGGAGGAAACCACCGTCATGCAGCCGGAAGGTACGGGCCGCATGTTCAATACAAGCGACATGATGGCCGGCGTATCCGTCGCTTCGAGGCTGACCGACAAGTTCAGCTTCGGTGCCAACGTGAAGTATGTACGTGAGAACCTCGACGAAGAAATCGCTTCGACCATGGCGGTGGATGTCGGGACGATGTATGACACACGTTGGAATACCGTCCGTCTGGCAATGTCTATCCGAAATTTCGGGCCTGAAATCCAGTTGGATGGCGGGTACAACGACTTCGACAACGGGACCCAGCTCGAACAGGAGACTGAGTTCCTGCCCTATCACTTCCCGATGACCTTCCGCCTTGGTGTGGCAATGGATCCGCTCCTGACCTCCACCCAGCGGTTAACGGTTGTGGGAGAGCTGGAGCACCCCAACGACAACCTCGAGCGGGTCAATCTCGGAACCGAGTACGCCTTCCAGGAGATGTTCTTCCTGCGTGGTGGGTACACGTTCCGTCATGACACGATGGGCCTCTCCGCAGGTGTCGGTGCAAGCTGGAACATGTTCGCAATCGATTATGCTTTCACTGATTTCAGCATTCTCGATAGTGTTCACCGGTTCAGCATCCAGTTCCACTTTTAAGCGGGAATTCCGCTTCATTCAGCCCAGCCAGGCATGGCGGGAAGCTGAACGAAGGAGGTTGATATATGCATAGGGTAAGTCGAGTACTGATGCTGATGGCATTTCTCCTGTTGTTTGCAGGAGGGGTGTCTGCACAGCCGGCGCCAGTTTCTGCAAGCTATGACGAGATAACAAACGTTATTTCGATCGAATTCGACGAAGTTGTCCACTCGTCAGATGGATATGTCGTGATCGATGGCATCATGGTTGATGACGACAATGGTGGCGCGGGTGCGGATTATGCACTTCGGGGCGGTAGCGTGGTCAACTTGACTGATACAGCGCCGATCGTGCAGCTCCGACCCATCTTCGGTGGTGTTGTTGATGACTACACCTACACGGATGATGAGGGGAATGAAGACCCCCGCGATTGCTGGGGGACGGATTACGCGGACATCATTCAGCTTGAAACGGGGATGGATCATACAAATCTCCGGATCTACCTGCCGGAAGGCGCGGTAATGAACCTGGATGATGAAGCCAGTTCAGCAGGATGGGTTGACCTCGCGTATACGCCAACTCCTGATGGTAATGCGGTCCACCTGACGCGTGCTGAATACAACGCTGATACGAACGTGATGCGTTTCGAGTTTGATCAGGTCATGCAGTACGACCAGATCGCGGAGGACATCGCAGGTGATAATCCGATCAATCCGTCTTGGCCTGGCCCAGGTAATGGCGTGCTGGATGTGATCGACTCGGAAGATCGTAATGGTAATGGTGTGCTGGATTTCGAACAGAACGTCACCATGACCAAGATTACGTTCCACGATGCTGACGGAAACAGCTTCACCCCGAACAGCGCGCTGGACATTACACTCCAGGATTCCACCGTTCTCGAGATGCGCTTGTCAGCCGCAAGCCAGTTCCAGATGGAGACGCTTGACCTGGCCAACCTTTCGGTCACGACCGGCAGCTATACCTTCGTGGATGTCGACTACAACCCCGCTGTCCCTGTGACAGAGATGGATGTCGACTACGTCCCCGAAAGTGATCCGGTGGAACTTGTCTCGGGCGCGTACGATATGGGAACCAACCAGTTCCGTGTCCGATTTGACCAGGAACTTGGTTCCAACGTTACCGTCTACACGGTAGTTCCGAAGATTGCACTTGTGAAGGGAACAGGGGACAATGAGGTAGTGACCTTCCTCTCGTCTGGACGTCCTGCTTTGTCGGATGGCGACTCCTCTGTTGTGGTAACTCTCGGGCTTGCTGATGCGCAGGCTATTGAAACCATTATTGATGCTGCTCCAGGTGCGACGTATCGTGCACGGGTTCGTTCAAACGCAGTCTTGAGTGCTGGCGGAAACGGAAACCGTCTCGGTACCCAGCCTTTGACAATCGTTGAAGAAACGGACAACAACAAGGCACCTGAACTGGCAGACGGTGTCATACCAACGTATGACGCTTCGACCAACGTTCTGAGTGTTCAGTTCGATATCCGCCTTGAAAATGATCTCCGATTCGAGGGATTCAGCTTCGTCTCTGAGACGGATACGATTGTGTTGGGAGAAGGTGAGTTTTCGCGTGCTTCGGGTAACCGGGCCGTGGAGATCATTCTGAACGAGACAGACCGTCAATTGCTGGAGTCCAATGCTGGCAAGGAAGATATGATGCTTCATATTGATCCTTACAGCGTTTATCAGCAGGCGCGTCTCAACGGGAACCGCGAAATCATGTCTGATTTCGATTACATCCCGGATCCCAATGCTCCTCTTGTCAACTACATCTGGTACAACTACCTGAACGGTGAGTTGGTGCTCGGAGCGAATGTTTCCTTTAGCCCGGATCTCGTTGACCTGACCAAGCTGACCTTCGCAGGCCATACGCTGAGTGCTGCGGATACAGCGATGGTGGATGACAATGGTCGGGTGACTTTCGTTCTGACGGAAGCTGATGCAGAAGCTCTGAATGCTTTAACAGCCGATGAACAGCTTACCATCTCCGTCGACATGGCGGAAGGTGTTTTCCAGAACGACGATGGCATCCAAAGTGATGCTGCGGCGGATCTTGTTGACAAGGCTGTACTTACGAACGATGTTGACGAGCAAACGCTTTTAGTTGGCTATGGACGTCATTACTACGTCAAGAGTCGTGAAGCCTTCCCGTCCGTAACACGTACCATCCAGGCATCACTTCGTGCAAACAGCGAGGGTGCTTACTGGTACGTGGACAACATCATGTGGCAGCCAACCTACACAGTATTCTATGGTGATCGTGACCCGGGCGAAGATGAGCTATTCCCGATCGTGGATCAGCCGATGCACCCTGATGAACTGGCTGCGGCGGTAAACTTCTTCGAGACTCAGAGTGTTCGTGACCCAGACCGCGGTGCACGTGAAATCATCCTGGATGTGATAGGTGGTGTCGCTGCGGATCTCGTTCCTGATAAAGTGGATATCGTCTTTACCGATGTGTTTGGTGAATACGGCTTGGGTCGAAATGACTCGAAGGATTCGTACTGGGTCCATGGCTATTTCGACACGACAGATTTGCCGGGCAACAGTGACGATGAGATGACGAACAATGCCAACATGTTCTTCGTCGATTGCTTCCCACAAAGCTTCTTGCTCGATTATTCCGAGTACTACAGCTGGGATTCAGGAGATGGTGTCTGGGAACCGTCGTCTGATTCAAACATTGAAGCCCTGGTAGCAGGGAACGCCGCCATCGCAAATCTCTACACCGAGCTGGTCAGCTATTATGTGGACCCCTTTGAGGAAGACTGGATTCGTAAAGGTCTTGCTTATCTGTCCGAATTCCTGACAGCAGACGATCCGGCAACCGCCGGAATCGTGGAAGCGCCAGAATTTTACGGCGGCGGGATTGCGAAGGGTTTCGGTGGTGACAACAGCATCACCTTTGTCCAGCCGGACTTCAACACTCGTGTCAACTTCCAGCACGCGTTCATGTATTTCCTCTATGTCTGGGAGAAGTACGGAAACGATGATGTGATACGCTCGATCTCAGAGTCGCCGTTTACCGGCTTCAGCTCGATTCAGCGTGTGTTGGATTCACGTGCAGCAGATCGTGAAGAGTGGTTGGCGGACACGGTGGATGATCTCTACCTCGACTTCGCCACTGCAAACCTGATTGATACGACGTACGGCGATGATCATCGCATTTATACCTTCGACAATATCATTGCCCAGCGTGCTATTTCCGGAACCGCATGGAAGTGGAAAACGTCAGGGAAGGATAAACCGCCGTACGAAGCCAGCTGTCCTGAAGATGGATTCAGCTACTACTTCACCGGCTACGGGCCTTTCGATCCGAATGCCGTGCTGAATCCGCATACAGATGATCTGCTGCTGTTCGCCGGTAGTGCCGCGTCCGACATCAAATTCCGCAAGGTAAATGTTCGTGCGACTACGGTTGATGCAAATCTTGGTGGGGAATACCTCATTCAGGATGTTGAACTTGATCCTGAAGTGCACAAGGGCTCGGTACCAATGAGTCCTGAAAACGAGGATCCCGACTGGGTTTTCGGACCGTCCGGGGATGGAAACTTCCCGACCTGGGTCCTTATCGCCTCGGGTGGCGGATCCTTCAAGGCGACCAATGAGGATGGTTCAGCAACGTACACACAGCTATTTGTGACTCAGAACCCGGTTCTGCCGCGTAAGCTGGATATGTACATCATCAGTGAGTTGCCGCTCTTCAATCGTGCTGGTGTCGCTGCACCGATCCTCTTCGCATCCAGCGATGCGGCCGGATCGGATACCTTGGCCATTTTCGTTGATGCGGATGACTTCGAGATGACCAGTATTGACAACGATGGTGGTCGTTTTGTCCAGTATCTAAACTCCATCTGGATGGCGAATGATGGCAGCATGTACTGGCACATGGATGGGTACTATGTGAACGGAAACCGTGTCGCGTCCTCCGATGCGATTGGTGTTGAGGTTTCCAGCCTTCCCGGTGGAGCACCTGGCCACATTGGACTCGAAGATGGCTTTGCCCTCTACACGACTTCACAGAGCTTTGTGAATGATCGCGAGGTCAGTGTTATTCGGAATGTGTCGGCACCATTCGAGATGCTTTCCAGCAACAGCAAGGTGCAAGGATGCGATGCCGTCAGCGGTGTCTACAGCATCAGCGCATCGAGCATGGAGCTGAAGGATCCCGGCACCCTGGTTCTGCCCTATGATGCTGACGCGATAAACGGTCAGGATGTGGGCATCTACTTCCGTCAGAATGGAAAGTGGAACTTCATCGGCGGTAACATCGATGAAGAGTCTGCAACCATCTCTGTAAGGATTGCAAAACTTGGTGACTATCGAGTTCTTGCTGGCACACATGGAGATGTGTCCAGCGAGTTCATGATCCCGGATGCGTACGCACTGCACCAGAACTATCCCAACCCCTTCAACCCGAGCACCACGATCCACTTCCAACTGCCGAACACTGGGCAGGTGTCGCTGATTGTGTTTGATGTGCTGGGACGAGAAGTGGTTAAGCTGCTCAACGATCAGGTTCCTTTTGGAAATCATCGGATCGTCTGGGATGGCAAGAGTGCATCGGGAGCGCCGCTTTCATCTGGTGTCTATTTCGTCCGGATGAACGCGAGCGGTTTCCATGATGTCAAGAAGATGGTTTTGGTGAAGTAACGTACCTCAGGAGGGTCTGAATCATGTTCAAAAACGAGCACATATACGTGAGGCGCTTTGCCTTCCTGACGGTTCTGCTGGTGATGATGCTGGCGTTCGTCGGATGTGAAGAAGATGCACCCACGTTCCCAAACCCGCCCGAAACCGTGGAATACCTGATCACGGAGGGGTGGAACCTGTTGAAGGCTGGTAACGTTGATGATGCGATTACCACATTCAATGATGCTGCGAACTCGGAAGCGACAAACCTGGAGGCCTACCTCGGGCTTGGCTATTCCTATTCGCGCAACAATGAGCCGGTGCGAGCACAACTGAACTTCGACAATGTGATCGCGCTGACCGCCGTGCTACTGGTTGATGAAATTGATCCTATCAGCCAGGATTACGCGGATGCCATCCTGGCCGAGGCCTATGCGGGCAAGGCGGCCGCTTACCTCGCGGCACAGAACTACCTGGCGTCCATAAGCAACGCTCAGGCGTGTGAAGCACTCTGGTCCGTTTCCAGCGCACCTGAGCATCGCTGGCTGGAAAATGTTGCCCTCGAAGAGATTCAGTTGATCGAGGCCAATGCCCAATATGGCGCAGGCCAGTACAACGAAGCGGTTTTGATCGTGGATGATTTGATGGGAGGCAGCTTCATCTCTGGGGCCAGCCATATCAACTCAACCACAGAAACCGTGGTGGTCAGCCTGCTTCAGGATACTGCTGTAACTGGTATCGCAGCACTTGAAGTGTCAAACTTTAACCTGATTCACCCCGTTAGTGTCATCGGCCCCGGAAGCATCGCGGCTGAGGTAACTGGCTTTGATTCGGCCGGGAATACCCTGCGGTTCCGCGCGAACCCATTGCCAACTCAGGGGGATCAGTACACAACCGAGTATTTGTATGCAGACGATTTTGGGCAGTTCCTTATCGAATTGCGCGAAGCGATTGCAGAATTGGAGTAGATCATGGGTGGTAGAGAGCTTGAAACCAAAAAGGGCAACAGTAGGTTGCACAGAAAGCACAAAGGAGGAAGCATGACTCGAAGAATCCTGGTGTTCGGTTTGTTCCTGTTGATGATCACCGGCGCCGCGTCCGCATCGGACCTCGTACTGCTCGATCCGCTTGGTGCCGAGAAGGCCATCAAAGGCCCGGTCGCCAGCGGTCTCGATGAGCTGGATGAAGTCTTTTATCTCCAGCGTTTCACCAGTGATGCCGAATACTATCTCGGTTCTGGTGACCTTGGTGACACCATGTGCGTCGTATTCCAGCCACTCGCCGCGTGCTCCATTAAGTATGCGGAGCAGTCCTGGTTTGCAGGCGGTAACTTCCAGTCCTTCATCTGGGACTACAGCGCTGAAGCAGAGGCTGAGTATCCCGATGGACGTTCTGTGAACCGCGGTACTGCGACCGTGAGTCCCCTCGGTGATGTGATGTTCGGGCCCTACAACAACGCTTCGACTGCAGAAGATGAGTGGGAACCCCTCTTCACCCAGGAAGACCTCCCCGGTGGTGGTATCTGGATGGAAGAGCCTGAGATGTTTGTTGTCGGGTATGTGAAGACTGCTGAAGGCGGGACGCCAAATCCGTTGGCGGACGATGTCTCCGGTCGTCGCTTCACCTACACATGGTTCTGCGGTCCCTGGACCGAAGGTGCCTGGGGTGCATACTCCAGTGACATCGAAGGTGGAACCGTAGTTGACATGCTTACGCGTGTTGCCGTGACCTATCCGAACGGTGCCCCGCCGATCATCGGCCCAATGAACCAGCTTCCGAATACCGTGAATGCCAACAAGGAGTGCACGGTTACGGCTGAGATCATTGACGATAACGGCTGGACCACGGACACCGCGACTTTGCTCGTCTCCGTCAATGGTGGAGATGCGACTGAGTACGCGATGGAGCAGATCTCCGGTACCAACGATTTCTCCGCAACCTTCACCATCGATGCGGCTGTTGGCGATGTCATCAGCTACTACATCGAAGCGGTTGACGATGAAGGCGGCGAGAACAGCAATGTTGACGAGCAGCTTTGGTTCGACGTTGTCGAGCTGGGCCAGGATGATGCCAGCTTCCTGATGGTCGACCATGGTTCGGCGACCTGGGCAAATGTGAACTACTGGGCCTGGGAGAATGGTCTTTACTTCCAGTTCTGGGATGCCGGTGTCAACAAGGGTATCGATGAGTTCACAGTCAATCAGGACTGGGATGCTGTCTTTATCTTGGGATGGGGTGCCTCCACGGTTCCGACCCGCAGCACCGACAACGCTTACCAGGCATACGCCGAAGGCGGCGGTAACCTCTTCTTCTCCGACATGGATTATTTCTATGCCAACGGTGAAGATGTTGAACCGACCTTCGAATCCGGCGACTTCTGCTACGATGTGTTTGGTATCGCTGGTGGTCTGAATGACCCGGCAGAAACCGACTCTGTCTACTATGGCGAGCCGGGTGATGCGATCAGCGGTGACTTCGTTGATGATGGCTTCACACTCTATCCGAACGTCTGGACCGGTCACTGGGCCGATGGCGTAACGGGTGTTGATGGTGCGAGCAACCTCTTCGTTGGTGAAGACTTCTCGATCAACGGTGGTATCAGCTACGAGAACTCCTTCGGTGGCAAGGCGATCTACCTTGGCTTCGATGTGCTCGCCGCTGTCGATCCTGAATCCGAGGAGATGACCGATCAGTTTGCTACCCTCATGGGTAACATCTTTGGCTGGTTCTCCGTTACCTCGACTCCGGAAACGGGTGTTGTGACTCCGAGCGAGTATGCTTTGGATCAGAACTATCCGAACCCGTTCAACCCGACCACCCAGATTACCTTTGCCGTCCCGCAGGCTGGGAATGTTTCGGTCAAGGTGTTCAATATGAATGGTCAGGTTGTTGCGACCTTGTTCCAGGGTCAGATGGCAGCTGGCAACAAGAGCGTCACCTTTGATGCCAGCCAGCTCGCGAGTGGCGTCTACTTCTACCGCATGGAAGCCAATGGCTTCTCCGCGACTCGCAAGATGATGCTTGTCAAGTAAGCTTTTCGATGAAAAGCCAAGGCCAGTCCGAAAGGGCTGGCCTTTTTCTTTGTACCAAAACAAAAGCGCCGGTTCAAGAACCCGGCGCTGCTCTATCGGAACACCCTGAACAGGGTGGTTGGGATCCGATTCTTACTTGCTGGCGAGATCGCTGTAGTTGCCGACCACACTCGATGCATATTCCTTTTCCTGGAAGGCATCCAGCTCACGGCCGAAGGGGACGTTGTAAGCAATGTAGGACTTGACGGCCTGGCCGTTCAGCTTGGCTGGTTCGAAAGTCCACTGGCTGGCTGCATCCACGGCATTCATGACGGCAAGCTGGCTGGTGCGGTAGAGTACCTTGGCCTTTTCGACCTTACCCGATTCATCAACCATCAGCTCGAGGGTGACAAACCCTTCGATTTCACGGTTGTTGACGAAGACGCGGCCAGGACGAACCATCTCCTTCAGAACAGGAGCGGTATAGCCAGCGGCTATTTCTTCGGTGGGCGTGGTCACATCTGTCGTCTCACCTGCATATACACTGCCCACGACAAAGGTCAGGGCGAGGATCAGACTTGCAATGGCGGTAAACTTTTTCATCGTTCTTTCTCCCGGTAGTACGTTGCTGTTGTCCGTTCTAATTGCAAGGGGAATGCCAAAATGGAGAAGGGTTCCGTAAGAGTAGTAATAGAAAGAGGATAGAGAGTCTCTCGAGTGTTATCGAACCGGTTCGATATGCCGCGTCACAAAACGTTATGCTCTAAAATGAGTAGCAAAGTGCTACGAATAGGAGCGCACTGTAGAACGGTTGCTGGGGAGGAGGCTTGAAAAAGAATCCGACAGGAAATCGGGACGGACATAAACCTGGCAATCGTGAGAAAAGTGTATGCTACTTCAATTTTGAGTGACTCGTGTCGGGTGGATCTGACGGATTTTCTGATGTGTCAGCCGGATGGATGTCAAGAATTTTCACGCCAGCCGCATAGTCAACTTCGCGAATTTCACGGATGCGCAGAAGCTTTTGGATAAGCGCCCGCATTCGAGAGACCTGTTCAGGTATGCGATCGAGATACATATCCTGACGTTCTGGATCGATTGCTTTTTGACGGACCAGCTCATAAGAACCAAGAATGATCTGCAGCGGATTATTAAATTCGTGAGCAACAGATGCGGCAAGACGGTTGGCGACCAGCAGCTTTTCTCGCTGGATTTCCAGTTCACGTTTCTGTTCCTTGCGAACAATTGACAATCGCCACCAGAAAACCAGGCCCGCTGCTCCGACAATACTCAAGCCGATCAGGACATTGAAGAAGAATGTCTCGCGGAATCGCTTCGGTACGATAACGGTCAAGGGTGTGACGAGTGAGCGCTCCTCACCAAGACCACTTTTCGCCCGGACCTGAAGTTGATAAGTCCCAGGCGGCAAGTTTGTATACTCGACATGAGTCTGTTTGGAATAGGGCCGGAAATCACGATCGAAGCCGACCAGTTTCCAGGAGAATTGGTGTAGATCCTCGTTCGAGTAGTCCGGCAGGGCCAACTGACATTGCAGTGCACGGCGGGCTGTTCGGATTTCCACGTAGTCTGCACTACCTAGATGCAGCGAGTCGACGGTGATTGATTCGATGAAAGGAGGCGACCCAGGAATAATCTTCGCGAGAACCTCGTCCATCTGAATCAGGTAGAACCCATTTGCCTGTTGGACAAGGAGACGGCCATCGTCCAAACGGTGAAGTGCAACCACTTCATCTTCCGGTAGTCCCAGATTACGGTCGAAGGTGTACCGTCTGTCTGAATCTTGTACGACAAGCCCTTTTGTTGTCCCGATGATAAAACGTCCTTTGCCATCAATCATCAAGTCCGTCAAAACGGCATTCTGCGGGAGTTCAAATGATAGAGCTTCGAGTCCGTTGGATGTCACCCGTACCGCGCCCTCGGTGAGCAGAAAGATCAAGTCGCCGTCAGGTTCTTCCCGCAATCCAGTCACACCATTGGCAGGCAGACCAGTTCGTGTATCAAATACCTGCAAGGAATCAACTGTACGTTGAACATCTTCGAAACTGATCACTCGGATGATGCCTGCGTTAAAGGTACCTGTCCAGTAGGCGCCATCCGGCCCACGAGCGCCGAACATCGCAGCGTAATCATCCAACAGGAATCGGTAGGGGAGGTCGATCATCGAGATGTTTTGCCCGGTAAGGTCGGAAAAGAGTTTGTCAGGCGCTTCCTCACCGACATCCAGCTCGGTATAGAAACGCTTTTTCCCGTAGCGGTGTTCGAGCAGATAGGGCCATTTGCCAATGAAAACACCCCCATCGTCTTCATAATCCAGGTGGAGGCTACCGGCATATTCCGAGCCTTTATGCCAGACCAGGTGTCGGCCATCCCAACGGTAAAGGTGACCGGAGAGGATGAAATAGAGGTTCCCCTTCGCATCACGGTCAATTTTTGTATTGGTGGTGTTGATTCGCAGCCGGTCTGTCAGGGGACGAATTTGGTCGCTGCCGTGCTCATAGAGATAAATGCGAGTCGAGGTCGCAATCAGGAAATTCCTATACTTGTCAACAGCAAAATTGACATAATCGCCTTCAAGTTGGTCGAACGAGACGAGGGGCTGAATCGACACACCATCCATCCTGCTGATACCCCTGCCGGAGGCGAACAGGATACTACCTGAATCCTGCACCCTTACATGGTGCAGATTGAGCAGGTAGGGATCCTTCCTTTCTGAATAGACTTGAATTTCGCTGGATGAGATTCGGTGCAAGTCGCCCTGCACATCGATCAGCCAGTTGATGCCCTGCAGGTCTTTGTAATGGACCCGAATTTCACGGTTGAGCATGCAACTGCCTTCACTGAACTTGACCGCACGCATGCCCTCCACTCTATACGCGCAGGAACCGCGACTGATGGTGACAGACTTGTCGTGCGAGATTGAGACACTGTTCAGCACAGCAGATTCATTCGGCAGAGAAATTTGTTGCAGCGAGTTGTTTTTCAGGACACGGTAGGCGTGCTGGCGGCTCCAGATAATGGGATCACCCGTTGTAGGTTCGATTAGGACGCCAAAGGTCGCAAAAACATCTTCTTCCGGACTACCCCGAAGAAAGCGTGAAGCCTTCTGCCAGAGGTCGATTCGGGTTTTCGCATCATCAATCACATACTCGGACAGCTTGCTCTTTTCGACTCGTGCCTGTGTACGGAATGCTGCGGGGCAATTATGCAGCGCATCAGGATCGGCATAGCCTTCATGTAGTTCAAAAAGAGGCCAGAGTTTGTCCACTTCGATGCGAGCCACGCCGTACCGGTCAGTTGCGGCCCAGAGTAGATCATTGGATGCATCATAGGCGAGACGTTGCACCATGTAGTTTGCTGCGTCGGGCGATCCTTCCGGCATGACCGCAATAAGGAAGGAACCACGATCGTCATGGAACATGACACCACCGTCAGTCGCAACAAAGAGTCCTTTTTCATGGAGTGCGACATCACGTATCGGTGAACGGGGAAGGGTAAGCAGGGTGTCAAATTGCATTGTGACTGGATCGAACTGAACCAGCCCGCCATAGGTTGAGAAATAAAGGGTGCTGTCCGGGGCACTGATGATGGTGTAGACATAGTCAGAAGGGAGGCCATTCTGAGCAGAAAAGTGGCCGAAACGGGTGCCGTCGTACCATGTAATTCCGCGTGTCCCCCACATCCAGAGGACTCCACGGTGGTCCTGAAGCATACCTTTCGCATCGCCCACTTTTGGAAACTGGCCTTCGCCAAACGTGCGCACAGGCGTTTCCTGGCCAAGAACGACCACAACGGACATGAGCAGGGAGAGGAAAGTCTGGAGCAATAGGTGTTGGTTTGACTTGGCTGTGGGACAATTCATTTGTCGTGTTCCACGACGTTGATCTGGTTCGTTTAAAGTTGGGCAACTGGAGAAAAGTGGAGTTGGGCCCGGGATTTTGAATCCCCGAGAATGTAAGAAGAAATGGGAGGAGAATTCTTGAAGAATATCGTGATTTTCGACCCAGCATCTCGTAGGGAAAAGACGCGGGCATGATCAGATTGACCATGCCCGCAGGAATAATTCACGCAGATGTTGGTTACTTGATCAGGACAACTTTCCGGACTGCGTTCCAATCGCCTCCTGCTTCTGCACGGATAAAATAGACACCGCTGCTAAAAGCTGACCCAGAGAAAGTCAGGTGATGAGTACCCGCAGAATAGACACCCGCACCCAACAAGGCGACCTCACGACCAAGGATGTCGTAGACGGCTACCTGTAACTCATGACGCACCGGCAGTGAAATGCGGACTGTGGTCGAAGCATTGAATGGATTCGGCCAGGGAGAAGCAAGATGGAAACTCCCCGGGAGCTGATCAGGATCGTCGCTGATGCCAGTTACTGGAGCGGTTGGTGCAACCACAAGGGAACTGAAGTGGGCAACATTCGCATAGATACGATTGCTCACACTGTCGACAATCGTGTTGCTGATGCCCAAAGAATCCAGGTTCAGAGAATCGCCCTGTTCAGTTGCAAAGTAGAGGGCGAGGTCAGCCGGATCGAGGCCCATCTGACGTATCAAGCCACGTTTGAAGATGAGGCCAACAAAGAGGGGGGATTCGAAGGTGTAGGGGTGAATCTCCTCGTCATCCACCAGTACCTGGAATTCAATACCCGTAATGATGTTGTGGCCGTAGCCGACGGAATCATCATCCGTATGAGCGAATCCCGGCAAATCGATGTGGAGCCGGATATCCTCTTCAAGAGATCCGTTCGGGAAGTAGATTTCCCCACCATTCAGGACGTTCAAAGGATAGGGTAACCCGCCAATAGTCCAGGACTGCCCCTCTGAAACGGTTGCCATCACATTGTAGCCTTGAGGACTTGGGTTGCTGCGTGTGATGGTTATCGTGTTCGGGTCGCCGCCATCGAGGTTGTCCGCGATAATCAGCGCGGTCGCATCACCCGAGTCGGAAACTGCATGGACAAGCGAGAATCCGGCGGTTGTAACACTAAGCAAACCATCCTCATCAATGGTTCCGACTGGTTCGCCTTCCAAAAACCATGTTGCTTCCATTTCGACTGCTTCGCTATCCTGAACATGACGCCACAAACTGAAGGAAATCTCATCTCCTACCGAAACAACCGTGTCGCCCGGCTGGATGAAGAGATTGGAGAGGTCATCCCCACTACCGCCTTCATCTGCTTCAATCTGGATATCCAGGGTCGCGCTGAGGTCGCCAATCGCGGCAGTCAACGTTCCCTCACCTTCCGTGAGAGCGGTAAAGACAAGGTTGGAGTCGAGGCTACCGAGTGAATCGGGTTCAAGCGACCAGCTGAACGTCGTGTCGACCAACGTTCCGGTCTCGTCGTAGTAGACGGCTACAATGTCTGCAGATTCACCGACCGTCAGCTCGATCTCTTCCGGTTGGACCACCAGGGCAGGGTAGTCGCCAAGATCTTCGATCGTGACTGAAACCGTATCAGACGTTGATCCTACCGAAGCGATGATCATTCCTTCACCCGGCGCGGCAGCAGAGAAGACTGCATCCTCTATCTCCCCGAGATACCCGGGCCTGACGCGCCAACTGAATGTGGTGTCCACCTCGACACCATCGGAGTTCATGTATATCGCTTCCAACACTTCAGTGTCACCTACTTCAAGTTCGAGGGGATCATTCTGAATGGTGACAGATGCTTGCCCGAGGGCAAAGGTGCTGAAAGAGAACATGAACACGAGCACGAGAAGTACTCTTGATCCGTGTTTCATGTTTACCCCCATACGTTAGTTGGGGAGGAGTAGTATGGATAGTAAAAAGTGGGGGATGCTTGAGGGAAAGTTCGTGACCCTGCTCACAATGCGAAACTTTCGCAAAAAATGCTCTCCTTGGTTTTAACTATCATAAGTATATCGATTTTTTGTACATCTACTGTCTCTCGCTGCGATTGAATGAGGAGGTGTCAGCGAGGGCCAACCGAGTGGAAGGAAAATCTTCTGTCATGCGAGATGAAACAGAATCCCAAAGAAATGACAGATGCTACCGCCGAGGACAAAGAGGTGCCAGACAGAATGGTGGTAGGGGAAGGCACGCCAGGCATAAAAGATGACCCCCAGGCTGTAGCTCAGGCCTCCTGCCAGCAACCAGCCAAGAAGACCGGTTGGTGCCGCTGCGAGCATCGGTCGAATGGCGATGACAATCATCCAACCCATCAGCAGGTAAATGAGTGTGGAGACTACCTTAAACCGTCCGATGAAGAGAAGTTTGAAACCAATCCCCAGCAAGGCCAGCCCCCAGATAACCCCGAAAAGACTCCATCCCCAAGGTCCACGCAGGACAGTGAGCATGATGGGTGTATAGGTTCCCGCGATCAGCAGGTAGATGGAGGAGTGGTCCATCAGTTTGAAGAAACGTTTTGTCTTTTCGCCCTGGAAGGCATGATAGAGGGTGGAGGCGAGGTAGAGCAGGACCATGGTCGCGCCATAAATACTGAAGCTGACCACTTTCCAGGGATTCCCTTGCCGTGCAGCAATGACCACAAGCACCACAAGCGCGGCGATACTCAGTGCGACACCGATCCCGTGAGTAATGCTATTGGCGATCTCCTCGCCAATGCTCTGTGGCTTCTTCTCGCGACTCACACAACCTCCTTCTTGATTATCAGAAAGTATAGGTGCTGGATGATTCATTTGTGAGTCATCCCTTGCGGCTGATCCACGTGGAGCCACCTCTAACAGGCATCCCAGAACGATATTCAGATCCGTCGAGACCCATCCTAACGATCATATTAGGGAACCCGAATGAGTCATCGCACGTAAGCTGAGTGCATCCCCCCTAACGGACACGGTGAGGTGTCACGATGCATGGAAATATACGAATACTCTGGTTGGGTGCCCTTGCGGTAGGATTGCTGCTGGTGGCCCCCCTAACGAAAACCCTGGCTAACGAGGACTCCGAGATGTCGATCGCTACCTTTGCTGGCGGCTGCTTCTGGTGCATGGAACCACCTTTTCACCAGACGGAGGGTGTTACAGATGTCGTGGCCGGTTACATGGGTGGTGCAGTCGACAACCCCAGTTACCGCGAAGTGAGCAGTGGCAATACGGGTCATCTCGAAGTAGCACAGATTACCTACGACCCGTCGTTGGTCAGCTTCGACGAGCTGCTGGAAGTCTTCTGGCGCAATATCGACCCCACGGATAGCTATGGTCAGTTCGCGGACCGGGGGCCACAGTACAAGACAGCTATTTTCTGCCATGATGAGGAGCAGCGAATTGCCGCGGTCGCATCGAGGAAAGCTCTTGAGGAATCGGGCAAGTTCAGCGATCCGATTGTGACGGATATCCGTGAAGCAGCCGAGTTTTTCCCGGCCGAAGAGTACCATCAGGACTACTACAAGAAAAACGCCCTGCACTACAATGCCTACAAGGTGGGATCGGGACGTGCCGGGTTCCTGAAGAAGACCTGGGACAAAGACGAGAAGTGAATTCTGATACCGTTAGAAGTGCTGAATTCAAAAACGCCCATCGGACTCCGATGGGCGTTTTTATGAGCTGGTCTAACTTAGACTGTCTTTTCACGCTTCAGTAAGGCAATGGTACCCAATCCAGCAAGAATCAGGCAGAGAGGGGAATAAATCATCAGATTATTGGTGATGAACGGTTCAAGACTCCCTTGGAAAAAGGGGAGGTAACCGACCACACCTCGCACATAGAGAACCGCGAAGAGTCCCCAGAGGTAGATCAGGCGCAAACGAAGCGGAATCGCGCACCCTCGTCCAACCGCTGTCGCCCAAAGAAATCGGCATGCGAGAAGTAAGAGGATCCCGATCACGGCAGATTGCCACTGCGCTGGGATGGGGGTCGGTTCCCCCCAGAAAGTCGCCTGAAACTCCCGCTCATTCTCCACAGGCCAATACGAACCAAACGCCCATACAAAGTGCAGTAGAGCGACACCAGCCAACAGAACAATGGCCAAGATTGCGGCCCATCGTGCCATCTTCCACCTCCCCAGAAAGCGTAAACACTACTTCACAAAGACAACCTTCCTCATCGCCTGCCATTCGTTCCCCGCTTCCAACCGGACAAAATAGACTCCCGAAGAGCCCTGCGGTGTCCAGGAAAGCGTGTGGTAACCGGGTTGGAAGGGGCGGTCCTTTGACAGGGTGGCGACACGGCGGCCCAGCAGGTCAAACACCTCCGCATTCAACGAGGCAACATGAGGAACAGCTACCACGACATGGACCGTCGGGTTGAAAGGATTCGGGTAGGCGGTTTCAAGAGAGAAGGTTGAAGGTGTGCCACTTGGATCACTCTCCCTGACATCTGTCGCTGCAGAAATCTCGTAGATACCGACCCACTCACCACTCATGGTGTACAGAAAGTTCCCATCCCTGACCAGATCGGCGGGGTATTCCGGTGTGGGGTAATAGCCACTGACCTGGAGTCTGAAGCGATTCCGGGCATTAACGATGGTCAGGCCGTGATACCCCTGCGGCATAAAGAGATGATCGCCACGAACGATCATCGGTGAGGAATCAAACAGGTAGGGAGAGTTTAATTCATCGAGCAATTCCGGTTCTCCTCCTTCAGGACGGGAATAGCATTCGAGAATTCCATCCCTGTTCAGGAAAATGGCATTGTCCCGCACCGTCATTGCATGGCCATGGTCGCTGTCGAGTGGGATGATCACTTCAGGATTGTCAGCGGTATAGCGTGACTTCCGCATAATGCCAAATTGATCTGAATTCAGGTAGATCCAATCTCCAACGATCGACGCAGCACGCAGGTCGAGGTATTGATGGAAAAGGGATTGCATCCAGATGATGGATGGATCGTCCGGGTCACCAAGGTCGTACAACGTAATCCCCCGGTTCGAGATGCAATAGAGGGTGTCTCCAACGACCTCGATAAGGAAAGGAGAACCGTATTCCATATCGATCTCGGCAGTCTCCTCGAGAGTACCATCTGGCAGGATATCATAGCGTTGAATCTTGGCCTGGTAGTCGTGGACGCTGACATACAGGCTTCCATCAGCAAAGCTGAGGGATCTTTGGAGCCAGCCATCGATTGGGAAAAAATGGAGTTGGGAAGGCGCTTCCGGATCGCTGACATCGTACACCGCGATGCCCAGATCTGAGATCAAGGCATAAAGCTTATCGTCAACCAATAAAATATCTTCAAATTCCCCGAAACGGTTCATAAATGCCGTTTCTGTGATCGCGTCAAGATCATGGATATCCAATCTGCGTAGTCCATTATTTCTTTCGTAAGTGATACAAAACTCATCCCCAAGCAGTGGTTGAGGATGACCTGTCGGAATGGTGTATGTTGATGCGTGGACAGGTTCTGCGGGGTTGGACAGGTCGAAAAAGGTCAGGTAGTCCCACCGTCTCTGCAACAACAGCGTTGAACCGTTGAAGCATCCTTGATCAATTGAGTTGAAGGGTACCGGTTTGGCGCAGGAGCCCAGGCGCGTCAATTCAAAGGTCTCCTGGTTGATACCGGAGACAAAAACGCTGTCAAAACTCCAGGAAACGGCAAGGGTATCAAAGAGTAGTTGAACACTGGCACGGTCAAAATTGACACTGTCGGGCTGGAAGGGATTGGAGACATCCAGCGCCAACCCCTGATCTTCAACAAGAAGCAAGTTACCAGCCCTGGTCAAATCCGAGCAAGGTGTCATCGGGATGAACCCGATCTGCTGAATTTGATCCAGATTGCTGATGTCATACCAGCGCAATCCTGTTGATTCATCCCATGGCGCATCGACGATGTTGTTCTCCTCTGCGACAAAGAGTACATCCCCAATACGGGTTGCATCCAGTGCCACCCCGCTGTAATCGTCCTGCAGGATCGAGGTAATTTTGATGGGGTGGGAGGGGTTTTCCAGGCTGTAGATCGAGACCAGCGTATCGCCCCAACCCATGAATAGCAATCCATCCTGGATCACCGCGAGAGACGTTTCGTAGTCGAACCAGACATAGGATTCACGAAATGAATCGGGTTGGGACAAGTCGAAGAGAGTGATCTCGTCCCAATTCGTGTTTGCACAAAGCAGGTTGTCATCGAGGCTGGGAATGTTGAACCAGCTCCATCGGTGAATCGATCGATCGACCAGGCTCACGTTAAGTGGATCGTCTGCCAGTAAAAGAGCCGGCAGCAAGAGGAAAGCGAGGAGAAGGTGAAATATTTGTCTCTGCATGATTGAATCCCCACGTTCGCAGTTTCATAAAATGGCACAACCCCGCACCGGGTACTACGATGCGGGGTTGTGCTCTAATATACCGCTTTATTTCACAAAGACAACCTTCCTCATCGCCTGCCACTCATTTCCAGCTTCCAACCGAACAAAATAGACTCCCGAAGAACCCTGCGGTGTCCAGGATAGCATGTGGTAACCGGGTTGGAAGGGACGGTTGTCCGTCAGCGTGGCGACTTTGCGCCCGAGCAGATCGTAGACGACCGCTTTCAACGGCGCTGCATGAGGAACCGCCACGACCACATGAAGCGTCGGGTTAAACGGGTTTGGGTAGGCTGCACGGATAGCAAACTCAGTTGGAAGTTGGTTGCCTGGGTCGCCAACGCTATCAATCACCCAGGTGACCTCCGCCGTGTTTGACGTGGCCGATTCGCCGAGATCGTGCAACGCTGAGACGCAGT
The DNA here is from genome assembly GCA_020444265.1 of bacterium. GTDB lineage: Bacteria > Electryoneota > Electryoneia > Electryoneales > Electryoneaceae > JAHLLH01. The sequence goes on from JAHLLH010000003.1 coordinate 227,412, forward strand.
AGGTATAGCTGCCTGCATCTTGCAGTGTGTCTGACCAGGCAGTTTCGTCGCCGGTGCCGATCAGGATCATCGAGCCGCCATTCATTGCACGGTAGACACAAAACTCCTGGAACTCATCCAGTTCATCCACCATCGGCTGATCCGGGGTGTCATCCGGGTTGCTGTCAGGGACCAGTTTGCCTTCACGGTTGCCTTCGTGGTCATCACCGCGGCCCCATACACGAGCCTCATTGACCCCCTCCTCAAACAACCATGTCAGCGAAACCACACCAGTTTCATCGTCCAGGCTCGCGCTCAAACGATAGGGTGCGTTGAGCGGCTGGTTGCTGCCCGCAACAAAGGTGATGGTGAATCCATTCGTGATCTCGTTGGCGTTTGGGTCGTACTCTGAACCCTCTTCCGCAAACATGTACTGGATACCATCGGTTTCCGTCGGTGACTCAATCCCCACTGTCCCGTCCTCATCGAAGGATGTACTGATACTGTTGTACTGGAAGACAATTTTTCCATCACCGGTTGGGGTTTCGTGCACGGCTGGATCGTAAAAGATGACCTGGAAGGTTTCCAGTGCGGAGGCTGGGCTCCACTGTGGAACACTACTGTACTCAACGATAAAACGTCCGTTTTCCTCGTCATACCATTCGAAGACTCCGCCAAAATTCGGTTCTTCAGGATTGAGGTCCTCCCAGAAGGGGGCGAGCATCGCGGAGGGGCCATCTTCATTCGGGATGCCGGAGTTCGAGTAGTCATCTTCAGTGGTTGCGCCCATCGAAAGCCAGCCATTGGAGCAGATGCTGATCGAAGAGAAACTCTCCCCGTAATAATGAAAGTCAAAGGGGAGCTGACGAGCAACTACCTGGTCATCTTCGTCGATTCCTACATCTGTACCAGAACCGCCGGAGGCCGGATCAAGTTCTACCCATTCAAATGGTGTCGCCCAGCCGCCATCGTGCATGTCGTACGCCATGTAACCGTACGCATCCGGCCCACTCGGAGCAAACAGGGGATCGCCAACGAGTAGTTCCATCTCGCTCGAGGCGGAGCAGTTGTCATTGCCAAGGGTCAGCAGCAGGCGGACTGTGTGATCCTGGGGAGTGGTCGGGGAGATGGAGATGGTGTAGGTGAGCATTGTACCGGTACTCGGTTGCATCTCCTCGATCTCGACATCTTCGGATGTCACCGTGATGTTCGGATCAAGGCTGAAAAGTGAAGCATTCGCAGCATAGAACGGCGCGACACCGGAGTTGGTGGCCTGGAAAATCAAATCAACTGTTTCACCTGGATCCGGCCAATTGTTGCCGTTCCCGGTCGGGTCCTCGATGGTCACAGGTCCTGTCGCTACCTCAGGTGCAGAGATGGGCAGGTTGACCGATGAATTCCAGGTTGTCTCACCATTTGCCACCGCAACAATTAGACGGCAGATGGTGCCATTTGGTGTGGAGGGGGAGACTTGGACCGTGAAGCCATTCTCGACCATCCCCTGGGCACCTGCTTCGATATCGGAAACATCGGCTGTTGCTTGAACGATGGTCAGATAGTTGTCCTCGCAGGAGATGGTGGCATCAAGGTCGGTTGCAGCATCGACGCCGACATTCTCAAGCATCAGCGACAGGATAACAGTTTCTCCGCAATCAATACTGCCGTTTTCGTTCCACTGTTCAGCATCGTCAAACGCCACATCATCCGCAACCACGTAGGGTCCATCCGATGCCGTTATCGGCACTTCGATGGACTGCGGGGCGATGTTCGGTCCGGTGATGGTGATCAACAAGTTTCCTGGCTGACTCGGTGCTGTGGGAAGTGTGATAGCGATAGAACCGGATTCGTCCAGGTAGCCGCTCGCGGCCACCTCTGGTTCCATGTCAGACCGCACGGAAACCAGCGCCCAGGAAGGAACGTCCGCTGTGGTGATGGAGAGATCTGTCATACCAAGGAAGAAGGCGCCGGGAGCATCGACCACCACCGCCTGTGGAGGAGTAGTCCAGATGTCGAGTGATCCATCTCCCATGATGTTGTACATCTCAAAGTATCTACGGACCGAGGGTGTGCTGCCATAATGCTCGAGCAGTTCGAGCTTGGCATAGTCTACCATGCCATTGATCCAGGTCAGGTTGTACGTATCCCCGGGGGTCTCGTTTGCAAAGAGCGCCTCGTAGACACGGCGCTCCATGATGTCATCCTCATCCCAGTAAGAATTGACCGAGGAGCCCATGAAGGCGACAGCACCGTTGTCCGTCCGGACCCAGGTTTCCGCGAAGCATTCATCATCGGTGAAGGTCCCGGTGACACAAGCATAGGACTGGACAAAGGGGTAAACCGTATTGGTCAACGCTTCCACATCGCTCTGATGAAATTCAGGACCGTCGGCCCAGTAATCCGTCGCGCCATGCCCGGAATAGGTGCTCAGCAGACGGCCTGCATTGTGGCTTGCGGTCACATCGGACGTGGTCGCGTTGTAGGTCACCTGGTAGAGACGATCATACTCGTATCCAAGCGGGTCGAGATAGCTGTTGATGACGGAGTTGTGCGTGCCTTCGCTGATGTTGTAATTGTCGACGGATGCCATGAAGACGGCATGGTTGATCCAATCGTCACCACCCTCCCAGGTCGCCTGATCATGCTGAAGGATTTTCGCGACCATGTTTTCGAGGTCGGTCAGATTGGCGGCCGGGAGACGGCTGATGCCGAGATCAGGGATATAATCGTTGCCATCAAGCTGGGCATAATTCAGGTCAGTGGCGGGATTGCCTTCGCCGGATCCTGTCCAGTGTGGGATGCCTGGTGTGTCGCCGATCAGCATGACAAAACTCGGCGGGATATCGCCATTATCATACTGCTCCTGGATGTAGCTCTTGATCTGGGTAGTGGAGCTGCCAATGTCAGAGGTGGTTACAACATCAACGATAAAACCGCGTTGACGTTTCCACTCGACCAACGGCTCGATTGCTTCCAGGTAGGAATTGTTGTCCTCCGAGATAATCAGGACACCAAGCGATGCCGGTAGCTCGTCCAGATCATCCAGCGGATCACCGGTCAAACGGTTGAGAAGCTGCCGGAGTTGCGGGGTGGTGTAGCGCTGCGCACGGCGTTCCGTTTCAACCAGGTCACCACCAGCCGAAGTGACTGTGAGTTGAAGCTCAGGGGCGATTCGTAGTTCACCCTCAGCAGGATTCACTTGCACTGGGGCCACCTCGATCAGGGCCAGGGTGTGACCACGAAGCGAGACCTCGTCTACGACCTGCGCGATAGGTGTGCCGCCAAATCCTCGTTGCGAATAAGCCGCTTCGTTGATCACAAAGGGAGCGGGTGCCCTCAAGCTTTTGTCGCGAGGGGGTTGAACCGGCATAAGATGGTCCGCGCCAAGCTGATCGAGCGTATAGGACTGCCATACTGGCTCGCTGGCAGAGACTGTGACTGTCGCACCGTAGGGAACTTCAATCCAAGTACGCCAGACCGGGAGTTGCGGTTCACCGATCTGCCCGGAGACCGCGCTTCCTGCCCAATGCAGGGTCGCGTAATCGTTGCCATCCCGGGATTGTACATCCACCTCAATCGAGGGAAGAACATGCTGAATGTCGATACTCGCACTTGAGAATCGTTGCTGAGTCAAATCCGGTTCCTCGGCATTGCCCGAGGTCGTGAGATGTAATTGCGCCGCTTGTAGAGGTAATACAAAGAGGAGCAGCGGGAGGAGGAACCTGGGGGTACGCATAAGAACTCCAAACTGGTAACCGTTTCGCAATAACGTTCTATCCTTCACAAGGTACGGCGGGACCATTTGGAACCCAACATGTTAGGCGTGTCGAATTGTTCGAGACTACATTATACAAATCAAGTGAACTCTTTGGTTTTATTGGAGGAACGTGTCTAAAAGACTGGAATACTTAAGAGTTGCGAGTGGGAGTAGGAATGCGCAAGTTAGAATCGATCCTGTTTCTACCGCCACGAGATAGCCTTAGATGGCAGCTTAAACACTTGCTGGAGGACCGATGTCACGTATCACGCTGACAAAATCGATCGACGCTCCCCTTGAACTGGTATTCCGCACCATCGCTCACATCGAAGAGTTCGCCGAAGCAGTCCCTGAAATCGTAAACGTCGAGTTCCTCAGCGCGGAACGCACAGGAGTCGGGACAAAGTTTCGTGAAACGCGGCACATCCGGAAACGTGAAGCATCCACCATCCTCGAGGTGACTGAGTACGAGGAAAATGAGCATGTCAGGATCGTTTCCGAGGTTTCCGGCACAATCTGGGACACCATCTTCCGTGTCCGTCAGCAAGCGGGCGGCACACTACTCAGCATGGAGATGGAAGCACGCACCGACAAAGTGATCAACAAGATCCTGAACACTCTGTTCGGTGGCATAATCAAGCGAGCGATCGCAGCCGATCTGGATGCGGTAAAAGCATTCTGCGAACGAACGAAATGAGGATGATTCAATCGCACTGGGATACTACAGGTTTTCCTGCAAGAGTAGTAGAACAAGACTCGCCAATTGGGAATAAGCTCCGGACAATACCTTTCCCTTGTAGCGATTTAATGATTCGGGATAGTGTTGGAATCCCGCGTACTCCTTAGGTATAACAGTTAGTTAGACAGGTTGCCTCGCAACAGATATCAGCAATGGTTTGCTTCACGAATACCTGTTACGCAATTTCGGGTTTGGGTTGATATTGATGGTATATGTTTTGCACAATGTAGATCTGAGCCGATTGTTGCCGTGAACGATACGCTTTCCCCGCATTGAGATGTGCAATGATCCGATACGATCTGATCAGTGTACTTTCTCGCGCGAAAAGTTCATGGTTTTGCGGGGGAACGATCTATGCCGACCATGAAACGGTCTACTGCCAGTAAACTCTTCTCTACTTTCGCTTGTGTAACTGTCCTGCTTCTACTCTTCACACTCAGTGCCACCGCCACACCCCTCCTGCGAGTAACACTTCCGGACGAAGCCGCCAGGATAAGGCTTCAAGCTTTAAACCTTGATGTGGTCTGGTGGGACCGGGAGTACGCCGATGTAATTGGCTGGGAGGTCGAAGAAGCCACACTTCGCGAGCAGGGATTCGCCTTTGAGGTGGAAACCCCTGACCTGGAAGCATTTTACGCCAGTCGTCTGGATACCGACTTGGATGATATGGGGGGATATGCCACCCTTTCCGAAATCGAGGACTGGATGTGGCAGGTCTACGCGGATCATCCTTCGCTGATCAGCGAACCCGTTGTCATTGGGTACTCCCTCGAAAACCGTCCGATCTATGCATTTAAAGTCTCAGACAATCCTGAGCAGGATGAGATTGAACCTGAGCTGTGGGTGAATGCAGCGATCCATGCGCGTGAGGTCATCACTCCGCTGATCGTGATGACGTTTGTCGACTCCTTGACGAATTACTACGAGACGGATGATCGTTGCCGAGCAATTGTCGATGACCGAGAATTGTGGATTACTCCCGTTTTAAATCCCGATGGCTACGCATGGAATGAAATCATTGCGCCTGATGGTGGCGGCCTTTGGCGCAAGAACCGTCGTGGCGATGGGGAGACCGTCTGGGGGATTGACCTGAACCGGAATTTCCCGATCCGTTGGGGGCAGACCGCTGGGGGTGCTTCACATTCTCACCACGATCAAACTTATTGTGGTGCTGAACCCGGAAGTGAGCCTGAAACACAAGTGATGATGGACTTTTTTAACAGCCGAAGGTTTCGAAGTGTCCTTCATTACCATTCGTATACGAACGTGATATACACCCCCAGCGGGATAGGATGGGGAGCTCCTTACGAATCCGCAGTTTATGCCCTTGCAGGTGAATACATGACCAGTCACCTCGGATGGGATACCGTTTTTGGGGGAGTTAGCGGTGGATTCTGTGATTGGGTGGACAGCCAGGCAGACTACACAGCCTTCGCTTTCCTCTTTGAGGTGGGTGGTCAACAAGATGGTTTCTGGCCCAGTGCTGAAAGACGACCGGTTTTAATTGATGAGCAGCAGGAACCACTCTTTCGCTTCTGTGAGTTGGGTGCAGATCCATACGGGGCAGGGATGCCGGTTGCACCTTTTGCAACCCTGCCAGATACCAGTGCTGAGGAGTTCACCCTCACCTGGGATCCGTCCAACAATCTTCCTGCGTCCGGCTACCTGATGACCGATGTTGGCCAACTTGTTGAGGAAGGAATTATCGATGACGTGGAAGTGGAAGGGCATTTCTCGTGGGAGATGCAGGGATTCGAGGTCACAGACGTTGATGCAGCTTCCGGAACCTATGCTTATGCCAGTATTCCCGGCCCTAACCGGACCAATTCGCTGACATCCATCGACTACTTCGGTGTAGAGGAAGGGGACCAGTTCACCTTCGCTATCTTCTATGATACCTTCCCCGATAGCGATTTTGTAGCGGTCCAGGTCCGTGAGCGCGGTGGGGTGTTCCGAAACATTGGCGGCAATCTTTCTACCGAAGGTAATGGCTGGATTCGTGGTACGTCGGATGGCTGGCAGAGTGCCGAGTTCCCCCTCGACGACTACGTTGGAAAAGAGGTAAAAGTCCGTATCGAGTATCGGACTACACCTACAAACGAGGGGACCGGCGTTCGGGTGGATAACCTGTCGCACGCCAATCGCTACACACTCCTCGAATCCGACCTTGATGTCTATGAGCTGGACGTTGAGTTTGAGGATATCGAGGAACCACTGGCAACCGGTTTCATCCTGCGGGGCAGCAATTATGTCGGAAGCAAAGGGAGGTGGGGCGAAGCAGTTCGGACACTGATTTGGCCGGAAGGCTTTGTCAGTGTTGAACGTGATAATCAGGTTCCGATAAGCTTTAGCCTGTCCCATGCAACTCCGAACCCATTCAACCCTACTACTTCGTTCCAGGTGACTCTCCCCAGAGAAGAGTGGTTGCGGGTCGAACTGGTGAACATCCTTGGCCAACGAGTGGCATTGTTCCATGATGGTGTGCAAGCTGCAGGGAGGCACACGATCACTCTGGATGGTAACGGTCTGGCAAGTGGTATCTACTTCATCCGGGCATCTACCCAATCACATACACCCTTGATGCAGAAAGTGCTTCTCTTGCGCTAAACTGTGCAGTTTGACCACATGATAGAAGCCCCGGATTCCAAGTGAATCCGGGGCTTCTTGTGAAAAGCACAGTTGCTGTCTCTTACTTTCCAAGCACGTAGCGGTCCATCCAGGCATGATCCCACTGCACCTTCGCCAAGCGGTGCGTGTACTTGGTCAAGTTGTGCCCTGCGCCTGGATAGATGACCAACTCGACCGGAACGTCCAGGTAACGATAAAGGACACGGTGCAGTCCCTTGCTGTGGGTAACGGGCACTCGCGGATCGTTCTCGCCGACATGGATCAGGACAGCCGTCTTGATGCCAGGTTTTAACGAATAGAGTGGGGAAGCCTTCTGGTATTCCTCCGGGTTTTCCCAGGGAAGACCTTCCGCGAAGTTGATAACATGACCCGGGGTGTCTTCCTCGAGGAACTGGACAGTCATATCCAGTACGCCTGCTCCGCTGCTGGCCGCTTTGAAACGGTTGCTGGAGATCAGAGCATTGGTCAGGAAACCGCCATTGCTCCAGCCGGACACCGCCATTCGTTCAGGGTCAACAATCCCATCCTCGATCAGGGCATCAACACCCGTCATGATATCGGTGACATCGCGATCATTCTCGTGCCCGATCAGGTCGGTCATGAAATCATCACCGTAGCCTGTCGATCCACGATAATTCGGCGAGAGCATCGCGTAGCCCTTTGCCGCGAAGGAAGCGCGGCCATAAATCCAAAGCTGGAAGCAGAAGGGTTCTGCGGAGGTCGGACCGCCATGCAGGGCGAGCAGAAGCGGAAGCTTGGTCTTGCCATCGTAATCCGGCGGAAGCTCGAGAATACCCTCGACCGTATCGCCTTCCGCGCCGACCCATTTATAGATGGAGGTTTGCGGGAGTTTCCAGCTGTCGACCTGTGGGTTGAGGTGGGTCAGACGGTCGAAACGGCCCTTCTTGTAGTAAACGATATCCTGGTAGTAGATCAGCGTACTCTGGTAGGCGATCAGGTCGCCACGACTTCCCGCGAAATCATAGCCACCGACCACAACATCGCCGGGGGTCAGGTTGCTGGTCTCGTCGCTGGTGAAGCTTGCGCTGTAGATATGAGTGCGTGCGTGATAGTCGCCGAGGTAGGTTACCGATTTGCCATCCGGTGTCCACTGGATGCCACCCATCACGGAGACATCATCGGGACGATTCAGCTTACGGATCGCAACATCCGTCAGCCCACCGGCGAGGTCCGTTGCGAAGACCCAGGCGGGGTAGCCATCAAAGTCGATGTTCCACGCCAGCTTGTGACCTTTCTCAGACCAGGCGAGGTTGCCAAGCCAGCCGTACGGCGAGGGCGCATCTTCGCGCCATTGCTTGTCCGGCAGGGTGGTCAGATCGCCTGTTGCAGTGTCGAGTACCTGCACGATGGACCAACCTTCGGCGGAGACATTGTGCTCGTTGGGAGTGGTCAGCATCGCCACGTACTTCTGGTCGCCCGAGACGGCAAATTCGGAGATGAAACGGCCTGGGTCAGCGATCATTTCGCTGCGCCAGGTCGTTAGGTCGAGACGATGGAGCTCGGTTACCTCATCAATCCCGTGGCCGAATTCAAGATCGTTTTTGTAGCGGCTGCGCAGCTCACGGAAATCATCGATCATCTGCTCACGGGCGACCGTGTAATAAATGCTGCTGCCATCTGCTGCCAGTTCAAAGGAACCGATCCCATCACCAACCTTGGTGACAGCTTGCAGGTTGCTGCCATCTGCATGGATCCGCCAAACCTGAGCTGTGCCATCCTGCGGTGGCTGAGTGGCACCTTCCTGTAGGTAGCGACCGATGAAATAGATCATCTCGCCATCAGGTGTCCAGCGAGGGTGGTTCTCATTTTTTGCGCCAAAGGTCAGGCGACGGATCTCTTTTGACTTGTTGTCGAGGATGTAGATGTCGTTGAAACGACCATCTACTTCCTTGTCCCAACGCAATTCGACGTACGCCGTCTGGGATCCATCCGGCGAAACCACCACATCACTCAGGAAAATCTGGGTGAAGTAGTCTTCCGGTTGGATCGTATGGGTGCGCTCTGTGGCACCAGCCATGCAGGCCAGACCGAGCAACAGCATGACAAGAATCAATCGCGATTTCATGGGATTCCCCCGTTAGGACTCGTATCGTTTGTTCAGAGGGAAAGTACAATCTCTGGAAGTGTCGAGCAATTTATAGCTCGATGCATCTTTGTAAGGGTTTACATTAATCGCCTACCCATTTCACGCGTCAGTCATGTTGGGGGACGAGAACCTGGAGGAGTGATGAATAAGGCTCACATTGAGGTTGTTCTGATGACCCTGGCCCTCATGTTCGCCGGATGCGGACAGAATAAGAAAGTCGATCAGGCAATGATCAACAGCTATGTCACACAGGGGGATTCTGCTCGCCACGAGGGTGACTGGCAGACGGCGGGGATGGGCTATGTCGAGGCGCTCAATGCGGGGAGCGAGAGCCCGAAGGTGGCATGGCGAGCCGCGCAGTCTTTTGCGCGAAATGATGAGACAGACATCGCTCTACGCTATCTCCTCCTCGCCTTGAAGTATGGCTACCGGGACCAGGAAACCCTCGCCGAGGATCCAGCCTTCTCTGAAATGCGTGAAAGCGCCAATTGGGATGTGGTCGAAGAAAGGGTCGACGCCAATCAGAAGGCATGGTTAGACACGACCAATGTTGCGGTCTACAACCTTATGCTCGCTGATCAGGCAGATCGTGAACAGGCTTTCTCGACGCTTAGTCAGGAGGAATTGCAGGCGATTTCCGATCGGGACGAGGCACGGCGCGACAGCTTGTTGACCATCCTTGGGGGTGGTGGCCTGCGTACCGCCGATGACTACTTCCACGCAGCCTTGATCAGCCAGCATGGAGCCGACTCCAGCTGGTACAAACGGGCCTATGAGTTGTCCAAAAAGGCGACGGAGCTCGATTCGACCCACAAAGTAGCACTTTGGTTGACCGCCGCGAGCTGGGACCGCTACCTGCAATCCGTCGGACAGCCGCAAGTTTATGGCACCCAGTACTATTTTTTCCGTGACACTGAGACGGGGGAGACGAGCTGGACGATGGAACCCTACGATACCACAGCTGTCAGCGACAAGGAACGACTGCGCCTTGGTGTTGGATCACTCGCTGAACAGCGTGCAAACCTGCTTGAGATGCAGGGGGGACTATGAGTGAACCTCAGAAAGTACCATGGTGGCGAAGTGACGATGTCATTCTTGCGACCATTACCGGGATCTGTCTGGTCGTGAAAGTGTTTGTCATTCGACGGTTGCTCGGTGGGGAAATCGAGGTCAATGATATTCTGATTCCGCCGATCCTGACCCTCGTCTATTCAACTCTACGTGGCGTGTTGAAGAGCCGAAAGGTGACAGTACGATTCAAATGGGATCACCTTGGCTACTGGAGTTTCGGGATCGTCGCGACCACCCTTGTTTCCATCCTGCCTTATGTCTGGAATTGATCGCCCATCAGTAATAGGGCAACGCTAAACCAGGCACGCTGAGCCCCGCTTTTTCAAGCGCTTTTTGCGTCAGGTCGAGCCTGGGACGTTTGATTTTTGGTCCGTCTTCGTCGTCGAGTAGCACCGTCGCAAAGTAAATTGGCTTTCTCTCCTCGAACTCTACCCATCCGATATACCAGCCAACTTGGGGCAGGACACGAATGGCCCGACCGGTCTTCGCATGAGCCGTCCAGCCGTCGCCCTTGGTGATCAGCATGCTTCCCGAGACGAAATCGACATACTCCTGCTTGACCGGGAGCTTGCCGTTCACCATCTGCTGAAGGAAATCAAGCTGTTGACGAGGGGTCACTCTCAGGCCACCATCCACCCAAAAAAGATCGATATCACCGCTGATTTCACCGTTACCATAATCGAAACGGTCCACCCATTGCTGCATCCGTTCCCGTCCAATCTTCGGTGCAATCTGCTGAAAGAGATGGATCGCCGAGTAGTGGATCGCATCGGCAAAGCCGAGGTCACGGTCCCACAGCCTCCAACCACGCTCTATGCCGTCCCAGGGGAAGATGGTTGTGTCTGTCACGACTCCCGTCTCAAGCGCAATCAGGGCGTGGGGAACTTTGAAAGTGGAAGCGGGTGTGAAAGCACTATCTGCGAACGAGTCCCCGTATTGGATCGTAGTCCGCGTTTCCGAATCATACAACAACACACAACCCGTCAACCCAAGCGCGCGGATATCCTCGAGTATGGGATCAGAAGCTTCTTCTGCGAGAGATCTGCTTGTCAGTAGGGTGAGAAACACAGCGATGGCTAGAACCGGACGATTCATAAATTGATTCCCCGATGGAAGAAAGGACTCGACTCTACCGAAAATGGGTGGGAGATTTGGAAAAACCAACGACCTCGATTGAACTCCGAAAGATTAAATCGGAAGGACCAATTCAGTTGTTGACGTAGAAGGATTATTGATCCTTTTCCTTCGTGTTGTTACTCTCTCTGAAGCGTAAAAGGGGGGAGGGAATATGGAGCAGAGGTCGAATCAATCTGCTTGGCAGATTGCAGCTCTTTTTGGAACGCTGGCTGCGATCGGTGGTTTATTACACGGAGTGGGTGAGGTCCTTCAGGGGCCGATCCCTGTAGAATCGGTAATCATCGAATCCTGGTCCACGGGCCCACTCGCAGACCACATGGGTGGCGACCCGGGGATGACGATTCTTCCGACGATGCTGCTGACAGGTAGTGTCGGCTTGATCAGTTCCACCGCTCTCCTCATCTGGTCGCTCTTTTTTCTGAGGAGACGATTTGCAGGGCTGATCCAATTGCTGCTGACCATCGCCATGCTCTTGTTTGGCGGAGGTTTCGGGCCACCGCTGGCAGGTATTCTTGCTTCTATCGCAGCCTTTGGCATCCGATCACGCTATGCCTTTTGGGAGCGCCTGCTGTCCGCAGAGATGATTCGCTTCCTCGCACGATCCTGGCCGATTGTATTCGGAATCACTGCGGCGAACGGTCTCTTTCTTTACGTCGGCCACATGGTTATGGTCTTCATCTTCGGCTTCACCCATCCAGAGCCCTTTGTAGTCAGCACCTTCCTAGTCCTCATCACCGTGCCGTTGTCAGTATTCTTCGGAATGGGGAAGGAGCTGGAAACACGTATCTATCAAGTCAGTTAGCTTGACCCTCTTGGACAGTTTAAGTCATGCTGAGAAGCTCTTGACTCCCGCCTCAGGTATTCATATTATACCAATCAGTTAATTAACTAACTGGTGAAACATGATGCAGGCAGATGCACTCAGCCAAACCTTTTCAGCACTGGCCGACCCTACTCGACGAGCGATTCTTGAATCCCTCACAGCAGGCGAACGCACGGTGCTGGAACTGGCAAAACCCTTCGAGATGAGCTTGCCGGCAGTCTCCAAACACCTGAAGGTCCTCGAAAAGGCAGGTTTGATACAGCGTGGCCGAGATGCTCAGTACCGTCCATGTCGTCTCGATCCCACACGTCTGAAGGAGGTTGCCGAATGGTTGGAAGAGTACCGCCGTTTCTGGGAAGGCAGCTTGGATCGTCTTGACGATTACCTGATAGAACTGCAAAACAAGGAGAAAGCGGGATGACAGATTTACAGCCAACATCCGGGGGGATGAAGGAAGGGAAAGTTGTACGCGAATTCGATGCTCCCCGAACGCTGGTCTTCGCTGCTCTCGCCGAGGAGGGCCATTTCGCAAAATGGTTTGGCGCTGCTGGTACCACCCTGCGAAGCTGTTCACTCGATTGTCGTCCTGGAGGAATCGCTCACTACGAGATGGTTGGGCCGGATGGTGGTTCGATGTGGGGCAAGTTCATCTTTGAAGAGGTGGTTGCTCCGGAACGGCTGGTTTATGTGAACATGTTCTCCGATGAGCAGGGCGGAGTCAGAAGACATCCTCTTTCGCCAACGTGGCCGTTGAAAATGCGGAACACCGTGGAACTTGAAGAAGTTCATGCAAATAAGACACGCTTGACCCTGCGTTTCCACCCAGTTGACCCGAGTGAAGATGAGTACGCAACATTCATTGAATCGCTGAACAATGTCAAAGTTGGGACCGAGGGCATGTTTAAACGGCTTGAAGAATACATCGCTGAACTTTGATTGCTATGAAAGAAGTGAACGAGAATGAATCCTGCAAAGATGTGGGATTCATTTTTTTCGAACGAACCGTTTTTAAACATGGAAACAATGATCTGCGACGTATTATTGAGCTGCCTCGGTGTTGGCGAGAAAGCAGGAGACATTTTTGATCAAGGGAGTTATGATGAAAGTTGTTGCGTACGACCGATATGGATCGCCCGTTCAGTTGAAGCTTGAAGAGATGGAGACTCCCGCGCCGAAAGGGGACGAGCTCCTTGTCAGAATCCATGCAACATCGGTTAACGCTGCCGATTGGCACCTGCTGCGAGCGGATCCATTTCTTGTGCGCTTGTCTGAAGGGTTCAGCAAACCAAAGCGACGCATTCTAGGTATGGACATCGCTGGAGAAGTGGTCGATGCTGGTCCGGAAGCGACAAAATTCAAGATCGGGGACCGTGTTATCGCCGACCTCTTCAAGTATGGCTATGGTGGCCTTGCCGAATACAAATGCTGCTCTGAAGAAGCGTTTGCCCTCGCTCCTTCTAACATGAGCTATGAAGAAGCTGCCTGCCTTCCTCTGGCGGGTAACACGGCCTTGCGTGCGGTGCGCAACAAGGCGGCGGTTAAGCCCGGTCAACGCATCCTGATTCACGGTTCCGGTGGGGGAGTGGGCACCTACATGGTACAAGTGGCGAAGATTTTCGGCGCCCATGTCACCGCGCTATGCGGACCGGGGAATGTGGAACAAAGCCGAGCGCTTGGTGCCGATGAAGTAGTGGATTACACTCAACGGGACATTCTGGACGGCACGGTGCAGTTCGATACCATTTTCGCTGTGAACGGTTCCCGCAAACTGAGCGAATACAGCCATGCCATGACCGATCAGGGCCTCTACCTTATGGTAGGAGGAAGCAACAGCCAGATTTTCCAGGCCCTGCTCTACGGCGCATTTTACTCACGGAGAGGTGGGAAGAAGTTCACTCACCTGGCTGCATCGACCACAGTCGAAGACCTCGAAACCCTCGTCAAGCTCGCTGAAGAAGGCAAGTTGAAGACGGTGTTGGACAAACAATTTACCCTTTCAGAAACCGCCGAAGCGATCCGTTACCTCGAAACGGGCCATGCGAAAGGGAAAGTGGTTGTTCTCCCGCAGGCCTGATAACTCCTCGACTGCAGCAAGAACGTGTCCCCCATCTCTCTGACAAACTGAGATGGGGGACGCTTGCTGCTGCGAGTCACTTTTCGACACGCAGCAATCGCGCATTGACCGCGACAATTACTGTGGAAACACTCATCAAAGCCGCACCTACAGCAGGATTCAGGATGATCCCTGCCCAGAACAGTACCCCTGCAGCGAGTGGAATAGCGAGGGCGTTGTACCCCGTCGCCCACCAGAGGTTCTGGATCATTTTTCGGTGAGTTGCGGCTGAAAAGTGAACGACTGAGACAGCATCAAGCGGATTGTCGCGGACGAGGATGATGTCAGCCGTCTCCGCCGCAACATCGGTTCCAGCACCGATTGCAATTCCCACATCGGCAGTTGCCAAGGCAGGAGCATCATTCACCCCGTCGCCAACCATTGCCGTGACAAAACCGTCCGACTGGATACGTTTGATCTGATCGGCTTTTTCGTCCGGACGAACATCCGAAATGACGTCGTCAATACCGATTTCCTTTGCCACAGATTCGGCGACTTTCTTGTTGTCACCTGTCAGCATGATCGTACGAATCCCAAGGTCGTGCAGTTTACGGACCGCCTGTTTAGATTCTTCTCGTACAATATCTGCGAGCGCGATCAATCCGAGAGGTTTCTCTCCTCGTAGAACGACCACAACGGTTTTACCTTCGCCAGTCAGGTTGTCAAGAGTAGAACCGTCATTCAGGCTGATACCATGTTCAGAGAGGAAGCTGGGACGAACAACTTTGATGGTTTCACCGTCCACTTTCCCCTCAACACCGCTGCCTGGGATCGACTGGAAGTCTGCCAAGTTACCGAGCCCGTCAGCGGCATCAACAACGCCGCGAGCGATGGGATGTTCGGATTCCTGTTCAACAGTCGCCGCTAGACGCAGCAGTTGCTCATTGTCAATATCATCGTGTAGGGGATGGGTATCGGTGACGCCGAATTCACCCTTTGTCAACGTGCCGGTCTTGTCAAAGACAATGGCGCTGAGGTTGCGGGCACGTTCGAATGCGTTCCTGTTTCGGATCAGGAGGCCATTTTTAGCAGACTGGGCTGTTGAGACCGCGACAACTAGCGGGATGGCCAGCCCCAGTGCGTGCGGGCAGGCGATAACCATAACAGTTACAGCTCGTGCAATGGCGAATGTGACGCCGTCATTTCCGACAATCATCCAGATCAAGAAGGTCAGCGTACCTGAAATCAAGGCAATTGCTGTTAGCCATCGTGCAGCTCGGTCCGCAAAGTTCTGGGTTCTTGATTTCGATTGCTGTGCTTCCTCTACAAGGCTCACCATCCTTGACAGGTAAGAATCCTCGCCCGTACCGCTGACTTTAACCTTGAGTGAACCTTCCCCGTTGATCGAGCCACCGATGAGTTCGTCGTCAGCCTGTTTCTCGACTGGGGCAGATTCACCCGTGATCATAGCCTCGTTCACCGAACTTCGACCTTCCTGTACGATCCCGTCGGCGGGCACCTTTTCACCCGGACGGATCAGGACGAGGTCTCCCTTTTTCAGTTCATCGAGAGTGATTTCTTCGGTGGTTCCATCCTTACCTATTCGTGTGGTACGACTTGGCATGAGACGGGTCAGTGCTTCCAGCGCTTTAGAGGCTCCCATCACTGACTTCATCTCGATCCAATGACCGAGTAGCATGACATCAATCAACGTTGCCAGTTCCCAGAAAAAGGTCTTCCCAGGCAAGCCCAGACTGACGATGGCGCTGTAGATAAAGGCGACTGAAATCGCAAATCCGATGAGGGTCATCATCCCCGGATTATGGTCTCCCAGTTCCGAAAACATGCCTTTGAGGAAGGGCCAGCCACCATAGAAGAAGAGGATGGTTGACAGACCGAACAGAACGAAGTGGTCGCCGCTGAAGGCGAGAGTATCCCTCATTCCCGTCCACTCCTGAATCATTGGAGCGAGTAAGAGGATTGGGAGGGTTAAGCCGAGTGAGACCCAGAACCGTTTTCGGAAATCCACGATCATTTGTGCGTGATGATCTCCATGATCATGTCCGTGGTATTCATGATCCCCATCAACACCATGCTCATGGTGGTCGTGCTGCCCCTCGTGATCGTGGGAGTGATGTTTCTGATGGTGGTCATGATTCTCATGATCATGACCTTCGTGGTTCTTATGTTCGTGTTCCATGGTATTCCCTGTTCAAGTTGTACCAATCGAGTAAGCAACTGGCATACCAATTTGAAAAGAGACGGCGTTAGGTTATCCCAACTAAGGTGTGATCAAGAAGTTGGAAAACGGGCTGGTCGTGTAGTTCGGGCTGTGCAACAAAAAAAGTTCATCGGAGTGAAAAAAACGTTCAATAACCCCTGAAACGAGACCAGAACGATTTTCCATGAACAGAAACGCCCACCTTCAGGTGGGCGTTTTTTGGTCTGAACTAATGGTTACTTCACCGGTAGCGCAACCACTCTGTCCTTCATAAACTGCGGTACCAGGATCAGGTTGCGTCCTCGATCATACCCGATGTCGGCCGGGGATTCGAGATCGGTATAGATTTTTCGCATCGCCCCATCCATGGTCATCGCATAGATACAATTACCTTCCCAGCTCGTGAAGGCAAGACGGCCATCTTTCAGTTTCACCAAGCCATCCAGCGATCCAGTGGGTGCGATAGAGATGGTTTTGTAGGTCCCATCCATCATCACCTGGAACACTTCGCTACCGCCATAGGGGACCATGTAGAGCACATCATGATCTTCGTAGATTCCGTTCGGGTTGTGCAGGTTGCCATCACGTACCAACTCTTCCACGACCATCGTCCTTTCCGACCCCTCAAACGACACGGTATAGATCGCGCCCGCTCCATTTGCACCGGTATCCGTCACATAGATGATACCCTTCCCAACAGAAACGTCATTGGCGAAGGTCGCGCCTGGAAGTGGGATGTCCATCTTGTGCGCGCCAGTATTGATGTCGAAGACTCTAAGGACATCAATGTCTGTCACATACAATTCATCGCCACCCTTTCCCATTCCCTTTGGGGCATTCAGGGTGACATCGTTCTCGCCACCCGCGACCCACTTCAGTCGGGCGACTGTGCCATCCGGGTTGAGTTTCGAGATGAAGCCGTTGTTGTCCTTCTCCAGCGGTTGTGGGCCGCCGAGATTCGATACGAAATAGACATCCATCTCTGCATCATGAAAGACCGACTCCGGTGTTTTCAGGCCGACATCTTCCAGCGTCCAACCCTGCGACATTTCGTCGCTAGCCATGACGCCCTCGTCCGCAAGGGCCGTGGACAGCAGTAAAAGCCCCGGCAATAACAGGGCGATAGGCAACATTATGAACATCCGCTTCATGATCTTCCTCCTTGATCCTGACTGTACCCATGTTGTACGAATCGGAACGGAAGAATGCCAGACATTCTGTTAAATGGAACAATTTTATAGAGCGGAATCTGCTATCCTGCCTGAGGTCAGCAGTCAAGCAATTCTTGCCTTGTACGACATCAAACAGCCCGCCATAAGGCGAGCTGTTTGATGAGTGGAGGGGAAATCAACAAAGCGAAAAGCACGGGAAAACAGCCATTTTTCGCCCTCAAATCCTCGAAGTGAGCTCGTAGTCTCACCTGACAGATGAAACACTGTATCATCCTGGAGCGGCAGTTTCATTCTCCGTTTTTTACCTCCTTGACCTTCTCGAGTTGATTCCTCCTTGTCCAGTTTTTTCAAATGACAAGCGGCTATGTTATTGTAAACCAGAGAGAACCGAGGAGGGGTGTATACTCCGTTTTTTCAGCGAATACGAAATATCCAAATATTCCTTAAGGTCAAGTAGGGTTTAAATCTTGCGTTTTATACTCTGGTGGGCATGGTAACTGTAGGAGTGAGAGTGGATGGTGGGTAGTAGTACCTCGTGACCTAATACCTCCATTGATTTTTCTGGCCAGGATCTTTGCGTAGTTCAGGGATGGTCTCAATCGCATTCTTCGTCAGTAGTTTAGCGCGGGTTTCTGCCCAGGATAGCCACTTCCCCAATTCACTGGCTGCAGATAAATCCTCACCGCGTTCAATTGCTGATGCTCGCACCATCCGCGTGAATTCGCGAATAGCCTTTGCCGTCTCCATGTCGTTCAGTCGATCATTCAGGTCGTAAATGCGGGCGCTCTCTTGCTCAATCTTTTTTCGCTCCTCTTCTTTGCGTATTCGTTCCAACTCCCGTTCTCGCTCACGTCTTTCACGTTCCAATTGTTCTTGCCGCAAGGCTTCTGCAACGTTGATCATGCCACCAATAAAGGAATCAAGGCAATCTTCAACACGCTGTTTGCTCCCATCACGCCATGATTTACGAAGTCCATCGTACAGATATGCATTCTCGATCTTCAGCCCAAGTTTGCCATTAGGGAAATGTTTGTAGTGGATGGAGCGATATCCATACGATTCGGTCTGAATCTTCTCGGTGTCGTGCAACTCGGAGATGCTGAATTCAACGAAAGAGCCCAAGATAGTCGCACCTGTCTTACTTCGACTTGACACATACGAGAAAGAGGAAAGAAGTGTAGCGGAGGTAAGGACTGAGAGGTCAAAGTGACTCGGAAAGCCAAGACAATCATCTTCCCGAATTATTATTTCAAAAGGACCATTTTTTTTGAAGTGATTACATTTCCCGCTTCCAACTGGCAGAAATAAATGCCGCTTGTCAATGCTGTGGGATCGAAGTTAATCTGGTGGATTCCTGCTGACATTTGCTGGTCCACAAGCTTACTGACCTCACGTCCAAGAACATTGTGTACTGACAATATTACCCTTGTCGTCTGGGGTAATTTGATTTGGATCGAAGTACTGGAATTGAACGGATTCGGGTAGATCGCGGCAAGTGTAAATTCACATGGAAGTTGGGATGTCTCACCTGGGACAACTGAGGTGTTTTCCGTGATTCGGTAGACATTCAATCCACTATCTTCTCCAACATAGAGCAAATCCCCCTCAACGTCGCAGCACATCGCATTCCAGAGTGGATCGAGGTATCCAACCAAATGAATATTTGATAAATCCGAGATGTCGAACATAGAAACGCCTTCGCTTGTCGATGGTACCAACAACCAATCGCCGGAGATTGAAGGAGAATCTGAGGCGTCCGGAAGCTGCATTACTGGAGCTGCAAGTTCGAGTTCAGGGAGGGCAGCAAGATCGAAGACGTGAAGTCTGCGGTCGTGATTACTCGTACCCAGGATGATGAAACATTTATCATTTGTTACTTCCCGGGTACCGTTGTACACATTGAGGTCGTTGAATCCCGAATTGACAATCTCACAGTTTGATGGATCCGAAATATCAATGACATACATTCCGCTATGTGTTCCAATCAAAATAAATTGATTATTTCTATCAATTGAATGAATATTATAATCCCAATAATCCGGGAACATACAAGTTCCAAGGTGCTGAATATTATCTGGGTCTGAAACATCCAACAAGATCATTCTTGAAACTGCTGATACTACAGCGAGACTATCACCATATACGCGAAGATCACCTATCCCTCCCTCAACAGGATAGCTGTCCGATAATCGAGGGGTATTTAGTGTGTCCAAACTATAGATTTCGAACTGCGACACTTCAGGCGTGCCGTTTCCGAGGTAGAGTCGATTCCCGTCCCATTGGAACGGCTCGGAGGAAAATCCAGCGATGACCGACAGTTCATATGCAGAATCAAGTGCTGTCGCATCAATCATCCGCCATTCGCCAAGGAAGTGCCTGATCCCGACATGGTGGTCTTGCACCTCAAGTTGGATTACAGGTGTATTATGGGGATCCTTGATCTCGGACAATCGTTGGGGATTAAGGGGATTCGCTGCCGAGGTTATGGACATGCCGCGAGAGTTCTGGGCACCGATGACCAGTGATCCATCTTGTTTCATCAAACCAAAACCATTCTCTTCTTCAACGATGTCCAGCAGTTCCGGGTTGGCCGGGTTGGAGAAATCATAGATGTGAAGCTCTCGCAGATTGTCCCCCAACTCCGGCCAGTACACCGTCGCATACCATACATAGTGATCAAACCAGACGACAGAGTAAAATCCCTCCAATTGGAGCCAGTGATCGAGTATTTCTACAGGTTGGGTAGGAGTTGAAATATCCCATACTGATATCCAACTGTTGGCATTTCTAACGGTGAGTAAACCGTTGTGAAAGTTCTTGAGGGTATAAAAGGCCGGATGCTCAAACGTATATAATTCGACAGGATTTTCAGGGTCTGTGAAATCTGTTACCTCAATTTCCAAAGGATGCGCAATGCTTGCGATTCGTCCATCCATCTCCAAGTCAAAGCTGACTCTGTCACTCTGATAGATCTGGATCGGGTCCAACGGATCGGAGATATTCCATAAAATGAGTCCATCCATCCCTCTCAAGAGGAACAGGAGAGAATCGCACAGATAAAATCCCTCTTCAGCAGACACCGGGAACGATTCTATATACTGGAGATCTCTCGCGTCCACGCAGTCATACAATGCAACTGATTCAGTTTCCTGGACAAAGAGGTATCTCTGATAGTACGCCACTTCCCGTTCCGCGACGATGGGCATGGCAAGGTAGTCAAGCATGACTGGGTTCTCGGGGTCGGAGTAGTCACATGGATAGACTCCGGTGTAGTCGCAGAAATAGGCAGTATTGTTCAGGGTGTCGAGTGCGAAATCCGTCCACGCATTCCATGGCGAGATGGATTTGATGAACTCGAAGGTGTATTCTGCATCGGCGGGTTGTATACACAACACCAACACAACCAGCGTGAAGAGATGAACCCGGTTTCTCATGGTACCTCCTGAACAGCACCATCCCCGGGATTTCCCCGGGGATGGCCATTCGAATCACTCACTTCATCAGAACGATTTTACCGCTCAAATTGCTGCTGCTTCCTACTTCCGTTCCGGCTGTGATCCTGTAGAAGTAGACCCCGGATGCCAGAGGGTGGTCTTCTCCGGATCGACCGTTCCAGACAATTTGATGCAGACCGGGGTGATTCACTCTGCTCGTCAGTGTAGTCACCATCCTTCCCTGGATATCAAACAGGTGGATTGTGACATCTGATGCGATTGGCAGCTCCATCTCAAAAGTGGTGCTGGGATTCGCAGGGTTTGGATAGACACCCAACAGCCGGAATTCTTCGGGAGAGGAAACCGGTCTCTTTGGCAGTTCGATGTAGCCGACCGTATCCACCTGGTTCGAATACGCTGAGAGGTTGTCGGAGAGATCACGCACCTTGAGTTTGTAACGGACCTCTGCCCCTCCCTGGTCATCCATGGCAAATGTCGTGTCCGTAAAACTGTTCTCCTCCACCGTTGCAATGTGATACCACGCTGGGTGACCAGTGAGAGGTTCCGGATCACGATAACGGTAAACCAGGAACGAATCGACATCCACCTCGTGAACTCTCCATTCCAGCAGAGGATGCGAATCCTCACCATCAGAAAGTGTCAGGTTGTCAATGGCAAAAGGCGTATTCTTTTCAGCCACTGTGATGGCATACCCTGGCCAGGGAGTTGTAAAAAATGCCGATCCGCCTTCGAAATAGTAGAAGAGGTGGATCCGATAGGCTCTCACAATAACTACATTCTGGTTGACGAACGTGACTTCAGTGAATCCAGCCGCAAAGTTCGGATCTTCTCCGGACATTCCAGTGGATTCGCTGCCACGCCCCCAGACATATGGCGGTTCGGTGAAAGTGCGACTACACAGGCTTTGGAGGGTACGTTGCATGTAGACCGTATCGACTTCGGCCCACCGCGTGATAAATCCCTGATTGGTCATGAACTGCATGGCAATGCGTGCGCCGTCGTGTTCGTGAACCCAGCCCCCGTTCTGTGAATAGTCAAACGTAATGTCGTTGTTGAAGTAGGTTACGTCATCGAGGAATTCGAGGGCGCGATTACCATTCACACGGCCCGTGCCCCATTCCTCCCCTTCTCCCATCGGTACGGCCGAGAGCTTTATGATGTTCGCCACGTCATCATTCTTCAGGCTGGTGTCGTAGTTCCAGATCAGCGAGGCAATCCCGGATACATGGGCGGCAGCGAATGAAGTTCCTGTTACTTGCTCAAATCCTTCGTCGTCTTGAGTTGTCCAAACATCCACAGCGGGTGCCACAACATCGATGAAGCTGCTTTCACGGCCATAGTGGTCTCCGGTGCTGTCGTACCCGCCCACCGTCAATGAAAAAGAGAGCTTGCCCGGATAGGTTTGCGCACTTGGGGCGTTGCCAGCGGCACAGACGATCAATCTGTCTTCCATGTAAGCCCGTTTCAGGAGATCCGAGCTGAGCATGTCGATATAGTCATCATCGCTCCATTCCCAGCCGAGGTTCAGGATCTTTGTCTCCTCGCATTCAACCATTAACTCGACATCATCCAGTCGGTTTATCTGGTTATGAAGGATGAATGGGCGGCTGGCGTACAATCCGTCGTAATCACATCCGGCGATCCCATAGTTATTGTTGGTCTCCGCTGCTGCAATCCCTGCAATCGCGAAGGCATGTGCGATGTTACTCCCGATTGGGTACCAGTCGCCGCTGTTTGGTGAGCTGACCCCGGGTGCGCCGAACCAATCACCATCAAGGTCACTATTCTCGCTCGGATCCATACCAAAATCGAGGATTCCGATTACAATATCGTCGTCACCCGTGGTGTAGTCCCAGGCAGATGACATATCGAGCGACACAAACCGATCTTCCAGGTTCCACTGGTCATCGAAGTAATCGTCGTCCGGATCGCTCAGAGGCTGAGGGTAGATGTCGTACTGGACGAATGAGATGTCAGTGTCATCTTCGAGGTCGGCCATGAAGTTCTTCATGTCGTTCTCGTCCTCCAGAACGAAGGCGAAGATTTTGTAAAGGTTCAAACAGGGATAATCGACTTCACCGTTGTTTCTGAGGGTGTCTGCCTCATCGAAATCCGGAAAAGCTCCGATCACCGCTTCTACGTCGTAGGTCGTACAAAGTGTCTCAATGGAGCTTGACTTCACACTGGCAGTCCCGGGTGGGTAATCGTGGGTGACAGCGTCGTTCAGTACGAAGGCGTAAACAGTTCGGTCTCGTTCCGGTGCGGCGGCATACCCACTGCCGCTGAAGACTGAAAGACCGGTGAGTGTAATAACACTCATCAGCATACAGGTGAGACAGCGTAGCGACTTCATATTCCCCCCTTTCACGACATAAACTGCTTCAGTCCATTCTCCGATCAATGTCTGAACGTGGCAATTCCGCGTAGTTAGTCACTAGGCAGTGGATATCCTTTGCTTAGACCAGCGATTCTCGATTTCTTTGAATGGACTCAAGCCCCCAGAAATGAATCCGACAAAGAAAAAGTAGGCGGAAAAGCAGAGTATATCAATGTGTTTGGGGCACCAAACTTAAAAGACCTTTAGAATTATTTGGGAGAGGAGAGGTATAATGCATAGAAATAGTGACTTAAATGGCTCAATTCTTTTGAGTATCGCTCAACAACATTTGAATCCACTCGAAAATGATCCAAACTGGTCAAGTAAAAACCGGACTTGTGTTCGACTCGCGAGGCGAGGTCCGAAGGTTCAGGAGTCGGAAATCCTTCTGAGATTTCAAACTAACACCCTGTATGT
Source organism: bacterium (assembly GCA_020444265.1). Classification (GTDB taxonomy): domain Bacteria; phylum Electryoneota; class Electryoneia; order Electryoneales; family Electryoneaceae; genus JAHLLH01. Next base: position 251,345 of record JAHLLH010000003.1, read on the forward strand.
GAATAACTTGCCATCACTTGACTCGGTCCGGTAGGGGATTAGAGAAAACGGAGAATATGGGCCGAAAGGAGAAGGAAATCGTGGCAAGTGGGGTAGGAGGAAGCAGAAGGGAGAATAGAAGCCGGGCATTAGTCCTCACCTCGAGATCCCGCTATCCCCAGGCTAAAACTCCCATTCCACTAACACTTACGACCCCCATTTTGCAACCATACACCAAACCGCCGATCTAGTGATTTCTACTGGACCGGCGGTTCGGGTTTGTCACATGGTGGAGACGCCGGGAGTCGAACCCGGGTCCGAGTACGGGAGCACGTTACCTTCTACGCGTGTAGCGGGCCTACTGGGTCTCGGTGACAGGGTGTGCCGGTCCGCAGGCGCCTGTCACCCAGTTCGGAAAAGCTTAGCGTTACACCCCCGAACGTGGTGCAACGTGCAGTCCATCCTGATCGTCGCTCCACACTCTGGACGGACGGACGCCACCAGAGGGGAACGCGCTCATTTACTGGTTAAGCAGCAAGAGCGTAGCCGTAGTCATCGGCATTTGAAGTGTGTTCACAAGGGTAAAGGGGTTGCGAACGACCCCTACGCGCGAGTAACGCCTGCCACGCCCCGTCGAAACCAATCGTCCCCAAGGTGTTGCAGTGTCACTCGGAACGGGTGACGATCCCGTTCCATCTCTCAACAGGTATACTACGCCACCCCGCAGGAAGTTGCAAGGAAGTTTGAACACTCGTTCTCTAGATGATACCCGCGATGAGCAGATCATCTCCCCAGATGGATGGCTTATTCGCTTCACCTCATGCAACCAATCAGTTGCATGAGGTGAAGCGAATGAATACCTTGCACCCATGACCGATCAGGATGCAGTGTTCAAAGCGATCGCGGACCCGACACGCCGACTGTTGTTGCAAGAGCTTGCAGCTCGGGATCAGCAGTCCCTCTTTGAGCTGGTCGTTCGTCTGATCGATTTGCACGGTCTCTCTATCACGCGTCAGGGGATATCAAAACATCTATCGCTGCTTGAGAGTGCCGGGTTAATCGAGGCAGAATGGCAGGGGAAAACAAAGCTGCATCGGCTGAACCGAAAACCATTGGACGATGTCTGCCGACCTTGGCTGGACTCGATGATAAGGGATGGGGGCGAGGAGGTGGAACAATGAAAATTGTCTTTGCAAGTGTGTTTGTTGACGATCAGGAAAAAGCGCATCGGTTTTACACGGAATGCCTCGGGTTCGTCACGAAGCATAATATCCCGATGGGACCCCATCGCTGGTTGACGGTTGTCAGTCCTGAGCAACCGGATGGTGTGGAGCTGGTGATCGAACCATCCGAGCATCCAGCCGTCGGGCCATTCAAGGAAAAACTCGTTGCAGATGGGATCCCGTTTAATTCGTTCGCAGTGGAAGATATTCAAGCGGAGTACGAGCGGTTGAAGGCACTTGGTGTGGAGTTCCTCCAGCCTCCACAGAAGATGGGGGATGTCAGCATGGCCGTTTTCGATGATACATGCGGCAACCTGTTGGCGATCATGCAAACGTCTTGAGGGAGTCCAGGACCAACAGAAAAACCCCGGATGAGATCATCCGGGGTTTCACATTCTAAGGAAACAATTCTACTTGCCCGCCCAGAGCTGGTAGCCCTCGTAGAAATAGTCGAGCGGATCGACAGGGCGGCCCTTGACCCGAACCTCATAATGGAGGTGGGGGGCGGTGGAACGGCCTGTGTTACCTACCATGCCGATCTGGTCGCCACGATGGATGGTCTGGCCACGGCGGACGTTGAACTCGTCCAAGTGGCCGTATGCCGTCGTGAAGCCATAGCCATGATCCACTTCGATCACGTTCCCGAAGCCCGGGACACGTTGAGCCTTGACCACCTTGCCATCCGCTGCAGCAAAGACAGGGGTTCCACTCGGGGCGGAGAAGTCAGCGCCATAGTGGAAACGGATTTGGTGGGTGAAGGGGTCACGTCGATAGCCGAAGCTATCTGTCAAACGACCCTGGTTGATCGGGATGACCGAGGGGACATGCTTCAGACGTTCCTCATCGGTCAACAGTTTCTGACGAATCTCACGGTACGACTGCTTCTGAATCCCCAGTTCACGTTCCACCTGGTCGAGGGAACGCAACAGGTTTTCAATACGTTCGTCGCCAATCATCTGCCCTTCGAGGGGCAGCAGGGTACCGGTACCAGCTTGACGGACTTCCTCGCCCAAGGGCGGAAGGTCGACTCGAACACGGATTGCCTCTTCCTCGTTCGCAAGTGAATCCACTTGCTGAACAACGCTGCTGAGGTGATCCTGAACCTGGGTCAACTGGTAGCCGAGGAGACGGTTTTCCGCGATCAACTTGCCGGTACGCTGGCGTACACGATATTCACTGAGTCCAAGCACTCCCAGGACAATCAGGACTGCAATACTCAGCAATGAGAAAGCGACTACAAAGCGGAAGGTTCCGCCACCGATGACCACGCGTTCGAGAGAGGTGCTCCCGTCACGTTCAATCATCAGGTGAATGCGTTTTTTTGCCCGTCTGCTCAAAAGGCTCGGTGCCTCCGTGTGGCCCAACTCCTACAGTCGAAAAGCACCCACCATCGGGTGCCTTCCTTCTGATGCTCGCGCAAAATAGCGAGATGGTGTCTGCCTGTCAATAGAATTTCGTGTTTTAGCAATCGATGAGAACCGTTATCGGACGGTTAGGCTCCGCTAAACGGCTTTCTAAATACTAAATCTGCCAATAGTTGCGAATCAGCCAAGTTCTTCTATTCGCTTTTTTGGTGTGGCAATTTCGCAAGCCGTGATTCCACCTCCACACGCATCGGTGGGTAGAGACGGGCCGCAGGGCTGGCGAGGAACCGCTCGTATGCTTCCACCGCTTCCTCGAGCTGGCCCAGAACCTCACGGTTGACACCGAGAAGGTAGGAGGCTGGGGTCTCTTCACGAATTTCCTTGTCTGCCATCGAGAGCTGGAGATAAAAACGGCTCTCATTGGACAATCCCACCTGCCACCGTTCGCTGTCTTTCTCGTTCTCGAACGACAATCGATGAGCAAGATCGTGCAACAGCACTCCAATATCGTACAGCACACCCGGTGTCGTTGGGCTCAGCAGGTGCGCCCCCTGCAACAGGATACGCGCCAGCAGGAACTCGCCCAGAGATTCTTCGCCCTTGTTGTGCTCGCTGTAATGGGTGCCCTCGTCGATCCGTCCCTTGGCTCGCCTCAGCAGCAGGTCAAACAAAGCAGCGCCATCTTCGATGTTGGAGAAGATCTGCTCGGCTTCCTCATGAAAGGGCTCTTCCTGGCCAAAGGAGGCGTGCAGCAACAGGCATCGGCCGATTTCATCGACAAGTTCGATCACTTCACGAGTGTCCGCTGAAATGTGACCACCTGTAAGTGCGCGAAAGGCTTCTTGGCCGGAAAAGCCTTCATCGACCGGGTCGCCTTCGAGTCCGGCTGGGACTGGACCGCGTCCACGATAGGGAACGTGCAGCCATGGGGCCCGGGCGAGTGAGTTCCCCGGGTCTGCCACTGGAACGGGAACGTTTGCTGCGAACTGGAAGGGACCGATTGTTACCGGGCCATCGTGCTCCAGCCAAGTCAGCTTTTTCGAATCGGGATCGATCAGATCTTGCAAAACACTCGCCATGACAGCTCCTGGTGGTCGTTCGAAACGTGCGGAAAGCTAGGAGGGTGTGGGGAAGCAGTGCAACGCGACCCACGCGCCTGAAGAGACGAGGAGAGGACAAAGTATCTGGCCCGACACTTTAGTGTCGGGTCTCATCGGAGCTGGCATCTTATTTCTGAACCCCAACTGAAGAAACCCGACACTGAAGTGCCGGGCCAATAAGAATCAGAGGTGAGACCGGATTTGTCTAAATAAAAGTATACCCGAGGCCAAGTGCGAGAGCCTGCTTCAATCTGCCGCCTTTTGAAATCTGACGGTCATAGAGGAGGCGCAGGTCGAGGGAAACATTCAGATGCCCGGCAATCGCAGCGGTGAACGTGCTTTCAAATTCAACATCCAGCGCCTGCCAATCGGTCTCGCTCGGTGTGCCCTCAAGCTTGTCTGACTCGGAGTAGAAGAGCGCCTGGTAGAGGCTGAGACGGCCCGTGTAGGTCACCTGATCCTGTAGCAGTGGAGTCTTGAAGTCGGCCACCAGCTCCAGGCCGCCATCATAAGTCCAGTCGCTGCCATACTCGTTCGTCGTCGCATCCAGCAATGCATTCCTGTCGAGGTTCTCGTGCAAGGCGAAACCGAGACGGGTCAGCAGCTCACGGTTTTCTGTTTTCAGCAACGGCTTCGAGATACCGATCGACTCGGTGAAACGCATCGGGTTGATGTAAAAATCTTCCGCTGGATCGCGAGAATCAAGGAATTGTGACTGGAATCTGCCTGCAACAAAGGGGTCGAGTGCGAGGCCATAATCGGCACGCAGGATCGATTCAAGGTCGATACGGTCTGCGGAAACCGTCGGTGCGAGGTAGTCCTTGGTTACCGGGTTCTGGGTGTGAGTCTGGCCGAATTCGAGTCGCAGCGTGGTGCGGCTGTTGTAGATCTCGTCCAATTGTTTCTGTGCACGTCCATTAACCAGTGAGGTCCACGTATAGGCGCCCTGTTCCGACCCATCCCAGTTGTCCGAATAGGTGGTCTGGTTGACACTGAGGTTCGATTCCAGGCTCAGTTCCCAAGCGTTTGCAGAGGGTTCTTCCTGAGCGAGGACAGGCATGGCAACCAGCAGGCACAGCGCGGCAACGAGAAGATGGGAACGGCTCATCGTTCTTCCTCGAGTTCAGTGGTTCCGATTGGACACATCATCTCGAAGGTAAAACGAGAAAACCCGTCAGATCACTGACGGGTTTCTTGATTCAAAAAATCGAGAGGTCTATCGCGTACGGACGAGGTGTCGTTGCGAATCAGGGCGTAGCCTGATGAAGCAATCTCATATCTCTCACCTTGTCGCCCTGCGCGTTTCACGCGCAGCTTCGATCAAGAAAGTGCTTCGAGACTGCTTCGTCGCTTCGCTCCTCGCAGCGACACCTTTCCCATCAGGCTGGGGTTTCGATCAGACGGCCCAGGTTGCTCAGCATGTCCTCGGTCATCGCGGACAGATCGTATTCCGGTTTCCAGTCCCAGTCCAATCGCGCCGCACGATCATCCACCGTATGCGGCCAGCCATCGGCAATCTGCTGACGGTAATCCGGTTCATATGCGACCGTAAACTCGGGGATATGTTGACGGATCGAGTCGGCCAGCTCGGCCACATCGAAGCTGAGTGCGCTGATGTTGTAGGCATTGCGGTAGCGCAGACGGTTGCCATCCGCCTTGGCGAGGTCGATGATGGCACGCAGGGCATCGGGCATGTACATCATCGGCAGGACGGTGCTTTCCTTGACAAAGCAGGTGTAGTGCTTCTTCTGGATCGCCTCGTGGTAAATCGCCACCGCATAATCGGTGGTTCCGCCGCCGGGAGGGGTTTTCCATGAGATGAGGCCCGGGTAACGGACCCCGCGCACATCCAGCCCGAACTTTTTCCAGTAGTAGTCGCAGAGCAGCTCGCCCGCTACCTTGGTTACACCGTACATCGAGGTGGGACGCAGGACCGTTTCCTGCGGGGTGTTGTCGTGCGGAGTGGACGGGCCGAAGACCGCGATCGAGGAGGGGACCATGACACGCGCCATGCCACGGTCCTTTGCGACATCGAGGACGTTTTTCAGACCGTTCATGTTGACCGAATAGGCAAGTTCAGGACGTTGTTCGCCGACCCCGGATAGAATCGCAGCCAAGTGGTAGATGGTATCGATCTTGTGCTTCTTGACCACATTCAGCAGGGAGGATCCTTCGGTCACATCGAGGTTCTCGTAAGGACCGCTCTCGGCAAAATCTTTCGGCACATCATTGCGCAGGTCGGTCGCAACCACATTGTCCGCGCCGTACTGCTTCCGAAGTTCGAGGGTTAGTTCCGATCCAATCTGGCCGAGGGCTCCTGTCACCAGGATGCGCTTCATCTCCCCAGTCGCCACGCCTGCTCCGAGGTAAAGTTGGTTGTTCCGATCATCCATTTGCGAATCCCGAGAGTCGAGTCAAAACGACTCACCGGGCTCGTGAAAATAGGGACGAGGGAGGGGAGACTTCAAGCAAGGGGAGAGGGCAGCTCGATGCGGTCTGCTGAACTCTATTTCAGTATGGTCAGCTTTCGGGTGGTGGTGCCCGAACCTGTGTGGAGAGTGAGAAAGTAGGTACCGGAAGCGTAGAGGGAAGCATCCATGCTGAACTGGTGTTCGCCCAGGGGCAGAGCTTCGTTCATCAGCGTTTTTACCACCTGCCCCTGGTTATTGATGAGCTGCAGTTCAGTTTCCCCCGGTTTTTGCAGCGAGAATCGCACGACAGTGGACGCATTGGCCGGGTTGGGAAAAATCTCCAACAGGTCGGGACTGCCGGGCAACCCCGAATGATCCTGCTCCTCCGGTATAGCGAGCTCATTTACATTGATATACATCAGGCCAACGCGGGTAGAAAGCCAAACCCGATTGCGCCAGGGGTCGTACTGCATCATGCCAAGCTGTAGGAATTGAGAAGAGTAAGGAAGTTGCTCATGTTGGTTCGGCCCCCAAAAACCACCACGATCAAAACTGAAGTGTAAACCAGCCCTGTAACCCGTGTTTGCAATTAAAACAGGAGGATCACCAGGTACATGAGTCATATGGACAAATTCTCGTGATGTATTTCCTCGACTAGTCCATTCATCGGCACTATAATTGTATGTCTGATTTGCAGAGAAGAGGAAAAGTTCGTTTGTCGCTGCATTGTACTCTAAGAATGGACGATCTTGAATTGCTGCTGGAGATGGAAAATCTAACGTATTCCAAGTCTCGCCAAAATCGTCCGAAAGAAACACACCCTGAAATGGTACGGCAACAACTAATCCAAGAGTTGTAATATGGTAAGCTACGTCGATGAAAGACGCACTCCATGGGGCTTCATGACTGATCCAGCTACGGCTGGTATCCATCGATACTGCAAACCCGAATCGATCTACCCCTATGTCCTGAATACCGGCGATCAAATGAACACCATCTGATTCCCAGAATAATTGTCGATAGGGGTCAGTTCGAATGGGGGGGCTTAGTGTCGATCCAATAGGGTACCAGCTTTCAGATTCCAGATTTACTTCGAACAATTGGAAGTAGGACGGCTGTAGCTCGTCCTGAGTCAGTATGTTTGTACTCACATAAACCATATCTGAATCAAACCAGACATCAGGGCCAAGATAGACACTTGTGTCCGGTCCAGGTAGTGGGCCATTGATTGCAGACCAGTCTTCAGTTTCAAAAGAGTAAATCTCAAGGTTGGAAATCTCAGTTCGGAGGCTGAACAGCATGTTTTCTGTAACGGTGATGAATGTCATGCCTCCAAGTTTTGGAAGTGAATCATACCGTTCCCAACTCAGTCCATCTGTACTGGACCACAGACCATCAACATAACTACAAAGGTAGGTTTTTCCGGAATGTTGGTTGACGGAGATATTCATGCAATCCAAGAAGGCGAAGTAGGCCTGATGAAGAGGCTCAAAGTTGTATCCAAGGTCTGTGCTCAGAAAGGTTCCGATTCGCCCTGTCCCCCGAATTAATATGTTTTGGGGCGCTGATTGACAAGGTTGTATTTGCCATATCTGCCCTGTTTCAGGCCAACTACCTGCTGCTGTGATGTCCCAAGTGACTCCATCATCACTACTCCTCATCAGATAATCGTAGTTTGTAACAACAAGTCCATCCATGCTTTCATGTCCATATCCAATACTTAAGAGAAGGTCTCCATTTTGCAATCTGCAAATATCAGATAGAATAACACGATAATGGTTAAATTCTTCAACTGGATCAAAAATGGAAAACCAATTTTCCCCTAAGTCATCACTTCTTCGTACACCTTCTGGTTCTAAATGCGATACGGAAGGTCCGACTACAAAAAGTGTGGAATCCTCAATTGGGTCTTGGAAGAAATTAAAGCGTGACGCTAAAAAAGTACCAAACTCACCAGTTTCCCAAGTCAATCCAAAATCTTCAGATTTACTGAAATTCATACCGTCTGTGTGCATAAGTGTATTGTGGTTGGACTGATCAACAATAGTGAAATGTGAACCAGTCGAGCGGGTGGAACCTGTTGGCAAGTCTGGACGAATGCGCTGCCAGGTTTGGCCACCATCAACAGATAGCGACTCTTGATAATAGTCATTTGGGTAAAGATCATATCGAATGATTATTGTATCACACCTAGTGTCGACGCAAGTAACATCTAGTGGAGTAAATATAGTTGTAGCATCTGAAAAAATCCGGTCATTAATTGGTTCCCATGTCGTACCGCCATTCTCCGTAAGCCAGAAACCACCGTAAAAAAGTCCGACTATCCACTTCTCCTCACTTGAATCAGCTGCAGCACAAATAATTGAATTGTACTCACCTGGCAGGTGGATCCACGATCCAAGACTAATCGAAGCCTGAAGGAAAAGTGCTATGCAGATAAGACGAGAAGCGGTTTTCATTAAGCCCCCACCAAAGTTTCGGGCGGCACATTTGTGCCGCCCAAATTGAAAAACTACTTAATCGGTTCTGCCGCTATAACACGGTAATAACTAGAGGCGTCCCAGATTGCTGCATGGCTGGGGTGGGTACGGCAAGTGACAGCATGACTACCTGTCTGGAGGTCTACCTCATAAAACATGCCACCGCTCGAACCAGGTGACATCGTGTAGTTGCGGGCCAAAACCAGATAGCATTTCGAATATCCTAGGTTGTAGATGTACCCCTCAAGTTGTGAGGTACCGTAGGTTGCAAGCTGACCCCACAGGTAAGCGTTGATATCAGGAAGGTCCGTTCTGGGTGTGTGAGAATGCGGAGTAGTATCCACATATACTTTATCGCTACTCCAGTTCTCAGCTTGAACGGCAACAGGCCCCATGACAAAGAAAAGCACTGTCACGAGGAGTAGCAGAAGTGTCTTTCTCGTAATCCTACATCCCACCTAACGGATTATTCGTGGGTTGACCCTTCAACCCTGCTAATAAAGAGGGCGTTCAAATAACAATATGCAATTGGGGGGGGGCTGTATAATAAAGTATAGGTCTCCAAGAGAAGCAATCTCCTGTTATAGTTACGATAAACAGGATACTAGCCGATAGAACCTAAACCTCTCACCAGCATTATAAGCAATATACGACGAGTAAAGTTGGATAGCTAGAAACGGACAAACATCCTGGAAAAAGCTACTTGCTGGGATTCTTGTTTTTGAGGCCACAAAACTGAATCATCAAGATGCTATCGTTTACCTGGCTTCCAGGATCGACCATAGACGAGGTCATCCAACCGCACGAGCAGCTTGTTGAAAAGAGTGGTGTGGCAGATGAGAGCGCGAACGCTGTTGTGCAGCGGGGAGTTCTTGTGGCTGAAGGGGCAGACCGCCATACAAACGCCGCAGTCCGTACCCATCCGTCTCCAGTAGGTATAGCAGCTCTCGACTTTTGTTGGCCATTTTTTCACTCCAAGAATCGTGGATTTCTTGCCCTTCGTCAGCGCACGGGGAGGGCAGGTTTTGGCACACTTTCCGCATACTGTACAGAAGGCATCGACCCCATACGATGTCGGTTGATCACATGGCAGCTCAAGCGAGGTGGATACCGCTCCGATCCGAACACGGGCACCGTAGCGCGGCGCGATCAGGATGTTGTTCCGTCCCAGCTCACCCAAACCTGCATGGACAGCGAGGGGTGGTAAAATCACGTCGTAGTGTGCATCATAGTGTGCTTTCGCGCCATGCCCGGCACGACTTAAAAGGGCTTGGAGATGCGTTGCGATACGTGCCGCATGGTGGTATTGGGTGGCCGATTCGTGGATGGACTCCGCCAGCGGCGCACGTTGCATTTTCCCGTGGTCCATTTCAACAAGAAAGACCATCACAGAAGAATGATCCAACTCAATAGGCTTGCCATAGTCCTCATCATGCCTGCCCTTGTGGGAATAGATGAAGGCGGGCAGAAGCGGGGCGATTCCCACGGAGACGGCACCCAGTTTCCGAGCAATCCGTTTCAGTATCCTCGCTCGTTTTACCGGCGTGTCGCAGGATTGTAGCCATCTGAACTGAACATCCAATAATGCTGAGTCGATTTCGATTTGAGGGATGTCAGCAAACAGGTGTTCCGCATCCGAAAAAAGTGCTTCGTCATACGCGAAACCCTCCCTCGACAGCAGAGGGGGCATCGACCGAATGAGATCGTCCTTTTTCTTCAGCTCTGGATGGCGGGAGTAGTAGTCGCGATGCTGTTCTGTTCCCACCATACGTGCCATGCGAGCGAACATGGTGTCACGTTCGTCTGCACGGCTGGTTGGACGTGGGATGGTGAGCTTCACAGCCACTGCGATTCGCTCCTTGTACTCGTCACCTAACGGAGAAAAGGTAACACCTATTTCAGCTTAACCAGCACCGGGAAATGATCGGACAGCCATCGTCCCTGGATCGGATTGGTGGGGATAGATATCCATTCCACTTTAACCGCAGGAGAGATGAGGATGTGATCGATCTTCTCGCCGGTAGTGTCCCCTGAAAAGCCGTTGAAGGTGCCGAGCGGAAAAACATCGGGCCGCACGGCGGTCCAACTAGCTCGAAGCAGCGGGGACTCTTGATCCGAGCCTCGATTCGTCCGTACGGCGAGGAGGGGGGTGAAGGCGGGATTCTTCAGTGGGATGTTGAAATCACCGGTCACGATGGCCCTCGTCCCGACTGGCAGAAGCGAGATCTTTTTCTCCAACAGGGCGATGGAGTTGAGTCGTGATTCTTGTGATTCATGGTCGAGGTGGAGGTTGTAGAGGATGCAGGAGTTACCGGTTTGCTCGTCTCTCAGGGTCGCCCAGGAGCAGGTGCGGGGAATGAGATTACCCCATGTCATTGAACCAGGCACATCCGGAGTGTCGCTAAGCCAGAAAGTGCCAGAGCTGCCCACCTCGAATCGAGATTCCCGATAGAAGATCGCCGAATACTCTCCCAACGTGTCGCCATCGTCCCGACCCACTCCTACCTCGCCATACCCTGGTAGCATGTTGTGCAGGTAGTCGAGTTGGAATCGGAGCGCTTCCTGCAACCCGATCAGATCGGGATTGACTTCTGCGATCTGGTGAGCGAGGGCTTCACGTCGAAATCCCCAGCGATTCGGGCCATCGTTCGCGGTGCCGTAACGGATATTGTAGCTCATGACTAGAAATGAGGAGGACGAATCGACAGGTGCTGGTGGATGATCGAAGTAGGTCCCGAAATCTGAGTCTTCAGCATTGGCACATGGGGTGCTTGGTAGAAGAAATATCTGAAGCAGAAGGAGCGTGATGAATGGTTTCATAGGTGAACCTCATACAGCAAGAGAAACAGCGCCCGGGTAGTGGCCCGGGCGCTGATGTTCATGACAAAACATTCGATCAAGCGACCGATCCCCGTTTGAAGAAGATACGGAACAAACCATGCAGCAGGATCCCGAAGCCGAAAAGGCTGGCGACAAAGCAGATCAGGCCGCCACCGGGGATCAGGGCGAGCGCCCAGAGGACCACGATGCCCAACAGACCTCCGAGCCAAAGGTTCATCTTTCCCTTCTGGAGTAGGCTGAAGAGCAGCGTACCACCGACCAAGGCAAAGAGGATCCAAGCCATGTAGAGGAACATTGGGTAGAGGCCCAAAACAATAAGACCGACCGGTAGCGTGAGCACGAGAACCATCAGGATTACCGCTGCAATGGGCTGGACAATCACACCCAGTGCGCCGACACCGAGACGGACCCAGGGACGATCTGCGAAGGCGGCGAGGCCCTTTTCGAGCAGGGGACGGAAAAAGCCGATCAGCACGACCCCGGAAACCAGCGCGGTGAGCAGGCTGAAGAATCGACCCGGCCATTTGCTGTCCGTTTTGCCCGTCTTCTCTTTCCATTCCATCGGGTCATGCGAGATCGTGCCGCCGACGTAATTCGCCCAGCTCGCAGCGGGGCTGCTTTCCCCGTGCCAGACCAGGTTCCCCGCAACACGACCATCGCCGATGAAGCGAATGTTTTCCGCCCACACTTCGGCATCGCCTTCCACCACTCCCTCGATGGTAAGGGTTTCGCAGCCGACGAGGGCTTTCCCATAAATCATGCCGCCGATGTTCACCGATGCTCCGGCGGCGTAGAGGTCATTGCCGACAATGGACCCGTTTTGCAGGTTCACACTCTGACCGGCCATGACAAGGTCACCGTGGACATGTCCACGCAGAACAAAGTCCTGGCAGGCACCACGGACATCGCTGAAGACGGTATCCTCAATCGTCAGAAATTGCGAGAAGCCGAGTACATCGCTACCGACCGGACCGCTGATACGGATATGCTGTGCGGCAGCGACAATGTTGTCGAGCACGCTACCGCTGACATCGATGTTTCGGCCTGCGCTGATCAGGTCGCCTTCGATCGTGCCACGAATCATTGTGGAACGGCCCAGCGCGATCAGGTTGTCCGAAATGACTTCGTCGGCACGGATGTCGGTAGTTTCACTTGTTGTAACCAACCCGGCGGATGCCGGTGCTGCGGCCAGCAGGATTGCCAGCCCTAACAGAGAAAGGACTTTCCCCAGATGCATGTGTTCCTCCCAAAGGCTCCTAAGGGTGGATCGGATGAGCCTTGCACGTTTCCTGAACGGAACCCTGCCCCCGAAGCTCATCCCGGTTCCGCGTGGACAGCTCCCATTCTGTCCCCGCACCCCGATGAGGGGAATATACCGGGGAGAAGGACTAGATAGATGTGGATTATGTCAGGAGTTGGATTTCCCGAGTCACTCCCGAGACAAAAACAGCCCGCGACATGGTCGCGGGCTGGGATCGATAGCATCAAGACTACGATTTGATCAGGCTTCAACCTCGTTGCCAATCGTCAGCTCCTTCGCGCGGTTGGCGATTTCATCGACCAACTGCATCGCGAAGTCGGCGACCTTGAGGCCTTCCTTGAGCTGTTTGCCGTCACGGCGGCGGACCGAAACCGTACCCTCTTCCATCTCACGATCCCCGATGATCAGCATGTAGGGGATGTAGAGCTTCTGGTTGTCACGGATCCGCTTGTTGAGCGACTCGCTACGCAGGTCGGCTTTCACATTCAGACCAAGCCGCTTGAGGTGGTTGCGCACCTCGATAGCATAGTCACCGTGCTTCTCGTCCGAAATCGGGAGAACCACCACCTGCTGAGGTGCCAGCCATGCCGGGAACTTGCCAGCGTAGTGCTCGATCAGGATGCCGATGAACCGTTCCAGACTTCCGAAGATGGCACGGTGGATCATCACAGGGCGCTTCTTCTCGCCGTCCGCATCGATGTAGCCCAGGTCAAACCGTTGGGGCATCGAGAAATCCACCTGCACGGTTCCGCACTGCCAGGTTCGTTTGATCGCATCCTTGATGTGGACATCGATCTTCGGGCCGTAGAAGGCACCATCGCCAGGGTTCAACTGGTAGTTGATCCCCATTTCCTCGAGGGCCTTGATTAAGGCATTGGTCGCCAGTTCCCACTGATCGTCTGTACCAATCGACTTCTCCGGACGAGTCGACAACTCAAAGCTGTAGTCCTCAAAGCCGAACTGATCGTAGACCTCGGTCAGCAGCTTGAGGCAACCGATCACTTCATCAGAAGCCTGGTCCGGGGTGCAGTAGATGTGGGCATCGTCCTGGGTGAAGCTGCGGACACGGAACAGACCTGACAGTACGCCGCTTTTCTCGTGACGATGGACGACTCCAAACTCCGCCTGACGGATCGGCAGGTCTCGGTAGCTGTAGTAGCCGGTTCCGAAGACCCGAGTTCCGCCGGGGCAGTTCATCGGCTTGACCGCGTACGCCTTCTCGTCAATCTCCGTGAAATACATGTTCTCACGGTAATGGTCCCAATGGCCACTGTCACGCCAGAGCTGCTCGTTCAGAATGAGCGGGGTCCGGATGATGTCGTAGTCGTACTCGTGCAGTTTCTCCTTCAAGTAGCTTTCGGCAGAGTTGTACAGGGCAGTGCCGTTGCCATGCCAGAAGGGGAAACCGGGCGCGACATTGTCAAAGTGGAACAAGTCGAGTGCAGCGCCAATCTTCTTGTGGTCGCGTTTCTTCGCTTCCTCGAGTTGCTGGAGGTAGGCCTTCAGGTCCTTGTCGTTGAAGAACGCAGTTCCGTAAATGCGCTGCAGCATCGGGTTGGTTTCTTTGCCACGCCAGTAGGCGCCGGCGACGGAAAGCAGTTTGAACGCGCCGATGAACCCGGTCGAGGGCAAGTGCGGCCCACGGCAGAGATCGGTGAAATCATCCTGCGAATAAAAACTGATCTGCTGGCCCTCCAAGCCTTTGAGCAGTTCACGTTTGAAGGTCGCACGCTGGTTGCCGAGGATCTTCCAGGCCTCGTCTTCCGTGACATCAGCTCGGACGACGGGGTAATTCTCCTGGATGATTTTCCGCATCTCTTTTTCAATCGCGGGGAAATCCTCGGGGGTGAGGGTGTGTTCCAGGTCGAAATCGTAGTAGAACCCATCCTCAATGGTCGGGCCGATCGCAAACTCGACATCCTTGAACAGACGCATTACCGCCTGCGCCATCACATGGGCAGTCGTATGACGGAGGACATGCAGAGAGTCCTCGCTGTTCTCCTTCATGATGAACTCGATATCGCCCTCTTTCGGAGCGGTACGGTTCAGGTCCAGGATGTCGCCGTTCATACGTGCGGCGATGACCTTTTTCGGATTCGCGCCGGCCTCAACAATCAGGTCAGCGGCCTTCTGTCCAGCTTCGATGTGTACAGACATCCTTCTTCTTCCTTTCGGGTTGCCCGGTTCAGTGCGTACCCGGCCAACAATGCCGGTTCTTGCCCTCGCCGGTAAAATGGAAGCAGTAAGGTAGGGAGCGGGAGGGTAGGGGGCAATGAAATGGGTGGAAGCAAGGGGAGGTTCTGATTCGTTGATCATTCCACATCTATTTGAATTGAGGAACGGTCTCGAATGAACGGTGTTTCATAATCTTCCATTGCGTGACATTCGTCACAGAGTTGTACAGCAACTGTGTGTATTTCTAAAGAGAGAACTCAGTACTTTCACGATATATGATACCTGGCCGGGTAGGGGGAAGACAATGAAATACGTGCTTCCGATATTTTTGCTACTTTGCACACCACTGTTTGCGACGACAATCCATGTTCCGATGGACTACCAGTCGATTCAGACGGCACTCTACAACACCAACCCTGGCGATACCGTACTCGTGGCGGACGGCATCTATACTGAAAACCTGATTTTTCCAGACCGCCCGATTGTCCTTGGATCAAACTACCTGCTGGATGGAGACCTGGACCATCGAACGACAACAATCATCGAATCACCAGTACCCGGGACGACCCAGACGATCCTCCTGAATCATGGGCAAGATACGACGACAGTGATTGCAGGTTTCACCATCCGACATGGCAGCCCAGGGATTCTCTGCCTCAGCGCAAGCCCTCTGATTCGAAACAACATCATTTCGGAAAATGTGAACCAGTCAGAAGGGTCTATTTATGGTTGCGGTATTGCCTTGGACAGTTCTTCTGCGGTGATCCGTGAGAACCACATTCACCACAATTATCCCCAGTATTATTCGATCTACAGGAACGGTGGTGGGATTGGAGCGAAATTCTCCGATCCAACCATCGCGGGGAACCTGATCGAGTACAACGGCGATAGCGGCTCTATTTACCTGGGCGTCCCAGGTGGCGGAATCTACCTCTACCGATCCGGGGGGCAGGTTCTCGATAATCATATCCGTTACAACAAATCCATCCGTGAAGATGGCGGGGGGATCAGCAGCAGCTATGGAAGTGCCTACTATCGGGGAAACCTTATCGAATACAATTCTGCCTGGTCAGGTGGAGGAATTTATCTTACCAATGAAGACGAGAGCATTCTGCATGAGAACACAATACGCTACAATGAAGCGATTCAGACCACCGGGAACGGTCGAGGCGGCGGAATCTCTATATTAGGTGGAGAACCAATTATTGGCACACCTGAACACAGAATTAACCTGTATGAGAATCGTTCCAATTTTGGCCATGACTTGCATAAGGGCCATTATACCGAAACACTGACCCTGTATGCAGATACGGTCACCATTGTACGTGAAGATCCGCGCTACTACAATCGTGAAGTGGGCCAACTTACACTGCATTCCCTGAATCCGCTTTATCCCCAACTTGGTCAGCACGGGACAGTGTATGTCAGTCCTGACGGGGATGATACCAACTTCGGTACGACACCGGAAACTGCTGTTCGTTCCCTGGAAGTTGCCAGCCGTCTCATCCCGTATGACGGCATTATCGTTGATACAATCCGGCTGACCGAAGGTGTGTTTCAGTTTGATCAGACCACCTTGCCCCGTCCGCTGTCCCTCTATCCCATGCAATACGTTTTGGGAAGTGGACGTGATCGGACGATCATCGAATCCGTAAACAGTCCCGTCTTTCTGGCGGAGCTGCATGAAAACTCAGTGCTCCGATCACTCACAATCAGAGGGGTGCCCACAGGAGTCCTCATCTCCCATGGCAGCGCCTCCATCGATTCGGTCAGTTTCGAGGAATGCGGAACTGCAATTGAAGGGGATCAGGCGAGCGGTTCCATCACCCGCTGCAATTTTGAATCTTCTGGATCTGCAAGACAGGAAAAGGGAGTACTACATCTGGCAAACAGTGAGAACCTCATCCTTGATCAGTGTTCCTTCATCAACAATCTGAGCATTCCCATTGTTACAAATCAAGATGAAGCTTTTTCCATTCGGCGGAGTTTGTTTCGCAACAATACTGGGGCAATCTATGGGCTACAATTCACTGAATTGCTGATAAGCAACTGCTTGATTGTAGGTAACGATGGGGAGTACCCACCCATCTACCTTGAGAGTACTGGCGGGACTGAGATTGTCAACTGTACGATCATCAACAACACGGCCACCTACGGCGAAGCGGCCGGCATTTTTATGGGCAATGTGTGGGAGCATTCCGAGGTCATCAACTCGATCGTCTACTACAATCGTGTCGGTGACTTGGACACGCAGATCGACTATCAGACGGAACGGGATAGCCTTGAGGTGACCTACACCAACATCGAAAATGGGTATCCCGGGCACCAGAATTTTCAGGATATACCCATGTTCGACAACGAGGAAACCTGGGAACTCGCCTCGAATTCAATCCAGATTGACGCCGGAAACACTTTCCCCGTCTACCACGATATTGAAGACCCCGACCACCCAGGCTACGCACTGTACCCTTCACAGGGGATGGTGACAAATGATTTGGGAGCCTATGGTGGCCCAAGCCCTCTCCAACCCGTCGATGTCCAGACTGCCGTCAACGAGGACCATCATCGTGATCCCGGCCTTATCAAGGGTTTCCGCTTGGCTGATCCCTATCCGAACCCCTTTAATGCCCAAGTGGTTGTAGCCTATGAGCTTGACAAGACGAGTGATGTTCGAGTTCACGTTTTTGATCTCCTTGGTCGAGAAGTTATCAACCTTGCACCGGTACGCAGGGAAACCGGAAGGCACTCCTTCAGCCTCAATGGCCGACACCTCCCCTCCGGAGTCTATCTGCTTCGTATGCAGGCAGATGGGACAAGCCAGAGCAGAAAGCTCGTCTTGATAAAATAACGGTTTATGCTTGGCAGTCGTTCCATTGAGCAAATCTTGCCCTACATTAATGCAGGACTTGGGGAGGGCACTGCGATGATCAAGTGGGATGACAGTTGGCCGATTGGTATTGCGGAAATTGACTACCAGCATCATCGACTGGTTGATTTGACCAACGACCTGGCAGCAGCGATGCTCAAAGGCCAGGGAAGAGCAGAGATTTTTAACACCTTCAAAAACCTCGCCAATTACACCATCGAGCACTTTTCTGATGAAGAAGCGATGATGGAGGAGTGCGACTACAAGGATTTGGAAAATCAGCAGAAGGAGCACGAAGAGTTTCGTCGGAAACTTGCCGAGTTTATCGTGAACTACCAGAATGGTGCAATCCGCATCCCCAATGAGGTCCTTGTCTTCCTCGCTGAATGGCTGCGTGACCACACCCATGGTAGTGACCGCAAATTCGGGAAGTACTGGCAGGAACAGCAATTGTTAAAAGGCTCGTGATGCTGTCTGTATCTCATACATGAAAACCTCACCGAGACCGCTCTCTCTTCCCAATTCCACCTTCCTCTGAGTTATCTTCGCACGAACAAACATTTCTGCAAGTTAGGAGGCCGGACATGGCGGAAGGTGTGTTCCAGATTGATGTGCCGTTAAAGAAGGTCAACAGCGGCAAGGTGCGTGAAATCTATGATGCGGGCGATGGCAATTTATTGCTGGTCACCAGTGACCGTCTGAGCGCGTTCGATGTCATCATGGATGATCCCATCCCCGGCAAGGGGAAGGTGCTCAACAAGATGTCGCTCTTCTGGTTCGACTTCTTCAAAGACCGTGTGCCGAATGCGGTGGTCGAATCCGATCCGAAGAAGATGGACTGCCTGAAAGAGGCGACCCCCGAAGCGATTGAGGCGCTTAAGGGACGGTGTGTGCTGATGAAAAAGGCTGAGGTGCTGCCGGTCGAGTGCATCGTGCGCGGCTACATCATCGGTTCCGGCTGGAAAGATTACCAGCGCACCGGGTCGGTCTGCGGCATCCCGCTTCCCGAAGGCCTGCAAATGGCCGACAAACTTCCCGAAGCCCTTTTTACCCCCTCGACCAAGGCAGAGCAGGGCGAGCACGATGAGAATATCTCCTTCGATCAGACCGTCAACATCATCGGCCTGAGCAAGGCGCTGAAGCTGAAAGAGATGGCGTTGATGCTCTACACCGAAGCGGCCGAGTACGCTCGTGAACGCGGCATCATCATCGCCGACACTAAGTTCGAGTTTGGTGAGCTGGATGGCGAGATCGTGCTGATCGACGAGGTATTGACACCTGATTCGAGCCGTTTCTGGCCCGCCGACAAAGTAGTTCTCGGTAACAGTCCGCCCAGCTATGACAAGCAGATCGTGCGCGACTGGCTCGAGACCAGTGACTGGGGCAAAACCCCACCGCCACCCAAGCTTCCCAGCGAGATCATCCAGAAGGCATCCGATGCCTACCATGAGATCTTCAAAAAGCTTACCGGGAGTGAGGTGTAAGTCTTGCAGTACTCTCGCGGTAAATTTTGGCCCCGGCAGCTTGCTGCCAGGGTCTCTTTGTTGTGGGTCAAGCGCGCTGAAATGCAAGCCCGGGTGACGGGGCACCCGGGCCACTCATGCGTGGCTGTCATCCCCAGTCCCCATGCTCGCGTGAGCGGGCAAGTTTTTTGGGTGGGGGGCGTCGGGTATCCCCCTTGTCGTATCTCCACTCTCGCTGAACCGAGCCGGTGTTGCCTTTGTCAGGGGACCACGACGCGACGAGGTTCCCTTCGGTCACAACAGGGCTGACGCCCTGTATGTCGCTGGGGGTGACAAGCGTGTACAAGTTGGAACTAGCTGTGTGCTGAAATGCAAGCTTAGGTGACGGGGCACCCAAGCCACTTACCCCAGCATAGGTGTGGCGGAAGCGATACAACTGTAGCAGCAGGCAACAGAGTTTCGGGCTGTATTCATCAAGTAATCAACCTCCGATTGTGCTACCTTTCCCAGTTCACAGGCGGAGTTGCGCCTGATTCAGCCATTTAGGCGTGAAACTTGCTTTACCCCCTCTTGATCGGGTTTGGGAGAACCCGTTGGAGGGATCAACAGGGGCCAGTCATGTACTGGAAAGTTTGTCTTCTTGTCGTAGCTCTGCTCGTTTTTAGCAGTCCTGTATCGGGACGTGCTGCCGACAAAACGACCATCGCCGTGCTCGACCTCGATATCAGCAGCGGGGTCAGCGAATCCTACCAGCGTGTTCTGTCCGACCGTTTGCGCCAGGAACTCTTCAAAACCGGCATCTTTACCGTCGTGGAACGAAACACGATGGAGGATGTGCTGACCGAGCAGAGTTTACACCTGGCGGGCTGCACGTCCAACGAGTGTGCTATCGAAGTGGGTCGAATTCTCGGCGTCCAGCAGATGGTGGCCGGATCGGTCGGGAAAGTTGGCGAAGTGCATACGGTTTCCGTGCGCCTGATCGATGTTGAAACCACCGAGGTCCTCGCGGCTGAAAGTGTGGACTGCTCCTGCGCGATTGAAGATGTTCTCACCACTCGTTTGCGTGAAGTCGCTGATTTGCTTGCTCTCTCCTCTCTGGAAGAAACCCCGGAAGGCTCCTTGCCACTCCGCAATAGCAATGAGCCTGAGGACCGGTGGCGTGTCAACCTCCCCGAAGGTTCCTGGGCCGAGAAGACCTTCCTCTACATGGAAGACATGAATATCCGTGCAGTCGGGACACGATTCGGCTCGACCGTCGCACCAGGTAACTCCAGCGGGTGGTTCGGGTCGATGGGGAACGGCCTCACGGTCGATTTCGGCGACTGGAGGGGGTTCTACCCTCAGATTTTGCTCGGCGGCGGGGGCATGGGAGCGACGAAGGACAATATAACGTATGGGGTTGGAGGTGGAACGTTCGGCTTGCGCATGTACAACTTCAACCTCGATCCGGATGATGAAGATGGGTTGTACAGCGGTGCAGGTATCGCGTTCAACACGATGACTTACACTTCGACTGTCACGGAAGTTTCACCCGAGTTGATCGATCCGAGCCATCACGACAATAGCGGAACCTATGGTCACCTGTCCGCGGAGCTTTTTGTCGGCCATCTTTTTGACCTGCATTGGAACCTTGACGGTCGTACCTTGTACACGTTCGTGGAGCTCGACTACATGTACTTGGTCACCTCGACCAGGCAGCCGAATGGCTTCCTCTCGCTGATGACCGGCATCGGGTTGAAGCTGAACACGTTCTGACCAGGATCGCTTGGAGATTTCCGAAGCCGTGGAAGATTCGAAAATACCGGACAAGCAACTACCGGGGCAAACCCTAGAGGTCGTTGCGAAATCCTTCTACAAACAAGCGCTTGAGTATGGCTTCAAGCGTGAGGATTTCCTTCGTTTCGTCAACATTCTGCTCGATTTAGGGCTGGGTCGAAACGGTGTCTACACACCGCCTCCGTCGATCAAGGAGGATGCACCACCGCCCAGCTCGCCCGCGGACGATAAGGAGCAGGTGACCGTACGCGTGTATGAGGAGAGCGATTACGATCTTTTGCGGGGATGGATGGAAGATTCCGCAGGCCGTCTCTTCCTGACAACCCGTCCTGATCCACCTCGTTTCAATACCCTCGAGGCGTTGTTAAACTCAGAAACGAGCCGCTTTGGGATAGTCTCCCTAAATGGCCGTCCCATCGGTGCTCTTGCCTATTTGAACATTGATACGGATCAGCGAAAAGCGGAACTTCGCAAGCTGATTGGTGATGTCGCTGCACGTGGGCATGGTTACGCAAAACGAGCGACCCAGTACTGGATCGAGTACGGTGTCAGCACGTTGGCGCTGCGGAAGATCTACGTCAACACACTTGATACAAACCTCGCAAATATCCGCTTGAACGAGCACCTCGGTTTTAGGATTGAGGGTGTGCTTCGGGACGAGGTGATGTTGGACGGGGAGTACCAGGATGTCTTACGGATGAGCCTGATTCTGCCGTGAGGTTCCGAGAGCATGAATCAACGATGGGCAGGTTTCTTCCGCTCATTGGAAACGTATACTGTTTCGACGAGTAACACGACCAGGGACTATGGCCGAAAAACCCGAGATTAAGGTCCGCGCCGCAGGGGACGCGGACCATCAGAACGTAACCCAGGCCCTTAACGAGCACTGGGGATCAACACGAATCGTGACCCGTGGTCGCATTCATGCGACCGATAAGCTTCCTACCCTGATCGCGGAAGCGGATGGTGAAATGGTTGGACTGCTGACCTATGAAATTTATGGTCAGGAGTGCGAGTTGATCACGATGAATGCGTTCCAGCGCGGATTAGGAATCGGCACGGCAATGCTCAGCCATCTCCGTGAAATTGCTGCCGAGAACAATTGCCGTGGCATCTGGCTGATCACAACGAACGACAATGTCGATGCGATGCGTTTCTACCAGAAGAAAGGCTTCTTCTTTGTTGCTGTCCATCGCGATGCCGTTGTTGGTGCCAGACGTCTTAAACCGGAAATCCCGGTTATCGGTAACCACGGTATTCCGATTCGCGACGAAATTGAACTGGTCATGCCCCTCTAAGGTCGTCCTATTCAGTATCCTTATACGGCGAAGGTTGCCATGAGTTTGCTTACATCCCTTTTCGGGACCCGTCACGATCGGCAGAATAAAAAAGTGCTGCCCATTGTCGAACGGATCAACGATGTTTACGAATCCCTCCATTCTCTGAGCGACGAGGAACTGCGGGCGAAAACGACCGAATTCCGGGAGCGAATCCGATCCGAAATGGAAGGGTTTGATCCTTACGAATCCATCGAACGGGACGATCCGGAACGTGAGAAGAAGGCGAAGAAGATCGAGGTACGTCGTATTGATGAACTCCTCGAAGATTTGCTGCCCGAAGCGTTCGCTGTGGTCAAAGATGCCTGCCGCCGCCTGACTGAAAAGAAGCACACCTTTACCGCTGCCGAGATGGAGATGGTGTGGGACATGATCCCCTATGATGTCCAGCTCATCGGCGGGATTATGCTGCACCGTGGCAAGATTGCGGAAATGGCGACGGGTGAAGGTAAAACTCTTGTCGCCACCATGCCGATGTACCTCAACGCCCTGGCAGGGCGAGGGGCGCACCTGGTGACGGTCAACGATTACCTGGCCCGTCGTGACGCTGAGTGGATGGGGCAGGTCTACGAATTCCTAGGTCTTTCAGTCGGGAAAATCCTTTCCCAGATGCCCCCGCACGAACGTCGTGAGCAGTACGCTGCGGACATTACCTACGGTACGAACAACGAGTTCGGCTTCGACTACCTGCGTGATAACATGGCGGTCGAAGCGGCCTATATGGTACAGCGCGGACATCACTACGCCATCGTCGATGAGGTTGATAGTGTTCTGATTGATGAGGCACGTACTCCACTTATTATCGCCGGTCCGGTACCCAGGTCCAGCGAGGATGATTTTCTACGGTATAACCCCAGTGTGAAAAGGCTTGTTGCGCGTCAACGTGACCAGGCCATCCAACTCGTCAACGAAGCAGAAAAACTGCTGAAGGAGAACGAGGAGGGAGAGTACGACCGGAAACGTGAATTCCAGGCGGGGATCAAACTCTACCAGGCCAATCGTGCACAGCCGAAGCACCGGCGCGTGATGAAAATGCTCGCCGAACAGGGCAACAAGTCTCTTGTCCAGTCGGTTGAAGATGAGTACATCCGTGAGAAACGGCAGCACGAACTCGATGAGGGCCTCTACATCGCAATTGATGAAAAGGCGCACACTATCGATCTGACGGACAAGGGTCGCGAAGAACTTGCCAAGCTGGAAGGAGTTGAAAGCGAATTCTTCGTCCTCCCGGACCTGGGCGATCAGTTCGCCGATCTGGACAATGAGGAGAGCCTTTCCGATGAGGAGCGTCTGAAGCTGAAGACGGATGCTGAGCTGAAGATGGCTGAGCGTAGTTCCGTGCTTCACACGATCAACCAGCTTCTGCGTGCTCATTCGCTCTACGAGAAGGATGAGGAATACGTCATCGAGCAGAACAAGGTGCAGATCGTCGATGAGTTCACCGGACGTATCATGTACGGACGGCGCTACTCGGATGGACTGCACCAGGCGATTGAGGCGAAGGAAGGGGTAAAGGTCGAGGCCGAAACCCAGACCATCGCCACCATCACCCTGCAGAACTATTTCCGTCTGTATGGCAAATTGGCCGGGATGACCGGTACCGCAGAGACTGAAGAGGACGAGTTCTTCAAGATCTACGAGATGGAAGTGTCGGTGATTCCGACCAACCGTCCCATCGCGCGAATCGACGAACCGGATGATATTTACCGCACCAAGCGGGAAAAATACAAAGCGATCATCGACGAGATCATTCGAATTCACGAGCTAGGCCTGCCGGTCCTCGTCGGAACGACATCAGTCGATGTCAGTGAGCTTGTCGCAAAAATGCTTGGGGCGCGGACCGTCAGCGGGCGCAAACTATCCGATCATATCCAGATTTTGAACGCAAAACAGCATCAGCGTGAAGCGGATATCGTCGCGCATGCAGGTCGTCCCGGTGCCATCACCATCGCCACCAACATGGCAGGTCGTGGTACAGACATCAAGATTACCGATGCGATCAAAGATGCGCATGGTGAGGACGGGATCATCACCGCGCGTCTGAACGCTGATCCTGATTTGCAGAAGCGTCACATCGAAGAACACGGTATCGATCCGAAGAATCAGCCCGGCGGGCTCCAGATTATTGGCACCGAGAGGCATGAGGCACGGCGTATTGACCGTCAGCTCCGAGGCCGTGCTGGTCGTCAGGGTGACCCGGGACGATCCAAATTCTACATGTCGCTGGAAGACGATTTAATGCGTCTCTTCGGTGGCGAACGGATGGGACGTGTGATGGATACCCTCGGTCTTCAAGAGGGCGAGGTCATCACCCATTCGATGGTGACTCGAGCGATCGAAAAAGCGCAGAAACGCGTGGAGCAGCACAACTTTTCGATTCGTGAGCATCTATTAAAGTATGACGATGTCATGAACGTTCAGCGCGAGGTTGTCTACGCTCGCAGACGTGCCGCGCTGATGGGACACATCGAACAAGAAGTTTCGGCGTTGCTCGAAGAATACTCCGCCTTTGCTCTCGACAATCATGTGGACGAGAAAGAATCGCCGTATGACTGGGATTGGGACGGGCTTCGCAGTGCGCTCTTGCGAACGCTAATGATCGATGTGCATTTTGACGATGAAGATATAGAGGGCCTCAAGGTCGAAGCCCTCGAGGACAGGATCCTTGAAAAGGCGAAGTCCGCGCTTGATCGCCGACGTGAAACCCTCGGTGAGGAGTTGTATGAAAAGCTCCTGCGCTTCAGTGTTCTGCGGGTTGTTGACCAGCAGTGGATGGACCACCTCTACGAGATGGACCGACTGAAAGAGGGGATCGGCCTTCGCAGTTATGCTCAGCGTGATCCGCTGATTGAGTACAAACGCGAAGGGCTGTCGGCATTCGAGGAGATGCTGGGACGTGTGGCGGAGCAGAGTTTGCGCATGATCATGACCGCGCAGATTCAGACTACCGAGCAGCAACGTGTTGCAGCACCCCAGGCGAGAGAGATCAAATCGGACAGCACGGGAATGGGTCTGTCGAGTGCTCCAGCACCGCAGCAGGATTCCAGTGCGGTTGGTCGCAGTATGCAGCGTGGCGGATTGCAGGCGCCTCAGCAGAGACGCGAAGCGACCGCCGGAGGCAACCAACCGGTTACCCGTGAAGAGCCGAAGGTAGGACGCAATGATCCGTGTCCGTGCGGCAGCGGGAAGAAGTACAAGCACTGCCACGGCAGGTAAACAGGAAGCAGCATGAGAGAAGAGGACTTCTCCGCTCCCCAGCGCGTCGTCGGTCTGGCGATGTATCTGCTTCGCGAGATACGTGAACAGCGCATCGCTCTCGATGATATCGAGGAGATGAGCGACGAGCTGAAGGGGCAGGGGTATACTGACTCCGAGATCAATGCGGCATTTGACTGGGTCTATGACCGTGTCGATGGTGTTGATCCCTCGGAAATCGTGTACCGTTCCGGCTTTACGACCCATTCTTTCCGCGTGTTGCATCCCGCGGAACGTGCGGTGCTCAGCCCGGAAGCCTATGGTCAGTTGATCGAAATGCAGGCGCTCGGCATGTTGGATATGGAAGACATGGAGCGTCTGATTGATCGTGCCCTCGCCATTGGCGGCCCGATGAGCTCCCAGGACCTGCGTACCCTCGTACACTCCTACCTGTTCGAAGAAGGAACTCGAGCGGGAGGAAAGGGTGCCTTGGCACTGACCCGCCCCGGATCGAACACGGTCCATTGAGTCCAACTGAACATTTAGAGCAAAAGGGCGTTGCAGATGCGGCGCCCTTCTTTCGTTTCCAGGGATCGGTGCGGTATTTTAACCATCCGGACAAGCTGGGATGACTGTATGGCATTGATCATGAAGAGATGGGTCTTGACCGCTATCCTGTTTTGCCTGGGTCCATTAATGGCTCAGGCCTTTCCACCATCCTACGACTTTTCCCGCCTTCCAGAAGATGAGACCGGCCAATTCAGCCTGCGTTATCCTGCAGAAGACAAGTCTGCCGGCACCCTCTACGAATCGTTGCATCTGGAGGATCGGTATGGCCTGAGTGTTTATGTCCTGACACGCCGTTTCGAGGGTGATCTGTTTGAGCTGGAGACGATTGAATTTGAGGCAGAAAGTTTTATCCCGATCCGTGCCACAAGGGTTCAGAAAGTGCGAGGCATGAATGTGGAGACTGAAATCCAGTTTCAGTCCACTCGTGCGGTGATCACAGTCCGTGAACCAGAACTGCTGGGTGGTAAGACCTCCACAACAATGATCGATATCCCTCGTGAGTCGATCACCCTTCAGCAAGTGCCGTACGCACTGAGGACCAAGCCGTTGAGAAGGGGTGAAAGCTACCGTTTTACTGTTTTACCGATGTTTGGTCCGACCCGGGACACGGAAGTGCTGGTTGCCGTTGTGGAGCATGGAATCAGCGAATCCGGCACACCATCCGAGGCTGTCCTTCAGTGTAGCCTTGGTAGCGAACGCTGGCAGGTTCGAATTGGTTTGACTGGCAAGCGACCGTTACTCGAGTCCGGTCGGAGTTTCAGCGGTTCAAACGGTTTGGCTGGCCTCGCCCTGCATGACGCGGAGCATTCCGGTGACAAGGGGCGTTAAAAAGCGAGAAATCCCTGGAGGACAGCAGCCCGACAAGCGTTGCTTGCCGGGCTGCTGAACGTTGAACCTGGAAAGGCTCCCATCAGCTCCATAGCATCCGTGCATCGGGTGCGATCAGCACCCAGCCACGATTGATGGTGCCGATTGGCTTGGCGGGCAGTGTCCAGCCGCCGAAGGGAGTGTTGCGTCCCTTGCTGAGGAATTTTTGCGGATCGACGGACCAGGGAGCGTCCGGATCGATCATCGTCAATTCCGCAACCGCACCCTTCTTAATCTGTACAGCAGGCAACCGCATGATCTCTCGCGGAGCGACGGCCATCTTCTGCACCACATCCACCCAGTCGAGTTTCTTGGTGGCGATCAACTCTTTCGCGATCACACCGATGGCCGTTTCGAGCCCGACAATGCCGTTCGGCACGAAACTGAACTCAACCAGTGACTCTTCAGCCGTGTGTGGTGCGTGGTCTGTCGCGAGGGCATCAATGGTGCCGTCCATCAAGCCTTCGATCACCGCCTGACGATCATCCTCCGTACCAAGCGGCGGGTTCATCTTGTAGTTGCCATCGTAGGATTCGCACGCTTCGTCGGTCAGGGAGATGTGATGCGGAGTCGCTTCGCAGGTGACGTTCGCACCTTTGCTCTTGCCCCAGCGAACCATATCGATGGATTCACGGCTTGAAATGTGTCCCACATGAAGTCGTCCACCAGTGTAAAGCGACAGCAGAACATCACGTGCAACCATCACCGATTCGGTCAGGCTGGGCCATCCGGGCAAGCCGAGGCGGGTTGAAACTTCGCTTTCGCGCATCACACCCTTGCCGCCGAGCGACATCTCCTCACTATGAGTGCTGATGACCATGTCGTGCATTTTGGAGTACTCCAGGGCGCGACGCATCACTTCGGCGTTGGCGACCGGGCTGCCATCATCGGACAGCACGCGAACACCAGCGTGGAACAGGTCTGAAATGTCCGACAGCATTTTTCCGTCACGGTCACGTGTGACCGTCCCGACCGGATGAACCGCCACCGGGGCGCCGGCTGCCTGGTCGAAGATCCAGCGCACGACACCAACATTGTCCGGCGCGGGATCGGTATTCGGCATCGCCGCCACACCAGTAAACCCACCCGCTGCTGCTGCGCAGGTTCCGGTAAGGATCGTTTCCTTGTCCTCACGGCCCGGTTCACGAAGGTGGACATGCATGTCAAAGAAGCCGGGGGCGACAATCTTACCCTTGAGGTTCAGGTGCTGATGTTTGCCGATTTCCTTGCGGTCAATGTTTCCGACTTCGACAATTTTTCCCTTGTCGATCAGAATGTCGGCCTTTTTGTCCAGTCCCAGCGAAGGATCGATCACACGAGCTCCGGTGATCAGGACCTTCATGTTTTTGTTGACCAACCAGCCATGCCGGCTCAGGAGGTCTGCACCCTGCTTGCTATTCCAACTCATTTTCACCTCCTGCCAACAGGAACAACACTGCCATACGAACCGCTACACCGTTTGTCACCTGCTGCAGGATGACACTGTGCGGCCCGTCCGCCACATCACCATCGAGCTCAACACCACGGTTGATCGGGCCGGGGTGGAGAATGAGGATCGGACGATTCAGTTTGTCAAGCCGAGCGCTGGTAATACCGAAGCCGGCGTGATACTCTCGGATCGAAGGGAAGAGACCCTGGTCCTGACGCTCCTGCTGAATGCGCAGCACGTTCAGCACATCCGATTTCGCGATGGCCTCATCGACATCATGATAGACCTTCACACCGAGGTTCTCAAGGTGGCGCGGGATCAGGGTTGGTGGACCGCAGACTGCGACTTTCGCACCCATTGTCTGTAAACCATAGATGTTCGACAGCGCGACACGGCTGTGTGAAATGTCACCGACCAGGGTGACACGCAATTTGTCGAAGCTGCCGACCTGTTCACGGATGGTCATCATATCCAGCAGCGCCTGAGTCGGATGCTCATGGGCACCATCACCTGCATTGATCACCTTGGAAGCACAGTGCTTGATCAACAGCGTGTGAGCACCGGGAAGTGGGTGACGCATGACCACGAGATCAATCTTCATCGCCTCGATGTTCTTGATCGTGTCGATCAGCGTTTCACCTTTGTTTACCGACGAAGCACTCGACGAGAAGTTGACCACGTCTGCTGAAAGGCGCTTTTCCGCCAGTTCGAAGGAGATGCGCGTCCGAGTTGAGTTCTCGAAGAAGGCGTTCACGACCGTGACATGACGCAGGGTTGGGACCTTTGGAATGGGTCGGCTAAGGATTTCCTTGAAAGAAACCGCCGCGTCCAGAATCGAGGTAATATCCTCAGCTGGAATATCCCGAAGGCCAAGCAGGTGACGCGATTGCAAAGCCATGGTTACTTATCCTCCTTCACGTCGCGAAGTAGCACCACTTCATCCTCGCCATCATGCTCGACCAGACGGACCTGTACGTTTTCATCGCCGGCTGTCGGGATGTTTTTCCCGACAAAATCCGCCTTGATGGGCAGTTCACGGTGGCCGCGGTCGACGAGGACAGCCAGTTGGACACGGCCTGGGCGGCCATAGTCCATCAGGGCGTCGAGCGCGGCACGGCTGGTGCGGCCCGTGTAAAGGACATCATCCACCAGCACGATGTCCACACCATCCATGTTGAAGGGGATGTCCGTAACCTGTACTCCCGGACCTACTTTGCGGATACGGAAATCGTCACGGTAAAGAGTGATGTCGAGGACACCGAGACCGAGCATTTCGCCTTCAATCTCCTTGATCGCCTCGACGAGACGCTGGGCGACGAAGACACCGCGAGTACGGATGCCAACGATTCCCAGGTTTTTGACACCGTGGTGTCGCTCCACGATTTCATGCGCGAGACGCATGATCGTGCGCTTGATGTCCACAGCATCCATCACACGTGCTTTGACCTGCTCCATGGTTCTCCCGGATCGGTTCGTTCAGACCCCCTTGACCATCCGATGACACGTTTCAGGAGGGCACAAAAAAACGTCCTCGACGTGTCGGCGAGAACGTGGAAAGGTCGTGCGGGGCAGTGGGACTGTCGTCAAAGGTGTAGCCGTGGTGGCTTCATCCTTCTCTGCGCCCTTCCCCGGGCAGCCCTTCCCCGACTCGCCGGACGGGGTTAAAGGGTCGACCGAAAGGTAGAGGGCGCGAGGGGAGGAGGCAAGGGGAAGCGAGGCAGAGATTGTCCCGCTCTCCGAGGTGGGAATTGTTGGAATTGGTGTCTGTCTGGGGAAGCGATGGATACTGTTTTCCACTCTACATTTCCTGCAGGCCAAACCCGGGAGAATGGATATGGAAAAGCAGTCGAATTTGAAGCGTTGGATTGTTGCATGGTACGCTGTGCTCGTGGGGCTGGTTCTTCTCAGCCTGCTGGTGATGGCCCTCTGGTCTCGCCAGACTCCCGCACCCTCCGAACAGACCCTGGCTGCCGCTCCGGACAGTATGGCGTTATTGGGTGAAGTGCCTGTGTCCAGCGTGGGGAAGCAGCGGAAGAGCACGAACTCCGTACCCAGCTACCAGCAAGGCGAGCTGACCTACGCATTTCCTGAAGCCATGAAGGTTGGTCGCACCGAGACCTTGAAAGCGATTGTGATCCCGGAAGGTGGCCAGTTCGGAGTTGACCCGCGGGCTGCAGTTGAGATGGAAGGGGATTCCGCACGTGTAGTCAAGATCATCGTTGGCTCTTCCGTTCGCTTGAGCCTGCATGGGGAAGGTTTCACCGTCGATAGTCTGACGAGCCAGGAGCAGGCGATTCTTCCCGGCCTGGCGAGCATCTGGCTATGGGATGTGACCCCTGAAAAAGGCGGTCAGCAAAGGTTGCGGCTGCTTGTGGATACGACTGTACGGACCCCGGATGGTGAACATGCTGCAAAGACCGTCTATGTTGATACTGAAACCATCCATGTTGCATCAAATCTAGGCTATTCCCTGCGTAAAGCAATGGTCACCTATTTCAGCGCCTTGTGGGAGCTGATCCTCGGCGGTCTGTTGGTGCCCGTTGTGATTGCTCTGATTGACCGTTTCCGGATCGAAGCAAAGAGACGGATTTTACCTGCGGATATCATTGAAGCGCTGGAGGAGGAGCAATTGAAGAAGCTGC
The DNA here is from genome assembly GCA_020444265.1 of bacterium. Lineage (GTDB taxonomy): Bacteria > Electryoneota > Electryoneia > Electryoneales > Electryoneaceae > JAHLLH01. The sequence goes on from JAHLLH010000003.1 coordinate 282,324, forward strand.
GTGGCGAATCCGTCGGGGACGAGAGTTGATCAATGTGCTATAAAATCAAACGGCCCCATGTCTGCTGGACATGGGGCCGTTTAATCGTTGACATGCCCTAACGTCCTCGTTGCGCGAGAATACGCTCGATGCGCTGGAGCTGTTCCTTTACTTCCAGGTTGTCCGGGTCACGTTCCAGCGCCTTAAGGTAGATCGAACGCGATTCTACATACTTTTGTTGGGCGAAGAGGATCGATGCCTTTCGGATGTACGCAAGCGACAGGGAGGGCACTTCCTTGATTGCATCGTCACAACGTGTGATCGCCTGCTGGTACATCTTCTGGTAATAGAGACGTAGTGCCTCCTCGAGAAAGCCGAGGGCCTTGTTAAGATTCTCAAGCGAAGATATCTCTTTTCGCAGACCGAGGATTTCGAGCTCGTAGGCCTTGATCTTCACCGAGTCGACAATATCAACCTCTACAAATTCCACCTTTGGCACATAGACAGTATCAACAACGGTTTTCACTCGTTCACGAGGTGGTGCCGGAGTCGGGATGTTCAAAGCCTGCGAGGGGCCTTGGCGGTCACGGTTGCGCTCGAAGTAGATGCGCAAACCGAGCATGTGAGTGCCAAACGTATTTGAGATGCCGCCGATCGGATAACGAAGCGTGTAGGCGACACGCATTTTCAGGTCGCGGAATTCACGGATTCGTTCGGAGGTGCCGTCTGCACGTGGAAGCGTGTAGTTGCTGCTGCTTTGATTCCTGTAAAAATTCAGACCGAAACCGAGGTCGATCTCATCTCGGTTGCCACCTGTTCTGAGGAACAGCTTTCGTTCGAAGAGGCTGGTTTCGATCCCCAGTCGTGGGGTAGCATCGACACCGTTCAGGTCCACATCCCTGTATTCCATATCACCGAAGAATGTGAATATACCGAATTTCCACGCCGCACCGAGCTGCAGTTCACGAGGAAGGGGATCCTCGATACCATCTTCGAGCGCCTGATTAGGACGGTTGATCCGTCGCGCCGCCAAGCCAAGGCTGAGGGCCTCCGACACTCGCCACTGCACACCGAGGTCGATACCGATGCTGGTCATCGTGTAGCCGTACTCCTGGAACAGGGGGTCGATGGCGGTGTAGGGTGTTTCTTCGTACCCACGTCCGAAGAGTCTGAATCCGGCTCCGACGGAGAGGTTGGAACGCAGCCGTCGGGCATAGGTCAGCAAAGTCTGGTGCTCGCTGTAAAGCTGGCCGTCGAAACGGTCATGTCCCAAGCCGAACGCGCCCCAGTCATAGAGCGATGTATATCCACCGAGGGCCGTGCGTACGAGATTGTCACCTTCGAGACCCCAGTAGAGCTTCGAACTGTACATTTCCATCGCGGAGGCGTGCCCCCAGGCAACAGACGCCGGATTGATGAAGAAGCCCATCGCATCCCCGCCATCCGCCACCATCGCTCCACCGAGTGAGGCGGTGCGCAGGCCGGGAAGATCTTCGAAGGCTGCATGTGCGGACCATGGCAGCAGCAGGGAGGCCAGCAGGGCCCCTGTCAGCAGAGTTCGCTTCATCGGGCCACCGCGATGGTTGATTGACGAATTTCGCCTGCTGCTTCGAGTTGCAGGATGTAGATCCCACCAGGAACGGGTGTGCCATTGTCGGCGGTACCATCCCAACGGGCCGGCAGTCCGCTGAAGGTTGCAATCTGTCGTCCACGAATATCAAATACCGTCACGTCAGTCGCTGCCCCACCGAGGTGGTAGATCAACGCCTCATCCCAGACACCATCACCATTAGGTGTGATGGTTCGTGGGACAACAGAAAAATCTTCTTCCGGTGGTTCGATGGCAAACTGGTACGAGAACGTCTGCATTCGATTTGTGGGCGAAGCGCGGTCTGTTGCCTGAACTCGCACTTCTGCCAACTGTCCGGCAAAGAGGTTTAAACGTTGGAGGGGCAGCAGGTACTCGTAGCCCAAATCTACGGTGTCCGCCGCAGCGATGTCGCTGATGGACCGTCCTGCGACCGTCACACTCAGGCTGTTGCCGTCAATCCCGATGCCATCATCGAGGATGAGGATGCGAAGGGTATCGTCGCGGCTGATGTCCAGCGCATCCGGAGCGGGGTAGAGGCTGTCTACCGGAACGTAGGGTGGTTGCTCATCGGGGACGATGTCGAATTCCCAGACTGTCTGCCCCGAGTTTTTCCCAGCGGACGAGTCCGCGGCAGTGAGGCTGACGGTAATATGGTCGCCGATGGTCCACCAGCTTTCCGGACGGTACCGGTAGTGGAATCCGCCAGGAGTTGCTTCAACAAGGCTCAACGGAAGTACATCCACGTCATTGACCGTCAACTGCACACTCGAGGTGTCCACCCCTGCGAGATCATCCATCAGGTCAAATTCGAGAAAACGATTAATCGTGAAGCCCGAATCGGGAGGCGGCTGTTGGTTCACTACGACAGGCGATTGATCATCACGTGCGATGAAGAGGGTAATTCGCTTCGGAAAGGTCATCTCGTTGGGCGGTTCAGCCGTGTCCCGTGCACGAACCAGCACACCCGCTGTATCGCTGTAGAGCCAATTGTCGATGGGATTGAGCGTATAGTGGAATCCGTAATCCACCCGTTCGATCAGCGCATCATATCGCCAGCCCGGGTTTCCTTCCAGCTCGATTCTTGTGAACGTACTGTCCACTCCCTGACCATCATCGAGGATGGTGAACTCCAAGCCTGCATCCACTGGCCAGCCGGAGGTGGAGTCCTCGGGAACGATGTCTACGAGATAGGGTGGTTCACGGTCATCACTCAGGGTGAGGAACCAATACCGCTCATCCATCCGGTTGGGGATCCCTGCCTGATCGTAGCCGACAACCCGAACGTCAATCGTATCCAAGTGAGCAAAGAGCGTTGGCGGGTTGTATCGCACCACATACCCGCTATCAACCTCTTCGATGGAAAGAGAAGTTCGCGGGATAAACTGTTCTTCGACAAAAAGGATCAGGGAATCGAGTTCCACTCCCAGTCCCTGGTCAAGAATCTTGAAAAGAATATCCGCGCCGCGTGAGACACCGGTCTCGGTGTCATAGGGACTTCGGTCGGCGAGGTAGGGTGGGTCTTCATCTGGTTCTGTAAACAGCTCGTAATCCAACCGAGTCCGGTTTGCAGGGACTTCATGGTCGTAGATGTCAAACCGGATGCGTAGCGTATCCTCGTGCTGGAAGGGGTTCGCCGGAGAATAGTAGAAACTGTATTCCGCACCAGGTTGAGTGACGTTTGTCGAATTGGTCACAAGCGAAGTTTGTTCGGCATCGTCGACAATCAGGAAGAGTGATGACGGATCAACCCCGGACAGGTTGTCGGCAACTTCCCAGACGAATCCCTGGGTGACGGATACTCCATCCGAACCGGGTGCAGGGTCAATCAGCAGGAATTCCGGACGTGTTGTGTCCATCTCAGTAGTAAAGTAGTAGGTAGTATCCAAGCTGTTTGGTGGATTGGCCTGGTCACTTGCGACCAGACGAACCCGTACGGTGTCCGGGAATGGATTGTTGGGGTTAACCTGGTATTGCAGGTTGAAGCTCCGGTTGTCTGCCGTTTCCCAGATCATGGATTGGTGGTTAATTGGCTGACCGGCAATGGTTACACCGATCGAAGCGCTGTCTACTCCCGCCGCATTATCCAAAACGCGCAGAGAAATGAGCGTATTCCTTGCCGCATCCTCACTGAAGGGTGAGGGGGTCGCTGCGGCCAGGCGAGGACCAACCGTATCCTGTACGACCGTGTAACTCCAAGAACTGTCTGGATGTTCATTGGGTGGATTAGCAAGGTCCTGGGTTCGGAAGGTCATCACCAGCGGACCCGTTTCGAAGGGGTTTCCACCTGGTGTGTGAACCGCGAGATAGCCATCCGTAATGGTCTGGAACCCGAGTCCCGCATTTTCCGGATTGCCATTCTGGGTACGGATCATGGTTGTGCCGTCCGTGTCCACTCCAGCAGACTCATCCTGAATACGGACATAGATCGATGTAGACTGATCAATGGTTGAGCCGGGTGCCGGGATAATCTGATTAATCACCGGAGGCACAGTATCTGATATGGTGCTGAAATGGTAGTCGAATGGCGTCATGCTGTTCGGTGGAGTGGTCAAGTCGCTTGCGCGCAGGGTGACGTTGACAATTTCATCCGCAGGGAAGTCGACATCCGGGTTGAACGTGAATCGTTTCAGTGAACGCGGCCCAGTTGCAGTTAGCCGCGGATCGCCCCAGGCGATGGTTTCGTCACTGCCTGGGAAGACGACACGCAGGCTGACGGTGGTGCTATCAACTCCGGACCCTGGGTCGGAAAGAGTGAATTCGATGTTGCGTGTTGTAGCAACGTTGATCTCTTCTTCGTCCGGCGAAAGCTCTTCAATTTCTGGCGCACGGTCATCTCGGCCGGTGACAAACTGATAGGAATACCAGGCGGAACGACTGCCGTTGTTGTCCGATACCTGGATTTGCACCGGGATGGGAACATCGATCGCAAAGGGTTCGGATGGTTCGATCAAGTAGCTGAAACGACCGTTTTCACTCTCCCAGGATACTTCCGGATCGGTTGTGAGATAGCGCTGATTGTTGATGTTGATGTACGTCAGGTCAGGATTGAGACCCGGTGATTCATCCCGTGCGCTGAATTGAATCGAGGTGCTGATTGGAACCGATGTTTGGCCGGATGAGGGGGTAAAGCTCCAGGCATAGGGCTGTCCACCTCGGTAGATATAAACCATGCCTGAGTAATTGTTGGCTGCCGGGCTGCCCACGAGGGCATCCATCACTCCATCACCGTTGAGATCTCCAACCGCAGTGGATGCGCCGATCCGGTCCTGTGAAGCCGCTCCGGCAAGGGAGGTGTGGCGTACACTCAGGCTGTCGAGAAAGACATAACCCTGGTATGCGGGTGGCCCTGTGAAGACATGCCCCATTCCAGCGAAACTTCTCGAGAAGGGGTCCGTACCCGATGCACCGATCGACCAGGCCGAACCAGTTGATGCCAGGGAGACCCCGAAGGAATCAGCCGCGCTGGTGGACATTATTTTCATACGGACATTGGCAAGGATCGAGAGGTCAACAACACCTTCCTGGGTGTTAATCGTGCCCCAGTTGACCTCATACACCGCACCTGCTCGCACCGCTGGACTCGTTGCGACAAGGGCCGCTGGGGAGCCGACAAGGATCCCGCGACGATTGCTGACGGTGAAGGCGGAGAGGCTGCGTCCTAGACCATCGAACGCGGTGGCTCCCGCTAGCCTGCGGTAGTTGACCAGCCCAACCGTATTGGAGAGGTCGGTTGTATCAACGACACTGTCGGAGGATAGGAACATGTGGACAAAGCCGGCAGCGGCGCGTCCACCGAAGTTCTGACCGGGCGCGCCCATGACAATGTCGCCGACACCGTCTGAGTTCATGTCATTCCCAAGCAGAACACCCTGGAAGGAGCTGGCACGAGCCAGGGCATACCCAAGCTTTCCGCCACCAAAGGCGCCAGCAATGGTCGCGTAGACCGCTTCCGTTTCGAGCAGTATTTCCGCAGGCCATCCATTGGTACGACCGAGGATGACATCGACTCGGCCTGCCGCATCCCTCTCGAAGAGGTCTGCATTCGGCGAGCCAATCAGCAAATCCTGAATTTCATCGTCCGGATCAACATCAGATGTGGCGACCGACCAGCCAAACCCATCGCCTGCAGCAGCACCGACCAGACGGACATCCGGATCACTGATTTCACCACTGAGGTCACCACCGAAGATGATCCATACCTCACCACGGCTATTATCGGCACGAGGTGCGCCGATGATCAGGTCTTCAAGACCATCACCGTTCAGATCACCCAAGTGGAGAGAACCGCCGAGCTGCAAATCTTCGGTTCCAGTAATCACCACGGAGGCTTGTCCCGGGATATCCGTCACATGGGAACTGTCGAGACGAGATGCCGAACCGTAAAAGAGGTAAACCTGTCCTGCGTTGTCCAATGTTCCCGGTGCGCCGATGGCGAAATCCCAGCGGCCGTCACCATTAAAATCGCCTGTGGTGAGGGCGGCACCGACACGGTCCAGCCCGCTTCCAGAGAATGAGGCGTTGCCCTGCCAGACGGAGAGGTCCGCGGTGGACTGTCCGAAGAGCAGAGTCGGCAGCAGGAGGAGTGGAAGTGCAAGGAAATATTTCAGCGACATCATTTTCCTTCGCCCTTCAACAGTTTGGTCGCCGCATCCTGTGCGGCCTTTTCACGCTTCTTTCGGGTCTCATCAGCAGAGTTCGGAGGGACTTGAGTCTCATCCGATCTGCTTGGAGGTTTTACGACCTTGATCTCAACCCGACGGTTCTTCTGACGGTTTAATGGGGTATCGTTCGGGACAACGGGATTGTATTCTCCGTAGCCCATCGCTTGCAGTTTTGAGGGATCGAACTGCTCATCCTCGATAAAGTAGCGTACGACCGCAATGGCGCGAGCGGCAGACAACTCCCAGTTGTTCCTGAAGCGCCAGTTGTGGATGGGAATATCGTCCGTATATCCTTCAATCCTGATCTGCGCATCCGGATCATCCACCAGGATCGATTTGATACTGTCGACCGCCTCGGCAAGGAAGGACATCGCCTTCGGTTTCAAGTCGGCCTGGCCCAGGTCGAAAAGGATTTCCGAAGGGATTGAGATGGTGATCTCGGAATTGTCTGGCGATGGTGTGAGGGTTTGCTGTGTCTCCGGGATGTTCTCGGCACGCATCGTCTCCTCGGACTGATATGCCTGCAATGCTTCGCTGAGCAGGGGAAGCTGGCCAGTTACCGAGAAGATGTAGAAGAGCACGAAGAAGACGAGCAGCAGCGACATCAGGTCGCCGTAGATCGCCAACCAATCATTGTCATCTCCACTGTCGCCCGCTTGTTGACGAATTCGCCCGGAGATGATGCCCCTGTATTTCCTGCTTGGAGCCATCAGGCAGGCCTCTTCTTCAGGAAGTAGCTTTCAAGACGTTCCTGTGCGATCTGGGAGTTGACCCCGTCCGCGATGTAAAGCAGAGTTTCGATGATCAGTTCACGCAGCAGGATTTCATCATAGTTCCATGCGCGAATTTTGGTCGCCATGGGACGAAAGATCAGCGCGCTGAAAATGACACCGTAGAAGGTGGTTAACATCGCGATCGCCATCGCGCCAGGGATGGCACGAGGGTCCGAGATGCTGGACAACATGATGACCAGGCCGATCAGGGTACCGAGCAGCCCGAACAGGGGAGAATAATTCCCCATCACGCTGAACAGCCGCTCGCTCATCCGGTATTGCGCCGCTTCCGAATCCGATTCTGCCTTCAGGATCTGGGCAACATCATCCGGTTCAAACCCATCTTCCAACAGGCCGATCGCTTTTTTCAGGAAACGCATCCGTCCGCCGACATCCTTACCAAGTTCAATGGTCCGGACGCCGGACACACGTGCTTGCTGAACCATCTGGACCATCGTCGGAATCAGTTCGTCTGGTGCCGGCGTTTTTCCGATGAAAACGACACGGCTTGCACGCAGGGCGCGCATGATCTGGTCTGAGTTAAAGGAAAGCAGGGTAGCACTGACTGTTCCGCCCAGCACGATGGCGATGGATTCCCACTGGAGGAACATTCGTACATCACCACGGCCGGAAATCGCGAGAAAGACAAGACCGAAACCCAGCAGAAGGCCGAAAACAGAGGTAAACTTCATTCAAATCCTCACTCGTTTACGCTTTGCACCCTGCGCAGGGCTTCCATCAATGCACGTTTGGCCATCGCCGCTTTTTCGGGCGGCACAGAATTCAAAAGGGATACTTCTTCCCGCAGAACGTTGGCTGCACGGCTGGAGAGGCTCTGGTACACCCTCTCCTTGATCTCGTCCGGGGCATCCTTGACAAGGCTTGCAAGCTGGTCGCGTTGCATGCCCATAACAATGCGCTTCAGGACGCTACCCTCAAGCTGCAGCAAATCTTCAAGGAAAAAGGCCTTTTTACGGACTTCGGCAGCCAGTTCGCTATCAATCGCCATGAGGTCGTTGAAGACAGCTTTGCCTGCCGATTCAGGTGCCTGGTTGATCAGTTCGATAAACGGTTCCGGTCCCGATGCCGTCAGCTCGGATGTCTTCATCCGTTCGACCCGTTCCCGCAGCTGGGCGGCATACTGCTGGGCATCTGAGGTGCTAATGCTGTCCAGGTTTTTCCAAGCCTCCAGCACACGGCTGCGGCTTTCCTGGGCCAGGTTTGAGAGGAAGTGAGCAGCCATGACCGGACGCACAAGGTTTAGTGCAACGGCACAGGTTGTCGGGTTGGCATCCTTCAACAGTAAATTAAGCTCAGACAGCTCCATGTCCCGGATTTTTGTCAATGCACCTAGCGCACGGTTGCTGCCATCATTTTCACGTACCAGTCGGACTGAAAGCGACCCTTCCGGCAGGGTGAGCATGCTGGTAGAGGGTACAGATGCTTCGGTCTCGCGGCGGCCTCTGTCTTCCTTCTCCTTTTCCTCGCTCATCTGGGTCATCATCTGCGCCACAGACATCGGCGAGATGGGTCCGCTGATGTTGCCATGCGCATTCAGGTCCATCTCGCCACCGTCCGCGAGACGGGCTGGACGAGTGAGGAAACGGAGAATCAGGCTGACAATTAGGGAGAGCAGGACTACACCCGCCCCAATCAGGGCGACACCTTTCCAACTGAGCAGAAAGTCGACCATCGTGAGCGGGGGGTTAACGAATGGGACTGGTTCGACGATGATCTGATCCCCACGCCCATAATTGAGATTAATCCAAAGGGGGATCAGTTCCGTGATCCGGTTCAGCTCGGCATCCTGCATCGATTCCGAAACGAAGACCCGGATCTTGATGCCGTCCACCTCGTTAAAATCCCAGTTCGACCCGCCGAGTTTACGGACATTTTCGCTGATGGTAACCGGCAACCCTGGCAGGCTTTCGTCCTTACTATACTTGAAGCCTTGCAATTCGACCGGGATGGAGGTCAGGGTCAGGTCGACAACGACCACCACGGGACCGACAATGGGCTGAAGCATCGCTTCAAGTCGTTCGGCCACCTGTTTTTCCAGCCCCAGCTCACCAGCGATTTGGGATCGCGGACCCTCAAGGTCTTCCGATTCGGCATTGTCCTGCGCGTGCAAAGGATTGGTACCAACCAGCAGCAGTGCTGCCAGGCTGAAGCACAGGAAGGGGAGAGTGAACGTTCTCCGCGCCATGTCTTTCTATCTCCTTCGATTGGGAACGGGTCCAGAAATCCTCGACACCTGTTCAGGCAGTTGGCTGGATTCGATTGGACCAGATCTCCATCGCTTTTCGACGTAATTCATCAACCGTGCCCTCATTCCAGAGGACGATGTCTGCCCGTGCCGCCTTTGTCTCAACCGGTAGCTGCATTCGGTATCGGTCAAGAATCTCCTCACGTGTGAGGTTCATCCTTTTCGCGGCTCGTTCCGCCGCCACCTTCGGTTCACAGAGGACGGCGATCACCACATCATACCGTTGCTCATCTTGCCACTCGTAGATGAGCGCTGCATCGACAACAGGGATGACACGGTCGGCAAGAGATTGGTTAATCTCCTGCTGCAAAATGTCACGGATATAGGGCCAGATTTCACGGTTCAGATCGTCCCTCGCAGCTTCATCACGAAAGACAATTCGGCCCAGCGCGGCACGGTCAAGTTGATCTCCGTGAAAGATGCTGTCGCCAAAACGAGACCGCAACCACTTTTGGAAATTTGGTGATTGCTCGACGACCTGCCGACCAACAGCATCTCCTTCGATGACACGCGCTCCATGATCCGCAAAAAGCGCGGAGACGGTACTCTTTCCGCTCCCGATGTTGCCTGTTACACCAACGATCATCCGGATTCCAACCGTTTACTCCATAATCTTACAATGTGCACAAGGTAAGTGGTGAATCACAAATGAATCCCGGGGGGGCAGGGTATGCAAGAATAGAGACAAAACAGCCCCGAAAAGGGGCTGTTTTGTCTTGCCAGCGGTATGTCAAACGAGGCGTTTGTCTATCTCAGTTTTAAGGTCGAGCACATCCTTGTCATCCGGCATTTCCAGAAGGAGTCGTCGTACGATTTCCGCCGCATGTTCCATCTTGCCTTGCTGCATGTAGAGCCTGGCAAATGTTTTGGTGACCGGGCCACGAATTTCATTGGGCGCGATCTCATCCTCTTTCGAGGGTGGTTTTGGTGGTGGGGGTGTGCGGGGTCGTCCGCTGGGTGTGGACATCGCTTGTGAGGTCAGGGGAGGTGGAGATGGTTCGACGGGTGCTGTCTGTTCGATCTCCTCTTCCGCCGCAGATGCGGGAGTTTCCTTCACCCTCGCGTCCTCGCTGGACGTCTCTAGATCACCCTCGTCCTCTGCTACAAACTCGTTGACTAAATCCTCAGATGTATCAGCGGCTTCCTGGTCGTCCATCTCAGTCGCTCTATCACTCGAATTGTCGGTAGTGGTTAGATCGTCCGTACCCTGGTCAGCCTGTTCTTGGATTCGCTTTTCGCGGCGTGCGGCAAACCAGCGATCAATGTCAAACCCTGAGGTGGATTTGGTGTCCATCGAGTCCGCTCCCTCATCTCTCTCAGTGGGCTCTTCATCTTGTCTATCCTCGGGAGAGGTCGATTCCAGGACTGCCTCAGAGTTCTGATCTATTTCCGAAATCGATTTAGTATCAGCAGTTTCATCCTCGACCGGGGCTGCCTCCTCACCTGCCTCCACGGAAATTATCTCTTCTATCTCTTCCGGTTCGGTATTCGTCGCGACGGGTGCTTCCTCCGATTCAATCTCTTCGCTGTCGACCGCTTCTTCAATCTCATCAAGTTGATCCGCCGGGGATTCCTCATCAGTTATCTCATCAGTACTCACATCCGCTGCTGCCCTAGGTTGTACTTCATTTTCGCTGGCGACAGTTTCCGCAACATCAGAGTCGCTGCTCGGTTCGGATGGGGCGCTTGATTGGAAGAGGGCATCCAATTGATCCTGACTCATCGCGGCACCGGCCGTTTCCGTCGATTCTGCTTCTGCTTTTTCTTCTTCTGGCGGTTCGGATGCTGCTGGTTCGGCTGGCTGGAACAAAGCATCCAGTTGGTCCTGAGTCATCGGTCCGTCAAGCGCTTCCGCTTCACTTCCCTCGGATTCGATTTTTAACGCATCAAGATCATCCTGAGTAATCTCTTCTTCCATGTCCGCATCGGCAGGGACTTCATCTTCCGCTGGTGCCTCCTCGGCAATCTCGATGGATTCCTCTTCGACCTCCACCACACTCTCTTCGAGATCAGGTGGCTCGACAATCGGATCTTCTGTTTGATCGAGCCGGTTGACAATTTGCTCAATGTCGACAATCCCCTCAGTGTCGACTTCTGCTGCCTTAAGCGCAGCGATCAACGGATTGTCCGGTTCTTCCGGTTCCTCATCCTCAACTTCTTCAGCTTGGGGCACTTCCTCAGTTTCCACTTCAGCGACGGGATCATCTGAGGTTGGGCTGTCCTGCTTGTCATCCTCCAGCAGGGCAGAGAGTGCACGTTCTTCCGCCTCATCCGTCTGGTCCGGGCTGACTGCCCTGGCACCGATGTCTTCATCATCCAGGCCGAGAGTGTCAAGCGTTTCCGCAAGATCCTCTTCGTCAAAATCCGCATCTCGCTCAGCCGATTCCTCGACCATCGCCCCAAGTGACTGCTCGAGGTCGTCGCCCACTTCACCCATGGGCAATCTCTCGAGTAGAGCTTGCATAGCATTTTCATCGAGGGATGGTTCGAATCCGTCCGGCAACGGCTCACGTTTCGGCATGAGGTCTTTGGAATAGATCACCGCGCGAGCGACGGCGCCCAGACCGGTAAAATCACCAGGGTGCCACTGGGGATGCCAGGCACGAACGGTGGAGTGACGGTCACGAATCGACTGGAGCATCGAATCTTTGTGCCGTTCCTCAATCTCGCCATCAAAGGGATCAATCAGGTAGAGTTCACTGAGGGCATCCGACATCGAGTCGGGGCGCTCGAGATAGGCAAGTTCACGGATGTACCCTGCGCGAGCCTTCTGGTTCATCGGCTCTGCATAGATTACTTCTTCCCATTGTTTCAACGATGCTTCATGGTCGCCAATCGCGCTGAGACAATCGGCGTAAATCGAGCGTGCGGCTGCGTGGTCAGGATAATCGTTCAGACCGTTCTCAAGCCGACGCAGTGCACCTTTGGTTTTCCCCAAGGTGAGTTCAACATCAGCGAGCCGGGCAAAGAGGGACGGCTCCTGTTTCACGAGACGCTTGAGGCGTTTGTACTCAGCTTTCAGCTCTCGGCTCTGGTTCATCCACGTTCCTTCAGCTCATCCGGCTGGGTTCCTTCCAGGCCGGGGAGAATATCATCACCTACAACAAGGCGGTAACGTGCGACTGCGAGATTGTGGTCGATCAAGGCATGCAGTGCACTGATGCGGTTTCGCTTGAGGGCGAGTTGAGCGTCAATCCAGCTTCGCGCGGTCACTTGCCCGTTCTCAAACCTGTTGCGCGTAATTTCGTAGCTCGTCTGCGCAATATCCAGCGAACGGAGAGTAATTTCGTATCTCCTGCGTGCCTCGTCCAGTTGCCGGACAGCATCACGCACCTCGAGAACAATTTCGGTCTCGCTCTGTTCCGCCTCAAATTCAGCACGCCGTTTCGAGAGTACCGCCTGCTGAACCTCTGTATTGCGACGGCCACCGCTGAAAAGGGGAACTGTCAGCGACAAGGTAAATCCCCGATTCAGATTGTAATCATCATACGTTGTTGAGATCGCGGATTCCAGTTCGCTATCGCGTCGCTCCAGATTATAGAACGCATTGACTCGTCCGCTCGGTCTCCAGGGACGTTTCGCATCCGCCAGGCTCATCTCCGCCTGCTCAAGGTCCAGTTCAGTTAGCCGCACATCTTCGCGATGCTCCAATGCTGCTGCAACAGCACCCTCCAGATTGACCGATTCCTCTTGAAATTCTGGTTCGCCTTCAATGGATAGAGGACGGGTTAAAGCGAGGCCAAGTTGGACACGGAATCGATCAAGAGATGCCTCAAAGGAAGCCTGAGCGCTTGAAAGCTCCGCTTCCTTCTGTGCGACCTCGACCTCGAGTTGGAGCGCTTCCACTTCAGGGATCAGACCCGCTTCGAATTTTCGACGGGCGATGTTTGCAGTCTCGGCACTGGCATTCAAGTCTTCTTCCGTAATTGCCAGCTCGCGTTGAGAAGACAAAAGATTGTAGAAGGACTGGAGGACGTTGAAGGCGAGTTGACGACGGGCGCGAACTCCACTATGTAATGTTCGCTCGAAACGTAACATCGCACGCTGCCTGCTGATCCGCGCCATGTTTCCTCGCAACAATTCTTGCGAGAACATGACCCGCCAGGAAGAGCTGAACTCGATGTCGTTGCCTTCCGAGGTAACATCGCTGCTGTAAAAGCGACGATAGAGGTTGGATTGGAGCGATATTTCACCACCGGTTGGAAGCGGTTGGGTGAGATTCAGATCACCAGACCAACGCTGGTTCTCTGTTGTAATCCAGCGACGAACCGTTCTGCCAGAATCCGGGTCAAAAATGAGCTGCTCGTTCTGCGCCTGGGTAAAGGATGGGGTTTGCAGGCTCAAATCTACCCGCGGAACATAGAGGTCCAGGTGAGTGGCCCTGTAGGCCAGTTTGGAAATCTGTTCCTCATAACGAGAACGCGCCACATCAGGTGATCCATCCAACGCGATTTCGACCGCACGGCGAACATCGATCCTGAGAGTATCCGAATCAGGGGAGTCCATCTGGCCCGTTGCCGGGAGCGACAGGATCAGCAGGAACAGGGGAACAGTGAACCGTATCTGTTTCATCATTCGTACCGCAATGCGTTAATCACATCCATATCGGCGGCTTTTCGTGCAGGCCACCAGCCAAACCCAATCCCCACCGATGCGGAGACACCAAATGCCAGCAAAACGGCCCAGGGGCCAACAGCGGTTCGCCAGCCGGCATAGGTGCTGATGGTCCAAGACATCCCGAAACCAAGCAAAATACCGATTGCTCCCCCAATGATACTGAGGAGCACAGCCTCAAGCAGGAATTGAACCACGACATCCTGCCGAGTTGCACCCATAGCACGGCGGACACCTATTTCACGAGTCCGTTCCAACACACTCGATAACATGATGTTCATGATCCCGATTCCACCGACCAACAGTGAGATCGAAGCGATGGCACCCATGACGATGTTAAAGATGCGCTGAGTCTGCTGGCTCTGCTTCAGCAGCTCAACCGGGACAACAATTTCGACATCTTTCGCACCTCGGTGACGTCTCGAGATAATCCGTTCCACCGCAGCAGCATCGGCGCGAACCCGTTCAGGAGTGGGGGACTGAACCAGTACCGCACTCAGGGGCTCGGCTCCCATTTCGACAGAGTAGTAGGCATCCAGGGTAGAGAGGGGGATAAACATGTCCCTGTGCATGTTAGGCATGTTCAGGCCCGCTCCGCTGAACCCGCCGAGAGGCGGTTCCACCACGCCAATGACCGTGAACCAGATTCTGTCCACCTTGATCTTTTCGCCGATCGGGTCGCTGAGGGGAAAGAGTTCACGTTTCAATGCTTCGCTGAGCACCGTCACGGTTGCTTTGTTCGCTTCATCGCTCTCATTGATAAAACGACCTGCGCTGATCTCCACGTTCAGTACGTTGAGAAAATCCGGCCAGGTACCGACCAGTGCAGACTTACGGGATTCCGGCATGTTGACATTCTTCTCGAGGCGACGGAAGGGGACAACTCTCTCCGCTTCGGGTAATAGGGTGCGAATGGAATGAACATCGCTGAGATTCAGCCAATCGGGGTTGGTGCGTAAATTCTCCTTTTTCTGATCTTCATCCTCGGGCTCAACCGTCTTGATGATGATGTTGTTGACCCCGAGCTTCTGGATGGTTTCCAACATTTCACGGCGTGCGCCGGAACTGATGGAGGTCATCGCGATGACGGCAGCCACGCCAAAAATAATACCCAGCATCGTGAGGAAGCTGCGCAGTTTCTGCGCCTGCAAGGCGTCAAAACCGATTCGAAGACTTTCACCAAGTGTCATCTTCTCTTCCGCCCGCCACCTCTGCCACCATTCCCGCCATCCCCACCGACCGACGATGGCGACCCATTGGAGGATTCCTTATCCACACTGGATTGTCCTGCCCACTGGTCCGCATCAAAGGGTTTCGTCGGGTCAACAAGGGAAACTCGTTGACCTTCTTCGAGACCAGAACGTACCACCACAAAGTTATCGTTCCGATCTCCGAGTTCGACAGCAACTCGCTTGTAACCACCCGACTGACGGTAGGCGAAGGTCTCTCCATTATCGGTGAAGACGGCGTCGAGGGGCATCGAGAGGGTGTCGGAAATTTCTTTGATAAGAATGGTTGTCGAAACGGTCATACCTGGTTTGAGGGTTGTATCGGTGCTGTCCAATTGCACCACAACATCGAAGACCTTGATCTCCGCCTCGCTGTTCTCATCGATGCGAGCCAGCCGGGCTACATCGATTACCGTTCCTGCATACTTCAGGTCCGGGAAGGCATCCGGCACAATGACCGCCTTCTGACCAGCTTCCACTTTCGCTACGTCTACTTCATTGACCGTGGTCGCCACTTCCATAATGGAGAGGTCGGGCAACTCGAGCAGGGCCTGTCCACGCCAGGGGGTGTCGCCGATCTTCACTTCCCCCATGTCGCCACCCTTCCAGATCTTCTTATAAACGACCAAGCCGGGCTGAGGAGCGATAACGGTAAGCTTATCGAGGTCCCGTTTCGCTTTCTCCAGATCGTTACGGGCCTGAATGACACGCAGTTCTAGAGTTTTGAGTTCGGCCTCGTTGATGATCTTCTGCTGGTTGATATTTTCCCTGGCCTGCTCGAGGGAGATGCGTGATTGCTGCAGCGAAAGTTCCTGCTCTTCGCGCACGATGTCGGCTTCAAACTGCATCTGCTGAAGGCGAAGTTCGGCGATCCTGTAACTAGCCTGAGAATTCTGGAGTTGTGCATCCAAATCCGCCATGCTGCTGGCCATGGACGATCGGTTCTTGTCACGATTGGCGATTGCGATGTCCAGCTCGCTCTGCTTCTCGTCAATCCCCTGCTGGAGGTCTGTCCCATCAAAAACGACGAGGGTGTCCCCGATTTCGACTTCGGCACCCTTTGGCGCCAGCGAGACAATCTGGAGGTTCGTGCGGACAGGTGGGGCCGTAATGACTACCGAATTTTGCGCACGTAACTCACCAGTCTCTGTCAACGAAATGACAAAGGTTCCTCGTGACAACGGATAGGTAGGGATAGCCGATCCGCCCGAGGTTCGGCTGAGTGTGATAAGAACAATGATCACGAGGAGGATGCTACCCCCGCCGCCGATCACCCAACGTCTGCGGTTCTTGTTCATGGATGCGAGCACGTCTTGTCCACCCTGTCGACATTCTGATTATAAACAAATCAGCCCAAGCCCGAAAGCTAGCTGTACAGCGGGCAATATAGGCATACCTCACTTGCTCCGCATGGTTTCATGCACGGGAAAACGGTTCCGTTCCCGGGAGGTGGACAGTTCCAATGCGAAATCGTTTCGTCTCTCAGAGGCCCTATAGGATCGTGGATGAATGGGCCTTGAGGCGTAACAATCGCACAGAGTTGGCATTGGTTGAATCGTCTATGCTAACAATTGCCCATTACCTCCCGAGCGATGCCTGATGTCCTTATGCTCGCTCACAACCCTTTCACGTATTACTTTTGCTGAACTGTGAGGACAGCTCCATTCTGAGAAGCTGATTGTTAAATCCAAGTCCTGCCAGACTCTGGAGGAGCTGGGATGCAATCGAAAGCTTATTGAGTTCTAACACGGGTTCAGTTACATCCTGCTTCCAGTCATGTCTTTTGATCAGGCCCGTCCATCTTGGCTTGAGCTTGAGGTATGGGAGCTGGGTATGAGCCGGTACGAGGGAACCATCTGATGTTCGAACCAGTGCGCGACATGCTGCCGTCCAATCTTAAACGCGCAACCTCCATTGTCTTCTTGTTGCTTGTTGCTGCCGCTGTGAGTATTGCCGCGGATGGCCGTCCTCCCGTGCGTCACACGGCCCAGGAAGACTACTTCCATTATTCAAGTGTTGGCAATTTTGGCCTGACCACGACCAATTACGGCATCCTTGGCGAGGGGTACAACAACGAAGACCAGCCGTCTGCCCGCTACAAGATCCGATTCAATCTCTTCAAAGAATCGGTTGAGCATTTCTCCTTCTCCGGCATCTGGCTGGGTGGTGAGAAGAGTGGCGTCAGCCATGTGTCGACTGCGATCATGGACGGCATCTTCGAATACAACGAGGGCGGGAAAGAGTTTACCTCGTCGGCAACGGATAAAATCGAGTGGAACCCAATATTCGAACACCTCGCCAAGATCGACCGTCGCTTTGACTTGAGCGGTGTGCACGATGGAGAAGGGGAGGTCGTTTTCGGCGGAGCTCTGAACGCACCGATTGAGAATGGCTTGATCGACTTCGGTAATGGCAATACTGCCTGGGACTCCGTGCTGACCCGTTCCTCGATCAGCGATGCTTCTCCCGCAAACAGCTACTGGCGTTACGCGCAGTTTTACGATCCCAATGCGATCAGTCATCAGGATTTGATCTGCGCCTACACCGACACGAACACCTTCGTCCCGGGAACTGGTATTGCCATTCCCAATCATCAGCCGCTCGGGGTTCATGTTTACCAGGAAGCCTATGCCTGGAACCATTCCTTCGCAGATGCTTTCACAATTGTCAGCTACACCATCACAAATATCCCCACCGGGTGGGAATTCGCGGAGACGGATACAACGGTCGATTACGGCAACGGTATCGTCCGCACCTTCGCGCCGGGGGACACCATCTGGAAGGGGCAGCCTATCATCGCACCCTTCTTCGGCATCTGGGTGGATGCTTCAATTGGTAATCCTTATTACACGGATCCGTACAACAGCCAGGGTGGTCCCGGAGGCCGATGGAACTGGTACGACAACCTGAACAACTTCGACCGAGACCGCAGGATGGGTCTGCAATACGACTATGATGGAGATGCCGGTTGGGCGGAAAGTTATCTCGGGGTCAAGGTCCTCGGTGCCGAACCACGCACCGAAGATTATGATGTCTATTACCACCAGTGGACCTGGCGCGGCAGTTCCTTCGCAACCGATTGGCCGATGCCTCAAAACGAGGAAGAGCGCTATGCGGTGATGGGCACCCATTCAGCCTACGCAAATATCCCAACGAGTGAAGACTACATCCAATCCTGGATGATGATGATTTCCTGTGGTCCGATGCCGGATATGGCGCCGGGTGAACGCTACAATGTTGCCCTCGCTTTCATCGCTGGCCGGTGGAACGGCGGGGGAAATGATACGGAAGATCGCAGACGTAACCTCAACTTGAACGCTGAATGGGCGCAGATTGCATACAATGGCGAGGATCGCAACGGCAATGGCGTGCTGGATGCGGGTGAGGATGCGGACGGCGACGGCAGAATCACCCGTTACATCCTTCCGGAAGCACCTCCCAGCCCGAGCATGGTGCTGGTCCCAGGCGATAACCAAGTCACCCTTTACTGGAACGATGAACCCGAATCGACCATCGATCCGATCAGCAATAAGCACGATTTTGAAGGGTATCGCATCTACGGTGCGCCTAAGACAGATATGCCAGACAGCCTTGCCAGCGAGTGGACGCTGCTTGCGGATTACGATGTTGATTATGATATCGAACCGAGTGATGATGATACCGTCCTGGTAGGGTATAACCTTGGTCTCGATGCGGTCCGTCTAGACGAACCAGTGCTGATTGACGGGCAGGAGATGAACTACCGTTGGGTCAATGAAGGCGTCAAGAACGGCTGGCCGCGTGAGCTGTACTACTCGATTACCTCCTACGATCGTGGCGATCCTGCTAACAATCTTGCCAGCCTCGAATCGAGTGTTGATGGCAACCAGACCTACGCTTTCCCGGGGACACCACCAACGGAAGAGGGGGATGACCGGATCGGTGTCTATCCGAACCCTTATATCGGACGTGCAGCATGGGATGGCTTGACTGGCCGTGACCGTCTTATTTGGTTCCGCCACCTTCCGCCAAAGTGTGAGATCAGCATCTTCACCCTCGCCGGGGAACGAGTTGACCGATTCCGCCATGATTCTGCGACATACAGCGGGGAAGATGTAGCGCGAATCAGCACCGGGACAGCTCCTGGCGAGCGACGGGCGTTCAGCGGTGGTGAACATGCCTGGGATCTGCTGACGGAAGATGATCAGGAAATCGCGACAGGGCTTTACATCTATACTGTTGAAGATTTGCGGAACGGTGACGTTAAAACGGGCAAATTCCTGGTGATCAAATGATGCGGCGAATTGTGGCCATCTTGATGGCTGGTTTGATAGTCGGACAGCTATTTGCGAAGTCCGTTGATGTTGATATCGACTTTTACACGCCAGATCCCAGTATCGATTTACTGGAAGATGTAGAAGGCACCGAAGTCAAGAACATCATCCTGATGATCGGGGATGGGATGGGGCTCGGGCATGTGGCCATGACTCGTTTCTACGCGGTAGGAGCAAATGGTCGCCTGACGATGGAACGATTCCCGGTCACCAGCTTCGTCAACACCCATTCGGCGAAGCAGCTGGTGACTGATTCCGCTGCAGCGGCCACAGCGATGTCAACGGGTGTGAAGACAAATAACAAGATGATCAGTGTTACACCGGATATGCTCGAGCTGCCGACTGTGCTCGAGCTGGCTGAAAAGAAGGGGTTATCGACTGGACTGGTCGCGACGTCGACCGTGACACATGCAACCCCGGCGAGCTTTGCGGCGCATGAAAAGAAGCGTAAAGATGAGGACAAGATCGCCGCAGATATGACAGCATCCGGTGTCGATGTGTTGATGGGCGGCGGACGGGAATACTTTGTCGGTCCTGATGACTCGGAAGGGAAGCGTGACGATGACCGAGATCTCTTCCGGGAATTTGCTGATCATGGTTACGATACTGTCACCACACGAGAAGGCATGCTGAAGTCGACTGGAGACAAGTTGGTCGGACTTTTTGAATACCATGCGATGACCAGCGAGGGGGATGAACCGACCCTTCGGGAGATGACAGCGAAAGCGTTGGATATTTTGAGCCGCAATGAAAACGGCTTCTTCCTGATGGTGGAGGGAAGCCAGATCGATTGGGCAGCGCATGATAACGATCCTGATGGGATTGTCTATCACACGCTTCATTTTGACCTGGCCATTCGAGAAGCCTTGGAATTTGCAAAGAAGGACGGACAGACACTCATTATCGTAACCGCGGATCATGAAACCGGTGGAGTGACTATCCCGAAGGGTGATCTGGACGGCGACGATTTGGATGTTGATTTCAGCACCGGGCATCACACAGCGACTCCGGTTCCGTTGTTCGCGTATGGTCCCTCAGCCGAGCGTTTTTCAGGCATGATGGACAATACGGATATTGCAAAGCGGATAGCAGAGCTGCTCGGTTTGGAAGGATTGGAGGAGGCCGTCACCCCATAGGGGGGTGGGCGGCGGCAGATTACGGATTACCCCTAAAGAAGAAGGTAAAAAGACAACTGCATGGAGGCAGAGAAGACAATGCGCAAATGGTTTGTAGGGATTCTCGCAGTCTTTCTCGTGGTCCCGATGGCTCTCGCCATTCCGATCGCGGACATCCAGACTGTAGAAAACCCCGCTGAAGACGATGCCAGCCCGCTGGTTGACCAGGAAGTCACAGTTACGGGTTGGATTACGTTTGAGCCGCAGAGCTACGGCGGCAACCGCTTCTTCATGGCGGATGCACCCGGTCCCTGGAACGGTATCTATGTTTACGTCAGCGGCGCCGACCTGAACTACGGTTTCGGGTGGCAAGTCGAAGTGACTGGTACTGTTGCAGAGTACTTCGGTTTCACTGAGATCGAAGTAGAGTCCGAGGATGACATCACTGTTATCAGTGATGAAGTCGACTGGGAAGGCGATCTTCCGGCCGCAGTTGCATACACGGTCGTTGACGCTTCCATGCTGGGCGCGGAAGATCCCGCAAACGCTGAGCAATATGAAAGCGTTCTTGTCCAGGTCGAAGATGTTGCAACCTCGAACGTTGATGGCGGATTTGGTGAGTGGTGGGTCGCTGATGCGGAAGACAACGCAGTCAAGATTGACAACCCGGCCAGCGATGACTTCGGTTATGTCCACAGGGTCGAAGCAGACAAGCCCTACACCTACGTTCGTGGCCCGCTGAACTACAGCTTCAGCGAGTACAAGATCCTGCCGGAAATCGCTTACGATCTGCGTGTCGCAGAAGATGTCGACAACGGCTGGTACACCCCGATCGCCTACTTCCAGCAGGTCCGTCCGATGGACATGACCATCCAGGAAGACGATCAGGGCGAGCTGTACACCAATGACTGGTCCTATGCTGCACTGCAGCGTTACGACAACTCCTTGTCGACCAGTGAAAACGAAGATTACCAGTACCTCGTTGACAACAGCCAGATTGTCACCATCAAGGGTATCGTCACCATGCCGACCGGCCTCTCCTATGCTGGTGAAGGCATCAAGGTGATCCTTTGCGACACTGAATCTGGTGAGGTCACCGAGCCTTACAGCGCGATCCTCAGCTACAATGCTGACTCGACAGCGTACCCGGCCATGTACGAAGGCGATGAAATCGTCATGACCGGTTTCATTGCTGAGTATGAGACCGCAGCCGCGAAGATGACTGAGCTTTTCATCACTGCTCCGATCACTCTTGTCAGCGCTGGGAACGAGTTACCGGTTCCGGCGACCGTTACGGTCCCCGAGATGCGTAACCCGATGTACGCGGAGCGTTGGGGCAATGCCTACGTCAAGATGTTTGACGTCATCGTTGCGAACAACGAGTACCAGTACGAGCCGATGTCGGTTTCGAACTCCCCGGATACTCCGATGTTCAACGTCAAGATTGATGACGATTCGAACTGGAGCCGTGATACGGCTGAGTCCCCGGCGTACCAAGCCTGGCAGGACTACATTGTCCCGCCGGTCAACAGCGTCATCGACTCACTGACTGGTTGGGTTTACCATCACTTCGGTACCTACGATACCGAAACGGATGACTGGGTCTACAAAGTCTGCCCGGACTATCCCGCTGATATCGTTATTGGCGAAGGTCCGCCGACCATTATCAGCGTGACCCGTGACATCGCGACTCCGGTTGCGGACGAAGAGGTTACTGTCACCGCAAATGTGACGGATAACAACGAAGTCAGCACTGTCAACCTGATGTACAAAATCGGTGATGATGGTGAGTTCCAGACAGTCGCCATGACGCATGACGAAGGTCTTGTCTGGACCGGCGCAATCCCGGGCCAGGCGGATGGAAGCCTCGTCTGGTACTACGTTGAAGCAACGGACGATATTGACCAGACTTCGACACTTCCGTCGAACATCGAAGCCAACCTGTTTGGCTACTGGGCGCAGGAAGACCTGGGTATCTACCAGGTTCAGTACACCCCGTTCAGTGGTGGTTCCAGCCCCTATGCAGACATGCTTGTTTCCGTCAGCGGTACCGTTGTCAGCACCTATCCCAACGCGCACCGTTACGTCAGCAACAGCGGTTCGGATCACGCCGACCCGATGTATGTCCTCCAGACGGGCGACCAGGCTGCCTTCAATGGCATCATGGTTCACATTCCGGATGAGTTGACCCCGGATGCCGCCGGCTTCCAGAGTGGCGACAACATCACCGTGACCGGTCGTGTTGATGAGAGTGGTGTGCCGGATTGGGACTACAAGTACGGCGGCAACACCCGCATCGTCGAAGTGGTCGATGCCTCCCTCAACAGCAGCCACAACGAGTACATCGCCCACAGCGTCAGCCTCGCTGACCTGCAGGATGATGTCGTTGAGCCACTCGAGAGCGCCTTTGTCGAGCTGACCAATGTGACCATCAGCGAAGCTGGTAGCTACGACTGGACCATCGTGGATGGTGACGGCAACGAGTTCCTGCTCGATGACGACATGGTCCACACGGGTACCGATGCAACAGGTGACGAGACGATTGACGAAACCGTGACCGCATGGTTCGCAGCCCTCGCGGCGGACGATGTGATCCCGTCCGTGACCGGTATCATCACCTACAGCTTCGGCTCCTGGAAGATCGAAGTTCGTGGCTGGATGGACATCACATCCGTCAGCACACCGGAAGACAACAGTGTTCAGCCGCTTGAGTTCACGCTGAACCCGGTCTATCCGAACCCGTTCAACCCGTCGACCACCGTCAGCTACACCATTCCGAACACTTCGGATGTCAAGCTGACCGTGTTCAACTCGCTTGGACAGCGTGTCGTCAACCTGATTGACGGCCAGGTCAAGGCTGGTTCCCACACCGCGTTCTGGAATGGCAAGAATGCGAACGGTATGCCTGTGACCTCCGGCATCTACTTCCTGCGTCTCCAGTCCGAAGGTCGGATGCAGGTTCAGAAGATGGTGCTGATGAAGTAAGCAGTTTTTTCGATTGCCACCACCCCATGCACCGTCCGTTCCGGGCGGTGCATTGGTGGTCGTTTTTCAGCGGAAGGGTGATTCACGTCCCTTTCCCGACGGCAGCAGGTTCAGATAGAAGGGAACCTCTCCTTGAGGCAGGTTATGAGGGTACACTGGAAAAAGTCACTGGTCTTCGCGGCGGCGCTGTTCATTGGTGCTACATCGATGTTGCAGCTCGGCTGTGAGAACCAGGATCCGATTGCGGCGGATGGAACGTCCGGGGGCAAAGAAAACCCGGTCAACAACATTCCGCCATCCACCTACCTGAGCCTCGATACGAGTGACGGGCAATTGCCTGACACGAGTGCCAGTAGCAAGGTGGTAAGCTGGTGGGGAGAAGATCCCGACGGGCGTGTTGTTGCCTACCGTTACAGGTGGGGACAGCTGGTCATGGATGAAACGGTTGATCCACCCGTTGCTACCGATACACTCTGGTACAATGGCGATTTTCAGGTGGTAGATCCACCCGTCTGGTTGGAAACGAACCGTGAATCAATCAGCGTTACCCTGCCAATTCGCACCGTCTATGCGACTTTCCTGCTTCAAGTTCGTGCCGTAGACAATTCGGGTGGGGTTGACCCGGTTGCTGCGGAAATCGCCTTTCCTGTCGTCAATACTCGACCGGAGATTGCCTTCCGCCTTGGGTCCAATCCTTTGTTGTACATCGGGGACGACTACGAGACCTACCCGGTTCGCTCCTTCGTGTGGGATGCAACCGATCCGGATGGCAACGAATCGATCGATAAAATACTTTATGCGATGAATCCAGACGCGGGGGATACCAACTGGGTCGAACTCGAAGGATCAGCTTCCAGCGTACGGTTGGGACCGGATGAGCTGGTTCTCGGCGAGAACTATTTCTGGGTCAAGGTGAGGGACGTTGCCGGATTTGATTCCCCCTCCATTCACTTCCCTGATACAGTCGGTGTGTCAACTGACCCGGATCGCTGGTTGGTCAAAGAGGCAGCGGGCACCCATCTCATCTTTGACGACTACCGTCTGGACAGCGCCAACGAAACCCTCGATTTCTATCGTGAAATCTACGACGAATTGTATGGATCTGAGGGAGACGCGTACAGTGTCTGGGAACTTCAGGAATTGCCATTTGTGACCGAAGATCTCGCGGCGACGCTTGATCTCTTCGACAACGTCCTCTGGTTCAGTTCGTTTGGCCAGCCCATGCTGCGCAACGCGTTTAACGCGATGTACAGTTTCATCAATACCCCCGGGAAGCAGATGCTGTTGACAACAGCACTTGTAGATACCGGGATGGTGCTGAACCTGGCGGACTCACTCTATTCCTACACTGGCCCACAGCCGAACATCGGTCCGCGTGATGGTGACCCTGTTTTGCTGGAACCGGTTGATGATTTGACGTTGCCGACAATCTCACTGACCGGACTGATCCGTCAGCCGCTCTACGCCTTTGTACCAAGTGATGAAACGGATGTGATTTACCAGCTGGACCCGAGTACGAATTCTCCTTCCCAGTACGCTGGGCAACCTATTGTCGGACTGCGCAGGCCAGACAAGTCCTACACCTTGATTGCATTCCCGTTAACGAATGCTACGGTTGAGCAGGATGTGGTCAAACAACTGATTCAGGTGACATTCGAATGATGAGAAACGTGCATTCAAACGGACGGGGGTGGTTCCTTGCACTGTTGGCGGTGACGTTCCTCATCGTGTCGCCTGCAGGTGCCTTTGCCGTCAGCAAGATTCACGGTGTGGTGACCGATGCGTTGACTGGCGAACCGATCGCCGGGGTGAACGTCATCCTCAAAGGAACCTACAAGGGTGCGTCGACGGACCTTGACGGCATCTACCTCATCCCCGCTGTCAATCCCGGTAGCTATGACATGCAGGCTTCCTTTGTCGGCTACAAGGTGGCCCTCAAGACCAACATTGTCGTGCCCGAAGATGAATCGGTAATCGTCAACCTCGAACTCGAACCCACAGTCCTTGCCCTTGGCCAGGAAGTGGTCGTCATCGGCGAAAAACCGTTGATTGATGTTGACGAGACGGCCACCTCGCGTTCAATCAGCAGTGAGGATATCGGCGAGTTGGCGGTGGAGAGTGTGGATGATGTCATCGCCCAGCAGGTTGGTGTCGTGCGCGAGGGTAACGATGTCCATATCCGTGGCGGCCGTGCAGACGAAAACCTCTACATCATCGACAATGTTTCGGTGAAAGATCCCATCAGCGGGCAGGGGCTTGGTATTTACCTTTCCGCAGAAGCAGTCAAAGAGGTAGAGGTGATCACCGGTGGGTTCAACGCCGAGTATGGTGAGGCGATGAGCGGGCTGGTAAACGTCGAAACGAAGGATGGTGGGGAGACTTACTCCGGCTCCTTCGCACTCAAAACCGACAATATCGCCGCCTACCCTTCGGGCCACCAGAATACGGGGAACGTTGAATTCTCTTTCGGTGGACCCGATCCGCTGACGAACAATGTCTTCAAAAACGTTGGGTTGAAGCTTCCCGGGCAGACATCGTTCTTTGTGAATGGCTACGGTTATGCATCGGATACTCACCTGCCCAACGCATCCGGGACGCTCGAACCCTACAACGATTCGATGGATCCTTTCGCCCTGCGCGAGGAGAACAATTTCTCCATCCTCGGGAAGTACACCTGGAAGCCGACACCGGTCCTGAAGTTCTCCTACAGTTACGGGCGCAGTCTCCAGATCAACCAGGGCTACTTCGATTCCATCGTGGAGGACAAGACCTACTTCCCGCTCGATTTCATGAACATCCTTGACAAGTACAATACGGTCACTCGAGAGGGAATCCAGCAGTCCTTTACGATCAGCCAGACCCTGAGCAACAAAACCTACTACGAGATCACGGTCGGGAATTTCTACAACCATGTCCATTCAGCGTCCAACGGCAAACATTACACCGAATATGTCGAGCCGCAGGACATCGAGCCAATCATCTATGAGCCGGCACCGAACGGTGAGCAAACGGTCAAATATGGTGATGGTCTCTGGGATGATGGGAATGGCGGGTTGTACCACGATCACTTCAACGAGACCTGGCAGGTTCGTTCGAAAATTACCAGCCAGGTGCATGAAAAGCATCAGATTCGTGCTGGTATTGATTACGAGCAGACCATCCTGCAGCTGCTTTCCATCCATGACCCCTGGGTCGCGTCCACCGAGTTGGGCGGCGACTTCGACATGTACCATGCGATGAGCGAAGCTGGTGCCTTTTTCGTGCAGGATAAGGTTGAGTTCAAGGGGATGATTGCCAATATCGGCATCCGTCTCGACTGGTGGCGGCCTGGCCAGTATGTCGAAGATGCCATTGAAGATCCAAATATCATCACCCTGACTGACGAGGCACGCCAGATTTTCAAAGATGAGACGCACGACATCTTCGACCGTCGCATCAAGGCGCACGTAAGTCCTCGTCTTGGAATCAGCCACCCTGTGACCGATACCGACGTTCTTTTCTTCAGCTACGGCCATTTCTCGCAGCGTCCGAAGTACGCGTATGTCTTTGCGAAACTGCGTTCCTACAGCCCGAGCACGTACCAGCTCTTCGGGAATCCCAACCTGAACCCGCAGACGACTGTTGCGTATGAGATGGGTGTCAAGCACCGCTTCACCGGCAACCAGGTGCTCGAACTGGTCGCGTTCTACAAAGATCTTTTCGATTATTCGACCAGTTTCCAGGTCAACAGCACCAACCCGCGTCTTGGCGATATTTCCTATTACCAGTACTTCAACCTCGATTATGCGCGTGTCCGCGGTGTTGAAGTAAGGTTCCGTGCACGCCAAGGGAAGTATCTCACTGGAAACGCGGACTTCTCCTATTCCATCGCCACCGGCAAGAGTTCGTCCGCACAGGCGGCCATTCAGGCGGCAGCAAACACTCGGATTACGGAGAAGACGCTGGGTGAGGAATATCTCGCTTGGGACCGCCCGATGAATGCCTCTCTTACGCTGTGGCTGCGGATTCCCAAGGATGAGCATCCGCGCCTTTTCGGCTTCCGTCTCCCGGATCTCTGGGGCGGTAGTGTCCGTTGGGATCTGCAGAGCGGCAAGCGCTACACCCCGGCAAAGCTGACCAACAATGGTCAGGATATTCAGGATGATGGTGATCGCTACAGCGAACTTTCTGCATGGTGGAACACGGTGGACCTGAAGGTCTGGAAAGAGGTTCCGCTGGCCCGGAATTCGTCGGTACGCTTTTTCGTCGAAGGCTTGAATGTCTTCAACTTCAAGCGTCCCAACTCGATCAACCCGTTGACCGGTGAGCCCTATCAGTATGGCGATCCGGCACCGCGGTCCTGGGAAAATGCCCAGGGCTTCATCACGATTGATCCCAGCCGCTGGAAGTCACCGCGTCAGGTGTTCTTCGGCGTTTCATTCAGGTTCTGATGATGATCATGCGTAAACGAGAAACGACAACGATGCCTCATCGGGAAACCACGACTGGCCGTACGGTGCGCAGGCTGCTGCTTGCCACCCTGCTGATGGGTGTGGCCATGGTGCCGGCTTCCGCACAGGAGCTCTTCTCGATCCTGGGTGGACAGCGTGTTGGCACCTCCGCGATGCCTTTCCTCAAGATTCCCGTCGGCGCACGTGCCGAGGCGATGGGTGGTGCCTATGTCGCCATTGCCAACGATGCCTTCGCGGCCTACTGGAATCCGGCAGGCATTGCACAGCTCGGCAATCGCTGGGCTGGATCGTACACCTACGATCCGGAGAAGGCAGAGCCTGGTGTAAAGGCGCCAACGAGTAACTGGGCAAGGATGCAACGCGGGGATCGAGCACTCGGGCTGGTCCGAATCAATTGGATTGCCGACATCAGTTACAACGCGTTGTCGTATGTCCAACCACTTCCTGCCGGTGTGCTGGGAGTGTCAGTAGCATCTCTCTCCACAGCAGATATGGAAGTGACCACCGAATATCACCCCGATGGTACCGGTGAGTATTTCAGCTATGGTGACATGTTGCTCGGACTGAGCTATGCCCTGCCGATGACAGACAACTTCAGCTGGGGCGTCACCCTCAAGTACGCGCGGGAAACGCTCGCCGACTATACGATGAACAACGTGCTCGTCGACCTGGGTACCTACTACTGGACTGGGTATCGTGATTTGCGCATCGGGGTTGCCCTGATGCATTTCGGCCCGAACTCAAAGCCGGATGGCAGCTTTACCGCTGTTGATGTGAATGGCAACGAGCATGAGTCGGACTTCACCGCCTACGCACCACCCACTGAATTCCGCCTGGGTGGAGCGATGACTTTGTTCGGCACACGGATGCACCGATTCCTCGGATCCTTCCAGTTGAACCACCCGGTAGATAACTCGGAAAACCTGAAGCTCGGTGGAGAGTACACGTTCAACGGGATGCTCTTCCTGCGTGGCGGGTACAAGCTGAACACGGATGAAGATCGCTATTCTTACGGTGCCGGGCTTCGTGTTCCGGTTGCTGGTATGGCGATGACAATCGACTACAGCTACACCGACTTCGGCATCCTCGACCAGGCACAGCGGTTGAGTATTGGCCTGACCTTTTGATGCAACCCGGCACCACCACCGGATGGAGCGATAGACGATGATTTTGGCCAGAACGACAAAATGGATTGCCGGTGCGGCGCTGATGGGTGCGATGCTGTTGGCCGGGTGCGGGGATCAACCTGATCTGCCCACCTCGATCAACACTCAGCCCGAGGATTTTGGCGCTAACGACACCAGCTTTGTCCGTGTAACTCCCGACTGGGACTTCAACTATGGTCATGACTGGATTCAGCCCACCGACTTGCTTGTCGGGTATGACGGCCGCCTGTTCGTCGTCGACTCAGCCTCGGTTGGCACTCACACAAATGGCCGCGTGACTCAGTTAACGCGTAGCGGCAGTGTGATGCACAATGATCTCTTTGCCGGAGTCGCGGACACCTCATTCGCTCCGCAGGGGATTGGGCAGGACAGCCGCATGAACCTCTACATGGTCAACGGGACCAACTCGGTGTATGTCTGGAACCAGTACATCAATGACATTGGTGTCGCAGCCATCCTTTCCAGCTTCACTTTGCGGAATGCTGAAACGGGGGACTCCCTCGTCATCGATAACACTCAACCCCTCTACCAGCAGGTTCCAGACGGCTGGAACTCGCTTGGTGATCCAGCCTGGCAATTGGACGAGCAAACGCTTGTTTCCATTATTGATGCCGATTCGACTGCCAAGTATGAGGAGGAGTACCGTTTCTTCACCGACACCTCATCCGCAAATATCCATGCAAGCTTCACGGATGTTGATGGAGGGCCATCACGGTCCGGGACGGTTTATGTCACCGACCGTGGCTCATCCAGTGGCGGGGATCGCATCTTCACCCTCACCGTCCTCCCCTCGCGAGTGCTGATTCTGAACGATGGTTCAGTGAATTATGTCTACCACGGGGACTATGTCCAGCAAGTTGTTGGCGCAGGTACCGGGCAGGCATCGACCAATGATCCTACAAGTGTGGTAACATCCGGTGCCGGAAGTGCAACAGCCGTCTACTTTGCCCAGACCTCAGGCAGTTTCCGTGTCCAGCGTGTAAAACGAGACGTCTCCGGCAACTGGTTAAGTGATATTGGCGGCGGTTCGGGTGGTGAACCAACCGTGATGCAACTCGGCTATTTTAATCGTCCAGCCGCTATTGCAGTAGGTGAGTCGGATTCACGAGGGCTCGGGCTTTTCTACGTAGCCGATTCTGACAAAAACAAGGTTACTGCCTTCCATCCGAACGGGTGGGAATTCCGCCAGGTTTCCGTGGATGAAGAACTGATCGATCTGGTTGGGGGAGAGGTGTTGGACGATGTCCTTGCGGATCGTGGTGAGACCCTGGATGTTGACCTTAATCCTTCGCTGGTAGACTTTGTCGCAGCACGGACCCAGGGAATCGCCCTGGATTCTTCCGAGGTCCTTTCGGATGTCCTTGCTGGGATGGAACTTGAATTTGATGGTACGTTGAACGATCCGGTGTTGGAAAATTACATTGCGCAAAGCGATACCTTGATCCATCTGCTTTTCGCTGCAGACACTACAGTCAGCGTCTACTACCCAATTCTGAATGCGCCCCGGGGTGTCGCGACCCTGGAGGGAGTGGTCTATATCGCCGATACCGGCAACGATCGAATCCTTCGTTTCCGTAGAACGGACAGCGATTCCTACATCCCCTCGGATCCTGACAGTTGATGTATGATACCGACGATTTTTCAACCCCTTGTCGATTGTGGCAGGGGGTTGTTTTTTGTGGTGATGCTATACAGTTACAGGGAATGTTCTAAAAGGGGAGCAAAGTGAGTATACTGTCTTTGTGAGGTGGAACATTTTGGGGTTTTATTTAATTATATTGGATTATCGACAGCGGAGTTCCTTAGTGAATCCATTCGCCCCGTCTACACATGGGATGCATCCCCTCATCCTGACGTTTTCTCGCACACGAGAACGACGGTTCCGTCGCTACTATCTCCATCATAACCTGAAATACATCAGGATTGCCGGGATTGTCGCCACCCTGATCTGGGTGCTGTTCGGATTCACGGATTACCTCTGGGCAACCGATGAAGTGATTCGTACGAATGCGGTTTACCGCAACCTTGTGGTGCTTCCATTCCAGCTAGTCGCAATTCTCTCAAGCTACCTGAAGCGTTTTCGTCTCTTCCTGCCAACCCTGTTCACGATCGCGATTTTATCGGTTGGTGTTGGCCTGTCCCTGATGAACCATGCAAATCAAACGGAAGACTATGTAACCGTTGAGGTGGGGTACATCCTGCTGATTGTCGCCGGGTATACCTTTTTCCGGCTTCGAATCGTGCATGGGTTGTTGATTGGCGGGATGGTGTTGCTGCTCAATGTGGTGGATAATGTCTCGCTTGGACTGCCTTTTACGTCACTCATCTACAGTACACTGGTCCTGGTTGTTACCAACATTTTCGGTGGTTTTGCCGGCTATGGCATGGAATACTTCACCCGGTTGGAGTATTTGAACCGTCAACGAGCTGCTGCAGAGAAAAAGATGGATCTCGAGATGGCAAATCTTCGATCGGTGCAGGAGTTGGCTCGAACGGTGGCACACGAGTTCAACAACCCATTGCACGTGATCCAGGGGATTTACGATCTGCACATCGAACCGACCCTGCCCGAAAGGGAAGAGGAGGAACGTCACCGGATCGAACGTATCCCGGCGATGGTCGAGCACATGTCCGAGTTGGTCAACAGGATTGTGTCGATCACACGGATCGAACGGCGGGACTATGTGCCTGGCTCAAAAATGCTGGACCTGAAGCGAACAGATGATCGTCCAACACCTCCCTCCGAGTAACCCGCAGTTTCTCCCTGCGCTCCTCGTACCTACGGCGAACGCTGGTTCGACAGTCTATCTTGTCTGAACACTTGCCAGGTAAACTTTGACAAGGAATGGACGCCGATGGCCGACGCCCTGATTCATGGAGATGCTGGCATTCTTTTCGTGCTGGCTGGTAATGCCGCCTTCTGGTTTTTTCTTGAGAAAAAGACCAAAGCGAAATTTTTCAACTATGTCCCACCGCTGATTTTTATCTACCTGCTGCCAGCGGTTTTCAGCAATACTGGGATTATTACTAACCACAGCGCCGTCTATGACTGGATGGGGGATGTTATCCTCCCGGTCTTCCTCGTACTCCTGTTACTGGATGTTGATGTAAAAGCGACCATCCGTGTGATGGGACGTGGGGTCTTTGTCATGCTGATCGGGACCCTCGGTGTGGTCGTCGGTGCGCCGATTGCCTACATGGTGGTCAAAGGGTGGCTCGAGCCAGATGCCTGGACCGGCTATGGTGCGTTGGCGGGATCGTGGATTGGCGGCACCGGCAACATGGCAGCGGTGGCGGAGGGGATCGGCACCAGCGGGACCAACTTCGGGCTGGCGGTCATTGCAGACAACCTCGTCTACCTGATCTGGCTGCCGCTCCTGCTGAATGCGAAATCCCTTGCCAAGGTCTTCCACAAGTTTACGGGTGTCAGCGATGCCCACCTCGACCGAATGAAATCCCTGGCTGATGAGATGGTCGTTGAGAAACCTGCTCCTGAGATGCGTCACCTGCTCTACCTGATAGCGATCGGGTTTGGAGTGGCCTGGTTGTCGGAGCAGATCGCCTCCGTGCTGACCCCGCTTCCGCCGGTCTTTACGGCCAAGACCTACCAGATCCTGCTGGTGACGATTAGTGGTATCGCCCTCTCGTTCACCGGGGCACGGAAAATCCCGGGCAGCCATGAACTGGCGATGGCGTTGGTTTACCTCTTTGTCAGCCGCATGGGGGCAAAGACCGTCGTCGCAGGCCTCGCCGGGCAGGCACTTCCCTTTGTTGCGGGCGCCTACATCTGGATCTTCATCCACGGCGCTTTCATCCTGCTCGCAGCCCGACTCTTCCGCATCGACATCCACACCGCCGCGATCAGTTCCGCCGCCAATATCGGCGGAGCTGCTTCGGCACCGATCGTCGCCGCCTACCATGATGAACGTCTCGTACCCGTCTCAATCCTGATGGCATTGATCGGCTACGCGGTGGGGAATGTGGCCGCCTTTGGGACGGCATGGTTGCTTAGTCTGGTGGCGTAACGATTGCCCACTAGCTTCCTTACTACCGTTGCGTCAGGCCCCCAAGCCTGACGCATTTTTCTGTCAGACGAGGATGTCTGACTAAATGCGATTTCGTTGACGCGGCAACTCCATGCGAGGGTTTAATCTGGTTTTTCTATTGGTCCTATGTTCTGCCCCGTTGTGCAGGTCTGCCTGATGAAACCCGGGGCTGAAGACCCAGACCACCCGATCTTTGGGTCTTGATAGACACCCTGAGATCGCCCTATTCCAGTAGGTATGCGCTTTCGAGCCTTCTCGGGGAGGCTTGAAACGGTTGCGCGAATCTCGTACTTTCACACAGAACTGGAGGTGGCTCTCGCGGGGGGTGTTGTTCCGGTTATTTCCGGTGTTCCGCGCTGGTAGCCACCTCGTCTTATGGAAACTTTGTGATGGCTGGAACGAGGGCCGTACGCGGCACCCCCGGTGAGGGAGTGCATGGTTCGGCTTTGGTTTCTCTCAGGTCACACCGAACAGGCTAGCGCAGGAGAACGTCCGTCATGGCCATAGTCAAGCCTTTCCTCGGGTTGCGTCCACCCAAAGAGATCGCCGAAAAGGTCGCGTCGCCACCTTACGATGTGCTGAACACGGAAGAAGCACGTGAGATGGCGCAGGGCAACCCGATCAGCTTCCTGCATGTCAACAAGCCGGAAATCGATCTCCCCGCGGATCACGATCCCTACGATGCGGAAGTCTACAAAACAGGTCGTCGCAACCTTGACAAGCTCAAGGCTGATGGGA
Organism: bacterium; assembly: GCA_020444265.1. Classification (GTDB taxonomy): domain Bacteria; phylum Electryoneota; class Electryoneia; order Electryoneales; family Electryoneaceae; genus JAHLLH01. The sequence goes on from JAHLLH010000003.1 coordinate 316,251, forward strand.
TTCTGAAATCTGATGAGAACGCCTCTTTCTACCTTTACGCGCAAAAGATGGGCGACCATCGCCAGGTCGGTCTTGTCGCGGCTGCTTCGGTACAGGAGTACATCGACGACAAGATCAAGAAGCACGAGTTGACCCGTGCGAAGAAGGAAAAGGACCGTGTTAACCACATGATCGCCCTCGGCGCCCAGGTGGGACCGGTTTTCCTGACCTACAAGGCGAGCAAAGAGATCGATACCCTGTTCAACGAGATCCAGCAGAAGGAACCGGAGTACGATTTTACCTCGCCCGATGGTATCCAGCACACGCTGTGGGTGGTTGGCTCGAAGATGCGGATCGAAGCGATTGCGCGCCTCTTCGACGAGGTCCCCGTATTGTATGTTGCGGATGGCCACCATCGCAGCGCCTCGGCGCAGATTGTTTGCAAGCAGCGCCGTGAGGATCGTCCCGAGTACGCAGGCAGCGAACCCTGGAACTATTTCCTGACCGTCATCTTCCCTCACGATCAGATGATGATCCTGCCCTACAATCGTGTGGTGACCGACCTGAACGGACTCGACAAGGATGCCTTCCTCGCGAAGGTGGCCGAATCCTTCATGGTTGCCCCGGCGGACAAGGCGTTCGAGCCGGAGAGTACGAAGACCTTCGGGATGTACCTCGATGGTCAGTGGTACCGCCTGGAAGCGAAGGATGGCAGCTTCGATGCGAAGGATGTCGTCAACAGCCTCGACGTCGCCATTTTACAGAACAACCTGCTTGCACCCGTCCTCGGCATTGGCGATCCACGGACCGACGAGCGGATTGACTTCGTCGGTGGCATTCGTGGCCTGGGTGAGCTTGAGAAGCGTGTAAACAGCGGCGAGATGACGGTTGCGTTCAGCATGCACGCTACCACGATCGAGCAGCTGATGGCGATTGCCGATGCTGGCATGATCATGCCGCCGAAGTCCACCTGGTTCGAGCCGAAACTTCGTTCGGGCCTTGTGATTCATGAAATTGGAGACTGAGTCTCAATCGGAACCCTGGACGATCCCAGCGTGTACCCCGAACGAGAACAGATGAACGCGTTACGGTGCCTGCACCGATGCGCAGAGAAGAGGAAACGATGAGCGAGCTGAAACACAACCGTGTGTACAACTTCAATGCTGGTCCGGCTGCGGTTCCGCTGGAAGTGTTGGAGCGTGTCCAGGAGCAATGGTTCAATTTCCAGGGCTCCGGGATGAATCTGATGGAGATGTCGCATCGCTCCAAGGAATTTGATGCGGTCCACAACGAGACGATTGCACGGGTCAAAAGCCTGCTCAACCTGGGCGATGAATACCATGTCCTGTTCCTGCAGGGCGGTGCGAGCACCCAGTTCGGCATGCTGCCGATGAACTTCCTGAATAAGGATCAGACCGCCGACTACATCAACACCGGCACCTGGTCCACCAAGGCAATCAAGGAGGCGCAGAAGTTCGGGAATGTGAATGTGGCATTCGATGGCAACACCGTTGACTTCATGCGTCTCCCGACTCAGGACGAGCTGCAGCTGACCGAAGATGCCGCCTATGTCCATGTGACCAGCAACAACACGATCAAGGGTACCCAGTTCTTCGAGTTCCCGAAGGTGGATGCGCCTCTGATCGCAGATATGTCTTCTGATATCCTTTCCCACACGATGGATGCGTCGCAATTCTCGATGATCTATGCCGGTGCGCAGAAGAATCTCGGCCCCTCGGGCGTCACCCTCGTGATCCTGCGTGACGATTTCTACGCCACCGCGCACGATGCTGTCACTACAATGTTGTCCTACAAGACTCACGTCGATAAGAACAGCCTTTACAACACTCCCCCGACTTTCGCCATCTACCTGATGGGCGAAGTGCTGAAGTGGGTCGAGGAGAAGGGCGGAGTCGCCGGGATGGAACAGCGCAACCGTGCGAAGGCGGACATGCTGTACGGTTTCTTTGAAGAGAATCCCGAATTTTTCCGTTGCCCGGTCTCCCCGGAATCCCGCAGTTGGATGAACGTCTGCTTCCGTCTCCCGACCGAGGAGCTCGAGGGACGTTTGGTCAACGAGGGCAAGGCTGCTGGATTCATCGGCCTCAAGGGACACCGTAGCGTCGGCGGTCTGCGCATTTCGATGTACAACGCGAACGGCGTCGAGTCTGTGGAGGCGGTTATCAACTTCATGAAGGGCTTCATGAAGCGTAACGGCTGATTTGCCCACGAAACGTACAATTGATCGACCGGTGGGACCCGGTCCCCACGGGGATCGGGTCTTGCACAAAAGGGGATAGAACGATGGCGAAGATTCTGGTAAACGACGGGATGGAAGCATCCGGCGCGCAGATGCTGCGTGACGCGGGCCATGAGCTCGAGATGACTAAGGTTCCGCAGGAAAACCTCGTGGCCGAGCTGGGCAATTATGATGCAATTTTTGTCCGTTCCGCGACCCAGGTGCGGCAGGAGCACATTGATGCTGCTCCGAACCTGAAGCTGATCGGCCGTGGCGGTGTCGGGCTGGACAACATCGATGTCGATTACGCCAAGTCGAAGGGCATTGAAGTGGTCAACACTCCGGCAGCCTCGTCGGACAGTGTTGCTGAATTGGCGATCGCCCACATGTTCGCGTTGGCACGGAACGTTGCCGCTGCAAATGTCACGATGCGCAAAGGCGAATGGAACAAGAAAGCCTACAAGGGTTTCGAGCTTGCCGGGAAGACGCTTGGTGTGGTTGGTTTCGGACGAATTGGTCAGTCTTTGGCACGCAAGGCCATCGCGCTCGGTATGCGGGTGGTGGCGTACGATGTCATCGATGTAAAGACAGACCTGCCGGTCCAGATGAAGGCCCTCGAGGACGTGCTGGGTGAGGCGGATCTGGTCAGCCTGCATGTGCCGAACAAGAACGCCCTCACCATCGATGCCGGCCTGCTGGCGAAGATGAAAGATGGCGCCTACATCATCAACTGCGCCCGTGGCGGCGTGATCGATGAAGCAGCCCTGATGGATGCGCTCAACTCGGGCAAGATCGCAGGCGCTGGACTTGATACGTTCGACAACGAGCCCACTCCGAATGCTGACCTGGTGAACCACCCGAAGGTGTCGGTTACTCCGCACATCGGCGCAGCTACCGGCGAAGCGCAGCTTCGTGTCGGTACCGAGCTGGCGACCAAGGTCGCGAATTTCTTCGCGGGTAAGGGCGCGGTTGCGTAAATCTTTGTATATACGAGCTTGATACGGGCGCGCAAGCGCCCGTTTTTTGTTTCCATGACGCCTGAAAATGTGCTCGAAGTGGGGGAGAGGCCCCTTGACTGACAGGGTCGTGTCTCGTATTTTTGGGGTCACGTTCAGCGGGCCTGGTGCCCTACCAACGGGGCGTGGCGCAGTCCGGTAGCGCACCTGCTTTGGGAGCAGGGGGTCGCTGGTTCGAATCCAGTCGCCCCGACCGGGTGCGGCGGGAGCTTGTGACCGTCGACCAAGACAAGCGCGGCGCGACCCGCGGCGGAATGCGCCAGTAGCTCAACTGGATAGAGCACCGGCCTTCTAAGCCGGCGGTTCGGGGTTCAAGTCCCTGCTGGCGTACCACGGGGAACAGCTGCAGGCAGGCGGCCCCGGTTGACAGAATGGATGTTGTGTTTGCCGCATGGTCCGCATAGCTCAGTTGGTTAGAGCGCCTGACTGTGGCTCAGGAGGCCGCGGGTTCGAGTCCCGCTGCGGACCCTCTTTTTGTAGTTTGCTGGCTGGACGTTAGTCCCGAATTTTTGTAAGGCGGCCCCATCGTCTATCGGTTAGGACACCGGGTTTTCATCCCGGCAAGAGGGGTTCGATTCCCCTTGGGGTCACACGGAAACGGCTCGCATCTTAGGATGCGGGCCGTTTTTAGTTGTTTTGCAGTACTGTATGACAGGTTGCACAATCTGGTCGCTATCTTGACTCGAGAGGAGCATAGGATGGACAAAATGTGAAAGAAGTTGCATGGAGCTTGACGGAAGTCAATTTTTTTTTTTAGGATAAAGGCAGGGAGTACGAATTATACGTATCGTGGGCGAGCAATCAGGCTGCTTTTGTCGAGTCATGGGGACTCGTTAATCATAGAGAAGAGGGGGAAGTATGAAACGCACCTCGATGTTCCTCGTCCTGTTTGTCCTGCTGTTTGTAGCCAGTACTTCCATCGCTGCACCGCCACCGCCGGATCCGCTATATCATTACGAACATACGGTCTACGGCGATGAGCCTACCCTGAACATACCTGAAAGACCGTTTACGGATCTCGATCTGTCCATCACACTTAATGCATACTCTAATGCGGGTGAAACTCCGATATTTTTTGCCTATACGGATGCCATCTATATTAATGATGGTGATCCAGTTCTTGGCGTAACGATAACAGGTAGTTATCACAATGGTATCACCCAGGGCTCAGGTGGACTAGTTTCAGTTGATGGAACACGATCTGGAGTAGCGGCAAACAATAATCCTCAGTTTTCCGTTACCGTTTTTGATAACAATTACTTCAATGACGAGGAAACGAATGCGGAAATCATTCTTCATCTTGAGTGACCTGAAAGAGTAATTTTACGTCCGGGTTCCTAAGTTCCTAGAACCCGGACGTATCTATGTTATACCATAAAACAGAGCTTACGGATGATGAATCGCACCTGGAAAATAGTTGTGGCTTCTGCGACGATAATTGTTGGGGCCAGTGTCGGTAATAGTTGGGAGAGAATACCAGCCAGTTCTGTAATTCCAAGTGTTTTGGTTAGTAGTGCAGATGAGCAAAAAATTCTGCTTGGAAACGGAGAGAGTGGATATGCTCTATCCTATGACGGTGGAGCAAATTGGGAAATCGTAAATCCATGGTTGCCTGAAGGAATAAATCGCTACGACGATGCATTCACCATTGATGCGGAGGCGGATACAATCTTTCTAAGTGGTGCGAATGTATTGCACGATTCACTACGGTTCTGTTACACCTTCAATGGTGGAATCACGTGGAACCGATATATTGCTGATTGGGTCGAAGATGGACTATACGTTTATCTTCCAAGAAGAATGACTTTTGACGGACGTAATCATAATAGAATATGGTATATAAATCCTGTATATCTACTTAGAACAGAAGATGGAGCTAGAACATGGGAAAAGATACCTATTGATTCAGTAAGTTACACAATCTCTTCGTTTTTTCAGGATCCTGATGACGATAGCCGTCTGTGGGCTTCCGGAATCGTATTGGACAACGAATTGATTAATAACCCACTAAATCGATTAATTCGAAGAAGTGATGATAGAGGGGAACACTGGGCGAGTACCTTAAATTATAGTTCGATTTCAGATTTAGACTATTCACAAATAGTCACTACTGATATGATCAAATTGTCGAATGGGCATTTGCTTCTTTCGCTTCGTGCGACACGAGACGGGGAGGCTGATTTGGTGAATGGCCTTTTTATGTCTGAAGATGATGGTGTAACGGGAACCTTTTACAGCGGAAATCTCCCCTTTGGATTCATCCCCACCAGGTTGGTGGAGACAGCCAACTTTCCAGGTACAGTTCTAGTAATTGGTTCAAGCGCAAAGGGGGTGTACCGTTCTACAGATTACGGAGTGACTTTTAATCGGTGTGAGGAAGGGTTGCCCGATGGTGCCACACAGATAATGGAATTATCAAGCAATCCTTTTAGTCATTTGATCTATGTTAGCATTCGTGATTGGGGGATCTATTCAACCTCAGATGGCGGGATAACATGGGAGCACATTCAAAGACCCGAGACTGGAACCCGCATGCATTTCAAGGTATTTCCAGAGCAGATTGTCCAAACGGGTGATGGATACATGCTTCAGCAGTTTTTTTTCGAGTCTGGTGAAACGACCACCTTTTCAATACCTGTCATCAATAGCGAATTATTTCAACCCTACCCAGTTGTTTTTGCAGATGGTTCTACAATTGTGACAGGGGTTCAGATTATTGATGTGGAAGGCGAATCGGTCAGCTGGTCAACGATAAAAAGTGATGATCTTGGACAATCTTGGGAAGAGTTGGCTGACCGAATGCCATATCGGACTACGCATTACAGAAGCTGGCAAGGTGAAGATGAAGCAAGGTTGTATACGCTTTGTCATTCTGAGTCCGGGGTCCGTTTTTTCGTGTCAACAGATACAGCACACACTTGGACTGAAGGTGGTTCGATTCCGGGGTCTTCATCCGGCGTCTACGATTTCAAAAACAGGGACACAACACTCTATATCAGGCAATTTCATCATGGGATCAGTCGCATTTTTCGGTCAAACAATGACGGTTTGGAGTGGGAGGATCTTAATTTTCAAGATGGGTTTGCAATGCATTATCCACTCGACTCAGAGCGATTAATCGTTGCAGTCTACCTCGATCAGGATTCGTATAAAATCTACACATATATTGATGATCAATGGAGGATTGTCCAGCATGACCTTCAGGTGAATGGAACCTTTATTCTTGTTCCGGGATCGAGAGAACGGGTAGTGACAACATATACCAATCACAATGCAGAAACCGATTTACTGATCAGTGAGGACATGGGTGAAACCTGGATTCGTCGCCCACTGACGATTCCCTATGCGGAGTATCATCCCTTTATCGGCAGCCTGCAATACGATCCGTGGCGAGATCGAGTGTGGTTGTCGACGGGGGTCGGGTTGTGCTGGATGCCGGCCTCCGAACTGGCAGTTGGTGAGGGGCCGATTACACCGATTCCGCTCGACCATGACATGATCACCAACTACCCGAACCCCTTCAACGATCAGACCCGCATCCGTTACACCCTCGCGAAGCCGGGTGAGATCAAGGTCGAGCTCTACGATCTGCAGGGCCGTCTGGTGAGGACCCTCGAAGAGGGCCACAAGTCCGCAGGTCAGCACGATATCGCACTCGTCTCCAACGGCATGGCCTCTGGAACCTATTTCCTCCGCCTGACCTCACCCGGCGATGTCACCACAACACGGTTGACGTTGGTGAAGTAACCCGGTTGACTTCGAGAGCAACCGAGCCAGAACCAACAACTTGTGTGACAAAATCGTGACATTTGGTGCATGCGGCATTGTATGTTATAGATGCTTCGTTGGGGGAGGGAGTCCCTTCTGGGGGGACGTTACGATGATCTGTTTGCTTCGATGGGCCTGGCCCCGCACTCTGTCCGTTTTAGCCCTGCTGTTTCTACTGATCTCATTGCCATCGCATGCCACAGAGTGGGCTGCGATTGGTCCCGATACGCTCTCGGTGAATGACTATGTCTCAACCGGTTTCGGTGGTTTCACGGAGATGCTGCTGACCGATGAAGGTATTTACGGCGGGTTTGGTGAGGATTGGGAACGGATCGAGGAAACGGTGAACCTGCCTGCGATTGCGGGCCAGTATCTCTGGAACGACAGCCTGCTTGTCCTGTTCGGGGATGGCAGTTTCTCCGATGGTATTTACCTCTATACAGGGGAATCGGGGACGTTTGAGGTGCTGGAGTGGATCTATCTGCCTGCATTTATTCATTGGAGTGAGAACGGCTTCTACGTGGGCTATGCCCAGGGTTTGAAGTACTCCGCCGACCTGGAGACATGGGTCGATCTCGACCCCTTCCACCTGCAAAATGTTACTGCGATGGCCAGCCAGGGTGATCTCTATGCCGTCTGTGCTGAAGGCGGTTGGTCGGACGGGGTGTTTACATCGGACGATGGAGGGATCAATTGGACCGGCCCAGCCCAGGAAGGGCTGCATTTTAACTCGATTCTACCCCGTTATAATGAGACCTGGTATGCGACGTACGGGGGCGACAGCAGATCCTCCGGACTCTATCAATCCACTGATCATGGCCAGACCTGGACGGTGGTTTTTTACTCGCTAAGCATGGTCGACCTGCATTACGGCATGTACGATCCGGTGATTGCGTGGGATGGTGAGTATGGCGATACCAGCGGGGTCCAAATCTACCATGCCCCGACTTCCCAACTGGTCTCGTTGAACGAAAATCTTCCCTGCCTGAATGTGAACCATCTCGCGCAAAACGATTTTATCGACTGCATCAACGTGGTCGCCTGCACGGACAGCGGCGCGTACATGACATGCGACTTCCCGGAAGTGGGGGTCGAGCCAAATCCGGTTCAACCGAAAAATGTGACCCTTGCCGTGCATCCCAATCCCTTTAATGCTGCTGCTGTGGTCGATGTTGTCCTGCCGAGATCCGGGGGGGTGAAATTGCTCCTCTACTCGGTCGAGGGACGTCTGGTGGCAGACCTGTACAGCGGTCAGGTCCATGCAGGCCGTAACCGGTTCACATTGGATGGCCGGAGTGTCGGGGCGGGGATGTATTTCGTCGTCTTTGTGACGGACTATCAGAGAATTGTGCAGAAAGTTGTCCTGCTGAAGTAGGACAAGAAGAGGATGACATCCCCGCAGGAGTGATTAAATTGCAGGAACTTAGCCCGCCCGCATTGAAAGGATACTTTTATGAAACATGGTACAAGTGTTAACTCGATACGGCTCTTCCGATCCCCCATTGTCTTGCTATTTTCCCTCCTGCTGACCAGCCACGCCTCTGCCATTTTCTGGGGCCAGATCGGCCCGGAAAATGTTCAGGTGAACGATTATGTCGGCACCCTCATCGACGATTACACTGAATTCCTGTTGACGGACGAGGGTGTCTGGGTTTCGACCGACATGGAGGAGTATGTCCTGATGGAAAATACTCCTGACCTGCCCGCCATTGCCGCCTGGTACCCTTGGGACGATGCGACCGTCTTGATGGCCTTTGGCGACAGGACTGATTCGGACGGCATCTACCGTTATCCGACAGAGGAGAACGGTTTCGAACTGCTGGCCTATGCGATGCGTCCGAGGTTTTTCGCCGAAATTGGGGATGGTCTCTATCTAGGCTACGAAGAAGGTTTGACCTATTCGGAAGATTTTGAAACCTGGACCGATCTCGACGTCTTCTCCGGCCAATCCGTGCTGGCGATGACCGCCTACGGATCACGGTTGATTGTCACAACAGCCACCGATGGGGGACGGATCTATTTCTCCACTGATGGCGGCGAAAATTGGATCGTGTCAGATGGCGACAACAAGCCATTCGTTGCCCTGATGCCAGGACCGGATGGCGCACTCTATGCCTCTCTTCCGGGTGAAAGCGAGGAGTCTGGGCTATGGAAATCGGTTGATTCCGGGGATTCCTGGACCCTTATCTACGCCTCCTATGGCCTTGTGGACTTGACCCGTGCGTACAATCTGCTCATTTGCGGGTGGGATGGTGAGGATGGCCACATGGAGGGAGTGAAAGCCTACCGTCCCTCGGATGGCGTCTTTCAGGGCATGAATGACGACCTGCCAAGCAGGACGGTTAACATGTTTTCGTACATGCTCGTAAACTGTGTCAACGTGGTCGTCTGCACGGAGGCAGGTGCCTACGAAACCTGCGAATTCCCGTCGGATGCATCCGTGGCGGAACCAGCCGCGATCCCCGGTACATTTGGTCTCGCCGTCCATCCAAATCCCTTCAACACGATGACCACGATTGAACTGGAACTGAAGAGACAGGATTACGTGACGGTCACCCTCTTCGACATGCTGGGTCGAAACGTAAAAACTTTGGACATGGGGAAAGCTCTTCCTGGCAGGCATCGGCTTGCCCTCGATGGTAGCGAGTTGAGCGCTGGGATGTATGTGGTCCGGGTGCAGGGGACGACTGCGTTCGAGGCGCGAAAAGTGGTGCTGCTGAAGTAGGGATAACTGTTGAGATCATGCAAAGAGGCCCAGGTGAACGTTCACCTGGGCCTCTTGTAGATCGTCCTTGCTAGTTCAGAAAGGTCTGTTGATCCCGGAGGTAGTGGAAACGGTCTCCGCGATGGTCCGGGCAGAAGGCTGGGAGGTCAAATCCCTTTTCTTTCATGCTGAGAACGGCTTGGTCATACGCCTGCTCGTTGTACAGGCCATGAGTCGGAACCCAGGTTGCCGGACGGATATGTGTCATGAAATAGCTATTGCTGTCCTCAAGTGGGCAGAGGGCGCTGAAACGACAACCAGTGACATTCAGGAAGGCAAGATCGACTGCCGAGTACTGTTGTGCGAGGAAGTCGATCTCGTCGGTGTAGACATTTTCCCGCCCTTCAGCCCACCCGGCATGATCTCCCGCATGATAGATCACGAGACCATCTCCATCAACCATGAATGCCTGTCCGCCATCGACCGAGGCAATCGTGGTAATGCGAAGCCCGTCCACGATTTGCGTTTCGCGAGTTGGGATGTAGGTATACTCCGGTCCTGAATAGGGTCCGCCCGGCTCGTTTGTCTCGGGGTTCGGAGGATTGAGCTCAGGTTCCCAGCCATAGACGTAGGTCACCTGATCGAGAGAATCCGCAAGCGTGAAGATGGCTGGATCAAAATGGTCAGCGTGCTCATGGGAGACGAAGACGATCACATCCTGGTTCGCGAGCTCTGAGGTCGAAAGATGACCGTTGCGGATGCCCGGGGTCCCTGGCTGGATCCCTTCTTCCCAGTAATCGAAGACGAGGAGATGATGGCTTGTCTTCACAACCCATCCGCAATGTCCCGTGTACCAAAGTTGTGCTTCGCCGGGTTGCAGGGGTGATGTCAACTCAGAAGGGGGCAGTTGGTTTGTCTCCACCCGGTCTTCGGGCGGCAGGTTCGCGGACAGCAGGCTTGCTACATCCCAGTTGCCATACTGCACGGCATAATCGAGGGGTGTGTAGCTCCGTTGATCACGAGGCGCAATCGACGCTCCTTTATGCAGGAGCTCCTCTGCAACAGCGAGATTCCCTGAAATGGATGCGGAGTGCAGTGGGGTAATTCCGAGGCTGTCCGAAGCATCAAGATGACGTGCCTTGTCAACCACCAGATTGGACAGCTCGACGGCTGACTCTCGCCTTGCGAGACAGTTTATTAAGGGTTCGCCGTTCGTAGTAAGATGGTCCGGATTCGCGCCGTAAGCGAGAAGGAGTTCGACTAGTTCACGGTTGTCACGTTGGATGGCCAAGCGAAGAGCGGGGTAGTCGGTCGGGATTCCCTCGAGGTTGGGATCTACCCCGCGTTCCAGCAGTACCCCCAGCAAGCCAGGATGTTCGCCCTGGATGGCCGCGATGATCGGGGCCGTCCAGCTGTCTTCCATAGGAGACGCCGAGGCACCTCGATTCATCAGGTCCAGCGTGAGCTCAACTGATCCACCCTGTACGGCGAAATAGAGAGGTGTTTGACCACGGGCGTTCGGCTGATCCAGGTCACCCCCAGCTTCCAGCCAACGGTCCAGCATTTCGGGATTATTGCCGATTGCGGCATAGTGACCGATGGAGTTACTGTCCACATTCACAGTTGTGATTGAGGAACCATTTTCGATCAGGATGTCGACCACATCCCATTTTAATCCGCCCGCAGCGGCAAGCAAAGGAATCCAACCGTAATCATTCGCGGTTGACGGGTCTGTTCCTGCTTCGAGCAACAGTCGCACGACCTCGGGGTGGCCATAAAACGCAGCACCGTGCAGCGGAGTGGAGTGGGCGTTGGAAACTGCATTTACATCTGCACCTTGAGTGATCAGCCATCTCGCCAATTCGAGTTGACCCGAGTAGCTGGCCTTGTGCAAGGGTGAATAACCATTCTCGTCAGGTGCTGTCAAAGCGTTCGGTTCTTCGGCGAGAATAGCCTTGACCCGATCCAGGTCGCCCGCCGTGCATGCTGTGTGGATTTCGGATGCGGAACAGACTGCAACGAGTGTGAAAAGGATAAACAGGGCAATAAACGTTCGCATCGGGTTGATCTCCTTGTCGGCTCCTGATGCGAAAAACGGCGAGAGGGGTGCAATTTCGGTCAGAATCACACAGATCTCGAATTAGATGACACATCTCGTGCAAATCAGACACCTGTAAAAAGGTTTACCTCCCCTAATTTAATACGTATCGGAAGAGAATCGTGGACATGCACTTAGCTGAGTACTGATGTCTCTCCAAAATGAATCATGTCACTCAAACCGCTACATCGACCTGAAGAATGCAGCAAAATGAACGATCGGCTTGTTTTGCCTTAACCGATCCGCTTCAGGAACCAACGGTACGTGACCCCGATCCAGATGAGGTGGACAATGATGCCCCCGGTCCAGCGAAGCAGGAAGCTGGTTGTTCCATCAGCGAGCATTGAGTAACTCACCCAACCTTGCGGAAGCAGCAGGCCGCTGTAAGCCCAGAAGCCCGGCAGGAAATAGACGGCGAACGGGGCGACACTCATCAGAGAGAGGAATTTCCCAACCGCCAACCCTTCGACTTTGTTCCCCGCCAAACCCGCCATCAGCAACAAACCGACTGGTGCCTCCATCCCTGCCATCAGATGCATCAAGAACATCTTGCCCATCGGTGGGGTGTAGAGACCGGTCCCATAGCTCATCAGGAAGCCGTAGAGGAACGACAGCAGTACAGGCGCGATCATGCGGAATGAAAGGTAGCCTGTCCGTCGCAGCGGGGTCACATCGAGGTAGAGTAGCAGGTTGGCGTCCCGGTCATCCAGCAATGTGTAGCCAGCGATCATCGACAGCAGCATCGGCGGGAAAAGAAGCAGGACACTGAGGATGAAGGGGGCATGGTCCGCAAGCACAAACTCGTCAGGCAGAAAATGCAACAGGGCAGGCAGACCGAAGCGAATGAGCATCGCGATCAGGACTGGAGCGAGGGAGAGGATGATCAGGGTGCTGTCACGAGAAACCGTCTTCAGGTCCAATCGTGCCATGGCGAGGATCGCCTTCATTGAATCCTCCCTGTCTTGAAAACCAGTTTCGATTCAAACCAGTTCGAGGCCCAGTGCCACGCGATCAGGGTGTAAACTGCCATCCCTCCGATACCGTAAAGGACTAGCCCGACACTCTGTTTGCTCCGTATCCAATCGATTAACACAAGAGAAGCGGTGGTAGGGAAGGGGATGGATATCCAGAAGGGCAGCAGACCGAACCAGCTCAGGAAAGGCAGGACGAAAAGGATCATGTAGCCAGCAGAGAGCAAGAAATAGTGGTTTAGCGATCGTGCGAAGGAGACGAGGGTCAGTCCGAAGAGGGTAAACACCACTGATGTCAACCCAACGCCGAGCAGGAGTGAGATGCCATGAAAACGGATTCCGTACACCCCCACCGCTAGCAAGGTGCTTGACAACAGGGCGATCAGGGTGAGGGATACTACCTTCGATGCCAAATACTCCCAGGTGCGAATCGGAGTCACAAACAAGCTTTCTACCGTTCGCTGGTCGCGTTCCAGAAGCACCGACCCACCTACGAAGTAAAAGCCAATCATCGCCGGGTCGCTGAAGAGAACCAGGGTGAAGACTTGGTCGCGAGCCACATCGGGAATCATTCGCAAGGCAAGGATATAGATTGCAGTCAGGCCGATGTAGACCCCGTAAAAGCCGTGACGCCACTGGAGACGGATATCGTGACGCAGGAGGGTGAGGAGTCGTCTCATGCCAACCTCCGACCCGTCACCTCGATAAACACCTCCTCCAGGGTTGCTTCAAGGCTGTGAATGGTTTCTATTTTCCCCGATTGGAGCAGCTCCTGAAAACTGGGTTCCCTACCCAGGGAAGCGAGGTCGAATTCGGTACGATCCAATGAGCCATTGGTGCGATACTCCACACGGACACGCTTCTTCCCGTGATCCAGCTTCAGGTTACGTGGTGAGTCGATGATGCGCAGTTGGCCATCAACGATGAAACCCACACGATCGCAGAGATCATCGGCATCGTGCATGTTATGTGTGGTCAGGAAGATGGTCGCACCTTCCCTCTTTTTCATCAGAATGAACTCTTTGACCGTTTTTGCATTGGTAGGGTCAAGGCCGGATGTCGGCTCATCGAGGAAAACAAGCGATGGTTTGTTGAGGAAGGCGCGGACGAAATTGAGGCGCATTTTCATTCCCTTCGAAAACTCGCCGACCTTTTTGTTCGCGTCAGCTGCGAGGCCCACAATCTCGAGCAGCTCCTCAGGATTCTCTGTTTCGCCCCGATAGAGATCTTTGAAAAAACGCAGGTTTTCCAGAGCCGACAGCTTGAGATAGAGGTTGGGGAATTCGAAAGCGACTCCGATTGATTCGTAGTAATCCGAATGGATGGAGCTCAGCTCACGGTCATCGATTTCGACTTGGCCACCATACCCTTTCAGGAGGCCGATGAGGACCATCTGGGTGGTACTTTTCCCCGCACCAGAGGGACCAAGAAAACCGAAAATTTCACCCGCCTGGACCTGAAAATCCATCTCGTGGATTGCAGGAGTGTTTCCTGTCGGGTAGGTGTAGGACAGCTGATTTACACGGATCATGACTGGCCTCCCTTGTGCATCAATCCATCAGCTACCATTTCCGCCAGCAGGGTGAGGGTTTCGTCGTATTGTTCGAGTCCCAGTAACTCACGTTGCATAGGGATGGCCACAAGAGAGGTAATAATGTCGGCGATCTGCTCTACGGTCAGGTCCGTTCGGACTGCATCCTGATCTTGCCAACCCTTGATCAGGTCGAGCAAGAATTGACGATCTTCTTTGCGATGCTTCTCCAGCCACTCGGGGGAAACCTTTCGCAGCAGGTACTCGAGTTCGCCGGGACGCATCAGGAGCGAGAGGAAAGGCGATTCACCCATCATTTCGAGGGCACCTTTGAGGAAAGCAACCAGGGATGTTCTGGTGACATTGCCGTCGGGGAAGACCCGTGTGATAAACCGAGTCTTCATTTCCTCTTCTTCCTGCTCACGGATCACCGTATACAGTTCTTCCTTCGACCTGAAGAAGTTGTAGAAGGAGCCTTTTGAGATGCCGACCGCTTCCGCAATCTCCTCAACCCGTGCTTTTCGAATCCCATACTGGATAAACTGTTCCTTTCCTTCACGGAGAAGGCTGATGCGAATCCTCTCTCGATCTTCGCTGCTGAATTCTCGCGGCATAGCAACCTCTATATCTCAATGACGGAATTTGTAAAATAGTCACAGGTAACGTATGACAAGAGATAGAGAGTTACAACAGGTCTGTCTCTATGGCTCTCTTTTGCGATATCTGTACTGGGTAGAATGGGCAATCGTAGCAGGACCGTGTCCAGATGCGTTCCCAGGAGAAGTGTAAGTGCACCTGTGTAGGTGTTACCTTTGTGACCGACGTTTGGACAATACGATTGGAAAAATGATGCTGCGTACGATCCTGTTTTTCATGTTTTTGCTCCTGGTAGCTGCCGTCCCTCTTCATGCCCAGTACCAGGTGTCGTCGCCCTATCTCGTCGACCCCGATCTCGCCATTGGGTATGTCGACAGTTGTGCGACGTTCTGGTTGATCGCCTTCGACCAGCAACAGGGTGGATTCCATACGAACGTGGACCGTGATGGGACGGTGCTCAGCAATTGGGGTACCGAGAAAAACATGATTTCCCAGTCACGCGATGCCTATGGGTTCGTACGTGCCTTCATGATGACAGGGGATGAACTCTACCTTGAGATGGCGGATTCAGCGTTGGCCTTTCAGTACAGAACGGCCTGGGACAGCGAGTATGGCGGGTGGTTCAATGGGGTTTCTGATGCCGGGACACCTACCAATCCAAACGATCAGAAGACTGCTTTTTACCAGCACTATGCGTTGCTCGGCCCCGTCGCTATGTACGAGGCTACTCGGCGCCCGGCCCACCTGGAGTGGGTAGAAACCGGGTACAACTGGATGGAGGAGCATCTCTGGGATGATCGTGACGGTATCAACGGTTATTTCGATCTGGTGAACCGGGACACGACCAATCCGCAGAAAAAGTCGTTCAATGCGACAGTTGATGCAGTAACCACCCACCTGCTCTACCTCTACCTGATGACAGGCGACGAAGTCTACCGGGAGCGTCTGCAGGAGATGGCTGTCGAAATGCGTATCCGTCTCGTCGATTCGATGCCGTTCCAGGAGATCGGATTTGCCGAGCACTTCTTCTCAAATTGGTCGGTGAACAGCAGCGAAACCATGACCATTATGGGACACGTGCTGAAAACAGGCTGGTGCCTGGCCCGAATCAATCAACTGTTACCAAATGCAGGATACGTGTCCGACGCTCAAGTGCTGGTGGATGAGGTCTACGAAAAGGGCTACGATCATGTGTACGGTGGCCCCTTCAAGGACTACAACCGAACCACCGGCGAGATGCTGCTGTGGGGATTGCAGGATTCAGCTAAAGCATGGTGGCAGATGGAACAGGCGGTGGTTGCAGGGTTGCAGCTCTGGGATACCACCGGGGAGGATCGCTACCTGCAAATGGCCGACTCGACCCTTGACTTCTTCATGGAGCACTTTGTCGATCATGAGTACGGCGATGTCTACTCGGACCGTACACGAGATGGGGGGCAGGCCTGGGGACTCGAGAAGGGGTCGAACGGTAAAGCGGCGTATCATTCCATCGAAACCGGGTACTACACCTACCTCTACGGAAACCTCTTCGTGCACGGACGCAATGTGACCCTCTATTACAAGTTTGATTCTGCCCAGGATGATGCCAGCTACACCCTTAGTCCTCTCGCCTGGCGGCCAGAAGCATACCGGATCGCTTCCGTGCTACTGGACGGGGAGGACTATCTCGACTTTGATGGAACGGATCGTCTCCTGAACTTGCCTTCAGGTGTAGGGGGGCTGTTTGCGGTCGAATTCGAACCCATCGGCTTGAACGGTGTAAACGATGACATGGTGGTCACCCTGCCGGGGTCAATGAACCTGCTCCCTGCCTACCCGAATCCATTTAACGGAACGACAACCGTTCGCTACCAACTTGACCAGCCGATGTTCATTGACCTGCGAGTCGTAAATATGCTCGGTCAGGAGGTCGCTTGGCTGAGTCGTGGAAAACAGACTTCTGGAGTTCACGAGGTCAGCTTTACGTCGGAGATGCTGGCATCTGGCACCTATTTCGTTTTACTTAAGGGTGAGACAGAAATTGATCGCACACGGTTGATTCTGTTGAAGTAAGACGAGAGCTTGCTTGAGTGTTCTGGGCAGACAAGGGATCTGCCTCATCAATTGGAGGGATCATGAAGCGTGGGTTGATTCTGTTTGGCTTGTTCGCGATGATGCTTGTCATGGGCTGCACCGCAAACCTGCCGAATGCAAACATGGCATCGTTCGAGTACGAGATGGACGACATGGAAGTCCTCGGTCGTGTGGACGGGTCGTCTGAAGCTGTCGCGTTATTGGGTGGATTTATCATCCTCGAACCCGATGGGAGCTACGAGAAGGCGTACAAGGATGCATTGAGCAAGAAAGAGGGCGCCAATGCATTGATCAACGTTTATAGCGACATGGAAATCACCCAGTATTTCGGTGGGTTTTACATCAAGTACAAGACCATCGTGCACGGCACCGCAGTCAAAGTGGATTCAAGGTATGGTCTAATCGACTGATTGCATCTGGATTTGTGAGGTAGCATTGCGGGCCGAATTTCGGCCCGCAATTTCTTCTGGAAGGAAAGATGAAACACGTTTTAGGGATAGTAGTTTGCGCCTTGGTCCTCATCGGATCGTCCCCGACGCAGGCGGCACCGGAAAAGGTTGAAGGGGTCGACACCTTTGTAAACCAGTGGGTCAAGCACTTCGGCGAACGAGATGCCACTGCTCTCGCCGGGCTGATCGACAATTCTGTAGGCACCCTTTTTGTCATGGCAACAGGTCAACGATACCGTTCAAAGGACGAGTATGTGGAGGCTCAGGGGGCAGTGTTCAGCGGAATGGATGCACTGGCTGTCTCCCTGAAGTGGCAGGAGTTCAAAACCTTTGATGATCGCATCGTGTGGGGAGCCTTTTATTTCACCGAAGATGTCGACTACGGTGATGAGACCCTTCGTTTCGGTATGGTGCAGAGTGTGACCCTGGTAAAACGCCAGGAGGGATGGCGTCTCCTGATGCTGCATGAATCGGTGACAGCGGTCCTGGACGAGTAACAGATGAAACTGCAATCCTCCAGGGATGGTGGTTCCTTGGATTGAAAGCGAGGGGATGCTCAGATGATTGTGATCCAATTGGCGAATGATGGCATGGGACGGGGGGATGAGGAGCTGGGCAAACGCTTGATGACCACATTCCTGCAGGTGCTCGGACAAGCAGATCAGACTGTTGCAGCCATGGTCCTGTTCAACACGGGTGTACGGCTCGCCTGCGAAGGATCGCCCGTGCTGCAGGAGTTGAAGGAGCTGGAAGAACGTGGCACCATGATCCTTTCGTGCGGAACCTGTCTCAATCACTTCGATTTGGGACGAAAGTTGGTTGTGGGAAAAGCATCCAACATGGTCGAGATCACCGATACAATGTTGAAGGCGGAGAAGGTTATTCCCCTCTGATGGTGAATGGTTTCACAGCGCTCCCATCTCAAAATAGCCTGGGGGGGCTGTAGCGGTCCTGTTGCTCGAGAGCATCAGAACGAAGGTCCCGAAAACGGGACCTTTTCTGTCTTTAAATAGATTCCTTAATAGTTATAATTCCCCCTTATCCTTCAAGGATAGCTCCTTCCAAAACGTATCTTAACATCAAGTCAGTTAGATGGATAGTGCAAGCATCGTAAGTTGTTAAGATTAATCAGGCTTGTAATTATTACGGTTTTGTTGTTGATGTTTGTCATCTTCGCCACATGTGATGCATTTGTAGACGGGTAACGGATCGAGGAAACAATGACTGGCCCCCTCACCACCAACAATCGGTGGTTCAATCGCAATACTCTCGTTCGACTGCTGCAAAGCGAAACAGAACTGCCTGCTCTCCCGGAAATCATCCTTCGACTCGACTCATTGCTGATGAGCGAGGAAGCCGAGATGTCCGAAGTGGTCTCCCTGCTCGAAACGGAACCGGTTATCGTCGGTCGCGTTCTCTGCTTGGCCAACAGCGCGCTCTACAGCAGTGGCCGTCAATCGGTCAACAACATCCAGCGTGCGGTTCAGCGGCTTGGCTTCAAGACCGTTCGTAATCTGCTATTCGCCGCGAAACTGCCGGACATGTTCGTAGAGCTGCCGCCGGATATTCACCTTCGATTCTGGGAGCATTCCCTGACGGTCGGGTTGCTGACGCGCAACCTTGTGGTGATGAAAGGGACGGGTGATGAAAATCTCCCGGACGCGGGGTTTCTTGCGGGATTTATGCATGACATCGGGCTGCTGGTCTATGTCCAGTTGATCCCGGAAGAGTTCATGATTCTGTTGGGGCAGGGGGACAAATCGGACAGGTCGCACCATCAGCTCGAGGTTGAACACTTCGGTCTAGACCATGCCGAGTTGGGTGCCATGTACCTCGAACACCACTGGAAGCTGAGTTCGGAGGTCGTTAAAGCTGTCCGACGTCACCACATTACTCCTGTTCAGGATAACAGTTTCACCACAATTCAGAATGCGGTCTATGTTGCCAACTTGATTTGCAACCTCTACAAATTCAAGAACGGATTCACTTCGACACCTGAGCAAGACAACCTCGGGCTGCTTGCGACCCTTGTCGAGCTGGGATACGATCATGAAAAGGTCGAGATGCTTCTGGGCATGGCACGGGATTCTGTAGCCGCGACTCGCGGGATGCTCACCAACTAAGAACGCCTCGGCACAATGCCGAGGCGTACGAATTAGAACTCCTGCCGTAATCAGCGACTGTGCTCCTGGTGCCAACGCTCCTTTAATTCTCTGCGTTTCAACGAGCCATTCGGGGATCGTGGGATGGCATCTACAGTTATAACATGAGTTGGCGCCTTGAAACGAGCCAATCGTTCCGAGCAGTAGTTTTTCAGCTCTTCTTCCTCGACGGACATATCGGGACGGGCAACCACAAACGCGGCGATTTCCTCACCCATTTTCGAATCCGGTACACCGATCACCACACTTGCATGGACAGCCGGGTGAGCGTTCAGCACCAGCTCCACCTCACGTGGATAGACCGAGAAGCCACCTTTGTTGATGCGGTCATGCAGACGGCCCTTGCCAAAAAGCCAGCCATCGATATCCATGTAGCCGATATCAGATGAATGGAACCACCCTTCGGCATCCATCGCCAGCGATGTCGCGTTGGGACGGTTCCAGTAACCAGAGAAGACTCCGGGTCCTTTGACCACAATTTCCCCGATTTCCCCGGTGGGAACAACTTCGTTGGATTCATCCACGATGCGGACATCCGTTCCAGACAAGACTCGACCGAGCGCATCACGAGGGGTGTCCTCGCGGTGGGCTGGATTTATCGCGATCGTCGGACTGGTTTCGCAGGTGCCGTATATGGTTGCGATATGAGTGTTGAACTGCCGCTCGAACCGTGCGAGCAAGGCTTGGTCGAGCGGGCCGCCACTGGAAACTGCGAAACGAAGGGTACGTGTCTCTTCCTCACCGGCTGCATCAAGTAATGCCGCGAAGTGCATCGGCAGGCCGATGAAGACACTCGCCCGTTTCTCACGAATTTCGTTGAAGGCGCGTTCCCCGTCGAACTGATTATGGAACAACAGGGCCGCGCCGGAAGGCAGCAACATCTGTAGCTGTAAGGTGCTGCCGAAAGGGTGGTAAAAAGGGATCGCGCCGAGGACGGTATCCTTGGCGAGTACCTTCAGCTCACGGTGTGTCTCTTCTGACGCATAGAGGATATTGCCGTGGCTGAGCATCGCGCCCTTTGGACGGCCTGTGACCCCTGCGGTGTAACGGATCAGCGCGGTATCATCAAGCCCGCCAACGGGTTCGCCCTCATAGGCTTCGACACCTTCCATCCACGAGATGACATCGTAGGGGTCGCTGCCGCTGGAGCCGACAACGACATGATGCTGCAGGCTTTCGTGACCCTCAATCGCTGTGTGAATGCGCTCCTGAAAATCCCCCCACGAAAAGAGCGCTTTCGCCTCGCTGTCCTCGAGCAGATAGCTCAGTTCATCCGGAGGAGTGAGTTCGTGGATCGGCACCAGGATCGCGCCAATGAAATGCACGGCATATTGCAGGAAGAGGTAGGGGGGAACATTGGGCAGCAGGACCGCAACACGGTCCCCCTTACCGATCCCGATGTTCTGTAACCCACCAGCCACCTCACGCGCGGCCAGTTCCACAGCTTTCCAGGTCAGACTGCGTTCGGCCCAGTAAATCGCGGGGGAATCCCCGGTGTCCCCGTTTGCACGGGCGATCAACAGGTCGACAATATTGGATGGTCTATCGGTCATGCTCCACCTTCACGGTCCAGGTCACGGAAGCTGATTGCTTCCAAAACATCTGCTTCGCCAACGTTTTCATGCCCGGCGAGGTCGGCGATGGTACGGGCCACTTTCAGCGCACGGCTGTGCGCGCGTGCGGAGAGGCCGAGGCGCTGGATGGCGAGTTTGAGGGCGGCTTCCGCCTCCTCGGTGATACCTGCGAGTTCACGCAGGTGACGGGTGCTCATCTCGGCATTCGAGAAGATTTTCGCCTTCTTGAAGCGCGCCAGTTGGCGGTCTCGTGCAGCGATCACCCGCTGACGAATATTTTCGGATGGTTCGCCTTCATCCTTCAGCGATAGTTCTTCCGCTTTGACAGCCGGGACAGGCACATGCAGGTCGATACGGTCCAGCAGGGGACCGGACAACCTGGCACGGTAAGCCCGCTGTTGCGCGGTTGTAACCGATCCCTCTTCCAACTCGTTGCCGTGGTAGCGTCCCGAGGTAGGATTCATCGCGGCGACCAGGAGGAAACGGCTAGGGAAGCGGGTTGTCGCCGCAACTCGTGCGATGACCACCTCACCATCCTCGAGCGGTTGACGCAGCACTTCGAGGGTTGATTTACGAAACTCCGGCAGCTCATCCAGGAACAAGACGCCACGATGTGCCAGGCTGACTTCGCCCGGGACCGGGATGGTGCCACCACCGATCAAGCCGGCATCCGAAATGGTGTGGTGCGGGGCACGGAAGGGTCGTGTTGCCAGCAGCGCAGTTCTTGGCGGCAGGGTACCGGCAACCGAATGGATCTGGGTCGACTGGAGCGCTTCATCAAGCGTCGGGTCAGGCAGGATGGTCGGGAGACGTCTTGCCAGCATCGTTTTTCCCGATCCCGGCGGGCCGATCATCAGCAGATTATGATTTCCAGCTGCTGCAATTTCGAGGGCACGTTTCGCCCTCTGTTGCCCTTTAACCTCACGGAAATCGACTTCATAGTTTCGGTTCTGTTCAAACAGCTCGCCGATGTTGACCGTGTAGGGTTCAACCGCATCCTCACCATTCAGGAAATCGACCACTTCACGCAGACTCGCCATGGGATATATCGGCACCCCCTCCGCGACAGCAGCCTCATCGGCATTTTCAACGGGGACAATCAGCTTCTTCCCGCCGAGAGCACGAAGCGACAAGGCGGAGGGGAGGGCGCCCTTGATGGGTCGCAACCGTCCATCAAGCGCCAGCTCTCCGACAAACACGTAGTCGTCAAGGTTCTCGTTGATAATTTGCCCCGATGAGGCGAGCAGGCCGACGGCGATGGGCAGGTCAAATGCGCTGCCCTCTTTGCGCAGATCGGCGGGGGCGAGATTGATCGTGATATTTCTGCGTGGAAAAAGCAGGCCGGAGTTTTTCATCGCGGCCATGACACGGTCTTTCGCTTCACGGACCGAGGTGCCCGCCAATCCGACGATGATAAAGTGGAGCAGCCCCCCTTCGAGCTGTGTTTCCACCTCCACGAGGGTGGCATCGATTCCTTGCAACGCCACCGTCCACAGCTTGCTGAACATGATCAGCTCCGTCTGACAATAAACGCGGCCATCGGGGCGAAATCGTTTCCATCCCGACGGTACGAACTGAGATAGCGGTTGTCATAGGTGCAGGCGAATGTCCCTGTCTCGACGATCGCGCCTGCCGCTTTCGCCTGGAGGGTTGCCCCTTCAAGCATATCGAGATGAATCCTACCCTCAATCTCCTTCACCGCTGGGGCGAGGATCGAGTTTTCGCGGAACCGGGTGCCAAGCTCAGGCCCGACTTCGTAACGATCGACCCCGATACCAGGCCCAATGGCAAGGTGTACATCCGACCTGGCCTCATCCGGAAGGCTGTTTACCAGATTGGTGATCAATCCCGCCAGCAGGCCACGCCAGCCAACATGCGCCATTCCGATCCACCCTGTCGAAGGCGAGACCAACCAGACAGGCAGGCAGTCAGCATGCGTCGTTAACAGGATGATGTCAGGTTCAGAGGTGACCAGTGCATCCGTCTCATTGAACGCTTCGTCCAGGTTCCGAGCTCCTCTACCGCGGTCCTCACTGGTGACCACCTGCACGGTGGCAGTGTGTTCGAGGGCGGGGCTGACCACATCGTCGATCTTGAGGTCCCAGAGACGGAGAAACTGCATGCGGTTGTGGGCGACATCCCAAGCAGGCCGATTACGCAAGGACATCGGTCCGAATTCTTTGCGTGACAGTCCCCAGATCAGCTCGCTGCCGTCCGGTAGACGGCGGAAGCCTTCAATCGCGGAGCTGTTGAGATTGACATCGTGGGCAGAAAAAGGTGCTGCGTCCATGTTGAACCATTCGCTCTATGCTTGTCCCGCAACGCGGGCAGGGGTTCTCGTGACGGCCATAAACGTGGAGACGGTTGCCATACTGTCCGGGCTCGCCATCGGGACGGCGAAAATCGGACAACGTTGTCCCCAAATTCTCAACCGCGTCGCTCAGAACACGACGAATTGCGCGGTGGAGCCGTTTGACCTGGGCTTCATTCAGTTCACCCGCTGGCAAAGCTGGGTGAACTTTCGCCAGCCAGCACGCTTCGGATGCGTAGATGTTTCCGATCCCGGCGATCAAATCCTGGCGCAACAGCAAGGTTTTGATCCCTGTTGCTCGTCCTTCAAGGATCTCGCCGAAACGTTTGGCCGTAAAGCTGGAAGATAAGGGTTCGATACCCAGTGTGCGATACCCGTCCGGTTCACTACCATCAATCAGGAAGATCGTCCCGAAAGTGCGAATGTCGACAAAGTTAAGGGTCGGTCCATCTTCCAGATGAAAAATGGCCCGGAGATGCGGCGAGGGGAGGGGAGTGTCGGAGACCAGAAGTTGGCCGCTCATGCGCAGATGGACCGCGACGGTTGGACGATTCTCCAGCTCGATCAGGATGAACTTTCCGCGTCTCGACAGCGCCACAATGTTTGCGCCACGGCAAGCATCCTCGAGCAGATGGGGGTGGCCGTGGCGAGTCACTCTTGGATGGAGCAGTTCGAGCTGGTCAATGGTTTTGCCGGTGAGCACCGGGCGCAGTGCGCGGACGACGGTTTCGACTTCGGGTAGTTCAGGCATCAATCAACCGCCGTGGGCTTAATGCGGAAAGAGTTCGCCGATGACTTCGGCAAGTCGCTCCAGTTCCTTCCGGTCCTCATCGCCGAAGGCACCGACTTCATCTCCATCGATGTCGATCTCCCCGATCGCTTCGCCATCACGAAGAATAGGGACAACGATTTCACTGCGGGTGTAGGGGAAACAGGCGAGGTAGTCTTCGCGTTCGTTGACATCGTCGACCAAGACGGTCTCTTTCGTCCTGGCAGCGAGGCCGCAAATGCCTTCACCGATGGGAATGCGAACGTGTTCGGTAGCTTCCGGTCCATCCCAGGCGCCCAGAAGCAATTCATCCCCGACCACCCAGTAGAAACCAACCCAGGAGTATGTGGATACCTTTTCTTGGAGTTGCTTTACAATCCACTTCTCCCAATTGGGGAAGTCGGTGGTCTGCTGACCTGTTTCGATGAGCTCGTCGATGAGTGCTGAAAGGGACATGGCTTGCTCCAGAGAATGCTGTAATCGGACTGCAAGAAAATAGGGGACGGGGTCCGTCCACCCAAGAGGGGGAGGTGTCACGCGGGAGACGGAGTGGGCAGTGGCTTGGGTGCACCGTCACCCAAGCGTGCATATCAGCACACCAATGCTTCCTAACCAGTTCCGGCAGGCCCCCGAGCCTGACGGATTTTCTGTCGGACGCCCACATCTGCCAAAACGCCGACAGCAGAGAAAACCCCGGCAGCAAACTGCCGGGGTCAAATAAAGTTCAGCGACTCCGAAGAAACCCGACACTGAAGTGTCGGGCCAGGGAAGTGCTTATTTCTCCGTCCAGTGTTTGGCGAGGTAGAGGACCACTTCCGCCGCTTTGCGGAGGCTCGATTCGGCAACCCATTCACGACGGCTGTGGAAGAGCAAGCCACCCGCGAAGATGTTCGGGGTCGGGTGACCGAGTTGGGTCAAGCGGGCGCCATCTGTGCCGCCACGGATTGACTTGCGGATCACCTTGACACCAGCGTCGATCATCGCACGTTCCGCGATGTCCACCACTTCCGGGGTCTCGCGGACGATGTCGCGCATATTCTGGTATTGGTGCGACACCTCAACCTCGATCTCGAGGCCCGGGTAGCGTTTCTCGAAGAGTCTGGCGAGCTGCTGGACGTACTCGACCTTCTCCTTGTTGCCTTCCTCTTCGAAATCACGGATGATCGCGGTCATCGAGGCATTCTCGAAGTCGCCGGAAACCTGCACGACATGGATGAAGCCTTCACGCTTCTCCGTGTGCTCCGGTGTCATCCACTCGGGCAGCATCGCGACCAGACGGCTGGTGACCGCGACAGCGTTGATCATCTTGTCTTTCGCGTAGCCAGGATGAACACCAATGCCCTTGACCTTCAGGTCGACACGCCAGGCATCAAAATTCTCATCCTCGAGCTCGCCCGGGTAGCCGCCATCGAGGGTGTAGCAGAACTTCGGCAGCTTGTCCTCGTCGATCTTCACCGTGCCACGACCAATTTCCTCGTCGGGCGTGAAGATGACACGAATCTCACCGTGCTTCAGCTCGGGATACTTCTTGAAAGCAGCCATCGACGCCATGATCTCGGCGACACCAGCCTTGTCATCAGCACCCAGCAGAGTCTTGCCGGATGCGGTGATAATAGTTTCGCCAACAAATTCCGCCAGTTCGGGGGAATCGTTGGTGGTCAGGGTCAGCTCGGGATCGTCGGGATAGGTGATGGTGGAGCCATCCCAGTTCTCAATCCGGCGCGGCTTGACATTCTCGCCCGGCTGGTCCGGGGAGGTATCGACATGGGCCAGCAACCCGAAGACCGGGGCATCAACCCCTTCGCTCGGCTTCAGGGTGGCGTAAACATACCCGAATTCACTGAGCGACACATCACTCAGGCCGAGCTCCTCGCATTCCGCCTTGAGGATCTTCAGCAGATCCCATTGACGTTCGGTCGAGGGGGTGTTCGGGTTGTTCTCGTCGGAGGTGGTGTAAACCTGCACGTAACGCAGGAAACGATCACGAACTTCGTCCTGTACAAATTGACGGATCTCGTCGGAAATCATCAGTGGTTCTCCCGCCATGTGTTGTGTGACAAATGTTGCAAGGAAATAAAGATAGGAGACACGTTGAGCCTCTCCAAGGGAAGCCGGAGCAGTTTTTGGGTTTGGGAGCGGTGGTGTGTTCAGGAATGGAGGATTGTTGGTGCGGATTGCTTCGTAATCCGGCACTTGGCGGATTCCTCACAATGAATTCTCTACGACAGCATGCTGCTCGTAATAAACAGGTAGAGCGCGACACCGAGCACGTCGTTGGTCATGGTGATGAAGGGGCCGCTCGCCATCGCAGGGTCGAGGTTCAGCTTTTTCAGCATGAAGGGGACCAGCGATCCGACCAAAGCCGCCATCAGGATGACCAGGAAGAGCGAGATGGATAGGGCCGCGGCGATCAGCCAGGAGTTCTGCCAGACCACCACCACACCGATCAGCACACCCGCCAGCACGATACCGTTCAAGGCGGAGACCAGCACCTCACGGCCGACACGTTTCATGATCCGGTCGGAGAGGATTTCGCCGGTGGCGAGACCACGGACCACGATGGTTGAGGACTGAATTCCGATGTTGCCCGCCACAGCAATAATTACCGGGATGAAGAAGGCGATCAGGATGATGTTGGCGAGGGATTCTTCGAACTGGCTGATGACAATTGCGCCGAACAGCTCGCCAACGAAAGCGATCACCAGCCAGGGCAAGCGGGCGCGGGTCGCGACCAGTAGGTTACGTTCCGAGACTTCTTCTTCACCGGTACCGGTCAGGAGACCGATATCCTCTTCCGCCTCGTCCTGGATAACATCGACGATATCGTCAACCGTAATCCGACCGATCAGCTTGTCATCCTCATCGATAACCGGCGCGGAAATGAGGTCGTAGCGCTGGAAGATCTGGGCGACCTCTTCCTGGTCCATCTTCTCGCTGACGACAATCGTGTCCTCGTCATACAACTCGTGGACCGGTTGGGATCGGGGCGCAAGCATGATGTCGAGCAGGGTGATCCGGCCCTTGAGCCGCTCGTCCGCATCCACGATGTAGACATAATGGATGTCTTCGATCCCCTCTCTGCGAGCGTTGCGAACCGCTTCCACCGCTTCACGAACTGTGTCGGAGTCACGGGCAGTTACCAGCTCGGTCGCCATCAGGCCACCAGCCGACTCCTCATCGTACCCAAGGAGCTGGACGAGTTCTTCACGGTCTTCGGTCGGGGTGGCTTCGAGGACGGTCTTCAGCGTTGATTCATCAAGCAGGGCCGCGAGGTCGGTGGCATCATCCGAGTCGAGCTGCAGCATGATCTCAGCGATGCGCTCGTCGCCCAAACGTTCCAGCAAGCTTTCCTGGTCGCTCTCTTCGAGCTCGATCAGGACTTCGTGCTGTTCATCGGCGGGGGAGAGGTCGAAAACAAGATTTCGTTCGAAGGCACTCAGCCCGGTCATCAGCGCGGCGACCTCGGCCGGATGCATTCTAACGAGTAGTTCACGTACCTGGTCGAAACGTTCCTGGTCCAGGTACGTTGACAGGGCACGCTGGAGATCTTCCAACGGTGGCCGTTGAATCTGAGAGGTTGTCTCAGCCATGCTACTCGCTGTCCTTCCGAAGCCGTTTGGGGGTCAACTGCCGGGCAAGCCAGGCGTATTCTTCGGCGCTCAATGTTTGTGGACGCCTTGACCAGTCAAAGTCGACATCCTCCCATGGGGCGAGATTGGGAATGCCGGGCAGGCTGTTGCGCAGCATTTTACGCCGTTTGTGGAAGGTGCCTTTGACTAGCCGCTTGAAGGTCGGCCAATGGGGAACCGTATACAAGGGCTCGCCCGAAAGTTCCATCTGAATGACTCCTGCATCAACCTTCGGAGGCGGATTGAACTTGTCTCGCGGGACTGTCATTACCTGTTCCGGCTCACCAAAAACACGCATCAACACCGAGAGTACGCTGTACTCGCTGCTGCCGGGTGGTGAGGCGAGACGTTGCGCCACTTCAAGCTGCAGCAGCACCAGGATCTTTTGAATGAACCCATGATGTTCGAGGGCTGTTTCCATCAACTGGAAGAGCAGATTCGAAGTGATGTTGTAGGGGAGGTTGCCGACAACAGCACAAGGCCGTCCCCCTGTCAATTCATGGATGTCGCAATCGAGGATGTTGGCATGAACAAGGGTCAGCCGTGGCTCATTCGGCCACCGATTCTCAAGCACCTCGATCATGCGCGCATCAATCTCGACTGCCAGGATGTCTGCTCCGGTGAGTAGTAGCGCCTCTGTCAATGCACCCCCGCCCGGACCCACTTCAAGGATGAGATCGCCTTCACCGACTCCGAGGTAGCGCGCCATAAGGCGAGTTGCTTCGGCATCAATCAGCCAATTCTGGCCGAGTGATTTTTTTGTCGCGGGCAGGCCGCCATGCTTCCGGACATACCCGATTGGTGCGGCAAGGGGTTCCTCGTCTTCCACACTCGCTGGCGAGCCGGTCATGCCGAGACGGGCCAATTGCAGCTCGATCTCTTCCGCGGTAAGGGCTCTGGGCTCCTCTTCGAAAGGATCGGAATCGGCTCCCGGGGCTTCCTGATCGGAATCGATTGACGGTTTATTAGTGTTGCTGGAATCGCTGAAGTCCTTGCGGTTCCTTGCGTTTTCAGGGTTCGTGGGCATGAGGCAAAGGTACTGGAGAGCGGCTTCGCTTGCAAGTAGTGGTTACCTGCCAGCCTGCAAAATGCCCAGTGGGAGCCCCTTATCGGGATCGTCGTAAACCCCTTGACTTCCGCGAAATGGTCTGCGTAGCTTTTTTAACCAACCGGCCGGGAAATGCCGTATCTCGGTTCCCGATGTTCCCTTCACCTCGTTTACGGATTCCCTTTGGGA
This sequence comes from bacterium, assembly GCA_020444265.1. Classification (GTDB taxonomy): domain Bacteria; phylum Electryoneota; class Electryoneia; order Electryoneales; family Electryoneaceae; genus JAHLLH01. Next base: position 345,358 of record JAHLLH010000003.1, read on the forward strand.
GAGTAGTTGCTGCTCATATCCCGTCAACGATATTGACTGCCGGTGGACCCACTTGGGTGAGCCTGAACATTTTCTACATATCCGATAGATAAAAGAACCGAAGCAAAACGTGTGAATCCTGCCAGTGGCGGATCACTCCACAAGTCTACGTCAAAAAGGCGTACCATTCCGGTCTCATTCACTTCAGCAGAGCTATGCCAAGCGATTCCACACCTCCGAAACGACGTTTGCGTCCGAAGACACGCCCCACGGGCGGCCCGGCGCGACCCCGCAAAATTGCGGAACCCAAAAAGCCGATCGAGATGGACGAGGGCCCGAAAGAGCCCGCCATCATCGATCCAATTATCAAGCCTTCTGATGACGAGAAAGCGGCGAAATCAACCAAAGCGGTCAAACCTGACAAGCCTGCCAATCTTGAAAAGCCTGCCAATCTCGAAAAGGCTGCCAAGCCAGAAAAGCCTGTCAAATCTGCTGGGACTGGGAATGGCAAGCCGATGGAAATCGGCGAGTTGAACTCTTTCAAGATTGACCAGCTCAACCAGATGGCGAAGGATCTCGGTGTCGAGGGCTACAGCGGATACCCGCGAAAAGAACTCATCTTCAAGATTCTCGAACGGCAGGCGGTCAAGGATGGCAACATCTTCGGCAGCGGTGTCCTCGAGATCCTGCCCGATGGGTATGGTTTCTTGCGTACCGCGGCCTCCAATTACCTCCCGGGACCGGATGACATCTATGTCTCGCCCAGCCAGATCAAGCGATTTGGGTTGCGCAAGGGGCACATTGTCGCAGGTCAGATCCGTCCGCCTAAAGAGAACGAGCGCTTCTTCGCGCTGCTGAAGGTCGAGGCGGTCAATTTTGAAGCGCCGGACAAGGTGCGTGACTCGATCCTCTTCGAGAACCTGACACCTTTGCATCCGAACGAGCGGATCAACCTCGAATATGATCCGAAGGACATCCCGACCCGTCTAATGGACATGTTCGACCCGATTGGCAAGGGGCAACGTGGGCTGCTCGTCGCTCCGCCACGTACCGGAAAGACTGTTCTGCTGCAAAAGATTGCCCACGCTATTGAAGCGAACCATCCCGAAGTTTACCTGATTGTCCTGCTGATTGATGAACGTCCCGAAGAAGTGACCGACTTCCAGCGTAGCGTGCACAGTGAAGTTGTCTCGTCCACCTTCGACGAGCGCCCGGAACGTCACATCCAGGTCTCGACAATGGTCATCGAGAAGGCAAAACGTCTGGTCGAGTATGGTCGTGACGTCGTCATCTTGCTCGACTCGATTACTCGTCTGGCGCGTGCCCACAACAGTGTGGCGCCGCACTCGGGACGGATTCTCTCCGGTGGTGTTGATGCGACTGCGCTGTATGAGCCTAAAAAGTTCTTCGGTGCGGCACGTAACATCGAGGATGGCGGTAGCCTGACCATCATGGCGACTGCGCTGGTCGAAACCGGCAGCCGGATGGACGAGGTCATTTTCGAAGAGTTCAAGGGCACTGGCAACATGGAACTCGTGCTCGATCGCCGCTTGGCGGAAGCACGTGTCTGGCCGGCCATCGACATCAACAAGTCGGGTACCCGTAAGGAAGAGCGCATCCTCGATGAGATGGTGCTGAACCGAGTCTGGATCATGCGCAACATGCTCGCCGACTACAGCCCGATGGAGACGATGAAGTTCCTCCGTGACAAGTTCCGCAACAGCGAAAACAACGAGGACTTCCTGGGCTCCATGTCCAAGGTGGGACAGGGGTAGGACCCTACAACTCAGATCATACTCAACCCGGACAACCTAGTTGTCCGGGTTTTTCTATGGCCCGGGCAATCTTGTTGCCCGGGTTTCTTCTGCCCGCGAGAAAGGCATAAGTCTTTACATGAAGGTTACGCCCCGCGTCTTGCCTCTTTGTATATCCTTCCCGCGCCAACAGGCGCGATCCGATGTAGGCCAGGGTTTCCAGCCCCGGCAATGTCATGGCGAAGCCATTAAGTTCCCTTAACGCGGTTGCGTCAGGTCTACGGACCTGACGCGTGGTCTTCGCCGGATTCAAGAATTCGGCTAGCATGAATAACCCCGCCTTGCGAGCAAGTCGGGCCACCCGTTGAGAGAGATTTACTACATTATTTCCTGTTCTGGAACGAAAGGGGAGTGGGATGATGGGCTGTCGAACAAGATTCAGCGTGCGTAGCACTGGTTTGATCCTACTTGTGATGGTTACCACTCTTGCGGTTGCCAAGCCGCAGCCCCATCTCGACACAAAGCTTTCCATTGAGGAGCGGATCGCCTACCTCCTTGACCAGATGACCCTCGAGGAAAAAATCGCCCAGATGGACATGATATCCGGGCGATCGACCCTGCAAGAGGGGCTGCTGGGGGACGAGGAGGCCCTGTTGGAAATCTACGGCAACGATGGCGTCGGGTCGGTCCATGATTACTACCCCTCGACCGCCAAAGAGGCCAACCAACTTCAACGCTTCATCATCGAGCACAACCGTTTCGGCATCCCCGCTCTTTTCATCGAGGAAACCCTCCATGGTTACGTACAACCAGGCAGCACCATTTTCCCGATCCCCCTGGCGATGGCTGCATCGTGGGATACTGCGGCAGTAAGGGAAGCAGGGCATGTGATTGCAAAGGAGGCACGTCTTCACGGCACTCATGTTGGCTTGAGCCCGGTGCTCGGGTTGGCGCGTGAACCACGATGGGGTCGAGTCGAGGAAACATTCGGGGAAGACACCTATCTCGCATCCCGCATGGGTGTGGCGATGGTACAGGGGATGCAAGGTGACGATCTGAGTGACCCAGACGTCATTGCGACTGTGCCCAAACACTTTGCGATGCATAGTGTTCCTTTGTCAGGTACAAATTCATCTCCTGCCTACCTTGGAAAACGAGAAGCACTGCAATACTATCTCCCGGTCTTTGAAGCGGCGATCCGTGAGGGAGGTGCTCGGGGTGTGATGAGCGCCTATTCCGAGTGGAATGGCGTTCCCTGCACCGGCGATCCATGGCTGTTGACCGACCTTCTCCGTACTCAATGGGGATTTAATGGCTTCGTGCTGGCGGACATGGGCGCGGTTCGGATGCTGGCCACAAATCACCATGTAACCGAGGGGCCGCTCGAATCCTTGCTGCAGGGAATCGGTGCCGGCGTAGATATGCAGTTCTATGATTTTCCGAGCGATCAGTTTCGCACAGAGATGTTCGAAGCCGTTCACTGGGGCAAACTCGATCTGAAAACGATTGACCGTGCCGTAGCAGCAATCCTGCGTCTGAAATATGAACTGGATCTGGTCGCCAGTCCTTTTACGAACGTTGTGATTCCCCCCGTGACAGAAGCTTACCCTTACGAGCAGAAACATGCCTACCAGGTCGCCAGCAAGTCGGTCGTGCTTCTAAGCAATGATGGCGTTCTTCCGCTGAAAAAAAGCGTAAACAAAATCGCTGTCCTCGGGCCTGCCGGTACCAGCTCTTACCCCGGCGGGTATTCACCTCCCGAGGCAAATGTCAGTACCCTTCTGAATGAACTGAACAAGGCATTCAGCGTCCGTGCGGAAATTCGCTTCGACAAGTCTGCATCCTTCTTCAATGATGGGTCGTCCGACTTTCAGAAGGCAGTTGAGCTTGCCAACTGGGCAGATGTGGTTATCCTGGCATTGGGGGAGGATGAGTCGCAGATCGGTGAAAACCGTGATCGCAGCAGTCTAGAGCTGAGCGGAAATCAATCGGCTTTGGTGCAAGCACTATCCGATATCAACACCCCGAAGGTGATGGTCCTGATTAATGGACGTCCCATCGCATTGGAGCGGGAAGCCAAACAAGTCAATGCGATTGTTGAGGGATGGTTCGGCGGGGACAGGGGAACGGAAGCCATAACGAGTGTCTTGAGTGGAGAGGTGAATCCATCCGGTAAGTTACCGATCAGCTTTCCACGTTCGACCGGGACGATCCCCTGCTACTACAACCACACGCCGTCCAAAATCCTGAAGACGGTGGATGGTCCAGTAGATGCTCTCTTCCCATTTGGTCATGGGCTTTCGTATACCACGTTCAGCTATTCGGATTTGCAACTTGAAACGGAGACCCTTTCGACCAGCGATACGCTACGTTTTTCTCTGTCGGTCAAGAATGATGGAGAGAGGCAGGGCGAGACGGTTGTCCAGGTTTATCTCCGTGATCTGGTGTCGAGTGTGACTACTCCGGTGAAGGAGCTGAAGGCCTTCAGACGCATTGAACTGGAAGCGGGGCAAACCAGCGAAGTTTCCTTCGCGATTCCGGTTGCCGAGTTCAGGATCATCAATGCCGACATGCAGCGGGTTGTCGAACCGGGTGAGTTTCGGTTGATGATCGGCGAGTCCTCAAGGGATATTCGTCTCGAAACAACATTCCGTGTTGAATAAGGCACAGAAGGACAGGTACTCCCATGATAAAAAAGACAGTGTGGCTGGTCGCTTTCATCAGCTGTCTTTGGACCGCTCCCGTTTGGGCACAGGAAGAGGTAGTGGTGGAACGTGAAACCGACCCTCTCGTCCTCGAAAAACTCGAGCAATGGCAGGATGCTCGTTTCGGGTTGCTGATGCACTGGGGCGCGTATAGTGTCGAAGGATTGTGCGAATCGTGGCCGATCTGTGCGGAGCCGTGGATCACACGCGGCATGGACAACTATGCCGAGTACAAACAGTGGTACGAGAGCCTGCCGGAGCGCTTTAACCCAGTCGATTTTGACCCGGAAAAATGGGCGGCGTTGGCGGAATCTGCCGGGATGCGGTACGTGGTTTTTACCACCAAACATCATGACGGCTTCTGCATGTTCGATACCGAGCTGACCGACTACAAAATCACCAATCCCGACTACCCCTTTGGCAACGATCCCCGATCCAACGTGACTGCGGAAATTTTCAACGCATTTCGTGCACGCGACTTCATGGTCGGTGCCTACTTCTCCAAGCCGGACTGGCACTCCAAGGCTTACTGGTCTGACTATTGGCCTACTGCGGACCGCAACTGCAACTACTTCCCAACCCATCACCCCGAATTGTGGCAGGAGTTTAAGGAGTTCACCTATGGTCAGATTCAGGAACTGATGAGCGGTTATGGTCCGATTGATATCCTCTGGCTCGATGGATCGTGGGTACGTCCGCAGGATGAGCAATTCAACGAGTACAAGGCCTTCGGACCGAAAAATCAGGACCTCGACATGGATTCGCTGGCCGCGCTGGCGCGTTCCTGGCAGCCGGGGCTGATTGTGGTGGATCGGTGGGTCGAGGGACGGCATGAGAACTATCTCACGCCTGAACAGAAAATCCCGGCCGAGACGCTCGATGGACCGTGGGAAACCTGCATGCCGATGGCGGGTGCGTGGTCCTATTACCCTAATGACACCTACAAACCGACTCGTGAGCTCTTGCGTCAACTGACCGATGTCGTCTCACGTGGTGGGAACTACCTGTTGAATGTTGGGGTCGATGGACAAGGCAAGTTCCCGGATGATGCAGTGAGCAGACTGGAGGAACTGGCCGAGTGGATGGAGGTCAACGAGTCCGCGATCCATGGCACTCGTGCCATGGCGCCCTATGCCATCGGCAAATGCCGCTTGACCAAGGGCAAGGAAGGCGCAATCAACGCGATCTATGTCTCCGATGAGGGGGAAGAGTCGCCGCCCTCCAAACTCACCTTCGACAATATCGTTCTCGCCGAGGGTAGCGAGGTGGTGATGTTAGGAGTTGAGAAGCCGCTGAAGTGGAAGAACACCGACGAGGGAGTCCAAGTCAGCATCCCACGATCTGTGCGACGGAATCTCCCTTGCAAGTATGCGTGGGTGGTACAGCTGAATGCGGCTGGATGATTCACTTGTAGCAGTTACTTTCCCGTGCGGAGGCTTTAGGGGCGGGAACGGGTGTAAAAACAGGATAGACTTGGGCCGCAGGCCCAGGCCACACACACTCTACAGCAACAGCATATCCATCCAACTGAGCAACGCGCGAGTGGTCGGCAGATCGTCGAGGAAGAGGGTGGCCAGGTCACTGTGGTGCAACCCCTCACGGAAGTAAAGTGAGCCTCTGCCCAGTTTGATCTGGTTGACCCGTTCGGTAAAATTCGCGGAGGCACGAGGGTGAACCAGTGGGTCCTGGTCGCCGTGGATGCAGATCACCGGCCACTTCCACGAGTCATCGAGTAGTTTGATCGGGTCCGCTTTTGCTGGGTCCTCTTTGCCCAGCATTCCTTTGATCAGTTTCCTCATCGTTGCATCGGTGCAGGCCGAGAAATCGAGCGGTCCTGCCAGCGAAATTAAGCCGGTGAGGTGGTCTGGATCGAGCTTGTGTTTCTTCTGCGCCTCACGGTCCAACATCAGCAACGCCGCGAGCTGCGCTCCGGTCGACATTCCCGCAACGAAGACCTTCCGTGTGCTGATCTTCAACTCTTTTGCAAAACGAAGCGTGTGGTGCAACCCGGTAAAAATATCGTCACGTGCCGCTGGCCAGGTGTGACGAGGGGAGTGACGATACCCGGGCATGGCCACATAGAGACCCTGATCAGCGAAAAACTTGCCAATGAAGCGCACATCCCGTGGATTGCCTTTGCGCCAGCCGCCACCGTGGATAAAGTAGATCAGCGCATCACGGCGGACTTTTGCCTGGGAAGGGGTGAAGACTTGCACGTACTGGTAGGGATGGTTGCCATAAGGGAAACTGTAAGCGGATTCAACGCCACGGTTGGCCTTGGACATCCGGGTAAGCAACATCGGAATAGACAGCTTTTCCTCAACCCAGGACCGATTCATACCACCCTCCATAGCCATCATCCATGAGCCTGAACATGCTCAGGGATAATGTACGCAGGAATGACCCATCTCACTCTCATTGAGTGGGAAGATGGATCATGATCTCAAGAGGGATGATTCAGGCAGGGTCCGGCTCTTCAGCAGCTTCTTTCGATGTCTGGATCACATCTCTAAAACTGAGTTTCAGACGCCAGAGACCTAGTACACCGGCGAGACTGAGTGTGATGTAGTTAACTGCGTGCATTACCGCAGCGAAGATCACACCCATCCCTTCCGGTACATCGAACCACGACAGGCCCAGGAGTACCGAAGCATGATAGGTTCCAACTCCACCCGGTGCAGAGGGGATGGCAAATCCAAGGGCTGTGATCATGGTCATCGCGCCAGCCTTGATGAAGTGCATGTCGGCGAGTAAGGGATACGTACCATCCGTGAACCCGAAGGCGGTCATCACCACCTGCATGATGAAGATGTAGGCAGCCCAGAGAACAAGGGTGGACCAGGCGATATGGATCATCGCACTGCGCGACTTTAAAACACTGAGTCCTTCCAGCAGTTCGAGTACCTTCTCACGCAGCTTGATAACAAAGCCACGATTTCCACCCGATATCCGCTCATGCCAAGCTTTGAGCCGTTCCTGCTGATGGGAGAGGATGATTCCAACAATCAGCATCACAACGATCGCAAGAGCGATAATCCCCCCGGCTCCGCGTATCCAGCCTGGGAAGGGGAAGAAGGCGAGCACGACCCCGAAGGCGACCGCCAGCCCCGCCATATCAAAGATTCGTTCAACGACCACCGAAGTGATCGTCGCCGCTGCGGGCAGGTCGCTCCTGCGGCCAACGATGATGCCACGCAGCAGTTCCCCGGCACGGAAGGGGAGCACATTGTTCAGCAGGTAGCCTGCGTTCATCGCATGGAAAACGGTCCAGAAATCTGTCGGCCCGACTTGCTCGATGATCAGTTTCCAACGCCAGGCGCGGAGGAAAAGAGAGGCAATCAGGATCAGCACCGCCAATCCCGCTAGCCAGTAATTAAGGATGTCAGCAGCGGTTTCGAGATCCTCGAGATGGATGCGAGGGTCGGAAAAGAGGGCCGCACCTAGCCCCATTTCACCACGGAGAAGGCTACCCAGATGCGGGTTAAAAAGGACGACATAAACAAGGATCGCACTGATTGCGATACCGAGGATTGTTTTCAAGTGCTTCATCGGGTTCTCACCGGAGGTCGAAAACTTTGACACCTTCCGGCACGTCGAAGACGAAACGTTCGTCAGGAATTACCGGGTTGAGCTGGATGTCGTGCAAGCTGTACAGGGTCTGATTACCGGAATCATCGAGGTACTGCATTTTCCTCGTGATATAGTCCGTGGCATCGACCCACACCTTGACCTCGGCGACCCCCAGGCCGCCCTCCTTCGGTTGAAGCGGAAAACGATAGGTCAGGCGACCGTCCAGGTTGACCTCGGTAACCTCTCCAGCATCGAATTTTTTGGGGTAGTCGAAGAGCAATTCGCGTGGGAGCGCAGCATCCTCAACCTCTTTCAGGTTCTCGACGATACACTGCTGGTTGGCCGGGCTGTACCGCCAGAGGGTTGTCCCATCGGTCACCATCACCTGGTTAGGGCTCTCGTAACGGAACTTGTCCCCCTTGGCCATCAGGATGGTGCCTACCTGCTTGTCGGTCTCCTCGACCACCGCCCAGGTAAAGGCGAGCTGGAAACGGCAGGAGAAGCTATCCATATCCTTGTAGGCACCCTGTACATCTTTAATCAGGGCTTTACCCGAAGGGGTTTTCGCGAATGCGGCGCTGCTCCCGACCGTTGTCACCATCAGTGCCACGGCCATCAGGAGTGAAAATCGTTTCACAAGTCCATCCTTGTTCGATACCCGCGTCAATTATGGGGAAGATAGATGAGCGCGGTGTTATGATCCAACACGCTGGGGGGATGAAAGAGGTTCCACAGGATACTGGCCCGACACTTCAGTGTCGGGTTTCATCGGAGGTTTTGCACCTGGAAAGTACCCCATTCCGAAGAGACCCGACACGAAAGTGCCGGGCCTGTAGTCGGGTCGAGATAGCTGGACTTGACTGGCGTCACTCTTCGTCTGTGTCCCCAGCGAGGAAGGTATCCACCTGGTCCTGTTCGATCATCACTTCGCGCGCCTTTGAACCTTCGAACGGTCCGACAACTCCGGCCTGCTCGAGCTGATCGAGGAGACGACCCGCCCGGCTGTAGCCGATCTTGAGACGCCTTTGCAGGAGCGAAACAGATCCCTGCTGGTGACGCGCAACAATCCTTACTGCTTCAGCGAAGAGCTGGTCACGGTCCTCTTCGATATCACCGCCGCCGCCATTGCCGCCACCGGGAGTGTCGGGCAGGGTAAGAGTGGTAGGTTTGACATACATCGGTTGATTGTGGACATGAGCGATCAACTCATGGACCTCATCCGTAGAGATGAACGCTCCGTGGAAACGGATTGCCTGGGGTGAGGTACCGGCGAGGAAGAGGCCATCACCGCGTCCCAGCAGCGCCTCTGCACCCGGGCGATCCAGGATGGTCCGGCTGTCGATCTTACTGGCGACCATGAAGGCGATTCGTGCGGGGAAATTGGCCTTGATGACACCGGTGATGACATCAACCGAAGGACGCTGTGTGGCGACCACCAAGTGGATGCCAACCGCACGTGCCATCTGGGCCAAACGTGCGATCGGTTCTTCCACATCACGGGCCGCAGTAAGCATCAAGTCGGCGAGCTCATCGACAATCATCACAATGTAAGGAAGCGGTTTCGGTTCGTTGCCATCCTCGTCCGGCTGAACCTTGCCCTTCTTCACATACTGGTTGTACTCGACAAGATTACGTGCGCCGGTTTCAGCGAGACGGTCATATCGTTTCTCCATCTCATGGACCACACTCTGCAACAGCGCTACGGCATTTTTGGGTTCGGTGGCGATTACTTCATCCGTATCCTCGAGGAAGAGGAGGTGGTGTCTGCGCAGTTCAGCGTAGGCAGAAAGCTCGATCTTTTTCGGGTCAACCATCGCGATTAGCACATCCTGAGGATGGTTACGCATCAGGATACTGGCGATGATCGTGTTAATGCAGACCGACTTGCCTGAACCAGTTGTCCCTGCGATCAGCACATGAGGCATCTTGGCGAGGTCGACAACAAAGTCATCACCCTGCGCAGTTTTACCCAGGGCAATCGCGAGCGGGCTGGATGCTTTGGTGAACTCGGGCGACTCGACAATTTCACGCAAACGGACCATGCCCTGGTCAGGGTTCGGCACCTCAACACCCACCGCCCCCGCACCTGGGATCGGTGCAATGATACGGACCGCTGTGGAGGAGAGGGACAACGCAAGATCGTCACCCAGCGATGTAATCTTGCTGACCTTGACCCCCGGCGCTGGTTTCAAATCATAGCGTGTAATGACGGGGCCGGGATGAATGGCCACGACGCTCGCTTTCACTCCGAATTCCGCGAGACGCTCTTCGAGCGACTGTGCCACATTCCGCAGCACCGATTCTTCCACCTCAACCGTCTCTTCCGGGCTGGTGGCCTGCAAGAGGTCGGATTCCGGGCAGACGTAGACGGATGGGTCAGGCTCTTCCTCTGGTTTACCACTCTTCTTGGGCTTTTCGGCAGGTTTGGCCTTTATTGCCGCTGTATTGACGATGGTAGGTGCCGTTTTTTCGTGCACGACGGGATCGTCATCCAACTCTTCAACAGCAGGTTCCGGTTCGGGTTCAGGCTCTTTTTGCTTCTTCGGCTTCTTTTTGTCACGGATGAGAGGAGGCTTGGCGGCTCGAACTGGTTTCGAAGGAAGTTTCGGCAACCGTATTCGAGCCAGCAGAGCTCCAAGCGCGATAAACCCCTGCTTGATCCAGACACCGACCTCAGCCCACTTGATTCGGAAGAGAATGGTAACAAATATGAGGATGAGCCCGGCAAGTAAAATGCCGGTTCCCAGGGTCCCCAAATAGGTCTGTAATCCGTTATTCAGCTCATAGCCAACCATTCCATTGATGTGGTACGACAGGCTCCCTTGTCCATCGGATGGGTTTTCAATTTTGAGCAAGGTGCGCATATAGCCGATGGAGATCGCACCAATTACTCCAGTGACAAGGAGGGGAAGAATGGTACGTTTCAGTAGTCCCATACCCTGCCCACGCAACAGGTCAAACCCTGCAAAGCCTACCAGCAGAGGGATAATCAAGGCCAACCACCGCCCGAATGTGAAATTGACCAGGGCGAAGGCGACCAGAGCTCCGCTTTTGCCGAGGCTGTTGGCTGGAGTATCCCCACCAGGTGCTGAGGTGACGCTGTTCGGGAAATCATCCACATGGAAGGAGAAAACCGCTGCTGCGCTCAAGAGCGCAAGTATCAGCAGGATCATCCCCATGATGTCACGACCAATTGGAGTGGTGGGTCGAGGCGACTTTCGCGCCTGCGGAGGTTTTTTTCGAGTCTTTCGTTTCCGGTTCGCCATGGGTCCCTGTTTGAAGACTATTTACCTGGCACGGCAGGTGCGTTCTATTCCAGCTGTCAAAAGAATCGACCCACTATAGTAGGCATGCCTCACTCCTTGCGCAAGAGTGGAACGGCAGTACACACCCTTGGAACATATGCTGTATATTCGTGTGGATTTGGTGAATGGAGAGGCTGGATGCACGCGATACAGCGACATCTTCCCAATGCGTTGACTCTGTTGCGGTTCCCTCTGACGGCATTATTCCTCTACGGATCCTTCCATGAGGAACTGGCCTGGCGACTTGCTGCAACCCTCTTTTTCCTGCTCAGCATGCTGACCGACCTGCTGGACGGCCATGTTGCGCGAAAAATGGGGACGGTCAGCCCACTGGGGAGTTTTCTCGATCCTCTGGCGGACAAGGTGCTGGTACTGTCGGGTTTCTTCGTTCTCTGGATGCGTCCCGGACTTGAGTGGGGTGCCTGGGCCCCGTATGTCATTGGATCGGTTGTGGTCATTGCCCTGCGTGAAATCGCGGTCACAGTCCTTCGTTCCTGGCGGGTCAAGCAGGATCGTCCCTTGGTGACATCTATCTGGGGGAAGGCAAAGACCACGACACAGATGGTCGCATTGGTTGTCGCCCTGCTCTTGCTGAACATTCGTGAATCGCTGCGAGTTGATCTACCACAAGTAATGCATATCATTGCCCTGGGGATCATCTTGAGTGCAATTCTGGCAGCGATTAGTGCAACCGATTATTTCCGCGGCCCGTCCAGCGTTCGCACGGACAACTGATTCACACCAGTCATGTTGTTCCTGAGATAAAACCTGACCAGACACTGAAGCCCATTCCATGAAACGAACCCTGTCCTGCCTGCCTGTTCTCCTGCTCACAGTGGGTGCTCTCGCTCTGCTCAATCTTCCATCGTCGGCCCATGCCGCACGTTACCCGCTTGGGTACGACTGGAAAGAATGGGAGATGGGAGATGTATCGGTTTACTACCCGGACGGTTACCGTGACTACGCTCAGTATGTTGCGGAACGTGCCCTCGTGCACTTGGACAGTCTTAATGGCTGGTATGGGATCCGCCCGAAACAATCCAGAATCGTGCTGAATCCAGCGCATGATCAGGGAATGGCATTCGCGACCGTGATGCCGAAAAGGATGGAAATCAGCCTGACACCGGTGCTTGACAAGGGACTGCGACCCCAGGCAGGCTTCTACCTTGATCGGGTCACCGGGCATGAACTGACCCATGTTGTCCAATTCACCACACAAGCTGGGATCACCAAGCCGGCTCGCTTCCTCTTCGGTGATGCGGTAGCACCACTGGGGATCGCCCCCGATTGGATTGTCGAGGGACAGGCGATCTGGACCGAGAGCCGTCAGGGTGGGGGACGTCTCAACTCGCCTTACCACCGCATGCTCTTCCGCGCCCCGCAGCTCGAAGGTAAACTCTGGACCCTCGACCAGATCTCCCAACCGGGTACCGTGGCACCGATTGCCAATCGAGCCTATGTGAGCGGAGCATTCCTCGTTGGCAACATGATCGAAGAGTTCAAGGGTCTTGAACGGACCTCACGCTGGATGCGAAACCAGGCGAAGTATGTAGGATTCCAGGGTTTTGCCTTTAAAAAAACATTTTCACGGACAGCCGAATCCGAGTATACCGATTTACGCTACACGTGGCGCGATAACAACCGCACCATGTTGTCAGAGCGCAGCAGGGCGGGGTATGCAGTCGGGGAGCGAATCCTTGCTGAAAAACGAACCAGCTACCGCCATCCAGCCTGGATCAACGATCACTCCTTGGTTGTCGTCGACCGCTCCTATGACCACTCGCCTCGTCTCACAATTGTTGAAGCAGCTGGCAGCAAGATGGTAACCCACTCACTCAAGGTGGGGTATTCGGCGGATAATGTGGTTGTCCCGGTCGGTGATGGATTCGTCTATGGTAGAATGAGACGTGGGGTCTGGGGACCTGAAGAAACACGAGCCGTACTGGTCTATGTCGATGAGAAGGGCCGCGAGAGTGATCTGGTGAATGGTGGCTTCGAAGGATGGTCCCCCGCCTGGAATGTCGCGTCCAGCCAACTTGCCTATATCTGTCGTACCGATCAGGGTGGGCTGGCATTGCGTACGATCAAACTCAAAGAGGGCCGAGTTCTAGGCTCCCCGACCACCCTTTTTGAAACCCGACTTGGTGTGGTTGCCGACCCGGCCTGGAATGCCGATGGCAGCAAGATTGCCTTTACCGTGGACATGGGTGAGCGTGAGGAAGTGGTCGTGCTCACACCTGGAGCTTCGACCCTATCACGTCTGCGACTGGACGACGAACTGGCTGCCTGGGACCCCACCTTTTCTTCAAAGGGGACCCTTTGGATATCGTCTGCTGTGGACACGGTCTATGACTTATTCGAGCTGGACTTGGAGGAAGGAACGGCGTTACGACGGACTCGTTGCCTGACAGGCGCGATGGAACCCGCCGTCTCACCCAACGGGGCTTTTGTTGCCTACTCCCATTACACGTCAGATGGATTCAGCCTCGCATTGCTCGACAGTAGCCGTTGGACGTTCGAACCACATCCCTTGACCATCGATACTGTGTCCGTGGACAGTTTGCTCGCATCTGAGAAGGGATTTGGTGAGCAGCCGGTTTTTGGAGTTGAGAGGGACTACCACGCCTGGCAGCACGCGCAACCCATCTTCTGGATGCCACAGTACCGTCAGACGGATGAGGATGCTTTTGGTGCGGCTGTGCTGGGACGTGACCCGCTCGGTCTGCTGACCTGGCGTCTCGCGGCGTTCCAGGGGAGTCAATCCGGCCTGCCTTTGATTGATGGGACGGTGACCTGGCGTGGCCTGCCGGTCGATGTGTCTGGCCGGCTGGCACGGACGCCAGAGCAGTATCGCTGGCTGGAACGAGACCCAGCCAGCCCGGGCGATGCACCTACCTTCCGATCTCGAGAAGAGTGGCAGCCGCTCCATGATTTCAGCCTGCTCGCCCACCAGAGTTTCCGTCATGACCGTGGACCATGGTCCGCAACCTTGACCCCATTCGCAGGGTGGACGGGAAGCGAACATGCCAGGTTCGTACGCCGTACGAACCAATTTGACATAGAGCCGACATGGTTTCAGGGTGCACGGGGAGGAGTGGACTGGTACGCAGTTAACAGCGCCTCACGAGACCCGATTCCGAGCCGATTCATTCGTGTCACTCTCTCCGGCCAGAAGGATGTTCCGGGCGCAGGGGATCTGGAGGGAAAGCTGTTCGAAACGAGCGTACGCTGGCATCACCCGCTTTTCATGAAGAATACCGTTCTACAGCTTGGCGCGGACACTCAGACCCAGGATGGCGACGTATCCTTTTCTCGGTCTCGGATCTTGCCGCGGGGCATGATCGAAGATTCCCTGTCAACGGTTGTGAAGGTTGATGGCCACATGGCAAAACTAACGGCATCGGTACATGCTCCCCTTTGGTTCCTCGATCGTGGTCTCGGTATGGGGTGGGCCTTCCTCAGTCGAATAGATGCCGCTCTGTTTGTGGATGCGACAACCGGTTGGGGTCACAGTTTGCCCATCGGCGATGCCATTGATCAGCACCTTTACACTTCCTACGGTGCGGAACTGAGCTTCGGAGGCTGGCTCTTTTATGAGGCCGGGATGCAACTGCGTGTCGGCTATGCGATGCTCAATCACGAGGGGAGCTCAAAGCAGGGTGTGGTCTATCTTGGCACATCTCTACCCCTGCTGCCTGGGATTCAGGTCGAGGCCCCACGCAGGTATTAAGGAAGTGGGTCGAGCGGAATTTGGAGGGACGAATGAAGTGGAGCGACGCATATCGTGCCGGGTACCATGCAGCGAAACGTGCAAGGATCGCCATCTGGCGTCGCCCCCTTTTCGCCTGGCAGGTGGCTATGTTCTGGAAACGACACCATTCGATCGAGGACGCGATTAACAACCAGCTAAGTCGTGCGCTGTGGAAAAAGATTGTTAACTGATCCATTTTGGTCAGAAATTGTAAAGGCCGTCCTGAATGGGACGGCCTTTACCTCTTATATCAACTTCTGGTCTTACTGGTGTGCCTGTCGCTTTTCGTAGTGGTCGGTGTAGATCGGTTTAATCGGACCGTCCGGATCACCGTGGATGAACTGGTGCACGACAGGATCGTCACTGTTCTTCACCTCGTCCACGCTGCCGGAAAAGATGATCTCCCCGCGATGAAGCATGACAATACGGTCCGCGATGGTGAAGGCGCTGTTCATATCATGCGTAATGGTCAGGCTGGTTACCTTCAAGGACGTATTCAGTTCACGGATCAGTTTGTCGATGATGGAGGCCATGATCGGGTCGAGGCCGGTTGTCGGCTCGTCATAGAGCATGTACTTCGGGAAAACCGCAATCGCACGCGCCAGCCCGACACGTTTCTTCATCCCGCCGGACAGTTCCGAAGGCATCCGTTTCGCGATGGAATCTTCCCCAAGCCCGACAAGTGTCAGGCATTCCTTGACACGGGCCGGAATCTCACGTCTTGGTACAACGGCATGGTGTTGGAGGGCGAGCGCAACGTTTTCGTACACATTCATGCTGTCCCACAGAGCGGCATTCTGGAAGAGCATGCCGATTTTACGGCGCAGGGGATAGAGCTCGTCCAGGTCCAGCTCGCTGACATTTTGATTGTCGACGATCACCTTGCCCTGGTCCGGTTTAATGATGCCAAGAATGTTGCGGAGGGTGACCGATTTGCCGCTGCCGGAACGACCGAGCAGCACCACCGATTCGCCCTCGTTGACATCAAAGGTGACATTCCGGAGAACCGGCATGCCACGGAAACTCTTGGCTACTCCACGCATCGAAATCATCTATGCCTCAAAACATTAAGGTTCCCAGGAAGAAGTCGCTGAAGAGAATCAGCAAGGCACTGGCGACAAACGATTTGATCGTCGCTTCGCCCACCCCTTCAGCGCCACCGCGCGCGTTCATTCCGACCCACGCTCCGACCAGGCAGATGATGGCACCGAAAGCAATCGACTTCACCAGCATGACCTGTACATCCTTCATCTTGAAGAAGATCGGGATTTCTCCGAAGTAGGTCTCGAATCCAACACCCATGAAGGTGTTGGCCACCAGGAACCCGCCGAACATGCTGATGAAGACGGCGAGGATGACCAGGATTGGAACCATGACCATGCCAGCAATCAGACGAGGAGCGACGAGGTAGCGTACCGGGTCAATCGCAAGAACTTCTAGGGCATCCACCTGCTCGGTAATCTTCATCGTCCCCAACTCGGCTGAGAGGGAGGATCCGACCCGCCCTGCCAGTACCAGCCCTGACAGCACAGGGCCCAGTTCGACAATCACCGCCTTGAAGGTGGCGACGCCGAGGTACTTGAGCGGCATGATGTTGCCCGCCGTGTAATTGGCCTGCCAGGTGGAGACCATCCCTGTGAACGCACCAATCAGGAGGACGAGGGGCAGGGAGGCGACACCGATGTTACGTGCCTGCTCGAAGTAAAGGTGGGCATCCTTGACCAGGTTTCGCAGATTGGCAAGGGCTTTCCCAAAAAGGATCATGGCACCACCAAAGGCTGTCAAACCGCTGATGGTACTTGCGCCGATCCCGCGGATCGATTGTTTCAACATGATGCTGGAATGCCTCGGTTGCGGGGCGCTTCTGCCGCGTGAGTTATCAGTTGACAGGATTTTACACCTTTTGCCTTGCCCGGGCAAGCAAAACCTGATCGTTCCGCTGTTTCCCCGCTTGAAAACGAACAGGGGAGAGGTTCAACTTTCCCCTCCCGTGATCTTGTTCCGCACCTGTGATGGCAGTTACGTTTCGCTGGTTGGTGAAGTTTGGCTGAGGTGGAGACTCCCGATGCGTCACACACGCACTGTATTCTTGGCAGTCAGTGCTCTGTTGCTGGTTTTCCTTCTGAACCCGGGACAGGTCCAAGCATTCGAGAAGACCGGCACAACGGCGGCAGCATTCCTCCAAATTCCGGTTGGGTCACGTCTCCCGGCAATGGGCGGGGCGGGGGTCGCTCTCGAAGGCGGTGCTGATATGCTCCCTATGAACCCCGCTGCGGCACGTGCCGGACGTGGTTTCGGGATCAGTGCCTCCTACATCGACTGGTTTGCCGGCCTCCGTCATCAATCTGTCGGCCTGATTATTCCTGTCTCCACGACCCTCGCAGTGGGCCTCAATGCTATCAGCTTCAGCGGGGATGATTTTGAGCAGACTACCCTCGCCGCACAGGAAGGCAATGGGATCATGGTCAACTACGGCGACCTTGCCGTAGGCATCAGCGGCGTCTCAACCTTGACCGACCGTTTCACCGTTGGAGTCAGCGGTAAACTGATCCGTCAGCAACTCTTCCACGAGACCGCTTCGACCTTCGCTTTCGATGTAGGGACTCACCTGAAAACGGACCTCGAGGGGTTCACCATCGGGATGGCGATGACCCAGCTCGGTGGCGAGATGCAGCTCGAGGGACGCGATCTGTTGCAGGAACCGGGTGGAGTGTCGGGTGGATCAACTCGCTACGAGACCAGCGCCTGGCCACTTCCACTCACCTTCCAGACCGGCATCGGTTGGAAGCTGTTGGGCGAGGGCAATGCCTATGCCCACAACGGCTTCCATTCCTTCGATATCGCTGTTGATGCCCGCCACGTGAACGAAGGCTTCACCACCCTCCACTTCGGCGCTGAAACCGGCTTTGCCAACAGCCTCTTTTTCCGTGCAGGCCACACAGTCGGCCATGACAGCCAGGGGATGTCCTTCGGCCTGGGGGTGGTGGTCAATGTCTACCAGCATCGCCTTACCGCAGACTTCGCCTACGCCGACCTCGGCGATCTCGAATCTGTGCAGCGAGTCACCCTGTCACTGACGCACCGGTAGAGAGTGACAAGAGTGCCAGTGACCAAATTCTGCGAATTCAGAGCCAGTCACTCAACTGAATGTCACTTCCTTTAATCCAATAGGTACTTCTTCATCTTCCGCCACAACGTTGCCCGGCTGATCCCCAATTCGGAGGCAGCCTGCTGACGGTTTCCTTCGTTCTCCTCCAGTACAGTCCGGATGGTTTCCCGTTCGGATAATTCCATTGGTGAGAAGGAGGAGGAGGAGATGATCCCACCTGGTTTATCACGCTCCTGACGACCACGACGGACCGTGTGCTGCAACTCGTCCGGCAAGTTTGACAAGTCGATGCTTTCATCCTCTGCGAGAACCGCAGCACGTTCCACGATGTTTTCCAGCTCTCGAACATTGCCGGGGAAATCCCACGCCATCATCGCACGCAGGGCGAGAGGGGTGGTTCGCATGGTGGGGCGGTTGTTCAGCAGTCCCCAAGTCTGGAGAAAGTGATCGACTAGCAAGGGGACATCCTCTTTACGGTCACGCAAAGGGGGGATGTCGATCGTCAGCACGTTGATCCTGTAGAAGAAGTCCTCACGATAGAGCCCGCGTTGCAGCAATTCCTCGAGGTTACGGTTGGTGGCGGCGACCACGCGGACATCGGCTTTACGGGTCTTGTTTGAACCGAGCGGTTCATAGCTACGATCCTGGAGGAAGCGGAGCAGCTTGACCTGCATCGCAGGGCTTAAATCGCCCACTTCATCGATGAAAAGAGTACCGTTGTTCGCTGCGGCGATACGTCCCTCGTGATCCTGACGTGCATCGGTAAAGGCGCCCTTCACGTAGCCAAAGAGCTCCGCCTCGAGCAGGGTGTCAGGCAGGGCGGCGCAGTTGACCGAGATGAAGGGCTGATGCCGTCGTCCCGAAAGGGAGTGCAATGCTTTGGCAATCAACTCCTTACCCGTACCTGATTCGCCACGGACAAGGACGGTGCTGTGGCTTTCTGCAAGACGAGGCAGGACATCGAAAATGGCACGCATCCGGTGGTTGCGTGACAAGATGCCTTCAAAGGAAGATTCGCGGGCGAGACGTGTCCTCAACTCGTGCACCGTACGAATGTCACCAAAAGTCTGAATGCCCCCCATCAAGTTGTGCTCATCGTCAAAGAGGACATAGGAGACAACTCGCACCGGGATCTGGTCACCGACTCGGTTGAGGACCGTGATGATTTCCTCCTCACGAGTCGTTCCCTTGCGGATGCAGCTTCTGAGAGGACAATCGGATCCATCCAGAAAAGGACGCAATACTTCTTTGCAGGGACGACCCACTGCTTCGTGTTCCTCCCATCCCGTGATGAGCTGGGCGGAGGGATTGAGACGGACGACATTCAGGTCTTTATCGGTGATCATCACTCCACAGGCGACACTTTCCAGCACCGCATCGAGTGTGCTCTTCTTTGTATGCACGAGAACTTCCTCCACTGGGTGGTCAACCAAAAGTAGAGCTAAATGTTTCAATATTGCAACTGTTTCATGAAACAGTATCAGGGGTGAAACGCGTGTCGCGCTTGATCTGAGAAGAAGGGCCCGTCATTGCTGCTTTTGCAGGGTAGTGGGTTTTGGCACAAGCCTTGCATTTCTTTCGGGCGGAACGGGCACGGTCGCCCACCACCACTGGTTGCTGGGGGGGCGAAGGTGGTAGAGTGAGCGGCAACCGTGCCCGGTTCTACTCTCTTAGCTGCATCCCGGGATTTTTCGCGGCCGCGAGTCCAGCTCATTCACGTGAAATGGACTATCCGCATCCCGGGATGTTGTTTTTTTGCCAGAAAAGGAGCATTCGTATGCGTGTCGCAGTTCCCAGTGACAATGAGAGGTTCATCGCCGCGCACACGGGACGTTGCCTCGGATTCGTCATTGCGGATGTTCAAGGTGGAGCCGTCAACCGCATTGAATACCGTCGCAACTCCTTCACCGGTCATGCCCTTGGTTTGCATCAGGAAGGTGGGCATCAGCACGGTGGTGGACAGGGTGGTGGTGGACAAGGTCTGGGGATGGGAATGGGTTCGGGCCAAGGCCAGGGACAAGGTCATGGACATGGACATGGGCATCACCATTCCCACAACAAGATTCTGAGTGGTTTGAACGACTGCCAGGCAATGCTCGCTCTCGGGATGGGTCCTCGTCTTCAGCAGGACTTAAGCGAGGCTGGAATTGAGGTCTTCTTCACACGGGACAAGCAGATTGACCGTGTCCTCCAGCAGCTTGCCGATGGAGTGTTCACGTCGCACCCCGACGGATCAGCTTGCAAGGAGCATCAGCACCAGCACTGATCCGACGATGTGTCGTACGCACCCCTTCCGTATTTCGGGAGGGGTTCTCTCTTTTCTCTGATATCCTGCCTAACCAGCAAAACTCCAATGGACGCAGCTGATTCACCACACCTACCTTGCCGGGAAACAAGGAAAGAGGATCCATTTGCCGTATCGTTTTGTCATTGTAAGCACTGGAAACGACAGCTCCGCTCTCGACAGGATGGAGGATCGTTTCGATGCCCATCTCGCACCCCACGGCCAGGTCGAAACCTTTCGTCTGGGCCAGGTGGATTCGTTGTTGAATGCCTACTGGAACAGTGCCCGCCTGGTGAACGATCCATCCGCCATTCTCCTTTTTTCGCACCAGGATGCGTATCCCGCCTTTGAGCCGGAAGGAGCGGCAGGCAGTGATGAAATTGAGAAACTGCGCGATTCTGTCCCCTGGCTGATTCCCGCTGTCGAACAACCGGGTGGTTGGGTGAATCAGGCACTTCGCCTCTTAAAAAAGAGGAATACTGGATTCCTCGGTGTCGCCGGTGCACACTCTTTGCATGCTGGGCAGGCATGGTGGAACGAGAAACAGGTCAGCGGGGCCGTGCTACATGGTTCCGAGTCTGGTGTCAATTTGAACGGGTATGGTCCTTACGGTCGAGTGGCGGTGGTGGATGGCCTCTTTATGATGGCTCGTGCCTCCCTGTTTGACGAACTCGGACCTGTTCGCAACCATCGTGGTTTTCATTTCTATGACATGGAGTTGTCCCTTCGCGCTCATTTAGCGGGGAAAAAAAACTGGACCATTCCATTGCTCCTGATGCACATGAGTGGCGGTAAGACCATCGATGACCGGGATTGGACAGCAGCCGCCGATTCCTTCCAGAAGGTGCACACCGACCATCTCCCACTCGTGATCGAGGCAGAACCTCTGCCCGGCGGGGAGGTGTAGCATGCCCGTCGAGCTGATCGATCACCAGCCGCCCGAGCACAAAGATTCTGTTCGCGAGGAGCTGGCACGTGGTGGTCTGAAAACGGCCTTCTATCTCGAAACTCTCTCCGGTTGGAAAGCGATTGATTCCCCCTATGAGCCTCGAGGTGAGGCGGAACGTGCGCTGGGAAGAGTTTCCGAAGGTGCTCATGTCCTTGTTCTCGGTTGCGGTTCCGGCTTTTTCGCGGAAGAACTGGAGGCACGTGGGGTTGCGTCGGCACTGCTGGTCAGCCCGGTTCGTGCTTTGGTTGAGCGGACCGCCAAACGACTATCGAAGTTGGACAGCATCCGCACAGCGTTTCAGCTGGTTGCATCACAGGATGCAACTCGTTGTTTCAGTGAGCAGATTGAGCCCTACCTGAAGGAGCATCCGGACGTCATTGTGTTGCACCACCCTCGTGAAACTCGTGCTGTTCCGGGATTTTTTACACAACTGGATGTCTTGCTTCACGGCCGGACTCACCCACCTCGTTTCAGATCGAATTGGCCTCCAACAAAAGTGCTGTTGCCCGGCAGGGATGGCCTGCTGGAACGTGAGCTCATCCATGCTGCCCAGAATGCTGGTATGGAGCTGCGAACCTGCGAGCCCTTTGCCGGGACCAGGGTCACCGTTGAGCAAGCTTTTGACATTCTCGAGCGAGAAGCACCCGATCTCGTGCTTTCGACAAACAACCAGGGATCAGACGCCGATGGCGTCCTTCCTGAAGTCTGCAAGCATCTCGGGGTCCGGTGGGCAACCTGGTTGTTGGATGACCCGACCTTCCTCGTCGGGGTCGAGGAACAGCAGGGTGCTGGGCGAGACCGTGTCGGATTCGCGTGGGATGGTAATGGCATCGATGCGTGGCGTAATCTTGGTTTTCAGAATGTTCACCCTCTGCCCTTGGCGACGGACGCAAATCTGTTTACACCGGGAGAAGGCGATCCCGATCTGAATGGGCGAGTTGTATTTGTTGGCAGTCCTCGTTTTGCCAGCGCACCCGGCTTTTTCCACCTGCTCGACCAACATCCGGGCAGTTCGGCAGTGGTAAGCTTGCTCATGCCCGAGGTGCGACGGACACGTCGTACCCCTTCCGTCAGACAAGTGCAGGAAGCGATCCATTCCCTCGGTCTCGAGGGGAGTTTTGATCCAGAGGCGTTACGCCGCCTGCCTGCCTATGCGGTTCAGCAGGCAAACCGTGACTATCGCATTGAAATGATTGCTGCCCTGGCGCCCTTGAATCCGGTTGTCTATGGAGCCGGCTGGGAGGGACTGTTACCAGGGAGTGTCGAGTTGCTTGGCCCGGTTGACTACTACAATGATCTTCCGACCATCTACCGCAGCGATGCGGTCCACATCTCCCTGACCAACCTGCAGATGCGCGCCTGGCCCAACCAGCGAGTTTTTGATGTAGCTGCCGCGGGACAAGTGGTCGTAATGGACGAGCTTGAAGGTCTGCATGATCTATTCGGAGATGCGGTAGAGGGACTGACCTTCAGCTCTGTTGAATCGATGTGCGACCTTGTCGATCGTCTGCTCAGATCAGCAGAACTACGTCAGCAGCACGCACAAGCACTCCGTCAGGTGGTCCTCGATCAACACACCATTGCACACCGTCTAGCAACGATGATCGATCAGCTCTGATCCCTGAAATAAGGACGACTTTCGGAGTTTCAACAAACTCGATTGCAGTCCGCTGTAGCCAGTCGTTATGCTACGATATCGTACGATCGGGATGATGCAGGTCAGACGTTTAGAGAATCTGGGGTCGGAGCCGATGTCCACACAATTTTTGAATACGATTCACAAGGTGTCGCGGGAAGTTGCACGCTACCTCGAAGAACAGGGGTTACCCGGAAACCTGAACGCCACAGAGGGGCACATCATCGCCTATCTCGCGGTGTATAGCCCTCTTACTGTTGGTCGGCTGAATTCAGTATTCGGCTTGAGGGCATCCACCCTGACATCGATCCTGAATCGTCTCGAGGAAAAACGGTTGGTCATCCGGAAGGTTCACCCTCGCGACCACCGTTCCCAACTGCTCGACCTGACACGGGAAGGGGCGATCATCGCAGAGCAGATGCACAGCCTTTTCGAAATGGTGGAGGCACGGATCATCTCTTTTACCAGTGAGCAGGAAGTAGAAGGGTTTCAAGAAGTTATGCAGGCCATCAGCCAGTTGGCCAACGGAAAACAAAGCCCGGGAGTTGTTGATGATTAAGGGAGAACGTCTCGCCTGGATGTACGAGACCACATACCGCACCTTCAAACTGAATATGCGAAGCATCAGCGATGAGGAAAGTCGTCAACGTCCCGAGCCGGCAGGCAATTCAATCAACTGGCTGGTGGGTCACCTACTGCTCACGCGTGTCATGATGCTCAGCTTCACTCCTTTCGAAGAAAAGAAGCTTGGGGAAGGGTTGGAGATTTACAACCGCGGTGCTGATGCTGCGTATTCACCGGATGAGCTCATGTCGCTTGATGAACTGAAGGAGCGGTTCGCGACCACACAGGAGAAGCTTCAGGAGTGGATGCATGGCTTGAAGGAGGAAGAGTTAAAGGTCCAGGTGCGAGAGGACAACACCCTGGAGGAGCGTCTCCTCTTCCTCAACTTCCATGAGTCCTATCATGTCGGGCAGATCGGCTTGTTGCGCAGGCTGGTGGGTCGTCCCGGGGCAATCAAATAGTTGGTGGTACAACCTTTTTCGGGTTGAAGCGTCCAAAGGGAGAGTGGAGTTCTATAGATGTTTTGTACTCCACCGACTCCCGTGGATATGGAACCGGGTTGGATCGTCCTTCCGACTCGCGCGTATAATTAGGGACCAGGGTGTGGAAGGAGTCGAGGTGTTACGGAGTACAGACATGAAGATCCGCTCGCCGAGGGGCAGGAGACAAAGCGTCGATCCGAACGGACATAGACATGGTTCCAGGAATGGGACTGCTCTGTCCGTGCGACGGACCACGCTGATATTCACACTTCTTCTGCCTCTGATCCTGCTGCTGAGCGCAACAGGGTCGCCAGTCCATGCCCAGTATTTCGGCCAGAACAAGGTCAATTACAAGGATTTCGACTGGTACTTCATCAAGACCGAACACTTTGATATCTACCACCCGAAAGATGCCTACGACATCGCTGAATACGCCGGCTGGAAAGCGGAAGAAGACCTGCGCAGCCTGGAAGCGTCCTGGAATTACAAGCTGCAAGGCCGCATCATTTTTGTTGTCTACCCCAGCCACAACTCCTTCCAGTCGAACAATGTCGGCGGTGGTTCACCCAGTGAATCCACCGGCGGTTTCACCGAGTTCCTGAAAAACCGTGTGGTGATCCCGTACCAGGGTTCGTATGAGATGTTCGAGCACGTAATTCACCATGAACTGACCCACGCGGTCATGATGCGTATGCTCTATGGGGAAGGTGTGCAAAGCATCCTCACTGGCATCAGCCGCTTGCCATTGCCCCTCTGGTACATCGAGGGCCTCGCGGAATATGAATCACGAGGGGGCTGGGGCAACGAAGCAGACATGTACCTGCGTGATGCGATTATCAACGATTACCTCATGCCGATCAACCGTCTCGGAGGCTACTTCACCTACAAAGGTGGACAGTCGGTGCTTTACTACCTCGAGGAACGGTACGGCAAGAAAAAGACAGGTGAACTGCTACGAAGGATTCGTGCCCGCCGTGACTTCGGATCGGCTGTCAAAGAGGTACTTGGCATTGACTTGGAAGAGCTGTCGGAACGGTGGCATCGTCACCTGAAACGGCAGATCTGGCCGACGGGTGCTGATTATGAGGCGCCGGAAGACTTCGCGGTCCGTGTCACCGACCACGAGAAACTCTACAACTTTATCAATACCTCCCCGGCTCTCAGCCCGAAAGGCGACAAGCTGGCCATGTTGTCCGATAAGGACGACTACATGAGCTTGTACATCGTCAACACGGTGAACAACAAGGTTGAGAAACGCCTGGTGAAGGGTGGCAGCCAGCTCTATCTCTTCGAGCAACTCCTCTGGTTGCGTCCCTGGATCGACTGGTCTCCTGATGGAACCGAAATCGCCTTTGTTGCGGAAGCAGGTCCGGAGGATGCGCTGTATACCATCGATGTTGAATCCGGCGAAATTACACGCGAAATTCGTCTCGGTCTCGAGGGTATTTTCAGCCCGAGTTGGTCGCCCGATGGTAGCCAGATTGTTATCAGCGGCCATGATGGGCGGCAGAGCGATCTTTATGTCTTCGATGTCGATAACCCGAAATCCATTACGAAAGTTACCGACGATCAGTTTAGTGACTACGATCCCGACTGGGGATCAGAGGGCAGAATCCTCTTCGTTTCGGATCGTGACTCCAACCTGAGTCCGATCTCAGAAGAGTTTGACATGTGGGAGAGGAATGTCCGTGAGATCGATGCCTATGTCATCGACCCGGACACCCGCGCGGTCGAACGCATTACCAGCGACAACTTTGACGTTCGCACTCCGACATGGACCTCGCGCGGCGATACCATCAGCTTCGTCAGCGACCGCAGCGGCGCTTACAACCTCTACATGAAGGACCTTTCAAGTGGGGAAGAGTGGGCGACAACGGATGTGCTCACGGGTGTCTTTACCCCCAGTTGGTCGAACGTTGGCACGGTGGCGTTTGCGAGCTTCTACTATGCCGGGTACGACATCTACCTCTACAAAAATCCCTTTGATCCAGAGCGACGCAAGGAACCAGGCCTGACTTACTATCAGCAGAAGGTTCGTGGCCTACTTGAGGATGAGCTCCCGCCCGAGGGTGTTGAGGTAGCATCAAAAACCCGCGACATGTTGCTTGCCAAAGGTGGCGATGATGCACCGTTCCCCTTTGTGCGCGGACAGGTGCAGCCCGGCAGCGCCGATGAGGACAGTATCCGTGCCTACCTCGGTGACGATGAGGGGGACGATATCCTTGCAGAGGGCAATGCTGCTGAGACGATGAGGATTGTCAACGAGAGACCGGATTCCACTTCTGTAGATTCGCTTGCCTCCGCTGATTCGGACAGCACAAAGAATGGAAGGGGTGTCACCTTTGTATCCGGTGAAGATCATGGGGGCAGATCCCAGCGGTCCACTCCTTACAAAAATTTCGTCTTCTATCCCGAGGGGATGGACGGCTTCGACAGCTTTGCCAGCGCTGAAACAGAAGAAGTGGATGCTGATACCCTGCTTGATGACGAAGGAAACTTCATCCAGCGGAAGTACAAGCTGAAATTCTCTCCAGATATTGTTTCAGCTGCTGCGGGGTACAACACCTTCTTCGGGTTGCAGGGGTATGGGCAGGTGATGTTCAGCGACGTGCTGGGAAACCATATCATCTTCCTCGGTACTGATCTCTACTACAGCTTTGAGAACAGCAACTTCGATCTCTTCTACTACTATCTGCCCGAACGTACGGACATCGGCGGCGGGTTGTTCCATAATGTCTATTTCTTTAATTACGGGAACGTTCGAGACCGTAACTACGGCGCCAGCATATCGGTAAACTATCCCTTCTCGCGGAACAAGCGGCTCGATTTTTCCGGTGCCTTCATCAATATCGATCGTGATGCCTGGGACTACAACCTGGCCGATTACGTTCAGGCGGAGAAACGTCACTTTGTTCTGCCGACCCTCGCTTATGTCTTCGACAACACCCTTTGGGGCTACACGGGTCCTGTGGCGGGGCAGCGGTACCGAGTTGCCTTCTCCTACAGCCCCAAGTTCAGCGAAGTGCCGGCGGATTCATCGGAGATATGGGGCTTTGATTTCAAAACCCTCTCCTTTGATGCACGTAAATACTATCACGTTGGACGAGATTATTCCTTCGCTTTCCGTCTCGCCGGTGCGGCCAGCTTTGGCGAGCATCCCCAGCAGTTTTTCCTCGGTGGAGTAGGCAACTGGATCAATCGTCGCTTCAATGGCGACATCCGGATCAACATCGATGATATTTACTTCTCCGGGTTCGCTACCCCTCTGCGTGGTGCAGATTACTACGAGAAGTGGGGGACACGCTACCTGTTGTCGAATACGGAATTCCGTTTCCCGTTGGTGCACCAGCTCTTCTTTGGCTGGCCGTTGCCTTTCTTCTTCTACAACATCCGGGGTGCCCTCTTCTTGGATGTCGGGTCAGCCTGGACAGGCGATGATTTCCGTGGCACCATGACCGGTCCTCGAGGCGAGACGCGATTTGATGACATCGAACTGGGCTATGGCTGGGGTGCACGGCTCAACCTGGGATACTTCCTGCTGAAGTTCGATATTGCCTGGGAGAATGACCTTTATACCGTCAGCAAACCGAAATACTACTTCTCCCTGGGAGCGGATTTGTAACGGCCTGACAGCGAACAAGATTTGCTTTAGCGATGGTTGAACGATTCCTGTTCAATCGTCGTATTTTTTATATGTCTACGGGAAACTCTTGCCTTGAAAGATTTCTTATCAGACCTTTACCCCTGTCATTCTGGGGTGACACAACTATGAACCGCTACATCATCAACCGTACCTCACGATTGGACCAGTGGGCCCCACGTCCCAGCCGGGATCCGATGGAGTTTCATCGCTGGCTGCCGGGCTATGAGCGAACTCCTCTGCACAATCTGACCCGTGTGGCGGGTGAGTTGGGCCTGCGTTCACTCTACCTCAAGGATGAATCCCGCCGTTTAACGCTACCAGCCTTCAAGATTCTTGGTGCTTCCTGGGCTGTTTACCAATTTTTACTTCGTGAAACACGCACCTCCCCCGAAGAGTGTCAATCGCTCGATGACCTACGCGCCCTCGCGGAAAAGCTGGGTCGTCGCAAGCTGATCACTGCTTCGGATGGCAATCATGGACGTGCTGTCGCACGAATGGCATCGTGGATCGGGTGGGATGCGAAGGTCTTCATGCCATTGGGGACGGTTCGGGCACGTATCGATGCAATCGAGTCGGAACGGGCAACAGTGCAGGTGGTGGACGGCTCCTATGACGAGGCGGTCCGTTTGGCACGTGATGCCGAAGATGAGTACTCCCTCCTCGTGCAGGATACCTCCTGGCAGGGCTACGAGACCATCCCCGCATGGATTGTCGAAGGTTATTCGACACTGCTCTGGGAAGTGGACGAGGCCCTGCAGGAGGACTCCCTACCCCAACCCGACCTGGTGATTGTTCCGGTAGGAGTGGGGGCGTTGGCAGGAGCGGTCATTCGTCACTACCGACGCGAAGGGATTGTCAGCCCGCCAAGGATTCTCGCGGTCGAGCCCCTCGGTGCCGAATGCGCCCTCGAATCGCTCACCTTCGATGAGATTGTCACCGTCCCAGGGCAGTCTGACACCATCATGGCAGGCCTGAACTGCGGCACGTTGGCATCCGTGGTCTGGCCCTACATCCGGGATGGGTTGGACGGTGTGGTTGCGATGGAGGACCAGTGGGCACGAGAAGCAGTCCGCACCCTCGCGAGCAACCAGGTGATCGCAGGCGAATCGGGCGGCGCGGCGCTCGGGGCACTGATCGCCCTGCTGAAATCCCCCGACCTTTTCCCGATCCGCAAAGCGCTCAACCTCAACGCTTCCAGCCGTGTCCTCGCCTTCGCTACCGAGGGCATCACCGATCCGGTGATGTACGCCCGGATTCTGGGCGCTGGACGATCCGACTGACACACAGCTTGGTCCTGACCAAATCAGCGTCTATCTTTTTTTCAAGACCATTTCGGCGATTCGTCCGGTCATTGGATGACTAGGTTCGATGTTGTCCCGGATGCCACCAGCAGCAATGAGAAGACCCTATGCGCACGATTTGGAAATACTGCCTCCTCTTTGCTGGAACCGTGACGCTCGAAGCCCTGGTGCTGCTCCTGATCGGCGGCTATGATCGCCCGCCGTGGGGCGATGAGGGACACTTCATTGCAGCAGTCCATGCATTTGCCGCAAACCCACTCACCATTACCGATTACAAAGAAGTCACGACCCCGCTTACCTTTTACCTCTACGCTGGCTGGGGGGCACTCTTCGGGATGGGAGTGGGGAGTTTACGGCTGCTTTCAATGTTGCTGGCGGGGGGGAGCGCTGTCCTCACGCTGCACCTGTTTGAACGATTCTCCTACCGTTCCTGGCTGGCAATTGCTTCCACCGGGTTCATGGTACTCTTTCCCTATGCACTCGGCTCGGGGATGTTTGTCTACACCGACATGCTCTTCCAGCTCCTCGTCCTGATCACCACCATCAGCTTGCTGGAGAAGAAGTTGGTCGTCTGGACCGTTGCGCTCACCCTGGCGCTGCTGACACGGCAATACGCTCTCTTCCTCGTTCTCGGTGCAGGCCTGCTCGGCTTGCGGCACATGATAGCGGGGGATTGGAAAGCGGGGACAGTCTGGTGGGGGACAAGCCTGCTGGCGATGATCCCGTTACTGGGACTCATGCTGGTCTGGGGCGGGATATCGCCACCGACCGGGCGAGAGATCTGGGGGGCGGACAGCGGGCACGGCTGGAATCCGCACGCCTTCACCACCCTGGTCACCTTCAGCGGCCTCTACCTGCTGCCCTTTATCGCATTGTCCAGGAAACGGCTGATTCCGCGCGGACGGCAACTCTTTCTCTTGGTCCCAGCTCTGCTCTTTTTTATCCTCTTTCCCGTCCGTGCATCCGAAGTCACCCAATCTCAACTGGGCATCGAAACCGTTGGCCTGCTGCACAAAATGCTGGTCCGTTTCCTGCCGGAAGTTTTCGTATGGATGGTTCTTGTGGTGGGCTTTGTCGCGGGGATAGTCCTGCTCATTTCGGTCGTGCG
Source organism: bacterium (assembly GCA_020444265.1). Classification (GTDB taxonomy): domain Bacteria; phylum Electryoneota; class Electryoneia; order Electryoneales; family Electryoneaceae; genus JAHLLH01. The sequence goes on from JAHLLH010000003.1 coordinate 375,498, forward strand.
GTCATTGGTGCAGGCGTGGCATCATCAGAACGGCAACGCATCCCTGATCCTCCCCCTGCTCATCCTCGCCTACCTCTTCCTGATGCCCTTCTCCTACCAGACCTGGGAGAAATACCTGCTGACCATCCTCCCAATGATGATCGCCTATTTGCTGTCTATCCATAAGCAGGGGATAGAGCAATAGGCAACCTGACCGCCCTAATGAAATCTCCCGACCTCTACCCAATCCGCAAAGTCCTCAACCTGAACTCATCCAGCCGTGTCCTCACCTTCGCCACCGAAGGCATCACGGATCCCAAGATGTACGCGAAGATTTTGGGGCGGGGTAGTACTACATAAAAGCCGATTTATTAACATCATATAGCTATTCTACTCAAGAGATTCTAACTTACTAATGAAATATTCTTTTTCAGGCTTACTGTGATACTTTTTAAGCATTTTAATAGCATATGATCGTTCATCGGAATATGGAAGGTTGTATTTGTGCTTAGCTAACGCAAAATTGTACAATGCTATTGCTGCTCTCTCGTACTTTTTATCTCCTAGGAAGGATGCAATCGACTCGTCATATTTCTTAATACCTTCTTTAAAATTATTCTTCGCGAACTCAATTAGGCCATAAGTCGCCTTTAGGATAGGTTCAGCTTCCTTTTCTACAGTAATTGTTTCTAGAAGTTTTAATCCTGTCATGATACCGCCTATATCCTCATCTAAAGCACATGCGTATAGCATATTATTAACTAACATAGAATTTTTGTTAATAGTAAGTCCCATTAATGCAATATCTTTAGATCTAACATAATCTTCATGAAGCGATGCAGATATGTAGCTAGAAAATATCCAAGGATCTGGTGTTAATGGCTGGTAATGTGCCCATTTAATAGATTCATCAAGAGTATTGCTATAATCCTTTCTGTAATATGCATCGATCGCTCTTGCCTCAAAAGCCAAGTCAACTCTCGGATTTTGGGAGTCAACCTCAATACTTAAGTCTTTAGTCGCCCATTCAGCCTGCGCAAGACTATTTTCGGTTGGATCATCTAGGCTATCTAAAAACAGTTTTCTGGACTTCTTTTTTCTTCCTGAGTTAAGTTCAAGTGTTGCATAACTACCGTTTAGTTCAGTTAAAAATCTTTTGCTGTAATTACTTGAATTTAGTATTGACTTTGCTTCCCGTGTCAACAGCTGTTTTAAGTCGTTTTTGTCTGCGATTGATATGTCCGTAGATAATAGCCATGGATCTAGCTTGGTTCTCGGAGATCTACGTAGGTAATGGAGTGCTTCATCTGGGTTTCCATGGATTTCTAGTAGAGCTGTCATTTGTCTCAATACATAACGACTATCGCCACCTAAGTTCAGAGCTACGCGGGCAGAATCTACAGCTTTCGATGTGTTGCCAAGCATACTATGGAAAAAGGCCGCATCACACCAATCGATAGGATTGTAGGGGTCTGATCTAAGCCTTTTACGAACCTGCTTGATAGAATCAGACTTCTTTTTCCCATCCCAAATAGGAGAGGGAGATTCATGAATACCCAAATTAAGTAGAAGAGATTTTATCGCTGGTCTCATTATTGGGGAGATCGGTTTATTCTTAAGAAATAAAGCTGCCTTTTTTGCTTCAGTTGGATCTCCAAATATCGAAGAAGCAAGAGTGTATTCAATTGCATTTGCTACACTTTGATTATTATCCCATTTGTCTTTAGCCTCTTTATAGACCTCTTCTGTGTTGTAAGGTAACTTCGCAGGTGTTATAGAGGCCTGAGAAGGGGCCTTAAACACGGCAAACGGGAGAACTCGAGGTAGTAGGAATCGGTCATTGAAAGAATTGAAGGAAGTCATCTTCCCTCCAAAAGAATTTGTTCTGCTCTGTACGCTAGAGTATTAAAAACACCAACGTATGGAGCAACTGAATATTGCACCCCAGATTTTCCGAGAAGCCGTTTTCTGCCTCGTTTTTTGTACTCGGGTTCTGTTAGTTCTTTTAGAGCAGTGAAGAACTGCTCATGGAGTTGTTTGGGTAAATCTTCGTAGTATTCCTCAATTTCTATCAACACATGATTCCAGTATTTACGCCACATTTGCATGGCATCGTCTAAAGATACGGAAATACTTGGTGATGGGATGGCAATATCAGGCAACTTAGAAAGAACAGACTGAGTCATTCCTAAACCATAAAAATAAAAAGTGCACATAGACCCCAAATGATATAGTTCAATAGATCTACGGCATATGTCGATGTTATCATCGTGAATGTTATATATAATTTCAGGAGGAGCGTTCCAAAAAGCACCACAGTGAATATCAGTTGAGTAGTAGGGTTTAGCGGTCGACTCATTATCTAATGATCTACCAAGATCACCAATTTTAGTTTCCTTGTCTCCCATATTAAAGACATTAGATGGTTTCAAATCCATGTGAAAAATATTGTTGAAATGCAATTCTGACAAGCCCACTGCTATATGATGAAGAGATCTAAATTTCCATGCAGTGTCAAAATTGTCAGAGAGAAGATGCAGTTCTTCGACATCTGAATCTGCTTTCTCGAATATTAGGAAAGGTACTGGGTAGGCAGGATAATCCTTTATCCGTACTTCACCATGATCCAGCACCTTTAAAATCCGTTTCATGTTTCTATCTGAGCATTTTATTACAAGAGCTTTCTCATATTGATATGCCTGTGTAACTTCCTGAAGCTTTCCCATGACATCTTCGTCATCTTGAAGTATGTGCCCCAGATCAATTGCTTTGCAAAAAGCTTCTTTACCAGAATCTATATTTTTAACATCGTAGCCATAAGAGAAATTACTCTTAGTAATTATGCGTGGGTGCCTAGAGGTAACTTCCCACTCGTTATTTAGGATTTTTCCTTTAAGTAAGGCTGACGGATTCATATTCATTATCTTTTCTCCAATGAATTTTGGTAAAAATGTTAGACTATCTCAGAATACTTACAATATATAAAAAGAGAACAGCGATCTTCCTAATCATAAGACAATCCTATCAAGCGGCAACCTGACCGCTCCCTGATCAAACCGATCCACCAGCAGCTCCCCATGCTCGAGGGCGTGGCGGAAGAGCTCCCAGGTTAAGCGGACGTCTTGTCGGCAGTATTTCTCGATCTCGTCGATTTTGCCTTCTTTCCACCATTGCAGGGATTGGAGGCCGTCGGCGGATTTGGCGGCGCCGAGGGTGGCTTTGCCGAGGTCGCCGAGTTTGACACGGAACCCGTGCCGGTTGTGGATTTCTTCCAGCAGGTCCAGCGAGGGCAGGCCGCGCAGGTCGGTGCCGGAATAGACCGACAGGACGGCGTAGTCGAACCGTTTGTGATTGTACCCCACCACCAGATCCGCCTGCTCGAGCCGTTCGATCAGCTCGGGGACATCGTCCTCCATCCACGTCACATAGGCGTCCTCTTTCGACTCGTAGGTCACCGCCAACGCGACACGCATCAAGTGCGCATTGTGCCAGCCACCGACCTCTTCGGCGGAAAGCTGGGTCTCGAGATCGAAGACGACAATGTCCTTGCCCTCGATCAAGGGAAGTCTGCTGACCCACGGCTCTTCCGCAGCTTCCTCTTTTGAGGAGGCGATGCTCTTCTTTTGCAGGGGGACCGTCTGCGCCGCGCCTTCGGTGCCGAAGGTGGTCCACGCCAATTCCGGGTCGGCTTCGAGTTTGTCGCCGCCGGTCAGGTGCTGTAGCAGACGGATGGCGCCCTGTTTGTCGAGGGGTTGGTTGCCGTGCCCGCATTTCGGCGAATGGATGCAGGAGGGGCAGCCATCCTCGCAGGGGCATTCCTCGACCAGCTTGAGCACCGCTTCGAACAGCTCCGGCAGCACCTCGAAGGCACGATTTGCCAGGCCGACCCCGCCGGGGTGGCCATCGTAGAGGAACACCGTCGCCCCGCCCGTTTCCGGGTGACGGGTGAAGCTGATCCCGCCGAGGTCATTCCGATCACACAACGCGAACAGTGGCAGCAGCGCGAGGGAGGCGTGCTCGGTGGCATGCAAACTGCCCATCGGGTGTTTCTTCTCCTCGATCAGGCCAGCGGTCGCGGCATCGCCCGGCTCGAACCAGATGCCGATGGTCTTGTAGACAATGGGCGGCAGGTCGAGAGGGTGCTCGGACAGTTTTTCGCGCGATGCCGTGGACCGTTTCTCGAACCCAACCACCGTCTCGGTCACCTTCAGCTTGCCGAGGCTGACCGTGTAACGCTCCTCCTTACGGACCTCGTACACTTCGAGAATGTCAGTCTGTTTGTCGCCACGTACCTGCGTGTAGTAGGGCACCTCCGCCTTACGGACCCAGGCCTCCTCTTTGCCGGTGTCGAGCTTGCTGACGAGGTAGGTTTCCCCATGATGCAGGTAGATCGCGCCGGGATGGCACTCGGACAGCGCCTGCCAGCCGGAGACCCTTCCGATGAGTCGTTTCTGCGTCTCCTCGAAGATGGTGAAGGTCGCGCCGCCAGCACGAATATCGATCTCCCGTTGCGGCTGTTTCCGTTTCGAGAAGTACACCTTTCCGCCTGCTGCCTCCAGCAGGTCGCCCTTCTGCACGAGCGCACGGATCGCCGGTTCGAGGGTGGTACGTGGCCATATCGGCTCATCGAGGCGCAACGGCACCTCTTGCGCCGCGCAGGCGAGATGGCTGCCGAGCAGGTAGGGGTTGGCGCCATCGACCACCGCCGATTCGACGGGGCGACGGAAAAAATCGTCCGGGTGACGCATGAAATACTGGTCGAGCGCATCGGGCAGGGCAATCAGGAAGACGGCGGAGTCGCGTTCCTGACGGCCCACTCGTCCGCCGCGCTGCCAGGTCGCCGCGATGGTGCCGGGGTAGCCGACCAGAATCGCGACATCGAGGCCACCGATGTCGATCCCCATCTCGAGGGCGGAAGTGGCGATGACCCCATCCAACTCCCCGGAACGCAATTTTCCCTCGATCTCACGCCGTTCGCTGGGCAAATAGCCGCTGCGGTAGGCGGAGAGTCGCGCACCAAGGCCGGGGTCGGATTGCAGGGTCCAGCTGTGGATCAGTTCGGTGATCTTGCGCGCCTTGGTGAAGACAATCGTCTTCAGGCCGCTGTCCACCGCTTCGGTCAGCAAGCGGACGGCGCTGGTGTAAAGCGAGGTCATCGGGTTGATGAAGAGGAAGTTCCGTTCGGCAGTCGCCGCACCACTTTTTTCGACCACCTCAAAGTCGAGCCCGGTCAGCTCCTTGGCCAACCCGCCTGGATTGGCGATGGTGGCCGAGGCGGCAAGGAATTGCGGCTTGGCCCGGTAGAACCCGGCAATCCTGCGCAGGCGATGGAGAATCTGCAGCACATGGCTGCCAAAAATGCCCTTGTAGCCGTGGAGCTCATCGACCACTACAAACCGAAGGTTGCGGAAGAGCTTCTCCCATTGGGTATGGAAGGGCATCATCCCCTGGTGCATCATGTCGGGGTTGGTCAGCAGCAGGTTGGGTGGATCTTTGCGGATCTTGGTCCGCTCAGCGCGCGGAGTGTCTCCATCATAAATCGCCGTCCGAATGTGATCGAGCCCGGGACGAGCCGTCATCTCCTGGATACGTTTCAACTGATCCTGCGCGAGTGCCTTGATGGGGAAGATGAGAATAGCGCGTGCGTCCGGGTCTGCGACCATCGCCTCGAGAATCGGCAGCAGGAAGTTGAGGGTCTTGCCGGAAGCGGTGGGGGTGACAGTGACCACATTGTTCCCATCCCGTGCCCCTTGCACCCCTTCGACCTGGTGGCTGTAAAGCCGTTGGATACCCTCAGCCCGAAGCGCTTCGGCAAGCGGGGGCGGCAGAGGCGGATTCAACGCCGTGAAACGGGCCGGAGAAGCGGCAATCCGTTCACGATGCACCACTTCCTTGCCATACCGTTCATCCTGCTCAACCCGGAGCAGGAAATCGGCGAGGGGTGTGGCGCTGATGGGGGCTGTTTTCCGCAAGGCTGGTTCCCGGTTCGATTCACTACCTGAACAAATGTAACACATCCAGAGCCGGGATTGGGACTTGAAAGCGATCCAAATCAGTCGGAGAATCGATCATCCGCCGTGCCGCTGTGCCCGGAATGCTCCGCCCTGTCCAGCCACCCGGCACGAGCATCCGGAAAGCAATCGAACTGCGGGGCATAGGGTTTGATGTCGAGCAAAGGGGTGCCATCAAGGATGTCGATGTCGGCGACATGCAGAGTACTGCCCTCGACCTTCAGCAGACGGACCGGGGAGATGCCAATGGGGTTGGGACGATTTGGCCCACGGATCGCGAAGATGCCGCGCTCGTTGTCGTCGAGGAAGGGCCGCGCCTTCAGCTTGACCTCTCCCGCACGATCAAACCAGTACACCAGCCAGATTCGCTCGAACAACTCCAGATCAGCCAGTCCCTCAGCGTATTCATCACGTACTACTACTTGTCCCTCTACCCCCTCTGCACGAGCCGGCTGGATCGGTGTTCCGGCCCGTTCTATAAACGGACTATGGATGATCCCGATGGGGGAAAAGGTGACAGAATGAACACTCATGGTCAGCCTCCGAGGATGTCCATGCAAAGCACGAAAAGAGATTGCTACGGGAGTCTTATGTGGAATGTTTCATCTCTTGCCTCCCCGGGCGCTTGACCTTGGCAAACGGCATTCATACCATCAATCCACCTAGAGGAAGATTGAAAATTGAAAATAGCTGGAATTGGGCCCATTGAATAGACTCTCAAATTATGTAGTTTTGGAAGATAATTCGCCATCTATTGCATCATATACCTTAGAACCAATATTGCTATCCCTTGTGTACTTATCTTTCATAATAAATTCATCTAATGATGTCTTGCGATTTATTATCGATTTTTTATTAATACTATAGTCACATATTCCATGTAATATTTCGTTATTTACCATTATGTAATTATATTTCAAAAAAGCTATTTTTTTTAATGCTATATGACAGCATGTATAGGTATAATGACGCTTATTATATCTTGTTAACCTTTCTAGGCGCTTTAGAAGCCACTCAGATTTGATGTAATCTACCGTACCGACCATATATACATATGCAAGGTGAAGGAGAGCATCTGGCAGATCGAAATTTCTTGCTAAGTACTCTAAGATAGATTTTCCTCTTCTGTAATCTCTAAGTAAAAAGAGGATTACAGCATATGTATGCAAGTGATTTTCATAAGGATAGTATATAGGTCTTTTATGAGATTTTTCGAGTTCATTAAGACGTATCTGTGCTTTTGTTATATGTTTTATCGCATTCTTAATGTATCTATCGTAGTTAAAGCTTCCGTATTCGTAGTTACTTTTGTCAATGATCATACAGTAGCTATATGCAATACGGTTGTGAAGTAGGCTATTTTCAGGATGTATTTTAAGTCCTGCTTTACAGTATTTAATAATTTTGTTGTTATCTATCTCAATATTTTCATTATTGTCACATACTAACATTAGCTCAGTAGCTGCATAATATATGTAATATACATCTTCTTTTGTTCTGGTAGGCTTTGTATTAGATACAAATCTGTTGTGTTTATTCGTGACTAATTTCTTCTTCCATAAAAGCGCAATACTTTTGGCCTCGTTTATCTTCTCGATCTCAATAAGTGATTTTATAACACAGGAGTATATAATTCCGTCATCTAGTTCTTTGGATAACAGTTTGTCGTAATAGCGCGATACTATCGATTCATATCGTTTGTCGATGAGTAGTAACCTAGCTCTGATCTTGGTACGTTCTAGCCGAAAGGTATGTGGGTAGAATATGCTATTATAGATTAGTGGTATCTGTGCAATTAATGTTTTTCCGAAACGAAGGCTATAATCGGCTAGAGCCAGTGATTTATTATTATATTTTAATTTATAAGAAGATTCGTAATTAGAAATAGATGTAATGTGTTTCTTAAGGTGATTAGAGTCTCTTTTTATAGTTAAACTTCTTGAATTTAACAAATTCAATGATATAAATAATATTGTTAAGAATAATACAATGATTAACTGTAAAGGAGAGGCAAGATCAAAAAATAACAAGAGGATAAAAAGAAAAGACATTAAAGCGAAAGAGGATAAAAAAAATGGCTTAAGTAAGATGCTAATATCAGTAAATATTAAATTGTACAAATAGTAATAGCGATAGAAGATTAGTAAATACAAATAGATAGAAAGTAATACCAATAGATATCTAGGGTTGTCGAGTATGTAATACTTAACAAGACTTATTGAGTTATTTGGAGAAAAATAATGTGTTAAAGATATGGATGAAATGATAATTATTAAAATAGGAGTAATGTAATATAATGAGCTTTTTCTATTTATATATAAAAAAGGTTTTCCTGCATGATAAAAGAATTCGTTAAAAATTACGCGATCTGGTCTACTTAGTCGAAGTAAGGCACGATATGAGGTACTGTCAAGCGAGGCAAGGACTTTACTGTGAAAATTTAATAATGTCTTAGTATTTGCCTGGAAGCCATATTCATTATTGCGTCTTTCGATGAGAGTCAAATGCTTCATAATATTAATTGTTAAGTAAATCAATAAGGTTAAAGATAGGAAAAAAATATAGAAAATGGAATATAAATAATCATAGGAATGCATCAAATACAAAAAAAACAAAAATAAAACGCAAAAATAAGAAATGATGGAATAAAAAGTCAAATTTTTTCTTAAAATAACTTTTAAGCGTAGGAATAGCATATATGCTCCTAAGAGCTTAGGTATACTTGTATGAAAGACGCGGTAAAACAAGAAAAGATGAAGAGAAAGCTGTTTATGATGAAGTATAAAAAGAAAAAAATGGCTTTATCGGCTTTAGTGGATATAATAGTTCCTGTATTAGTATTTCTGCCATTTTGCAGGCGACAGTAGATGCTTGCCAATGAACCGTTCTTTAGATAGTAGGTAAGGTGAGAAGTAGCAATGGAGGTTAGGAAAACTACTAAAGAAATGCAAAATGCATAAAAACTTGCCTTATCTATGGTGAAGTTCGGATTTTCGGAAGGAGAAGAAAGAAATGATTTTATGACAGAAAAACTAATGAGAATGAAAATGTTTAAAGACAAAAAGATTGAGTAATGTCCCCCAATAAAGTATGGCAATTCAAGAGATATATGGAATGATCTGGACTTATGTGGAGGTATATTATTCAAACGATGGTTAAAAAATAGCCTATCACTCCTATTGATGATTAGATCATTAGAGAATTTATTTAGAAGCGCGTAAAAAAACGTTATAATTAAACCTAGAGAAAAATATACTGCGAAATATAGTAAAAAGTTCCACGTGATATCTATGGCAAAAGTGTGCTCGAAGTATAGAATAAGTTTTCGAAACATAGCACGGTGTCCTTAATTTGAAATGAAAATACTTTTTATCCTTGTCTTGGTCAACTGTTGAAGAAAAAGAAATTGGTGGAGTACTATTGTGGAGAGACTGATGGCCACGATCTCGCAGCAGATTGCCGCCTGGGCGGCGAAGGCAACCTTTGATGATTTGTCGCCGGAAGCAATCGAGGCGGCGAAGACCATTCTCTATGATTCGATCGGCTGCGCGTTGGGCGGATCGAAGACCCATGATGTCGGCATCATGCGTGACTACCTGCAGGAAAAGGGCGGCAGGGAACAGGCTACGGTGATCGGGACGGGGTACAAACTGCCCGTCTCCGAAGCGAGCCTGCTGAACGCCTTGATGGTCCGTGCGCTGGACTACAACGACATCTACTGGAAGCAGGATCCCAGCCACCCCTCCGACATCATCCCCGGCCCCCTTGCCTTGGGTGAGATGCTTGGTAAATCCGGAGAAGACTTGTTGTTGGCGATCGCGATCGGCCATGAAGTTGAGATGCGCTTGTGCGAGGCGGGCTTCCCGGGGATCCGTGAACGGAAATGGCACCATGCGACCTTGACCGCCTTTGCCAGTCCGGTTGCGGCGGGTGCAATGATGGGGCTTTCCGCCGAGCAGATCGCGCATGCGATTGGTATTAGTGGTAGCCGTCACGCCACCTTTGGAGCCATCACCGCCGGTCACCTGACCATGATGAAGAATACCGCCGACCCGATGGCGACCCAGTCCGGTGTCATCGCGGCGGAACTGGCAAGCCGTGGCTATGAAGGCCCCGAGCATGTCATCGAAGGCAAGGAAGGTCTGTTCGAAGCGTACGGTCCCGACTGGAAGGGCGAAATCCTCACCGATGGCCTCGGCGAAAGCTGGCGCATCCCGCAGTGTGGGCTGAAAGCCTTCCCGACCGAGGCACTGACCCATGCACCATTGACCGCCGTCATCGACCTGGTGACCGAGCATGATCTTCAGCCGGATGACATCGAAACCATCCTGATCAAAACCATTGGACGTGCTGCCGATATCCTTTCCGATCCGAGCAAGTACAACCCGCAGACACGTGAATCGGCTGATCATTCACTGCCCTATTGTGTCTCGGTGGCGGTGGTGGACCGCGCTGTCGTACCCTCGAGTTTTGACGAGGAAAAGATTTTCAACCCGGTGGTGCGAGCCCAGCTCAACAAGCTGAAAGTGGTTGCTGAACCGAAATTCGAGGCGATGTTCCCGGCGAAGCAGCCCAACGAGGTGACCATTCACACCACCGATGGACGGGACCTCGTCAAGTACGTCGAATTCCCGATGGGCGATCCACGTCACCCGATCCCGCAGTCTGGACTCGACGCAAAATTTACGTCGCTGGCGGATGGCGTTCTTTCCGACGGACGGCAGCATGAAGTGAAGCAGTTGGTCTACGATCTCGAGTCCGTGGGGCACATCGGGGAACTGACTCGCCTGCTCGTGCGTGATGTTTGATCAATCAGGTACTCCGAACACGTTTCGTGGGAATGGATGCCTATATTGATCGAGCGTGGGAAGGGAGGGCAGAGGGAGATGGCCAAAGAAGGTCTGCATTTCATCGATGAGGGCCTCGCGGACAAATTGAAAGCCGCAGTCGCTCAATTCGCCAAGGGTGATACATCCCCGGAGCAATTGCTTGCGAAACTGAAAGAGCTGCTGCCGGTGCACAAAACCGATCGGGATACCTGGAAGTCGAGGGTGGAGGGATTCCACTTGATTTCCTCGGACTTGATCGAGCGAGTTGTCGCATCTAACGGTCACTTCGATGGGAAACCGATCACGGAGGAATCCGTGGTGAAGCAGGCACGTCTCCGCCCGCTCAGCTACTACCACTATGTGACTGGGTCACGTGAACCAGCCGCCAATGTCCGGACCGAGGAGGATTACTTCAACGATCCAACCACCTCGCTGGTCAAGCTGGAAGATGACATCATCGCCCTGGCAAAACTGGTCCGGAAGGTGTAGCAATCTGGAACGATGTAATTACAGACGCCCCGGTTCACTGGGGCGTTTTTTGTAGCTCGAGGCTGGAAGTGGGAGGTCCAGTTCCCGTGCTGGCCGGTTCCTGAAGGATTCATTTGTTCAACAGTATATCGAGTGATCGATTCACGGGTCACCAAATTTTCGGGGGGGTAATGGCTGAAATAGTGCTGGTCTGCGGAATCGTTGTACTGATCTTTGCAACGGGATTTTGGCTGACCCGGATGGGCAGACCACCGCAGATCTGGTTGGTCACGATCCATAAACTCCTCGTCCTTGCTGGTATCTTCTATTTTAACATCCTCTTTTTTCGAGAGAACAACGTGGGAGGGGATGGCTGGACCACGATGGTCGCGATGAATCTCGGCTTCGTCGCAGCAATCGCATCTGGATCCATGCTGACGGCACAACGAGATTGGCCCCGTTCGATTCAGATCCTGCATCGGGTCACGCCCTGGATCACGGCTGGAACCAGTCTGCTGATGCTCTATTTTATCGGGTGGTAGGGGCCATCTGGAACGAGGGGAAAGGGCTCGCGATCATCGCTAGCCCTTTTTCTAAAGATCAATCGTGGGCTAGTTCGAAACCGACTCGATGACACGAATCAGTTCACGCAGGGCGAAGGGCTTGCGCAGAAGAGCATCCGGGGTAACATCCATATCCGTATCATTCGCATCCAGATAGGAATAGCCCGTAATCAGGATCACCTTCCGATCCGGGGAGTCTTTCTTGATCTCACGCAGGAGACGAATCCCATCGAAACGCGGCATGTAGATGTCGGAGACAATCAGTTCTGGTTTGTGGCGATGATACAGCTCGAGCGCCACATCGCCATCATCGGCGACATACGTTTCGAAGCCAAAGCTTTCAAGCGCAGTACGGAGGACATCCCGCATATCCGGATCGTCATCCACTACCAAAACGTTTTTCGGTCTATTGGCCATTCGAGTCTCGAAAGAGCGAATTCCTGTAATGGGTTTTTATCGCTGTCGAAATATGGTCTATCTTGCCTACCGATGCAAGCAAAGGGCGAGTTGAACCCAAGCTTACGGGGATAATCTGCCCCATGATGATTGTGGAGACAATGTGTGCGGCATTGCCGGGCTGATGGCCCTCGACAAAACGCGACAAGTTGATCCGGAGCTCCTCGACAGGATGACTGATGTGCTCGTCCATCGAGGACCGGATGGACGAGGTACCTGGATCCGTGAAGGAATTGGTTTTGGCCATCGTCGGTTGGCGATCATCGATCCTCGTGATGGGGCACAGCCCTGGGTGGATGAGCAGGGACGAGGAGTTCTGACCTACAATGGAGAGCTCTACAATCATGTTGAGCTGCGCCATGACCTCGAGGCGAAGGGTGAACGCTTCCGAACGTCCTGCGATACGGAAGTCGTGCTGAAGGCATTGATTGTCTATGGAGTAAACGAGGCACTCGACCGTTTTCGTGGCATGTTCGCCCTCGGTTTCTACGAACCCCAGGACCATCGCCTGACCCTGGCACGTGACCCGCTTGGCATCAAACCTCTCTACTGGACCCTGCGTGATGGACTCGTGCGCTTTGGGAGCGAGATGAAGTCTATCCTCGCCGATCCCACCTTTCCACGCCAGGTCGAGACCACCACTCTGGTCAATTACCTCGCGCACTATCGCTTAAGCTTCCGTGACCGTACTCTCTTTAAACAGATTCGAGAGGTACCAGCGGGTTCTTACCTGCAATGGGAAGGGAGACGGCGCAATGAGAAGCGTTACTGGTCCTTGCCACGCATCCCTGAAGCGGAAAAGGTGGATCGTGGCGCAGAAGCCACCGCGACAGAGTTTCGTGAAAAGCTGACCGCAGCGGTCCAACGTCGACTGATGGCAGATGTGCCGCTCGGTGCCTACCTCTCTGGTGGAATCGACAGCACCGTACTGGTCCACCTGATGCACCAACTGGGGCACCCGAATTTACGTACCTACTCCATCGGCTTCCCGGAGGAGGGTGGTAACGAGTTCGAGTATTCGATGCTGGTCGCCAAGGAACTCGGTATAAAGCATCACCAGGTTACACTCACTGAAGAAGGCTATTTCAAAGAGTTCGCCCCGTTGATTGGATTGAAGGATACTCCGCTTTCAGTTCCCAATGAAGTGCCGCTGCGCTTTTTATCGCGTCACCTCAAGCACAAGATCACTGTGGTTCTCTCAGGTGAGGGGGCTGATGAACTGTTGGGCGGCTATACACAGCTTGTCCGCAGTCCCCATGATTTTCTTCTTTCCAAGGCGTTGCAGGAGGAAGGCGGGGCCTTTTCCTCTGATGAACGCGCCCGTCTCGAGTCGAGCCTCGTGAATTTGTATGGCACCAGCCGCCTCGACAATCAACGAGACCAGTTCCTCGCCCTCTACCAGTGGGTGCCGGGGATGCAGCGTCAGGCTCTCTTTGGGGACTCAGCGTTTCTGCGTGAGGCGGAACGTGAAATACGCGACGATTGGGAAGAGACTTGGGCAGAGTTGGACAACAGTGGTCTCGATCCCTACGAGAAAGTGCTTCACGTCCTCGAACTGCGTCACCTGCCCGTATTATTGCAGAGACTTGATGCGACCACCATGGCCGAGGGAGTGGAAGGGCGTGTTCCCTTCACTGACCGTGACCTTGTCGAGTATTGTTCCAGCCTGCCTCTGCACTACAAGATCCGTTGGAAAGGGGAGGCGGAAGCGGAACAGGCTGCTAAGATGAATGCGCTCGAAGTCGCCGGGTCACTTGATCTGACCAAATATCTTCTGCGCCTCACCTTCGCTGGTGAAATACCTGATGCCATCCTGATGCGACCCAAAACCGCCTTCCCGGTCCCGGTCGATGCCTGGTTCTTCGGGACACGGCATGAGTGGGCACGCCAACACATCCTGACCGAACGGATGGGAAGCCTGTTCGACCTGAAGGAAACGGAGCGCTTGCTCGGTTCAGCTCGCGCGGTTCAAGAGGGTATGAAGATCTGGATGCTGGCAAACATTGGTATTTGGCTGGATAGCTACTTCTCCTGATCTGATTCACCATTCCCGCGCTCCACATATTGACCCTGTGTTCGCGCACGCATTGATGCGCGACTCTTGACAGGTTCGGAAGCCCTACCTACTTTGAGAAGGAACACCTGCCTGGCCAAGAGCCGATTACTGTTCAACAAGAGGAGAGCATGGTTCGGGAGCAGTGTCCCGTCTGCAGCGCCAGCGACATTGAGGAGCTCATTGTTCTCGATGACTACCCCTTTGCTGGTAACGGAGTTGTTCGCGCGGATGTGGCAAAGAAAGTCCCTACCGGCACCTTGAGTGTCGGAGTATGCAGAGTCTGCAGCACACTCTTCCAAATGGATCCCATCTCGATGGATGACCTCGATGCCATGTTGCAACGGCAACCCTATCCGTTGACCCAGGCGGAAACGGGGATGGAGGTCGCCGAAACCGATCGATTCCTGGAAGCCTTCCGCAAGTACGCACCGCCACAAGGAAAAGTTCTCGACGTTGGATGTGGTACCGGCAGCCTGATGAATACTCTGAAGAAACTCGGGTACGAAGTCTCAGGTGTCGAAGCCAATCCGAAGGCGGTCGAAGTTGCGAAAAAACAAGGCTTCGATGTTGTTGAAGGTCGATTCGAAGAAGGGATGTTCCCCGACGAAACGTTTGACATTATTGTCACACGTTCCGTCCTCGACCATGCGATCGAACCGAGCACCCTGCTCGCGACGATGGAGAACATTCTGAAACCGGGAGGTATCCTGGCTTGCGAAGTCCCCAACATCAGCCGAGTTTTCCGTCGCAGTGCATTTGGCGGTTTTAATCATCATCATTTGATGTACTGGACCACGCCAACCCTGCGCTACGCCTTGACCTATCAGGGGCTCGACCTTTTGGGCGGCTTTGAGGAATCCTACATCGCAATGTTCGGCCAGAAAGCGGACAAAGGTGAGGATGCCATCGAGCCGGTTCCGCCGACAGATGTGGACATCGATCAGGCGTTTGAGGATGTCGATCGCTTCCTTGAACGAAAAGATCGTCTCGCCGAAGAACTCCCCGCAGAACTCGAGAAACACTGCCCGAACGGGGTTGTGGTGCTCGGTGCAGGGACTCCGACCGTTGACATGCTGTACTACACCGGCATGGAGGAGATGGTCAACAAGGTGACGACTACAGACAAAACTCGAGTCGGTGGAGTGCTTGGCGGTTACGATTTTGAAATCGCTCAGATGGATTTCGACAAGCATGATACCGAGGCAGTGTTGGTCTCATCGGAACGGCGCCAGGAAGAGCTGCTGGAACATCTCGAATCGTACCTGGACCACGGTGGTCGGGTCATTCGTTTCCGGCCCGGAATCGAAATGATCTAGGGAAGGCTTGTGGATCAGAATCTAACGCCGGCGATTAGCGTCGGCGTTTTTTATGCCTCTTATTCGATGAGATGTAACAGAGCAGCCGTGACCTCGAGGGGGTCGATACGAGTCAAATCCCCAACACGATCCGTTGAACCACCGCGAAAAACAATCGACGGTGCATCATAGACGGGCCACCATCGCCAGGGGACTGCGGGACCCATCGTGGAGACGGTCGGAGTCTGGAGACCACCAGCAACATGGAGCGGCCCGGTGTTGTTGGTCAGCAGGGCGCCCGCTGTTGCGAGCAAATCCATTAATTCAATCATCGTGGTGCCTGACTTCAACGGCACATCTAAACGATTCGCCAGCTCGGCACCAAGTTCCAGCTCACCCGGTCCCGCGATGATCGCGACTGGAACCTGCTGGTTTTGTAAAGCTCTTCCAACCTTTTCGAATCCATCTATCGACCAGCGTGCTTCGGGGTAGTTCGATCCAGGCATCAGCACCACCGGTTTGTCGAGTTTCATCTGCTTCCAGTGGGCTCGTCCTCGGCGGAGGCGATCTTCACCTCGCGGGAGACGAGGAATCTCATCCGGCGCTTCGGCACCTACAATTGAAACGAGTCGGGTGTGGAGCTGTCGAGTGGGGACAGTGATCTCGGGCATCGGGCGGGGGATGTTATAGTAAACTCCCCGTCCTGCACGTTCATAGCCGATGCGTACCGGGATGCTGCTGTGCCCGATACGACGTGCGTTTTTAATCTCGACGCGATTCGTCAAGTCAATGACTATGTCAAAGGGCGGCACTTGGTGACCGATCTCATCGAGGTAATCCTCCGTGGTGATGGTCCCCCAACCCGATCCTGCGAAGAGGTCAGCGGCAAAGGGTGGGGCAACCAGAACACGTTCCGCGTGAGGATAGTGCATGCGCAAAGCACGCAAGGCGGGTTCGGTCAGGACAAGATCGCCCAGTCCCTCTACCTGTACGACGAGAAGTCGTTTCACCTGGTCCGGTTTGGGGATCAGAGGGGTAGGAGGTTGACGGTGGGTAGCACGCATCACCAGGGATCGAAGCCCGTACACCAGGCGGCCTCGCCAATGACTGGAGTCATGTTGGCGAAGATCACCAGATGGCACCGGCGGCTGATCTCCGAACTCCACCCACCTCTCGTTCATCGTTTTAACTCCGCTGGTTGGATGCGTAGGAAGGATAACCGTTTCCAGCCTCTCTGGCAAGAGGACCGGGGGCACAATCACCCCTTATACAGGATAAGGAGCCGCTGAAGGTAGCGCTCCATCGAGAACTGCGACTCAAACCGTTGCCTTGCAGCCTTCCCCATCTCGTGTCGACGAGTTTTGTCCTTCATCAACTCGCGAATGGCATTGACAATGGAATCCGGTGATTCGGGTGAGACAAGCAGCCCGGAACTTCCATCCACGATCACCTCAGGAATTCCGCCAGTGCGAGTCCCAATGGCAGGAATCCCCGCGCGTTGCGCCTCGATCAGGGACAATCCCAATCCCTCGCGCGGCGAACTGGCGAGGATAGCCAAGTCAGATGCAGAGTAAAGGGCGTGGACATCGTCAACCTGCCCAAGGAAGTGTGCACGATCCGCGATACCGAGCTGCCTGCCCTGCTCGCGCAGATCCGATTCCAATCGTCCCACTCCTGCCAGGGCCAGGTGAACACCCGGAAGTGAGGCGAGCGCGTTCAGTACATCTCTGTGCCGTTTCACTGGGGTGAGCGAGGCTACTTGCGTTACGATGAAAGCATCTTCTGGTAAATCGAATAGGGCGCGCGTAGTGTCCCGTTCCAACGGTTGGCAATCAGGCACACCGCCGGGGAGAACGTCGACTCTTGATGATGGAATGAGAAAGGTAGATGTGTAATCTTGCCTGACCGACTCGCTGACTGTTACAATCCTCCCGGGCAGGAAGGAAAGCATCCGTTCACGGAAACGCATGCCCGCTGTGGGTCGGTGCGCTTCGCTGACTGCGGTGTGCAGGTGGTAGACAGTACGGATGCCAGAGCCGATCGTTGCAAGACGACCCAGTGTACCACAGGGCAGTCCATGCAGATGGAGGACATCCGGGTTCAGGGATTGAAGGGTATCTCGTAAGTTGGTTAAGTCACGCATCCCGTTGACCGGCGGACGGCAGATGACTACAGGGAAACCGTCACCCTGAAGCTGGTTGGCTACAGGTCCACCTTCGCTAAGGGCGACAATGGTTACCTCATGTCCGTTGTCGCGCAGCGCAACGGCGAGTCGATGGATTAATACTTCCAGCCCCCCGAGCCCTAAACTCTGCGCAACCTGCACGATTTTCATGATATTCCTGTACCCGGCATCTCGTCAGTCTCGGCCAACTCTGTCAAGCCAAAGGTAGAGCATGAAGACTTCATCCGCTAGACGACCGTATCGTGTCCTCTACCTCAGTTTGTTTGGTGATCTCTCACGTGGTGGGCAAAATAGCATCCTGCTTCTGCTGAACGGGCTCGATCGCAACCGAGTTGAACCGATCCTTGTGGTCCCCAAGGAAGGCAATCTCGCCGAACGAGCGTGTGAACTGGATATCCCGGTTCATGTTGTACCGTGGACAAGGTTCCGTACCCTGAATCTGGTTCAGATAGGACGATCTGTGTTGGCACTCTGGCGAGTCCTGAAGCAGGTCAAACCGGACATCATTCACACCGATTCACCCCGCAATTCCCACCTTTCAGCGATGATGAAGGGTGGTGCAAAACTTTTGGTCCACCTCCGGGTCTCCACACCAGATGGCCTCTCGGATCGCTTCCTCGCTGCCGAGTCGGATGCCATGATCGCGGTGAGTGAAGGGGCCGCCCTTCGATTCAAGGGTTATCCTCAAAAGATACAGCAAAAGATCTTTCGTGTGCCGAATGCGGTCCACGTGGACCGTTTTGTGCCAGTAGACGAAGATGTTCGCAAGCAACTTCGCAATGAGATGAACCTGCCGCAGGATAAACCTGTGGTCGCCTTCCTCGCCTCCTACGATCCTGTGAAACGGCATGACTTTTTTCTCGAACTCTGGCCAGAGGTGGTGAAACGTGTGCCCGATGCAACGCTCGCCCTCGCAGGGAAGGGACTGGATGAAGCATGGGCGAAGTGGGAGCACCATCTACGCCAGCAGGGTGCAGCGGAAAGCATGAAGGTGTTGTCGTTCGTCGATCAACCGGCGCAATTCCTCGCCGCGTCCGACCTGCTGGTTCTGCCCTCGTCCGAAGAGGGTTTTCCGCGTGCCGCTATTGAAGCGGCGGCGTGCGGCCTGCCGTGTGTCGTGTCTGATCTTCCCGGGGTGCGTGAGGGAATCGATGATGGCACGACCGGGGTAGCTGTTCCCGCCAATGATCCCTCTGCCTGGGTGGATGCATTGGTCAACTTGCTCGAGGACGAGAAAAAGCGGCAGAAGATGGGCCGAAAGGCTGTCGAATATGTGCGCGAGCATTTCTCTGCGGAAAGCCATGCCGACCGGGTGATGGCCATTTACGATCAGGTGCTCGGGGTATCCTTCTGACGAGACCGTTTGACCAGGTCGCGCATCTCGTCCCAGGTCATCACTCCCAGCAAATGAGCAACGAGAACGAAGACGAACAGGAACCCGATTCCTGATACGATGCAAAATGGAAGAGCGGCGAGACGGTCCGCGGTTGGAGCCATTACTCCCATAACCCTCATCACTCCCCAGCCACCCGCAGCACCAATCAGGGCGACCATAAACGGGCGAACATAGCCATCGAGCAGGAGACGTTTCCACGCGAGTTTTAGCCCTCGTATAATGGCGAGGATCATACTGCCGTTTGCGATCAGCGAGGCGAGCAGGGTTCCGGTCAAGACACCCTTCAGACCATAGAAGTGATAAAGGACAATGCTGAGGATGACGTTTATTGTCGCCTGCAAAAGGGAGTAGCGTGCTTCCCAGCCTGGTTTACCAGCACCGCGTGCCGCGAGCCTGACCGGCAGGCTGAGTGAGTTGCCGATGTAAGCGAATATGAGAACACGAAGCGCCAGGACAACCGACTCTTCCGGTGCCCCTCCCAGCCAGAAGGTGAGCAGGGGACGGGCAGCGATAGTCAGGTAGGCTGCCAGACCGAAGGAAAGCACAGCCATGTAGCGTGCGCTACGATTGACCAGCTGCTGGAAACGGTCCATCGAACCGGTGCTGTGGAAGGCAGTAGCGACTGGTTCGACAGCGTAGAGTATGATCTGAGTGACCAGGTTGGAGGAGGTTGCGGCTTTTGCGCCGAGGTCGTAGTGGGTGACCATCCCAAGTTGAGACACCTTCCCCAGCAATACACGGTCGAACTGGTTGTTGATTACGTCTGCGATTCGTGCCACCTGCAGGGTCATGCCGAACTTCCATAGCAGGTTGAAGACATCTCGTTTGACACGGCTGATCTTCAAATGCAGTCCGCCCATCGTGACCGTAGCCGCAATGGAAAAGGTGGTAAACCGGATGATCGCTACGCAGAGTGACCCTGCTGCCAGTCCGATCAATCCCCAACCTTTACTGAGGACAAAGAGGATCATCCCGGCATTCAACATGGCAAGGATGATCTGGATGCTCGCCATCCGGTCCGTTCTGTGAAGAGATACCAAAAGCGATCGATAATAATTGGTCAGGTAGCTAAGACCAAGGATCACCATCAGGCAACGATACACCCAATTTGCCGTGCTACCGAAAGGGGTCAGGGTGGGGAAGAAGCCCAGGAGCCATCGCTCGACGGCTAGCGTGATGAAAATGACCAGCGCGCTGAAGGCAGCCATGGTAAAGAAGGCAGTGGAGAGGACTTCCTGCTGGTCTCGCTCATTCCCGGAAGCGATTGCCTTCGAAAAGTGTCGGTTCAGGCTGGAAGAAAACCCGAGGTCGGCAAGGTTGATGTAGCCTGTGATTGCGAACATCAAGGCCCAAAGGCCATAGGCATCGGTACCAAGGCGGTGCAGCGTAAAAGGGACAATCGCAAGCCCGAGCAAGCCATCGACCACTCGATTAATCGCGACGACAAACGTTCCACGGACGAGTCCGCGTGAGATCATCGTGGAGCTGGGCTGCTGCAACCGTTTCTCTCCATCGCTGAGATTCTGGGAACCTGAGATCCTCAATACAGGTGATTCGCCAAGATGGCACGTGGAGGAGAAGGACTGCAAGCGGTTCGCGTACACGCGTGCGACCCGCGCTGGGAGAAACGTACATTAAGGGATCAGATGGAGGAGGTCATGAGCCTGCCCTGGTTCAGTATCATCATGCCGATGTACAACCGCGCGGCGACAGTCGAACGTGCTATCCGTAGCGTCCTCGATCAGGAATTCGAAGAGGTTGAGGTTGTGGTGGTGGATGACGCATCCGAGGATGAGTCCGCGAAAGTGGTCGAAGCAATTATGGACGAGCGGGTCCGCTTATTGTGCCATACAGTTAACCGTGGGGTCTGCCCGGCACGAAACACAGCCATTGATGCGGCACGTGGCAGATGGCTGATCATGCTTGACAGCGATGACACGCTTACCCCTGGATCGCTGGAGATGATCCACGGGCGGACAGCAGAAGCGCCTGAACAGATCGGACGGCTGCTGTTCAACAACAAACTCGATGACGGCAGCTTCAGCCCTCAACCTCCCCTGACTGAAGCCACCTGGGATTACGTGGACTGGATTCAGTGGACAGGGATGGTTGGTGCAGTCAGCGATTGTGTCCATGTCTTCCGACGTGAAGTCTTTGAACGGGTACGCTTCCCGGACAGCCATGCTTTCGAAAGCCGTTTCCACTTTGATGTGGCAAAACATTTTCCTGCGTTGACCTACCCGGAGGTTGCGGGGAATCATCATGACGATGCAACAAACCGTCTCATTCAGGAAGATCCGGATCATCGTCGGAAACGTTCCCTTGATCAGGGAGAGGAGTTGGCTGGGTTGCTACAGGATCATGGCAGGATGATCAAACGGCATGCCCCGGTCAAATTCTGGAACCTGGTTGGGCAGACTGCGTCGGCCTTTTTCAGTGGTGGAGCACGGTGGCGTGGAGCGAGGTTTGCCATCCACTACATCGCGGCAAATCCTTCTAATCTCCGGATGTGGGGGGTGATGTTCGGTGGACTGGTCGGTTGGCGTACCCTGCTCTGGATGCAAAAGGCACGTGCACGCTTCAATCGCTGATCACTCCTCCAGCTTCGCCGCAGTTTTGATCAAGGCGACAGCTTTGCGACAGGCAGAACCAATGTAATCGGATGGGTCCTCGGCATATACCTTCAGCACGGGGAGATGAGGCAGGATTGCTTCTGGGTGAATGTCCGCCATCGCGGCCAATGCCAGAGCGGCATTGGGGCAATTGTTACCCGATTCCTCGTTCAGCAACCACATCAGACGGCGTGCCAGGTCCAGCCTGCGCTCCTCGTCTAAGACGTCGGCAGCCATACGGAATCCGTTCAGCACGCCTCCCAACTCCTCGTCGTCAGTGGCATGCAATCCGCTGATCAAGTAGCGCACCGCTCCAGGATGGTCTTCCAACAGGCCTACCAGTTCAGCAACTTGCTTTTTCCGAATAGCTTCCATCATTTTGCTTTTCAGCGACCCCATCCATCCCCCAGGATTCCCTCTGATACTGTCTCTCAAGATAAGGTATCAGGCTAGAGGGAGGGCGACTGAGCTCCATGTGGAAAACAGATTACAAAACGAATGGAAGTTGTGAATTGGTATGGCGGCTAATCAATAAGATGATTGGCCAAAGGCTTAAAGAATAGCGCTTTGACTATTCTTGTAAGGAGTGAACAATCGACTCGTTAGGGGCCTCATCAAGCCAGATGCAGACCCTGCAGGTCTGCAAGAATGGTCCCGCCCGCCTGCCAACCGGCACGCGCCGCCGATTCGAGGGTAGCTGGAAGCCCTGTTCCAGCCCAGTCCCCCGCATAGTAGAGGGTGTCTGCTTGACGGATCGTGGGTCGGGAGGTTCTGGTGTCCAACAAAGGGGTCGCGAAGGGGTAGTAGCGGAATTCATGATGCAGTAACTCAGTGCTGCCAGTCCAAATTTCGGCATTCTTGATGAACTGATCCATCAGTGCACTAAAATCAGGTGGTGGCGAGGAGGGGAGGGCAGACAGTACACGTTCCACGAGCACACCGCCCTCAGGATGAGGTTCGGAGAACCAGATTGCCATATCCCCACCCTCTTCTGCGAGAGGACCGGGGAAAGGGGTACCTTCGGCGAAATGGCCACGAAGAGTCGCGATCCCATGTCCTTCCACCTTTTGCGCCTGCTCGACAAGCGGTGTTGCTGCATCAACACCTTTCAGCAGGCCCAGTTGGTTGGGTGGTAGGGTTATTAGTAACACATCTGTCGTTTCAGTCTGATGACGTGTCTCAAGAGTCCAACCGCTGACATTCCGCGATACCGAAGTGACTCGCTGTCCCATGCGGAGGTCCACACCTGCATCCTGCAGGGCTCGTTGCGCCGGGAGGGTGATGACCTCACCCAGGTTCCCCCGTCCCCAGCCGATCAACCGCTCCGGGTCGAGCAGTACTCGCTTCAGCGCATTGATAAAGGGGACTGCATCCGTTTGGGCTGGAATAGCGTTAAACATGCCAACACTCACCGGCTCACCGAGACGCCGAATCAGGCTGGTGGGCCATTGGGTTGTCTTGAAGAGGTCGTGGATCGTGATGGTGCTGGACGGGATGAAACGATCCTCAGAATTGCCGGACAGGCTCTCATCACCAGGTTCGGACACCTGCTGACGCAGTACGCGATTCAACGCGAGCAGGGAGGGGAGACGGTCCCGTCCAGGGATCAACGGAGAGGCAAGCAATGACCCTGCCGCGCCGAGGTGTCCTTGGGGAACAGGGGGCCCAAATGGCCACCAGAGTGGACGATCTCCAATACGAGTACCGAACGATGCCGGTTGCCAGTGGATCGTGTCGCGTGACCCGATACGATCCAGCAGTCTGAGGAAGGAGGTATAGGAGGTGGTGATCATGTGACGGCCTGTGTCAAAGCTCTCACCAGCAGCCCCTCGTCCACCGAGGTGAGGCAGAGCCTCGAAGAGGGTTACCTCGGTACCAGCATCACGGAGAGCCAGAGCGGCACAGAGGCCTGCGACCCCACCGCCAATGATCGTAACTCGTTTCTGAACGCTGTCTACCACTCCTGGCATCTCCTCCATTGGACGGGGAACAAACTAGCCCCCGATAGCCCGAAAGGCCATAGGGAGTCATGATGTTCCATTTTTCTCATGGGGGGGTAGGCTTTATATTCGATCATTCAGTCGATTCATGACCAAACAAGCAATGGAGGCGAGCATGAACATCGCGGTGCTGGTAAAACTGGTACCCGACACGGCTGCTCAGATCCGTCTGAACTCCGATCATAGCTGGATCGAGACACGGGATCTGAACTGGGTGCTGAGTCCGTACGATGAGTACGCGGCGGAAGAAGCACTGAAGACAGCCGAAGCACAGGGTGGCGAAGTAACAGCGATCACCTATGGCTCGGATGCATCTGCGGAAGCGCTGCGGAAGGCGCTCGCAATGGGCGCGCACAAAGCCGTGCATGTGAAAAAAGATGGATTTACCGATCTACTCGGAACCGCCAATGCCCTGGCCAACGTGCTGAAGGATGGTGGATTCGATTTGATCTTTGCTGGGTACAAGGCGACTGATGATGATTGCGCCGCCATCGGCCAGATGGTCGCGACCCTGCTTGATATACCCTGCATTACAGAAGTCAACAAGCTTGAGGTCGGCGACGGTACCCTGACCGCCAATCGTGAAATCGAAGGTGGTCATGAAGTTGTCGAAGCTCCCCTGCCATGTGTTATCACCGCGCAGAAGGGATTGAACGAGCCGCGTTACCCCTCGCTCAAGGGGATCATGATGGCAAAGAAGAAGCCAATCGATGTGGTGGAAGCGGATGATGTCGCTCCCCGCGTCGAGACCGTTTCCATGGGTTATCCGCCGGAGCGCCCCGCTGGCAAGATTGTTGGCGAAGGTGTGGAGGCGGTGCCGGAACTGGTCCGCTTGCTTCGTGAAGAAGCCCGAGTGATCGACTAAGCGAAGGGAGTGAACGATGAACGTTCTTGTTTATATCGAAGTACGCGATGGCGAGGTGAAGAAGGCTTCCCTCGAGTCGCTGAGTGAAGGGCACCGGATCGCGTCCGCATCAGGCGGCGCAGTATGCGCAGTGATCCCAGGCGCCAACCTGGATGCGGCTGTTGCCGCAGCGAAGGGGCATGGCGCTGCCAAGGTCTTTACCAATGATTCCGCCGACCTGGCGAACTACGTGCCCGAAGGCTACCTGGCGTCCGTCGTCGAGGCAGCTAGTCAGTGTAATGCAGAGGTGGTTCTGTTGGGCGCCACCTCCCAGGGACGTGACCTTGCACCACGTGTCGCCGCAAAGATGGGCGTCATGTTCCTGCCAGATGTCACCAAAATTTCGACTGATGATGGGCTCGTCGCCACACGTCCTGTTTACGCCGGCAAGGTGAATATCAGCTTGAAGGCGAAAGAGCTGCCGGTGGTCATTTCAACTCGTCCGAATACCTTTGACCTGGCCGCAAATGAGGGCGCCGGTGAACTGGTTGCTATCAGCCCCGAATTCAATGCGAAGGCGAAGGTGGTCGAGGTGGTGGCTTCGGGTGGCGAGAAGCTCGATGTCGCTGAAGCGGATCGTATTGTCGCTGGTGGACGTGGCCTGAAAGAGCCAGAAAACTTCAAAGTGCTCGAAGACCTCGCGGACAGCCTCGGTGCGGCCGTCGGCGCGAGCCGTGCGGTGGTCGATGCCGGATGGCGGCCCCATTCCGAGCAGGTTGGCCAGACCGGGAAAACCGTCGGCCCGACCCTCTACTTCGCGGTCGGTATCTCCGGCGCGGTCCAGCATGTGGCCGGTATGCGCACCTCGAAGGTGATTGTCGCCATCAACAAGGATGCCGATGCCCCCATCTTCAAGCTCGCCGATTATGGTATCGTTGGCGATGCGATGGAGGTTGTCCCGGCCCTGACAGCAGCTTTGAAGTAGAGCAGCTATGGCAGAAGAAGTAACGGCCAGCACCCGGGGGTGCTGGCCGTTTTTACTTCGATCAATCGGTAAGTATGCCTACTTCACGAAGGTAACTCGCAGGGATGTTTGCTGGTCGTATGCTTCCATCCGAACGATGTAGGTACCGGAGGCAACCTTCTGCTTGCTTGTGTCTTCGCCACGCCATGCCGCCAGGTGTGAACCGGCGGTGACACGGCCTTCCTTCAGGACGGTCACCGCTTCACCGAGCAGATTGTACACCGTCAACTTCACATCCGTGGTCTCGTCAACGTGGTAACGGATAATCGTCATCGAGTTGAACGGGTTCGGATAGGCAGCGGATAGGTTGAATCCTTCCGGCTTGGAGGTATCCTCGATCGGGACACTGTTGACCGACAGGAAGGTGAAGCTGCCCCCGCCATTACCAGCAGGAACCATCTCTTCGCCATCCGTCGCATGCACGGTCCAGGTGTAGTGCACCTCGGAATCCGGCAGCGGGGACGTGTTTAAGTCGAGGACGTCCACCGTATCAACCACCTCCTCGTGGGTTACATGTCCATCGAGGAGACGAGTAATCTCGAGGACATAGGTAACATTGTCCCCATCCGGATCGACAGACTGATTCCACTGGAAAACGATCGGATCTGCACGATCCAGCAAGGCTTCCTTTCCAGGTGCCAGCCGGTTGAAGGACGATGGCGACTGATTATTGGAAGGAGAATCCGTTTCGACGGTATCAGAATCCCCGACAGCAAATTCATCTGCTGAAGGAAGGGTAGTGATCTTGTTGGGAGTTTCATCTTCCACGGAGGGAACAGAAACCTGGCCTTGCGAAAATGATGTTGTCGCAAGGAAGAACATCAGGGCAAGAGAAACCGTCTTTTGCAACACCAGCTTCATGCGGGGAAACCTCAAAACGACGTTAACAGCTCCTGAAACTACCTTCTCATCAATTGAGAGGAGTACACGCCCCCATGCAATCGCAAGGAGACGTGTACCCAAAAATAAGGGATGCAATAAGCAAAACAAAAGGAAAAAACAGAAGTTGACTCTATTTCAATCCTTTTGAAGATTAGAATGCACCGTCTGTCTCGAGATGAATCAGAATTCCAAGCTTAGACCAATCGACGGAAGCAATCCGATGGAGCTGTCCTCGATTGTCCTGCCTTTACGCCCGTCCCATCGAGGTGCACCGACATATCCATTGTTGTAAACGTTCTGTATATCAATGTAGCCAATCAGCGTATAGTTGTCGAAGAACCAGCGACGATCCGTACGTAAGTCCAGACTGTGATTGATCTTCGTTCGTTCGGTGTTGTACTTCGCCGGGTCCTGGCTGCCATCGCTTTCGAAGGGTGTGTAGGGACGGCCTGTTGCGAGACGGAAGCGGAAACTCATTTCCCAAGTCCGTGAAAAGAGGAAGCCACCACCGATGTTGAAGATCCAGCGCTGGTCATAGCTCGAAGGCCGTTCCACACCATCCAGACCGGTGAAGCGTGCCTCGTTCCAACTGAGGCTCGCGGTAGCATAGTGCGGTAGCTCACTCGCCTTTTTCTGCAAGAAGAGTTCCAGGCCACGCGCCCACCCTGTTCCTTCGGATACAAGCGGCTCAAGCCCGTACGCGCTGAAATTGTTCTCCGCACCACCATAGCCAGCACCGGTGTTCGCCAGCACGAGATAAGGTCGACTTGTGCTGGTCGGGTAGTTGGCGTACTGCTTGTAATACCCCTCGATGCTGACACGAACATCGAATCGGATCAAGTGGTCAAATCCGAGGACGACCTGGTCAGCTTGTAAGTGATCCAGCTTCCTGTTCAACGGATTTGATACCAGCCAGATGTAGCTTGGCGCCTGGTGGTAGCGGCCCACACTTGCATTAACATTGGTCAGCATCGACAAGGGATACGTCGCGGAAAGCCGCGGGGAGAATGCGTAGGGGTTGTCGATCATAGTAAAGGCGTCCAGACGTCCCCCGGCGGTAATGAGCAGATCGCCGAATTCCTGCGATACCTGACCGTAGGCTGCACTTTTTGTCGAGAGAGTGTCGTAACTCTCATCGACCGTTATCACCTCGCCATAGCTGGTTGTAAACGGGGGCAACAGGAGGTCCGCGTTGAACCCAACAAACTTCTGCTGAACACCTGCGGTGAATTCAGTATTCTCCGATATCCTCGCGACCACTTCAGCGCGCAGGCTCGTTTCCGCTTCACGTGAACTGTTGCTGAAAACAGGGTTCAGCAGACTGTCAAGCTGAATCGTGTTGAATTCGGTTACGGTCTGCCCGAGGGTGACGTTCGTAAACCCATTGCCAAAAAGGTGTTTCCAGGTTACACCGCCGATGTAGGTGTTCTGATCGGTGGCGGGGATGCGTGCGTTATCATATCGCTGATCTTGAGAATCATTGAACAGTTTTACATTATCCAGCGCTGCGATACCGAGTACGCTGATCTGGTTTGTTGCGTTGATCGATGTATTCGCTTTCGCAAGAAAATCCCAATATTCAGGCACAAAGGCGAACCCTGCCGCCTCGAAAATGAAGTCGAGATAGCTGCGTCGAGCCGAGAAGAGGAAGGAACCATCCTCTCCCACCAAAGGGCCTTCAATATTCAGTCCAAATTGCGAAGCGGAAATCGTCGCTTTTCCACCGATCTTGTCCTTTCGACCTTCGCGCAGGTCGATGGTCAGTACACTTGAAAGACGGTCTCCGTACCGTGCACCAAACCCACCTGTCGAGAAGGACGTCCTGTCGATATAATCGAGGTTGATGAAGCTTTGAGGACCTCCGGATGCGCCCTGGGTGCCGAAATGGTTGATGTTGGGGACATCAATGTTATCAACGAGGTAGAGGTTTTCGCTGGGTGCCCCGCCACGTACCACCAGGTCATTTCGTCCTGGGGAGGGTTGGCCGACACCCGGCAGAATTGAAATGGCACGAGCGACATCTTCAAACCCGCCGGGGAGACGCCGGATTTCTTCGCTACTTTGGACAACGGTGCTCAGTTTCGCATCCGGATCCTTCTCGAAGAAACCGGCACGGAAGGTTACCTCTTCGAGGGCAACGGAGGTTGGTTCCAGTTCCACATCCAGTTCGGTTGGACGAGCGGGTGAGATGGAAATGTCCGTGCGCACCACCTGTCCGTAGCCCACGCTCGAAAACTGAATCGCATACACTCCAGGCGGAATGGTGGCAATAGAATAGTTGCCGTCAAGATTGGTCGCGGCACCGATATTGGTACCTAGCAGGAGGATGTTCGCTCCCGCGAGTGGTTCATTCGAGTTCCGGTCAGTCACTCGCCCGGTCAAAGTACCAGTCGGTGAGTTGACAGCCGCCTGAAGAGAAGCAGTGGAGCCCAGCAAGACAAGAAAAAGGACGAGGACCAACGGGCCAGCTTTCTTCATGCTTTCATTCCCCCTTAGGTTGGTGGCGGATAGATTTTCGCCACAGCTTTGTATCAAGATCGAACGATACGACTTTGGTTATCCTAACATTGCCAATGGTATGCCAGATTTTTGAAGATGTTCCAGGTATAGTATGCCTGCTGGAGTAAGGTATATGACGCACCAGGGCGGATTGTGAAGAAAGATCCTCGTTCTATCACGTTGGTAGATCAACGCCGCTTCATCGGCGAGATTGCGGAAGCATATACCGGTGAACGTTTTGCTGCGGCATCCAGCATCCAGGAAGATCTCGCAGCAATTCTGGCAAAGGTCTCCGATGATCCTCTCCTCGAGTTGGGAGCAGGGGGTGGAGTGGTCCTCGAGTTACTGCGCAAAGCGGGCCGTTCCGCCTGGGGGGTGGAAGTTGTCGACGAGATGATCTTACAGGCACGCAGACGTGGCGTGAAGGGGATGATCCAGGCGGATGGCTGCGATCTGCCATTTCCTGATGCGCGTTTCGCACTGATTACTCTCTGGGGGAATACACTGGGGCCAATTCCCGGACGAGACAATCGGCTAAGGCTTCTGCGAGAGAGCAGTCGAGTTCTCCGGCCGGATGGTTGGCTGGCAGTGACTGCTCTTAATCGCTTCGCGGGACCGAGACGGATGCTGAAGCAGCAGGAGTTTTCCTTCCGTTTCCAACTTCAATCGGGGCGGTGGTCGAGTTTATCCGGCTACAATCGGTACTACACGCGGGGTCAGCTCAAGCGAGAGCTGCGGGAGGGTGGATTCAGTCGATTCAGGATTCAGAGCGGGTTTACCGACTACATGCACATCCTGCTGGCGGGGAAGTGAGGATTATTTCTCGCGCGCAGCAAAGAACTGGCCTTCGAGATTCTGGAATCGTTTCAAAACTTTCTTGAGCCATGCCAACCGAAGTTCCGTTTTTTCCTCTTCACTCAGTTGCCATTCCACATCGCTGTCGCGGACACGTTGGACGATATCGTACAGCGAAAGGGCAACTGATACCGAAATGTTAAAACTTTCGGTGAATCCAACCTGTGGAATCTTCATGTAGACATCGGCCAGCTCGAGGGCCGTGTCGCTAAGACCGGTATCCTCGGTTCCGTAAACCAGTGCGATTGGTTTGACGATGGGCAGGTCTGGCAGCAGTACATCGTCCTGATGGGGTGTCGTGGCTACAATTGTATAGCCCTGTTGTTTCAGCCCGACCAGGCAAGGGGCAGTGTTGTCCCGCTCGCGAGTGTTATAGCGATGGAGGTTGAGCCACTTCGAGGAGCCAACGGTGACCCCGGGATTGACAGTGAAACGATTGGTGTTCTCGATGATGTGGACGTCCTGCACCCCGAACAGATCGCACGAGCGCATGACAGCGCTCGCGTTGTGTGGCTGATAAATATTTTCAAGAGCCACCGTCACATAGCGTGTTCTGTAAGCGAGCACCTCGTCGAACTTTGCCAATTTATTATCAGTGACAAAGCCGCTCAGAAAGTCGATCAACTCTTGACGGGTCTTAGGATCCACTGGAGATCAGTCCTCATGGGAGTGTCGCGAAAGATGCGTCTGTACGTGCCTGCTGTCAAGCCTCGCTTGCGAGCGGAAAGCTAACGACATCCAAACAAACATTATGTACTTCATCGACGACCGATATTCACGTCCAGCCCGCTTCACGGTGGACTTGGAGGTGATGGTCGGATTAGATTTGCTCCAGATGAATTCGTGAGCACAGGCTCGTCAAACATCCTGCACAGGCTTGGGAGGCCAAGATGGCCAGGGAACACATTCTCATCGTTGAGGATGAAGAGGATATTCGAGAACTGATGCGGTACAACCTCTCGCGGGAGGGATATACGGTTACTGAGGCAGGAACCGGGGAGAAGGGGATTCGGCTCGCACGAGAGAAGAAGCCGGAGCTAGTCATTCTCGACTTGATGCTGCCGGGAATTGATGGACTCGAAGTGTGCCGGACCCTGAGAAACGACGATGCGCTGAAGAGCCTCGCGATTGTGATTGTGACAGCAAAAGGTGAGGAGCCGGACATTGTTACCGGCCTCGAACTTGGTGCCGATGATTACGTGACCAAGCCCTTCAGCCCGCGAGTCCTGATCGCACGAGTGCGTGCAGTATTGAGACGGAAAGCGGGTGAGGAAACAAACGCAACCGAGGACAGCATCATCCAGCGGGAAGGGATGAAAATTCACCCGGGCCGTCACGAAGTCATCATTGATAACGACCCTGTCGATCTCACCTACACCGAATTTAAGATCCTCCACTTGTTGGCAAGGCGCCCCGGCTGGGTCTTCACCCGGTACCAGATTGTCGACGCGGTCCGTGGAGAGGATCATCCTGTATCGGATCGCAGTGTGGATGTCCAGATTGTTGGCCTCCGTAAAAAGCTTGGCCGTTATGCGGACTTGATTGAGACAGTTCGTGGTGTTGGCTATCGATTCAAGGAGTAGACTGTGCGACGTCGCCGGCTGCTCTGGCAGCTTTATCCATCCTATCTGCTCATCACTCTTTTATCCCTGCTTGCAGTGACCGCGTACTTTACGCGGTCGCTCCGTGCGTTTTATGAAAGAGAGACGATCTCCAACCTGGAAGCACGTGCCCGTCTGCTCGAACATGAGGTGGCGGAACGGCTTCCCCTGGATGGATACGGCGATATTGATGAACTTATTAAGATTCTCGGCGAGCGGAGTCAAACTCGTATTACGGTGATTATGCCGGATGGAGTGGTCATTGCCGATTCCGAGAAGGATCCCGCCAGCATGGACAATCATGCAGGCCGCCCTGAAGTTGTTCGGGCTATGCATGAGCGGCGAGGTAGCAGCTCTCGCTACAGCGATACCGTCCACGAAAAGATGATGTATGTCGCTCTTCCGCTGCTTGATGACGAAAAACTGATTGCGGTCATCCGTACCTCAACCCCGATCAGCGAGATCGACCGTACAATGGGGGACATTTACAGCCGTCTCGCCATCGCCTGGCTTATCATTGGTGTTCTAGCCGCCTGGATCAGCTGGGTCAACGCCCGCCGTATCAGTCATCCTCTAGAGGAAATGAGGCTCCGCGCCAAACGAATCGCAGGGGGAGACCTGAGTGGACGGTTACCTGTCGAAGGCAGCGAAGAAGTTGGTGCCCTTGCGGAAGCGCTGAACCACATGGCGGAGGAGCTGGATGACCAGATCAAGACCATTCTCCGTCAACGCCGTGAGCAGAAGGCGGTCTTTGCCAGCATTTCCGATGGTGTCCTCGCAGTAGATGCCGATGGTCTCCTCATCTCCATCAACAAAACCGCTGCGAAACTATTTGGTGTGGATCGTAAAAAGGTCCGTGGTCATACGATCCAGGAAGTGATTGCCAACGCGGACATTCGCTACTTCGTCGTCCAGGCGCTGAGGACGACGGACGATGTTGAAGATGAAATTTATCTGGAAAACGAGGATCGTTACCTCCAGGCGCATGGAAGGCCTTTGCGTGATGAAGAGGGCAAGTCAATGGGCGCGGTGGTGGTGCTGAACGATGTTACCCGTTTGCGTCGCCTGGAGCAGACCCGTCGTGACTTTGTCGCCAATGTTTCCCATGAACTGCGCACGCCTGTCACCTCGATCAAGGGTTTCGTCGAAACCTTGAAAGATGGTGCGCTCGAGGACCCGGAGGCTGCCCATCGCTTTATTGATATCATTGCACGTCAGGCCAATCGTCTCGATGCCATTATCGAGGATCTGTTGAGTCTCGCACGCATTGAGCGCGATGCGGAACGTGAAGAAATCACCTTGGATCAGGCACCTCTTGAGGAAATCATCCATCACGCTGTCATGGCGACCGAACCGATTGCTCGAAGGCGTGGGATCGAAGTATCTGAAAGATGTAATGGAACGCTGATTGCGACTGTCAATCCACCCCTCATCGAGCAGGCAATTGTTAATCTGATCGAGAACGCGATCAAATACTCTGACCCGGAAACTCCGGTTGAGGTGACCGCGGATGTGCAGGACCAGGAGATCGTTATCCGTGTTACCGACCGGGGTGCAGGCATTGCCCCAGAACACCTTTCGCGGCTTTTCGAACGTTTCTATCGTGTGGATAAGGGACGTAGCCGTGAAGTAGGCGGCACTGGGCTGGGTCTGGCCATTGTTAAACACATCATGATTGCACATGGTGGAAGGGTCGAAGTTGAGAGTACGGTTGGAGAAGGGTCCTCTTTCAGCCTGCATATCCCCGTTGATAAAGAGCTTACCTCGCAACTCTCCCTGCTGGAGCACTCCTGAGCCATCGAGGCTCTCCTAACAGTCTTCTAACCATCGTCTCATTGGAGTAAAACTCGCCACGTACTCATTACCGCCGTTCCAGGGTAGCAGGACAAACAGGGTAACAGGGTACGTAGACGATGAACATTCACCGCTTTCAATTCCGCCTCAAGGGTGTCGGGACGGTTCTACTCCTTTTGATGCTGGCTGTGGCCGCCCAGGCCGGGTCGCTTCGAGGAACCGTGGTTGACAAAGAGACCGGAGAACCCCTCACAGGGGCAAATGTTGTTCTGGATGGCACCAGCCGTGGCGCAGCCACTGATCTCGATGGTGTATACATCGTATTCGGCGTCAATCCAGGCACATACAACCTCAAGGTATCAATGCTCGGCTACGAGCCGACCACTGTTGTTGGGGTCGAGATCGGCGAGGGAACGACAGACCATGCGATCAAGCTGACCTCTTCCGCGATGAAGCTCGAGGATGTTACCATTACCGCCGGTGCTCCGAAGGGGTCCGACGAAGAGGAGCTGGAGAAGCGTCTCCAGACAGCGGCGATCACCGATGCGATCAGCGAAGAAGCGCTGAAGCGTCTTCCCGACCCGGATGTAGCGAACGTGGTCCGTCGTTCTACTGGTGTCAGTGTCGAGAAGGGTGACCCGGTCATTCGTGGTCTTGGGGTGCGCTATTCAAAGGTGACCCTGAACAATGCCGCTGTGGCCGGTACCGAGCCGAACCGCAGCGCAGTGTCACTTGAATTGTTCCCCTCCAGCCTGATGAGTGGGGTGACAGTATCCAAATCCTTCCTGCCGGATCAGAACGGTGAGTTCGGTGGCGGGACGGTGAACATGCAGACGTTCAACCTGCCGACCAATCTTGAAGTGACCGCCTCGGTCTCGTCCAGCTTTAACTCACGGACGACCTTCAAGAACTTCAAAACCTACGATGGTGGCGGGCTGGACTGGCTTGGCTACGATGATGGTACTCGTGCCATGCCAAATGCACTGTCCAGTGCGACAAAGAAGATCAAGGACGGCAACTACGACCGGACCCAGTTGCAGGAGTTCGGGCAGTCCTTCAGCGACAACTGGGAACCCTACAACATTACTGCGTCCCCGAACCGGAACATGTCAGTCTCGATTGGCAATCGTTCCGCCCTGTTTGGACGTCCCTTCCAATTTGTCGTATCCGGATTGTATGGCTATGGGTATGAGACCCGTGCCAATGCTGACCGCATCATGTACCAGGGTGGCAATCAACCAGGTCGTGTGGCGGAGTGGCATACCTACAAGTACAACCAGTACACCCGTAAGGTGAATCTTGGGTCAATGGCGGCGTTGAAGTACCAGGTCTCCGAGTTGAGCAACCTCAACTTCAATTTCCTGTTCAGCCGCGATGCCAACGATGTTACTCGCGAGTTCAGTGGTTACAACGATGATCGTTCGACGGACATTGATGTGACCAAGTTGCACTTCACGGGTGAGACAACAGCTACCAGCCAGCTCTTCGGCAACCATGCCCTTCCCGGTCTGATGAACTCGACTCTAGACTGGCAGGTGACCTACAGCAGTGGTACTCGCACCGAACCGGATCGCCGCGAAGTTCAGTATGAGGTCGATTCCCAAGGCAATTGGGTGTATGCCGATGAGACCTACTCCGGCGCACGGATCTTCTCGGACCTGAACGACAACACCTACAGCGGTAACCTTAACTGGCTTGTCAAGCCTTGGGGTGAGTACGCGCAGGTCGAATTCAAGACAGGCCTGGCCGTGGTCAGCCGGGAACGTGAATTCACTTTCCATCGCTATGAATACGAAGTGTCGGAAAGCGCCAACTTCGACACTGAGTTCATGATGCAGTCACCGGAAGAGTTATTCGCGAAGGATAACATCCACTTCCTCGGATGGGAGCTGACAGAGTACACCAAGGACAACGACTCCTACAACGCAACCCAGGAGTTGCAGGCCGCCTACATGATGGGTAGCGCCCCGGTTACATCACGTCTCTTCCTCTCCGGCGGCGTTCGCTATGAGCACAGCGACCAGCGTGTCTCCTCCTTCGAACCCTACGACCAGGCGACGTCAAACAGCAAGGTTCGCAGTGGTATCGAGACCGGTGACCTGCTGCCGGCGCTGAGCGCTCGCTACATCATCCAGCCACGCATGAACCTGCGTTTCGCTGCCAGTCAGACTGTATCCCGACCAGACTTCCGCGAGATGTCCGAATTCGAGTACCAGGACTTCATCGGCGGCCAGGCAGTCAAGGGAAACCCGGACCTCAACCGTGCCCTGATCCGTAACTACGATATGCGCTGGGAAATGGTGCATGGTGTGGCGGATTTGATGGCCGTCAGTGTCTTCTACAAGAACTTCATCAACCCGATTGAAACCGTCATCGAAAACACAGCCCAACAGCGCATCTCCTATGAGAACGCCAAGGCTGCGAACAACTACGGTGTTGAATTTGAAATTCGTCAGAATCTCGGCTTCATGGCGGACATGCTTCGCACGGTAACGATGACCACCAACCTCTCCCTGATTCAGTCCCAGATTGAACTGAACAGCGGAGTGGCGACCAACATCCAGACGTCGACCGAGCGTCCCCTTGCGGGTCAGTCGCCCTATCTCTTCAACATGGGGATGGCGTACATGCACCCGACTTTGGGCACCCAGGTCAACATGTTTTACCACACGTTCGGCACGCGAATCGCTTCGGTCGGTTCGTCCGGTTTGCCGGATATTTACGAGATGCCTCACCAGGACCTCGACATCGGCTTCAAGCAGCCGATCAACCGCAATCTCAGCATCAAGGCTGGGATCGGAAACATCCTCGACTCGCAGGTACGTTTCGAACAGGATGGTCAGGTCACAGAGGGGTATTACAAGGGACGTTCCTTCTCCATCGGTTTCAACTACACCAATTAACCGGAGTGCAGGGTACGCATGAACGGTCATGCAGAAAACCCTTTGGAACGTTCTTTCACAACATGGATGGGCATCAACGGTCACAAGCTGTGACCTGTTCGATAGATGATTCGTTATTCACAGTGAAAAGAGCATTCAAAGGGCAAGTAATCCAGGAAGGGTAAAACACATGCGTACCAGCACAAAGAAGTGGAAGTGGCTTACGGCGTTGCTCGCCGCCAGCCTGATCGTGTTCGCAGTTGGTTGTGATGAGGACGATGATGAGGATCCGGTAGGACCGGGTTCGAATGCACCGGATCTGACCATGCCGGCCAATGGTGCGACCATTGATCTAGCTGATTACATCGATGCCGATTTCACCCTCGAGTGGGATGCGGTGGATGGTGCGGTCACCTATGAAGTGCAGATCGCTGCAACCAACAGCTTTTCAGCTTCCTCGATCCTGACAGAAGCGATGACTGAGGATGATGCGACCGAGTATGTCGTTGTCCAGGTCAACAACTTCATTATCGATGGCGCCCACTACTGGCGTGTCCGTGCGGTGATGGATTCCGCCGGCACAGATTTCGGTGACTGGGCCAGCGCCTTCAGCTTCACCCCGACGGCAGCGCCGAAGGATGTGGATGAAGTCCTTGTTGGCGATATCACCTCGAACAAGACCCTGACAACGGGCAACACCTACCTGCTGCGTGGTGGAGTATTTGTCACCAACGGCGCGACCCTGACCATTCAGTCTGGCGTCACGATCTACGGTGAAGCTGCAACAGATGGAATGCTGGTCATCGCGCAGGGCGCGAAGATCATGGCTGAAGGTACAGCTGATGCCCCAATCGTCTTCACCTCGGACCGTCCCGATGGTTCCCGTGGCCGTGGCGACTGGGGTGGTGTGATCATCAATGGTCGCGCACCGCTGAACACCGGTAGCCAGGCTTTCGGTGAAGGCGACACTGGTGCCTACGGTGGCAGCAGCCCCGCAGATAACAGCGGTACCATGCGCTATTGCCGCATCGAGTTCGCTGGCCGCGAAATCAGCCCGGACAACGAGCTGAACGGTCTCGCGCTGCAGGGTGTCGGTTCCGGAACAACCATTGAATACATCCAGATTCACATGAACCAGGATGATGGCATCGAGTTCTTCGGTGGTACCGTCAGCGCCAAGTACATCTATGTCACCGGCGCCGCGGATGACTCCTTTGACTGGACGGACGGCTGGGTTGGCAATGGCCAGTTCTGGGTCGCCCAGCAGTATGCGGACGATGCCAACCGTGGGATGGAATGCGACAACAGTGGTGATGACAACCTCGCCACCCCGTACTCGAACCCGACCGTCTACAACTTCACCCTCGTCGGCGCTTCCGCTGGTGACCGTGGCATGCTGCTGCGTGAAGGCACCAAGGGCAAGTTCTACAACGGCATCATCACGAACTTCACCGAGTACAGCTTCCGCATTGATGGCGACGTCAGCGCGGATAACTTCGACAACGGTGAATTGTTCCTGATGAACAGCATCCTGAACAGCGATGAGAACTACCACGATGACGAGGCTTCTGAAGCTGCCGTCACCGATGAGCAGTACATGAACGAGGAAGCTGATCCGCAGCTTACCGCCCCGCTGAACGTCAACGCTCCGGATTATACCCCGGTTGCGGACGGTCTCGCGGCAACGAAGGAAGCGGCTCAGCCGACTGGTTCCTGGTTTACCGAAGTTGATTTCATCGGCGCCGTGGACCCCGCCAACAACTGGCTTGCTGGCTGGACCACCTCCGAGCAGAACTGATAGAGTACCCTGGAAGGCGTCGTTACCCTGCGCCGCCTTCACCTGCTGCCCACACACGGGCAATGGGACGTCTCGCAAGAGACGTCCTATTTTTTTTGTTTTAAACTACCAGCTATCGCGATGGATCCGGTCGGGCTGCTCACGCTCTGGCGGTTCCTTGATCTCCGCGGGATGACCGATAGCGACAAGGGAGAGAGGCTGGATGTTCTTCGGTAACTTTAACGCATCACGCACCAGCTCCATCCGTTCCTCGCGCGGATAGATCCCCAGCCAGACAGCACCCAGTTTGCGTGCATGTGCGGCCAACAGGATGTGAGTCGTAGCGATCGAGCAATCCACCACCCAGTAGCCCGGGTGATTCTCTTTCGTCACATCTCCACAAACAGCGATCACCACCTTCGCCTGGAGCAGCATCTCGGCGGAGGGGTGTTTCTCGTGAATCGCTTCGATCACAGACCGGTCACGGATGACCACAAAGTGCCAAGGCTGTTCGTTCATGGCGGAAGGGGCCGCCATCGCGGCCTGCAACAGCAGGTCAACATCATTTTCCGTGACTTCTTCGTCACGGTACTTTCGTATGCTGCGTCGTGTCAGCAACGCTTCGAGGGCATCCATCCAACTCTCCGGCATTGATCGTATTTTCTGCAGGGTAGTACATTCATAGATTCGTCGTCAATGGTATCTGCTCTTGGCGGCACATGGAACAGGGAGCTGCTGTCACCATGCACGATCATCATCACCACCATCGGGTAGACGAAGCACGAGGAGTGCGGCGGAAGGCTCTCTTATGGGCGTTCGGGATCAATGCTGCCTTCCTTCTGATTGAAGTCGTTGGTGGATTCCTGAGTGGTTCGCTGGCCTTGCTAGCGGATGCTGGCCACATGCTTTCAGATGTCGCGGCCCTCGGCGCATCCCTCTGGATCGCCCATGTCATTACCCTGCCAGCAACTCGCAACCGGACGTATGGCTATGGTCGTGCGGAGGTACTGTCGGGCTTGCTGAATGGTCTCTCGCTCTGGATTATCGTCGTCGTCATCCTGGTCGAAGCTTCACGTCGTTTCAACACACCCCAGCAGATTGATGTCAGCATCATGTTGCCGGTCGCTATCGTGGGATTCCTGGCAAATGTCGCCTCCGCATGGGTCCTGATGAGCCATCGCGACGCAGACCTGAACGTGAAAGCGGCGTTCCTGCACCTCGCAGCGGATGCTGTCGGTTCGGTTGGTGCGATTGTCGCCGCGCTGGCGATTCATTTCGGCGGCTGGACCTGGGCGGACCCAGTCGCATCTGTCCTCATTGGCTTGCTGATCCTCTGGAGCAGTTGGGGGCTGGTCAAGGATTCGCTGCATATCCTGCTGGAGGGCACACCGCCTCATTTGGAATTGGACAAAGTCCGCACTGATCTGGAAGGTCTGGAAGGGGTCTCAAGCTGCCATGACCTGCATGTCTGGCTGGTCGGCAGCGGTGAACCGATCATGACCGCCCATCTTGTTTTGCCTGATGGCGCTCCGCGTGACAGAGTACTCGAACGTGCTCAGCATCTGATGGTCGAGAACCATGGTATCCATCACTGCACCTTTCAACTCGAGGGCAATCCCTGTCCGGACCTGCATGCCTGACTCCGGTTCGTGGGGTACATTCTTGCGTTGACAGGTCCTCTGCGACTATCCTCGCTGCAACCATGACCAACCACAAAGGCTCATCGTGGATCTACTAACCCTGATCAAGCGCAGTCTCATTGCGCTGAATGTGCCCGAACCGACGCGTGTAAGGATGCGGGAAACCTTCATGCGGCTGCGGGACAAGGATCCACGACCCAAGATTGATCCCGACTTCCTGCTCATCGGTGCGCAAAAAGGTGGCACATCATCCGTTTTTTTGAATATGATGCAACACCCAAATATCATCCCGCCGCTACACAAGGAAATCTTCTTCTTCAACGAGAAGTATGAGAAAGGTTTCAGATGGTACCGAAACCGTTTCGCACCTGTATCCGTGAAGAAGAAACGGGAAGCCTCGCTTGGCACAACATGTGTCACGGGTGAAGCGACAATCACCTACTTGTGCGATGAGGAAGTACCGGCACGCGTCAAGAAGCACTATCCCGACATTCGACTGATGGTCATCCTGCGCAACCCGGTCCTGCGAGCGCATTCCCATTTCAAACACGCGATCCGGATCAAAAACGAGTCCCGTGATTTTCTAACCGCTATAAAGACAGAATTGGCACGTCTCGAGAAGGGCATCCTCGAGTACGATGATCCCGAAGTTCCCTACATCGAGAACACGCAGTATATCGTTCGGGGACGGTATGCTCCGCAATTGGAGAACTGGTTCAACCATTTTCCACGTGAACAGCTCCTGGTATTGCGCAGTGAAGATTTTTTCGAGCAGCCCGCCGAAGTGTTTCGCCAGATTAATGCCCACCTCGAAATTCCCCAGTGGCAGCCTGAAACGTTTCAGTCGATCAACATTGCACCGAACAAGGTTCCATTCGGGGAGGAGGAACGACAGCTCCTCGCCGACTATTTCCGTCCTTACAATCAGCAACTGAACGATCTGATGGGACGTGATTTTGGATGGGATTAAGCCCGGATGGTGAAAGAAGATTGATGAGCGAACCGGCTGGTTCGCTCGTTTCGTTTAGAGCGCTTCCAGCAGGTATTTGAGCACAACGATAGCGATGAGCAGGGCGAGCAAAAGCTTGATCAGCCGAGCCGGGATAAACCTCTGCAGCAAGGCCCCAAGGTACATTCCCACCGCACCTCCAGCGCCGAAGAGCAGCCCCAACAGCCAGTCTGGACGAACCGGCACAGCACCCGCGACCAGTTCCGGTGCAACAAAGGCGAAGAAGAGGACACCGACAATCGATGTCAGGAATGTCCCCATCAAGGCTGCCCCGGCGATGGTGTAAACCGGCAATCCGAAAACTGTCACCAGGAAAGGCGCGATGATCGCCCCTCCACCGATACCATAGGTGCCGCCAATAATGCCCACTACAAAGCTGAGCAGCATGATAGCAGGAGTGCTGATCTCGTAGCGTTCTCCTTCGAATGTAAAGCCAAGGCGACGCAGTCCGAAATACTCCTCGCTGACGCGGAAACTGCCACGTTTTCCCGTGCCGTCGAGCTCGCCTTTGAATACCTGCTGAAGGAGACGGAACCCGACAAACCCCAACACTGCGGCGACAAAGAGTTTGAAGGCCGTCGGATCGGGCAGAAGGGTGACACGGATGAACACTCCACCTATGACACCAGGCAAGGTTCCGATGACGACTGCCCAAGTGATCGGCCAGACCATACGGCCTTCACGGATGTATCGATAGACACCGCTGGGTATGGCGACCACGTTAAACAACAAATTGGTAGGGGTGACCGCCGGGCTGACAAAGCCGAGGACACTCATTTGGAAGGGGAGCAGGAGGAAAGCACCGGACAGACCACCCACCGAGGTCAGGGTCGAGATCACCATCGCCGTCAGGAAAGGCAGCCACCAGTGCGTTTCGACTCCACTAACCGCAAACTCGACCATCGAAACAACTCCCACGTTGATCGCCCCAAAATCCATAGTTCTTTCCTGGAATTCAAGTGTAAGGGGTGGGGCGGAGCAGGTGGCTCACGAGCCCCGTTGCTGAAACCGTTTGCAACAGCAATGCTTGATTCGTATCATTTGCATGATTGTGCAAGTGAACAAGTGAGGGATGTATGGCTGAGCAAAATGACCAGTTGGCGATGAGTGTCGAGGAGGCTACCCTCGATGCCGCAGTCTGCTGTCCGGGGATCGAAGATCAGTTTGACCCACGCTTTTTCAAGGCGCTGGGTGATCCGAACCGTATCGCCATTCTGGTTCAGCTCGCACGCTGTATGCGTCCCTGCACCGTCACAGAACTGGCAGACTGCTGCCCGGTTGATTTCAGTGTTGTATCGCGTCATCTCGTGATCCTGCGAGATGCAGGAATTGTCGAGGCAGAAAAGCAGGGGAAGCAGGTCTACTACTCGGCCCGTCTGATAGATATCGCCGGACGCATGAGTCAGATTGCAGACTCCTTGACCCAAGCGGCATTTGTCCGTTCAAAAGTATGTTGTTGACCCACAGCGAAGGCTGTTTCAGGAGGTTTTGATGGAATCGAATGATGTGGTACGTGGATTTGTCCGTGACGCCTACAAATTGGCGGTCGAAGGGAATACGGGTTGCTGCGGTGGAGATAGCAAGGGGACCGTGGTCCACTGGGCGGGGTACGATGAGGATATCCTTTCGACCCTGCCGGACGAAGTGGTCAACAATGCCTTTGGTTGTGGCAATCCGCTCGCCTTCAGCGAGGTCAAACCGGGTGAGGTGGTGCTTGACCTCGGAAGTGGCGCAGGCATCGACCTGCTTCTGGCATCGAGGATTGTTGGTCCGGAAGGCAAGGTCATTGGGGTGGACATGACCGATGAGATGATCGAGAAAGCGCGTCAGAACATCGCCGCCGATGGCGCGATCAACATCGACGTGCGCAAGGGGATCATCGAGGAGCTGCCCGTTGAGGATGGATCGGTCGACTGGGTCATCTCCAACTGTGTGATCAACCTGTCCCCGGAGAAGGATCGCGTTTTTGCCGAAATCGCACGAGTGCTGAAGCCGGGTGGACGGATGCAAGTGTCCGACCTGGTGGCTGTCGATCTGCCCGGTTATGTCAAAGAGAACCAGTTCCTGCGCAACACCTGCATCGCCGGGGCGATCAGCGAGGAAGAGTACGTCGCCGGGTTGCAGGAGGTGGGGATGACGGATGCTTCGGTTCTCGAGAGAATCCGCTACGATGCATCTCAGGTCAAGGGTCTGCTCGATTCCGAACGTTACAATGTGGACACCGGTTCCTCCTGTGGCTGTGGTTGTGGTGTGGGGGCGGAGGGACTCGCCGGTGAAGCACTTGAGAGGGCAATCCGTGACCTGACCGGCAAGGTCTGGAGCGCGAAAATCCACGCACGTAAACCGGAGTAGGGGAATGGCAAACCCGAAGAAGGTGCTGATACTCTGTACGGGAAACTCCTGCCGCAGCATCATGGCCGAAGCCCTGATCAATCATGATCTCGCCGACTTTTGGCAAGCTTTTTCGGCGGGTGTGGAACCCTCGAAGCTCAACCCGCGGGCCGTGCAGGTAATGGCGGAGCTGGGGATCTCACTGGACGGCTACGAGTCGAAAGGTGTGGAGGAATTTCTGCAACGAGACGATCTCGACCTGGTGGTGACCGTCTGCGACCATGCACGCGAAACCTGCCCCGTTTTCCCGCACCCGGTTGAGCAGGTCCATGTCGGCTTCGAAGACCCTGCACCGTTTACCGACGAACCCGACTCCATCGCCCTCCCGAAGTTCCGCGAGGTGCGTGACAAAATCAAGGTTGAACTGATCGAGTTTCTGCAGAGCAGGTA
This sequence comes from bacterium, assembly GCA_020444265.1. Taxonomy (GTDB): domain Bacteria; phylum Electryoneota; class Electryoneia; order Electryoneales; family Electryoneaceae; genus JAHLLH01. The sequence continues at coordinate 418,936 of JAHLLH010000003.1, forward strand.
GTGCTTTGACTGGCCCGACACTTCAATGTCGGGTTTCTTCGGAGGTTCCAAACCGAAGGGATTTCCGATGTAGACCGGGGCTTGCCTGCCTGTGGATGGTTTCCAACCCCGGCAAAGATGGGCCACGCCCATCGACCTTACCGCGCGAAAGCGCGAACGTCAGTGGCTTGGGTGCCCCGCCACCCAAGCGTGCAGATCAGCAGAGACTGTCAGGTCCTTAGCGCAGCGGTGACCTGACGGTGTACGTTTCAAACAGCAACCAACAACCCGAGCCCATCATGATCAATTCCCACATCCCGGGACGTAAAAAACGCCTCTCCACCCTGGACCGATACCTCACCCTCTGGATCTTCCTCGCGATGGCGGCGGGGGTGATGCTGGGAGCGTGGGCGGAAGCCGTGCCACGTGCCATCACCGCGATGTCCATCGGCACCACATCCATCCCGATTGCCGTCGGCCTCATCCTGATGATGTTCCCGCCCCTCGCGAAAGTACGCTACGAGGAGCTGCCGCGAGTCTTCCGCAATGGCAAAGTGCTGGGGCTGTCGCTGCTGTTGAACTGGGTGATCGGGCCTCTCTTGATGTTCCTCCTCGCCGTCCTTTTGCTACCGGACAAACCGCACTACATGACCGGCCTGATCCTGATCGGGCTGGCGCGTTGTATCGCGATGGTGATTGTCTGGAACGACCTCGCCGAGGGGTCCGCCGAATACGCAGCCGGACTGGTTGCCTTCAACAGCATCTTCCAGATCCTCTTCTACCCGGTCTACGCATGGCTTTTCATCACCGTCCTGCCGCCGCTGTTTGGCCTGGAGGGCTTCGAGGTACACATCACCGTCGCCCAAATCGCCGAAAGTGTGGCGATCTACCTTGGCATCCCCTTCGCCGCCGGGTTCCTCACACGCCTGACCCTGCGACGTCTCAAAGGCGACGACTGGTACACGAAAAAATTCGTCCCGGCGATCAGCCCCATCACCCTGAGCGCGCTGCTCTTTACGATTGTCGTCATGTTCAGCCTGAAGGGCGGCACCATCCTCGAGCTGCCGCTTGACGTACTTCGTGTCGCCGCTCCGCTGCTGATCTACTTCATCGCCATGTTCCTCATCACCTTCTGGATGGCGAAACGGATGGGCACCGACTACTCCAAATCCGCATCCCTCAGCTTCACTGCCGCCTCGAACAACTTCGAGCTGGCCATCGCTGTCGCGGTTGCCGTCTTCGGCATCCACTCCGGTGAAGCCTTTGCTGCGGTGATCGGACCATTGGTCGAGGTACCGGCGCTGGTGGGATTGGTGGGAGTATCCCTCTGGATTCGGCGACGCTTTTATCAAGCGTAGGCCGGGGCTTGCCTGCCTGTGGATGGTTTCCAACCCCGGCGATGTCCGGCAACTGCCGGACGTTCCTCCTAAAAGGTGTCCGGGGTCCGATGGGACCCCAATAGACCACAATAAAACAGAGATGTCCAAAAATCCTATCTATATCTTTTCTATGGACCGGCAGCTTGACAATGATAGATTCTTAGGGGAGGTTAATTCAAAGAATATTATTAGCATACTTGATTTTCCTCTTTTGTCTTAAAACATAGATAATAGTAGCAATGAACGACGATGATATCTGAAGCAGACACAGGAAACAGAAAATGATACGACTCAATGACAGCTTGATTCCCTCGCTTTCTTTTCTACTGGTTATTTCTTTCATTCCGATTTTCGCCCTTCATGCACAAGATGGTTGTCCTACCATTGTCAACCCCCCTGCTTCTGAAGGTGTTCAGCACATTGTTTTCGGACAGTCGATTGATTTCGAGACTGAACCAGTCGAGTGCCAGGACTTTTACGAGCAGGATGAGCCGAATTGGACCGCCTACCACGCAACAGAAACCTCGAAATCGGGGTATCAAGTCAGGTATACCTGGTTAAAAGATCCAAATGGTGGATATGTCCAGGGCATTTTGCTCGACTTTGTTCAACTTCATTGCGGAGGAAGCTGTGGCGAGGATGTTATGCGGGAAGTTAGGATCCATGATCAAAATCAGATTGTTCGATTACTGCATGAACCAGCAACAAAGAGAGTTGTAGGTGAAGTGGTTAATATCGATGCAAAGCACACAATGGGGAATATGGGAAGTCTTGTGGATGAAGATGATTTTGATTTACACTGTATGAATGGCTCCTCGCTAGATTATCAAGTCCTTGGTAAAGAAATGATAGCCGATAATATTTGTAGGTTTAAGGTAGCTATGAGACGAGAATGTGATATATCATTTTCTGTTGAGTTTAATATCCCAAATAATAATAATGGTTTTCCTTCAGGCACTTATTATTCAGATAATAGCGATGTCTATATAGTAAGAAAACCATTTGTAGTTTCAGTCAGTATAAAACCCTATGATTATCTCGCGGATGCAGTATCTGAAAATAATATTATACTTTGGAAAAACAAAATAGAGTATTTCCCGCCACACCCTCGTATATATGAACCTGGTACCAGAAATTACACGATATCGGAAGATTTTCAAGAGCCAATTTCACTTCCAAATTTTCTCTACTCAGATCAATACGAAAATCTAAATAACGAGTGTTTCTTTTATAGGCGGGATGAAGGTGAGCAGATAGGGTTGGTTCTTGAGGTCAAGTGTGGTATTGATTGGGAAGGTGATGGGGAGGAAGTTCACAAGATTCCAGAGAGGGTTCAACTACAATTATCCTTCAATACTGAAGGTGACCCGAGTTCGATAACTATTGAACCGAGTAATTATCGGACATATGCAAAACTAAAAAGTGGAGACAATAACTATTATATACCGAATAAAGTAGATTATAAAAGATTATTAGTAAGTGGTATTAGCTATAAGGTCCAGGATGACAGTTATAATGGCGATTTGTCATCACTCTACGAGTTGTTATTAGAAGATGATGGTCAAATAAATTTAGATAATAATTTATATTATGCGAATACAGTAATAGAAAATAATGATATGGAATATATGGGTAAGTATGCGCCATTGGTGATTAAGTATCTCTGCGAGAAATTTAGAGGAAGTGTTGATAATAGTAATATACCAAAAGAAATAGGGTATGATATTTGGAATTCATCGAAATTTACGTATGATACTTATATGGGTATGCCCTATAGTAGTATTCATCGAACTCAAGATCAGTATGAAATGCTACGTTGGTTCTTTGAGGGCGATACAGAAAGACTAGCATGTTGCTATGATTTTGCTTATTTGTACGGTATTCTATTAAAGACAATGGGCTATTCATTGAATTATGAATTTATACACGCACTTATTCAATATAATGATCCTGTGAGAGGTCTAATAATTAGATATATGCCAATATACCTTAAAATAGTATACTTGCATGGTGTAAAAGATGGAAATGATGAATATCAGCTAATAAATAGCCCATTTCCGTTTGAATTCGACGAAGATGGAGAAATAATTGCAGAGCATGAAAAACTACTGCCGGGATATTATAATAATTATGTATTCAGAAGGCCATTCGGGAATCATGTATTATTAAATGTTATCGACAATGGCATTAATAAGTCATGTGATATCACTGTGATGGCTATAGATGGAAATGAGAATGGGAATTATGATGGCACTGATACGATGCCAAATTTGAGCCAAAGAGATCCAGAAATAATGGCGATGGTGTCGCCGAGTCAATATGATGATTATATAAGAGATGAATATGTGTCAAGAAGTGTTGTTCCTCACCCTAATGACGAGGAATTCTGGCCGCTACCTTCATCAGTGTATTATGAGGATCATGAAATCTATTTTCCGCCTGCATTACTTAACTGGAGAAACCGACCATGAGACGGTTGCTGACATTAACAGTTTTTCTAGTCGCTTTTATCACGACTGGTGTAACTCAGGTAAGATATACAATTGAATGGCTAAAAGATTATTATGATTTCGATAACTGGCCTGGATTAACATCTGATATAAAACAACCTCTGAATTTACTGGAGGGAGTTGAAGCATATCTAGGATTGATTAAAAACTCAAGTGTTCGTCTATATGGAGGATCGGCCATTTGTGAAGCAGGAGAAATCACTTGGACGGCATATGATAATAGTAATATGGCGAAAGAAGTTATGTTGAGGAGCTATGAATATTCAACATTAGATGATTATGAGTTATCAACAATCCTTGATTCTCTGCAATACAATATAATAGGTGATGTAATGTCTTTTAACAGGCTGGGAAGTTATAATCAAAGCCCTTATTATACGATATCTGTTTCGAGGAACAATTATATGTTTGGTGTTACAACAAGTGATTCGTTCCTCTGTGTTCAGGTTGCTCAGGCAATGGTCAACCGAATTGATGCTGCTCCTTCAATCGTATCATTGGATGATTCCCCATCGCTTCCGTACATATCGGAAGTCAGAATACCTGATGATTTCTGGCAGCGTGAAGAGAGTAGACGTGCCTGGATAGAATTTGTTATCCCCGCTGGACCGGATGAATTGGTAGAGACTTCGTTCAGGGCTTGGATTGGAGAATGGAGTGTCGTAAACCCGGGATTCAGAACAGTTGATGGGTATCGAATACCTATATTGTGTGAAGAAATACCAATGGCTGATCACATTAATTTGCGGGCCCGCTTGATGAACAATAGAGGTGAACGGACAGATACAACAATTGTGTTGGAAGAAGAATAGGATAGGAAGTTCTCCAATATACAAATCTGAGCAAAGTTTATCGGTGAGGCGCAACCAGTGAAGTGTAAGGTATCCATATTATCTCTGTTGGCGCTGCTGTCCTCCACGATTACACTCAACGGACAGGTAGCCTATACCGAGACGGACGTAAAACAGGCTTTCGATTTTGAATCGTGGCCAGGGTTGGATAGTCCACTGAAACAACCCTTGGGATTCCTCGATCTTGTAGAAACGTTCATTGCGCCCCTGGATAGGATCAGAATTGAACAGAGAACTGGGTCGGCTTATGGAGAAGGTGGGGAAATTAGTTGGTATGTGGATGATAGTTCAGAAGGAGCAAAATACTCATTGATAGCTTCAAATGAAGTCATCTCGTACCCCATTGAATACGCAGTTCAAGCTTATGTGATTGATACCACAGGGATAGGAGAAGTCTCAGTTTTTTCTTATGGGATTGATTCTACATCGTACACGATATGTGCAGCTCAGAACAACCATTGGATAAAAGTGACATCCTATGTGGATTCTATCGTCTGCGCCCAGATCGCTCTGGCTATGATTGATCGGATCGTTGCTGCATCTGCCGTTTTGGATATGGAAAATAGCCCGACCCAACCTGTCATCGGAGAACTGTCATCATCCAGCAGTCTCTTTACCACTGACCCGCACCATATCATTGATGTTAGCATTCCCATTACTCCTTATCCGACTGAAATATGGAAAGCAAACAGTGCTATCAAGAAGGACGATGGTGAATTCAAACCCTACGGTTGTGAAGTGACGGAGACTGGAATCAGCATGTCGATTCTTTCAAGTCGTATTGTTGATGCCACGACGGTTACGATCCAAGTATCCGTGATGAATAATCGTGGTGAGGAAGCGTTCAGAGTCTACACATTGTCGAACGAGGATTGACCTGCATAATCAGGATTTCAAGAGATTTAGAGATAGTCGAAAAGCGCAACACAGGAAACTACACCAGTCTTTACGGTTTCAAAACGTGATCTGACTGGGAAACGATACGACCTGCTACCGGGCAGAACAGGATTTTATAAATCAGGATGTCAATCTTCAGACTTCATGAGGCTGCCATGTATAACCGAATAGTATGCGCGATTATCACACTTCTTTTCTCTGCCGGGCTGGCACAGGCGACAGAGTATTACATGGACGTATCCTATCCGGGGCATACGGATGAGGCGGTTATCCTGATCCCGCATCCTATTTTCCCACCAGATAGCATCGTCATTCATCATCCAAGCCTGCTCTCTGCCTATAATCACCTTTACACCAAACCACACGAACGAATTGAGCAGATATTCCCCGAAGAACTGCCTGGGGCGGAGAAGAAATCAATCGGCGAAAAAGTGAATCACTTTGTGACTGCCTACAATGATTCGCTGGAAGTATTTATGATGTACCAGGACGAGGTGTTTGAACACGTCAATGTGAGCCTCGATGAAATCTACCGTCCTGATCAACATGCCTATATGTACGATCTCAATGTGGAATACACGCTGGGCGACTGTGAGTTCGGTGATCAATACCACATCGTCGTTGGCGTAAAAGTGCCAGCGGTCAACCAGGTGCTCCAGACCTATGATCTGAAAGTAATGGTTGCGGATGAAGCAGGGTATGAGTCCTTCAACGGGAAAATGAATCCGCCACCTACCAGGATCAATTGCTGTTATCAGTGTACGTCAAATGATTCAATGGCGTACGTGAACGAAATGAACTACTACGATGGCGACGTTGTACGTGTTGATGCATCAGGTGGGAATTGCAATTCTATCCGGATTGCAGTTGCCAACCACCTCGGCTGTGGAAATGTTGTTGGGTTTGCCGAAGTGGCACGTGTCGATCAAGATGGGACAATCGTTCCCAGGGATCCGGTCGTCAACAATCAGAACTACACGCAGGTGCAAGTCTTCAATCTCGCCGAAAATGGAGTATTCGCGTTCCACCTCGGTGGGGCTCACTATGGAAGAACATCAGTATTTGTGATCTGTAGCAACTGTGAAGCGGGGGACTATGGGTGGGGGTTGCAGTGGGATAGACAACAATATCTTGTGAAACAAGATGAAGAACTGGAACCAGTTTGGGACGAACATATTCCTTTCGACAATGATGTGCCATCTTTCCTGATGGGGCACTACAACAATTCATCTCTCGAGTTTGACATTAGCTGTGAAGGTGTTTCAAGCTGGACGACTGTTTTTGATACGGCTTACGCGACACAGGAGTTCCCTGAACGCATAGCGACGGACGGTTCGGGACCATCCGTGATTACAATCCAGATGCCAACAAAAGACCCATGGCTGACTTCAGTGTGCGAGGGTGGATTTCATGTGATCCCGGTTGCGGTTTCAAGTTCAACAGGTCAGGCAACGATACGAGTGACTTGCCCTGAGGCAACACAATTACCAGGGCCTTTCGATATTACCATTGATGCAACAGATCCAATTGGTCCTCATGGTATCATGCTTGGCCAAATCTTCCCGGTTAACAACGCATTCAGCATTACCATGGAACTGATCGAAGGTGACTATGTCATTTTTGACCAAGTTGCCCTGTTGTCAGATGAACCACCTGCACCCGGCGATTCGCGATTAGTTAAACCGGATTGGGTGCATGTTTCCAGTCCGCGTATGGTTGGTCACGAAGTTTCCTTCACCACTATGATCAATGCTTTTGCATCGGCCGATGTGGAAGATGCTATCATCGACTTGTCTGTCGAAGATGAAGCGGGGACATTGGTGTACGGTCCGGTTTCCGTGACTGTTGATAGTGATTATCCTGCCTTTGACGTCTCAAAGGTTTACAATGTGATTTCGCCAGATCAAACCTGGATTCCTGAGACTCCCGGAACATACGCCGTCAACCTTCTTGGTCATGTAACATCCATCGAAAACTGTACGGAGACCTCTAAACTCACATCAAGCTATTTCGAAGTATATTCTGATGGTTATTGTGTCTTCAGCAGTGAAAATTTGAACGATAGCCGTTTTAATTCTCCCTTGTATACGGATAGTCAGACCTTTGGGCGAGTGGTTGTCTCCAAGGATGATTTTTTTCTTCGCACCATTGAAACGAAATGGACTCGTGCAGGTGATGCGACACTTTCTATCCACAATTGGAGTAATGGTGTCCCAGGCGCCATGATTGGTGATCCAATTCAACTCGATGTAGATGAGTCGGATCTTTATCCCGGATCGAAAGTCATTTCAATGCCCTCTGATTCTGATTTCGCAGATTTGTCAACCTTTTTTGTGAAGGTGACGACACCATCAGAGAACGGAGCAATTCTCGCCGTGAGGCCTCATGGTTCAACAACATGGAACCACTATTACAGCCATGGTCAGCGCATCAATGAAGAGGTTTATGGTGAATGGTGGCTCGTTCCTTCAGGTGTGCAGGGTGGTACGGCGGTTTCTGGGAGTGTCTCTGGAAAGTGGACTGTTAACGATTCTCCCTATATTCTGGTAGGTGACGTAGAAGTTGAATCGGGTCAAGTTTTAGAGATAGATCCTGCTGTCACAGTGCTGAGTATGGGGAACTACCAGTTCCAAGTAAACGGAGCCCTTCAGGCGAATGGAACAAGCGAGAACCCAGTTAGGCTTGAGACCGCGCCAGGAGCAAACGAGTGGTATGGCCTTATGTTCTCAGCGTCGTCGAGCCAGAATAAACTCAACAATTGTGTTATTAAGAATGCTGAGTTCGGAGTCATAGGGATTAAGGCAGATTTCAAGAGTATTCAAGGGCTTAGGATATCTGGTTGTGATACAGGGCTTTCGTTTGAATCAATGACTGTAGGTATTTCGCAATCTGAAATTTTTAATTGTGTAACCGGCGTCTATTCCTATTACAGTGATTTGATGCTGAAAGATTTGTATGTCCATGATTGTGTCATGAACGGTGTCTTGCTCGACAATCTTCAGAGTGGAACAATAATGAATACCAGGATCGAACGGAACGGTCAAAAGCCTGGTGCAGAAAGTGCAGGTCTACTCCTGTACAGGTCATCGCCACTCATTGATGGATGTGTGATAAAATACAATGGTGGGAACGGGATTGAACTAATGAATAAATCCAATCCTATTTTAGCATTTGATCCCCCAACAGGAAATGGAACAAATATCATCGCGATGAATGGCACAGGAGTTCAACAAGAGACTGAAATGGATGCTGAGCTGGCTGTTTACGGTGAATCGCTGCCCTTCATGAAAGGCGGACACAACGATATTTGGGATGAGGCAGATTCCTATCTTATCTATCGCAGCAGTTTGCCCGGGGAACCGGTTCTTGACGTGAAAGAAAACTACTTCGATTCGAAACTTGATAAAGGTCCAGATGAATGGTTTGTTGGGGATATCAATTTCCTGCCGTATGACACATCGCCAAACAATCCGCCATCGACAGCAACGGCGACTTCAGAAGACGAACTCCTATTGATATCCGCTCTTCAGATGGAGCGGGACAGCCTTTTTTCAGCATGTTATCCGGAATATTTACAGATTGTAGAGGATTATGCTGATAGTGCTTCGGCAGCCATCGCAATAACTCGAATGATTGCTGTTGCTCACTCTCTTGGTGATGGTTTAGATGAAGTTATAGCCGATCTCGGTGATATTGAGGATACGACTCCCAGCGACCTGCTTGCTTGGAAAGCCCAGGACTTGCGCTTGCGAGTTCAAGCCTACGATGAGCTATTCGTCCCGGCTTTAACGCACTATGCGGATATTATAGAGAACCCCATCTCTTCAGTCGATTCTATATTTGCCGTGATTGATTCTCACCGTGTGGCGATGGATAGCGAACTAATACTGGGTAAGCGCGGAGTGCAGAATTGGGGGAACGTGGGTAAGGAGATCAGTTCAAACCGAGCGATCTATATCGACAGTACAGCAACCTATCTTTCTCGTGCCAGAGGTGAATGGGAAGAAAGGAAACCTCGTGAGCGTTTAGCACTGCCAGATCGATTTGAACTAGGTACTTTGTATCCTAATCCATTTAATCCTCAGATTACCATACAGTATGCACTACCTGAGCAGACGAACCTACGTATTGAGATTTACAATGTGTTGGGCCAAAGAGTTCGTGAATTGGTCAACTCGCCGATGAAGGCAGGATTTCATCGTTTGCAGTGGGATGGCCGAAATGATCATCGAACGCAAGTGGCAAGTGGGATTTACTTTGTGAAGATGTCAGCGCAGAAGTATGTCAAAACTAAAAAGATTGTGATGCTCAAATAAGTTAGTGAGCTGACTATTATCGGGAACAGCCCGGGCATTCACCCGGGCTGTGTATTATCCTTATGATCCCACCAATCGCCTACGTCACTTCAAACGAGTGCAGGCCGCCGAAGAAGTAGTTGCCGAAGAAGCTGACGAAGACGAAGACCATGCCGAGGACCAGCAGGACTGCGGCACGTTTGCCGCGCCATTCACGCTGGTAGCGGGCGTGAAGGAAGCCGGTGTAGAAGAGCCAGATGATCAGGGCGCCGACTTCTTTCGGGTCCCAACTCCACCAGGTGCCCCAGGCCTGTTCGGCCCAAATGGCTCCGGCGAACAGCGCGCCGACGGTATACAGCGGGTAGCCGATGGCGACGGCGGCGTAGCCGATTTCCTCGAAGACGGTCCGTTTCAGGCCGAGCGATTTGACCCAGGCGCCCTGGGCACGGCCCATGAAGAACCAGAGGATCGGTGACAGCGCCCAACTGATGACCAGTACCGGTCCGAAAAACTCGAAGATTTTCAGGTAGGAACGGCCGGTCAGCATGACAGTACCGTTCTTGATCAGGAAGCCGACAATGATCGCTGACAGCAGCAGTGCGGCAACCACCACCATGAACATCCGCGACCCGGCACCGGCCAGCTTGCTCTGCTTGACAATACGTCCGTGGTAGAGCGGCCAGGCGATTGCGGCAACAACAAGTCCAATCCCGAGGCCAATCGCGGTCCGTCCCCAGTAGAGGGGGCCATCGCTCGCCATCAAGGCGAACTGGGTGACCGCAGAGCCGGTGAGACGGCCCATCATGTTGGCCGGAACCTGGTTGATCGGGGTGGGGAGGATGCCGATGAGCTTCAGCAGAACCGCCACAACAATCGGCACTGCAATCCAGAAAATCGCGAACAGGTTCCACTCACGGCGAACACTTTCCCGCCCGACTTTCACCGATTCATCATCCGTCAGCAGGTAGAGGGTACCGCCTGCGAAGCTGATTAAGAAGGCACCCGATCCGAGGGCTGCGAGGGTGACATGGATTGCCAGCCAGTTTGACTGCAGGGCCGGCATCAGTTGACGGTTTACCTCGTTAGGCAGCAGGCTCGCAACCACCAGCATCATCACCGGGATCGGTGAGACAAAGACACCAATTTTGTGGTTCTTGTAACGGATCACAAAGTAGATCAGGCCGGCGACTACCATCCAGCTCATCAAGCCCATGTACTCGTACATGTTGGCGAGCGGGATGTGGCCCTGGTGCGCCCATCGTGTGCCAAAGGCAATCGAGTGAGGGATCAGCCCGATCCCGGCGACGATGGTCGCATACAAACCCACCTTTTCCTTCTTCAACGCCACGTGGACGATGTAAAGCAGGAATGAGGCGAGGTAGGCATAGAAGGTTATGCTGTAAAAAATGGCATCGGGACGGTTCATCCTTCGGCTCCTTCGTGCGCATGGCCCTCGTGTCCCTGTCCCGCCCCCTCAGGGAGTTTGAGGCCATCATAGGTCATCAGGGTGAAGGCAAGACGGTCCGTCGAACCGTGCGCATTGTCGCCCTGGTTGTGCATCGTCATCCGGAAGAAGGGGACGTTCTTAAACGCCCAGCCGGCATACTGCAACGTGCCGTCCTTATATACTTCCACCTTCAACGCCGGGTTTGCCTCATCGTAGCTGAGGTTGATCGCGTGCTGATCCCAATTCCACTGCGTGTAGAACTCGGTCGCCTTCAGGCTGTAGTCGGTGCCTTCCAGCTTGACCAGTTCGTTCGGGGTCAGGTCAGCCGTACCAATCGTCTCACCCGCTGCATCCTGCACGACCACCTTCGCTGCGGTGATGCTGGGAAGCTCAAGGCCATGGTTATGCGGTGCGGAGTCGGGCATGCCACCCATCTGATTGGTCGTCATCTGCTGCTGCTGGGGCGCACGGCCACTCTGACCGGACCACCAGAAGAGGGCGGCTAACGCCACGATGGCGACGACAAAAATGATCCACTTGGATTTCACGATGCCTCCTTCGTACCCCGGGCCGAAGCCTCCCGGATGGCTGAAACGATCGTCTCAAAACGATCTGCGAACAGGGCCCGGTTACGCTCACTGCGCCCTGCGACAAACACTTCCTGGTCTTTCCCTTCACCGCGAACAAGCGCGTACATGCGTTGCGGCTCGAAATACATGCCGACCAGCAGTCCGAAGGAACAGATAATGATCCCAAGCCAGACAAAGGGCGCGCCCTTGTCTTTACGGACATTGAGGATCGTCATCCATCGTCCCTGGTCGTCGCTGACGCGGTCATTGAAACTGGACTGGTAGAAACGGTAGCCGTTGTGACGCAGGGGACGGTTAACTTCCACCGTTTCCGTGCGAATCTCCTGTCCATTTTCAATGATGGTCAGGGTGGCGACATAGTCGGCGATGTTGGTCTGGTCGAGACGGCCTCCCTGCATGCGCCGATCAATACGGTTTTCCACGCGGGCCGGGTCGACACTGCTGATGGTACGTGCGCTCGGCGAGAAGATTTCGATGTCGAAGGTGCCGTCCTCGTTTTCATCGAAGATGCGGCCGATCATCGCTCCGCCATCCACCTGGACATACTGCCCGACTTGGACGGGGTGGTAGATGATCTCGAAATCGTCCACGCGGATGTTGAAGCCCCATTCGGTTTCATCAGGCTTCAGCAGATCGCCCGGCAGACCGCCGGCGTTGCTCTGGTAGGAGCCGCGTGCGATCATCGCTCCGCCCAGTACGAGCAGGATGAAGCCGACATGGACCAGCCAGGGACCGGTATGCGCCCAGACATTGCGGGAACCTGCTATCAACTGCTCGCCTGCTTCGTTGGACGTGCGCGACAGCAGGAAGCCTCGACGCTTGAACACTTTTTCCATCGCCGCCGCAGCTCCCGCGCCCTTTATCGTATCATGCTGCGGGACATCCGTGAAGTCGGCCGAACTATCCAGGAAGCGCGGCTTGGTCACCAGACGCCAGACAATTGGACCACGGTCGATTACACAGACCAGCAGCGACAACAGCAGAAGACCCAGCAGCACCGAATACCACCATGATGTGTACGGGCTGTACATCTGCATGAAGGTCAAGATGCCAGCGCGCAGGCCACCATACGCCTGATCGTAGGTCGCGTAGGCTTGCGATGCTCCGCCGCGAACCGGGACGATAAACTCGTTGGCAAAGAGGTTAAAAATGGACGCTGCGGCAAGGATCAGCAGGATGACAATGGCAAACTTCATCGACTTCAGCAGGTTCCATGCCTGGTCGATCATCTTGTCAAAGCCACCGTCCTGCTTGGCCTCTCGCTTTTCGGGAGGGGTGGGGGACATGCGTTCAAGCTCCGTGGGAAAATGACGGGACGGCGTGAATGTAGCCAGATCCCGTCGTCCTATCAAGCAATCTGCATCCTTCGTTCAGGGAATCACGTCTTGAGTGACAAACCGGTTCCCGTCTCTAAGGGTCACAAAAAACACAAGCTGCGTTTCCTGCTGGCCACCCGGTCCCCCATACCGGATCAACGCATTGCTTGCGAAACTCTGCACTTCCAAGTGCAAGTTTGTAACGGTGGATAATTTGTGAAGTAGAACGCATGAACGCAAGGAAATTCGGGGAAGTTGGAGGCGGAGAGTCATGTTAAACTCTTGATATTCCGTCGAGTGATGGGTTTTGCGACAGGGGTGAGTAGGGAGGAAGCGAGAAAAAGAAATCCCCTCGCCCATGCGGACGAGGGGATACTGCCATTATCAATGTTCATCCTGCCTTATTTCATCAACACCAAACGTCGCGTTTTGCGCAGCCCACCTTCAACCTCGACCCGGTAATAGTAAACTCCGCTCGCGAACCTGGATGCATCCACTGGTATCGTGTGCAATCCGGGCGGTAAGCGTTGATCCATCAAGGTAGCCACCTTCCTGCCAAGGGTATTGAAGAGTGTTACCCGGACCTGTTCACGTTCCCGCAGCTCGAAGCGAATGTTCACGGTTCCGTTGAAAGGGTTGGGGTAGGCGGGAAGGAGGGCGATGGTAGAGGGCAGGTGCTCAGTGGCTCCCTCGGGAATGGCGGTCGAATAGGTGGAAGAATAAAGTTCAAAAACAGGCCCCTCACCGATCTGTCGTTTCTTCACCGTCCAATCGAGGGTGATCGAACCATCCTCGTTTCCCGTTTCAAGGTGGTCGATCTCATAAAGAAATCCTTCCTCGTCAAGGTGCCAAACGTACTCGCCGAGTTCTACATCGTACCAGTGAAAATGATGCTGGTTCGGGACGATCTGCTCACGGAAGGCGAGGACCGGTTGCTGCCCATTGCATCGGTCAATGGATTGGTACGACTCCCAGGAGTAGTCCTCAGGAAAGGGATTCAGCACAAACACCGGGTACCAGGGAGAATCGTCCACCTCTTTACGATAGAGGCTGAAAACCCGCTGTCCGGATGGTCCTTCCTGAACCATTCCGATGAACAGCGGGTGGTCCGCTCTCCACGGGTAATAGGTGGATCTTAGCGCACGTAAACTGGTGATCGGGTAGGAAATCGTTGGCTGAAAAACGAGTTCTGTCCCCGGTTCATTAACGATCGAATATTCATGAACCTCGGTACCAAACGTAGAATACATCGCTTCCCAGCCATCATCAAAATCATAACCGTACCGGGAGGGTAACCCCCGCATGGTAGTATTGTCACCAAGCAGGAAGGTTGTGATGGTCTCATTCTCGGGAAACGTTGAGAGGATTGAAATGCCAGCACCCATTCGCCTGAACACCCAAGTCCCCGTTTCCATGTAGTCCGGGGAAGGAAAAATGAAGGGACGGGGCAAACCTGGGCGGATTTCCTCGCTGTAGATAAGAATCGGTTGGGCAACCGTGAGAGTTGCTGGCAAGATAAAAACCAGCAAAATCAGGATGGCACGCGTCAATTGGCGTCGCATGGCTGCCTCCTGAATCCGTGGATTCCTGCAATCTCAGGCTTTGAGAGGGCAATTCCCGGATCATAAGGAGGGTGGGTCAGTGCCAATCCGGGTGGCGACATCACTTCATACAGCTTGGAATCGTCCTCGTACGTGGTCAGCAGTTCGTAGTAGACTTCGACCAGGGGCAATTCCGGAAGGTAATTCCAAATGATCTGTAGGTTGAACGGATCCTCACGCTCCTCGGTTTGCCAAGCAATTTCTTGAGTCTCCACTTCATACACCATGATCGCATTTCCAGTGCTCCAGCCGTATCCATCCACTGCATGAAGCAGGATCATTTCCAGACCAGGATCGTCATCGGCATCGAATTGGCTCAGGCTGTTGATCGTCCAACCTGGTTCAATTTCCACATGCTGCCAGATCGGAAACTCGCCGCTTATATCGTTCAGTTTGTAAAGGTCAACGGAGAGGTCGTCCTCCGCATCCCGATAGCTGACTCCCCAGCAGGTTTCCGCTTCATTGAGACCGATAGAATCCCACAAGCTGATGCGCCCAAGGAATTCGTCAAAACCATCAGCATGGGTGAATTCAAACAGGTTTTCGCCGGTTTGGAGATCCGTGATGTAATAATCATACAGGTAGGGATGTTGGTAGGTGATTGGATGGGACCAGACGATTTCGATACCCGCATCTATATCGAACGAATGGTTTGTGACAAATTTAATCTGGTCACCGTCCTCCAACTCGATTGTGCCAAGATTGTCTACGTCGGGAAAGGTGTACAACGTGTGATTCTGACCTGATTTCTGAATGATCAGTTCTTGCTCATCCAGATAAAAATGATACTGATCTGCGATTTCGTCCCACTGCCTGAGATCCACAGTCTGGACGAGTGTGGGCGGGAATTGTGCGATTGCGGGGTATGCAGAGATGAGGAACAGGCATACAATACCTGCAAGGAGAGATTTCATATTCGCCTCCTGTGCTGATTCGTACATCTATCAATATGGATGATGTCCGCATTTTGGCGAACGATCACCCGGGGATGTCAATTCGATGCAATCAATTCCATGGCCACCAGCGCAGCGTCAATGGTGTGGTCGATCACCCGGTTGCTATGGGCTGTTGAGAGGAACCACGATTCATAACTGCTTGGGGGGAGATGGATGCCCTGCGCGAGCAGGGAGTGGAAGAACGTCGCGAACCGGTTGTGATCGGCTTTACGAGCATCCTCATAGTTGCGGACTGGTTCATCGCGGAAAAAGAGGGTTAGCATGGAGCCGACTCGTTGTACGGTTGCCGGGATGTGGTATTCGCTGGCAGCTTCAACCAACCCTTCTTCAAGACGTGCGCCCAACGATTCAAGAACCTTGTATTTCTTGTCATCAAGCAGAGCCAACGTCGCAGCGCCTGCTGCCATCGCGAGGGGGTTGCCGGAAAGTGTGCCCGCCTGGTAAACCGGTCCTTGCGGGGCAATCATGGACATCAATTCTTCGCTGCCGCCAAAGGCGCCTACAGGAAGCCCGCCGCCGATGATCTTGCCGAAGGTGGTGAGGTCGGGACGAATTCCGTACAATTCCTGTGCGCCACCTTTGTGGACACGGAACCCGGTCATCACCTCGTCAAAGATCAGCAAAGCGTCATGGTCGTAGCATAGCGATCTCAATCCGGCGAGAAACCCTTCAGCCGGAGGAATAACCCCCATGTTCCCGGCAACCGGTTCCACAATCACCGCCGCGATTTTTCCCGTCTGCTTCTCCAGAATTGCCTTGACCGAGTCGAGATCGTTGTAGGTCGCGACAAACGTATCCTTTGCCGCTCCTTTGGTAACCCCGGGGCTGTCTGGAAGGCCAAGGGTCGCGACCCCTGACCCAGCATGGATGAGGAATGGGTCCGCATGACCGTGGTAGCATCCTGCGAACTTGATGATCCCATCGCGCTTCTTTGCAGCTCGTGCGAGACGGATCGCACTCATGGTCGCTTCGGTTCCTGAATTGACAAAACGCAGCTTCTCTAAGGAGGGTACTCTTTTCAGGATCATCTCAGCGAGGGAAATTTCAGTTGGGTTGGGTGTGCCGAAGCTGGTCCCGCGTTTTGCAGCATCAATAACAGCGGCGGTAACCGAGGTGTGCGCGTGCCCAAGAATCATCGGACCCCAGGATCCGATGTAATCGAGGTATTCCCGTCCATCAGCATCACTCAGACGACAACCTGATGCTGAAAGGATAAAGGGAGGGGTTCCGCTGACGGAACGGAAGGCACGAACCGGGGAGTTTACACCGCCGGGCAATAAGTGGGATGCACGCTCGAATAATTCGCGGGATCGTTCCACAGGCACTCCTCATACACGGTGAGGGTGGGCACTTCCGGCCATCCTCCTCCGCCGCATCCAGTCTGATCTACCCGTTGAGTGGACCGGGTGTTAAGAAAATAAGCTGGATTACGCTTCCTGAACATGAATCTGGGGCAGGATATCCAGATTTTTAAGCGCAATTGCTCTCTCTGGGAACCAATTCACAATCTCCAAATATGAAGTCTCATTTTAAACAGGTGGGGAGCAGGTACCTCCAGTTCATGTATGAACTTGGGGTGGGAATCTGCACGCATTGCTGCCATGTATGAATCGTTCCCAATGGAATAAAAGAAGTTGAACCAACATGTTGGAAGGTTCTTGTTCCAGCTGGAATAGGACGATATTACAGAAATGTTCCCCGCTTGTTCAGAAAGACTCAAAGCGCTGTTTTTGGGGTGGTGGTACTTGCACGACCTTCTCCTGATTGGGTAATTTGTAAGGCGATCACCGGAACTTGGGATCGCGGTTCATCCGCACAAAACAGATACGACGTTTCCCCGGACGGTTACCTGCCGTGTGCCTGAATCGGATCCCCCGCGTGGCAATCAGTACAGCGGGATGTACACGAGCAAGATGTCGCGCGCGGGCTTACCCGCCAGTCTCACAATTCCGTACAAACTCCTTTTGCCAGCTTCTGAGGAGTGGAGTGTGCAGAAAAGGGATGCGCAGCCTGTTCGCGACATGTTGAGATACGATACGCTGTTGTCTGGACCGTTGTCCGAAGATTGACATCGGTAGGTGACTGCAGCACACGATGGCGAGGGACTATGAGAGTGTTTCGCAAGGTTTGGACCTTCACACTGCTGCTTCTCCTGCTCACTGTCTTGCCGACGTTGGCACTTGCTGGTACGACAGGTAAGATCGCTGGCACTGTGACCAATTCGGATACGGGTGAACCCCTTGCAGGGGTCAACATCCTCCTCGAAGGCACCAACCGCGGTGCTGCTTCTGACCTGGATGGCGTTTACTACATCATTAACGTATCCCCTGGCACATACACGATGGTCGTATCGGCCGTTGGGTTTGCGCGCCAGGAGATTACAGATGTCCATGTGGCGGTTGACCGGACGACAACGATCAATATGCGTCTACGCCCCTCCGTCATTCAGGGTGAGGAAGTCACCGTCAAGGCGAGCCGTCCAGCAGTGGAAGTGGACCGGACTTTCTCCACCGCTTCGGTAGGAGATGAGGACCTGCGAGTCATGCCGATTACCCGAGTCAGCGAGGCGATTGACCTCCAGGCGGGTGTTGTGGATGGTCACTTCCGTGGAGGCCGTTCCGGTGAAGTCGTCTATATGATTGATGGTATTCCTGTGCAGGATGTCTATGACAACAGTCAGGGCACTCAGATCAGTCAGGACGTCGTCAAGGAACTCCAGGTGATCACTGGTACCTTTAATGCCGAATATGGCCAGGCAATGTCTGGCGTGGTCAACATGGTGACGAAGGACGGTGGCGAGAATTTCCACGGGATGGCAGGTATTGAGACGGGCGATTTCTTCTCGAACCACAAAGAAGAGTTTTATAATATTGATGAAGTCGATTTTACCGCGATCAACAACTACCAGTTCTCCCTTTCCGGACCTGTCCCGCAACTGGGCGAAAAGCTTTCGTTCTACCTGAATGGACGGTTGGACCAGTCCGATGGCTGGTTGTACGGCTGGGATCGGTTCGATGTCAATTTCCCCGAAACACTGACACGTCTCAGCGATCAGATCAACGCGATGCCCCCGGAAGAACAGGCGCAATGGTTTTCCGACAATGAGATTGACCCGGAACTGCTGAGTGATGACAATGAACTGCTGCTTGCCCTGCTCGACAAGTTTGGTCGACTTCCCACGGATGAGGATCACCCACGTGGTATGCCGCAGGCAATGAATCCCGACCGAAACATGTACCTCTTCGGGAAGCTGACATATAAGCTGACGCCGACCATGAAGCTGAGCTACATCAGCATGTGGGAGGACCGGGACTATCGCGACTTTGACCGTGAATACATCAATATTCCGGATGGGGACTACAAGCGGTTCCGTCGAGCACGCACAAACAGCGTCAAATTGACCGAAAGCCTTGGGCAATCGGCCTTCTATGACATTGGCTACTCAAATAACTACACTGAGTACTACCATTATGTCTACGAAGACATTTTCGATGATCGTTACCACTACGATTTCTTCGGGCTATCTGACATCAATCCCTCGTACACGACGAATGTGCAGGGCGTGAAGTACGAACACTTCCGACGGTACTCGAATTCCCATGTACTGCAGGGAAAACTGTCCTGGCAGGTAAACCCGACCCATTATGTGGTCTCGGGTGTGAACTTCAACTACAATGAAGTGTTCTACCGGTCGCTGAACGATGATATCGGGGATGTAGGTCCGACTCTCGATCCGGATGAAGGACTGCCGGGAGTGGGGGACTTCAACCATGACCACTACCGTTATCAGCCGATCGAAAGTGCTTTCTATGTACAGGACAAGATCGAGCTGAAGTCATTGGTGGTGAACGCTGGTATCCGCCTCGATTACTTCAATTCACGTGGTAAAGTGCTCGCAGACCCGAAGGATCCGGATGCGTACCATCCGATTCAGAAATGGGTGGACCAGGGTTTGAACTACCGCTTGGACAGGTGGTACGAGGACCCGACAGCGAAGGTACAGTTGTCACCTCGTTTAGGTATTGGTTACCCAGTATCCGAAAGTGGCGTGCTCCACTTCGCCTATGGTCACTTTTTCCAGCGCCCGAGGTATGAATACCTCTACGCCAACCCTGAGTTTGAGATCAAACGGCAGGGTGCTGGCCTTCATACGGTGATGGGAAATGCGGACCTGGACGCGGAAAAGACCGTTTCCTACGAATTTGGTTTCGAACAGGCCATCACCAACGACCTCACCTTCGGCCTGAGCATCTATCAGCGTGATATCCGAGGCTTGGTCTCGGCGGACCGTATTGTCGAAACCTACAACTCGGGTATCTATTACGCACAGTATGTCAACCGCAGCATCTCAGAAGTACGCGGTTTTCTTCTCAGTGTAAAGAAACGTTACTCGGACAATTACAGCGCCGGTGTGGACTACACTTACCAGATTGCCGAGGGTGTCGCCTCCGATCCTCAGGATGCCTACAACGCTCAGTCGGGGGACACCAACAACGAACCGATTTCCCAGCTTATTCCGTTGGATTGGGACCGCCGTCATACGATCAATGTCAACTTCAACTATGTCGTACCTGGTAGTTGGGGTGCTTCCTTGATTGGGACCTACGGTAGCGGCCTTCCCTATACCATTGATTCGGGCAAGAGTAAGGTGCAGGACCTCAGTTTGACGTTTGAGAACGATGGCCGGAAGCCCACCTATTTCAACCTTGACATGAACATCTTCAAGGATCTTGGCTTCCTGACCGGGTCGAAGTACAACGCTCGTATCGAACTGATGGTTCGAAACCTGTTAGATCGTCTGAACGAGAACGATGTTTACCGCGACACAGGCCGTGCGACCTACCGCACAGACTTGCCGTCCACTAATGCGGGTGAGAATCCGGAGTTCAGCACCTTTGAGGAGTTTTTCTACTACAACCCGCAGTATTACAGCCGTCCGCGCGAAGTACGGATTGGAATCGTCTTCGAATTCTAGAAGATCGCTGGACGATGATTTATTCGATTATGAACCCGCCCCAAAGGCGGTTGAACCTTGAAGTGAGGAGCAGGATGGGGACTGAGAACAGGAAGTTCCTGGTGCGACCGAGATGGCAGAGTGCAACGTTTTTAACTGTTGCTGTCCTGCTTTTGCTCGGATTCGTTCTACCCCTTGCCGCCCAACCTCTATCGGACTACAGGGGCAGCGAAAACTACCAGTACATCAATATTCACAGCGGTAACAAGGTTCGCACGACCTTCTACAACTACGGTCTTGTCGGCAACGTGGGTGCGATCTCTGGTGAGTGGCCAATCGGTACTGGAAACGAGTACATCGGTGATGTAACCCCGTTGGTGGGAGTTGAGTTTGTCCACCCGAGTGGGGATACCATCCGGTCGGTCATTACCTGCTTGTCTCCCCGGCAGAGTCCTGAGTACGGCAACGATGGCAAATTTGGTGGCTTCATGCCACTGATGGGCTTCGCTGCTCCGCCACCCCCGGACGAGCAGGGTGCTGTTGCGATGAGCAACATGCCCGAAACCTGGCCATCCTTCTGGCCGGACAAGATGCTTACTGATCCCCGCGATCAGCTCTGGCGTCGTGATGATGTCAGCCCCGGCTGGCGTAATTCCTGGAATGGCTATTTTGGCCGCAATGTTTTTAACGCCGACCAGGAATCCTATTTCTACATGGATGACAACCAGGATCGAGAGTTCCTGGAGCAGACGGTTGGTGACACGACTTACACCTACTACCCGACCAGCGCGAACCTGGAGCGTGGAGGGCTTGGTATTCGAGTAGGAGTCCGTGGATTCCAGTGGGCGCACTTCCTCGCGGAAGACGTGATTTTCTGGCACTACGAAATCACCAACATTTCGGACAACGACTATGACAAGGTCGTATTCGGAATGGTAGTTGGCACCCTCTCGGGTGGTCGCGGAGACTCGGATGACGATCTCGCCTCTTTCGATCCGGAAAACGACATTACGTATTCGTACGACTCGGATGACCAGGGGACTGCTGGCTGGATCCCGGTCCGTCCGGGTGGCCCGAACGTTGGCTATGTCGGCTATGCCTTCCTTGAGTCACCCGGGAACGCCTATGATGGCATTGACAACGATGGCGACAGCGAGAATATCACCAGCCCAACCTTGACCCAGTCGAATCTGAATGACATGGTTAATGTTGGCCTGAACTACCCGGTTGGCAGCGAGCTGGTTCTGATCGACTACGATCTGTTTGCGGATACTGCCTACTACAGGGATCCGATGCGCGGCCGTTCTGTTGTTACCATGACCTCCGGTGGGTACGAGACCACGATCCGTGGTGAATCTGTGACCATCCTGCCAACTGTCTCCTATCGTGAGACAGCTGGTAACGGCATTGACGACAACTACAACGGTTTGATTGATGAGCGCCTTGTTGATCCGGCTGAAGGTGTCGATTCACGCCTTGACCATGTCGGTCTCAAGTACAAGAACTTCCTCACAGGAGCTGGTGTTAATGACCTGATGATCGACGAAGCCCGTGACGATGGTATTGATAACGACGGCGACTGGGACTTTTCGACGGACGATGTCGGATTCGATGGGACCAACGGCACCAGTGACCTGGGAGAAGGGGATGGTATCCCGACCTATGGTGAGCCCAACTTCGACCGCACGGATATTGACGAATCTGACCAAATCGGCCTGACGTCGTTTGACTATTTCTCACCTCCCGGCAACCTTCGGATGAACGATGACAATGCCCTTTGGAACAGGATGAGTCCGGGTGTGGTGGATGTCGTCTCGAACGAACCGGAAGATGGTGACTTTGTCTACGGTTCTGGCTACTTCCCGCTTCCTTCAGGACGTACCGAACGCTTCTCGATGGCGTTGATGTATGGTGAGGATCTGGTCGACATCACCAACAACAAGCTGACCGTCCAGCAGATTTACAACAACAACTACACCTTCGTGAAGCCGCCGCCCAAGCCGACAGTCCAAGCTGTACCTGGAGATGGCAAAGTCACGCTTTACTGGGATTCTGAGGCCGAGACAGCGTTTGACCAGTCCATGCCGACCGGAAGCGAGGAGGACTTCGAGGGCTACAAGATCTACCGTGCCACCGACCCCGGCTTCCTAGAGAATTTCGTAATCACAGATGGCCAGGGGCGTCGTGTGTTCCACAAACCGATTGCCCAGTTTGACCTCGAGAACGGCAATTCTGGCTATTTCCCGGAAGCTGCTTTTGGTGTCTCCTTTTACCTTGGTGACGATACGGGATTGCAGCATGTCTGGACCGACTCGACCGTCGAAAACGGTCAAACCTATTTCTACGCAGTTACCGCGTATGACCGTGGCTACTCAGGATTTGTCGATTCGTCAGCTGTCACCTTCTTCCCGGCTGAAACGCCAAAGGTCATCACCGTGGATCGCGATGGTGAGGTGAACCTCGATATCAACACCGTTCAGGTCACTCCGGGGGTGAAGGCTGCAGGGTATGAAGGTCCTGAAATCTCACTTGCAAACCATGTCTCCGGTGGGTCGACGGGTATCATCTTCTCCGAACCTGTGGATGATCGTCTGATCGAAGATAACCGGAATTACGAGATTACCTTCAGCCCGATCAACGAGGAGCAGGTGTCGGATACGGCCTTCATCAGCTATGCTGGCGCCGACACAGCGTTCCAGACGATTTCTCTTGGTGATTTGGGGGATGAGCGTCGAGTTCTTGACCAGTTTAACCCCTACTTCCGCGATCAGTTCAACGATCCATTCTTTGAGACATGGACTCGATTTGGAACCCAGGAAGCGGAAGTGTTTGATGGTCAGCGCGTCTACTTCATCGTGCCCAAGTTCCCAGGTCGTCAGATTCACGAAATATCCGGCTACCAGCACGGCGATGTACCGACAGATTCGCTGATGAACTACTCCTTCAGCATCGTCAACTACTCAACTGCGCGCATTTCCGGCAAGGAATACTACAGAGACTACCTTGTCACCTTCCATGATCCCGATGGCCCCCCGGTGGACCAGGGGATTGAGCTGCGTGGATTCGCAGGGTTCCGTATCCCGCCAGTTCCAGTTTACTTCCGTGTGAAGGACCTGGTGACGAACGAGTACAAGTTGGTGGCGATCGATGAACGGAGTAGTGCTGCTATTCCCAATGGTCGTCCGGATGCGCAGGCTGAAGCGATTCTCATCTTCGAGACGGAAACGACGGATACGGAAACAGATACTGTGCCCACATGGGCCATCCAATTCAGTGCGAGTCTTCAAGGTGGGAATGTTAAACCGCCCGCCGAAGGGGATTCGCTGATTATCCGGATGTACAAGCCATACACGGACCTGGATCGCTACACGTTCGATACACAATCAGCGCGTGTCGATCGGGACCAGATAAACCTGAACAAAATTAAGGTCTATCCGAATCCCTACCTGGCAGCCAGTCCCCAGGAACCCTCGAACAACTACACATCAGGTCGTGGGGAACGTGAGATCACCTTTATCCATCTTCCGGAAAGCTGCACCATCCGCATTTACAATGTGCGTGGTGAGCTGGTCCGCAAGCTGGAACACAATGGTGGTCTGCATGATGGTAGCATCAGTTGGGATCTGCGTTCGAAGGATGGGCTTGATGTCGCGTATGGCATCTATGTCTACCACGTTGATTCGGACTACGGCGAGCATGTTGGCAAATTCGCGGTGATCAAGTGACGGAAGGGAGGAAGATGATGAAAAAGCAGCTTCAAGCCTCCCGTCCGGGCATGGAAAGGACGACCATGCGACGCAAGGTGCTCCTGCATCTAACGTTAGCCATGATGACACTCAGCCTGTTGGTTCCGGGCAGTGCATTCAGTCAGAGCAAAGTAGGAACCTCGGCCGCACCTTTCCTGACGATTGGAATCGGTTCGCGTCCGCAGGCGATGGGCGGCGCATTTGTCGCCATGTCGGATGATATACATGCTCTTTACTGGAACCCGGCAGGTCTGGCGATGTTGCAGAAGTCCGAAGCGATGATGGTACATAGTACCTATCTCGCAGATATGAACCTCGATTACCTCGGCTTTGCCTTTGCCATGGGACCGGCCGGAACCGTCGGGCTAAGTGCAACCCTGCTGTCCGTTGGTGAGATGGAAGTGACCACCAACCGGTACCAGGATGGAACCGGTCTGATGTTCAACTCATACAGCATGGCGAGTGGTCTTTCGTACGGTTACAGGTTTTATGATCGCTTCTCGATTGGCGGTACAGTCAAATACATCCAGGAGGCGATCTGGAACGAATCAGCAACCGGTGTCGCGATTGACATTGGTACGATGCTGATCACCCCTTTGCACGACATTCGGCTCGGGATGAACATCAGCAACTTTGGTACGAAGATGCAGATGGGTGGCCGTGATCTCGTGGTTTTCCATGATCCTGATCCAAACCGTGAAGGCAACAACCCTAATATCCCGGCAGAATACCAGACTGATTCCTGGAAATTGCCGTTGACCATGCGTCTCGGTTTTGCCGGGGAAGTGATCCAGACCACCACAAACCGGGTGACACTTGCACTAGACTGGGTAGTACCCAACGATAACACGGAATTTCTGAACTTCGGTGTTGAGTACGGGTACAACGAATATGTCTTCCTTCGGGGTGGCTATCGTGCCATGCGTCCGGGGATGTGGGACACAGAAAAACTGGACAGCGACAACAAGCCCATCCGTGAGTTCCGTCTCTCTCAACCTGACAATGGGGGTGGCATGACCTTTGGTGCAGGTGTCAAATTGGGGGTTGCAACTGGTTTTGTTTTCGTTGCTGACTATGCGTATGAAGGTTACGAGCTATTGGGTAGCATTCATAAATACTCTTTAAGCGTTCAGTTTTAGTTGGGTGGGTAAGATCCCGCAAACAAAAGGAGAGAAGAGATGAGTTCAGTGCGCAAAGTTTTTGTGGCGTTGCTTCTGGTCATGGTGGCCAGCGGTGCCGCATTTGCGACCGATGTCACCTTCCAGGTGAACATGTCCTTCCAGGAGACCCTGGGGACTTTTAACCCTGCGGAAGACATGGTTGTTGTTCGTGGTACATTCAATGAATGGGGCGGAAATGCTGAAGAAGTAACCGATCAGGGCGATGGCATCTATGCGGGTACCTTCGACATTACCCCTGGCGACCACAACTACAAGTTCGTGATCGTTGCAGCTGGTGGCGATTCCTGGGAAGATATCGATGATCGTGCTGTCACGGTTGGTGATGAAGCGATGACCCTGGACCTCGTCTGGTTCGAAAACCAGGAACCTGTCGAGCAGACCAGTGTTGAACTTCTTTTCCAGGTTGACATGCAGGTTCAGATCCTGAACGGCACGTTTGACCCAGAGAATCACCAGGTCGTCGTCCGTGGCTCCCATCCCAGCATTGGTGATTGGGGCGGCGCGGTTGCGGTCCTCGAGCGTGAGACCGGTTCTGATGTTTACTCCGCATGGATCGAGTTTGCTGATGTCGCAATCGGCACGGCCATTGAGTACAAGTACGTTATCGTGCCGGATGCTGGTGACGATGTATGGGAGTCCAGCCCCAACCGTTCCTTCACCCCGACTGGTGAAGAAGAGGATAGCGATGAGAACGGCTTTGGCGAAATCGTGACCGACGTGGTCTACTTTGCCAATGTTTCCGCTGATGACATCCTTACGTCCGACCTGATGGTCCACTTCCTCGTCAACGTCCGTCCGGCTTTCTACAAGCTGGCCGACCCGGACAGCAGCATCATCGACGTCCAGACCCAGGACGAAATCACTGAGATTACTGAAGTGAACGTCGCTGGTTTCTTCAACAACTGGCCGTGGGGCGGTTTTGATGCCGAACACATCCTGGCTGACGATGGCGCTGGTGTCGACGAGACAGCGGGTGATACCATTTACAGCAAGGACGTTCAGTTCTTCGCGGGTGACCCGAAGGAATTGATCTTCAAGTTTGGTCTGAATGGCTATGATGTGGAAGCAGGCGTTGAAGCGAACCATCGTGTAATGCTTGACGTCGAAACTGCGCCGTACGTCATTTATGCCGTCTTCGGCACCAACGGTACCCTGTATGATCCGTACCTCGGCCTGGTCAGTGTTGATCCGCAGGAAAACAACACCATGCCCGAGCGCTTCAGCCTCGACCAGAACTACCCGAACCCGTTCAACCCGACCACCACGGTTGGCTTCTCCCTGCCAGAGGCGGGTGAATTCATGCTGACGGTCTTCAATGTGAACGGTCAGGTCGTTTCCCTCGAGAACCTCGGTCACATGCAGGCGGGCCAGTACACCGCGACGATCGATGGCAGCAAGCTCTCCAGCGGCACCTACTTCTACACGCTGCAGGGCAATGGCTACATCGCGACACGGAAGATGACCCTGCTTAAGTAAGCACGGATCATACGGAACGTTTGTTTTCCGATGTTCCTTATTCTCGCATGAGAAGGGGGAGGCTTCCTCCCCCTTCTTGTGTGTCATGACGGATCGTAGGTTAGCAGGTCATATCGAGCATTTATTCCCACAAGTTGGGGCTGGTGCGCAACAAGTCTGGACACTGTGTTACCCATGCAGTGACCGCTACAAAGGAACGGGGGAAAGATGAAAGTCAGGATGCGGTTTGTCATGAGTGCATGGCTTACAGGGATGCTGCTCACAACCATGCTCGGCTGTCAGTCAACCCCAAAAAACGGGATGGAGGATGATGTGACTGCACGCTGGTACTATGGGCAGCCTCTTTATGAGGCCTACGTGCGATCTTTCACCCCCGAAGGAACCTTTGCGGCGTTCAATGAGAACCTGGATAGAATCAAATTGCTCGGAGTGGACAACATCTGGTTGATGCCGATTCACCCACTGGGAGAGCTTGGCAGGAAAGGCAGCCTCGGCAGCCCTTATTCCGTCCATGACTATTTCGAAACCAATCCTGAATTTGGTAGCAAAGAGGAATTTCAGGCGCTGGTCGACAGTGTCCACGCCAAGGATATGCACATCATCCTCGATATGGTGATGAATCACAGTGCGAATGACCACAAGGAAATGGGAGCGCATCCCGAATGGTATATGCGGGATGAGAAAGGCAATTTTTTCCGCGAAGTCGAGGATTGGTCTGACATCACGGACTGGGATTTTGACAATCCTGAAACCGTGGACTACCTGACAGGCGTCCTCGAATATTGGGTACGTGAGTTTGATGTAGATGGCTACCGATGTGATGTGGCGGGTATGGTCCCCCGTGAGTTTTGGGAACACGTGATACCGCGTCTGAAAGCAATCAAACCAGATGTCTACATGCTGGCAGAATGGGAAGAGCCGTGGATTCTGGATGCAGGCTTCAATTCAGCCTATGACTGGACCCTCTACCACAGGATGAAGGACCATGCAGCTGGGAAAATTGATGTCGACAGCCTGTGGACGGTGATCGAGGCGACTGAAGCTGCGTATGGCGAGCACAAATTGCCGTTACGCTTTGTCGAGAACCATGATGAGCAGCGGTCTGCAAAGGTGTTTGGTTATCCCGATGTCATGCCCTACGCCAATCTCATTTTCACGTTGCCCGGCATTCCGTTGATTTACAACGGTCAAGAGGCTGGAGCGAAAACAAAACCCAGCTTGTTCGAGCGTGAACCGATCAAATGGGAAACCACCGCCTCCGGTGGCTACATGCATCTCTATCATAACCTCATTAAAATGAGGAAAGAGAACGTTTCGCTGCTGACAGGGGACCTGGTCCGTGTTCACTGCAACACCGAAGGTGCCATGGTTTTTCTTCGCAGGGCCAAGCAGCAACAAGCGTTGGTTGCAATCAACTTCACGGGGGATGAAGTGACGGCAACCTTCCCAGTTAAAGACTTGCAGGGATTGTTCGTGAGTGGACTGGAAGAGATGGGTGCGATCGAGGGTGAGACTGCTGCATTGACCATCAAACCCTACCAGGGCCGTTATCTCTTCAGCCGACCGAAAACCAGTAATGCTGAGTAACAGATTGTTGCGTCCCCACGCATCCCAACCCGCAAGGAAGGATTGAAGATGAGCCGCCCGAAGATCTACCTCGCCTCACTACTGCTATTCACGTTGCTGCCCGCCGTAGTATTGGCGCAGTCAGCGACATGGGATCCGACCAACCCGGATCCAGGCGACGTGGTGACCATCACGTACGATGCCAACATTGGAACGATCCCCGCTTCGACATCCTCGCTCAAGCTGCACTGGGGAATAAACCAGAGCAGTCAGGGAAACTGGGAGCAGCCGCCAGAGTCAATCTGGCCGGAGGGGTCGGTTCCCTGGAGCGATAACCTTGCGGTGCAGAGCCCGATGGTGGACCAGGGGGAAGGGGTGTGGCAGATCTCGATCAGCACCCATGAGGAGATCGAAACTCTCCATTTCGTGGTGACCAACGGGACCGCTTGGGACAATAACAGCGAATCGAACTGGAATATTAATTTCGGGGATGAACCACCGCCCCCGACCTGGACCACGCATCGTTTTGTCTACGATAGCCGTAGCGCTTTTGCGCAGTATAGACCTGAAGATATTCCCTCGATCTACGCAGCTGGAGAGTTCAATGAGTGGAACACCTCTGCAACCCCTCTTGCCGGGCCTGACAGCCGTGGTGTTTACTCGGCGGAGGTGCAGGTTCCTACTGGTGACAACTCCTACAAGTTTGTGATCAACGATCAGGGAAACACGATTTGGATGCAGGATCCGGACAATCCTTTGGACGATGGTACGGAGTACGGCAATTCCTATTTTTATGCTGAGCGCGATACGATTCCCTGGGGCACGATCCGTGAGCCACATGAGAACGCCGTCTTTCCACAAGGTGATCCGATCCTTGTAGAGGGACGGGCTCGCCGTGCGGACGATGATGTCGCCCTCGAATCTGCTGAGCTGACCATCGATGGTGATGCGCTCGATGTGCAGAACTTCACCTTCGATGCAGTCACGGGTGAATTTTCTGCAGAACTGCTTACGGAGGATTCATTCGGCTCGTTCCGAATGGAATTGACGGTAACCGATACAGAAGATCGTGTCGGAAGTACGGATGTCGTGTTCGGTGTCAATGATGACTCGCATGGTTTCATTGCGGTCGATCGGCTTTGGGATGCGACCGGATCGGGCGAGTATATGCCACCAGGAGAAGATGGACCACCGGATCTCCGCCGCATGACCATTAGCAGTGTAGCCGAAGGCGATTCCCTTCGTTTCCAGACCTTGATTGCGAACCACAGCACGGACACCCGCTTGCTGATCCAGATCAACAGCCATATTTCGCTACCTTTTGTTGCTTCACCCCTGGCGGCGACTGAGATCAGCAGCCCCGAATGGAATGGACGTGGGGTCCAGATGCTGCTAGCGGACCCGGAAGCGGAGGATCTCGACCCGAACCGTCACAACGTACTCGCCACACAGCGCATGCCGCTCGTGACTCAGGATGTGCTCGATGTGCGCGCAGCAGTCGACTTTACCGTAGCTGTGGCGGATATCGAAGCTGTCCTCGGTTCCTACAGCGGTGAGTGGTACTATTCAGCTTATACGTTCCTTGAGGGTCCGGAAGGGACGGTGGATGGTAGCTGGGAAGTTGATGCAGAGCATGGTGGTAGTGTCGATATCAATGACCCAGATGGCTTCGACGTGCTCTTCACCGATGACCTCTATATGCAGCAGACCCTCTTCGCCAACTGGACCAATACCCATCATTCGACGATTGATAATGTCGGTCGTGGATTCGCCGCCATCCTGCCGAGTGCAATTGGTCCGGATGTAGGCAACGATGCTCCGTCTGTCAGCTTCATTACACGTAGCACGAGCACGGTTCGCGATACAAAAACCCTCTACATGTACTCACCCGACCCCTCGCTGATTATTCGTATTGATCACACCTGGGATGAGGGTTCAACAACCTACACCACGGCGGGGAACAACGGTCAGTTTACTCGCGATGTGACCTTGCATCCAGGGAACAACGACTTCCAGATGTGGACGGTTGCCGAAGGGGATACTTCCTTCTCTTCGGTGATCAGCATTTTCCACAAAACCCCGCAGGCGCCGGATGTGGTGATGAACGGTTCGGTGGATGGGAGTACGATTACGCTGGATGCTTCCAGCAGCACCGACCCGCAGGAGCAGGAGATCAGCTATAGCTGGACTCCCGACCCAGACAACCCCGCCGTCGTCAGCCTGACAGGGATGGACAGCCCAACCGCCACCTTCCAGATGCCTGAATTGGATGGAGAGTACTACTTCGACCTTGTCCTCGAGGACAGCGAAGGAAACCAGGGGAAGGGACGTACGTTCGTGACTGTCGAGGATGGCATCGCTACCCCCTTCGATCTCAACATGAACGCCAGATGGGTGCAGGATGCCATTGTCTACGAAATCTTCGTTCGCTCGTACAATACGAACCATCAGATCAGTGCGGTGACCGCCGATTTGGATCGTATTGCCGAGCTGGGAGTGACCGCGATCTGGTTCATGCCCATCTTCCCAGGCCCCACGACCCATGGCTATGCCATTACCGACTACCGGGAGATTGAGGAGGATTACGGTGACCTCGATGATTTCGCTGAACTTGTTGAGGAAGCGCACGCTCGGGGTATAAAGGTGGTCCTCGATCTCGTGATTAACCACACAGCGATTGAGCACCCATGGATGCAGGATGCAATCGCTATGGGCGAAGCTTCCAACACGTACGATTACTACGATCGTGATGCCAATGGCGATCATACCTATTACTACGACTGGTATACGTTGCCAAACCTCAACTTTGACAATCCCGATGTCTGGGACTATTTCCTCGAAACGAGCAAGTGGTGGGTTGAGAATTATAACGTTGACGGCTACCGTTGTGATGTCGCCTGGGGGGTGCAGGAACGTGACCCTGATTTCTGGGTAGAATGGCGCCGTCAGCTCAAGACGATCAAGCCAGAGATCTACCTGCTGGGCGAAGCAGATGCCACCGATTTCGCGATCCTCAATAATCGTTTCGATTCGGCGTATGACTGGCCCTTGCACCATGCGGACCGCAACAGCTTCGTCAACCTCTTCAGCAATACGACCGTCGTAGGATTGCACAGCCGCATCACCAACATGGGTTTCCCCTTCCCGGACTACAGATTCCCCTTCCGCTTTATGGAAAACCATGATGAGGGCCGGTATCGTGCGAGCCATTCACTGACTGAAACCGGCATGGCTGCCACCATGCTGTTGACCATTCCCGGCGTCCCGATGATCTATGCGGGTCAGGAAGTGGGGGAACAGACTCAACGTGATCCAATCAACTGGTCGCAGGATGACGAAGGTCTCTTGGGTCACTACAAAACGTTGATTGAAGCACGACGCCGTCTGCCATCAATGAGTGACCCTGAGCAGATCAACCTGCCGAACGATCAGAACGGCGATATTTACAGCTATGGTCGCTATGCTGCGGGAGAACATCCGGTCTTTGTCGCGCTGAATATCGATGATCAGCCACATATGGCCACCATCGACCTCAGTGGGCAGGAGTGGGGAATTCAGCCTGATGAGACCTATTACGTTAGCGAACTGCTGACCCGAACCTCAACCGAGGTTCTTGGGTCGGAGCTGGACAGCTGGACGGTCGATCTTCCGATCTATGGTGACCGTGTCTTTGTTATTTCAGACACCCTTTTCGAGGTTTCCGCGCCCGAAGAACGTGCTCAGCCCCTCGAGTGGTCGCTGGATGCCAACTATCCGAACCCGTTTAACCCGAGCACCACGATCCGTTATACAGTTCCCCAGACTGCGAACGTCAAGCTGGCGGTCTACAACCTGCTGGGGCAGCGTGTGGCAACGCTGGTGGATGGAAATCGGATGGCAGGACGTCATTCAGTGGTCTGGAATGGTACCAGCCTGGGTGGGCTGCCGGTGGCTTCCGGCCTCTATTTTTACACCCTCGAGGGGGATGGTTTTGTCCAGACTCGCAAGATGCTGCTGGTGAAGTAAGTTCTGGTTTGAGTAGCGAACGTGCCCCGGCTTGGCTAGCAAGCCGGGTTTCAGTAAAGCAATAACAGTTCTGGCCCGGTTTTCCGGGCCAGAACCCCAGCTTGTATTATCACAGCCGATCCAACCGAGGAGGAGTGGTGGGACGTCGATGGTTTAGCGCCACAGTTGCAGGAATGATCCTTCTTGGAGGCAGTATGGTATCTGCTGGTGAAGTCAGACATCTTCTCGCCGCTGAGTACACCTCTGCCTATCTCGATTCCATGGCTATTGATCTCGAACCGGGCAGTGATCGTCCTTATCTCTTCAGTGGCACTGGAACTTCCTTCTTCTATGGCACTACCAAAACCGTCGCCGACGAAGGATGGATGGGCTTGCACTGGGGAGACCGTGAGCTGATCGACGATTGGATACTCACCTTCAATGGTGTCCCCTTGGACCGTGCCAAAGCAGAGGTCAGTGTCCGACCACATGTCGTCAGCTTCCGATGGGACAAGGGAGTTGTGCTGACCATCATGCCGATGGGGAAGGAAAGGGATGATCTACGATTCTCCATCTCCGGTGGCGACAAAACGGATACCTTTTCCCTCTTCTTTGTTTTCCCTGCGCATCTGACAGCCTCGACCCAGAAACAGAACAAGTCGCACGGCTATTACCCGATTCTCCTCTCTGCTGAAGAGGATACAGTTGGTATCGCGATTTGCAGTGACAGCTTCTTCTCGCCAGTTAACATGCAGCCCCTGGCAACGGGGGAGAGCGGGAACCGGCACCTCGTGGGTAAGGCGATCCACGGTGGGATGTTCCAAGGCCCAACCGCCCAGGTGACTTTGGTCTATGGCAATTCGTATCCGGCGCTCGTTTCACGTTGGCAGGAGTTACGCGGAGCGCACCCTAAAGCGAGGAGCGAACGCAGCGAGTGGCTGCTGTCCGAGATCAACCGTAGCCCTTTCCGTTGTGAGGATGAACGCATCAACAAGGCACTCGCCTGGGCGAAGGTGTCGATGGCGCAGCTATGGGCCGAGGATGAGACCCTGATCTATGCTGGTCTGCCTTGGTTCAACGAAGGCTGGGCACGCGACACCTTCATCACCCTGCCCGGTGCGGCGCTTGTTTTGGGCAAGGACAAGCGGGCAAAGGCAGTCCTTGAACGATTCGCCAAGTGGCAGAATGTTGATCCGGAATCTTCGGATTACGGACGGATGCCGAACCGTGCCCGCCCGGATGAGGTTATCTACAACACCGCAGACGGTACACCCTGGTTTGTGCGTGAACTGTATGAATACGGCCTCTATACGGGTGACATTGAATTATGGCGTGAGATGATGAAGCCGGGTGGTGTGGTGGAACGTTCCATTGAGGGGACCATCGAGTACCACACGGATGATTACGGTTTCCTTACTCATGGCGAAGCGGACAGCTGGATGGACGCCCGCGGCCCGGAAGGTGCCTGGTCCCCTCGTGGGGATCGTGCAATTGAAATCCAGGCTCTCTGGCTGACCCAGCTCGAAGCAGCGGTTGCGATGGCTGAGGCGGTGGGGGGTGGATCCGGGACGGATCCACGTGTCACCCGTTGGTCGCTCTTGGCCGACGAACTTCGTGGTCGTCTACCTGGTGCCTTTCTTCGCCCTGATAGCCTTGGTCTCTGGGATCATCTACTTCCCGATGGCTCTCCGAACGAGCAGTTGCGCCCGAACCAGCTCTTTGCGGTAACCGTCCCCTTCGAACCGATCTACGGTCCTTCTATCGAGAACCGTGTGGTGAAGACTGTGAAAGATTCCATGGTCTACCATTGGGGTGTTGCCAGCCTTGCGCAGAGTGACAACGAGTTCCACCCGTACCACGAGACGGCCGAATACCCGAAGGATGCCGCTTATCACAACGGTACGGTTTGGACGTGGTTGTCCGGTCCCTACAAGAGTGCCTCCAGGCAGGGGTGGGCAATTGCCAGCAACGAAATCGACCAGATCCTCGACTGGGGGCTGCCCGGCAGCCTGAGTGAGAATCTTGATGCCGTTCCTCGTGACGGTGCCGAATGGCCCCGGACAAGCGGAACCATCACCCAAGCTTGGTCCCTATCCGAATTTCTGCGGACATGGTACCAGGATTACATCGGTCTGAACCCAGTCACAGGTACCTCTGATAAACAATCGGGACCACATTGGTCCTTCGACCCACATATCCCGCTCGACTGGGGTTCCTTTGAAACCCGAATCGACCTACAGCCTGGAGTATCTCAACTCCTGGTATCGATGGACATTCGACCGGACTCGGTCATCTTTGGATTTGTCCTCGATGGGGATCGCCCCGGGAAAACGCCTTCCATGCTGACTTTACGGCCTTTCCTGGATGCTCAACCGAAGGATGGATCGTGGACGGTCGACCCTGTCGAGTTGATCTCTGGCGATTTGCCGAGCCGTCGAGTTGAGCTCCGCTACAAACGCAGTGGCTCAACGAACATCCTCATTCAGGGCTCGGATGGTCGCAAACATGAGATCACCAGCTTCCTCAGTGGTGAAGAGGACAAACCCTTCCTCAAGCCAGAGGTTCGTGAAGGCTTGAAAGCCCTTGCCCCGCCATCGTGGCTGCTACTGGATGGTCGCCTCGTGAAAATGGAGGACCGGGAAGCAGAGATCATTGTGGACATGGATGATCCAGAGGGGGATGATTCCGGGTATGGCTACCCGACTGATGCTCTTTTCGCAGATGGCATCCTCGATCTGACCAGCATCACCATGACCAGCAATGGTGCTTTCGCCCATTTCAACTTGCGTTTCCGTAACCTGATCGATCCGGGCTGGCACGATGCTTATGGTTTCCAGCTGACCTACGCGACCCTTGCGATTCGCACCGGTGAGAAGGGTTCGACTACCACTCGCGAGGTCGGGGCCAACAGCGGTTACAAGCTACCTCGAAACATGGCGGCGGATCGTTTTGTTGATGTCGGTGGCGGTCTGAACATTCGGGATGCATCCGGCGAGACCATTGCACAGTACGTCCCGAACGATCCACGTTACCCTCTGGGTGATGTCGCGTCCGCGACTGTTTCCTTCAACATCCCGCTTGACTTGATTGGTGGCGATTCGCACGAGTGGAAAATCACTGTATTGGTCGGCGCACAGGATGATCATGGCGGAGCAGGCATCGGCGAGTTCCGCAATGTGTCGGAGACGGGTGGACGATGGGAAGGTTCCGGCGGCGGTCCGGACGAGCATAACGTATACGACATTCTTGAAGTGAACTAGGTGGCATGGGTGCCCCGCCACCCATGCTTGCATCTCAGCATACCAGACTTGACCAGACCGGGGGTAGGATTTGCGTTACCTGACAGGAATTCTGCTGTTTGCATTGATTACAGCAGGTTGCACCAGCTCGACTGGAGTTGTCACCAATACAACTGCAGTCGAAAAGGATGACCGTGCCCCGGATTGGTCCGAACAGTTCCGTCACACGGACGAGCTGGACGAAATCGACTTCGATGCATTCCTCGCCCAGCTTTACAACGCGCCGAGTGCAGATCGTCAGGCGATGGTCGACAGTTTCCTGACTGTCATCGAGGGATCGGATGAGTACGGCTTCCCCTTGGTCAGCGAGGATCAGGCGGTTTACATTTATACCCATACATCAGCCAGCACGGTGACCCTGCCCGGGGACCACAACGGTTGGACGGCTGCGGATGATGTGTTGGCACGCGTTTCCGGTACCAATTTCTGGTTCCGGCGGAAAAACTATCCGAACGACGCTCGCCTCGATTACAAACTTGTTGTGGATGGCAACTGGATTCTGGACCCACGCAACCCACACCGGGTCTATGGCGGCTATGGTCCCAATTCAGAAATGGCGATGCCGGGATACGTACAGCCGGTTGAGATCCAGGAGGATCCCGACATACCCCACGGTACCATCGACCAGATTACCTTCGAGAGCGATTCGCTGAACAACAGCCGTACCGTACGCATTTACACCCCACCGGGCTACGATCCGGAAAACGAGATCTACCCGGTCATCTACGTGCATGATGGCGGCGAATACATCTCGCTCGGATCGATGGATCATGTACTGGATTACAGCATCGCAAATGGCTATTGCGAACCCTTGATCGCCGTCTTTGTCGACCCGGTCAACCGGATGGACGAGTACTGGCGTAACGATGCATTCATGGAAATGTTTGTCCACGAGCTGATCCCTGCTATCGAAGCCGACTATGCCATCGAGGATGATCCGAGCCGTCGCGCGGTCATGGGTTGTTCTTTGGGCGGGGTGACATCGGTCTACTTCGGTCTGCATTATCCGAATGTCTTTGGGAAAATTGCCGGACATTCCTCAGCACTCTGGATTGATGGATCGGCGACAGTGGATGAGGTCGAAGCGAATCCCATGTCCGGGATGGTCTTTTACCTGGATACGGGCACGTTCGAGGGATCGACCTACTTGGATGACAATCGTCGGTTGCGTGATGTCCTGAGGGATAATGGCAACCAGGTAACCTATACCGAGTGGCATGAGGCGCATTCCTGGGGCAATTGGCGTGCGCACATCGATGATATCCTCTACGCATTGTTCCACACGAACAGTGTGCCTGAGTAACTGAGTGGGAGGTCCCGATGGGTCGGTTGGGAAGAGTTGGGGTTGGTCTACTACTCTTGTGGGTGGTCACCTGCGTGCCGTCGAGTCTCGCAGCAGAGTCGGGACCGCCCTCGATGAGCAACGGGATTGTCCACTTTGTCTACGAAGCACCAGATGCAGAGATTGTTTATCTCGCGGGTACCTTTAATGCATGGGATGGCACAGCGTTACCTATGGAACAGGATGAACAGGGCCTTTGGTACGCGGACATTCCTCTATCGGTGGGGTTCCACGAGTACAAGTTTGTCGATGGTGGCAGCTGGCTGCCTGACCCTTCAAACCCAGCGACCGTGACCAACAACTATGGCGAATCCAACTCAATCCTCTATGTCAACGCATTGGGTGAGGTGGAGTTACGGTCCAACGAGGGCGACAGCGCTACCGCCGAGATGCCCGCGGGGGAGGGGACCGTCTACCTCGCACTGGTCTGGCATCAGCATCAGCCCTACTACTACGATGCTTCTGCGGATGCCCTGATCGCACCTTGGGTCCGTACTCACATCACCAAAGACTATTACGACATGACCTCGATGCTGCTCGAACATCCCGATGTGCATGTCACCATGAACCTGACCCCGGTTTTGCTTACTCAGATCGATGATATCTATGTCAAACGAATCGGCCCTTACCTCGACCGTAAAGCCAATCGGATCAACTCGGCCGAGTTTCTGAAAAAATGGGCAGGTCGCACCGATCCCTTTATCGACCTGATGCTGAAGGATACCGAAGGCTTCTCCGAGGTAGACGAGAGTTACCTCTTCCGCAATGAGTGGTCGGCATTCAGCATCTCACGAGTAGTCATGGCACGTTGGCCTGAATACCTCGCGTTGCGCGATAAACCGCGTGACCAATTCACAGTAGCTGATAAACGTGACTTAAAGTGTTTCTTCTACCTCGCCAATTTTGATCCCCGCTTCCTGCGTGGGTCCGTGGAGCTGGTAACGGGGGAGACAGTCGATCTGTCGGATATGGTGAACGAAGCCGATGGACCAATTTGGACCCTGGACCGTCACTTTACCGAGGATGATGCCAATCGTCTGGTGGCCGAGACAGTTAAAATCGCGGAGGCGATCATCCCGCTGCACAGCGCAATGATGTACGATCCAGTCGAACGGACAGGACAAGTAGAGGTGACCACCACACCCTATTTCCATCCGATCCTCCCCCTGATCCAGAATCTGCACGCGGGCAAATCAGAGTCGGATCAGGCACCAGACAGCATTCAGATTGCCTATCCTGATGATGCAGCCTGGCATGTGGAGCTCGCCGCAGATGCGTTCGAGGAGTGGTTTGGTGCACCGGCGACCGGCTTCTGGCCAGCGGAAGGATCGGTGTCGCAGGAGGTGATCGACCACTTTGCGATGTATGGCATTCATTGGCTGGCGACAGGTGATGGTGTTCTGAGCAAGTCCCTGCCTGACGGCATGGTGGCGGATCGTCCCTATTCAGTGCGCGGTCCGAATGGGGGCGAGGTGGCGATGGTTTTCCGTGACACGGAACTCTCCGACCTGATTGGTTTCGCCTACCAGCGTAGTGAGCCGGAAGCGGCTGCCGAGGACCTGATCAACCGCATCCTCGCAAAAGCGCCCGAAAAGAAAGGCGATTCTATGCTCCTGACCGTCCTCCTGGACGGTGAGAATGCGTGGGAGTGGTATGAACAGGATGCCGATGCCATCCAGTTCCTGACCGCCGTCTACCGCAAACTGGGTGAGATGCAGGAGACTGGTCGCATCATCACCGTCACTCCTGCGGAGTACCTTGCAGGCAACCCGGAGCGGAATGTGCCCGCGCACCCAATTGATTCGCTCGACCGGATCGAAACCCTCTGGCCCGGTTCGTGGATTCGCGCCGACTATTCCACATGGGTTGGCGAGGATGAGGAAAACCGAGCCTGGGCGTGGCTGGCCAAGGTTCGGAGCGATGTGGATCGGATTCTACCAACTTTCGACCGAAAAGACTACCCCGCCGTCTGGCGTGCGATGGGTGCCGCCGAAGGCAGCGATTGGTTCTGGTGGTATGGTGTCGATCAGAACACCGGCGAAGGGGACTCGCGCTGGGATCGGCTCTACCGTGCCCATTTACGTCAAGTCTACATCGAGTTGCGCAAGGCCGGATTCGAAGCGCAAACTCCAGACATCCCCAGCTTGATGGAAAGCGGTACTGCATCGGATGAGGATGGCGGCGCAATGTCGCGCGGACAATGAGAAGGGGAGGCAGGATGAAACGCTGGTTGCTGCCGGCGCTGCTGGTGCTGATCGGGCTGACGGGTGTGGCGCAGGCTGCCGAAACCCCTGTCGAAATCACCCTTTGGCACCAGTTCAACTATGCCGAGCGCGTGGTTCTCGAGAAGCAGCTCGAAGAATTCAACCGCCTGCATCCCGAGATCAAGGTCACCTCACTCTACCGCGAAACAGAGGAGCTGCGTTCCGGCTTCCAGAATTCGGCCCTTGCAGGACGTGGGCCGGAGATGATTCACGGTCCGTCCGACCAGGTTGGGCCATTTGCCATCATGGGCATCATCAAACCGCTGGAGGGGCTGTTTGGAGAAGCGGAACGTGACTCGCTGAATCCCCAGGCTCTGGTCTGGTTTGAAGATCATCTCTACCAGGTGGCGGATCGTTTCGGCAACCATCTGACGCTCGTCTACAACAAAGCGCTTGTCCCCGAACCGCCCACCACCGACCTCGAGCTGATCCAGATCGGACAGGAGCTGACAAAAGATACCGATGGGGATGGTAAGGTTGACCAGTTCGGCCTGACCTGGAACTTCACCGAGCCATTCTTTTTCATCCCCTTCCTCGGTGGCTTCGGCGGCTGGATGATCGACGATCAAAATCGTCCAACCCTGGACACCCAGGCGAATCGTGACGCTCTCCAGTTCGTTCAGGACCTTCGCGATAAATACAAAATCACGCCACAAAACGCTGACTACGAGACCGCGCACACCCTTTTCAACGAGGGCAAGGCGGGGATGATTATCAACGGCGACTGGTCCTGGGCGACCTATATCGAGAACGGCATTGATATTGGAGTGACCCGTATTCCTAAGATCACCAAGACAGGTTTGTGGCCCACTCCGATTGTCAGCCCGCGAGGGTACTCGCTGAATCGCAACTTGAAGGAAGAGAAGCTTGATGCGACGTTGACCTTTATCCGCTTTATGCTCTCCTACGATCAGCAGAAAGCACTCGCCGCCCAGACAGGGATCATGCCGGCCAGGACCGCATTACGTGATGATCCGGTCATCTCGGACAACCCGATCATGACCGGCAGCCTCGAGCAGATTGAGGTGGGCAAGCCGATGCCGGTCGTGCCGGAATTGCGTGCCATCTGGGACTCGATGCGTCCCTTCTACCAGGCTGTCCTCGGTGGAACCATCACCGCTGACGAGGCCGCAACGGGCATGCAGAAGACTGCTGAACGCAAAATCGCCGAGATGAATACGGTGATCCAACCGGCGCCGTACGTGCCGGTGCTGTATGGCATTGCCCTGCTCGCGCTGGTGGCCCTGCTCTGGTTCAGCCGTCACTCATTTGGTCAATTCGTTCGTGATGCACGCAAACGTCCCTTCATTTACTGGATGGTGGTTCCGGCCTTTGTCGTCATC
This sequence comes from bacterium, assembly GCA_020444265.1. Classification (GTDB taxonomy): domain Bacteria; phylum Electryoneota; class Electryoneia; order Electryoneales; family Electryoneaceae; genus JAHLLH01. The sequence goes on from JAHLLH010000003.1 coordinate 459,912, forward strand.
TTCCTGACTGTTGTCTATCCCTTCCTCTACAATGTTGTCCTAAGCATGTCGAACATGGGGCTGCGTAACTTCTTCGATTGGGATGTGGTAGGCTTCCAGAACTATGGCAAGGTCTTTCTCGAGCCGGGCTTTTACGGTGTGCTGGGCAAGACGATTATCTGGACCTCAGTTAACCTCGTCTTCCATGTCGGGATTGGGGTCTTCCTCGCGCTCCTGCTACATCGTGTTCTGCCGGGCCGTGGCCTGATCCGTATGCTTTTGATCCTGCCCTGGGCGGTGCCTCAATACATCACCGCTTTGACCTGGCGCGGCATGTTCAACACCGAGTATGGCGCGGTCAACCTGATCATCGCCAAATACTTCAGCATGCCGATTGTCAACTGGCTGGGCAGCCCGGTGGAAGCCTTCACCGCCTGCATCCTGACCAACATCTGGCTCGGCTTCCCCTTCATGATGATCGTTGCCCTTGGCGGCCTGCAGTCGATCCCGCACCAGCTCTACGAAGCGGCGGACATCGATGGCGCATCGCCCTGGCAGAAGTTCAAAAACATCACCTATCCGTTGCTGAAACCGGTGATGACGCCATCGATTATTCTGGGGACCGTCTGGACGTTTAACAACCTGAACGTCATCTGGCTCGTCTCGAATGCTGGCGAACCGTCCGATCAGACACACATCCTGGTCAGCTTCGTCTACAAGAGCGCATTTAACCTGTATCGTTACGGCTATGCTGCCGCCATGTCGATGGTGATCTTCGCCATCCTGCTCGTCTTCGGCATCTTCTTCCTGAAACGAGCTCGTGCGGTCGAACCCGTTTATTGATGGAGAACGAAATGGCTGTCTACATGGTATCCTGTGATTCCGACAAGAACGATCCGAAAATGGCGGAGATTCACGAGGGACTGCTGGACCAGTTTGATGCAGTCCAGGTGCTGACCGGAAGCTGGTTGATCTCCAGCGACGCCTCCATCGACGATATCGACGAGAAGCTGGCGAAGGTCTTCCCTGAAACTGAACCGATGGTTCTGGTCGAAATCGGTGGCGACTTCTCGATGCAGGGACTTGGGGACGAGGAGATGGAATGGATCAGCGAACGTTTCGGAGGTGGGGAGGAGCCCGATGGTCAAGAATAAATGGCCGACAAGAATCCTGATTTACGCGATCCTGCTGGTCTTCGTGCTGATTGCCGTCTACCCGGTGATTCGTGTCGCGAGCATCAGTTTGCGTCCCGGTGACCGTCTACTCTCGACCTCGCTCGCCCTGATACCGCCGGATGCGACGCTGGATAACTTCCGTATCCTCTTTACGGAACGTCCCTTCCTGCGCTGGGTCCTGAACAGTACGATCGTCTCCTTCGCGGTGACCTTGTTCGGTGTCGCTCTTGCTTCAACGGCGGGCTACATCATCAGTCGCTACAAGTTCGTCGGACGGACCACCGCGATGTTGTCGATCCTGACCACCCAGATGTTCCCGGCGACGATGCTGCTGCTGCCGATGTACATCATCATCAGCCGCCTCAATCTGATCAACACCTATGTCGGCCTGATTGTGGTTTACTCCGCGACGGCGTTGCCCTTCTGTGTCTGGACGATGAAAGGCTTTTACGACACCATTCCTTCCAGCCTCGAAGAAGCGGCGATGATCGACGGCTGCAACCGTTTCCAAGCCTTCTACAAGGTAGTTTTCCCGCTCGCTTCGCCCGCCCTGGTGATTACCGGCCTCTTCAGCTTCATCTCATCCTGGTCGGAATACCTTGTCGCGGCGCAGGTCTTGCAGGACCCGGTGATGTACACCTTGCCGCTCGGTCTCAAGCAGTTCCAGCAGAGCATGAGCACGGAATGGGGTCTCTACGCCGCCGGTGCGCTGGTTGTCTCGATCCCGGTCATCGGCCTCTTCCTCTTCGCGAACCGCTGGCTGGTTGGTGGGTTGACGCTTGGTGGGGTGAAGGAGTAGTGGTGGCACTTGCATCTTGCCCGTGCTTCGCGCTGAAGGCGCGATAGGGTGACACCTTACTGATTGGTTACAGAAACCCCGCTTGGCGAGTTTAGCCGGGGAACCCGTTGGAAAACTGTCGCGTCAGGCGCCCACACCTGACGCATTGTCTGTCAGACGTAGGCGTCTGACAGAACTCTACGGAGCGACCATGTCTGAGAAACTTGTCCCGAAAGTGATCATTGAGGGTACTCGCATCACCCACAAGACCGACCTCGCCTTTGCGCTGAACGAGCATCCGCGGTTTGTCGGTCCACGCAAGTACAAGTACCATTCACCGGTCGTGTCGGCGGAGTGGTGCGGGTTTACCAACTATCCTTGGGGCAGGGGACTGATCAACTTCGCCGAGGATGAAGAATCCATGGCGATCGAAACCTACCAGACCTGGGTGCGTCTCTTTGAGCTGCAACGGTATTACTCCTGGATCGTGGACCGTTTCCACATCTCAACCAAACTCTTCCAGCAGGCGGCACGAGGGATTGATTACGATTTTCATTGGCTCGAGGAACGTCTGGTCAACCTCAACTTCCGCCTGATTTTTGTCACACGTACACCGGATTCCTTCGAGGAGGCTCGTGAAGAGCGGCTGAAGGTGTCCGGCAATCCCTCGCAATACGACGATCTGCAGGTTTTTATCAATCAGCAGGAAGATTTCCGTGAGCTGGTTGAAAAATCTGCGCTGCAAACCTTCGAGCTGGACATCAGCGATGGAGATGTGGATCGCGCGGCGGACAAGGTCTGCGACTACATGTACGAAAGTGGAGGAATGACCTTGGACGAGTAACGATTCCCTGGCCCGACACTTCAGTGTCGGGTTTCTTCAGAGTTTCCACACCAACAATATGTACTTGTCCAAGAAATGCTCCCGGACACCTTCGCCTGAATACTGCGCTGCAACGGTTGAAAACAAAACCCTGACTTCAGTAGTCAGGGCTTGGTGTGCTTGGGACACTCCGATGAAACCCGACACTAAAGTGTCGGGCCAGTCAGATTACCTCAGCACCTGCGATGTTTCCGGGTCGAAGAGGTGGGTTTTCTTTGGTTTGAAGTGCAGCTTTGCTTCGGCACCGGTGTCGAGATCGTTGGAAGGCTCGACCCGCGCGATCAACTTGCCCGCACCGACCAGTACATGCAAATAGGTCTCCGCGCCGAGCGGTTCGGCGATGTCTACGGTCCCGCTGACTGTACCGTCCCCATTGCTCGGGTCGCCCAAGGCGAGATCTTCAGGACGAATCCCCATGATCACTTCACCCTTGGCGCCGGAGTTTTTCTGAGCGTCGGTCAGCTTAAACTGGACTCCACCGCCTTTGAACTCGTCCGCCTCTATGGTGCCGGTTACAAAATTCATCGTTGGCGAACCAATGAAGCCAGCGACAAAATGGTTGTTCGGGCGATCGTACAGGTCGATTGGAGCGTCGATCTGCTGCACCAGGCCATCTTTCATGACCACAATGCGAGTCCCCATTGTCATCGCTTCCACCTGGTCGTGGGTGACATAGATGATGGTTGCATCGAGACGCTTGTGGAGACGGAGAATCTCGGCGCGCATCTGGTTACGAAGTTTGGCGTCGAGATTGGATAGGGGCTCGTCAAAAAGGAAGACTTCCGGCTTGCGCACGATGGCACGGCCGAGGGCGACTCGTTGACGCTGGCCGCCGGAGAGGGCCTTAGGCTTACGGTCCAGCAGGGGAGTCAGCTCGAGGATTTCGGCAGCTTCGTTGACACGAGTGTCGATTTCCTGCTTGGTGAACTTCCGCAATTTCAGGCCGAAGGCCATGTTGTCGCGTACGCTCATGTGAGGATAAAGAGCGTAGTTCTGGAAGACCATGGCGATGTCACGGTCTTTCGGGGCGACATCATTGACAACCTTACCGTTAATCGAAATGGTGCCCTGGGAAATCTCTTCAAGCCCGGCGACCATACGCAAGGTGGTGGATTTTCCGCAACCCGAAGGGCCAACCAGCACAACAAACTCTTTGTCATGGATTGTTGTACTAACATCTTCTACTGCGGTGACATCACCGGGGTAGATTTTATATACGTGATCCAAGACGACTTCTGCCATGATTTGTCCTCACTTCCGGTTCCCGCGGATCAGGTCAAACGATCCACTAGCTACACCCCGCAAAGATACAACGAAAACAGCTAACCTGCCCGCTTTGAAGGAGTGCTGAGAATCATCTTCAATTCGTGGGCTCCATCACATCACCAGCTCATCTTCCCTGATAGCTTACCCGGATAAATCATCGGATCCCATGTACGCTGATGCAACAGGAAGCAGAGAAATGGACCGAGAGCCCGAGGTGCTAAAAAGTGTGTTTCAAAAAGGGCTTGACTTGCATAAACAGGGATGAGCTTCAAACATTGAGGATTGTTAGCAGTTCGGAAGAAAACCAGACGCTTGTTCGGTACCTGCCCACTTCGCACGGTGACCTGTACAGCATGATCCTCCTGCGAGGCAGGGAAGGATAGAGAGGCAGGGGTAGCGAGGTTCGAGCCTAGATTCTGCGCGGCATTACGGATGGGCTCACGTCTCCAGCGACTCTCATTTTTTGGTATTCACTCCTTTTTTAGGATACCACTTGCGTCGATTCTGTTAATAGTGTAGATTCTTACAAAGACAGTATTTCGTAGTTCAACAACCACAGGGAGAGAGACATGGGTCAACAGCAACTTCTTCTCATCGTGCTAGGCGTTATCATCGTCGGTATCGCCGTCGCCGTCGGAATCAATATGTTCTCGAGTTCGGCCGTTGATGCGAACCGTGATGCAGTGACTTCCGACTTGGCACACCTCGCCTCCAAGGCGCAGCAGCACTACAAGAAACCGACCACGATGGGTGGCGGAGGCAATGACTTCAACGGGTTCACGTTGGGGACACTTGACCAATCCAATACCAACGGTGGGTATCGTTTGACCACGACTGAGCCGACGTCTGCCGGTCTTGTTACAGCTGCTCCCGCGGCTGCAGCTGCGAACACCGCGATTTCTGCAGCAGCCCAGACGATTTACATCGTCGGTTATGGTGGGGAAACGGGTCGTGATGGCACGAACCTCGTCATGGCGTATGCTACTGTAACTCCGAACGCAATTACGACAGCCGTTTTGAACTAGTCGTTGTTCCGGAGATCAGGAAACTTCGATCAGGGGCGAGGCTTCTTGACTCGCCCCTGATCGTCTTTGACAACGCAGGAGGCGTGTGCCTCCTCGACTGGTGTTTACCAACAAGCGCAACTGACCTCTATGGCTGATTTTCGGTTTGAAGGTACTTCGTTTAACGGGAAACCGGTTCACGGAGTGATCCAGGCGGATAAACTGAAGGATGCGAAGAAGCGGATCGACGCTCTCGCGCATGCTCGAAAGTTTACTCCCAAGCGCATCGTGCCCAAACGCACCTATCGTTACAAGGTGAAAAAGGGGCAGGACAAGCCGATTCTCGGTGAGCAGAAATCGTTCAGCAAGGAAGAGGTCCAGGGAGCGCTGGAACGTCTCGGTTATACGGTTATCAGCGTCAGCCCGAAGTTGTTTGATTTTCGTATGAAACCGCCAGAGACGGACATTGTCACCTTTGTGCGTGTGAGTGCTGACCTGTTGCGGGAAAAATTACCGTTCAATGAAGTATTGCAGCTGCTTGTTAATGACATCCAGAACCAGAGCCTGCGAGAAGCCATTAAGGAAATCAATAGCGACCTTCAGCAAGGCAAGGATAGCGAGGAAGCCTTTGTCCGACAGGAAAAATACTTAGGAAAGTTTACCGCACGGATGCTTGGCCTTGCTTCCAAATCCGGTAACATGTCCGACATCTATGAGAGTACCGCAGTCTTCCTGGAACGAAATGCAGAGTTTAAGAAATCGATTAAAAGTGCATTGATCATGCCGTTGTTCACCCTGATCCTGTTGTTGGGGGTCGTTGTTTTTTATGTCGCATACATTTTCCCGGAAACTGCATCGCTCTTTGTCAGAATGGGGATTGAGCTTCCGCCGATGACCAAGGCAACCTTGGCACTCAGTGATTTTCTGCTGGCCAACATGGTTTATATGTTGATCGGCACCTTGATGCTGGCGGCAGGCATCTGGTATTCGCTGCACCTCGAAAAGGTGCAGATGTGGAAGGATCACTACATGATGAAAATCCCGGTCATCGGGAACCTGATTCATAAGACAGTAATTGAAATTTTCTGTCGAGTCTTTTACGCTCTGTATAGCGGTTCCGGGGAAAGTATTGATGCGATCAAGCTTTCTGCAGAAGCGTGCGGAAACAAGCACTTTGAAAAGCGAATCAATACCGTCTCTATCCCGATGATGCTATCAAAAGGTGTCGGGCTGGTTCAGGCGTTTGAAGCGGCAGATGTTTTTACCGATACCGCCTTGTCCAGGTTTCATTCCGGCGCGGAAACGGGAACTGTGAAAAAGACTGCCTTGCAAATTGCGAATTACTACGAAAAAGAGACGGTCTACAAGCTGAAAAACGTTGTAGAGTTCATCCAGATTGTGGTTGCGATGGTGATCATGGTGGTGATGACCGGGTTGACGATTGTATCCTCCGAAACAGCGACCATCAAGCCGGGGTAAGTGGACGCTCAAGTACGATCAGATGATAAGTTAGAAAACGGGAAATCATGGCGGACGAAGCACAAGTCAACTTCCGGATTAAGGATAAGCTGGGCCTTGCGCTGGTCAACCAGGGCCTGGTGGATGCTGAAATCGTGGAAAAGGCCCTGCGTCTCAAGGAACGTGAGAACCAGGACAGGGTCAACGTGCGCGCCAAGCGAGGCTTGGCGCAAATCCTGGTTGAAGAATTTAACCAGGATCACGATGTCGTTTTCGGCACTGTGGCGAACGTCTACGGATTCCGTGAAATTCATCTTTCCCAAGAACAGATCAACGAGCATCGTATTGAATTTATCAAAAAGATGTTCGAGCCTGTCCCGCAGTCGACTCGGGACTATATGGTCCAGAAAAAAATACTCGCCGTACGTTACGACCGTGACCGTCCCTACCGCTTGATCTTGATCGCCGCCGACCCGACCGACCGGATGATTCCGGCGATTGCGCGTGCCATGAACGTGCAAAGCTACGATGTCTGCTATGTGCGCTTGCGTGACATGACCATGCTGATCGAGCAGGTCTTCCCACCTGAGAACCAGTTCCTCAAGGATATTGAAGAAGGCGATCTCGATCTGTCGGAAGACGAGTTTGAGGATGAGGGATTTGATGAGGCCTTAATTGAGGCCGAAATCAACAAATCCCTCCTCGTCAACCTCGCCGAGGGTATGCTGATCGAAGCGGTTCGCCTTGGTTGCAGCGACATCCATATCGTCCCGACCAGCGCCAATGCCACCGACATCATGTTCCGTATCGATGGGACCTTGCGTTTGTGGCACCGCCAGGATGGGGTCCGCCCCGAAGCGATTTCGGCGGTGATGAAAGATCGTACAAAAAATGTCGATCGTTTCGAACGTGAGCAGGCGCAGGATGGTTTCATCCAGCGCAAGATTGATGGCCACCACATCCGGTTCCGTGTCAGCGTGATTCCCATTGTGGGTCGTGAGTTCCAGTACAAGTTCGAGAGTATCGTCATCCGTATTCTCGATGACCGCAAAGTCATCACCGACTTGGATAAGCTGGGTTTCCACGGCACCGCGCGAGAATCGTTTGTCAAGGCAATCCGTCAGCCGCAGGGAATGGTCATTGTCACCGGTCCAACCGGATCTGGTAAGTCAACCACCCTAATTGCCGCGTTGTCCCATATTGTGACCCCGGAGATCAATGTTCTGACGGTTGAGGACCCTGTTGAATACATCATTCCGAATGTCCGCCAGCTCAAGATCAACAACAAGATGGACTTCGAGCTGGCGTTACGTGCGATTTTGCGTCATGACCCGGATGTGGTCATGGTGGGCGAGATTCGTGACAAGATTACCGGTGAAACGGCCATCAAGATGGCGAATACTGGCCACTTGACCTTCTCGACCCTGCATACCAACGATGCCCCCAGTGCAGTCTCCCGTCTTTTCAAAATGGGCATCGAGTCCTTCCTGATTGCCTATGCGATTAACATTGTGATTGCCCAGCGGTTGATCCGGAAGCTCTGTTCAAACTGTAAGCAGGAGATCACGGAGAAGGATGATGTCTTTCTTGCTGCGGCGAAGGCAGTTGGCTTCACTGACGAAGAAATCCAATCCACAACCTTTTATAAGGCAGTGGGTTGCGACAAATGCATGGGCGGGTACAAAGGACGTGCCGCAATCCACGAGGCGCTCTACTTCACAAAAGACATCCGCAAACTGATTTTTGAAGCAAAGGGTGATATCAACGAGGAGGCAATCCGCAACCAGGCGGTCAGAGATGGTATGCTGACCCTGCAAGCGGCAGCTCGTGCACGAGTCAAGGAGGGGGTAGCCAACATCGAGGAAGTCGCCCGGGTGACCTCGGACGACTAATCGGCATGGTGTGGCCGGACATCATGCAAAACAGGCAGGTACTCCATGAATACGGGACAAAGCCTTCTGACCCTCGGTGCGTTGATGTTGATTACCATCACCATCCTGAATTTCAACAGGACGATGAACAACATCGACTCCACCCTGGACTACAATCGTTTCCGGCTCGAAGCTCTCTCGGTGATGACCTCTCACGTCGAGCAGGCCTCGCAGTATTTCTTTGACGAGGCCTCCACGGACACCACCAGCCAGAAACTGCTTACCGATTTTGCCAATCCTAACCAACTCGGCTTTGAGGCAAACGACTCCTCTGAGGTGGATGATCTGGATGATCTCAATGGTGTCGTCGTCTCCGATACCGGTCGAAGCGGTGTGATATATAACGTGCTCTATGAAGTGGATTACGTGACCCTGTCTGGAAATACCGTAACAAAGGTCGCCTCACGCCAGTACCACAAGCAGGTCACCCTCAAGGTTTACGACACGTATGATCCCCCACTGATTTTCACGGAGCAGAGTGGTACCAAGCTGCGTGATACGCTCAATGTCAGTTTCGTGATCAGCTACTGGTTCTACAACTGACGGAGGGGCATGTATGTCTACCATGATCGATATTATCGGCGGCATTATGATCGGCAGCATCCTGCTGTTGGTTTCCATGACCGCCATGGACAATGCCCTTCAGCAGTTTGTCAATCACAATGCTGATGCCATTGTCCAGAACGAGCTGGCCAGCCTGTCGAACATCATTCAGGATGACTTGCGCAAGATGGGCTACGCTATTCCAGAGGCTCAGCAATCCCAGATTCTCCAGGTTGCAGATTCCAACCGTGTTGTCTTCATCTCAAACCTGAACCAGGATCGTGACTATTTCGAAGTTGTGCACGGCAACCTGCACACGGACCAGATCCCGGATACGGTTGAGTTTTCAGTTGCACCGCTTGATACATTCGTCTTTATGGACACTTCGATTGTGCTTTATTCGATCAACCGACGTGTGAAAGTGTCCCAGGAGTCGGAAGTTTCCGGTTCCATTGGCACCATTTCGAATACGGCTGTTTTCCGCTACCTCAACCAGGTTGGGCAGGAGGTTTCCTACATCCCGGCAACAGTAATGGTCGAGGTCACTCTGATCACCGTCAACCCAAACATCTACATCAGTGACGAGGTGATTGAAGCGAATGATCCCGTCGAACGGATGCGTGAGCTAAGAAAACTGCTGCGCGAATCCTACTGGCGTCAGACTCGTGTGATTTCAAAGAATCTGAGACGGTAGGGAAGGAGGTCCCATGTTTGGAAAAGGAGCTCTGATCTGGGTCGCTGGTTTCGCGATGATCTTTTCACTCTACTCGCAGAAGCTGAACCGACTTGCTGTTACCGCAGGGGACAACTTCAACGAACACTACATGTCCACCCTGGTGCATGAAGCGGCGATGACCGCGATGAATTTTGCAGTCAATGATGTGTGGGCGAACGATACAGATTCGGCAGATGTTTCAATCTACAGCCCGCCTTGCACATCCCTGGTGACCATTCGTCCAGTGGGACTCGATACCATTTTAGTCCGAGTTCGTGCAAGGGCGCAGTATTTCGATGATGAGCATTATGCCACCGACAGCACCACCATGACCTTGCAAGACTCGATGTTTGCCTATTTCTCTTACTCGACACCCGTCTCTCGCTATTTCTGGTACACCAACTCGGACGCCGGTGTCTACTGGATCACGGGTGACACAGTCTGGGGGCCGATACACTGCGACCATGTACTTCGAACCAACGGAAACCCGGTTTTTTATGGCAAGGTGACAGCTCGCCTTGGGATCAGTCCAAATCCGGGGCGACGTGGGAACCGTGCCGACTTCTTCGGCGGTTGGGAAGTAGGGGTTGAGGCGGCGTTGCCTACCGATATGAGTCCACTACTGACAGCAGCAAACGCTGGCAACGGCGGCGCTGCGGTAAATACGAAATGTGTCTATGATCAGCCACTCGAACTCGAGTTTCTTGCAAATGGCGACATGATCCGTTCAATTGGAGGTGGGGCACCGGATACCGTTTCCATCGCAACCATTGCTCCAACAGGGGTGATCTACTCCTCCGAAGAAGTTCGAGTGAAGGGCACCATCAACGGCCAGCTTTCAATCTACACACCAGAAGATATTTTTGTGGATGATGACATCGAGTATGCTGTGAACCCTGTTGACGATCCCACTTCTGACGATATTCTCGGCCTGATTTCCGGGGAAAATGATGTCATTCTGACTGATAACGCTCCAAATAACAGTGATGTTGTGCTGCATGCGAGCGTCATTACTCCTCAAGGTTCTTTTTACGCTGAGAATTACAATTCTCGGCCGATTGCAGGGACACTTAGCCTCGTCGGGAGTATCGCCCAAGGGGAACGAGGGCCAGTCGGAACGTTCGGCTGGGGGTCGTCAATCAACCACGGTTTTTCAAAACGATACTACTATGATCCGCGCCTGCAGACGATGAGCGCGCCTTATTTTCCCTACGTTCGAGTTCTAAGACTTGTAACCTGGTGGGAGTGATCTCGGGGAGCGGATTTGGTTCGAAAAAGCGGGATGGCAACGATTATTCGCTTTTTCACCCTCAATCTATCGCATCCCGAAAATATGATGAGTACATTGATCGGGTTGATAGAATAGTCAGTAATGTAAGTATCTGGCGTAGTGAGCGAGGAGGAAGGGTTCCAGATGGACGCAGCGCAGGTCGAAAAGGTCAAGGCGCTTGTTAAGCAATTGGCGGATAAAATCCCCCACTCGCTGATCGGGACTGAGAAGCAGGAGTACATCAACACGGAACTCCTATGGCGTCTGGATGCGGATGACAAGGATACTTTGCGCGACTTTCTGGATGGCTGCCTTGAGGATATGAGGAGGCGGGATGCCTCAGATATCGACCTTGGCGGCTGGGGATCGAAAGGGATGATCTGGTTGCGAACCCAGGGTGTGAAATCCCCCGTCCGGGAGTGGGGCACCTACACGATGAACCAGACAGACATCCTTATCCAGAACATCCTGACGCGTGACCAGCGGTCGTTCCTGTTCGAGAACCGGAACCTCGACTTTTCTTACATCTTCCGTGATGAAGAAGGGGTTCCGAATCGAAATCGTGCGGATGCTTATTTCGACCTGGACAGCCTTGCGCTCAACATGCGAGCGATTAACACAGATCTTCGTAAGTACGATGATTACGGCTTCCACCACAATGTGACCCGGTCGCTCAGCCTGGAGCATACAAAAGAGGGGCTGATCCTGATCACCGGCATCACCGGGTCGGGTAAATCGACAACCCTCGATGCCATTGTTGACATGAACAACTCATCGGTCGAAGCGCACATCGTCATTATTGCCTCCCCGGTCGAATTTGTTCATTCATCCAAAAAGTCAATTATCCGCCACCGTGAAGTGGGCGGAGATACGATATCTTTCAAGCACGGCACCATCGAAGCACTGCGTCAGGATCCAGACATTATCATCATCGGCGAAATGCGTGACCCGGAAACCATTATGGCGGCCCTGGAAGTGGCCGACTCCGGTCACAAGGTGCTCAGCACCCTGCATACTTCGTCGGCTATAGAAAGCATTGACCGCATCATCGGTGAAGTGGCGCCGGAAGAGCAGGACCGTGTCCGTCACCGTCTGGCCGATGTCTTGCGTTGCGTTATCTCGCAGAAACTTTGCCCGAGCCTGGATGGGAAACGTGTCCTAGCGAAGGAGATCATGATCATGACTCCCTCGATCCGGGCTGCTATCAAGAACAACAACACGGGCGAAATCTACCAGATGATCAATGAAGGCTTGAAGTACGGTATGTGCACGATGGAACAGGACCTGAAAGAGCATGTTGTGGCGAGGCGCATCAACAAAGAAACGGCGATGAGCTTCGCAAACAACAAGCGTATGATGCAACAATTGCTCACGTCACTGTAAGCAAGGGGATAGAGGCCTCATGGCAGGCAGCAAGGACTCAGGACGGATTGTCGTAGGTGTCAGCGGCGAAGGAAACACCCTTCATGCCGTCAAAATCCGCCGTCAAAAGGACAGCTACCAGCTCCTCGAGATGAAGAGGATTACCCTCAAAACTCCTCTCGATGCGCAGGTTCTCCATCCCGGTGGGGAAGCGCCCGATGATCTGGACATCATCGAAGGCGAGGGTACCGATGTATTAAGCGCCGCGCCGGATGATGTTCTTGATCCAGAGCTGGAAGAACCACCGAAAGAAGAGCCGAAGAGTTCATCCTCGAGTTCCATCGAGATCAAGATGGATGAGGAGGATGAAGAACTCGCGTTGATGGGGCTTGAAGCGACAGAAGAGGATGCTGAGGATTCCGGTAAATTTACCGAACTGCTCCAGATGGTGCCGGACCGTAAAGCCAGGATGGTCCTCACTCTCGCTGAACCGCAAATCTTCTACAACACCTTTGAAACGGACTGGGAGTTAAAGGGTCGCCGTCTGATGAAACGGCTCACAACTGAGTTGGCGACCCTCAAGGAGGAATACCACGCCCTTGACCAGGATGCGATTGGCCTCGTACCGATGACCCAGGGTCACCTGACCGCCGTCGTTCGCGAGGGGCAGTTCACGATCCTCAACGAATTTGACAAGGTGAAAAGCTTTGTCGGGGGACGGATTCCGATCATCCAGTTCATGGAATCCATCGAGATTTCCCTGGTCAACCTGGTGCGCTTCAAGTACGAGCTGCCCGAAGAAGCGGTCACCCTGCTCCTCTATGTGGGACAGGATTACAGCCGTTTCATTTTTTTGAAAGGCGGTGAGATCCACCACATCTCGCAGATGATTGCGGATGGCGCTAATTCTCCAGCCGTAGCCAACACCATCTCAAGCCGTTTACTGTTCGAATTGGACGATATTGATGTTCCCGGGATTGATTCCGTTTTCCTGTTAGGAGAATCGGACAACGAGGAACTTGTTGAGCTTCTATCGGACAGCCTGGCGCCTGAAGTTCAGATTGAACGAGTCGAGATCGATTTCCTCGACCGCAGCTTGCAGCAGGGCAATCCTACCACGGACACTGCTCCCTTTGCTCCGGCCATCGGCGCGGCGCTGCGTGCACTCGATGCCGAGGATGCGGACGGGTTTAAAGTCGATCTGACTCCGACAAAGGTGAAGGAAGGTCAGAATACCCTGATCATCTCGACACCGGGTTGGGTGATCCTCGTCCTGATTCCCCTGATCCTAGCGTTCACTTTCTGGAGAATCAGTGAGAAAGAGGCGGAGTACCGTGAACTTCGACGCAGCCTGATCCCGAGAACGGTCCAAATGGACCAATACCGGGAACTTGAGGACCGAATTGAGCAGGCTCAAACAACCCTTGCCAGTTTTGAACGCTCCTTCTCTGTGATTGATTCGCTGGTGGTTGGGACGGACACTTGGAGCACCTTCCTGACACGAGTCGAAAATATAACGGACAATATTCGAGGATTCTGGTTTACAGATATCACCTCCATCGAGAACAACCAGGTTCGTCTGGTGGGCTATTCACTTTATCGAAACCGCATTCCACGATTTGTCGAGAAACTCGGAAACGCGAAACTTGAACGAGTGGACGTGCAGGAAATCCGTGAAAAGCGCGTCTACCGGTTTGAAATCGCCGCGTCGGTGACGGAACAATAGGATCGACCATGTCATTTAAGACAAGAAATACGTTGATCATCCTCGCCTTCGCCCTGTTGATCGGAGGCTTCAGCCTCTACATCAACCTGAAATACTATCCTGCGAAGATCGATTCGATCAATCAGCAGATTGCCGATATGGACCAGTATATCGTGCAACTGCCGGAGCGGGAAGATTACCTGGGACAGGTGCAGACGATTATCGAGGAAAAGCGGGAGCTGCTGTCGGGGCTCGACAAAACCATCGAGCCCAACATCACCCTAGCTGAAGCGTTTGATTATCTGGATGACATTCAGGATCGCTACGGTTCCCTGAAATTTGCGCTGAATGCATTGAAGGAAGTCAGTGCCAATGGCTATGGGTATCGCAGTTTCCAACTCACAGGCGAGGGCTCTTATCGCAGTATCTACGGCATGATTTACGCCCTTGAACGTGGTCCCAAGATGTTTGTGATTGACGATGTCAATCTGCGTGGGGTAGAGGCTGGAAGCGAAGAAGGGCAGCCACCGGAAGTGGTCACTCCTTTTGACCTTAAAATCCGTGCGCTGTATGCCGATGTGCCCGAGCTTCCACCACTGAAGCGAACCCTGCGTGATGTACGCGTTCCCTGGAGCGACAACCTCTTCTGGCCGATCATCGCCAAAGCATTGCCTCCAAACAGCAAGGGGCTGCTTGAGGCGGAGCGATCCGAGTTAAGGGCTTTGCTGCCAGGAAAGGCGGTCCTGGTGGACCATGAGGGTGAGATTCATGTCTTGAAAGAAGGGGATGAGGTCTATCTGGGTTACATCACGAAGATTGACATCTCCAACAACCGGGTCGAGTTTACCCTGAACAAGGGCGGGATCGTGGAACGTTACCGTCTCACGCTTCCCTTCCCTTCAGAAGAAGAGACCTATGACTAAGCGAAGACACCTGACCGTTCCGCTGGCCCTGATGCTGATGCTCCTGTTTGCATCACCCCTCCTCGCACAGCTCGGCGGGCCGCGTGAGATGAGGAAGATTGCCGCGAAACCGGATGAGATGATCTCCCTGTCGGCATCGCTGCCTTTCGATGAGGCTGTGGCGGTCTTCAGCGAGCTGTCCAAGCGTCACCTCGGCAAAATCATCATCGATCCTGCCGATCGTTCTATGCAGATCGGGGTGAATGTCGAGACAATGCACTGGCTGGATGCTTTCGAACGAGTGCTGCTCGCCCAGGATCTCTGGTATGAGGAACACCAGGACCACATCCAGATTGTGAGTCGGGCGCAAGCGGAAGAGTCCGAAGAGCTGAAGAACAGTCGTGAGCTCTATTCAACACGTGAAGTGGTCATCTACGCCGTCTTCTTTGAAGCGAACTTGAACAAAATTCGCTCGCTGGGCATGAGTTGGAACTTCTGGAATAGCGACTCGACCCAGGCCGTGGCACAGACCGCTGCGACAACAAAGAGTGGTATCCTCGATGCCGCCTACCTGTCCGAGCAGGATTTTGGCAACATGCTGATCCGCTTCAAGGCACTCGAGAACAACCAGGCGGGTGAGATCCTCTCCAGTCCCAGAATTGTAGTCCGTTCAGGGAAGGAAGGACGTATCCAGGTCGGGTCGGACTTCACCATTACAACCCAGGACTTTGCGGGCAATACGGTGACCCAGTTCTTCTCGACGGGTTCGATCATCGAGGTGAAGCCGGAAATCCTGACCCATGACACCCTCACCTTTATCCACCTTGACCTCGACGTCCAGAAGAGCAGCGCCAACAGCAGTGACCTCGGCATCGAGGTGAAGAAGAACACCGCACAGACATCGATCCTGCTACTGAATGGCGAGGAGACGGTCATTGGCGGCCTCTATACGAACGAAGAGAGCATTTCACGTGAAGGGGTGCCCTTCCTGAAGGATCTGCCCTGGTGGGTGTTCGGGCTGCGTTATGTCTTTGGCTACGAGTCTAAAAGTGTCGTCCGCAAGGAGCTGGTCATTGTCCTGCGTGCGGAACTGGTTCCCAGCCTTGATGTCCGGATGAAAGACCGCTGGCGTGCGGAGGGCGCCGAAGATGTCCTCAAGGATGCGCTGGAACGGATGGAGTCGGACCGTGAGAAATACCGTGACCAATCCGACCGGATGGAAAAAGCGAAGCCGTAGGAAATCCAGTTGGATTAGCGATAAAAAGCCACCGGAAACCCCGGTGGCTTTTTATTTATCATGAATTCATTCGATCGCACGAATTGGGACATTTTGTCCGCATAGGGGGCTCGATTGGGTCAAAACGTCTCGAAAGGAGGCCTCACGTCTAACTTTTTTAGATCATTTTCGCGGAAGTCAGAATTGTGCTAAACTCCTTGGAGTAAATGATTAAGCTGGTTGTACTTAAAAGTGTAGACGTGGACTATCAAGTAGTTAGCGTGGTAGGGGAGGCGAACGGGTTGACAACGAAAAGGGGGGCGACTACTTTTCTTCACAGTGAGACATTTTGACACGGCGTTGAGTCATTTTGTCTCGGGCTGGACCTGGATCGAACCAAACGGAATTCCCCGTTGTGGAGACCTACTCCCGCGGGATAGACACGTTCAACGATCGCATAGGGGGAGTCTTCGATGTCCGACTTTGTCTCATCCATCATGGAACAGGTCAAAGCGAAGAACCCAGCACAGCCCGAGTTCCATCAGGCCGTGATGGAAGTAGTCGAGTCTTTGGAAGTGGTCATCGATCGCCATCCGGAGTACCGCAACGCCAAGATTCTCGAACGCATTATTGAACCGGAGCGCGTGATCATGTTCCGCGTACCCTGGCTCAACGATCAGGGTGAGGTTCAGGTCAACCGTGGTTTCCGTATCGAGATGAACAGCGCTCTCGGTCCCTACAAGGGCGGCCTTCGTTTCCACCCCTCCGTCAACCTCGGCATTCTCAAGTTCCTCGCCTTCGAACAGGTCTTCAAGAACAGCCTCACCACGCTCCCGATGGGCGGCGGCAAGGGCGGTTCGGACTTTGATCCGAAGGGCAAGAGTGACAACGAAGTGATGAAGTTCTGCCAGTCCTTCATGACGGAACTCTGCCGTCACATCGGTCCGGACACGGACGTTCCAGCTGGTGACATCGGTGTCGGCGGTCGTGAGATCGGCTTCATGTTCGGCCAGTACAAGCGTGTTCGCAACGAGTTCACCGGTGTGTTGACCGGCAAAGGTCTCAATTGGGGTGGTTCCCTGATTCGTCCGGAAGCCACCGGTTATGGCGCAGTCTACTTCGCCCAGGAAATGCTCGCGACCCGCAATGAGACGCTCGAAGGCAAGACTTGTCTCGTCTCCGGTTCCGGCAACGTGGCGCAGTACACGGTCGAGAAGCTATTGGATCTCGGCGCCAAGTCTGTTACCCTGTCCGATTCATCCGGCTACATCTATGATCCGGATGGCATCGACCGGAACAAGCTCGCTTGGGTCATGGAATTGAAGAACGTCCGTCGTGGACGTATCTCCGAGTACGCGGAGCAGTTCAAGAACGCAACTTATTATCCGCTGGATGCCACCATGGGTTACAACCCGCTGTGGGATCACAAAGCTGATTGCGCGTTCCCGTCCGCAACCCAGAACGAGATCAACCAGCAGGATGCGAAGAACCTCGTTGGCAAAGGTGTTTACGTTGTCTCCGAAGGAGCCAACATGCCGACCGTACCGGAAGGCGTGGAAGTTTTCCTCGAGAAGGGCATTCTGTACGGTCCCGGTAAGGCTGCCAACGCTGGTGGCGTGGCCGTATCCGGTCTCGAAATGTCGCAGAACAGCCTTCGTCTCGGTTGGACCCGTGAAGAGGTCGACAACCGTCTGCAGGGCATCATGAAGAGTATCCACCAGGCTGCGTTTGAAGCGGCTGAGCGGTTCGGTACCCCTGGCAATTATGTCAATGGTGCGAACATCGCCGGCTTCATCAAGGTCGCGGATACCATGATGGACCAGGGGATTGTCTAACCGTTTCGGGTAGATCGATCAACATACTGCGCGGAACGGTCCACGGATCGTTCCGCGCGGTTCGTTCCAAACACCCTTTTACACTGAGCACCGATGAGTAAAAACGGCAGCAATAGCCCGCGCGCGGAACAGGCGCAGGCACAGCTGGGATTCCAGAACCTGATGCGCAATCGTGTCCACCAGGTGCTGCTGGTCTCCAGCCTCTACGACTCGTTTATCCTGTCGCAGGATGGGCAGATCAACGAGCTGCTGCTGTCGGACTTCATGGCGCTCAACCTCTACCAGGCCCCGGAAACCACACGAGTTCCCCGGGCGAAAGAGGCGTTGAAACTGCTTGAAGAGCAGGCTGATCGATTCAACTTGATCATCACAACAGCTCATGTCGGTACGATGCACGTCCTCACCTTCGCCAAACGAGTGCGTGAGATGGGGATAAAAGTTCCGATTGTTTTGCTCTCATATGAGAACAAGGAAGTACAGGGACTGAAGAAGCGGAAGGATATCAAATACGTCGACAAAATTTTCCTCTGGCAAGGCGATTTTCGGATGCTCCTCGCCATCGTTAAGTTTGTTGAAGACCAGATGAATGTTGAGCATGATACGAGTGAGATGGGAGTGCAGACGATCATTCTGATCGAGGACAACACCCATTTTTATTCCTCCTATCTACCGATGCTCTACACCGAATTGATGAAGCATTCCCAAAGTCTGATCGGGGAAGGACTGAATACGGGGCACAAAATCCTCCGAATGCGTGCCCGCCCGAAAATCCTGCTTTGCGAAACGTATGAAGAAGCGTGGGAGCATTACGAAGCATATGCGCCCTGTGTGATGGGTGTTATCTCCGATGTGGAATTTGAACGGAATGGCGAAAAAGATTCTAATGCTGGAGCAACCTTTGTCGCGGAGGTGAAGAAACGTCAGCCCGATATGCCGGTGCTGTTACAGTCGTTCCGTCAGGATATGGATGGCGAGGCGGAAGAGATCGGTGCGGGTTTTATCCGAAAAGACTCGCCCACCCTTTTGAAGGAACTGAAGGCGTTCCTGACCGAGCAGCTTGGCTTCGGCGATTTTCGCTTCCTCTCCTCTCAGGGCGAGGAGGTTGATCGCGCAAAAGATCTTCGAATGCTCGAAGAAAAACTTCGAACTATTCCGGATGACAGCCTGGTCTTCCATGCTGAACGAAACCATTTCTCCAACTGGCTGAAGACCAGAACCGAATTTGCTCTCGCCGATAAGCTGAAGCCGCGAAAGGTCAGCGACTATCCATCGACAGATGCGCTTCGTGACTATCTGATCGAAAGCCTGCGCAACAGCCGTCGTGAACTGCAGCGGGAGCTGTTGGTCGATTTCAGCAAGGAGTCCTTTGATCCCGATTCCGGGTTCGCACGTATTGGTGGTGGCTCGCTTGGTGGCAAGGGGCGTGGCCTCGCTTTCATGCATCATCTGCTCAACATCAACCGGTTGGGTGAGCAGTTCAAAGATGTTACCGTTACCGTGCCACCGACCGTAGTCCTCTGCTCGGATGTCTTCGACAGTTTCCTCGACACCAATGACCTGCGGGATTTCGCAGTTCAGTCGATGGATGAAGAGGCCTTGCTCCAGCGGTTCCTCGATGCTGAAATGCCCGAAGAGGTCTATACCCAGCTCGGCGAGTTGGTGGAGATGGTCGATTATCCGTTGGCCGTACGATCCTCAAGTTTGCTGGAAGACAGTCAGTACCAACCGTTTGCGGGCGTGTATGAAACGTACATGCTGCCCAACAACCACCCGCAAGCAAGTCTTCGTCTACAGAAACTGATCTCGACCATCAAACGTATCTTCGCCTCGATGTACCGTGAACTGGCACGCCGTCACATCTCGGCCACACCTTATCGTCTCGAAGAGGAGAAGATGGCGGTGGTGATCCAGCGGTTGATCGGCAGGCGACACGGCCCACGCTACTATCCGGATATATCAGGTGTTGCCAAGTCCTATAATTACTATCCGAAAGAACCGATGGACGCGAAGGATGGCGTTGCCTCCCTCGCGCTTGGTCTTGGCAAGCTGGTTGTGGAAGGCGGTGAGACGGTACGAGTCTGTCCGAAATACCCGAAGCACATCCTCGCGCCGAGCACGAACCCGGAGTTCCTGGAGCATTCGCAGAAGCAGTTTTATTCGTTGAATCTCGAAGCCGAAGCCCTTGATGAACATGGTGCACCCGCACTGAACAGCCACCCGTTGAGCATCGCCGAAGAAGATTTGACCTTGCACTATGTCGGATCGGTGTACAGCCATGAGAACGACGCGATGTATGATGGCCTTTCGAGAGCCGGGGTTCGTCTGGTCACCTTTTCGCCGGTGCTGAAGTTGGGAGTCTTTCCGCTTCCAGCCATCCTGACCGATTTGTTGAAGATTGCCTCGGAGGGTACAGGGGGCCCCGTCGAGGTGGAGTTTGCCGCCAACTTGTCAGTACCAAAAGGGGAGGCGAGAGAATTCAGCGTGCTGCAGATTCGTCCGATGGTTCTGAACCGCGAGGCGGAATCGATCGATTTTAACGGTATCAGCCGGAATGACATCCTCTGCGAAAGTGAGATGGTGCTTGGTGTCGGACAAATGGACGACATTTACGACATCCTCTATGTTGACATTACCGAGTTTAACCGGGCAGAAACGAGACGTGTCGCGCAGGAGCTGGAACGGTTCAATGGTACGTTAGGCGCGGAAGAGCGGCCTTATCTTCTGATTGGTGTTGGACGGTGGGGTTCGTCCGATCCCTGGCTCGGAATCCCTGTGAGCTGGGACCAGATTTCGGGTGCAAAAGTGATCGTTGAAACCGGGTTCACGGACATCAAGGTTACTCCGTCCCAAGGCGCGCATTTCTTCCACAATCTGATGTCGTACATGATTGGCTATTTCACCGTGAACCCGGCATATGGAGAAGGCAGGATTGACTGGGAATGGCTGCGAAGACAGCAGGTGGAGACTGAAGGGGAGTATATCCGGCACTTGCGGTTTGATACCCCGGTCGTGGTCAAGATGAATGGTTCAAAGCGCAAGGGAGTTATCTGCAAACCAGCGGCAGGAAAACGCTGAACGTCGGCAATTGTCGGCAACAGGGGGAACAGCTGCATCATGGGTGACAACCCGACCATGAGCAATCCAGCAGGAAAATTCAGCGCGGACGATATTCATTCGTTGTCCCAGCAGATCAACATCCTCTGCATCCAGGACAACCATCGAATCTCGTTCCTGACGCGTGTTACCCGTATGCTGTTGACGCATTCCCGCTGCGACTCGATCAACATCTGGTTCCGTGAAGGGTCCGGTTTCCTAACGGTAGAAAGTTCTCTGGCCAGCGCGGAAAAAGTACGAATCGAAAATGTACCGGTGATGTTCGTACCCTCTCATTGGGCGCGTAACTCGATTGCCATGCGCAGCCATCTGAACGATATATGCCGGCGTGTGCTTCATGATTCGCATCCGGAGAATGGACTGAATGTCACCCCCTATGGCAGCGCCTGGGCTGGGGATGTGACCACTCAATTGCCTGGCTACCATGACAAGCGTGCGAAACGATCCGCTGAATCTACCACCTATGACCGTTTCATCGCCATTGTGCCGGTTCGGATCGGGAAGCTGAGAACTGGGGTGATGTTGCTGTCGGCAGAAGAACCAAATGTATTGGATGAACAGGATATTCTCTATTTCGAGGATATTGCTGAAACCCTGGGCATCGCCTTTAACCACATCCAGACCCAGACCGCCCTCAGCGAGCGAATCAAGGAACTGACCTGCCTCTATGGCATTTCCAAGATCGGGGAAGATCCCAATCTCGATTTTCCGACGATGCTCCATCACATTGTCGAATTGATCCCACCTGGTTGGCAGTATCCTGAATACACGATGGCTCGGATTATTCTTGACGGTGAGGAATATCGGACCCAGGTCTTCAAGGAAACAGCTTTCATGCAGGAGGCGGCCATTGCGGTCAGTGGTCGTAAACGAGGCAAGGTGGAAGTCTATTACGGCCATACCTTCCCCGAGCTGGACGAGGGGCCCTTCCTCAAGGAAGAACGCAATTTGATCAATGCGGTGGCCCGTCAGATCGGCAATCTCGTTGAGAAACAGGAAGCGGAGGAGGAAAAACTGGTCCTCGAGGAACAGCTCCTCCACTCGGACCGTCTCGCCACCATCGGTCAGCTTGCAGCAGGTGTAGCGCACGAGATCAACGAGCCGCTCGGCAATATTCTCGGTTTCGCACAACTCGCGCAACAGAATGAGAACAATCCACCGCAAACAAAACAGGACTTGGAAAAGATTGTCAATGCTTCCCTGCACGCTCGTGAAGTGATTCGTAAGTTGCTGGTTTTTTCAAGGCAAGTGCCGAAGAAGAAAACCCTTTTGCAGTTCAATGAAGTCATCGAGGATAGCCTCTACTTCTTTGAGTCTCGATTTATCAAATCCGGCATTCAAATTGTCAAGGACTACACCGAGGACCTGCCAAGACTGGCAGCAGATCCGACCCAGATTTCGCAAGTTGTGATCAACCTGATTGTCAATGCGCTCCATGCCATGTCTTCGGGTGGCACCCTGACCCTGCGTACCTTCAGGCAAGAAGGGTTCCTGGTCTTGCAGATCATCGACACAGGTGTCGGGATGAGTGATGAGGTGCGCAGTAAAATGTTCCTGCCCTTTTTCACGACCAAAGATGTCAATGAGGGTACGGGACTCGGGCTGGCCGTGGTGCACGGTATCGTCACCTCACATGATGGGTCGATTGAGGTGCGCAGCGAGTTGGGCGAGGGGACCGAAATCGATGTACGTTTCCCACTAATTGAAGAAGCTGAGGGAGAGGACTAAATGACGCGCGAGCTGGCAGGCCGGGGAGAACGAATCCTGATTGTGGATGATTCTCCCGCGACACTCGAGGTCATGAGCCGTAACCTGACCAACCAGGGCTACAAGGTCAGCACCGCTCCGAGCGTGCTCGAAGCCATCGCGTTCCTCGACGAGAACGAGGTCGATCTGGTCATCACCGACTACATGATGCCGAAGATCAGCGGTTTAGAGTTGATGAAACATGTCCGCGAAAACGTACGCGATACCGAAATTATCATGATCACCGGTTATGCATCGGTGGAGGGTGCTGTCGAGGCGATGAAGGTGGGGGCTGAGGAATATCTCTCAAAGCCCTTCACCGATGAGGAGTTGTTCGACGCAGTACGTCGTGCCCTGGACAAATTGGCGATGAAACGGGCTACACGGTCCATCCCAGGTCAAAAACCACGCGAACAGTATGGTATCCTCGGCAATTCCGAAGCGATCCGTGAACTTCGAAACCTGATCGCAAAAGTTGCATCCACTCCGGCCACAGTGCTGGTGACAGGCGAGAGTGGAACGGGCAAAGAACTGGTCGCACGCGCCGTCCACTACAGTGGTAACCGTTCCAATAAACCTTTCGTACCCGTCAATTGCGGCGGCATCCCCGAGTCCTTGCTCGAAAGCGAGTTGTTCGGGTATGTGAAAGGTGCCTTCACCGGGGCAGGTGAGACACGCGGGGGCTTTTTCCACACCGCTGATGGCGGAACCATTTTCCTCGATGAAGTGGGTGAGATGAGTCTCACGATGCAGGTCAAACTCTTGCGCGTGCTACAGGAAAGAGAAGTGACCATGCTGGGCAGCAGCAGGCCACAGAAGGTGGATATCCGTATCATCGCGGCGACCAACAAGGACCTGCCTTTCCTTGTGCAGAAAGGACTCTTCCGCGAGGATCTCTATTTCCGTCTGAACATCATCACGATCAACACC
Source organism: bacterium (assembly GCA_020444265.1). GTDB lineage: Bacteria > Electryoneota > Electryoneia > Electryoneales > Electryoneaceae > JAHLLH01. The sequence goes on from JAHLLH010000003.1 coordinate 483,724, forward strand.
CCACCGTTGCGAGAACTGGGCAATGATATCCTCCTGCTGACTCAGGTCTTCACCCGGAAGTACGCCGAGGAAATGGGTAAAGTAGTGCCGAGTTACAGCGATAAAGCGCTCGAGATTCTGCGTGATTACCATTGGCCCGGCAATGTCCGTGAGTTACAGAATACGATCCAGCGGCTGGTGGTGATGTCTGATGGGGATTCCATCCAGATTCCCGACCTGCCCTCGTTAATGCGTTTCACAGTAGACCGGCGCGGCGGCGTCAACCGTACCCTGGAGGAAGTGGAATGGGAGCACATCCTCAACGTGCTCGCCAGTGTTGATAATAATAAATCTCGGGCTGCCGAGATTCTAGGCATCAGTCGTAAAACCCTCCACCGGAAGCTGAATGCGATGGGACGGGATGGGGACGAGGAGAGCGACGACTAGCCGCAGTTGTACATTATGTATCCGATTGTCAAAGTGGGACTTTCTGACTCGATGAGTCATAATGTCCCACTTATTTATTGTTGAGGTGAACTCTCCTTGACCACCAGTTTCTCCTGATAGAGGATGGAGTTTGCTATATAAGAGTATGTAATAAAAAGAAATAGATAGTTTATATGATCCCGAATTACGATTGACTCCAACCATTCCTCCAAACTGGCACTCCGGTTGCAAATAGAAGAGTCAAACAACAACAGATACAGCATCGCAACCTTGCGGGAGGATAGAAAGATGGAAACGATTGTCAAGAGCACCCAGCCGACCAACGTTGAAGAGAAAAATGTTGCCAGCGAAGCGAAGCAGGATCAGGTCACCTATCTTGACAGCGAGACCCGTATCCGGATGATGACCCCGACTTTCAGCATGCGCGGTATCGACGATGCTCCCGTCGTTGAGCTGAAGTCCGATCCCGGTTTCCATATCGAGGGTGAAGCTCAGGCCGAGCCAGAACTGGTGCGCGCCGACATGGTCCTGACCGGGATCTGTGTCAACTGTGCCCAGCGGACCGACTGCAAGCTGACCCACCCGGAGAATGTGATTTGGCACTGCGAAGAATACTATTGATCGACCCTTTCTCCATGCGGGACCCATCCAACGCAAAACACCCCGGCAGCAGATGCCGGGGTGTTTTGTCTCGTCGTCTCAATCAATCTACTTCTTTAACAACACGCCAGATCGAATCGACAAAGTCACGGTCGTCGTCAAACAGTTGATGTTCGATTACAAAACCTGTGTCAGCAGCAAGTTGTTCGATATCCGAGACCAGGAATTTGTAAGAGTATTCCGTATGAATCGGCTCGAAGGGGAGGAAGTTGAATCGCTGGTTCACCTCACGGATGTAGACCTCCTGCTCGACCTTGCTGACAAGGTAGGATTCCATCGCTCCGCTGAAGACATCATAGTTGGCATAGTGACGCCAATTGCTCAGCACAAAATTGCCTTCCAGCTCACGATTGATCCTTGTCAGGAGATTCAGGTTGAAGGCACGGGTCACACCTTCTGTGTCATTATAGGCTCGAACCATCCGTTCGATGTTTTTCTTCAGATCGAACCCGATCAGGATGCAATCGTCCGGTTTGAGAAAATTCCAGACACTCCTGAGGAAGGCTCTCGCTTGCCCACGATGGAAATTGCCGATGTTTGAGCCGAGGAAGAGGACAAAATTCCGTTCTTTGCTCTGATGAGAATGCCACAACAATCCATCGAAGTATTCTGCGACAATCCCTTCGACATTCAATGCACTGAAACGATCTTCAAGGTCTTTCATTTGCAGCTGGACAGCGGCTTCCGAGATGTCTATCGGGGTGTATGTAAAGTTCAAGTTGCGCCTGATAAATTCTTCGAGTAACTGGTTGGTTTTGCGCCCGTCTCCCGATCCCAAATCGATCAGGTTAAAGGATTCGCCGCCCATCATCTCTGCCAGTTTCCCTTTGTTCACATCAAGAATTCGATGTTCAGCCCCAGTCAGGTAATAATCATCCAGGTTTGTGATCTGCTGGAAGAGACGGCTGCCTTCATCATCGTAGAAGAAACGTGATGGCAGGCTTTTTTCGGTTTTGGACAGCCCCAACAGAACTTCGAGGCCGAACAGCTCACGTGTGCTGCGTACCGATTCAAGATCCTGGTGGGTGAGGACTTTGTACTGTTTCATCGTGGATTCCTCAAGGAGCATCGTCGGCGAGACGGATGCCGTTGAACTGCCACCGTTTGTCAGCGTGGAAGAAATTCCGATAGCTGGTGCGGATGTGGTTGCGAGGGGTTGCGCATGATCCGCCGCGCAGAACCATCTGGTTGCTCATAAACTTGCCGTTGTACTCGCCAATTGCACCATCGGCAGGCTTAAAGCCCGGGTAAGGGAGATAGGCGCTGGCGGTCCACTCCCAGACATCTCCGAACATTTGACGCAGGCCATCGCCCGGTGCGGCTGGGGCGGGATGGAGTGAGTTGTTCTCGACAAAGTTTCCATCTTTCATCGAGCCACGTTGCGACGCGTGTTCCCATTCAAATTCTGTTGGGAGACGTTTCCCCGACCACGTAGCGAAGGCATCCGCTTCGTAGTGGCTGATGTGGGTGACTGGTTCGTCTGGATTCAACTCACGAGGACCGGAAAGGGTAAAGATTTTCCAGCCGCCACCTTCACGCATCCAGTAGAGCGGTGCTTCCCACCCCTCATGGTCACAGGTAGCGAAACCATCAGAGAGCCACCATTTCGCGTCCTGGTAGCCCCCATCCTCGATGAAATCAAGGTATTCGCCTACCGTTACCAGGGTGTTGCGAAGCTTGAAAGGATTCAGGATGACACGGTGACGAGGAAGTTCATTATCATAGCTGAACTCCGCGCCGTTATAGCCGATCTCAACCAGCCCACCATCAAATTCCACCCAATCAATTTCCTGCCTCGACTCGTACTTGGTCAATTGTTTCAGATCCTCACGATAGGCGGGCAGCAGCGGGTTCAGGTAAAGGTTGTACTTCACATCGGTCAGCATCAATTCCTGGTGCTGTTGCTCGTGGTTGAGGCCGAGGGTGATCAGGTTATGGACGGTGGGGTAGAGGGAGTCATCGACGTCATGGATCAGCTCGGCAATCCGATTGTCGATCTCCCCGCGAAACCGCACGATCTCCTCGACCGTTGGCCGCCCCACCATGCCACGGTGGTCACGACGATGTCTTGGTCCCGCCTGCACATAGTAGGAATTGAAGAGGAAGGCGTACTTTGGATGGTAGGGGGTATAATCCTTGACAAAGTCACCTAGTACAAAGGCCTCAAAGAACCAGGTCACATGGGCCAGGTTCCAGGCAGGTGGAGAAGCATCTTCCATCCCCTGAATGACATGCTCCTCGAGGGTCAAAGGTGCACAGAGGGTTTCAGTTTGACGACGGACCTCTTGGTAGCGGCGGATCAGTTGGTCACGAGAAAGCATTTTCCTATCCCAGTCTGTCATCGTTCGATCAGGACACCCCTCCAGAAGGCGATAAAGCCACGAATATTTTCAGCAGCTTCTTTTGGGTCAGGGTAATACCAGGCGGCATCCGTGTTGACCTCGCCATCCACCACAACATTGTAGTAGCTGGCGGTACCCTTCCACCCGCATACCGTCGTGGTATCGCTCGGTTTCAGGTAGGTTTTATCGATTGAAGAAGGTGGAAAGTATACGTTTCCCTCAACCAGTTCGAATGTATCACTTTCAGCCAGAACGGCGCCGTTAAAGATTGCACGTGCCATGGGAACCTCGTACGTTTCTCAACATCTGCCTAACTCTACACAAACGATTTCGCTGAATCACGTTTCGCTTTGGGGACAACGTGGAAAAGTGGAGCGGCATCTGGAATGGGTAGCGACAGGTTCGAAACGGCAGGGATAAGCGATGATCCAGCTCGATCATGTGGGGAAACAATATCCCTCGTCCAGTTCCTGGGCGGTACGCTACCTCAACCTCGATGTGGAGAAGGGGGAGCTGCTGGTCCTGCTGGGTGGGTCGGGAAGCGGGAAAACGACGACGCTAAAAATGGTCAATCGCCTTATCGAACCTACCGAAGGCCAAATCCTCATCGATGGTCACGACACCGTGTCCGGGGACCCGGTTCAGCTTAGGCGCAGCATCGGGTATGCCTTCCAGGGTATTGGCCTCTTTCCACATTTTACCATCGCCCAAAATGTGGGTGCGGTTCCCTCTCTGCTTGGCTGGTCTCAAACAGAAATCCAGACTCGTGTTCAGGAGCTGTTGGAATTGGTCAACCTCGATCCGGATGTGTTTGCTGAACGAAAACCTTCTGAACTGTCTGGGGGACAGCAGCAACGAGTTGGTGTGGCACGTGCATTGGCCGCTCGTCCCCAGGTCATGCTGTTGGATGAGCCCTTTGGAGCACTCGATCCATTAACACGAGATGCTCTACAACAGGAGTACCTCACGATTCACCGTTCCCAGGGGCTGACCGCCATCCTGGTGACGCATGACATGACAGAAGCGCTGCTGCTTGCGGATCGTATCGCGGTGATGGATCAGGGCACCATCCTGCAAGTCGGAACCCCTTCCGAATTGCTTCGCAACCCGGATCACCCCAACGTAGAACAACTGATGCAGACTCCGAGACGACAAGCGGATCAGCTTGAGGCCCTGCTGCGTGGGGGTGGCAATGAGTGACCGCGTCCACGATGCCCTCGCGCTGCTGCCGGACTACCTCAGCGGTCACATGAGCCTGTCCATCGGGGCGCTGCTGATTGGGTTGATCATCAGCCTTCCCATGGCGCTTGCTGCGACACGGATCAAATCGCTGAAGCTTCCCCTGTTGACGATCACCAGCCTGTTGCAGACCATCCCCAGCCTCGCCCTGTTGGCTCTTATGGTGCCACTGCTTGGACGGATCGGTTTCGTGCCCGCGTTGATCGCTTTGATCCTCTACAGCATGTTGCCGATTGTGCGAAATACAGTCGCCGGTATCGAAGGAGTAGATCCGGCCTTGACTGAGGCGGCACGTGGGATCGGGATGACTGACTGGCAGATGTTGACACGTGTCGAACTTCCGCTCGCCGCACCGGTCATCCTCGCAGGAATACGTACGGCCACAGTCTGGGTAGTCGGCATCGCCACCCTCTCGACACCAGTCGGTGCGACCAGCCTCGGCAATTTCATCTTCAGTGGTTTGCAGACTCAGAATACGACCGCTGTCCTGGTTGGGGTGGCCGCTGCTGCAACCTTGGCTATTGCCCTGGACCTGTTGATACGATTGCTCGAAATCGCAGCGGCGAAAAGGAGTTTCGCCCTCGGATTGCTGGCGGGTCTGCTTCTGGTGGGTGGTATCGGTGGCTCTTTCATGCTGAAACTATCCAGTATGGGGGCCGGGGATGCGCCCGTTGTTCGGATCGGCACCAAAACCTTCACCGAGCAGTACATCCTCGCTGAGCTGATCGGCAACCGTCTCGAGCTGGCTGGGTATCATGTCGAGAAGGTTGAAAGCCTCGGATCAACCGTCATGTTTGAGGCCCTCTCGCAGGGCAACCTTGACATCGCCGTCGATTACAGCGGCACGATCTGGGCCAACCACATGCAGCGCAGGGATAACCCGGGACGGCAAGCGGTTTTGGATACGATGACCCAGTGGCTTCTGGACGAGAAGGGTATCCATTGCCTCGGCTCCTTGGGTTTCGAGAACGCCTATGCGATGGCGATGAGTCGGGAGAGGGCCGAGAAGCTGGATATCCTTACAATCGCAGACCTGGCGACGCATTCCTCGAACCTCAGTATCGGTGGGGATTATGAGTTTTTCGACCGGCCCGAGTGGTTCGTAGTACGAGATACCTACGGCCTTGACTTCAGCGAGCTGCGTCGCTTCGATTCCAGCCTGATGTACCCGGCGGTGCGTGATGGTCTGGTTGATGTGATCGGCGCCTTCAGCACGGATGGACGCATCCTCGCTTATAATCTGGTTGTTTTAGATGATACCAAGGGAGCCTTTCCACCGTACGATGCGGTCTTGTTGCTATCAAAGGATGCCGTTGAGAGGGGTTTGGCTGAGGAGCTGCATACGCTGGTTGGCAGCATCAGCAATGAAATGATGATGGATGCGAACAAGCGGGTCGATTTGGATGGGAAGTCTGTTGAGAACGCCGCAATTTCACTTGCTGATCCCCAACGGTAGTGGCTTGGTTGCCCCGCCACCCAAGCATGCATTTCAGCACTCCGAAGCTCGAGAACTTGTCATTCCCAGCTCGCAACACCGCGACAGCGGTGTCATGAACGAAGTGAATCCGCAGCGTCGGGAATCCCCTGGGATTCAGCCCAGATATCAAGCCCCCCCCTGTACCGTCAGACACCCACGTCTGACAAAGAAAAGCGCCAGGCTCAGGGGCCTGACGCAACGGCTCTATCCCGTGCCGGAGGTGAAACCAGGGCAGGGGACTGCCCGAGCCACCCTTTGCACTATTCACTTACGTCCGAGGTACCAATGGGTGCTGCGCCGTGCCGTATCCCACTCTTGTGCTTCCCCAGCGGGATCTGCTTCGCCGGGTCGGTGGGGGAGTTGATGCGCTCGGCGTAGTCACGGTTTTTCGCGATGTCTTTGTCGGTCACCATGTGCACATCCAGCAGTCCGCCTGTACGGTGCCCGGTGCGCGCAAAGTTGATCTCATCCATTGCGTACGACCAGCCATCGAACCATGCCTGCAATTCCTTCTTCTGACGGCTGTTCGCATCGACATGCACCAGAAGATCAACATCACTGTCTGGCAACACATTGCCGTTCTTCGTGCTGCCGAAGAGGTAGAGGGCTTTGACCCCGAAACGTTCTGTATCCACTTGTTCGGCAATCGCCTCTACCATTTTCATCCGCCAACGCCAGTGGTCTTCCTGATCCTTGTGCCAGTGGGACCGCTTTTTCAAGCCGCTGGACGTTGTCTGACCGGATCGTTGCGAGAAGATTGCCACCGCTTCGTCCACATCGGCGTTCATGAAGACACGTACCACCTTACCTTCCATCACTTCAGGGACGTTGATCACACGGACAACGTCAGCGAGGTGACGATACTCCGGTAGCATGTCAGGCAGTTTGTTCTCGGTGTCCAGCAGGAAGGATTCGTTGAAGACTGATTCCTCGTCATCGGGGTAGAGGGGCAAATACCGGATGGAGGCTTCGACCAGGTCCTGGAAGAAGTGGGTTCCGAACGACAGGTCGGGCAGGTAATTACCCTTCTGTTTCGCAATTTCAATCAACATGGCCGTATTGTTGATGTCGCTATAGGTGACGTTGACACCCAGCTTGATATCGCCGCGGCTGCCCCAACGGCCTGGCCCCATCAGGATAAATTGACGCTTCGGCAGGATGCTGTTGAGCTGGCCGACGACACGCCCTACCGTCATCAAATCTTCATGGCTGGAAATTTCGCTGTACTTGATCGGATCGACGTAAACCACGTGGGTGATGTCCGGAACCTTGCCATTGCTGACAAACTTGTTGGCGGTGAAGAGGATCGCGTTTTCCGGGATATCCTGCGGGATCGGAGTCGATTCGATCTCCATCGAGTTGCTCTGGGGACGGCATTGCAGCAAATAGAACCGTTTCCCATCCGAAGCGTACTCGATATCCACCGGGACGCCCATTTTTTCCTCGAGGACGCGCAGGATGGTCTGCATCAGCTTGATGAAAGGGCCACGGTGGACCAGTCCCTCGAAGGTGACAACAAAATCATCCTGCTCGAAATCGAGGTTAAGTAGCGTGGTATGGGTGAGACGATTGTCCTCCAGCTTGGAGACAAGGCGTTCCACAGCCGGAAGTTCCGCGCCATGCTCCTTGAGGAAGGCTTCTGCTTCTACCGTCTCAAATTCGTTCGTGTCAAGGTTGATAACGTCCATGTAGCGTGGTGCGTAACGGATCGTTTCATCTACCGTCACATTGACCCGCAAGCCCGGCTGACCGGGAGCCACAAGGATGGTGTAGTCGTCCGCCAGACGGTCCACGGCTCGAGTACCCAATCCCGGCACGAGGCGGATCAGGCCATCCTCTCGCTTGATCCGTGGCGACCAGCGGAACTCGTTGCGACTGAACGCCACGCCCGCGAAACTGGGCAGGAAGTAGTCCCCGACACGAGTGCCTACCACTTCCTGGATCAGGATGCCCATTTCCTCGTGGAAATCGATCAGGCCGCGTTCCGAACGATACTCGATCGGGTCGCTGCCAAATGTCGAGGAATAGACCTCCGCGATCGCATCCATCAGGGCTTCCAAACGTTCCCGTTTCGTCCCCTGGTTGGCGAGGAAGAGGCTGGTATACTTCCCGGAGAAAGCGGCACCCAAACGGTCCTCGAGCAGGGAGGAGGAGCGGACAATCAACGGTCCGTCGCCAAAGTCATCAAGTGCCATCGAGAGGCCCTGGATAATTTCGGAGGGGAAACGTGAATTTTTGAAGAGTTGAATGACGTGGGGGTGTTCGATCCGTACCTGCTTCAGCCCCTTGTATTTCTGTTCGGTAATCTCTTCCAGATTATTGTGCTGCAGGAAGCTGTGGAGGCCGTCCGAGGTGATGTACCAGGTCTTCGGCATCCGCACATCCGTCAGCTCCGGGTACTCGGCGCTCATCTGTTTCAGGATACGGTTGGCGAGGAATAGCCCGGCACTCTTGCCTCCGACCTTGCCACGGCTGGAGACGGGGTGGATCAGCTTACGGATCAGGGTGATGAAGTCCTTGATCTCGACATACTTTTTTGCGATGTCGATGAACTCGACCTGATCGGTGAGGAAGCGACGAACCAGCGCCACCTTCAGCCCCTGCCTTGTCCACTCCGGCAAATCGAGCGAGTCGAGCGAGAGGTGGTGGAAACGGCGGACCGCTTCGGAAATATCGTTGAGCGAGGTGTCGAGGTTGATCAGCGTGCGGACAAGGAAGCCGGCACGGTCTTCCTGCATCCACTGCTGGATCAGCGCACGGCTGTCCACATCCTGCAGGTTCTCCTCCGCGATCCGGAAGATTTCCTCGCTGACCAGCATGATGTTGTAGGTGTTGCTGCGCTGCATGGGACGGTTGCCATTGACATCGACACTGTCCTCCGAACCCAGCCGATGCAAGACCTCCTCGACCTCCCGGACTCCATTCATCGACAGGTGAGTCATCATCTTGCGTGCGATGCGGACATATAGCTCCTCATCGGTGACACGCAACATGTCGACCACGACACGCCACTCTCCGCTTCGGGTGAAGGAGTCGAGCCGGTTCCCGCTACGATCCTGAAGGATCTCGGTCAGCTGACGGCGGCTTAAAAACTCGCCGAGACGAGTGGCGATGGTCCGCAGGAGCCGTTTCTCTTCCTCGTGGAAGAGCGAGTCGCTGCGCTTCTCGAGATCGTTGTCGTAATAGACCTCGACATACCCCTCAGTACGGTCGTTGACCTCGATCGGAGCCTTGTACGACCGGCTTGTCGGCCGCCGTCCAGCGGGGATGTACTGCCTGCCCTGGCAGGTGATCCGCGCGAAGCAATGGTCGGTGTAATGCCACCCGCTCGGGATCGCATTGATCACCCCATTAAAAATCGTATCCATCGGCGCATCCGTCTGCGCCAACAGCTCCTCGATTTCCAACAGGCACGACAATTCCTTCGCCCGTTCCTCGAGCGACTTCAACAATCGCTCGTTCGTATTAAACATCTCGGCCATGCAAAGACCTCGGCTCGGTTACTAGTCCAGGTGTGGCGTTTTGACCCACTGTTACGAAGGTACAATCCAATTCGACTAGCGGAAAGGTACGACAGACAGGGAAGAAACAGAAAGGGCGCTCCCGCTGGGAGCGCCCAAAGACAGCATCATCGCTAGATCAGCACCACCCACGATCCTTACACGCCTGTGCGACGCGGTTGATGGAGATGGCGTAGGCGGCGTCGCGCATGTAGAGCTTCTTCTTGCGGGAGAGTTCGCTGACGGCTTTGAAGGCAGTGGTCATCTTCTCGTCGAGCTTGGTGAGCACCTCTTCACGGGTCCAGAAGTAGTTCATGTTGCACTGCACCTGCTCGAAGTAGCTACAGGTCACACCGCCGGCGTTGGCGAGGAAGTCCGGCACGACGAAAATGCCGCGACGTTCAAGCTCGACGTCCGCTTCCGGCGTGGTCGGGCCGTTGGCACCTTCCGCCACGATCTTGACCTTGTCGCTGATTTTCTTGGATGTCTCACCCGTCACCTGATTTTCCAGCGCGGCGGGGATGAGGATGTCGACATCCTGCTCGATCCAGGCGCCGCCCTCGAGGACCTCGTAGCCCAGTTCCTTTGCCTTCGCTTTGTCGATGCCGCCGAAACGGTCGGTCACCGCGAGGAGCTCGTCGATGTTGACGCCGACCGTCTTGCGGAAGGTGTAGGACGTCTGGTCGCCTTGGTCCCAACTGGAGACGGCGACAACCGTGCCACCGAGCTCGTTGTAGAGGCGGATGGCGTACTGCGCCACGTTGCCGAAGCCCTGGAAGCTTGCGGTGGTGGTGGCGGGATCGATATTCTTTTCTTTGAGCGCTTCGCGGACGGTGTAGATCACACCATAGCCCGTCGCTTCGGTACGGCCAAGGCTACCGCCCATGCCAACCGGCTTGCCGGTGATGAAACCAGGGGCCTTGTAGCCGCTGATCTGCTCGTACTCGTCCAGCATCCACAGCATGTGTTGACTGTTGGTCATCACGTCCGGTGCGGGAACATCGTTGAGCGGGCCGACGTTTTTTGCCATCTGACGGACCCAGCCACGGCAGATCTGCTCCTGCTCGCGCATGGAGAGGTTGTGTGGGTCGCAGATAACACCGCCCTTACCGCCGCCGAGGGGGATGTCCACCACAGCACACTTCCAGGTCATCCAGGTCGCGAGCGCCTTGACCGTATCCACCGTTTCCTGCGGGTGGAAGCGGATGCCGCCCTTGCTGGGACCGCGTGCATCATTGTGCTGGACACGGAAACCCTGGAATACCTTCACGGTACCATCGTCCATGCGGACGGGAATACTGAAATGGAACTGACGCAACGGGTTGCGCAACAGTTCTCTTGTGCCTTCATCGAGGCCGATTTGCTCAGCGACCTTGTCAAACTGGGCTTGGGCCATCTCGAACGGATTGAACGCCTTGCCAGCCATCAAAAACTCCTAAAGGTAGACTACTGCCCGTACTACAGATAGAAAAAGGGGACCGATCCCCCGGCCCCGCAACTTGTGCGAAAGGTAACAAGGCTTTTCTTCTGCTTCAACCACGCAAACTCCAGAGTCTCCGGCTCCATTCAACGATCGATCAGGCACAAGTGGACGAGAAGGAAACAGGGGGAGGGCATGAACAATTCTTTCGCTCCCAATGACTCCGGGAGATGTGTCACGATAGCTACTGAATACACAGAATTAAACCTCCGCTGACAAGCTGTCAATAAATAGCATTTTAGATCGAAATGTGAAGTAACTCCGTCAGCGATTTAACATTGTTCAGCATTCGTGAACGTTTGCAGGAACGTTCGGCAAAGGCCTGTGATTCGATTCGGAAAGGCCTACTTTATACATTCCCCAACATATCGAACGACAGAACCACCGAGGCGATACCAATGAGACGTTTCCCCCTCTCTTTGCTGCTGCTGATACTCCTTTATCCTCCCTATGTTTTCGCGCAGGTAAACTTGAACGGGATTCGGCTGGATGCTTTTCTGGGCCAGATGTCGGATGAAGGGAACATCGCAGGATTTCAGGCGATGGCGACTGACTTGTATGATTCGGGAATCGATCTGCCCGAACCACCTGCCCCCCAGGGAAGCTGCCTGATGGTCAGTTTCGGCTCGATGACCGGTGCCCCAGCTTGGTATGGGTCATTTCGAGAGGATTGGCGAGCAGACAGCTTCGACCCGTCCACCGACACTGCTGTGTTTCCAATTAACGTGCAAGTTTCCGAAGCAACCGGGACCGTTGAACTTCAGTTTACACTTGGGGATCAGCTACCCGCGCAGGCACCTGTCTCTCTCTACCACGATGGCCTTTTTCAGGATGTACGTACCAACTCCAGTTTCTCTTTTGAAGCGTCAACCGCATCGGACCATGATCTCAGCCTGATCATCGGTACGCCACCCGAACCAACCATCACCTTCGAGAACCCCACGGGCAATCCGCTGTTTGTCAGTGGAGATCAGGAAGTGCTCGCTTGGCAGGTCCTGGGAGAAGTGGCCATCGAGGGCACGGTGGTCGACATCAGTCTGGACAACGGCTCGAGCTGGTCGACTCTGGTCGAAGAAGGCAATTTGGTCGAGGAAACTGCCTGGACTATTCCCACACAATCCACCGAGGAAGGGCAGTTGCGTGTAGAGGTGATCGACCATCTGGATCGTCAATCCAGCAACATTGCATCGTTCCGGATCCAGGATCAGACTGAGTGGCTGACAGGAGTGCAGGTCACCGCGCCCGAAGATGGAACCCCGGTTGTTGCTGGGGAATCAGTACCCGTCAGTTGGAATTACGAAGGTGGTGACGATAATGTGAGCGGTGCGGTGGTGGAATATCGCATCTCAGATGCTCCGTACCAGCTCGTTAGCGAAGTGACCGGGACTGGAACAACTACGACCTGGGTGCCGCCCACGGATGTTTTTTCATCCGAAGTCACCATCCGTGTCATGGCGGAAGTGAGCGAAGGGGAGGGCTTCAGTGGGTTTGCCCAAGGGTTGACTCTTTGGCCGTTGGAGCTGCTGAACGACAACTTCGAGCTGTGGACCGACCAGGGTGCAGAAACAGGTCCTCCCGATGACTGGGAGACCAATGGGGCCGGGTATGGCAGCTCATTCGAGGTTGTTCGCAGCGATGAGAATGCCGTCGAAGGGTTCTACAGCGCACGTTTGGAAGCGCTCGAACCGTGCAGCTTTTCTCTTCTTCAGGAGATCGCCAATCCGATTGAAGGGACTCAAGTTCTGTTGCGCGTCTCTTTGCTGGACAATGAGGTCGGAATCACGGGACGGATTGTCTTGTCTGCCCTGGACAACGCGGGGGATGTTCTACAAACCGCCAGCAGTGATGGAACTGTTAATAGCGCAGACTTCCAGACGCTTGCCGCCAGTGTGACTATTCCTGCTTCGAGTGCAGCGCTCCGACTTGAGATCGAAGGAACCGCCACCGAAGCAGGCTACCTGCTTGCCGACCTGGTTCGTCTCGAACAATCCAGCCCGAATCCAGACATCACGTTTAGCTCTCCAACGAGTGGAGATGTGTTCACGTTTGATGGGGAAACGACATTTGAGGTGGTGTGGAGCTACGGTGCAACAGCGCCATTTGTTGCATCTGCATCACTTGATGTGTCGTTGGATGATGGTGCTTCATGGCAGGAACTGGCCACTTTCGAGGATGCATCACCCACGACCTATTCCTGGATCGGCGAGGACAACTATTCCCTCCGAACCCTGTTTCGAGTTCGTGCAACCAACGATGAAGGTATAGAGGGCAATGGGACGAGTGATTATTTAATTCTCCGACCATCATCAAGCAGCACCGCTCTGGATGGCGGCTGGCACCTGATCAGCATACCCCTCGAAGCGGATGAGATGACGGTCGGTACGATTCTCCAGGATGATCTGCCAAGCGCCATTGTTTACAGCTACCAACCATCTCTGGACCCGATCTATGAACTCACAACTGAGTTGACGATAGGGGAGGGGTACTGGCTTGGTATCGATCAGGACGCATCGTTCGATGTGGAGGGGATTGCAGAAATAGAAAGCATGATTCGACCACTCGAAAATGGATGGAACCTTATTGGAAGCGGCTATCCCATTGCGGTCCCCGTTCAGCAGATCAAGCTTGCTGATGATACGGATACTCTTTCGTTCGGCGATGCTGTAACGGCTGGTTGGGTCACATCCACTCTCTACGGCACTCCAGATGGGACAGGGTTTTATACTGAGCTGGATGAGACAGGCTCGCTGGATGTCTGGGAGGGCTACTGGTTGGGGCTGCTGGATGGGAATCGGACGATGATCCTTCCTGCGCCTTTGCCTGATGAGGCACCGTTGCAAAGACACCCTGGGGACGATTTGGACGAACTGGACGAGGAGGGTGAATTCCTCGCACCCGTCCTGCTTCTTGTGGATGGAAATGAAACGTGCCATGTCGATCTCGGCCAAATGATCGATGCGTCCAACGGTTATGATCCGTCCTATGACCAGCCTGCACCTCCGCCATCGCCGATACAACAGCTCCCGCGATTGACGATCCTCAATGAAGCTGAAACCCTCCCAACAGGGCAGCACTTTCTGGCGGATATTCATGCCTGTTTGAGTGAGGAAATGCCACGTGACCAGTGGTTCCTCGAGGTCACAGGGACAGCATCTGGCACACTTGTCCTCGATCTAACAGGGGTTGCCGACGGCTTGCCCGAAGGATATGAAGCACGTCTCTTCCTGGATCAGCAGAGCTATGACCTATTGCTATCGCCTACAATCGAGCTGCCTGATTCCAATCCTGCCATCCGTCTCGAAATCTTCTCTCCTGACCTTGCAGCAATTGAACCACCCTCTCAACCCAGCCAGTTTGAACTCCACCGGATCTGGCCCAATCCCTTCAATGCCTCTGTCCATGTCGAAGTCGAATTGCCCTTACCAAGTCCTGTGCATGTAAGTCTTTACGATGTGACTGGACGTCTGGTAGGGGAGTGGAGCAGAGAGCTGCAAGCGGGACGACCAACCCTGACTCTGCAACCTTCTGTCAGTTCAGGTGTCTACCTGTTACGGATCGCTCTGCCTGGTGGTAAGGCAAGGAGTGGGAAAATCGTGGTGCTAAAGTAGCTCTATCAGCCCGACTGAAATTGATCGGGTATCCCCCGAATCGTTGCCTTGACGTGACTTGCAGAGTATCATGTAGCTGATGAGCCGCCTTCCCCGCAGGGAGGCCTTATGAGACGCACCCCTATTATGGTAACTGTATTGCTCTGCCTGTTCGTCTCCCAGGTCGGGCGGGCGGAGAGGTACGTGTTGGAAGTGGAGACCCCCCTCGCTCGAGACCTTCGAGACAAAACCAGCATTTTATCTGCATCGTTGAAGGTGGAGGATCCCTCTGCAAGCTTGAGCCCGCTCTTTCCGCCGCCAAAAAACCCAGACCGTCTTGCCTCCTACTATGCCCGTGGCCTGGATCGTTGGTTTGTGCTCGAGGCATCCACTACATCACCGATAGTAGCCACCCTGCGTTCGAATCAGGCCGTGACAAGATTTTCACGTGAACAGCTCGACATGATTGCAGATGTCACTCCCGATGATTACTTCAACCACGATCTCTGGTATCTGGATGCTCTGCAGATGCCAGAAGCATGGCAACTTTACAATGGACCCCGGAAGGTGACACTCGCTGTGATTGATGCCGGGTTTGATTCCGATCATCCAGACCTCGCACCCAATTTTCGTGTGAATCCAGCAGAGGATCTGAATGGTAATGGCCAGATGGACGAGTCCGACCAGGATGGCTTGGACAATGATGAAAATGGGTATGTGGACGATATTATGGGGTTTGATTTTGTCTCCGTAACCGAGTCCTATTTCCAGGATGGCTTCGAACACTACTACGCCGTTGAGGGGGAAGATTACGGCCCGAACGATAATGCGGTCTACCCGGATGTTGCCGGTCACGGGACCCATGTTGCCGGTTGTGCCGGTGCGGCAACAGATAATGGAATCGGGGTGGCATCGCCCGCATGGACGATTGACCTGATGCCGCTTCGAGCTGCCTTCACCTGTGAACGTCAATCGGGAGAGCGAATCACAACAGGCTGGGCAACTGATTTTGCACAGGCGATCTATTATGCGGCTAGCAACGGCGCTCGCGTGATCACCTTCTCCTACTCCCGCACGTGCGAAACACAGAGCGTTCACAGCGCTATTCAGTACGCCAACGACTTGGGAGTACTCTTTTTCTCTTCAGCCGGGAATCGTGGTACTTCCACTCCAGTCTATCCAGCCGCCTACCCGGAAGCCATTGCTGTTACCGCTTTGAACCCCGATGGTGTAAAGCCATCTTGGGCAAGTGTAGGTTCGTGGGTCGAGTTGTGCGCGCCCGGGACAAATATCTGGTCCACCATGAGCAGAGATGTTCCCAATCCGGCAGAATATTGTGCGTTGAGCGGAACCTCGATGGCCACTCCTCTTGTCGCATCCGTCGCAGCCCTCGCTTTTTCGGCCAACCCGATGCTGCTTGCCCACGAGGTCCGTACCCTGCTGTTTGAAACAGCAACCAATGTGGACAGTCTAAATCCAGTATATACTGGAGCGTTGGGTGCTGGGCTGGTGAATGCCCATGTATTGTTGTTCCATGCTCAGGACATGATTATCTCGCCCGATTCACTCCAGATTCAGCTCGATGACCGAAACGGTACAGTTCGTCTCGATTGGCGTTTTCTTGGCAATGACATTCAGGACAATGAATTCAGCCATTTTGAGATTGTTCGGGATGGTGAGGTTTCTGTTGAGACGGGAGACGAGACCTTTTCCGACCAGCTTGGCACGTTTGGCTACCACACCTATCGTGTGGATGCGGTTTACGATACGGGTGAACGACGTAGTAGCGACACAGCGGCCATTTTCTACATCGGACCCTTCGGCGCGGTGCCTGAGATGGAACAACTCGAGGTAGTGGATCGGCAGTTCGGCAGGGTCCAGGCACAGTGGAGTCGCGGCACGGTAACGGGGGTGCATCAGCTTCACGAATTGCGCTACGATACCGATTCCACCCACGACTACATCAACATGCCCTTTCTCGGAGCAGGGATGCGTGTCACTCCCAATGCACCATGCCGTCTCCTGCAAGTGAGATTTTATGCAAGGGTACAGCAGACCGGTCAAGTGTTTGTCGATCTTTTCCCCTTTGAGGGGACATCTCCTGCAACCACACCCATCGCATCAGCCTCTGCAATAGTGGATTCTGGAGAGGGGTGGCAGTTGGTGGATTTCTATGGTGAATCAATCGCATTTAACGAGGAAATGGTCATCTGCGTTCGTCCCGTAGCTGGCACCATGATGCAGCTTGGAACTTCAGATAATGCGACTGATCGGGCTTGGCTACCGCTAAATTCGTCCACATGGCAGATGCAGGACGATACCTATGCGATCCGTGCACTAATCGCCATTCGTGACGAGGACAAGCGTGATATTGGACCGGGCAATGGCGGTGGGGGAGTCCCGGCAAATGGAAAAACAGATGATACTACTCCCTGGTGCACCTACACGTTCTATGATGCCGGTCAGGCTACTGGTAGCACGATGGACACTCTTTATTCAACCCAACTCATCCGCACCGGGCAATCTGATGTGAGGCTGCATGCGCAGTACGCAAATGGAGCCTCAACGTGGTCCGCCACGAATACTGTAGAGTGGGATCGAGGAACGGAGCATTTTCAACCCGTGGAACCGACACGAGTTTCCCAGGCGGCGATTATTACAAACGTTCGCATTGATAATCGAATCCCTGCTGTCCCGGTAGAGATTGGTGTGTTCGACGATGAGCTATGTGTCGGTGCGATTCGGATCGAGCCTGGATCTTCGATGCCTTGCTCCATCGCGCTCTGGCAGAAGGATGATCAGCAGCAACGTCCAGGGTATCGTCCTGGGGATGAGATCAGCTACCGTCTCTGGACAGAGGAAAGTGAGGAGGATGAGGAGCGAGTCTTGATGGTGGTGCAGGAGAACGGGTGGGAGGTCTTTGGAGGAGATGCCCCTCGTGTTTCCCTCTACTCCTACATTCCACAACCGCCGTCCCATTTTTCCATTCTTGATCCGGATGATAATCTTATCCTCCAGCCAGATGATGATACCATGCTCAGCTTCAGCTGGAGTTATGCGGAAGATCCGGACCCCTTCCAGTCATCACGCTATGATTTCTTCGCTCATCTTCGATCACCAGAACATGACACGCTGCTGAGTTTCTCCCTGACCAGCCGTTCCTACATCGAAGTTAATTTGCCGGTGAGTGCGGGAATCAACCAGTGGAGTGACACGTTGACCGCAGATATCTGGGTCGAAGCATTTTCCCCACCCGACCGTGTCCGTAGCGACAACACCATCCTGGTTCATTTCCTCTCCGAATTCAGTGGCCCTGTCCCGAATCAATTCCAGTTAGGACAGGCCTATCCGAACCCGTTCAACGGCTTCGTCAATCTCCCCCTCGCATTACCTGAGAAGGGAGTGGTTCACTACGAGCTCTATGACCTTCTCGGACGGCAACTCGCTCAACGTGAGGCCTTGTTCAACGCCGGGTACCATGTCCTGCAATTGGGCGACGATTTGCATGATGCCATGCCGGGTAGTGGGGTCTACTTTCTGCGGGTCAAGCAAGGTGACATTCAACAGGTTCAAAAGCTGGTCCACATGAAGTAAACGGATCGGCTGCACCAATCCCCTCGAGTCTGATCCTGCGAGCAAATTGGCAAGCGTTCCCGTCGCTGTGTACTTTCCGCCTGACAATCATCTGTCCCGTCGGATGGGGCAGTCCTATTTTGAAGCAGGAAGGTGCAGCATGCGTGTCCCGACTCTCGATCTGAAAGCGCAGTACGATACCATCCGTGAGGATATCCTTACGGCAGCGACAAAGGTATTCGATTCCCAGGGATTCATCCTTGGCAAGACCGTGCAGGATTTTGAAGCTGCCTGTGCCGAGTACACCACCGCCAAGCACGCGGTCGGTGTTTCCAGCGGTACTGATGCGATCCTCATCGCCTTGATGAACGAGGGTATTGGGCATGGCGATGAAGTCATCACCACTACCTTTTCCTTTTTCGCCACAGCCGGGACCATCGCACGTACCGGTGCGACCCCGGTCTTTGTCGACATCGACCCACGTACCTTCAACATCGATCCTGCGCTGATCGAAGCGAAGATCACCCCAAAGACCAAGGCGATTGTCCCCGTTCACCTGTATGGTTTGCCTGCCGACATGGACCCGATCAACGCCATCGCGAAAAAGCACAACCTCATCGTGATCGAGGATGCCGCCCAGGCGATTGGTGCACATGATGATCAGGGCCGTCAGGTTGGTACGTTGGGCGATTACGGCTGCTTCTCCTTCTTCCCTTCGAAAAACCTCGGTGGAGCGGGGGATGCGGGGATGACGACCACGATGGACGATGCTCGCGCCGAGAAGCTTTTCAAGATGCGGATGCACGGCGAGGTGCGTCAGTACGTTCACACGTTTGTCGGCGGAAATTTCCGTATCGATGCTCTTCAAGCAGCCATTCTGCATGTCAAGCTGCCGCACCTTGACAGCTGGACCGAGGGACGGCAACGGAATGCCGATACGTATCGTGAGTTGCTGAGTGAGCGTGGCGTTCTACTTGGTGATACTGTCGAGCCGGTTGAAGGTAAGGGCGGGGTGGTGACCCCGTTTGTGCCGGAGGGTTACCGTCACATCTACCACCAGTTCGTCCTACGTGCGGACCGCCGCGACGAGCTGATGGCCTTCCTCAACGAGCGCGAAATCGGCGCCCGCATTTACTACCCGATCCCGCTGCATCAGCAGGAATGTTTTGCCGATCTCAGCTACAAGACGGGAGATATGCCAGTCGCTGAGCAGCTCGCCAAAGAGGTCCTCGCCCTTCCGGTTTACCCTGAGATGACCCCAGAGATGCTCGTTTATGTTGCCGACCAAGTCGCGCAGTTCTACGGGAAGTAAAGCTTGCTTCGACTGCATTCAAGCCCCACTGGTTCTTGCTGGTGGGGTTTTGTCTTGGAGAGGTGGAGTATTGCGAAGTCGGTTCGCTGCAAGCCATCAGTGGCGGCAGAGTTGTATATTCACGCGTCATTCGTGGTAAATGGGGTAGGTTGTGCCGCAATCTGACAGTGCATTTGTTTATACGATTATCGGATTCATCCTTGTCGCAGGATGGTCTTCCTGGCTGACGGGATGGATACGATCCATCGCGCTGAAACGTGGCGTGATGGATGTCCCCAACGAGCGTTCCTCGCACAAGCAGCCGGTGCCGCGCGGGGGAGGGCTGGCGATTGTGGTGACCTCGATGGTTGGGGTCGGGGTGCTCGCTGTGTTCCGTCCGGGTGCCTCCCAGTGGCTACTCAACATCCTCATCAGCGGTGGGTTGATTGTTGCTATCGGCCTGTTGGATGATCTCTTCCAGCTCAAGAAACGAATCCGTATCACTATCCACATCCTCGCAGCGGTGGTGATCGTTCTCTATGTGGGACGAAACCTCGAAATCATCTTCCCGCGTGCGCTCGAAGTGACCGGTCCGGTCGCGATTACCTTCGTGATGCTCTATGTCATTTGGAACATCAATTCCTACAACTTCATGGACGGGATCGATGGGCTTGCCGGGGGACAGGCGGTCTTCATGGGGGTGACGGCTGGAAGTATTGCCACGTTCAACGGTAACCCGACCCTCGGCATGGTCTACTACCTGATGGCGGCATCGTCACTTGGTTTCCTGCGCTGGAACTGGCAACCTGCGAAGATCTTCATGGGGGATATGGGCTCAACTTTTATCGGGGTCACCCTCGCCGTGCTGGGCATCTGGGGAAAGGTGACATCAACCGTTCCCCTGACCGCTTTCCTTATTCTGATGGCGGTGTTCTACACCGATACCACCTACACGGTGATCCGTAAAGTTTTCGAACGCGATAACCCGACAAAAACTCATCGTGACTTTGCCTTCCATCACGCCATTCGCAAAGGCTACAGCCATGCGAAGGTGACAGGTGGTATCATGCTGATCAATTTCAGCTGGCTGCTACCCCTCGCCGTGCTGGCGGTGCTGCTGCGCTCGAACTGGTCGATTGTGCCATTGGCGCTGGCCTACCTGCCTTTGCTTTACAGTGCGGTGTACCTGAAGGCTGGGCAGAGGTTAAATGATGGGCAGGATCCCGAGTACCTCGCGAAAAAGATGGGCCGGAAGCACTCGGGGCGTTGAGGTTCGGTTTGTTTGAGCGTAGGCCGGATTCTTGAATCCGGCAAAAAAGAAGGGGCCGAAGGGCCCCTGATACATTTCAAAATGGAACGTCCGGCAACTGCCGGACCTCGCCGGATTCAAGAATCCGGCCTACATGAGTAAACCCGATCCGGTTATTGCCGGATCGGGCCACTCAGACTGCACAGCCAGTATTGAACTAACTGACCCGCATCCCCGGGGGTACATCGCCACCAGCAGGGGTGAGGTAGGTCAGGGAATCGCCATGGCGGACGGCGAGCATCATGCCCTGGCTTTCGATTCCGAAAATCTTTGCGGGTTTCAGGTTGGCAACTACAATCACCGTCTTGCCGATCAATTCTTCCGGTTTGAAGAACTGTTTGACACCGGCGACCAGTTGACGCGATTCCGTCCCGAGGTCGATCTGCAGTTTCAGCAGCTTGTCGCTTTTCTCGACCTCTTCAGCCGCCACCACAACCGCGGTCCGCAGGTCGAGTTCCTTGAACTGGTCAAATGTGATCATCCCGCTATCTTCCTTCTTCGCTTTTTTGTCTTGCTTCGGTTTCGCTGGAGCATCCTCAGTGACCGGTGGTTTGTAACGGGGGAAGAGGGGGTCGCCGTGGGTGACTGTTTTGCCAGCGAGACGGTCTCCCCAATTGGTCACCTCCCAGTCGGTTACTTCGATATCACCAATACCCAATCGGCTGAGAATTTCACTGCATTTCACTGGCATCACCGGGTAGAGCAGGACCGTCGCAAGACGTACCGCCTCCGCTGCTTTCGCCAGGGCTTTACCCGCCGCTTCCTTGTCCGACTTGATGGTTGTCCAGGGCGCGTCATTTGCGATGACACGATTGGTCGCGCGGACAAACTGAAGTGTCTCCTCGATTGCGGAATGAATCTGTAGATCCTCAACGAGGTTGTGCACCTTCGGAGCGGTCTGGTTGGCCAGCTCAATTAAGCTGTCCTCGTCGCTCCATTCGACTTCCGGAACGACCCCGTCAAAATGCTGGGTAAGCAGCTTCGTGACACGGTTCAGCAGGTTGCCAAGGTCATTGGCGAGATCGCTGTTCAACCGTTTGACGACCATCTCTTCGCTGAAATTCGCGTCCTGCCCGAGTACCATGTCACGCATCAGGTAATAGCGGAAGCTGTCCGGGCCGTAAATGTCCGCAAGATCAAGTGGTTTGACCACATTTCCGCGGGACTTGGACATCTTCGCTGCATCCTTCGCCATCCACCAGCCGTGCGCGAGGATGTGCTTCGGTGGTTCGAGCCCGGCTGCGTGCAGCATGATCGGCCAGTAGACTGCATGAGTCGTCAGGATGTCTTTCCCAATCAGATGAAAATCCGCTGGCCACTTGGGCGCAATACCTTCCGGTGGGTGGACAGTCGCTGTGTAGTAGTTCAGTAGCGCATCAAACCAGACATAGGTGACATAATCCTCGTCCCACGGGATCGGAATACCCCATGAGAGGCGGCTTTTTGGACGGCTGATGCACAGGTCGCCGAGTGGTTGGCGCAGGAAGCCGAGGACCTCATTCAGGCGGAAGCCCGGAAGTACAGCATCCGGATGATTCTCGTAGTGATCAATCAACCACTCCTGGTAATTCGACATCTTGAAGAAGTAGTTGGTTTCCTTGATCTTTTCGACTGGACGACCCCCGATCGGGTCCATGCCATCCACGAGATCTTTTTCCGTGAAGAATCGTTCCTCGAAGACACTGTACCAGCCCTCATACTCCTGTTTGTAGATGTCGCCCTTGTCATTGAGACGAGTCAGGATTTCGGCGACCAGGGTCGTGTGACGTGGTTCAGTCGTTCGGATGAAATCGTTGTATTCGACGCCAAGCTTTTCCCAGACGTTGACAAACCGCTGGGATGTGATGTCGCAATGCTCGAGCGGGGTTCGTCCAAGCTTCGCGGAGGCATCGGCCACTTTTTGCCCATGCTCATCGGTTCCGGTGAGCAGATGCACCGTCTCACCAAAGAGGCGATGATAACGCGCAATGACATCCGCGAGGACTGTCGTATAGGCGTGCCCGATGTGCGGCTCGTCATTGACGTAGTACAGTGGTGTCGTGAGGTAGAAGTTCTTACTCATCGGTCCGTTCTATCGTTTCCGCCGACGGCTGCCGCCACGAGGAGGTCGTGCCGGCTTCGTCGAATCATTGGGCTTGCCACCTTCCGGGTTCGCCTTTGCCTGCGGTTTGTTCCCGGACTGGTTAGGCTGCTTGTTGGAATCGTTGTTCTGCGGTTTTCCACCGCGACGGCCACGGGAACGTGGACGGTTCTTGCCACCACTTTTTTTCGCCGTGTTCTCGTCCCGTTTCCCCTCCTGGGGCACATTGCCACCTTGCGGAGTGGGAGAGGCTCCCTGGTTCTGCTTCGGGGCGCCCTGTGGTTTGTCACCGCCTTTGCTTCGTCCACGGCCTCGTCCACGACTACGGCCTCTGCGACGCGACGATCCATCCTTGTTCTCCGAAGGGGTGCCATCGTCAGCCTTTTTAGGCTGGTTCGAATCGCCACGTGCGTTCTTTGATCCGCCCTTGCGTCCACCGGATCGTTTTGAGCGACCGCCCTCTTTATCCTTGCCCTTGGCACGATCCAGCCCGGTCCGCTTGTCACCCTTTTCCGGATCGTAGCTGGTGACCAGGTGACCTTCGCGATTCTCCTTCTCTTCCACGACAATCGAGGGGTCGGAACTGAATTCGACCATTTTGATCTCGTCGCGCTTCTCCGCATCCCAATTGGTCAAGGTGCGAATCTGTTCGAAGGAATAGCCGATGCGTGCGCCATCTTCCCATCGTACGCCAAGGCTGGAATGGCACATCGAAACCTTCTCAACAATACCGTAGCCTCTCGGTCCTTTAACCTTAGTGTCCGCTTTCGGGAAGAGGCGATTGATCTCGCGGTACTGGTCGACCTCGTACCTCAAGCAGCAGCGCAATTTGCCACAGAGACCGGTATTTTTCTGCGGATTAAGGAGCAGATTCTGCTCCTTCAACATGGATGTCGTGACGGGTTTGAACTCACGAATCCACGTGGAGCAGCATAGCTCACGCCCACAGAGGCCGATCCCGCCGAGGCGTTTCGCCTCGTCGCGTGCACCGATCTGACGCAAGTCAATCCGGGTACGGAAATGGTGGGCAAGGGTCTTGACGAGCTCACGGAAATCCACCCGCCCATCCGCGGTGAAGTAAAAGGTCAGCTTGCGGCCGTCGAACTGGTATTCCGCATCTACCAGCTTCATTTCGAGGTTCAGGTCACGAACCTGCTGCAGGAAGAAGGGACGTGCTTCTTTTTCCTTTTGACGGTTTTGACGGTCCACATCCATATCCTGTTCGGCGGCAAGGCGAAGTACAGGTTCAAGCTCCTGTTCATCCTCCCTGTACCCGTTCAGGATCGTCTGCCACTCGTCACCAACAAGGCTGATACGCCCAATATCTTCACCCCGGTCGGCCTGGACTATGACCATGTCATTGGGCCGGAGGGGAAATTCTTGTGGATTCTGAAAGATTCCTTTGCGCCTGCCTTTAAACTCAACTTCCAGGAGTCGCATTTATTCTCCTTGTGCATCCGCACATTTTGCGGACGCTTTATTCAGACTGTGGAGTCCTGCCTGGCAAAAAGCTGACGCCACAGGTGAACAAACAAATGATGGGCAACAAACCCCGGCTGAACGTTTCTTTCCAGGTCGAGGCGAGCTTCTTCGATCAGCTCGATGGCCCGTGCATGATCCCGTCCTTCCGTAAACTTGGTGAACTTCGCAAGAGCGCTGTCCTTCGCAAGTTCCGGATGCCCGGACGGGTTGGCATCCAGACGCTGCACATCCCTGATCCACTTGCCCAGGAGCAGCAGGAGATTGCCAAACTCCTCGGATTTGGAGGGGGCCGACCATTCTTCGACCAGCCCATCCAGCACTCCCGGATCACCCTTAACCAGGGATCTCAGGAGTTTGACTGCCTTTTCCATCTCTGCCGCAGGGTTTGCTTCAGCCCAGCGAATCGCCTGGCTCCAGCTACCTCCAGCCAGTCTCGCACTCGCTTCGGCGGTCTGCTGCGCGACGTTACGGCGACCTATAAGTTCATGTGTCAACACATCTTCCGGCAACGGTGGGAACCGCAGGATCTGGCACCGGGAGATGATCGTCTGCAATAATTTCGACTCACGGGACGATGTCAGCAGGAACAGCACATTGTCCGGTGGTTCTTCCAGCAGCTTGA
Organism: bacterium; assembly: GCA_020444265.1. Lineage (GTDB taxonomy): Bacteria > Electryoneota > Electryoneia > Electryoneales > Electryoneaceae > JAHLLH01. The sequence continues at coordinate 508,792 of JAHLLH010000003.1, forward strand.
GGAAGGCGTTCGCCGCCTGGACACGCAAACGATCCGCTTGGCTGATGACAACGACCCTCCAGCCACCGGAGAAAGAAGTTAAGCGAAATTCCCCGCGCAGAACACGGATTTGCTCGATCAAAATCTCCGATCCACCTTGAACGTTCAGCGGAGAGTAGGCATCCTTTGCTTTGGCAGCGAGGGCCTCTTCGATCTGTTTGCGCTGGGCATCGGACCACGCTTCTGCATCTTCCTGCTCATCCCCGGATGATTTCTTCGGTTTGGGCAAGGGAAAGAGAACTTTCAAATTCGGGTGCGCCAGGCGGTTCGTCTGAGCACAGCTCGGGCAATCGCCGCAGGGTACCTGGGCGGGAGTGGTGCCGTGTCCACGGTGATGCGAGAGACAGAGCAGGGCTCGCGCCAGGTCGAGCGCCGCCGCTTCTTTCCCGACTCCCAGGGGTCCGAGAAAGAGATAGGCATGCGGGATACGGTCTGTCCGCACCGCACGCAGCACCACCTCTTTCTGGCGCTGTTGCCCAACCAGGTTTGGCAGATCGGTCGGTGTGTCTGACGTAAGTATATCGTCGCTCATGGAAGTATTTTCAACACTAGTCTGTCATCCCCAGCTTCCAAGCCCGTTAAAACGGGCTCGTTCGCGAAGCGAACCGGGAAGCGTCGGGGATCCCCTTCCCGGTGGACGGTTGTGTCGGGATTCGTCCGAAGTGCAAGCCCTGCATTCTGAAGCACGTACTCTGACCTCCGTACTCGGTACACCGTACTCCGAAGATACCCGACACTGAAGTGTCGGGCCAGTGGACTACCCCAGCCATTTTAGCGGGTCTTCCTTCTGGCGCTTATGCCAGACCTGGAAGTGCAGGGTTTCGCTATCGCCAACCCCGCTGCCTACGGTTCCGATCACACGACCCGCTTCGACACGTTCCCCCTCGCTGATCCAGACATCTCCGAGGTGTGCGTAGACGGTATAATAACCATCACCATGATCAATCAGAACCGTTGTCCCGAATCCGCGAAGATAGGTAATCCTCGTGCAAACGCCTCCCTGCACCGAGAGAACTTCCGTTCCCTCGCGAGCACGGATGTCGATGCCCGGGTTTTCGGTCAAGGTTCCGGTGATCTTGTTCCGCTCGAGTCCAAACCGACTGACAATTGGTCCTTTTAAAGGCCAGGGGAGCTTTCCGCGCGCACTGGAGAAGCTTGCAAAACTCTCAACCGGACGAATGACAATGTCTCCAGCACGGCGTGACACGTTGATTTCCTGGATCCCACCGCGGGCTCGTTCCCTCTCGAGCGATGCAATCCAGTCCTCGACTTGTTTCAAGGCGTTTTTCCGGTCCTCAATCAAGGACTGGACAGATTGCTTGTCCCGTTTGACATCAGCCATCAGGTTGTCGAGATGGCCACGGTCCTGCTCAAGCCTGGACCGTTCCTGCCGAGTTTCTGCTACCAATCCTTCGATCCGTTTCACCGATTGTGCTTTCTGCTCTCGTGCCTGACGCAGATCGGCAATCGTTTCTTCGAGGTCGCGCTCGTTTCGGCTGTGGCGCTGTTGAGCGTCGCGCAACGCTTCCAGGTTTTTCCTGTCCCGGTCGGTAATTCGCTCGACGTAAAGCCTGCGTCTGACAAAATCACCTGGGTTCTCCGCCGCGAGCAGGAAGCGCAAGGATTGACGGCTGCCATGTTTGTAAAGGAAGATGGCTCGTTCGCGAATCAGATCCTCGAGGTGACGTACTTCCTCGCTGGTACGGTTCAGACGGACCCGAACTCCTGCCAAGTTCGACTGACCGTTGGAAATGCGACGATCAAATGTCCTGACCGCGGCCTGTTCTCGCTGGCGTTGGCTTCCCAGTTCACGGATCAATCGCCGACGAGTCACTATTTGCTGGTCGAGAGCATTGATCCGGCCTGTCAGGTCCCGTTCACTGGCTGCGTAGGAATCAAGAACGGAGGAGAGGCTGTCCAGCTCGGCACGCAGCCGATCTAGACGGTCCCGAGGGTTATCCTGCCCCTGAACCACTGCTGACAGCAGGAGAAAGACAGAAACCAGCAGAAGAGTGAACCGGGCGAATTGCTGCACAGCATCCCTTTCGAACACTTGTCGTGCAGAAAGTACGGTAGGTCCGGGAGGACTTCAAGCGGGGATTTCCCTATATTGTTGGAAGGGTGGAAGAGATCCTGAACACACGAGGGAACGATGAAGTCTTTCTGGAAGCTTTGTGCAGCCTGCCTGATAACAGTCGGCCTGGTATCCGCCGCGAGTGCCGTACCCGTCGCCGAACAATGGAAGGGGACCACTCTTCGCAGTCCCGGTCACATTCACGGTGACAAGGCGAGTGAACGTTTCCTCGCTGGCAATGGTTGGGACTACCGCGCCATCAATGCTGACAGCAGCCACTCCTACGATGCCCAGGATCTGGAAATCATCCTCGAACCTGATCTCGAGAGCAGGGTCCTGGCTGGATCGGTTACGATGACCGCTTTGAGCGAAGTGGAAGAGCTGACGGAAGTCGATGTTCACCTTGAGTTTGCGACAATCACAACGGTCGAGGTGAATGAGGTCGCTGCCGAGTACAGCTATGAAGACGGAGTTGTGTTAGTGACCCTCTCTTCTGCTATGGGTGTGGGCGATGAGTTTACCGTCAGCATTGAGTACACCGTCCCGTTCCGTGCCAACAACGACTATGATGGCGGCTTCTATTTCTCTGGGGTGTCAGATGTTGCCTACACATTCGGTGAGCCCTATGGTACCCGTCGCTGGCTGGCCTGCTATGACTTGCCTTTCGATAAAGTGACCCATACAATGTCCGTCATTTTGCCCGAGGCTTACCAAGTCGCCTCAAACGGTGCGTTTGTCGAACGAGCTGATCTTGGCGATGGTTTGTTCATGACGACCTACGAGAACACTGATCCCATCTCTACCTATCTGATCGCTATTTCCGCATCACCCTACAGCTTTGTTGAAGATGATCCAGCTGGAGCAAATGATACTGAAATCGGCTATTGGGTCTACCCGGATGATGAAGCGGATATGGTCTATGATTTTGGCCGTACCAGTGAAATGCTCGTACTGTTCGAGTCCCAGTTCGGGGAGTATCCCTTCGCCAAATACGAACAGGCAGTAGCGCCTATTTTCGGCGGCTGGGGTGCGATGGAGCACCAGGGCTGCACCACCTATGGCTCTCGTCTCGTAGGCGATGGCAACCGTCAGTTCGAGGGTATTGTCGCCCATGAGTTGGGCCATCAATGGTTTGGCGACTGGGTTGGTCCGGTGGATTTTCGCAACATCTGGCTGAATGAGGGCTTCGCTACCTACACCGAATTCCTCTGGTCCGAGTACCAGTCTGAAGCAGCCTTGCAGAACAACATCACCAACAAACGGCAATCCTATTTCAACGAAGATGCGAATTTCCGTTTCCCAATCTATGATCCGCCGTACGATCCAGCGAATGGAATCGACATGCTGTTCAGCTCCACGGTCTACGACAAGGGTGGCTTGATCCTCCACATGCTCCGCTGGGTTGTCGGGGATGAGGATTTCTTCGCAGGGATGCAGCTCTATGGGCAAAACCACGCCTATGGGAGCGCGAATACGGCGGAATTGCAGGAAGATTTTGAAACAGCATCCGGCATGGATCTGTCAGCCTTTTTCGATCAGTGGATCTATGGGCAGGGATTCCCGGTTTACCAGGTTGGCGCGCTGGAGACTTGGGAGGATGATGAGTTCGGTAATTCTGCCAGCTTGACGATCAATCAGATTCAGCAGAATGCCCCATTGTTCTCGACACCACTACCTGTTCTACTCCGCTCAGGTGCGCTGGATACCCTCGTGCGAGTGGAAGTTGAGGCTGTTGATGCCCAAGTGGTTGAGATACACAACCTTGATTTCATGCCGACCACCTTCGCATTCGACCCGGAAAGGACCATCCTCTGCCACTATAGCCTGCTGAATGTAGATGAAAACCCAGTCATACCCTCAACCTATATCGTAACTGAACCTTGGCCGAACCCCTTTAACGCGGCGACGAACCTTCGGATTACCCTGACCAGGCCGTCCCCTGTACGAATGCAGGTGTTTGACCTGTTAGGACGTCAAGTTGGTGTAGTAGAACGCGGTGTACTGTCTGCGGGGGATCATAGGATTAACTGGCAGCCAGGCAACGAACTGAGTAGTGGTCTCTACCTGCTGAAAGTGAAGGTCGGCGAGCAGCAGACGATCCGTCGCGCAACCCTGGTCAAGTGATACCCTCGAGGGACGAAACCAATCAAACGCGACCCCCAATGGGTCGCGTTTGGCTTATCTTTGGCGATGATGAAACCGAATCACCCATCCGCAGAGTCGAAGAAACGGCATGAAGTCGCAGCGATGTTCGACAGCATCGCTCCGACCTATGACCGTCTCAACCGTATCCTGAGTGTTGGTACGGACCGTATCTGGCGGAACCGTGCCATCCGTCTGGGCGGTGTCTCAGCTGGCCAGCACTGGCTTGACCTTGCAGCAGGCAGCGGTGATGTGGCGCAGACTGGACTACGTCTCGTCCCGGGAAGCCAGTGGACCGCCGGTGATCCTTCGATTGAACTGCTGCGGATTTTGAAAAATCGTCCTGCCCTCGGTTCTGTCGATGCATTTCTCTGTGGAGCTGAACAACTCCCATTTGAGGATGAGTGTTTCGATGGGGTGACCGTTGCCTTCGGTCTGCGAAACTTCGAACGGCCAATGGAAGGACTTACAGAGATCCATCGAGTGCTGAAACCAGGTGGCAAGGCGGTGTTTCTGGAGTTCCTCGCCCAGGAATCCGGCGGGTGGGGTGGACCGCTGGTGCGCTTCTACCTCGAAAAAGTACTGCCCCTGATTGGTGGACTGGTCAGCGGCCACAAACATGCTTACAGCTACCTCGCACAATCTTCGAAAAGTTTCTGGTCTCCGACCCAGCTGAAGAACCATCTACATGATGTCGGCTACGGACCAATCAAAATGATTGGATACATGGGTGGGGCAGTAACCTTGACCATCGCCCGGGTGGACAAGAGATGAAGCGATTCACCCTCAAGCTGCGGCCGGGGGATTGGATCATTATCATTCTCCTCCTAGCCCTTTCCGCGGGTGTGACAGCCATGACCATCCAATTGCCAACAGGGCAGCATGCGGTGGTTACGGTTAATGGGGAACGTGCCGCCATCCTTCCTGTCGGGGAGGAGGCTGAGCTTGAGGTCGAAGGACCGTTGGGGATCACCACCATCGTCAGCGATGCCGATGGCGTCCGAATCGTCGACTCCCCCTGCCCGCATAAACTCTGTGTTCGCATGGGCCGTGTCCTGAGTCGTGGCCAGACCATCCTTTGTGTCCCCAATCATGTCGCAATTCGTGTCGAGGGGGATGCCGACGACGGTGTTGACGGGGTCACAGGCTGATGAGTTCACGTCCCGACAGCTCAATCCGACTGCTGAACGCTTCCCGTCGCACGGCTCGTATCGCATTGTGGACCGCTATTGGAGTAGCGATTGCCGGCATTGAACGGCTGTTACCGACTCCACTGCCGTGGGTCCGGCTAGGGCTTGCCAATGGAGCAGCGCTGCTCGTCCTCCTGACCATGGGCTGGACCTCTGCACTCTTTGTGAATCTGGCTCGAACGGCGGTGGTTGCCCTGCTGTTCGGGACTTGGGCAAGTCCATCCTTCCTGCTCTCGTTCAGCGGGGCGATGGTCGCGGTGTTGGTGATGGCGTTGCTGAACTGGGCGGGGGGGAGGTTTATCGGGCCGGTCGGTCTATCCGCTGCTGGTGCATTCTTCCACATGTTGGTCCAGTTTCTGGTGGCAACCGCATTGCTGGTTCGCCACACCTCCCTGCTTGCTTTCGCTGGACCGAGTTTGATTACCGCGGTGCTGAGTGGCGTTCTTGTTGGTCTCATTGTCCAACTGATCCTGACTCGTCTACCGAGTGCACTTCTGGGTGATGGATCGAGTACTACGACGAGCGGGAGGAAGGTATGAGTCGACTCCAAGTCATCCTGCCGGTCACCCTGCTTATCCTGTTCGGATTGAACGGTTGCGCCAACCTCTCGACACGAATGTACCGCGATCTCGAAAAGCGGGAGTATACCGAGGTGATGGAACGCGGCCAGCGTCACCTCGAAAAGCATTCCGAAGATTGGAAAGTACGTCGCTATACCGGCGATGCAGCCTGGGCACTGGGCGATACAATTGAGGCTTATAACATCTGGCGTCCGGCTGCTCCAATCTACATGATCGAGCAACCTCGTTTGGGACGGAAACTGACCCGGCTTGCCGTGCGACGGGGTGACTTTGCCCTCGCGGACACACTCCTCGGATATAAGGAGGCATTCGCTGGCTCGGAGCTGTTGGACCAGCTTCATACAACGATGTCGGTAATTGTGAAGCAGATGCGCATTCAGGCTACCTGGGCGGTGCAGCGCGGGGACAGTGCCATCGTCCATGACCAGTGGGAGTTGGCGGCAGGACTCTATCAGCGTGCAGCCGAGTCTTACTCGAGTCGGGATAACGAGGCTCGCGCTGCGGTGTTACGCGCCTGGCGGATTGTTCAGGATGGACTCTCGGGATACGAGATCGATGCGGAAAAAGTGTTGCAAAATGCAACATTATTATCCCCCGGGCAGGCTGTCGTCCGTTACCTTACTGCCTGCGTCTACCTCGACCTTGGGCAATTCGAAAAGGCGAGAAAGCAGTTCGAAGATGCAGCCGGTATGGAAGAGCAGCAACCGTGGGCCAACCTGTCGGAAAAAGCGCTGGAGCAGTTTAACGCGACAGACTAAGCGGCTGGCCTTGATGTTGGACGGAGAAGTCCGTATAAGGGTACGGCATGGAAGAATTGAGTCAGACATCACGATGGGGACTTGGCAGACGTTTCCTGGTCTACTCTCTCTTCACCGCTGTAAGTGTCGGTGGCTTTTTTGCACTCGTCACCCTCTTTCACCTCCTCTTGGATCCTTTCAGTGTCCCCGACTGGATTCTCTACACCATCACGATTCTCCTGATCGGTGGCATCTACATCGGCCTGCGTCACCTGATCAGCGGCCTGTTGAGCAAGACGGTGATGCGTCGCAACCTCGAGCTGCGGCAACGATCGCGTCTCCTGTCTGAATCCCTTAGCAATTGCACCCTGGTGGAAGAGGCCGCGGAAATTGTACTCAGCCACCTGGAAGAACTCTTCCAGATTGATGACATGCAGCTCACCCTCTACTACGACCAACCCTTCGCCCTCGAAGTGACACACTTGCACCGCAAGGATGGCAAGATCCTGAAAGATGTGGAACGAGTCCGTGAGGATGAGCCCAACATCGACCTTGGGGATGGGGAAACGTTGACCCCTCTGACTGCAGCGGTGACCGAAGTCCTGACCCACCGCGACCGTCTTGTCGGTCTGTTGTTGCTCGGTGAGAAAAAGGATGGTAAGCCTCTTTCCAGCGCAGAAGTAGAGCTGCTGGGGGACCTGGTACCGGTGATTGCGTCCGGTGTCGACCAGGTCGTGATGATCCGTCACCTTTCCGAGACCAACCAGCGCTTGTTCGAGAGTGAGAAGCTCGTCTCCATCGGCCAGCTTGCCAGCGGAATTGCCCATGAAATCCGCAACCCTCTCACCTCGATCAAGATGAATCTGCAGGGGTTGCGAAAGACGGCGAATCTGGCAGACCGCAACGAACGCCGTATCCAGATCAGCCTCGATGAGATTGGGCGACTTGATGCGATTGTGACCGAGCTGATGTCGTTCGCGAGACGAACCAAACTTGTCGTCCAGCCAACGACGGCCCAGTACCTGATCGAGCAGAGTCTTGAGCTGGCCGAATCGGAGTTGCAGGACCGGAACATTCAAGCCATCGTCGAGATAGACGAAGATGCTCCCGAAATTCGGGCCGATGACAACCGTCTTATCCGGGCGCTGCTGAACCTGATCATCAACGCTGCCCAAGCGATGGAGGAAGGCGGGACGATTCGTCTCGCTGCCCTCGCTTATGGCGCCGGTCTGGAGATTCAGGTAGAGGATGAGGGGCCGGGAATTTCCGAAGAGCTGAGACGTGAAGTCTTCAACCCTTTCTTTACCACCAAAGCGCAAGGGACCGGCCTCGGGCTGGCCAATGCGCTGAAATTTGTGCAGGAGCACGGCGGCGAACTCGATTACACGACCGAGATTGGTGCAGGGACCACCTTCAGTCTGCGTCTGCCGCCTTCACCACCTTCCCACCTTGACGATCCGTCCGCCTTGAAGGTGGTACCGACTTGATTATTAAGGAGCCGAACACATGCCGACGATCCTTCTGATCGATGATGATGTAAAACTGACCGAATCCATCGTGCTGAATGTGGGGGAGGAGAAGTACGAGTGGGAAGTCTGCCATGATGGCCAGGAGGGGTTGAAACTCGCAACCCTTGCTGACCCCGATATTATTGTCGCAGACATCCGTATGCCGAAGATGGATGGCATCACCCTGCTGAGTAAGCTGCGCGAAGAGGAGATCGATCTTCCGGTCATCATGATTACGGCCTATGAGGACATGGAAACAACCATCCGTGCGATGCAACTCGGCGCCTTTGAGTATGTCCGGAAGCCGATTGATCCCGATGAGCTCGAACTGATCATCGACCGTGCGCTGGAGACGGTGAAAAAAGAACGCCGGCTGCACAAGATCCTGCACGAAATCTCCGCGCAGTACCGGATGAACAACCTGGTTGGATCGACCCCGGCGATGCAGGAGATTTTCAAGACCATCGGGCAGGTGACGATGAGCCGTGTCAGCGTTCTGGTCAATGGCGAATCCGGCACCGGCAAAGAGTTGATCACCAAGGCGATCCATTATAACAGTCCGGTCAAGGACATGCCCTTTGTCGCGATCAACTGCTCCGCCATCCCGGAAGGGTTGATCGAGAGCGAGCTCTTCGGCCATGAGAAGGGCTCCTTCACCGGTGCCATTGCCCAGTCGCAGGGCAAGTTTGAAGTGGCGGGGGAGGGGACGGTTTTCCTCGATGAAATCGGCGACATGCCCCTGGCGATGCAGGCCAAGCTATTGCGGGTATTGCAGGAACGCGAATTCACACGTGTCGGTGGAACGAAGAAGCTCGACTTCACGGCTCGTGTGATGGCAGCAACTCACCGTGACCTGGAAAAAATGGTCGCCGAAGGCAGTTTCCGTGAGGACTTGTATTACCGTCTAGCGGTCGTCAAAATCGAGGTGCCGCCGCTGCGTGAACGACGCGAGGACATCCCACGTCTCGCCGAGTTCCTGATCGACAAGATCAACCGCGAGCAAGGCAGCCCGATCCGTCGCGTCGATCCCGACACCTTTGACAAGCTGAAGAAACACAGCTACCCGGGCAACGTGCGCGAACTGGAAAACATCCTGCGTCATGCCGTCGTCATGGCCAAGGGCGATGTCCTGTTGCCCGAGTACCTGCCTGAATTTGCGCCCGAGAAGCACAGCGAGGACGAGGCGACCAAGGGCGGGTTCCGTTTCCCGGAAGAAATTGTCCCCCTCGACGAGATGGAGAAGCGTTACATCATCCACACGCTTCAATGCGTCGGCTGGAAAAAGAAGCAGGCCTGCGACCTCTTGAACATCGCCCGCACCACCCTCGACCGTAAGATCGAGCAATACGGGATCAAATTGCCGGGGAAATAGAAGGGGGATAGGTGGAAGTGTATGAAAATCACAACGCGGGTTAGCCGCCCTGCGTAGTGTACTTTTTTAATGAGGCAATAATGCGACTCGTTCTTTCTTCAACCCTCATTATCCTTGCATCAATCGCCTATGGGGCGACCTTCGAAACGGTGAATTTTGGTGGAGTTCAAGCTAGGAGTGCGGTGTTTGATGCAGAACAGCAGGTTGGACTACTCTGCTTGCATGAGAGTGGTTTTTGGAAAACAACCGACGGTGGGGAGAATTGGATCCCAATTAATAGTCGGATTTCTTCTTCGAGTACCTATTCACGTAGCTCAATTGTCGCCTTCGACAGTGACATTCAACGTTGTGTAATCCAGGCTCAAGCCAATTTTCCAGCTCAAGGATCAGTGGTTACCTGGTATACAGAAGATCAGGGCGAAACTTGGCATCGGAATTATGAAAACCTTCATGACAGTTTTTATGCGTTCGATAAGGAAAACCCGGTTTATCGCTATCGTTGCGTAACAGATGTTGTCCAACGAAGTATAGACGCTGGTGAATCGTGGGAAACCATTGAAATGGAATACCAGGGTCTGGGGCCGAACTGGTTGCACCAGGATATAGCACACCCTGAAATCCTGTATTTGCTTGGGTATAGTCTAAGCTATGACGATGGAATGGTATATCGAAGTATGGATAGAGGTGAGAGCTGGGATATATTTCTAACCCCGGAAGGCATCGGGTTGGACGAGGGATGGCGGATAAAAAGTTTCTTTGCTATGTCACCTGACACGCTTTTTGTAGGCTTCAAGAGTTATAATGATAATCAATTATGTTTTGCACGCAGTTTTAATAGCGGTGAGACTTGGGAGTTATCGGGCAGCGATTTACCCATCAGTTCGTTGCTTCATACTGTTCTCAACCAGAATGGAGTTCTGTACACAACAGGCACTGCTTCTGGGCTGTATTCCTCCCATGATCTTGGAACATCCTGGTCAGTTGTTGAGAATGGCTTGCCGCAGGCCAATGTATATGTTCCAGGTTTGAACCTGAACCTTGAATCTCAAACTGTTTACGCATCTTTGCTTGGTCGAGGTGTTTATTCCCTTGCTGCTGGTGCTTCTCAGTGGTCTGCAGTTCCAATGCCGGATGTAGGTGCCGCACAAAATGTCAGTACTTCATTAGAGGTTCATCAGGGGGGCATCAGTCTATTAACCTACGGGGGCCAGTCTTTCCGTAGTGGTAGTGATGGGTTGGAGTTTACAGAAATTTTGCATCCATTTGAAAATGAGCTGTATCAATACTGGTTGCCCTATATCATAGATAAAGGCGATTTTCAATTAAGCCATCACAGAATACTTACTTATTCGGATAATTCAGCTGAAGCATTCCTGGTTTTGTCGAACAATGATGAGCCAAGTCTTATGCGTCGACTGCCATGGGTGGACAATAGATACAAGTATTTGAAAGTGAATGCGGATACAACCGGTGGTCCAGTAAACCTCCTTGCGTTAGCTCCTGGATACTATCAGACACCCTATTGGACATCTTCTGACACTGGACAGACGTGGGAAGAGCATGTGATGCCATGGGCGGATGCCATTCTCGAAAATAATGTTGCTGGAGAAAAGGTAGCTGTCGTTTCCCATTCAAATGAGCTATTCGTATCTAATGATTTTGGTGTAAGCTGGGAAAATCCACCTTTGGGATTCCCTTCGCTTGGTTCAACTGAAAATGAACCACGATGGATGGGGGATACACTTCTCGTATCCGTGGAATCACAGGTTTGGGCGATGTTCCCGGATGGGACTTGGGAGTCCCGAGGCGAATTGTCGCACAACTTCGTCTTTGACTGGGAAGTCATTCACAGGGAAAGGGGTTTTATTCTTGTCGAAGTATCCGATGTGGACCGGAATCCCTATGTTTCGTTTGATGGTGGATGGACATGGGAAAGTGGCCTACTGGAACTGCCGGGCGAAGAGTACGGGCGTTATGCCTATGAAGTGAAGTACGATCCATTCCGTGATAGACTCTGGGCGGGAACCAGTTGTGGGCTTGTCTATCTTGATCTGGAAGATTTAGGTGTTGACGAAGAATCTCACTCCTTCAACCCGGTTCAATTCGATTTGCTGGACGTTCACCCTAATCCATTCAATTCGAAAACCCTGATCAGCTGCCATCTTCCTGTAAAAGGCGAGATGAATGTATCCGTCTATGACATTTTGGGTAGGGAGGTCGTTCAAATCTTCGATGGGGTGCAGTCCAAGGGGACGCATCGGTTTACTCTCGATGGCGACTTCATGAGTTCCGGGGTTTACATCGTGCAGATGCACACGGATCATGGAAATGAGCAGCAGCGAGTGACCCTGATACGGTGAACTGTACTTTCAGATATAGATTGCGGTGATGTCGCGGCAGGTCGAATGGACCTGTCGTTTCTCTATTTGGGCAGGCGGAGTTGATGCTTGTGCTGTGGGTTGCTTGCTGTTTGGATGAGGAGTGATTACTCTTTGTTATGTGAGAAAAGTGAAGAGGATAAAGGTTTCCAGGGGGATACCATGCCCAAGATCGCAGTGATTCTTTCCGGTAGTGGGGTGTATGATGGCAGCGAATTGCACGAGGCTGTGCTGACGTTGCTCTATCTGGATGAGGCGGGTGCCGAGGTGCAGTGTTTTGCGCCGGACAAGCCGCAGATGCATGTGATCGATCATGTGAAGGGCGAACCGGCAGAAGGTGAAAGCCGGAATGTGTTGGTAGAAGCGGCACGGATCGCGCGCGGCAACATCAAGCCCTTGAGTGAGGCGAAGGCGTCCGATTTCGATGCCATTGTCCTGCCCGGCGGCTACGGCGCGGCAAAGAACCTCAGCACCTTTGCCGTCCAGGGGGCGAATTGTTCGGTCGATAGGGACCTCGCCAAGCTGGTGATGGATTTCCACAACCAGGGCAAGTGGGTCGCCCCGATCTGCATCGCCCCGGCGCTGATCGCGAAAATCTTCGCCGATGCGGGCAAGCAGGTGAAGGTGACGGTCGGCGCGGCGGATGATCCTTCTTCACCAGCGGTCACAGAGATGGGTGCGACCCATGTCGCCTGCACGGTGGATGAGGTCGTCCTCGACGAGGCCAACAGGGTGATCTCGACACCCGCCTACCAGCTCGGCCCCTGGGTCGCCGATGTGGCGAAGGGGATTAAAAAGCTGGTGGATACACTGGTCGAAAAGATCTAGTTTTCTGAATGAGAATATCCCAATAAGGGTGGCCCGACTTGCTTGCAAGTCGGGTTTATTCATAGAGTTAAAAAGCGTCAGATCCTTGGACCTGAGGCAACCATTTGTACCTTTTTGACCATGGGGTTCCTCGCTCCTCCCGCGCCCTTGCCCCTCTCCAGCCTTGATCCAGGCTGCGGGAGGGCGTTTCTTTCAGGCAACCATTTGAGGAGCTGTCCCATGCGCCAAATCTTCCGCCAGTTGCTACCCCTGCTTCTGCTATTCCCCGCTGTCGTGTACGGCGGCGATGTCCCACTCGAAAAGCAGGACTACCTCGATCAACGAGCGCAGATGATCGAACTGGACCGCTCCTCACGGCGCTCGGCTTCCCTCGAGCTGGATGAAAAGGAGCTCGCTGCCGATGCCGCCTTGGAACGTCTCAAGCAGGAATGGGACACCCTCGCCACCTGGCAGTATCCCCCGGCAAATCGTTTCCACGAGGTCCGTGCGGCCTACGATGCAAGCCCGTTGCTGCCGATCATGGATGCCCTCCCCAAAGGCGGCATGCTGCATGCCCACCCCAGCGCAACCGGTTCCTTCGATATGCTGCTGGAAGCGACCTATGATCCTCATGTCTACATCTACCAGGGACGGGACACCCTCTGGCTGCCAACAGGTGCACTACGTTGGGCCAAGCAACCACCCGGACCCAAATGGTCGAAGGTGATCTATGAGCGTGGCTTGGCGACGGACAAGCCCGCGTTTGACCGCGAGTTGATCGAATCAATCACCCTCGGACTCGAGGATTATGGCAAGGGCGACATCTGGGACCATTTCGAGGGCAATTTCTCTCGCATGTGGGGGCTGGAAAGTAACCCGGCCGTCTGGCGTGACTACATGGCCAATACCTGTCGTGAACTGGCCGAACAAAATGTGCAATACGTCGAGTTTCACACCTACGTGGACGGTGGCCGGAAAGCGAATGGCAGGCAGGGGACACCTGAGGAGACCGTTGAGAACTGGATCAGCATCCGTGACGAGATTCGCCAGGATCATCCCAATTTTGACCTGAAGCTGGTCGGTTCGATCAGCCGTTGGAGCAGTGTGGACCGGGTCCGTGACTACCTGAGAACCGTGGTTGATCTCAAAATTACCTTCCCGACGATGATCGTTGGCTACGATTTGGTCAGCGAGGAAGATCAAGCGGCCACCAACCTTGACATGTTAGATGCCCTGCTGGACGCGCACCGTTACGCCGACAGCCTCGGTGTCGAACTGCGTCCCTGCATCCACAGCGGAGAGAGCAACCGTCTCGACAATGAGAACCTCTTCGATGCGTTCCTGCTCGATGCCAAACGGATCGGGCATGGCTACGCCCTCTGGACCCATCCATCCCTGGTCGAACGCGCCATCAAAAAAGATGTTGCCGTCGAAATCTGCCCCATCTCGAACCAGGCGCTCGGCTATGTGGTTGATCTGCGTAACCATCCGGCGGTGGAATACCTGGCACGAGGGGTGCCGATTGTCCTCAGCCCCGATGATCCCGGCATGATGCGTTACCGCTGGGCTTATGATTGGGTCGCCGCCACCTCTGCCTGGGACCTTTCCATTGCCGACATCAAACAGATGATCCTCGATTCGTTTACCTATTCTGGGATGAACGATGAGGAGCACAAGATTGCCCTCGAAGCTTGGGAGAGAGAGTGGGCCGACTGGGTTGAGATGCTCGCCTCGAAGTAGGGTAGAGGAGGATCACCCTTTCGTCGGTAGGGTCACCTAACATCTTGTTCTCTAGAGAGCTGCTCCTCGTATCTGCGCAATTTGACGAGAGGTAGCTTCGTGCAAAACCCGACCCCTTGCCTTATCTTACTCATCTTGAAACAATTATCACACAGTCGAGTCCGAACTGTGTTTAACCTGTTGAACGAAGCCGTTTCGCATTGCTGAGCGGCCGAAGGAGGCGGAAGCATGGAGTACCGGATCGAGAAGGATACGATGGGCGAGATGAAGGTCCCGTCGAACAGGTATTATGGCGCTCAGACTGCGCGCAGCCTGATGAATTTCAAGATCGGTGGCGAAACCATGCCGCCGGAGTTGATTCGTGCCTTCGGCATCCTGAAGAAGTCCGCCGCCCTGACCAACATGGAACTGGGCATCCTGCCGAAGGAAAAGGGCGAACTGATTGTCAAGGCGGCCGACGAGGTGATAGCTGGCAAGCTCAATGACCACTTCCCGCTTGTTGTCTGGCAAACCGGTTCGGGTACGCAGACCAACATGAACGTCAATGAGGTCATTGCTAACCGTGCCATTGAAATCGCGGGCGGGGTGATGGGGTCGAAGGATCCGGTCCATCCGAACGATGATGTCAATAAGGCGCAGTCCTCGAACGACACCTTCCCGACGGCGATGCACATTGCTGCCGCAGATGCAATGGTCCACACCCTGATCCCGGGCGTAACCAAACTTCGCAATGCACTCAAAGATAAAAGCGAAGAGTGGGATACGATCATCAAGATCGGACGGACCCACCTGATGGATGCAGTCCCGCTGACCCTCGGTCAGGAATTCAGTGGCTATGCGCACCAGTTGACGATGGCCCTCGATCGTATCGATATGGCATTGCCGGGTCTTTACGAATTGGCCCTTGGCGGAACCGCGGTCGGTACCGGGCTGAATACGCATCCGGAATTCGCGGTGAAGGCCGCAAAAACCATTGCGGACCTGACCGATCTGCCATTTGTCTCGGCCCCTAACAAGTTCGAGGCACTCGCCGCGCATGATGCTGTTGTCTTCGCCAGTGGCATGCTGAAGACCATTGCTGCGAGCCTGATGAAGATCGCCAACGATGTCCGTATGCTGGGCAGCGGCCCTCGTTGCGGCATTGGCGAGTTGAACCTGCCTGCCAACGAGCCCGGTTCATCGATTATGCCGGGTAAGGTCAACCCGACCCAATCCGAAGCTATGACAATGGTGGCTGCACAGGTGATGGGCAATGATGTCGCGATTAACATGGGCGGTGCCACAGGTCATTTCGAGCTGAACGTCTTCAAGCCCGTCATGATCTATAACCTGCTCCAGTCGATCCGTCTGATCGGCGATGCCTGTGTCAGCTTCACCGACAATTGTGTCGTCGGCATCGAGCCGAACCTTGACCGTATCAATCAGCTGCTGCGCGAGAGCCTGATGCTCGTTACCGCTCTGAACCCGCATATCGGCTACGACAACGCTGCAAAGGTCGCCAAGAAGGCCCACGCTGAAGGCACCACGCTGAAAGAAGCTGCTGTCGCCCTCGGTCTGCTGACCGAAGCCGAGTTCGATGAGAAGGTTCGACCCGAGAAGATGGTGGGAAAGAACTGATCCAGATTCGATGATGGAAACCAGCGACAACAGCCCCGGCGATCAGCCGGGGCTGTTCTTTGTGTCCGCTCAACGCACTAAAATCAGTTTGCGTAGCTGTTCGGGAGAATTGTTCACACTGCTTCGCAGCACGTAGAGACCGGAGGCACGGCCCTCCAGGTCAAGGGTTAGATGATGCGAACCGGGCGTTGCATCGGGCAGATGACTGCTCCAGACCTGCCGTCCGAGAATATCAAAAAGAGCAAGCTTCACGGAGCCACGCTGGTGGAGTGTGAGCTGAACGCGTGTCATACCGTTGAATGGATTCGGGTAGATTGTATCGAGAGAAAAGCCACCCGGGACCGTAACTCGCCTTTGAGGCACATCGGTCCAGGAGGGACCGAATAGCCAGGGTTTGTGCTCGTGCTCCAGAAACATCTCATACTGGTCGTTGTAATGAGGACTCGGAATGCTGTCGAGTGAGAGGAATCCACTCTGTCCTGGCGCGCCGAGCGAGAGAGCGTGGTTATCATCCTCCCAACTGATCATTTCAGTGTAGCTCCCCTGGCGATCCAGCACTTCATCCAGGCTCTCGAGATGTTCGAAGCTGTGCAGCGCTTCGCTGGTTATAAAGTCAAAAATCTGGGTCACATGGTCGTTCCCAACCCAGTAGACCTCATCGCTGTTGTCCCACCATGGGGCCGGTTTGTTGTTCCAGTTGGCGAAATAATCCTGATCCGCACCTGTTGCCTGAGGCAGATCGTCGAAACTGAGAAAATCACCCCACTCTTCGCTGCCATCCCCGAAGTGGGGCAGACGTGGATCAACCCCATCACTGCGGTCATGGTACTGTCCAATGTGTACATAGCCAATTTGGCCATCACTGTCACAGTACGTGATGTTGAAGCTGTAGGGGATGCCCACAAGGGCATCACGGAATTCTTCGACAGTGGTTGCACGGTTGGTACGGATGTTCATGTAGATCATCAGATGCTCGCGCCCGTACATCCCTTCCTTCATTGTAAACGCGTAATTGTTCGGGAAGTCGTATCCAAGTACTGGGCCGTGCAGGGTACGGTAGTGGCGACGGATGAAATAATTTGCATCGTACGAGTGAATCGTATCATCGATCGTCTCCATCGGACGCCATTCGCCGTTGTAGAGATAACGGGTTCTGTCCGTTAGCTGAAGTGAGTCGATGTAAATGTCCTTGTTATCACTTTTTCCGCTGCAGAAGGTCCAGGCGAGGGATTCGGAACGTCCGATCAGCACCCCGGGAACTCCGGGAAATTGCATTCCTGCCATGTGGATGGTAGGGCATGTCACCTCCAGTTCCGCGCCACGATTGACATTTCCAGGTTCCGGTATACTCATCTGTGGTGCGCCATACAGCATGGTAGAATTAGCCGTCGTCCGTTCCGGTAGCATGGTCAGCGCAAAGCTCCCGAAGGTGGTAGGCAATCCCTCACTTTCCATGGTGTACTGAACCAGGTTGCGCCATTCCTGAATCGGGTGAACCGCCTCTTGATGCACCTGTCGTCCGGAATAGTGCCATGTACGCGGTTCTGGAGGGGAACCGTTGATAATGGTCGTCGGAGCCGTCGGGTCATTGATCGGACGGTTTTCGTCAAACCACTCCTGGCCGTGTTCCTGCAACTCCAACAGGCGATCCAGTTCAAAACCACCACCTGATCCGAACAATCGCGCCATGTACAAGCTGGCGCCAAGGCACTTGTCGGGTGTCCAGTCCTCGAGCGGGGCCTCGGCGTATTCGACGGGCATCAAACGTTCCGGATCATTTCGTACACTGTCGATCCAGGTGTTCACCCCGGCGGTATAGGCCTCGAGTACATTCATCAGTTCAGGGGAAAGTGTGTCATGAAGTGCTTCAATATCATCTGGACTCAACCCACGCCTCCGCCATTCGACATCTACCACATGAGCGACAGCCTGTCCACGAATTTCGCCGTAGCGGCCACGGCCGGTGCGTGCGAACTTGTCCATCATGAAGAGACGGTCTTGGGCGATGGTGTATCCCTGGCCAAAGAAGACTGCCGCTTCATTATCGGCAGTGATGTGGGGCACACCGTAATCGTCCCGCATCACCTCAACCCTGGAGCCATCCGGCGCTGTCAGGAATTCGAAGGTGTTCGCGCAAAGAGGAAATTGAGCCAGGAGAGCGAATACGGGAATCAGCAGGCGAATTGATTTCATACAGGATTCCTTTCATACCACAGTGACAAGTGTGATGTTGGACTGCAGCTGGGGTGATGGTAGGAGCAACAAGTGATCAGCGGGGCTGGATTGGAATTGTCGATAGACAGATCTATTAATTTCATTGGTTACTCCTAGAAGGTGAAACGGGGATGGTATAAAGTACTTTCTTAAAACAGAAAACGGCAGGTCCTGACTCCAGGAACCTGCCGCTATAATGATGTGACGTGCTGTCTAGAAAACTCGAACACCTGCCTGGAATCCAATGAAGCTGCTGGTGAAGGGATCGCCAGCGTTGGAGGGTGCATCGGCTGCGCTCGAAAGCAGGTTGGCACCATCGTTGACCTTCGAATAGTAGTAGTTATACGTCGGGCCGAGGAAGACACCGAACTCGTCGGTAAACTGCCAGCTCCACAAGAGCTTGGCGGAAGCGATCCAATGCGGGTTCTCGCTCCAGAATTCGCCCTCGTTCAGGGTCTGCCAGGCGCCCTCAAGTTCGAGCTTGCCGCGATAATCGACCACATTAAACTTGTAGCCGGTTCCCATCGTTAACGTCCAGATGGTCGGGTCACTCGGTTTCAAACCGATTGCCAGCAGTGAGCTGTACCGTTCCGTACCGGTCCGGTACCCTACATTCGCAGTCCCGATCCCATCGTAATAAACTTCAACTTTTTCCGGGCCGTACTGGGTTCGCGTGATGGGACCAATCGGGATGATGCCTTCCTCTTCAATCAGGATGTTCATCAGACCGAGCTGGACTCCACGTCCCTCCTCGATCACATTCATCAGGCCGATTTGGACACCGCGTCCTTCCTCGACCACATTGATGAGGCCGGTTTGAGCGACAGTTCCTTCTTGTGCCACGTTGATACCACCCGCCTGCAAACCGACCATGTATTCTGATACATTGATCCCACCAATCTGTGCAAAGTAGTTCTCTTCTGCGACATTGGCCAGGCCGGCGAATTGAAGGCCATGGACAGGACCGTCCGTGATGGATGCAAGCCCGGCTGCCTGCAGTCCAGTGAACGACCCACCGTTTACCGCTGCAAGGCCACCAAGCTGCAGCCCAACACCATCCGATCCACTCACCGAAGCAAGACCCGAAGCCTGGGCACCGATCATTGAGCCACCAGCGACAGAGGCGAAGAGGGAGATTTGACCACCCTTGACATCACCTCCTGCAACCGCGGCAAGGCCGCCGCCCTGCACTCCGACATCCTGTCCGGCTACTGCCGCAAATCCACCAAGTTGGACTAAGCCGCCATCTCCACCGGATACCGCCGCGAGGCCTGCACCCTGCAATCCGAGCACATCACCCCCGGCAACAGACGCAAAAAGGCTCATTTGCAGTCCGGTAACCGATCCGCCACTGACCGCGGCCAGACCACCCGCCTGCAGGAAGGAGACATCTCCACCTGATACAGCTGCGAGGCCGCCAAACTGAACGCCCCGTACATCATCACCCGTGGCGGACGCCACGCCGGAAAGCTGAATGCCTGTTGTTTTGCCCCCAACAGCGGAGTAAAAGGTGCCGATGTTGACACCAATGGCATCCTCATAGACCTCGTTGCCAATAACACTCAGCTCGATTCCTTCGAGGCGGGCCGATTGTCCACGTGTCAGGTCAATCACGACATGGTTGAGAACATCATGAGAGTTGGTGCCGTAGGGGCTGATCCCCTTATAGATCGTGACACTCACTGGGCGTCGCTGGTAATAATCATCGGAACTCGCAGCATCAGCGGCAGTCGCGACCAGGACAAGACCAACCAGCAAGAGGAGATAGAGGACGACCCCGACTACTTTCATCCTGCTGCTGTCGGATCGTCCACGGATGGGAGGGTGAAAATCGTTTGTTACATGGGTCATGTTGGTTTCCCCTTGGTTCTGGTGGATCGAACCCGGTGCTGCGATCCACTTCATCGGCTCTATGACCGATATTGCAAGAGGAGTGCCACTTTGTTAAGGAATAAATAACAGGGGTTTAGGTCCTGGGTGAATCGCCTGTTCGTTCCAACGGCACGACATGTGTGGTTTTGTTGTCACACCGTCACTCCTCGGGCGTATGACCCCAGTACTACCCCAAAAAGTTACTGGATCAGAGAGACCGCACCCAGGACACCCATGGTTGCGAGGGTAACCACTGTTGCTGCAATGCAGACACCAATGAAGATGAAGAGGAACGATCTCCACACGGGAAAGCCCGCCAAGTAGGCGGCAACCGAACCGGTCCACGCCCCGGTGACAGGTAATGGAATCGCGACAAAGAGGATCAGCCCGACAATTTCGAACCGTTCGACACTTTTACTTCGTCGTTTTGTGCGTTCGAAAAGCCAGGTGAAGAAACGGTCAAAGATCGGCCAGCGCACGAGGAAACGACTTGCCGGACCGAGCAGGTATAGAATGAAGGGAATCGGCAACATGTTGCCGAGGATGGAAAACAGGATGGCCTCGGGCCAGGGGATATTCAGGGTCAGCAGGGCAATAGGCAGGGCGAGACGCAGTTCGACAATCGGCAAGGCGGCGATCAACAGAACAATCAGCCAGGGCGGAACACCCTGAAGCATCTCAATCACAGCGGCCGCAACCTGTTGCCCCACCGATAGAATTACTCCTGCCATCCACCACCTCCGATAAGCGGGACAAAGACACAGCCACCCGCACTTGTTGTCGTAATTCGGCCATCCTTTTTGTGGACCACCTTCAGGTCCTGCACACGCCTAGGGCCGGTCGGTACTACCATCCGTCCACCCTCCGCCAGCTGTTCGACGAGACGATTCGGGATTTCCGGCGCGCCAGCAGTCACAATGATCGCATCGTAAGGGGCAAATTCACGCCATCCCAGCGATCCATCTCCCACCTTCTGCACGACGTTACGCAACTCGAGGCGTTCGAAACGTTCCTTCGCGACCTTCGCGAGCGATGCAATGCGCTCCACAGTAAACACCCGGTCGCTCAATTTCGCGAGTACCATCGATTGGTACCCGGACCCCGTACCGATTTCCAGCACCCGTTCTGTCCCGTGTAGCTGGAGCAGTTCGGTCATGCGCGCCACCATGTAAGGCTGGGAGATGGTCTGATCTTCCCCAATGGAAAGGGGGCTGTCCTCGTAGGCGCGGGCACGGAGGTTGGTTGGGACGAACTCATGACGCCGGATCTCACGAAGAGCGGCGAGCACGAGGTTGTCCTTGATTCCCTTCCGCTCGAGCTGGTCGACCAGTTCTTCACGTGCCAGGTGGTAATTGATCATGCAGGGAAACTCCGGTGGCATTGCATCAACAATCGTGCGTTAAAGTAGACGACAGGCGAGAGCGGCGCAATCGCAAAACGGCTGCGGTCCCCGGAGAACGGTATCGTTTGCAGTCTCCTGGTACCTCAGAGGATGGGGTGTGGGAACCGGGGGGGAGGGTTGTACGTTTTCCTGATACGATCCCTGTTCCTCAGCAGCTATCGTTCATGATTCCCGTCCTCCTGGGACGGTTAAGGAGAAGAAACGATGTTTTTCCCGATATTTGATCCGACCATGGTCCTGCTCATCCCGGCGATCATTCTTGCCGTCTGGGCGCAGAGCAAAGTCAACCGTGCGTTCAAGAAGTTCAGTCGTATCGCCAACCAGTCGGGTTTGACCGGGGCACAGGTGGCCCGTCGCATCCTCGACCAAAATGGCTTGAACGATATCCCCGTCGAAGCGACCTCCGGTTTTCTTTCGGATCACTATGATCCAATGAAACGGCGCGTTGTGCTATCCGAAGCGAACTACACCAATCCTAGTGTCGCGGCGATGGCAGTCGCGGCGCATGAGGTCGGCCATGCGATTCAGCATGCCAATGGCTATTCGATGCTCAAGCTTCGCGGGGCGATGGCTGGCACGGTGCAAATCGGCAGTTTCCTCGCCTGGCCAATTGTGATCATCGGCTTTCTCTTCGCAAGTCCCGGTCTGATTGATGCTGGCATCATCCTCTTCAGCCTGGTCGTTGCCTTTCACATGGTGACTCTGCCGGTCGAATTTGATGCCAGCCGTCGCGCAATCGCGATCCTTTCAACGGACGGTTATGTCGTACCGGCAGAAACGGATGGTGCGAAGAAGGTCCTGAACGCCGCCGCATGGACCTATGTCGCAGCAGCAGCAGGTGCGATCCTGACCCTGATCCGGCTCTTCCTGCTGCGTGGCATGATCGGGAATGATTGACAAGTGTTGTGTCAGATCCTCAGATCTGACACACAATTCGCGCCCGAAGGCGCGAAACGTCTGTCAGGTCTCCGCTTCGCTAAGGACCTGACAGAACGGAACATAGCAGATGGACAGTGTCTTTTGTGTTGGGGCCGTCGGGTATCCCCGAGGCGGTGCGAGCGGGGAGGGGATCCCCGACGCGCTGGTAGCAGCCTTTGGCTGCAAGGCCATTGTCATGGCCTATCGCGCTGGGGATGACAGAGAGTTGGGTTGACAGAGAGTTGGGTCAGATCCTCAGATCTGACTCATGATTCGCGCCTTCAGGCGCGATTGTCCGTCAGGTCTCCGCTTCGCTAAGGACCTGACAGAACTGAAAGATTCACGTTTGCGTTTACTTTGCGTGCGACGGAGGGTCTATCGTTGCACTTCGTATCGAACAAACGTATCTTGTTCGACAACAACAGATGATTTGCCTCCGGTCCACCCCGGAGGCACTTCGTTTTTACCGACAAAATGAATCATCTCGGAGGAAGCTGTGGCCCAGGAGCTGATCTCGATCAATCGCCTGATCGCGATGGAGGGGCGGCGTTATCCAAAGGCAACAGGCGAGTTTTCCGCCCTGATGTCTGAAATAGTTCTGACTGCAAAAATCATCAGCCGCGAAGTGAACAAGGCGGGGCTGATCGACATCACAGGTTTCACCGGGGATGTCAATGTCCAAGGTGAGGAGGTCCGGAAACTTGATGAGTATGCCAACGACCTTTTTCTCCATATCCTGAAGTACTCCGGGCATGTCTGCGCGATGGCCTCCGAGGAGGCCGAAGAACTGATCCAGGGCCCGACCTACACCAACAGCGGCAAATATGTCGTGCTGCTGGACCCGCTGGACGGATCGTCCAACATTGATGCCAATGTCTCCATCGGCTCGATCTTCGCGATTTACCGACGGATCAGTCCTTCCGGTGAATCTGGTACCCTCGAAGACTTCCTGCAACCGGGTCGAAACCTGGTCGCGGCGGGCTACGTGATCTATGGCTCGTCGACCATGATGGTTTACTCGTCTGGCCAGGGGGTCCACGGCTTCACTTTTGATTCGAGTGTCGGTACCTTCGCACTGAGCCACCCGAACATCAAGCTGCCGGACAAATGCGGCATCTACTCGGTCAACGAGAGCTACTGGACGAAGTGGACCGACGGTGTGCGGAAGTATGTCGAACGCTGCAAGGGCATTGGCGAGGAAGGTCTTGAGAAACCGATGTCGGCTCGTTACATCGGATCGATGGTCGCTGACTTCCACCGAAATCTGCTCTACGGAGGCATCTTCCTGTATCCGGGAACAGTCGGCAAGCCCCAGGGCAAGCTGCGCCTGATGTACGAGGCCAACCCGATGGCTTTTATCCTCGAAAACGCTGGCGGCGCCGCGAGCAATGGCCTCATTGACGTTCTCGACATCACCCCGACCGAGCTGCACCAGCGCACCCCACTCTTCATGGGCAATAAAGAAGAAGTCGCCCTGATCGAGAACTACATCAAGCAGTACGACTTGCAGGAAGAGCTCGTCGGGTAGGGGGATATCATTTGATTGTGAACCCGGGCCTTCGGTCCGGGTTTTCTTTTCGGGAGAAGAGTACTATCTCCCAGTTGTTGTCGGGGAGGCAAAGCGCTATTTTTGCAGCGCAGCATCCGCGCGAGTGGTGGAATTGGCAGACACGCCAGACTTAGGATCTGGTGCCCGGAAGGGTGTGGGGGTTCGAGTCCCCCCTCGCGCACGGCATATCCAACGCACAAGCAAACGCTTGTGCGTTTGCTGTTTCGTTACATCTGATAGGCTGCATTTAAATAATACGCGGAGAGGAACGAATGTATAAGGAATCGATTTTCTGGGATACGAAATAGGTATCCAATGGAATAGACGTTACTTTCAACAGACATTCCAGTCTGCTGACAACGTATTGATAAATTAAAATGGGTTGATCAGCTTGATTCTCATGCCACTGGGGGGCTGTCATGAGCCTTACTCATCTAAAAGTACTTGCCACTTCTTTGTTTGTACTTTCCTTCACAACGCTTTCGCTTGCCAAACCCTTGGAAGAAAGAACATTTATCCATCCTCAATTCGAGGTCTACACCCAGGAACAAAACCGAAGAATCGGACCTGTTTCACCCTTCCTCGATGATCATTATTCTGAGCTGGATGACCTGGGATACTTCACGGTGCTTCACTCCTATGAATTTGAAACCGACCAGGGATGGGAAAGACAATTACGGCGTGGCAGCAACATTGAACCGGGCGCATTCTGGCATGTGGATAGCTACGAAGGCTATAACGGAACCAATTCCTGGTGGTGCGGAGTTATCGCTCCCACCCTGCCCTACAATGGCTATGACAACAACTGGCTGCAGTTCCTCGAAACCCCGATCCTGGACTTCAGCTCTGCCACAAGCGGATTGACCTTCCAGTTCGTGATGAAGGCGTACCTGGAAGGGGGTGCTTATCATCCCAGCTATGACAGTTGGGATGCCTGTAACGTATGGTACTCGACCGATGGCGGGATCACATGGGCAGTCTTACCAGGTCCCTCCCTTGGGTACAATTCGGGTAGTAATTATGCCTATGGTGGTTTGTTTGGTTATTACTACGATAGCGGTTCAGGGATGGTGGGCACACCAATTCCCGGCTGGTACGGTAATATTACGGGCGGTAACTATGTAGCTGTGACCTTCGATTTATCCAGTTTTATCGGTCAACCCAATATGAAGTTCCGGTTTGGTTTTGCAAGCGATGCATCTGAATCCGCTGCCAACTACTCTGCATACAAGGGCATGCATGTGGATGATGTTTCGATTTATGACAATACCACGACCTTCCTGTCAAACAACGCGGATGGGGTAGCGATTCCTGCCGATCTGATTCCTGTCGAACAGGTGGATTCAAGCTGGGAAATCACCGAAGAATCTGCAAATAGCGGTGCTCGTTCCTGGCACATAGCGAATGACCGCAATTGCAATCATATTCTTGCTTCACCGCAGTTCTACATCTCCTCGGTTAGAACGATCATGAGCTACCATGTCTGGTGTGATATGCCGGATGTAATCGGATTGGATAACAGTAACCTTGACGATTACTACGAAATTCTGATTTCAATCAACAACGGAGTAAGCTGGTATAATGTAGGTATAGATTGGTCAACTCGTCCCTCGCCGGGGGGGGCCTCGCTCGATGGATGGACGTATCGCAACCAATGCTATGACAGCCGCTCAAAACTCCTTGATCTGAGCCCATATGCAGGATACAATGCCCGATTGGGCTTCAGGGCTCGTTCTGACTTTGATGAAGACAACGGGGAGGGGAGTGGGCTATTTATTGACGACGTGAAGTTTTTCCAATATGAAGGAATTCATGAGTATTTCTGGGAGCCAGCAGAGTTTGCCTGGATCGAACTTGCGGAAGACCCTGATGCTCAGGTACTCAATTTTACGGATCCCTCCCAGTTTGCCAATATAGACCTCGTACAAAGCCACAGCCTTCAGGAACTGCATTACGACAATATCCTTGATCATGTGAGAGTCGGTGCGAATGGACTCCTCTACGTTAGTGGCGGAGTCTCAAACGTTGTACCCCCTGATCTATCGAGTCCTGCCGCAAATCGGTTCGGTGTTGTGGCGCCGCTCTGGGCTGAATTGAGCTACGCAGGTAGACCCGATGCCAATGTCTACCTTAAAAATGTGGATGGGGTTCTCGTTGTAGAGTGGTTCATGCTGCAACTCGATGATGCAAATGGCTGGCCGGTAGCATTCGAAGCGAAGATGTTCCCGGATGGCCGGATCGAATACCACTATCTGAACGTACCTGATTCTTTCGAAGGGGTGGAACCGCTGCTGATTGGAGTCAATAATGTCCAACTCACAAAAAAAGCAGAACTCCATCCTGAAATCGGTTTCCTGCCTACGGAAGGATCTGCTGTTGCCCTGGTGCCCGGGTTGCCCTCCTATGGGGATCTTGAAGTAACCGTTCTCGATGAATCAACTTCCCAACCCATTCCGGGGATCTCACTCTCACTCCCTGAGCTGAACCTGTTCGCGGACACCAATGAGGAAGGTATCGCAAGCTTCCCACACCTGCCGTTTCATCTCTATCCAGTAGTAGAAGTGGAAATGCTCGAAGAGTCGTATTTCCATGAACTGATTGAAGTTCCGCTCACTGCAAACGATGTAGCCACAGCACAGATCCTTGCTCGGGCTTTCCTTAACCCTGTTCGGAATATCGTTGATGATAATGCTCATGACGATAGCATTATTCTGCATTGGCAGTCGCCGAACACAGCCTATCACCTCGCAAACTTGTCACTCTATGAACCAGCAGACACGTTGACCTGGTACAGTTTTGATGATACTGATGTATCTCAGGGGATGGATTTTTCGATTTTCGATATGGTGGATGAATTCGACCTTGAATCGGTAGATATCTACCTGATGAATCCCTACTCCTCAACGGTCGATCCGGCCCATCTGCCACCCATCCGTGTGCAGGTCTGGGATCGTCTCGATCCAGAGTTCACCACACTGCTATTCGAAACGGAATTCCAGCCTACAGCCTCCTCCGGGCTATTGAGTATCCCGCTGGACATGATCGGTGTGGAATCACCGCAATTTGCGATTACGGTGACCACTCCGGGCCAGCAGGGCGAGATGGCGTACAACCTCTGTGTTGACCAAGTGAATGACTATGGTAGCGACCTGCTGATATTCGGGGCTACGGGTAGCAATTCCTTTGTCCAGGGAAGCTTGTCTGGTGATCCGGTGATGGTCGCGCATGTGCAGCATCCTGGCGAGTATGTGGTGAACCTGCCAGAACCTGATCCTGTTGCTATTGGAAACGGTATGGATTTGCGTGGGCATCGCATCTCTGTCGTTCCGCATACAGGTGTGTATACAGCCCCCACATTATCTCAGATGGTTTTCAATCCTGCGCCAATTGGAGGTTCATCTGGAAATGTGTTGGATGAATTCGTCGGCGAAGTACTTCGCTACAACATCTACCAGGATGGTGCTCTTCATGGTGCGACTCCCGATGCTTCGACACTGGCCTACATGGTTAATCCTGTGGAAGAGGCGATCCATCATGTGTACTCCATCGCTCCAGTCTACAATTATGATGGGGCCGAGCGTGAAGGGGTTGCTTCAGAGCCGATTGATATCATTCCGGTGATGCCTCCCGCCATTCCCGATGGAAGCGGAGGTGCTACTGTTTCCCAGGAGAGTGTTTCGGGCGGATTGGTGACGATCAATTGGGCCGCACCCACCTTGAACGCAGACGGAACCCCATTGGTGGATCTGACCACATACCGGATTTACGTAGATGGTGATTTTACATCGCCGCTAGTTGAATTGGGACCGGTAGAGGTTTCCCAGGTCATCGAGTTTACACGAGGAATCCACACGATCTACCTGACTGCACTTGATGAGGCGGGCAATGAGTCGGAAGCGTGGAGCTATGGCTACCACTGGGTCGGTCTGGCAGACTGGACACTCGACTTCGAAGCCGATGATGGAGGGCTGAGTGCAGTTCAGTTTGAGCATGGCGCTCCACTTGTCGGCCCTGTTTCGGGTGCCAATGGCAGCAGCAACCTGTGGGGGATGAATCTCGATGGATACTACGAGAATTCGACACTCTACACCCTGATAACTCCAAGCCTGCGTGTTGGGGATAACTACCCGTGGGTATCGTTCTGGCACTGGTTCGATTTTGAACCGGGCTTTGATGGCGGTATGGTGGTGGTCTCGACAGATGCTGGGGCGACGTGGGATATCGTCGACATGGCGGATGACGCCTCATTGTATCAACAACCTTTCCTTGGTGCTGGCTACGACAACCCACTGAGCAATTACGGAGACGAAGCGAGTGGTGTTATTTCAGGGCAAAGCTCTGCTTCTACTGCGTCAACTCAAGAGGGGTGGTTGCTGCAAGGTATCAACCTGGCAGAATACAGTGGCATGGATGTCACCCTTGGATTTGTGGGAGGGACGGATGCAGCCAACAACCTCTATCCGGGTTGGTACATTGATGATGTGAGCTTTTGCGATCTGACCTTCAGTCCAGCCGCGTTCCACCTGATCAGTCCTGCCGAACCCGACACGAGTTGGGTGCTTGAAAATGAGCTGCTCTGGCATGCCTCAACTGATCCAAACCCCGGTAGTCAGGTTCGTTATGATGCCTTCCTGGACACGTTACCAACAATGACCACGAAGTGGAGTGTTGGGACAGAACTTGTCGATACGATGCTTGCGATCAACGAGCTGGAGGATGACCGGACCTACTACTGGACTATCCGAACGATCATCAGTTCCGGGGCGGAACGCTGGGCTGAGGATACACTAAGCTTTGTGACCTACCTGCCTGAACCACCGGAATCCTTCTCGCGACTGATTCCAGACTCCAATTGTGTCATTGATCAGGATACATTGGTGTTTACCTGGAGTGCTGCCTATGATCCAGATCCGGGTGATGTCTTGCAGTACCACTTCCGTTGGCGGACGAGCGAGGAATGGTCAGATACCACCACAGTTGATACCAACCTCCGTTTGTCTGGGCTGGAAGACGATCAGCAGTATTTCTGGTCAATCGGAGTTGTAGATCGTTTCGGGAACGAAACGGAATGCAGCAGCTATGAAACCGGTTGGCCCTTCACCACACATTTCCCGGAAATGCCGCAACCATTCGCACTTATTTCGCCCGCTGATCAAACTGAATTGCCTCGTGTTGACATGTTTCCGCTGTTGTTCGACTGGAATACGGCTGTTGATCCTGATCCGGGTGATACATTGAGCTATGAGCTGCAGCTCTCGACCGAAGAATCCTTCACGGATCCACTTGTTCTCGATGCCGGGACAGCAGACTCGCTTGAGGTTGAATCACTCGAACAGAATACCTACTTCTGGCGAGTGAAAGCGTGCGATCTGGATGGGTTGGAATGCTTCTCCAGCGATACGTGGACTCTGAACGTGACCCTGGCGGTAGAGGATCCGTGGTCTGGATTACCTTCGGAATACAGTATCGCAGAGCTCTACCCCAACCCCTTCAATCCATCATTAACAATTGTAATCGGCTTACCGGATGCTGGAGAGTTAGCCGTTGAGCTGTTCAACAGCATCGGGCAACAGGTGGCTACAATTGCGAGAGGGCACACTGGGGCTGGATACCATCATTTCGTGTTTGATGGAAGCAGTATGGCCAGCGGAGTCTATTTCGTCCATGCGTCATTGCCAGGGAAACTGAACCAGGTGCGGAAAGTGGTTCTGATGAAGTAGCACTTGAAAACAAGCATCAGAGGTTCTGAGAACGCACAGCAGTAGCTGTGCGTTCTCGTTACGTTCTGCCCAGTGCTGCTCTCTGAGGCACTCGTGTATCACACCATTCATTCCCGATCCAACACCTCTTGCTCGACCCCGTTCCGTTGTACATTGTCCCCCGGAGGAATTGCCTGCGACATACGGATCAACAGTCAACCAAGTGAATATTTGGCCGGGGGAAGGGGAGGAGTTTCATGGGTGAGAAGGTGTTTTCCGATGTCACCAGCCTGGTGATCGTTGCCAACGAGTTTCCCAATCGTCTGCTGGCCCAGCAGATGAAAAAGGCGCACGAGGGCCAGTATTTCCGCGAGATCTACCTGCGCTGGCGTGATCTTTTCGACATCCTTCCACGAGCTGGGACGATCCTTTGGCACGAGAAGATCGACTTCGATGATCCCGACCTCTTCTACAACACGATGCGTATGGTTGTCGAATCCGATGCCACCCCTCCAGAACTGTATGAGGACATTGTGGCCGCGACCGATGGCCTCACCATTCGTTGGAAAGAGTTCCTCGATCTGGTCCCCAACGCTGCCAAGATCGACTGGTTCGACATAGCGGACGATTACCCGAGCATGGAACCGGGCGGGGATGACGATTAAGGTTGTACATGCAATAGGCGGCGCAATCTGTTGCGGCAGGTCTCCTGACCTGCCGCATTTTTCTGTCAGGTCGGGTGACATGACAGAACTTATCTGCGATCTCGCCCAGCCCGCACCGGAGCACAATCCCAACCTCACCCCTTGATCGTGCTCCGATCCTGCCCGATACTTCCAATTGGCCGAACGGAATGGCTAGTGGACAGATTTATCTGGATCGAACCACTACAGGTGCTCCGAAGGGGCAGGCCCGCGCCTACCGCTCGGCATTTTGCATCCTTAGATTGCCAGATGGTGGCTAGACTTGCGCATCTTCCTGCCACCTAGAAAATTCAGCAACCAGAACCCACATCCCGCAAGAGGGATGAACAACAGAGTGAAGTGAGGCGATTGTGAAGGTCCATGAACCCACCCGTGAGGGGGTGATTGTCAAGTTTCGGGTGGATGTAACGGCGAAAGAGCTCGAACCCCATTTTGCCAAAGCGTTCAAGAATGCCCAGAAATCTGTCCGTCTGGATGGTTTCCGTCCTGGAAAAGTCCCGATGGCTATCATCGAAAAACGTTTCGGTGATTCAATCAAGGCCGACACCCTCGAAAAGGTTGTGGAAGAGGTCTATCCTAAGGCACTTGGCAAGACCGACCTCGAACCGATCACCCCGGCTGCGATCGAGGATGTGGATTGGGAAGATGGCAAGAAGCTTTCCTTCACCGCTGTTGTTGAGGTTCGTCCCGAATTTGAAGCGGACAAGTGGCAGGGTGTCGAGGTGACTCGTGAAGTACCGAAAGTCACCGATGAAGACATCGAGCGTCACCTGTCAACCATGCAGCGCGACCAGGCGATTGTATCGGACCGTGAAGAAGGCGAGGAAGTCCAGGATGGCGATCGCTTGACTACCGATGTCCAGGAGCTGGACAAGGATGGCAAGCCGGTCGAGGGACGTTTCAGCGAGGCGATGCACATCGAATTGGGCCACGAGATGATGGGCCACGGTTCCGATAAGCAGTTCCTCGGGATGAAGCCAGGCGAAACCCGCCAGGTGAAAACCCACCGTCACTCTCATGACAAGGATGGCAACCCGATCGAGATCGATATGGGCTGGGAAGTGACCCTGAAGAAGATCGAGAAGATCGAACTTCCCGAGCTTGATGACAATTTCGCACAACAGGCCGACGAGAAGTTCAAGACCATGCAGGAGCTGCGCGAGGATGTCAAGGAACAGCTGACACGCTATGCTGCCTACCAGGCCGACCAGCGCACCGCAGGCCGTCTGATTGACGCCGTCGTTGATGCCCATGAGTTCGATCTGCCGCCGACCCTCGTCTCCCAGACCCTTGAAGAGATGGTCAAGAGCCGTAGAGAAGAAGCCAACAACATGATCCCGGAGCCGCAGCTCCGTGAATACCTCAAGCCGACCGCGGAACGTCAACTCCGCTGGTACTTCCTGCGCGACAAGATCATCGAAGATTTGAAGATTGAAGCGACGGATGAGGACATCAACAAGCAGGTCGAGAACTATGCCAAGGGGCATGAGGAAGTCGACCTGGAGAGCCTGAAACTGCAGTTCGCCGCCGGTGAACAGCGTCAGCAGCTCGCCGATGAGATTGTTAATGGCAAGCTGATGGATGCTCTGAAGGACGGCGTCAAGATGGTGGATCAAGAAGTGGACTTCATGTCCCTGCTGCGCTAAACGCGGTAGAGCGGAAGCCCATCAACCTCAAGCAACTGTACTGGAAGGGACCATGACCACGACGAACCAGCTCATCCCGATGGTGATCGAGCAGACCGGCCGCGGCGAACGTGCGTTCGACATTTACAGCCGACTGTTGAAAGAGCGGATCATCTTCATCGGTACCCCGATTGATTTTCAGATAGCCAATCTCGTGATCGCCCAGCTTCTTTTCCTCGAAGCGGATGATCCGGAACGCGATATCAGCATCTACATCAACAGCCCCGGCGGTTCGGTGTCCGATGGCCTCGCCATCTATGACACCATGCAGTACATCAAGCCGGATGTGCAGACCATCTGCATCGGCATGGCTGCCTCGATGGGTGCCTTGTTGCTGACCGCCGGGACCGCCGGCAAGCGCAGCTCGCTGCCAAACAGCAAGATCATGATCCATCAGCCTTCAGGCGGGTATCGCGGAACAGCCGCCGATATCGAGATCCATGCCAAGGAGATTCTGAAGGAGCGTGAACGCCTCAACAGGATTCTCTCGGATCACAGCGGCAAGCCTGTTGATGAGATCGCGAAGGATGTCGAGCGCGACTATTTCATGTCGCCAGATGAGGCCTTGAAGTACGGTCTGATTGACAAGATCCAGGCAACAGACCGGAAAAAGACCAATTCGAAAAAGAAGTAAGTCGTAAACCCAGGATTGAACGGAACGCTCATGAGTGATTCGAGCAAGGATTCGTCAAAGAGCAGGCAGCGCTGTAGTTTCTGCAACCGGACCGGAGATCAGACAACCGTCATGATTTCCGGGCCGAGTGGTGTGATGATCTGTGATCATTGCATCCGTGCCAGCAACCATATCATCCGCCAGAACTCGACCAAACGTCAAGCGAAACCTTTGGAGTCCTTTCCGACCCCGGCGGAAGTTAAAGAACGTCTGGACGAGTATGTGATTGGGCAGGATGAAGCGAAGCGTAAAATCGCGGTTGCGGTTTACAATCACTACAAGCGCATCAACAACACCAGCCTGAATGACGATGTCGAGCTTGAAAAAGCCAACATTCTGATGGTGGGGCCGACCGGTACTGGCAAGACGTTGATCGCGCAGACCTTGGCGAAGATGTTGCAGGTGCCCTTCGCCATTGCTGATGCTACCACGCTTACCGAAGCGGGCTATGTCGGCGAAGATGTGGAGAACGTCCTCGTTCGCCTGCTTCAGGCGGCCGATTACGATGTCCCTTCCGCCGAAATCGGGATTGTCTACATTGATGAGCTAGATAAGATTTCACGCAAGTCGGCCAATACCTCGATTACTCGTGACGTTTCCGGTGAGGGTGTCCAGCAGGCATTGCTGAAGATGCTGGAAGGCACTGTCGCCAATGTGCCACCGGAAGGTGGACGGAAACATCCTGAACAGAAGCTGATCTCGATTAACACACGTAACATTCTCTTCATCTGCGGCGGCGCCTTTGAGGGCCTCGAAGATGTCGTCAAACGTCGTGTTGGCAAAAAGGCGATGGGCTTCGGCGCCGATGTACGCAAAATGTCCGAAACCACCTCCTTCGAACTATTGCGTCTGTCGCAACCCCAGGATTTGATCCAGTTTGGCCTGATTCCTGAGCTGATCGGTCGTCTGCCAATCGTCGGTCCCCTCGCGGAATTGTCCGAGGAGGCATTGCGACGGATCCTTCAGGAGCCGAAGAATGCCTTGATGAAGCAGTATCGTCGTCTGTTTGACATGGAAGGTGTCGAACTTGAGTTCGAAGAGGATGCGATTGACGAGATCGTGCGTCTCGCCCAGGAACGTAAAACTGGCGCGCGCGCTCTGCGTTCTATCCTCGAGCAGGCGATGCTCGAACCGATGTTCACCGTCCCCTCCGAGAAGAACGTTCGTCGTGTTGTAATTACACGCGATGTCGTCCTCGGTTTAGGAGATCCGGTTCTCGAGTATTCCAACAGCCGCAAACGAGCCTGATCGGACCATGAGCCCCAAGCAACCCCGAGTAGAGGAAGAAGAAAGCCGCGTCACCATTCCCGAGCAGTTGCCCGTCTTCCCGGTGCGCGACCAGGTAATCTTTCCGCAAATGGTCTTCCCCCTGCTTGTGGGACGTGAAGCCACCCTCCGTGCTGTTGAAGCGGCAATGATGGCGGACCGAATGCTGCTCCTGCTCGCCCAGCAGGATTCAGCCAGGGAAGAGATCGGGATGGATGATCTCTTCAAGATTGGTGTCGTTGCCAAGGTCGTGCAGGTGATGAAACTGCCGAATGGCCTGGTGAAGGTGCTGGTCGAGGGGGTTGCCCGTGCGAAGGTGTTGGAATCCGTTCAGGGGGATGGGTACCTCACCGCCAAGCTGGTTCCCCTGCTTCCTCCCAACCGTCAGGAAATCCGCCTCGAAGGGGCCCAGCGTCACGCTGTTGCGCTCTTCCGTGAATATGTCTCCCTCAATCGCGCGCTACCGGATGAGCTCCTTTATTCGATTGATACGATCAAAGAGCCGCAACGGCTTGCCGATTATCTCGCTGCTCAGCTGAATGTGGTCTATACGACCCGTCAGCGGATTCTCGAAGCATTGACTCCCTACGATCAGTTCCTCGAGTTGGCGAACATCCTGGCGCATGAAATTGAAATTCTGCAGGTGGAACGCTCCATTGAAAGCCAGGTGCGGGAACGAATCAGCACCAGCCAGCGGAACTTTTTCCTGCAGGAGCAGCTGCGAGCGATCAAACGTGAGCTTGGTGAAGAAGGGGAGGATGATTTTGGTGACATCCTCGCCTACCAGACCAAGATGAGCGAGGTCCAACTCTCGCCTGCTGCACGTGAGAAGGTCGAGGAGGAGCTGGACAAGCTGAAATCGATGCCGATGCTGTCGCCAGAAGCGACGGTGGTCCGGAACTACATCGACTGGCTGCTGGCGATTCCGTGGAAGAAAAAGACACGGGACCGTCACGATATCAAACGAGCGGCGACCATTCTCGATGAGGACCATTACGGTCTTCAGAAACCGAAGGAACGTATTCTCGAGCACCTCGCGATCCTCAGCCTGGTCAAGAAGATGCGCGGTCCGATTATCTGCCTTGTCGGCCCGCCTGGAGTGGGGAAGACGAGCCTTGGACGATCAGTCGCTCGTGCGCTGAATCGCAAGTTTGTCCGGATCAGCTTGGGCGGGATGCGGGACGAGGCTGAGATTCGCGGCCACCGCCGGACCTACATCGGAAGTCAGCCGGGTCGTATTGTGCAGTCGATGAAAAAGGTCGGGGTCGTCAACCCTGTTTTCCTGCTCGATGAGATTGACAAAATGGCCGTCGATTTCCGTGGCGACCCCTCTGCAGCCCTGCTCGAGGTCCTCGACCCGGAGCAGAACACTACCTTCTCTGACCACTATCTCGAAGTCGAGTATGACCTGTCGCAGGTGATGTTCATTACTACGGCGAACACCCGTGATGGCATCCCGCTGCCCCTGCAGGATCGTATGGAGATCATCGAGCTGCCGGGATACCTGACCGAAGAGAAGCTCCAGATCGCCAATGGCTTCCTCATCCCGAAGCAGATCAAGGAACATGGGCTGAAGGAAGAGGATGTACACTTCACACGTGATGCGGTTTTGTCGATCATCGAGGAGTATACGCGTGAAGCGGGGGTGCGTGAGCTGGAACGGATGATTGCGAAAGCAGTACGTCGTGTGGCACGGAAACGTGTCGAAACGAAGAAAAAAGCTGCTGCGACCATCGCGGTTAATCGTCTCAAGACTCTGCTCGGCATCCCGTCCCACCATCGTAGCAAGTTGACCTTCCAGCCGATGATCGGTGCGGCGGTTGGCCTCGCCTGGACCCCGGTCGGCGGCGACATCCTCAAGATCGAAGTTCGTACGATGCCGGGTAAGTTTAACCTGACGTTGACCGGTCGTCTGGGCGATGTGATGAAGGAATCGGCGACTGCCAGCTTGACCTATATCCGCAGCCGTGCGGACGAGTTGGGTGTGGATCAGGAGATTTTCAAGGAGAGGGAAATCCACGTCCACATCCCCGAAGGCGCGGTCCCCAAGGATGGTCCCTCCGCCGGGGTGACACTTGGTACCGCTCTGCTGTCGGCTTTATCCGGACGGCGTGTTCGTGGTGATCTCGCCATGACGGGTGAAATCAACCTCCAAGGTGAGGTGTTGCCGGTCGGTGGGATCAATGAGAAGACCATGGCCGCCCAGCGTACCGGGGTGAAAACCCTGATTCTGCCTGCCGAGAATCTGCCCGAATGGGAAGATCGCCCGAAGGGAGTCGGCAAGGGCCTCGATGTTCACTTTGTAAAGAAAGTTGAAGAGGTTTGGGATCTGGCGTTCTTGGACAAGTAGACCGGCGTGATAATTAGTGACAGTTACTAATTATCAGCGAGGACCATTCCATCACGGCTAGAACATTTGGATAATTAGTAACTGTCACTAATTATCACTTCCCTCGGAACCCCTCATGGCCAAATGGGTTGTCAAATCCATCCAGAAGATGCCCCCGAAGTACAAAGGCACCCCACGACCTGCCGTGGCGGTGGCCGGACGGTCCAATGTGGGGAAGTCCAGCCTGATCAATGCCCTGTTGCGACGTAAAGTGGTTCCGACCTCGAAGCAGCCGGGACGGACCCGTCTCGTGCAACGTATCCTGATCAATGAACGCTGGGACCTGGTTGATCTGCCTGGGTATGGCTTTGCCAAAGTCGGTGTCGACCTCCGCATGAAATGGCGTCAGATGGTCACCGACTTCCTCTCCGGACATGGTAACCTGCGTCAACTACTGGTGCTGGTGGACATTCGTCGTGGTCCCGCTGATATCGACTTCGAGATGCTTGAATGGGCAAAGCTGGAAGGAGTCGAGGCCTCGATCATCCTCACCAAAGCGGATAAGCTGAAGCACGGTAAGCAACTAGAGATGATCCGTCAGGTGAAAAAGGAGATGGGGGAGGAGATTAACGTCTATCCCGTCAGCGTGGTGAGTAAAAATGGTCTGGTTGAGCTTGAGAAGGCGTTGGTCGAGTGGTACAGGGAAGGTGAGTAGTTCAACCCCGTTAACCTTGTTGCGTCAATTCGTTGCGTCAGGTCCTCAGACCTGATGCATTTTCTGTCAGGTCTGAGGACCTGACAGAACCAGTATCACTTCACAATCAGATTCAGCGAATAGGTCCCCACTTCAAATTCCGCAGGTACACTGCCACGCGGTTCCCCATCAATTGCGATGTTGGCAACGTTGTCACTATGGATGGTGATCTTCTTTCCCCGCAGCATGGTCACCGGCTTTTTGTGGATGTGCTCGCCACTGTAGACGCTGGGGAAGAGGCGCAGCAGGGTGAGGCGTGACACCTTATCCACCAGCACCACATCCAGCAGGCCGTCATCCATCACTGCGTTGGGAGTGATCTTCATCCCGCCGCCATAACTCAGCCCATTACCCGCCGCCACCATCATGTAGCGTCCCTCGAAATGCTTATCGTCCACATCGATGGAGAGCGGGATCGCTTTGAAGGTGAGCAGGGTGCGCAGAACAGCGAGGATGTAACAGATAGTGCCCGTGAACTTGCATGGGGTTCGGTTGAGCGTGTTGACCACTTCAGCATCGAAGCCCACCCCGCCCACATTGACATAGGGTGAACCGTTCATCGTTGCAACATCGATCCGCTTTGTGGTCTCGCTGCCCAGCATTTCGACAGCTTTTTCCAAATCTAGTGGGATGCCGGTATTGCGGGCGAAATCATTCCCCCGCCCGCTGGGAATCAGCCCGATCTTGATCTTCTCGCCGAGGGTTCCTTCAATCACATCCGCCAGGGTGCCATCGCCACCAAAGGCAACGACGGCATCATAGCCGCCTTTGACCGCATCGCGGGAGCGTTTCACGGTCAGGTCACGGTTTGCCGGAACATCAAATTCGAAGGAATGCGGGAGACGCTCGCACCACTCTTTTACTTGGGGAAGCTGACGCAGAGCACGTCCACCGGCAGCGGCCGGGTTGGCGAGAACCAGCAATTTCATCGGACCTGATCTCCGAAGGGATTGGGGAACAGCCGGACGCTCTCGTCCGGCAACTGGGTCACAAATGGGGCGCCCTGTCCGCTAAGATCAGACAGGGCACCGCTTTGCGGTCACAACCGCGAATAGTATACAGGAAAATCAGACAAGAAGTCCTACAAGCAAGGGGAATAAAATCAGGAAAATCCCCATCAGGCTCTCTCCAGCAATCAGGCCGGATGCCACTGGAACTGTATAAATCGAGTCGGTTTTCGGGTACTTCTTCTGCACGACATAGGCAATCAAACCACCGAGGAACATCGAAAAAGCATACCAGAAGTGGAAGGTGAAGGCCAACCCGATCCCGAGCGGGGAGGGGATCCATTTGTGGTGTTTCGCGGGTACCCAACGGGGCAGAAGAACCAGCAGAATGCCAACAAGCCCACCGATCAGCAGGGCCAACTGGGCGGTCGGGTGCAGGGACTCGAGGCCATTGCTCAGCAGCCGTGCAACAGCAGCCCATACTTGAGCGGCCGGCGCGGGCCACTGGTCGGTACCGAGGGCATCGGCACTGGGAACCAGCAGGTAGAAGCTTGGCACAGTCACCGCTGTACCGATAAAGATCCCCGAGAACTGGGCGAGGAACTGCTTGCGTGGGTTGGCACCAAGCACGTACCCACTCTTCAAGTCGATCAACAAGTCGGATGCGCTGTCAGCAACACCCGCGGTGATGCCCGCCGCCATCAGGTTGACATTGGTCTTTCCTGGCGCAATCGCACCGTACATCAGTTGGGTCACCTTGCCCATTGCGCCAACGGGGGTTGTGTCGGTTTCTCCAGCGACACGGCAGGCAACCAGCGCGAGGAAGAAGGAGAGGATGATAGCGAGGATGCTCATCCAGTAGGGCATGTCAAAGGCCGAATGCGCGATGTAGACAACACCGATGCCGCCCGCGATCGCGCCTGTGGCAAACCAGGAGGAGGGCACTTCAACCTGTTCAATGTATTTGCTGAGCGTATCGGTCGCCTTTTCGCCCTTCGGTTTAAAAATGTCGCCCAGGCCGCTCATTGCACGGACCACCGATTTCCACTGTAAGGCAAAGGCAAGCAGGCCGCTGGTCACCATGCAGGATGCGCCACCCCACAGCGACCAGGAAACCATCGTTCGATAGTCGAGGGCTTCGATCACCCCGATGTTGTACATCCAGGGAACCAGGATGACCCAGTTGAGAATCGCGCCGATGAGAACCGATGTCGCAACACGGATCCCCATCAAAGCACCACCTGCGACAAGCAGCAGCGAACCTTCCGCGCCGACGGTATAATTCAGTGCCTTGGTCCCGAATAAGGGGTAGACTTCCTTGATCAGGTGGAACGGTTTGGCGAAGACTCCGATTTCGGCGAGCATCGCGAAACCATCACGAAGGAAAGCGATCAAGGCACCAAGCCCACCCGCCAGGAAGAGGCCGCGTGCTGACTTTTCCGCCTGTTCCGTACTGCTGATGACTCCTTCGAGTTCCTCTCCAGCCTCATCACCTGGCATGGTCGCGGTGGTCTCTTCTTCACCGCCTGCGGCGATCACATCGGCGACGGGCCGTTCCAGCGCCGGGTTGTGATCATAGTCCGCATGCAGACTGCGCAGCGTCATGGCAGCAGCGATGCCGGAGGGGAAGCGGAGACGTTCCACATTGATCATTTGCCGTTTCATCGGAATCGCGAGGGTCACACCCAACACGGCGAGAAAAAAGATCCACGCAGTAAGCAAGCCGTAGCCAATGTGATGACCATTGATGATCAGGTAGGCTGCGATCGCTGATACCAGCGTACCACCGGTCGAATACCCCGCTGCGCTGGCGGCCGACTGCATCGCATTGTTCTCGAGGACGGTCATGTCGCTTTTAACCACACGGATCTTCCGCATGAATTTCCAGATTGCGTAGCTCAGTACGCAGGCGGTGATTGCGACTCCAAAGCCCCACCCGGTTTTCAAACCGATGTAGAGATTGGACAGGGACATGATGGCACCGAGGAACGATCCCATGATGACTGCACGCCAGGAGAGCTGACGCATGTCGCCACGGTAATGGTTCTGGTACCAGTTAAGCTCCACCTGTTCGGGGGTGAGAACAAATTGATCTTTTGCAGCCATCGGCAGGACCCTCTTGCAACATGGTTCAGGTAAGTTGGCGCCAATATAGAGTGCAGACGGCTGAGAGGCCACGAGTTCACTCATGGAATTCGAATTGGTAACAAATTCAAATGCCTGACTGACCACCCAATCCCATCTTCACCGTTTGCTTGCCTGCCAGAGGCTGTGGACGTATCTTTCTCGGTCAGTCCAAACAGTGTTCACCTTTTAGCAGAGATGAGAATCGCATGAGCCCCCAGGCAAAGAAACGAATCCTCTCCGGCATGCGTCCGACCGGACGCCTTCACCTAGGCAACTTTGTCGGCGCGCTGGAGAATTGGGTCAAGATGCAGAACGATTATGACAACTTCCACCTGGTGGCTGATTGGCATGTGTTGACAACCGATTACGAGCATGCGGACCAGATTCTTCCGAATACGATCGAGATGGTCAAGGACTGGCTGGCAGCCGGGATCGATCCCGCACACAGCCCGATGTTCCGTCAGACCCAGGTCAAGGAACATGCCGAACTGCACCTCATCTTCAGCATGCTGGTGACGACCGCACGGCTCGAGCGCAATCCAACCCTCAAAGAGCAGGTGCGTGACCTCGCAGACAAGCTGAAGGGACGCGATCTGCAAGAGGAAATCGAGGCGGACGAGAGCGGGATGCCGCTCATCACCTATGGCCACCTCGGCTACCCCGTTCTCCAGGCGGCCGATATTCTGCTTTACAAGGGCAACGCGGTTCCGGTGGGGGAGGATCAGCTTCCGCACATCGAGATCACCCGAGAGATCGCGCGCCGTTTCAACAACACATTCGGTGAAGTTTTCCCTGTGCCGGAAGGGGTTGTGCTGAAGGAAACCAAATTCAGCCGCTTGCCCGGACCAGATGGACGACGGATGTCGAAGAGCCTTGGTAACACCATTTACCTGTCGGATACGGAAGAGCAGACCGGCAAACGAATCATGTCGGCAGTCACCGATCCGCAGAAGGTGCGTAAGAACGATCCGGGCCGTCCCGAAGTCTGTAATGTCTTTACCTACCACCAGAAGTTCAACCCGGAAGAAATTCCGGAGATTGAGCGGGACTGCAAGAGTGGTGCACTCGGCTGTGTTGCCTGTAAGAAAAACTGCACCGCCAAATTGAACGACTACCTGAAGCCGCTGCGGGACCGTCGCGCCTCCTATGCTGACAACGATGTTCTCGAGATCCTCGTTGATGGTGAGAACAAGGCGCGTGAGGTGGCGCAGGAAACGATGCGCAAGGTCCGTGAAGCGATGAAGATCGGGTAGTGGAGTGATTGTGCGAGTGTGACTGATTCGAATTTCGCGAGACTGCATCTGCGGCAGAATCAGTCCGCGTGCTGACAAAAGAAATGCAAGGCAGGGAGGTCAGGTAATTCGTAACTGTCTCGAGATTTTCCTGGCAGAATAGTAAGTATGATCCAACCGGGAGTGATACCTGGGCAACGGAGTGCCCGGGCCACACATGTTTAAGCGGAGAAGTTTTGTCCGAGTCGATGTTCAGTGTCACCGTACCGGTCTACGAGGGGCCGATGGACCTGCTGTTATATGTGGTCCGTCAGCGCCAGGTCGACCTGATCGAGCTGCCTCTTTCGCAGATTGCGAAAGACTTTCTCGAGTACGCGCGTACGGTGGAGAACCTCGACCTCGATGTCGCGGGTGAAGTGCTGTTCATTGCAGCCCTGTTGCTGAGGATGAAGGTGCGCTACCTGCTGCCGCGTGAGGAGGATGAAGAGCTACCCGATCCGGAAGTCCTCGCTGAAATGGACGAGGAACTTGAAGAGATGTATCGGGATATCGTCCGGGCGGCACGTCAACTTGCGCACGGGGAGGAGGCTCAGCGAAACCACTTCCCGCGAGGGGATGCGGCGGTGACCGTCGAGATGGACGAGACCGAAGAGATGCTCCGTGATTTGAGCGTGGTGACCCTTGCGGAAGCCTTCCGGGATGTGACCAGACGGATGGACAAAACTCCGATCCACCAACTTGCCCTCTTCAAGGTGTCGGTGAACGATCAGTCTAAAATCCTGCTCGCCGCATTGAAACAGACCAAGCGGCTATCGTTTGAAGATATCACTGCGCAGTTCACTGAACGTTTGGAAGCGGTCGTCATGTTCTTGGCATTGTTGGAACTAATCCGTTATTCACGCATTCGAATCAGGCAGGACCGTCTCTTTGGTACCATTTGGATTACCAAGGGACCGAAATTTGACAGCCCGCATACGGCTGAGATGGAGGGATAAGATGGCGAAGAAGCCGAGCAAGAAGGAACCCATCGAGGCGCAGGTCCCGGATGAGGATGTTGATC
The DNA here is from genome assembly GCA_020444265.1 of bacterium. Taxonomy (GTDB): domain Bacteria; phylum Electryoneota; class Electryoneia; order Electryoneales; family Electryoneaceae; genus JAHLLH01. The sequence continues at coordinate 551,408 of JAHLLH010000003.1, forward strand.
AGCAGGAAGCCGAGGACCCGCTTGCCCCGGAACTTATGCTTGGCGTCTTGGAGGCGGTGCTTTTTGCGGCAGAAGAACCGCTGAACGAGAAAGCCATTGCCTTGACCATCCCTGGACTGCTCGAAGCCCGTGTCAACGGTCTCGTTGAAGAATTGGAAGAACATTATCTGCGGTATTCGCGTGGGCTGACTGTGCAGAGAGTCGCGGGCGGGTGGCGTCTGGCCACTCGTGCCGAATATGCTGATTACGTGCGCAATCACCTGCGCGGCAAACTTCGGAATCGTCTGAGCCGTGCTGCCCTTGAAACGGTATCAATTATCGCCTATCGTCAACCCCTGAGTCGAAGCGAAATTGAGCAGATGCGTGGCGTCGACTGTTCCCCGGTTCTACGAAACCTGCTGGAACGTAACCTGATCCGCATTACCGGACGTGCTGAAGTGCCTGGACGGCCTCTTCTCTACGGCACCACCGATTCATTCCTTGAATACTTCGGTCTGGAATCCATCACCTCGTTGCCAAAGGCGGAAGAAATCCTCGGCGATCCTGATGAGGAGGCTGCGGGTAATGAGATGCCAGTACAGCGCGGGCCCTTCTTGGGAAGTGATTCCGGTGTCGAACTGGAAACCTACCGTTTTGTCGCTCAGGCTGATTCGACAGAAACAGCACCCACGCAACCGAAAGAAGCGGGGACAGAACCAGGGGAAGAGGTAGAGAAGGATTCAATCTGGGATGCAGACCTCCCCGATGAGGAAGAGGGGCAGGGCGGGGGCTCTCCCGTTTGATGGCCCTCTTTCTTCACTCCTTGTTTCTGCTTCACTTGAACGGATAGATCGTCCCGAAGAGGTCATGCGGGGACGGATCGAATTCGTTATCTTGTTCACGATCTAGTGCAGATTGAACATTGAACCTTTGGAGATTTGAGCATGGAATTGAAGGGAAAAAAGGTCCTTGTCCTCGGTGGATTTGGTCTCGTGGGCATGGCCGTATGCCGCAAGCTCGGCCAGGAGGGGGTTGGCGAAGTGGTGGTTACCTCTCTGCGTGAGGAGGAGGCCAGGGCAGCGTGTGCGACCCTTCACGATGAGATGCCGGATGTCCTCTTTACACCGGAATGGGGTGACATCTTCGTTCGGACGGATTTCAAGGACATTCCGCGAAAACAACTCCTCGCCGATGCTACCAACCGCCGTACCTTTATCCGCGACATCCTCGATCCGCTGATTCCCGATGTCTATGGCAAGATCACCCTTTACCGTCAGATTGTCGATCACAAACCTTATGCCGTCATCGATTGTGTCAACACGGCAACCGGGATTGCCTACCAGGATGTCTACGATCAGTCTGAGAAGGTGCTGGATCAGCTTGACAAGTCAAAGGGCAACACGTGCACCGATGACCTGGTCACCGTCGTGGAAGACCTCGTTGCCAGCTTGAATGCCCCTCAGTTGGTGCGTCACGTCCAGATTCTGCACAATGCGCTTGTCGATGGTGCTTGCCGTGGCTACCTCAAAGTCGGCACGACCGGTACCGGTGGTATGGGTCTGAACATTCCCTACACCCACAGCGAAGATCGTCCCAGCCGTGTCCTGCTGACCAAGAACGCCATGGGTGGCGCGCAGTCGCTGATGATGTTCCTGATGGCACGCACTCCACTTCAGCAGGATGATGGCTCAGTCCGCGAGATTTTTGTCAAAGAGATCAAGCCGGCGGCGACCATTGCATGGAAGGGTGTTAAAGCGGGCGAAATCCGCAAGCATGGCCAGAACTTCCCGCGTTTCGATCTGGCCACCGATAAGGCCATGCTACTTGGTTCCCAGTTGAACACGGACATGAGCGAGGGGCCCTGGGTCAAGGGTGACGACACCCTGAAGTCGGTCTACATCGACACTGGCGAAAATGGCATCTTCTCCGAAGGAGAGTTTACCGCCATCACCGAAGTGGGCCAGATGGAGTTTGTCACCCCGGAAGAGATCGCCCAGCATGTGGTCTGGGAATTGATGGGTGGCAGCTCGGGTCATGATGTCATCGGCGCACTCGATGGCGCTGTCATGGAACCGACTTACCGTGCAGGCGTGCTGCGTTCGGTCGCCCTCGACAAGCTGCGCCAGGTCCAGAAACGGATCGAGGCGAATGGCGAAGAGTTGGATGAATCCGTCGCTTTCGAACTTCTCGGCCCGCCCCGCCTGACCAAGCTGCTGCACGAGGCCAACCTGATCCGTCATGCTTTCAAGACAATGAGGGCTGCGAGCGGCACATCCCCGGAAGAACTGAGCGCCGGCCTTGAAAAGGTACTGGCAGAGAAGCCGCGCCTTCGTTCTGCAATACTATCGGTCGGTGTCCCGGTGTTGCTATCCGATGGCAAAAACTACCTGCGTGGCCCGAAGGTTCTGATTCCTCACCATGCGGTCCAGACCGAGTTTGAGATCACTCCAGATGCCCTGGAGTCCTGGTGCGAGAAGGGGTGGGTTGACCTGCGCCCCGAGAACATGAAAACCTGGCTTGGTTGGTTCGAAGAGGTGCTGACGCAGAAGGACGAGCGTCCAGCGGACGACACCTCCAGCCGATTCGACTTTGACGAGGACTATTTCGATCCTGATGAGGAGATCAATCCCGGAAAGATGGCCGGTTGGATTTTCATCAACATCGACAAGGGCAAGCGCACCAAGCGTTAATCTTGGCTGGACATGGATCATGGCCCGGGCAATCACCATTGCCCGGGTTTCTTTGTCTATGAAGAAATTGAGGGTAAAGTCTGAGCTGTTCAGGAGGGGACGGACCTGCAGCGAAAGAGATTATCTCAACCTTGCGTCAGCTCCTCAGACCTGACGCAATTGCCTTCATTGATCTTCCCCCGTTTTGGTGGACAGGGAGTTAAGCAACGTTTTTGTGTTTCA
>JAHLLH010000012.1 GCA_020444265.1 bacterium
CCTCGCAACAAGATAAGTTGCTTTTCCAAGTGTCCACCAAAACGGGGCAAGCCCACATGAATACACCCGACTTGCAAGCAACTCGGGCCACACTACCCACATTTTCTAATTCAGTTTACGCGTGCAACATCTGGTGAATCTGTTCCACAAGTGCGTTGGAACGGAAAGGCTTTGGCAGGAAACCATGCCCTCTGTGGACGGCCTGCTCCAAGCGACTGTTCTCGTCCATGTAGCCAGAAATAAAGACAAATTTCAAATCGGGGTTAAATTCCCAGGCTTTCTCCGCGAAATCAAGACCGCTTAGTCGTGGCATTACCACATCGCTGATCACCAGGTTAATCTCCTGGCATTTTTCACGTACGCAGGCCAGCCCAGCCTCACCATCGGTTTCGTTAAGGACGGTGAAACCTAGCCGTTCGAGGGTGGAGATAATCATTTCACGGACCGCGATGTCATCCTCGACCACCAGGATGGTTTCTCCTCGTCCCGAAATGAGGGCGGCAGAATGTGCGGTGGATGCGTGTGACTGCACAGCGCCACCATCCTCCTTGATGTAGAAGACAAATTCTGTACCTCTTCCCTCGTCTGAGAGGACTTCCAGGCCGCCTTGGCTTTGTTTGATGATACCGAATACTGTAGAAAGCCCGAGCCCGGTTCCCTTTTCCTTTTCCTTGGTCGTGAAGAAGGGGTCAAAGATTTGGCGACGGACTTCTTCGGACATCCCAATGCCGCTGTCCTTCACTGAGACTCGGACATGATTGCCAGATTCGATCCCCAGCATCTCTGCTTTCTGGTAATCGACATCTGTATTCGACGTCGAAATAATCAGAGAGCCGCCATCCGGCATGGCATCTCGGGCATTCACAACCAAATTGACAATCACCTGCTCGAACTTCCCTGGGTCAATCTTCGCGTTCCAGAGATTGTCACTGAGGTTGGTGGTCAATGAGATGTCTTCACGGATCAGACGACGCAGCATGCGATCCATGTCGCTGATAATAGCGTTGACATTCACCACCTTCGTCTCAAAACTCTGTTTTCGGCTGAAGGTGAGAAGCTGCTTGGTCAGGTTAGAGGCTCGTTCCGCAGCGCGCTGAACCTCCTGGATATCTCGGGATGCAGGATGATCTTCCTGCAGAGAGAGCATTGCTAAGTCGAGGTGACCGGTGATCGCGGTCAGCAGGTTATTGAAATCGTGCGCCACTCCCCCAGCAAGGTTGCCGATTGCTTCCATCTTTTGAGAGTGGAAGATTCGTTCTTCCCACTGCTGCTTGAGTTGCTCGGTCCGTTTTCGTTCAGTAATGTCGCTCAGCGTCCCGGCAAATCGTTTCGCTTGACCGTCCTTGCCACGCTCGATCACCTTACCTCGAGCCAGGATCCAGTGGTAGCCGCCGTCTTTGTGCAGCAGACGGTACTCGTCCTCATAGGCGAGTGTCTTGTTGTCCAAGTGGTCGCAGAAAACCTGTTCGGCCCGTTCTGCATCATCTTGATGGAGCAGGGATTTCCAACCATCGAAGCCAGGCTCGATCTCGTCTATGTCAGAGCCCAACATTTCGTAAAAGCGCTCCGAGAAGAAGAATACTCCTGTCTCAAGATCCCAGTCTACTATAATGTCCTGTGTTGCGCTCAGGGTGATGTTTAAGCGTTCTTCGCGTGAGCGCAGTTCTTCTTCTGCCTGTTTGCGCTCAATTGCGAGTGCAATGTGGTCGGATACGTAAGATAGCAGCTCCAGCTCATCGGCGGTGTAGTCGGTGGACTCGTGGTAACTTTGTACGACGACGACCCCGATTACGCCTGAAGGTGTTTGCAGGGGAGCGCCCAGCCAGAGAAAGGAGTCCACGCCGACCACATCTGCTTCTCCAGCCTTGATTAGTTTTTCATGGGTGGCAGGATCAACGCGAATTGGCTCGGCAGTACGACGAACATAATCTGTCAGGCTTCGGTCCATCTGGTAGAAGGACTTGTCATCAACCGTGTCGTACTCATCCACAAAATAAGGGAAGGAGTATGCCCCTTTCTCACTGTCGTATAAAGCGACAAAGAAGTTGGTCGTATCGATCAGCGAGCCGAGTTCACGATGGATGTTCGCGAGCAATTCTGTCAGGTTGCGAGTCTCAACCGTCGCTTTGGTTATCTGGTACAGCACGGACTGCACAAGACCGGATTTCTGAGCATCTCTCAGGTCTCGCAGGGTTGCAACCGAGTAGGACTTCCCCCCGAATTCTGCCCGTCTCAGCACTAACTCAACCGAAATAATTTCCCCTTTATCATTCTCGATTTCCGTCTTGATTAATGAATCCGGTTGCTTGCGGTCGGTACGGAAAAAGGAGGGGAGGCTGTGGCGAATAGGTGTGAGCAGCAAGTCTGCCAGCGGTTGACCGCGGAGCTCATCAGCAGTTTTTCCCGTAATCCTAAGCCCTGCCGAATTGCCATCAATGATGGTCCCTTCTGGTAGGTCCAGCAGGAAGGCAGCATTGTTGTTCAAGTCCAGGAGGGCCCTGAAGCGCGCGTCTTTCTGGTGGCCATCATGGAGAGGTGCTGATTTCGGACTGTCTGATGTATCCAGTGTCGATTTCTCCGGCATGTAACGTTCCTTGACCCAGGCTGCCAGGTTTATGTGTTTTGGAGGGAACTTTAAAATCTACCCGACCGGGCACCCCCAATGTTGCTCTCAGGATACGATATATGAATATCTTTCGAAATCACAAGAAAACCAAATGTATTCGGAAGTTCGTTCCCCTCGCCTGCTTACCCGAAGAGATAGTTTGGTTGGGAAACCCTTGTCGCGGTTCAAGTTGGAGGCAGAGCAGCCAGCATATTTGCAGCAGATGCTGGAATGGGGTTATATTTCCCATGCCTTCGGGGCATGGTGCAATTCCAGACCGGCGGATATAGCCCGCGACCCCCTGACGGATACCAGGTTGGTGATGGTACTTCGACACAGGGGCTGAACCGGTGAAATTCCGGTGCCGACGGTGATAGTCCGGATGAGAGAAGGCAGAACCACAGGTCCATACGATCTGCGGTTCAGGTTGGGTGGAGGAATCCAATTTGGATTCATCTCGCTACCCGCTGTCTCCGACTTTTCTGCCCCGATGGCTTTGCCATCGGGGTTTTTCTGTTCATGAAGGGGCCTCATGTCTGAGCCGACTTTTGATGAATCGATGATGCGTCGCTGCCTCGTCCTCGCCCGTCGCGGACGTGCCTGGGTCGCCCCCAATCCAATGGTGGGTGCGGTTGTGGTACGCGATGGCGAGATTGTCGGCGAAGGATATCATCGACGATTTGGTGGGCATCATGCCGAGGTGAATGCACTGAAAGCTGCTGCGAAGAAGGCGGACGGTGCTACTCTCTACGTCAGCCTGGAACCCTGCTGTCATCATGGAAAAACTCCCCCGTGTACGGATCGGATCATTAAATCAGGAATACGCAAAGTTGTTGCGGCGATGGAGGATCCAAACCCGGTCGTTTCGGGTCGTGGTTTTGAACAACTTCGCCAGGCGGGAATTGAGGTTGAGGTCGGTGTTCTTGCCGATGATGCACGTGAGATGAACCAGCCCTACCTGAAAAAAGCAGCCACCGGAGATGTCTGGGTTACGTTGAAGATTGCACAGACGCTGGATGGACGGATCGCGTCGATAACCGGCCACAGTCAGTGGATCAGCGGCAAACAGAGCTTGCGCTATGCGCACCTTCTGCGAGCCACACACGATGGGGTACTCGTCGGTTCTTCCACGGTCCATGAGGATGATCCTTCCTTGACCGTTCGCCATGTGTCTGGACGGAATCCGGTACGGATCGTGCTCGATACTCATTTTGGCATCCCTGCAGATTGCAAACTGTTGAATACGCCTGATGATGCTGCGACGTGGGTGTTTGGAGCACCACAGGATGGCAAACGTCCCGAGTGGGCCGATCGTCCCAATGTCCGGACCTTTATCGTTGAACGAGATGGTGATGGTCGTGTGGACCTGCCTACGGTACTGAAAACTCTCGCAGAGGAAGGCATCGGGTCGCTGATGGTAGAGGGTGGAAGCCAGATTTGGACGAGTTTCCTGAATCTTAAACTTGTTGATAAAGTTGAAATTGTGGTTGCCCCGATCATCCTCGGACATGGCATTGACAGTATCCAGGATCTTGGCATCCTCAAGGTGCATGATGCGATTCAGCTCGAACCGCACCGTTGGCGAAAAATCGGCCAGGATCTTCACATAGCAGCGCGGATCAAGTCGGGGAGAGATCACTGATGTTTACCGGGTTGATCGAAGAAATCGGGACCGTGCAGTCGGTCCGTCCCCGTGGTGAGGGTGCGACCCTGACCATCAAAGCATCTGAGGTGCTCGAAGGACTTCAACTTGGCGACAGTATCGCTATCGCTGGTCCGTGCCAAACAGTTATCTCGTTCGATACGACCAGTTTTACCGTTGAAGCGATCCGTGAGACGATGCAACGGACTCGCTACGGAACCTTGAAGAGTGGGGACCGTGTTAATCTTGAACGTGCGATGCGCCCCAGTGACCGTCTCGGCGGGCATATGGTGCAGGGGCATGTGGATGGCCTGGTCGAAGTTCAATCGATCCAGCAGTTGGCTGGTTCATGGCGTCTGAGGTTGTCCCTGCCCAAAGAGGGTAGGCCCTATGTGATCGAAAAAGGGTCGATTTCTCTCGATGGTGTCAGCTTGACTGTCGCATCTGTAGCGGATAAAGCCTTTGAAGTCGAAGTGATTCCCCACACGTGGAGCCACACAACCCTTTCAGAATTGCGGAAAGGGGACAAGCTGCATGTCGAGTGGGATATGATCGCGAAGTATGTCCACCACATGCTGAGCGCTTACACCGGTGGGGACGGTGTGGACATGAACAAACTACTTGCCGCGGGGTTTGGACCGCGGTAATCAACAACCTCCCGGTAACGGAAGGGATAACCACCAGGCGGTAAAACTGGAACGATGATGGCATGGTCTCATCTTGCACTGCATCCTGTTTCAGGATGAACCATCACCGCCATGGAGGACAGAGAGCATGGAGCAGGACAAAACATTCCCAAGCTGCACACCTGGAAGTATCGAAGCTCAGCCTGTGGTCGAGCACGAGGGGAACGGTCACCGGAACGGAGATGTCCTTGACCGCAAGCCCAACAGTGTCTTTCACCCGATTGAGCAGGCGATTGACGATATCCGTAATGGAAAAATGATCATCCTTGTGGATGATGAGGACCGCGAGAACGAGGGCGACTTCGTGATGGCGGCTGACCTGATTACTCCTGAAGCAGTCAACTTCATGGCGATGAATGGTCGTGGGATGATCTGTCTCACCTTGACCGAGGAACGGGCCCATGAACTTGAATTGACCCAGATGGTTTCGGACAATACCGGTCTCCACAAGACCAACTTTACTGTGACCATCGACGCGGTCGGTGTCACCACCACGGGTATCTCGGCCCAAGATCGTTCAGCAACCATACGACGCGCTGCGGATCCGACGACAAAGCCTGAAGATTTCGCCCGACCCGGCCATATTCACCCGATTATTGCAGCACGAGGCGGTGTGCTTCGTCGCGCGGGCCACACAGAGGGTTCCTCTGATCTGGCACGGCTAGCCGGGTTGACCCCGATGGGGGTGATCTGCGAGATTATGAATGACGATGGTACCATGGCACGTGTTCCGCAACTGGCTGAGATCGCCGAGCAGTTCGATTTACGGATGTATACCATCCAGGACCTGATCGAGTACCGTCAGCGGACCGAACGTTTGGTAGAGCGACGCGTTGATGTTCCTTTGCCCTCGAAGTTTGGTGAGTTTACCCTCGTCCATTTCCGCGAACTGGGCAATTGCAAAGAACACGTGGCCCTGGTCAAAGGGACATGGGAGCCGGATGAACCGGTGTTGGTTCGTGTCCACAGCGAATGCCTGACAGGGGATGTGCTTGGCTCGCAGCGTTGCGACTGCGGTGAGCAGAGAGATGCCTCGCTGAAAATGATTGACGATGCAGGCAAAGGGGTGTTCCTCTACATGCGTCAGGAAGGGAGGGGGATTGGTCTCGAAGCAAAGCTCCATGCCTATCGCCTCCAGGACCAGGGACATGACACGGTCGAGGCGAATGTCTTGTTGGGATTCCAGGCGGACTTGCGAAACTATGGTGTCGGGGCCCAGATTCTGAAAGACCTCGGTGTTCGAAATATCCGTCTGATGACGAACAATCCGAAGAAAATTGTCGGGTTGCAGGGCTATGGGCTGGAAATTGTGGACCGTGTCCCGATCGAGATCAAACCGAACAACAAGAATCTGGATTACCTGAAGACCAAACGCGAGAAGATGGGCCACATGCTCGATCTCGCGTAGAAGATTTTGGTTGTTCTGTGGATAGGTTCAGTCAAGTCTCCCGACCTGACTGAATCGTCCGTCGTGTCAGGAGATTTGACGAACAAGAAAGACTGGGGAGAGCCCGGCAGGAACGTTTTACGGGCCTTGAACGTACACGTAACAACGTTGTTTGAAGGGAGATAGTGGCAGATGCCCCATGTGATCGAGGGTGTCCTCAATGCGGAAGGCCGAAAATTCGGCATCGTGGTAAGTCGTTTCAACGATTTTATCACGAACAAGTTGCTGGAAGGTGCGTTGGACGGGCTGCGCAGGCTCGGAGCGAAGGATGACGATTTGACCGTCGTCTGGGTGCCTGGATCGTTCGAAATTCCCGCTGTGGCCCGAAAGCTGGCCGACAGTGGCAAACTCGATGCGGTCATTGGGCTCGGAGCTGTGATCCGTGGCTCGACCAGTCATTACGACTTGGTGACCAACGAGGTTGCCAAAGGGCTGGCGCAGACCTCACTGGAAGGCAAAGTGCCTGTGATTTTTGGCGTTGTCACAGCAGACACCCTTGAGCAGGCGATTGAGCGGGCGGGTACGAAGGCTGGCAATCGTGGCTTCCACGCTGCACAAAATGCAGCGGAGCTGGTCAGCCTTTACAGTCACCTCGACTGATCCCCTCCACTGGACCATCCCTGTTTGACCCCTCCGCAACTGCGTTGGGGTCGAACAGTCGTTCCCCGCAGAGTCCGGGAGGCGAACCATCCGCGGAACTTGCACCTTTAGTTCCGTCTCAATCCCTGGTAACGGGTTCACCGAACTGCGAGGGGCGTATGCGTTTCAAACGTGCAGTAAATCAGACCTGGGCAGCACTCCTGCTTGTCCTGATCACCTCATCTGTAGTCCTGGCCGAAACCTGGACTACCATCACATCTGGCTGGAGACCATCGGAAATTGTCGCTGTTGGCAATGAAATTTACGCTGCCTCCGAGGGCGGGATCCTTCGTGTCAACCAGGAGACAGGTCAGCTCCACGTATTAAACGTGGATGATGGTTTCTCGGCAAACTTTGCAACCACCGTTGCTGTAGACCCGCAAACTGGATACCTCTGGATTGGGTACGAGGGAGCAGCGCTCGATGTTTACAATCCCACAACACGCAGATTTGTCCAACGGATCACCGATTTCTACAACGATCCAGAGACCATCACTGTCTACGATGTCCATTTTTATAATAACCAAGCATTTGTCGCGACCAATCAGGGGTTGTCGCGATTGACCTACTCGGAGGATTACGATACGTGGGTCGTTATTGACACTTACCGAGCGTTCGGACCCTGGCCTCGTTCTACTGGGATGCGACGCTCCACCGTCTTCGATGGGAAGATCTTCGCGGGTGGTGATGATGGTGTGGCGGTGGCAACGCTGGACGATAACCTGATCAATGCAGCGAATTGGCAGGCGCACCGATTTGTGGAAGATATGGGTATTTCATCTGATGCGAATACCTATACTCGAATGCTGAAAGTGGTCGATGGTCAGCTCTACCTGATTGCTTACAGCCAGGGCTACTATGTCTGGCAGGATGACCACTTTGTTCCGCTCGGGAATGAGGGCTATGTCTTCGGATTGGCCGAACTTGACGGCGATTTATATGGAGCAACAGGTGCTGGGTTGAAGCGGTACGATGAGGGAAGTGGCCAATTTTCCCTCGTCGAAACGGATTTTCGCCCGAAACTTTTCGACCTGGCTACCGTTGGCAACAGCCTCTGGCTGGCGATGGATACCAATACTGCCTACTTCGGTGGAATCGCACGGTGGACAGATGGCGTTTTTGAGCCTTACTACCCAAATACCCCGGGTGGCGATCAGGTGAGCCATATTGAGACAGCACCGGATGGATCAGTCTGGATGGCAGCAAAAAATACGCTGACATCCGGCTATTATTGTCTCCACGATGGAATCTGGTATCCCTACGCCAAGGCAAATTATCCTGAGGGTAGTTTCAACCGTGTGATCGGTGTTACAGCCCTCGGGTTTGACAGTCATGGTGATACGTGGGTCGGAACATGGGGTGATGGCTGCTATTACATTACCCAGACAGCCGCAGGAACTGATACCCTCCTGATGTTTGATGCAACCAGTTCCAGTCTGCGATCAGTAGGTGATTCAGAAAGTAACTATGTCGTCATCAGTGGTTTCGCGGTGGATCCTGATGGAGGACTGTGGCTCAGCAATCAGGAAGCGTGGGATGACCATTCCGTCGTCTACATCCCGCCGGACTGGTTCAACACCCCGCTTGAGTTCAGAAATAGCGACAGTTGGGTCTTTTATGGTCCCCAGCAGGGTGTGATGATTGCCAACGCTGGACCATTGGCAGTAGACAGCCGTGGACGAGTCTGGATCGAATCTTTAAAGCAGGATTCTACCGATCCGCTTACTGTACTCGATCCCGAAGGGACTCCTGAAGATTTGACCAATCAGGATGTTACTGTCCTTCGTGTTCCTTCTACGATGGAGGATTACGGTGCTGTTGCGGACATGGTTATCGATGCTGACGGTATCCTCTGGCTTGCAACTCCGCTGGGACTCTTCTGGTTGGACACAGAACTTGAGGATGTGTCGGACGCGACGTACAACCGTGTTTTTGGCATCCTGGGCGAATCTGTAAACTGCCTTGCCCTCGATCCTATCGGTCAAGTATGGGTCGGTACGGACTTCGGTGTCTCCGTTGTGGGACGTGACCGATATACGATCGTACGTGAGTATACCTCGGAAGATGGACGTTCGCCCAGCCCGTTGGTGACAGACAAGATCACTGCACTTGGTGTCGATCCTGCGACCGGTTTTGCTTACATCGGCACCGGGGTTGGAACATCGGTCGTGGCAACACCGTTCCGTGACTTTGCCGATGAATTGGGCGAGATTGAAGTAGTCCCTCAGCCTTTCCTGATCGGAAAAGGAATGGGGGCAAACCTCCAGTTTAGTACTAATAGTCTGATCGCTGGTGCGGAGGTGCGGATTTATACGCCTTCCGGCAGATTGGTTCGAGAGTTAAGTTTTGATACTGCCGCCACTGCTGGCTGGGATGGCCGGACCGAAGATGGTGACTATGTTGCCAGCGGTGTATATCTGCTGTTAGTGACAGATCCGGGCGGTAATTCGAAATCTGGTAAGGTCGCTGTTGTCCGACGTTAAAGCGTATCTGGTTTGTCTGAGAGGGTGCCGTGGATCAAACGGCACCCTTTCTGGTTTTCAAGCCCTTGTTAATACGTTGCCTTCTAGGTGGCTTGCACTCCCTGGACATATCTGTCACATTGCAGAACACCCAGCCGTCCGAGTATATTCGCACTTCCATGAACCGGTCTGAAGAAAACAGGTTGCGGGGGATTGACCCACGAGCCCGCTTGCTTGCCGGGGTGGCGCTGATGATTGGTCTACTGCTGCTGCCCTGGGGAGCACCACTCTGGCTTGCCGGCGCCTTGTTGCCTGTTGCCCTCATGCTGGTACGTCCACCATTCGCCCGTCTCCTCACCGCACTGTTCGCGATTAGCTGGATGATTCTGCTGACATTGCTCGTGCACGCTTTCAGCACCCCAGGGCATTTGATCTGGGAAGTCCCAGGTGTTGGCTGGGTGATGACGGTGGAAGGGTTGGAACGGGGAGGATTGTTCGCAGGTCGATTAACTGCAATCGTCCTGCTTGGAGCTGCCGTCTCGCTCAGCATTAACCCGCTGGAAGGAATCCGAGCTGTCGAAACCCTGGCACGCCCGTTAGGACGGATTGGTGTACCAGTAGGCAGCATCTCGCTGGTCTTTGGTCTGGCGCTTCGTTTCGTCCCCACCCTGTTCGAGGAAGCGAAATCCTTGCGCAATGCCTTGCTGGTCCGTGGCTGGTCCCCGGGGAAGGGGATGATTGGACGAGTCTTGGCCTGGATTCCCCTGGTGATTCCTCTGCTAGCATCAGGTTTACGCCGCAGTGATGATATTGCGGAAACATTGGTACTGCGCGGTTATACTCCGAGTGGTCAGAGGAGTTCGGGGAGATCGTTGAAGTGGGGCTGGAGTGAATCGACGCTAGTCGCTGTCACACTCCTGCCTTTCGCACTTTTTGTGGTGGTACAATGACCCGATATCGACTCAATATTGAGTATGACGGCACGTTTTTTCGTGGCTGGCAGATGCAGCCGGACGCACCGACGGTGCAGGAAGAGATTGAACGAGCTCTGACGACGCTTTTCGGGGGGCGCGAGATTCGCATCATGGGTTCGGGGCGGACGGATACCGGGGTTCATGCGGTCGGTCAGGTTGCCCATGCCGAATTACCGGAAGATCGTGACCCGGGGAAACTGTTGCGTGGGTTGGAGGGGCAGCTCCCTGAGGGAGTACGAGTCTGGCGTGTCGAACCGGTGGGGGAGGAGTTTCATGCTCGATTTGATGCTCGAGAACGGCAGTACGCATACCGAATCCTGAAACGACCGAACTCCTTCCTTGGACGATACGGCTGGTTGGTGCCGTACCCAGTCAAGATGGAACAAATCATCGATGCAACCCCGCTGTTGCTGGGAAAGTATAACTTCCGCCCTTTTTCGACGCGGCCGGATGACGAAGAGAGTACGGACTGCGAGCTGCGCACCCTGGAATGGCGTGAAGACCGCTTCGGCTGGGTGCTTCACCTCGCTGCGGATCGCTACCTCCGGCGCATGGTGCGCACTCTCGTTGGAACTTTGGTCGAAATTGGAGGTGGGAGACGGGAAGTGGAGACGCTTCAAACCCTTCTGTCACAAGGGATCGGGCGTGCCGGAGTACCCGCTCCCCCTCAGGGTTTGGCGCTCATGCGTGTTCGTTACGACATTGACGACGCTGAGGATAGCCCGGAACCATCACTTTGGGGAGAGTTTTCATGAAGCTGTTCATCGATTCCGCTGACATTAATGAGATCCGCGAAGCAGCGGAAATGGGTGTTCTCGATGGGGTTACTACGAACCCGTCCCTCGTTGCCAAAACTGGCAAAACGTTCGAAACTGTCGTAAAAGAGATCCTCGAGGTCGTTGATGGTCCCGTCTCGCTCGAGGTGGTGTCGACCGACTTCGAAGGGATGATGCGTGAAGCGGACGATCTTGTGAAGTACGGCGAGAATGTCGTCATCAAGATTCCGCTGATTCGTGATGGAATTAAAGCGACGAAAGCGTTGTCGGACAAGGGAGTCAAGGTAAATGTGACTCTCTGCTTCTCTCCGATGCAGGCGCTGATCGCCGCAAAGGCAGGCGCGGCTTACATCAGTCCGTTTGTCGGTCGTCTTGATGACATCAGTCATGATGGGATGGAGCTGATTCAGCAGATTGTAGACATCTACGGCAACTACATGTTTGACACGGAAGTGCTTGTCGCGAGCGTTCGGAACCCGATCCACATGCTGGAAGCAGCCCTGATGGGCGCAGATGTCGCGACTGTCCCCTTCAAGGTGATTGGGCAGCTGATTAAACATCCGTTGACCGATAGTGGCTTGCAGCAGTTCCTGGCTGACTGGGAGAAAGTGCCGAAGTGAACGCCCGCGTAATCCGTTGGTTTTTAATAGGTTTGCTTTTGGGTGCCGCTGGGATGGGTTTGTACCGTCTCGGGGAACAGGCGCAGTATGAGCGTATGCTTGAAGCTCTGCAAACTGATTCCACACGGATCATGCCACCTGCTCTCCAAACCCCGCCTGATTCGACACCCACTCTTGAGGCGGATGCGCAGCAGGAGATTGAACATCAACGTCACAATGCAATCACCAGCGCGATTCAAAAAGCTGCACCGGCAGTGGTTGGTATCAGTGTGACCCAGTTGAGGCAAGTACGCTCGAGGAACCCGTATGCGGAGGATCCCTTCTTCCGCTACTTTTTCGGAATTCCGGATCGGACGATCAAGCGCAAGGTTGAGAACCTCGGTAGTGGCTTTATCATGTCTGCGGATGGCTACGTTGTTACCAACGAGCATGTCGTCCATGAGGCTGAAGAGATTATGGTCACTATGACCAACGGCCGCTCATTCGAAGCGGAGGTGGTCGGGACGGACTACGATACAGACCTAGCGCTTTTGAAGATCGAAGCAAAGGATTTACCATACCTTAGCTTCTCGGATGATGATGAGCTAATCGTTGGTGAATGGGTGATCGCGATTGGTAACCCATTCGGCCTATTTAAGGTCAATGACCAGCCTTCGGTCAGTGTCGGAGTCATCTCGGCAATGGGTCGCGATTTTGAACGACAGGACGATGGCCGCTTGTACAGCCGCATGATTCAGACAGATGCGGCAATTAACCCGGGGAACTCCGGGGGGCCGCTGGTCAACGTTCACGGGCAGGTTATCGGTGTAAATACCTTTATTTTCACGGGGGGCGGTTCTGGCTCAGTAGGAGTTGGTTTTGCCTTGCCCGCAGATATCTTGCGGGATGTGGTTGAGCAGCTGCGGACTCGTGGTGGGATTGAGCGTGATTTCTGGACGGGTCTTGCCGTCCAGAACCTGAATCGCCTCGTTGCCATGAGCCTTGGCTATTCAGGAAATGGTGGAGTCATCATCACCGAAGTGGATGAAGAGAGCCCGGGAAAACGAGCCGGGTTCCTGCCGACCGACATCATCGTTGAGGTGGGTGGTACACCGATCATCAACACGCAGACGATTCGCAACTATTTTGATAACCATGATTTGCGTGTGGGAGACACCTTGAACTTTATGGTCTTCCGTGATCGTAAATTTGTTGAGCTTACGCTTACGCTGGAGGCAAGACCCAAGTGATTGAGCGGTATACACGCCCGGAGATGGGGGCAATCTGGACGGAAGA
The DNA here is from genome assembly GCA_020444265.1 of bacterium. GTDB lineage: Bacteria > Electryoneota > Electryoneia > Electryoneales > Electryoneaceae > JAHLLH01. Next base: position 13,127 of record JAHLLH010000012.1, read on the forward strand.
AGCGAAGTTCAACGCCTGGTTGAAAGTCGAGTTGGCCGTTTGTGATGCATGGGTGAAACGTGGGGTCATCCCGGAGGATGCCCACAAGGAGATCCGTGCGAAAGCGAATTTTGATGTGGCGCGCATCAATGAGATCGAGAAGACCGTTCAGCACGATGTCATTGCCTTTTTAACCTCAGTAGCGGAATATGTCGGACCTTCCAGCCGTTTCGTTCACCTCGGCATGACCTCGTCTGATGTCCTCGATTCCGCCCTGGCGATCCAGATTCAGGACGCCGGTGCACAGTTGCTGAAAGAGTGTGATCGTCTGCTCGATGCGCTAAAATCGAAAGCCATTGAGTACAAGGATTTACCTGCGGTGGGGCGGACCCACGGGATCCACGCTGAACCAGTCGCCTTTGGCCTGCGCTTCGCTCGTTTCTACGAGCAGATGTTGCGCACGACCGATCGTCTGCGTGATGCGTGGAAAGTGGCTAGTGTAGGAAAGATTTCGGGCGCCGTGGGGGTCTATGTTCACCTTGATCCAGAGATGGAAGAAGAGGTGATGGCAAGCCTCGGACTGGGTGTTGCGCCGATCAGCTCACAGGTGGTCAGCAGGGACCGTCACGCTGATTTCCTCGGAGCAATTGCTTTGGTTGCGACAGTGCTTGAAAGTATTGCACTCGAAGTACGTCACATGCAGCGTACCGAAGTGGGTGAGGCGCGCGAAGGATTCCGGAAGGGGCAGAAAGGCTCCTCGGCGATGCCGCACAAGCGGAATCCAATCAACGCAGAAAAAATCTGCGGGATGGCTCGTCTGCTGCGAGGCAACATGCACGCCGCCTACGAAAACGTTGCCCTTTGGCATGAACGAGACATTTCACATAGTTCGGTGGAACGGGTGATCCTTCCCGATTCGACCATTGCACTCGATTATTTACTCAATCTGACGACCCGGATGGTAGAGGGTCTGGTTGTGGATGAAAAGCGTGTTGAAGATGTACTGAACTTGACTGGTGGAGCTGTCTTTTCCGAGGGTCTGCTACTGGAACTCGTCAAGAATGGCAGAACTCGAGAAGAGAGCTACGCTATCGTTCAGAAGGTTGCCCACGATGCCCTGGATCGTGGCGTACCTGTGAAAGATGCAGCATTGGACAGCAGTGAATTGACGGATGCGATTGGCGCGGACAGGGTAAAGCGTGTTTTCGATGCAAAACACGCCCTGCGTCATGTGGATAAGATTTATCAACGGCTTGGGTTGCTACCCAAGGCGGATTCGTAGCAGATCGAAGGGAGGCCGAAGTTGGAGAAGAAGGACCTGTTGTACGAGGGTAAGGCTAAAATCCTCTACTTGACCGAAGATCCGAATCTCCTGGTCCAGGTGTTCAAGGACGACCTCAGCGCGTTCAATGGAACAAAGCGAGGGAAATTCGACGGTAAGGGGGAAGTTTGCAACGCAATAGCGACCTACATGTTCGAATACCTTGAGAACTACCATGTACCAACCCATTTCGTGAAAAAGGTCAGCGAAAGCGAAATGGTCGTAAAACGTCTTGAGATGATCCCGATTGAGGTGGTTGTCCGTAATGTTGCGACCGCAACATTGGCCAAGACCTACAACCTCGAAGAGGGGAAAGTCCTCAAGTACCCGATCGTCGAATACTTCCTCAAGGATGACCGCCTTGGTGATCCGATGATCAACGAGCACCATGCGTTCGCAATGGGCTATGCGACTCCGGAAGAGATGAAGATGATCGGCCGGATCGCTTCCAAAGTGAATGCGATTTTCAAGTCGTTCTTCGACCGTCGCGGCCTTGTGCTGGTGGACTTCAAGCTCGAGTTTGGCAAGCACGACAAGAGCCTGCTGATTGGCGATGAGATTTCTCCCGATACGTGCCGTATCTGGGACAAAAAGACCAACAAGAAGATGGATAAGGACCGCTTCCGTTACGATATGGGAGGAGTTGACAAGGTTTACCGCGAGCTGTATGATCGCATTGTCAGCGCGGCTTAATCCATGTTTGCACCCGAAGGCCTCCCATTCCTGGTGGTCCCGGCAATCGTTTTTTTCCTCTTCGCCCTCGCTGGGGTGATTTGGAAGAAAAAGTATTGGTTTGCATTTTCAGGCGTGGCACTCCTTTTCTGGATTGCCATGCTTGTTTTTTTCCGGGATCCTGTGCGTGTTCTTCCTGAGCCGGACACGATTGTCGCACCGTCCGACGGGCACGTTGTCGAGATTGAAACTCTACCCAATGGCGCGACTCGCATCGCTGTCTTCTTATCGTTGCTTGATGTGCACGCGATTCGTGCCCCGATTGCAGGCGAAGTGACAGGCTACGAGTTCGTGCCGGGCTCATTTCTTCGCGCAGACGATCCTGAAGCGGGAAAACGAAACCAGCATGCGCGTCTCGACATCGAGTCCGAACATGGACTGGTGCAAATGCGTGCGATCTCAGGTGCCGTGGCAAGACGTGTCCTGGTCCATCCGAGACCAGGCGATCTGGTCGAACCCGGTCAACGGATTGGCTTTGTGCGCTTCGGTTCCCGATGTGAGATCACTCTACCATCTTCCCTCAAACCTGAAGTAGCTATTGGACAAGAGGTTTTTGGCGGAGTAACCATCCTCGCACTTCCCTATGAACCAGCGGTCGAAAAACAGGAAGGGGAGCTTCTCCTGGAGGCGGACGGTGCGTAATGCTCCCATGCTGTTGACCCTTGGCAACGCTTTGCTCGGTTTGTTCGCCCTGTTCCTCATCCAGAATCATCATTTTGAGGTTGTGATTTACGCAACCGTTGCGGGTGCGATATTGGATGGGATGGACGGCTGGGCTGCGCGCAAACTTGGAGTGTCCAGCACCCAAGGTGCGAACATCGATATGGTGTCTGACATGATTTCGTTCGGCATCGTTCCGGCATTTTTTGTCGCTTCCTTAGGTGGATGGCCACTTGGTATCCTCGCCGGGATCCTCTACCTGCTGGCAATTGGTTACCGCCTGCGACGATTCCGTGTAGGTGAGGGAATAAAAAGAGGATTTATTGGGATGCCATCTCCCTCTACGGCCATGATGGTAGTTTCCCTTACAATTCTGGCAACACGTTATATTGAATTCGCTTGGCTGGCTGCGCTGGCAGGAAGCATCTTTGCGATCCTGGCCGCTTCAAGAATCCAGTTTCCCACCTGGGGACATCCTGTCTTTCTAAAACTTCCGAAAGCCTTCTGGGTCTCGCTCTACTTTACCCATGTGCTTTTCTTTATCTTCCGACCAGTAGAAGCTGTATTGTCCTTCATACTGATTTACATGATCCTCGGACCGAGCCTGCTGTACCGGTATCGAGTTAAACAGAACGCCCTGGATGGGGCAGGAGTATCCTGAAATGGTTGTAATTGTCGAGGTTATGCCCAAGGAAGGCATCCTTGATCCGCAGGGAGTCGCAGTGCGGAATGCCCTGCATCAGCTTCAGTATGCAGAAGTTCAGCAGGTCAAAGTCGGCAAGCGAATCATTCTTGAGCTGGACACGAACGATCCGGTTGCTGCAAAATCTCGTGCCGAAGAGATGGCGGAGACCCTGTTGGCCAACGAGAATGTTGAAACGTTCCGTGTGATTCTACCCGAAGAGGTGAGCGCGTGAAGTGGGGAGTTTTAGTTTTTCCCGGCACCAATCGTGACTACGATGCCTACGATGTGTTCGCACGGATTCTCGGGCATGACACTCGGTATATCTGGCACCGGGAGAGGGACCTCGATGGCCTTGATGCCATCATGCTGCCCGGCGGTTTTTCCTATGGTGACTACCTACGCTGTGGTGCCATCGCACGATTCAGTCCGGTGATGGAAGAACTGATCCGTTTCGCGAATTCCGGACGGACTGTGTTCGGTGTCTGCAATGGGTTCCAGGTGCTGACCGAATCGGGTCTACTGCCAGGCACATTGTTGCGTAACCGCAGCCTGCGTTTCATCAACGAGGATTGGCCGTTGCGTGTTGAGCGTACGGATACTCGTTTCACCCACCTCTGCAGTGAGGGCCAGGTGATGACGGTACCGATCGCGCACAATGAGGGTAACTACTTCCTCGGTGGCGATGACCTGAAACGGCTTGAGGACCGAAACGGGGTGCTATTTCGCTACTGCTCGCCTCAGGGTGAGGTCAACGATGCCAGCAATCCAAATGGATCGGTCAACAACATCGCAGGAGTGATCAACGAGGCGGGTAATGTGCTCGGCATGATGCCGCATCCAGAAAACCGTACTGATCCTCTCATCGGCGGGACCGACGGACTCGTCCTGTTTGAGAGTATGGTGGCGGAGTTGAGTCAGGCATGAGCCGCAAGCAGCGCAAAGACCTCAGCGAGATGAATTTTTTCGACCATCTCGATGACTTGCGTGCTGCGATCTTCCGTGGCCTGGGCGGCCTATTTATCGGCTTGGTCATTGGCTACTACTTCTCCAGCCGTATTCAAGGCCTTCTGACATTGCCCTTTGAGGAGCTGAGCGACGCGTCGCTCGCGATCCTGGCACCGGCTGAAGGTTTTCTAGTCCAACTGAAGATCAGCCTCGTTGCAGGTATATTCATCTCAGCACCGTGGATGTTTTACCAGCTCTGGCGCTTTGTTGCACCGGGACTGTTCAAACACGAACGGAAGATGGTCTTTCCCGTCGTCTTCTTCTCCTCGACCCTCTTCCTGGTTGGTGCGGCTTTCGGTGTCTGGATTCTGCCGATGGCGACCTCGTTTTTTCTCTCCTTCGCCCAACAAGGGATTGTTAATGTCTGGTCCTTGGGCCGATATGTAGATTTTGTCCTCCGCATGCTGCTGGCATTCGGTATCGTCTTCGAACTGCCTCTGCTGATCTATTTCCTTGCCCGATTCGGTGTGGTCACACCAAGCTTCCTGCGAACTTATCGTCGACACATGTATGTCGTTTTCCTCGTTGGTGCAGCATTGATCACACCTCCGGATGTCTTTACCCAGGTAGTGATGGCCGTTCCGCTTGTTACTCTCTATGAGGGTAGCATCCTGCTGGCGGTTGTCGCACGTCGAAAATGGGAGAGCAGAGCTGATGATCGTGAGGAAGAAGAAGAGGAAGCTGAGCAGGAACCAGAAGCCCCGGCAGAGACCAAGCAGGATGATCCCGAAGCGGGCAAGCCCAACTGGGCGCGGGATAAGCCCTTGACAGCGGACGATTTGGATGGGGAGGAGTGATATGTTGCCCAGTGGCGGCGAACTGCTCATCATTGTCTTTGTCGTCTTCCTCCTTTTCGGAGGACGTGAGCTTCCCAAGATTGCCCGGACGATGGGGAAGTGGACGGCGATGATGAAACGCTCCCTCAACGATGTGCGCCGTGAGTTCAACCGGATCAGCATCGAAGAGGAGCTGAAGGAATCCACCCAGTCGATCCGTGATTTGAAGGATGATCCCCTCGGTCTGAAGAATCTAGCGACACCAGATGAGCTTAAAAAGGAATCGAAGAAGCCTGAAGCGGTTGTTCCCGCCGAGTCCGAACCGGGGTCAGTAGCAAAGGGATCGAAGGACACTTCGACAGAAGCAGATGTAGATACCGCGCCCGAGTTGAAACCAAGCAGCGGTCGTGTCGCGCAGGACGAGGCAGAAAAGGCTGATCCTCGCCCTCCCGATGAATCGGGATCAAGCGAGAAAGAGTAGAAAAAGCCCCTGAGAAACAGGGGCTTTTTCGTTACTGGGTGCTTGTTGAATCACTGCTACTTTGCAGGTTGTCCAGCCTCAAGCTGGCGGGCAAGGGTGGTGGACCGGCCCGTCCGAGTTCGCTGGGCAGGGTACCCACCGGCCCCGTTTTACGCTGCGGGTCGCTGTCGACCCTCTCGATGTCCTCATAGCTATCCTCGAACAGGGGTGGCAGGACCCCGCCCTCACCCAGTCGAGTTGAGGGAATGTCTTCCTGACGTATGGTCTCGGTCCGCATCCCGAGGTCCGCTTTGCTCATCGATCCGACAGGGGCAAAACCTCGTTCTTTACGCCCACCCTGTTGAATGAACTGCGTCTGTTGAAGCGATGGATAACGTCCGCTCACGTTGGTTCCATCCATTCCCGCATTCATGTCTAGCTGGTTCCGGTAGTCACGTTCCTCGTCCAGCTCCTCGCCCAGATCGGTCACCACATCACGGAAAAAGACGGTGGCCGTTTTCAGGAACTCAGCATTCGGAGAAACCTTCTCGACCCGGTTGATGCTCCAGTAGACGCGACCAGTAAAGGGGTCCATCAGGCGGATACGCATACCAAGGCGTCCTGATTGACGCCCAAGCAAGGGCAAACCGCCGGTCCCCTGGTCCCAGAGGTAAATTTCGATGTCGGCGACAGCATCGATCTGGGCGCTGTCACGGACCACCGATTCTGCGCGGATGGTAAAGGCAGTCGCGAGGTCGAAACGGCGGTCGATCAGGTAGTTTTCGAAGCGAGCCAGGTCCACCACTTCGTATTCGCGCAGCAGTTCAGTTGCGAAGAGCGCGGAGACGGTACGTGGATCGACACGGTTCAAACTGCGGCCCATGCTGGCGGGCATAACGATCAGACGTAATTCAATGCGCGGGTCGTAGTCCTGATCGACACGGATATCCCGTGACGCCAGCGCGCTCGGAGCCAGCAGGCAAAGCAGCAGCAGGATGGTGATGAGTTGACGCATGGATCCCTCACAATCGTTCCTGTTCATCTCTTCGGCATCAGGTGCAGGAAACTTGAGTCGCTGCTTGAAGTTTGGCTCCGAGATCGAGTCCCCTTGTGTCCGAACCGGCAAGGTCGAGGGGAACAATCCGACGGCTTTTGATGTGTACATTGGTAGAAACAAGTTACCTTCATCCCGGAGGAGTGGTTGTGGATACTTACGATCGTTCCATGCGTCACCTGTCGAATCGACTTCAGGCTCCGGAGCGTGCCTATATGACAAGCAACATTTTCTCCAAACTGCTAAGCACTCTGTCGATTGTCCTGGCAGCCCTGATCGCGCCGTTGGCTTGGTTGACTCGTAAACCTGTTGTCCCTGCATTTCTGGGTACGGCGATTGTGATCATTGAAGGCATTCAACTCGTCTTCCGCTTCAATGACGATCTCGCTTTGCGACGACTTGCCCGAGAGAAGGCACGTCTCCGAGCCATGCGTGACACCTCACCCCCAAGTGTCTGATCCCACAAGAACGGGACGTGTTACCTATGATCCGCTACCAGCTCGGTGGCCTTGACCTGCTCGATTCCGTTGGCCCTCTTTGGATAAAGCTTAGAAACTACCACGCTGAGCGATCGACCTGGTTTTCAGATGTGTTCCGCACGAAACCATGGGAAAAACGTCGTCGTGAGCTGAAGGCCAAAGCCGAAAATGGCGGACTGCGCGTCAGCCTTGTAGTCCAAGACGATGCCGACGGTCCGGTCGGGTACTGTGTCAGTACGCTTGATGGTTCCGGTATCGGGGAAATCGATTCGTTGTATGTCGATCCTGAGCTGCGTGGAGAGGGGATTGCATCGAGCCTGATTGAGGATCATCTGGCTTGGCTGCGAAACAATACAGCCAACCCGATCCGTCTATATGTAGCAGAGGGAAATGAGGGGGTGATGGAACTGTACCGACGTTTTGGATTCCGTCACCATTCACTCAGCCTGCAACTAACCGCTGATTGGCAACATCTTCATGAATCGAACGGTCTGATCGATCGCTCCGGCACCCCGGAACTGATCTTTGGTGTCGGTTCTCTTGAACGACTACCCGCGATTGAACCGCTATGGCTGGCGCTACGCGAGCACCACATCCGCACATCGCCCCATTTCTCCGACCAGTTTGTCGAGCGTGACTTCGATCAGGAAAAGCTTGCTCTGATGCACACGCATCGGAAGGGAGCGGTTGCCATTCACACCGTTGCCACTCCAAGCGGTATTCTGATGGGGTATTGCATTGCTGCAAAGACTGCGACTGGAGTTGGACTGATCGAATCGCTTTACATCCGTCCTGAGATTCGAGGTGTCGGTGCCGGTGTAAAATTGATCGTAACTGCCGTACACTGGCTGCAAAATCAGAGATGTGAGAAAATCCGCGTCCGTGTTGCAGTAGGTAATGAAGAATCCGCTGGTGTCTATGAGAAAGCAGGCTTTCATCTAGCTTCGCATATCATGGAGATCGTGGGCTAGCAGCAACTAGCCCGAGCAACAATGATTGCCCGGGCCAAGTTTCGCTCCACTAGAATTCTTATCCCACCACTAAATTCACCAGTTTTCCCGGCACCACAATCGCTTTCCGAAGTGTCTTGCCTTCAATGAAGGATTGGATCTTCTCCGATGCGAGGGCTATTTCCTTCAGCGCGTCCTGATCGGCATCAGCGGGGGCTTCGATCCGGTCACGGAGCTTGCCATTGACCTGCACCACAAGGGTGATCGTATTGGCAACCAATGCAGCTTCATCGAAGCTCGGCCACTCCTGGTTGAATACGGATTCCGCACCTCCAAGACGCTGCCAGGCCTCTTCCGAGAAGTGGGGAGCGAAGGGGGCCATGACTCGGATCAATGCTTTAAGTATGACACGCATCGCGACAGGGTCAACCTTCTCGTCAGGCTCGTCCCCCATCCAGAGATAGAGGGCGTTAACCAGTTCCATCATCCGGCTGATGGCGGTGTTGAAGGTGAAGTTCTCCAGGTCCTCGCCGACCATTTTGATCATGCGATGCAGCGTCCGGAAGACCTCTTCCGGGTAGTACGCTGATTTCGGTTCGCCCTCGGGAAGGGTGCCGTTGGCAAATTTGCCGATGAGACGCCAGACACGATTGAGGAAGCGGTCGATGCCGGTGATGCCCTCGTCCGACCAGTCCCCGCCCATCCGGTAGTCCCCGGTGAACATCAGGTACATACGGAATACATCGCTGCCGTACTTCTCGACGAAGGCATCCGGGTTGACCACATTCCCCTTCGATTTCGACATTCGCTGGCCATCTTTGGTAATGATTCCCTGGTGGATCAACCGTTTGGCTGGTTCAGGGACGGGGCAGAGGCCGATGTCATAGAGGAAACGGGTGATGAAACGGACATAGATCAGGTGACCTGTGCCATGTTCTGGGCCGCCCACGTACGTGTTAACCGGTAGCCAACGTTTCATCCGTTCCATATGCAATGGCTGATCGTCCTGGTCCGCCGCAAGGTAGCGCAGATGGTAGAAGGAGGAATCGACAAAAGTATCGAGGGTGTCCGGGTCACGCCGTGCAGGACCACCGCACGAGGGGCATTGAACATTCATCCAGTCGTCGAGTGCACCCAGCGGGCTGGTACCCTTCGGCTTGAATTCCTTGATCTCGTCAGGAAGTTCAACCGGCAGATCCTTTTGCGGGACAGGCAGGGTGCCGCATTTTTCGCAGTGAATCACCGGGATTGGTGCACCCCAGTACCGTTGACGGCTGACCGACCAGTCACGAATGCGGTAGGTGATGGATGCCTTTCCGCGTTCTAACTCCTCCAGCTTCCTCGTGACAAGCTTTTTACCCTTGTCACTGGTAATCCCGGAATAATCCCCGGAATCAACCATCACACCAGGCTCCTCATAGGCTTCCTCCAGTTCCTCGGCCTCGATCAGGCCGGTTGCCGGACGAATCACCACACGGATCGGGAGTTCGAACTTGTTGGCGAATTCGAAGTCACGCTGGTCGTGCGCCGGAACTGCCATCACGGCACCGGTGCCATAGCTGCCTAGCACGTAGTCCGCCACCCAGACCGGCACCTTTTCACCTGTTAACGGGTGAGTGACATAGGACCCCGTGAAGACACCTGTCTTTTCTCGAGCTGTCGAGGTACGGTCCACTTCGCTCATGCGCAGCGATTTCTCGACATAGCTCTTGACATCTTCACGGTTTTTGTCCGTGGTCAGCTCATCAACGAGGTCGTTTTCAGGCGCGAGCACAACGTAGGTGACACCGTATAACGTATCCGGCCGAGTGGTAAAGACTTCGATGTCTTGGTCCGGTTTGTCAATACGTGCGAAACGAATCCCCGCACCTTCGCTGCGACCGATCCAGTTTTCCTGGCGCTTGACCGTACTTTCCGGCCAGTCCACCTCTTTCAGGCCTTCGAGTAGTTTATCCGCGTAATCGGTAATCCGGATGTACCACTGGGTCATCTTCCGTTGGATGACACCTGAGCCGCACCGTTCGCAGGAACCGTCCTGCAGGACCTGCTCGTTAGCAAGCACAGTCTGACAGGAAGGGCACCAGTTGACGAGGCCTTCCTTCTGGTAAGCGAGGTCATTTTCGAGCAGCTTGAGGAAGAGCCACTGGATCCACTTGTAGTAGGAGGGGCGGCTGGTGACGACTTCCCAGTCCCAATCGTACATCGCACCGATCTGTTTGAGTTGCTCACGGATAAGTCCGATTGATTCCTCGGTGACCTTACGTGGATGGGTACCTACCTTGATCGCGTAGTTTTCTGCTGGCAGCCCGAAGGAGTCGAAGCCCATCGGTTCGAAGACATGGTAACCACGCATCCGCATGTATCGTGCATAGCTATCCGTCGGCCCATAGTTCCACCAGTGGCCGATGTGTAGACGGCTGCTGGAGGGATAGCTGAACATCACAAGGATGTACTGTTTGTCACCCTCAGGGTCATCCAGGTCCACATGGTGGACGTCCGAATCCTGCCACTGCTGACGCCAATGCGCTTCTACTTCCGCGAAGGGGTACCGTTCCTCGATCATGGTCTTCCTGTCATGCCCTGTGTTGAACCGGGTGGAGTCCCCGGAATGACCGTCTTTTAACCGAACCCGAAAGGTAGTGTCCCCTATGTTGATGGGCAAGGGCGGCAAGGGCTTGACTGGGGAGGAGAAGGACGTGGCTGGTGGGCTTTCGAGACGGGTTAGGCGATTGCGGTGACTGTCCTGCTTGCTTGACGCTCTATCCCTGAAGCCCTACATTTTCTACCTTGAGGCATGAGTCCCGAGGGGGGGAAGGTGGTCGATCCGATGGATCGGCTGTTCTTCGGGAATCGATGTCACAACTCGCACCCCAACATCCCATCCGCACAGAGGAGCCCGATTCATGGATGAACAGTTTGAGGTTCTGATCATAGGTGCCGGTCCCGCCGGTATCAGCGCTGCCATCGCCCTTGCCAAAGCCGGGGTCGAGGTGGTGGTCCTCGAACGTGGGGAATACCCGGGTGCAAAAAATGTCTACGGTGGCATTCTCTTTACCCATCAGCTGGAAAAGTTGGTCGCCGATCAGATGGAGGATGCTCCGTTCGAACGAGCGGTGACTCGTCGTCGCTTCGGCGCACTTGCCGATGACCGTGAAGTTGCCCTCGACCTGAAGGTCGGAAGCTGGCGCGAAAAACCTTACAATCACACGGTCACCGCGCTGCGTGGACGATTCGACCGTTGGTTCGCCGAGCAGGCGGAAGCCGCAGGGGCTCAGGTCTTTTCGGGCTTCATGGTCTCTGACCTGATTGTCGAGGATGGACGGGTTGTCGGGGTGAAGGTGCAACCGGGTGATGAGGAAATGCGTGCCCAGGTTGTCATTTCCGCTGAAGGTGCCCAGGCGTTCCTCGCACGAAAAGTTGGCTTGATGCAGCCCCAACTGCCGCAGCGCCACATGATCACGAACGTGAAGGAAGTGATCGGCATGCCGCAGGAGAAGATCGAAGACCGTTTCCTGTGCGAACCCGGCGAAGGGGTCGCGATGGAATATTTTGGCGAGCCGGTCAAGGGATATTTTGGAATGGGATTTGTCTATACCAATAAGGATTCCATCTCGATTGGGCTTGGGTTGACTGTCCACGACCTCATCCAGTCCAAGCAAACATTGAACGATTTCCTCGAACATTTCAAAAGCCTGCCTACGATCCGCAAACTGATCGAAGGTGGCGAGTCGATGGAATACGCTGCCCACATGATCCCCGAGTATGGTTACAACCATCTACCGAAGATGAGCATGCCTGGTTTGATGCTTGTCGGGGATACAGCGGGTTTGGTGAATGGCAGTGTCTACCACGAGGGCACCAACCTCGCGACCGGTTCGGGACTCCTGGCCGCAGAGACAATCCTTGAGGCGAAAGAGAAAGGGATGGACTTTGGTACCGGCGAAGCGCTCGCGCCGTATCGTCAGAAACTCGAAGCCACCTTCGTACTCAAGGACATGAAGAAGTTCCGACGCATGCCTGATTTTTTCAACAAGTATCCGCACATCCTGCGTGACTATCCGACCCATGTCACCAAATGGATCGCGGACTACTTCACGATTGATGAGACTCCGAAGGAAGATGTCGAGAAGGGTATCCTGAAGAGCATCAAGAAAGATATCGGGATGTGGAAGTTTGCCACGGAAATGCTACGTATCGGGAGAGCTGTACGATGAGTGACAATCCCAAAACGATTGAAGATAAACTTGGTTTGCTGGCCTACCGATCCGATGAGAAGTCGCACATTACGGTGGACCAGGAAAAATTCAAGGCCGATCCGGTGAAAGCGATATTGTACGCCTGCCCGGCGAAGGTATATGTGGAAGATCCCCAGACCGGGGAATGTATTGTGAACTATGAGAACTGTGTCGAATGTGGCACCTGCCATGTTGTTGCACCGGACTACGTCAATTGGTTTTATCCGGAAGGCGGAAAAGGTGTCCACTATAAGATGGGATAGGCATGTCAGCCGTGGCATTATCCTCTCGTTCGTGACCCTACTGCTGGTCTGTCCGACCTCTCTGTTCGCACAGAGTGAGGACCAGCAGGAATTGGCCATTAGCGAGGTTCTCTCCCTCTATCGAACAGGCAGGATAGATCGTGCCGAACTGGAAGCTCTCCGTCTATTGAACCACACCAGTGAACTCAGTGCGGATGATCGATCCCAACTCTACCAGGTACTCGCCTTTATCGCGATCGCACGTGAAGATCCACAACTCGGTCGTGAGTTTTTCCTCCAGGCCATTCGTGAAAAACCGGACCTCAACCTTGATCGCAACCTGACATCACCGAAGATTCTGTCGGTTTTCGACGAGGCACGAGCCGATTTCAAACGAGTGCAAATCCGTGAGCAGGATCTCTCCGAAGAGGCGATGCGGGCAGTAAACTTGCGTCTTGAAGGCGCGAAACGATCGTTGGTGCTTCCTGGGTGGGGGCAGTTCTACAAAGGGAACCGTGAACACGGCTACGCCTTTCTGGGAACCGCAGCCCTGGTTGGTGGTGGACTTGTTTTTTCGCAAATAATGATGACGGATAAACGTGACGAATACCATGCCAGCAATGACCCGGAAGAGGCTTCTTCGTTGTACGATGAGTACACGTCGGCTTGGGACACACGGAACGGGCTTGCTTGGACGCTGGGGATTGTGTGGGCGTTAAATATTGCAGACGCTCTCTGGTTCCCCCCAGAGGTTGATGTTGTGCCAGGATCAAGCACATCGTTCAGACGCAGCGGACGTCCTGGAACCCCGATGATTGGGGTCGCGATCCGCTTCTGAGTGCAGGAGAGGTACGCGTCTATGCAAATGGTGCATGGTATTGATGAATGGTGCATGGATAAGATGCTGAGCGGGCGCGACAAAGAGATTTCGTGTTTTTGTTAAGTAATGCAATAACAAGCATGTGTTCAGGAGCGAGCCTCAAAGGGGCTCGCTTTTCTGCTCTGGCACACCCGTTGCAACTACAAATGGCAGACGTGCAACCAGTGATTTCCGCGATCTTTGAAACAATGAAGGCTTCTTTCAGTTGTGGACCCCCTTTTCCTCCAGCACTTCAACGACGGTTTACTAGCACTGCAACAGCACGGTTACCACGCACTGCAACAGCACGGTCCTTTTGATTTGATTTGACGTACGGTTTCTGCACTGAACGCATTGATGGTTCACAGTCCTGGAAGCAGAGGCCTTCATTGTTTTTGCTCGCAAGCACGGGATTCTGTGATGTAGGCTGATGAAGCTTTTGCGCGGTCTCCTTTGATTTTCAGCCATTCGCGGTTTGCCCACGCAGCGTTTTCCCTGACGCTGTCCCCGAAGGCCGAAGTTCCGCACCCACGGAACTTCGGCTTTCCCATTTGTGTCGTGACTTTTTTCCCTCTTCAGTGCCCCTGTATCCTTTGAGCGTTCGGCCCAGCCTGTTTTACCGTGACTCTCCATGCATGTGAGGGTAATAGCTACATAAAACCCACAGCACGGGAGTCCCAGACCCCCGGACCCGTTGACACTTCCGCCCCTCGAGCCTATATTGCGTGCCGTTCGTTCGGGGCGTAGCGCAGCCCGGTAGCGCACCTGCTTCGGGAGCAGGGGGTCGCTGGTTCAAATCCAGTCGCCCCGACGAAAAAGGCCGTCAGTGGAATTCCACTGGCGGCCTTACTTTTTTGCGTTGGGTTGAGGACTTGCTTGCAGGAATTGTTTTAGGGTAGTGGGTGATGGATTCAATTTCTTGTGAGCAGGCATTTTGCAGGAAGAAAACCGAAAAATGATTCAGGGACAACGTAGGAATGTATCGACAGCTTCGTATAGTCGATCCCTGTACAGCGGGTGATAGCCCATCGTTCTGAATACCTCCCTGCCAAGCGTATCGAGCACCACGATCGCTGGTGGAGCGATAACACCCCAGCTCCGAGCAACCTGCCCTGTCGGATCACTCAAGACTGCGAAATCGATCTGACGCATGTGCAGCCACGTAGGAAGCCGCTGTAGCGTCCGAGGGCGATCAACGTTCAGACCGAGTACACCGATTCGATCACCGTACTTATCGCAAGCTTCCACGATGTCCTTTGCAGCCTGTTCGGCTGGTGTGCAGCAGGCTTTGAAGATGAATACAATCCAGGGTCGTCCATCCGGTGGAAATCGAGTAGCATCTTCGCTGCCAGGGGCTGCGGAGAGCGTGCGAAGTTGCTTGATCAATTCCGCCCGGTCCTGTGCAGAGGCCGTGGTAGCCACCAAGCTGATCAGAACCAACGCTGTCAGAATAACCCTCTTCAAGCTAGAATCCGACGTTCTTGTAGATGATGTAGATCCCCGCAAAGGTCACCAGCACTCCGAAGATTTTTTTCGTCCAGATGGAAACACTCATCGCGCCTTTGTTTTCCACGAACCTCTGAACGAATCCCGCTGAAATACCAGCGACAATGATCAATGCTACATGACCGATGGCATAGATAAACAGCAACAGCGTCCCGTAGAGAACTTTTCCCTGTGAAGCGACAAAGGTGAGGATGACTACAAGGACAGGTGTGGCACAGGGGGAGGAGGCGACACCGAAGAGCAGGCCGAGCAGGAAAGCTCCCAGGGCACCCTTTGTCTTTGGTTGGAATCGTTGCGGCATGGGGATTCGGACGTCAAACAGGCCAATCATTGAAAGCCCCATGGCGATGACCAGGGCACCGATGATCCAGTACCATGCAGTTCCAACTTGCCCGAATAGTCGTCCGAAAATGGCTGCGATTGCACCTAGGATGGTGAAGGTGATCGAAAGCCCCAGAGCGAAGAGCAGGGAATAAACCACTGATTTTCGCTGGTCCCCTCCGCTTGCTCCGCCGACATAACCGATCACCAGAGGCAGGATCGCGAGAACGCAGGGGGAACTGGCGGAGAGGAGTCCTCCAAGAAAAACAGCACCCAGGGCGAGAAAGGGATTCCCTTGAACAGCTTCGAGCAATCCTTCCATCAGAGTGCCACCCCCATGTCACGGAACACTTTTTCGATCTCTTCCTTTGGGAAATACCCTTCATGACGGAAAAATTCTTCTCCATCCGCTTTCAGAAATACCTGGGTGGGGATTAGCCGAATGCTATACTCTTTGGCGATGGCCTGATTCTTTTTAACATCGTGGAACTCGATGTGAATCAGTTCGCCATGTTCTTCGGTCAATTGAGCCATGACTGGCTTCATCTTCTCGCAGGGGATGCAACCTTCACTCCCGAGCTCGAGCATGGTCGGAAGGGAGGGGCGTTCCGAAGCTGCTTGAACGGATTGGGAGGAGTGAGCGTCTCGCTGGAGCTCCTGCCTGCTGCAAGAAGCGACAGTGAAAACAATCACAATCATGAATGCGAGAATTGGAAGCGTATCCAGCCGGTGTCTCTTGCTCATGTTTTTCTCAACCCGTTTCAAATTTTTACTAACAGGATCAGCGATCCACGGTCCAATTCCTGGCAAACCGCGCATCATCAAATTACGATGGGGGGAATGCCTCTTGACTTTGTGAATGACGGAACTTAATTTATGCATCATCGTGCATGAAAGCAAGAGACTGGTGAGAGGTATAGCGTGGACCCAAAAAAACTGGAGTTGGAATCCAAGCTCTTCGCTGTTCTTGGACAGCCAACACGCCTGAAGCTCCTATACATGCTTCGGGATGGTGAGAAATGTGTATGTGAGATCACCCCCGCGATGAAAGAGGATCAGTCCGTTGTAAGCCGGCACTTGATAAAATTACGGGATATGGGCCTACTGGAGTGGCGAAAGGAAGGTGTCTCCGTCTACTACTGGATCGCTGAGCAACGCGTCTTCCGGTTGTTAGAGCTGGCGGATGACATCCTTCGGGAAGCTGCCCTGAAGCAGGCACGGGAAGTCGCCGGTGCACTGTAGACGCATTTATTTTTCTTCTCTTCTATGCATAATCATGCATAAAGGCACGTCTTATGTTTTGGGAACTGTTGTTGTCGGGTTGGCAGGCGCTTACTGAATACCTTTCAGCCCATGTCCTCACCTGTTTAATTCCGGCATTTTTCATCGCAGGTGCAATTGCTGTTTTTGTCAGCCAGACAGCGGTGATCCGTTACTTCGGTCCGAAGGCGAAGCGTTGGTTGGCGTATACGGTGGCTTCGCTGTCCGGGGCGATCCTCGCCGTCTGTTCCTGCACCATTCTTCCCCTGTTCGCGGGTATTCGGCAACGAGGTGCCGGGCTTGGTCCGGCGATAGCCTTTCTCTATTCAGGACCAGCGATCAACGTGCTCGCGATCATCTATTCCGCACAATTGTTGGGGTTGGACCTGGGAGTTGCACGAGCGACCGGCGCGATCGTCTTCTCCGTCGTGATCGGCTTGATCATGGCGCTTCTTTTCCGGAAAGAGGAAGAGAAGCTTGTTGAGAAAAACATGGAATGGGCGTACAGCTCGGATGATGATAGCTCGCACCCGCTGAAGCAGATCATCCCCTATTTCGCCGGGATGGTAATTTTCCTCATTGCGGCTTCATCCATCGGGCTAGTGGTGGAATTGACAAAGACAGATCCGGGTCGCTGGGCGATGGTCTTCGAGGGGAAACCTGTTCCCGCATTGATTTCGCTGGTCTTTCTGGTAGCCGTCATCGTCATGGCCGTCCGCTGGTATACGGGAGATGAGGTCGCTGAGTGGATGCGGGAAACCTGGTCCCTCTTCAAGAAAATTGTGCCGATCCTGCTTGTTGGAGTCTTCATCGCAGGCATAGTCAAGGTTCTGCTGCCTGAACCCGTTGTGCAGAAATGGGTTGGGGGCAACAGCATTTGGAACAATCTGTTGGCGAGTGTCTTCGGGTCCTTGATGTATTTTTCGACACTCACCGAAGTCCCCATCGTGCGTGCATTGATGGACCTTGGCATGGGGAAAGGGCCCGCCTTGACCTTGCTGCTGGCCGGTCCATCCCTGAGTCTACCGAACATGATTGTGATTGGCAGGGTGATGGGTGTGAAACGGACCGCGGTCTATGTTGTCCTCGTGATCGTGCTATCGACGATGGTCGGCATGATCTTTGGGCGATTTGCAGGTTGACCCAGCGATCAAGAAAAGCGAGTGTTTGATACTGATAGGTCTACGCAAAAGGAGTAGGATCGTGAAGAAGATCGAAGTCCTGGGGATCGGATGCCCCAACTGCAAAAAGACAGAAGCGATTATCCGTCAGGTAGTCGAGAAAAAGGGCTGGACTGAAGGGCAGGAATACGTCATCGAAAAAGTGACCAATCCCTCGGACATCGCAGCCCGTGGCATCCTCGCCACCCCCGGTGTCGTGGTAGACGGCGTCGTCAAGCACAGCGGCAAAATCCCATCTCAGAGCATGATCGAGGGGTGGATCGGCTGAGGGGAATACACCGTTGTATGTGCAGCACGATTGGGTGATGCTGAGGAATGATCACTCATCGTGACGAACGAAGGCCACCCATGGTATCCATGGGTGGCCTTACAATAGGTATGGAACTCTACTTGAGTACGACAAATTTCCTTGATTCAGCCCCTGAGTCGGTCGATGCTTGCAGAATATAGACACCACTTGCCAAGGATTCGGCGGAGATGGATATGTGGTGGGAACCAGCGGCTAGTTGTGTAGGATGTGAAGTATAGACCTGTTGTCCCAGCAGGTTAAAGATCCTGTACTCAAAGTTCGTCGGTGTTGGAAGTGTAACGGTGACCGTTGTCGTGGCATTAAAGGGATTGGGTGCGATTTGCTGAATGCTGAACGTGCTTGGCCGTTCAGGTTCTTCTGCGACAGAGTTCACGTCAATTGAAAAGAAGTGAAGAGTTGAAGGTGTCGCGGCCAAGATCACATTGTTGTCATAGCTCAAACCAGCCAAGTGCTCAAAATCATCAAATTCATAACTATCCTCGATTTGAAGTCCAACTATTGGCGTGTAGCGGAGAGTGATCAGAGCTGAATCTGTCTTGGCGACGATCATATCCGTATCGGGAATATCAACCGGATAGATTTGATTACAATCAATACTAAGATAACCCAAGTTGACAGGATTTCTTATATCACGAATGTCGATAATTCTAATCGAAGGGGATTCTAAATATAAGCTCAAGTAGAGTTTATCATCCTTTATAATGAAGTCATTAATATCATCATCATCATATAATGTTTCATGAATTAAGGTTACATTTTGTGGGTCTTCTACACTATAGAATTGAAGGTGCCCCCCTAACTGATCATGTCTCCAGGCTACGTAGGCTGAATCCCCAAGAACTGCAGTATTATAAGAATGTAAAGAAGGATCCTCTGTTTCTGACAGCAATACTGGGTTGTATAAATTTGATATATCATAGATGTAGAGAATCTGACCAAAACTAAGATAGAATCGTGTATTGGTTATATTTAAACTTGATACGGGATGATTAAGGGGGATTACCGACGCTAACGTTGGATCTATTGGGTTTGTGCAGTCATAAATTCGAATGTCATAGTCAGAACCCACCGTAACTAGTGCGTTGTCAGAGCTGAATATGTAATTGACACGTTCTTCGTAGTCTTCAAGCTGATTGACCTCTACTGGTTGGGAGGGATCTGAGAAGTCAACGATGTGAATCGCGCTATCACCTCCAAGGAAGGTGATATAGGCGGTACTACCAATAGAGGTTATCGCGCTGATGTTAGGATTAACTGTACGGGTGTAGATCTCCTGGATTCTGTCAAGGTCTGAGATGTCGTAAACCTGAAGTAGCGTATCATTAAAGACGGTTGGACTTTTTACGTACAGTCGTGTATCCGTGCTGACAATTGTTTCAATTTCCCGGTTGATTGTGAGGCTATCCAATAGATCGACCTCGTTACTCTCATCAAGAGAAAAAAACTGAATTCCTATTGACCAATCAGGATAACCAACAATGAACTGAGCATACAAAAAGTCATCGCCAGCAGCTTGATAAAGATAAGGGCGATAATCGCTAGTGAATGGATTTGTAAAAGAGGTTAAAGGCGTGAAATTATTTGGGTTTGTATTATCATATATCATAATCTCATCATCATCAGAAAACATAGCATATGTACCAATAAAACCGATATTACGGTCGCCATCACCAAATAAAATCCCTTCGTATTCAGGAGTACCTGGGTGGTGAACGACGTTGTAATAATAAGCATATGCTTCATCGAGCTCAAAATCCACCTTTACTATATATAAATAGCCACGATTTACTGTGAACTGATATAAATAACTACTATTTGATTGGACGTCTATGGAGTTACTATAAAAAATGCTATCTGGGTCTGAAAAATTCCAGATATCAATTGTATCTTGATAATTGTCAGTATAAGCAAAGTCATTGAAAAAAGTCATTTCAAGGCCGGTCGAAGGAATGGTGGGATCATCGTCGTATTGAAATGTGTCACGAAAGCGTGGGGCCAGGGGGTTATCAAGTTCATACAAGGCTAACCTACCAGAAGGAAGTCTGGCCGTCATATAATTCTGCTGAACAGCTATAGGTATAAAAAAAAGCGTGTCATTACTCGTATCTTCTATAAAAGTATTCCCATCTTCATAAAATATCGCTAAACCACTACCAGGAAAGTCGATATAGGCATGACCGTTATAGACAACCATCCCGCGATTTGCGCCCCCGCCATTATAGATCGAACCCAGGTGATTGATTTCCTGCAAGGAGTGATCAGCCTGAAAACCTTTGTTCGTTTGGGCAACTGAAAGCAGACACTGCGTCAGGATGAATAACAGGAAGAGCGCGACATTTTTCAGATGTTTCATTTCAAACCTCTTGGTTGGTTGATCATAATGTACAATCTTGAAGCTATCCGCCCAAGTATACGGGTGGGTATGCTACGAACTCCAACCTCAAATAGGTCGTGTGACCGAGAGAGAGTGGATGATCTGTTTCGCACATCGTGGGGCTCGGGGGCATGAGCCTGAGAACACCTTGCGGGCCTTTACCAAGGCTCTCGATTTGGGCGCGCCCTGGATCGAGGTAGATGTCTACCCAGTTGGCGGTGAGCTGGTGGTGATCCATGATCTGCGTCTGGAACGAACCACCAACGGCACCGGCTATGTCTTTGAGCAGGAGTTCTCGTACCTGCGGAACCTCGATGCGGGGATGGGGGAGAAAATCCCGACTTTGCGTGAGGTGCTCAACCTTATCGACGGGCAGGCGGGTGTAAACATCGAGTTGAAGTGGCCGGGCACTGCCGAACCGGTCGCGAAGTTGATCGATACCTGCTGCCGTGAACTTGGCTGGCCTGTAGACCACTTCCTCGTCTCGTCCTTCATCCACGCGGAACTGCGTCACTTCCACCAACTGCTTCCCGCCATTCGTATCGGCGCCCTTACGGGCGATCTACCACTGAACCTGGCAGCCTTCGCCGAGGAGTTAGATGCCGATGCCGTCCACGCCAACATTGAATTTGTCAACCAGGATTTCGTTGACGATACTCACCGTCGCGGTATGCAGTTTTACGTCTACACAGTCAACTATCCCGAGGATATCGCCTGGATGGACCGTCTCGGAGTCGATGGTGTCTTCACCGACTATCCGGAGCGTGTCCTGAGCTACAAGCTGTAACTTGCTTCCATCCCACAAAGAGGGGGAGGGGAACGCATGCGTCACGTGATCATCGGTATCCACGGTCTTGGCAACAAACCATCTGAACAGCTTTTGCAAAGCTGGTGGCTGGAGTCGATCAAGGAAGGGTTTGCCCGATCCGGTTTTGAACCACCCGACTTCGATTTTGAACTGGTCTATTGGGCAGATTTACTCCACGATCAGCCGAAGGATCCCGATGTAGAGGATCCTGAGGATCCCCTTTATCTCGAAGCTCCTTACAGACCTGCCCCCGACCTGACGGATCGCCATCCGCGCAAATTCCGTCGCCATGTGCTTGAAGCGATCGAACGAGTGCTCGACCGGCTGATGATGAATGAGGATTTTACACTCAACTACGAGCATATCGCCGATTCCTTGATCCATCACTATTTCAAGGATCTGGAAGCCTACTATGCCAGCCCCGCAGAAGGGGTGATGGACGATAAACCCTCCGTTAAGATGCTGATCCGTGAACGGCTGGCGTCACGTCTCCGTGTTCATCGTGACGATCATGTCATGCTGATCGCCCACTCGATGGGCTCGATTGTCGCCTACGATGTCCTCAACCTGAATCCCGAGCTTAAAGTTGACACGTTTGTTACCATCGGATCGCCCCTGGGGCTGCCAGTGGTGATGGGGAGGATTGCGGCAGAACATCAGAGCGAATCAACCAGCCCGAAAACCTTGCGTACCCCGCCGACCATCACCAGCGCCTGGCACAATTTCGCCGACCTTGAAGACAAGGTCGCATTCAATTTCACCCTGGCAGATGACTACGTCCAGAACATCACCGGTGTGAAACCGGTGGATCATGAGGTGGTCAATGATTATCAGGTGGGTGATGAACGAAACCCGCACAAGGTCTATGGCTATCTGCGTGCGCCAGAAGTAACCATGTTGTTGCATGGTTTCCTCGCCATGCCACTTCCTAATGGATGGAAGTTGATGCTGCAACGGGTTGGTGAATGGTGGGATCGGCTCTTCGGTCCCAGGCTTTCGCTACCTGAGCCACCAACTGTTCCACAGGAATCTATCTCGCAGGAAGCTGATTCTGAGTATCTGTTCTCCTCGTTGCCAGACTCTTTCAGTCGTGAACGGATGATTGTCCAGCTGCGGGCGAACAAAGAGCCGTGGGACATTGTGGTGATTGGTGGTGGCGCAACCGGGATGGGAGTTGCTGTCGAGGCAGCATCACGTGGCTACAAAACCCTTCTGCTGGAGCAGCATGATTTCGGCAAGGGGACGTCCAGCCGCAGCACCAAGCTGGTGCATGGTGGCGTACGCTACCTCCAACAGGGGAATGTGTCGTTGGTTCTGGAAGCGTTGCGGGAACGTGCAATCATGCGTGACAATGCTCCCCACCTGGTGTCGGACCTGCCGTTCATTGTCCCGATCTACGATTGGTGGGAAGGACCCTTCTATGGGATCGGGTTACGTCTCTACGATATGCTGGCGGGGAAACATGGTTTTGGTGATTCCCGGAATCTGAGCCGGGAGGAAACGATCGAACGTATCCCGGTGATCGAAACAGAGGGGCTGCGTGGTGGAGTGGTCTACCATGATGGTCAATTTGACGATTCCCGTCTCGTGATCAACCTCGCCCAGACTGCTGCCGAAGAGGGAGCTGTGCTGCTGAATTACGCGAAGGTGACAGGGCTTAAGCATGTGGATGGGACCGTGCAAGGGGTGGTCGTCCACGATGAGGAAGCGGGCGAAGAGTTTCATCTCGAGGCACGTGCGGTGATCAATGCGACAGGTGTTTTCACCGATTCGATCCGCACGCTGGACGATGATCAGGCAGCGCCGGTGATCCAACCGAGCCGAGGCATCCACATTGTCCTCGATCGTTCCTTCCTTGGTGGTGATACCGCGATTATGGTCCCGCACACCGATGATGGCCGTGTCCTCTTCGCCATTCCCTGGCACGACAAAGTGATTTTCGGAACAACGGATACTCCTGTTGATGCCCCGGTTTTGGAACCCCAGGCAAGCCGTGAGGAGTTTGATTTCTTGCTGGAGCATGCTGCACGCTACTTGATCAACGACCCGACGGAAAAAGATGTATTGAGCGTATTCGCAGGATTGCGCCCCCTGGTAAAGGAAGGGGAGGAGGGTTCGACGGCTGCTATTTCACGTGACCATTCGATCCTCATATCGAGGTCCGGCCTGGTGACGATTGCGGGCGGAAAGTGGACGACGTATCGTCACATGGCCGAGGAGACCATTGATCAAGCTGTTGCGGTCGGCCAGCTTCAACAGGTGCCATCGTTGAGCCGTGATCTTCCCATCCACGGCTGGCATCAACGAGCCGATGACTACCATTCACTTTCGATGTATGGGTCCGATGCTCCTGCACTGCTGCGTATGATCGAGAAGCATCCCGGGCAGGGTACGCTGCTCCATTCAGCACTACCAATCACGGAAGCACAGGTGATCTGGGCTGCTCGTGCGGAAATGGCCCGGACGGTAGAGGATGTGCTGGCGAGACGGACCCGCTGTCTGCTGTTGGGAGCACGTGCCAGCATTGACATTGCACCCAGGGTGGCCTCGATCCTGGCACGAGAACTCGGGTTTGGACGGAAATGGCAAGCGGAGCAAGTGGACGCCTACAAAGCGATAGCGCAGGGCTACCTGCCTGAAGGTCTGAAGTAACTGAGGGAGGGCATATGCCCGGCTATTTACTGCAGCGTGATCCGTTTATTGTCCCAACCACCGATGGAAAGTCTATCGCGGAACACTTCGGGCTGGCAAGCCATGAAGTGGGAGAGTTCAGCCTTGCCCTGATGCATGCCCCTGCCGGATGGTCTGAACCGCACCAGACACCTGAGTTTGATGAAATTACGTTGTTAGTGACCGGGAAGAAACGGGTCGAAGTGGATGGCGATACCATCGACCTCGAACCAGGGCAGAGTGTGCTGGTGAAGAAGGGAAGCCGAGTCCGCTACTCGAACCCCTTCGAAGTGGAAGCGGTCTACGTCTCCCTTTGCCTGCCCGCCTTCACCCCGGACAAGGTTCATCGGGAGGAGTGAGTAAAACACCCGGGCAAGAAAATTGCCCGGACGTATAAAACAATGTGTCTACTGGGGCTATACTTCCGATCTCAAGGCTGTCGCCGGGTTGGTCCTCGCGGCACGGATCGACTGGAAGGAAACTGTTATCAGGGCTATCAACAGCGCGCCTAAGCCTGCCAGCAGGAAAGGCTCTACGGTCAGGCTGGTCTTGTAGGTGAATTCATCCAGCCACCTCTTCAGACCAAACCAGCCCAACGGCCACGCAATCACATTCGCAATCGCCACCCACTTGAGAAAATCCCACGCCAGCATCGTTACCAACCGTCCCTCACTCGATCCGAGCACCTTGCGTACCGCAATCTCTTTACGACGCTGTTCGGTTGCATAAGAGGCCAGTCCAAACAGGCCGAGGCAGGCGATCAGGATCGCCAGACCGGCGAAAATCGCCACATTCCTTGCGAATTGACGGTCCCCTCTGAACTGGAAGTCGAAGACGTCATCGAAGAAGTTGCTGTTAAACTGATTGCCCGGGTACAATTCTTCAAACTTGCTTTCGATCCGCTCCATCGTTTCAGGGATCGTGCCGGCCTGGATGCGAACCAGCAGCATGTTGAAGTTTTGTGGACCGTAGGTAAACATCAGCGGTTCGATCGATTGACGAGTGGTCATGAAATGGAAATCATCCACAACTCCGACAATCTCACGGTCCTCAAGGCTGCCATCTGCGTTGACAAGGCTGATGGAGCGTCCCAACGGCTCATCCCAACCAATCGCTTTGGCTCCGGTACGGTTGATGATGATGCCCTGCTCGAGGTCTGTCCCAAACTCTTTCGAGAAGTTCCGTCCCTGTTCAACCATGATCTGCAGCGTCGGGATAAAGCCATCGTCCGCGTACATGCGGTTGAAAATCAGGCCTTTCTCGACATTCTGCTTGCCTTCCGGGCGAATCTCAAATCGTGCCATACCCCAACCGGGTAGATGGGAGGTACCGCCAACTTTTTCGACACCGGGCAGCTTTTTCAGCTCTTCGGCCAGCAGACCATAGGTATCGAATCCACGTTGCCCCGCTACCTGCCAAAGGGGAACAGTCAGGACCTGGTCACGGTTGTAGCCCATGTTCCGATTGCGCAGATAATCGAGTTGCTGGATGATCACCAGCACCGCGACCACCAATGCAATCGAGATAGCAAACTGGGAAACAACGAGGAACTGTCGAAGCGATACACCCTTTTTCCCAGCGCGGAATTCGCCTTTGAGCACGGACGCTGGTTGGAAATTGGTCAGAACGAGAGCCGGGTAAACTCCGGACAAAAGGCCGACCAGGATCGCGGCTACAAACATCAGCACGCTGAGAATGGGAGTATTGAGGAGCGTATAGACAGGAGAACGATCAAAAATCTGGGGCAGAACGGGCATGAGAAGCTGCACGCCCACCAGTGCTATCACCATCGACAACATCGTCATCAGGATCGATTCACCGAGGAATTGCCGTGCCAGCTGGCCACGTTCCGCGCCCACAACCTTACGCAATCCAACCTCTTTGGCACGTTTCGCTGCTCGCGCGCTTGAAAGGTTGATAAAGTTGATCGATGCGATCAGCAGTACCATGGCGGCGATGACACCCAGCATCGTCGCACGCGTCTTGTCTCCGGGGTTGATATTGATCCAGTCGTACGATAGCTCGTTAGAACCGAGATGGATATCACCCAGAGGCTGGAGATAGGGGATATAGAGGCCATCCCCGAATTCATTCGCTTCCGCCAATCCCTGGATTTTCCGCTCTGCGGTAGCCTTGTCGACCCCTTCCTGGAGCAGTACATAGCCCATTCCAGCAACGTTCGACCAGTGGTCCCACCAGTCTTCACGGCCCGGCATGATTTCAAGTGCGACCAGCAGATCGGCACGCATGTGTGAGTTGACTGGCATATCCTCGAAGACACCGTTGACCGTGTAGACAAGGTTTCTACCAAATTGAACCTGCTGGCCGAGAGCATTGCCATCGCCAAAAAATCGTTCCGCGGCGCGACGTGAGATAATGCAGGTGTTAGGGATGTGGAGCATCTGGTTGTAATCGCCCTGGAGGACGGGGAAATCGAAGACATCAAAGAAGGTGGAATCCGCAACAATACCACGTGCCTGCAATCCGGGATCATCCGGGTCGGCGGTGCCATTGGGTGCCGCACGCAGTACATTATTGCCGAAGCTGAACATGCGAACGGAAGATTTGACCTCCGGGATCTCGTCCTTGACCGTTTTAACGAGACGTCCAGATGTCACTGCGTACATCCCATTGGTATCCTGGGTTGTATCGCTGGTGATCAGACGGTAAATCCGGTCGCCCTTGTGATGGAGGGAGTCGAAAGAGAGATCGTCAATCACATAGAGGCTGATGATAACCGATACCGCTAGTCCGAGCGCGAAACCGATGATATTGATCGCGGAATAGATACGGTTACGTGCAAGTTGGCGCAGTGCGATTTTCAGGTAGTTCAGAAACATGAAGATCTCCCACCGTGTGTATCGCATGGGCCGGCTCATCTGTCGGACATCGACAGGCGGGATAAGTTACTACTCCCTAACTTGCAAAAACATGCGATGCAGTGAAGGGAAAAGTAGTCATTGGAGTCAGCCGTGTGGGCACTCGGGGGTGTTCTCCCGGACTTTTACAATTCCTGTCGGAGCGCCTCCGCAGGATTGGTTCGCGCGGCACGCATCGACTGTGCGCTGACAGTCAGCAGCGCAATCAGCAGAGCAGCAAGGGTTGCACCCAGAAATGGAACGACATTCAGGTCGACACGGTAGATGAAATCGTTGAGCCATTCGCGCATTGCGAACCAGGCAATCGGCCAGGCGATCACATTGGCTAAAAGCACCCACTTAAGGAAGTCGGATGCCAGCATCATCACAATTTGACCTTCGCCACTGCCGAGGACTTTACGGACAGCGATTTCTTTGCGACGCTGTTCGGTTGTATACGATGCCAGTCCAAAGAGACCGAGACAGGCGATGAGAACCGCCAGGATGGAGAAGGTACTCACCACTTGGGCAAACGTCTTGTCGCTACGATACTGCTCGTTGAACTCATCATCCATAAAGCTGAATTCGAAGGGTCGCGACGGAAACACTTCATTCCACGCCTGTTCAATTTTCCGCATGGTGGGTTGAAGCGATCCGGCTTGGATGCGCACGCTCATCAGCCCGCCCGGAGTAGGATCGTAATAGAACATCAAGGGTTCGATCTGGTGACGGACGGTCGCAAAGTGATAATCTTCGACCACTCCTACCACGTTCAGGAAGTTCTCCGTGTCGGGTCCGCCGACATTGACCCTTTTGCCCAATGGTTCTTCCCAACCGAGGGAACGTGCCATTGCCTGGTTGATGATCACCGCGAGGGAATCATCGGTGCCGAATTCCGGTGAGAAGTTGCGTCCCTCGACAATCTCGATCCCCAGGTTGGGCAGGAAATGCTCATCGATTGTATTCACACTGACAATCCAGGGACGGTCCTCGTCCAACCCCTCTGGACGGACACCATTTCGCCCGTGCAGACGGCCTGGCACATTGGAGCTATTGCCAATACCGGCAACTTCCGGCATTTCACGTAGTTTGTCACGCAGTATCGAGAAAGGTTCCTCCACACCAGGGAAGAAGAGGCTGAGCAGGAGGACCTGGTCACGGTCATAGCCGGGGTCCATGGTCGTGATGTAGCGAAGCTGATTGGAGACTACCAACGTTCCCACAATCAGGGCAATCGAGATGGCAAACTGGCCAATGACCAGAATGCGCCGCGTCAGGATACCCTGCTTGCTTCCCTTGAATTCACCTTTTAACACTACGGCGGGGTTAAAGCCTGAGAGTACGAGGGCTGGATAGAGGCCAGATAGCGTACCAACAACCAGCACAGTCGCCAGCAGGCCCAGGATCATCTGCGGCGACCCGGCGAGGTTCAGCACCATACTTTTGTCGGTCAGGTTGTTGACATAGGGCAGCATCGCTTCGACCAGCACGACCGCGAACACAGTGGCGATGAAGGTCAGCAGGACCGATTCGCTGAGGAATTGCCAGGTCATCTGGTGACGGCCCGCGCCCACAACCTTCCGGAGGCCAACCTCTTTCGCGCGACGAGATGCGCGTGCTGTCGAGAGGTTCATGAAGTTGACCGATGCGATAATCAGTACAAAAATGGCGATGATTCCCAACGCCCGAACCTGGCTGGCATCACTCTTGGAACTGTTCAAATCGTAGAGCATGTGGCTGGCATGCAGATGCAGGTCAAGGATCGGCTGGATTTGAGGTGTAAAGTATTCCGGAACACCGTTGTCCCGCGCCAGTCGAATCGCCTTTGCCTGTACCGTATCAGTATTCGCCCCTTCTGCCAATTTGATATAGCTGACCATCGACAGGCTGCCCCAGGAATCCCAGTATTGCTCGTTTTGTTCATTACGGACCATCGCGAAGAGGGCATCGAACTGGAGGTGGGAGGTGGAGGGCGGCGCTTCGATGATGCCGGTTACCTTCGATTCATAGGGCGATCCCTCAACCGCCAGTGCCTGACCAATGGGGTCCTCGTCGCCAAAAATGCGGTTCGCCAGTTCAGGTGTGAGCAGCACATTGCCCGGGGAGTCGAGGACAGTTTTCTCGTCGCCACGCAGCAGCTTGAAGCCAAAGATCTCGAGAAAGCTCTGCTGCACACCGAACATCGATTCAGTTCGGACCTGATGCAGGTTCTCACCGACCAGCACTTCGCCAAAATTGGAGAGCTTGACCGAGTTTTCCACCTCGGGGACATTGTTTTTCAGTGCTTCTGCCATTGCAGGCATGGTGATGCCGACATACGAGCTGCTGACCCCGCGTGCGCTGTCGATCGTGTACACCCGGTAGATACGATCCGCATCGGGATTGAACCGGTCAAAGCTGAGATCATCCTGGATATAAAGGAAAATCAGCAGGCAGACGGCGAGTCCGATGGCGAACCCTGCGATGTTGATCAGGGAATAGAGGCGATTTCGTGTGAGGTTCCGCAGGGCGACAACGAGATAATTCTTGAACATGGGGAAGCTCCATCTGCGATCTGTCCGGCTGACAGGGTCGAATCCAATCCAACCATGATTTGCAAGCCATGTGCCAGCGGGATGGAACAGAGAAGCCATTGGAAAAGCAGTGGGTTGGAACGATCACGGTCCAGACGCATGTGTACGATTATGAACAGTGAACGTTCCCCTGCGTGCACTCTGGTCTTTCTGGACGGCACGATAACCCATTGTCCAAGCCCAGATGTCAGCTTTTCCACCTGCCCCTTGTTCGTTGTGTCGACTCGTTGGAAATGGTATCTTAGTTCAGTAAACTGGCATTCCAGCACCTGTACCGATCAACGAAGGAAGCCTTCCAGACCGTGAGCGATCAGGATTCGACCACGCCGACCGTCCCCGACGAATCGGCAATGCAAGCGCAGCAACCGGACGATATGCTTGTCCTGATTGTTGACGATGAACCACTCGCCCTCGACATCGCGCAAATGTCACTGACACGGCACGGTTACAAGACGGAGACGGCGCGAAACGGGGAGGAGGGGTGGTCGAAGGTGCTGGAGCTCGCACCCTCTATTGTCCTGCTTGACATCACGATGCCGGACATTGACGGCTTCGAAGTATTCGAGCGTATTCGTTCCCACCCTGCCACCGAAGCGCTACCGGTTATCTTTGTCACTGCACGTGATGACCTCGACCACAAGGTGCGCGGCCTCGAACTGGGTGCCATTGACTACATCACCAAGCCCTACAACCCAAATGAGCTCGTGGCACGAGTGCGCACCACCCTCCGCCTGCAGCGTCTGGAACGGGAAGCACGCGTCCGGGAACGGGAAGAAGAACGCCGCAGAGCGGTGGAAGCCCTGCTGATAACGCTCTCCCACTACATCAACAACGCCATCGCCGCGATCCAGGGCCATGTAGCAGTCACCCCGCCGGACAACCCGGAGTTGGTGAAGCAGATGATGAAGGTGATCAAACGTCAGAGCCTGATTGTCACCACCACCATCGACGCCATCGAGGAGATGCTCGAAGAAGTTCGCCTCGAAACCACCAAATACATCATGGGCGATGCTGAAATTCTCGATGTCGAGGAGATGATTCGGAGAAGGTTGGATGAGTTGGACAAGGAGTAAAACTGCAAACGATAGAAAAGAATAGAATGTATTCCCGATATTGAAAAAGGCTTCGCAAATGCGAAGCCTATTCAGTTCGTCACTTCTTTCCCGGTATCCAGAAGATCCGCCCATCCTGTTTGATAGGACGTTTGGGGATGAGAAAGTCGCACTTGTAAAGGGAGCCGAGGAAGAAGCGGTTGAAGAGGAAGCCGAGTTTGGTGTCGAGGCCGGTGGTGGCGCAGACGACGAGCCTCTTACTGTCGCCCTTGTGGGCTTCACGCAGTACCTTCAACCCGGAAATCTGGGTTTCCATCGAGATGTCGGTGACGACGGTATCGATGGAATCGCCGTCCTCGCGCAGCTTTTCGACCGCCGAGGCGGCATCGAAAACACGAATAATTTCCGTCGCCCCGCGTTTCCGCAGGTCATGGGTGAGTGCCTCGGCGTACCGGTCATTGTCATCCGCCAGCAACACACGCCTGATTCGTCCGTCTTGCGGCCCGTTGCCCGCCTGAGTACCTTCGGCCATGATCAATCATCCTTCGTTGTCCCCGCCATCGATCCTGCGGGATCACTTCGCCCAGCGTCTGCTGGTCCTCTCCATCGTCGCACGTGCCATTGCGGCGTCGCTGATCGGTCCCGGGTTCGACGAAGCCTACTATGCCCTCTTCGCCAAACACCTCGCGTGGGGCTATTTCGACCATCCGCCGATGGTTGCCTGGTCCGCAGGACTCGGCTACCTGATCACCGGCCTCTGGACTCCGCTGACCCTGCGGGTCGGCTCGATCCTGCTGTTTACCGTTGCGCTGGTTGGCTTTTACACGCTTGCGGGACGAATATACGGCTTGAGAGCGGCCCGTTTGGCGATTCTTTTGCCGCACGCGGCTCCTTACTTCGCTGTTGGCGCGGGAGCCTTTGTCATTCCAGACAACGGCTTGATCGCCGTCTGGATCTGGTCGCTGGTGGTCGCCTGGCGTCTGCGAGAAGGCTCGATTCAACGGACCTGGGGCTTTGTCGCATTAGGCATTCTGGCCGGTCTGGGGATGCTCGCTAAGTACCATGCCGTGCTCTTGCCCGCCTCGCTGGTGGTCGCCAGCATCTACGACCGGGAACTGCGCTCCTGGTGGGCTGATTGGCGTCTCTACCTGGCTCTCCTCGTAGCGGGAATCGTCTTCCTGCCCTGTATAATCTGGAACGCGAACAACGAATGGATCAGCCTCGCTCTCCAATTCGGAAAGAGTACTTCTGGCGGGTTCCGTTTGCGTTTTGACCTGCTCGGGCAGGCTGTCGGTGGCCAGCTCGGTTACCTCACTCCGTGGCTGGCGGTTTTCCTCTGGATCGGAGCCATCCGTCAGGCGAAGCAGGCCGAGTCGCAACGATGGTTGCTCGCCTTTTTCCTCGTACCCGTCGTCGGCATGACCCTGATTGGCCTGACCCGGGGCATCCTGCCGCACTGGACCATGCCCGGCTATGTCGCCGCTGTGATCCTCACTGCTGGCTTTTATCATGAGGGACCTCGCACAAATCAGTTGACAGGGTGGGGCATGGTGGTCAACGGCTTACTTGTCGCCATCGTACTGCTCCAGGCGAATGTTGGCATCTTCAACTTGAACCCGAAGAGCGACCCAACCCTCGACCCGCTGGGGTGGGAGGAAACGGTGGAAGCAGCGGAACGATCCGGCGACCTCAACGCTGGGGATGTTCTCTTCGCCCATCGTTGGTTCTCCGCCGCTGAGCTTTCCTGGGCGGTGGGGAAGCGCTACCCGGTGGTCCTGATCGGAGATCGACCCCACATGTTCGCCTGGTGGGCTCCTGAAGAGTCGTATCGTGGACGTAGTGGTCTGTTGATCGAGCAG
Organism: bacterium; assembly: GCA_020444265.1. Lineage (GTDB taxonomy): Bacteria > Electryoneota > Electryoneia > Electryoneales > Electryoneaceae > JAHLLH01. Next base: position 45,336 of record JAHLLH010000012.1, read on the forward strand.
GCACGCTACGGTATCAACCTCGAGAAGGTCTTGCTGCCTCGTTTCGAGGAGGTCAGCCCAGTCGCGATTGATACAGTCCAAAGCCGAGCTCGAAGGATTGGGATGACCGTCTGGCGTGTCGAAAACCTCGAGCATCCTCAAGCGCCACCGTACGGCCCCCTCGCGGCACGCTCCATCGCCTCCATTGAGCGAGATGTTGTGATGGAAGAGGAAGCGGCAGAACTCGCTGGAGAGACGATAGAGCAAGCTCAAGAGTAACAGTTCTTTTCAACGGTGTAGAGCTACTGTGATAACCTGCTGTCTCCGATAAAGGGTCCCACCCATTGCACCCCTCGAACCCGCCATCCAGAGTGGTTATATTTCCATAAGTATCTTGTGTACAACAGGTTTGGTACATTTTTCACATAGAGGACACATGTCCATCATCCAGCGTGAAAATGAGGTTCTTGAAGTTCGTTGGAACCCGGAAAAACCAATCGAGGATGTCACCCGGATGGGGGATCCGGCAACTCCTGTTGAAGTGATTGAAGAGATTCAAGATCTACGCGCAAAACTCGGATCGGACCTGGTCCTGCTGGGGCATCATTACCAGCGTGACGAGGTCATCCAGTTTGCAGATCAACGGGGGGATTCCCTGGCGTTGAGCCAGTATGCCGCAAAGATGGAGGGGGCGAAATATGTGGTTTTCCTCGGCGTACATTTTATGGCTGAAACCGCCGATATGCTGACACCGGACGAGGTCTCGGTCATCCTGCCTGACAAACGGGCCGGGTGCACGATGGCCGACATGGCGGACATTGTCGACCTCGAGGATGCCTGGGAGCAACTCGGACGGATTACCGACACCGAGAAAATTGTCCCGGTCACCTACATCAATTCGACCGCTGCAGTCAAGGCGTTTGTCGGACGGCACGGCGGTACGATCTGTACCTCCTCCAATGCACACAAGGTCTTGTCCTGGGCGCTGTCACGTGGCGAGAAGGTCTTCTTCTTCCCGGATCAGCACCTCGGACGGAATACTGGTGTGGACCTGGAAGTACCCCTCGACAAGATGATTGTCTGGGACCCGGAAGAGCCCCTCGGCGGACATCAGCAGCAGGAAGTGCTCGATGCACGGATTCTGCTCTGGCGAGGCCACTGCAGTGTCCACCAGCATTTCCAGCCCGAGCACGCCGATGTCTGGCGTCAGAGGATTCCGGACATTAAGGTAATCGTCCACCCGGAATGCAGCCATGAGGTCGTGCTGAAAGCAGATGACGCTGGCTCAACGTCGCATATCCTGAAGACCATCAAAGCTGCTGAACCCGGCACAAAATGGGCCGTTGGCACCGAGAACCATCTCGTGTCACGCCTGGGTCAGGAAGTAGCCGCCGAGGGTAAAGAGGTCTATAGCCTGGCACCCTACGCTTGCCTCTGTTCCACCATGTTCCGCATCAGCCCGGAAGCCCTGCGTGACACCCTGCGCAATCTGGTCGAGGGAAAGGTGAAGGGACAGGTCACCGTGGACAAGGAAACCGCCGACGAAGCAAACCTCGCTCTGAGCCGAATGTTCGAGATCACCGGGTAGGAAGGGTTCTGAATGATCCAGAACGCCGGGCCTTCAGGCTCGGCGTTTTTCTTGACGTCCAGCTTTTCACCCTCGCCTCCCGGGGGACAAAATAACCTCGCAGAGTGGATTGGAGTGTGCTCGAGGGGTCGGTGGTACTTGTCGTGAGGCAGTGGTTGGCCTACCTTCAGCTCATGGCACGACCCGTCCGGATTCACATCCCACACGCGACCTACCTGGTACAGCTGCGAGCAAAGCCGGGCGAGGTGCTATTTGCAGACGAATCAGAGCGTTCGCGCTTCCTCGACAGCCTTGGAGAAGCGGTAACTGCAGGTCAGGTTCAGGTCTATGCCTATTCTCTCCTCGATACGTCAGCCTTGATCTTTTTGCGTGCCGGAGTGCTTCCTCTTTCCGGGATTATTCACCGCGCACAGGCAGGATACTTCAACCGTTTACGTGTAGCAGTTGATCGGGCACGGCCCCTGCTGCGTGACCGTCACCGTGCCATCCTGGTCGAAGAAGGTGATCTTTTCCTCGACGTGGTCCGTCGAGTTCATCTCGCTCCGATCATCGGGGGGCACTGGTCCAACGAGAGCGAGGGCAGGAAGTGGGGAGAGGTTAGTACAAACCGCTGGACCTCTTTCCCAATCTATACCGCCAAGCAGGACTGCCCCGGCTGGTTTAACCGTCCTGCTGTTTTGGCACGATTCAGCGAGTTCCACCCGAAAAAGCCGGAGGAAGGGTTTTATCGCTACATCATTGATGGAGTGAAGCGGAGCGGGGAAGATGTCCTCGACCAGGTAGTAGCGATGTCCCTGTTGGGCAGCGCTGAGTTTGTCGAGCGGTACTACGAGGGCGCGAAGGGGCGTCGGCGGATGCATCAGCCCACCGTGCTTAGGGGAAGCACTATCTCGTTTGAGACTATTTGCAAAGTGGTGGCAGAAGCCTTCGAGCTTGATCCGGGTGAACTGTTAAAGCCACGGTCTCGTCACCCCGCTCGCAAGTACCTGGTCGAACTATCGCTGCGCTATGCTCTGGATGAGGACGGGGTGAAAGGGCTTGGCGAGAAACTGAATGTTAGCGGAAGTGCCCTTGCTCACCTGAGACGAACGTTCCGTAAGCAATGCAGCGAGAATCCCGAAGCACAGAAGCTGCTACAGACCCTGGATGATCATATCACCATCGGCTGAAAACGAATTGCACACACGTGATAGCCATACAAAAAAACGCCGCACCCCATTGGGGTACGGCGTTGACGTTCTAGTTTGCCTGGAAAATCACGCAGCGAGGCTGGGGACGGCTTCCGGCAGACGCTCTTCCATGCGCAAGGCAAGGGAGGGTCCGTAGGTCAGAAGTTGACGGTGCATGCGACGCGCACGGAAAGCGGCGTTGTCCATCGGATCAGCACCGCGCGCCTTGCAGGCGAGAAGGTGGATCCAGGTCTCAGCAACCAGCTTGCGAAGGAACTTGGCGGTGGACATGGCCAGGTCACGCTGCTCCGGCTCGGCCCACGGAATACGCTCCGCCCAGCTGTTGATACGCTGCTGCCAATTTTCAACATCGGTCTCAATTTCATCGAGACTGGGCATCTTGTGTTCGAACATGTCGACTGTCGGGCTCATTGTAAACTCCTCACGTCCTGTGACGTTATCTAAAATCCACGTAGCGTTCTGACTCCAGCTCCGGCGGGGACCTGTACCCCTTCCGAAGGGCGGGAAGTATACTGATTAGATCCCGGATTGTCAAGGCCTAGCTCTAAGAGGCCAAAATATCAATCTTGTTGAAAGTTCAGGGTTTAGCTTTTTTCGTGTCTCTGAGGGCAGTCAAGTTAACCTGTGTTAAGTTTACGTAAGGAAGGGTAGAAATTCCTAACTTTTTGTGTCACGCGGAATACAAATACAAGTTCCATGCCTTGACTCCGGCTCCCGGAGCAATTCCCTTCAACTTCTGTTGACAGCAGGATTTCAGAACTTCTCAGCCTGTCTCCACTTCCGGAGCACCTGTGCATTCTGTGCCACACTGGCATACATGTGTTGCACATTTAGACAGAAACTCCTGCCAACTTGTATCAGATTCGAACGCTCACCTCTTTTTCTGATCAGGGTTGACGCACCTTTCCGCCAATCGTTCGGAATCCCTATCCTTTCTATGTTCTGTCACACGTGGCAGTCTTCGAAGTTCCATCCAGTCTCCGAGGGGAGCGGAATGACCCTCTCTGTAAACAAATGCAATCATCTGAAGCACCTATTATCATTGACTTTCATACACTTTAAAGTGTATCCTTCAACAGGCAATGGTATTTCGTGCCCGCCACACTCCTCCTGGTAATCTGGCAGTTCACCCTCCATTGGCTGCCATACCCGGACCGATCATGCGAACGTTCTGGTTTTCCTTACCACCTGGAGTGGATTGCAGGAGATGTGTCTTTGACAAACAGGAAGGGGGGTCGTATGACCAGGAAAAGCCGTTACCCGGTTGAGGTAACCTGCCGTAAGAGAATGAAAGTTGTGATCAAGCCATTGGCCATCGAGGACATTGATGCACAGATGACCTTTTTTAAAGCCCTCCCGGACCGTGACCTGATCCGCTTGCCCCACAACGTGCTCGAACCGAACTACCCTAAAAAGATGAAGCGTCAGATTGAGGATGGACGTGTCCATCGTCTCGTCGCCTGGAACGGGGACCGTATTGTCGGTTCACTCGCTCTCTATCGTGGCTCATCGAGATGGATCGAGCACACCGGCTCGGTTGTTGTCGCAACTCATCCGGAGGTTCGACGCTATGGCGTGGGGACCGTCCTGTTTGATGAGATGATCCCCCTCGCGGAATCGTTGAAGATCGAGAAGATCTACGCGAACCTGCTGGAAGAACACAAGGAAGCGATCAAGCTTTTCAAGACTTTCGGCTTCCAGCGTGAAGCGCTGTTGCATCACCACATCAAGGACAGTTACGGTCGCTACCGCAATTTGCGCATCTACTCCATCGACCTCGAACATGCGCACAAGGCGATGGAAGACCTGATGAGCGGATTCAGCGACTACTCAGGGTAAAACGGGCGGTACGCTCCATCTGACAAAACCTCCCTTTCGAGATTTGCAACACGGGCAAGGCGCATTGTGACGCCTTGCCCGTGTTGATGTATATTCGAACCGTTCCGTCCATTGATCTGACACCCCGGCAGGGAGACGCCGCATGCTGAAGCAGCTCGCCATCCGTAATGTTGCCCTGGTCGATGAACTCGAGCTGACGTTCGGGCCTGGCCTGAATGTAATTACGGGGGAGACGGGTGCCGGGAAATCCATTTTAATCGGGGCGATTAGCCTCGCCCTGGGCGACCGTGCCCACCCCGATGTCGTTAAGGATGCTACCGCCGAAGTTGAAGCGACTCTCGATCATCAAGGCATTGCACGAACCCTGAAGCGAGAAGTTCGTCTCGATGGACGGACCCGTGCATGGATCGATGGCTCGAGCACCACCATCGGCGCGCTGAAAGACGAAGCCGCCCTCTGGGTCGAGCTGACCGCACAGCGTGAAGGTGCGACCTTGCTGGATGCCGACAGCCACTTGCCGCACCTCGACCGTTTCGCAGGCCTGACACGCGACTCCGAACACCTCGCCGAATTGCACGCCACCTGGCAGACCTTGACCGCCCGACTCGGTTCAGTCGAGGCGAAGCTGAAACGGCTTGCCGAGAGCGAAGAACTCGCCGCCTTCCAATTGAACGAAATCGAATCCCTCGACCCGCAACCGGGCGAAGAGGAGGAGCTTGAGAAGGAAATCCGTCTGCTCGAAGGTGCGGAGACATTGATCAATGGCCTGGGGCAGACGGTCGATTTGCTCGACCAGGGCGAGGAACCGGTGTCGGATCGCCTCGCGGTCGCGCTGGAGGAGCTGAAAGCCCTCGCACGGATTGATGGCGAGTTGAAACCCACCGTCGAGCTGCTGGATGGGGCGTTGGAGGCGATCCGTCAGGCGGCGCTCGATCTGGGCAACCGTCGTGATGACATTTCGCTCGACCCGGAACGGTTGGAAGAGGTAAGGTCGCGTCACGGCCAACTGATCCGCCTGATGCGCAAGTACGGCGGCTCGATGACGGCCCTGTTGCAGACCCTCGATGATCTACGGAACCGTCAGAGCGGCGCAGGCGACCTCGAGAACGAGAGGGCGCAACTCAAGAGAGAGATTGCCCAGCACTTGGCATCGTGGGAAAAAGAGCTGGAACGAGTCTCGAAGAAGCGGCACGCCATAGCTTCCTCCTTCAACGAGAAGATGGAGGAGGGACTGACCTCGGTCGGGGTCCAGCACCCGAAATTTGTCGTTACGTGGCAGGAAGAAGAGGGTGACCGTGTCGTGTTTCCGGGTGGGGAGCGACGCGTGCAGCCGAACGGCTGGGACCGGATCGAATTCCACATCTCCTTCAACCCGGGCCACGAACCGAAACCGATCCAACGTGTCGCATCCGGCGGTGAACTATCGCGTGTCATGTTGCTGCTGAAAGGGATGGGCCCGCCGCAAGGTAATCCACCCGTCCTCATCTTCGACGAGATCGACACAGGCATCTCCGGACGCACCGCCCGTCAAGTCGGCCTGCGGCTGAAGGCCTTGTCCGAAGTGCGCCAGGTCCTGCTGGTCACCCACCTTCCCCAGATCGCCAGCTTGGCCGACCATCATGTCGTCGTCGAGAAAGAGACCGACGCCACCAGCACACAAGTCGTGATGCGCGAGGTCCCCATCGGAGGCCCCGAACAGATCGACGAGATCGCGCGCCTGCTCGGCGGCGAAGCCATCACCGATGCGACGAGGGCGACAGCACAGGAATTGATCGAGGGGAAATAAGAAGCCTAATTCGGTGCTGACACCGAATTCTTCCTCGCAGCGAGGGTGTCGTTGCGAATCCGCGAAGCGTGGTGAAGCAATCTCTTATCGCTCAACTGGCTTTCCTGCGCGCGAGGCGCGCAGCCGCTACGGGAGGTGAGTGATTCGAGACTGCTTCGTTATCCGGCTTCGTTTTACTTCGCCGCGATTCCTCGCAGCGACACCCGGCCCCCTTTCCTGAGCGACTGAAATGCCCCATCTTTGCCACAGGCACACCCCAACCCAAAAAACCTGGAACTCAACTCATGGACAAGCTGGTCATTGAAGGCGGAGTGGAACTGCAGGGCGATGTGAAAATCGCCGGGGCGAAAAATGCGGCGTTGCCGTTGATGGCGGCGGCGGTGTTGGCCGAGGGGAAGTCGGTCATCAGCAACATGCCCCAGCTCGCCGATGTACGGACCATGGGACGTGTGCTGGCGCAGCTCGGAGTGAAGGTGGAAGGCGAGGGGGAGGTCTATGCCCTCGATGCGACCAGCATCACCAGCGACACCGCGCCGTATGAGCTGGTCAAGACGATGCGTGCCTCGTTTTATACGCTTGGCGCTCTGGTGGGGCGATTGGGACGCGCCAAGGTCTCCCTGCCGGGGGGCTGTGCCTGGGGGCCGAGACCGGTGGACATCCACATCAAAGGGCTCGAAGCACTTGGCGCGAAGGTCGAGCTTGAAGGCGGCTACATTATCGCCGATGGGGCAAAGCTGCGTGGGAATCGCTTTGTCCTGGGCTTCCCGTCAGTCGGAGCGACGGTCAACATCCTGCTCGCCGCAGTCGCGGCAGAAGGCGAATCGATGCTCGACAATGTGGCGCGTGAGCCGGAAATCACTGCTCTCGTGCGCATGCTGAACCAGATGGGGGCTCGGATCGATGGTGCGGGGACGGGCACGTTGCGTATCCAGGGCGGCTTACCGCTCCATGCCACCGATGTCGCGGTCATTCCCGACCGGATCGAAGCGGGCACCTACCTCGCGGCAGCGGGGTTGGCGGGGGGTGATGTTACCCTGCGTGGCGCCGACCCCGAACACCTCACCATGATCCTTGCCAAGGCGGCGGAGGCGGGGTTGCGGATTACGGTCACCACCGATGGCATCCGTGTGCAGAAAAATGGCGGGATGCGTCCGGTGGATGTAGAGACGGCCGTCTACCCCGGCTTTGCCACCGACATGCAGGCGCAGTGGATCGCGCTGATGACCGGGGCGGAGGGGTCCAGCTTCATCACCGATACCATCTACCCGGACCGTTTTACGCATGTCGCCGAACTGGTTCGTCTGGGTGCGCGGGTTACAATGAAAGAGAACGTGGCGCGAGTCACCGGGCCATCCGCGCTCACTGGCGCCCCGGTGATGTCCACCGACCTGCGTGCATCAGCAAGCCTTGTGATTGCCGGATTGGCGGCAAAGGGAACCACCGAGATCAGCCGGATTTACCACCTTGATCGCGGCTATGAGAACCTCGAAGCGAAGCTGACCGCTCTCGGGGCGCGCGTCCGCCGAGAGCGCGATTAGGGACTCGCATCACCCCCTCGATGTCGCTATACTTCCTGAGTACCTTTGAAAAGAACGGGCTTCGGGAAGTTCTTGTAAATGCGCAAATTAGCGTAAGTTATTGATCTTCTTACTTGTCCGTTTCGGGACAAACTCTCCCACTTGGAAAACAGGTGCAAATTGTTGTGTCAGATCCTCAGATCTGACACACGATTCGCGCCTTTGGCGCGATGCACGGGCAGGATACCCGTGCTACCCCGTCAGGTCTCCGCTTCGCTAAGGACCTGACGGAACAAGAGAACCAGACGGAACCTGGAAAGTGGCTTGGGTGCCCCGTCACCCAAGCGTGCATGTCCGTACCGGAAGGTTTGGACAGAGATACCGCGCCTTTGGCGCGATGCAAGGGCAGGATGCCCGTGCTACACTCCGTCAGGTCTCCGCTTCGCTAAGGAGCTGACGGAACGAGTGTCGGGCTGCCAGGTTGTGTCAGACGCCCACGTCTGACACCTCAGGTCGCGCGCCTGGCGCGCGAATCACCGTCAGACTCAGGGGTCTGACGGGACAACACTTGGACCTGACGGAACATCAAAGAAAAACGTACCATCCCCCCTTTGCTGCAGAACGGAGTCGCTGGATGAGTTTTGTACATCTCCACAACCATACCGATTACAGCTTCCTCGATGGAGCATCCAAGGTCAAGGATCTCGTCAAGGAAGCAAAGCGGCTGGGCATGCCCGGGATCGCGATCACCGATCATGGCAACATGTGCGGGGCGGTCGATTTTTACAATGCAGCGATCAAAGAAGGCATCAAGCCGATCATCGGGTGCGAGTTGTACATGACCGCAGGTAGCCGTTTTGAAAAGTCGGTCGATGCCTATGGCAAGCAGCCGAAACGGTACCACCAGATCCTGATCGCAAAAAATGAGATCGGTTGGAAAAATCTCTCCAAACTCTCCAGTATCGGCTACATCGAGGGATTCTACACGAAGCCGCGCATTGACTACGATGCTCTTCACGATCATCGTGAAGGGTTGATTTGCCTTTCAGGCTGTCCGCAGAGCCACCTGAACCAGACGGTTCTGAGCGGGGAAGAAAAAGAGGCGATGCACATCGCCGGAAAGTTGCAGGATCTGTTCGGCGAGGACTTTTACCTCGAGCTGCAGCAGCACCACCTCGATATTGAGGTGCCGATTATCTCGTCGGCAATGAAATTTGCAAAGCAAATCAATGCCAAGCTGGTTGCGACCAACGATACCCACTATCTCAAGGCGGAGCACTGGGATCCGCATGATTGTCTGCTATGTGTACAGACACGAGCAGATCGTAACGATCCCAACCGGATGAGGTTTGATGGACGTGAGTACTACTTGAAGACCGAGCAGGAAATGCGTGAGCTCTTTAAGGAAGTGCCACAAGCGTGCGACAACACCAACGAAGTGCTCGAAAAAGTGGAGTTCGAAATGAACTTCAACGAGAAGCACTTCCCGGAGTTTACGCTCCCTATCGACACCACCGCCAAAACCGACTTCGAGTACCTGCAGCAGCTTTGCGAAGAGGGATTACCGAGTCGGTATGACGAGGATACACCCGAGATTCGTGAGCGTCTCGAACTCGAGCTGTCCATCATCCAGATGAAGCACCTCGCCTCCTACTTCCTGATCGTGCGTGACTTCATCCAGTTTGCGAGGGATAACGACATCCCTGTGGGTCCGGGACGTGGTTCTGCTGCCGGTTCGCTGGTCTCCTACCTGATCGGGATTACCAACATTGATCCCTTGCGATATGGTCTTCTTTTTGAACGATTCATCAACCCGGAACGTGAATCCTACCCCGATATCGATGTCGATTTTGCCGATACTCGTCGTGGGGAGGTTATCGAGTATGTCCGCAAGAAGTATGGCGAGGATTGCGTCAGCCAGATCATCACCTTCGGTAGAATGCTCTCAAAGCAAGTGATCAAAGATGTGGGCCGCGTGATGGGTGTTCCGCTGCCCGATGTGGAAAGCATCACCAAGCTGATTCCCGATCCGCAGCAGGGACGTACAGCGAAGCTCGCCGATGCGATGCAGGACAAGGAATTGTCCGAACTGATCAACAGCCGGATGGATTTCCGTGAGTTGATGGACAAAGCACTTGTGCTGGAAGGGACCATCCGAAATGCAGGGGTTCACGCTGCCGGAGTGGTGATTACGCCCGAACCGATTGGCAATTTTGTCCCCTTGATGGTCACCAAGGATAAAAATGTCGTCACCCAGTTCGATATGGGGCATGTCGAAACCCTCGGCTTGCTCAAGGTGGATTTTCTCGGCCTGAAAACCCTCTCTATTCTCGAGCACACGATCTCCTTGATCGAGAAACGTGGAATCAAGATTGTCCTCGATGAAATCCCGGTGGACGACAAGGCGACTTTCGAACTGTTCGGTCAAGGGTCGACGGTCGGCATCTTCCAGTTCGAATCAGGCGGCATGCGTGAAAACCTGCGTAAGCTGAAGCCGGAACGTCTCGAAGACCTGATCGCCATGAATGCGCTCTATCGGCCGGGTCCGATGAGCAACATCGACGATTTTATTGCCCGTAAACATGGCAAGCAGAAAATCACTTACCTGCACCCGATGCTTGGCAACATCCTGGATGAGACCTATGGGATTATCGTCTACCAGGAACAGGTGATGCAGATCGCGAACCAGCTTGCGGGCATGAGCCTTGGACGAGCCGATGAGCTGCGCCGAGCGATGGGGAAGAAGAAGCAAGCCCTGATGGACCAGATGAAGCCGGAATTTGTTGAGGGGTGCGGTAAAAATGGCCTCGATGCGAAGAAGGCAACCGAACTTTGGGACTTGATCGACAAATTCGCGAGCTATGGTTTCAATAAGTCGCATGCGGCCGGGTATGCGCTGGTCGCCTACCAGACAGGCTATCTTAAGACTCACTATCCTGCCGAATTTATGGCGGCCTCGATGACCACTCGAAAGGACAACACGGACGAACTCGTGCTCTTCCTCGAAGAGTGCCGGAAGATGAACATCAAGGTTGTCGCCCCGGATGTGAATGTCTGTGATGTTGACTTTACCGTCAACGAGGAAGGCGAGGTGCTGTTCGGGTTGTCCGCGATCAAGGGTGTCGGCACCTCCGCGATCCTGAACATCCTGGGGGAGCGAGATACGGCGGGCAATTTCGAGGATATCTACGATCTGGCTGGCCGTGTTGATGGAAGGCTGGTCAATAAACGGGTCCTCGAGAACCTTGTCTATGCAGGGGCTACCGATGCTTTGACTGGTCACCGTGCCCAGCAGCTTCATGTCCTCGAACAAGCCATTGCCTATGGTCAGCAGATGCAGCGGGAACGGGCCAATGGTCAGGTTTCGATTTTTGGCGGAGGGGAGGATGATTCGTCCTCGCTGCCACGCCCAGAACTGCCTCCCGTCCCCGAGATGAAAGGGCGTGACAAGTTGCGCGAGGAACGTGAACGACTTGGCTTCTATTTCTCCGGTCATCCCTTATTGCGCTTCCGTCGTGAAGTCGAAAGCATAAGTAGCATGAGCACGGCTGATCTTTCGGAGGGGACGGATGGGATGAGTGTTCGCATCGCTGGCCTGCTCAATTCTGTGGAACGTCGTCCCACTCGTACCGGAAACATCATGGGACGTGCTCGACTCGAGGATCTTAGCGGCTTTGTCCCTGTCATCATGTTCCCGAAGACCTACGAGAAGCTCAAGGACAAAATCGAGGAAGATGCGCCCGCGTTGCTGATGGGTCGTTTGCAGGTGCGTGACCAGCAAGTCGAGATCATTGTCGAAGAGATCGAGCCGTTGGAAAATGCTGTCCGTCGCATGATCCGTGGAGTGCAAATTATTGTAAGTGATTCCGTTCGTGGCCAGGAAGTACTTGGTCTGGAAGAGGAGTTCCGCAAATTCCCGGGCAATGCGAAGGTAAAATTTGTCTTCCGCAACGCCGACGGTGAAACCTGGCGTTTGGCCAGCACTCGTTTTAGTGTTAACCCGGTTCGCGAATTCCTCGACAAGGCAGAAGAACTGCTCGGAGCGGATGCTGTCAGACTTGATGTGGCTGGGTAACCATGCGTGTACTACTCCAGAGAGTCAGCGAAGCGTCGGTCACGGTCAAGGGGCAGGAAGTCTCCAGGATCGGGAAGGGATACCTGCTTCTTGTTGGGGTGACCGATGGGGACACTGCGGCCGAAGCAGAATGGTTGGCTCGGAAGGTCAGCGGCCTGCGCGTCTTCGAAGATGACGATGACAAAATGAACCTTGCCCTTGCTGATGTTGGTGGTGAGGTGCTGGTGGTCAGTCAGTTTACCCTCTACGGCGATACCCGCAAGGGACGCCGTCCTTCCTTTGTTTCCGCCGCTCGTCCCGATGTGGCGGAACCCCTCTGTTCACGGTTTGCAGAGCTGTTGCGTGCCAATGGTTTGACGGTACGTGAAGGAGTTTTTGGTGCAACCATGCAGGTTCAGCTTGTCAATGATGGTCCTGTGACCCTCCTGCTTGAACGCGAAGTTTCCCCTTGACAGGGAACCTCTGTTCACTTTACTTTTGTTCAGTATACGAGACCCGATCCGAGAAGAAGCTCAGTCTAGAAATGCGCTTCTTGTTGGAAGAAGAGCTGAACACGGTGCCAGGCTGGGTGGCCTACACCCCTGGGATGCACCAACGGAGATTCAGGACATGGCTGACACTTTAACCGATCGACAGCGCTCGGTATTGATGCGCATCGGCGAGGGCATCCGGAGCCACGGCTACCCGCCCACCTTTCGTGAAATCGGCGAAAAGGAAGGCATCCAGTCAACCAATGGCGTTCGTAGCATCCTTGATGCGCTCGAAAAAAAGGGCTATATCACACGCCATCGTTACCGCAGTCGAGCTATTGAGCTAACCCAGATTGCACGCCATCTGGTGCTTGAACCCTATATCGGCAGCGAGGAGGTGGAACCGCATGAGGGTGGCGCGAAGACCATTGAGTTGAGCGAAATGGTCTACACGTCCGAACGAGTTATTTCGATCCCGATCTATGGCGAAGCGGTCGCGGCGGGACAGCCCTTGCTGGCCGAGAACAACATTCGTGGCCATATCGCGATTGACGCTGACTACGCGCCCAAGGGGGAGACCTTCGCACTGCGAGTTAAAGGGCAGTCGATGATTGAAGCTGGCATCCACGATGGCGATGTCGTCTTCTGCCGCAAGCAGGATGAAGCGACCCCCGGCGACATCATAGTCGCCTTGATCGGGGAAGAGGCTACCGTCAAGTATTACCACCCGGAAAAGGGACGAATCATCCTCAAACCAGCCAACGAGTATATGGGTCCGATCATTGTCGATGAGAATGTCGATGAGTTCCGTATCCTGGGCAAAGTTGTCAGCCTTTTCCGTCGCTACTGATAGCTATCAGCCGAGAACCTGTTCACGTGTTCGCGTGGGATTCGGCCCATGCGGACACGTTTTTTAGTCCCAGGGCGGCTCAAACAAGCCCTGCAACCCCGATGGTTTCTTGACACTTCTTTTGGGGACGGGGTATATTGGCTTTGCTGACTGGCGTTTTCCAGCGTCTGGAAACCTGGCCTGCTGAAACGTTGATCCGAGGAGTAGTTGATGATTCCCGTAGAAGTAACCGGCATCTCGATAAGCCCGCCCTACCAGGGGTATGTCGTCATTCTGAAGGAGAAGGACGGTGAGCAGTGGCTTCCGATTTTCATCGGTGCAACCGAAGCTCATACCATCTCCTTGTTGCTGCAAGGTCTGAAATATGTCCGTCCCTTGACCTACGATCTCTTCCATAACCTGCTGAATGCGGCCAATGGGAGGGTGAATCGTGTCGAAGTGACCGAGCTGAAGGAAAACACCTTCTACGCCTTGGTGTATATCGATACGGTAGATGGGGAGCGTCAAGTGGATGCGCGTCCCAGTGATGCCATCGCCCTCGCGTTAAAGACGGAAGCTCCGATCTTCGTCTCACCTGATGTCTTCACCGAAGCAGGAATGAAGGGTGAAGTCGTTCAGACCGAAACCTCGATTCCCACGACAGAAGACCGTCTGCTCGAGCTGAATCGTCAGCTGAAAGAAGCGGTAGAGAAGGAAGAGTACGAGGTTGCTGCGAAGCTGCGTGACGAGATCAAGAACCTCGAGAAGGTGAAGGACGAGGAGCAGGAGAATCCTTCCTGAGCTGATGTCAATTTGATTGTCAACGCCTCGGTCTGGTGACCGGGGCGTTTTTAGTGTTATCGGAATTCCGACCTATGCTTTCGCGCTTTTTGTGCGAACCCTGCTCGCCAGCCTTGCCGCTCCTGGAAAATCCTGCCGCTCCGAAGGGATTTCTTTTCTCAGTACAGATCCGGCGTAAATCAAGTATAAACATGTATTAGGTTTTGATGCAGCTTTCCAGGTTCCGAGGCATGCACTTTGCTTTTGGAAAGAGTACACAAAAGGGATAGCTCTGCCCAACAAAGGCCGGTCCATGGCACCGATCAAACTCAACAACCCGGTTCGACTCCATCCGAATGCGGCGTGGGAGAAAATGGCCAACCCCCGTCTTTCTGTGATTCTGCCTTGCTACAACTACTCCAGTTACCTGCCGGAAGCAGTGGCGAGCGTGTTCGATCAGGGGGTCGAGGATGTTGAACTGATCATCATTAATGACGGCAGCACGGATGATTCCCTCGACGTGGCACTGAATTTGGCCTCGCTCTTCGAGAATCAGGCCGTGCTGGTGATCGACCAGGAGAATCAGGGGCAGCCAGCGATCAGTCGCAACAATGCCATCCACCATGCGCGCGGCAGCTACATCCTGCCGTTGGACGCGGACGATGTTTTTGCGGAAAATGCCTTCATCGCCATGCTCAGTTCGATGGAGAAGAGTGACAAGAAGTGGACCATTGTCACCGCCTCGATGCAGCGCTTTGGTACGGATGATGACCGTTGGACCGTCGTTCCATTTGATTCGAACAACATGTTGCGACGGAATCAGATACCTTACTGCGCCATGTACCCGAAGGCGCTGTGGGAGAAACTGGGTGGCTACAACACGAACGTACCTGGCTATGAGGACTGGGACTTCTGGATCGGCGCCCTCACAGAAGGTGCCCATTTCCTGATCCTGCCAATGGTGCATCTGTTGTACCGCGAAACCAGCGTTAATTCAATGATGGACCGTGGCGTATCCAAACATGAATACAACATCGCCGGGATCATCTGCAATCATCCACATGCCTACGAGGATGATGAGGTCGAATGGGCGTTGCGATTCCGAACCCTGTTTCCGAAACATCCCAGCAAACGCGGATTCTATGGTCTGGATAAAGAGTTCCCGCGAGTGGCGGCCTTACTGATACTCTTTTACCCAAAATATTTCCCGGAAGAGCAGGTCCGATGGTGTGAGCAGTATATCCAGGAGAATCCGCTGATCCTCGATCGCGGTGTCAAAGCATCACCGCGGATGCAGCCAGTCCAGGCGGATTCGCCCAACGAGATGCCTGTTGCGACCTTCCTCGAGGGGTATCAAGCGGTATTGGATGGCGAGCTCGACCAGGCGGACCAGTGGAAGGCAGAGTACCAGAAAAATCTGCCCTACAAGGCACTGCGCCGAGAAGATCATCGTGACAGCGGACCTACACCAACTGTCTCTGTGGTGATTGTCGCCTACAACACAAAGCAGGACCTGATCACCTGTATTGAGTCGCTCGAGAAACAGCAGGATCAGGACTTTGAGGTCCTGGTGGTGGATAACGGTGGCAACGATGATGTGTGGGACCAGCTGCGCACAAAAAAACTGCTGCACATCATCAATCCAGCAAACCTCATCCTTTCCGAAGGACGCAATATCGGTGCATTTTTCGCTCGAGGACAAATTCTCGCGATGCTGGATGATGATGCCGTAGTACCGTCCAACTACATCGCCTCAATCAAGCAGGCCTTTGCCACCTATGACATCGATGCCTTGCGGGGCAGGATCTCACCAAAGAGCGACAGCCCGAATAATCGCCATGCGCAGCACTATGACTTCGGTCCAGTCCCCTTCCCGTCACCGATTGATACCGAGGGCAATTCAGCCTGGCGTGCCGATGTCTACCGTGAGATGGGTGGGATGAATCCACTCCTGTTTGGGCACGAGGGCACAGAACTCTCCTTCCGCATTGCGGCGGCTCGAGGTGCCGAACGGCTGATTTACTGGCCCGAGACGGTTATCCTGCACGATTATGCAGTGACTGATACAAAGCTGGGCGAGAAGAGCAGACGGCACCAGGCGATGAAGGAGTACCTGCACCACCTACACCCGGAGATCGAGCAATTCATCGCTGTCATGCGTCAACCGCTCTACAAGCAGGGGGGACGTGAAGCTGCAAGTCAGTTGATTCCCCGTATCGAAGGAAAAAGACTGCAGGCTTCGAGCGGGAATCCCGATTTGATTCGACGTTCCAACCGTATGACTCCGGATCACACCGAACGGAAACAACAAGTTCTCCGCTAGCAATTTTAGCTTGAAGATCTAAGTTCCATCCCCTCTACTCCCGTGATGAGTGGAGGGGATGGTTTTTTTTGCCGTTTCACTGTGCATGTCAACGCCCTATCTTTGTGATCTGTGAGTATCAACAACACGTATCAGGACTCGCCATGCATCCGCTCATCTTCCGCCTTCGTCGACTCTTTCGACCGCTGGCTTATGCCCTGGGGTATCATCGGGCCAAAATGAATGCCTTGCATGATGGCCTGAAGGAATCAGATTTCTTTGTTGGGTGCTATGTTCGTTCCGGTAGTACTTGGCTGGAATGTATGCTCTACGAGCTGATTACAGGTGAGACGATCGATTTTGATACAATGAAAACGGCCATGCCGATGGTGGGCACCCACGAGGAGGATACACCTCTTGCCTGGCAAGGCCATTCACGGATTCTGAAAACCCATTTTCCGTTTCGGAAAGAGTACAAACGCGGGATCTACCTGATGCGTGATCCCCGTGATGTGGCAGTCTCCGAGTTCAAGTACCACAAACTGTATGATCGATTTCCATTCGATCTGGACCACTTCATTCAGGATTTCGCATCGGGTGCCTTACATGGGGAAGGCTCCTGGGCGGATCATGTTCAGACGTGGATTCGTGCAGCGCAGCAACCGGAGAATGACATTTTTGTCCTGAAGTACGAGGACCTGAAGGATGATCCAGTAGCTGTCCTGCGGAAAATCACTGCGAGATTCGACATACCCGCTACAGATGAACAACTTGAGAAGGTTGTCGAGGACAACACGATTGAACAGATGCGGAAACGAGAGGATTCGAGAAATATCCGGAAACTGCCTGAGAATAGTCCTCTTCGTGTCGTCAATAAGGGAAAGACTGGCGGGTATCGAACAACCTTGAGTGAGAATCATTTAGCCACCTTGCAGAAGTACATGGGGGCGACAATGGAAGAGCTGGGCTATCATTGATCCAGCGTCAAAAGAGACAAAAACAGGGCGTCGGAAGTTATCCGGCGCCCTGATCTGTTTACCACGGACAATCTATCGATTGACTGCTCCCATCGCTGCTTCGGGGTACCGTAGGCCGGCAGCGACCCCCTTTGGTGCAAGGGCATCCAGTTCCTTCAGCTCTTCCCCGGTCAGCTTCACCTCCGCAGCACCCGCATTCTGCTCCAGGTAGGTGCGACGTTTTGTGCCGGGAATCGGAATGATGTCATCGCCCTGTGCCATCACCCATGCCAAGGCCAACTGCGCAGGAGTGCATCCCTTATCCTCAGCCCAGGCCTGGATCTGTTTGACAAGATCGAGGTTTTTCTGGAAGTTATCACCCTGGAATCGTGGGCTGATGCGACGGAAATCATCCTTTGCGAAATCATCGGGCGATTGAATCGCCCCCGTCAGAAAGCCACGGCCCAGTGGGCTGTATGCGACTAATGCAATACCCAGCTCACGCATGGTCTTCAGGTTGTCATCTTCGACATCACGTGTCCAGAGGCTGTATTCAGTCTGGACAGCGGCGATGGGGTGGACCTTGTGCGCGCGACGGATCGTTTCGGACGAAGCCTCAGACAGACCGAGGTGACGGACTTTGCCCTCTTGAACCAGTTCGGCCATCGCGCCGACGGTTTCTTCGATAGGGACAGTCGGGTCGACACGGTGCTGGTAGTAGAGGTCGATGGTGTCAATACCGAGCCGTTGCAGGCTACGGTTACAAGCGGCTTTCAGGTAGTCGGGCGATCCATCCAGACCTCGATTTGAGGTCCCCGGCTCACGCACGACACCAAATTTGGTGGCGAGGAAAACAAGGTGACGGTTTCCCTTGAGGAATTTTCCAACCAGCTTCTCGTTCTCGCCCATGCCGTACATGTCAGCCGTGTCAAAGAAGGTGACTCCGAGGTCGACCGCACGTTCCATTGTCGCGAGTGATTCCGCCTCATCACCCGGTCCATAAAACTCAGACATCCCCATGCAGCCAAGCCCGATTGCGGAGACCGCAGGGCCATTATCTCCAAGTTTTCTTGTTTCCATCTGTGTCTCTCCCGGTAATAGGTACATCGAATGGTACAAAAGAATGATGCTCCGTGTTAGCAGAGCGTTTCAGTTTCGGGAGAAGGTTACAGGGAGAGGATTAATTAGTCTTTTGCCGCGGCGAATAGCAATCGCCCCGACCAATGCTGGCCGGGGCGATCTCGCTTCTATCCGCGGAGAGGGTGGGATTCGAACCCACGGTACGGGGTCACCGCACGCACGCTTTCGAGATAGGTTCCCTGTGGATGAAGAAAATTAGATATAGCCAAGAAATACAATAGTGGTGCGAGTAGTGGCGTGCCGACCAGATGGGGGTTTAAGCGGTTTTAGGCTATGCTTATTTGTTTTTATCCCCTCAGTATCCCCTCGACAGGGTGTTTTCGGATCTGCTCTCGAGCGTGGGATGGGATGAGGTGTCCATAGAGTTCTGTGGTTGAAACGAGGCTGTGGCCGAGCCAGTCCGCGACGGTTTTCACGTCGATTCCTGCCAGCAAAGCGTGGCTGGCGAATGTGTGGCGCAACGTGTGGGGAGAAAGGTCGTCGGGCAGGTTTTTATGCTTTCTGACAGCTACGAACCGTTTATTTATCTGGTCTGCCTTGGGGCTGTAGTACCAGAAGACCCTGTCCGAATCAGGGTTCCGGTCTGTTGCGACCTCCTTCAATAGTTTTTCAAGCTTCGTGCTGATCGGGAATGGCCTTCGCAGTTTTGTGCGCGAGTTCGGGTTTCCAAGCCATATCTCCTGGTGTTCCCAGTCGATGTCTCCCCATGTAAGTTCGAGGGCTTCATTTCGACGTGCGCCGGTTGCCAGATAGAAGCGAATCAGCCTGTTTAGCCATGGCTTGTCCCTGGTGATCATCACCAAGAGGCGTATCTGACCACGAGTGAGGTATTGTGGCCTGCTGCGTGCACGTTTCGGGACAGCAAGGGGTTTTACGCCGTGAAAAGGGTTTGTGGTCAGTATTCCATGTTCATCGATTGAACGCTGAAAACTGGCACGTAGTGTGCGAAGGTTAAGATTGATCGTAGTAGGTCCATGATTAAGGGTGTCGCGGCAATAATTGATAAACTTTTCGACGTCATATCGGCTAATTGCGGAAATAGGACGGTTATCCCCAAACCATCCCCCAAAAACAGATAAGGCATGTTCGGTTAGTTCGATTGTCTTTGGTTGCATTCGGCTTGCACACCACTGTGCATCTTTTTCGCTATATTTCGCTATACTGATTGTGCTTTCTTCGTGTTTAATGGTTTGAGAGGCGGGGTCAATCCCGAGTGCCTCGAAATCTTGAAAGGCTACCTGGCGCTTGAGGGCGACCTTCCGGGTGGTTACGCCGATGGTGATGCGCTTATAGTTACCGTTCCATCGGTAAACATACCGCCACGATATGCCCTTATTTGTCTTTCGTGGCTCAAGATAGCCCATATATAACCTATGAAAGGTGAAGCGATGAATCTGGTCACAGCACTTCAGCACAGCCTTGATACGGTCGACGGTCTTCGTGAGTTACTTCAACTGGTAGATGACCCTGAAACAGCGTCTGCTGTTGTGTTGGTCCTGGAAGACGCAAAAGCGACGGCGGTGCATCTTCAGGGTTCTCTGTTGCCTGATGGAATGATCATAGATATCCGTCCGGCAACCACGTTGCCTGTTAATTCCCGTCCGCTTCGCGCTGTGAACTCGAATTGTTCCGATGGTTAATTCGCCATGCGTGGATAATTTCTACCAGCACTTCCCGTCTGCACATCCACCCAGGTAGTTGCAGATCAATCAGCATCTGTGCCTCGTTTTGTGTGATGTTGTAGCGGCTGAGGGTGTCTGAATCCCGAAGGAATTCATCAAGTTTTCCTGGAATGGTGTGTGTCTTATCGTCGAGTTTATCCAGGTCGATTACTTCGTGTGAATCCAGCCGAGACTCTTTGTCGTCTCCGGTTGGGTGTGTACGTCTAATTTTGACACGACCAATAGTTGGGTTAGCAGTCACGGAAGGAAGCTGCAGGTGTCCGTCCTGATCGCCTCTCTGCTTCCTCATATCCAGTTTGCGTTGAATGCGTTCTTCAGCATTGTTTGCAATCAGGTCGCTGGCGCTGACGCCGTATCGTGACTCAAGCCATTCGGTCAGCTTCCACCATCGCTCTCCACCCATCCCCATCGTGCCGTCCGCCCATCGTTTATAGGAGGATGGCGCGACTGGTTTTCCTTCGGTGCCTACCACTTGACGCAGGATGACTGCCGGTACCCCGATCTGGTTCGTAATCAGATCAAGGGCTCTCCTGATGATCGCGGGATCTCTTTCCGGGCTCGTGGCTCTTGACATCTTGCGTAGCCTTTGCGTAAACTGTGCGTAATTGCAGTTTGTCTTTGCGCAGGGGGCGCGGTGATCTATCAAAGGACAGGGTTTGAGGGCACCACGGGTGCCGTCACGTACGAGGCTCGAGATCGGGTTTCATCCAATTGGATGCGCACCCCTGCGACCGATCTCTGTTCCTCGCACTTTGCCAGCCCCGTTCCGGATGCTTCCAGGCTCCCCGGAACGGGGCACTTTCGCTCTGTTGACCTAACGAAATGTATGGTTTTCGCAACGCGGTGGCAATTCAAACTCCTGCCTCGATTTGAAATCCCAAAAACTGAGGTCGTGCAATGATCCGGCGTGACCTGGCACAAGATCCCCGTCCCTGGTGGCGTTTTCTGTCTGAAGAGGTATGGCCGAACATCCGTCTTCACCGGAAACTCGCAGAGCTACGTGATCGCTTCTCCGACAAGGGTGGGTCGTCGGAAGACCTGGCGCTTCACATGGGGTTGACAGTTCAGAAGCTTTACCCGCTTTGTGCGGATGCGCAGGCCCCTCGTCCGGACGGATGGTCGGGTCGTGTGATGATGTCTGTTTCCCACCTGGCCGTTTCCTACCTGCGCACGGGTGACCGTGCCGTGATCGACGCATTCCTCGATGCAATTGGTTTGATGCCTTCTGTCCCGAAACCGGAATCCGGTGTTGCGGACGGATCTGTCCTGGATGAATTGGGGGGCATGGTCGAGGAGTTGGGACGCGCGATCGCTGATGCGAACGGGGTGGATACCTCGATGGGGTTGAAGCGTCACCAGGACCGTCTTTGTTTGATCAAGGAATTGGTCGCGAGGTACGAAGGGGAACTGCTGGCGGCTGGTAAACGCATTGAGGCCTCGCGGTGAGTGCGGTCGAAAAACATATCCCTGTGTTGACTGCGGACCAGGTGGCGGCGTTGCGCAAGATGGTCCAAGTGACCAGCCAGCAGGCAGCGTGGATGTGTGGGTATTCGGATCCGCAGACGATCAACGATGCGGCGAATGCGGGCGAACTGCCCTTCATCGCGAATGGTCGTCACCGCTACTACCGTCCGCAGGACCTGGACGATTGGGC
Organism: bacterium; assembly: GCA_020444265.1. Taxonomy (GTDB): domain Bacteria; phylum Electryoneota; class Electryoneia; order Electryoneales; family Electryoneaceae; genus JAHLLH01. The sequence continues at coordinate 67,123 of JAHLLH010000012.1, forward strand.
TGAGTCGCGGAAGCAGCGGATGAATGTCGTGGGTGTCCGTTAAGTCGGTTAGGAGGCTCTATGGGGTTGCGTGACAAAATCGTCAAACATGGATCGTTTCGATACACCCCGATTGGCAACGGGTTCATGTGTGTCGTCGCAGGGGTCGAAACGGCAGAAGTCGCCCCGTATGAATACGGGTGGCTGTTCAATCAGCTGACCACATTGCACGCCGAAGATGGCTGGAAAGAGGTTGCAACGCCTTCCAGTCGTTCCCTTTTGAAGCTGCCCGTGAAGGATTTGCGCCGTCTCTCGATGATGGGTTTGAAAATCAAGCGGTATGTGAACGAACGGGTGCCGGCATGACCTCCTGGACCGACGAACTGGCTTATCTGCAATCGAGAGCGCGGGCCTGCCTGCGTCGTGAATGCAAGCGGTCGTCGATTGCAGCGGTGGCGCAGGCGCTCGGGTTGGACCCCAAGGCGGTCTGGTATCAGCGGGCGGGCAGCCTTCGTACGAAAGCGATAGAAGATGCTTTGACGTTTGGCGAGCGGGGTGATGCGGATCGGTTTGATGTGTTTGTGACAGGTCTGCAGGGTGTGGTGGTTTCCAATGTTCGAGCCTTCGTCGATCGAGGATTGCATGCAGTAACAGTATTGAAGTTTGCCACAGATCCCTATGGCAGTCAGGGACGTACCCTGGCGAAGGTCGCCAGGATCGCAGACGAGATCGAAGGAGAAGAACGATGAAGACGTGGAAAGTACCCGCCTACGAGGCGGACAGGAAGGCAAACGGCGGCACGATTGAGGGTGACCTCAGTTTTGATGGTGCCGCGCAGGTTGGCGATGGCACGATTCGTGTCGAGGGTGCCGGGAACTTGGATTCCCTCTCGTTGCCAGGTGTTGGCAACATCGGTGGTCCAGACGAAACGACCGTCAACCATGCCGACTGGAATATCACCGAGGAGCAGTTCAAGACCGCGCGTGATGCCTGTACTGGTTCGCCGGGTTCTTGCAGCGGCGGGGTAACCTGCAGCTCGGGATCGAATCTGTTGGTCAACAACGAAAACCACTACGCGGTGTAGTGGAAAGTGCCCGTCTTTCGGGGCGGGCCGCCTGGGGAGGCGGTATGCGCGGACATCTGATCTATTGGGGTGGTGGAATTCTGGCTGCGGCATTGTGGTGGCCGTCACCACTGGGTGGGTTGCTTCTGGCTGGTGCGGTGATCGATGCGGTTGCGTTCCGGTTTGGAAATCCCCGTCGAAACGTTGCGTTGATGGCCGGGATGCTGGGAATCGAACTGGTAACCATCCTGACGCTGGTCGCGGGGGTAGCGGGCGACCGGATCGACGAATTCAGCTATGCGTTGCTGGCGGGTGCATGGGGGTTAGTGCGCGGCATGATCGCGTACAGGGTCAGGTCTACGCTGGAAGATTTGACCAACCTGTGGCGTCTGATGATGCGTGAATTGAGCCCTGTAGCTGAAGCGGCTGTGATCGGCGCGGGGTTTGTCTGGCTGCGTGGTGACCTGCAGGATGGGCTCGGATTGCTGATCTATGGTGCGATAGGCGTGTTCCAGGCGTTGGTCTACGATGCGCCTGCGGTACGGCGTGACCTGGCGCGGATTCGCGTGTGGGCGCTGGTGGTGGTCGGGCTGGTGGGCTGGCTGTTGGAGGTGGCATGAGGAAGGAAGTGTGTCCTGAAGAAATGGCTCGCGCGTTTGTTCGTCACTTCGGGCTTGCCATTCCTATTGGCCGTGTCGGTGACGAACGGCCAGATAGGTCATATGCAGAAGCCAGGGCTGCGAGAGCCTTTCATGAGGGTAAGAAACAAAGCGTCCGAAAGGCGTTAGATAGCCTTGGCAAGAAGCCTGTGAAGGGTGGTGAGGTATGAGCACGGGAATTCAGTGGACGGACGAGACTTGGAACCCGATGACGGGCTGCACGAAGGTGAGTGAAGGGTGTCGGAATTGTTATGCGGAACGTGATGCAAAACGTTTCCAGCACAACACCCAGCCGAAGATTGCAGCAAAGTACCGCAACGGCTTCCGGCCAACCTTCCACCCGGATGTGTTGGCGAAGCCGCTTCACTGGACGAAGCCGCGCAGGGTGTTTGTGTGCAGCATGTCGGACCTGTTTCACGAGGCGTTCGGCTTCGAAGAAATCGCGGCGGTGTTCGGGGTGATGGCGGCTTGCCCGCAGCACCAGTTCCAGGTGCTGACGAAGCGCCCGGATCGGATGAAGGGGTGGTTCGAGTGGTTGGTGCAGCAGGCGGAACGGGCTTTGACAGTATTCCCCGACGATTCCCCCGAGTGGCGGATTCATCATCTGTTGCGTGCGGCGAACCTACGCGCGGGAAACAGCGAGATTGCCACGCACCGTCGCCTGGACGCTGCTGGCAATGACACGCCGTGGCCGTTGCAGAATGTTTGGGTGGGAGTAACGGTGGAGAACCAGGCGGCGGCGGATGAACGGATCCCGCTTTTGCTGGAAACGCCTGCGGCGGTTCGGTTCCTGTCGTGTGAGCCGCTGATCGGGCCGCTGGATATTCCGCAGGATGCTGTTTATCGCTACAAGTCGGTGGTGTCAGGACTTCGCTACACACATCCCGGTGCTGCTGGCGACCACGATGTTCTTCCTGGCATCGACTGGGTGATTGCGGGTGGGGAATCGGGGCCGAAGGCACGGCCCAGCCATCCGGATTGGTTCCGGACGTTGCGTGATCAGTGCCAGGCGGCGGGGGTGTCGTTCTTTTTCAAGCAGTGGGGACGGTGGGTGCCTGACTTCGACAGTAAAACGTTCAAGGATGGGCGTCGTTCTTTTCGGTGGGGCGATTTCATTATGCACTCAGTTGGGAAGAAAAAGGCGGGGCGGGAGTTGGACGGGCGGACGTGGGATGAATACCCGGAAGGGGGTGTGCGGTGAGTGGTGTGAAGGTGACCATGGCGCTGGAAACGTTGAAGGATGTGGTGAAATCGGCAGCGTCTGCGGTGTCGAAAAAGGCAACATTGCCCATCCTGAAGTACCTGCACCTGAAGATCTATCAGCAGGTAGGCACCGCTGATGGGGTGATCGAGGTACGTGCGACGGACCTCGAAGTTACGTTGACAGCCCGTGTCCAGTTCGATGGGATCGAGGTCGAGCAGCAGGGTGAGGTGGTGGTGGAAGCCGAACGTTTCCAGCGTCTGCTGGGCGAACTGTCCGCTGAATCGGTCCACCTGTCGGTGGGGAAGGATGAAACCTTGTTGAGGGTTGCAGCGGATGAGGGGGAGTACCAGATCCCGGTGATCGCTGCGGCGGAATTTCCGCAACCACCTGACCTGCCAGACCGTGCCGTGGCGGTGCTGCCGGCACGTCAGCTTGCCTCCTTGATCGAAGCAACGGATTTTTGCATCTCGAACGACGAACTGCGGCCCGCATTGACCGGGATCTATATCCGATTCGAGGGGCTTGGCCTGGTGGCTGTCGCGACCGATGGCCATCGTCTCGCGAAAGTGGTCGGGTCAAAGGTGGATGCGGGTGAATTTGAGGAGATGATCCTGCCGAAGAAAACGGCAGGACTGATCCGTCGCTTCCTGCCGGACGATGGCGATGTGACCTTCCACTTGGGCACCACGCAACTTGCTGTGACTTTACCGGATGTGCAGATCCAAAGTCGTCTGATCGAAGGGCGGTACCCGAACTACGGGACCGTGATCCCGGAGGGTGGGCTACCGTTGACGGTGAACCGTGACGACCTGGTCGCGGCGGTCAAGCGGTCGAAAATTTTTGCGAATCCTGTCAATCACCAGGTGGTGCTGTCGTTGGATGACGACAAGGTCGTGGTGATGGCTGAAGATGCCGAGGCGGGTGGCAAGGGTGCGTCCCCGATCGATGGCGGTTGGGGTGGCGAGCCGATGACGATGGGGTTCAATGCTGAATACCTGCTGTCTGCCTTGAAACACATCCCCACTGACGATGTGCAGCTTCGAATCACAGACCCGCAGAAGGCGGCTGTGCTGGTGCCTGCTGACGAAGTTGATGGCTTCCAGTACCTGATCGTCGTGATGCCGGTCCGTCTGACTTAATCCCACGGGAACACGCATGGCGAAGCAGCCAAAGCGGACACCGGGGAAAGTAGACCGGCAGTCCGGAAAAACCACGTACACCTATGTTGACCTGGATGGCATCGAGCGGTTCCAGGTGATCAGGACCCCCTTAGATGGTGGTGGGAAGACGTTCACCCAGCGACGTCGCATTGAAGGCGTCGAGGGGTGGGTCTACGGCCTGAAAGCGGAACCGTATGTCAATATGGGTGGCTGGTGGCGCCGTGCCGGATCTGTGAAGCCGAACGACGAGGTGGAGGGCGATCCGGTCGACCTTCCCGCCGTTGAGCGTGTGTTGTACCGCTGGCCGGAATGGGCGGACAGTGATTTTGTCTGCCTGGTGGAAGGGGAGAAGGATGCAGACGCGCTGTGGTCGTGGCTGGTGCCAGCAACGACCTGTGCGCAGGGTGCGGCGTCCTGGGTGGGCTTCGGGTACGAGGAAGCGTTGCGCGGGAAGCGTGTCCATCTCTTCCCGGACAATGATGCGCCGGGAATCGGCCATATGGTCGAGGTGGCGCGTTCGTTGCAGGGGATCGCATTAAAGGTCTACCTGCATCGACCCTTTGATGAGTGTGGGCCGAAGGGGGATGTCAGCGACTGGATCGCGCTGGGGCACACGGTGGGTGAATTCCGTGCCCTGGTGAAGGCGACGGAAGCATCCGGGTCTGTTGACCTGGAGAAACTGCCGGAATGGGCACAGGTGGCAAAGCCGAAGGACACGACAGGGTCGCTGGACCTGGATGGCCGGCAGAAGGCTGTGGGCAAGCCACGTGCGGTTGATCCATTGGAACGGGTGCTGGATGCCCTGCGGGCGCATGGAAGCCGTGTCGACAGTCGAGGTATCGACGACTACATGGCTCAATGCCCTGCGCACGACGATACAAACCCATCCCTGCGGGTGAAGCGTGGGGAAAACGGGAAAGCTTCGGTCGAGTGCTATGCGTCCTGCACGGTTGAAGCGATCATGTCCGCCCTGGGCTTGAAGGTTAGTGATCTCTATGCAGATGAACCTGAACCCCGGTCAAGCAGTTCGAGCGCGAAAATTTCAGGGTTGGAAGAGGCCCTTGCACCGCTGAAGGCGTTGGACGGGAACTCGTCCGACGATGCGGTTCGTTCGGCAATTGAAAAGGCGCTGTCGATCGGGGCGACGTTGAAGTCAGCCGTGGAGCGCGACGAAGTCCTGCAGGGGTGTGATTCGTTCAACGTGGTTGGAAAGCGAACGTTAAACAGCAGGATGAAAGAACTGCGTGGACGGCACGAGCGGGAACAGCGAAGGAAGGCGGAAGAGGAACGTCTTCGTAAGGCAACCGACCTGTCGGATGTGACGTCGATGGAGATCCTCGCAGCGCGTGTCAATGAACTGTTGAACACCGTGGAGCGAGGCACGAAAGAGCGTGAACTGAAGGCGCAGGCATCCGGGCTAGTGGTGAACTACTTCCTGCAGAACGATCGATTCCTCGTCGACAGTGACCCTGTGGAAGGTCCGGATCCGGGTATCCCATACGTGGTGAACGACGACCAGGTGGCACTGCCCCTGATGGACCGTGACCAAGGGCTGCGCGTCCTGTTGAATGAATCTGGCGTGAACGCCTCCGAGCCTGCTTACCGATGGATCATGGCTGATATGGAAGCTGCCGCGTTGAAGTTGGGGCGCAAGGTGCGGCTGGCCCGTTGGGCGAAGTGGGTGGACGATACGACGCTCTACGTGTCCTGCGGGCGATCGCGGCTGGTTGTGGCGAGAGTTGTCCAGGGTGGCCGTGTGGAGATGTCGATCGAGCCGAATGGGACGGATGGGGTGTTGTTCGCTGCAGATGCCAGCTATCCGGCATGGGAGCCGTGTGAGGCGGTGGATCCGTACGACGTGCAGGCGTTGCGGCCCTTCCTGGAATCGCCGGCAGAGGTGCCTGCGTTCACCGCAGAGCAGCAGCAATTACTGATGGTGATGTGGGCAGTGGCGACGTTCACGAACATTCGTCATGTGCCGGTTCTGCTTTCCCTGGGTGATTCAGATGGTGGGAAAACGACACTGCTTCGGATGTTGGTGCGCCTGATTCATGCGAACACAGCAGATGTGTCGACAATGTCCCGTGACGAACGGGACTGGGGCGTGTCGGTGTCGATGAAGGCGCTGCATGCCCTGGACAACATGGACGAGGCTGCGCCGGATTGGTTTCCAGACCTGTTGGCGACCGCTGCGACGGGCGGGTCGATCGAGATCCGGAAGTTGTACAGCAACAACGAGCGTCTGATGATGCCGATCACTGCGGCGGTGGCGATCAGCAGCCGTACGGCCAGGTTCGCTGAACGACCAGACATCCAGAGCCGTCTCCTGCCGCTGTTCTTCGGCGAGATGGATCCAAGCCTGCGGCGGAATGTCAACGACCTAGAGGCTGAGGTGTCGGCCAACCGTTCGGGGATCTTGACCTGGATGGTGGAGGTGGCGCTATCGGCAAGACCAAAGGGGCGAGCACTGATGCCCGAGATGCGGTCAAAGGGTGTCGACACAGGCCGCTTCGATGCCTACGTGGAGTTGGTTGTGGGGACTGACAGCGAGCAAGGTATTGATGCCCTGGCGAACCTGAAGCGCGCCCAGCGGCTGGCCGTGACAGATCCGGACGAGCTGTTGCAGTCTATCCTCGAGTACTTCGATGCGTTCCCTGAACGCATCATAAGAGGAGGCGCATCCGCCGTGATCAAAGAACTACAGGATAACACTGAGGTGCCGCTTCCCAATTACAAGGGAGGGAAGCGCATCGCGCGAAAACTGCGAGAGATGCGCCCCACCTTAGATATTGCTGGTATTCACATCGAATGGGAAGCGCCCCGCGATCGGTCGAACGGCACCACCTTCGAACTGCGTCTGCGGAAGGGCGAGCAGTCTTCCATGAAGTTGGATGAAGATGACGGTCAAGCTTTTTGAAAAATTTTTCGCTGATCAGTGAAACAAGTGAAAGTAGGGAACCGTGACAAACTTTTTTCTTATTAATCGTCTTTTTTAGGATAGAAAATGCGCGTGCCTGCGATAAAAAGAATTGATGGTTCACTTGATTCACTGGTTTCACTAAACGAAGAAACCAATCGCGGGTCCTTCTGGAGTAGGAAGTTATGCGGGTCACGCGAAGCGGCGAGGGGTGTGTATTTGCAGGGTTTTTCAATGGTTTACTCGTTTCTCGTGGATCACAGGGCGGGCTGATTTGTGGTTCGAGGGCACCTGGGGGAGGTGCCGGGTGAGGGTCGATTGGTTGTCGGCCTGGTGGAATCGGGTTTAGAAGTTGTGCGACGCTGTCGATTTGGTTGCGAAGGTGGTCATGCGGTTGTGTTAAGGGTGGAGATTGCAGGGGCATGTTTCGAGAGAGCAGGTGGTGACGGCAAGAGGTAGCGGAAGGGCTGGCCGGAAGGTGGCGATGGTTTCAGGTTGATCGAACTGGACAGGGGAAGGTTTCAAACGGGTGGAAAATGGGTGACCGTACGACAAAGAGCCAGGCGGAAATGCGGATCGAGGGTGCGGAGTATGTGACCGCAGCCGAATTCGCACGGCGCTATGGCACAGTCAGCCCGCAGGCGATTGGGAAAGCGGTCCGTCGAGAGCGGATCCCCAGTCGCACCATCCCGGGGAAACGTGGTAGGTGGATCCCCTGGCCGGAAGGGTTCGAGGTCTATTGTGATCTGTCGAAGATCCCGCCGGCTGATCGTCCGGTGACAGTCACTTCCAAACCTCAACACCCTGGTGACAGTCACTCTGCTCGCAGTGACTTGGGGGGACAGCTGGCGCTGGATGGTGGCGAGGGTGGCAGCACCACGGAAGCTCGACGGCGGCGGGAATACTACCAAGCGGAAAATGAACGTCTGAAGTATGAGGAGCAGGCTGGTCGGCTGGTCCGGATCGAGGTGGTCGAACAGGAATGGACGGACATCCTGATTCGACTGCGCCAGGCGGTGATGGCTGTGCCTGATCGTGTCGCCAGCCAGGTGGCCGGCATGGACTCGGTGACCGAAGTCTACAACCTGCTGACGGATGAACTGCGGCATGCTTTGACGGAACGTGCGCAGGAACTCGAGGTGGCAGCATCGGAGGAAGAGGTCGATGGCCCAAAATCCTGAAAAAATTTCGCGAAAAGCTCGACCGTCCGGCGGAAATCGTAAACAGGTGGAGCAATCCTTCCTGCGTGGTCAATTGGTCCGTCTGCGTCGGGTGGCAGCGGCGGCGATCCGTCCCCCGCAGAAGCTGCGGATCGATGAATGGGCGGACAGGTACCGTATGCTTCCCTCTGAAACGTCCGCTGAACCGGGACCATGGCGCACGGACCGTATGCCCTTCCTTCGTGAAATCATGCGTGAACTGTCGCCGGATTCGCCGGCGGAAGAGGTTGTGTTTATGAAGGGCGCGCAGGTTGGGGCTTCGGAAGTTGGCTTGAACCTGATGTTCTATGTGATCGACCATGCTCCGGGGCCGATGATGTATATGATCGGCACCTTGTCGGACGCGAGACGTTTCGTGACCAACCGTGTGGAGACCGCTGGTAACCTGATGCCACGGATCCGGGGAAAGATCGGATCGCGTACTGCGGGCGCAAAGAAGCGTGAAACGATCCTCGAAAAGAAGTTCCCTGGCGGGTTGCTGGTGTTTGTCGGGGCGAATTCTCCCAGCAGCCTTCGTGAGGTGTCAATCCGTTACCTGGTGAACGACGAGGTGGATGGGTACCCACAGGATCTGTTGGGTGAAGGTGACCCGGTCGAGTTGTCGGATGTGCGAACCCGAAACCAACCCCGCCGGAAAAAGTTCCGTCTGTCGACACCGTTGGAGAAGCAAACCAGCCGGATCGAACCGCTCTTTCTCGAGGGGGATCAGCGGTACTACTACGTGCCCTGCCCGTACTGCGGGCACATGCAGCGGATCGAATGGAAGCGGATCAAGTGGGAAGATGGGGACCCATCGACAGCGGCGCTGCTGTGTGAATCGGGGGAGTGTGGGGCGTTGATCCCGGAAGGGAAAAAGCAGTGGATGCTGGCGCGCGGGGAATGGCGTGCGACGAACCCGGATGGGCTGTACCCATCCTTCCATCTGAACAGCTTTTACTCTCCGTTCTTCAAGTATGCCGAGGGGGTTGCGAAGTTCCTGAAGGCGAAGAATAAGAACGACGAGAAGCTGTTGCAGGTGTTTGTCAACACGGCGCTGGGTGAGACGTGGGACCTGGAGAACCGTGTCTTTGTGGTCAGCGACCTGTTGCAGCTGCGTGAGCCGTACGAGGCGCAGGTCCCTGCGGGTGTGATCCTGCTGACGGCTGGGGTGGACGTGCAGCATGACCGTCTCGAGGTCGAGGTGGTGGGCTGGGGTCGTGGGGAAGAATCCTGGTCGATCGATTACAAGGTTTTTGCCGGGGATACGGAATACGAGACGGTGTGGCAGGACCTGGACCGTTACCTGCAGCAGACCTTTACGGCGTCGAATGGGGACGAGGTCCATATTGCCGGTGTGGCGGTGGACAGCAGTGACCGTTCCAAGGTGGTGTACTCCTTCTGCCGGGGCCGTGCCTTCCGTAGGATCTACGCGGTGAAGGGGAAAGAGGGTGCAGGAAAGGGGTTTGTCCAGCGTCCGAAAAACCCGAACGACGAGGGGGTGCTGCTTTTCATCCTGTTTGTGGATGAGATCAAGCAACGTGTGTACTCCCACCTGGCGACGACGGACCCGCTGAACCCGTTTATCCGTGAGGATGATGGGGCACGTCCCGGCTATTGCCATTTCCCAGACGACGATCCGCCGTACAACGAGCGGTATTTCAAGATGCTGACGTCCGAAAAACGGGAGTTTAAAACGTTCCGGGGTCGGAAACGTCCGGTGTGGGTGTTGCCTTCGGGTGCGCGCAACGAAGCACTGGACTGCAGGGTGTACGCACGTGCGATGCTGGAGATACTGGGGTTTGACCTGGATGCTTACCAGGGGGATGGTCCTTTCGATCCATCCTTCAGGAAGATGCAGACGGGTCGTCGGCGTCGCGGGGTGGTGTCGAAGGGTGTGAAGGGGTAGGGGGTAGGAATGTCACATGAAAAAGCGTCAGTGAGGGCAAAGCGGCTGGAACAGGAAAATGCGTTCCTTCGCAGGGAAAATAAGGCGTTGCGGGATGTCGTCTACCCGTTGCGTGGTGAAGCTGCGGATGCTGGCCTGATATCAGGTGTGCAGTACTGTAGAATGGTACGGGCTGTGCACGCGCACCAACCGTGGTCACTCTTGGATAAATAGGATGCTAGATCCCGGATCGGGGTCCGGGATGACATAGGGTGGGGTTGTTGTTGGTTTAATGGGTTTTCTCTGCCCATTTCACGCAACGAAATGAACGATTTACGCAACGATAGGTGTGCAAACAGGGGAGTTCAGCATGGCAAACGATGTGATGATGGTGACGATCCGGGGCCGTGCGATCCGTCCCGGGCTGGTTGGCTTGGCTCCGGATGATATCGCGCTGCACCTGGGGCGGACGCTGCGTTGGGGTGGGGTGACCTCGCAATGGTGGACGGTGCTGCAGCACTCGCTGGTGGTGTTTGAACTGGCGAGAGATGTGGCTCAGGCCCCGGCCGACGTGCGGTTGTGGGCGCTTCTGCATGATGCGCACGAGATGTTCACAGGGGATGTACCACGTCCGCTGAAAACGCCGGGGCTTCGGGCGCAACAGGATAACCTGGACCGGCAGATTGCGTATCGGTTGGGGTTGCCTTTCGAGGTGGCTGAATTGGACCGTCTCCGTGCTGCGGTCAAGCCGATGGATGACCTGGCGATGGCTGCGGAGGCGAACGTGGTGGCGCCGGGGGTCCGTGACGGGTCGGGCGCTGATTCGGGTGTGTGTGACCTAGTGGGGCACTGGGAAGCGGAATCGCCCACGGCGCTCCGGATCGCGGAACGTCACGTGCGATTGAACATCTCGCACATGGAAGCGACGGGGGTGACCTGGGGGAATAATCGTTTCGCGCCGGGGTACGAAACCCGTGCGCCGTTGGTCGCGGAGTGGTTGGCGCATTACCGGGATCTGCGAAAGGTGGTGTGTGATGCAGCGAAGTCCGCGATCGAAGCGGAGAAAGGTGGTGTGTGATGGGAGAGAAAGTACCTGTTCTGCAGGATTGGGTGATGTGTTTATCCGTGATGCAACAGAGTGTCCTTATGGCTGCTGTTCGCGGCCCGGATGGGTTAAGGGGAGATCATCCGGTGAAAATGATTCTCCGTTGGTATCGCAGGTGTGTCTTCATTTCAGCGTTTGATCGCTGCGTTCTGGAGAACCCAGTGGATGCGCGGGGTGGAAAATTCACTGGTCCATCCGTTAAAAAGACAGAACTGGAACGCGCGTGTGATGGGCATACAGAATGGCAGTGTGATGAACATTGTCCACCCAGGTGGCTTCGTGGCATGGATAATCGGGTCAAAGAATACATGGATGCTATTGATCAAGTTCCTTTGCATTTTCACGGCCATTTGATGCATGCGGCGGAAGTGCTCGGGTACAAGCATCCTGATCAACACATCAGAAATTGGTGGCTTTCTATGTACAAAACGTTCGTGCGTGCTTTGCATTTGACACCGGAAACAGAAAATGAATTGGATTTTCGCTTGGGTGACATAGATGCGCAGTGGCAAAAGTCAGATTCAATCGGTGCTGGCGCTGCCTTATCACAGTCGGCACAGCCATGAGCGGGGATCAGGTGCGGATGCGTCTGGCGGCGATGTCGGCGGGGGAATTGTTACGTCTCCTGGACGGCGGGAGATCGGTCGACCTCGTGCCCGTCGACGTGCCGGATGAAACGATGTATTTGGTTCCGGCTGCACCGGCGGGGTGGCGGTTTGGGATTGTGGTGCGGGAGGTGGATGACCATGTGTGATTGCCGGGGTGTGGGGGTTGGGGATCATACCAATACAGTCCCAGCGGTTGCGCCGTGGTGGTCCTCGTATCGTTTTATCGACCTGGATCGTTGCTTGTGGGCGGAAGTCATTTGGTTGTGGCACAAAGGGGTTGTGACACTGAATAGCTGCTGTGGTCATAACAAGGTTGATCCAACTATCCTGGTGGCGGAGGAGTCAATTCCGTTAATGGAAACCCTTGGGTACGAACACTGGGAGAATCCGATGGATGCGGCCCGGCGTGACGGTTTTATCGCCAAGTCGGTGGCGAGGGTGCGGGAGGTGGATGGTGGTGCGGCAAAAAAGAAAGGTGGTGTGTGATGAAGCCGAATAACGAAGGGTTTGGCGCAGGTCCGTTCCTGTCGATGGCGAATTCGAAGGAAGATGGGTTCACGGAACATGACCTGCAGGTGTTGGCAACGGCTTGCTGTCTGTCTGGAAACAACGAAGTGTCGAAAGGCACAGCGGGCCAGGCGGTGTTTGGTGCAGTACGCTGGGTTTCCTCTGGATGTCACGAGGGTACAGACCGTCCACTCATGACAAGCGTCCAGGCGGACGGGCTCGTGCGTTTCGGCTACACCGAACCTGTGCCGGTTGTGGATGGGTTCATTGAAACTGCCGGTGATGGTCTGGTTTGTCGGTCCAGGGGAATTCCAATGCATCCGGGTGTGCTATTCCATGGTCGGGTGATCGCGGTAGATCCTGCTGAAAAGAAATGCGACGTGTGGCTCGGGTGAGGATCACTCCTGCAGCCAGCATCCTGCGGGGTGCTGGGTGGGGGAGTGGCCTGGAAGGGACGGGAGGTGGATGGTGATTGAACGGGTGATTGAAGCTGCAGTGGTGCTGCTATTGGTGGCGGGTGCGGGGTATGCGAAAGCGATTATGGATACGCTGTCCTTCCTACGTCGGTTTGAAAAGGGGTGGTTCTCGATTCGCTACAAGTGGAAAGAGGGGCTGCCGCAGTGGAAGGTGCAGCTGTACCAGCCGTTCGCCGACCTGTGGCATGTGATGTCTTATTCGCGCAGCATCCTGCTGTGCGGGTTGGCGGGGTACGCCTGCCACTCCTGGGTGGTATTCGGGTTAGCACTAGTGATCTATCCGGTGATGTTCAATCTCGAGTGGAAAGATCCGCACGAGCGGAAGGGGAAGGTCTCGTGAGTGAACTGCTGGTGGTAGACAACTTTGCGGGTGGGGGTGGGGCAAGCCTGGGGTTGGAACGTGGGCTGGGGCGGTCGGTGGATATCGCGGTGAACCACGACCTGCGCTCCATCCGGATGCACCAGGTGAACCACCCGGACACGCAGCACTATGCGGAAGATGTGTGGGAGGTAAGTCCGCTGCAGGCATGCGGGGGCCGTCCGGTTGGATTCTTCTGGCTATCGCCGGACTGCACGGATCACAGCAAGGCCAAGGGCGGGCCGATTCAGCGGGATCGGAAGATCCGTGGCCTGGCGTGGCTGGCAGTCCGTTGGATCGCTGCCCTGAAGGCATCCGACCAACATCCATTGGTGATCGGGCTGGAGAATGTGGAAGAATTTCGGCAGTGGGGACCGTTGTACAAAAAGGGGCACCCGAAGGAAGGGCAACCGATCCCGGAACGTCGCGGGGAATTCTTCGACCTGTATGTCAGCCGTCTGCGGGGGCATGGCTACGAGGTGGAGTGGCGTGAACTGCGTGCCTGTGACTACGGGGCACCGACCTCGCGGAAGCGTTTCTTCCTGGTGGCAAGGCGTGACGGCCAGCCGATTGTCTGGCCGGAACCATCCCACGGACCGGGACGGGCGAAGCCCTACCGGACGGCTGCGGAGTGCATCGACTGGTCAATCCCTTCTGTCTCGATTTTCGCCAGCCCGGAGGAGGCAAAAGCGTTTCGGTCACCCTGGCACCAGCGAGGGGTGAAACGTCCCTTGGCAGAAAAGACGATGCAACGGATCGCACGTGGGGTGAAACGGTTCATCCTGGATGCCGAGGATCCCTTTCTGTTGGATGATGAACAATCGGCGGCCTTGATGGCGCTCCACTATGGTGGAAAGGTGGGGTACGACCTGCGTCGTCCATTGAACACCATCACCCAGCGTGACCATCACACTGTGGTGACAGCGAACCTGGTCCGTCACTTCGGCAATAGCGACGGTGCGGATCTGTTCGAACCGATGCCCACGGTGATGCCGGGTGGGCAGGGGAAAACGGGGCTGGTGTCGGCAAGCCTGATCACCATCGACAATGCCGGAAGCCGCTCCTCGTGCACCTACGGGGCGGATCAGCCCTTGACGACCATCCTCTCCACGAATCCACGTCACGCGCTGGTGTCATCCTTCCTGACGAAGCTGAAGGGGTCGAATGTCGGGCAGGATGCGCGTGACCCGTTACAGACGATCACAGCAGGCGGGACGCATTTCGGTGAAGTGTCTGCCTTCCTACTGAAGTATTACGGGGAGGGGTTGGGGCAGGACCTGGCCGAACCGATGCACACGATTACGACGCGGGACCGTTTCGCGCTGGTCACGGTCCAGATCAAGGGTGAGACCTATGTGATCGCGGATATCCTGCTGCGGATGCTGCAGCCGCATGAACTGGCGGAAGCACAGGGCTTCCCGAAGTCATACGTGCTGGTGGGCACGAAAAGCGATGTGATCGGGCGGATCGGGAACAGTGTGCCGCCCCAGCTGGTCGAGGCGATCTCGCGTGCGAATCAGCCGGTGTGGGATGATGCGGTGGAGGTGGCGGCGTGAAGTATCCGACAAAGCGTGAACTTCTGGCGCTGGGAGTGGATATCCTGCAGCGTTTTTGCGCGGCAAATGACCTCAAACCGCCGTCGATCGAGCCTGTCGACCGGGCGGGGTGGCCGTTTAATCATTGCGGGTACTATCGGCTGGACGTGATTGTCATCTGTCCTGAAAAGTGCGCGCACGTCGGCTCTGCGGGACGCGCCTGGTCATATCCGGGGTATACGGTCGACCGCACTCCTTACGGCGTGTTGCAGCACGAGTTGGGGCATCACGCCGACGTACTCCTTTCCTCGCGTGTGGCTGGTGGTTTTCGCGGAGATTTTAGCGAGCAGATACGGGCGCTATCGAGCGAAGAACCGCTGACGGGATACTGCCCGAACTCTGCTGAGTGGTTCGCTGAAATGTTCAGGCTGTTTGTGACCAACCCGGACCTCCTGCATCTGATCCGTCCCCGGACCTGGAACCTGCTGCGGGAGTATTTCGTTCAGGCGCATTCAAAAAGCTGGCAGACGGTGCTGGCTGATGCGCCGTCGCGGACAGTCGAAGCCGCTCGCCGGAAAATCGACGCAGCACAGAGGAGGGCGGCGTGAAGCTGGGGTTATCACACGGAATGCAGGTGGCAAGGGTTGGTCAGACTCGGAATGACTGGGCAACGCCTCGCGGTTTAGTGCGTGAGTTGGATAGAGAATTCCACTTCTCGATTGATGTATGTGCTTCGCCTTTGAATGCGGTTTGTGACCGTTTCTACACCATTGACGATAATGGGTTGAACCAATCTTGGGATGGGGAACGTGTCTGGATGAATCCGCCCTACTCGGATGTGGCTGAATGGATGGAAAAGGCTAACCGGGAGAGTAGTCGGGCGGAATTGATTGTTGCTCTGGTTTTCGCCCGAACAGACACGTTTTGGTTTCACAACTATGTGCTTGGGAAAGCTGAAATAAGATTCCTTCGCGGCCGGATCAAGTTTGTGGGCGCAAAGCATAATGCGCCAAGCCCATCTATGCTGGTGATTTGGCGATGATGGGGCGCAGGTGGGGATGGTGTTTGGGGATCAGTAGCCGGCGAAGGATTGGAGGGCTTGGTGGATCTGGCTGAAGGGTTTGGGCTGGCGGATTGCTCGGCGAAACAGCCATGTGATGCTGGCGATGAACAGCAATGCCAGGTCGAGCAGGAGATCATTCGCCAGGGTGGGTGTGCTGCGCATGGGGAGTCCCTCCTTTTGCAAGAATATACGCTGTCTATATCGCTTTTTAACGCCACGCGGTGAACGTCCGTTCACTCTCGGAGACAGGTGTGGTGTCGAAAACGTTTGGAGGATCTCGGTGGAATTTGTAGACTCTTTGGACAGTTCACTTGTTCAGGGGGTTTACGATGGCAGAGAAGACGTTTTCGTTGGAGTTTAATGGCTGGTGGCGGGAGGGAAAGTCTGGTAATATGCCAACCACAGCCGGGGTGTACGGATTCCATGCATGTGTGTATGACGAGCAGGCAAAAACGGTTGATCTGAAGCGATTGTTGTATATCGGGCAGGCGGAAGATCTGACATCGCGAATCGGTGGGCATGATGGCTGGAATGATTTCAAATCAGCCCTGAAAAGCGGTGAGGTCCTTTGCGTGAATGTGGCAAAGGTGGCGACGGCTGACCTGGACCGTGTGGAAGCCGCCTTGGTTTATATTAACCAACCACCAAAAAACGGGACGCTGAAGACCTCGTTTGCGCATGACACAACAACGATTCAGTTGTCTGGGCGGTATAAGATGATCAAGCCTGGTACTGCGAAAAAGTCGACTTGATTGTGTTGAACGTGATGGACCCCGTGCAGGGATGCGCGGGGTTTTGTGTGTTGGTTGGATGATCGAATTCAAAGCAGGAGATGGTATGAACGAGGTGTTCAGTTTCGGCATGAAAATGCCCGAGGATAGCGAATTCTTTACGGTAGAGTTCCGTCCAGGTGAAGATGGCTGCGAGATCACTTGTGGATGCGAGGCGTTTGAATCGGATGGCAATTGTGTTCATGTGGAATCGATTCGGAACGGTCTGAATGCGATGAGTGCTGCGGACATGGTCGACAGCTTTGGTCAACAGTACACCAGCAGATGGGTTCAGTTGCAGTATAAACGTCTGGGTGAGGCGGTGAAGGGGGAATGAGGTACGAAGAGATTGGGGACCGTATCGAAGTGATCGCGGTGTTTCCTGTGGGTGGTAGGTTGAAGCCGCTGAAGTTCAAGTGGAAGCAGCGGGTCTACAAGATCGAACGTGTAATCAGCAGCAGGAAAGAGCGCACCGGGCAGGTTGATCAGCAGGTCTATGTAGTCCTGGGGGAGAGCGGGGATGTTTATGAAGTGGGTCAGTTTGTAGATTCAAACCAGTGGATGTTGCTGCGTATCGGGTTGGATGGATAAATGCCGAGGGATGTATGGACACCTATCAGTTTATTGTTGCCTTCCTGGTTGGCTGTGCGGTAATCATTGGAATCGCCTTTCTGGTTCGTGAGGTGATCTGCTGGTACTTCAAGACAACCTTGATCGCGGAACGTCTAACGGAAATCCGTGACTTGTTGAAGGCGCAGGCGGTGGCTGATGCGGTGACAAGCGACGGTCCCGTACAACAGTCTGAACAGCCATTTGCAAAGGTGGACTCCATCCCACAAAACAAGGTGTGATGAGGGTTTCGGGCGGGCTGTCGGGAAAATACTGCACTTTGTTCCCGATGGTCGGCTTGCATCGAGGGAAATGACAGTGTAAGATACCCTCGGCAAAGTGATGTCCCCGGTTTTGGACCCGGGAAAGACAGCGTGATGGTACCACAATCCTCGTACAAAGCGGGGCTTGGGTGCGATCGCGCTGTTTTTTTCTCCGAGGGGTGGAGATGGAACTGGGAATCGGACTTGTACTTGGACTGGCAGGTTATGCCGTCCTCTTGTGGATCGTGTCTCGTTTCTTCCGTAACGCGACCGCAGGATACCGGGGACACGCTGAATGAATCACCTGGCTGCCTACAAACCGGACAGTGTCTATTGCGAAGACGCCCGTCCCGGATTGAAAGAGATCCTGGACGGATCGGTGCAGCTGATCCTGACGGATGTCCCTTACGGTCAAGGGTATGTGTCCAACCGTGGTAAAAACGGCCCCACCGATCCAATCGAAGGCGACCTGACGTTCGACCAGGCGCTTGGCTTGTGGGTCGATCTCCTTCCTGAGTTTTACCGTGTGCTGGCCCCCTGGGGCGTCCTGATCACCACCGCTCCCTTCGGGAACGGCGCTCTCCTGAACCAAACGAACTGTTTCAGCCTCGCCATGGCGGAGGCTGGTTTCGCGCGTCCCCATGACTACGCGGTGGACTACGTGTGGGACAAGGGTCACTGGACGACCGGCGACCTGAAGATGGGGCCGATGCGTCAAGCGGAAATCGTCCTGGTGGCAACGAAGGGTGAGCGATCGTACGCCTGGCATGCTGAAAAACGTGCGGGAAATGTCCTGCGTTACACACGTCCGATGGGGAAGGATGCCGGGTTGCATCCGAGCCAGAAGCCGGTGCAGTTGGGCGAGGATCTGATCGAGTGGTACAGCCAGCCGGGCGACCTGGTACTTGATCCGATGTGCGGGTCGGGATCGTTCCTGGTTGCAGCACAGACGATGGGCCGAAGCTATCTCGGCATGGATATCAGCAAGCGGAATGTGGTGATCAGCCTTGGCAGGCTGACGGGTACGCTGCCGGAAGTTCTGGCGGATATGGATTCAGAGCAGGTGGATGAAGACCGGCAGGGGGTGCTGGTATGAGTGAACTGAAGGCGCTTTCGATTCAGCAGCCATGGGCGGGATTGATCCTGCTGGGGTTGAAGGGATTGGAAACGCGTACCTGGACTACGGATTACCGTGGGCCACTCGTGATCCACGCGGGGAAACGTTACCAGAAAGAGGCGGATTCCTATTTGTGGGATTCGGGATTCCCTGAAGTACGCGACGCGCTGAACCATCCGATTTGCAAGGCGATGGGCGGGCTGATCGGGGTGGTGGATCTGGAAGGCGTGGTCCGTTGGAAACCCGACCTCAAGCCGAAATCGCTGTGTGAAGCGTACGGCTGTTTCGGGTTTGATGTACGCAATCCGCGCATCCTGCCGGAAGCGATCCCATGGGCGGGTCAGCTGAAGTTGTTTGACCTGCCGAATGATGTGGTGCAGGCGATTGAAAAGATGGTGGGGATATAGTCATGGGTAAGGGTGTTTGCATCGACTGTGGTTGCTGGTTCAACAGCGGAATCGTTGTTGAGCCGGGGCATATCTACGGACGGTGCAAAAGCTGCCGTAAGAGCATCCCGAGGCCTCACTCGTCAGAAGTGGAATCAACGATTGACAAGCGACGCAGGTCACTCTCTCTGTCCTCGGAGCCGAACGGCCCCGCTTCGACGGAAGGTCGAAACGAAGGTGGGAGTAACCCGGTGGCAGCGGGATCTGCGAAGGCAGAACCCAAGTCAGCCGGCTATGCGACCAGGACACAGAAGCAGCCGTCCCGAGCGGCGTCCCGGTCCGGGGGCAGAGGGGGTGTGCGTCGCGGGTCGGGTGCGAGCCAGATCCGTGCGATTATAGCGTCCTCGGATGTGCCGTTGACCGCAAAGGTGGTCGCGGACCGTTACGCCTCTGAACACGGGAAAAGGCTCGATCAGTGCCTTGTGGCGAAATTGGGCTCTCGTGGTGTGGTGAACCGCATCCGTGCCCGCAAGGAAGGTTCGGCGCGGATGGTCTGGTGGTACTTCACGGGCGATTTGCCAGAAGGCTGGCTGGATGACCGTCTGGCGTTGCCACCCGAGTCGGGTAAAAACAATCAACCGGGAAACAGTCGCTCAACGGAAAGCAGGATTCTCGAACACTTGCGGAATCGTGACGAATCGCTGACGGCTGACCAGGTTGCGGCATCTCTGAAGATGGACGCTGTTTTGGTGAAGGATGTGCTGGCCGAGTTGGAGAGTCGTGACCTGGTTCACTGGTGGAAGACAAGCGGGATTGTGTATTGGGAGGCGGTGTGAGGGTGCTGCGTGGGCAGGTGGTGGCCTGTCCACGGCGGGACTCCTGACCGTGTGCCTGACTCCCCTGCACGGCTGCGGTCGTGCAGGGCGTTGGACGGAGTGATGCCCGTCCAGCGTTGCGTGCCATGCCTCCCCCCTTGCCCGTTGCGGCGGGCAGGGTGGGGGACAGGGTAAACGCTTTCTGGTTGGTTACTGGGGTCGAGGTTGCTTCGTCACCTTCGGTTCCTCGCAATGGCTTAGGCGGCAGAGAGGTGAGGATGCAGAACCGGATTGAATCACTGGAAGATCTGCACGAGCGCGGCAACAGCGGCTTGGACCTGACGAATGTGCCCGGCGCATCCCCAACGGACCGTGGCCTTGCGCTTTCCGGTGAAATGGTTGTGCTGCTGAACCCCCAGCCGGTCCGTAACGGACGCGGGCAGTGGGTATGGGCAAGCGGTCGTGGTTCACACATCTGGAACGAGACGGATAAGCCGTGCGCAGCAACAGCAAGCCTGATGGTGGAAGCTGCTGCGGCGCAGGTGATGCTGACCTTGTCGCCCCACTTGGGGCGTGAAGTGCGTTTCGAACGAGGTGCCTGGTGGGTCCGTATCTGGAGGAATGAAGGATGACGCTGGCGCATGCACAAGAGATGCTGACTGCGTACCAGGCTGCTGAACTGGCGATCCTGAAAGGGCAGAGTTATGCCATTGGGGACCGTCAATTGAAACGTGCCGACCTGAACCAGGTGGTGGAACAGCGGAAGTATTGGCAGCGCCAGGTGGACGTGCTGTCGAGTACGCCGAAAAGGCGTGTGCGCAGGGTGATTCCGAGGGACTTGTAGGGAAATAGCTGCGTGTGTGGTGGGGGTTGCTTCGCTTCGCTCGCAATGACTTCGAGGTGTGGGATGGACAAGGCAAAGCAGAAGAAAAGCTGGTGGCGTAAGGCGCTGGACGAGGTCGGCAAGCCCTTTGTCTGGCTGGCAGGCATAGCATCCTCAGCACTTGGTTTGATCGGTGCGGACCAGGTGGTGGCGATGGCGGCGGATTTCGGGCTGACGTTGCCGGCCTGGGGTGTGCAGGTCGCGGGTGCGGTGCTGGGTTACATCACCGGCAAAACGCTCCTGCAGGACCGTATCCCGAACACGGCATGGGCGGCGCTGGTAAACCAGGCGTTCGACTGGCTGGAAAAACGCGCTTTCAGCTGGGGGCAGAAGATTTCTGCCCGAGGACGCAGGAAGCACGGTGTTGAAGCATGGGAAGCACGCGAAACGGCGTTGGATGTTGGGTCCCGCGTCAGCCAGGCTGCTTCCGTGGTGAAGGTGATCGGGAACCGTCTCCCCGGACTAGGGCAGAAGCTGCAGCAGGGGATGGACAGCGATGACTGAAGGTGTGGAAAAGAAGACCCTGAAGGCGCTGCTGATGCGGATGGAAACAGGTGACGAGGGAACGTTCGGCGAGTTGTCGATCGAAGCGCCACAGGTTCCCCAGTTGGCGTTCACGTGCCGCACGATTGAATTGCCTTGGCGTGACAACGCTGAAGGCAAGTCGTGCATTCCGTCGGGCGACTACAGGGTGGTGACCAGTTATTCGAAAAAGTTTGATCGCTACCTGTTTGAAGTGCTGGATGTGCCGGGCCGAAGCGGGGTCCGTATCCACGAGATGAATTTCGCCGGGGATGAAAGCAAGGGGTTCAAGGCGGAGTCGGACGGGTGCATCGGCGTGGGCCGTGTGCAGTCGATCTGGACCCCGAAGGGGTATTCGGAACCCCAGCATGCGGTGACACGGTCAGAAGACACCCTTGTGGATCTGCACACGTTCTGCGAGGAGTACGATCTCGATTTAGCGATTGCGTGGGCGGACGGGATCAACCCGGAACAGGGTGGGCTGGGTGTGCAGCATGGATAGGCGTGGGTTCTGGTGACAGTCACTCTTAAACGTCAAAACCTTCGTGACTGTCACGTTTGACATTCGGGCCGGTTCGTGCATCGGATGACAGGCCCAACCGCCCGACCGGGGTGACCCCCCTGCACCCCGGCGGGCAGGTTTGAACTGGATAGCGGGTAGATGTCAATGGGGATTCCCGACGCCCGCAACGTCAAAACCAAGCCGATTGACATCGGCTTGCGTGCTGGGAATGACAGGTTGGAACGAACCCGACTTGGTAAGCAAGCCGGGCCACCCATAGAGGTGACGGATGGCGGAACGGGTTAAAGGCGGATTGGTGAGGCGGAATGTCATTGACCGAGTGGTCGAGGCGTTCGATCCGATCAAGGCCATGGAGCGATATGCCGCACGGTCTCGCATCGAGATTGCGGCGCAGTCCGGCTTTTTCACGCCTGGCAGTGGTGGCACGGTGGCTCGTTCCTGGGTGTTGCCGCACGCTCGTGTCGACCAGGAGGTGCACGAGGTCCAGGAAGATATCCGTGAGGGTTCGCGTGACCTGGCAAAAAACTCCCCGATCAGCGCGGCGCTGATCCGTCGTGTCCGTGACAATGTCGTGGGCACGGGGTTGCTGTTGCAGGCAAAACCGGACCGTACGGTCCTGGGCCTGGATGACAAACAGGCGCAGGCGATTGAACGTCAGATCGAACGTGAATTCGCGCTGTGGGCATCGACCTGTGATGCGACGGGCCATGGCAGTTGGGCGGACCTGCAGGCGCAGGCTTTGATCGGCAGGATCCGTGATGGTGAAACGCTCGCGTTGCTGCCCTGGGTGGAACGTGATGGGGAACCCTACGCAACCCGTGTCCAGATGCTGGACCCGGCCCAGTTGAAGAACCCTCCAAGTGGTGTGGATCAAAAGGACTGGGTGAACGGGGTGAAGGTGGATGACTATGGCCGTCCCCTGGCCTACAGCCTTCGCAGGTGGCAGCCGACCGGGTGGCAGGAAAAGTACGAGACGGTTCCATCGTTCGGGTCGAGCGGGCGCAGGAATGTGCTGCACCTGTTCGAGCGGGAGTTCCCGGGCCAGCATCGCGGACTGCCAATGCTCTACCCGGTGTTGCGTGAACTGAAGCAGATCACCCGCCTGACGGATGCGGAACTGGATGCGGCGGTGGTGCAGTCGTTCTTCACGGCATTCATCGAAACGGAGAACGAGGGGGGCGGTGCGCAGGGGATGCTCGGCGATGGCGTATCGGATTCGGAGAAGATCGACGCTTCGGACGAGACGAAAGTCGAGATGGGGCCGGGAATGACGGTGAGCCTGTTCCCGGGCGAAAAGGTGCAGATGGCGCAACCGAACCGTCCCAGCGGGGCGTTCGAGCCCTTCTACCGTGCCTTGATCGAGATGATCGGTGCGGCGGTTGGTGTGCCTTACGAAGTGATCCTCGAGCATTTCCAGAGCAGCTACAGCGCCAGCCGTGCCTCCCTGCTGGAAGCGTGGAAGTTTTTCCGCAAGGAACGTGCCTGGTTCGCGGCGAACTGGTGTCAGCGGATCTATGTGGAATTTTTGCGTGAAGCGGTCCTGCGGGGCCGTTTGGACCTGCCGGGTTACCTGGACAACGCAGCAGCCCGTTTCGCATGGCAGAACGCCACCTGGGTCGGGATGGGGATGGGGATGATCGATCCGTTGAAGGAAGTCAACGCAGCGGAGAAGCGGATCAACCTGAACCTGTCGACCTGGTCGGACGAATACGCGCAGATGGCGGGTGGTGACTGGGAAGCGATGGCGGAACGTAAACAGCGTGAATCGGCGCACCTGGATGACCTGGGGTTGTCGCACAGTGGTGCGAGTGAAGGGCCTGCTGACGACCCGGACCCGAACGAGACAAACCCGATCGAAAACCCGAACGAGTGAGGAAGTGATGGCAAAGGGAACGAAAAACAGGGGTGGCCAGCTTCTGGCGGCGATGCTGGAAGAGGGTTGGGTGATGCAGCAGACCTCGCTTGAGGCGCTGTTTGAAATTGTGGGTCGTTGGATTGAATCGGGGAAGGGAACACTTCTGGAAGACGTCCCGGAGATCGACGCAGCCTTGTTCCATCGGGGGGAGCATGTCAAGGGGACGCTGGATGGTATCCGGATGGGGTCGGTGGGTGTGACCTCGCTGATCGGTCCGCACGTCCCGCGTCCGGTACAAGGCGTTTCCGGGGGTGGTCCGACCAGCCTGGAATCGGTTGGGCAGGACCTGCAAACCCTTGCGGACGATCCGTTGGTGAAGTCGATCGTGCTGCACATCGATTCGCCGGGTGGTGCGGTGTCTGGTGTTGGTGAATTGTCCGCGCTGATCCGTCAAATCAGCGAAACGAAGCCGGTCTACGCGTACGCGGAAGGCATGATGGCCTCGGGCGCCTACTGGGTGGGCAGTGCCGCGAAAGAGGTGGTGGCTGCGAAGACGGCGATGGTCGGTTCGATCGGTGCGTTGGTCACGATCCAGACCAACAAGCGCCGTGCGCAGGCAGCGGGCATCGACACCTACGAATTCGTGTCGAGTGTCAGCCCGCACAAGCGGTCCGATCCAGCGACGGAAGATGGTGCAAACAAGTACCAGTCGTGGGCGAATGACCTCGGTGATGTGTTTGTCCAGGCGGTTGCAGAGCACCGTGGTGTGACGGTCGACAAGGTGCTGGCGGACTTCGGGCAGGGTGATGTGATGATTGCCTCGAAGGCGCTGGCGGCAGGGATGATCGACCGTATCGGGACGCTGGAAGGGCTGATCGCGGAATTGAACGGGGAGGGTGGTGCGAATGGGGTGGAGGTTGCTTCGCCTTCGGCTCGCAATGACTTGGGTGAAACGAACCAGATAGATACGCAGGAAACAAGCGGAAAGGTTGGAACGATGGATCGGAAAGAACTTGAAGCCAAGTATCCGGACCTGCTGAACGCGGTCCTGGATGAAGGGAAGGCGCTGGCGTCGGCGGACCTGGAGAAGGTTCACGCGGAAGCGTTGACCAAGACAGCCGCGGACGCGGTGACTGCCGAAGCGGCCCGTGTGGCGAGTGTGCTAGAAGCAGCCCCCCGTGTCAAGGCGGCCCTGGCGGAAGCGGACACGGACGGGATTGTGACCAAGGCGCTGGCAGACCCGAAGATGGATGCGAACGCGGTGAAGGTGGCGTTGTTCGATGCGCAGGAAAGTGCGCGCGAGCAGGCTCTTGCGAAGGTCGCGGAAGATGGCAAGCAGATGCCTGTGGTGGCAGCTGCACCGTCGACCGAAGTGGTCGAGGAAGAGGAAAAGGCGGCGGTGGTCGGCAACATGGTGGCCGGCGCGAACCAGGGTCGGTAACGGACGGGGTGTTTTTTTACCCCGTTCACGCAACGAAGTGAAGCGAAAACGCAACGAATGTTGCACGTGACGTGAACCATAAGAAGGAACGGAACGATGGGAAATGAAAGCTACACCCCTGACCGGCTGTTTGCCGGTGATTTCCCGGTGGTGACCCGGGAGGTCACGATTCTGACGGGTGAGGCGGTCTCGCTTTCGCGAGGGGCTGTACTCGGCAAGATCACAAGCGGCGGCAAGTATGCCCTGGTGGACAGCACCGCGAACGATGGTTCGGAGACTGCTGTTGCCGTGCTGGCGGAAGATGTCGACGCGACAGAAGCGGATGTGGTGGCGGTGGCCTATGAATCGGGCGACTTCAACGAGGACGAGCTGACCTTCGGCGGGACCGACACCATCGCGACCCACCGTGAAGCGATGCACGCCCGCAGCCTGTTCACCCACGCACCGCTTGATGCGGCGGGAATCGACGACTAACCCCGGGGACGACCCGGTATTGACGTAAACAACCAGGTTGGATCAACCTCGGGAGAAAGAACCATGAGTATCAATCGGTACCAGCTGCGCACGTTGCTTGCTGCGCTGGCGCAGATGAAAGCCCCGAAGGCTTTCCTGCTGAACAAGTTTTTCCGGACCGTCACGGTCTCGAAAACGAAGAAGGTTGACATCGACATCGAGAAGGGTGTCCGTCGTCTCGCCCCCTTTGTCAGCCCGCTTCACGCCTCGAAGAAGGTGGAACGGGTTGGCTACACCACGAAAGACTACGAGCCGCCGATGCTGAAGCCGTCCGACATTTTCACGGAAGAGGACGCCTTCGACCGTCAGCCTGGCCAGGCGATCTATGCCGACCCCGCCCTTGCACAGGGTGGTGCGATGGATGACCGCAGGCTGGGTCGTCTCCTGGCCGATTTCTACGACCAGATCACCCGCAGGGAAGAGTGGATGGCCTCGAAGGCATTGCAGGCGGGCACGGTTCCGGTGGTGGGTGAAGGGGTGTCGGAAAGCATCGACTTCGGTATGGATGCGAACCACATCATTACCCTCACGGGAAATGACCTGTGGGATTCGAGCCACGCCGACAGCGACCCGATCGCTGATCTGCGCACCTGGCGCAGGCTGATTGCGAAGGATGCAGGCCTGCCGCTGGACTGCACGGTTTTCGGTATGGACGCGGCGACGGCCTTCCTCAACCATCCGAAGGTGCGGGAGTACTTCGACAAGCTGCGGATCGACATTGGCACCCTGAAGACCGAGCGGCGTGCGGAGGGCATTTACCTCGGCACCCTGCCTGAGTTCGGTGAACTGTGGGCCTACGAGGATTGGTTCATCGATCCTTCCGACGGTTCGGAAGATCCGATGATCCCCGCGAACAAGGTGTTGTTCGGCAGCACGATGGCACGTGCGGAACGTCACTACGGCGCGATCTACGACATCGACCCGAAGACGGAGCAGGAATTCCTCTTCGTGGGCGAGCGTTACCCGCGTGTCCGTGTGACCTCGAATGATCCGCCGATGCGCCAGGTGGCGCTCTGGTCGAAGCCGTTGCCGGCCCCGCACCAGATCGACGGCTTCGGCTGCGCGACGGTGCTCGAGTAGTCCACTGAAGTGGACCAGGTGAAGCGGTAGCCGCCCCGGTCGCCCGGGGCGGCGGTTGGAACACGAACGAACAGAAAGGACAGGACCATGCGCAAGACGTGGATCCTGACAGTGCTGGCCCTGATGCTGATGGTGTTGCCTTCCCTTGGGATGGCACAGACGGTCAGCGTTTCAGGCCAGCCGACCAAGTGGCTGCACGGGAACACCCAGGTGTCCGGCTGGCTGCTGGTGGACGATGACCTGAAGGTGGCGACAGACGTGTATATCGTTGACACCCTTTGGGTTGGCGCCTTCGAATCGACCGGAACGCTGGATGTGACCGGTGTGGCAACCTTCGACTCGACGGTCACGATGGCGGAAGTCGCGACTGTCGGTGGAAATTTGACGGTAAGCGGAACAACGACTCTCGATAGTACGGTAACCCTGTCCCAAAACCTGACAGTCTCGGGGGTGGCTGCCTTCGATTCCGTTGCAACGGTCGGTGACAGCCTGTCGGTGACGGGAAATGTGACATCGACAGGGGTTTATCGAGGGATCGCATTTGGCGGTGCTGCCTGTGACACGCTGGTGTTCGATGCCGCAACGACAGATACCCTGGCGTGGTCAGGTGTGACCGCTACGGACAAGGTTGTGGTGACGGCGCTCGGGGATCCGGGTGGGTATTACTACGCGGAGGTGTTGACCGACGCGGTGGCGATCCACGCTGAATCCTCGAACAGCGCCGAGTATGTGATCCTGCTGCTTCGCAGGTAAGGAGGCCCGATGAAACGCACGTGGTTGACCTATACGGGGATCCTCGCGGTCGGTGCCTTGTTGCTGTTGGGCGGCGTGGTATTCGGGCAGCCGGTTCAGCTGGAGACGGCTAGTCCGGAGACCCTGATTGTCCCGGCGGGTGGTTCGATCAACGGTGACTTGTACTTCCCGGTTCATGCGGATTGGTCCGGTGATTGGTCGGGCCGTGTCCTGGTGGATTCGGTTGCACAGGCTCCTGCTGATTCGATCCGGATCGCATGGCGTGCGGTCGAGGTGACCTCGTCTGATACGGTTTCGTTGACTGGTTTTCGGGCTGCGGCGATTGACACGAACACACTGGCAACCGAGGCAGCGGACTGGATCCTGACGGCGGTGGGTGTCGGGTTGGTGCCCACGGATTCGACCTGGTACAACCTGCTGCCAGCCGTGCCAGGAGCAACGCGTGAACCAGTGCCCCTGCTTCGCACCTGGCGAAACAACACGCATTGGGAAGGTGTTCATCTCCGTGTGACGGTGTACGGGTCGGAAAACGACACTGTCGCTGTCCATGGCGAGTGGCGTTACCGCTGGCAGGAATGAGGGGTCTGTTGACCCAGGGGACGCCTGAAGGACGAGGCGTATGGTGGAACGATTAACAAGCGAGACAACGATGGCTTCTGACCAGGTCTACAGGACCGTAAACAGTATCAAGCGGGGTGGGCAAACCATTCCGCCGGGTAAGCTGATCAAGCTACCAAAGAAGGAAGCGGACCGTCTCCTGCAGGTCGGTGCGATCAAGCATCCGTCCGAGGATACGGAGAAGCTGACCGGCACGGAAAAGAAATTGGCCGATGCGCAGGACAAGCTGAAAGCGACGCAGGCACAGGTGAAGGATCTGCAGGAGCAGGTCGAGAACCTGACCGCGTCGAACGATGCCCTGCAGAAGCAGGTGGCCGATTTGATCGTGAACCCAGCGGGTGATGAAAACGCGCAGGGCGGTGAATAGTAACCCAGGGTGATGCCCGGGCAGGGGACTGCCCGGGGCGCCCTTTTGTTGATGGGTGCGGTGTTTCGGGGGATCCCCGACGCCCGCAAGAGAAACGACCGACCCTGCTTGCGCAGGGTAGCGTGCTGGGGATGACACGAGGGAATGATGGCGAACGGGATCTACACAGCGGCGAAAGAACAGCTGATCCGTGGCAACGTGGACTGGGTGAATGATGAGATCATGGCAGTCCTGGTTTCGGCGGATTACACGGTGGATTTGTCCGCGCATGCGACCCTCGAAGATGTGCCGGAGGCGGCACGTGTCGCGATGGGGGCTTTGTCGGGCAAGGAGGCGGATGGTGCTTCGGCCCTGGCTGACGCCTTGACTCTGACAGCGGTCACGGGCGATGAAGTGGTGGGGATC
Source organism: bacterium (assembly GCA_020444265.1). GTDB lineage: Bacteria > Electryoneota > Electryoneia > Electryoneales > Electryoneaceae > JAHLLH01. The sequence goes on from JAHLLH010000012.1 coordinate 95,761, forward strand.
CTGCTGGTGCAGTACGGGATCAGCGATGCGGAGTCCAACCTGCTGGTCTGGATCGATACGGACGACGAGTTGCCGTTCACGCCGGATGGGTCGGACGTGACGTTGTCTTGGGCAAGTGATACGGTATTCACCCTGTAGGGAGCGAATCGATGGTACTCGATTGGGGCGCTGTAGGGGGGGTTGCTACGATCATCATCGCTGTTGTCGGTCTGATTGCATGGTTGGTTCGAAATAACAGCCAGGTGAACCAGAGCCGTCAAGACATCGCCAGCGTGATGGTGGATGTAGATGTGAACGAAAAAGATATCCAGAAGACACGCAATAGCATCGAAAAGATGGGTGTGCGGATTGGGAATCTCGAGTCTGGCAAGGTGAACCAGATAGACCTGGAACGTGCCATGAATGGCCTGCGTCAAGAGATGATCGCCCAATTGTCTCCTATCACCGAATCGACTAACAGAACGAACCTTGGGCTTGCGGAACTGATCGCAACGGTCAAGGGGTTATCAACGCAGATGGATAACCATTTCAAGCAGCATGATGCCATGGCTGCCGCACAAGGCAAACCAAGTGGTGGAGGGAAGCCGTTGTGATCCTGCCGACCCTGACATTCGCGGTGGTGTTGAAGGCGCCGGGGGTGACGCTTATCACCCGCAACGCTTTCGACACGCAGGCGGAAGAGGACCTGGTCGATGTCTTTTTCGACTCGACGGACGGGTTCGCGGAGTCGGTGGTGTTCACTCGTGCAGATGGCCGTACGGTGACGACCTCGGGGATCTTCGACGATAATCCGCTCGAGATGGACCTGGGTCAGGATGCTGTGGTGGATGGCGATACGAGCGTCCTGATGGTCCGTGCCCGTTCGGTGGTCCCGGCGATCACCAGCACGGACAAGGTACGGATCCGTGGCGCCCTGTACCGGGTGGTCAGTGCGCCGATCAGGCACGGTGTGGCGGAATGCAGGCTGGTGAAGGTGTAGGGATGGGTGCGAGGGGTCGGGGGATTCCCGACGCCCGCAACGGCAAAACCGAGCCGATTGGCATCGGCTTGCGTGCTGGGAATGACAAGGGGTAGACGTTGAAACATCCACGGACAACGATTCTCGATGCGGCGATGGTGACGCTGCAGGGTGCCAAGCTGAATGTGGGTGACAAGGTCCACAGGCACCGTGTGACGCCGGTGTGGGCAAAGGATATCCCCTGCTGCCTGGTGGCGCTCCGTGGCGAGTCGATCGACGATAAGAACAGCCGTCCCCGGACCTATTTCCGCACGGCGGAACTGCACGTGGCGTTCATCCATAACGACGAAGATGGGGTGGACGACGTGCAGGGGGAATCGATCCGTGCGGCGGAATTCGCGATCCTGCGTGACGAATCACTGGCAGGAACGGTGGATGATGTCCGTTACCTGCGCATGGAGTCCCCTGTGATCGAGGGGGATGGCAACAAGGTGTACGCGGCGACGGTGCTGGTGTTTGAAGTGGACTACCAGGACCAGGCGCCGGAAGGGGAACGTGCAACGGACCTCGAGTCGATGGACGTCACTTATCAAATGGGCGATTCGGACACCCCGGACGCAGAAGACGAGGTCGATTTAACCGAAGGATAAAAGCGATGAAACGTGCATTCCTGGTCCCTGCAGAAGGGGCGCTGGTCCGTTACCCGAACAACCCGCAGATGGTGCTTGCGGAAGCGGGGGCAAACGTGGTGCTGGACAGCTACTGGCGCAGGCGGATCAACGATGGTTCGGTAGTGGTGGGGAAGGCGCCGGTGAAGAAAGTGGGTGCGAAGCAGGTACAGGTGACAGTCACTCCCAAGAAAAAAAATCCTAGTGACAGTCACTCGGCTCGCAATGACTTGAACAACGAAGACAAGTAAACGATAGCGATGCAAAGCGGAGGTTCAGCTTTCGATTTGCATGGGCAAGCGTGAAAGGATGTTGCGATGAGCATTCCGAAAACCATCCGCACCCCGATGTTTGCGGTGGAGATCGATTCGAGCCGTGCACTGAGTGGTGCCGGTGTGCTGGCTTACCAGGCGCTGCTGATCGGTGGCCGTACGAGCGGCGGGTCGGTGGCGGAGAAGGTGCTGAAGACGGTCAGCAACGCGGACCAGGCTGCGGCCTATTTCGGCGACGGGTCGCACCTGCACCTGATGGCGATAGCGTGGTTCGCGCAGAACCCGACGGTGGCGCTGAAGATGATCGCGCTGGATGACAGTGGTACGGGTGTCCCGGCGACCGGAAAGATCACCCTGGCGGGTACGGCGACTGCTGCGGGGACCCTTTCGCTCTACATCGGCGGGCAGGAAGTGAATGTGGTGGTCGCGGTGGATGATGCGCACACCGACCTGGACGGGACCCTGGCTGCTGCGATCAACGCGGTGACGAGCCTTCCCGTGGTCGCCACGGACAACGAAGATGGCTCGGTGGGTCTGACGGCGAAGAACGACGGCACGCCGGGCAACGAGATCGACATCCGGATGAACTACGCCAGTGATGAAGCGACACCGGCAGGGTTGACGGTAACCATTGCTGCCATGGGCGACACGGACGCCAGCATGACCGCCGGTGCGAACAACCCGGATGTTTCCGAAGCATTGGATGCGATCGGGGACGAGTGGTTCCAGATCATGGCGATGCCGTGGACGGATTCCACGAGCCTGACCGCGATGACGGATGAACTGGAAACCCGTTTCGGCCCGTTGCAGATGATCGATGGTGTCTGTTTCGTGTCGGTGACGGCTGCGAGCCTTGGTGCGCTTTCGGCACTGGGGAACGCGCAGAACAGCCCGCACCTGGTGATGCTGCATTCGGTGGGCATTCCGAACACTCCATGGGAGTATGCGGCGGGTGTGGCGGCGATTGCGGCGAGCGAAGGGGAAACCGACCCGGCTCGTCCCTTCCAGACCTTGACGGTGACGGGGATCCTCGCCCCGGCCATTGGGGACCGTTACACGCAGACCGAGCGGAACACCCTGCTGACGGATGGGGTGTCCACGTTCATCGTCAACAGTGCCGGCAAGGTGACGCTGGAACGCTTGATCACCACCTACCAGACGAATGCGGCTGGCGGTGCGGATACGGCTTACCTGGACCTGAACACGCCGTTGACCCTGCTCTACCTGCGTTGGTCGCTGCGTAACCGTTTCCTGACCAGGTACCCGCGTGCGAAGCTGGCGAGCGACGCGAAGAACCTGAACCCCGGGCAGGTGGTGGTGACGCCGAAGCTGGCGCGTGCCGAAGTGCTTTCCCTGTTCGACGAGTGGGAGAAGGCGGGACTGGTGGAAGATGCGGACACCTTCGCGGAATCGTTGACGGTGAGCCGTGCGAGCGATGACGTGAACCGTCTCGAATTCATCCTGCAGCCTGACCTGGTGAACCAGTTCCGTGTGGGTGCGGCGGTGATCCAGTTCCTGCTGTAGGGAACACGTGGTGTGAAAGCACCCGGGAGTGAAACCCGGGCAGGAGACTGCCCGGGCCACCCCTGGCGACAGTCACAATAGACCTTTGAAGGTGAGGTAAACGATGGGAAAAGTCAAAGCGGGTATCAGCAAGCTGTCGCTGAACGGCAAGGTGATCTCCGTAAAAGGAAACGTCACCCTGACGGCAAGCGGGGATCAGCGCGAGGTGCTGAACGGTACAAGTGGTCTGGCTGGTCACAAGGTCACCCCGGTGAATGGGATGGTCGAGGGTGAAATCTTTGTGCCGGACGACTTGGACCCGAAGGATGTGTTCGACTTCAGCGGCGGGACGGTGACGGTGGAGCTGCAGGACGGGAAGGTGTTCCTGCTGGCGGACGCTGAATACACGGGTGAGCGGAAGTACGAGACGGAAGAAGCGACGATGCCGATCAGCTTCACGGGTAGTCCCGGGAAGTTTGTGTAAGGTGGTACCACCTGATTCATCTGGTTAGGGAAACCCGGCTTGCAAGTCAAGCCGGGGCACCTATCCACAAAACCCAACAGGGGAGAGGATGATGGCAGAGCAGGAAAAGGCAACCCGTGTGGAACTGCCGGTTGTGATCAATCTGCAGGACCCGATCGATGTTTTCGAAGATGGGGACCCGGACCACCTGGTTCGTGAAATTCGCATCACCCGGAAGGTGCAGGCGCGTGACCTGATGGGGATGAAGATCGGCGGCGAGAGAACGTTCGGCGAGATGCTGGAATTGCTTGCAAGCCTGACGGGTCAGCCGATGAAGGTGCTGGAGAAGCTGTCGATGACAGACGCATCCAGCGCGATTGATGTCCTCGGTGACCTGATGGGGGAATAGGACCCGAACTGATCAGAGATGCGGTCCGTCTGATCGGGTCGGAGTTCGGGTTTACAGTGGACCTGCTGTCGATGGACCTGGATCAATTGTTCTGGGTCGCCGGCCTGGCAGCAGATGAGCGAAAGGCGCGTGCGAAAGCACTGAAGGGGTAGGTTTTTCATTCTGGATGAATCAACCCGACTTGACGAGCAGGTCGGTCCACCCAGCGGATTGAGGGATTGATGGCGGTCGATAAAAAAGCGCGGATTGTGTTCAGTGGGGTCGATAAGTTTTCGACCACGATGAACCGTTTCGACGCCAAACTGGCGGGTGTTCAGGCGAAGATGCGCCGTTTCAATAATGGCCTGTCGAGTGTCACCCGTACCCTGAACCGTGGCTTTGGGATTGCATTGGCAGGGATGACTGCTGCGGGTGCGGGGATCTTCGCGGTCGTGAAGAAAGTGGCCGACGAAGGTGACCTGTTGGCAAAAACCTCGGATCGTTTGGGGTATACCGCCGAACGTCTGCAGCAGATCCGGTTCGCAGCGGATCGCACGGGCACACCCATTGATCAGTTGGATAAGGGGTTGGAAAAGCTGAACCGCAACCTGCTGGACGTAGCATTCGGCAGGGGCGAGGCGTTGTACGCCTTTGAGCAGATGGGTATTTCGGCGGTGGATACGACCGGGAAGCTACGTGATGCCGAGGATGTGCTAGGGGATATCGCGGACAAGTTCAAGACTGTTCGCAGTGAGGAAGCGAAGACGGCATGGGCGATGCAGATCTTCGGTCGTTCCGGTGGCAAGCTGGTGAACATGCTGAACCTGGGTCGTGACGGCCTTCAAGATCTGTACGCAGAATTTGACCGTCTTGGTGGGGGTATGTCGGAAGGTGCGGCGCGTGATGCTGAAGTTTTCACGGATGCCCTGACCAACCTGAAGATGGCCATGAATGGCGTCCGTTACGCGATGGGTGGCGCCCTGCTGCCGGTGCTGGCCGATGCGATGAACCGTATCGCGCGGAAGTTGGGTGCGGACCGTGCCCAATTCGAAGCATGGGGCAAACGTGTTAGCGATGCGCTTGGGCGAGCGGTCGAGGGGTTGCCGGAGAAGTACGACGACTTCAAGACGAAGATGGGCGAGGTGGGTGCGGTTTTGGAGGAGATCAAGACAAAACTGCGTCCTGTGACCGACCTGTTCGACACGTTAAATGAACGAGTAGGAACATCCAACCTGCTGATCGGATCATTGGAAGTGCTGCTGGCGGTCAACCTGGTGAATGCACTGGCGAAGATTACTGCGAGTGTGACGACGCTGACGACGGCGCTTTCGGCATTGGGTGCGATCCCGGTGGTCGCGGCGACAGTTGGGGCGGCGTTATCACTGCCATTCCTGGCGACTGAATCTGACTGGGGAAAAAAGAATCTCAGCCAAGTGGGGAAGGGTCCGGGGTTCCTCGACAAGCTGGCAAAGGTGTTTTCGATGCCGCAGTCAACCCGTGACTCGAGTTCGCTGATCGGAATCAACCTGCGTGCCTTGGGCCGTCTCCCTGGCGGCGCATCCCGCACTTTCGACATTCCCCCACCCGTGTCGCCCCTGGCGCTGCCGGGTGGCACCCTGGTGGTGGATTTCCAGAACATGCCAAGCGGCATCCGTGTCGATCGACGTGGTGCGCGGAATGTGTCGACGAAGGAAGACCGTGACTTCGGGCGGTTCGGTGATGGCGCTTTTTCGGAGTAAATGATGCTCCAGCTTTCAGCGCGATTGGAGGGCGAAGCGATTGAGGCGCAGATGCGGGCGCTGGCGGGGGAACAGTTTCCGTTCGCCATGGCCCTGGCGCTGACAAAGACCGCCTCTGGTGCGAAGAAAGAGGTGTTCGAGCAGACGAAACGGGACTTTGAGGTGCGAGCGTCGAATTTCCTGCAGAAGGGGATTCGGATCAAACCGGCGCAGAAGCGAGACGTTCAAAGCAGGGGATATGGTACGGCGGAAGTGTATACGAGCCCACGGCTTTCAACCTTCCTGCCGGATCACATTGGCGGTGAGACTCGTACCCCGAGGGGCCGTAAACGCGCGGTTCCGGGTCCTGATCTGAAGAACTACCGAACCAAGACGGGCCGTGTGAAGCGGAATGTTCAGCCGTCGACCCTGCTGAAGGACTATCAGCCGTGGAAGGGTGGCCGTTCGATTGGACGAAGCCGACGGCGGCTGGGGAAACCCTTCATCATGCCGACAAAGCGCGACTCGCTGTTGATCATCGCACGTCGCAGGCGCGACAAGATCGAAAAGCTGTGGTACCTGGTGGACGAGGTGAAGATCCAGCAGGGTGGTTGGGAGTTTTACCCGGCAGTGATGAAGTACGTGAACCGAAACTTCGAACGTCACGCGAAGGATGCCCTGGACGATGCGTTAAATCCGAACAAGGATTGGACGAAGAAACGTTCGAGGTCGCATCTGCGCCGATAGGTGGATGGAAAACCTTCCTGATGGGAGAGGGGAGCCGATCTGACAGGCTGGTTCGGGTTCCCAAAGTAGGGATCGCTCTGCGGTTTTCACGCAACGGATCGCAACGGACAGGATGTCTACATGGGTTGGAAGGAAAGTTTGCTCCCGGCATCGTTTCGCGGGGTAGCGTTCGAGGTTTCGACCGTGGACGGCGAACATGGCCGTCGGATCGTCGACCACGACTTCCCGGGGCTTGATCAGCCTCGTCCGGAAGATATGGGGCGTCGCGCCAGGCGTTTCGTGATCGAGGGTTTCCTGGTCGGTACGGACTACCTGGACCGTAAGCAGGACCTGATCAACGCATGCGAAGCGGCGGGTGTGGGGGAGTTGGTGCACCCGTACCGTGGCACGCTTCGGGTGGTGTGTTATCGCTTGCGGACCCGTGAATCGGAACGTGACGGCGGCATGGTCACGCTGTCGATGGAATTCGGCGAGGCGGGCGAGGAACTGCTGTTGCGGACGGTGCAGACGGCGGATGACCTGCGCCAGGTGCGTGCGTCGACGCTGGAGCAGGTCCGTGCGGGGTTCCGTGAAGCCTACGACCTGGCGCATGCGCCGGCAGACCTGGCGCAGGATGCGTTGGATGGGGTGGATAACCTGTTGACGCTGGTGGGGGATGCACGGCGGATTGTGGGTGCGGGGGAAGATTTCCGCCGTGTGCTGGAAAACATCATTTCGCGCAAGACGCAGGTGGCGTACGACGCGGAAGAGTTGTCATCGGCGCTCGAGGATCTGTTCACGCTGGGGACGGATCCGGGTGAATCGGTGACGGATGCACGCGGGCAGTTTGACGAGATGCGTGCCCTATTGGACCAGCAGACGGAGCCGTCCTACGATGCGACCGATCCACCTGCAGGACAAGTGGACCGTCTCGCTCAAGGGCAGCAGGTGTCGGCGATGGCGGGGCTGCTTTCGGTTGCGGACTTCGATTCCGCCGAGGATCTGCAGGAAGCGTCCGGGGTTGTGCTGGACCGTATCGAAGCTCTGATCGATGCGAGTGTGGATGGGGAGACGGCGAGTGGGTTGGCGGATCTGCGTGCGGCGCTGATGGCGGATTTAAACGCGCGGACGCTGGACCTGCCGAGCCTGGTGAAGTACACGCCCGCGCAGGATGTGCCGGCGCTGGTGCTGTCCTGGGAGTTGTACCAGGATGTGGACCACGAATCGCTGATCCTTGCGCGGAACAAGGTGGAGCACCCCGGGTTTGTGCCGGGCGGGCGCGAGATCGAGGTGGTGACAGATGCCTGACAGTAGGGTGGCACTGACGATTGCAGGGAAAGCGTTCACCGGGTGGGAGATCGTGCGGATCCGTCACTCGATCGACACGCTGGTGGGCAGCTTTGAGTTGTCGCTTGGGTGGCTGGATGATGGCGGTGATTCGGTCCCGGAGATCCGTGCCGGTGCATCCTGCAAGGTGACGATCGACGGTGAAGAGGTGATTCGCGGGTACATCGATGTGACCCAGCGTAGTGTGGATGCGAACAGCAGGACCCTGCAGGTGACCGGCAGGGGTGCGGCGCAGGACCTGATCGACTGTTCAAGCCCTCTGGAAAACAAAACCCTGCGCGACCTGACCCTTGACAAGCTGGTGGCGCAGTTGGTGCAGCCGTTCGGGTTGGCGGTCCGTACGGACTCGGGTGTGGACCTGGGGAAGACGTTCGGACAGTTCACGCTCCAGGCGGCGGAAACACCCTGGGAAGCACTGGAACGTGCCTGCCGCAGCCGGATGGTGCTTCCCCGCAGTGATGTGGATGGAACGATTGTGTTGACGCGTCCGGGTGCGGGTGGTCAAGCGGATGCGTTGGTCTACGGGCAGAACGTCCTTTCGGCGCGTCGGCTGTCGGATATGTCGGGGCGGTATTCGGAAATCAAGGTGCGTGGGGAAACGCAGTTCGACCTGGGGGACGAAATCCAGGCGCCGGTGGGTGTAGAAGGTCGTGCGATGGATGGGGGTGTTCCCCGTTACCGTCCGAAGGTGCTGGTCACGAGCGGGTTGACAAAAGAGTATGTGACCCAGCGTGCGGCGTGGGAAGCGGTGGTTCGTGCGGCCAAAGGGGACCGTTTCGAAGTGGCGGTGAAGGGGTTCCGTATGGCGGGCGGGGACCTGTGGCAGCCGAACATGCGAACGGGTGTGCAGATCGAACCGTTGGGGGTGGATGCCAGCTTGCTGATTGCGGCGCGTGTCTTCAGCCAGGAAAGCGACAGCGGGACTCGTACCACGCTGGAACTGGTCCGTCCCGATGTCTTCACCTACCGTCCCGAAGTGCCCGAACAGACGTTACTCGATCCTGAGGGGATGAGCGATGAATGATCTGCTGACACGTCTGGTCGTGAAGCTGAAGGGGCTGGTATTTCGTGCGGTGGTCCGTGCGGTGGATGATGCAAAACGGAACCAGCAGCTTCGCATTGCACAGGCAAGCGGCGCGGTGCGGGAGAAGGTGGAACGTTTCGCGGAATACGGCTTCGCATCCCATCCGAAAGCGGGTGCGGAAGTGGTTGTGGTGCACGCAGGGGGCCGTGAAGTGGTGATCGCGGTCGAGGATGCCAGGTACCGTCTAAAGGGGCTGGAAGCGGGCGAGGTGGCGTTGTACGACGACCTGGGGTCGAAGGTCCATTTGAAGCGCGGCGGAATCATCCATGTGAGTGCGGAAACGGTGCTGCTGGGTGCGAATGCGGGGGATGGGGATGGTGTATTGACGGCGAAGACGCTGAACCCGCTGACGGGACTGCCCTACGGTGAGGGTGCGGGATTGGGATCGACGAAGGTTCGTGCGGAGGGATAGATGGCGAAGGTATCGAAAGAACGATTTGCCGAGGTCTGGCGCGAGGTGTATGCGGAAGGGCACCAGGGACGGATCCATGAAGTGGCACGTCGTGTGGGTATGACCTACGAAGCGACGGTGAACCGTTCGCGTTACCTGAAAACGCACGACGGGATAACGCTGCCTCGTTTCGATGGTGGCAGCAATGGCCGTGCGAAGGTGGTGCCGGATCCAACAAAAGCGAACCAACCTTCGGATCAAAAACCGGGTGAGGATTTCCGTGAGGATGGGAACGACGCGATCGCGGAGGTCAGGGCCTTCGAAATCACCACGCTCGAGCAGCTCCTGGAACGTTGCAAGGTCGACCGGAAGGTGTGGGAAGTAGAGCGTCACGTGGTCAACAAATGGCCGGTGGCGATGAAGATGAACGGCGGGAAAGGGAAGCCGCAGAAGGTCCAGAAGACGGAATTGATCCAGGTGAAGGCGTGGCTGAAGCGGATTGTTCCGATCTCGACCGAAATCCCGCCGATCCGTGCCGCTGAAATCCACATCCCGAAGCTGCCGAAGGCGGTGATCCCGAAGCGGTCTGGCGGGATGAAACGTTGGGTGATCCTGTCGGATGCGCAGATCGGGTTCCGCAGGGATATGCGGACCGGGTACCTCGACCCGTTCCATGACCGGAAGGCGCAGGATTTGGCGCTGCAGGTGATCCGTGCGGTGGAAGCGGATGGGATTGTCGATGTGGGGGATGGCCAGGACCTGGCGAACTGGACGGACAAGTTTGTGCGGTCGCCGGAATTCGTGCTGACGACCCAGCCTGCAATTGATGAAGAGTCGTGGTGGTGGGCACAACGTGCCCTGGCGGCCCCGGGTTCGGAACGTCACCGTATCGCTGGCAACCATGATGAACGGATGATGATTGCGATCCAGAAGCACCTTCCGGAGGCCTACAATCTTCGCCAGGCTGGACAGCGGGTAACAGGCCCGCAGGTGTTGTCGATTCCCTACCTGTTGGGGTTGGAACACCTGGGGGTGGAATACCATGGACCCTACCCGGATGGCCGTGTCTGGCTGAATGACAACCTGGCGGTGGAGCATGGGGACGTGATTGCGGGGCAGACGTTGGGCACGGTACGGAAGATGCTGGACACGGCGCGCAATTCGATCATCATCGGGCATACGCACGGGGTTGCGGAAGCTTCGAAAACGGAATATCCACGCGGGCGGAAGGTGACCTATTCGGTGTGGTCGATTGGGACCCTGGCACGTGTCGATGGATCGGTTCCGGGCCGGAAGGCACGTCAGAACTGGCAGCAGGCGTTCGCGATTGTCGATGTCGAACCGGGTAACGGGCTGTACGATGTGCATGTGGTGAAGATCTACGGTGGCGCGGCAGTGGTGAACGGGGTCCGTTTCGAGGGGTGCGACCGGAGCGAGGAAATCGCACGGGATACGGGCTGGGAAACGATGGTGGACCGTACCGAAAAGCAGGCGGGGTAAGCGATGGCGTTGGATGCAGGCAGGATTGCGACGGCTGTCAAGGCCACCCTGACGGGTGAACCCAACGGGTGGAGCATCCCGGAAGGGTCTGCGATGGACACGCTGATCGACGCGGTTTGTGCAGCGGTGGTGACTGAAATCACCACGAATGCGGCGGTGTCTGTGACGGTTCCAGCGAGCGGGATTGTTGCGCCGAACGGACCATGCACGGGGTCGGCAAGCGGAACGGGGGGTGTGGCGTGAGTGGGGATCTGCGAATCGTGCCTGCGAGCGACGGATCATTCGACCTGTCGATCGTGGCGGGGGACTTCGAGCGGGATGATGGGCTGGGAACATCGGTGCTGATCAGCCTGTTCACGGATGCCACTGCGCGAGATGGGGATACTCTTCCCGGCAACGACGGGTACCGTGGCGGGTGGTGGAACGATGCACTTCAGGGTACGCCGTTGGGATCGCGTCTGTGGCTGTTGCGTCGCGCGAAACTGACGAACGACACCCTGCAGAAAGCGAAAGAGTATGCGGAAGAGGCGCTCAAGTGGATGGTAGACGCGGGGATCGCTTCGAGGGTGACCGCGACGGCCACTCGCACCACGGACCGTACCGACGGGTTGGATCTGCATGTCGAGGTGGTTCGTGGCGCTGGGGCGACGCGTTCGAACGTGCCGGCGGCGGCACCCCTGTCCAGCAGGGCGGTGGCGGGGCCTTCGGTGTTCTCGTATTCGATTAACTGGACATCCGGACGGGTGTCGCAAGGGTAGGGGTGACTCATGGCGTTTACACGTCCAACCGTAGCAGAACTGAACAGCCGTATCGAGAACGACCTGGTCAGCCGGATCAGCGGCACGACCGCGATCGCCAGCCGTGCCTTTGTGCGTGTGCTGGCACGTGTTCTGGCGGGGCTTTTTCACATCCTGTACGGTCGCCTGGTGTGGGCGGTGAACCAGGTATTCGTATCGAGTTCGGATACGTCCTACCTGGACCGTCACGGTTTCGTGCGGTCGACCACCCGAAAGGCGGCGGCCTATGCGAGTGGTACGGTGACGTTCATGGGGGATGAAGCAAGCGAAATCCCGGCGGGGACGGTGCTGCAACGTGCGGATGGGGTCCAGTTCGAAACGGAAGCGCTTGGAACGATACCTGCTGGCGGATCGGTCGATGTGGTGGTGACGGCATCGGAAGCGGGTGTGGATGGCAATACGGCTGCAGCGGGTACGCTTTCATTGGTGACCCCGATTGATGGGGTCGACACGGATGCGACGATCGACAGCGATGGGATCACCGGCGGTACGGATGTGGAAACGGACGCAGCCTACCGTGCGAGGATGGCCAGTGCGGACCGTGCCAGGCGTTTAGGTGGTTCGGAAAGTGATTTCGTGACCTGGGCGGAAGAGGTGGCCGGGGTAGCGAAAGCGTGGTGTTTTCCACTGTTCGATGGGGTGGGCACGGTGGGGCTGTCCGTCCTGGCGGATGGGGATGATCCGATTCCATCCGCGACACTGCTGAGTACGGTGGAAGCCTATGTGAGCGACTCGAGCCGTAAACCAGCCGCTGCAGAACTGGTGATGATCGAACCGGAACGGGTGTCGATCCAGCTGGCGCTTGCGATTTCGCCGTTGACAAGTGCCCTGCAGGCGTCGATAACGAGCGACCTGAAGGCGTTGATGCTGCAGAAGGTCTACCCGGGCGGGTCGTTCGCGATCAGCCTGGTGCACAACGCGCTGCAACGTTCGAACCTGACGGTCTACCGTATCGATGCGATGTCGGTGGACACGGGCGAAGGATATGAAGCGGTGTCCCCGCCCGGTGATGTGGAACTGACGGGTGGACAGTACGCGGTGTTGGATGCAATCACCTTTACGAGTGTTTGATCATGGCGACTGATTACCGACCGATAACGGCTTGGACTCCTCGCACGGCGACTGATTATGCAGGGATGATCCGTGCCTTGTTTCCACGGGGCAGACTGTGGGACAGCCTGTTGCATTCGACTGTGATGACCAGCCTGATCGAGGGGTTGGCGCAGGAACCGGCGCGATTTGATGCGGCGGTGGTGAACCTGTTGAACGAGGGGCTGGTCGAGACCAGTGATGACACGTTCGAAGATTGGGTGGAGGCGGCAGATCTGGTGCAGCTGTTCGAAGAGACGGACGAAAATTTCCGTCAACGGGTCGTCCTGCACTGGCGCAGCAAGTACGAATCCAATGTTGACTGGCTGGTTCAGTATATCGCGGACCTGGGATACACGGCTACGGTCGAGGAGACGGGACCGGCGATTCTGACGGTGCATTTCCAGCACGTGAGTGCGTTGGATTATTTCGAAGCGGGTGAAAGCGAGGCAGGTGAAAGCCTGCGTGACGAAGCAGGGATCCCGGAGATTGAGATAGCGGTGCGCAAGGTGATCCAGGCGCATATCGAACCACGATTTACCTACCTGTCTGCAGAATAGGAGAGAGGCATGAAGCGGATTCTTTTGGTGGTATTGCTGCTGCTGATGGCAGTTGGCGGATTTGCGCAGAAAACGACCTTTGTGAACCGTGACCCGGAAACGGGTACGCCGGGGACGAAGGTGACAGCAGAGTGGTTGAATTCGGTGTTCGTGACGAACGGAGGGCACTACCACGACGGGTCGAGCGCGGATGGCCATGCGCGGAAGCTGACCTTTGTCAACGAAATCAGCTACGCTCCATCGTACTTCGTGGGGACGGAAGCGGGGATCAGTTCGGCGCTGTCGACCATTGGAAGCGATACGGCGCTGGTGG
>JAHLLH010000013.1 GCA_020444265.1 bacterium
AACATGAACTACGAAACGAAAATCGCTTGACTGCCAAAACAGTCGCTACATTTGATCAACCCGGCAGACAAATTGGATTACGACATGCCCATCCCCGACAAAATGCTTGCAGTCACCGTTGAAGGTGGTAAAAAAGCTATCACGGTCGACAGGCCACGTTCCCCTGAACCGGGCGAGGTGCTGATTCGTGTCGAACGAGTTGGTATCTGCGGCACAGACCTCGAAATGTTCGAGGGCTACACCGATTTCCGTGGCATCATCGGGCATGAGTTTGCCGGAACCGTGGTCGAGGCCGATCTCTACTCGTGGATTCGAAGACGTGTCACCGCGTCGATCAACCTGCCCGATGGGGCGCTGGGGACCATCGACGAGGACGCCGCGAAGCACACCCCGAACCGAAAGGCGCTCGGCATTCGTGGCATGGACGGCGCAATGGCGGATTATGTGCTGCTACCAGAAGGATTGCTGGTTTCCCTGCCGGACTCGGTCTCGTGGGCCGAAGGCGCGATGGCCGAGCCGCTTGCAGCGGCAATGAACGCCGTCGAACAGCTCCCTCCCGGGGAAAACCCCGTGCTTCTCGTTGGCGATGGAAAGCTCGCACAGCTCATCGCACGTGTGTACCTTTCGCAGGGCGGCGAACTTCATGTCGTGGGCCGTTCCGATGCCAAGCTGACGATGCTGGAAAAGGCGGGTGCAAAGGTGCTCGACGGGGCAGCGAAGGCCGGTGAATACCACCGTGTCATCGAGGCCACCGGCAGCGCAGTGGGGATGCAAAGTGCGCTTGCCGCAACTGCGCCACAGGGGACCGTAGTCTGCAAATCGACCATCGCCGGAAGCACCGAGCTTGATCTGTCACGTCTGGTGGTCGATGAAATTACCCTGCGCGGCTCACGGTGCGGCTCGGTCAAGCAGGCAGTCGAAGCGATTGCCTCAGGTCGTAATCGGGTTGAGGACCTCGTCAGTGATGTCTTCCCGCTGAGAGATGCCAACAAGGCATTCAAACGTGCGGTTGAGCCGGATGCTCTGAAGGTGCAATTGAGTCCACACGGAGCGTAGGCCGGATTCTTGAATCCGGCAAGAAGCGAAGGGCTTCAGAGCCCTGACACCTTATGATTGGAACGTTATGGCTGCGCCATGACATCGCCGGATTCAAGAATCCGGCCTACATTTGACCAACCCGACTTTACCGGGCCAGGCTGATACCCAGGACAGCGATCATGTACTTCGATGTGGAGTTCTACAACAGTAGCCAACGTGACGAGTGGGACCGATTTGTCCGCCGTGCGGTACAGGGCAACCTCTTCCACAGCCAGAAATTTTTCGCCTACCACCCGGAAGGACGGTTCGAACACCGTCACCTGATCTTCCGTAAAAAGGGCCACATTGTCGCCGTATGGCCGGGTGCCTTTCGTGACGAAGACGGCTTGAAATCGTGGACCAGCCATCCGGGCGCATCCTATGGCGGCCTGTTGACACGGGAAGATGTTGATCTGATCAATGTCCACCGGATGATCTACGACCTGATCGAGGTCGCGAAAGAGCATGGCGTCCAACGTCTACGCCTTACTCCGCCACCCCTGATTTATCATCGTCGCATGTCGGATACCGTCGAGTTTTCGCTGCTGCGAGCCGGGTTTACCTACCTGAAGCAGGATTACACACAGGCCATTGATCTCACCGGACTGCCGCTGGCGGAACGGCAACTGATCGCGATGTACGACAGCAAGACTCGTACCGCGATCCGCAAGGCACTTCGTGAAGGGGTCACCATCAAGCACAACCTGCCGTTGACCGGCGACACGCTTGACGAGTACTACGACATCCTCTACACCAACCGTGCCAAGCTCGGCGTCAAACCGACGCACACACGCGATGAACTCGAAACCCTCTCCAAACTTGCGCCGAAGCAGCTCGAAATGTCGATGGCTTACTACAAGGGCAAGGCAATTGCCGGCATCCTGAACTTCATCTGCAACGAGCGCATCATGCTCGAGTTTTACATCGCGCACCGTGACGAAGCGCAGAACCTTCGCCCCTCGCCGTTGCTCGTGCACGACAGCATTTTGCACGCCCACATGCGCGGCTTTACATGGTACGATTTCGGTATTTCGACTGAACCGCAGCAGAAGGTGACCTGGGGGCTGGCACGGTTCAAAGAAAACTTCTCAATGCAGGGTTTTTTCCGGAATACGTTGGTCCTCGACACCGTCCAGGAGTGGACAGCCCCGGAGAATTTCCTGCCGGACACTCCCGATGTTGATGTGGACGTGCGCTAAACGGGCCAGAGGGAAGGGGACGTGTTGTGATCAAGGATGAGAAGCGTACAGACTTGCCGAGCTACGCGGTACTGCTGCTGATGCTCGCCGTTCTGTTGCGTCTCACCCTCATCTTTTCCCAGCCCTTCCACGGTACTCCTCCAGAAGGCCTGCCCGCCTTCAACGATGAAGCATCGCACCTGAACCATGCCCTGCTGGACCACCAGTCTACTCTGCCTGGTGTGCAGAGGATGGGGGTCCGGGATGAAGGCGCCCTGGCACGCGGCGAAGTGGAGTATTCCCAACCTCCGCTCTATTACTGGATGGTTGCCGGCGCGATGAAGGTGATCGGTACCGGGACGGTATCGCTCTATCTCCTGCGCCTCGCCTCGATGATTCTTTGGCTGGCGGGGTTACATCTGCTGTTTTATTTCGCGCCCTATCGCGCAGCACGAATGCCCATCCTGATCGGAGGTGCCTTGCTCGGGGCGGGGCTGATCCCTTCGACCACCATCAACAACGATTCCCTTTTTACCCTGACCATCGGCGGGTTGTATGCCTACGCAACCATGACCCGAGAAGAAAATTTCTCTATCCTGCGTCTCATTAACCTTGCGCTGCTGTTTGCGGTCGCCATCTGGACCAAACTGGCGGCGCTGACTCTCGCCCCGATGGTGCTCGCCATCGCCTGGGTCGCGGGACCGCGTGAACGACGATGGGCGCGTGTCGTGCTGGTCGGAGCCGTCGCACTCTGGGCGACGATGCCGCTCTGGCTGCAACGAACCCTTCTGTTCGGATCACCGCTCTCGATCGAACATGCAGCTTCTGGAACCTTGCCGCCTTTTGACCCGGAGCTTCTCGTCAAAAGCACCTTCTATTCTCTGGTGATGCCGTGGATGGAATTGTGGGGGCATCCTGCGGTCAAGATCGGGATGGTCGCATTCGGATTTCTGCTGGTTGTATCGCTGGCGGGACTCTTTTCAAGATGGCATGATTTGGTTGATGCGATCCGCGAACGTGGCGCTTCCACCGTCACGTTGCTATGGATGATCGGCGGGCTTGGTGCGGTGGCGGGCTGGCTTTATTATGCGATACGATTTCAACAAAGCGAAGCACGGCTTCTGCTGCCTGCAGCTCCGGCGCTGGCGGTGGCCTTCGGCTGGCAGTTCTTGATCTATCGTGACAACCTGCGGAAGGCATTGGCTATTCTCGTTGTGATTATCATTCTCCTGCCCTATCTCGCGTTGGGAGTCGGTTGATGTTTGCCAAAATCAGGAGCCTGGCGAAACAGTCGGTGGTCTATGGGCTGGGGACGGTCGCGGCACGAGCCGTCGCCTTCCTGTTGCTGCCTTACTATTCCCACCTGATGAGCCCCTCCGAGTACGGTATCTATGCATTGTTTATGGTGCTGGTGACGGTTCTTCAGCCGCTCTATATCCATGGCATGGACATCGCCTTTCTCCGATACTCAGCCGCCGAGAGCGAGGAGAACCAGCGGCGTGACCTTGGCACCATGCTGACCCACACCCTCGGACTGGGCGGGATGATTTCGCTGCTGCTGGTCTTCTTTGCGGGTCCGGTAGCGAAGGTGGTGGTTTCGACTGCAGGTCCACTCGAAGCACAGATCACCCAAATCTGCGCTGGCGTGCTGCTGCTGGACACCCTTTCCTACCATATCTTCACCTGGCTGCGCATCCGTCACAAACCGGGTGCCTTCTCTGCGGTCAAGATCGTCAACGTGCTCATCAACATCGCCCTGAACATCCTCTTTGTCGGGGTGTTGAAGCTTGGTGTGCTGGGCGCCTTCTACGCCTTCATCGCCACCTCGGTGGTTGTCCTCTTGATCCTGCTGGTCCTCGCACGATCTGCCCTGCGTTTCAGCTGGAGTTGGCCGCGAGTCCGTGAGTGGGTCATTTTCGGGATGCCCAACCTGCCGAGCCAGCTCTTCATGGTTGCTGTCGAGTTTTCCGACCGTAAATGGATCGAGCATTACCTCGGTGTCGACCAGGCGGGGATTTACTCGGCCGGGTACCGTATCGCGATGTTGATGAACATGATCGCCCAGGCGTTCCGTTATGCGTGGCAGCCCTTCTTCCTTCAGACCGCCGAAGACAGCGATGCGAAGGAGACCTTCGCACGTGTGCTGACTTACTATGTCCTTTTCGTTGGCTGGGTCTGGCTGGCGGCGGTCTTTTTCCTGCAACCGTTGCTGACCCTCAACCTCCCCGGTGTCGGCCCCTTGATCGCCGAGACCTACTGGGCCTCGTTCACCGTGGTCCCTGTGGTGATGCTCGCGCACATTTTGAATGGGGTATACGCCAACTTCATGGTGGGCATCTACCTGAAAAAGAAGACCAAGGTGATCCCGCTGGTCATAGGAATCGCGGCCATTGTAAACGTGGTCGGTAATGGCCTGCTGATCCCGAAATATGGCTACATGGTATCAGCGTGGCTGACAGTGGTCTCCTACGCCATCATCGCAATCGGCATTTACCTCTACATCGCACCACGTTACAAGGTACCGTACGAGTGGGGACGGCTTGGACGAATCGTGCTGACCGTCGCCGCTGTCTGGGCAGTTGGTGTGCTTCCGGAAAACAGCAACATCCTGATGCGGGGTCTGCTGCTGCTGGTTCTGCCTTACCTCTGGTGGCGAATCGTGCTGGATGACGATGAACGTGGTGGGATCAAGCGACGGCTGGGATGGTGACAGTCTTCCGCACTCACATCGCATACTTGCAAGGATAAGCAGGGCAGTAGTCACTTGTTCCCAGACGCCATACTGATCGCCTGCTCGAGACGTTCCGGGGATTGGGACCCGATCAGCAGGGAGCGGTTGTCCGACAGCAGCAGCAATACCCCCCGATTGCCGGAAACGTTGTAGGCCATTTTCTTCCCAAACCCACGGATCCCCCACCCGCCATAATCCATGATCGGACTGTAGGTGACCGCCTTGTAAGAGGTGATCTGGTCCCAGGGGATGAAACGACGAATCACCGGCCAGTAACGGACGTATAACCCGGCTCCTTGCACCTTAACTGTGAGCGATGCCCCCAGCAACAGGACCATCATCAGGATGAGGACGAGCAGGATAAATGATGTAAAGAGAATCAATCCAATGTCGCTCATCGGCTCGTCACCCCATGGGATGCCCTGCACCAATTGCTGATAGAGACCGTATAGCAGGGGGACGATGGAGATGGTAGAAACGGCGAACACCAGGATCATTAGCCAAGGTTGACGGAATCGTTGCACCTCCGCAAACAGCGGATTGTCCAGGGCGGGTTGGGGGATGTCATCCATCGTGCTACCTCCATCCTGAGTTACTGGTCCAAGGTGTTCCACACGTCTTCGAAGGCACGCAAGGTCTGCTGATCAAAGATGCAGACACGAACCATTTGCAGGGAAGGGGCTGCGGATGATTGAAGCAAATCACGGATGCTTGCCATGATAATACGGGAGGCACGATCCAAGGGGAAGCCAAAGATGCCGGATGAAATGGCAGGCAGGCTTATGCTGGTCAGTCCCAGATCTCCTGCCAATTCGAGGGACGAGCGAATCGCTGAGGAAAGTTTGGCGTCCTCGTCCCCCTCGCCCCATCGAGGTCCGACAGCATGGATCACCTTTTTACAAGGCAACTTTCCTGCACCGGTGGCTTTCGCATCCCCGACTGGAACCGGTTGGACGTTGTCCGACTCGGCCTGAATCTCAGGACCTCCGGCACGACTGATCGCTGCAGCCACCCCTCCACCGTGCTGAAGCTGACTGTTCGCTGCATTGACAATCGCATCCACCTCTTCCCGTGTAATATCCCCAAGAACCAGCTCAACAAGTCGCCCGGGGCCGATCTCAGCTTTCCGGATCACCTCGTTCATGCCCTCTCCTGGTTCAGACTCCTCCATACTTGAATCTCGTGACTTCCCCCAGCCGGTTGCAACTGCCCGTCCAAGATTGCACATTTCCCCGCATTGAAAAACGGAAGTGGTTTTCCCAAAGGGACTTGGATATGAGCCAGCACAACCCGCTCCGCAACCTGATTATCGGGGTCGATCAACCAATCACCCTGCCGGATGGACGTGAGGTGATCTATGCAAACCTGGATAACGCTGCTTCGACTCCATCGCTAAAGGCAGCAAAAAAAGCGTGCGACAAGCTTCTGGACATCTATGCCAGCATCCATCGTGGCGCCGGCTACAAGTCCCAGCTCGCCAGCGAATGGTATGACCGAAGTCGGGAGATTACGCTCGATTTTGTCAACGGCGATCCCGATGAGCATTGTGTCGTCTTCACGACCAATACCACCGATGCGATCAACAGGCTGGCACGGAAATTCCCACGCGACAACGACAAGTCGATCATCATAAGCCATGTCGAGCACCATGCCAATGACTTGCCGTGGCGAGATCGTGGACGCGTCGTCCGTATCCCAGTTTCCGACCGTGGTGAGATCGACCCTGCGGACCTGGAAAAAGCGCTGAAGAACGAGGGGAAACGTGCCCGACTGGTCAGCCTGACCGGCGCATCCAATGTTGTCGGCACCCTGCAACCGATCGATGAATTTGTCCGGATCAGCCACAAGTATGGTGTTCTCATCGCCATCGATGCCGCTCAGCTCGCCCCACACAAAGCGATCTCGATGAAAACGGCGGATGGCGATTCTGCTGATTTCCTCTTTCTTTCAGGACACAAGATGTACGCGCCCTATGGCGGCGGAGCGTTGGTTGGACGCAGGGATTTCTTCGCTGCCAGCGCCCCTTCGCTACGCGGTGGTGGTGCCGTTTTAGTCGTCGATCACGATGGGGTCGATTGGATGCCACCCCCTGAGCGAGAAGAGGCTGGATCGCCAAATGTGCTCGGATCCGTCACCCTGACAGCTGCAATGAACCGGATGCAAGAAATCGGGTTTGACGCTCTTGATGAGGTTGAATTAAAGCTCACTCGCCGACTACTCGATGAACTCGATGCCATTGATAATGTGACCGTCTACGGCCTTACCAAACCTGAGGATATGGATCGACGTGTCGGTGTGGTTGCGTTCAACATCGGCGACCTTGACCATGAGTTGGTGGCTACGATCCTCGCGCACGAGGAAGGTGTCGGAGTTCGGAATGGCTGCTTCTGTGCGCACCCCTTTGTGATGCAGATGATCGGAATGAGCCGCGCGCAGATTGACCTCTTCCGCAACAAGGTGATCGAACAGGGCTCGAAACATGAGATCCCCGGAGCGGTCCGTTTGAGCTTCGGATTGTATAACACCGAGGAAGAGCTTGACCGCACCCTCAAAGTCATTCGTGACCTCGCGGAAGGGAAACGCATCGGGAATTACCAGCGTCACCCCGAGCATGGCTTCTGGCATCACAAGTCCGGTGTACCGGATTATCGGAACGATGTGAAGCTGCTGATCGAAGATATTTTAGCGATGTAGGGCGTATGGACAGTCAGACGCTTACGTCTATCGTAGCGGCTCAATTTTTTGGATGGCCCGATTTGCTTGCAAGTCGGGTTTAATCATGTTGCCCACTACTGAGATCAGGTTCTCATTGCGTTACCCCTCCCCCTCTCCCCATGTTAAAGGATCGTTTTCGCAGCCTGTGGAGTAGGGAACCGACCATGCAACCCTTTCTGAAAACTGTTGAACGCATCGCTGTGGCGGTGGGCATCCTGCTTCTCTTCCTGGTCGCCCTCGAGATGCTACAAGCCTACGAGACCCTGGGAAATATGCATCCCTGGGCCGGGTACGGCTTCCTCGGGGTGCTTGGAACGGTGGTCCTCTACCTGCTTTGGCAGATCCGTGCCTTCGCCACACTGCGTGCCGTCCCTCGTCCGCCCGAATTACCTGAGGACGGTCCCTTCAAGGCAGGCACCGCACGCCGTTTTGTCGCGTACATGAAACGAGTGTCGGCGCGTCTCGAAGCAAACCCGCTGCTGATTGATGAGTTTCGTCCCCAGCTCTGGGAATTGCGCGGTGATATCGCCGCCCTTGAAAAGGAGAACGGCAACCCCGGTGCATTTCGTACCAAGGTGATCGAGATCGAACGAAACTGTATCGCGCCTTTACTCGAGCACCTCGACAAGCAGGCGGAGGCTGTGGTCGGAGACAGTGTCGGGATTGTCAGCGTCGGTACCGCCCTCTCGCCTTACCGAAGCGCGGACTTCTTCATCGTACTGACACGTAACATCCACATGGTCAACCGCATCCTGCGCATCTACCGCAGCAAACCATCTCCTCGTGAGACCGTGGCTGTCTTTTATGACATCGCACGAGTGGTGGCGGCGGTGAATATCCTGAATGCGATGGACCAGGTGTGGACGGGCCTCGGACGTCATGTTCCGGTAATCGGAACCTGGGGCGAAGCGGTCAGCGAAGGACTTTTCAGCGGCCTGCTGACCTCGGTGGCTGGACATGCGGCTATTGACCGCAGCCGAAGCTACAAGCCGTGGTCAAGGGACGAGGCAGCGAGAAAGTATCGTGGACGGCTGGTTCGGTGGGGACGTGATGTCTGGAACATCCTAATGCGTCACGGCATCGACCGTCTGATCGGCAAACATCCTGGAAAATCTCCCGCCGAGGAACCTGCACCCGAGAGCGCACGTGGACCACTGAAACGCTTCTTCGGCGGCAAAGCTCCGAGTGGGGAATGAATTACGAGGAAACGTATTGAAATTTCGGAACCTCCTCACGCCCCTTGTACGCTTTCGAATAACTTGACACCTTCACACCGCTGGTGTAAACTGACCCAAATGTTAGGGCCGACAAACACAGCAGTAGCGGCCCGGGTCGCGACCCTTTGCACGGATAGAGCGCCATGACCTTCAGTCAGCGAGCATGGGAGTTTATTACCTCCCTAAAGCTCACCATCTTTCTGCTCGCCGGTATCGGCATCCTGCTGATCGCCGGAACCATCTATGAGACCAAGTATGGCAGCCAGGCGGCCCTCGCGGTGATCTACCGCAGTCCGCTGATGGATGGTTTAATCTTCCTGCTCGGCATCAACCAGATCACCTGTACGATTAAACGGTACCCGTACAAAATGCACCAGATCGGTTGGCTGCTCACCCACCTCGGTGTGCTGGTCATCCTGGTCGGGGCGATCTACGGCCGCCGTGGCGAACTCGAGGGCAACATCATCCTCCAGGAAGGCCAGAGCACAGATCATTTTGTCATGCAGATCGAAGAGAACGGCGAGGAGAAGCTGTACGAGGTTCCCCTCGGCTTTACCGTCACCCTCGAAGATTTTGAGGTGGACACCTACCCCGGCACATCGATGGCCAGCGAGTACCGTTCCCAAGTAGTCGCCCATGACCTGAAACGGGATTTCACAATCCAGCATACGGTTCGTGTCAACTACCCGTTGATGTACCGTGGCTTCGTCATCGCCCAGCAGAGTTACCAACCCGCTGCGCCGGTGATGGGAACCCCAGCCACCTCGATCTTTTCAGTATTGAAGAATCCGGGCACTCCGGTCATTTTCACCGGCTTCATCATCATTTCCGGTGGCATTTTCATCATCGTCTTCTTCAAGCCCTGGCTGATGGACAGGTTTTCACCCGCCAAGCGACGGAAGAAAAAGAAAAATACGGCCGCGCAGCCAGCTTGAATGAATTGCTCCTCATTGAGGTCCATGATGACTAGACGTTTCCTGATCCTGATCATACTTCTGATTGCCGCGGCCACCCTCCTGACCCCGGCTACGTCGGACGCCTCCCAAATGCCCAAGGAAGCTATCGCGGCGATGGGCAAGGTGCCGATTCAAAGTGGTGGACGAGTACGCCCATTCGACAGCTTTTCACGTGACGTGGTCCGTGAGATTACCGGCAAGAAACAATGGGACAAAGAAAATCCTGTCGCCACGGTGATGCGTTGGATGGCCCAGCCAAACGACGCCTACGCTGAGAAAAACCTGCCAGTTCCGTTCGATCCGCTCCGCACAGCCCTTGGATTAGAGGGTGGACCGAAGAGCTATTTCTCGATGCAGGAGCTGCTCGCCAACCCCAATCTCCGTCCCATTGCAGAAGAAGCGCAGACCGCCAGTCAGGAAGACAAAGACCTGACCGTGATCCAGAATAAAGTTCTCGAGTTGATGAATCGTTTGTCCCTGCTACAGGGGCTTTTCACGCACCAGAGCCTGACCATCCTGCCGGGGAGCGAAGAGACTCGCGGCGGCTGGCTGCCTCCACATGCCCTCGAGAACGACAGCAGCTCCTCAGCGTTTAACGTGGCCGTCGCTTACACCGGGCTTTTCCAGTCGTACAGAAATGGTGATTGGAACATCTTTCTCACTTCCGCCAATCGCCTCACAAAAGATTTACAGGCTTGGCACGGGGACGAGATCAACGCAAACAAGTTAACGGTTGAGTACTATTACCGGAACATTGACCCCTGGTTGATCGCACGCAGTCTCTACCTGCTGGTCCTCGTCTTCCTGCTTGTCGGAGTGTTGACCAAACCTGGCTTGATGGAGAAGATGGGACGAGGCAGTTTGATCGCCGGATTCATCTTCCACACAGCGGCGTTGCTGATCCGTTGGTATATCGGGGGAAGGGCGCCGTGGTCAAATATGTACGAGTCGATTGTGACCATCACCTGGGGTGTAGTCCTCTTCGCGATGATCCCTTACAAGGGTTTCGGGAAGAAAGTCATCCTGCCCGCTGCGGCGCTGATAGGTTTCGGCAGCTTGACCATCGCCAGCCACAGCAGTCTCAACCCGGCGATCAACCCGCTCGTACCGGCGCTGCAGAGCTATTGGCTGAACATCCACGTGATCGTCATCCTGATGGGCTATGCAGCCGTCGCCCTCGCAACCGGTGCCGGACATGCCTGGATCATCTACGATGTCCGTAACCCGGAGAATCGTTCTGCGCTTGCTGGGATTCACAATGCCCTCTATCGTCTCGTCCAGTTTGCCGTCCTCTTCCTGATCGTCGGCATCCTGCTCGGATCTGTCTGGGCTCATACCGCATGGGGACGTTACTGGGGATGGGACCCGAAAGAAACCTGGGCATTGCTGCTCTGGTTCTACTACCTCGGCCTGATTCACGCTGGGTATGCTGGCTGGATGCAACAGCGTGGCATGGCCATCGCATCGGTGATCGGCTTCCAGTTGCTGATTATGACCTACTACGGCGTCAACTACTACCTGGCAGGGCTGCACAGCTATGCCTCCGGGGAATCCGTTGCCGTTCCGCCCCTGATGATCGGCTTTTTCCTGCTCGAGATGGGCTTTGTCGCCTGGTACTGGTGGTACTCGAAGCGACGTGACCGTCTCCACCTTGCCAGCGCAAGCCAGGCAGTATGAAAAACCCTGATTCGACTACCAAACATGGCCCGGGACCTCCATCCCGGGCCATGTTTTTCACACCATGCTACGCCCAGCCAGCGCAAGCCAATATGTCCTCGACACCCCCTGCGCAATCACCTACTCCCCGCCGACACAGTTGGCAACAACATCATAAGCAGTCCACCCTCATCCATCGAAGTCATTCTCTTGATGATTGTATGTACAAACAAATATCAAGCCGCCACCCCGGGAACAGATCAAGCAAATGATGTCAATTTCCAAGTGATGGAAGAGTAGAAGGTATCGGCGACCGGCTGAAGAGGGGTTCGGACGTGTCGCCTGATCAACGTCAGATAACGTGGTAATCCATAATCAGATGTTCGGCTCTACCTTTCAGCCCATGCCCCTGAGAGCCTGTGAATTCAGAATTAAACACGAAAAACGGATAGATTCAGCACTCCTGATATGATCATCTTGTCAGTTCTTGGTATTCAAAGTCTGTACTTACAACCACTTCCTTGATGATTCCTTTGTGCCCCGCGAGACGGTGTACCGTGGCCAAAGCGTTCGCTGTGCATCCAGCTTGACCCTTGACTCAAGTTTCAGGGTCTCTGTATACTATCCTCTTGAATGGGGAATGCTAACCTTAGCGTTTCTGATTGCTTAGCCCGACCACCAGCTCATCGGCCCGAAATACCCCTGAATGCAGGGCCGGGACCGTTGGCGAGGCAAATGGGGAGAGAGTACTCATGAGCATGTCCACGTTGATCCTGATCAGCGTCATTATCGCGGTGATCCTGTTGTTTTTCGCTTACCGTCAGACAATCGGTGCGAAGATGATTCGGGTACGCCTCGCCAATGAGGATCTCGAGACAATCCTGATGAAGCGTGTCGTCCTTGAGGGATACCAGCCAACTGCAGAGGGGCTGACTCGTATCATCAGCGGAAAAGCACGCGAGTACAACCTGAAGCGCAACGATATGATGAGCGAATCGCAGCTGCTCGATGTGATCTTCACCAAGGTCATCGAAAGCGACCTCATCACTCAAGAGCTTCGTAGCGATCTGATCAAGCGACTCAGCCCTATGCTGAAGATCATCGAAGCCGACCAGGTCAAGGAAGTCAGTCTCGGATCCAAAGGCTGATCAGACTGTATTGAAAACGAACCGCGTCATCCCGTAAGGTATGACGCGGTCTTTTATTTTCAATCGATTCCTACAGTTACTTGTCCAATTCCTCGCGAATCCGTCTGGCCAGATCTTCCGTTCGGAAAGGTTTAACGAGTAATTGATACCCTCTGTTCAGCAGGCCACGATCTTCAATGTAACTCGCAGTATACCCGGACATAAACATGATATTTGTCCCGGGCCAGATGTCTAACATCTTTTCCGCCAACTCTGGCCCGTTCAGCTTGGGCATGATGACATCTGTCAACATCAGGTGGACAGGTCGATCCAGGACACGAATCAGCTCAAGTGCTTCCTCGCCATTGCTTGCTTCATAAACCGTATAGCCACGCCGTCTCAGCACGGCAGTCGCCAGCGAGCGGACTGAATCCTCATCTTCCACCACCAGGATACGTTCGCTACCGCCCCCAACCTTGCCAGCGGTACTCACTGCATCGAGGTTCTTCAAGGCTTTCACTTCACGAGGGAGGAGAATGAAAAAGGTTGAACCTTCCCCCTCGGCAGACTCCAGCTTCAGGTAGCCATCACTCTGGGTGATGATGCCATAAACTGTCGCTAGTCCAAGACCGGTGCCGCGTCCCTTTTCCTTCGTTGTGAAGAAAGGCTCGAATATTCGTTCCTGCATCTCAGGCGGGATACCTGTTCCGGTGTCCTTGATATCGAGTTCAACATACTCACCAGGCGGGATGCCTTTCTCCGACGTTTCGAGGATCGTCCGGTTCCGTGTGTGAATGGTCAACCAGCCACCCCCGGGCATGGCATCACGTGCGTTGACTGCCAGGTTGATAATGACCTGTTCAATCTGACCGGGATCGGCATGAACCGACCAGAGTTCATCCGCCAAGTCGACTTCTAGACGAATATCTTCCCCGATAAGTCGTTTCAGCATGGTGATTCGATCGAGGACCACCGAATTCAGGTTGAGCAGCCTGGGCTGCAGGGTCTGTTTGCGACTGAAGGCGAGCAACTGCCGTGTCAACTCCGCCGCACTCCTGGTTGCTTTCTCGATTTCATTCAGATTGTCCATCATTTCCGGGTTGTCACGGCTGTCGAACTGTGCAAGCTCCGTGTATCCGGTAATCGCGGTCAGCAGATTATTGAAATCGTGTGCCACTCCACCCGCAAGCATGCCGATCGCTTCCATTCTCTGCGATTGGTTCAATCGCTCTTCCAGATCCTTGCGCTCGCTGATGTCTTGGCCAATCGCGGTCATCCCAACCGTTTCACCTTTTGCATCTTGGGTAAGACTGATGGTAAAGCCATACCAGTGGACGTCTCCATCTTTTGAAACCAGACGACATTGCAGGGTGGACGTTTTTTTGCTCGCCTGCATCTGATTACGGATAATTTCTGATACTGCCTGCCGATCCTCAGGGAAGAGAATCCGGAGATAGTGCTTCCCGACAATCTCATCTGGATCATATCCGAGGATATTGAGTACGGATGGATTAACATAGGTAATGATCGCATTTTTGTTTGCCTGCACGATCAGGGTGCGCGTGCTCTGAACCACCTGACTAAGCCTCGACCGCTCAGAAGCAACTTCACCGCGAAGTTGCCTTGCAAGACTCCGACTGATCAGGTAACGATGGATCAAAAGGAAGACACCGAAGAGGGCGGCAAGCCCTAGAAATCGGAACCACAAACGATCAACAATTGGGGGTAAAATGGTTATCGGACTAGTGCTACTTACGGGTCCCCAGTCGTTGTTCCGATGTCGAGCCTGAATTTCAATTTGATACGTGCCAGGTGAAAGATTTATAAAGGGTATATCGTGAGCGAGTGTTCGAACCTCAACAGGATCTCTCTGACCAGATCGATGTAAGAAATATCGAAACTCGATCTGTTCCTCATGAACAAACGAAATAGCCTGGTAGTGTAGAATAAAATCATTATGGTCAGGTTCCAGTTTTATTGGTGTACCTACGTCATACATAACGCCGGCAACTTCTATTCCCTGTATGGTAACTGTGAGTGCGGGATACTGGCTACGATCATACCGGGACTCGTAGATCGTCAATCCTCGAGATGTGCCAAACCAGATACGTCCCCGTGGCCCAAATGCAGCAGAATTGCGGTTTAACTCATTGCCCGACAGGCCTTCATCGATGGTATAGTGGCGTAAATCTTTGCCACTCGTTTTGAACAATCCCAGGTCTGTACCGATCCAGAGCTGATCTCCATCAATAAAGAAAAGGTAAACCGGACGGTCAATCGTATGTCCTGCAATGGTGACGGGTTCTATACCATGTGTGGTGACACGAACCAGACCAGCGGTTGTACCCGCATACATTTCTCCCCACGGAGTACGAATGATATTGAATACGTTCCGATAACCAAAATTGTCGTCCCAGGGAAGTGGTGTAGTCTTCTTCCCATCCCACTTGAACACGCCACGTTGGGCAACGCAGAGATAGACATTATCCTCATCAGGTGGGCTGTAAATCACACGAACATAGGCATGGCCAATGTCATCAAGAAGCTCAAATGTCTCCGAGACCGGGTCAAATTTGGTCAGTCCATTCTTCGTCCCGGTCAGGATTGTTCCGTCTTCTTTCAGGTAGACCGAGTATACCCCCAGGTAGTCATCAGGTGGTGCGTATCGCTTATACCGACCATCGTACTCCATTTTCAGCAAGCCGTGTTGGCCGGTCGCAATCCATACACATCGACGGGTTTCGTCAACAGCCATATCCAAGGCCCGAGCCTGACTACCCGGGTAACCTCCACCATTATTGCGAAACGGAGCATGTTGAATGGTTCCCTTTCGCCAGATACTGATTCCGGCTAGATGACCAAGCATCATACCACCGTCCGGTAAGGCGGCAATAGCGGATACTTCATCTGTATACAGTCCGTTTACTGCATAATAATTTTCAAACCAGAAACCCTGAATTTTTGTCGCACCCCGGTAACTGGCGATCCAGAGATTCTTCTCCCGGTCCAGCAGAAGGTCATACGCACCTTCTGTTGGAAGTCCGCTTGTAACTCCCATTTTACGCCAATCACCGTCGGCGGAAATATGGATCAGTTGAATATACGTCCCAGCCAAAACACCACCAGCGCCGTCCGGGGCCATCGCAATCCGCGCGCTCGGATCTCCAAATGCGAACCGGTTATAGGATGCCAGGACGGTAACCTCACCATCTTCCAGGTACCCAACCTTGTCCCTGCTGGAAAACCAAATCCTGTCTCGTGTAGCACCGTATGAATCCGGGATCTCCTCTACATAGAGTCCTCGCAAACCGGGAATATTCAGTGCGTGAACATCGGCGGGAAGTGGCACCTCCTCATGTCTGTCAAAAGCATGCAGCCCATCGACGGCTCCTGCGAGGAACAACCCCTTATAGGCCACCATGGATGTAATTACGCGATGTCCGCCATGAATATAATCTGGACGGCGTACCTCACCATCGATATAGAAATAGAGTGTGTCAACATAAACAGCAGCCACATCACTTTGAGAACCCTGTGAAGCGACTGCAGCGATATCGATCCGACGAGGATTCAAAACCCGTTCCGAAAAACGAGTTTTATACTCAAATCTTTTCCCTTCATATTTATAGAGTCGCCCAAATTCATTCAGCGCATAGATAGCACCTAGATCGTCAACCAGCAGCCGGCTGATCGAAACATTCGCTGTCTCATCTTGCGGGACATAAGTATCCCAATTGTAGCCATCATAGCTGACAATCCCACGTCGTGTCGCAAACCAGATTTTCCCGTCCTGGGTTTGTTTCACAGCGTATAATTCGGAACTGGGTAGTCCTTGCTTTTCGGTATAAACCTTTACGGTACCGTAGATTCCTGCGTATGTAGGAGCAGTAAGCATCAGTAATAACAAGGACATCAAAAGGAAGGCGAAAGCAAAGTTCATCTGTTGTGAGGGCGCACGGTTATCTGGACCGCAAATCTTGCGATTGCGAGCTCGTGCGAATGGAAGCTGTAGGGACATCATCTATTCCTTGAAACATGAGTGGAACCGCCCCAGTAAGGATCGTATGTCCACGGTCCACCCTACGGTTTAAGGTAAGCCGTCGCTCCACTCTGTCAAAAGTGAGGAGCGCGCTTTGTCAATTTGGTGTTTGGGCGCGAGAGGAAGTACCTTTTGCTGAGCCGGTTCCTGTTCACAATGAGACGATCATGTGGTTTCGCCATTTGCGGTTGGCCCTGCGTCATCTGCTCCAGAACAGAACCTTCACCCTGATTAATGTTATTGGCCTGTCGCTCGGGATTGCAGCAACCCTGCTGATCCTCCGCTTTCTCCAACAGCAGCTCTCCTACGACCACCAGTTTGACCATTCTGACCGGGTCTATCGTGTCTCGACCGACCTCACCATGTCAGGCAGTGAACTCGCCGCAGCGACATCATCCTATAATCTCGCCCAGGCGCTGCTGACGGACTTCCCCGAAGTCCACTCCGCTACCCGTATGCTCTTCTCCCAGCAGGTCCTGGTCAACCGCGAGGAGGAGCAATTCCGCCTGAGCGGAATCGCTATGGCAGACTCAACACTATTTGATGTCTTCAGCTTTCCGCTTTTGCAGGGGGACCCGGAGCGGGTGCTGGCACGTCCCCAGACCATCCTCCTGACACAAGATGCTGCATCACGCATCTTTCAGGACGAGGATCCAATTGGCAAAACGATTACCCTGAACAACAACCAGGATTTTGAGGTCACAGGCCTGCTTGGCGAGGTGCCCTCACCCACCCATTTTCCTGCGATCGAAGGGATTACATCGTTCCATCATATCCCTGTGCCCGCCGAAGTAAATCGCTGGTTCAGCGTCTCCTACCACACCTACATCCAGCTGGCCGAGGGAGCGAATGCGGACGATCTGCAGGGGAAACTGCCCGAGTTTGTCGAGCGGCACATCGGGGAGTACATGGACACGTATGGCATGCGGTTCAAGTTCATCCTCGAACCCTTGACCGACATCTGGCTGCACACGGACCGTCTGGCCGAACCCAAACCAACAGGGGACTTGAGCCAGGTCGTAGCCTTCGCAGCCATTGGTCTGCTGATTCTGGTGATTGCCTCGATCAACTTCATCAACCTTTCGACCGCTCGATCAACAAGACGAGCGATCGAAGTGGGTATCCGGAAAAGCCTCGGCGCGCAGAATGGCCAGCTCATCACTCAGTTCTTCAGCGAATCGCTGGTGCTGGCCTTCATCTCGCTTGTGCTCGCCCTTTTTATGGCGGAGATTTCTGTGCGCTGGTTTAACCGCTTCCTGGTTGATCCAATCTCCATTGATCTACTTAACAATAGCGGCTTTGCACTGGGGATACTGCTGCTGTTTGTGGCGGTTGTGCTGCTGGCGGGGACGATTCCAGCTATCGTCTATTCGTCCTTCCGTCCCGCTTTGGTACTGAAAGGACAGATGCGTTCCGGGAAAAAGAGCGCCACACTGCGACGTCTCCTGGTCGTCCTTCAGTTCACCATTTCCGTCCTGCTGATTATTGGAACAGCCACCGTTTTCCGCCAGATGCAACATATGCAGAACCGTCCCCTCGGCTTTGACCGTGACCAGGTGATGGTGTTGCGCATCCCCGATGGCGAGTTTCGTTCCTCACTGGAAGAAATCAAGGCGGAGCTACTCAAATCTCCCGCCATTCGGTCCGCAGCAGGCGCATCGACGCTGCCGGGACGTGGCTTCCCAAAGCGAATCTTCCTGCCGGAAGGGTATTCTGACAATGAAGTCACAGAGGCCGGTCTGCTGATTGTTGATCCCCATTTCCTCGAGACGATGGGGATGGAACTGGCGGAAGGACGCTTCTTTGAAGCTGGTCGTCCCGCCGACTCTACCAACTTCATTCTGAACGAAACCCATGCGCGCAAACTGGGATGGGATCAGCCCGTCGGGAAGCGATTCGATTTTCCACCTCGAGGCGAATATGGCGGCGAAGTTATCGGAATCGTCAAGGACTTCCACATGTCCTCACTCCACTCCCCCATTGCCCCCCTCGTGCTGCATATGGGAGCAGGAGCTCCCAACTTCCTCACTATCCGGTTCCTACCCGATCAATTGGATGAAGTACGCAGCTATGTGGGAGACATCTGGGAACGATTCGCGCCCGCCTGGCCTTTTGAGTTCACCTTCCTCGATGAGGATTTTGATCGAGCGTATCGAGGGGATCGTCAATTCGGCCAACTCTTTGGTGCATTCACGTTTCTGGCGATCCTGATCGCCTGCCTCGGGCTATTCGGCCTGGCGGCGTTTATTGCGGAACAGCGGACGCGTGAAATCGGCATCCGGAAGGTGCTCGGCGCATCGACTCCTTCCCTTGTCCGGCTGTTAACACGTGACCTGCTGCGCTGGGTGGCGATCTCCAACCTGGTAGCCGTCCCAATCGCGCTCTTTGCCATCCCTAAATACCTGGCCCAGTTTGCCTACCCGGTCCCCGGATCGGTGTTGCCTTACGTGCTGGCCCTGGTCGCATCGCTTGCCATCGCACTGTTGACAGTTGGCGGGCATGCTCTGCATGCGGCGAAGAGCGATCCTGTTCATGTTCTCCGTAGTGAATAGCGAGTGAGTTGATCAACGAAAAACGCGGCTGGCCTGATGGCCAGCCGCGTTGAATTTGCAGCGTAAAGAATGTCAGGCTTAAGCGGACAGACGCGTGACGTCACGAGCAGCCGGGCCCTTCTGGCCCTGCTCGATCTCGAACTCAACTTCGTCGCCTTCCTCGAGCTTACGGAAACCGTTGCCGAGGATTGCACTGTAGTGCACGAACACATCTTTACCACCATCAACTTCGATGAAACCAAAGCCCTTGGTCTCATTGAACCACTTCACTTTACCTTGCATCTGTTGCTCACACTTTCTTTTACGAAAATCAACCGGCCATCTGTATTCCGGTTTCCTGACTGAAATGTACGATTGCCTTTTTCGGGAACCAATACGGAGTTTCAGCGCTGTCTCCAGCTTCGAGACAATTGGCTATCTCTACGTCCTGCCCGACATTGAGGTGTCGGGGCAGAAAGTTTATCTGGTCTCTTTCCTCGCGACCAGGCTGAAAGTCATCGGTATTCGGCCTTCGTAGGCGGGAAGCGTCCACCAGATTGCTTCCTGACGCACCATCTCGGGGTAGACCTGGAAGTAGCAGCGGTCATACTCACGGAAAAGTTCAAGACGCAGGCCCGCTTTGATCAAAGCATTGAGGATGTCCTGTATCGGCCAGCGCCAACCGTAATCCGTCGTCTTATCCTTGTAGCTGGCATCGGCATAATCCGAATCCCCGGCCGGGAATTCATCGGGTTCGGCACGATGGAAATAGGAGCCGTCCGCCTCCAGTTTACCCTCCTCCATCTCCCAGAATAGATCCAGCGTGGGATGGGTGTCCATCAGGTAGAGTATGCCACCCGGTTTCAAATAACGGGAGACGATCCTCGCCCACTCTTCCAGGTCTTTCAGCCAGAGAATCGCTCCACGTCCCGTGTAGACGATATCAAACTGCTCGTCAAGATGATCTGGCAAATCGTAAAGGTTGCAGCGAATAAAGCGCGCATCCGCCCCAATCTCGTTCGCCAGCTTCGTCGCCTCATCAATGGACGCGTCCGAGATGTCCATCCCGGTGACCTTCGCACCCAGCCGTGCCCAGGAAAGCGTATCCATCCCGAAGTGACATTGCAAATGTAGCAGTGACTTCCCTTCCACCGGCCCAACATCCGCCATCTCTTCCTTGCACAGGGTGGACTCGCCCGCCTTAAAGGCTTGGAGGCCATAGAACTCCTCTGCCTCGAGATGGACGGAGGTCACCTCGTTCCAATGCTCACGATTCGCTGCTTCGTATTTGTTCTCAGGCATCTCATCCTCAGGTTTCGGAAAAAGGAAGTTCCCCTTCGGCAATCCATTTTTCAAGACGAGGGATCAAATAAACACGAAAAAGGGCTGCCGAAGCAGCCCTTTGAAAGCAGACTATAGGACAATCGCCACGGCGATTGTTACTTCATCAGCACCATCTTCTTCATGCTGTGGAAGCCATTAACATCCAGGCTGTAGAAGTAGATGCCGCTGCTGAGGTTGGCGCCGTTGACGGTCAGGTTGTGGAAACCAGCTGTCATCTCACCGTTCAGCAGTGTCGCTACCCTCTGACCCATCACGTTATATAGCGTCAGCTTCACGTTCCCAGCCTGCGGAAGTCCGAAACGGATTTCCGTGGTCGGGTTGAATGGGTTCGGGTGGTTCTGTGCCAAGCTGTATGCCTTCGGCAGATCGGAGAAGTTGTCACCTACTGCAGAACTGCTGGCGTTACCCGTGATCGGAACCACCTTCGGGCTGGCGTTGTCATCGGTATCGTTGTGGTAGACCAGGAGACCTGCAGTTGGCATGGCGCCTTCAGCGGTCGGGGTCCATCCGAGTTCGATCTGGCCGGTGGATTCAGCATCAATCTGGAACGGCATGGCGCTGATGACACGAACCTGGTCGTCCACGCTGCCACCAACCGTGATCGATTCGATGATACCGAACAGGTCACCCGTGTTCTCGATGTCCAGGGTCGCCACCAGTTCTTCGCCTACAACCGCTTCGCCGAAGTTCATGATCGTCGGGAATGCGAGGATTGGTTCTGCGGGTGCGGAACCAGCCACGATCAGCCCACGGATACCCCAGTTACCTGAATCGTCCAGATAGATGCTTCCATCCTGATACGAGAAGGATGCATCCGGCATACCCGGGTTTGCGGCCGAGGTCGGCGGATTGTTGTCCGACATGAAGGAGAGATCACCCGTCATCACGTAGATACCAATGAACATACCGTCGGCGATGTTGATACCGTTCGGCATCGCTTCGTCATTGATCTCAAAGGTGTTCCAGCCTTGAGTCACAGCACCTGTGTAGGTCCAGACTTCGAAAAGACCTTCAGATGTGAAAATCATGACACGCAGATCGGTCGCATCCGCATCCGTGTTGAAGAACCACTGCATCGAGTCGATTCGTGCCGGATAAGACTGGGGATAGAAGGGAACGGCCCAGCCGTTACCGGGCTGGTTCGACACCGGTGTTTCGAAGGTGCCATCATCGTAGGCCATCCATTCACCAACCGGCTGAATCTCTTGCAGCAGCGGGTAAACGTTGTTTTCCAGGCTACCTTCGTTCTCATCACCGGTCACGTTAACGTAGGCGATGTAACGGCCATCGGTATCCGGTGTCCAGCTCTCGGTCGCGGTGACGGTCAGCGTATCAACAGCGCTGCCACCCATCACACCGATAGTGGTTGAGCTGGTCCAAACTTCCGTCCCCTCATCATCCTCAACACTGAAGACCACAGTCCCTTCCGGGGAGGCTGTGATACCAGTATTACGGACATCAGCAGAGAAGGTAACTTCGGTGCCATTGGCATAATGGAAAGCCAGGCTGTCGTTGTAGAGCGACACGACCGAGATGTCGTAGAAGGTACCGTCGTATGCACCACAGGCGTTGATCACCCAGTCAAAGGGCGCGATTTCGCTGAGGTTGGTCCAGGAACCCGTTGTGCTCCACTTGCTGCGGTCACCGGGAACCGCACCATCCTGGTCAAGGACGCAGGACCAATCACTGGCTGCGGCACCAGGGATACCACCGATAACAATCCAGAAATCGCTTCCGGTTTCGAAATCGAGGTAGTCTTCTTCGGCGAGGGTCAACTCAACCCAGTCCGAGCTGATAGCAGACGGGGCAGCATCAAAGGTGTACAGCAATGTTCCCGGCTGACCGTTGTTGTTCGTGTAGACACGAGCTTCAACCGTGGTCATGAGGGTCGAGGTGTCTGCATAGAACCTGATCCCCTGAAGCTGAAAATCTACCGGCGGTGTGAAACGAACACCTGCCGAGAAGTTTGTCGCTGCGGAGGGGTAGTAGTAGCTACCTGTGAAGTTGTGGTAGACCAGCGAGTCTGTGTAAACTTCATCCAGTTCACTCGGCATGGAGTAGTGGTCCATGGGTGTGTCAACTCGGGTGAACGTCTCGGTCGCGAGTACTCCCCCGGCAAGGATGACTGTAGCAAGCATCCCGATCAGGGTTTTCTGCACGAAATTCATGTTGCTTCTCCTTGTACGTATAGGTTGTATCAAAGACAGTTCAGCGGGGCTCAGGTTACTCGGGAATCCACTTGGAGGATAGAGCAACGTACTTGGTGAACGATGCAAAACTCACTCAGGCAGGTGGTTCGGTAACGGAATGTTGTCTGTTCGTGTTAGGGTCCCGTTCTGCATCCCGATAAATGGTAGGCCGACTCTTATAAAACATAGACAATTTTGAGGCCTTTTGCGACCCCATATGCTCTCTTAACCCGAGTTCACAGACAAACGAAGAATCATCCTCCTCGAATCAATCCTCCTGTAGAAAATGGAGCACGATTTGCATGAGTCCTCTGCAACCTGTGGCGCTTGTAACAGCTTGAAACAGCGATTGAGAGTGCTACTCCAGGAGCGAATCGTTTGTACAACTTGGGCTGATCCTTTTAACACCTTGTAATACAAGAATATCAAACTCCGGTGCGTACAAAAAAGAGTGTAATACAACAAGAAAAACGGCAAGAAGCCAAAAAGCTTATACTGGCAATTCTTATATTATTTGTTATGCTCTTGCAAAGCTTTTTGGCTTTTTGTACTTTACGCCTGTCATACTGTACACGGCCTGATCTCCCCCCAAATTGTAGGTTTCGCCGTGGCAGGAAGGAGCCGAAAGATGAGCCGTAGGATTCGTTCTCTCCCCGTGTCTGTGGGACGGGGGGTACTGTTGTTGCTGTTCCTCACCTTGGGATTTACCTCGCCCGCCCATGCCCAGGTGGGCAAGGGGACTGCCTCGTTCACCGCATGGAACCTGTTGAAAACCCTCAGCATGGAGAACTCCATTGCCGGGAAAACAACCGACATTTCCATTCATGTAATCGGTGACGCGGAAGTGGCAGCTGAATTAAGTTCCAAAGTGGGTGAAACCATCGGGTCGGCAACGTTGAAGCATGTCGACAGCGGCTACGGCCTGCCGAGCTCCCCTCCGGATGTCATCTACATAGGCAATCCTGACGAATACATGATTGACTCGGAGAAGTTACGTTCGTTGGTAGATTATGCGCGTGACAACAAGGTTATAAGCGTCACCTACGAGCCGATCCTGATCTACAAAGGGGTTACTCTCGGCATCGGTGCGCAGGAAAGCGGAACAGCCAAGTTCATGCTGAACCTGCAAGCCTCAAAGGACCAGGGTCTGAACTGGAACAAAGCCTTCATCAAGCTGGCTGAGACGATCTGACGCGTGCTCCTTGGGGGATTCGTTGTGCTGCGCGGCAGGCCTGTCCACGGGAATGCCGCGTTTTTCTTTTGCGACAAATACGAAAGTTTTCGGAAAGCTGGCCGATAGACTGAACAGAAACAACATTTTCGTACTGTATGCTTCAGCCCCATCGGGGCAGGTCAATTCATCACACTTCCTTCTGCCTTGACCCGCAGATCTTTCGGAATTTTATCATTCGTTCACTGCCTGATTGAGGAGGTACACTGTGTCAGGTCTTTCGTTTAAAGCGAAGCTCACGTCACTAATCATCGTGATCGGTGTTTTAATGGTTCTTCTGTTGACGTTTTTCGCACCCTATGAGGCACGTCAACTTGGTAACACCCTCCTCCGTCAGAACGCACGATTCATCGGTGACCTGCTGAGTGAGAACCTGGCCCTGGGTATCCAGACCATGGTCTTTGACGAGGGGGCCAGCATCCGTGATGCGCTCGCGATGGTCCAGGCGGATGATGGTGAAGATGGGACCGTACTTATCTCGAAAGTGAGGGTATACGATGAGAACCTGCAGTTCCTCGATGGGTTAAATACCGGCGCCGCAACCGAAACAGATCGTGCCAGACCGGAAGAGATCACCTTCTTCGATGCGAGCGACCACCTGACCCTCTGGATGCCGATCAATGATACGGATATGGAGGTACTGGGCTATCTCGAACTGTCCTTCTCCAAGCAGGTCCTGTCCTCCGCTACTCGCAGCAACACAATCCTCTCGGTCATGATTAGTGTTGCTGTCTTTATCATTGTGCTCATCGTCAGCATGATTGTCATCCGTCAAATCGTCAAACAGCTCAAATCACTCGCCCGTGCAGCGGAGCAGGTCGCGGACGGCGCAACCGACGTGACAATTCGAATCAACTCAAACGATGAGATCGGGCAGGTGGGAGATTCCTTCCGACGGGTGGTGGACCAGATGAAGGAGAAGGCGGATGTTGCCTATGAATTTGCGAACGGCAACCTCGATGTGGATGTCCGTGCCGCCTCGGACCGTGACGTACTTGGCAAGGCGATGCTGACGATGAAAGCGAGCCTGCGTGACCTGCAGAGCGAATTGGGCAAGGCGATCAGCGGCCAGCAGGAAGGCGACATTGATGCCTACTGCGATCCCAGCCGCTTCCGTGGCGCGTATGCAAAAATCGCTGAAGGTGTCAACGGCGCATTGATGGCGGTTACTCAGCCGATTATGGACGTTTCAAAGCTATTGGAAGAGTACGCCAAGGGCGATCTTGAAAAAGAGATGCGTTCCCTGCCTGGCAAGCAGCAGGTCTTGTCCGACAGCATCAACCAGATTCGCACCAACCTACGCGATCTGGTCGGGGAAAGCACCACCCTGGTGCGTGCGGCACGGGAAGGCAACCTCACAGTCCGCGGCAATGCAGTCCGCTTCGAAGGCGACTACGGTTCCCTGATCGAGGGCATGAACGCCATCCTCGAGAATATCGCATCCCCGTTGCACGAGCTCGTTGACCTCCTGCGGGAGATTTCCGAAGGCAACATGCAGGTCCATTCCGAAGGAAAATATTCGGGTGAATTTGATTCAATGATGCGTGCTCTGGATAATACCGCAAGTTCGCTAAACAGCATCCTGGGACGTGTTTCCGCAGCGGTTGACCAGGTAGCATCCGGCGCCAATCAGGTCTCGAGGACCAGTAATTCCCTGTCACAAAGTGCCTCCACCCAGGCCAGTTCCCTCGAGCAGCTTTCCGCCACTATCGCGGAGATCGAAGGGCAGACCACGCACAACGCGGACAACGCTCAGCAGGCAGACAAGCTGGTCAAGGTGACTCGCGGCAGTGCGGAGGAAGGCAACCAGCAGATGCAGCAGATGCTGCAAGCGATGGAAGAGATCAACAGCTCCTCCGAGGAAGTGTCCAAAATCATCAAGGCAATCGATGAAATCGCCTTCCAGACCAATTTACTGGCGTTGAACGCGGCGGTGGAAGCGGCTCGTGCCGGGGTGCATGGCAAGGGCTTCGCAGTGGTTGCCGAAGAGGTCCGAAACCTCGCCCAACGCAGTGCGAAAGCAGCGCAGGAGACCACGGTCCTGATCGAAGGATCCATCGAGCGTGTGACTCGCGGAACCAACATAGCCAACCAGACGGCGAAGGCGCTCGGCGAAATGGTAGAGGGAATTCAGAAGGTGACCGATCTGGTGGGAGAAATCGCAAACGCCTCCAACGAACAAGCCAGCGGCATCGGACAGGTCAACCAGACATTGACTCAGCTCGATACGATCACCCAATCGAATGCCGCCAGTGCTGAAGAAAGCGCCGCCGCCGCCCAGGAGCTCAGCAGCCAATCCGAAGAGCTGCGACGGATGCTGGATCGTTTCCAGCTCGATGTGGACCAGGCGGGTCAATTCGAGCAGCCACGTCTGGCCAGCAGCCAGCCACAGGAAAGAAAGAAACCTTCCGGGACAAAAGCCTACTCGAGCGAAGAAGATCGCAGGCAAGAAAGTGCGCCCAAGCAGTCCAAAGAAGTCCGTCCCGACGACATCATTTCCTTTGACGATGAGGACTTCGACAACTTCTAAGCTGTTTCTGATCCACGCATCTTCATGACCCGGGCAATCCCAATTGTCCGGGTCTCTTTACGTTACGAGGCACCCAGACAACTGAACGAGTGACCTTCTCCATCTCTCAGCAAAAAAGAAACCCGGGCAACAAATGCCCGGGCCATGAAATCAGCATCAAAGGTGTGATCAGAAGCGGAAGACTGTCTCGACCGTCATAATCTTGTTCGGCTCGCCGTTTCGGTAGATCGTCTTGTTATCGTAGACAATCAACAGGCCGGCAGCCATCTCGAATCCGACACGATAGCCCAGGGTGGTCCCGTCCGCCTTGGTGTCGAAGATGTTATCCGCTTGCGGCTGCTGATAGTAAGCCTCCGCCAATCCAAGCTTTGGGATCGGGGTGGCATTCAGCGAGGCCTTCGCATAGAGCGACTTGTTGGGGGTTTTCACCTGGACCGAATCGACAGCAGGATTGTAGCTGGGATCATCATAACTCATCTGCTGGTAGGCCGCGTAGACATCAAGAAGGTTCGAGAAGGTGAAGCCCGCATCGGCGTAAATACCAGAGGCTGAAGGCCGTCCAGCCAGTTGCGACTTCTTGGTCACGTAGGCACTGTCCGCTTCGCTCCAGACAACACGTTCCACTTCATACCCGAGGTTGAAAAATTCGGGCATGAATTCCTTCTCGAAGATGCGATACTCTGCACCGGCACGGAACGGCCCGAGATTAAACGAAACACCTGGTACCGAGTAACCGCGTCCAAAGTCGACAATCTGCGCCATCTGCGTGTAAACCCAGAGGTTCATTCGTTCGGAGCGGATGATCGGTACGCCGACATCCACGCCCCAGATCGACACATTCTGCTCCAGATCGCCGATATTCGGCGCAGGATGCAGGATGTCTGGAATGTCGCCGGAAAGGATCAGTTGATCGATCTGGTTCGGGGTCAGCAGCCCCTCGAGATAGCTGATGGCATCGCCATCATGGCGATCTGGGAACTGGTCAAAAGCATTGGGCACGCCATCATCATCCGTATCCTTCGCTCCGAGATAGAGGTTGCCATCAAAGGCCGCTGTCGCGCCTGCGACCACAGGCAGACCAAGGCGCGTTTCATAGGTCGCTCGAGCCGCCAACAGGCCAGGGCTCTGGACTTCGCGGAAGTTGTTGAGCAGGAACTGAACACCCAGTTTCTCGCCCTGCCCACCAGTATGCAGACCAATACGCTTCACCTGCGGCCATTCGATCGCGTTTGAGTAACGACGCATGATCATACCAAAACCAAGCGTCACATTGTCCAGCGATCCGACACGGGCGAAGAAGGGATCGCCGGGCAGGCCATAGCGCAGGTAGTAAATCTTGTCAATGGCGTCCGCGCCCGAGTCCCAATCCTCCTCACGAAGGTTGCCATCGGCATCGAAGTAAAGCGACAAGTCCAGTCCAATGCCCCACTTGCCGAAGTGGATATCCGGACGGAGGCTGAAGAACTGGTAGGTTTCGCCATCGATCACTGCGGCACCAACCGCACCGTTCATCGAAAGACCTGTGCCGCCTCCGGCACTTGCCTCCTCAACATCCCCTTCCTGCCCCGGACCTCCAGGGGGTGCTCCACCTGTGCCGCCGGGTGCGCCCGGCATGTCATCCGGTCCCATTCCACCCTGCGGAGGGCTTTCATCCCAGTCTGGAACCGTTGTTTCTGGAGTCAGCTCACCGCTGGTCATCTCACCTGAAACAGTGGAATAAGCCGTATACCCCTGTCCAACCTGAATCGTTTGACCAGTCACCAGGTTGGTCAGCTCGACCACCCCCTCGAGGGTAATCAGGGTGGTATTGCCATCGGGATCGACCAGCAGCCAGTATTCGGTTCCCTTCACTGACGCTACAGATGTCGGGGTCGAAATTTGGATCGCCCCCTTCTGCTTCTTGACATCGTTGAAGAGTTCGCCAACTTCAAGAGTCACACGTTTCAGAATTGAATTATCGTCCTGCCGTTCCCCGAAAAGTGTGAGGCGGGTATTCGGGCGCATTTTCAGCTGCGATCCGTCATCGGTGAACGCCATCGCAGCAAAACCTGCTTCACCCGTGCGAACCTGTGTGCTATCGTAGAGAACGGTCCCGAATTTCAGTGGTGTCCAAGAAGTATCGGCGAGAGAGTAATCTGCAGGACCTTTGGTGACGAGTGTTAAGGCGATGACATCATCATCCGCAGCGCTGGCTGGGTTCATCCAGCTAAGCAACAGAATGCAAATGAGTGCGCCTGAAAAGAACAAACGCTTGGACATGGCAGCCTCCCCTTATCCCGCATGATTGGTGCATCTGGCCGTCATAGTACATCGAGCTCCACCCCGAATGGTGGCCCGAAACGCAATCTCTGGAAAAAGATACGACGATGAGGTGACAACAGTCACCCAATCAATAAAAAATCTTGAACCTTGGCAATGTTGCGTCCAGTCTCCTTTAGAAGGCCTGGCCGATGCTGAAGTAAACCTTGTACGAATCCTCGCCGGGTAAGGGGTCCACGTTCAACCCAAGATCAACACGTGCCAGGCCAATTGGTGAATCGACACGCAAACCAACACCCGGGGAGTAACGCAGGTCAACAGGGTCAAAATCGGATGTACTGGCCCAGACATTACCCATGTCGAAAAAGAGGGCCGCGCCAAACCATTTGTAGATCGTGCGTCGGGCTTCGATGAGGTTGGCGACGAGCAGGACACGGCCACCGATCGGATTACGGTTCGGATCAAGCGGGCCGACTTTCTGGTAGTCAAAGCCACGCAGGTTGTTGGGACCACCTGCGTAATAGCGTTCGTTCAACGGAATGGCGGTTAAACCACCACCTGTCGAGTTCATCCACCCCGCCTGCATGCCCGTTGCGAAAACTGTTTTAGTTCCCCATGGCAGGTAATAGCGACCTGTAACTCCCGTTCTCACAAAAGTGTTCGTCCCCTCGAGAAATGCCCCGGCCAATTCATTGGACCACTCGAGGAACGAGCCACGTTTCGGGTTAAAGAGGTTGTCTCGTGTGTCAAGCAGGACACTTTGACGGAACGAACGGATACGAGTATCGAGCTCCTCTGGAATCTGCGCGACTCGCACATTTCTCAACAGGGAGGTTTCGTGACGATAGGTAAAAGTGATTCGTGATTTTTTCAGGAAGACATGACCAACCGTCAGCCTGCCACCCGTGGTATAGATCTCATAGCCGGGTTCCTTTTTGTACAGTGTTGAAACCGAGAAGTCGGTTCGCCAGGGCGTGCCAAAAGTGTAGGGATCGGTGAACTGCCCTTCAACGGCTCGATGGATCAAGCTTAGCCGCCCCGTCATACCGATCTTGCGTGCTGTCCCCGCCAGGTTCGTGTTGAAGAGTTCCAGCTTGCCTCGCAGCCGTTCCAACGACCCGTATCCCGCTGCCACACTGAACTCTTTCGGCAGATTTTCACGAACCTCAACAACTACATCCTTTAAGGTCGAGTCCTGCGATTGAGGGACAACCGGACGGACAAAGACCGACTGAAAAAGACCCGTCAGGTAAAGGTTTCGCTGAGTCTGGAGCAGCTTGGAATAGACGACTGTCTGGCCCGATTTAAACCGTAACTCTCGTCGAACAACATTGTGTCGGGTGATTTCATTGCCCTCGAACCGAATTTCTCCAATCGTATACTGTTTCGCCTCATGAATGTTGAAGTCGATCAGCGCAAGGTGAGCAACCGAATCCACACGTACATCCGGTTCCACCGTTGCATCGAGGTAGCCTCGATCCGCGTACATCCGCAATATGGAGACATTCGCATTGTCGTTTTTACGTCGGACCAGGGGGTCGCCCACCTTGATCTTGATACGTGCCAGCAGGCTGTCATCGGGGATAATTTCGTTCCCGAACATCGTGATCCCCTCGATCCGTGTCAGATTCCCTTCACGCACCTTGAGGGTGATCGTCACCTTCATGTTGCTACTGTCCGTCTTCACCGTTGGTGGATCAAACGTCGCCTCGAGATAG
This sequence comes from bacterium, assembly GCA_020444265.1. Classification (GTDB taxonomy): domain Bacteria; phylum Electryoneota; class Electryoneia; order Electryoneales; family Electryoneaceae; genus JAHLLH01. The sequence continues at coordinate 30,499 of JAHLLH010000013.1, forward strand.
CCATTGCTCTGGTAAAAATTGGTGAGCTGACGGATATCCTCGGTCAGGATTGAGCGATAGTAGTAGTACTTGTGGAAAATGGAAGAGGGGCGGGAGAGCATCACCTTGTAGAGTCGTGAGTCGGAAAAAGCCTCATTCCCTTCAATCTCGACTTCATCAATTACATACCGGCTGTCCGCCTTGACCGCCAGCGCCTCAGCCGAGCAGAGCATTATGAGAGTAAGGAAAAGGCTTGTCTTAATCCATCTACCCCCGTTCATTTGAACCTCAGCTTGTAAATAAGGTCCAAGCCGGTCTGGCCCTGCTGGTCAGTCTGACCTTCCACAGAGAAATGCTCGGTAAGTTTGTAGTCGAGCTTGATGCCTTGTTCATTCATGTGGCCCACACGTGTTGTGTAGGTCACTTCCATTCGGTCTGTCAGTTTCTTTGAAGCGAGCAGCTGTGGCCCCCAGGAATTGCTGACGTTGAACAGGTTTCCTTCCACCGACATCTGCTCGAGCCCGAATGCGCTGCCCACCTTCCGGGAAACGTAGCCTGATATCCGTTGGCTGGAGAGGTCCTCGGCACGTTGACGCAGAATATCGGCCATTGTTGTACCCGCACCACCCCGTCCGGCAATCTGCTCACGTGTTGCGCCCACAGTAAGAATTGAGATGATATCCGATTCCGACAACGGCGGATCGGAAGTCAGGCTCACCTGTGCCTGATCCACAGGTCCCTGGATGTTGAGGGTAATTGTATAGGCCTTACCGTCAACGGTCTGGTATGCCTTTAACACACTCCTGGCCGTCAACTCAACTATGGGATTGATACGGTTGGGATCGATAAAGTCGAGGACACCATTCTCGACTTTAAATTTCCGGTCGAGAAAGAGCACATAGCCCTCCTCCACCACCACTCGACCGTTCATCGATATCTGTTCGAGGGTACCGAGAAATGCCACATCCAGATTAGCCCGCAGCCGTGCAAGGTTATTGTCCATCCAGACATTGTTGCTCTCTCGCACACGCACGTTCAAATCAAGACGCTGCAGAAGATTGGGGAGTTCGGATTGGACTCGGTCGTTCCCCTGAACCACGCCGAGAAGTTCGGAGGTCTGGAGACGACGTTGGTAGATTGTTTCGCCGAGATAGAGATCGCCATCCAATTCGAAACGATCCCCGTTGGACGCCAGGTTGAGCTCCCCATTGTCCAGGGTAAAAATGAACCAGCCCGGCTTCCTCACCTGCAGGTTGTTTCCTGTCGCTTTCATCCGAACGTCATGGATCTTTCCATCCTCATGGCCGAAATCTCCACGTGCGAGGAAGTTGCCCTGGTCAAGGGCGAAGGCAAGGGTATCAAGGTGGACACGCTTTCTGTTGAAATTGAGCTTGACGGTCCCCTTGGTGAAAGCTTGATCCATCCCGCTCGGTTGGACCGTAAGACCGCGGATCAGGATATGGCCATCGATGTTCGGATTTTTCGTTGGTCCCTGGACCACAAGGGTGGAGCGCAGTAAGCCCTGCAGCCGTTTCACACCGGGAGTGAACGCCTGTAGCATCGACATGTTCAGCCCGCGCGTGGTCATTCTCATCCGGATGGATTCGCTGGTGAATTCACCCTCGCCGGCAACCACTTCACGATTTTCCACCAGCAGCTTATACTGTGTGCTGAACTCCAGCCAGTCCCGTTGCAGCAGCCTGCCCCGCAAATCAAGGTGTGCTTCCCCGATTACCCCCCGAAGGGAATCAATCGTCAACAACGTGTCATTCAGGACTGCACCCAGGTTGACCTGTTTGATTTCCGGCGAATCAGGACTGATCCGGAATCGCCCCCCTCGAACCGTCAACCTGCCCCGAAGCCTCGGCTTACCAAGGGTGCCATTCATGGCGAGGGAGTAATTGGTGATCCCTGCTTTGATTGGATCGTTCGCGAGGAAGGGGTTCATTAGAAGCATGTCGATGTTGTTCGCTTCGGACCGCCCTTCCAATTTGCTGCCGCGATTGATTATCGGTGTACCATCCTCCGCATGGGTCAACCCGATCTTTAGGGAAACGAAGGAGTGGTTCTCACCAAGGAAAAGCTCAAGGTTTCGCAAGTTGAGTAGTTTTGAGTCGAGCTGGATGTCCCCACGCATCGAATCCATGCCAACGGTCTGGTATCGGGGACGATTTATCGTAAACCGCAATTCGCCATCCGGATCTTCCAAGCTGCCAAAGAAACTGGATTCGAACGAGGCTTCCCCGGAAATGTCCGGTGCGCTTTCTCCCATGCAAAGCAGGTTTTCGATTTGAATCTGCTGAGCTTCGAGGGCGAGGATGATGTTCTTCAGATCATCCAACTCGAACCAGGAGGAGGCAGTCCCTACCGGGATGTAGTCTGAAGGCGGGATCTTTTCCGCTGCGGGAATACGTCCAGCTGGATCGAGTGATGCAAGCTTCGACTGCGGAATCGAATAAAAAGCAAGATCAGCGCTGCCGGATCGGACAGGAAGGTCATACGTACCCGTAGCACGAATCAGCAGGGAATCACGCGCGACCTGGAGTCTATCTACTTGTAAGATTGTATCCTTGATACTCGCCTGTAAGTGCGCAGCATCCACATGGTAGCCGTAGACCACAGGTTCACCGAAGTAGGCCTTAATTGATCCGGTCGGGTTTTCCGGGGAACCGTGCAGTCTGATCTCGTAGCTAAAGGTGCCCTCGATGTTTTCCTGGTGAAAGGGGGGACGGAGCGGGTCAATTCTTGTCGGATGAGCAATGGCGACACTCTCGCCAAGCTGGATCGTGCCGTTGTCGTAGAGTACGCTGCCGTGCACCGAATCGACAGGAAAATCCTGAAAGACAAGGTTCGACCCATCGAACGATGCGTCAATCACTGGCGCATCCACCCGACCTTTGATGGTCCCTTCCAGTGTCAGACGGCCTGTCAATTCAGAGACGTTGACCAGATCAACCAACGGTCCAAGTTCACTGATGCGGAAGGTGAACTCCCCATCGAGTACCCGCCGTGCAAAGCGAAGGCGCAGTGCCAGGTTCGAGTTGGCCTGCTGAATATTCAGGTTCGCAACACCCTTGTGCGAGCTACCAATCGCGGTAAAATCTGGCAAAGGTTGTGCCTTGTATTTCACCCGCTCCATGGCCAGGTTGCCTCGGACGTCCATCAACCGCGGACGCAACAAGGGACCCTGCGAGGTCAGCCCGCCACGGATCACCCCACGATAGGGTGCCTGTTCATGGTAGAGGTTGGACCAGGCATCGCCCAGGTTGACTGATTCGAGTTGGATGTCCAGCGCATGGGTCAGCAAACTGTCAATCAGCAGCGACCCACTCATCGCAATTTTACCCTGCGCATAGTTGGAACGGAAGGATTTGATTTGCAGCGTCTTATGCTGATAAATCGCTGACAGACTACCTTGTTTCAAGGTCGCCCCGGGAAAGTCGAGGCTGGGATAACTGACCTGGCCCACCATACGAGGATTGGCTAGGGTTCCATCGAGCTGAACCCGCATGGTCAACTGACCCTTGATCGGGGCGACCGCACTGGTTAAGAGGTGATCAAACTGACGGGACAATGGCTCGGGTGTACCCTCTATCTGGACAACAGCCTGCAATGGGGCCGGCTTGTCCCCCCAACCAAAACCACCTTCAGCTTCGACACGGAATCCGGGAATATCAAAGAAGAGAGTGTCGAGATGGAGACGGTCCGGGGCGACATATCCCTCCGAGATCAACTCGTTCAGTTCGAGGGGAACCTCCTCATAGTTCCCGTTGACCTTCGTAATCTTCAAGCCAAAATGCCACAATTCGGACTGGATGAGAGTGACCGAAGCATCCACCCCATCGAGCGATCCGGTCAATGGGATACGATCATCGGCATAGATGGCGGAACCACCATTGAGCAGGACCTGTTCCAACCTCAGATCAAAACCGCCTCCCCCCTCGCTCGAATCCGGTTCTTGCCCGGTTGTCCGATCGGGAGGTGCCAGCAGGAAGCGGCCTGCTGAATCACGGCGTAGATCAATCCTCAGGCTATCGAGATGGATCGCATCGATCTGAAGCTTCCGATCAAACAGTCCAAAAAGGCGATAGTTGATCAGCGCCTGGTCAAGGCTCAGCAGAGTTTGTGCCGCGGTGGTGGAATCATTACGGATCGTGATTTGCTTGAGTTGAAGACGGCTCAGCAGGTTGGTCTCCAACCGTCCGATTTCCACCGGATGGCCGAGTTGTTCGGTCAGCAGTTTCTGGCCCTGGAGACGAAGCAAACGTTCGCCTGGAGCGGTTGTGAGAAAGAGCACGGCCATCCCGGCAAGGGCGAGCAAGATCAAGAGCAAGCCTCCAACCCAGGACAGCAGTCGTTTCACACACTCCTCCATGATTGGTCGATCTAGCAACAGGCGAGATGGATTCCCCCGGACGGAAAATCCCCAGAAATGATCTACTACATCTCTCTCAGCACGTGAGAACCAACAGGATGTTCCATCAACCGGAAGGTACCGTCAGAGAATAAGGAGCCGAGTGGGGCCTCGTCCACGGAGAGTCACGACTACTGAAACTTTTTCTGCCTGTATCCCCGTACTGATAAAGTCGATTCCAGACCGATGGAGAACGCGTTACCCCACCTCTCTCACATGCTGACGAATTTCATCGAGAAAGGCTTCGCCGAATTGCTGCGCCTTGCGTTGACCGACACCCTTGACCGCGAGGAAATGGGAAGGATTCTCCGGCTTGTGAGCGGCAAGTTCGCGCAAGGTCGCATCGTTGAAGATGATATAGGGCGGTACGCCACGCGACTGCGCAAGGCGCATCCGCAAGTTGCGCAGACGTTCAAACAGAGCCTCATCCACTTCGGACGTCCCGGGAACAGTCGCTTTCGAGGTAGCCCGTTTCCGCACCTTCTTCACAGGCGCGAGCAGGTCTGGCGCCGGTTCGAGACCGCGCGCAACATTGCGCCCGGCTGTGCTCAACTCCAGCACACGGAACTCCCCGGTCCGTTCCAGGTAACCCAGCTCAACGAGCTGCTCGATCCAGTCACGCACATCGCGCATCCGATGCTCCGCAAGCGCGCCGTAGCCGGTCAACTGATCATGGCGATTTTCGAGGATGCGGCTTTCGGTCGATCCGCTAAGCACTTGGGCGACATAGTGCGCCCCGAAACGTTCATCCAGCTCACGCACCGCTTCGAGGACGGTTCGTCCGACCTCATCGGAGCCGTCCATCGTCTCCAATTCCTTCAGGCAGACATCGCAGGCGCCACACTCTTCCTCATCCAACTCCTGCCCGAAGTAGCCGACCAGCGCCTTGTGACGGCAAGTGACACTGCGGCAGTAGTCCCGCATGCCGTACAGCTGTTCCAGCTTCGCTTCAAGCTGGCTTTCGGAGTCACCGTTTTCACCGTTACTCCGTTCGAAAATCCGGGTCCAGGTTGCCACATCCGCATCGCTGTAGAGCAGCAGGCATTCAGAATCAAGCCCATCACGACCCGCGCGTCCACTCTCCTGCATGTAATGCTCGACTGATTGTGGCATCCCGGCATGAATGACATAGCGCACATCCGGCTTGTCGATGCCCATCCCAAACGCGACGGTCGCCACAATCACATCGGCTTCGTCCCGCACGAAAGCATCCTGGTTCTCGACTCGTTCCTCTTCTTCCAGGCCAGCGTGGTAGGGCAGCGCCTTGATCCCCTTTTTCCGCAGGAAGGCAGCGGTTTCTTCAACATCTTTGCGACGAATCCGGTAGACGATCCCGGCACGTCCCGGGTGACGCCGGACCGCTTCGAGCACCTGCTGCTGTGCATCGTGACGACGACGGACACGGTAGGTCAAGTTGGGACGGTCAAACGGGCCGACCAGCAGCGAGGGATCTTTTAAGTCGAGTTGCTCGACAATATCCTGACGGACTCGTTCGGTGGCCGTCGCGGTGAATGCGTGTAGCGTGATGCCTTTCAGGCGATCCTTCAGCTCACGCAGCCGTCTGTATTCCGGACGGAAATCATGCCCCCACATGCTGATGCAATGGGCCTCATCGATGGCGAGGTAGACCGGTGGGTGACGGTTCAGCCAGCTCAGGAATTTTTGCTGGACCAATCGTTCCGGGGAAACATAGAGTAGCTTCAACTTGCCGGAGCGCATCAGCTTTGCCGCACGGTCCCGTTCCTCAGGCGTGTTCGCACTGTGGATCGCTGCGGCGGGGACACCATCTGCCTCGAGCGCATCCACCTGGTCCTTCATCAACGAGATCAACGGCGAAATGACTAACGCCCATCCTTCGGTGACCAGCACCGGCGCCTGGAAACAGAGGCTTTTGCCCCCACCAGTCGGCAGCACCACAAGGCTGTCCCGTTTCGTCAGGATCGCATCCATCGCCTCCCGCTGCATCGGACGGAGCGTCTTGTAGCCCCACACCTTGTGCACGGCATCGTTAATCTGCTGGTGAAGCGGTGAGATCATTCCGGCTGCTCTCCGGGTGGGATGGTGTCCATGGGTACGAATGTGGGTGATATTTCTGGACCGCATTCAGGGGCCACGACCCGTTCCGCTTCTTCTAACAGAATCGGCTTCTTCAAGGATACAACCACGCCCGGGCGAACCTCAACATTCTCCGCGATCTGCGGCTCGTAACCCACCGCAGCAATCTGGAGGGCGAATTGTCCTACCGGCAGCCTTTCGATCTTGAACGTACCATCCAGTTAGGTTTCGTTTCCCAGACGAGTCTCAAGCACAATGATATTGGCACATACGATCGGTTCGCCGGTCCGCGCCTCAAGCACTTTGTCGCTCACACCACCCAGGCCACCACCTGGCAACGGCTTGAGTTGGAAGTCCAGCCGTAACGGATTCGGGGGACCGCGATAAACCGTATCCAATGCCACTGTTTCCATCCCCGGCCTGGCTACGGATAGGTGGACCTCTCCGGCCGACCAGGCTGGAACGGAATAAAAGCCATCGCGGTAGGTGGTAATCGATTTCCGGAAACCTTCACTGCTCAATTTGATGGTCGCTTTCCCCACCGGTTCGCCGGTTTCTGCGTTGCGTATATGACCGTAGATAATACCCCTCGCCTGCGATGATGCGGGAAGCATCAAGCAGGCGAAGGTGGCAACCACGATCCAACAAACCGTCCAGTGGATCCTGTGAGGCAAGAGGCTCACCGATCATGCCATTCTTGTCGCTCCTCCATCTCCTTTTCTTTCTCCATCTGATCAGCGATTATCTGGGCACGTTCCACAAGCTGGAGAAATTCTGCACGATACCCGTTATCGTCAGCACCTTTGCTCTTTTTCCCCAGTTCGAGCACCTGTTCAAAGGTTGCTTCGCCGGCGTACTCGCTTTCGCGCAACAGGAGGGCGAACTCTGCTACGGAGGTCGCAAAGCGGAAATCATCGCTGGTTTTCTTTAGTGGGAGGTGTTTGGCAGCAATCTGAATATCCCTGCGCAGGCTTGTACTCCCCTCAGGTTCCTTGTATCGGAAGGCTAAGTTTGCCAACTCTCCACTCCGTTCAGCCGCTGAGTTCAGTTTGGTCTGCTGGTATTTCAAACCCGTAGTACCGGTAACCTCCGATGCACCACTTTTAGCCGGGATGATCTCATAGAAAGCGGTCACTGAATGGCCCGCTCCCATCTCGCCGCCATCCTTGGTATCATCGTCAAATTCTTCATCTTCCAGAAGCCGGTTTTCGTAGCCAAGCAGACGATATTCCGATACGTAAAAGGGATTAAATTCGATCTGCAACTTGACATCTTTCGCCACAGTGTACAACCCGCCCAACTCCTTGACGAGGGATTTTTTTGCCTCGTTCAAGTTATCAATGTAGCTGTAGTTACCGTTGCCCTTATCCGCCAGCAATTCCATCCGGTTGTCTTTCAGATTGCCCTGACCAAACCCGAGCACGGTGAGGAAGATGTTGGACTCACGCTTCTCCGTGATCAGCTTTTCAAGCCCACCCATGTCCGAAATACCAACGTTGAAGTCACCATCCGTGGCGAGAATCACACGGTTGTTACCATCTTCAATAAAATTCTCTCCTGCGACTTGGTACGCTTTGATGATTCCGCTCGCACCGGCTGTCGAACCACCTGCCCTCAATCGATCCAGCGCTTCACGAATGTTCGCCTTTTCGCTACCTGGCGTCGAGGATAAAACGGTCCCGGATCGACCTGCATAGGTTACGATCGCGATACGGTCCTCTTCTCTGATCGCATCCACCAGCAGGTTCATGCCCGAGACCAACAGGGGAAGTTTGTCCGGCGAGTTCATCGAACCCGAGACATCGATCAGGAAGACAAAATTGCTTGGTGGCAGATCCTCTTCCTGCAGGTCAGGGGTCCGCAATCCTACCCTCAACAGCTGATGATCGCCGTTCCAGGGGCAATCGGATAGGACCGCGTCCATCGCAATTCGGTCATTCCATTCCGGTACCGGGTAGTTATACTCGAAGTAGTTGACAAATTCTTCGAGGCGGACTGCATCAAACGGTGGGAGCTGATGCTGATCGAGGTAGCTTCTCATGATCGAATAGGATGCACGATCCACATCAATCGCAAAGGTCGACAAAGGCGAGACGAGTGTGGAGAGGTATGGATTCTCTACAAAATGTCCGTACTCTTCGTTCCCCGCATCGGCACGTCCGCCAAATTCACCTGAGCGGCGGTAGGGCAAATGAAACCTTCCTGACCCTATACCTGGAATGCGTGTGGCCATGGCCCTGGATGAGACATCAAGTTCCACCGATGGCATGCTGTAGACTGTCGTTACCTCTTCCAATTGGAAGGCAGAAGAGACAAGTTCAAATTCCAGGAGCGTAGTTCTGGATTCACTGAGGACTACATCCGTTATCGTCTGTCTGGTATAGCCTACTGCTGAGGCAGAAATAGTATAGGTGCCGACAGGAACCGCAAGGATTACAAATCGCCCATCCAAATCTGTTGATGCTCCTCGGCCAGTCCCCTCGATTATCACATTGGCGCCAATAATCGGATCACCCGTCCCTTTTTCCACGACGCTACCGACAATCTTGCCGGATTGAGCATGAAGTTGAGGAACAAGCAATACAAGAAGAAGAAGGACAAAAATAGAATAGCGAACATGTTTCATGGCAGCCTCCTCAAAGGGCAGATCACGGGAAAAATGCCAGCATCCGTTAGCATCGTGTGGCTTTGATCAAAATCTGCAAGTCGATCCTGTGATTGTCTTGTGTGGTACGTACGGAAGAGGGAGACGGAACAACCGTTCAGGTGACCCTCTTCCACCTTATTACTCCTTAACGATCAATGGAAAACGTCGGTAGAGTCGGTAGACGATCTTGCATAGCAGGTCACCCGTCTCGCTCCATGAACCTTCGATGTGCGTGACGTCCACGTACAGGGTTTCCCCAACATCTTCTGTGCGCCCCACATAAGGAGAATCCCAGCCAATCTTTTCGAGTCCCCATTCCTGTTGCTTCAGTACATCCACTTGGAGTTGGAACCCAGGTGTCATGCCACCAAGCGATAGGGTATCACCCACATGGAATGCTGCGGGCAGGGATAGCTGGTCGAGACGTTGGTGCGGATACTCGTCCGTCCAGTTGAAGATCAAACCATCCACATCCAGCATCAAAGGCCAGTTCTCGTCAGCATCTGGAAGTGTGCTCATTTGGCCAACGTAAAACCCATTTTCGATCTGTTCCTCGAGCGTCACTTCCCCAGCTTCAAGAATCGCGTTGTAGACCGGGTCAACTATAATGGTTGTGCTGCTGAAGATAAAGCTGTCCCGTTCTTCGATTTGCCGGTTCAAACTCGCCTGGTAGCGAGTGGTTTCGTCCCCAGTCGTATCATCCGAATGAAGGAAGACGTTCATCTCGAGGAAATAGCTGGTGGTATTCTCGGAAGAACCGCAGCCAGTCAACATGACCATCGCAGTTATCAGCACGAGGGTGAGCAAGAGACGTTTCATCATTGTTCCTCCCCTGCTTCACTTGGTTCCACAACAACTGAAGATCCCAGCAGCGTTCTTCGGTAGATGGGGGTAACAGTCCCCAGGTCAGCTGCTTCGAGCATGCTGCTCTCGCTGATGATCTCCCACTGAAGTCTCCAGTAAAGCGTCATTCCAACAGGCAGGTTTTCCATGGACACGAGGAGAGAATCATAGTTGCTCACCATTTCTCCATAGCTGGTCAGCAAGGAATCTTCCTGATCACTCACCAGCTCAAGGCTCAGATGCGCACCGCTGTTCAACCCCCTGTTGAAACCTATCTGAAAGCTGCTCGGAACAGAATCCGGTAAAGCAACCGTTTCCCAATGGAGAATGTCACGGAACCCGTTGAAGCTGCCGGTTCCACTGTTGGTTGCTCCGATCAACAGATGGTAAGCGGGGTCCTCCGTGTCCAGTTCAAAATCATCGTTGCCAAACCAGCCATCCTCGTTTTGCCGTTCGAAACGGACACCGTTCACCTCGACCAAAACGGTGTTATCCGGAGCGACCAGCCGGTCGCTGCTCCGCTGCGGCGATTTGCTGACAAAAACGTAGACCTGTTCCTGGGGTGTCGGATCTGGCCATTGCACCAGCGAATCGAAATAGATATCCGCACTGAACTTGTCGAAGTGAAGCGTGCAGCCGGAGAACGGCAGCAGCAAAATTGGAAGAAGGGGGAGGAAAAAACTCGACCAACGTGCACGAAAAGTGTCACCGGGCGGGGGTGCAGGAATGCGAAGCCAGTGCATTGGAACTCCATCTGATTGGGGGATGCTGCTTCTTTAAGATTGGCTCTTTTCTGTTCAAGATCAAGGGGTTAAACACACCTTTTGTAGATATCAGCCGTTGTAAATCGCGGGCGGAAGGTGACTACCCTTGACTGGTTTTACGTTGTACGTTTGTGAATCAGCTCATCAACCCGGCAGATCGATGACCCCATCCGCCTGGCAACACCATACTGTCCTCGCCGTGAGCGGAATCCCCGGCTCGGGACGGGCCGACCTGATGCATCAGCTGGCGACCGCGCTGGCAAAACAGTCGATCAACGTGGCGCTCGTGATTCAGGAGCAGAACAATTCGGAGCCGGACAGGAAGCGGGAGTATTCCCTCGCCCTCACATCGAAAAACAAATTGGAACTGCACCTCGATCTGCACGACGGCCTGGAGGATACTCTCCGTCTGCTGGCACCCCTCCACGACCTCGTGCTTGTCGAGGGGGATGCAACCACATCCCTCCCAAAACTATGGTTGGACCACCCTGATGAGGCGGGAACAAAACAGGATGCCGACCTGGTACTCGAACAGTTTGCACCCGGTGCAAGCCGTCTCCCAGCCACCCTTTCCTTTGTACAGAACTGGTTGATGTCTGCCTGGATCAACCGTCCGGTGATGGTCGCGATTCACCGTGCAACAGCCCATTCGGAGGAGAACGACTCCTCCCTCCTGCACCATGTCGCTCTGGTCACCAACCTCTCGAATCGGGATGACACTCTGCTGCTCGATTTTCCGACTGGGGATGATCTACCCGGGGGCGAAGCGTTGTTGCGAACCCTTCGTTCACGACCCGGCTCCGCATGGCTGCTGGCTGGAACGGAGGATGAACTGCCCGATGAAGAGCGGATGAAAACGCTGTTTGAAGCTCGTAGACCGGGGCGTTGGATCATCGGATTCGTGGCAGACGACAAGACTTTGCTCCCCCTGCTGCTCGAACCACAGGCAATCCCCATCCTTGAGCATTTTAATGGCGAATTAGATAAGTTGCTTCAGCACCCTTGCTTTTATCCAATCGTTCAAGCCGAAACCGCTGAATAGGTGGGACGAAGGACACAAGTTGTACAGCCAGTATCGAACTATTTGTCGAATTGCAGTTTCACACGTATCTTTCATTTTCCCCGCCACACTGAAGGGTGTACCTCATGCCGTTGGGTTGGAATCGCATACATTTACTACTCGCATCTGTTGCCATCCTTTTCGTGTCAACGATTCACACCAAAGACCTCAGGGCTGAGCCAGCGTTCACGCCTTCCTTGAAGGACGCTCCCCGCGGCCCTGTCGCATCCCCTTTTCCTTACCGATCGTTTGCCGACATCCAGGCAGAAAACCGTGTCCATGATGTCGGCAATATCCGTGTCAACGTTGCTAACTGGGGTTATATCGGCAACAAACAGCCGAACCTGGACGGCAACATGCTGGACCCATGCACGGGCGACTGGGCACCGCAATTTGAATACCCGAGTGGCAGCGGGGTGCAGTATCTCTGGCAGTCCGGTGTCTGGATCGGGGCGGTCATCCGTGAAGAAGCTTTCGAATACCCTCGGGTAAGCGAGGGGGTTTCTCCGACCACCTTTGAGACAGAAATGTATCCCGGCCCTCCTCCGGGCAACGGGATTGTGGAGCGATCCACCCGTGCAAACGCGTTCAACTGCCTCGGTGATTTTGTCAGCGACCCGCTGGCAGTCTCCGAACAGGATTTTTATGCCGTTTACAGCGATACCCATCGAGTCCGTCCGGGCGGTTCGACCATCGACAACCCAACCGACGGTCAGCACATTCCTCTTGGTATCAAGGTGACCCAACGTTCCTATGCCTGGTCCTACAACTACGCCAGTGATTTTATCCTGATTGATTACGAGATTGAGAATATCGCGGACAAGTACCTTAAAAATGTCTACGTGGGCCTGTATGTGGATGGGGATGTCGGTTCGATCAACGAGGCGACACGTTACAACGATGACCTATGCGGGTTCATCCGGAACTTCACCTACCGACCGGAGGGGTCTCAGGATTCGGTCAACCTCACGATCAACTCCGCATGGATCGCAGACAATGATGGTCGAGCGGTGGGTGTTTCTTCCGGAAGCAATTTCGACAGCCCAGATGTCGTCGGCGCCCGGGTCGTCCGCGCCCCAAACCCGAAACTGCGTACATCCTTCAACTGGTGGGTGACCGGATCAAGCAATGAACTCGATTATGGACCAGCCTGGGTGGATGATCATTCACGCGGGGACTGGACACGCGACCAGGGCACGCCCTACGGCGATGAACGTCGCTATTTTCTTCTCTCCAACCGTGAATTCGATTTTGACCAGGTCTACGTCGATGAACCGGCTTACATCAGGAACAACCCACAAAGATTCGTCGATCGGTTTACTGGGGAAGTGCAGGAGGAACACGAGTGGCGTCCAACCACTCTCCCAAATCCCATTTCCGTAGCATCGGGTTTTGATACTCGCTACTTGCTCTCCTGGGGACCGTTGGGAGTCTTCGATTACATCGACGAAGCTGGGGAACGTGTATATCGTCTGAACCCTGGGGAACGATTCTCAATGACCGTCGCCTTTGTCGGTGGTCGCAATTTCCACGACCGGAACAACTTTCAATCTTCGAATACCCTGATCGACCCGACCAAGTACAATTACCTCGATTTTCAGGTCAATGCCGACTGGGCCGCCAAGGTGTACGACAACCCGATGATTGACACAAATGGGGACACATGGTTCGGGGAAGATGCAGGGCTGGATGGTCTTTTCGGATTGATCCCGGGCGACTCGATCAGCTTCACCAGCTATGATGGAACACTCGTGGAAGCGATCTATCCCGGTGCAGATGAGGGAGAGGGTGATGGCATCCTCCAGCAGGAAGAAGATGAAGCACCCCGTCCTCAGAAATACGACTACACCGTCCTGAACAATCTGCTCGATGCCGGTGATGGCGAACCGGACTTCCAGGGGCCTCCCCCACCTCCTTCACCCCAGATCAGATTCCGGACAGAGGGCAATGTCCTCTACCTGCAATGGAGTCCCTTTCCGAGTGAGGATTCGACGTACACGGACCCATTCTCGCACCTCAACGACTTTGAAGGTTACCGGATCTACGTCTCCAACTCGGGGCTCGAAACGGAATACAGTTTCCTCGCTGAATTCGACAAGGTCAATTTCGCTTATTTCAGCGACGATGACAGCCTGATGACCGTACCGGTCGGTCCAGAAGTGATCCCGGGTTTATCCCCCTTTGTGATCCATGAAACACCGGATGGAGAAGAAATCCAGGGCTTTCTGGCACCAGTCGGGAACAACATCGGAATGGATGATATTACGGTGAGTGACTCGCTCTATGAATATCGGGTCGGGGCCGTGAACGCACTTATCCCACGCTACTATGCGATTACCGCCTATGACTATGGTGATCCTCGTTCCGGTATTGAGCCGCTGGAAAGTGCCAAGGCAATCAGCTCCACCTTCATTGCTCCATCTGGCAATCCTGACCGTAAGCCGGGAGTCGTCCCAAATCCATATCGTGGCGACCAGAATTACACGCAGCACTTCCTCCCATTGACCTTCAATAACATTGACACCTCCTTCGTCTCCTGGGAGAATCGGGATGATGGCACCCCCGAGTTTTACGGACAGACAGATCGTCGAATCTACTTCTACAATCTGCCAGCGAAATGCATGATCCGTATCTTTACTGTATCTGGGGATTTGGTCCAGATGATCCAACACGATTCCGGTGTCAGGACGAGTCGTCTAAGCCAGTGGAATGCGGCCCATGCAGAACCCTGGAACCTGAACAACAGGAACAGTCAACAAGTCTCGTCTGGATTATATCTCTTTAGTGTGGAGGATCTCACCCCGGGGAATCGAGGTGACATCAATGTCGGCAAGTTTGTGATTATTCGCTAAACAGCTGGCTTACCATTATGTCTTTTCATCGGTTCCTTCGCTGGTTTCCTGCTGGTCTAATCCTGCATCGAGTTGCTGCTCTTCGCTGCTCAATTCCAGGATTTTCATCCCTGCCGCATAATCCGCTTCACGTACCTCGGTGATATTGAGCAGACGACGCACGAGACTCTTCATCCTTTGGATGGTCTTCGGAATCCGATTGAGCTGATCCGCGATTTCCTTCGGAGCGGAGTCACGCATCTGACGTTCGTACAAATCGTAGACGCCACTTATAATCGCCAGAGGATTGTTGAATTCATGCGCCACCGATGCGGCCATCTGCTGTGCAGTGCGCAATCGTTCCGACTCGAGCTGCATCTCCCGGCTCGCGTGAAGCTGCTTGAGGGCGGTTTCCAGCTCACGAGTTCGCTCCTGGACTTTCCTCTCCAGTTGACGGTTCGCCCGCCGCATGGTTAAGACCTGTAACAGGTTGAAACCAAGGAAGAGTCCGAGAACAAAGAGGGCGACCAGCACACCGAACCACCAGGTACGGTACCAAGGCGGTGTAATCACCAGCGCCACTTCTGCTCCAGTCTGGTTCCAGACACCATCATTGTTGGAGCCACGAACCCGGAAGGTGTAGCGGCCAGGATTCAAGTTGGTGTAACTGACAAAACGACGATTCCCGCTGAACACCCAATCATCATTAAACCCATCGAGCATGTAAGCATACTCATTCTTTTCAGGATTCGTATAGTTGAGCGCGGCAAATTCGAAGGCGAGCAGGTTCTTCGAGTAGGGAAGGGTGATCGTCTGATCCCCTTGTCGGGCTGAATTGTAAGGGATCTTTCGATCAAATGTGTTGATCGCGGTAATCTCAACCGGCGGGATGTAGGTATTCTCTTCGATGTGGTGCGGGTAAAAACTGTTCAAGCCGTATAGCCCGCCGAAAAAGAGTTCCCCATCTTTTGCGCGGTAGTAAGCGGACTGGTTAAACTCATTACTCTGCAGTCCATCATTCGCATTGTAGTTCCGGAAAGTGAGATTTTCAGGATTAAACCTGCAGAGCCCATTGTTCGTACTGAGCCAGAGGTTGCCCGCATCATCCGGCAGAATTCCATAGATGACATCATTAGGAAGACCATCCTGCATGTAGAATGAAGTGAAACTTTGGTCCTCAGGATTGTAACGATTCAGACCACCAGGTGTGCCAACCCAAATTCTCCCTTCCAGGTCTTCTTGTACGCTCAGCACCACATTGTGGCTCAAAGAAGCCGGATCATCCTCAGCGTGAACATAGGTTTCCACCTCCCCTTCACCACCGTCGGTATTGTGACGCGACAATCCACCACCGCGCGTCCCGATCCAGATATTATTCTGGCTGTCATGGTAAATGACGGTGATAATGTTACGGTTCATCGTGGTGGGATCACCGGTATTTCGACGGATATGGGTAAGCGTCCCCTTCTCCGTATTGATGATATCCAACCCGCTGCCGCCGGTACCGATGTAGAGACGGCCATCTTCATCTTCAAAAATGACACGGACCCAATCATCCGACAGACGATCCTCTTCGTACCGAGTGAAGGTGCCGGCTCGTTCGTTCATCAGGCAGAGACCACCGCCACGAGTGCCGACCCAGAGTCGTCCTTTTCCATCACGATGGATTGCTCGAATACGGTCGCTGCTGATGGAACGTGGATTATCAGGTTTGTGACGGTAGTGGGTGACAATTCCGCGTGCACGATCCACACGGTTCAAACCACCCATTTCGGTTCCGACCCAGAGGATGCCATCATCATCAATGTAGACGGCACGCACGTCACTCTGGCTTAATGAGTTTGGGTTGCTGGGAATCGAACGAAGCAGATTGAACCTGTTGCGTGCTCGGTCAAAACGAGATACTCCGCCGCCATTTGTCCCGATCCAAACACCACCTGAACGATCTTCGTAAAGACTCCAGATCAGGTCGTAGGCAATGCTGGAGGGATCAACTGGATTATGGCGAAAATGGTCGAAAGTACCTTGTTCGGGATTGTAACGGTCCAGACCATTTCCTTCCAATCCAACCCAGAGAGTTCCTTCGTGATCGAAGAGTAGCGCCGCAACTGCTCCTTCGCTTATTCCGTCACTACGTCCGGAGTGATAGCAGTAGGTATGCTTGACACGGAGGGATGCATCCAGACAGTTCAGGCCTTCTTGCGTACCTATCCAGAGTTCGCCTTCTTTTCCTTCTGTAAGGCTGAGGATGTGGTCGGAATTCAATCCCAGCGTTTGCTTCCCCTGGGTGCTTGTATGATGAAAAGCTCCCAGTGCAGGATCCCAGCGATCAAGACCACCGCCGAAGGTGCCGACCCAGATCCAGCCATTACTATCCTGAAGCAAAGAGGTGATAAAATCGCTGGCGACGCTCCCCGGATCCTCAGGATCATGGCGCAAATGCTCGATAGATCCAGTCAGTGGATCAAGACGATCGAGCCCACCACCGAAGGTGCCAATCCAGATTCGACCCTCGTTGTCTTCGAGCAGGGCACGTACTTCGTTATGACTGATAGTAGAAGGGTTGCCCTCTTCATGGACATAGCGATAGAAGCGGTCTTCTTCGGGACGGTAGCAGCTCACTCCACCCTGGTAGGTCCCCGCCCAGATCCAACCGCGACCGTCCTCGAGTAGCGTATAAACCCAGTTGCCACTCAACGTGGTCGAATCGCCAGCGACAGGTTTGTGCGTAGTAAACGAGTAGCCATCATAAACATTGATACCATCCTGAGTTCCGAACCACATGAAACCACGCTGGTCCTGGAGGATGGCATTCACAGAATTCTGGCTGAGACCATCATTGCTGGTCAGCCTGTCAAAACGGAGATAGGAAAAACGGGAGGATATGCCATGGCCGTATCCGGGCATGATGGCAAACAGAGCGAGGCAGAGGACAATCAGTACTGCCCGGCGCAACCCTCGGTCATGTTTACCCACTGGCAAAATCCTCTGCAACGCTGCATCTGTTTCCATGATTCATTCAGACCTTCCAAGGTAGCGAACCAATATCCAAAATTCCAGAAAAAGCAAATGTTGCCATACGCGAAACCGGGGACTCGCCTCACCCACTTGCCTCTGCCCCCACCATGCGACCATCTTCCCGCCTTGAAAGGGGACTTCATGCCAGCCAGGGACCAACATACACTCCCTCTCCATTTTGAGGAACCATGCGACAAGGATCAGCTTGCCAGCAGGTTGACGCATCGGATCGGAAAAGATGTCCACCTCACCCTGACACGGAACCGTGTTTCGATGGTCCATTTCCGTCACGAAGCGAAGCAGGTTCGGATTCGACTACACCGAAACATGTGCCACATGCCTGACGAGGTTTTGAACTCCTTGGCTGGCTGGATCCGTAAACCTGGAAAGAGTGGAGCCCCCGATCTGGTGCGTACCTACATCCGTTCCCTGCCTGCAGAAGAGCAACCGACACGCCGGAGACGTCCCGCCCAACTTGTACAGCAGGGAGATGTGCATGATCTCGGCTCTATCGCCCAGAGGGTCAACCAGGAACAGTTCAATGGATCGGTCACTGCTGGAGTATCCTGGGGTCGGGACACGTCCCGCACACCTGTTCGAGTGCGACGGATCGGATCCTATCACCGCGACAGCAACACGATCACTATCCATCCGGTGCTCGATGATGTCCGAGTCCCGGAAGCGATTGTAGCCTTCACTATTTTCCACGAAATGCTGCATGCCCTGCAACCAGCCACCCAGAAACGTCACCATGACAAGGCCTTCCGCCAGGCGGAGCAGGCCCACCCAGACTACGATTCCGTGCAACGCTGGATGAAGAAGCATAGCCGTCTGATGAACGGTGGCCACGGACGCAAACTCTCCTGACTCAACTGATTTCCAATGCTTTCCCCTCTATCCCCCTTGCCTTTTCTGCCAATACTCTGCTACGATGCAGACAACGGTGTAGCTGGCGGGAGGTCCAGGTGGGGAATCAGAAAAATCCGAGTAAACAAGCTTTGAAGAAGCGTGGCAATACGACCACCAGGAAGACCTCCCGCAACGGAGAGGTGGCGCTGCACGCTCCCAGTGAAAAGCTGAAGAAGAAGGTCTACGAAAAAGAACTGGCCCGTCTCCAGATCGAACTCGTCAAACTGCAATACTGGATCAAGGAGAAGGGACTGCGAGTCGTCATCCTCTTCGAAGGTCGTGATGCTGCCGGTAAGGGCGGCACGATCAAACGCATTGTTGAGCCACTTAACCCTCGCGGCGCACGCATTGTCGCCCTCGACAAACCCTCGGACCGTGAAAAAACCCAATGGTATTTCCAACGGTACATCGCTCACCTCCCCTCCGCAGGCGAGATGGTTTTTCTCGACCGCTCCTGGTACAACCGTGCGGGTGTCGAACGAGTGATGGGGTTTTGCACCGATGATGAATACCGTGAGTTTATGCGCTCCTGTCCCGAGTTTGAACGGATGATCGTGCGCAGTGGTATCACACTGATCAAGTACTGGTTTTCGGTGAGTGACGAGGAGCAGGAACGTCGCTTTCAGGCACGGCTGGAAGATCCCACCAAGCGGTGGAAGCTGTCGCCGATGGACCTGGCAAGCCGTGAAAAGTGGGTTGAGTATTCGAAGGCGAAGGACGAGATGTTCTTCTATACGGATATCGAGGAGGCGCGCTGGTACGATGTGCCTTCGGATGACAAAAAACGGGCACGTCTGAATACCATCCGTCACCTGCTGTCGGTCATCCCTTACCAGGATCTGACCCCGGAACCGATCGAACTACCGGATCGACCGGCGGAGCGGGAAAGCTACAAACGCCCCCCACTGGACAAGTTTATCACCATTCCGAACCATTACTGACAAGGTGATGGTCGACGTCATTGCGAGGAATCAGGCAAAGCGAAACGTCGCCTGATGACGTGGCAATCCGGGTTGTTTTACGGTGTCGCAGATACTGTTCCTTCTCACCCTGTTTGGGGGCTGACGCCCCAAATTCGACACAGATGGCCGCACAACGCTTTGCTTCGTTCGCAATGACGAAATAGGGTAATACCTGATTTTCGCAAAACAAAAACCCGGCTTGCAAGACAAGCCGGGGCACGAAAACAGCTCACATGGTCCCACCTTAGCGCAACGTATTCCTTAACCGACTTGGCAGGTTGAGATCATATCCCGCCTGGCTGAAGAGTAGCTTGCCCTCTTCATCGAAGTAGTAGACAAAAGGCGCGCCCTCATCGGTGCGATCCTCCAGGCCGAGTCGGGTTCGGTCGCCTTCGCTCAGTTTGTCGAGACCCTCGATATACCCGACATGCAACCCCTTCATGGTTATCTCATCCACCAGCCCGCGTGTGCGCTTCGAGGGTTCATTGTCTCCCAGAACGATCAGCAGGTGAGTGGTGCCCCGTTTCGGCTGCCAGTCGAGATCGGCAAGGCTGACTTCAAAGCCACGTGAGGAGGGCGGTTCTGGCGGTGGGGTGATGTCCAGCTTGATAGTCTGGATTTGCTCACTTGCCAGTTCCACCTGCTGTACTTGCATCGCCACATCACCACGGCCATTGCGACGCCCGGCAAAAAGCAGGTAACTGCCCGGAGCAACCGTCACCACCGTACTCGACTCCTCTTCCTTCAGCTCGACAGGGTTATCCGACCGATAATCTGCGAGCCCCTTCTCCCCGATCGGAAGCAGCAGGAATTCGGAATACCACGATGGCGCACTGGTTGATTCGGCCCACTGTACGATCACCATCGCAGGCTCCTCATAATGCGCTGCAACATCTGGAAGAGCATTCAGATCACCCAACTTTTCCGCTTGATCCGGTAAGAGAGGTAACCATGAACCGTTAAAATGGAATTCGAGCCACTCGCTGAAGGGCTGGCAGCGGGCCGGGATGCCTGCGCGACGCATCCGGTCGGTCCACCAGATGGTGGCACTCGCCTTGCTCACATGGACTCCATCGGCCAGCATGTGGTCAATGGTCACTGGCGGTAACGGACGTTGACGCGCTTCATCGTCCACAAAATCCGAATAGGCCGCAACATCCGCACGAATTTCATCCAGTGAAGCGTAGCTCGGCGATTCGGTCACGTAATCGGCAGGCAGACCGGTGCCGGGATATTCATAAGCAATCTGCGGGTCGAGGACGTAGGGTTTCAGCTCATCTTCGCCCTCGAATCCAATCGGTGTTCGCGCCAACCAGCGATTCAGTACCTCGGGTGACACATCACGCAGATCTTTATCCGAGAGATTGGAGACGATAAAAACTGCTGTTTCCCGTTTTCCCTCGGGCTGGTCGAGGACACCATCCAAGATGGTTGCCTCGTTGCCAGGAGCCCGTTTCAGCGTCGCCAACAGATCGGCACCCCAGGCAGGGCTCGTTTCGGCAATCCAACGATCCAGCCATTCGCTGTCCCAACTACGATTGGCGTCGCGTTCCCGTCGCTTCCAGTTCCCCAAATCAATACGGTGCTGGGGAAGGATTTCTGGTCCACGCTCTCGATCAACTGGAGGCCAGGGGTAACTCAGGGTGAAAACCTGCGGGACAGATGCTTCGGTATCAAGCGAAAGATGGGTTTCCCGACCGATCTGGGTGGTGAAGGATTGGAAGAAGAGCTCGCCCTTGTAGAGCCCCATAAGCAGGAAATCGCCCTGCCCCATTTCAAGGGTGGCAACTCCTTCTTTCGGAACCAGCTCGACTATCGGACGAACCGCGCCAAAATTGAACAACGAGAACCAGACACGGTCTTCTTCGCCCCAATCCTCAGGCACATCGACCACAAGCTGTGCGGGGGAGACATAGTTACGAGTCACATTGATCGCAAACGATGACCCGATTTTCACTGCATCGGGATCATCTGCGGAAACCATCTTTCCGCGACTCAACAGCACACTGGCGCGAAGTACCGGATCGTCAAACCATGCCTGGTTCAAGCGTGGTGCCGGTTCGCATGCGCCCATGTACTTCCATCCCTCTTCCGTGTAGACCTCGATCCAGGCATGGTTATTATCCGAATGGGACCAGAACGGGACATACACCCCGCGCGCCGGGATGCCAACCGAACGCATCGCGTCAATTGCAACAATCATCATCTCGCCACATCGTCCGAATCCGCAGGAGAGGGTGGTCAAGGGACCCTGGTCTCGCCAATCGGTCGACTGGAACCCGACACGTTCTCCCAGCCACAGGTTTACCTCCAGTGCGGCGCGTGAAAGGCAGGAAATGGTATCGATCCGTGCCCCGATCTCGTCCATGAATTGCCTGCGATAGGGCTGCAAGGGTTCATCATCAACACGCAATGGCAGGACATATCGACGGTAGATCTCGTCCGAATAGCTTTCTCCCCACGGGAATGCATGCTTCACCTCGAGGGCGGCGCGGAACCCATCGAGCAGCATGTCGGTGTCCGCTTCATACCAGTCGGCAGCGGTAAGTGCATCTGCAAAATGGACCGCCTCAACCGGATCGATTTCTTCTGCCTGGTCGAGGAACCGCTCTCGCCCGCTTGGTTGTTCAGCAAAGGATATCTGTGTCAGCAGCAGCACCAACAGCAGGGTCGGCAGTGTGCGTCGAATCATGATCCACTCCAGAAAAGGCTTTCTATGGGAAGCTGGGCTGAAAGGCACAGCTTTGGAATATAGGCCCAACGTCAAAGAGTGCAAGGATGCTGCTCGAGCGGATGCTACCCTTCAAACGAGACAAATCTGCCTTTCCCCCTGACTTCCATCCGAAATCATGTTATACTTCGCGAAGTTTAAAGAAGTGAACAAAGAAGCGGGGCATGAACGGTCATGTCCCAACGATTGTCTAAGGATTAAAACGGCATGACAGACGATTTACAGCCGGGCAAGCCGATTGAGCAGCCCGAAGATGCCCTCGCCCCGATCACACGAGACCAACTGCCAGACAGCTACAATGAGGCTCTGAAACGTGCCAACTGGCCGGACTTGATGCCGGTGCAGGCACGTACGATCCCCTATGTCCACAGCAAACGGGACATGATGATCCAGTCGAGGACCGGCTCAGGAAAAACAGGAGCCTTCGTCCTTCCGATGTTGGAGATCATCGATCCCACCGAAGCGAGCTGTCAGGCATTGGTCATGGTCCCGACACGAGAACTGGCGAAGCAGGTCGCCAGCGAGGCCCAACTCCTGCTGAAGGATGTCGGCATTCGAACCGTCGAAGTGTATGGCGGTGTCGGCTACAAAGCCCAACTCGATGGATTCCGCGCCGGGGCACACCTGGTTGTCGGTACGCCGGGTCGTATTCTAGACCATTTGCTTCGCGGCAATTTGTCCCTGGAGCACCTGCGGTTGCTGGTCTTCGATGAAGCGGATCGAATGCTCTCGATGGGGTTCTACCCGGACATGCGCGAGATGCAGCGCTACCTGCCTCGCCACCCTATTCAGGGTTACATGTTCTCTGCGACCTACCCGCCACGTGTCCGCAGCCTGGCGCAGCAGTTCCTGACCAAGCCTGGTTTCCTCAGCCTCAGCAGCGACAACATTCTTGTTGTCGAGACCGAGCACCGCTACACGATTGTCCCGGAGAGCGACCGGGATCGTGCGCTGGTCCGTCTCATCGAAATTGAGAACCCCACTTCCGCCCTGATCTTCTGCAACACGAAGGACAAGGTGCATTATGTGGCGACGGTGCTGAAACGGTTCGGCTATGACGCAGCAGAATTGTCGGCAGATGTCTCCCAGGCGGAACGTGAAAAGGTGATGGAACGTGCCAAACAGGGCACCTTGCGCTTCCTGGTCGCCACCGACGTCGCGGAACGTGGGATCGATATCCACGAACTGTCGCACGTAATCCAGTTCGAGCTGCCGGACGATCCGGAAACGTATGTCCATCGTGCGGGCCGAACGGGCCGTGCAGGGGCAAGTGGTGTGGTTATCACCCTTCTGACCCAGCTCGAGATGCGTCAATTGAAGTCCCTCGCCAAGCGGTTCAAGGTGACC
Source organism: bacterium (assembly GCA_020444265.1). Classification (GTDB taxonomy): domain Bacteria; phylum Electryoneota; class Electryoneia; order Electryoneales; family Electryoneaceae; genus JAHLLH01. The sequence continues at coordinate 54,059 of JAHLLH010000013.1, forward strand.
ATGATCGAGAAACCCTTGCCCAGCGAAGAGCAGCTGCGAGAGGTGGTCGCGGAACGCACCACGACTCTGCTCGAAGCGAAGATGCGCGCCCGGGACCGTCTCAAGGTCGAGCGCATGGAACGTTTCTATCCTCTCGTACGCGCCTTGGCAGGCAGCGATGAAGAGCTCCCGCTGCTGGCGATGCTGCTGGACGACTACTACCAGAACGAAGTCCATGCGCCGAAAGTGCCCTACGTCGATGAGCCAAGCAGCTACAAACCTGGCGGAGGACAAGGCGACAAGCCGAAGGGACATGGGCGTGGACGCGGAAAGCGTCGCCGCTGACAAGACTGTTTCCAGTAAGACGTTTGAAAGGATAAAAAATGTCGTTGCTGAGTGAATTGACCAAGGACTATTTAAAGGTCCATGTGGCAAAAGAAGATGCTTTCTGGGCAGCGAAAATGGGTCTCTCATCCGCGATCCCTGGCGATGCTGAGAAACGTGAAATCGCGCTGAAAAACTTCATCTCGGATGCCTCCTGGCTTCCGAAACTGCGTGCCGAGCTCGAGCGGGGCGACCTTGAACATGCCGATCGCACCGCCCTCGAGGGATGGGTCAAGTTCTTCGAAGCCAATGCGATCGAGAGCGAAGATGCCAAGCAGGTTCAGCGCAAGATCATCGAGATGGAAGGCGTACTGAATCGAAATCGCCGGACGATGGAACTGGGCTATTTCGATCCCGATTCTGGTGACTTCATCCCGAAATCGGTTCAGATCCTGCACCTGATGCTGCTCTCCGAAGCGGATGAGCGCAAGCGCAAGGCGGCCTGGGAAGGGCTGCGTTCCATTGAAACCTTCATGCTCGAAAACGATTTCATCGAGATCGTCAAAGAGCGCAACCGTTTCGCCCGCCTTCAGGGCTATCCTGACTTCTATGCCTGGAAGGTGCAGGTGAGCGAAGGATTCAGCAAGGAACGTCTGTTCGAGCTGCTGGATGAGTTGGAAGAGAATTCACGGGATGCCTGTAAGGCCGCTATCGACAAAGTGGCGGATGAACACGGCGACAGTGCGGTCAAACCGTGGTCCTTCAAATACACTACATCCGGCGACCTTACATCTGAGAAGGACCCTTACCTGCGGTTCGATTCCGCGGTAGCGCAGTGGGGACGTACCTTCACCGCCCTCGGCATCCGTTATCGTGGTGCAACCCTCACCCTCGACCTGCTGGACCGTAAGGGCAAGTACGAGAACGGCTTCATGCATGGTCCTTCCCCCGCATTTGTCGAGGATGGGGAGTTCCGGCCTGCACGGATCAACTTCACGGCCAACGCCGCCGCTGGGCAAGTTGGCGCGGGCAACCGTGCGCTGAACACCCTCTTCCACGAGGGCGGCCATGCAGCCCATTTCTCGAATATCGTGATGCCGGCTCCCTGCTTCGCGCAGGAGTTTGCTCCGACCTCGATTGCCTTCGCGGAAACCCAGTCGATGTTCCTTGACAGCCTGTGCAGCGATCCTGACTGGCTGGCGAAGTATGCGCTGGATGCCAATGGCAACCCGATGCCGAAGGAACTGGTCCACCGTATCCTCGAAGAAGAGCACACCTACATGGCGCGCGAACTGCGCAAGATGATGGTGGTTCCCTACTTCGAACGGGCGATGTATGAGATGAGTGACGAAGAACTGACGCCGGAGAACCTGCTCAAGACGGCTCGTGCGACCGAAGAGAAGCTGATGTTCATGCCCTCGGACCGTCCCGTCCTCTCCATCCCCCACCTCGCCGAGTCCGAGTCGAGCGCGTACTACCATGCCTACGTGCTGGCACAGATGGCAGTTTTCCAGACACGCGACTTCTTCCTGAAACGGGATGGCAAGATCACGGACAATCCGAAGGTGGGCGAGGATCTGGCGAAGGTCTACTGGCAGCCGGGCAACTCTGTCACCTTCCTCGAGTTGATTGAACGACTGACTGGCGAACCCTTCCGCGCGAAAGCAACGATTGAGCTGGTTAACAAACCGACCGAAACACTCTTCGCCGATGCGGACAATGCCATTGATCGTGCCCTCGAAGAGGGACCCTATCAGGGTGAAGTCGAACTGGATGCAAGTATCCGCTTGATTCACGGCGATGAAGTGGTTGCCAACAGTGAAAAGGGCGGTTTTGCAGCAGCCGCTTCTGCTTATGGCAAGTGGATTCGCGCACAGGCAGACTGATTCTATGCAACACGGTACACACGTGGGTGGCCCGGGTCTGATGACCCGGGCTTCTTTGTAGGGGCATCTTTGTGGGGATGGATTTGCTTTGTGCTGGTCACGAGAAAGAATCAAGCGTGGTAAACTGCGCTTACCTCAACTCCCCTACCCGAACAATTTACTCAGTTGGAAGGTCGGCATTGAGGTCGTCTGCATCGGTATCCCGTCCAAGCTCGGCTCCATCATCATCGATATCGAGAATTTTCAGCGCGGCGGCATAGTCGGCTTCGCGCAGGGTACGCAGCCGAAGCAGTTTGCGTACCAGGCTGTGCATCCGTTGTACCTGGAGATTCACCCGTTCCATCCGTTCCCGCAGCATCTGGTCGGTGGATCGATCAATCTGAGTCAGGTCGCTGAAACCCTGGATGATGCCAAGCGGGTTGTTGAACTCGTGGGCAATGGTTGCGGCCAGCTGATTCAGGGTTTGTAAACGTCGCGCCTCAAGCTCCGCCTCTTTCGCCTGCTCCAGCTGCTGCATCGCCAAGTCCAGCTCGGCGGTGCGTTCGGCGAGAAGTCGTTCCAGCTCTTGTTGATGCTCCAGTTCGACTCGTTCACGTGAGCGAACCGCCAGCAAGACTACAGCGATAAGGAGAAGTAAAGCAAGGAGTTGGACCCACCAGATGTGGTAGACTGGCAACTGGGTGGTGGACAACGGTTCAAGGTTCGCAAGGGCAAATGCGATGCTGCCAGCGGCGATGATCAGGATCACCAGCAACGCGAAAAGGTCCAGTCCCCTTCCATGCAAACCACTTTTCCCCGATTTCCCCACCTGGCTTTCCTTCGCTGGTTGTACTCTCCTTCAGGAAGGTAGCGCGGCAGAAGAACTCATTCCATACGTAGGGTCATGTGGACAACAATCGTCCTCCCGACGGCTCGCCTGCGCTTCTGTAAGTTGTTAGTTTGACCTTTTCTTGCATGAGATCGGGGAGTATCTTCCCGCGAGTGCAAGCGGGATCCTGATGTCGTCCATCATGACACCTGTTTCCATCCCATACTTCCGAACAGGAGCTTGACATCATGACCAGGCAGGAACAAGCCCTTCTGAAAGCAACCCGTTCCGTCCTTGATGCGAACGATACGTTACACATCATCCTCCAGATTCTCTCTGCTGGACAGGACCTGCTGCAAGCGGAAGCGGCTTCCCTCTTCCTCGTGGATACCAGACGTCGGGTGCTGCGCATGGCAGCAGCCACCAATTTGCCTCAAAAGGTTTGGAAAACAATTGAAGTTCCGTTGGGACAGGGAATCAGCGGCTGGGTCGCCGAGCAAGGTGAATCAGTTCGTGTCACCGATGTATCCAGCGATCCTCGACACTTCTCCGGCGTTGACCGTCAAACCGGATTCAAAACCCGTGGCTACATGTCAGTACCATTGCTTGTCGGGGAAGAGGTCATCGGCACACTTCAGGTACTGAACCAGACCAGCGGTGGGTCTTTTTCGCGTCAGGACGAGGAACTGCTGGAAGGGTTTGCAGTCATCGCTGCACTGGCGATTAATAAGCGACTGATGCACAAAGCGGAATTGGAAAAGGAGCGAATGGAAGCCGAGCTGACGGTGGCGGAAGCCTTTCAGCGACGTTTGCTACCGGACGATTTCCATGCTCCGGACGGGATTACGGTTCACGGTTACCACCTTGCCGCACGTTCCATGGGCGGGGATCTCTATGACGGTTTCCCCTCCGGGAAAGATGGATTTACCTTCCTCATCGGAGATGTCAGTGGTAAGGGTCCGGGCGCAGCGATCTGGATGTCCGGCTTTTCCAGCGCGGTTCGACTTATCGCGCGAGAAGGTCGTGACCCGCTCGCTGAATTGCAGCTTCTCGACCAGCACATGCACCATCTGCTGCCTGCCGAATCCTTCCTCACCCTCTTCATCGCACGAATTGAGGACAACGAGCTCCATTATTCGAGCGCGGGTCATAATTCGATGTTGTTGATGCAACCGGATGGCAGCCATCGCTGGTTGGAGTCAACTGGTTTGCCGATCGGGATGATGCCCGATTTCCCCCGTGAATTGGGGCAGGTTCCCTTCCCTGCAGGCAGCCGTCTCATCCTCTTCACCGATGGCATTACCGAAGCGGAAAACCCAGCCGGGGACATGTACGAAGAAGATCGTCTTCTGAACATCGTCCAGCGAAACATCGCCCAGCCTGATGATATTCTGGTAAACCGTGTGGTTCGTTCGGTGAAACGGTTTTCCAACGGTACTGAACAATCCGATGACATCACCCTGCTGGTCGTCTCAAGCAATGGCAACCTAGAATCATGAACCAATCCGCATCGGATAAACCCTCTTTGCGAAGCCCTTACGGCGATGCGCCGCAGATGCGCATGGTGTACCGTCACGGCAGCGCGCTGTTGCGATTGATTTCAAAGCTGTTGTTTCGTTTGAAAATCGTGGGACGGGAGCGTGTGCCACATGAGGGCCGTCTCGTCCTCGCCTGCAACCATCTCTCCCATCTCGATCCACCGCTGGTTGGCATTTCTATCCCTCGCGAGGTCCATTATGCCGCCAAGATCGGCATTTTTCGTGGGTTGTGGAGCCACTTCTTTCGCTGGGTAAATGCGGTCCCTGTCCGGCGAAGAGGGTCCGACAAACAAGCGGTACGAGTTCTACTCGAAGCCTTGCACCATGAGCATGCCATCCTCATCTTTCCTGAAGGGACCAACAGCAAAGATGGTAAGCCGCTACCCGCAAAACCTGGTGTAGGACTACTGGCCATGAAAACCGGCAGTCGCATCCTGCCTGTCCGCATCGAGGGCACTCCAACCGGGGCTTGGAAGTGGACAGCGATGCTCAAGCTCATTGTCCACCGCAAAGGAAATGGGGTGACTATTCGCTTTGGCGATCCCTACGATCCGTCCCCCATCGCAGCCAAAGCAGGCAGCGACCGGGAAGCGTATCGTGCCATCGCACAGGATGTCATGGGACGGATCGAGCAGCTTGGGGGGACAACCAACGGCACCAACCGGGAGGCATCATGAGTTCTCCGGATCTCCCCACATCCATTCCACGCATACCGTTTGATTCGATCATCGACAGCAATGGTGAGCCAATCGAGGCCGGTGCGCACCGTTTCGGAGAAGCGCTTCGCACCATCGGCTTTGTCGTCCTCGCCGATCCACCTTACCGCAGCGACCTGCTTGAAGAAAACTACAGTCTGGCACGTGATGTGTTCCGTTTAGGCGACGATCACCTTGCCAAACATTACGCCTACCCGGAAATCGGCTACCAGCGTGGCTACATGCCGACACGAGTCGAGCGTGGCTTCCTCTGCGGCGGAGATCCGGACGAAAAAGAGGTGATGTGTTTCGGGTCGTACCACAATGTCCCGGTGGCCGAGTACCAGGACTACCTGCCAACCGCCGAAGCCTACTATGCCGCTTGCCAACGGGTCGGCTATTCGCTGGTCAAAGCATTGTCGCTCTATCTCGATCCAGATGGCAACGAACGTGACTACATGCTTGGCTTGTTTGTCGACAGGGAAGGAGAAGTGGTGGATGACAGCCACATGCGTCACCTGAAATACCCGGGCGACGCCGAGCTGATGGCCTGCCGTCACACCGACATCAACATCATTACCCTGCTGCCCGCCGCGACGAGGTCCGGCCTGCAGGTGCAGCGCAACGATGGCGAATGGCTACCGCTCAGCCCGCAAAAGGGGGATTTGATTGTCAACGCGGGCGACATGCTTAACTTCATGAGCGGTGGAAAAATCAAGAGCACACTGCACCAGGTGCTTAACCCCAATCCTGACCCGGCCAATCCGCGCTTTTCCATGCCCTTTTTCTACCATCCCGACCACAGCCAGGTAGTAAAAGTGCTGGACACCTGCCGCGGCCTGCCAAAGGAAGGTCGTCGCTTCCCTTACGACGAGAAACTGGGTTATCACCTGCTCTACGAAGTCCTGCACGGCATCCAGCAGATCCCGGAAGAGGTCACAGCAGAAGCCTACACGGAAGAGATGAAGCGGTGGCGTGTCGAGGGACTACCCGAGCGATAGGCACAAAGTGGCCCGGGCAATCTGCGCCTGCCAGGCTGTAGCCTTGGCGAAGGCTGGTTGCCCGGTATTCTTCACTTTTTGAGAACATGCAGGTCACCCACAGTAAACCCCGGCATCGAGCTGCCGGGGCCAGCCTTGTTGGAACCTGTACTCGGTATCTCATTCGTTCCGTCAGGTCCTTAGCGAAGCGGAGACCTGACGGAGTACTCTAGCCTTCCAACCCAGTTGTGTCAGACGCCTACGTCTGACACACCATTCGCGCCTCCGGTGCGAAGCTTGGGCATGCTGCCCATGCCACCCCTACTCGTACCGCAAGGCTTTGATCGGGTTGGTCAGCGAAGCTCGTATCGCCTGGGTACTGATGGTGACGACAGCGATCAGCAGCGAGATAGCCGTTGCCACAAGAAAGAGCGGAATCCCCAGCTCAATACGGTAGGCAAACCCCTCCAGCCAGTTGTTCATCACATACCATGCGATGGGCCAGGCGATCACATTCGCGATCAGCACGAGACGCATGAAACGGATGGTCAACAGACGGAAGATCTCCGTCTCGCTCGCACCCAGTACTTTCCGTATCCCAATCTCCTTTGTCCTCTGTTCCGCCGCGAAGGTGGCGAGGGCAAACAAGCCAAGACAGGCAATAAATATGGCGAGCGCGGTGAAAGAATTGAACAGGGAGGATAGCTTCAATTCCGTGCGGTACTCCCGGTCGAACAGATCATCGAGGAATTGATAGTTCAGAGGCACCTGCCCATCAGTAAAATCGTGCCAAATCGACGATAATTCATTCATCGTTGCACGGACACTGTTCGGTTCAAGGCGGAAAAAGAGCCAGACTGGTTCACCTTCATAGATTCTCAGGATCAAAGGGCGAATTTCTGTGTGCAGGCTCTGAACATGGAAGTCATGGACCATCCCGATCACGTTCAAGGCCAGCAGACTGTCCATCCCACCAGACTCATATTGTTCAATCACTCGACCATTCACTTCACGCCACCCCAGCTTCTGCGCGCACGCCTCGTTGATGAGAATCGATGTGCTCGAGTCGGACGAGATGGCTGGATCAAACTCGCGCCCCTCACGCAGCTGGATACCCATCATCTCCATGTAGCGATGATCGATGTGCATCACCCCGATCAGTAGTTGGTCCTCATCGGCCTCACCCGGAATGTGAAAGAGGCTGTTCTGATTGAGATGGTTTGGTAACTGATCGCCGGAGGCAATAGAGAGGACGCTTGGAAGACGGCTCATCTCATGTTCGAGGATCTCATGACGTTGCATCAACTCCCAGTTGGGAAGATTGATCGCGAGGACATGGTCTCGGTTATATCCGAGGTCTTTATTCCGCAAATAGCTGAGTTGCTGCATCACAACCAACGTGCTGACAATCAGGACGACGGAAATCGCGAACTGGAGAACCACCAACGACGCGCGCAAGCGATTCCCCTTGCCGCCGCTGACCAACTGCCCGCGCAACACATCCACCGGTTCAAACGTTGAAAGCACGACCGAAGGATAAAAACCAGCAAGCAAACCAATCACCAGGACGGACCCGATAACCAGTGGTATCAAGAAGGGATTGGTCAACCATTCGAGGGTCAGATCAAGGCCGAGAAAGCGGTTGAAGCTTGGCAACACCAGGTAGACCAACAGCATCGCGAGCAACATTGATGCGGTGGTGGACATCAACGATTCCCCAAGGAACTGGTTCCGTAACTGGGCACGCGATGCTCCCAGTGATTTGGTGATACCAACCAGTTTGCCTCGTTTCGTGCTGCGAGCCGTCGTCAGGTTGACATAGTTCAAAACCGCAATCAGCAGGATAAAAATCCCAATGGCTGTAAACTGAATCACATAGCTCAGAGACCCGGTTTTTTGCGCCTCGAAGCTGAAATCGGAGGTCAGGTAAATCTTCTCGAGGGGGATCAGGTGAAAGGCAAAGGTCCCCCCGATCTGCTCGAGGGTTTCTCCGATATGGCGCTGTGCCGAAGCATTCATTGCCTCAACCACCTCATCAGGATCGGTGCCGGGTTGAAGACGCAGGTAGGTGAGATAGTTGAGGTTGTTCATCCAGTCCTGATCATCCTGGATATTCCTCGAATTCCAGGACATCACCGCCGTGAACCCTTCGAGGTGGGAGGACTGCGACACATCATCAAAAACACCTGTGACGGTATAATCACGCGAGCCGTATAGCTTAACTGTCTCCCCGACAGGATCTTCTTCCCCAAAGAGACGATGGACAGCGCTACGGGCGAGAACAATACTATTGGGACGTGATAGTGCTGTGGCAGGGTCACCCTGCGCGAGGGTGTAACCGAGGATGTCGAAGAGGGAGGAATCGGCGTAAATCGCCAGCGGTTCCACGGATTCCTTGACCCCGGCACGCATCTGTACATCCTGATTGCCAAATTCGATGCGTAGGTACTCTTCTATGCTGTTGATTTCACGCTTCAGGTCCACCGGCATCGGCGCCGATGCGAATTGTGCATTGATCTCCTGCGATCCACCGAAACGAGCCTTCGCTCCAATCATGTAGGTTCGATCTGAGTCGGGATGGAAACGATCATAGCTCAATTCGTGCGTGACATAAAGCGTGATCAGAATTGAGACCGCCATCCCGACCGCAAGGCCGAGCAGGCTGATCAAGGTCATCAATTTGTTGCTGCGAATGTGACGGAAATAGAAACGTAGCGCCGTCGAACGCATACCACCTCCATGCAATGGTTCCGCTGTTGGACTGGAGGTTGGGTCGAATAGTTACTGTCGTATGTCACGAAACAATTTGTGGAGACACACTCGCCGTCTGGTTCGCTAGCGTAGCAACATCACTTTGCGCACTTCGCTGCTCCCCGGGTATTCGAAACGTACGAAATAAGGACCGGAAGCCTGGCCAAGTGCATCCCAGGACACTGCATGCAACCCCGAGCTCATGTTTCCCTGGTGCAACACAGCGACCTCCCTGCCAAGTAAATTCGTAACAGAGAGGGTGACATGAGCAGCATTTGGCAGCGACAAAGTGATGGTCACTAACGGATTGAAGGGATTGGGCCACGTGTCGACAATGTGGTAACCGACAGGCATGAGAGAAGGATCTTCCTCATCCACGCCCACTTCCTCCACACCAATCGTCATCAGTGCATGAGTGATAGCGTTTGTGGCGCTCAGTTCTGTCATCGCCGAAAGAGGAAAGTCGAATAGAACCCACCCGGGCTGAACCTGGCCATCCATGATCCCCGATATCTCTCCATGATACTCGGAATCTGCCCCGTCTGCTGCGTTGAACGCATAAATCGGAACTGATCGTCCGGAATTATCAAGGGTCAGGACATCCATGATCGGAAGTGCGCCCGGAAGGGTGGGATAATAGTCGGTATTTAACTCGACATCCGGGAACGTCTCATCGGGGAACCTCCACTCTACCCCCGATGCGCCGATAAATTGCGGATCGGAAACTGCGGTGACCGTACTCGTTTCGATTCCAAACACATCGCGGAATAGTGTACCCTCATCAAAGGTTTCCGAAAAATTCCGGCTGTTACCAAGGGATGATGAGAGCCGCCACCCGCAAAGGACAAGCCGTCCACCATGCGCGATGAATTGGCGAATCGCCTCACTGTTTTCGCTGAAATTGTTGTCCAGTCCATCTGCATGGATCACCACAACCTGGTGTAAGCCAAGATCCGCGTCGGTCAGTGGACGGTCTATTGCTACACTATCAGCCAGATCCCAAATTTCTGCCACGTTAAAGTTCAGCAGGATTGAGGCAAAAAAATCGTCTACCACGTCATCTTGTGGTGAACCGGGGGTTCCATCCCCATCAGAGGTTGCATCCACAACAAGCATGCCTCCCTGATGCCCGATCAGCGCACCATAGACTACTTTAGACGGCGCGCTCCGACGGCCATCCTCCAACACAGTCACCATTCGATAGAGAAAGAGCTGGCCTTGGGGCATATCCCACTCGAACCGACTGCTATCATCTGGTTCTATTTCATGGATGATTGTGAAATCCCCACCCGGTTCCGCACGCTCCAGATCGTAATGGCTTACCGTCGGAATCTGCACAGGGGTCCATCGTAATAAGACGGAGTTGAACCCAGATGTCCCTCTGAAATTGGAAGGAGGATCGATTGTTGACGAGACGGTGATGAAAACCTCGTCGCTAAAGGGTGAGGGGAGTCCGTTGACATCTGTGACTGACATACTGATGGCAATCTCGTCACCTTCGATGAAACCGGAAAGAGCGATGTCGCGATCATTTTCTCCTTCCACCATTTGGTCCCAATGGGTCTCATCTGTATAGCGCACGGCAACATAAGAGGTGCCCCCGGTCGGGACATACCCACTCGGCCAACTGACCTGAATGGACTCACCATCAGCCATATTCACAACCTGGGGAGGTTCGGGTGCGGGCGGAGCCTGCGCAATAGTAGCGGTTACGCCGAGGACAAGACGGACATTTTTTCGGAAGTAATTGAAATCCATTGCCTCGGGCAGATCGGTATCATCGTGCTGAAAATCCGTATCCTCTCCGGTTTCGATGACACGAATCGCTGGGAAGCCAGCATCGGAGAAGGAAGAGTGGTCACCACCACGTCCCGGTCGGTCCTCCGCTGGGATCAACGTGACGGTCAACCCGTCCGCATAGGCCTCTCCCACCCACTTGGCATAGCGTGCCAGTTGACGTGAACTCGACCCTTGCGGTCCAGCACTAAAGATGCGAACCGTACTCGTGTCGATTGTGCCATCTGGAAAAACGGTATGGGCCAGCATATCCATGCTCAGCATGCCTGTCACATTCCTGGAATCCGCAGCAAAGGCCTCCGCCATGGCGCTTGAGCCCAGCAATCCCTGTTCTTCCCCGGTGAATGCTGATTGGATGATGGTGGGTCCGAGTTCAAGGTTGGCAAGAAGTCGTCCAATCTCGATCATCGCTGCGACGCCGCTGCCATCATCATCAGCACCGGGGGCAAAACCGGTGACGTCCGAGCTCGAAACGGTCCTCGAGTCCAGATGACCACCGAGGATCAGGTAGCGCTCAACCTCCCCCGATCCTCCATAGGTTCCCGTGACGTTGTAGCAGAGGTGTGGACTGCCGTCCCAATTTCCCATCCATGGAAACAACTCGTCATCCAATCCATGACGAGCATACTCGTCCCGAACCCAGTTCCGGGCTGCACCAACTCCCGTCGTTTCGGACAGGGTATCCGAATAGGTGTGGCGTGTGTGAAAGGAAACGAGCTGGTCAATGGAGGCCTCCAATGAATCCGCGCTGACTTGATCAGCAAGAGCGAGAATGGCAGGATCGGCCGGGAATGGGAAAGGTTGTGCTTTCGCAGCAAATGGAAGCGAGATCATGAGCATTAGCAAAGCTGCAGATGATAGGAACTTCACTGTGACCTCCATAGTGTGATGTTAACTTAGTGGACGTGCTGTTGTACCGCAATTGAGGATCAACAATTTGAAAACCTGGATGTCATTTAGTGACATTACACGATACCGCATGGATCTGGGTCTGCTGCTGCTACGATTAACCATTGGGTTCACCATGCTCTTTGCTCATGGTCTGAGTAAGCTGGAGCGTTTCCCCGAACTCTCTCAACGTTTCGCTGACCCTCTGGGGATTGGTTCATTTTCCAGTCTGACACTCGCCGTGAGTGCGGAAGTCCTTGCATCCATCTTCATAGTCTTTGGCCTACTGACCCGATTCGTCTCGATTCCTTTGATTTTCACGATGATCATCGCCTTTTTTGTAATCCACGGGGTTGATCCCTTTTCGTCGAAGGAGAAGGCGCTTCTTTTTGGCTCGGGCTATGCAATCCTGCTGCTGACCGGACCAGGACATTTCAGTCTGGATGCGCTCTTGACACGCCGATTCCCCGCTTTGGAACGTATTCTTCTTTGACCTGTTGCCTCCTCGGTCTCTATAGGCTAATCCTCTTTTATACGTATCTTTTGCAGGTTTTCTACCTCGACCGGAACGCACCGGTTTTTAGCTCTTTGGGACAAGGATGAGTATGATGGGATCGAGGCAGTACGAGCGTGCCGCGGACGAGATTTACCGCAGGCTGGGTCATGCGTATTACGAGCTGGACTGGATCACGGAAGAGGCGGTGGAAACCGTAAACTGTGACCGTCAGAACTTGCTGCAGTCTCTACCCTCAACGATCCACCACTCCTTCTGCCAACAAAAACCCCACAACGGACCTCTTTCACCCGGCTGCCAGATCTGCGCGGAGGGCACCTGGTCCTGCCTTTTCATCAATCGTGTATGCAATGCTCCCTGCTTCTATTGCCCGATCGACAAACGAATCCATGAGGACGAACCACCCAATGCCTCCGGCCTCGTCTTTGAAGATCCGGCGGAATACTGTGACTATGTGGAACGGTTCGGGTTTCATGGAGTGGGCATGTCAGGTGGTGAACCATTGCTTGCCCTGCCAAAAGCGCTCTCCTTCCTGACTGCCCTCCGTGCACGATTCGGCGACAAACTCTACATCTGGCTTTACAGCAATGGTATCCTCGCAGATGAAACCAAGCTGCACGCGCTCGCTGATGCCGGACTCGATGAAGTCCGTTTCGACATTTCGGCACATGATTATGATCTACGAGCTGTCCGTCTGGCAGTCGGTATTCTTCCCCGAGTAGTGGTTGAGATCCCAATGATCCCGGAAGATGAGGAACGTCTTCGTTCACTGCTGCCTGAGCTCGAACAGCTCGGAATCGCTCATCTGCATCTGCATCAACTTACAGCCAACGAGGCCAGCTACAGTCGTTTCCTGGACCGTGGCTACACCTTTCTCCATCAGCCCGAATATGCCGTGCTTGGTTCTGAAGCTTCAGCCTTGAGGATCATTTCCCATGTTTCAACGCATCATCCAGGCTTGCCCGTACAGTTCTGCTCGAGACCATATAAAAAGCAGGTTCAGGGAAATGGGCGGAGGTTCCGAGCCTTAGACGTGGCTTCAGCGGAGTGGCTGGGGAACGACAGTCCAACTGAAACCGGTCTGTTGAGACGAGTTACGCACCCTGGCGACCCTGTCGCTCCATTTAAATCGGATACGGATGTCGTTTTATTGAACGTTGAAGAACTGGTGCCCCCTGAGCCGAAGCAGTTGCCGGTCTCCCTTGCCTATTTTGACCCAGTCATCCGAGCACGTTCCAGCTCTTCATCAGGGGAACTTCTTGTGACACTGGACAGCGGCAAGCCGCTCTACTTTGCACGCGAACCAGTGCGGGATTTTGGGGTATTAAGCAACCGGGAGACTGAGTTGTTACAGATGCTCACACTGAAGGATGTGGACACTATGACTGCCTGGAGCTGGGTTGAGAAGCTTCCTGATGGAATCGAGGATCATGCACGGTTGCGTCTGGAACGAATCTTGAATTATGAACGGAAACGCTGGGGGAATGGACCTCTACTTTAGGGAGTTTCAGATCCCTCCTCGTACTTGCCTCGTTCGAAACCACCCAATTCGCCCTTCTCCAGGGAATCTTTCCGTCCGGGCAGAACAGCAATGACAGCTCGTTTTTCCTCATCAGTCATCTTGAACCATGTCCCCGCTTCGGACATATGTCGTCCACAGCCAATGCAATACCGTTTCACATTGTACTTGCAGATTGACTGGCACGGACTTTCGACTGGTGGCACGACTGGCTCCAAAAAGAATTGACCCCGCTTGGGTAAGCGGGGTCAATCTAACCGTCAAACTGTGGTTCAACAACACAATCAGTGCACTGAACAGGAGATACAAGGGTCGTAGGCACGGACCAGCATTGAGCACATGAGCTCTAGTTGGGTCGAATCCATCCCTTGTGCCGCGAACTGATCGACGAGATCATACATGTCGTAATGGATGTTCGCGTTGTTCTGCGTCGTCGGAATAATGCAGTTCGCTTTCTTGATCCGGCCATCTGCATCGTAGGTGTAGTGGTGATAGAGAATGCCGCGTGGCACTTCCACTGCTCCAACTCCCTGCCCCTTCGAAGGCTTGATCTCTTCTGCCATAGTCGGCTCGTTCTGCATCCCTTCGAGCTCGGCGATTAGCTTCTGGGCTTCCGCAACCACATGGACACACTCGATCAGTTGCGCAAGGTTGTTGTGGAAGGGATTGTGGCTGACCGGCTTGAGACCAAGCTTTTTCGCCAGGGATTTCGCCTCGGGCAGCAGCGATTTATAGTTGTTGTTAAACCGGGCCAATGCACCCACTGCGAAGGAATTTCGCGACAATCGTGCCCACTTGCTGGTGTTGTTCTTGTCGAGGTACTCGTTGGTCATCTCGAGGTACTGCTGCTCTTTTTTCTGCACCCCATCCGTTGAAACCAGATTGCCCCCAATCCAGGGATAATGGCCATTGCCCTCGAGCGAGACAAATTCGGTTTCACGTGTGAACTCGGGAATGCTGAAAGTTTCAAACAGGGGCACCACAGCCAGTAGATCCTCCAATGTCCTCGCCATGATGTCTTTCAACTCGCGCAGCTCTTTTGGCATCCGCTGAACCCCACCGACATGCAGAGAAACCGGGTGGACCGCTCGTCCCGCGACAATGGTTGCCATCCGGTTCGCCGCTCCCTTGATACGAACGGCGGTCTGCACCACCTCCGGATGGGATTCGGCAATCGGCAGAGCCGAGGGTGCACCGAGGAAATCAGGCGCCGCGAGGAAAAAAAGATGGAGCGCGTGGCTTTGAAGTGTTTCTGCGTGCTTGGCCAGCAAACGTAATTTCTCCGCAGCGGGCGGAATCACCACTCCGAAAGCATTTTCGGTAGCACGCAAACTGGCAAGTTGGTGGCCCATTGAACAGATGCCACAGATACGGCTGGTCAGGGGCGCGGCGGAGGTGTAGTGCTTACCTTTCAGCATTACCTCGAAGTAACGGGGAGTTTCCACCACATCCCAACGCGCTTCTTCCAGTTTGCCTTCACGGACTCGCACCACGATGTTGCCATGCCCTTCGACACGTGTCAGATGGTGGACATCCACATCCATATTCAGCTTCATTTTTCCCCCTCGAAGCCACCGAAAAAGGCCATCCGTTCCGAGATTTCCAGATCACTGAAGCCACGTTCATGAGCGATCTTGCTGAATTCTTTGAAGTTTGGTTCCGCGGCTTCGCCACGGCAGCCCCAACAGCCTGTTCCACCTGCTGGGCAGGGAGCTGTACATCCACCTCGTGTGATCGGACCAAGGCAGAGCTGCCCCTTCTCGAAGACACAGGTGGTGAACCGTTGCTTGCACTCGAGGCAGACCGGGTGCTCCGGGAAATTGAAGGGGATCGACCAGATCAAATGCTGAACAATCCGCTCCACCTCATCCTTGTTTACCGGGCAACCGGGGATTTCCATGTCTACCGGGACCACTTCCTTGATCGCACGGGTGGGTAAGGTCTCACGCGGTGCGGTGCCGTAGACCTCACGGTTCGCATCAGTCAGGTTGTAGGCGTTTTTGAGCGCATTAACGCCGCCGAAACAGGCACATGACCCAAGTGCGACAAGGATTTTTGCCTGGCGACGGATCTCGATGATCCGTGCAAATTCATCACTTCGTGTGATCGATCCTTCGACAAAGGCGATGTCATAATCCTTGCCTTGATCGGAGGAGATTTCACGAAAATTGACAATATCTATCGCGCCGAGGAAGTCGAGCAGAGTCTCTTCCTTGTTGGCAAACTGGAGTTCGCAGCCTTCGCACGAGGTAAAGTCAAAGACTCCGACACGTAGCCGTTTCGGTTCGATGCCGAGATATTTCATCGATCAACCTCCTCAGATCGCTTCTTGCAGATTCATCACGGTCCAGTAATCGAACACCGGGCCATCCACACAGGTGTAGGTCGAACCGATGTTGCAGCGGCAGCATTTCCCCATACCGCAATGCATCCGTCGCTCGAGCGATACAAACATCCGGTGCATTGGAATGCCCATGTCGGTCAGGCGCTGGCAGACGAATTTGAACATGACCGGAGGACCGCAGACAATCGCGTTTGTCTCGCCCGGATCAACATCGACCTCGTCAAGCAGATCGGTAATCAGACCGATCTCTCCTTTCCAGTCCTTGCTGCCCTGTTCTGCAATCACGCGCAAATTGATGTCCGCAATCCGGTCCCACTCCTCGTATTGGTAGGTAAAGAGCAGCAGGTTCGACTCTTTCGTCCCATAGAGGATGTAAACATCCTTGTAGTAGGAACGATTCTCAATCACGTGGAAGATTGGGGCACGCAAGGGTGCCAGGCCGAGGCCACCGGCGATCAGCAGGATGTTGTTGCCACGCATCTGTTCCATCGGAAAATGGGTCCCGAAGGGGCCGCGAATCCCGACTTTGCAGCCACGTTTCGCATTGTGCAGGACCGTGGTCACCAACCCCACCTTGCGGATACAGAGTTCGATGAAGCCTTTGTGGGTGAAGGAACTCGAAATCGAGATTGGAATCTCACCATACCCGGGCACTTCCACCATAACAAACTGACCTGGCAGGAAGGTGAACCTTTCCCGTTCGGTATCATCGATGATCCGCACCTGGAAGAGCTTTTCCATCTCGGTCAGGCGGATGATATTGGTAATCTCGGCCTTGTAGGTCTTGTCGTAATGTTTGAGCTGGCTGCGCCGGTTGTAGTCCAGCGGCAGCATCATCTCACGTTCACGTGTAATGTCGTAGGGTTCGAGGATCTGCTTCATTATGCTCCTCCCTCCGCCTGCAAGTCATTAAAGATGGCGGGTGGATTGATCCCGGCTAAGCAGACACGGCCGCAACGGTTGCACCCGACACAGAGGGGCGACTCGAAGGTTTCGGTGAAGCCGCGATGCTGATGGTAGTACCTGTACTTCAGGCGAGTAGCGGGATCGGGACGGAAATTGTGGTTGCCCGCGACACAGGCGAAGTCTTTCAGGTTGCATGAATAGAGCTGACGGGATTTTTCGCCCTCATCGCCACCCATGCTGACACGTTCGCTGACGCCATAGCAATAGCAGGTGGGGCAAACCATCGCACAGCTGCCGCAGTTGAGGCATTTCTGGCCCCACTGACGCCAGACATCCGAATAGAATTCGATATCGAGCAGATTCGGAATGTCGTGGAGATTAAGCGGTTTCTGACCGGCAGCATGTTCACGACGGACTTCGAGGTAGGCCTGCGTGTCCTCATCCGTCACATCATGAATCGCGTACTTCTTCAAGAGATTGAAGCCACGGTCCGAGTTGATCGAGACGAAATAACGATCACCAAGGCTGGTCAGGTAAAGCTCAAACCCCTGGGTAACAACATCCGCGCCAACCGCCCGGCAGAAACAATCCTCGAGCGGAGGATGATCGATGCCGACGATGAAGGTATTGCGTCGCCGTGAAATGTAGTATGGGCTCGGGTAGCTGTCTCGAGCCAGCACTTTGTCGAGACGCAGCAGCGCATTGATATCGCATGCATGCAACCCGATCATGAAGCGTGGTTTGAGACGGTACTCGATCTCCTGCTGCCAGTTGTCATTGCTGAATTTGTACTTGGACAAGGTTTCCTTGTAAGGCAGGAAATAGGTCTTGGCCGAGTACTCCGTTCTGCCGTATTCAAGGTCCAGTTCCCCGTAAGACTGGACGGGGAGAAATTGATGGATCGCTTTCCCATCCTCCCGCTCACCAATCTTTTTCGGACCGATGACCTCTTCCTCTTTCAGCAAATCCTCGACAAGGCGTTTGAATTCTGATTTCGCGATGGTTTTGAAAAGCATCGCGCACCCCCGAAGCAATGTTATGGTCTGCTTTCAGGTAAGATAGTACAGTTTGTGAAGAAATGGTACAATCTTTTCTATGAGTCTCCGGGGGCCTTTCTTGAATATCACTGCTTTTACTTGGGATGTACCAAGCTATCATTCTCTCGAAACCCTTTATTTTGTGAATTCATACGCATAATTTCAGGGACATAGAGTGTCGTTTCCAGAAATTTCATCTTTTAGTCTCGTATTCCACTGTCCCTTGTTGCATATTGTAAGCTCAGGGGAAACAACGGGTCTTTACTCGTCATTGGTGGTACTGGGGACCGCCTAGCGTGGGCTGCGGTCATGGGCAATCGTGCTGCATACAACAATCGCTTATTCCTTGTCCTGAGCATCATGCTACCGGCAGTTTTAACTCTGTTGCTGATAGCCGGGACCTTTTTCTTCCTCTTCATTCCCGCCCTCGAAACGGATCTTCTCCAGGCACGTCGCGAAATGACACGTGAAACGTGCAACATTGGTTATAACCTCATTTCCGAGTACTACCAACGTTATCAGAATGGATCTCTAGCAGAGCAGGAAGCACAGGAACGTGCCTTGGCCCGACTGGAGGCCTTGCGGTTTGGCCCCGAAGGAAAAGACTATTTTTGGGTAAACACCGTTGAAGGTGGCATGGCGATGCACCCCTACCGGAAAGACCTGGTCGGCACCGACATGCTCAATTGGGAAGACCCGACCGGGAAGCAATTCATCCGTGATTTTATCTGGGTTGTTCGGAACCAGGGTGAAGGATTTGTCGACTACCAATGGCAGTGGAAAGATGATTCCACCCGCATCGTCCCGAAAATTTCCTATGTCAAAGGCTTTGAACCCTGGGGCTGGATCATCGGCACCGGCATGTATATCGAGGACATTCATCAGCGAATAGCCAACACGACCCAACGGCTGGCTCGTGTTTTTGTGCTCATCTTCATGCTCATTGTCCTCCTCTCCATCGTCATCATCTTAAACGGTTTGCGAATCGACAAACATAGGCAGCTCTCTGAACAAGCCTTGCGGGCGAGCGAAGAGAAATTCCGTTCGTTGTTCGAAACGATGACAGAAGGGGTCTACATCCGGAGCATCGATGGCGAGTTGGTGGAGAGCAACCCTGCGTTCCAGAAAACCCTCGGCATTGAGGGAGAGGACTTATCCTCCTTCAATATCAGTCAGTTTTATTCTGATCCTGAGGAGTACAAGCGCTTCACCACGGAAGTGGAAGCCAATGGAATTGTCAGCAATTACCCGATGAAAGTTATCCGTAGGGATGGCACGCCCCTCCATGTATTGGTGACAGCAATTTTGCGCAATGACGATGAGGGCAATCCCACCCAGGTGCAAGGAGTGGTGCGGGACGTTACAGAAACCAAGGAACTGGAAGAACGGTTGAACCAATCACAGAAGATGGAAGCTGTCGGCCGTCTCGCAGGTGGGATTGCGCACGACTTCAACAATCTTCTGACGGTAATCATCGGTCAAAGCGAACTGATGTTGCTCGAGAAAGAGAAGATCGGTGAGGATACAACCCATGTTGATGACGTCCTGAAATCTGCTTACCGCGCCACCGAACTTGTGGGGCAGCTCCTCGCCTTCAGCCGTCACCAGGTCATTGTACCCGTCCCCATGCGCATCAACGAGTCCCTCCGTCACCTGAGCAAGCTGCTCCACAGAACGCTCGGAGAGGATATCACGTTACGTCTGAACCTCCAGGATGAGGTTCCCTGTATCCTGGCAGACCCACCGCAGCTTGACCAGGTCATTCTGAACCTCTGCATCAACTCACGCGACGCTATGCCTTCAGGTGGAGAGCTGAACGTCCGCACCTACCTCATCCCACCCGATGGTAAGAAGAACATTATAGACGGAATCCTCTATGATTCCGGAGTCGTCGTACTTGAAATTGAGGATAGTGGCATTGGGATTGATGAGGAAACTCTCCCACATATTTTTGAGCCCTTTTATACCACCAAATTGGAAAAGGGTGGTTCAGGGCTGGGCCTGTCCACGGTCTATGGTATCGTGCGCAAGCTGAATGGTCAGATCACCGTGCAGTCCACCCCTGGAGAAGGAACCCGCTTCACTCTCCGATTCCCTGCCATTCTTTCCAAGGAAACAAAGACTTCAGATATACACTCGCAAGAGGGAGTGGAGAATGGCGGCACAGAATCCATCCTTGTTGTTGAGGATGATCGTAACGTTCGCAGTATTACCATACGCATCCTCCGCCAATTCGGGTACACGGTCCACGCAGTAGAGGATCCAGTGAAGGCACTGGATCTTGTGAAGAAGTTGCCAGAACCGGTAGACCTTCTGCTGACAGATATGATCATGCCGGGAATGAACGGCTTCGAACTGATGCACAAGCTACGAGCGATCTGGCCCACGACTCGTCTGATGATGATGTCCGCCTATACTCCTCAACAGGATGGCGGCGGAAAAGAAGAGAACCTGACCTTCGGGTACCTGCAAAAACCATTCGGTCCTGCGGCACTGACACGGAAGGTTCGGGAAATCCTGGACACTTCGCTGGAATCATCCGGCAAACAAAAAACGTCCGGCGCATAACACACCGGACGTTGAAACTCTGAAAATATCTGCTCACCTCACCAACATCACCTTGCGGACCAGCGTACCCTCACCCGGTGCTGAGGCACGGATAAAGTAGATTCCGCTCGCATTGTCATGACAATCGAAGCTGAAGTTGTGAGATCCAGCGTTGTAGAACCCGTCGGCAAGAGTCGCAACCTGCTGACCGACAAGATTGTGCACGGTCACCCGAAGATCGGATGCCATCGGCAGAGTCACCGTCAGGCTTGTCGACGGATTAAACGGATTGGGCCAGGCAGAGCTCAAGTCAAATGACAACGGCTGGGTCCCTTCGCCTGGTCCCGCCACATCGTTCACGTGGCCTAGCAGGTAACGGACCGCTCGATCCATCATGGCGTTACGATGATCCTGAGTCGAAATCGCCTCGAATGGGAACCCGAACAGGAGTGTCCGGTAGGTTTCCGTGGTGTTATGCACGGCTGCCCACTGATCGGGGTTGAAATGCAACGCCGCTTCCCCACCGAGCAACTGCAGGGTACGTGTGATGCCTGAATTGTCTGCACCATCGCCACCGGCAATGTAAAAGTCCAGCCCATTCCCGATGACATCGCCTTCCACGCCCACCACATGCATATTGCTGGTGTTGATGCCCTGGACCGCAGTGCCCATCATCGTCGCCAAGGTGGTGTTGAATAGTGCTGTTGGAGCGAAACTGCCGTTCATCCAGAGGTTTCCACCCCCTTCGAGGAAAGCTTCGAGCTCAGGCAGAACCTCGGCATCAAAGGTCATGCTTGTACCGAGGTACCAGATCACCGCTTCGATTGGCAGATCCGTAAACGTGGCAACGTTCAACTCGTCCGGCGACCGTGGCCATACAGCCCAGCTCACTCCATCCTCACCGATCTCACCCGCCACTGCTTCAAGCGCGGTTGAGTAATACTCCGCGAAATCACCATTGGTGTCGCCATTGACCACCAACACCTGTCCGCTAGCGAGCACAAAGAAGGTGACCGAGTTGGTCAATTGCGTCAGGTTCTGGGAGGTAAACTGGAACGTCACTGCACCAGCAACGCCTGCATCATCAGCTGCAGTCGTGATGGACAGATCGATGGGGTAGTTCTCAGCAGAGGCGAGGTCAAGCGTTGCATCACCAGCCTGTTCTCCATCGGGCAGCATATAGCTGAACTCCCACCCTTCAGGTAGATCCGATGCGACGGTGATGTCGTACGTATCGTCCTGTAGACCGAGGTTGGTAACATTCAGGGAGAAATCGGAACCCTCGCCGGGAGCAACAAGATTGGAAGTCTGAGTGGATTGCAGGGTGAAGTAGTAATCCGAACTCAACTCGCACTGCTCCGCCTGCAATACTTCGCGGCCATTGTCGTTCTGCACAAAGCAAACGACATGGATGTTCTCGGGGTCGATCTCGATGCCACCGAGGCTTTCCGGCCAGGAGAAACTCGCCTGGAAGGTTTCGGTGCTGTTTGCCTCGATCGCGAATGCCAGTCCGTGTGCATCGGGTGCCATCGAGACAACATCGTTATGGAACTCGCTAACACCAGTCGGGCTGGTGTAGTGGTCCCAGTAGTTTGTCAGCAGAGCAAAACGAATCTTGTAATTACCGCTGATCGCCGTTTCAGCACTGGTCACAGTTGCTGTGACATCAATGCTGTTGCCTGTTCCAACCGCCATCATATCAATGCTGATTGGACTTTCAATGGCGATGCGTGTGTTGTAGGCGTTCAGCATCTGGGATGTGACACCGGGATGCAGGCCACCGATCAAGCCATCAACTTCCAGATCCGGCCACGCTCCGACACCGTAATACCCCTCACGAATCCCATGGCAGGGGTCGCCATTGGACCAGGGATCGCCGCCATCATGGTAGACCATCGGGACGATGTTTTCCGCCCGTACAGGATCTGTTACAAAACCGTAATACACCGGCGCCGCCGATGCACACGGTCCTCACCAGTATGCAAACCACTCTTCGAACAACACTTTCCTTGGGAAAGCCTGCGAAGAAGCGGTTAGCGCCATGAGAATGGTCACACCTAGCAGGAAACGTTTCATCTCTACCCCCATCTCCGTAGCAACTCTCTCAGCTCATCCTTGACAGACACTCGCCTGCCGTATCAAGTGAAAAAGGTAGCATTCCTGGGAGGGCGACATAAACCACTGTTTGCAAAAGAACAACAGCGACATCCGGATTAAACTCTCCGAACTTACAGCAGGTCCCGTTTCGATGGCCGCCGGTTTGCCTGAAAACTCCGCTAAAAGCGGTAATCCATCCCGATGTAGTTATTCACAGGGCTGTTGCGGAAGGGGAATTGATCACGCAGATGACGGCCGACGAACAGCGACATGCCACCCTCATCGCGTTGAATGTTGAGTCGAAGACGTATATCGGACCGTTGACGCCAACGGTTTGGTTGGCTTTCGGAAAGCATCATGATGTCGTAGCGGAAGACGAGCTCGGCTTGGAAGGTGCGGTTCAAGGGCAGCACAGCGACCCCATAGGTGTTCCCGATGGCCTTCCAGCTGGGAACATTGCCAAACAATTCCGAAACGCCATTGCCACTGATGATTGGGCCTGCGTACACATAACCGTCCAGCTGAGGTTTTGCAAGTTTACGCGCTCGGATGGCTGGCATAGCCTTCTCCGCCGGGTTGATGGTCCCAATGCCGAGGTCCCATTGCGTGTAGTAGGTCGCCCATCGGCTGTGACGATCAATTTCGTGGAAACACCACCGTTCAAACCAGGAGAAAACTTGGAGACGGGGACGCAACGCATAGCTCCAGGCAATCAACTCGGCAACGTCATCCTGGTTCGGATCGAAGGGGGTGACAATTTGTGATCGACCATACCCTGCTGCCTGCCTGTATTTGGCGCCAAACCAGATCGCATGTCCTCGACCACGGGCAATTTCCATCAGGATGGTGGCCCCGTAGTCCCAATGCACTTCATGATCCAATCCGCCAAACTGAAAGGCCCAGAGGTTCCCTTCCGGAACGAGGGTCACATGCCAGGGTTGGTTGCGTTCGGCAGTGAAATCATCGGAAACAACCTGGTCATCCGCGCGAGCCACCTGCAGGACGATCAACAACAGTGCCATTCCACTCAACAACCTTCGTTTCATACCCGTGCTCTTTCGGAGAGAGAATTCCAGTTGCATGATCGATTTAATGAATAACGTACATTCTGCAATTCCATACAATCCAGACATGGAGAGCCTGATTGAACGATCAACTGCCTGCAGGTCAAATACTCACAGACGACAACAAAAGAAGGCCTCCGGATCTGATCCGAAGGCCTTCTTTCTGGGTAGCGGGAGAGGGACTTGAACCCCCGACACGAGGATTATGATTCCCCTGCTCTGCCAACTGAGCTATCCCGCCATGTGTCGGTGCTTCAGGACGACGCCCGAAGCGAGGTCAAATATAGGATGTACTCGGGTTTCCCGCAAGACTTTGCGGGGTTGCTGCGAGACGGTCATCGACCACCCCTAAAAACGGTGCTCGACGCCAAGGTACCAGTCGATGGGGCTGCGACGGTCGATGTAGCGGTCCTCGAGATGTCGTCCTCCGAAAAAGGAGAAGCCACCTCCGGCGCGCTGGATGTTGAGATTCAACCGGATATCGATCCGTTGCCTTTCCCGCAGGGAAGCGTTCTCATGCAAGATCAAGGCATCCCATCGTAGTGCTGGTTCGAGCTGGAAGGTGCGGTTCAGGGGATAGATCCAAGCGGCGTACAGCTTCACTTCCGCCTGGTAGGTGGTAGTGATTCCGAGGATGTCGATCGGGCCACCACTTATCATCGGACCCGCCATCAGGTAGGCATCGAATCGAGGCTTCTGAGTCTTGTAGACGAGTCTTGCCGGTTCGCCCTCTTCCGGGGGAGCGATGGTCCCCAGGCCGGTTCCGGCATGAGTAAAGAAGACCGCATGACGGTTGTACACATCGATCTCATGATAACACCAGCGGCTCACCCAGGTGAAGACCCGGAACCGATCGGTGAACCCATACCGCCAACCCAGATGCTGGGCAGTATCCACATGACGGGGATCGAAGGGGGTGATAGACTGGTTCTCCCCAAAGCCAGCCGCCTCACGGTAGCTAACCCCGAACCAGGTTCGGTGCCCTCGTCCCCGCGCGATCTCCATCCACACTGAAGCACCGAAATCCCAGTGCACAAGACGGTCTCTACCTGAGAACTGCCACATCCAGGCACGCCCATTGGGTTGCATGGTTACTCGCCAGGGCTGTTCCTTTTCGGGAACCAACTCCTGGACAACTCCCTCGACAAGCGTTCCCAGATCGATCTCTTTCGCGTGCAGAGGGAAGGTGCAGCTTCCCAGCAACAACAGGACTGCAATCCATTTTTTCGTGCTGTGCATCGATCTCCATCCGGAGTTGATGGTTGTGGTTGGGCTGAGGCTTTCGGACAACGTACATTGGGCATCCCCACCCCGTCCAGCGGGCAGACGGTTTGAAACGATACAAGGTGCTCCAGATGTTGGATGTTGATCAGTATTTCATGGGTATGGCGCTGAAGCTGGCGCTGGAAGCAGCGGAAGATGGCGAAGTGCCGATTGGTGCAGTCGCGGTCAAGGAGGGACGAGTGCTCGGAAAGGGACGAAACCGGACCGAAGCGACCAATGATCCCACCGCGCACGCCGAAATGGAAGCGATCACCGCCGCCGCGAACACCCTTGGCGACAAACGGCTGGATGGTGTTACCCTCTATGTGACCCTCGAACCCTGTTCGATGTGTGCTGGCGCTCTGGTGTTGGCACGGATCGAACGGCTTGTCTTTGCCGCCGAAGACCCCAAAGCGGGAGCATGCGGGACACTCTATCGTATCCACGATGACTCACGTCTGAATCACAGCTTCAAGGTCACCTCGGGTATTATGGCCGAGGAAGCCTCCCACCTGCTCAAATCCTTCTTCCGCCGTTTAAGGAATGCAGACAGGCGGAACTGACCGCCGAGAGGGTGACTGGTACACATTGGTTGCTTGAGTTCGAATCTTTCCTTCTCCCGCACTGGATGCAGAGCTGAATCTCGTTCCACTCCGTGTGTACCTGTCACCACCCACCAGCCAGCCAATACGATCACTGGGCAGCGGATATGAAACCCGGAGCAATGCTCCTTCGCCAAGGCTATGGTGTGACAGGGCCCTGTGCCACCCCTCCCAACCATGAAACCCGGGTCTGAAGACCCGGGCCACCCAATGAAGTCCAAGCTGTAGCATGCCATGGCGGTGCTGACAAGCCACTTATATGGTCTTGAACTGCATCATCACCTGGATACGGAACTCATCGTCGGTCAGGGGGTTCTCGTAGTCCGTCTGCTCGACATCGAGCAGGATACGGAAGGTCTTATCGGGACGGTAGGCGATGCCGCCAATGATCCGGTTCAAACCGTTGTCCGGGTTGTTCACATCCTTGTCGAAGACATCAAATCGCCCCACGAGGCTGAACGGGTAGGGATGCAATCTAAACTCGGCAAACAGTGACCCGCCCTGGTATTCAAGCGCTTCACCCTGGTTATAATCGGCTGTTGCAGCCCCGCTCCAGAGGTTGGTTCCGTGACGGTTACCCGAACCCATCACTCCCTGCGCCGTGACCGTCAGGAAACGTTGCTCCCAACTCACCATGAATCCGTTCAGCAGGTAGAGCGGAAGCGTATTAATCACCGGCCCTGTCCCATCCAGATTCAGCGTGAAATTCTCTTCACGATTGCCGCGTCCATAAATGAAATGATGGGAAAGTTGCAGACCAGCGATCATGTCAGGCAGAGGTCGGACGGTCACACGTGACATCAGGGTCTTGTTGCTATTCTGCTCTTCTTTATAGTACCCGGCACCGTTGTATGCACCGAACGCAAACGAACCGTACAATCCGGGATCGGGAGTGCCGCCAAGCTTCTCAATGGTCCTTTTGTCGAGCGTTCCGCCAAAACGACCACCGAAGGTGATGCCGAAATCGGCGGAGGTGATCAGGCCAACTCGTTCCTGGTAGAGCGGATCCTGCAGGCGATAAGGATTGATGTGCTCTTCAAACTCGAGCCAGGGTGTGTGCACCAACCCCATTTCGACAAAAGGGGATGCGATGAACCCGGCCTGCTTGCCGTGCACCTTCCCATAACCATATTTCAGGCGATATTCGGTGCCATCATCATCGGGGTAGACATCCGGTGTGATACGAATATCGAGCCAGTCTCGTGGTTTGACACGGACATCGATGTATGCCCGTTTCGCGACAAACTGATCCAGTGTCGGACTGTCATCGTGTTGGTACCCCACCATCAGGTTAAGGCCGACACGAAGACCAGACAAGCCTGTAGGAAGCAGAGCATCCGCGAGCGGACCCTTCACATCCGACATCTTTTCTGCGTGCAAAGGTGGTGCTGCAAGGAACAAACCCAGGACCAGGCATGCTGATGCCCATGTGGCGAATCGGGGGGTACGCATCGTAAAAACCCTTTGCTAACACAATCCGAACAATGCGCAAAAGTAGGTTTCAGCCTACCGATCCACCAAACCGCAAGGCTCTCCTTGCCCAGAGCGAAATATTCAGGATAATCCTTTTGGTACTAAACAGTTAGAAAGCGAAGGATAGGGTGTTGGAAATGGACAGATCATACGGCTCAACCTTCCCCACAGGGTCACTGTCGTATGCGAGGTTGATGCCAACCGTCAGGGACAACCGCTCGGTCAGAATGACACGTAGTGCCCCTTCCGAGGTCCCCCTTAAGTCCGACCAGTCATCAAGACGAGGTTGCAGGTAGGCGACGAGATCAAGAGTCGCGGTTTCGCTGAACGCCCACTCGAGGACGGCATAGCCACTGAAACGAAGAGCATCGTCGGACCGTTTCGGATTGTTTGCAGGCAAATCGTAGCGCAGTTGTTCGGCAAGGAGCGACAATCCGAAAGCATTGTTGAACAATCCCTCACCATTGCTTGACCAACGCATCCCCGCTCCGACGAGGCTGCGGTTGAGCAGCAGGCGAAATTCATCTTCCTCGAGTTGCGTATAGGCTTCCGCGATCCAGAACCTGCTCAGGCTGCGATTGTAGCGCAGGTGGGCCATTGCATTGTTCAGGTATCTCGCACCACCTCGATCCCCATACTCCCCTTCTCCGATCAGGAAAATGAGGTTTTTACCGCTCCGGTAGCCGGCTGTCCCCGAGGCGGAAAGGTCGGTGATCTGAGAATTGCCACGTTTCAGGTCGAGGCCAAAATCAACCAGTCCGGAAAATCCCTGGCCTCCTTCAGACCAGCGTAGACGTTCAATGTTGACAAACGCCCGCGCCGGGGTGGCAAGTGCGAAAAGGAGAACAAACGCCACACTGATAAGCATGTGGCGCTTGATAGCTGTTAGTCGATAACCAGGCACCATCGTCCTGCGAGTTTGTTGTTCAAACAACTGCGGCGACCGCTTCACGGTCCAGCTCGATGAAATGGAAGAAAGCATCTTCGAGGTCACTGGTGCCGCTTTCTGCGAGCAGTTCATCAAGAGTTCCCATCGCACGCAACGTGCCATCATGCACAATGGCAATCCGGTCACAAAGCTTCTCCGCTTCCCGCAGGTAATGCGTCGAGAAGATGACAGTCCTTCCAGCGGTCCGCGACTCACGGATAAATTCGACAATGTGACGAGCGCTGATCGGATCGAGTCCAGCCGTCGGCTCGTCGAAGATCATCAATTCCGGCTTCTGGATGATCGCACGGCAGATGCTGGTCCGCTGCCGTTGACCTGTCGAAAGCTTTCCGATCTTGGTCCCGAGGAACTCCTGCAACTCGAACCGTTCGCTCAACTCCTCGATCTTTGTCGCAATGTCGCCTTTTGCCATCCCGAAGAGGCGAGCATAATAGGTAAGCAGTTCACGTGGAGTGAGCCGTGTGTAGAGGTTCGTGTCACCTGTCAGATAGCCAATGGAGGCACGTACACGATCCGGCTGCTGAATCACATCGTATCCGGCGACGGTCGCGGTCCCCGAGCTCGGCTGAAGAATGGTCGCCAATATGCGCAGGGTAGTTGTTTTACCTGCACCGTTTGTCCCGAGCAAACCGAATATCTCGCCACGATTTACCTGGAAACTGAGGTCTCGCACGGCATGGATTTCACCCCGTTTCTTGTCCTCGAAGACCTTGCCCAGGTTTTTCGCTTCAAGAATGGCACTCACCTCAACTCCAATTGATACCAGCTCGGATTGTTGATCTCGCCACGTTTGGTCGAATGCACCTGCACGTAGTCGCCGTAATTGTTCCGGTCAACAAAGACAAAGACAACACCACCCTCGAGCTGGTGGTATTCCCAAATCTGGTAGGCTTTGCCGATGTCGGAATCGAACGGGTGATCCTCAATGTAGCTTGGCTCGCCGTTCAGCAGGTAGACCCTGCCACGGTCCGTATTCCACCCATCGCGCTGGAGTGATCCATAGCGATCATTGACAATCCGAAGACGGCGCTGATATTCTTCGCGGAACTCATTGTAGGCTGTTGAGGTGTCGGGATCATTCGCCGCCCAGAAACGGGCGAGGAAGGTTCGGCGTGCATCATCGTCCCGCATCGCATCGACACGGTCCTGCACACGGTCTGTCATCAGGTAACGAATCCGTTTCAGCTCCTCGTTGACCTCTTCCTTGCTCAACGCGGCAATATCGAAGCCGGGATCAACCAGGGGGACAAGACGGTGTGCTTCTTCGGGGCGATAGACCCAGAAGCTTCGTTCGTTAGAGGTGGTCTGCCCGGTGGTCTGGTCAGTAACAATCAACTGGAGGATGTACGATCCAGTCCTCAGCGTACCAACATTAAAACCGTCCACTTCGGCGAGGTCCGCCGCCATGACTTCCCGATCCTTTGGTTCGAGAGGTTTAACCACTTCACGGCGATCGTTGAGCACTTCACGACGAACCGTGTAACGAGACCCGGGCTCGCTACTCAAATTGTAGATCTCAGCGTAGTAGTACACTTGGGGATTGGTCTGCCCGAACATCCGTTCGGCATTGGGTAGCACCAGCAGGCCATTGTGGTCAAATTCGCCTACGTCGTCTTCGGTCTTCTCAATCCTGCTGGCGAGGATGATGCTCGAAATCGCCACCTCGTCAGTGGGAATGGAATCGAGGGTCACCGGGTACTCTTCGATGAAGAACACCTTGGAAACGAGGTCAACGACGCGAGTTGCGATTCTGTACGTCCCCGGCTCGACCACGTAACGGATCAGCTCGGGAATTTTCTGCCCTGATCCACGAGCCGTGCTGTCAGCAGACCAATCGTTACGAATCCAGGAATCGCCGATCAGCAGGCTGTCATTTCCATCACGAATCTGGAAGGTGATTTCGTACCGTGCCTGCACCCCGCCTTCAACCGGCTGCACACCGAGGTAACCGCGGTCAATCAGCGCGTATGCTTCGAGCTGGAGTCTGGATTTATCATAGCGCAATGCAGCGTGGTCGACGGTGAAGAATTTGATCTGGGAACGGACAAATTCAAGAGTCTCACCATCTTCCGTGGTCGCCTGAATCGTATCCATCAGGCGTGTCTCACCCGTCTCAGTGGCCATTGAATCGGCGGATTCCATCTCCTGGGCGGGAACGCTTGCTGCGAGCGCGACCAACAGGACTGCGGCGAGCAGTCCACGTATCAAGCTTCGTGTAGCGTTCATGCTTCAACCCCCTCACGATCTTTCTTGCCAATTTCAACCGCCACCATGCGTGACACTCCTTCCTGTTCCATGGTCACGCCATAAAGACGGTCGGCACGTTCCATCGTCAGCTTATTATGAGTCACTACCAGAAACTGGGTCCTGTCCGTAAACTCACGCAACAGACGGTTGAAACGAATCACATTCACATCGTCAAGCGGAGCATCCACTTCGTCCAGGAAACAGAAGGGCGAGGGACGTTCCAGGTAAAGGGCGAACAGCAGGGCAATGGCGGTCATCGCTTTTTCACCACCACTCAGCAAGTCAATAGCTGACAAGGACTTGCCCTTCGGACTAGCGAAAATCTGAATACCTGCTTCCAGTGGATCACCTTCGGCAAGGCTCAACGACGCTTCCCCACCTCCGAACAAACGGCTGAAGAGACTGACAAAGTGCCCCTCAACCCGTGTAAAGGTCTCCATGAAACGGGTCCGGGCGATCTGGTTGATCTCCTGGATCGTTTCCTCAAGGGTCTCAATCGCCTCGGTCAGGTCTTTGTGCTGTTCAGCAAGCTGGGTGTAGCGTTGGTCCACAATTTCGAATTCTTCGAGGGCCATCTGATTGACCGGACCAATATCGCGCAGTGCATCTCGCAGTTCGCCGAGCGGGGATTCGGTGTATGGGTTGGCATCATCAATCGCCAACGGGAGCTCTTCCTGCTTTGCAGTCAGCAGGTCGATCTCATAGGTTTCAAGGATTCGTTCACGGACCGTGGTCAACCGATGTTTCAAATCGGAGACTTCAAGTTCGGAAGCGTGCAGACGATCCGACAGCGTGGTCAACTCGTTGCGCTTCTCCGTCAACTCGCCATCACGTTCCGCCACATCCTTGCGGACGGCATCGTATTGTTCCTGCACCTTCTTGATCTGTTCAGCACTCTCGACCAGATTGCGTTCAATAACCGCTTCTTCCGCCTGGACATGACGAAGTCGCTCGTTGGCATCCTCCAGCGCACCGGCGGCATCACCACGTTCCTGGCTGAGCTTCTCAAGACGGCGGCCGAACTCCTCCATCAAGGCGCCCTGGCGACGGACTTCGCCCTGGAGCCGCTCGAGGGTTGAGGATGCTTCGACAAGGTGCTCACGGACCCGATCACGTGAACTGCGCAGGCTGCGTCCCTCTTCTTCGACCGTCTCAATGTCGCCTTGCAACTCTTCCCACGCCCGGTCCACGTCCTTGCGGGAAGTGGTGGCGACGGTCATCTCCGCTGCCAGCGCGGTCAGACGCTGATTCAGCGTTTCCTGCTCCTGCTTCAGGGAATCGGCTTCCTCGCCTTTGCGGCGGATCAGGGTTTCGTGCTCACGGACATCCGCTTCTGCACGGGAAAGCTCTGTACGAGCACGGTCAAGCTGCTGTCGGGTGTCCTGGCGTGTGCGAGTCGCCTGTTCGAGTAACTCCTGCGCCCTGGATTCCTCTCCAAGCAGCTCCTCTACCTGTTTTTGGGCGGACGCGAGGCGCTTCTCAACCTGTTTACGTTCTTCCGCCGCCTCTTCAAGGAGCTGTGCTGCGCCCAGGTCGCCGGGGTCTTTTTTACCAACGGCAAGCAGACCATCAGGGGTCAGGCGGCTGCCATCCGGCGCGACCAGGGTCCAGCCGTGTTTGGTCGCTTCATCGGCAAGATCGAGTAGACTGTCGAAGTCTTTCACGAGACAAACACGCGCCAGGAAACGATTCACCGCTTTCGCTGCCTTGCCTTTGGCCTTGACACGCTCCAGCAATGGACCAACCACACCGGTCTTGTCAGCAAAGGGCAGCTCTATGGTACCGGGAGCGAAACCATCCAGCGAGGTCAACAGACCACGACCGCGATCATCCCCCATCAGGTAGGCGGCGGCTTCCCTTAATCCGCCGCGTGTTTCAGCAATGACCGCCGATGCGACATCTTCCAACGCAGCAGCGACCGCGATGCGGTCCTCCTCCTTCGCTACAACCGCATCGCCAAGTCGCCCCGCGAGATTCTTCAACCCG
The DNA here is from genome assembly GCA_020444265.1 of bacterium. Taxonomy (GTDB): domain Bacteria; phylum Electryoneota; class Electryoneia; order Electryoneales; family Electryoneaceae; genus JAHLLH01. Next base: position 86,253 of record JAHLLH010000013.1, read on the forward strand.
GATTGCAACAGCGCCTTAACCGCCTTGGGACGGCCTTCACCACCCTGCACCATCCCTTCAAGCAGTTTGACACGACGATTAGCAGCATCGAGATCACGGGATGCCTTTGCACTGTCATTCTCGCTGGTAGCGCGTTCCTCACGGAACTTTTCACGTGCCCCGCGCTGCTCTTCGATCTTTTTCTCAAGCGCTTCGAGCTGGCGAGTCAGCTCCTCCACAGCTTCCGAAAGTTTGGCGGTATCAGGAAGCTCTTTTTTGGGGGTGGCGGTATCGGGGGCCAAACGCTTAAGCTGTTCTTCGATGGCATCACGACGTCTGGTAAGCTGAGCATGCTCGGACTCAAGACGAACCACGGTATGCTCCGCCTCCCGACGTTCCTGCTCCCTCTGGTCGCGGATTTTACGGACGCCCTCAGCACGTTCTTCGTACTCCGCCCAACTCTCATCGAGCGCTTTCAGACGGAGACGGAGCTCATCATGTCGCACCTTAGCCTCGTCCCGCTTCTCGTCAAGCTCCTCGATTTCACGAGCGATATCGACCCGGCGTTGAGTCAGGTCCTTCTCCTCGACATTACGTTCCTCGCCACGACGCAAACCTGACCGAAGCCGCTCCTCCAGCATGACCATTTCACGTTGCGCCGCCTGGGACCGTGCCTCAAGGGATTCACGTTCCCTGCGCAAATTGCCAAGCTGCTCTTCGATGGTGCTGAGACGACCTCGTAAAACGTTCAGCTTTTCTTCGTTCTTCTCAAGCGTCCCTTCGCTCTCGTTTCGCTGTTTCCTGTCAGTTGCAATGCGCTGTTCGAGCGGCGTGATACGGGCACGCAGGTCAGCCAGTTCGCGCGATGCCGCAGAAATCTCTTTGACACGCAGTGCTTCACGCAGGAAACGGAACCGTTTCGCACGAGCGACCTGACGTTTCAGGGAGTTGCGACGTGTGGTGATCTCGCTAAGAACATCTTCGAGGCGGATCAAATCGGCACGAGTCGCAGCGAGTTTCAGCTTGGAGGACGACAGACGGGACTTGTAAAGGGTCACCCCGGCAGCTTCTTCGAAGAGACGACGCCGTTCATCGGGACGTGAGGACAAGATGCCCTCGACCATCTTCAGTTCGATAATGCTGTAACTGTCCGGGCCGAGACCAGTATCCGCGAATAGGTTGCGGATGTCTTTCAGGCGAGATGGACGTCTGTTGATGAGGTATTCGGAATCCCCGGTGCGCAGGAGACGACGTGTGATCGCAACCTCGGAATACTCCGATGGCAGGACGCCATGCGAATTCTCAATCAGCAGGGTCACCTCCGCCATCTGGAGCTGCTTGTGAGCACCAGATCCTGCGAAGATGACATTTTCCATTTTATCGCTTCTCAAAACACTCGTACGCTGCTCACCCAGGACCCAACGTACCGCATCGACAATGTTGGTTTTACCGCAGCCGTTCGGGCCGACGATGGCCATGACGCCCGGCGAAAAGGTGAGCTTCGTCTTCTTGGGAAACGATTTGAAGCCGTGAAGTTCGAGACCACTAAGGTGCAAGGTTCAACTCGTGCTGTTCGTGAATCAGGAGAGCGGAACGACGGGGGATCACTATCCTCCGGGTCCGAGGAAACATAACAAAGATCGGTCGTGGCTCATGCGCAAGACCGATCCGTGCCAGCGTGTTAAACTACAACTTCTCAGGTGGGAGCAGCAATCCCTGAGCCCAGTTCCATCAAAGCCATTTTTTCTTTCGGAAGTACCTCAGCATGATGAGAGTGACCGCCACAAAGACCCCCCAAAGGGCATAGTAGCTCCAGTTCCAGTGCAGTTCCGGCATGAAGTCAAAGTTCATCCCATAGATGCCGGCGATGAAGGTCAGGGGGATAAAGATGGTCGCGATGACGGTTAGGGTCTGCATCACCTCGGTTGATTGCTGGCTCGATGCAGAAAGGTGAATCGCCACCATGCTGTCCGCCATCTCGCTGAAGATTTGGGTCGCGTCGAGCAGTTGTTCTAGGTGATCGTGCACATCTCGCATGAACATGCGGGTTTCGTCGCGGAACTGTACCACCTCCCCACGCACCAGCTGACCGGTCAGGTCACGCATCGGGGTGATCCACCTTCGGATGAGGATCAACTCGCGACGGATTAGATACGCTTTCATCAAGCTGGACCGTTTAATCTTTCGGTTCAGGTCGCCTTCGACCTCCCCAAGCTGAGCGTCAAACTGGTCCAGCAGACCGAAGGCATTGTCTACCAAGGCATCGAGTAGGGCATAGACCGTATACTCCGCCCCGCGCTCGACAAAACGTGCATAGTTGACTTTCATCCTCTCCAGGATGCCGCTCCAGGTGGTTACCTCTCTCTCCTCGAAGCTGAGGACCCAACCTTCGCCCATCAGCAGGCAGACTTGAGCGGGCAGCGCTTTGATTTCGTGCGGGTTTCGTGTCAGATTTTTCAGGACAATGAAGATGTAGGAATCGTACGCTTCCATCTTGGGACGATGGCCGAGGTTCATGATATCTTCGGGCACGAGGCGATGCAGATTGAACCGATTGCCCAGTTCCTGGATCAGCTTGGAATCATGCAAGCCCCCGGTGACACGATACCAGGTGACTTCCCCTTCCTTGTGCAAGGAAGGGTCGATTTCATCGAAACCAACCTGTTCGGCACGTAACGCATCCGCCGACATCACTACTCGGTGAAAAGTCGCATCGGGCGCTTCAGGGATATCGTGGGAAACAAGAAAGCCGGGAGCGTATCCCGCCTTGTTGTGATAGTTCTTCAAAAAGCGGAGCATGTCATGCCTCCGTTGGAGGTTTCGGGTTCAACAGCTGCCCTCAAGATGAGTGGGCGGCCGGTACAATGCAATCCTGAGCGGATCGCAAAGGGGCTTTTCAACAGAGCCCACTGCCACCGAGAGCCTGCAACCCCTCGGCACCTGTTGCATCGAAAGGAGTGAAACCAACAACTCTGTCGAACTGAAGGCGTTTGAATCATGCCAACCTACACCTATCGCTGCCCGGATTGCGGGCAGTCCTTCAACCTCTTCCATTCGATATCGGACTCGAGCGAAAAACTCTGCCCGACTTGTGGCACCCCTGCCCAGCGTCAAATGGGTGGAGGCAGTGGTATCAGCATGTCCGGTTCCGGGAGTGGCAGCAGTGGCCTGTCCAGCATCCCCTCTGCGCCGCGCGGAGGCTTTTCCTGAGCGGGCTGCTGATGCTTCACAGTCTGTGAAGCCCCATAACGATTGATGCCCGGGCCATCCCGGGCATCAATCGTTTCAAATGTAAAACTGAACGCTAATCATCATCGTCCATATCATCATCATCATCCATCTCGTGGTCCATCTCCCCTTCCATGCCATCTTCATCCATCATGCTGTCATTGGCGGACCAAAGGCCGATGTGGTTGCCTTCCAGATCGGTGAAGAGTCCGAACGATGCGCCACCCTCGCCCAGCGGGGTTTCCGGAATCACAATCGCGCCACCCAGTTCTTCCGCCTTCTTCAGCGATTCGGTGACGTTTTCAACTGCAAAGTAGACGGTGACATACGGAGCTTCAGCGCCCATCAGGCCGCCCTCGTCCTCGCCCATGTGGGAAAAACCGTAGTAGTCTTCCATCCCCTCCATCGGGTCCATCTTGAAGTTGAAGAGGTTCTTGTAGAAGTCACGTGTTGCTGCAACATCCGTTGCCCCGATCTCAAACCAGACCATCGGTGCACCTGTCATGCCGTTCATCGTGGGCATCTCATCCATCATGCCCTCGTCCTTCTTCATCTCATCGTCGCCCGCAAATGCCACAACCCCCATCAGCAGCACCAGGCCAATCACCATCAGCTTCTTCATCTCCATCCTCCCTTAGCGTATGAGGCTCATTGAATAGAGCCCTCTCGGTCATGCAGTGGCAACGTAGGGCGAACGGGGCCAAAAAACTCGAAACCGTATTCATTACAACATATCGGGCATCAGTGATGATCGACTCTGAGAGATCAGCGTTTTTCTCTCCGCTGGTCTAACCTTTTCATCAAACGGGAACCTGTAGCTCGGGAAGGTGGTGTGGAGGGGAGTCATCCACCTTTTCCCTGCGTACCTTTGCCTCAGAGTTCGGGAGAGAAAGCATGAAGATTTTCAGTCGGCGTGAGAGAATAGTGTTGCTTACAGCACTGGTCCTGTTCATCCTGATCGGGGTCTTCCCACCCTGGCGTTACCTGGATGGCAGTTTTGCGGGATTCCGTCCGGTCTTCTCCCCTCCCCCTGCGCAGAGCGACACGCTCGCTGGCGAACCTGCCCCCGAGTACACCGAAATCCACCTGATCCCGATGGCGATGTACAACATGGAACGGAAGTCTCAGTTCAGCGAGGAGGAGATGATCCGTCCCTACCTCGACATCCGAAAGATGATGGGACTCGGAGCTTTCGTTTTTCTGGGATCCATCATCGCGATTCTTCTGCTGAACAACAACCAACCTTCCCGTTCAAAAGAGAAAACGCCCCGACCAAGCTGATCGGGGCGCCTTTGTCTCACATCCAGGATTAGAGTTTTTTTAAGCGCTCCAGGGCCATCTCGATGCGGTCCGATGGCGCGGTGACCGCCGCACGGACAAAACCGGCACCCGATTCGCCGAAGCCACGACCCGGTGTCAGGATCACGCCCGCTTCCATCGCCTTCTCAACAAAACGGACATCATCCTCCACCTTCGCCCAGACAAAGAAGGTCGCCGGGCTGCCGTAAATGCGTTCAATTCCCGGCACGAAGGCGAGTCCTTCTTCGAGCAGCCTTTTGCGACGGCCATACTCATCATGCGATTTCTTTGCTTCTGCTGGAGGAGTCGCACCTTCATAGCGGCTGAGGGCATCGCCCATCGCGCGCTGAATGAAGACCGGGGCTCCGCTGTCAAGCTGCGTTTTCACCTTGACCAACGACTTGATGACTTCCTCGTGCCCAACAGCAAAGCCGATGCGATAGCCAGTCACATTCATCATCTTCGAAAGGCTGTGGAATTCGACCGCGTTCCGTGTGAAGTTCAAAATCGATGGCGGCTTGAAGTCGCCGAAGGCCAGCTCGCAGTAAGCTGCATCCCAGGCAACCAATGTTTCGGAGTGGTCGTCCGCAAAGCGAGCCACTTCACGGTAAAACTTCTCCTTCGCAATTGCCCCGGTCGGGTTGTTGGGGTAGTTGAGGTAGAGCAGCTTCACCCCGATAGCCGTATTCAGCGTGGGAAGGAAATCATTTTCAGGAATCAGGGGCAGGTGACGCGGGTTGCCATCATTCAGGATCGCGGCACCGTTTGCATAGACCGGGTAACCCGGATCCGGCGCGCCAACCTCATCGCCAGGATTGACAAAGGCACGCGACAGATTGGCCAACCCTTCCTTGCCACCGATGATGACCGCGATCTCCTTCGCCGGATTGACATCCACTCCAAACCGTCCCTTGAACCATGTCGCAATCTGCTCACGGACCTTCGGGTCACCCGCGCTGGTCGGGTAGCGATGAGCATCCTTGTCGTCCAAATGCTTCACAACCGCATCACGCAGAAAGGGCGCGGGCGGAAGATCCGGATCAGCAATGCCCAGGTCGATCAAGTCTACCCCTTTCGTCTTGAGCTCGGTTGCTTTCGCTTCCAGGCCAGCGAAGAGGTACGGAGGAATGCGGGTCAAACGTTTCGCGGTTTTCATGAGATTCTCAGGCTTCTGTTTCTCCGACAGGTCAACACTTTGCTAGCCCTGTCGCTTGACTGTTGAACAAAGACGTTACTATACTTCGTCTACGGAGGGCAAAATTCGGCTTCATGCCGTGTGATCGCGCGAGTACGCTCATGCGATCCTATACCCTCCGGTTTTTTATTGCCTCGGCTGTTATGCGATTTCTACGAGTGTAGTAAACACCATACTCCTTCAGACTTCGATCATCCACATCATGCACAAGTGATATTTTCTCCCGCAGGTAAGAGATATACCTCTCTTCACCTTTCTCGTATAATCGTTGCAACGACCACAGGAAGTAGTCTACTGCCTGAAGACAAGGATCTTGCCTCGATTCCTTTGGTTGAATCGCTATTGTCGTGTTTGACTGGATACCTGTTTGCTCTTCAAACTTCACACGGCTCGTTTGGATAGCATCATGCAGAGCACCCGTGCGCTCAGAATTCCCTCTTTTTGAAAAGGCGATACGGACAAATGAGCTTTTATGAAGCAGATTTTTAAAGATCATTCGAACAGTAAGATCATACAACTCATTAGGATGGTAACGATAGTCAGGATCAACTGAATTGCGCGCCTGAACATATCGCAAAACTACCCTCATGTCTTTAATGACAGCCACAAACTTCAAATCCGCCTGAAGTAGAATTCTCATCACTTCACGACGTACTTCTGGAACATCGTCTTTTGCATGAAATAGAAGGGCAGTCTTGCGGTTCTCCACCTGGCAAGATGGTACCGATGCAAAATATGGATCTTTTAGAATTTCTTCCCGGAGTGATGACAGTTCTTCCCTTAATTGTTCCGGGTACCGCACATAGAGTGCGCCCAGCATGAAGAAGTTCGAAACACCCTCTGATCCAAGCAGAACCTTCCCGCGTCGATTAAAAAGAAGGCCTGTCCCAGACTCATCAACATAGTAATTTCGAATTTCATCCATCACCAGCCCCTCAGGCAAATCGTCGCCTGGTCATGCTGTCTTGCGCCCAGAGGAGTGCACCATCGACAGCGTTTCCGTGGGCAGTGATCAAGGTCGGTCCATCTCCACTGCCCAAGGTGAGATCCTTTGGTGGATAAATCGGCATTTCGGGAAGGGTTGACGCCTCAACTTCCAGGGGCTGCCCCTTCTCATCAGGCGCATCCGCGAGGAATTCCTTCAGCACCTCGTTGACACCCTTGCTGATCAACTCCCCTCCGCCCAACGCCACACTCCCAAGCAGGGCAACTGTCATCTGGCGTGCAGGGATACGAAGTGAGGTGGCAGCGCGTACAGCGAGATTGCCAAGTTGACGTCCCGCAACATGCACGATCCTTTCCGCAACGGGATCATTTCCTTCCTTCGCGATGTTGACGACAGCTTCTGCAAGCTCAGCGACCTGTGCGCGGGATATCTTCTCGCTGTAGAAGAGGGGGATAAAATCGTAGGCCTGTTCCAGTTGGAAGTGCTCATTGACCAGCTTGGTCAATGCCGTCTCCGGGCCACTCCCCTCCCATTCGGCCAAGGCAGCACGAACGCATTCACGTCCCACCCACCAGCCGCTGCCCTCGTCACCCAGCATCCAACCCCAGCCACCAGCACGTGCTTCCTCACCCGCTTCATTCTTCCCGAAGGCGATAGAACCAGTCCCGGAGGTCACCAGCACGCCAGGTTCACCACGAAAAGCACCGTAATGTGCGATGAAGGCATCATGGTGGACGAGAATCATCACGTTTGGGAAACGTGCTTCGAGAACCTCACGGATCATTTTGCGATCATCTTCGCTGCCTGCACCGGCAACTCCCAAGGCAATCGCATTCGGGAGGTGCCCCATGAGATCCGCTTCCCTGAAGAGGTCACGGATCATGGTAACGACAATGTCGCGGAACTTGAGGATGTTGGAACCGCGGAGATTATAGCCTGCGCCTTCGACGGTGGCTGCATGGCGTCCATCACGCCCCAACAGGACGCCCTTGGTTGCCGTTGCGCCAGCGTCGATTGCGATAACCAGCCGCCCGCCGTTCACCCTTCGACTCCGTTGATTGCACGGCGGCGTTTGACCGCCTCACTCCTTGCGAAGGTTTTCGCACGGATTTTGTCGATGGGGCGACGCAGCGCATCGGTGTTGCCCGGGTGACGGCGATAGCGGTAGCAGACCGAATGGACACGGTCCACGTTGTACTTTTCCCCAACCTTCAGTACGAGGTCGTAGTCCTCGCCGTAGTTGGGAAAGTCTTCATCGTTGAAGCCGCCGAACTCGAGTATTACACTCTTGTGCCAGGTACGTACCGCACCAGCACCATCGACACGCATGATGTTGTTGATGTTGTACTCGAGGTGCTTGATGATCCCAAAGTCCTCGAGGGTCGTCCCCTTCTCATCCATCAGCTCGTAGTAGCTGATCGCGAGACCACATTTGGGATGGGCTTCCAGATGACCTACCATATCTTCGAGGGTGTTGGCAGTGTATTCATCATCGCTATCGAGCTGGGAGATGTAGGTACCGCGTGCAGCCTTCACTCCCATATTCAGGGCGCGTGCGATCAGGTTGACATCGTTGGCAATGACACGAATCCGGCTGTCTTTGGCTGCCAGCTCCTCCGCCACCTGCAAGCTGTTGTCGCTGGATGCATTGTCAACAATGATGATCTCGAAATCCTGCATCGTGCCGCGCTTCACAGATTCGACTGCAAGCGGGAGGAATTTCGCACGGTTGTGGACGGGGATCACCACCGAAACAATCGGATCGTCCTCACCACGTGGGGCGGGGTCAACGATGGTGTCACGTTCATCCAGCCAGGCACCGCGACGTTTCAGGCAGTCATAGAGCACCTGCTCGGTTTCCTTCTCCTCCTCTGGATCCATAAAGAGATAGCTGAAGCCACCATAGGCACCACGTCCCGGGTAAAAGAGAGCGCTCGACTTGCTCGCCTCTTCTTCCCCCGGTTCCTGCACCGCATAGGTCGTCTCTTCTACATGCACCAGTTCGCCAATTTCTGCGAGCTTGAGACGCAGATCGTAGAAGGTGGTATGTTTCAGGTCCAAATTGGGTCCGCCGACCTGGTCCAGGGCCTTTGCTGGAATGCCCCAGACGGCACCAAAATCCTCTCGCTCGGTGAGATCAGCCTTGAAGGGATGAATCGCAACCTCGCGGTCGTTCAATTTGTAGTTGGAGACAATAAGGCTGGCGTCGGGGTGCTTTTTACATGCTTCAACAAAATGATCCAGGCCGTCCGGTTGTACGGCAACCCCTGGTGGAATCCAGAGGTAGAGGTCCGCTGGAACACTGGTCCGTGCATTTTTCAGCATCTGGCCAAGCGTTTTGCATTCGCACTGAATCGACCGTGTATCCGGACCTTGCGGTGCAGAATCTTCGGGCCTGTGCAGGTAGATGGTAGGGGTATGCGTGCGCTGCAGCGCCATCAGGGACTGAACAACCTGTTCAGGGGCAGCACCGATCGCGGTCAAAATGGCGAAAGCTTTCATCGTTGGCGGGGTCTCCTGTGAAAAGACCGCCGCGGCGTACGCTACGGCGGTTGACCGAAATACTCTGCGTGAGCATACAACCCCGCCACAGCACGCACGGGGTCGTCACGTCAATCAGAATGTCCAGCGGTCAGATGTCGAACGATTCCTTGTCATAATCGCTCACTTCCGGCCGTGGCACCCCCCGCTTCTCGTCCATCTCCCAGATGGTTTCGAGAAGAATACGTCCATCATCCGGTGTAACTCGCGAGTAGAGAAAATACTTCCCTGCCCACATGGCGACCAGCTTTCCAGCCTTCAAGGCCGATTCAACTTCCAGCTTGGTCGACAGCTTGCGGTTTGCTTTTCCCACAACGTACGTTGCCGCACCGAACTCGTTACGGCGCACGATATAATTCGCACCAAGGATCCGCTTGTAATCGTTGGTGCGGACCCACATCGGTTTGGGTAACCGTCGTTCGTACTTTTTCTTTTTCTTCTGCTCGTCCATCATGATTCCCGTGCGTTGACAAGTTGCAACGTACGCCAACTTGGGGCGGGGGTGCAAGACCGTTGCGGGGCGGTTTCGAAAGCATTTTCCTGAATGTCCAGACAGGGAGAGGACCATGTCCAAGAATGACGTCAAAACAGTACTGGTAACGGGCGCAACATCGGGTATAGGACGGGCAACGACGATCAAACTGAGTGCTGCCGGCTGGAAGGTCTATGCAACCGGGAGAAAGGCTTCGGAGCTCGAAGAGTTGGTCCAGGAGGGGCATGCGACGGCATCCATGGTAGTCGAACTGACAAATCCGGATGCGGTGTCAACTCTCGTCGAGGATGTGATGGACAAATTCGGACGCCTCGATGGCCTGGTTCACGCCGCCGGGATCCTCACTTCAGGCGGGCTGGACAACGAGAGCGATGAAGGTTTCCTTCGCCTGATGGATGTCAATCTCAATGCTTCCTGGTACCTGCTAAAGCGTTCATGGGAGGCACTCAAGGCGACCAAGGGTTCGGCGGTTCTGGTCAGCAGTGTCACTGGGCTGCGGGCCTTTCCCAACCTCGCCGGCTACTGTGTTTCGAAAGCGGCCGTGGACCAGTTGGTCAGGTGCGCTTCGCTGGACGGTGCGCCGCATGGTATCCGTGTCAACGGGATCAATCCCGGAGTTGTGGTCACCAATCTGCACAAGGCCGGCGGGATGAACAAGGATGCCTACGGCGGTTTTCTCGAGCACAGCAAATCCACTCACCCGCTAGGACGAGTCGGTGAAGCCGATGAGGTCGCCGACACTATCGCCTTCCTTCTAGGTGACCAGAGCGGTTGGACGACCGGCATCAGTTTCCCGATCGATGGCGGCCGTCAACTGACCTGCGCGCGTTAACCCGGGAGGCTGGAATGCTGCATGTCGAACGATTGTCCGAGTCCAACCGCGACTCATTCTTCAATCTTCATTGTGACCGTCATGAGGCGGGTTTCTGCTTCTGCGCGGCATGGGATGTGGAGAGCTGGGACGATTGGGAGGAGCGCAGTGCCGAGGAAAACAGAGCCATCCGTGAGCAGCTCTACACGGATGGCATTTATGATGGCTTCCTCGCTTTTGTCGATGGCGAACCGGACCCGGTCGCCTGGATACAAGCAGCACCACGTGACTCCATCCCACGTCTCAGCCGTCAATTCAACCTCTCGCAAGACTCAGGCGCTTGGGCGATTGGTTGTCTTCTGATTCGTCCCGACTGGCGCGGTAAGGGGATTGCCCGCCAGATGCTTACCAACGTGATTGATGAGATCAGCTACAGCGGTGCTTCACGTATCGAAGCCTTCCCCCGTAGCGGTGAGGGTCACCCAGCGCATGAACTCTGGAATGGTCCCCTCGCCCTCTACCTCTCGCTCGGATTCGAGGTGGTGCAGGAAGGGGAACCGCGCTGTGTTGTTGCCCTTGAGCTTTAACGAGGAGGGGGGTGCTCCTCCTCCTTCTTAGCCATACCGCAATCCATTCGACCGCATGCTTGACGCGCGCCTTGCCAACACATGTCGTATCTTGTCCACAGGTGATAACCTGGAAACGAGGATAGGAAATGCGCATTCTGTCGTGGAACGTCAACGGGTACCGTGCAGTCTGGAAGAAAGGCTTCAAAGAATGGCTGCCTGAGTTGAATACGGATGTCATCGGCATCCAGGAAACCAAGGCCTGGCCGGAGCAGCTGACCGAAGAACAGCTCAATCCGCTCGGCTGGCATAGTGTCTTCGCGCAGGCAGAAAAGAAGGGATACAGCGGAGTCGCCACCTTCAGTAAAAAAGCCCCCACTTCAACCCAGATCGGCTTCGGCGATCCCCCGTTTGACACCGAGGGTCGAGTGGTTATCACCGAGCACAAGGATGTGCTGCTGGCCAACATTTACTTCCCCAATGGCAAACGCGACAAAACCCGTCTGAAGTACAAGATGGATTTCTATGAGAAGACCCTCGATTATTTTAAGGCACTGCGTGACGAAGGTCGGAAGGTAATTGTCTGCGGTGACTACAACACAGCACACAAAGAAATCGACCTGGCCCGTCCGAAGGAAAACGCCAAAGTCTCCGGTTTTCTGCCCGAGGAACGCGCCTGGATCGACCGTTGGACGGAAGCCGGATTTGTCGACATCTTCCGCACGTTCCACCCTGATGAAGCGGAGCAGTATACATGGTGGGACATGGTCACCCGCGCACGTGACCGGAATGTCGGCTGGAGAATTGATTACCACTTTGTATCAGATACCCTGGCAGATCAGGTAAAGGACGCCTGGATCATGCCCGACATTATGGGATCGGACCATTGCCCGGTCGGAATCGAACTGGACATCTGATCCACCACAATCGCTTTCCCACCGAAAGGAGGGGGATCGCCATGCTGAACCGGCTTACTGGACTCGTTGTCACGGCGCTCCTGCTTGTTTCTTCAGCGTTCGGCGCACCCGAAGAGGTCCTTCCGTCAAGCGGATTGACCATCTCAGGACAGTTTGGTGTCTTCAGTATCACGGGTACCGGATCCGCGACCCCTGGTGCCTGGGATACCAAAACAGGCTCCATTCCATTTAATGTCACCGAGGATGCCTTGCCTTCGCTGGTTCGTCAGGAACCAGCCAGTCGACTGGGATTCGGATGGGACTCAAACTCTCTTGCAGTCTTCGGACTCGGCATCGGTTATCGTTTCAATGACCGACTTTTTGCAAGCGTCAATGCGGAGTGGGCGAACAATCGTGAGTATGACTCGTACAACGAGTACTACTATGACGACGCTCCAGGCATTCCAAGCGGATTGTACGAGTACCTCGATGAATCGGACTGGATTCAGGCCAGTTTGGCCCTCTCTGCGGAGTACGCTCCCTTCCAGAAACGCCCCAACATCTTTCTGACAGCCGGGTTAATCTACACTCGGTTTGTAAAGGAGATGGAATACGTTCAGAGTGGCTGGTATGAAGACGAGTATGTGAGCAATCGTCGTATGTATGACGATGTTGGAGGGGCTTTCGGCTACAGCCTTGGCGCGGGCTACCTGTTCGCAAGGAAAGCAGGAAGCCGCGAAGCATTCCTCTTGGGCACTTGGACCTACATGCCTTACGGTACTCCGCTTGGTTTCAGTGACGATGCAAGATTTTTCAACCGACGGATGGAGATACAACTCGGCGGATTTCGTCTCACAACCGGTATCCGTTTTTTTGTCAGCCAGATTCTGTAGGTTAGGTGACACCGACACAACGATGGAAACCGAGAAGGATCACGCATGAAAGCTGTTCAACGATTCGCATTTTTTGTCACTGCGCTGCTTTTGGCAGCCTCGAGCCAGGCGAAGCTACCTGACAATACCTGGTTTATCGGTACCTCGTTCTATGGCTTCGAGCTGAATGGCTCGGGAACCATGTCCACCTTTGACGATCCGGAAACGGAGTTTGATGTGCGCCGGATTTATTCGTACGGCATGGTGGATGGAAATGTCCTGACCAACGAAACATCTCTCGGACTCGGCTGGGATGACACTCAGCTGCCAGGGTTTGAACTGCAAGCCGGGTTCCGTCACAACTGGCGGTTTACTACCCGTCTCGACATGTTCTGGGCCTTGACAAAACGTGCGGACAAATATGGTACTCCCAGTGAAGGTCAAAGCTCGCTTGTCAAGCAGTCCACCACCTATAAACAGTCGCATGTCCGCGTTATGCTCGACTGGACCCCCTTTGAACCGCTACCGCTCGTCTTCCTCACTGGCGGGATCGAGTACACGCGGTTTTCCGCACGACTCGAGTTTCACTTCGATCAGTATATCAACAACGAGCCACGTAACCGCGACTACCGGGTCTTCGAGGATGGTGGATCGACCTTTGGTGTGGTCTTGGGAGCAGGGTTGGTCATCCCCAGCAAATCAACCACCGGGCAGAGTTATGTCGCGTTCACTTACAGCTACAGCCCCTATACCAAGGACTGGTTCGCCTGGGACAGCGATATCAACTTCGGCGGTGCCGGGATTGAGCTGGGGTATCGTTGGTTCCTGCCGGGAGATGAGTAAACAGAAGGGGATTCCCTCTCGGCACTGCGGTTCCAGCACGTGACCGGAAGTAAAACACAAACAACGAATTGTCCGGGCCATCCATACAAAAAAGCCCTCGCTGCATGCAGCGAGGGCTTTTCAATTATTTCACCATCACTCAATTCACCATCAGGCGCATCCCGAAGGTTTCGTAGGCGCTCATGTTCTGGATGCTCTCGTGTGTGGCACTGAGGGGGCGACGAGAATCAGGGCGTCCGGGACGGAATCGCCGTGCGCTCCACTCTTCCGAAGCATCTCGCCCAAAAAGTACAGGTCCACCACCTTGAGAGTGGTAGCTGGGTGCATGTAAACCGTCCTCCATTTCCAGGAGGCGTGGCCGTCCTTCGCCGGGATATGCAGGCAGTGGAAGGGATCCTCCACCGCCGCTGGGGCGCGCGTCAAGGCGACGGCCCGGGCGTGTGTTTCGCCGTTTCATGTCGGGCTCCGCAGTTAGGTCAGGGGTCGCGGTGCTCCGGCGATCCTCCCACTCGGTTCGTCGGGATACGGGGGGCTCCGGTTCGGGAAAGCGGGGGGTCTGCCAGGGTTTGCTTTCAACAACCGACCGTATCCCGAGGGGACGCGTGTTTTATCACGCGTGCCCCACGGTAGGGGCTCGATCTCCGTGGGGTCGTACGAACGGTGGACGACCGCCGGAACATCTCACTCTCTCTCATCGGCATTCTTCAAGCTGAACTTGAATGATCGTGACTTGTCGTCTCGAGAGAACGCCCGACTATCCTGTAGAACTGCTTTTAACTCCAGTATAAACAAGAAAACCCGGCCATAAGCCGGGTTGAAGTTTTTCGCCTCATCACTCGAGACATTCTGCTCAGGCGATTGAACTCCAGACTGTTTCGACCTCGTCGAACGGTGCAACCAGCTCACCGTTCAACCGTTTGAGACGCTCCGCTAACACGTGCATCGGCGAGGACATGAAATACCAGGCGGGCAACATCGCGGCAACCGCTGCAAAGATTTCTTTCTCGATGTTTTCCCCTTCATCGGCACGAGGTGTTGTATACAGCACGAGATCTTTTGCCTGTACCAGCTCCAGAACCGGATCGGGAATATCATCGTAGAGCGGTTTTTTGTACGCATTGCCGATGTGAGTTCGCAGGCCACCAAACGTAGACATCGATTCGATGTAACGTTCCCACGTTTCGTGATGGTCTACCAGGTTGCGTCGCCATGCGTGCAAATCATCCCGTTTCGGGGAGCCGATCATGCAACCGCTCGACCACCCTTCACGACTCAGCCCGAAAAAAATCACCGCCTGACCCACGCCGAAGCTGCACCAGACATGTTCCTTGTAGGGGGCAGCATCGGGGCTGAAACGGATATCCTTGTTGATCCGGCTTATCTTCGGTTTGCCACTCAACTCGGGTAGCAGCGCCGTGACAGGTTCATGCAGAGTCTGCGCCAACTCCTTGAAAGGGTCACGCAGAACCGTTTCGTATCGTTTCCGGTTCTGGTCGAACCACTCTTTAGTGTTGTTATCCCACAACTCAGCCATGAACTGCCAAGCTTCCTTGCCCAGCGGCATGCAACCTCCTATCCTTTGTAGATGCCGTTCACATTGCCTTCCGGATCAGCGTAGAGAGCAAAGGTAACCATGTCGGGAATCTCAGTGGGCGGAATAACCACTTTGCCCCCCGCCGCCACCACTTTTTCCAGGGTTGCATCGAGGTCAGGAACCATGCAGTAGATACGGTTTCCGGTGGGTTCCTCAGGCATCATCGCCGCACCAACAGCACCATCTGCACCGCCGTTCTCTTTCGGGTTTACGAGTCCGTATCCACCCATCTCTTCGATCGGGAGGATGGTCCAATCGAAGACGTTCTGGTAGAAGTTCTGTAGCTTTTTTGCGTCCTTGCCAATGATCTCGAAGTAGTTTACAGGTGCGGCCATGGGGGTGGCCTCCTCTCTTGAGTGGGCTGTCTGGCCCACGTGCGTGCTCGGCTCTGTATGCAGTGGGTCCCCACAGTGGACCCCTTCATCGTTTTCTTATCCCGGTGGGCTGTCCAGCCAGGGGTCGCGTCCTGGATCGCCACCTGCCGCGGCGATCTGAAGACGTTCCAAGTAGTGAGTCCACCCGATGTCGTAATGCTCGCGGCCCTCGGGAAGCTGGCTGTGCACCACGCGAACACGTGTCCCGCTACCTTCCGGGGTAAGAGTTATCTCGACTCGTGTGCTACCGGGCGGCATGTCGGGGTCGTTTTCATGGCCATAGGTGTAGACGACTCGATTCGGTGGATCCACTTCAACGAACTCGCCCACCTCAATGTGGCTGGGAATCACGACCACACGGTAGATCCCACCCGGCTTCGGATCGGCTGTCGCTTCGATCCCCAGCCAACTCAGCAGTTTCTTCGATTGGGTGAAATAAGGGAAGACAATTTCCGGGTCCGCCTCGATGAAGATCTCTTTACGAATGGTTTTGCCTGCCTGTTGGCTCATCGTCAACCGTCCTCGTTCCGTTTCCGCATCGCCTCACGTTCCGCGAGGCGTTTGATCTCCCCCAACCCCGCCTCCCAGTAGTTCTCGAGGTAGCTGCGCAGCTCCTCAATCCGTTCCGGCCGGGCCCGGTAGAGGCGTTTCGTCCCTACCCGGTGTTCCTCCACCAGATTGGCATCACGCAGCACCCTTAGATGACGCGAAATCGCGGGCCGTGTAACAGGGAAATGGGCAGCAATGTCCCCAGCAGGGAGCTCTTCGTCCCAAACGAGACGCAAGATCGCCCTTCGTGTCGGATCAGCGAGCGCCAGCAACGGTTCATCGGGTTCGTGCTTCATCATGGCGAGAGTTTAACAGGATTGTTACGTAACCGCAAGGTTACAAAGTTTCGCGGCGATAAAAACTGGAGTTCAGGATCGAGTAGCATCTCATACTGTACGAACCGCATCCCACACCGGCTCGATGAACTCGAAGGGGGCGATAATGGTCTCGTTCAGTTCGCTTAGACGATCCCGAAGTTGGGGTGGCGCCACCGTGGCAAAGAGGTAAGCGGGCAGAAAGCGGGCCAGGGCGGCGAGGGCTTCGGCTTCGGGTGGACCATCGAAGGAAGCGCGACGTGGTTGCATCACCCACGCCAGCTTGGTTTGGACCAGTTCGAACATATCTTCGGGGATATTGTCCAGCAATGGGGTCTTGTAGCCGTTTGCCGATGGGGTCTGCACACCTCCTGATGCCTCAAGGGCAGCGATGTAGCGTCGCCAACGATCCGCATTCCCGATCAGGTTTCGTCGCCAATCGAGCAAGTCATTCTTCTTCGCACCAACCACTTTGCATCCGGCCGCCCAGCCTTCTGGACCAACCGAAACCCACAACTCCGCTGGTTTCCCGACCCCCGCCTTCAACCACATGTGCCGTTTGTAGATCGGCTTCTCTTTGTGGAAACGGAGATCGTTGTAGATGCGCGACAATCGTGGTGCAGTCGTCACCTCGGGCAGGATGAGGCTCAACGGAAAGGCAATCGCTTCGGCGAGCTGCTTCATCGGCTGCCGCAGCTCATTTTCATAGCGGTCACGGTTCTCCTCGAACCACCCCTTGTCGCGGTTGTGCGCTTCGAGATCACGCATGTACGCAAAAGTCTGCTGCCCGATACTCATCCACCCTCCGGAATCTGCCTCAAATCTGACAGATTGCTTCGGGAGATGCAAGCGCCCAACCGTATCGGTAGCAGAGCAAGTCCTTGCAGACCATCTTCCCCGCCATCCTTCCCCCACGTATATTCCGTCAGCATGCATCAGGAGATGAAGAATCATGTTCGCCGATAGAGAAACCAGCAGCCGTTACTACGATTTCCTCGCAACCCTTCAGTTCGAACACATCAAGACGATCAAAGCGATGAACCCGGAATCGCGCGCCTTCTCCTTCCCCCTCTCGACGGGCTATGCCCTGGCGGACGGTGCGGGTACCTACATCACCGAAATCAGCGGATGGGGACTTGGGGATGATCCGGTCAGCGATGAGGAGATTAACAGCACACTCGCACGGTACGAGGAGGTGGGATTCACTCCTCACATCGAGCTGTCGGTCCATGCCGATAAAACCCTGATGCCCCGGTTGGAGGATCGTGGCTTCCGTCTGGAGGAGTGGATTGTCGCATCGGGACGGCCCGCACGCAAAGAGGACCTGACACCGACTCTCCCCGCTGGGATCGTTTTCCGTCAACCGCGTGACGAGGAGTGCGAGGAGTGGGCACGGGTCCTCGCGTTGGGTCATTTCAGCAAGGACGAGGGCGAGATCGACGAGAACACCATGGACATCGGACGTGCTGCCTTCCACTGCCCGTGGGGCGTTCCCTTTGTCGCGGAAATCGATGGCGAAATGGCGGGCGCAGCGGTGGTCGCCATTCAACATGGCATCGGTTACATGATGACCGCCTCCACTCTCCCCAAATTCCGGCGTCGTGGTGTCCAGAGCGGCCTGGTGCTGGTGCGAAATGCCGAAGCCGTCCGTCAGGGCGCCACAGAGTTGTTGCACCAATCGTCGATCAACACCAGTTCCAACCGGAACGCGATGGCGACAGGCATGGAGATCCGAATGGTCTCGGCTTACATGACGCTACCGTAAACTCGAATCCCCCGCGAAACACTTTCCTTTCTTCCTGCTACAAGCAACGAAACAACCTCTCCATAAAGAGGTTGTTTTGTTGTCAGCTTCCAGCATAACCAGAGCTATTCAGATCTAGCCTTGAACAGGACAGACAAATCGTGAATAAGTTGAATCTTGGGCAAAAAAAGACCGCCCCGTGCAAAGCACGGGGCGGTTAAGAATCCCTCGGTGGCGACCTACTCTCCCACAAGATCACTCAAGCAGTACCATCGGCGCTGTAGGGCTTAACGACTCTGTTCGGAATGGGAAGAGGTGTTTCCCCTACGCCATGACCACCGAAGAAAATCATGACAAGGTTGTCTCAGAGTTCTGTCTATCAGACATCAACAACACTAGAAGTGTTGAAGGTTTCCTGTCCAATCATATCCGTTTCCTGGAAGAAAAAAAATCGGCAAGTCTCACGACCTATTAGTATCGCTCGGCTGAATGCATTGCTGCACTTACACCTGCGACCTATCAACGTCCTGGTCTCGAACGGGTCTTTAGTCCTTACGGAAGCGTGACCTAGTCTTGAAGTGGGTTTCGCACTTAGATGCTTTCAGCGCTTATCCCTTCCGAACATAGCTA
>JAHLLH010000014.1 GCA_020444265.1 bacterium
ATCGTTCCCACGTTCACGTGAGGCTTACTACGCTCAAACTTCTGCTTGGCCATCGTTCCGCCTCCTGGATCGTCCGGATCTCCTGTCCGGGCTTATCGCTTTCTGAATTGTGATGAAAACCAGAGCCTTCGACCGGGATTGAACCGGTGACCTCATCCTTACCAAGGATGCGCTCTACCGACTGAGCTACGAAGGCAACACACTTCCGGGTGAACGATCCCTGTCGAGCGGGAGACGGGGCTCGAACCCGCCACATCCAGCTTGGAAGGCTGGTGCTCTACCAGATGAGCTACTCCCGCAGGATTGTGTCCGGCTGCTCAGCCGGCCGCGGCATCGGCAGCATGACACTGGTCTTCAGGTGGATCTCTCCACAACTGGTGGGGGGAGAAGGATTCGAACCTTCGAAGGCATACGCCGGCAGATTTACAGTCTGCTCCCTTTGGCCGCTCGGGCATCCCCCCAGATGGGGACCATCACAATTCGCTTGTCAATTACAAGAGTGTCGCTAATCTTCCGCCACCCCTGCCTCTAAACACAACAAACGGTGACCCCCGCCCATGATCCAGGTAGTGTGGCTGTTCGCCTATGCTGGGGCGTCAGCCTCCCTGCTCCATGTCGCGTGTCACCTCGTGGCCAGTGTTGGGCAACCCTTCACAAGGCCGGAGCCGGCGATCGGATTTGAACCGATGACCGCCTGATTACAAATCAGGTGCTCTACCAACTGAGCTACACCGGCAATCGCCAACCCCTTGTCCCCACACAAAAAACCGCCTGATCAAGGCTGCTTCTCAACGTGCGAAGTGGGGCTAAATGTTGTAGCCTGTAAATATAAGGCGAAGAGTCATGGAGTCAAGGGAAGAATTCCACCGTGCTCCGCGCTCCGGGACACCCCTTGCCTCCGGGCCTCTCCCGTCACCTCAAACGGCCCGAAAGATCGCTTCTCAGAGGTCCAGGAGCAAGACCCCCTGCTCCGGAGGGAGGTGCACCTGGAGGAGGGAGATGGGTGACCATGACCATCCAGACAGTTTGAGATGCTTGCGATGCAGCGTGGAAACAACCTGCCTCTACTACTCCTTTTCAGCGACCGTCATTCGGATCGTCCTGTGCCAGCATCTCAAACTGTCTGGAACCTACGAACCGGGCCCGGGCCACCCGCCGTCCAAGAAAAAACCCGGCCAGCGCTCTGCGCCAGCCGGGTTTCCCACACAGCTTTCTTCTTCCCTACAACAGGGGCTTGATCATCCCTTCCCAGGCGGCTTTGTCGCGGTAGCCGACGATCGTATGCTTGATCTCGCCTTCTTTGTCGATGACAAAGCTGAAGGGGATGCCACCGCGCTGGTCGGCAGGAACATACTGCTGCCATTCGCCGTACAGCTCGCGTGATGCCATCGCCATCGTATAGTTCACAGGATTGGCTTCCAGCCACTTGTTGACAATTGCTTCGCCACCCTGATCGACACTCAGGCCGATGATCTCAAGCCCCTCGATCTCGTCATTCATCTCGACAAAATGGGGGATCTCTTCGCGACAGGGAGGACACCAGGTCGCCCAGAAGTTGACCAGAACCACCTTGCCCTTGTAATCAGACAGGGAGATCGAGGCCCCCTCGAGGTCGGTCACCGTAAACGCGGGAGTTGTCTCCGCCGCGACGGCATCATGGTTGCCATCGGTCGGAACAAACGCCAGCAAGGTTGCCAGTACAAAGGCTGCTATCGCACCAATCAGGTAGAGATTCTGTTTCTTCATGCGCTCGCCAGATGCTCGTCAAACCGTTCCACCAGTTTCGACTTGGGGACGAGACCGGTGATCTGCTCACGTACTTCGCCGTTTTTGAAGAAGAGGACACGGGGTACCGATAGTACTCTGAAACGCTGGGCAACACCGGGGGCCTCGCCGACATCCACTTTCCGGATCTTGACACGGCCCTCGTACTCACCGGCCATCTCTTCAAGAATCGGATCGAGCTTTTTGCAAGGACCGCACCAGGTCGCACCGAAGTCGACCACCACCAAACCGTCCGCCTGTGTCACTTCTGAATCGAAGGTGGCGTCTGTTACCTTTTCCATCCTGTCCTCTCCTATCATGCGTGACCGTCTACGACCCACCTTCGGTTCACCGAAGCGTAACGGTCATGATTTTCAACAGGTTACCATCCGTTGTTTACAGAATGGTTTCTACTTTCCAAAGTGCAGGTCCAGCAGGGAAGATGCAACCGTCCGGGCCTCCCTCGGAGAATCCTCCGGGGGACTGTTATGCGCCCGCATGCTCGCCCAGCCACTCGATCACCTCAGCGGGGCTCTTAAACGAGGTAAAACGGGACCGTTTCGATCCGTCCGGTCCAAGAATCATCACTGTAGGCAATCCGCCAACCCCATACTGTTTGCGCAGAGCTTCGAGCTCAGGGGTGGCGCGGGTGTAATCGAGTTTGAGTGGGATGTAATCGGCGGTGACGGCATCGATCACATTCGCCTGGTTCCAGACATTGTGGTCGAGCTCGACACAGACTCCGCACCAGTCAGCGTAGAAGTCGATCAGGATCGGCTTGCCCTCCTCCGCTGCCATCGCGAGGACCTCGTCATGCGCGTTGACATTCCACGGCACATGCTCCTCGTCCGCTTCGGCCAACTGGGCCGCACCACCAGCTCCTCCCGCAACACCGGCCAAGCTGATGTCGTTCACCTTCGCCAGGCCGAGCAGGAAGTAGAAAGCGCCCGCCAGCAGAAGCAGGATACCGACACCCTTGAGGTACTTCGCCATCCCGCTTAACTCTTCCCACTTCAAAGTCGCCCCGGAAAAGAGGCCGAGCATCAACAGGAAAGCGCCGAGGAGAAGCGTGAAGATGCCTTCACCGACCAGCAACCCGAGGTAGTAAAGGGCGACGGCGAAGATGAGGACACCAAGGCCCTTCTTGATCTTCTCCATCCAGGGGCCTGCCTGCGGCAGCGAAGTCATCGCTCCGGCGAAAGTACCGATCACAATAAACAGCACGCCGATGCCGAGGGCGAAGGTCGCCATCAGGAAGAAGCCGAGGACGAGATTCCCCGTATTGCCGATCCAGCTCAGCAGGACCAGCAACGGCGGCCCGGCGCAGGGTGCGGCAACAATGCCTGTTACCCCACCGATCAGGACAGCGCCAACGAGCCCTTTCCGTTCCCCGCTCATCATCTTGCCCTGCAAGGCGGCGGGTACGGTGATGTCAAAGGCGCCGAGCATCGATGCGCCCAGCGCAATGAAGACGGCAACAATAAACCAAAGCACGATCGGGTTCTGCATGAAGGCGCCGAACAGCGCGCCGGTCGCCCCCGCGATCACCCCGAGGATGGCATAAACCACCACCAGGCCAAGTACGAAAAAGACGCTGAGGATGAAGCCTTTGATACGGCTTCCTTCTGCACCCGAACCGACGAAGCCGATGATGATCGGGATCATCGGGTAGACACATGGGGTGAACGAGATCAGGATACCTGCGATGAAAACAAGGAAGAAGGCGGTAAAACTGCCTTTTTCGAGGGCAGAGGTTAAACGGTCTTCCAGACCGGCATCACCACCATCCGCCATGCTCTTTTCGACGGCTTCTTCGCTACCACCTCCAAAAACTGCATGGCTCGAAGGAATTGCCGATGCGCCTTCCTCGAGGACGGTGATCGTAATTTCCCCATCCCCACCATTGGGCAGGAAGCAGATTTCCGGTTCGATGTCACGGCAGATCTGGTAGGAGTAGACATAGGGGATGGTGTAATCACCGGGCGCAACGGAACCGTCCACAGCAAGAACCAGCTTGACCGGAGCAGTGCCGTAGTAGACTTCTTCACCATCCTTAGGCTCGCCCTCTGGCCACTCAGTCGCAGCGAGGGTGATCCCTTCAGGCAACTCCGGTTCGACATACAGCAGGCCGTAGCTCTTGTCGGTCAGATGGTGATCGTCCGGCACCTCATAGACGGCCGCGAAAGTGATTTCCCCGCCGGGCGCAACACCCGATGCCGAGAGGACCGCTTCGAACGGTACCGGCGGCTCTTCCACGTCCTGCGCCCAACTGGTCCCGATTCCTGCGATCATCACCAGGGCAATTGCCCAAATCATGGAACTCCGTGCCATGCTGCGAAACATGCCTCTCTCCTTCACCTGCTGATCCCGCAACTCGCAAACAATGTTCTACTTGGATGCAGGAACTTCGAGAATGATCCGTGTCTGAACCGGGAAGGCTCCCTCGAATCCGGAATCGATCATCTTTTTGCGGGCTTGCGATGCCTCGTCACGTGTCTTAAAGTTCCCGACACGCACTTTAAAACTACCATCCACTTCTTCGAGGTAGGCGGGCATCGTCAAGGTTGAACTCACTCGACGTACCGCGCGTTCCCCGTCCAAACGGTCTCCGAGGCTCATCACCTGGACACGCCAGCCATCCATCTCGACCGTTTCCATCGCGGCATCGCTACTCTTGTGGCCTTCCGCCTGACGTGAGGTAACGATGGGTGCCTTGACGACAAATGCGCCCTCGTAACCCTGGGTACGGACCTTGTCACGCAGAACTACCGCCGCTTTTTCCGTCGCAAAATTGCCGACCAGAAGCGTATACCGGTCAGACTGGTAACGTGTGTAGACCTTCTCACCCGTCTTCCCCGCCACATCACGCTCGATCTCTTCGGCCGTCTGGTGATCATTTACTGAAGCAACCTGGACACGCCACCCTTCACCAATTTCAGGTGGTGCTTCACCCTTTGGCGCTGGACCTGCTGAGGGTAAAAAGGCAACCGGGGCCAATCCACCAGGCGGCAGAGGGAGCGCTTCGCTTGGGAAATCGAGGGTATCGGACGGCGGAGGAGTGGGTGCTTCCGGCTCGTACGTCTCCATCGGTTCCACTTCTACGACGGGGACTATTTCCGGTTCAGGGGCGAGCTGCTCCGCAGCTTCGTTTTGCTGGGTCGTGGTGTCCTTAGGAGCCTGCTCAACGACCGGCGCGGGAGGGGGTGGCTGAATGGCGGGACGGATCCCGGCGCAGCCTGTTACTACGATCAGCAAGAGGATCAGAAGCAGGGTGGCCGAGGTCGAGTGGACGCCATCTGGCCTGTGCGTTGTCTTCCAGCCTACCATCCGTCCATCTCCCAAAATCGGCGACCGTTTCCAAGACTATCCTGCCAATATGAGGCAGGAGAGGAGGCGGATCAAGCGGGGCGACTCTTCCCGACTGGGAGGCCCCGGATGCTGCCCCATAACTTTGTTCCGTTCGTCACGAAACCGTATATTGGAGGCCCCCTGAAGGGAAGCTATCTTCCCGAATGAAGGGCTGCATTTACCGGAGGCGAACAATGATACTGGGCATCCCGCGTGAGCGGTTTGTCGACGAGCGCCGTGTAGGGCTGAGCCCTGCAGGAGTGCGTGACCTGGTCGAAGCCGGGGCCACGGTCTACATCGAGAGTGGCGCAGGCGAAGGTGCAGGGTGGACAGACGCTGATTATGAAGAGATTGGTGGGCGAATTGTCTTCAGCCGTGAGGAGGTTCTCGGTCGGCCCGACATGATTGTCAAAGTCCTGCCCCCGAACGCTGAGGAAAGCGAGCTGCTGAGGGACGATCAGGTCCTGATGAGTTACCTCCAGCTCCCTCTCGCACGCCGTGAGGTGTTCGATGATTATTGCGAACGCAGGATCACGGCAATCGGTCTGGAAAACGTGGAGAAGGAAGATGGCCGTCACCCTGTCCGTCGCGCCATGTCCGAAATCGCCGGTGCGCTGGCGGTTCACGCCGCCGTGGAATACCTCGGTTCGGACAAAGGTGGACGCGGGGTGCTGGTCGGTGGGCTTCCCGGTGTACCGCCGGCATCGGTCGGCATCATCGGAGCCGGTGTGGTTGGGACAACCGCCGCTCAGCACGCCCTGAACATGGGCGCCCATGTCATCCTCATTGACCATCGTGTCGCGCCCTTGCGTGACGCCATGCATATCTGCGGACAGGGGTTGCAGACGGGGATCATCAACGAGCACAACCTCGAGAAGATGGTCAAGTTTGTTGATGTGCTGATCGGCGCAGTGCTGATCGAGGACTACCCCACCCCGCACATTGTGACCCGTGAAATGGTCGCGATGATGAAGCCGCGTTCGGTGATTGTCGATGTCGCGATCGACCAGGGTGGATCGATTGAAACGACTCGGCCCACCACCCTCTCCGATCCGACCTACATCGAGAGCGGGGTGATTCATTATGCCGTGCCAAACATGCCGAGCCGTGTCTCGCGCACGTCGACTCGTGCCTTCCAGAACCAGGTCATTCCACTGGCAAAGAAAATTGTGATCGACGGGCTCGACAAAGCCCTGAAAGAGCATCCTTACATGATGAGCGGACTCAACCTCTACAAGGGTGAGGTAACACGTGAAGCAGTCGCCAAGGCCTTCGACGTGCCGTGCAAGAGTAGTTCGGAGGTGATTCAATGAGGTGGCTTGAAAAGTACCAGGCCAAACGTGTTTCTGCAGACGAAGCAGTCAAGGCGATTGAGAGTGGGATGCGGATCACCATGCAGCCGGGCTGCGCGGTGCCGCAGGAGTTGGTTCGTGCGATGGTCCGTCGTGGCGAATCCGGCGCATTAAAGGATGTCGAGGTCACCCACATCCTGACCATGGGCGATGCGCCCTACATGGACCCGAAGTTCGAAGGCATCTTCCGTCACCGCGCCCTCTTCATCGGGCACAACGCGCGTAAAGCAGTAAACGAGGGACGTGCCGATGCGATGGCTGTCCACCTGGGACAGGTTCCAAAACTTTTCAGCACCGGCGTGCTTCCGATTGATGTGGCGCTGATTCATGTCAGCCCACCCGATGAGCACGGCTTCTGCTCGTTCGGCACCGATGTCGGCACCATCCGTGCCGCCGCTGAAGCGGCCAATTATGTCATTGCCCAGGTCAACCCGAAAATGCCGCGTGCATTGGGCGACTGCTTTGTCCATGTCAACAAGATCAAGGCATTTGTCGAGCACGAGGAACCACTGCTCGAAATGCCGCAGTTTGTTTTTAATCCCGACGATCCCAAAACCGTCGTCCCGATGAAGATCGGGGAGAACATTGTCGACCTGATCAACGATGGCGACACCCTGCAGATGGGGATCGGCACCATTCCGGATGCCGTTCTCTATTACCTGCCCGACAAACGCGACCTCGGTATTCACACCGAGATGTTCTCGGACGGTGTGGTGGACCTCGTGGAAGAAGGGGTGATCACCAACGACAAGAAGACGTTGAACCGTGGCAAGATGGTCGCCGGGTTTGTGCTCGGGACGAAGAAGACCTTCGACTTCATCGACAACAACCCGATTGTCGAATTCCGTCCCACGGAATACGTCAACGACGTCCAGGTGATCGCGCAGCACGATAACATGGTGGCAATCAACTCCGCCATCGAAGTGGACATCACCGGGCAGGTCTGCGCCGACAGCATCGGCCCACGCTTGTTCAGCGGCTTCGGCGGTCAGGTGGACTTCATCCGCGGTGCGGCGATGTCGAAAGGCGGCAAACCGATCATCGCGCTGCCCTCGACCGCCAAGGGCGACAGCATCAGCCGTATTGTCACCCAGTTGAAACCGGGCGCCGGTGTGGTCACCACACGTGCCGACATTCACTGGGTCGTCACCGAATTCGGTGCCGTCAACCTCTACGGCAAGTCGTACCGTGAACGTGCCAAACTGATGATCTCCATCGCCCACCCGAACTTCCGCGAGGACCTCGAACGGTACGCCAAGGAGAACCACCTGATCTGATGTTATCTGGCCCGACACTTCAGTGTCGGGTTTCTTCGGATTTTTGACCCGGGTAATCTTGCCTGCCAAGCCGTAGCCTTGGCGTAGGCTGGTTTCCCGGGTTTCCTGGTTGTGGGGGAAGGATGACCAGAGTGTCACCCCGGACTCGATCCGGGGTCCAGCATCAACAATCGGAGCCGTGCTGCGTGCTTCCATCCGGGTCCCTGCCCTCTGGGCGAGTGAGGACTGTCGCTGTGTCAGACCTGGGCGTCTGACAGAACTGTTGGTTTGCGAAGCCTCCATTCGATGGTGCGATGTTCCCAAACGGTACGATGTTCCCAGACAGTTTAGGAAACTGTCTGGGATTCACCCGCCCGACGACTGTGTTGTGGGCCTACATCGGGTACAACGCCAAACCATCCTCGGCTGGATCCCGGGTCAAGCCCGGGATGACGGGATCCGTGGCTTGGGTGCCCCGTCACCCAAGCGTGCATGTCAGCAAAGAGAAGTTCAAATCATCGCGACATCGCGCCCTCGGCGCGAAAGGGTGACCAGACAGGACGAAACCCGGGCAACAGGCCTGGACCACGCTCGCCAAACACTAATTTCTCTTCGAAAAATATTCTTCTCTCATCACTTCGGAGTAAGGTGCATATTTTTCCTGTTGTTCAATTATTATTTCAGCTATATC
This sequence comes from bacterium, assembly GCA_020444265.1. Lineage (GTDB taxonomy): Bacteria > Electryoneota > Electryoneia > Electryoneales > Electryoneaceae > JAHLLH01. Next base: position 8,412 of record JAHLLH010000014.1, read on the forward strand.
GGCCATTATCTCGCGAGGGGCAGTACTTAATTGGCTGTATTCATTAAATAATACTATTATTATTAATTTATAAAGAGAATATTCAGCTTCTTCCAATATATCAACAATTCTATTCCTTTCCAATTCATTAGACGAGTACCTTGCCTCCAATGTATGGTAAAGCACTTCTGGGTACTCAAGCTCAGGATACATGCGTTGGATCTTATTGAACGTAACGGCCATAGCTTTTGCGGTCGAACCGACTGAACCAAGACCGTGCTTAAGTATGAGTTTTCTTAATCCCATATTTACCAGGCCGGGGTGGGATGTTTGGTAACGGTATGCGGTTCTTTGCGGAAGGCGAAGACATAGAGCCGTTGCCCGGCCCCCTCGCCCTCGTTGCCATCGGTCCCCATTTCCTGCTGGAAATAGGCGGCAATCCCTTCGGCGGCATCGGAGGACAACGCTTTTCGGTAAATCCAGAGATCCTGCTCCTTCACCACTCTGTGGAGAGTAAAGAGGCTCACAGCGGGGTTGGTGGAGGCCGACACGAACCAGTCGCCGGGGTCGCCTCCGCCCACCGTGATGTAGGAAAGAATCTCTGCTTCGATGAGGTGTTCATCCTTACCCATGAGCCACCTCGAGTTAAGGGGAATGGGCGTTACAGCAGAAAGATAAGCATTCTTAACAAGCTCTCGCACCAGATACTCGCTCATTTTTGGAACTTTCGTGGTTGAGGTCGGAGAACAGGTGAGAGAATGCGCTCAAACGGAGGCAGGGTCTGGAGTTGAGGGAAGAGGGTTTGGTAAGAGATGGTGACTGGTACACAAAGAGTGGATCGAGGGGATCTATCGACGTGCGGTTCTCTTGTCAGGTCGTGGATGACAGGTCGGCGACAAAGTGTACCTGTCACCGAACGTGAAAAAGCAAGCAGACACACTGCTTTCTCGTGACATGAAGAAACCCGGGCAAGCAAGATTGCCCGGGCCAACAGTACTAACCCCTCCAGACGCAAAGAACCCCCGGAGTATGGGGGGGGTTCCTCCGGGGGCTCGGTCGGACCGCCGAAGCAGTCCGAGACTCGTAATGCTATCGAAAACCAACGGGATTGGCTCCCGTGGTTTGCTCTCTAGCACTAGTATAAGGAGCCCCAAACTTTTTCGCAATTCCCTTCTATAAAGTTGTGCTCCTGAGAGGAGCTCTCCCCTCTCGCCAGCAGACTCTCGCGATATCAATGGGGCGTATTGACTACCAACTGCAAATATGTTACTCTTAGGTCACATATGAATAAAGCGCAGACCGACATCCTTTGGAAAGCCCTCTCGGACCCGACCCGTAGAGCCCTGCTTGACCTGTTGCGTGAAGGGCCACGTACCACCGGCGAGCTGTGCGAACCCTTCAGGGTCAGCCGCTTTGCGGTGATGAAGCACCTCACGGTACTGCGTGACGCTGGCCTGGTCCTGGTTCGTCCGGAAGGACGCGAGCGTTGGCACTACCTGAACGCTCTGCCGATCCGTGACCTGCTGGACGGCTACATCGACCGTTACAGTGGCCAGTGGGCAGACCGGATGTTGGGATTGCGTGACGCAGTTGAAGGATTGAGCCGATCCCCCTACCCCCTGGAGGGACCCATGAAAGAACTGCACATTGAGCAGGATGTTTTGATCCAGGCTACACCCGAGGAAGTCTTCGACAAGCTGACCGGCGATGTCACCAGCTGGTGGAACCACGGCTTCAGCGAATCGCCTCACGCGATCAAACTCGAACCGCATGTCGGAGGCCGCTTCTACGAGGAGTTCGGCGGCGAAGGCGATGGAGCGTTGTATTGTACCGTCACCTACGTGGACCGTCCCCACTCCCTGTCGATGCAGGGCTCGATGGGCATGCGTGAACCGGTCACCGGGTCGATCAAGTTCGAGCTGGAAAAGGAGGGTGATGGTACTCGTCTCAAACTCTCCCACCATGCCTTCGGTCTGATTGACGACGAGAAAGAAGCCAACTATACCGTCGGCTGGAAGGTACTGCTGGGGGAACGGCTGAAACGTCTCGTCGAGACGGGGAACGCCGAGGAGAACTGACGCGTCCCTTTTTTCCAAGAGGCAGCGATACCTCTCCTCGTACACTCTCGAGATACGTTTGCATCCCAGACAGTTTAAATCCCGCCGGGAGGCGGGATTTAAACTGTCTGGGAGAACTTGCAGGGGAACCAGATACAGGGAGATGCAATGAATCGACTGCTCTTGTTGTTGATCGCCGGATGGTTGACGCTACCGACGCCATCATCCGCCGAGGTGAAAAAATTGCCAACCGACCAACTCGGTGCCTGGGTGTTGACCAACGAGGTGATGGTGCCCGGCACCCCGGAAGCGGCCTACGATGCCTTCACCGGCGACATCTCCCCATGGTGGGACCACAGTTTTTCCGGCGATCCGGCAGCCTTTTACATCGATGCCCGTCCCGGTGGCGGGTTCTACGAGTGGTTCGACGAGGATTCGCAGGATGGTGTGTTGCACGCCACCGTCATCACCGCTATGCGTGGCAAGCTGCTCCGTCTCGATGGCCCCCTTGGCCTGTCGGGCCGTGCGTTGAACTTTGTCACCACCCTCGCCTTCGAAGCAGTGGAGGACAGTACCCGTCTCACGGCTGTCGTCCACTGCTCCGGCGAGATCGACTCCAGCCTCGCCTCGATTGTCGATGGTGTCTGGTACCATTTCATCGGCGAGCGGTTTAAACCGTGGTACGAAGATGGCGCGCAAGGCAAGAAGGAAATGCCTTTGCAATAAGAGGATATTGATGGGTTGCGGCAGGTCTCCCGACCTGCCGTATCCTCTGTCAGGTCGGGAGACCTGCCAGAACAACCTTGTCCCAACAACAAAAACCCCGGCATTGAATTGCCGGGGCCAGTAGAATCGTAAAGTAGGTTGCCGTCTACCCAAGCAGCGCGAGGAACACCCCTGCTGCAACCGCCGACCCGATGACACCCGCCACATTCGGCCCCATCGCCGCCATCAAAGGGTTCACCTTGCCATCCGTCTCGCTCGAGACAAAATTCTGCACGACACGAGCCGCCATCGGCACCGCCGAAACACCTGCTGCCCCGATACAGGGGTTGATCTTCTTCTCTTTCGGCAACAACAGGTTGATCAGCTTCGCGAAAATCACACCACCAGCCGTCGAGAACCCGAAGGCCACCACACCGAGCACGAGGATTTTAATCGTCTCGACTCGCAGGAAGTTCTCCGCGCCCATGGTCGCACCGATGGTGATGCCGAGGAAGATGGTGACAATGTCAATCAGCGCGCCTCCGGCGGTCTTCTTCAAGCGGTCGGTGACCCCACTTTCACGCAGCATGTTGCCGAACATCAGCATGCCCAACAGCGGAGCGCTGGCGGGGATACCGAGGATGGCGACAATACCGGTCACCACCGGGAAAATGATCACCGCAGTCCGTGATACCGGCTTCGCCTGCGGCATGTCGATCTGACGTTCCTTCTTCGTGGTCAGCAGACGAATAATCGGCGGCTGTATCACCGGAACGAGGGCCATGTAGCTGTAGGCCGCTACCGCAATCGCACCCAAAAGGTGCGGCGCGAGCTTGATCGCGAGGAAAATCGAGGTCGGACCATCGGCACCGCCGATGATGCCAATCGCCGCCGATTCCTGCAGGGTGAAGCCCATCAGGTAGAAGGCGCCGAGTGCCGTCATGAAAATGCCGAGCTGCGCCGCCGCACCCAGAAGGAAGGTGAAGGGACGGCTCAACAGCGGACGGAAATCAGTCAGTACCCCGACACCCATAAAAATGATGGGCGGCAGCAATTCGGTCTTGATCCCGTTCTCGTAAATGGTTTGCAGCAACCCATGCTCTACCTCCATCCCCGCCATCATGTAGGAGAGGGGGAGGTTGGCGAGGATCGCGCCAAACCCGATCGGGATCAGCAGCAACGGTTCGAAATTTTTCTTGATCGCGAGGTAGATGAGCACCCCGCCGATCAGAATCATCACGAAGTTGCCGACCGACAAGTGGGCAAACCCGGAGGCCTGAATCAGTTGATTGAAAGTCGTCATCGGCTTAGCTCGGCTGAATGGTCATGATCGGCTTGGTCTTGCTCACATCATCGCCGATGTTGACATGCACCTCCTGGACCGTGCCAGCGACCGGAGCCTTCACCGCGTGGTTCGCTTTCATCGCCTCAACTTCGGCAACCTTCTGGCCTGCGGTCACCGTATCCCCCGCCTTGACAAAGAGATCGACCACAGGTGAATCACCATCAAACGGGCTCATCACCTTTATACCGCCCGCCGCCGGAGCAGCAGTCGCTGCGGGCAGGGCTGCAGCAGGAGCGGCACCACCACCGGGCATTTCGATGGTGACATTGAAGTTCCGTTCGACACCGTTCTCAACCACCTTGATATTGCTGACCACCGGACCGGCGGGCATCGCCGGGGCACCGGCTGCGGGTGCTGCCGCAGGTGCGGCGGCCGGGGCCGGTTCTTCTTTCTTCTTCAACGGCAGGTCGATTTTCGGCTTGCCTGACAGCAGACGGATACCCTCGTTCAGTTCCATCTTCTTGCCGGGAACCATTGCCGCAGCTACGAGGAAGACCGACTTCTCATCGGTGGGCAGGCCACGTTCCTCGAGCGCCTTCTTCGCTTCGGGCAGCACATCCGGCGCCTTCTCGAGCGGGTCGGTGTCAAGCACTGGCAGGTCGAGCTGTTCGCTGGCGATCTTTACGACTTCCGGGTCGCTGGGCAACGGAGTCTGGCCGAAGTAGCCGAGGACCGATTTGCCATACCCTGGATCGATTTTTTTCCAACGGCCGTAGAGCACATTGTTGAAGGCTTGCAGCCAATACTGCTGGCTACCCGGGGTAACCGAGGTCCAGGCACCGCCTGCTTCGACCACCACCGGGAATTCTTCGAGGACTTCGCTGTAACGGTCCAGGATCCCAGCCTTGACCATCATGTGGACATTCGGCCCAATCGCGCCGCCCGGCATCGGGAAGCCAACCACTCGTGCATCGGCGCTGGTCACCACGGGATTGAAGACATAGTCGCTCAGCCCCTTGGTCAGAATATCCTCGATTTCACCCATCTTGCCAGCATCAACATCCAGCGAATAGCCGGTCCCCTTAAGCGCGTGCGCCATGGAACGGACATCCGGCTGGACGGTCCCGCTGGCGAGCGGACGGACCGACAGGTCAACGCCATCGGCGCCGCCTTCGATCGCGGCCATGTAGCAGGCGACTGCGGTTGATGCCGTGTCATGGGTATGTGCCCAGAGCGGTACTTCCGGCGGCAGGATCTTGCGAATTCCCTTGGCAGTTTCGTAGACCACCTGCGGCGGGGTGGTGCCGGAAGCATCCTTCATGCAGAGGCTGTCGAAATGGACGCCACTGTCGATGATCTTCTGCGCAATGTTGATGTAAAATTCCGGGGTGTGCGCCTTGGTCGAGATGAAGGGCAGCCCCATAAAGGCGACACAGACCTGGTGATGCATCCCGGCATCGACAATCGGCTGGCCGGTTTTCATCAGCAGGTTGACATCGTTCATAAAGTCAAAGTTGCGGTCCCAGGTGGTCCCATACTGTTTGTGCAACTTCGCCTGCAGCGAGAGCGCCTTGATGTTCTGGCCGGTCAGGGTGACGCCGGAGATGGAACGGGTCAAAATCTGCAGATCAGCTTCCGGGCCGACGACATCCCGCATCTTCTGCATCGTCTCAAAAGGATCTTCGCCGACATAGAAGTAGGGTGCCTGGTAACGGGCCCCGCCACCAAATTCGAAGTGCTTGATCCCGGCGGCGGCGGACGCCTCCATGGCCGGCTTGATGTCCTCGAAGCGGGTCTTGCCGCCGAACATCGACTGTAGACCGTCACGGAACGGCGTGAACATCACTCGAATCGTCTTGGGCTTCTCTGCGTAAATCATTGTTTCTCCTCAATACGAGTCACCTGGGCGCCCGGAAAATGATGGTTCACCGCGGCATCGATGGCCGCGACAACAATAGCATCCACACTGTGTTTCGCAACAGGAAACAGGCGGGTGATCAATTGCATGACAAAGGCTAACAGGGTCAGAAGTGCGAAGACGGAGATGAAGGCAGTAGCACAAATCGTCGCCAAATCAAGCTGGGGCATCAGGTTGCCCTCCTCCTGGGTTGATGGTTTCAGCCCGGATCAATTATAGGGTGAAGAATACAGACTTTTTCCAGCCCTTTTCAACACGCAGGAGTGCCTAACTTGCACTTTTTTGAACAAAGTCTGTGTCCCGTCTCCCCGGGCACGGACGGCCTTTCACAAGACGACTAATATAATAAACCAATTGGAATTAGCGAGAGACGAGAGGGAGATGTTTCGGGATTATAGTTGGGGAGCGGCGTGCCATGATTTGCCGATCGGGTGGCCCAACTTGCGAGCAAGTCGCGTAGATTCATTCAGGCCGGATAGAAGTGGCTTGGGTGCCCCGTCACCCAAGCATGCCCATCAGCACGGTACTGCATCGCCCATGGGCTACTGCTGGTGAACAAACAGGATCGGGCCAGAGTGTAGCACGGGCATCCTGCCCGTGCATCGCGCCAAGGCGCGACGGGGTTGTATCTTTCTTCGGTAAAAGAAACCCGGCATGGACAATTTGGACACTTCTGATGGAAACCCTGCTCAAAGACCGTTTTTTCAACCCGACCAGCCTGGCAACGTTTGCCGGTGAGATCGGGAAGCACTGTTCCGAGTTTGACCCGGAAACCTTTGTGGCGGCTGTCCAGTCCGGCGACTGGAAGGATCTCGAGCTGAAGCAACGGATGCGTCGCACGACCGAGGTGCTACACCGTACCCTGGACCGTCCCTATGCGGAGGCCTTGCCCATCCTGATGGACGCAGCGCCGGAGATTACCGGCTTCGAGGCGATGGTGCTGCCGGACTATGTCGAGGTCTACGGGCTCGAGGATTGGGACCGTTCCCTGCCCGCGCTGAAACACTTCACACGCTACTCCTCCTCCGAATTCGCCATCCGTCCCTACCTGAACGCCGATTTAGACCGTGCGATGGGGTTGATGCGGGAGTGCGCGGGGGATGAGCATGAGAATGTGCGACGATTTGCCAGTGAGGGGTGCCGTCCGAGGTTGCCCTGGGCGGCGGCGGTGCCTGAGCTGAAACGCGACCCCTCCCCCATCCTGCCCATCCTGGAGAGGTTGAAAGATGACCCATCAGAGTTTGTGCGGCGGTCCGTCGCCAACAACCTGAACGACATCTCGAAGGATTTCCCGGAACTGGTCCTTGAGATCGCCGGACGGTGGCACGGCACCTCGACCAACACCGACAAGCTACTCAAGCACGCGCTCCGTACCCTGCTGAAACAGGGCAACACCACCGCCCTCGCCTTTTTCGGCACCGCCGACACAACCGGCCTGAGCATTGAGAACTATTCCCTCGGCACCGACCGCATCCAGATCGGTGGCGACGGCCGTTTGTCCTTCGAGCTAATCGTGGAGGGATCCAACCCGAAACAAGTGCGCCTCGAGTACGCGGTCTACTATGTCAAGGCCAACGGCGGCACCTACAAAAAGGTCTTCAAGATCGCCGAAAAAGAATTCCCCCAAGGCCGTCACGAAATCACCCGCAAGTACCACTTCCAAAACCTCACCACCCGCAAGCATTACCCCGGCGAGCATGTGATCGCCGTGCATGTGAATGGGGTGGAGATGGGGAGACGTAACCTGGTGTTGTTAGCTACTAAATAGCAGCTAACTTTTCGGTTATTATGGAGATAAAATACATACTTTTTGACTACTATTTACAGTATCACCTTCTGGCTGATTCTCTAAGTTTATTTATGGCTTTCGATGACCCATCAAGTGAAAACCTAAAATACACACTGCCTTGACCATATATTTTTATCTCAATCAAACAAGTATTATACTTTCCTATCTTGCTGATAACACTGCTATCAGTCACAAAGTGAAGAAACTTAGATCCATAATCATGCGTCATTTGTACTTCTTCTATTTTGTCATCCCATTTTATTCTTGTTTTTATAAGTTCATAAGCCGCCATCGCTTTAGCATCTTCAAGATTTGGATCACTGGTAAGACCAATATATACCCATTCGTTATTTCCATCTGTTCCAATTCCGAGCCATGATTGTAGATCATTGTATGGAAAGTCGAGTTTACGAGTTGGTTTGATTTCATCTGATGATAAGTACCATGTTGCAACATTTGTCATTTCATCTACAGATGAAGATGTATTCCAACCGGCCATAGCTGTATTCATACTTAATACTATCACTACAACGACAGAAAACACAAATCTATCTATACTCATAATACCTCCAACAGTAATCAAATACTCAATCCTATCGTATCTGTCATTTCAACATCTCTTCCCCATCAATATCCGCATCCCTCAGAATCGACTTCAGAACCTTGGGTGCAGAATTTTTCCCGCATGAAATGGGACAGTCACGCGTTGGCCAGCTTCATTTTTCAGAATGAGATGGCTACCACTTGATCGCACTTGAGCAAATCCACGCTTCTCGAGGATGTGCAGGATTTCGCGGGCAGTGATACGTGGCAGTTTCGGACTCACACCGCCACCTCAAGTGTAGTCAGGCTGAGGGATTCCATCTTGGGAATGGGTTCGCCCGCCTCCAGACGATCTTCAAGGTGCAGACGGATGGCATCCTTCAGGTTTGCGACAACTTCCTCATAGGAATCGCCCTGTGTGTAGCAACCGTCCAGTTCGGGCACTCGTGCAAACCAGCCGTCCTCGTCTTTCTCGATGACAGCAGTGAATTTATAGTCAGCCATTAATCCTCCGAGGGTAACGTCATACAAGATGGCCATGATTTCTGGCTGAATCAATTGTGATCAATGTTTTCCCGCACGTATGACGTTAGTTCCAGACAGTCTCGAATTTTGCAACGAGTGCAGACTCATCTACCTCTCGCCAGCATCCAGCTCTTTCTATCTATCAACCTCGGAGACTGTCTGGAATAACGTCCACCCCCATATCAAAATGCAGCACCTCTTGCCGGACCCCCAGTTTGGTGTAGAGGGCGATGGAGGGAGGGTCGTCGGAGTCGGCTTGGACGAAGATCACCCAGGCGCCGCGCTCCTGTGCGATTCCTTTCAGATGCTCGATCAAGGCGGTGGCGATGGAGCTTGTCCGGTGTTATTCCAGACAGTCTCTGAGGTTCACCGAGGGAAGAACTCGTCACCTCAACGCACCGTTTGATGGCAGGACGAATGCTCGTCTTTCGAGACTGTCTGGAACTAACACCTGCCCCTCATGCGCGACCCGCGGGATGAAGGTGGAGCTGGCGAGCAGGGTGCGCAGGTAGCTGTCCGAAGGACGGTTCCCGCTGTAGGTGTCGGGGTCGTCGAAGGCCGCGGCGAAGCAGGATAGCAGAGCGTGCATCAAGTCGAGCTCATCGGGGCCGGGTTGGGTGATCTGGTAGGGCATGAGGATGCCCTTTGAATGGGGGGGCGTCAGATCTACGCTGTGCTAAAGACGTGACGGAACTTGAAAAAGGTACATCGGATAAGGGTGTCCGATCCGTGATCGGACGATTTTATAGATGAATTGACTCGACTTGGCAAGCAAGTCGGGCCACCCAGCCGTTGTCGAGTGTAGGCCGGATTCTTGAATCCGGCGAGGATGGGCAACGCCCATCGACCGCGTCGCGCCGTTGGCGCGAAGGGGTAAGATCTGATCGCCGGATTCAAGAATCCGGCCTACGTTTTACAAAAACCCATCTTGCAAGCCAAGCCGGGGCACGTCCGCCCGTGGCCTGGGTGCTTGTCCCGTCATAGCCTCTGCGACGGCGGACCCCATCACCCAGGCGTGCACAGCAGCACAGAACCACCGGACCAACCTACTGCTGGTGGACAAACAGAATAGACCCGGCCCGCTAGGGCGAGCCGTGGCAAGCCCAGGCCGCAGGCCCGGGCCACGCACAACCATCCTGCCAGGCAAAAGAAACCCGGGCAACAAGATTGCCCGGGCCAGTAATGGATAGCCAACTGGATACGATGAAACCCGGGGATGAAGCCCCGGGCCACCCGGAAACGGATTACTTCTTCATCGCCATCTGCTGGACACAGCCAATGGCCGCGGTCGAGACAATCGCTTCGACATCGGCATCGTTGGAGAGCACCTGCATTGGCAGGTCGAGGCCAGTGAGGATCGGGCCGATGGTGGTCGCGCCGCCGAGCTCTTTCATCAGACGGAAGGCGATGTTTGCCGAATTCAGATCGGGGAAGAGCAGGCAGTTGGCGCCGCCGGTCAGGCTGGTGAAAGGAGATTCTTCCTTCATCAGCGAGTAGTTCACCGCCGCATCTCCCTGCATTTCACCTTCCACTTCCCAATCCGGATGCTTCGCTTTCAGCATCTCGGCTGCGGTACGCATTTTCACCGTCGTCGGATGTTTCACACTGCCGAAGTGGCTGAAGGAGAGCATGCCGATCCGTGGCGTGAAACCGAAGTCCTTGACCATCGCGTGCAGGTCTTCGCCAATCGTCACCAACTGCTCCGCCGTCGGATCGATGTTCATCGCCGTATCCGCGAAGAAGTAGTGCTGGTTGTTGACGATGACCATATGGACGCCGGCGACCACCTTACCGACACGACGTTCGCCCATGACACTCAACATCGGCCGGACCACGGTCGGGTAGTGACGGGTTTGCGCGGAGATGTAGACATCGGCATCCCCTTCGAGCACCATCATTGGGCCAAAGTAGAAGCGTGACTTCATCAAGCGCAGTGACTCGGCACGATCCACGCCTTTCCGTTGACGGTTCTGGTAGTACTTCTCGCTGTAGTTTTCCAGACGGCTGTCTGTTGCCGGGTCAACGACTTCGTAATCCTTCAGATGCAGTTCGAGATCCTTGATCTTCGCGGCGATCTCGTCCTCGTTGCCCAGGAGCACCGGGGTGCCAATGCCTTCATCGGCGATGATCTGGCTTGCACGCAGCACCTTCTCGCCGCTGCCTTCCGCGAAGACAATCCGGCTTGGCTGGGTCTTGGCGACCTGGACCAGGCGACGGACAATACGCTTCTCCGCCCCGAGCAGTTCTTCGAGATGGTCGCGATACCCATCCCAGTCGGTAATCTCGATACGTGCGACACCGGTATCAACCGCCGCCTTCGCGACCGCGAGGGCTTCCCAGGTCAAGACACGGGGATCGAAAGGCTTCGGGATGAGGTATTCACGGCCGTAGTGCAAACGGTCGACATTGTAGGCACGCAGCACCTGGTCCGGAACATCTTCTTTCGCCAGTTCGGCGAGGGCATGCGCAGCGGCGACCTTCATCTCTTCGTTGATCGCGGTCGCACGTACATCGAGTGCACCACGGAAGATGAAAGGGAAACCGAGGACATTGTTCACCTGGTTCGGGTAGTCGCTGCGACCAGTCGCCATGATGACATCGGGACGTGCCGCGATGGCATCGGGATAGGTGATTTCCGGGTCAGGATTGGCCATCGCGAAGATGATCGGGTCCTTCGCCATCGACTTGACCATCTCCTGGGTCACAACATTGGCCACCGAAACACCAGCGAACATGTCGGCACCGTCCATCGCGTCCGCCAGGGTCCGCTTGTCGGTATCGGCCGCGAAGTAGGCTTTGTACTTGTTGTACTTCGGGTGGCCTTCCTGCAGGTCTTCACGTTCCTTGTAGAGCACGCCTTTGCTGTCGCACATCAGGATGTTCTCGTGCGACGCGCCCAGCGACTCATAGAACTTCGCACAGGCAATCCCCGCCGCCCCGGCACCGTTCATCACAATCTTCAGCTTGGAAATGTCTTTGCCAATCAGGTCGCAGGCATTGACCAGTGCCGCGCCGCTGATGATCGCGGTGCCATGCTGATCGTCATGGAAGACCGGGATGTTCAAGCGCTCTTTGAGCGTCTCTTCGATGTAGAAGCACTCGGGTGCTTTGATGTCTTCGAGGTTGATGCCGCCGAAGGTCGGCTCGAGCATCTCGCAGGCACGGATAATTTCATCGGCATCGTGCGTTTCCAGCTCGATATCGAAGACATCCACCTTGGCGAAACGGTTGAAGAGGACGCCCTTGCCCTCCATCACCGGCTTGCCAGCCATCGCGCCAATGTCACCAAGTCCGAGGACTGCGGTACCGTTGGAGACAACTGCAACAAGGTTACCCTTCGAGGTGTACTTGTAGGCATCCTCGGGGTTGTCTGCGATCTTCAGGCAGGGAACCGCCACACCTGGCGTGTAGGCCAGGGAGAGGTCACGCTGGGTAAAACAAGGTTTTGTCGGGACTACTTTCACCTTACCTGGGGTTGGCTCGGAATGGTAGGCGAGCGCTTCCTGATCGTATGCCATCGTCAAACTCCTGAATAACGTGTGAAAAAGATTAAAACACGATCGGAGGGGTAGTGCGGGGGGCCGACGCTAAGCCTTCATCGTGATACATTCATCAATATACAAACCCTGTTTGACAGTCCCGATGGTAGCCTCTCCTATCTCTACGCGCAGATTATGGGCGGATCACCGTTCATAGCCAAGAGGTTCCACGATCTCAGGGGAATACCTACCACCGCTTGCAGGACGAGTCCACACGGCACCATACTTCTGCGCCCCAAGCCAGTTTCCCCTAACCGGAGTACCTCATGCTGCGCATCAACCTGTCGAAACAGGGTCAGGGAACAGGAACCTGGATCGCAACCGTTGCGATCGAACTGGTCCTGTTGGTCATCAGTATCCTGCTTGCGCTCAGTGTCAACAACTGGCGAGAGGATGCGAACAACCGTGATCTGGTCGCCTCCGCGTTGACAAGCATCCAGACCCAGATCGAGGAAAATCGTGACTCCACCGCTGTCATCCTGGAGGAGCATGAAGCCCTGCTTGATACGATTCAGAAAACGAAATACGGTCCGGAGTACCAGGGTAAATCCGCCCTGCAGGTGTTTGTCGAGCAAATGGGCGACGATGGATTGGAGCTGACCATTCCGCTTCAATCCGCCTACAATACCGCTATTGCCAGCGGGGCCATGCGCTACATGGACTACCAGACAGCGAGCATGCTCGCCGGCCTGCATTCGATGGAAACAAACGGGGTCATTGTCGCGACCAGACGGCTGCAGGAAAATTTTCTCACAGCTGCCATGATCGACAGCTCCCAGGCACAGCTTCAGTTGCAACTGCTGACCATGTACCTTACGGACATTGTCTTTCAGGAACGTGCGATCATTGAGGAATACGACCGGGTTCTTGCTCGCATGGAGGGGACGGAGTGATCCGGGATGGCGACCCACTGATCATCGTCTCCGGCTTGCCACGCAGTGGCACGTCGCTGATGATGCAGATGCTTGCTGCGGGAGGGGTTCAAGTGGTCAAGGATAACCACCGGATTGCGGACGCGAACAACCCGCGTGGGTACCTCGAGGATAAACGAGTACGGAGTCTGCATCTCGATACAAGTTGGCTGGGGGAAGCGCGGGGGAAAGCGTTGAAAGTGGTCTCCCCGCTTTTGCACCTTCTGCCGGAGCAGTATCTCTATCGTATCCTCTTCATGGAACGTCCCCTCCCGGAAATCCTTCAGAGCCAACGTACCATGCTGCATCGAATAGGCCGTCCCGATGATACCCTCGATCTCGGCGACAAGTACCATCTTCACCTCAAGAAGCTGCTTCCCTGGATCGAAGAGCAGCCAAACATGGAGCTGCTACGCATCTCCTACCCCGAGCTGGTGGAGCGGACCAAGCCGGTGCTGGACGAGGTGAGCCGTTTCCTGGCGTTCCCGCTCGACCTCGTAGCCATGAAAGAGAGCGTCCGGAAAGAGCTCTACCGGAGTCGGGGAAAAACCAGCCGTATCTGATCCCCGATTTGTCTCCCGAGTGTGGCAAACGCCAAATTATGTGCCCATCTTAGGGCAAGGATGACATGACAGGTCGGTAACTGAATTTGAGTCGCACATGAGCATTTCGTCACCGGTTGATGCTGGCTTCCAGGTTCGTCTGGAAGAGACCCAGGATTTACCTGTTCTTCCCCAGCTGTATGCACAAGCTTTGCGGATTGCATCTGACCCCGAAGGCGACATCCAGCGACTTCAGGAAATACTTCAGCACGACCCCTCGTTAACCGCTCATATCCTGAAGATTGCCAACTCCGCCTATTATGGTTTCCCCAACCGGATCGAATCGCTGCGCACCGCAATTGTCATGCTCGGCACCCTGGAAATCATCCGTCTGCTGACCGCCGCGTCGGCGCTTGCCGCCTTCCCACGTCAGCAGCTCTCCGCCGATTTTGACCCGATCCAGTTCTGGTACCAGAGCGCCGCCTGCGGTGAAGCCGCCGCCTTTCTCCGTCGCAAGCTGAACCTGCAACTGTCCGGAGATGTCTACACCGGTGGCCTGCTGCATGATATTGGTAAAATTCTGCTGGCAGCACGTTTCCAGGTCGAGTACGATCTCTGCCTGAGGTATGCCCGTCAACAGGACATCCCGTTACACATCGCCGAACAACGAATCCTTGGCATTGACCACGCCTCCATTGGCGGCCTGCTCGCCCTGCGCTGGGACCTCCCGGTGGCGCTGGTCGCGATGATTACTCACCACATGACCCCGGAAAAAGAATCCTATTATCCAGTCGAAGTCTCTCTCGTACATTTGGGAAATCGGATTGCGAAGCGGTTTGGGGAGACGGAGTCGGACAGTCATCCGATCCCGCTCGAAGAGGACCCCGCATGGAAGGTGATCGCCGGGCAACGGTGGCCGGATGCGATTGATGTACCGGGTTTGATCGAGGCGAGCAAAGTTGAAGTGGAGCGGTCCGCCGAGATGATGAAGTCCCTGCTGTCGGACTGACCTGCCTGATTTATTTCACGTAGACAAGTGGATGGACGATGGTGGTCCCCTCGTGGGACACCCGTACGTGGTAGCGCGCACTCGCAGCCTGTTCGGGTTGCCAGCTCAGCACCATCTCTCCCGGTTTCACCTTCCCCTCGAAGAGGGTCGCCACCCGTCGCCCGAGTAGATCAAACACCTCGACACGCATGCTTCCCGTTTTCTGAATCGAGAGGGTAAGCCGTGTGCTGGCATTAAACGGGTTCGGGGCCGCATGAACGAGCACCGGGCTTTCCGGCAGTTCGATGATCCGTTCCGGCTCAACCGCATTCGCCGTCCCGAAGGCGACGTTGATCATCTCCGCCACATGCAGCCAGCTGTCGATGTTGTCACGCAAGCCATCATAGGATTGCTCCATGTGGATGAACTGGCCGGTGGAGCGATCCGGATTGAGATCGCAGGCATCGCTGCTGCCGTTGATCAGGCGGCCCTGGGTGTTGGTAAAACCGACAAATCGTTCCCACGCGGGATCGATGTGCGCCGTTTTGAAGGTAAGAGTGTCGTCCTGGGCGATGAAGCTGTCCCGCACGTGACGGACCCAATCAAAGCCGCTGGGTGTGTAAGGGGTGCCGTTGCTCAGGATGATGTGCGGGTCCCCATCCAGACGGCTGAAGCCGTGTAGCTGCAGGAAGACCATGCCGGGGTTAAAATCGAGCATCTCGAGGGTTGCCCCTTGCAAGGGGCCATCGGCCGCATGAGCCTGGTCCGACTCACGGAACGGTTCCTCTTCCCCGCTACAGACCGAGGTCACCCCATCGCAGGGGCTGGCGTAGGGGCTTGAGCAACGATGGGTGCCATTGATGTACAAGGCAGTTGCACCCGATGGCGCAAAGGCATGGATCGCCTGCGGACCGGTACGGAAATCGTACAGCGCGTGCGGGGCCTGGAGCATCAGGTAGGGATAGGGCGGATCATTGCGAAGCGCAAAGACTCCCCAGGGCATCGCTTCGGCGTCCGGGTCCCGTTCGAGCAAGACATAGATCGCGTCCCCATCGGTAATCGTGACCACCATGTAGCCAAAGATCGATGCCATCGACTCCGCGTTTACCAGGTCCCCATCGAGCAGGGAGGCGATACACTCACGCCAGGCGATCTGCTGCACCTCGCTCCCGGGGGTGTAGACGGTGTCGTTGGGTTGATCGGGGAACTCGGCAAAGAGCTGTTCGAGATGGATTTCGATCATCTCCGCGCGAGCGGAGACCGTCCCGAACCCGAGGGTGATCAACAGGGCGATGAGGGGGAGGATTCGTAGTCGCAGCGGAATCATTGTCTCGTTTGGAACCGTCCGTTTAACGCGTCAGACCAAAGATGTATTGGCGCATGGTTAACCTCAAAGTAGGCCACTCGAACTCCGTGCGCTACCATGCGATACCCCCACAGGCAGGACGTGGAGACGGCGTTTCGCTCCGAGAACCACCAGGACCTCCATGCGGGACCGACCTGGGGCCCACGCATTGCCCGTCCCCTTCTCCGATCCTATATTGAGGCCCGGAAAGCGTTTGCCCGCTTCCAGGACCGGAGGATTAGCCTAATTGGTAAGGCAGCAGTCTTGAAAACTGCCGGGTTAACGCCCTTGGGGGTTCGAGTCCCTCATCCTCCGCACCATCTGAACCGGATAGCTGGATAACCTGGCTATCCGGTTTTCCACTCTGGCTCACGACGAGAGCACCCCTGTCCGGGTGATGTTGCATTGCGGGTTAGTAGAGCCTACCATTTCGAGATGGGATGGTATACTGAACTGAACTGGACCGCGAAGGTCACACGACTGGGGTTGATCCTTGTGATCATCGCCATTTCTGTCGTGTTCCCGGCGTTTCATACCCATGCCGGGGAGGATTTGTTCGACCTTCCTGGAGAGATCCCTCAACACGAGCACCATCAGGCCCCCGTGGACCCGGACCATCATGGGCATGATCATGACCACCATCATCACCAAGCGGCTGATCCTCTTCCATCCAACCACACTCATTCACATCCCGATCATTACCATCAGCAGGTTGATTTTGAGCTGACCCGGATTTTGACCGGGAGCACGCACCTTTCCTCTCCGTTGCTGACCCTTGTCGGCCGGGTGACGATTCCTTCGGATACACGCCCCAGGCATTCTCTGAGAGCGGTCCTGTCTAACGAACTGACTCCCCGTCAGGTTGATCGGGACAGCTTCGCGTCCCGTGCCCCGCCCCTCTCCTGAAGTACCCCTGTTTAATCGCTGTCTACACAGACATTTTCTATCGGTACTACAGGTAAGGACTGTGTTTATGACTAGGTCATTAACGCGGTTGTCCCTGCTTGTCCTCCTCCTATATGTGGCAGGAACAGCAAGTTTTGCAGAGACGACACGCATCGACTTCTCGCAGCTGGATGATCTCACCCGGGAGCAGAGCCCTGAGCATCAGATCATCGAGCTGGACTATACTCGCACGCTTTCCGCGCGAGACCGTGAACTGCAATGGTCCAACCCCGCTCTCATGTTGGATCGTGAGGATGTGGGAACCGCAGCCGAACTTCAGTTTTCTATCGGGAAAGACATCGAACTGCCCTGGGTCCGAACCCAACGTCGGGCTGGATGGAACCACACCGTCTCCGCTGCTGATCTGGATCGTCAGCAGCGAACCCGGGATCTTCTTGCTGAGGTTAAAACGGGTTACGTGCGCCTGAAACTGAACCAGGAGTACATCACCCACCTGGATCAGCTCCAGCAAACCCTTACACAGGTGCAGTCCATCGCTTCGGAAAAACGGGCTGAGGGACATCTTTCTGCGGTCGAGGAACGACTCATTCAGTTGGCAGTGATCTCCCTGAATCGAGATCGTCAGGAAGTCTTGCAAAAACAGCGTCGCACACGTGCTGACTGGATGACAAAAACCGGCTTTCACGAAAGTGACACCCTCGAACTGGTAACACCCGTCTCTTTTGAATTGATTGACTTGAATCGCGAAGACTATGCCACCCAAACCCTGGCAAAGACCCCCGCCATCCGAGCGGGCCAGGAGCGGGAACAGGCGCTTGTAGCTCAGGTGGCAATGGCTCGAGCGAGCCTTGTCAGGTCCATCTCGGTGTACGGCGGCCTGAAACAGATTGATCCAGACTTCAACGGGTATGTCGCGGGTCTCTCCTTCCAATTACCGGTTTTGAACCAGAACAAAGCTGCCGTGCAGGGTTTTGAGGCAGAGCGAAACAGGGTCGAGATCGAAACCAGACGAACCACCCGCCGTCTATCCCTCGAAGCTGAAGGGCTGGTGCAGTCCGCCCTGGAGCTTCGCGATCAGCTTGCACCGATTGCAGATCAGTTTGGTATGGGTGGAGAACACCTGGAACGTCTTGTCACCTCCTATGAGGAGGGCTGGATGGGACTTACGGAACTGCTCAACGCAATCCAGATCGAGACGACCGGTTTGAGTGACTATCACTCGATGCTGGTCAGCTATTACGACACCCTGTTCAGGCTTGAAGCCTTGTCGGGGAAGACCCTGGTAAGGTTCTAAGGAGAAAAACGATGCTTCGATTCAAATACATGCTTCCAGTTTTGCTGTTTGCCGCCCTGTTTGCGGTGGCGGGCTGCGGGAATTCCAGTGACAACCGTCCGATGGAATCCGCTTCGCACGGTCATGATCATGGTGAAGCGGACGATCACGGGCACGAGCATGGCGAAGAAACAGGCCACGCCGAGGGGGACATGGAACGCCCCACCATTGCTGTGACTCAATGGACGGAGCAGATGGAATTGTTCATGGAGTACCCGGCGATGGTCGTCAACCAACCCGGTCGCTTCATCATCCACCTGACCGTGCTGAATGGATTCCAACCTGTCCGTGAAGGATCGGTCCGTCTCCAGTTTATCTCGAGCGACGGACATGCTCATGATTTGATCGAAAATCAACTGTTGCGCGAGGGAATCTTTGCTCCCACCGTCTCCCTGCACGACACGGGCGACGCCGATTTCATCCTTACCTACAGCAGCCCGACTGTGCAGGACACTTTCCTGATCGGCGGCTTCACCGTGTACCCATCAGTCTCGCAAATCCCGCATGAGGAAGAAGGGGGTGGGGATGAAATCGGGTTCCTGAAAGAGCAACAGTGGAAAATCCCCTTCGCCACCGCCGAAGCGGAAGTCCGTGAGATCAAACGCTCGACCTGGGCGATTGGTGATGTTCTTCCTGATCCCAACGGCTACAGCGAGATCATCGCCCCTGTTGATGGGATCGTGCAAGTACTCGATGATGGTCACCTCGCGCTTCCCGGTTCGCGGGTGACACGAGGCGAAAAACTGGTCCGGATTCTCCCCCCCGTGCAGGGGAACAGTTGGGTAGCAGCGCGTCTCGCCTATGAACAGGCGGAAAAGGAATATGAACGCGCAAAGCGACTCCAGGAAAAGCAGGCCATCTCCGTTCGTGAATTTGAAGGGATTCGCAGCGACTACCTCGAGATGAAGGCGGGGTTTGAATCGCTGAACGGAAGCGCAAAATCGGATCGCCTCATCCTTGAAGCGCCAATCAATGGTACCGTGATCGACTGGCAAATTCGTCCCGGACAGCAGGTTACTGCCGGAACAAAACTGATGGCAATTGCCGATCCTTCCACAGTCTGGCTGCAAGTCAATGTGTATGAAGACGAGTACACTCAACTTGGTCGTCCAGTTGGCGCCTTCATCCGGACAGGGGGAGAAGGCCAGGGGTGGGTCGTTGGCGAAGCGGACATGAATGTTCTCACTACGGGCGGTGCCCTTGATCCGAAGACTCGCACCATCCCCGTCCTGCTTGAAATCGCCAACCGTGAAGGACGCTTGCGGATCAACGAATCCACTCCCGTTGAGCTGTACGCCTCACTGGGTAGCAGCTCTGTTGCGGTCCCACGCAGTGCCCTCTACGAGGATGAAGGGATGGATGTTGTCTTTGTCCAGGCGGGTGGAGAAGCCTTCGAAAAACGAGTGGTTCAGATTGGTCCCCATTACAATGACTGGGTATCGATCCTCTCTGGTATTGCGGAAGGGGAGCATGTCGTCACACGTGGCGGTTACCATGTCAAGCTCGCGTCCACTTCTGCCGAAATCGGTCATGGTCACGCTCACTGATCCAG
Organism: bacterium; assembly: GCA_020444265.1. Classification (GTDB taxonomy): domain Bacteria; phylum Electryoneota; class Electryoneia; order Electryoneales; family Electryoneaceae; genus JAHLLH01. Next base: position 28,329 of record JAHLLH010000014.1, read on the forward strand.
CAACACACGTCGAAAGGAACCATCATGTTAGATCGACTGATGCGGATCAGCCTGCGTAACCGACTCATTGTCCTGGTTGCTGCACTGGCGATCCTGATCGTTGGAACGCTCGTCACCTTAAACATGCCGGTGGATGTTTTCCCGGACTTGACAGCGCCTACGGTGACCATTCTGACCGAAGCACACGGAATGGCACCCGAGGAAGTGGAAAACCTGGTCACCTTCCCGATTGAGACTGTGGTCAACGGTGCTTCGGGAGTACGAAGGGTTCGGTCCAATTCCATCCAGGGACTCTCCACTGTTTGGGTGGAGTTTGACTGGGGGACAGACATCTATGTCGCCCGTCAGATCATCAACGAAAAACTGCAGATCATGCGGAACACTCTCCCCGGAGGGGTCGATCAGCCAGTTCTTGCGCCGATCACCTCGATCATGGGAGAAATTATGCTGGTCGGCCTGACCGCCGACACCACCTCCCCGATGGACCTCCGTACACTGGCGGAATTCACCGTGGGACGTCGGATTCAAGCGGTTCCCGGTGTTTCGCAGGTGCTGGTCTATGGCGGAGAAACCCGTCAGTACCAGGTTCTGGTTGATCCGTACAAGATCACCGCTCGGGGGTTGACCTTAGATGAAGTTCTGGATGCGGTCCAGGAAGCAAACATTAACGCCACGGGTGGCCTGTTCATCTCCTCCGGGCAAGAATACCTGATTCGTGGTCTTGGACGGATCAACAACATCGCGGAGTTGAAGAAAACCGTCATCACCACCGAAGGCCATGTCCCGGTGCTGGTCGAGGATATCGCGGATGTGGTGATTGGGCCTGCATTCCGTCTCGGGACAGCTTCGATTAACAACGAGAACGGCGTCCTACTGGTCATTGCGAAACAGCCCGAAGCGAACACTCTCACTCTGACCGACAACATTCTGGAAACTCTTGATGGCCTTCGTGCATCGCTGCCCGTTGACATTTCCCTGCACACGGAGATTTTCCGGCAGTCGGATTTTATTCAGACCGCCATTGACAATGTTCTGAGCGCATTGGGTGAGGGTGCGGTGCTGGTCACCATCATCCTTTTCCTCTTCCTGGTCAATGTCCGGACAACCGTTATTTCCGTTCTTGCCATTCCCCTCTCGCTGGTCATTGCCTTCCTTTCACTGAAACTGCTGGGAATGTCGGTCAATACGATGACCCTCGGCGGCTTGGCGATTGCGATTGGTGTCCTGGTAGATGACGCGATTATCTATGTGGAGAATGTCTACCGCCGCATCCGTCAGAATGCGGAAGTCCCGGAGGCGGATCGTCGTCCCTTCGTTGATGTTGTGGCCGATGCCTCCAGCGAAATCCGATCCCCGATCGCGATGGCAACCTTCATCGTAATCGTGGTCTTTATCCCTCTCTTTTTCCTGAGCGGGGTCGAAGGCCGGATGCTCAAGCCCCTCGGGTTTGCCTATGTAATCTCGATTCTCGCTTCGCTGCTGGTGGCAGTCACCGTAACCCCGGCGCTCAGCTCGTTTTTACTGCGGAACATCGATCAGAAGAAAGAGCATGGCGATAGCTGGTTCGTTCGACAGTTGAAAAAAGCCTACGAGCCGAGCCTTGTCTACTTCCTGAAGCACAAAGGGATCGTAATCGGTGTATCTGCTGCACTGGTGGTTCTTGCGATTAGCATCCTGCCTTTCTTCGGACGTTCTTTCCTGCCAGAGTTCAACGAGGGCACATTCAACATTTCTCTCGCCACCCTGCCGGGAACCTCACTCGAGGGATCACACGAGATTGGGGGGATGGTAGAGAGTATCCTCCTTTCAAACGAGGCGGTGCTCTCAACCGCGAGGCGGACGGGACGTACCGAGTTGGATGAGCATTCGCTGGGTTCACACGCTCATGAACTTGAAGTGCAGGTCGATCTTAGCAACATCTCGAAACAGGAACTACTCGAGCAATTGCGATCTTCCCTCACAATGGTGCAGGGGACGAACATCACCATTGGTCAGCCGATTTCGCATCGGATCGACCATATGCTTTCCGGGACACGTGCCGCTATCGCTGTAAAGCTCTTCGGACCTGACCTCTATTCGTTAAGGAGGTACGCTGAGCAGATCAGGCAGGAGATGGCCGAAGTGGAGGGCCTTGTCGACCTGTTTGTCGATCAGCAAACCGATGTCCCGCAGGTACGCATCACGGTGGACCGTGAACGGATGGCGATGTACGGCCTTCGCTCTGCGGACTTGGACGAATTGATCGACGTAGCTTTCCTCGGTGCGAAAACATCCCAGGTGTATGAGGGCGATCACCGTTACGATCTGATCGTGCGGTACGCAGAGGATTACCGTGACGACCTCGAATCGATCCGGAACACCCTGATAGATGTTCCCACAGGCGGAGCGATTCCGCTGGAGATGGTGGCAAATATCCGTGAAGACCGTGGCCCGAACTACATCAGCAGGGAGAACGTGCAACGGAAAATCGTTGTTCAGGCGAATGTGTCAGGACGGGACTTGCGGGGGGCGGTGGAAGAGATTCGGGAAAAGATCTCGACCAATCTCGATCTGCCACGTGGCTACCATGTCGAGTATGGCGGTCAGTTTGAGAGTGAGGAGCAGGCGACACGGACCGTCTTACTGTTGAGCATCGTCTCGATTATCGCGATCCTCGTCGTCCTTTACCTCGAGTTCGGCAATTTCCGTCAGGCTTTCCTCGTCATGGTCAACCTGCCCCTCGCCCTGATTGGAGGCATTGTCAGCATCTTCTTCACCGAGGGCATCATCTCCATCGCTTCCCTGGTCGGGTTCATCACCCTCTTCGGGATAGCTGTGCGAAATGGGATCATGATGGTCTCCCATTACAATCACCTGATGAACCAGGAGGGGAAGACCCTGTACGAGGCGGTTGTGCAAGGCTCCATGGAACGGCTGAGCCCGATCCTGATGACCGCGATGACCACCGGCCTCGCCCTGATTCCGCTTGCAATGGCTGCGGACAAACCGGGATCAGAACTGCAATCTCCCATGGCTTTTGTCATCCTCGGCGGATTGCTTACTGCCACCTTCTTAAACCTCGCAGTCGTTCCCGCGATGTTCATGAAGTGGGGTGTCCAACCCGTGGATGAAGCAAAACACAAAGCGTATTTCTGATTCACCCTGCTTGTGCACGACACGTGTACCCCGGCTTGATTTCAAAGCTGGGGCACGTGTCGTTTCGGACAAAGAGATGCATCGCCAAGCGTTCACCTTTCATCGCAAGGAGTTAGAAAATCCAGGTGTATCCAAAGAGGGCGGCGACCACGATGTGAATAGCCAGGATGATGAACATGACGATGGCGAAGGGACGGTGGATGACATGCCAGTAGTGAAGGATTTTCTGGGAGACCTGGAGGAAACGCATCCGTCGCTTGAGAAGGGTTCGCCGACGAACCAGGTCGATGATATCCTTGATTTCCTTATTGCCGAGCGAGGCGCGCTTTTTCAATTCACCCCGTAACCCGGACAACGCAAGACGCAGCCGAACATCCTGCCCGATCCAAGTGAAGATAGCTGCGAAACCAGTCTTCCGTTTCGAGACCGGGACAACATCCTCGTGCAGCTTCTCAATCAGTTCCTCGTCCACCCCGTGCACATCGCGGATCTGCCCCATCAACTCGTCATCGAGTTGTTCGAGCTGCTCGCCGGACATTGCGGCACCGGAGAGGCTGCGTGGAATCTGCAAGTAGACATAGCGCCCGAGGAACCCCGACAGGGCCACCGCGAGCATTGACCAGAAGGCAATGGCGACAATGCCGCCGAACTTGAAGGTGGTGTGGAAAATGACCAGGATCGGCCCGGTGATGCCCATCCAGATATGGACATCCAGCCAGTGACGCAGGTTGCCCCAATCCTGCATGAAACGGAAGTGTTTCCGTGCGATGTAAAGCAGCAGCATTGACATCAGGATCGCCCCGGCGATGCCGAGCGCGTGCCCGATAAATCCTCCCGCCTTCCAGTCGGTGTGCAGGTCACTGTGGGGACGTTCTGTCAACGGAAGAGAGTAGTAATCCCAGCCGTGGTAGAGAATCCAGGCTACAACGATGCCGGTCAGGGAATAGAGAAAGATCATCAGAAAGCGGTGGAAGCGCATTGGGGAAGATGCCTTTCAACTGGTTTTTTTCACAGCCACTACAATAAGGTACCCCAGCTTGTCTTGCCAAGCCGGGATTTCGTTTTGGTAAAAAGAGACCCGGCTTGCAAGTCAAGCCGGGGCACCCAGATTATGACCTTCTGTTTCCAGCTAGAGCCGGTACCCCACCTCAAGGTAGACACGGTTCGAGGCGAGGTTGTCGCCTCGGTACGCCTCGCCATAGACCGAGGTGTACCACGACCTTGCGAGGGTCATGCTCGCGCCCAGCTTGGCAAAGGAGTAGGTCACCTTCCCACCCGCAGAAAGGTCATACCGACTTTGCCCGACCTGACCGTTCAGATAGACCGTGCGGAAGAGGTACCGTGTGAGCTGGAGCGAGGGCTGCATACCTGTGCTGTACCGATTCTCGAAGGTGTTGATCTGTGCGGTGATCTTCACCCCGCTGCCGAGCAGGTCACGTTGGCTGATCCCACCCAGCAAGGTACGTGTGTCCTGGCTGTCCCCTTCGCGTAGACGAAGGCCAGCACGTGTGAACAAGCGCATCCCGAAGGGGAAGATATAGCTCGCTCCTGCACGGTACCCTTGACGCAAGGCATCGTCGAAGAGGCTGTCAGGCGTGTCACGGGTCTCATAGGTACGCACCTGGGTACGATTGTCATAGCCGATGTCCAACGAGAGGTCGTCCACCGGACGCCATCGTCCCGTCAGCAGCAGATTGCTCATGCCGAACGATTGCCCTTCGACATCCTTCCGCCAGCCTCGATAGACCTCAAGCTCGCCACTCTGGTAGAGGCTCCAGGTCCGTCCCCCGCTCAGTTGAAGCTGTTCGTAGAGGTATTCCTGGCTGATGGTGCCCGAGTTGTACCGTCCCGCAAAAGCGAGGGTCGCAGCAAGACGTGTCGTCTCCCAGCTTCCTCGTTCGATGGCCGCATACACTCCGCCTTTGGTCTCATCGGTGCCAGGACGTGAGGTGCGGTAGTCCGGCTGGGTTCCGGCAAACAGGCCGTATGAGAAACGTTCCTGCTGCTGCATCTCGAAGTGAAGTCCGTCGATGGTGCCTATGCCTGCGAAACGATTAGAGAGAATCCTGCCAGCGTTGTAGTGCAGCGGAGAGGATGGATTGTCGTATCCGAAAGAGACCTCGTAAACACGGTTGAACCATTCGCTCTGGGTATCGGGCGAGAGATCGGATGCGCGCTGAACGCGTCGGCTGCGGAAACGGAGATTCAGGGTGTAGTAAGAGTTGAAGAGGTTTTCGGCGCGGAGACGGCCTGTCAGGGAGGGCTCTGTGACATCGTAATTGGTCGCTTCGAGGTCGTCCTGAATCATTACCTGAACGCCGAGTCGGCCTGAAAGGCGTGCACGAGGACGTTCCTGCTCAACGGTCCTCACAACCTGACGCTTTGTCCCTGTGGACGGGGTAACTGCGACAGAATCCTCTTCGGTGACTTCGGCCTCTTCCGGCATAACCTCGCCACTTGCGGCGACGGTTGCACGATCCCCCACTTGCACCGGACCACCTTCGACCAGCTTGCAGACAGCAGTTGTCCCCGCAAGATAGGTTACCTCGAGGGTGGCGACAGTCGACCCTTCGCGCTCGATCTGGACCCTATCACCTACCGCAATGCCCTGATCGCTGCCAGCATCGAGGTAGATGCCCGAGGCGGAGACATATTTTACCGTTGTCGCCAGATCACTCGCCAGGGCGCTTCCCAAGCCACCCAGCAGTCCAATCAGCAAAACCAGCCAACCTGCTCTGAGAAAAACCTTCATCAGCTCACCGTTCTTTCGGGCTGTCTATGCGGGCGGGATGCAGGAGACGATCATCCTCGGCCCGTCCATCGGGATGGCAATCATAACAGGCGGCGCTGTCGTAGACATACCCCCCCACATCATCGTGCTCATCGTTCATCTCGGACTGACTGTGCTCATGACATGAGATGCAGGTAAACACCTGGTAGTTGCTCGTATTCGGGTGACATTCGGAGCAACTGGCCCACTCGTTGCGATGTTCTCCCGAGTAGATCGGGAACCACTGGGAATCGTGGTTGAAGTTCGCATTGTCCCAGGAAATCGTATTGTGGCAGCTGTCGCAATCCTGCGGGAAGCCCGCGGCAGCATGGTCTGGGTCCGTGGTGGTATTGTAGTCCGCCTCGTGACAAAAGAAGCAGTCCGAAGGGGTGTTGACATACCCCGCTGTATGGCAGAGGCTGCAATCGAGACCAACATGAGCCCCCGTCAGGGGAAAGTCGGTCTGCGAATGGTCAAAATCGGCATCGTCCCAGGTGACTGTCGAGTGGCATAATACACAATCAAGCGGGAAGTTTTCCTGCACATGATCGGGATCGGTCGTCCCCTCGAAATCGGCTTGGTGGCAAGCATAACACTCGGATGGTGTGCCAGTGTAACCAGATGCATGGCATTGGAGACAATCGAGGGGCTGGTGTGCACCAGTCAGCGGAAACGCAGTGTCGTGGTGATCAAAGACGATTCGATCCCAACCGAGCGCCGTATGGCAGAGGACACAATCGGTTGGATACTGATCAGCAACATGGTTCGGGTCAGTCGTGCCCTCATAATCCGCCTGGTGACAGGCATAGCAGGCGGAGCTACCGATGGTGTAGTCTCCGCCGGTATGGCACTCGACACAGACCAGCAGCGCATGCTGACCAACCAGCGGAAAACCTGTCCGGCCATGGTCGAAGATCGACTCTTCCCACTTCTGCACCCCATGACAGCTGCTGCAATCGGCATCGAATCCTGCTTGCACATGGTTGGGGTTGGTGGTCGCCCGGTAGCTATCCCAGTGGCAGGTCTGGCACGTCGTCGAGAGGGCACGATACTGCCCGGAGGCATGGCACGCCTGGCAGTCCAGCGGCGCATGGACCCCGACCAACGGGAACCGTGTCTCCTGGTGCATCAGGCGGAAACGGGACTCATCACTCCAGCCCAAAGGTGAATGGCACTCCTCGCAGGATCGTCCGAATTCGCCACGATGGATGTCGGTGTGGCAGGCCGCGCAGTTCGTTGAAACGTCCAGAAAAACAGGATCCGTGTGACACAAGGCGCAGGCGACACCCTTGTGAAATCCTTCTAACGGGTAGTTGGTGTCCCTGTCATGGTCGAAGCGCAGCACGGGCAGAAGCTGGTCCCATCCCTCGGTGCCATGGCAGGCGCTGCACTCGAGCTCCATATCGCCGTGTGGGTTGGTCCCGGTCTGCAACGGCGTGGCGTCAGCAACTCCGACCAGCAGCCCCAACATCAGCACGACGAGGGGGGATCGTCTTGATGTCAACAATCGTTTCATCGGGTTTCGATGTTCATCCGAATCATCTCTCGTTTACCGTTCTTTCGGGCTGTTTATTCGCGGGTGTTTCAGCAGACGATCATCCTCGGCACGTCCATCCGGGTGGCAGTCATAGCAGGCGCTGCTCTCGTAGATATACCCACCCACATCATCATGCTCGTCATCCATGTCATTCTGGTTGTGCTCGTGGCAGGAGATGCAGGTGAAGACCAGGTAGTTGTCCGGGTTCGGATGGCACTCGGAACAGCTGTCCCACTCGTTGCGATGTTCCCCGGAATAGATCGGGAACCACTGCGCATCGTGGTTGAAATTTGCATCATCCCAGGTCACCGTATTATGGCAACTTTCGCAGGTCTGCGGGAACCCGGCAGACTGATGGTTCGGATCGTCGGCACCATTGTAGTCATCTTCATGACAGAAGAAGCAGTCTGAAGGCGTATTGGTGTAACCTTGGGAATGACAAAGGTTGCAGTCGAGACCATTGTGCGATCCGGTCAACGGCCAGCCCGTGTCGCTATGATCAAACAGTGGCGCACTCCAATCAGCCGTGGTATGGCATTCGGTGCAAACCTGCCCGAAGCCGGCATCGCTATGGTTCGGGTCGGAAACCCCGTTGTAATCCTCCTCATGGCACGACCAGCAATCAGAGGGGGTGCCGGAAAAACCATCAGCATGGCAAAGATTGCAGTCAATGGAGGTGTGCGCCCCGGTCAATGGCCAGCCGGTATCACCGTGATCAAACAACGGTGCGTTCCAGTCAGCGGTGGTGTGGCACTCGGTACAATCTTGTCCGAAGCCGGCATCGCTGTGGTTCGGGTCGGCCACCCCGCTGTAGTCCTCTTCATGGCATGACCAGCAATCTGATGGAGTACCACTGAACATGGTTGCATGACAGAGGTTGCAATCGAGTGACGTGTGCGCTCCGGTCAACGGCCATTCAGTGTAGCTGGCATGGTCGAAGTCGTCCGCATCCCAATCCTCTGTCGTGTGGCACTCGGTGCAGTCGTGTGGGTAGTTCAGCGCCACATGATCCGGATCGTCCGTGCCCTCATAATCCGCCTGGTGGCAGGACCAGCAGTCAGTCGGTGTGCCGACATAACCATCCGAATGACACAAACTGCAATCGAGAGTACGGTGGGCACCGGTCAACGGGAAATCGGTCTGATCATGGTCGAAGGTGGACTCATCCCAATCGCTCGTATTGTGGCAGATCGAGCAGTCGGTCGGGAACCCTTCTGCGACATGGTTCGGGTCGTCCGTGCCCTCGTAATCCGCCTGGTGGCAGGCGTAGCAGTCTGTCGGTGTGCCGGCATAGACACCACCGATGTGACAGAGTGCGCAATCGACATTACGGTGTTCGCCCGTCAAGGGGAAGTTGGTCTGGTCGTGATCGAAATCCGCCCCTTCCCAAGTGATCGTCGTGTGACAGAGTGTGCAGTCCATCGGGTAGTTCTGCACCTCGTGGTCCGGATCCTCCGTTCCACGATAATCTTCCTCATGGCACGACCAGCAATCATCCGGCGTGTCGGCATAGACCCCTTCAACATGACAGAGGTTGCAGTCGACATTGATGTGCTCACCGGTCAACGAATAATTGGTCTGGGCATCATGGTTGAAATTCGAGGGGGTCCACTCCGCCGTGGTGTGGCAGAGCGTGCAGTCGAGATCGAAGCTGTCCGGGTTGTGAATCGGATCCTCGACCTCGGTGTAATCCGCCTCATGGCAGGAATAGCAATCATATGCGGTACCGTTGAACCCCTCCGCATGACAATCCGCGCACCCCAGTTCCAGATGGGCACCGTCGATGGTAAAATTGGTTTCGCTATGGTCGAAATCGGCGGGGGTATACGCCATTGTTGTATGGCACATTGTGCAGTCGAAATCGAACGCACCGTCCACATGGTTCGGGTCGTCCACACTCTCGTAGTCTTCACGGTGACAGCCAACACACTGGTCCGGGGTGCCGGTGTACTGGGCTTCGTGGCAGAGAGCACAATCGAGCGTCGTATGGGCACCGTCCAAGGGGAAACTGGTCAGGTCATGGTTGACGAAATCCGCCGGGGTCCAGGCGATGGTCGTGTGGCAGAGCTGGCACATCGTATTGAAGGCCGGACCGCTATGGTCCGGGTCAACTGTTCCTGCGAAGTCAGTATGATGGCAGGCATCGCACTCGTTGGAAACTTCGGTGTACGCCTGACCAGCCACATGGCAGAGGGCGCAATCGCGGACAGCATGCCCGCCGGTCAACGGAAAGCTTTGGGTGTGGACAAACTGCACATCCGGGCCACCCCAATCGCCTCCGCCATCACCGCCAGCCTGGGTGACCCCATGACACTCGCTGCAATCGGTCGGAAAACCAGCCGCTGAATGGTCGGGATCGGTAGTGGACTGGTAGGTATCGAGGTGGCAGGTGATGCACTCGGTGGAGAGGTCGCGGTACTCGCCGGACGCATGGCACGCCTGGCAATCGAGACCGGCATGGACCCCGACCAGTGGGAACCGTGTCTCCTGGTGCATCTGACGGAACATCGGTTCATCCTGCCAATTCTGCGGCGAATGGCACTGATCGCAGGAGTTCCCGAACTGCCCCTCGTGGATGTCCGTATGGCAGGAAAAGCAGTCGGTGTCAGCATCACGGAAGACAAGACTCGTGTGGCAGGAGGAGCAGGCTACTTGCCCGTGCTGTCCTTCGAGCGGGTAACGGGTGTCGGCATCGTGGTTGAACAGGAGGACCGGTAGCAGACGATCCCATCCTTCGGTGCCATGGCAGTCATTGCAAGCCAAATCGATCGGACCGTGCGGATTGTCCCCGTTCTGGGTAAACCCGGCAAGGGCCGATGAACCGATTGTCAGCAGGATCAGGCCCGCTAGCAGGACCACGGAGAATGTTCGCTGCAAAGTCACGTGTCTCATCATCTTCCCCTTTCCACACTGGGTAAACCATTTACCCGCGTGTCCCCTCCATCTGCGGAACCGTGCTGCCATGGCAATCGGAACACTCCATGCCGAGCGGCTTGTAGATCACCATCTCGCTGCCATCGCTTCGCATCACCGGCTTATGGCACTGGTTGCACTCCACCTTGATGTGAGCACCATCGAGTTGGAATCGGCTATCCCGGTTGTGCACAAATTCCAGCTCCTTCCAGCCCGCAGGCTGGTGGCAACGATCACAGGTGGTCTCGGTTTCGCCTTGGTCCATTCGTACAAACTGATCGCCGTGGATGTTGTCATGACAGCCGGCGCAGGTCATCTCAAGCGGTTTCATCCAGACAACCTGTTCCCCTTCCTGCTCAATGGTGTGGCATTCGAGGCAGAGGATTTCGCGGTGCTGTCCTTCGAGCGGGAATCGTGCCAGACTGTGGTCAAAGCTGGTACGATGCCAGGTATCTGTCGAGTGGCAGTACTCGCAGCCGTTCTTATCGACCCAGATGTTGAGCTGGCCCTGGTGGATGTCCTCATGGCATGCCTGGCAGGTCGTCATCTCCCAGGCAAACTGGGCATAGCTGCCATCGTCATCCTCCATCACCTGCGCATGGCAGAGGTTGCAGGGAACGGCAAAATGGCTGCCGGTCAGGGGATAGTCCGATTGCTGGTGCTGCTCAAAGCCATAATCGGCCGGGATGAAGCCCTCTACTGTGTGGCAGCTTTCGCACGCACCACCATCACTGCGCCCAGCGAACTGCCCGCGATGTTCATCGTCGTGGCAATCGGTGCACCCGGCGAACTTGAGCGGATCGGTCATCACACCCGTTGTGTGGCACTCCTTGCAGTCAACATCGATATGTTTTCCACGCAGGGGATAAGTCGTCTTGTCGTGATCAAACTGCTCGTCCTTGACTTGTTGGAAGCTCGCGGTCGTGTGACATTTGGTACAGTTGGCCCCGAAACGGCCCTCGTGCTTGTCCTCATGACAGTTGACGCAGCTTGAGTACTCGAGGCCCTGGTAGTGCGAATATTGGCCGACATGCTCGGCTTTCTGGAGCAGGTTCGAATTGACCGCTGGAGCTTCCTGCCAGGGGTGGCATTTTTCGCAGGAGACATCGGTGTGCTTGCCGTCCAAACGGTACTTCGCATCGTCGTGGTTAAACCCGGATGCCGGGGTCCAGCCCTCCATCGTGTGGCAGGTAAGGCAATCATCGGTGAGTTGATTACGGTGTTCATCGACATGGCAGGTGACACACGCTTTGTCCAGGCCGAGGTGGGTACGATCCTTGTCGATGCTGTCATCGTTCCCGAAACGATCCGCCTGCTGGAACCGTGCCACATGACAATCGGCACAATCTTCTTCCGCATGCTTGCCTTCGAGGGGATACCCGGTCAGGGTGTGGTCAAAGTTGTCCTGTCCCTCTGTCCAGAAAATGAGCTCGTAATCCCGTCCGTGATGTTCCGAGTGGCACGATGCGCAGGTTTTATCCGTGACCTCAGCGGAAGCATGGTAGCCGCTGCCCTCATCCATCCGGGTTTGGATGGCAGTATGGCAGACAAGACACTTCTCGTTGGTCACCGCCTCACCCAGCTGGTGGCAGTTGGTGCAGTTGCGGATCCCTTCCAGCTCTTCATGATAGCCGGACAGCTTACCGGGAGAAATCTGGGCCAGTGATGGCACCGCCCAAAGCAGCATTAATGCCACAATGGACATGCTTCGTGTCCAGCACCCAGTACCCTGCCGCATGTTCTTCATGGTCCTTCTACCCCCTGCTGCCCAGTTCGGTCAAGATTCCCCGAATTTCCGTGTGAACTGCACGCCAACTCGCTCCAGAAACGCCGTCGGCAACTCCCCACCCGCGAAGATGAAAACCTGGTCATTGGGCAGTGTCACTGTCTCGCCAGCCTTGTCGAGGATGACTGCATCATCGAGGATTTCTTTCACCTCGGACAGCAAAATGAGTTCGATCTTGCCAGACTCTACCGCCTTGTCGAGACGATCTTTGTTGCCTTCTTTGATACGGAAAATGCGGTCACGGCGGTAGGAAAGATGGACCGTGTTGCCCTCTACATCGCTCAGGGCTACCGCCGCTTCCACTGCGCTGTCACCTCCACCGACCACGAGAATGTTTAGGTCGTGGTACTTCTCCGGATTCAGCATCCGGTAAGCGACCTTTGAAGCTTTTTCCCCCGGGCAGCCCAGTTTACGCGGGCTGCCGCGACGTCCAATCGCGAGCAGCACACGTTTTGCCTCGAACGTCTCGCCTTGCGCTGTGGTCACTGTGAAATGACCATTCGTTTTCTCGACCGTTTCCACCTTCTGTCCGGCATGCACCTTTAAATCGGCCACGCTGAAGATTTCGCTGAAGAGCTCCAGCAGTTTTTCTTTTTGCACTTCACGCAGTTTCAGTTTGCCGTAGATCGGCAAATCAACAGGTCGTGTCATCACCAGCTTACGTCGCGGATAGGTGAGGACTGTTCCGCCCAGATCTTCCTGATCGACAATCGCAAAGTTTATCTTCTCGGTCCGTGCCGCCAACGCCGCACCCAACCCCGCTGGTCCTGCACCGACAATCACCAGGTCGAGCACTTTCTCCGCTCGTTTCTTCTCGTCTAGGCTCTTCGCGATGAACTGCGCCGCCTGGATGCCCTGGGTCATCGCATTGCGAATCAACCCCATTCCACCCAGTTCACCAGCAATGTAGACTCCAGCCACATTCGTTTCGAATGTGCCCTTCAAGTGAGGGATGTCCACCCCTCGTTTTTCCGTGCCAAAGACGAGGGAAATTGCCTCTACCGGACAGGCGGCATGGCACATCCCATGGCCGATGCAGCGTGATGGATTGATCAAAGCACCGCGGTTGTTGATCAGGCCGAGCACATCCTGTTCAGGACAGGCACGGACACAAGCGCCGGAACCAATGCAGGTGTTGGGGTCAATCACGGGATGGAGGGAGACCGGTTCATCGAGGCCGAGTTCGATGGCCTTCTTCAGGGTGGTGGCCGCTTTCTCACTTTTGCGACGTTCCCGCAGCCAGTAGAGTGCGGGCACAAGAATGGTCAGCAAACCGACAACGACATAGATTAACACCTCGAGCACGGCCGCCTCAGAGTTAGGGAATCAGAACACTGAAACCTAAATAAATCTCAGGTATTCAGCACGGCTGCGATCCCCCCGACTGCCATTTCCAGCCCGCCGTATATATTCCTGCTAATTCTCTATAAAATATGGAATAGCAAATAGATGTGCTGCTGACAACACAGTGTTTTACTCTCCTAACAACAAAAATAAACGGGGGCTAAACTCCCTGTCACCTCCTTCTCTTCTTTGTCTAAATCAACGGCTGCGCAGAAGCGCAGCCGTTGGTCATACTTTAACGGTGTAATTTAGGAGTTGTAAGATTGCCGCTCATCTTGGATCAACCTTCATCCTTGATTCGAGTCGTCCCTCGAACCACTTGTAGAAGGCTGGTAGCACGAGCAGGGTCAGCAAGGTCGAGGTAACGAGGCCACCGACAACGACGGTCGCCAGGGGACGCTGCACCTCGCTACCGGTACCAGTCGCGAAGAGCAACGGGGTCAGGCCGAGGGCAGTGGTGACAGCGGTCATCAGCACGGCACGCATTCTAAGCATGGCGGCCTTGACCGACGCCTCGTCCAGCGCAATACCTTCCTTTCGTAACCCGTTCAGGGTGCTCAGCAGGACCATGCCGTTCTCGAGCGCTATCCCGAACAGGGCGATAAACCCTACCGATGAAGGCACCGACAGGTTCTGCCCGCTGATCCACAGCGCAAGAATGCCACCCACAAGTGCAAGGGGAATATTGAGCAAAATCAGCAGGGTGTTTTTCAGCGAATTGAAGCTTGTGTAAAGAAGCAGCGTAATGAGCAGCAGGGTAATCGGTACTACCACAGCAAGCCGTTTGTTGGCCTCCTGCTGCAAACGGAACTGCCCACCCCAAGTCACCAGGTAGCCAGCAGGCAAATCAACCTCCCTGGCGATCACCTGCTCTGCTTCAGCGACGAACGACCCGATGTCACGTTCTTCGACATTACACTGGATCGAGATGAAGCGTTGGTTGTCCTCACGTGTAATCTGTCGTGGGCCAGTAATGGTCTGGACATCCGCAAGCTGATCCAACGGCACCAGCAATCCGTCCGGAGTTGGTACAAGGATCGAACGAATCGCCTCTGGTGTACTACGTGCCTCCTCACGGTAGCGAACGACGATGTCGAAGCGACGAATCCCTTCGAAAATCTGACCCGCTTCCTCGCCGCCAACCGCCGCCGCAACCACTTCCTGGACATCTGCGATTGGAACACCGTAGCGAGCAATCGCTTCACGGTCAATTTGTACAAGTAACTGAGGGGTGCCGCTAATCTGATCGACCTGGACATCACGAGCGCCGGGTACGGTTTGCAGCGCAAGGGCAATCTCATCAGCAGATGCTTTCAGCTGATCAAGATCATCGCCAAATAGTTTCACGGCCAGTTCTGCCTTCACCCCTTCCAGCAACTCATCGATGGTGGCCGCAATGGGCTGTGTGAAGCTGACGCGAGTCCCTGGGACATTACCAAGATCACCACGGATCAGGTCGACCAACTCCGGCTGGCTGCTTACACGCCACGTCGATTCATCGCTCAGCAACACGTACATTTCGACACTGTTAACCGGATCGGTATGAGCGCCAACTTCCCCTCGTCCAATCCGGCTGACCACCTCTTCGACTTCGGGAATATCCATCAGGCGACGTTCCACAATCATCGCCATCCGTTTGCTCTCCTCCAGCGCGATGGAGGGCGCCAGGGTGAGCCGGATCAGGAGGGTGC
This sequence comes from bacterium, assembly GCA_020444265.1. Lineage (GTDB taxonomy): Bacteria > Electryoneota > Electryoneia > Electryoneales > Electryoneaceae > JAHLLH01. The sequence goes on from JAHLLH010000014.1 coordinate 43,505, forward strand.
CCTCCTGAAGCTGAGGAGTAAACTCACTGCCGAGCTGGGTTACCCCAACACCACCCGTCAGCAACAGCACCACCACCAGCAGTACGGCCAGGCTTCGTCGTGAGATGAACTTTCGCAGCAGTGGTTCATAGAGTCGATTGAGCCCATTGATCATCTTCGACGAAACGGATCTGTCCCTTGAGCGATATCGTCTCCTCATCAACAAACTCGCCAGCACTGGCACCGCAACAATTGCATAGACTAACGATCCCGCCATCGCATAACCGATAGTCCAGGCCAGTGGACGGAACGTCTTCCCTTCCACGCCCTGCAAAGTCATGATCGGCGAGAAGACAACGAGAATAATCAGGATCGAAAAGGTGACGGGACGCAGCACTTCGCCTGCGGCATCGAGGACAATTTGCCTGCGGTCCCCCATTCCCGAACTCTGCTGCAAACGTCGGTCAATGTTCTCGACCAGCACGACGGCACCATCGACCATCATCCCGATAGCAATCGCCAGTCCACCGAGCGACATCAGGTTGGCGGAAATACCGGTTTGACGCATCAGCAGGAAAGCAAACAGCACGGAGAAAGGGATCGAGAGTGCAACGACAAGGCTGGGACGCCATCCGCCCATGAAGAGCAGGATGACTAGAATGACAAGGACAACGCCTTGGCCCAGGGCGGAAAGAACGGTTGATACCGCAGCATCGACCAGACTTTTCTGGTCGTAATAGGGAACGATCCGGACCCCTTCTGGTAGAATCGTGTTGACCTCGTCCAGCTTCTTCTCAACTCGTTCAATCACAGACGAGGTGTTGCTTCCAAATAGTTTGATCACCTGCCCTGCAACCACCTCTTCCACACCATTGTGGGTCTGGAGGCCACGACGTATCGCGCCACCTTCACGCACGTTGGCGATGTCATGAAGGTGGATCGGCACACCATCCACCGACTTGACCACAACTCGATTCAGGTCATCAATACTTTTGGCCAAGCCAACTGAGCGGACGATATACTCTTCCGCGTTCTCCTCGACAAACTGCGCGCCGGTGTTGAGGTTGTTGGCTTTCAACGCCTCCACCACCTCGTGCAGACGGATGCCATACCTCAGCAGGGATGCGGGATCCACCACCACCTGGAATTGCTTCTCCCAGCCACCGATTCCAAGTACTTCGGTAACACCTGGTACGGTCTGGAGGTGGTACTTGATCAACCAATCCTGGATGCTGCGCAGCTCGGTCAGGGAACGTGTTCCGGTGGTATCCTCGAGGTAGTAGAAGAGGACGAGGCCCATTCCGGTCGAGATCGGTCCCATCTCCGGGTCACCAAAGCCTTCCGGGATCTGGTCACGCGCCTCCTGCAAGCGTTCGTTGACCAATTGCCGTGCGAAGTAGATGTCCACGTCATCCTCGAAGTAGACATTCACCACCGACAGCCCGAAGTTGGAAACCGAACGTACTTTTGTCAGGCCCGGCAAGCCGTTCATCACCGTTTCAACTGGATAGGTGATGTAGGTTTCCACCTCTTCCGGCGCCAATCCCTCGGTGACGGTAAATACTTGCACCAGGTTGGGCGAGACATCCGGGAAGGCATCAACAGGCAGATCTCGGTAGGCTATCCAGCCCGCTCCCATGGTCAGCAGAAACAGCACCACCACAAGCAGACGACCGGAGAGAGCGGATCGTACAATTCGATTCAGCATACTCCCTCCCTAGTGAGCGTGACCATCGCCAAATGCGCTTTTACCCTGCTCAGCCTTCAGTACGAACGCATTGTCTGACACATAGGTCTGGCCTGCCTCAAGCCCTTCCCTGATCTCAAGCAAGGAGCCATTTTCCATCCCGATCTGAACCTGCACCGGGTGGTATTCATCCCCCTCCTGAACGTAAAGGTGCGGTTCGTTCTCGAGCTGGACGAGGGCAGACTTGGGGACTGCTACCGCCACTTCGACAGGTTCGGTGAAGACATGGATGGTGACAAACAGGCCGGGGTTGAACCGCCCGTCAACGTTGTCGATTTCGGCACGGACTCGCGCGGTACGAGTCTCTTCCCCGACAATGGGTCCCACGTAGTCGAGATAGCCTTCCGCTGTTGGAATGCCGTATCCTGCATCAATGCGCACCTTCATCCCTTTCCGAACCAACCCGAGATCGCGTGGATAGAGGTCGCCTTCCACCCAAACCCTCGACAGATCGGCGATGACAAACCCTTCATCCATATCTCCGACACGCTGGCCATTCACCAGAGACCGCCGAATCACTTCACCATCCATCGGGGCACGGAGTTCGTAATGGGAGAGTTCGAGGTTCTCCTCCTTCGGCAGCCTCGCAATACGATCCTCATCAATGTTCATGGCGTGCAGGGTCTGCTCCGCTGTACGCAGCTCGATTCGCGCCTGTTGAAGATCGCGTTCCGCAGACTGCAGCTCTTCGACCGAGGTGATCCCATCATCATGCAATGATTTCACGCGCTGGTAGTTGGAATCGGCAAGACGCAGTTGTTCGAGGCTTTCGAGGTAGATCGATTTGGCGTCGGCAAGCTGCTGGCTGTGCAACACAGCGAGGACATCGCCCGCGCGTACATGATCTCCCTCACGTACGTTAATCTTCCAGACATTCCCCGGGACCAATGGTGTGACATGAGCCATACGGTCCGTGTTAATCCGTACGTCGCCGGGGAGATCGATCTCGCGGTAGAGAGTCCCACTTCCGGCAATGGCGAGCTGGATGCCGAATTCCTCCAGCTGGTCCAGAGTGAAATGAACACCACTTTCACCCTCCTCATGATCATCAATCTCACCCGCTTCTTGCTCGTGGTCATGACCCTCATGGGAGTCGATCTCGTGGTTGCTTCGAGAACATCCTGCCAGTAAAAGCACAAGGGCGAGGAAGGCAATCCCTCGTATCGTCTTCATGTATGTCATCATCGGATATTCTCCCCCTCTTCGGGTTGCAGAATGGAACGACCCGAGAGGCTGTCAAGGGTGATGTGAGTGTGAACGAGATCGCGCAGGGTGTCGAGGTAGTCAAGACGACGTTCCAGCCAGGTGCGTTGTGCAACCAACACATCCACATAGGATGCCCGCCCGGCCGCGTAACTGGTTCGCGCAAGAGTGAGGACCTGCTCGCTGGTTGGCAGCAGAGTGGTTTGGAAGGTGGAAGCACGTTCTCGCCTCGCGAGATAGACCTCGACCTGCTCCTCCCAATCTGCCTGCATTTCGAGTTCAAGTTGACGGGTGTCGCTTTGGGCAATCCGTTCCCGCGCCACCGCCGCTTGATGTTCTCCGACTCCACCTAAGGCGAACCAGAAGGGGATACTCATCCCGATCTCGCCCCCCCATTGGGAAGCTTCTGAATCCGTCGGGAGATGCTGACGAAACCCACGTATCTCGAAGGTCGGCAACCAACCGTTCGCGGCGATGGTCCGATCTCGTTCACGAGCGGTTACTTCTTGTCTCGACCACATCAGTCTGGGGCTTCTCTGCCACTCCGTCGACAGTGCCTCGGGTAGCCAGATAGAATCATAGGGAGCCGCCAGTGGCCGACGAGGATCGTCCTGACCGGTCAAGGCTTTCAAATGTGCCCAGCAACCCTTCAGACGAGCTCGTTCAACCTGTAAATCCGCTTGAACCTCAGCCGCTTCGGCATGGGCACGGCTCGCATCAAGGTCCGGGATTCGACCCACCTCATTCATGCGCTGGAATGTGTTCGCCTGGCTGTCAACACTAGCGGCAAAGGTTGTCAAGATCACCAGGCGTTCCTGCTCATACCAGGCATCTGCAAAGGCACGTCTCACCTGGTGCTCGAGGTCGAGCAGCATGCTCTTCCGCTGCTGACGCGCCGATTCGACTCGAGCATTTTCCCGCTGCAACCGCCAGACCGTACGCAAAGGAAAATCAAAGTCCTGCTGAACTGCGATCCGTCGCTCTTCATACTCACCGAACCCCGCACCGGAAGGAATCCCTTCCAGCTCGTAGCTCACTTTTGGTGCTTCCGGGGAAAGGGTAGCACGTCTTGTACCATGTGCTTCTGCTTCGATCGCATCAGCTCGTTCACTTGCCGGGTGGTTCTCCAGCGCCGCGCGAGCGGCCTGCTGGACAGTCCAGGGAGTGGTGGCAGCGGCCATACTCCAACCCATGACCAGACCCAGGACGACCACAAACAATCGTCTCATGATATACAACCTCTGTTCACCGACAGAGATTTCCCATCGGTGGATGTTCACGTAAACCGTTTAAAGTCAATTTGAATAAAGGAGGAGCTGAGATCAGCTCAGCAGAACCACTGTGAGGTCCGACGTGGGGTTGGACAGCGCGAAATGACTCGCTTCTTGAATGAGGGAGGCAGAAGGAGTGTAGAGTACAGATGCAGAGGAAAGAGTAGGATTGCCAATCACGGCCAAACGAGTTTCAAGCGGCTTTGGCTTGGGTTGCGAGCGATCCAGGTGGAATCTCCCAAGCTTGATCACGACATCCGAACAGGGATGCAAATCGTCCATGTGATTGGCAGGATTATCGAAATGAAGATCATCGTCCGTGCAGGATGGTGCGATGAGGGATTGCTCGCAGAATGCATTGATGCTCGACTCGTAGGCCACATGTCCGCTGGACGTACCCGTGCAGAGCATGATCAGCCCATCTCCCGCGAGGGAGAAGAAGAGGCTGAACAACAGCAAAGGTACCAAAACCAGTCGAATACGACCCACGAACGTCCTCCATCTGCCTGACACGCTTGAGTATACGGTGTGACTACGAAGCTGTTCCACTCTTGGGAGACATGTAGGAGACATCTGCCCTCGATAGTCCGAAGGGATCGTTTCGTCTTTGTTCTGCTATATCTTACTACCGACGATAATCACGGGAGGATTGCATGAAACGAGCATTGTTACTGGGGGTGTTGCTGCTGATGATCATGCTGGTTGCCGGTTGTGCAGCGGGGCCCAATGGTTTTGAAGATCAAGCGGACGGAAACGGCGATCTGGCTGGGTTCTGGATGGGCCTCTGGCACGGCTTCATTATCTTTTTCAGCTTCATCATTTCGCTGTTCAATGATGCCGTCCAGGTATATGAGGTTCACAACACTGGCGGCTGGTACAATTTCGGCTTCCTGCTGGGAGCATCCGCCTTCTTTGGCGGTGGCGGGAAAGCAAGCTGCAAGAGGTAGAGTGTCCATCATACGTCATACAAAACGCCCCTCGAGCAGATCGGGGGGCGTATTTCGTGTGTACAATATGGTACTTCAGGCTACGAGGCGGTCACCTGACGTTCATTCATCAGGTTCTGCAGCTCGATCCCCTTATTGAACTTCACCACAAGATCGAGATGAGTCGTATACCCAGAATGGTTGTCGCAGAGCCACGAGTAGAGGAGCGTGTCGATCAACTTCTCGGCGCTCGCAAATTCTCCCCTGGCAATCATCGTTTCCGCGACAATACGAACGTCGCTCAGAATCGTGTTCAATTCTTCCTTCTCCACCCGCTTCGGAGCGGGTGCCTCAAGGATCTCGAACAAACGTGCTTCAAGTGCTGGCATTGGACTTTCCCCTTCACTGCTTATTCATGCTACCAGGTTTCCCTGTATAGCTGGAATGGAACAGATACCATCTGTCCCCACGCCATTCCTGTATCAAGTGTACGTGACTTGTCTAACTGATCGTGTGACCCAGTTCACTCCGGCTGTTAAGAGCCCCAAAAACTCGTAATACTGTCTCTCCGAGTAGATCCTTGCACCCTGAAATGCAACATAAGGTTCCCCTGTTTTCTCCAATTGGTACCAAGAGAATTCGCAGGCTGCCCGTAGATCATTTTGGACTGCAAGAATGGGCTCTCCCTGTTTCCAAATGATGCGATTTTTGTTTGAAATGTGCGAAAAAGAGTTGCTGGAGCAGAAAAAGAGCTGAATCGCTTCGCCGGATGTGACGATCTACTAGTTCTTTGAGGCGAGACCAATGGGACTGAAAGTCCAGCTCAGTCCCATGGCAAACTGGTTGTGCTCCTGGATCAGGACCGTGAAGCCGGGTGCCCACTTGTGGCGAGTCAGCACCCCAGGATAGACATTGAGGCGAGTTTTGTAACCGCGCGCACCACCAAAGATAACTGAGGCAAGCAGTGAGTTGTTGCGGTCCAGAAATATCCCGCTGGTGACAATCAAGGTCGCGGACTCGACACGGACACCGTTGCTCCCGGTTACATCCGACTTGATATCCTTCACCGCCCAGCCGCCACCGACTGAAATTGTATTTTGTGAATCAAGGCGATACGAGCCCCCGACCATCCCTTCCGTACCCGTCAGGTAAAAAATGCCATATCGGTCCGCCCACGGGAGGAAATATTTGAACGAGAACTTCATCCCGCTGTTGAGCAGTTCTCCCGTCCCCGGCACATAAACCGCCTGGAAAGGCCATGCGGTGAGATTCAAATCATGCGCGAAAAAGGTGGCCACCCTTGGATTGCTGAAGAGGATATAAGCTGCTGGCCCGAAGATGTAGAGGTCTGCAATTGGATCAACTGTCGGCGCGTCGTAGTGACGGATTTCCATCACCTCGTTCAAGTAGTGCATCCCGATGTTGGCAGCGAGGGACCAGGCATGGGGATAGGGGTAGCCATGGTACTCAAAGTATTCAGTCGCGGCGACATGCAGCATCCCGCCACCAATCAGATGAAGCTTGTAATTGGGCCAGTACTGGACATCCGTCATCCGAACACTTGTCGGAATAACTTCCGTCCGTAGAAAACGATCCCACCCGATTTTCCCAATGACATAACCAGGCCGTTCAAGGTTCCACATCAGGTTGCGATGGGCTTCGTAGAAGGGAAATTCCGCCAGGTTGTTATTACGGTTGGTAATCTGCATGATGGCCATCGAGTAACCGATGGTCATCGAGAAGGGATTAAACGACGCCTCGGTACCATAGCTATAGCCGTGGTAGTAAAGGTTGTCGAGGTTCGGTTCCCGTTCCTCGGCTTGCAGCATCCCCGGAAGCAGAAGCACGAGGAAGAGGGCAACCCCGAACCAACGGGACCCAGATGTCTGTGTGTCGGGGGGACACATCGGCTTATGCAACTCCGGTCGATCAGAACGTCAGGCACATCGAGAGGTGATGGAAACGCATCACATCGGGGCCAACCACGGTTCAGCAGGTCACGAATATACGTTAGAACCTCGGTAGAACCCATCGTTGTGACATGAAACACTCGGAGGAGGACGAAACTCCGTTCCTTGTTGGTTCTTCCACCGTTCAAACCGTTTTGGCCCGACGGGCTCCCTCTGACTGACAGAGTTGATTCTCAAGCGTGGGCTGTTTGTATTTCAATTCCTCTCTGCTACATTTCCGCTAAGCCATTGTGAATGCCAATCTTACGTAATTCTGTAAGCGAATTACAACATTACAGTAAACCTTTGTCGTGGAGTGATCGGCGATGCACGTCTTCGAAAGCAAGTTGTTGCCTGCCAAAGAGCTGTTTCCCCTGGGTGAACTGGCGGGACGTAGCGCAACCCGTTATGGCAACAAACCCGCCATGCGCGCAAAGCGTGATGAAAAGTGGCATGAGTGGACCTACAACGATCTCGCGGAAAAGGTCAACGCACTTGCGAAATGGTTGATCGAGGTCGGCATCCAGCCGGGCGATCATGTGGCAGTGGTTGGGGAGAACAGTCCCCAATGGGAAGCCAGCTACCTGGGTATCCAGCGTGCTGGTGCGGTCTGCATCCCGATTGACCGGATGTTGCCCGCCTCCGGGATTCGTCACATCCTCGCCGATTCTGGCAGCCGTCTTCTCTTCGCCGACCCCCATTTTCTAAGCATGCTTGGGGAAGTCGAAGGTGTCCCGACCCTCAAACGGACGATCTCGCTGCACGAAACCGTCTCGAGCACGCCGCATACCTTCAGCGCGCTTGTCGAAGCAGGCCAGGCCCTGGACCATGCGTTTCCCTCCCGCGATCTGGACGATCTCGCGGCCATCCTCTATACGTCAGGAACCACCGGCCACTCGAAAGGTGTGATGCTTTCCTCGCGCAACATTCTTTCGAATGCGATGGCCGCCGGACGAGTCTTCGCCTGCACACCGGATGATGTCTTCCTCTCTGTTCTGCCGGTCCACCACAGTTTTGAAGCAACCGCCGGGTTCATTTTCCCGCTCTTCAACGGGGCCAGCATCAGCTTTGCTCCCAGCCTTGCCGGACCGGAAATTGTCGCTTCGATCCGTGAAACAGGCGTCACCTACATGTGCGGCGTGCCACTGCTGTTTGAAAAGATGCAGGCAGGCGTGCTGCGCAACGTGCGCAAAGCAGGCAAACGCAAGGAGCGGTTGTTCCACACGATGATGAAGGTGGTTGCGGCGGGTGAAAAGCTGGGCCTCAAGCTGGGTGTCCCGATTTTCCGTGGTATGCGTGAACAGGCAGGTCTGTCCAGCATTCGCTACTTCCTCTCCGCCGGTGGTCCGCTCGACCCGGAGATCGGACAGTTCTTCAACCGTCTCGGCCTGACCACGTTCCAGGGCTATGGCCTCACCGAAACCAGCCCCTGCACCCACTTGTCGCCGGATTGGAAGATTCGCCATGAGTGCGTTGGCCCCGCCCTTCCAGGTGTCGAGTGCAAGATCCTCAAGCCGGATGCCCAGGGGATCGGCGAAGTCTGTGTCAAGGGTCCGAATGTCTTCCTCGGCTACTACAAAAACCCGGAGGCGACGGCGGCCTGTTTCACTGAGGATGGCTGGTTCCGTACCGGCGACCTCGGGATCGAGCACTCGGATGGCTACCTGCAGATCACAGGTCGTGCCAAGGCGCTGATTGTAACGGCGGGCGGAAAAAATGTCTTCCCGGAAGAGCTGGAGTTCTACCTCAACCGGATGCGTTTCATCGCCGAATCGGTCGTTGTTGGCATCAAGCGCAAGTTGGGTGTCGGCGAGGAAGTGGGCGCGTTGATCTATCCAGACTACGAACAGATCGACCTGCATGACGAGGAGACCGGGAAAAAGTCTACCGCCGATGACATTCGCCAAATGGTCAGCGATGAGATCAAGAAGGCGATGAAGCAGGTGGCGGAATACAAGAAGATCAAAACGTTCCGTGTCTTCGACAGCGAGTTCCAGAAAACCACCAAACGCACGATCAAACGGTTCCTCTACAATGGTGATATGATCGAGATGGAGGGGCAGAATTAGAGGTGGTCATTACCCCGGACTTGATTCGGGGTCCTGAAAATGATCTTCGCCAGCAGGATGGATACTGGATCCCGGATCAAGCCGGGATGACAGACAAAGTGGCCCAGGGCTTCAGCCCTGGGCCACTCTCTTGCGAAACAAAGGAAATCCGGGCTACAAGATTGCCCGGTACAGATCTATACACCCTACTTCCTTTTGCGGGTACGTGTGAACACGTTCTGTCAGGCCTCCTGACCTGACAGAAATGCGACAGGTCGGGAGACCTGCCGCAACAAGGGACGTAAGACTTTCCTGCCGGGATTGAAACCCGGGCAGGGGACTGCCCGGGCCACACGATTGTTACTTCCCTTTACGTGGGGAACGAGTCACCTTGCCGTCGCGTCGTTGCAAGTCTCGCGGCTTGCGATTGTCGCGTGGTTTGCGACTGCCACGTGATGCGGTGTGCCGCACAGGGTTGATTGAAATCTTCAGCGGTTGGCCGACCACTTTGACCCGTCCCAACTCATCCATCACGTCCTCAGGCATCCCATCCGGCAGATCGACGACGCTGAACTGGTCCTCGATGATGATCTTGCCGACATACTTGCCATCCAACCCCGCCTCATTGGTGATTGCGCCGACCAGGTTGCCCGCCTTGACACCGTGCGCATGCCCCACCTCAACACGGTACTGGACCATCGTGTATTCATCGATCCGTTCAGGTTCCGAAGGGCGATCTTTCCTGGTGCGGGGACGTGAGGCTCCATTATCCCCCGCCGAATTCGTTCTGCGGGGTTTGGTCTCCACACTTTCGACCATCGTCTTCACGGGCGATTGCCCGGCGCTCAGCAGATGCAATGCAGCTGCTGCGATGGTTTCAGCATCCAATTTTATAGTCGCGGCGAGCTGGTGGACCATGGACTCGTAGCTGCTCAAATCATTCGATTTGACCACCCCTTCGAGCCGTCCAACCAATTGCTCGAGACGTTTCTGGGCGAGGTCTTCCGCCTTCGGCATCTCGTAGACACCGATCCCCTGGCGGGTTGCCTTCTCAATTGTGCGTAGCATGCTCTTGTCACGATGCGACATGAAAATGATCGCCTCGCCGGTGCGTCCCGCACGACCTGTTCTCCCAACGCGATGGATGTACGCTTCCGCATCGTGAGGAATATCGTAGTTGATCACATGGCTGATGCGCTCCACATCGAGGCCGCGCGCTGCGACATCGGTCGCCACCAGCACATTGATCCTGCCCGCTTTGAGGTTGTCAACCGTTCGTTCACGTTGATTTTGCGGGATGTCACCGTTCAACGGTGCCGCATTGAAGCCACGTCCCACCAGTTTCTCCGCCAGTTCAACGGTCGCATTTCGTGTCCGGACAAAGACAATCACCCCCTCGGTCGTTTCCACCTCGAGGATACGGCTCAGCGCATCGAGCTTGTGCATCCCCTTGATCAGCCAGTAGCGCTGGTTGATGGTGGCCGCAGTGGTGGTTTTTGTTTTGACGGTGATTTCCAACGGCGACTGCATGAATCGTTTCGCGATTTTGCGGATGCCGGCCGAAATGGTCGCTGAAAAGAGGGCCATCTGACGCTTTTCCGGGGCACGTTCCAGGATCCATTCAACATCCTCCTGGAAGCCCATTTGCAGCATCTCATCGGCCTCGTCCAGCACGATGCAGCTGATCTGATCGAGACGCAGGGTTTCGCGACGCATGTGGTCCATGACACGGCCCGGTGTGCCGACGATGATCTGTGCCCCCTTTTTTAAGGCACGAGTCTGGTCACGCATGTTCGCACCGCCATACACCGGCAGGATGCTGACGTTTTTGAGGAACATGGAGAACTGCTCGAAGGCGTCCGCCACCTGGATGGCGAGTTCACGCGTCGGGGTCAGGACAAGCACCTGCGGTGCTTTAAGCTGTGGGTCGAGGTAGTTCAATAGTGGTAGAGCGAAAGCGGCTGTTTTGCCTGTACCGGTCTGTGCCTGGCCAAGAATGTCCTGTCCCGCCAGCATCGGCGCGATGGTTTGTTCCTGGATGGTGGTCGGTTCGGTGTAGCCGAGGTGGTCGACAGCACGCAGGAGTGCGGTGCCGAGGCCCAGAGATTCGAATCCGGGCAGAGTGGTGCCTTGATCTGACATGGTTGTGTCCTGTTATGGGTTCAGCGCAAACTGCGCTGTGACGAGCACCTTTCGCGATGCTCGAATCCATGCTTCCCATAACACACAACGCTACCAACTCGTGGTCAGGCGATGAATCTCTGGTTGGTATCCCGGGTTGAGCCACGATCACTCACTCGGGAGATAGACCAAATACGATGGGGTCGATGGATTGCGCCGGATGAAATACATCCGGAATCTGTCCGGCAATTGTACGACAATGACACGCTGTATCCTAGCGGTATTTCATCGGGTTGGAGCATTGGTACGATCCTCCCAAGGATGTGTTCCGGCCGGGCCTGTCCTATCCGTCCCACGTTGTCATCCCCAGCTCGCATGCCTGCTTCAGCGGGCACGTGACCGAAGGGAACTCGCCAAAGGCGAGCGAGCGTCGGGGATTCCCTGGGGCTGTGAACCAAGGTGTGTTCCTCAACCAACGGGGATGCCCGACGCCCCCAACAGCAACACCGTGCCGGTAATTACCGGCATGGGGCCTGGGCATGACAGGTTATTGAAGAGATGAAGGCGCCTACCATGGCCCTGCGCTACGCTCCTGGCAAGGACGTAGGTTCGTAACTAATTTTAGATTTGGCTGTCCTAACCCTATTCCGCGAGCCGAACCAACAGCGAGAATAAGGGAAGGGAATGGCCATGATGCTATGGATCCGCAAGACGTTACGAGGCCTTTGGAGGGATAAAAGTTTTACCGCCATCAGCCTCGGGGGATTGGTTGTCGCAACCGCATCGGCAGTCATGATCGTAGCGTACGTTCAGACCGCCCTGCATTGGGATCAACTCGGCCCTCAAAGTGACCGGGTTTATCGTGTGGTCATGCACACAATCCACCAGGGACTTGGCGAGCAGACAAGCGCCGCTAGCATGCCGCCGCTGGGGCCTGCGCTTCAGGATCGTTTCAGCGACATTCAGTTGAGCGCACGATACATCAAATCCTCTCCCCTGCCCGTACGCCAGGGGGACAAAACCACGAACCTTGCACACCCTGCATTCGTCGATTCTACTTTCCTGCAGCTCTTCCCTTTCCCCCTTATTTACGGTGATCCCGAAACTGCACTGAACGTTTCCGATGGCATCCTCTTGCGAGAGGATGTTGCCAAGCGATACTTCGGTGACAAAAACCCGGTCGGTGAATTCATCGACATCATGGGGGATTGCAAGGTGACCGGGGTTTACCAGATTCCCTCAAATGGTTCCCACCTGAATCCAGAAGCATTGTTCCCGATTTCAGCACACGGGGCACCAGCAGAAGCGTTTGAATACTGGGGACGCAGTTGGTTGGCGACCTATGTGATGCTCGCGAAGGGGGTGCCTGCCGAACAAGCTATTTCTCGACTGGCCGAAATTGATGAACTCGCTACGGATGATGGCAGCTTGCTGCTTGATCTGCAACCTCTTGATGCAGTGCATCTCGAATCGGGCGACATCACCCACCAGGTCGAGAACTTCAATCAGGGCAGCCGTCTGGACCTCACACTTCTCATCAGTGTGGGCCTTGCGCTTCTCTTGCTGAGTTCGCTGAATTTTGCCAACCTCTCGACAGCACGTGCCCTGGCGAGACGGACCGATTGGTCGATTCACCGCGTCCTGGGCGCTGGTCGTGGACGTCTTGCCATGCAGGCTGTCGGCGAAACCCTCTTTCTTACCACCATTGCCATCGCTTTATCGCTGCTGCTGGCAAAGCTGACCGTGCCAGGGGCGTCAACTTTAACAGGACAGGTTTTGATCCTCCACCTGACGGATCCCATCCTGCTGAGTATGCTTGCTGCATTGCTCGTGTTTGTTGCATTGGTTTCAGCGCATTATCCGCTGTTTGTCTCCTCGCAGGCCCACCTGGAACTGCAGTCCCAAACGACTGTCGGGGCACCAAGATTCGGCCGTCTGCTGGTCGCAATTCAAATGGCAGTCTGTGTCATGCTTCTGTTCGGGCTGACCGGATTCATGCACCAGTATCGCTTCCTTACCCATTCGGACCTCGGGTACCGTACCGATGAAATCATCAACATTCACGCCTCCCAGCGTGTTCTTCGTCAGAAGGGCGACTTCTTGCTCAATGAGCTGCGAGCCATGCCCGGCGTGGCGCAAGCAAGCATCACTCCCCAATCCCCCATTGGATTTGGCAATCAATTCGATGTCGTACCGGAAGGGACCAGCAAGTCTGACAATTGGATTTTCGAGTACATGCTGCTGGATGGTGAAGCGCTGACGATGTTCGACCTCGAACTGGTCCAGGGCAGGTTTTACTCGGATGAGCGCGCCGGGGATACGAGCTGGGATCCAGACCACCGCGGTTCTGTTTTGCTGAACGAAGAGGCGGTGAAACGTCTCGGTTGGACAAATCCGATCGGAAAACAAATCGAGGTTGGAGCGCCGGATGTTGGTACAGTCGTAGGAGTGGTCCGTGATTTCCACAACTACTCGCTACGCGAAGCCATACCACCGATGGTTTTATTCGACTATCCGGCTTGGAATAGCCGTGTACTGGTCCGGTTCGAACCTGGCGATCACCGCGCCACTCTCGCGAACATTGAGGCGCTCTGGCAGCAGGAAGATGGTGCCCATCCGTTTCGCTGGGAATATATCGACCAGGCACTGCAATCGAGGTATATGACCGAACAACGGCTGATCAATTTGATGAGTCTTTTCGTGGTGGTTGGTCTCGTGGTCGCCCTGTTTGGAATCGTTGGCCTGACAGGGTATGCAGTCCAGCGGAGGCAGCGTGAGATCGCCGTGCGCAAGGTGCTGGGTGCAAGTGAAATACAGATTCACGCTTTGCTGGGACGCTCCATGATCTGGTTGGTGGGGTTCGGAACCATCATCGGAATGCCCCTCGGCGTCTACGGACTTTCCCGGTGGCAGGAGCAGTTCGCCTATCATGCCTCGTCCACCATCTGGACTCTCTCCGCACCGATTGTCACCTTGCTGATCGCGGCGTTGCTTACCACCTACCTGGTGGCACGCAGGGCGGCACAAAGCAACCCGACAAAGGTGCTAAGGTCGTAGCGCAGGGGATCTGGGTACTCTTAGCTGTTCCGTCAGATCTCCTGACCTGACAGAAAATGCGGCAGGTCGAGAGACCTGCCGCAACGGTGAATCAGCGTTGTCGTAATGTGAAGAAACCCGGGCAACAAGATTGCCCGGGCTGCTCACGTTCCATCAGTTCACGTACATGAAGTCGATGATCGCAGCGTTGACTACACGGTCCTTTTCGAACTGGACAAAGTGACCCGCGTGGTTTACCATCACAAGCTTCGCGCCAGGAATTTTTCGTTCCGCAATCTTGCCTACATCACGGCTGCGACCAGCATGCAGGTAGGGATTCGGAATCAACCCATCCTGCTCGCCGAAAATCACCAGGGTCGGCTGCGTGATGAAACCGAGCTTGTCGCTGGTCGGTTCGTCCACCATCGCGTGGATATTTCTCGAAACAGCGTAGGCATAGTCCTCAAAGTCAGACGCTCCCTTGACCTGGATCCGGTCGGACACCATGAATTCGGCACCTTGTGGGTAGTCGAAGAAATTGCGCTTCAGGTTGATGTCGATCTGACGGATACTGGCATCTTTAGTCAGTTCGGGGACAGCCACCTTGCGGAACCAGTCCTTTTCGCCATCGTTGAAATCTTCAATACCAGCGGGAGCGATCAGGATGAGGTTGTCCACTCGATCCGGGTATTTCAACGCGGCATGAATTGAGATCTGGCCGCCCATTGAATGACCCACCCAGGTTGCCTTGTCGATCCCAAGTTGGTCAAGCATCTGGACCATCACATCAGCGTAGAATTGCATCCCGTAGGGATAATCTTCTTTCTGCGAATAGCCATAGCCGGGCAGGTCGACCGCGATGACACGAAAATTACGTGCCAGCACAGGAATATTCCTGCTCCAACCTTTGGCATTGCTGCCAAGGCCATGGATTAACAACAAGGTCTCGTCGCCAACGCCGGTGTCAATGTACCCAATCTTGATGTTTCTGACTTGGGCAAAGTTGACGGTGTAGCCGTAATCAATCTGGTGAAACTCTTTCGCGTTCATCCGGTAGAACCTCGAAGTCGCGGAACAACCGATCGTCCCAACGAGGAGCGCGGCGAGCATCAGGATCAGGATTGCTTTTTTCATCGTCTCGTCTCCTGGTTAGAACATGATCCACTTGAGGGTCGCGAACACGGTCCACGGATCGTCTGGACTTTCGCTGTTGCTCACACCATTAGTCGTTGCAGAATCGTAGAATCCGCCGAGTGTCATGTAAGCAGCATGCAGCTCAAGATCGAGGAATACCTTCGGAGAATAGCGGAGGTTAAGGTTTACCTCGGTGCCCATCAAGCTGCCAGCGCCAGGAACGGAAACACTCGAATTCGCCATACCCACCGCTGATTTGATACGGAGCTTGTTCGGCACGATGTCATAAGCCGCGCTCAACACTCCTGCCGTTAAACCATAGCCCATATTCTGGATATCAATCGTCGCGCCGACATAGCGGTTGACCACCGTACCGTGCGCCATCAGCAAGTATAGACCATGGCTGAAGAACACTGCGCCGGGGCTCGTCCAGTTGTTACCTGTAAGGACGCCCGAGTAGGTGTCATCTGTGATCCCGTTGTCGTCGCCACTGGTGTAGATACCGTCGAATGCAACAAAATCATTTGTCGTGCGACCATACTTGTAGGCGAGACGCAAATTGGCGGCATATCCCATCACATCCACATCTTGTGAAGCGGAGGTGACCTTACCGTAGTTCAACACAGCAAAACCGTTGTAACCAAATCGTCCCTGGGTTGCTAGCGGATCGCCGAAGAAGCTGGTTCCGATCCAGAAAATGTCTGCTTCGTAGGGATCGGACAGCGCGAACCGGAAGGTGCCGTTGTAGCCAGTCAAGGCGCTGGTCAGACCCTGGCCATAACCAACAATCCCGCCCTCGCCATTGGCACGGTCACGCAGGTACATCAGCGAGAAGCCGATGGTGTTCTTCACATCAAGATTGTACTCAGTCGCCGCCTCGAACAGCTGAACATCGTCCTTCTGTTCGGTGTTGTTCTCATAAAGCTGGTACGCCCCCAGCTTATGGAACCAGCGGACATCAGGAGCCCAGTGGGCGCTGATGCCTGTAGCGTCCGACCCGAAGAAGGCTAATCGATAGCCCTTGTAAACCAGGTGGTCAGTTGGTGTCAGATAAGGAACCCGGACATTGTCATAAAGACGAAGCAAACCAATGTTGATCCATGTGTATTTCGACGGATGAATTTCCGCGAAGAGATTTTGAGTTTGCATGTTCACAGCATCTGCCGCAAAAGCACCCCCAACATTTCCCCCCGTCGTGTAATTCTTGTCCCCCATGGTCCAATCGAACTCGAAAGACATGCGCATCTTCGCCCAACCGTTTAGCACACGGGGCGCGTAGGTGATCATGGGCATGAAGCGCTGTTCGGTGAAACTCGCGATCGAGTCGGACGTATGCGTGGTGTTCCCACCGAAGAGACGTCCGACAACCTGACCCGCGAACAGTGTGTTCTTCGGGGAGATGTTGGTTTGTTCCGAACGTACGAGGTAGTAACCGATGAAGCTGAATTCTCCCGGTTCTTCTCGTTCTTTCTTCAGAGGATAGTCGGCCTCGGTCTGGGTAAATCCTGTCGGTACCAGCAACAGCAAGCCGATCAGGAGAAGGAGCATTTTTTTCATGACCGTACCTTCGGTGAAATGACCGTCTTGAAACAAGGAACACATCCCCCGGCATAGCCGGGGGATGTAGAAAAACATTCAGACACGGCTACTCACGAATATAGGTCTGAACATTGGTGCCGCTAACGGTTGTCCCGAAACCATCCGACGGAACCGGCGGAGTGGCGAGGTTCGGAAGAACCACTTCCAGCCAGAGAGTGTCGGGGGTGGCATCGACAATCTTGATGATGCCTTCTTGCACGTAGGCCTGGGCTTCGGTGTAGTTGAGGGAGATGCTGTAGATGTCGTTCTCGGGAGCCTCACCTAATTCGAATGTACCGACCTGGTTTGGCATCCAGTCGCTGAAGGAAAGACTGTCAATGGTACGGTGTTCTTCCGTGGTCACCTGGGTCTCGGTGAAGGTCACACGAACCGTATCGGTACCGTAGAACCCAACCAACAGCGGGGCGACATTTGCACCGGCACTGACCCAACTACCTACCATCATTTCTTGCATCGTCGGCTCGGATGGACCGGTGCCGTTATCATCATCGTCATCATCGCTGCAACCAACGGCAAAGACCATTGCCATGGCCAGCATCATCACCAACAGCAGATTCCACTTCTTCATGCTTGCCTCCTTTGTCCTGCGTTTACTCCCTGGAAAGCTCCCGTAACGCAATACGGTTGATCTTCCCTGCATCGTTTTTTGGCAGATCGTCGATCTGGGTGTAGTGCCTGGGTGTTTTAAACGTCGCAAGCTGCCCCTTGCAGTACGTTTTCAGTTCCTCACCATCGAGGGACTCACCCGGTTTGGTGCTGTAAAACGCATGGCCCACCTCGCCCCACTGCTCGTCAGGAACACCGATCACAGCAACTTCGTGGACGGCGGGGTGGGTGTAGAGAAAACGTTCAACATCGGCGGGATAGACATTTTCACCCCCGCTGATGTACATGTTCTTTTTACGGTCAACCACACTGTAGAATCCTTCCGGATCCCGTATCACCATGTCGCCAGTGTGGAACCAGCCATCGGTGATGGCTTCGGCGGTCTTGTCCGGTTTGCGCCAGTAACCTGGGGTGACCATCGGGCCACGCATCCACAACTCACCGACTTCGTCTGCTCCGCATTCACGGTGCCCGTCCATCACCTTCGCATCGACATAAAAATTGGGGAAACCGATCGAGCCACGTTTCCGAATCGCATCATCCTGGTGCAAACTGAAGCAGTTGGGGCCGACTTCGGTGAGGCCATACCCTTGACGGATCATCACCCCGCGTTCGTGCCAGGTGTTGATCAAGGGTTCCGGCATGGGCGCGCCGCCAACTATCGCATAGCGCACACTACCCAGGTCGGTCTTGGCGAACTGCTCCGTATCGGCCATCATTTGCAGCATCGTCGGCACGCCGAAAAGCAGGGTCGTCTTCTCCTGTTCCATCAGCTCGAGCACCAGTTCTGGCTCGAATTTCTGCAAGAGAGTATGTGATGCTCCATGATGGAAAAACGGAGTCAGCAACACATTCCAGCCGCCCGTGTGGAAGAAGGGCGCATAGGATTGGGTGTGGTCGCTGCTGGTCAGGTCCAAGCGCAGACCGGTATTGATCGAGTTCCAGAAGAGCATTTTGTGGGTGATAATCGCACCCTTGGATAAACCTGTCGTCCCGGCGGTGTAGAGGATCATCACCGGGTCAGATTCTTCGATCGCTTGTGCGGGCTCGTAGACTTCCGCTTCAACATTCTCCGTCAGGAAATGTTCCAGATCGTCGAACGGCAACACATTGGGGATCGCCTTCAAGGTCTCGAGCTGACGGGCCGAATCCTCGTACGCCTTCTCAAAGAGGAAGAGAGCTGGTTCGGCATCATCAATCAAGGTGTCCAGCTCACGTGGCATTAAGCGGAAGTTGAGCGGAACCATAATGATGCCGCTTTTGACACACGCTTCGAATAAAAGGACATACTCGGCACGATTCCGGCTGTAGACCGCCGCACGATCCCCCTTACTCAACCCCAGTTCACCGGTCAGGTGATGGGCAAGGGCATTGGCACGGCGATTGAACTCGGCATAGGACCACGAGAGATCACGATCATGCTCTCGCAGCGCCATGCGGGTAGGCGTATACAGCGCCCAACGTTTGATCCAGTCGGTCTCAGGCCGGAACATCATCTCCCCCATCTTTCCTGAGAATCAAGTACAACGCACCCCCCACCACGACGGATGCGACAATCGCCATCGACGAGGCAACGCCGGGGTTCTGCCCACTGGCAAGGGTGCCTGGAATCTGAACATTGCCCAAGCTGATCCAGAAATGAACGACAATCGCGGTAATCGATGCAGCCACCGGGGCGATGGTCGGCACACCCTTCAAAAACATCCCGAACAAGATGGGCAGGAAGGCCGCGCTGAAATAGGCGTAGACACCGTTCTGTGCGAAAATAGCAACCGACAACTTCGGAGCGACCAGTTGACGATGGGCCAACCAGATGCTGACCCCCGCCAGCAGCACAATCGCCACCTTGTTCAACAGGAAGAGACGCGTTTCACGGGCGTCGGTCTCAGCAGGCAGGTAGCGTCCGAAGAGCGGCTCGACAATGTCTTTGGTGATCGTGGTCGAGATTGATTGGATCAGCCCTTCCAGCGTCGAAATACCCGCCGACAACAGACCCATCACCACCAGCAGACCGACAAAGACCGGGAATTCCCTCACCACGTAGGCCGAGATAACACCGTCCATCTTCAGCGCCTCACCCTCCAGCATCATCTCCGGGAAGGTGATACGTGCATACAGACCCACGACGACAACACTGAAGAAGATCATCTCGGTGATGATCCCGGCAGTCAGGTACTTGTTGACATCGCTATCCGTCTTCAGCAGCAGGCTCTTGGTGATAATGTGCGGCTGGCAGACAATCGCCACCCCGACAATCATCTGGGTGACAATGATTTCAAACCAGTCACGGAAGAGGAAACTTTCCGGGTTGGTCGCGGTGGCGAGGTTGGGGTCAATGGCGCGAAGCTTGTCGAGGAAACCGTGGACCCCGTTGCTGAAGTGCTCGTAGCCCGACCCAAGCAGGATAAAGGCGACAATCAGCATCAGGACAGCCTGGATGGTGTTGGTGTAGACCATCGAATTGGCGCCGCCGAACATCATGTAGCCGAAGATGAAGGCAACTACCCCAAACAGCGCCCAGGTTTCCGAGATGTCGAGCGTCTTTGAAAGCACCTTGACCAGACCGACAACAATCAGCACGATAAAGGTGACCAGCAGCAGGCTGAGGAAGGCGAAAAAGAGGCCGTAGCCCTTGCTCTTGTACCTGGTCCCCATCCACTGCGCCATCGAAAGCGCTTTGACAGAAGAGCCGTGCTTACGGAACCCTTTGGTCAGGACGACAAGCGAGATCATCGCCGCCAAAGGCAGGGCGAGGGCATAGGAGATCACCCCGGAAACACCATAGAGGGCAATGAAACCCGGGTTGATGATGAAGGTAGCGGCGGAGGTCATTGAGGCGGCGAGGGCGAGGCCGACAGCGATCGGGCTGAAGGCAATCGAACCGACCGCATAGTCCGCCATGCTGCTGTTCTTTTTCGCGCCACGCACGACAAAGAACAGCACAACAGCCATGTACGCCAGGATCAGCACCCAGCCCGCTGTTACCAGGTTCATGCTCTATCCTCTTCTATCATCTGCCTCTCCTCCTGTCATCCCCAGCGCGCCCCACGTTCCGTCAGGTCCCCGAGCCTGACGGATGATCACGCGCCAAGCGCGCGAAGCGTTGTGTCAGACGTGGGCGTCTGACACAACGCTTCTCACAACCGGCACTACCACCGGAACACCGAACAGGCGAAGGCAAGACCGCCGCCGGAACCCATGAATGCGACCAGGTCACCCCGTTTCAGCTTTCCCAGTTCGTCTGCTTCCGCCAAAGCCATCGGGATGCAGGCAGAGCCGGTGTAGCCGTAACGGTCCATCACCGTATGTGTCTTCTCCATCCCGAGCCCGAGGTTGTCGAGGGTCTCACGGATCGAGTTGATGTTGATCTGGGTGAAAAAAATCATCGAGAGATCTTCGATGGCATACCCGGCATCCTCGACCGACTCACGGACCATCTTCGTCCACATTGTCGGGTTGATCTCTTTCGGAAACTTCTTGACGAATTTCAGCAGATGGTCGCCGTTGGCCACCACTTCCGGGGTGACAGGCGTTCTGGTCCCACCTGCGTAGATGCCCATCCACTCGTTGTACTGCCCTTCGGTCGCCAAGCGGCTTGCCAGCCAACCGGCATCCTCATCCGTCGCTTCCAGCAGCGCACAACCTGCACCGTCCGCGAAGAGGGTCACCGTCTTCTTGTCCGTCAAATTGAGGAACTTCGACATCGCATAGGCCCCGACCACAAGGACGAACTTGTAGCGAGGGTCGGCCTGGATGTACTTGGCGCCCATGTCCAGCGCGGTGACAAACCCGGCGCAGGCGGTGTTGATGTCGAAACTACCTGCTTTGCTGGCGCCCAGACGATCCTGCACGACCGATGCGGTCGAGGGACTGACAAATTCCGGAGTATCCGTCGAGACGATGATCAGGTCGAGCTGGTCAGCACCGATTCCACCCTTCTCGAGGGTACTCTTCGCTGCGCGTTCCACCAGGTCCGCTGTCGACTCGTCCGGGCCGCACCAGCGACGTTCACGGATCGTCAGGTTCTCTTCCAGCCAGGTGCCGACATCTTCGCCGAGCTGCTCATTGAACCATTCATTCGGTACCACCTTGTCCGGTGCGTACATCCCGGTTGCGCGGATACGGGCATTTCGCTTCGTCACATCACTCTCCATCATCTACAGGACAATTCCGCCATCGACACTGAGTGTGGTGCCGTTGACAAAGGAGGATTCGTCGGATGCGAGGAAAACAAAGGCATTGGCGATGTCCACCGGTTCGCCCAAACGACCCAGCGGGGTCTTGTCACGCATCATGTCGAGCACCTTCTCCGGCATCTTCTTCACCATTTCGGTGGCAATGAAACCGGGGGCGATGGCATTGGCACGGACTCCCTTACGTCCCAGTTCACGCGCCCAGACCTTGGTCATGCCCATGACGGCGGTCTTGGTGGCGACATAGTTGGTCTGTCCGAAGTTGCCATAAAGCGCGACAACAGAACTGGTGCTGATGATCGAACCCGATCCCTGGGCCACCATCTGCTTTGCCGCTGCCTGCCCACAGAGGAAAACACCCTTCAGGTTGACATCGATCACCTGGTCGAACTGCTCTTCGGTCATCTTCATCAGGGTTGCGTCACGTGTGATCCCAGCGTTGTTCGCGAGGACATCAACACCACCCCACTTCTCAACCACACCATTCACCGCAGCTTGCACACCTGCTGCATCGGCGGTGTTGACCTTCCGAAATTCTACTTTGTCGCCGAGTTCCGATGCGGCAGCGTTGCCCGCTTCCTCGTTAACATCCCAGATCGAGACCTTTGCGCCTTCTTCGACAAAACGATCCACGATGGCCCGTCCAATCCCGGACGCTCCTCCGGTGACAATCGCGACTTTCCCTTCGAGCCTTGCCATTGCTGCTCCTGTTCTGCTCTACTTGTATGTGTCATCCCAAACCTGAGCTGGGATCGCGTTTCTGTTTTGGTTGTGCTGATATGCACGCTTGGGTGACGGGGCACCCAAGCCACGACAACCGCGTGCCCCGGCTTGGTTTGCAAGCCGGGTTCTGTAACCAATTCACCAGGTGTTACCACGCCGCGCCCCAAGCGCGATGAGGCCGAGGGCTGTGCTCATCCTCGCCGGATTCGAAGAATCCGGTCCACATCTTGATCAAGCCGACTTCTGCAACCCGCGAACCTCGTCCCATTCCTTCATGAATGCACCGAGATGCTTCATCATCAGGCTATAAAATTGTTCCATCTCCTCGATGCGAGCGGTAAACGCAGCGAGGTCCTCCTCTTTACCGGGACGAACGATCTCGTCTTTCGTTGCACCATCAAGCCGTTTATGGAATCGTTTTGCGAGGGTGAGATTGCCCCGCAGCAAAGCGGCATGGTTCCCGAACGCATGACCGAATATGTCAGAATCGGCCTCGTAGAAATCCTTGCGGTTGCCCGGCTTGTTGTGACGGTGGACGAGGCGGTGGTCACGCAACCGTCCCATCACCTGGCTGACCGGGCCTTTGCTGACTCCCAGCTCGCTAGTGATGTCGTCCAGGCTGAGCGGTTTGCTGCTGGCCAGCAGCAGGCCAACCACGTGTCCCATCAGCTTGGGCAACCCGAACAGTTGGTAGGCCTCCCCAAATTCCTGTATCCAGTCCTGCCGCAGTGTCATCGCCCGCCCCTCGTATCGTTTGAAACATTTCAAATGTTGGAAAGTAGCAAAGAAAAGTCAAGCCCTTGAGGCACGATAGAGCATTGCTTCGCCTCCTGCTCCGAGACTGGCACTCGTCCTTTACCAGCCTGAACAGAACGAGGGACAGCACAAGCTGCCCCTCGTTTTTTTGTTCAGGTATCAATGAATCACTTCACAAGTGTTACCCGTGTCGATCCCTGCCATCCGTCATCCGTCGCTAACCGGATGATGTATGTACCGGATGAAACATCCGGACTCCAGCTCATCTGGAACACACCAGCTTCCGCAGTTCGAGGCGACAAGGAGGCAACCTCGCGCCCAAGCAAATCATGAACGGTCATGGAAACCGTTGCTGCAGTAGTGAGATTTACCTGTACGGTGGTCGAAGCATTGAACGGGTTCGGCCAAGCTGGTAGCATGGTGTGCATATTGGGTAAAAACGCTTCCTGAGGGACGGTCGATGTCAGCGCAGTGGCAGAAGCTTGCGTCAGGTAGATACGATCCCCGAATTCTGTCTCATCCCCGTCCGCAGCATTCCCGGCGAGGTAGAAGATGATCTCCCCGAGATCCTGCTCCGGGGCGGTCCATTCAAACGACCATTCCACCCCACCTGTACTTCCCGGCATTGTCCCAGCAGATGTATGCTCGACAAAATCAGCGTTGTTCTCATTGGGGTTCGGGTTAAACCCGCGCAGCTTCTGGGTATTGACTTCATCGGTCACAGTCAATTCGCCGGCCTGCTCAATCTCGTCATACATCGAGGAAAACTGGAACCCCCATCGGCTGGCATCAGGATCTTCCAGCCCAATGGTGAGGGTATACGTCTCACCAGGCTGGTAGGTCTCAGGAACATTCCAGCTCAGGGATCCTGTGCCACTGTTTACCTCAAAGCTGTTGTGGCAGGCGGTGCAATTCCGCTGGATGGGGGGTGTGCCGTTGTTCCCTGTCCACGGACCATCAGAAAATGCAACGGATGTCGCAGTGAGGGTGAACAGCAGGATAGAGGTGAGAACTGTCTGTTTGATCATGGGGCCTCCAATGATCGGAATATGCCCCGGCTCCAGCTGTATACTACTGTTTAGGGCCTCCTAACTCAAACGATTTATCAGATGGAGGTCACTATTAATCTCTGAAGGCTGGCTTAGTCACTCCTTTTTCGCATCAACAGAAACCCAGCGGCGACAAACAGCAGGATCATGCCGAAACTCTCGATGGTGGGCATCACACAGGCTTCGCCCGAGGGCAGTACCTGGATGGCATTTGAGGTCAGCAAACCGGTAAGCAGCACACCGCCCACGGTTTGCGCCACAACGACCGGCCAGATCGTCCCGGACCGTCTCCGCAGCTCACCAAAGACCAGCGAGAGGGCGATGGTGCCGAGCAGGAAACGGGGTACAAGGGTCAGCAGCGACTCGTTGGTATAGGGAGTGATGACCGCCAGGTAAGGCAGATGCCACAAACCCCAGACCGCCCC
Source organism: bacterium (assembly GCA_020444265.1). Taxonomy (GTDB): domain Bacteria; phylum Electryoneota; class Electryoneia; order Electryoneales; family Electryoneaceae; genus JAHLLH01. Next base: position 68,270 of record JAHLLH010000014.1, read on the forward strand.
GGTTGTCAAGTGATTGGCAAGGGGGGTCCAACCGAGGCCCTCCAGCTTCGGTGTGAGGTAGCCACGAAATCCGCTCTCTTCGAAGATATTCTGCACGAGTTGCGGCAGGATCGCGAGGGCACCCAACTTCAGCGCCAAGTCCCACGCGCCGTCCCCACCGGGGGTGATCACCACCTTGAAGAGACCGCCGACCAGCAGCACCAGCAGAACCGCAAAGGGAAAAAGCAGCAGCCCGAAGAGGTACCAGATACCACTTCCACGCTTTACCGGTTTCCACCCGATGTCGCTCCACCCTTCCTTCCGAACCGCTCGCAACAGGAACGAAGCAATCATCGGTGCCAGCAGCCAGAGGAGCATTCCCGGTTGCTGACCAGGAGCAGCGGAGAGGGAGGTATCCAGCAATCGTCCCAACCACCCGAGCAGAAGGACGAGGACGATGAAGAGGAAAACGGACAGCAACGAGGAACGTCGGTTCGAGTCGGTCATGCAGAGGCCTCTAGCAGGTTTGAGGGGACGATCGGCTCGCGGGTAATGTATGTCATCTCGTGTGTTCCGGCGCTTGCATTGAGGGCTTCCCAGATCAAAAGGGGAGGCGCCACAATTTTCGCTCCACCCCATCCCACATGTCATCCCCAGCACGCAATCCGGCGTCAGCCGGATCGTGACCGAAGGGAACCTGCGGGCGTTGGGGATCCCCCGGGGCATCGCACCACCCCGACCATAGCTCACCCCAAAGGCTATCACCTGTTGAACTGGCAAAAGAAACCCGGCTTGCAAGCCAAGCCGGGGCACCCATAGGGTAGGACATCACATGCCAAGCGGTACGCGATCAACCTTACACCCGGTGCTCGTCGCGAAGCAGATCGTTTACCGTCTTAACCGGGGTGAACGTGTGGACCGGCACCTCGACAAAAACCGAGTTCCAGTGCGCCATCGCACCGTTCCAGAGCCCCGGCAGCTCGAGCGCTTTCAGGGGACGACCCTGGAAGGATTTGGACGAGATAAAGACCGTCTCCGGATCGCGATACTTCGACAGATCGAACTTTTTGCCCTTGTAGTCACGCAGCCCGCAAACAAGATCGACCGGGTTGAAGTGGGTCGCCGCTTCGAGAATGCTCTGCTGCTTCGGATCGTCCGTGTTGATCTGACTCGTTTCGACAATCTGACGTGTGGTCTCGCCGGAGGAATCGGTCACCCAGAAGGGCCCGCCACCCGGTTCACCCGTGTTCGGAACCATACCGCAGACGCGCAGGGGGCGATGGAGACGATCCACCAGCCAGTCACGCTTTTTATCCAATTTCCAACGTTCCCAACCGGTCGGCATCTGTGCACCAAGGGTGTCCACGGTCCACTCGGCAATCTCGGTCAGCACTGCCCCGCTCGACTTCCCTTTTATAACTTCCTTCAGGTAGTCAAAAACCTGCTGCTGGATATGGACGAGGAAGCCTGCAAGCACCTTCTTCCGAAAGAGCTTGTTATCCGCAGCAGGCCGTGGTACAACGTTATCGATGTTCTTGATCAGGACGATATCCGCATCGAGCTCGTTCAGGTTGTCGAGCAGCGCACCATGCCCGCCCGGACGGAATACCAGCTTACCCTCGTCGTCACGGAAAAGCTCATTCTCCGGGGTTACCGAAATGGTATCGGTGGAGGGTTTCTGGACAGAGTAGCCGAGCTCAACATCAAAATCATCTTCCTCGGCCACCTCGCCGATGAAGGTTTTCAGCGACACATCGATTTTTTCGCTGGTACCCGGCGGAACGGTAAAATGGATGCGAACAATCCCATCAGCATCGCTGACCAGCTCGATCCCCTCCAGCACCTGCTCCTCGAAAGCAGTGTGAGCATGATCCCCATGAAGATGGAAAAGCACCATCCCCTTTGGCACACTGGCGAACCCGAGTCCCTTGTCAGTCAGCAGGTACTCGATGATGGTGTGAACTGCGCCCTCCGCAAGCAGCTCATCCACATCCAGATCATCGGCTTTCAGCCGTTTCACCAGTTCCGGGTAGAAGGCAAAACGGCTAAGGCTGCGGATGAATCGAAGGCCAAAGACAGCCGCTGCTTCATTGGCATTGGCACGTTCCTCAAGCTTCCCCATCGTCAATCCGGGGTAGGTATTGTAGAGAGCGAGCAGGTCACGGAACATTCGGCTTGCTGCCCCGGACGCGGGGACAAATTTGCTGAACCGTCCTTTATCCGCTGCCTGGCTGAACGCCTGGATCATGGCCGGTTCCTGGTCTAGATGGAGACGGACGATACCATCTTCGATAACACATGGACGGATCAGGTTGACCGGTTGCGGGCCACGACGGAAGAGTTCGATCTGTCGCTTGATTTCTTTCTCATCCAGACCGTGGTCTTTGATCTGTTTGCGATCGGCTTTGCTGAACAACTCTCCTCCGGGTTGTACCCATCCAGGTTCGCTTCGCGGGATAGAAAAGTGGATCAAGCTACAACTTTTCCCCCTCTGCAACAAGCGATCAGGGACCTTCATGGCTGAAAACAGGGACCCACTGTCGAAAATCGTCTAACTCGTGCTCCAGGTGTCACTTTGCAAAGGTGACAGACTTCCTTACCCTCTAGTGGATTGATTCACGATAGGATCATATCAGGTAAAACACACCACCCGTCGTGACCGGGAGCACCTCGACTCTGTGACCGGGCCCGAAGCTGCCAACCTTTTGTGAGATGACGATGAATCCTTCTCCACCTTTCCGCTGCCAGGTGAAACTGCTGGCCATCCTGCTGGTCTGCATCCTTGCCCCTGCTTTGACTTGGGCAAATACGCCAAAAGGGTACGTTTGCACCAGGACTACATCCCCTGTTCAGATTGACGGTTCGCTGGATGAATTCGTCTGGCAGGAGGCGAGTTGGAGTGAACCTTTTGTCGACATACAGGGCGAGGGACTGCCGGAACCGAGGTTTAAGACGGTGGTCGCAATGACCTGGGATGACAGCTTTTTCTATGTCGCGGCTCGAATGGAAGAACCCCACCTCTGGGCGACCTATAACCAACGGGACATGGTGATTTACCACGAGAACGATTTCGAGGTCTTCATCGACCCGGACGGGGACACGCATAACTATTACGAGCTCGAGGTGAACGCACTCAACACGGTCTGGGATTTGCTGTTGACCAAACCGTACCGTGATGGTGGCCACGCCATCGACCATTGGGATATCGGCGGTCTGAAAACGGCTGTTCAACTCGATGGCACCCTTAACAATCCCACCGACACCGACACAGGCTGGACCGTCGAGATCGCTTTCCCGTGGGATGCTCTCTCCGAAGCGGCAGGCAAACCCACCCTTCCGCAGCCCGGAGACCAGTGGCATGTCAATTTTTCACGTGTCCAATGGCATATCGAGCCGGACGGTAAACAGGGGTACCGGAAGCAGATCAACCCGGAAACGGGTGAGTCCTACCCAGAGGACAATTGGGTCTGGTCCCCTCAGGGTGAAATTGCCATGCACATGCCGGAAAAGTGGGGAGTTGTCCAGTTTGCCGACTCGGTTCGAAACCGTCTCCACCCGCTCCCCTACGCAGAGGAACGCGATCTGCTGTGGACCATTTACAACCGTCAACAGGAACACCATGCAAAACATGGCGCCTATGCAGACCTCAACAAGATCCGCTATGGCCTGCTAACCCATTCTGCCGACCCAACCATTACTCTTTATCCGGGTGGTTTTATAGCCTCGCTGAATGTGTACGGCGGCACCTTGACGATCCGTGAGGATGGCCTGATTCGAGTGGTGCGGGATTAGTAATATGCCGGATCAAATGTCAGACAGACTGTCACCCCGGACTTGATCCGGGGTCCAGCATCCACTCTGAAAGCAGTCTCTGCTGGTCAAATCCGAGGCCGAAATTACATGGCGGAGTGAGCCCCGAAGCACTGCGTGACGTGTCGCTGGGGGCCGAATGAGGAGCCTCGTTCAGGCGAAGGATGCTGGATCACGGGTCAAGTGTACAGACTCGGCACATAGGGAACAGGTGTATCGGAAGATAGGTAACACTCTTACACGTGCCATGCCACCCACATATCATCCCCAGCTCGCAACAGGGTGCCAACCCTGTCCGTGCGCGAAGCGCACCCGCGAGCGTCGGGGATCCCCCGGGACGATGATCCGCAGGGATGGAGTTCATGCAAAGGGGATGCCCGACGGCCCCAACACCAACACCGTGTCCGGCAACTGCCGGACATGGGTCCTGGGCATGACAGGTAGAGTAACGCAGCGAAGTGTTGCAGGGTAAATCCCAGACAGTTTAAGAAACTGTCTGGGATTTACCCTTTTTGGGACACACCTGGCAAGGGTGGTCATCCCTGTAAAACAGGGCATCCATCAAATCATCCCCACCTCTCCCCTCCGTTGCCCCAACACCTGCCCGACTCTACCTTTGCACCATCTGAACGCACCTCTCTCGCACGAAGGATGAAGGATGAATCTGACCGGCTTAGACTGGACCCTAGTTGCCCTGCTGCTTGCCTTCATGATCATCTCGGTCACCGCCAGTAAATCCCTGATGAAGAGTGTCAGCGATTTCCTCGCGGCGGGACGGTCCGCCGGGCGCTACATCATGTCCGTCTCCGCCGGAGTCGCCGGGCTGGGTGCGATCACCATCGTCGGCAACCTCGAGATGAACCTGGTTGCAGGGTTCTCCATGGCGTGGTGGGGGATGACCATGGGTGTGGTTATCCTGATCTTGAAGGTTTCCGGCTGGGTGATTTACCGTTTTCGTCAGACACGTGCCCTCACCCTCGCGCAATTCTTCGAGATGCGCTACAGTCGTAGCTTCCGCATCTTCGCTGGGCTGGTTGCTTTCGCCTCCGGCTTGATCAACTTTGGCATCTTCCCCGCGGTCGGGGCACGTTTCTTCATCTATTTCTGCGGCCTGCCGCAGCATTTCGACTTACTAGGCATGACCCTTTCCACCTTCCCGTTGGTCATGGTCGCGCTGTTGTCGATTTCGCTCTACTTCGTCTTCTCCGGCGGGCAGATCGCGGTGATCATCGCCGACTTCATCCAGGGTGTTTTCATCAACCTTGTGTTTATCGCAATCCTGATCTACTTCTTTGTCCAGTTCGACTGGAGCCAGATCGCCACTGTGCTGGCGGACCGTCCCGTCGGCCAGTCCCTGATCAACCCCTTCGACACCAGCCATGTCAAAGATTTCAACTTCTGGTACTTTCTGATCGGGATCTTTGGGGTGATCTACGGGGCAATGTCCTGGCAGGGCACCCAGGCCTACAACTCATCGGCACGGAACGCGCATGAAGCGAAAATGGGTGGAGTGCTTGATGGCTGGCGTGGATTGCCGCAGAACCTCTTTTTCCTCTTCCTGCCGATTATCGCCTATACCGTTCTCAACCACCCCGACCTGCTCGGCCTCGCCAGCAAGGTACAGGGGACGCTTACCACGGTCGACGGCGAAGCGATCCGCAGTCAGCTGACCGTCCCGCTCGTGCTGGTTGAAATCCTGCCGAAAGGACTGGTTGGCGCCTTTGTCGCGGTGATGCTCGCCGCCTTCATCTCGACCCATGACACCTATTTGCATTCCTGGGGCAGCATCTTCATCCAGGATGTGATCATGCCCTTCCGTACGGAACCTTATTCCCCGAAAACCCACCTGAAAGTGCTACGATGGTCAATCTTCGGGGTCGCGGTCTTCATCTTCACCTTCAGCATGTTGTTCAAACAAAGCCAGTACATCTTCCTCTTCTTTGCCATCACCGGCGCCATCTTCGCCGGCGGGTCGGGCGCGGTGATCATAGGGGGATTGTATTGGAAACGCGGCTCCACTGCCGCCGCCTGGACCGCAATGCTGACCGGGTCTTCTATTGCTGTCGGTGGCATCATTATTCACCAGGTCGTCGATGATTTCCCGATCAACGGCCAGATGTTCTGGGCCATCGCCATGTTCGCCAGTACCCTTCTCTATGTGCTGGTCAGCCTGCTCGGCCCGAAGCATGAGCACGATATGGATGAGTTGCTGAATCGTGGGACGTTCGCCATGGAGGACGAGCAACGTGTGATCACGCCCGAGCCGTCACGCGGCTGGAAACTGCTCGGCATGGGACGTGAATTCACACGCGGAGACAAGTTGATCTACATCGGCAACTATGTCTGGACCCTCGGTTGGACGCTGGTCTTTGTTGTCGGCACGATCTACAACCTGTCGCACGATGTGAGCAATGAAGCATGGATGAAGTTCTGGCGGATCTACCTGCTGATTCACATCATTATGGCCAGCGCGGTGTTCCTCTGGTTCGTTATTGGAGGGCTATCCGACCTGAAGCAGATGATCACACGACTGCGTACGCTGGTCCGCGACTCGAACGACGATGGTTTTGTGCGACGAACGGCGGCACCGTTGAACCCGGAGGAGGAGCGATGAGCTTCGAACCGGGATTGCCGGGCGAGGAAGTCGGCCGCCAAGGAGCACGTTACCTGATCATCGTGGGCAACGGCGATCTGATTGTCCGATCGAACCCGAAGGATCATCGTTCCCTGATGGACAAATCACCCGATGAGATCGGGCTGACGGTGATCCACGATCTTTACGTGGGCCGTTTCGATGGTGCGCCTGTTTACGCCGCCGAAGTCACGCACCGTAAACCGCCAAAAGGCTACCGCACCCTCCCGCTTCGGATGCTGTTTGAACGTCTGACCGCCGAAGAAATGGGCATGTTCAGCCGCGCCATCCAGCTGTTGGCTTGGGAACGCTCCAACCGGTATTGCGGACGGTGCGCCTCTAGAATGGAACGTCACCCCGACGAGGTGGCCTGTGTCTGCCCTGAGTGCGGATTCACCACCTGGCCCCGTATTTCCCCGGCAATGATTGTCGCAGTTCAGAAAGAGGGCAAATTGCTGCTGGCAAAAGCAGTCAGCTTTCGTCGAGAGATGTATTCCCTTCTGGCGGGCTATGTCGAACCGGGAGAGACCCTCGAGCAGTGTGTGGCACGGGAAGTTCGTGAAGAGGTAGGCATCGAAGTCGACAACATTCGATACGTGACAAACCAGAGCTGGCCCTTTTCGCAGTCACTGATGGTCGCCTTCCGTGCCGACTGGAAGGCGGGCGAACTAAAGCCTGACAAACGTGAAATCCTCGATGCCCGGTGGGTGGCGGTGGAGGAAATCGACGATATGCCTTGTCCCTTGAAGGGGAGTGTCGCCCGTGAACTAATTGATCAATTTGTGGCGGGGGAACGGTAGGAGGCACGTTTCACGTTTGTCATCCCGGGCTTGACCCGGGATCTAGCATCCAGAGGTGGGGACGTGCGAGAGTATGGTATCCGAGAGTAGAATCTCCCGGAAGAGCAAGACACGTCGCTCGGCCTCCATGATCACAACGGTGGGCCGGCAGAAGTTACTCGAACGACCTGAGGAGGCTGGATCCCGGGTCGAGCCCGGGATGACAGGGACAGGTACATCCCAGACAGTTTCCTAAACTGTCTGGGAACAAACCAGGAACCAACCATGAGCGACGATAAACAAGCCACGCTGACAATCACCCGCTTCGAACGGTTCATGGACCGTCTCAAGGGCCACGTGCTCGGAGAAACGAAACCCCTCGATGTCACCTTCGGTTGGTCCAAAGAGCCGATATCGTTTGAGGATCGCGAATCGCACGAGTTCAAACCGATCAAAGAAGGCGACACCTGGGCCGCGGCTTGGGAGAGTGCCTGGTTCCACATGACAGGCAGCATCCCCGCTGAATGGACCAGCCGCGAGGTGGTCGCCCACCTCGATGTTGGCGGCGAAGGGCTGGTAGTCGCGCCGGATGGACGAGCCCTGCAGGGCATCACCAACGGCAGCATTTTCGACCCGAATTTTTCACGCGATCTCGTCCCGCTTTTCGACGCATGCAAAGGGGGCGAACATGTTGAACTATGGGTCGAGGGAGCGTCCAACAGTCTTTTCGGTGTCTTCACTGAAATGGACCCCGACCAGAAATCTCCCAAACGTTACGGTCAGTTCGACGCGCAGCTCGCCCATGCCGAGCTCGCAATTTTCAACCGTCCCGTTTGGGAACTGCTGCTCGATTGCCAAACCATTCGTGGACTGATCAAACGGCTGCCGGAAAACGGGGTTCGTCGCGCACGACTGATCGCGCTGACCACACGAATTGTCAACCTCTACAACGAATCCCCCGAAAAGGCTGTCGAGGTGCGTGAGATGCTTGCGCCGGAGCTGTATCGTCCCGCCGAAGCCTCCAACCCGACCGCCCTCGCCATTGGTCATGCCCACATCGATACGGCCTGGTTGTGGCCGTTGCGTGAGACAATTCGCAAGTGCGCACGCACCTTCTCCAGCCAGCTTGACCTGATCGACCGTTACCCCGGCTATCTCTTCGGAGCCTCCCAGCCACAGCACTATGCCTTCGTCAAGGAGCATTACCCGGAACTCTTCGAACGCATCCGGAAAGCAGTGGCCGACGGTAGCTGGGAAGTGCAGGGGGCGATGTGGGTGGAAGCCGATTGCAACCTCGCGGGTGGGGAAGCATTGGTCCGTCAGGTGCTGCACGGGAAAAACTTCTTCCGGGACGAGTTCGACATTGAGGTGGACAATCTCTGGCTGCCAGATGTTTTTGGCTACTCCGCCGCCCTGCCGCAGATCCTGCAACGAGCTGGTGTTCCCTATTTCCTGACCCAGAAGATCTCGTGGAACCAGTTCAACGATTTCCCGCACACCACGTTTCACTGGCGGGGGATCGATGGCAGCGAAGTGCTGGCGCATTTCCCGCCAGAGAATACGTACAACAGCCTGCTCGACACCGAGTTTCTCATCCCCGGCATGACCAATTTTCGAGAGAAAGATCGTCTCCCGGAATTCATGTCTCTCTTCGGAGTTGGGGATGGTGGCGGCGGTCCGAAGGCCGAATCGATCGAACTAGGCCAACGGATGGAGAACCTCGAGGGTGCCCCGAAGGTTCGTTTCGGCAATGCGAAAGAGTTTTTCGCTCGTCTGAACGAGCATCGCGACCAGCTCCCAACCTGGGTTGGCGAGCTCTATCTCGAGCTTCATCGCGGCACCCTGACCACCCAGGCAAAGGTGAAGCAAGGCAACCGTAACCTCGAACAGGAGCTGCGTACCACCGAGCTGCTGCATGCGGCGGGTAACCTGGCCGACTATCCCCTCGAAGCACTGGACCAGCTCTGGAAGACCACCCTGCTGTACCAGTTCCATGACATCCTGCCCGGTTCGTCGATCACAGAAGTTTATCGGGTCACCCATGAGGCGCATGACCAGGCGCTCGCCGATCTCGCCCAGCTACAGCGAACATCATCTCCGCTCCTCGAAACCGACACCGCTGCCGCCACTCTGCTCAACACCAGCGGTACACGGGCATCGATGACCGTTGAACTGCCGGACAATTGGGCGGGGCATGATGTAGTGGATGGATCTGGCGCGAGTGTCGCTCTTCAGCAGGAGGACGAGACCACCCTGGCACGTGTCGAGCTGGCCCCCTGGTCGTTGGTCACGCTGAAGAAGGGCGCGCACACGACCGTTGCTCCTTGCGATCAGTCCACCCTGCTTCTCGAGAACGATCTCGTACGCTACCGTTTCAACGATCAGGGCCGTCTGGTCGAGCTGTTCGACAGACGATCCAACCGTTCCATGCTCAAACCGGACGGTGAGGGCAACCTGCTGACCCTCTACCAGGATCGTCCCAACAATTGGGACGCCTGGGATGTTGACCTCTTCTACGAGGAAGCGGTGATCGAGCAAGCCCGTCTGGTCGAGACAATTCCACTGCCCAATGGTCCTGTCCGTCAGGGAGTGATGTTTCGCTTCGAGATCGGCAGTTCAACCATCGAGCAGGTGGTCACCCTTGATGAAGGTGACACGATGCTTCGTTTCGAAACCACCGTCGACTGGCAGGAAAGCCACCACATGTTGCGTGTCTCTTTTCCGACCAGCATCCAGGCGTCGGAAGCGACCTTCGACATTCAATACGGACACGTGAAACGACCCACGCATCGCAACACATCCTGGGACCTGGCGCGCTTTGAAGTCGCCGGGCAGTGGTACGCCGATTTGTCGGAACGGGACGTCGGCTTGGCACTTCTGAACGATTGCAAGTATGGCTACAAGGTCTTCGGTGGCACCCTCGACCTGAACCTGTTGCGCTCCCCCAGCTACCCCGATCCCGATGCGGATCGTGGCCAGCACCGCTTTACCTATGCGCTTCTGCCACACGAGGGCGATCTGGTCGGATCGGATGTCTTTGAACGGGCCGCGCAGTTGAATGGCCATCTCAAGGTGATCGAAGGGATGCGTGCCCGGGCAGATCGATTCCCCTGGCAGCTTGAGGGCGAAGGGATTACTCTTGAAGTGGTCAAGCGGGCTGAAAAAGAGCGGGCGTGGGTGCTCCGTCTCGCAGAAACGAGGGGCCGTCACTCAACAGGTATCCTCACCCTCGACCTGCCGGCGAAGCAGTGGGCAGCGGTCGATCTGATGGAGTGGAACCTGGTGTCCGACAAACATCCGCTCGAGGGTCCGATTTCGCTGGAACTGAGTCCCTTTGAGATCCGGACATTGAAGGTGTGGTGAGTGGTTTCATCGAGGGTGCACGAACCGTCATTGCGTACGAAGCGAAGCGTAGTGCGGCAACTGTTTTTCATTGGGGGCGCACGCCCACAATCGGCTGCCAGCGGAGGTGGAACGGTGCCATGTGTCACCGTGGGCAGGACGTAGATTGCCACGTCCGGCCTACGGCCGTCCTCGCAATGACGTGTCATGACATTTCGTCGGTTCAGCAGGAGATAACCATGCGACCTTGGCCCTTTTTGGTGCTGCTACTCAGCACAACTGCCTTCGCCGCGGATCTGCCCGATCCGGTCACTGTCCCCATCTTCCAGAACGAGATGATCCACTTTTTCGATGGTGACAGCGCCTCGGCTTATGCCTCGGATGGAGTTCGTGTCGAAGACAACGGACGCATCATCGTAACCGACACCGAGCTTCCCACTTTCGACAGTCCGATCCGTATTGAGGCACACCTCACCCTCCACCCGATCCCGAAGCCGGAAAGCTACATCGAGGTGTATGACAAGTGGGACCGCGCCGGGTCGATCCGTCTGCGTGCCGAGGGCCAGCCAGACATCGAACTGATGCGTTTCATGACCTCCTACGGCGGCGAGACCAGCCACACCCTCGATGTCACTCGATACGCACCCCTGCTGAAAGGCAAGGTGACCATCGCCGCGTTTATCGACACCTGGGTCAGCCCGGCATGGCATGTCGATGTGTCGCTTGAGTACCTCCCTGTCGTGGAGTACGACAACGCCACCTGGGCCAGCGGGGTCTACCTCGAGGACTCCTTCAACGCGCAGGAGATGGGGGATGGTGTCGAGCGAACGGTGACCATCCCTGAGGGGCTGAAACGAGTCGTCATGAGCTACATTTCAACGGGGCATTGCACCGACGGGACCGATGAGGACGAGTTTGTTTCGAAGGCAAATATCATCCTCGTGGATGAGGTGGTCGTCCATCGCTTTTATCCCTGGAGGGATGATTGTCAGCAGTACCGTGCACGAAACCCTTACACCCGTCGCTGGAACAACGGAACCTGGTCGAGCGATTACAGCCGCAGCGGCTGGTGCCCAGGGGTGGAAGTCAACCCGGAAGAGATCGACCTGACCGACCACCTTACGCCCGGCACGCACACCATCCAGTTTGTTATCGAGGATATGCGACCCATCGACGAGAACAATCATTTCGGTTACTGGCGTGTCAGCAGTGCTTTGGTCGGTTGGGACAAAAAACCAAAGTTGTGGCAGAATTTTGAGGAGTAATACTGTGGTTCTCCCCCCCGCAAAGATCGTTCAGGCCCATAAGGGTGAGCTTTCTCTGCCGAACAACCAGATGCGTCTCGACATCGAAGAGGGCATCCCCGGGTTCATCAAGCACCGCCTGAAAAGCGAGCTTGGTTTCCTCGGGCTGGATATGTTGCACCCGGAAGTAACCAGCCAATCGATCCCGGCTCTGCGTGGCTGGCTCGATCCGGATTGCTTGCCGGAACATCCTGAAGGTTACCGGATCGAGATCAGTCCAGGCGGCATCACCTTCTCCAGCTCCACGGTCCTTGGCCTCGGCCACGCCTGCACCACCCTGCGCTACCTGGTTGCCAAGGTGGATTTGAGCGGAAAGAAAGCCTCTATTCAGCCGATGATTCTCGAGGATTGGCCGAGCTATGCATGGCGCGGAATGCACCTGGATGTCGCTCGTCACTTTTTCCCCGTCGAAACCATCAAACGCTACCTCGACATCCTTGCTCTGCACAAAATCAACCGTTTCCACTGGCACCTGACCGATGATCAGGGCTGGCGTCTCGAAATCCCCATCTTGCCTCGCTTGACCGAAATCGGGGGTTGGCGAACCGGGGCAGATGGCAAGAAGTACGGTGGATTTTACACCGCGCAGGATGTCAAAGAGGTGTTGATCTACGCGCAGTACCTGGGGATTGTGGTTGTCCCTGAAATCGAAATGCCCGGGCATGTCCGTGCCCTGCTCGCCGCCTATCCCGACCTCTGCTGCACCGAAGAAGCACAGTCCGTTCCCTCGACATGGGGGGTCTTTGACGATGTGCTGTGTGTAGGACGTGAAGAGACCTTCCGAGTCGTGCGTACCATCCTCGACTATGTCTGTGAGCTCTTTCCGGGGAAATACGTGCATTTTGGTGGGGACGAAGTACCGCTGAAGCGTTGGAACGCTTGCCCCCATTGCCAACGGACGGTGATGGAGGAGTACCTGTTGGGCACCGCCTCGCTGCAGGGCTGGTTTACCACACGGATTGCTGCCTACCTCGCTGAAAAGGGGAAGATCGCGATCGGGTGGGATGAGATCCTCGAGGGCGAACCTCCCGAAGGAACCGCGATCATGGCCTGGCGCAGCGAGGAGCATGGCGCGAATGCAGCCAAGGCTGGCTATCCGGTCATTATGAGCCCGGGCAGGTACTGCTATTTCGATCACTCGCAGGGTGGAGATGGCGAACCGGAAGCCTTTCCAGCGGTGCTGCCACTGGAACGAGTCCTGCAATTCAATCCGATGCCGCCAAAGCTTGATAAAGCTCACCACAGCAACATCCTCGGTGGGCAGGCAAATCTCTGGACAGAGCGGATTGCCACCCCGGAGCATCTCGAGTACATGCTATTGCCCCGTCTGACCGCTCTCGCATCAAACCTCTGGCATGGCAAGCCGGACGAAGGCACGGTTCGTGCCGAGCTCCCGCGTCACCTGGAGCTCTTGTCGAGGCTCGGCTACAACTATCGTGCGCTGGAGCACGACAGATGATCTCCTGTTGCCTAGGTTAGAGGTAGACCAACAACTACCGGACACCGATGAAACGGATGCCACTACTTCTCCTGGCCGTGTTGCTCGGCTGGACGAGCGCAACCCGAGCGCAGCACTTCGACCCGGTTGACCCCACCGGGTTGCCGTGGGCGATTGTGGTGATGAGTGCTGAAATCGGGGAAGACTCCCTCGCTATCGGTGATGAGGTCGCAGCTTATGATGGTGACCTCTGTGTCGGGGCAGCGACAGTCGATGGAGAGTGGCCACTCGCACTGACCTGCTGGGAGGGCGACCCCGGGTTTGAACTCGAAGGGTTCACCACCGGCAACCTGATCCAGTACCGTTACTGGATCGCGTCCGACCAAGCCGAGATGGACGGGATTGATGCGACCTACGATTCTGGCAACACGACGTTCGGCAGTGGTACGCACGCAGCCGTGCACCTCTGGGCTCCTTCTCTGGCTGTACCCGGAAGCGTGCCAGATCTGCCCCGCGAAACGATCCTTTCTGCCTACCCAAACCCCTTCAACGCCGCCACCACCATCACCCTGACGCTGCCGGTTGCGGGTGAGGTCGAACTGCTGTTGTTCGATACGCTGGGACGTCACATCACCACGCTGCACCACACACCGCTTGCATCCGGTCAGCATAGGTTCAGTTGGTCGGGCCATGGCCTTCCTTCCGGGATCTACTTCTTGCGGCTGCACGCTCCCAACAACATCCTCCTGACCCAAAAACTCGTCCTGCTCAACTGACAGAGATTGATCCTTCCCCTCGCCCAGTCCCTCTTTCATCCCTACATTGCGAGCGACAGATGTTGAACCGTAACCAGGACCAGCAATGGATCCATTTCCCCTTCAAGGCAATCTGCGTAAGCTGAAACCGAGCATCGGGAAGGGATTCTCCGGGGTCGCGGTCATTCTCTACTTTGTGATCGACCAGTTCCGCAACCGCATCTCCTGGTTCGCCGACAAACCGGAAGTCTGGGTCGCTGTGGGGATTGCTGGGCTGGTTTTTCTCTACATCGCCCTCGATCTCTACCTGCGTCAGATCTATTTCAACGAGTCCGGCATCGGCATTTCGATGCGTTTCGGGGGACGAGCCACCTGGTTCAGCTTCCTCGAATTGAAAGAGGTCAACCTCTTCCGTCGTAAAGGGATGATGGGACGCCCTCGCCAGTCGCGTCTCGTCCTTGAGTTCCACACCGGCGTGGTCAAACTTCGAACCCGCCTGTACGACAGCAAGGGGATCGACGAGTTGATGACCATCCTGAAGACCATGGAAGCACGCGTCCAGCAGGGTGCATCACAGATCCCGACGATGCCATCATCTGGCACGAAGCAGGATACAAAGCCGCCAAGCTACCCAAAAGGTCCTCCTCCCGCGAGGGACCCCGGCTACCGCAATCTCAGCGGCGATAAGCCGAAGTCGAAGAGTTTGAAACAACAGATGAAAGAGTGGAAACAGAATTCACCCCCAGCGAGTAGGAAGAACAACGGGTGACCCCACCCGGCAGGATCAACCGGAAGACTTCCCCGAACCCATGATGACAGAACGACTTCGCCCATCCCACTCAAGCTCGTCCACAAGCGATCACCCCAAACCCTCTCGACGGGAGTGGTTGAGAGCGCACTTGCTACTGCTGCTGCTCAGCCTGATCATGCTGCCCTCCGCCGTCCGCGCAGACCGTCTCCTCATCCCGATGGACCTCGAGCAGGCCGACCATCTCCGTGCCTACGGCATCACCTACAACGCGCTCAAGGCCGGAGCGGAAGCGGAGTGGCTGCTGAACTGGCGCGGCGGATCATTTCTGCTCGACTATTACCCTGAAATCGAGCGCACAGCGCGCCTCAAAGGGGTGACCATCCAGCGGATCAGCGACAGCCGCGCCGCTTCGATCTACAACGAGATCGACGAGGGCAATCGTGAGCGGGTCAAGCTCGAAAAGGCACCCCGTATCGCGGTTTATGTACCGCCGGACAACGAACCCTGGGACGATGCGGTGACCCTGGTGCTTACCTATGCTGAAATCGAGTACGACGAGGTGTATGACACGGATGTGCTCGACGGGAAATTGCAGGAGTACGACTGGCTGCATTTGCACCATGAGGATTTTACGGGCCAGTACGGCAAGTTTTACGCGACCTACCGGAACGCTGCCTGGTACCAGACGAAACAGACCGCCGAAGAGGCACGCATGAAGCGTCTCGGGTTTAAAAAGGTCTCCCAGCTGAAGGCGGCGGTGACTCGCAGGATTCGACGGTATGTGGATGATGGCGGCTTTCTTTTCGCCATGTGCAGCGCCACCGACAGCTATGACATCGCCCAGGCAGCGATGGGGATCGACATTTGCGAGTCTCCCTTCGATGGCGATCCTTCCGACCCTCAGGCCCAGAAGAAACTGAACTTCAACAACACCTGGGCGTTTAAAGATTTCCACCTGATTAAAGATCCGATGGTCTACGAGTTCAGTGATATCGATGCCACTCCGCAAAGCGGCTACAGCCCACGTGGTGACGAGGGCGACTACTTCACCCTATTTGAGTTCAGCGCGAAATACGATCCGGTTCCCACGATGCTGACCCAGTGCCACACCAGCGTCATCAAGGGCTTCATGGGGCAAACCACAGCATTCCATGAGGAATTTTTACGACCTGAAGTGGTGGAGATGGGACGGAACGAGGGGCTTGGAGTTGCGAAGTACATCCACGGCAATTCTGGAAAGGGAACGTGGACCTTTTATGGCGGTCATGACCCCGAGGATTACCGTCATCAGATCGGTGATCCGCCCACCGATCTTCACTTGCATAAGAACAGCCCGGGTTATCGCCTGATCCTCAACAACATCCTCTTCCCCGCCGCGAAGAAGAAGGAATTGAAGACGTAGACATCTTTGCTTAACAGATCTGTCATGCCCAGTCCCCCTGTTCGGCTTTTGCCGAACAGGGTATTAGTTTTGGGGACATCGGGCATCCCCGTTGATTCAGGTCCGCAACTTCGTTCCTCGCAATGACTTGCCTACCCCTTTTTCACAGGATGACGCAATATGGTCTTCAGTTTTGCGGGATCAGTCTTGCGTGGGTCACCGAGGTAGATCTCATGATGCAGACCATCCAGCTTGTAGCCCTGTTCCTCGGCATAGGCGTGCATCCTCATGATCGTCGGAGTCTCTTCCGCATAGGGACCGACATGGAGAATCTGGACCACCTCGCCCTCGTCGAAGTGTTCAAAACGAACGTCCTCGAACGGCCCTTCCTTTTTCTTCTTGTGCAGCGTCTCAATCGCCGTTTGACGATCTTCCTGGGTGACAAAATCGGGCATGCGGATCAGGATACGCCAGCTCCAGTCATCGGCGGATTTGCCGACGAAATCATATCCTTCGACCCCGTCGATCCACCAGAGACCTTCCAGCTTGCAGACAACAAAATCCTGGCCTCGCTCCTTGCAACCGAATTTGATCGTGTAGGCCATGCCATACAATGCACCCATCTTCTCGGAAAACTGATCATTTCCCGGCGCACCATGTCCATCAATCATCAAGTACTGAGAGGGGGTGACACGCAGGATCGCGGGGTCCTGCTTTGCGGTGTAGTCCTGCCTGAAATGTTTGTAGAGGTTCAGCTTCTCGTCAGCCATCAGGTTCTCCGGTTGAGGGGGCTCCGTTGCAGTGATCCTGCAAAAGAGTACAAACACCCGACTTGATTTTTCTTGCGGTCCTGTTGATTCAAGTTGAGCTGTCTCTGAAAACAAAAAGCTGCCCGGCCGAAGAGCCGGGCAGCAAGAGTGTTACAACTCCATCTGCTCCTTACTTCAGCAGGAGAATCTTCTGGGCCTGCACCCCGTGCGGGGTGTCATATCGAACGAAATAGGTGCCGGAAGCGACCGGCGAACCGGAGCGTGAGGTCGCGTTCCACACCTGGCGATGCACCCCTGCACCCTGGAACCCATCCACGAGACGTATTACTTCCCGTCCGAGGATATCGTAGACCGCAAGACGCACCTTACCGTCACGCGGGATAGTATAGGTCAGGGTAGTAGATGGGTTAAAGGGGTTCGGATAGGCTGGCAGCAAGGTGAATTCAGCAGGGAGAGTGCTGGTGAGATTGTCCCCCACACCGGTCGTAAAGTCATTGACCCGCATCGCGTAGACATCGTCGTACAAATGCTGGTTAAGTGACCCACGATAATCATTCCAAGTGGCGATGAATCCACCTTCACCATCCGATATCGGCGGGGATAGTGCTTGCGTGAACCAGGCATCGCACAGGGTCACCGGACCATCTTCGTACTCGGACCGAGCAAGCTGCCCCTCGCTATTCACGTGAACGTACCCGATATCGCCACCGTACGAATCCTCCACCCAACCCAGCAGCCAGGCACCATCCTCTCCGTCACTGAGGGCATTTCTATACTGCAATCCGGACGGTAGAGGCATCCCTGCTGGTTCATCGAAAACCGGCTCACCATGCCAGGTGAAGCGATGGTAGCTGTAGCCATCCTCCAAGGATGTAACAATCCCGAATCCATTTTCAGCTACCACAAGGGAATGCTCGATGTCAACGACATCATACCACGGGGCAATTGTCACCCCCTCTTCGGGTGTAATGTATTCCCCTTCTGCCGAGAGGCGATCAAGTTTCAGGCTATCACCTTCAAACCTGTACAACATGGCCAAGGAACCATCTTCGAGGAGAAACACTCTTAATTCTGTGGGATTGAGATAGGTTATCTCGATCATGAAACGGGAGACAACGTCTCCCTCCGCGTCGATACAAACACTGTGAATGTGGCTGTTTCCGCCAAAGAAGTCATATCCGTTCAAAATCAACAAGGTTTCACCATTAGGCAATGGCTGAACCAGCTGGACGTGGTAATCTCGTTCCTGATCAAACTCTTCCAATAGGCTGTTGTCCACCAATTCCCACTCGAGGGTGCCATCCGGTAAGAACTTCATTAGATTGACCTGCATCATGAAGAGGTCGCTGAAGGTGTTGTACGCAAGGATGGATGACCCGTCCGACAGACTTGCAAGCTGGAGGTTATCTACTCCACGATCTTCAGAATCAAGGTCGTCAATTACACGACCTCCCAATCCCCAGAGAATTTCCCCGCGGTTGCTGACCTTCTGCAGCCTGACATGAACATTGTACCACTCGCCAACCGTTTCCAACCGCGCCACCAGCAACCCGCCCGTTGCTGAAGGGACCACGTTCAGCGCTGATTCAATGAAGAAATCCTCTGATGCCATCCCGTCCAGGGCAGGGAAAAAATTCCGTCCACCCGATTCAAACAGTGGTGTTCCAATCTCACGATCAAGAATCTGGAAATGATGAGATTCACCCCACCGTTCATCCTTCCAGTACGAGAAGAGAGAAACACCTGTGTCGATCAGCTGGGGTGATCGTGTTTCTCCCGACAGACCCGTTGCCAATTCGACAGGTTCGTCAAGCAGCAACGTACCATCCGCATTTGATAGACGATGAAGCATCATCCCTGTCCGGTCCTCCACTCGTCCACTCGTCACCAGAGAGAATGAGTCCTCATCAGGAATGAAGGTGATCGGGTCGTTATAGAGGTCCTCATATTCAAACGATCCCGGGTAGGGGAAGATCGGGTAGGACCAGAGCTCCTCGCTGGCCGCACTGATGGCAGCGAGGTAGTCGTCACTACCTTGCACAGTAAATCGTTGGGTTTTAAGAAGAACGTTTCCTGAAGTCAGCAGGGAGGCAAACTCAATCTTCTCTTGCTCCTCGAGGGGTGATGGGGTGCCAACGTAGAAAAATGGCTCTTCGCCCGCAAAACCTAGCCGCTGATAATACCCCTGATCCCAATCCCCCCATGTGAGCAGCACTTGTCCGTCATCTAGCGGAAAGACCTGCTTCAAGCTTCCACTCGTTGCTACATCTGTCAGCACAACAGGTTCGGTCCCCCAGAGAGGTTCTGCATTGGAATTGTACTTTTGCACCTGGACTTGATGATTCGCGTCGGACCATGTCAACAGCCAATCTCCCGCAAGCGAGGGAGTCATTTGAATGGCTGATATATCGACATTATTGAAAAACGAAACGGGTTCTTCTCCCTCATCCCATAGCAGGTCTCCTTCCACAGAGATTCGCTGCCCGATCACATGATTGGGGCCTTCAGGAAAGTATTCATGCCCAAGGATAATCACGCCATCCGAACCATCCGGGATGCAGCGGGGACGATTGACCAGTTGGGGCAGAGGATGAATCGCCTCAGGCCATGCGACTGTGCCGTCTCCCGTCACTCGCTGAACCCAGGCCAGCCGATCAAGATCGCTCGCGACAAAGGCACCACCATCCGAAACCGGGAAGAGATACAGACCCTCGAAGAAGCGACCTGAGTTGTAACTGTTTGACGCTTCCTCAACAGGTCCAACGGGCGAAGGCCAGAGGTCCTGTCCACTATCATTCAGTTTTCGAAGAAAGAGACGGCCAACACCAACCTTCTCAAGGTCCTCGCCATAGTCGAGCCAGGCGATGATCCAGGCATCGTCCGACGTTCGGATGACCCGTGCTTCCTGTTCAGGGTGTGGATTATTGGCGATAGGGAGAGGTGCAGTCCAAAGCGGTGTACCCTCGATGGTGAAGAGTTGGGCGTAGACATCCATCGAGCCCGTGCCAGCATCCGACCAGACGGTCAGGAAATTGCCGTTTCCATCTTCGGCGGTCGAATTGCTGACCCAGGAGACATGACGTCCCTGGCGAATCTCGACCCCGTTCTCGGGTTCCCAGACATTGAATCGTGCGTAACCGACAGTAGCCAACAGAAAAAAAGCGAGAGAGAGGAGAAGAGCCCAAGGTCGAACCGTGCGCGCCATCATAGTGGCCCCCAATTAGTGTAGGGTTTGTGCTGCTTATTTCAATAAGACGATACGTCGTGCCCGCGACATTCCCTGATTGTCCAACGCCAAAATATACGTCCCCGAAGCTACCGGTTGTCCAGTGAAGTCCCTCCCATTCCACGATAAAGCGTGTGATCCGCTCTCCATCCGTCTATCCAGTAGTGTGGCAACCTGACGTCCAAGAATGTCATAGACTGATAGCCGAACCATCCCCGCTTCCGGGATGGTGAAACGGACTGTCGTGGAGGGGTTGAAGGGGTTGGGGTAGGCCGGCTCGAGAACAAACTGGTCCGGCTGAACATTGCTACGATCCTCCGGCAGGTCGGCTACGAGATAATCATTGACCCGCATTGCGTAGACATCCTCAGCAATGGCAGATCGATTGTCGCTCCAGGTTGCGAGGAAACCACCTTCACCGTCCGGCACAGCGAACAGTTCTCGCTGCGCATACCATGTGTTGACCAGGGGAAGAATGCCCTGTTCCGCGTAGAGATCGCTGGCCGGGTTGCCCTCTGGATCGATATGCGTATAGCTGAAATCGAGCTCGTTGCAGCATGTACCGGACGTCCCCAGGATGTAGACTCCGCCGCCCAGATCGGGAATCAGCTCCGGTATGAAGAAGTAGTTTTCTACAACAGGGATGAGGCGACCCAACTCCGGTTCGAACTGCGGTTCGCCATCAAAGGTATATTTCTGGTAGCGGGTTTCTTCGGAGGAGGACCAAGCCAGCCAGAAGCCATCATCAGCCGTCGCCAGATCATAGCCGAAGATCGCATTGTTCCCCTCAAGCAGCACCGCACCCTCTTCTCCATAAACCAGTTCGCCGTTGGGAGTGATACGGTTCCACTGAACACCATACACCTCATCACTGGCATTGATCCAACTTACCAGAACGTCCTCGCCGATCCGGTTCAAATCGAACGATCTCAGAAAATCGGACATCTGGGGGATCACCGCGAAGGATTCATAGTGTGGCTGACCTTCCCAGTCATAGCGACAGGCGTAGAGATCACTATCCATCAGGCTTAGCCCTTGTACGAGGAAGAATAACGATCCATCATTCGCGTCCACCGCACCGACCACTGTACGATCCCAATCCGCCAGGGGATACAATTCAATCGGTCCACCCTCATCGGCTGTTCGTGTACCATCCGGGCCGAAGATCTGAAGCAGGGCACGTTCTGTGTAGGAGCCACCATAGACGTCTACAGCGGTAAAGGCCACCGCAGTTGTACCATCCGCTTGACTGAACAACCACATCGGGTGTGTGCTTATGTCATAGCTGGTCTCATCCGGCAGGAGCGATCGGCCTGTTTCGCCCCAGAGTAGATTACCATCACTGTCAATACGCTGAAATCGAGCTCCCCGCATCCCGCTGCCGGAATCAAACTCCAGCCATCCGACCACCACTCCACCCTGCCCGTCAGGCGTCATTTCGAGAGGCCAAAATGCAGTATAGGAATCCTCAACCGAGTCGGGGTCGAGCCAGAATTCGCCAAGGTTGATCCCATCCTCAGCCCAGATCGGCTGCCCGGTTTCCAAATCGAGACGCTGGAGGAAAGGAAACTCGCCTTCGACTCCATACCGTTGGTCAATCCAGCCCGCGTAAATATTGTCACCCGATCGGATCACACGTCTCGAACTCGTGTTGCGGGCCAGGCCACCAAAGACCGTTTGTTCATCGAGTGGATTGCTGATCTCGCTGGACTGGTGATCCATACGAACCTGCTTCAGCATACGGTTGGCGGGTTCTTCTGTGCCAAGAACGATGGTAACATCCTCACCGGTGGCAATGGTTCGGACGAGGGATACATCCCCCGTTTCGGTAAAGAGGGCCGGATCAGCCCACTGTGGAACTGCATTGCCGTCGGCCAGGATCGTTCGGAAATCAACTTCCGAGGAAGAACTGTTCAGAATGGTTGTAAAAGCGATTCTATCCTCGGTGACAGCAAGCTGAATCCGAGGGTTGTCGGAGTGCCCATCGGTGGCCATCAGGGTACCCGAACCAGTTTCGCTGTCATCCCACAAGAGTTGGGCAGCCTCTTCGGCAAAATGGATGCGTTGCCCACGTACCTCGTAGGTCAAAGGAGTTGCCCGGATATACGCCGCCAGAATCAGGTCTCCCTGGAAGGTGGCTGCAGCCATCGACTTGATCTCCAGGCCACCTCTCAATAAGCCATCCTCTCCACCGATGAATTCCGCATTGAAATCCTCGTCGACAACACATCCTTCGAGGGTCGCCACCGATTCCGGGAAATTTGCGGTCCGGTTCCAGATCGCAACCGCTCCACCCGCTGGATTTGCGACCAGCTCGACCATCTGGTTCCATTCATCCCAACCGGAAAAGAGAAGCACCTCATCCTCGGCTAACTGCCCATCCGAATTGATGTGCAGCATCACCAACGATGAGACATTGTCGGTGTAGCGACGTCCCAGCAGAAAGATGCCACCGGACTGGTCTGCGACTGCCTGAAGAGGGTACAGCCCCGTGTAGTAGGTGTAACCATTTTGTGCCCAAAGTGGGTTACCATTGCTGTCATGCTTGAAAAAGGTGGCTTCGAACCCATTGCTGTGGGCGGTGATCAGGTTGCCTTCTGAGGTTGGTATCAATACGGGCCGTTCATACGTATTCGGAACAGCATCTATCAGAATTGGTCCGCCAGCCCATGCGGATTGGCCCTCGGCAGTAAGTTTCTGCAAATAGGGAACGAGCAGGCCAAGACCTTCCGGGTCCTCACGTTGATCATTCATTGCAAGATACCAACCACCATCCTGCGACGGGACAACCACCGCATCCAACTGCCCATAGGGACCCGATGCCACGGGGATTCCGCCCGCCTCACCTACCGGGCTGCCATTGGTATCATAGAACTGGGAGTAAACATCCAATCCCCCATTGCGTGCGTCCGACCAAGCCACCAACCAACCATTCTCCCCGCTCGCTACCGCCCCATCCCACCGGACATGGAGACCCTGACGAACCGAGACTCCGTTGGAATCAGCCCAGACATCATACCTCGCCTGCGCAGGCAGAGCGATGAGGAAAAGCAGCAGCAGGGCAAGGGGAATTGAGCGACGAGATGAATGCATAGGGGGTCTCCGGTAAACCGTCCAAGTCCAGGATACGGGGGCTACTTCCACCCCTTGAGCAGAAACAGAAAAAGGGGACGTAGGATAGTATAGGCCTCTATCCCACGTCCCTCAAGCACGTTCGAATCCTGTCGGGAGTTTTTGGCGGCACCCCGATCAGGCTGGCTTACTACTCCGTGCGAAATAGCCGAGGATCACTCCCAATGCCACCGCCCACAAGGCGGCCAGGCCGACCTGAAGATGGGAAGGCAGGCTGAAGGTGATGGTGTGCGCCGGAATCCAGAACCAGAGGAGGGTGGTCCACGCCCTTTGCAGGCTGGACCAATCCATTGTTTTGCCCTCGATCAGGTTGTCGGTAATCCGGTGGAAATACATCATCATCGGACCGAAGAGCAGGTTGGTGAAGGTCGATGCAGACAAGGCACGCAGGAACCCTGGTTCGAGCGCCCTGTCAAACCAGAATCCTTTGTGGACGAGGGCATCAACGAAACCGTGGAAGCCGGTAAAGGCGTATTTGAAGGTGATGCCGAGGAAGGCCCAGACCAGCACCTTCTCAATGATCCGAACGGGACCTGGTCCGAAGAAATACCACTTGCCCAGCCGGATACGCGATGCCAGCAATTCCCCGATCATCCCGAGGATGCCGACCTGGATCGCGCTCGACAGCAACGGATACTCTTTCAAAAACTGTAAATACGCCTGAATCACTACTCCCCCCTCGAATCTTTTTACCAATTATGGATTACCCTGGGTTGCATGGGACGACACGCGTGCCGAACGTGCAACCGATGTCTGCTCGCACGCGTGGCTATCCGCGACGGCCATGTCATCCCGGGCCATGACCCAGGATCCAGCCTCAAATGGATTGGCGTTGTGCCCTCGTCGGCCCCGAGGTAAGAGGGCCCGGCGGAGCAACAGCCCTCACACGCTCTCGAAGTCACAGATCCGGTTCGAACCGGGCAGAACGTCCACAACATTGGATGCTGGACCCCGGATCGAGTCCGGGGTGATACCTATGACACGCGTCCTTCTGAACGAATTGCAGCAAACGACCACCCCTACCAGTTCGACGCCTTGGTCGAATCGGGTGGAGTGTTCGCACCCGTGGAATCCTGCTTGACCACTTCCTGTGATGAACGCGGCTTCGGCGGTTCGATGGGTTCCGGTTCCTCGATCACTTCCGGCTTGCTGCCTGGGGGACGCCACTCGATCCCCTTCTCCTCAAGGACCTCCTCGATGGGTGGCAGACCAACCTCGGCACGACGGGCGTTCACCTCCGCCGCGTCCTCGATCGGATAGAGATGCTCCTGGTTGTCGTGCTGTTCATGGCGAAACTGGGTGCCATAAAGCTGGGGACGGCCATCACGCATGCGAACCTGGTCCTCGAGGACGGCGATCTTGTCTGCCGGCAACTCCTCCTCTTGAGCTGCGGCCCGCAGCAATGGCAAGTGCTGCTTCTGATAGTTGTGATCGGCATGTTCAAGAATGGTCAGGGCGCTGCCTGCTGCATCCTCTCCAACCAGGCTTTTTCCGGGCCAGCCGTGCTGCTCGACAATCGCTTCCAACAGACGCTGGTTTTCCGCATCAATCGCCAGCTGTTCCTCTACAAGGTTGCGAATCTCCCGTTCGTTGAGACGCGGTTCCTTGCGCAGGCTGTCTATTTGGGCACGGAAGAGCTCATGGCTTTGCGCCATGTTGGTCAACATGTCACGTAGATCGGGGTTCACCACCTGCTGAGCCTGCCCGGCAGGCAGCATCAAAACGGTCAGCAAAAGGGTTACCAATAGAATGCGCATGGAAGCCTCCTTTCGAGGGTCGAGACGCAAGGTACGAAAAGAATAGACGGGGTGGTCCGTGTCATCTGGCTGGGCTTGCCCCGTTTTGGTGGACACTTGGAAAAGCAACTTATCTTGTTGCGAG